>NZ_CAXUTH020000001.1:1392500-4448511 GCF_964254345.1 Phenylobacterium sp. LjRoot97
CAGACGGAAAGACCCTATGAACCTTTACTGCAGCTTCGCCTTGGCGTTAGCGGCAACATGTGTAGGATAGGTGGGAGGCTATGAAACCGGGGCGCCAGTTCCGGTGGAGCCATCCTTGAAATACCACCCTTGTTGTCGCTGACGTCTAACCGCAGCCCGTTATCCGGGTTCGGGACATGGCGTGGCGGGCAGTTTGACTGGGGCGGTCGCCTCCCAAAGTGTAACGGAGGCGCGCGATGGTGGGCTCAGAGCGGTCGGAAATCGCTCGACGAGTGCAATGGCATAAGCCCGCCTGACTGCGAGACTGACAAGTCGAGCAGAGACGAAAGTCGGCCATAGTGATCCGGTGGTTCTGCGTGGAAGGGCCATCGCTCAACGAATAAAAGGTACTCTAGGGATAACAGGCTGATTTTGCCCAAGCGTCCACAGCGACGGCAAAGTTTGGCACCTCGATGTCGGCTCATCACATCCTGGGGCTGGAGCAGGTCCCAAGGGTTCGGCTGTTCGCCGATTAAAGTGGTACGTGAGCTGGGTTCAGAACGTCGTGAGACAGTTTGGTCCCTATCTGCCGTGGGTGTACGAAGCTTGAGAGGATCTGTCCCTAGTACGAGAGGACCGGGATGGACACACCTCTGGTGGACCTGTCGTGGCGCCAGCTGCGCAGCAGGGTAGCTAAGTGTGGAATAGATAACCGCTGAAAGCATCTAAGCGGGAAACTAACCTCAAAACAAGGCTTCGCCGAGAGCCGTGGTAGACCACCACGTTGATAGGCCAGGTGTGGAAGTGCCGCGAGGCATGCAGCTTACTGGTACTAATCGCTCGATAGGCTTGATCGTTCTTAGTCAAACTCATGACTATTGCGCTTTGCTTGATGTCTTCTCTCTTCAACGTATCCGTTTCGTTGACCTGGTGGTTATACCGAGAGGTCCCCACCCGATCCCATCCCGAACTCGGTCGTTAAGCCTCTCTGGGCCGATGGTACTTCGTCTTAAGGCGCGGGAGAGTAGGTCGCCGCCAGGTCTACCAAACGGATACGTCAAACAACCCTTCAATACACAATCTACAAACACCCTGACGCGGGGTGGAGCAGCCCGGTAGCTCGTCAGGCTCATAACCTGAAGGTCACAGGTTCAAATCCTGTCCCCGCACCCAAGGTTCTTTTCGACCCTCCCGCTTTCGCTGGAGGGTTTTTTGTTGCCCGCTTGGCCGGGCGCGCCTGCGGCGTCCTTTCCTCGCCGCAATCTGTTGCGCACAGCGTAGACTTTGACGGTCGGCGGGATTCGCCGCGCCTAGAGCTTGTGTGGGAGCGCTTTCATGATCATCGCCGGATGGATTCTCGCCATCCTGGGCCTCGCTCAGGTCGTCTTCGCCGGTACGATCGAGGTCTCGCAGCTGACCGAAGGCAACCGCCTGATCGGCCTGGCGCCCAGCGTGATCGCCAATGTCGACCTGGTTGGCCAACGGGCGATGATCCACACCGGCGGCTGCGCCACCTTCCTGGCCGGCGTCGTGTTCATCGGCGCGGCCTATCTGAAGCCGGCCCCTCCCGGGCAGGAGTCCAAGACCTGGACCAGCATCGCCGCCATCGCCGCCCTGGTGCTGACCGTCGCCGCGGTCGGCGGCTTCGGCGCCTTCCTCTATGCGCTGCACGGCCAGAACGCCGACCAGCGGCTGGTCGACGAGATCCGCGCCCGCGAGGCGGCCAACCAGTCGACCGAAGCGCTCATGAAAGAGGCCGACCGGCGCCTGCACAACGAGGCCGAGGCCGCGGCGGCGTCGCGCTGAGCCGAACGGGCTTGCGCTGAAGCTCAGGTGCTCTCATGGAGAGCGCCATGAGCGCGCCCCAGTTCTTCGACCTTCGAGCCACCCACAACCCGCACCGCTGGTACCTGCCGTTGACCCCGGCGGTCTGCGTCGGATCGCGGGACAACCTGTTCATGTTCGGCGGCGTCGGCATGGCTTCGGCGATCACCGCCCTGGAGCGGACCTGCGAGCGTCCGGTGATCTGGGCGACGGCGCAGTACCTGTCCTATGCCCGCCCGCCCAGCGTCGTGGACCTGGACGTCTGGGTGCCGGCGGCCGGCAAGTACAACAGCCAGGCCCGAGTGATCAGCCATGTCGGCGACAAGGAGATCCTCACCGTCAACGCCGCCCTCGGCTCGCGGCCCAGCGACATTTCCCGCCAGTGGCTGACCATGCCGCAGGTGGACGCCCCCGAGAACTGCGCCCCGGCCGATCACTGGCGCGGCGGCGGCGATGACCTGCACAGCCGCATCGAGGTCCGGGTCGCCAAGGGCAACTACGGCGGCACCGACGCCGGCGACGGCGCCGAGGACGGCCGCCTGCTGCTGTGGATCCGCCCGCGCGACGGCGTGGCGATCGACGCCGGCATGCTGGCGATCATGGCCGACTTCATTCCCGGCGCGGTCGGCAATGCGCTCGGCCTCAACGCCGGCGGCAACAGCCTGGACAACACCATCCGCTATCGGCGCATCGTGGCCACCGAGTGGGTGCTGTGCGACATCCGCATCACCGGCGTTCACGGCGGCTTCGGACACGGGGCGATGTACCTGTTCGCCCAGGACGGCGAGCTGATGGCCACCGCCAGCCAGTCGCTGATCGTCCGCGTCCGCGACTAGGCGAGCGCTTCCAGCAGGGCGACGCGGGCCAGATCCTTCGGCCGTCCGAACCTGCGGCAGATGGCGGCCTGCTCGGCCGCGCTCGGCGTGAACAGGCGCCGGCCGTTCCAGTCGACGGCCTGGCGCGTGGCCGGAACCACCAGCGCCCAGGCGCCGCCGGAGAACGCCTCGAACCCGGCCATGATCTCGATGGGCAGGGCCGCGACCTGCGCCTTGGCGAAGATGGCCGAGCGGAACAGCGGCGAGGCGGCCGCCTCGAGCGGCGCGGTGTTCCAGCGGGCCAGCAGCGTGCGCGCATCGCGTTCGCTGACGATCAGGTCGACGTCAGGGGGACTGAGACCCGGCACGCCGACCAGCGCCATGCCGGCGCTGCCGAACACCCACCAGGGATCGGCGAGACCCGTGCACCCCTCGGCCACGACGTCCAGCGCGGCCGCCAGCGGCCCGGCGATCTGCGGCATTGTCATGTGCGCGTCCTAGAGAGGTTCACGCGGGGGCTCAATCGGTTGTAGCTAGGCAGGCGCCGAGTGCTGGCGCGGCAGGGGAGGAGACGGCCGAATGGAACTGGTGCGCAAACACGGCCCCTGGGCGTTGCTGGCCGCCATCGGCGCCGGCTCGCTGGGCGTCCTGGCCACGTCCCGCGGCGAGCACGTCAACGCGCTCTGGATCCTGACCGCGGCGATCTGCGTCTACCTTGTCGCCTACCGCTACTACAGCCTCTACATCGCCCAGCGCGTCATGCGCCTGGACCCGGCGCGCGCGACGCCGGCGATCACCCGCAACGACGGCTTGGACTATGTTCCGACCGACAAGTACGTGCTGTTCGGCCACCACTTCGCGGCCATCGCCGGGGCCGGACCGCTGGTCGGACCGGTGCTCGCCGCCCAGATGGGCTATCTGCCCGGCGTGCTCTGGATCCTGACTGGCGTGGTGCTGGCCGGGGCGGTCCAGGACTTTCTCGTGCTGGTCATCTCCATGCGCCGCGACGGCAAGTCGCTGGGCGAGCTGATCCGCGAGGAGTTGGGCCCGATCCCCGGCGTCATCGCGCTGTTCGGCGCCTTCATGATCATGGTCATCATCCTGGCGGTGCTGGCGCTGATCGTGGTCAAGGCCCTGACCTCCAGCCCCTGGGGCACGTTCACGGTCGCCGCGACCGTGCCGATCGCCATCGCCATGGGCGTCTACATGCGCTTCATCCGCCCCGGCCGGATCGCCGAGGTGTCGATCTTCGGCTTCGTCATGCTGATCCTGGCCATTGTCGGCGGCCAGTGGGTCGCGGCCTCGCCGCAACTGGCCGGCATGTTCACCCTGACCGGCCTGCAGCTCTCCTGGATCCTGATCGGCTACGGCGCGGTCGCCGCGGTGCTGCCGGTCTGGCTGCTGCTGGCCCCGCGCGACTACCTGTCGACCTTCCTCAAGATCGGCGCGATTCTGGCGCTGGCCATCGGCATCGTCATCATGCGGCCCGAGCTGCAGATGCCGGCGATCACCCAGTTCGCCGCCGGCGGCGGGCCGGTCTGGTCGGGCACGCTGTTCCCGTTCCTGTTCATCACCATCGCCTGCGGCGCGGTCTCCGGCTTCCACGCCCTGATCTCGTCGGGCACCACCCCCAAGCTGATCGACAACGAGGTCAACGCCCGCTTCATCGGCTATGGCGGCATGCTGATGGAGAGCTTCGTGGCGATCATGGCGATTATCGCCGCCTCGATCCTCGACCCCGGCGTCTACTTCACGATGAACAGCCCCGCGGCCGTGGTCGGGACCACCGCCGAAAGCGCCTCGGCCGCGGTCGGCGCCATGGGCCATCCGATCACCCCCGAACTGATCGAGCAGACCGCCAAGGACGTCGGCGAGACCACCATCATCTCGCGGGCCGGCGGCGCCCCGACGCTGGCCGTCGGCATGGCGCACATCTTCTCCCACGTGCTGGGGGGCAAGGCGATGATGGCCTTCTGGTACCACTTCGCGATCCTGTTCGAGGCGTTGTTCATCCTCACTGCGGTCGACGCCGGCACCCGCGCCGGGCGCTTCATGCTGCAGGACCTGCTCGGGACCTTCATCCCGAAGTTCAAGGATACCTCGTCATGGACGGCGAACCTGACCGCCACCGGCCTCTGCGTCGCGGCCTGGGGCTTCTTCCTGCACCAGGGGGTGACCGATCCGCTGGGCGGGGTGAACACGCTCTGGCCGTTGTTCGGTATCTCCAACCAGATGCTGGCGGCGATCGCGCTGATCATGGCCACCGTGGTGATCTTCAAGATGAAGCGGCACCGCTACGCGTTCGTCACCATCATCCCGGCGGTGTGGCTCTGCATCTGCACCCTGACCGCGGGCTTCCAGAAGCTGCTGTCGCCTGATCCGGCGGTCGGCTTCCTGTCGCATGCGCGCAAGTACGGCGATGCGCTGGCCTCGGGCCAGGTGCTGGCGCCGGCCAAGAGCATGGCCGACATGAACAAGATCGTCTGGAACGACCGCATCGACGCGGTGCTCTGCGCGGTCTTCATCGCCGTGGTGCTGAGCATGATCTGGTTCGGGATCGTCGCCTGCCTGAAGGCCTATCGCGCCGACGGCTGGACTGCGCGGGAGATCAATCCCGACGCGATTCCCGCGGAGTAGGGGGCATGGTCTCCCCCAACCCCTTCGCCCGCTTCGCCCAGTGCGTCTGTGACGGCGCGCGGCTGATGGTCGGGGTGCCGAACTACGAGACCTATGTCGAGCACATGGCCCGCACTCATCCGGGCCAGGCCCCGATGACCCGGACCGAGTTCTTCCGCGACCGACAGGACGCCCGCTACGGGGCGGGCGGCCGCGGCGGCTTCCGCTGCTGCTGAAATGCGAAAGGCCGGCGTCTCCGCCGGCCTTTGCTACACAGTACTGGGAGTGGTGCGCTTAGCGCGCGGCCAGGGCCGAGTTGGTCGGGGCCTGGGCCGTGGCGTAGGTGTCCAGGCTGACCTTCACGGTCGCCTTCACGCAGCGCGAATAGGCGTCGAGCGCCAGGGTTTCGTTGCGGGTGGCGCGGAAGCAGACGTTACGCGCGGCCTTGGCCACATCGGCTTCGACTTGGGCTTGGCTCTTGCCGGCCAGCGGAACGCTGACCGAAGCGGCTTGAGCGGGAGCGGTGATGGCGAAAACGGCCACGGCGGTCAGAGCAAGAGTACGGATCATAATCACTAGTTCCCGGAAAGGGGTTGGAGCCAACCACCTCCCGACGTTTCCCTTGGCGACGGTTCAAATTCTCGCGTGACCGTTTCGCCTGACCTTTTTCCTGCCCTTTGACGGACACGGTTTCAAGCGTTTTTGCTGCGGTGCAGTAGCGCAGTTGTGCGCTGCAACCGTCATGGGCGCCGGCGCCTGGGATTCCGGCAAGCGGCGAGGGCAGGCGATTTGGGCACGACGATTGCGGTGGACAACCCCGACGGCCCCGGAATGAAACACTTGCCTTCGACGGGGCTTCACCATTGAGTAACCTTCGTTAACGCCGAGGTCCCATGTTCCTGTCTGCTCTCGCCGCCGCCGCCGTGATCTCGACCACCTACGCCGCGCCGGCTCCCGCCGCCGCCCTCGCGCCGCCCGCCGCGCAGGCGGTGTTGGTCGATTGCCAGGTCAACGGCGCGAACCTCACGGATTGCCGGGCGCTCGACGCCGACGGCGCGCCGGCCGCCGAGGCCGTGAAGCTGGCCGCGCAGGTCGAGGTGCCGGAGGCCTTCGCTCTGGCCAATCCCGGCCGCATCGTCATCAAGATGAACGTCACGCCGTAAGGCGGTTGACCGCGCTGCGCGTCTGACGCCTTCTCCCCTCCCAAAGAACAGGGATCGGGAGCACGGCATGGACCAGCGCAAACTGGGCGACTTCGACGTCTCGGCCATCGGGCTGGGCTGCATGAGCCTCTCGCACGCCTACGGTTCGCCGCCGCCGCGCGAACAGGCCGAGCGGGTGCTGAAGGGCGCTCTCGACGCCGGTTACACCTTCCTCGACACCGCCGCGGTCTACGGCGTCGGCCACAACGAGACCCTGGTCGGCGAGGTCCTCAAGGACCGCCGCAGCGACTATGTCCTGGCCTCGAAGTGCGGCCTCACCAACGGCGACCAACGCGAGCTGAACGGTCATCCGGACGTCCTCAAGGCCACCTGCGAAGGCAGCCTGCGCCGCCTGCAGACCGACGTCATCGATCTCTACTACCTGCACCGCTGGGACAAGCGCGTGCCGATCGAGGACAGCGTCGGCGCCCTGGCCGACCTGGTCAAGGAAGGGAAGATCCGCGCCATCGGTCTGTCGGAAGTCTCGGCTCCGACCCTGCGCCGGGCCCACGCGGTCCACCCGATCGCCGCCCTGCAGACCGAGTATTCGCCCTGGACCCGCAATCCGGAGATCGCCGTGCTCGACGCCTGCCGCGAGCTGGGTGTGACCTTCGTGGCGTTCAGCCCGGTCGGCCGCGGCTTCCTGGCCGGCGGCGTGCCCGATCCGGCCGCGCTGGAGGACGGCGACTTCCGCAAGGCGATGCCGCGCTTCCAGGGCGAGGCGTTCGCCGCCAATCTGAAGATGTTCGAGGGCTTCGCCGCGCTGGCGCGGGAAGCCGGCTGCACCCCGGCCCAGCTGTGCCTGGCCTGGCTGCTGCAGAAGGACGAGACGCTGGTGCCGATCCCCGGCACCACCAACCCCGACCACATGCGCGAGAACGCCGCCGCCGCCGCAGTCCGGCTGTCGGCCGACGTGATGGCCAAGGTCGAGGAACTGGTGAACCCGCAGACCGTGACCGGTCCGCGCTACGCGCCGGCCATGCAGGCCTCGGTCGACACCGAGGACTAGGCCGCGCCGAGGCTGGTCGCCGCAGCCCGCAGGGCGTCCTGCGCCATCCGCCGGGCGCGGTCGGCGACCTCCTCGATCGGCAGGTCGTGCAGGCCGCGCGGCCGCGGCAGGCTGACTTGGACGGTGATCCCGTCGTCGGTCAGCACGGACACCCCGACGATGGTGGGGCTGACGGTGACGGAGGGCGGCAGGGAAAGGTCGGTCATCGCGTCTCTCCTGGATTCCCCCTTGGTCGGATTTGACCGCGCTACCGAGGGATGTCCAGGCACGCTTTTATGACTGTCGCGGTAGGGAACCGTTAGGCGGTCAGGGCGCCGAACAGCTCCTCGTGGCGGGCGCACACGCCTGGCCACAGGTCGCGGGCTCCAGGAATGTCGAGCTCGAACCGATCTCGCAGGATCGTCGAGAATTCATCAGCGGAATCAATCAGTCGCAGGCTTTTCTCGCCGGGGCGGATGAAGTTCATCGTCCGGCCGCGCAGCACGGCGACGCCATCTGTTTCGTGACGGAAGGCGAAGACGGTCTGGGTGAACACCGAGTCCGGCGAGGTGCTCAACCAACGGCACATGCCCGCCAGCTCGTCGCGGTCGGCCGGCTCGTTGCGGAAATCGTAGTAGGCCGCGCCGCCCATCGGGTGGTTGTGGAAGCGCAGCCAACCATCGCCCAGCGCCTCGAACGAAAAATCGAAGCCGGCGCAGTGATGCGGCCCGAACGCCAGCGGCGCGGCCTCGAGCAGCGCGTCGCCGAAACCGACATCGGCGATGTAGGGCCGGTCGAGATCGACCCGCAAAACGAGGTGGTTAGCGTGCGAGGCCGGCCCGCGTTCGCCGCGCAGCACCGCCCCGGCCATCTCCGTGACCTGAAATCCGACCTCGCGCAGCATCGCGGCCAGCAGGCCGTTCATCTCGTAGCACCAGCCGCCGCGCCGCCCGGTGACCAGCTTGTCGAACGCCGCCTGCGGATCGAGCGTCATGGTGCGGCCCATAGCGACGTCGAAGTTCTCGTAGGGGATCGCGCGCAGGTGCAGGCGCTGCATCGCCTGCAGCGTCGCGGCGTCCACCCGCGGGACGCCGCTGAAGCCGATGCGGTCGAGATAGGCCTGAAGGTTCAACTCTACTCCTTGGCCGGCGGCGCGGCGCCCTGGATCATCGCCACGATCTCCGGTCGGATCTTGTCGGCGCCCTTTTCCATCATGTGCGAGACGATTCGGGCGCCCACCGCAGCGCGGGTCTGCGAGGTAAATTCGGTCTTGTTGCTCCGCACCCAGTCCATCGAGGCCTGGCGGTTGACGTTCAGCTGCTGGAAGTGCGGCACGACATAGCGCGCGATCATCTCGTAGGAGCGCTTGGTGTCCTCCCACCGCGCCCAGTTGTGCGCCATCAGCAGGAAGCACCCGAAACCGCCGCTCTCGTCGACCAGTTGCTGCAGCCGTTCGATCGCGTCGTCGGGCGTGCCCACCACCGCCTGGCCCAACGCCAGATAGGCCTCCACCGGGTCGCCCTTGAAGTCGTCGGGCACCATCGGCAGGTTGGCGATCTCCTTGAAGTAATAGATCCACTTTTCCAGCCCGAAGCGGATCTGCTCGATCGCCTTGTCCTTGGTCTCGGCGATGTGCATCTGGCCGACCAGCCGCCAGCGGCTGCGGTCCATGGTCTGGCCGTTCTCCTTGGCGATGTCCTCGGCGATGCCCCAGTTGGCCGCCAGCGAGTTGAAGCCGGCGCTCGTCGTCGCGCCCAGCGACAGCAGCCCCGCGCCGTGCTTGCCCGCCGCCCGCGCTCCGGTCGGCGAGACCTGGCTGGCGACCGCGATCTCCACCGACGGCCGCGAATAGGGCGTCATCTGCAGGCGGGCGTTGACCAGGCTGAACCAGTCGCTCTCGTGGGTGACTTCTTCCCCGCGCAGCAGCGGGACCAGCACGTCCAGCGCCTCGTCCATGCGGTCGCGCTGCTTGGCGACCGGGATGCCCATCATGAAGGCGTCGGAGACCAGCGCGCCTGGACCGACCCCGAACATCACTCGTCCGCGGGTCATGTGGTCGAGCTGGTTGATGCGGTCGGCCAGCATCATCGGGTGGTGATAGGGCAGGGAGGACACCCCGGTGCCCAGCCGGATGTGCTTGGTGCGCTCGGCGGCCGCGGCGATGAACACCTCGGGGCTGGCGATCAGCTCGTAGGCGGCCGAGTGGTGCTCGCCGATCCAGGCCTCCTCGTAGCCCAGCTGGTCCATCCACTGCACGAGCTCCAGGTCGCGCTGGATCGCCAGGGTCGGGTTCTCGTCGAGCGGATGAAACGGCGCGATGAAGGCCCCGAAGCGCAGTTTGTTTCCGAGCATGATGGCCCTCCCTTGGCCGTTTGACCGGAGGCTAACTCCCATTTTGCAAGCAACGCCAGGGTGACGGCGCGTCAGCGCGCGGCCTCTTGTGCGGCCTCCAGAAAGCGCAGCACCGACAGCTCGAAGGCCCGCGGCGAGCGGCCCGGCTTCAGCGGCAGGGCCCCCCGCTCATAGGCCTCCAGCACCAGCGGATGGATGTAGGAGCTGCGGCAGACCGCGGCGGTGTTGCCGAGCAGCGCGGCCGCCGCCTTCACGGTCGTCACGACGCGCCGCCGGGCCTCGGCCGCGTCCTTGGCCGGCGGCTGCTCGACCAGCCCGCGTGCGGCGTAGAGCGTGCCCGCCCAGGTGCGGATGTCCTTGGCCGAAAACCCTTCGCCCATCGCTTCGCGGATGTAGGCGTTGACGTCGCTGGACTCGACCGCGCGGCGCTCGCCGTCCTCGTCGACGTACTGGAACAATCGCTGGCCGGGCACGTCCTGGCAGGCCTTGACGATCCGCGCCAGCCGCCGGTCGCGAAAGCCGGTGCGATGCACCTTGCCGCTCTTGCCGCGGAATTCGAACACCGCCCCACCGCCAGTGATCTCCGCATGGCGGTCGCGCAGGGTGGTCAGCCCGAAGCTCTTGTTGGCCTTGGCGTATTCGGTGTTGCCGACCCGGATCAGGGTCAGTTCCATCAGCGCCACCACCGCGGCCAGCACCTTCTCCCGCGGCAGGCCCCGACGGCGCAGGTCGCGCTCGATCTCGCTGCGCAGCTTCGGCAACAGGCGGCCGAAGGCGATGAGCCGCTCGAACTTCTCGCCGGCCTGCGCCTGGCTCCAGGCGTCGTGATAGCGGTACTGCTTGCGGCCGCGCGCGTCGCGGCCGGTCGCCTGGATGTGTCCGCGCGGCGAGGCGCAGATCCAGACGTCGGTCCAGGCCGGCGGCAGCACCAGGGCGCGGATCCGCTCCAGCGTCGCTTCGTCCCGCACCGGCTTTCCGTCTGCGTCGCGATAGCTGAACCCGCTCGAGCCCGCGATCCGCGACAGGCCCGGCTCGTGATCGTTCACATAGGCAAGGCCTGCCGGCGGCGGGACTGCGTCGAGGGGCATGGAGCGCCTTTGGAGAACTGATCCGGACGTGGCAGGAAGCAACCGACGCTCACAACATGGGCCGCCACGGCCCGGTTCCCTCGCAAGGACGCCGCCTTGAACTACCGTCACGCCTTCCACGCCGGGAACTTCGCCGATCTGGTCAAGCATGCGGCGTTGCTCGACCTGCTGGCCCGCCTGCAGGCCGCGCCCGCGCCGCTGGCCGTGTTCGACACCCATGCCGGCCGGGGCCTCTACGACCTGACCGGCGAGGAGGCCCAGCGCTCGGGCGAGGCGAAGGCGGGCGTCGCCCAGCTGATGCAGGCCGCCGACCTGCCGCCGGCCATGCAGCCGCTGCGCCAGGCTGTGGTGAAGCTGAACGGCGGCGACGTCGCCAACCTCTATCCCGGCTCGCCTTTGCTGGTGGCCGCGGCTCTGCGCAAGGGCGACACCTATCTCGGCTGCGAGCTGCGCGCGCCCGAGCACTCGGCGCTCTCCGACACCCTGGCCAGCTGGCCGGCCGCCAAGACCGTCTGCGCCGACGGCTACGCCGAGGTCGCCGCCCGCCTGCCGAAGCAGGGCCCGGCCCTGGTGCTGATCGACCCGCCGTTCGAGAAGAGCGACGATTACGAACGCTGCGCTGCCGCTATCGGCGCGCTGACCGCCAGGAATCCCGGCGCGGTGGTCATGGTCTGGATGCCGGTCAAGGACCTCGAGACCTTCGACGCCTTCCTGCGCGAGGCCGAGGACGCCTACGACGGCCCGCTACTGGTGGCCGAGGCGCGCATGCGGCCGTTGACCGACCCGATGAAGATGAACGGCTGCGCCCTGGTGCTGGCCAACGCGCCGGAAGGCTTCGAAGCGCCGCTGGCCGAGATCTGCGAATGGACGGTCTCGCGGCTGGGACAGGGCGGCAAGGCCCAGGTCTGGAGTGCCTAGAAGCTTCATTTTGCGCCTGCGAGAACTCGGGTTAGGGTTTGCTGCATCGCACAAACCTTGGCTGTTTGGAGGCGTTACCCATGGCTCTCGCCGTCTTTGAAGAGGGGCCGGCGTCCCTCGATCCCCAGAAGGCCCTCTACATTCCCGTCGGCGCGGCCTCGCCGCTCTGGTTCCTGTTCGCAGGCGCGGCCTCGGCCGGCGTCGCCTACTGGTGGATGACCCGCTGGGCCGATCGCACCAATCTCGAAGCGCTGCTCGCTCCGGTCTCCGGCCGGTCGGCCGCGCTGCCGGCGCCCGCCGCCGACGCCGTGCCGCCCGAACCCGTTGCAGCGCTCGCCGAGACCGCGGCGGTCGCCGGGGCCATGGTCGAACAGGCGGTTCAGGCCGGCGCCGACGTGGCGGCCGCGACGCTGGAGGCGATCGCCCCCTCAGAGATCGAGGCGCCGCCCGAGCCCGCGGCCAAGCCCCGCGCGAAGGATCGTCCGGCCGACGATCCGGCGCCCGACGCCTGACGCTTGGCGGCGGCGCCCGCAGCGGGCTATCCCTGACCCGTTGCAGACGGCGAGGGGACAGCACGCGTGGCCAAGCGGGCCTTCGATATCCTGGCGGCCCTGGCCGGACTGATCGTGCTCGCCCCCGTCATGGCGGTGATCGCGCTCGCCGTGCGCATCGACAGTCCGGGGCCGGCCCTGCACTGGTCCAGCCGCGTCGGCCGCTACAACCAGCTCTTCAAGATGCCGAAGTTCCGGACCATGAAGACCGGCGCGCCGAACGTGGCGACCCACCTGCTCACCGATCCTGACGCCTGGATCACGCCGCTGGGCCGGTTCCTGCGCCGCTCGAGCCTTGATGAACTGCCCCAGCTCTGGAGCGTGCTGGTCGGCGACATGAGCCTGGTCGGCCCGCGCCCAGCCCTGTTCAACCAGGACGACCTGGTGGCGCTGCGCACCGCCGCCGGCGTTGAGGCCCTGCGTCCCGGGGTCACCGGCTGGGCCCAGATCAACGGTCGCGACGACCTGCCCAACACCGACAAGGCGCGGCTGGACGCCGACTATCTGGCGCGCAGCGGCTTGCTGCTCGACATCCGGATCATCGTCATCACCCTGGTCGCGGCGTTCTCCGGCCGGGGCGTTCGGCACTAGCGGCGCCACCGCTCGGCCGCTGGCGCGTTCTGGAACCTTCCGGAGCGAGCCATTGCCGAAGGATGCGAGCGAAAAGCCCCAGCGCGGGGTGCGACATTGGATCAGAGCCCATCGCAAGGGGCTGGCCATCGCGGCCGGCTCGGTGGCGGTGGTGGTCGGCGGCGGCGCCGTGCTGCTGGCCTTGCTCGATTGGAACCAGCTTCGCGGCCCGATCTCGCGCTTCGCCTCGGCGCGGCTCGACCGCGAGGTCGCCATTCTCGGCGACCTCGACGTACGGCCGTTCAGTTTCAACCCCAGCGCCAGCGTCGAGCGCCTGCAGATCGGCCAACCGGCCTGGGCCGGCAAGCTACGCATGGCCGAGATCGAGCGCTTGGACATGCAGATCGAGGCGTTGCCGCTGCTGCGAGGCCAACTCGTCTTCCGTCGTCTCGAAATCACCCGTCCCAACCTCGTGCTGCTGCGCGACGCCAAGGGGCGGGCGAACTGGTCGCTGCGCCCCGGCGCTCCGCCGAAGCCCCTGCGCCTGCCGCCGATCCAGGACTTCCGCATCGAAGACGGGCGGATGTCGTTCAAGGACGCCCGCCGCCGGTTGAGCCTGGAGGCGACCATGGACGCCGCCGAACGGCGCGGCGCGGCGAACCCGCGCTTCGTCATGTCCGGAAAAGGCGCGATCAACGGCGCTCCGTTCAGTCTGGCGCTGACCGGGGGGCCTTTGGTCAATGTCCGCGCCGGCCGGCCCTATCCGTTCGACGCCGACGTGCGGGCCGGCGCCACCCGGATCATGGCCAAGGGCCAGATCGACCGGCCGTTCGATCTTGGGCGTTTCGAGGCGCAGGTCACGGCCAGCGGCCCGGATCTGGCCAATCTCTACGAGCTCACCGGCATCGCGTTCCCGAACTCGCCGCCCTACCGGCTGTCGGGCCAGCTCTCGCGCGAGCAGCGGCTTTGGCGCGTGAACACGGTTGGCGGCCGCGTCGGCGACAGCGACATGGCTGGGAATCTCTCGGTCAACACGGCTGGCGAGCGTCCCTTCCTGACTGCCGACCTGCGCTCGAAGCGGTTGGACTTCGACGATCTGGCCTCCGTGTTCGGTGGCGCGCCGGGCCGTGGCGTCGGCGAGACGGCCTCGCCGAACCAACAGGCGGTCGGCCAGCAGATGGCCGCCCAGCGCCGGCTGTTGCCCGACGCCAAGCTCGACATCTCGCGCATCCGCGCCATGGACGCCGATGTGAAGTACGCCGCCGCCAGCATTGTCTCGCCGCGCTTCCCGGTGCGCGCTGGCTCGGTGCACATCAAGCTGAAGGACGGCGTCCTCGACGCCGATCCGCTGCGCCTCGACCTCAAGCAGGGCGCGCTCGCCGGCCAGGCCAAGCTCGATGCGCGGCGCGACACCCCGGTGACCAGCATCGATCTGCGGCTGTCGCGGGCGAGGCTGGAGGACCTGATCCCCATCCGCAGCGGCGGGACAGCCCCGATCACCGGCGCGCTGGTCGGGCGCGTCAAGCTGACGGGCGCCGGCGCCTCGGTGCGTGAGGCGGCCGGTCACGCGGACGGCCAGGCGCTGTTCGTCGTCCCGGGCGGCGAGATCCGCGCGGCCTTCGCCGAACTGATGGGGGTCAATGTGACCAAGGGGCTGGGCCTGCTGCTCGCCAAGGATCAGAGCAAGACCGATCTGCGCTGCGCCGTCGCCCATTTCCAGGCCAAGGACGGCGTCCTGACCGCCAACCGGATCATCCTCGACACCACGCCTGTCCTGAGCACGGGGGAGGGGCGTATCGACCTGCGGGACGAGACGATGAACCTGCGCATGACCGGCCACGCCAAGGAGCCCCGGCTGATCCGCTTGACCGCGCCGGTGACGATCGAGGGACCGATCGTCAAGCCGAAGCTCGGGGTCGAAGCCTCGGGCGCCATCGCCCAGGGCGGCGTGGCCGCCGCGCTCGGGGCGCTGGTCGCGCCGCTGGCCGCCGTGTTGCCGTTCGTCGATCTCGGTCTTGCCGAAGACGCCTCGTGCGGCGCGCTCATCGCCCAGGCCGGCCGTCAGGGCGCGCCGGTCGCCAAGCCGCGCACCTGACGGCTGCAACATTCCCGCAATCAGCGCTGGTCATCGTCGATTGACGCCCGCAGGCCGGGCGCCCACTCTGGACTGACCAGAAAAGCAGAGGTTCGACGATGCCCTTCCGCCCCGCCAAACCCCTCGCCGTCGCGCTCGTGCTGGCGCTCGGCGCCACCGGCGCGATCGCCGCGTCCGCCGCCGAAACGGCGATCGCCACGCGCCAGGCCGGCTACAAGAAGATCGGCGCCTCGTTCAAGGCGATCAGCGATGAGCTCAAGAAGGGTTCGCCCGACACCAAGCTCATCGCCGCCAACGCCGCGGTGGTGAATACGCAGGCCGCCCAGGTCACCAAGTGGTTCCCCAAGGGCTCGGGCCCGGAAGCCGGCTTCAAGACCGAGGCCAAGCCGAACATCTGGACCGACTCGGCCAAGTTCGGGGCCGCCGCCGCCAACTTCCAGACCCAGGCCGGCAAACTGCAGACCGTCGCCGCGGGCGGCGACGTGGAGGCGATCAAGGCTCAGTTCCGCGCCACCGGCGGCACCTGCAAGGCCTGTCACGACGTCTACCGCGTCGAGAAGTAGCCATGGCTTCGGACGTCGCGGCGGGACCGCCGCGCCCGCTCTGGGACCTGCCGACCCGGATTGTGCACTGGTCGCTGGTCGTGCTGCTGCTGGTCTCCTGGTTTTCGGCCGGTGAGAACATGCAGGTTCACCGCTGGTCGGGCTACGCGATCATCGGCCTGCTGGTCTTCCGGCTCTGGTGGGGCGTGGCCGGCGGCTCGACGGCGCGGTTTACGCACTTCCTGAAGGGGCCGGGCGCGACGCTCGCCTACATGCGCACGCTCGGCGCCCGCCGCCCCAGCGACGGCCCCGGCCATAACCCGCTCGGCGCCTGGAGCGTCCTGGCCATGCTGGCGGTGATGCTGGTCCAGGTCGGGCTCGGCCTATTCGCCAGCGACCTCGACGGGCTCGAATCCGGGCCGCTGTCGCATCTGGTCAGTTTCGACGCCAGCCGCGTCGCCGCCGAGCTGCACGAGACGGTGTTCCGCGTCCTGCAGGCGCTGGTCGCGCTGCACATCGCCGCCGTCGGTTTCTACTGGGCGTGGAAGCGCCAGAACCTGATCGGCGCGATGATCACCGGCAAGCGGCCCTTCCAGGGCGAAGCCTTACGTCCCGCCGCCCCCTGGCGGCTGCTGGTCGGTCTGGCGCTGGCGGTGTTAGTGGCCTGGGCGATCGCCAAGGGCTTGAGGTTCTAGCGTCCGCCAGATCCTCCCCTCTTGGGGGAGGTGGCTCGGCGCACGGCGCCGAGACGGAGGGGGACTGCTCTTGAGCAGAGCGTCAAAGTCCCCCTCAGCCGGCCTTGCGGCTGGCAGCTCCCCCAAAGGAGGAGCATCTCGTTCGTCCTACTTGCCGTCGGCCGCGCCGCGCAGGCAGTTCAGCCACGCGTCCTCGCGCGCCTTCTCGGCCGCTCGCAGCTTGTCTTCGGCTTCGCGCACGCCGGCGTCGTGCTTGCGCCATTCCAGCACCGCGCCTTCGCGCGCCGCACGGGCCGCTTCCATGGTCGGGAAGCGCGCCAGCACCGCGCGCACGCTGTAGTTCACCGGCGGGCCGACCGTCTCGCGGTCGGGATAGAAGCCGGTGATCGAGTCGGCCGTCTCGTTCTCGATGTGGAAGACGTCGGCCCAGCCCGCGTGGTGGCGCATCAGGGCCCAGGGCCGTTCGATCCGGTCGCTCATGGAGTACTCCTAGAATCCTGGGCCCAAGCTAACGCGGGAGGGAGGGCGCTTTCTACCCCCAGAGCGCGGGACGACGGCCCTTCCAGGGCGCTTCCTTCTCCAATTGGGCCGCCAGCCGGAACAGCGTCGCCTCGTCGGCGAAGCGGGCGGTGAACATCATGCCGATCGGCAGGCCGTCGTCGTCCATCTCCAGCGGCAGCGACAGCGACGGCTGGCCCGAGAAGTTGAACGGCGGGGTGTAGGGGAAGGCCTTGCTCTGGCGCTTGTTCAACTCCTGCGGATCGACCGCCACCGGGTCGATCAGTCCGACCGGCGGCACCGACGTGCCCAGCACTGGGCACAGGTAGACGTCGACGTCCTCGAAGAACATCAGCGTCTTGCGGTTCAGGTCGCGCAGGTCCTGCCAGCCGCGGAACGCCTGCTCGCCGGTCACCTTGCGCCCGCTCTTCAACGCCGCCCAGGTCAGCGGCTCCAGTTCGTGCTCCTGCGGTTCGCGGCCGAGCATGGCCGCCAGCCGCGCGATGTTGGCTGCGAAGTTGGCGCCCGAAACTGGCGCGCGCGCCGTGTAGAGCGCGCGGTAGTCGATGCCCAGGCCCTTCTCGACCACCTCGTGGCCCAGGCCCTTCAGCAGGGCGGCGGTGCGTTCCAGCGCCGCCTGGATCTGCGGCTCGATCGGGCGGCCCGACGGGGTTTCCGACGACCAGGCGATGCGTAGCTTGCCGGGGCTGCGCTCGATCTCCTCCATGTAGGGCCGCTCCTTGTGCGGCGCCTCGAACGGCGCGCCGGGCTCGGGCCGGCCGGTGGCGTCCAGCATGGCGGCGCTGTCGCGCACCGTGCGGGTCACCACGTGATCGACGGAAAAGCCCATGGCGTAGTTGTCGCCGTCCGGCAGGTTCGGGGTGCGGTCGCGGGTGACCTTCAGGCCGACCAGCCCGCAGCAGGCGGCCGGAATGCGGATCGATCCGAGCCCGTCGCTGGCATGGGCCAGCGGCACCATCCCGCTCGCCACCGCCGAGGCCGCGCCGCCTGACGACCCGCCCGAGACGTGGTCGGGGTTCCAGGGATTGCGGCAGGCGCCCAGATAGCCGCCCTCGGTCACCCCGGTGATGCCGTACTCCGGCGTGTTGGTCTTGCCGACCAGCACCACGCCGCTCTCCCGATAGCGCCGGGTCAGCCCGCAGTCGTCCTTGTCCACCCAGCCGGCGGCGAAGCGGCTGCCATAGCTGCGCGGCCAGCCGGCGACCGGCACGCCCAGGTCCTTGATCAGGAACGGCACGCCCTTGAACGGACCGTCGGGCAGCGGCCCCTGGGCGGTCTTGCGGGCCTCGTCATAGGCCTTGAAGACCACGGCGTTCAGGGACGGATTGTGCCGCTCGATCCGCTCGATGGCCGCGTCCACCAGCTCCAGCGGCGTCACCTCGCCCTTGGCCACCAGGGCGGCCAGCGCCAGACCGTCGTGCTCGGAGAAATCGTCCATCGTTCCTACCCTTTGATTTTTCTTATCTTTGGCCGCCGGCCAGGAAGGCCAGCTTCTCGACCGGGGCCAGGCCGCCAGCCTCGCGCTTCAGCGCGCTGAGCGACTCCTCGGCGGCGTTCAGCACCCCGTCGATGTCAGCCTCGGTCATCGCCGCGCACAGGAACATGTTGTGCCAGGGGTGCAGATAGATCCCGCGCTGAAGCATCTGCGAGACGAAGAAGAAGCCCTTCCGCAGGTCCGGGTCGTCGTCGAACAGATAGAGCGGCATCTGCCCCGGTCCGGTGCAGCGCAGGCCGAAGCCGGCTGCGGCGGCGCGTTCAGTCAGCCCCGCCGACAGCCGCGCGCCCATGCCGATCAGCCGCTCCAGGTAGTCGGTGGTGCGCACCAGCCGCAGCGTCTCCAGCGCCGCGGCCATCGGCGCGGCCTGATACCAGAACGAGCCGGTGACATAGATCGAGGCCGCGCCCTTGCGCGCCTTCTCCGAGCCCAGCAGCGCCGAGATCGGATGGCCGTTGGCGATGCACTTGCCCCAGGTCGAGAGGTCCGGCTCCACCCCCACCACCGACCACGAGCAGTCGCGCGCCATCCGCAGGCCGGCCCGCACGTCGTCGACGATCAGCAGCGCCCCGGTCTGGTCGGCCAGTTCGCGGCAGCGGCGGGCATAGGCCGCGTCGGGCGCCGCCTGGTCGATGAAGGCGTCGTGCTTGAAAGGGGCGGCGAAGATCGCGGCCAGGTCGTCGCCGGCCTGCGCCACCGCCGCCTCCAGGCTGGCGACGTCGTTGTAGTCGCAGAAGATCTGGTTCGCGCGGTCCGCCTCGGTGGTGCCGGCTGGCCTGGGCGTGCACCACGGCGAGGCGCCGTGATAGGCGCCCTTGGCCCGCACGATGGTCTTGCGCCGGGTCTGGGCCCGCGCAGTCATCAGCGCCATGGTCGTCGCGTCGGTGCCGTTCTTGCAGAACATCGCCCAGTCGGCGTGGCTGACCAGCAGGGTCATCTCCTCGGCCAGCCGCACCATCAGCTCGGTCGGCCCGGTCAGGGTGTCGCCGAGCCCCAGCTGGCGCACATAGGCCGCGTCGATCTCCGGCTGGCCATAGCCGAACAGGTTGGGGCCGTAGGCGCACATCAGGTCCAGGTAGCGCTTGCCGTCCGCGTCCCAGATGTGCGCGCCCTCGGCGCGGCTGAAGAACTGAGGGTAGTCGTCGGGCAACAGGCCGACCGCCTGGTGGCCGTACATCCCGCCGGGGATCACCGCGGCGGCGCGCTCGCGCAGGGCTCTGTCGTGGCTACGCGTCATGGGGAGTTCTCCGTCGACGAAGGCCGTACCGAGACCTTACGCTGCGAACGCAGTTCGGCAACCGGGGAGCGGGCGATGACGGCGAAGGTTCTGACCCTGGCGGGTCTGGCGATGGCCGCCGCCGCGCCGGCCGGCGCCAACGAGACCTTCAAGGACTGGTGGGTCGCCTGCGACAACACCCGGCAGTGCGCGGCCTTCGGCTTCGCCGGCGAGGCGTTCGAGATGTCCGGCTACCTGAAGGTCGAGCGCGGCGCTCATGCGGCCGAGGCCGCCCAGGCCAGGCTGGTGATGGAGGGGCCGCCCGGTCCCTGGTCGCTCTCGGTCGATGGCAAAGCGCTCACGACCGTCCAGGCGGCCAGCGAGGACGGCGACGGCCGCGCCGCGGCGGCCCTGAGCGCCTCGCAAACATCGGCCGTCCTCGCCGCCGCCGCCAACGGCGAGGCGCTGCAGGTCGCCGCGGCCGGCAAGCCGATCGGCGCGATCTCCCTGGCCGGCAGTTCGGCCGCCCTGCGCTGGATGGACGATCAGCAGAAGCGGGCCGGCGGCGTCACCGCCCTGGTCGCCAGGGGACCGGCGCCGGCCTCCGCTGTGCCCGCGCCGCCGGTTCCGCCGCTGGTCCAGGCCGCGCCGGCGGTATCCCAGGCCGGGCTGCCCTCGAAGCCGCCGCGGGCGGTGATGGCGCTGATGGGCGACTGCGACGACGACATCGCCACGCTGGAGATCGCGCCGATCTCCGCACGCCTGTCGCCCGACCTGACCCTCTGGGCGCCGCTGTGCACGCGCGGGGCCTACAACATGATCTACAGCTTCGCGGTGGTGGACGCGAAGGGCGCGGCCTACCGCCTGCCGATCCGCTATGCCGGCGCCGCCGAGCCGACCAGCGAGCTGATGAACGTCGACTACGACCCGGCGACCCGCACCCTGTCGAACTTCGAGAAGGGCCGGGGCCTGGGCGACTGCGGGGCGGTCAACACCTGGGTCTGGGACGGCAAGGCCTTCGCGCCGACCGCGCAGGACCTGATGGGCGAATGCCGCGGCGTCGGTCCGGACGACTGGGCCACGACCTGGCGCACCCGCGCCAAGTAGTCAGAACATCCCGAGCAGGGTGGCGAAGAAGGCCAGGATCGCCGCGACGATCGCCTTCGACAGCACGATCAGCACCACCACCGACAGGATCGCCGCGATCCAGCCGATCAGCGCCGCCAGCCCGTCGCGCTCGGCCCCGCCGATGGCGAAGGCGGCGATCGCGAAGCTCGGCAGCATGTTCCCGAACGGGATCGGCAGGAACACGATCAGCGACAGCACGAAGCACAGCGCGCCGACCAGCCGGTCGCCCAGCGGGTTGTACATGAAGGTCAGCCGCGGCCGCAGCCGCCGCTCCAGCCGCGCCAAGTGCGGCTTCAGCTTCACCGTCAGGGCGCGGAAGTCGGCCATGCTCATGGTCCGCGACAGCATCACCTTGGGCAGCCACAGGGTCTTGCGGCCCATCGTCCACTGGAAGGTGATGAAAATGAGCGGCGCGCCCAGCAACGCCGAGACGCCGGGCGGCATCGGCAGCACCAGCGGCGCGGCGAACACGAACATCAGCGCCCCGAAGGCGCGATCGCCGAAGGTGTCGAGGAGGTCGCCGACCGAAACCTCGCGGTCCGGGCGCTCCGCGATCAGGTCGAGGAGTTCGGATACGCTCGCGGCTTTACGGTGTTCGGACATTTCAAGCTTCGCGCTAGCACGGCATGGCGCCGTTGCGGAAGGAAAAGCCGCGCTCAAATCGCCTGAACTCACGCGATTGTTGGCGGCGACTCGCATAAGCCGGTCGGGCAGATGTCCCAGCCGCTCCGCCTTGGTCTGTTCTATGCGGCCCTGTTCGTCGGAACCGGGGCGAGCTCGCCGTACATCCCGGTCTGGTTCGCCTCCCGCGGGCTCTCGGGCGCCGAGATCGGGCTGATCCTCTCGGCCCCGATGCTGGCCCGGGCGGTCACCGCGCCGGCCATCGCCATGTGGGCCGACAGCTTCTCCCTGCGGCGCACGCCGCTGATCCTGATGGGGCTGGCCGTGGCGCTGGCCTACAGCCTGCTGCCGCCCCGTTCGGCTTCGCCTGGTGGTTCGGGATCTGGTTCCTGGCCAACACCATCCTCTCGACGATGATCCCGCTGACCGACGTCATCGTCTTTCGCCGGGCGGGCCGGGACGGCTTCAACTACGGCTGGCCGCGCGGCATCGGCTCGGTCGCCTTCATCATCGCCAATGTCGTGGTCGGCGCGTTGCTGGCCCGCTACTCGCCCGAGCTGGTCCTGGTTTGGATCACCGCCGCGGCGATGCTGGCGGCCGGCGCCGCGCGCGGCCTGCTGCCGCCCGATCCGGTGCGCGAGGGCGGCGGGGCCAGCCGGCTCTCCGAGCGCCTCGCCGGGCTGGGCGAGCTGCTGCGCGACCGCAACTTCATGCTGGCGGTGGTGTCGGTCGGCCTGATCCAGTCAGCCCACGCCTTCTACTACTCGTTCTCGACGCTCTCGTGGAAACAGCAGGGCATGCCCGAGAGCGCCACCGGCCTGTTCTGGGGCCTGGCCGTCACGGTCGAGGTCGGCTTCATGTGGTTCATGGAGCCGTGGCGCCGCCGCATCGGCCCGCGCAACCTGCTGGTCATCGGCGGGACCGCCGCCCTGGTCCGCTGGACGGTGCTGGCCTTCTCGCCGCCGCTCTGGCTGCTGCTGCCGATGCAGGCCCTGCACACCTTCACCTACGCCGCGACGTTCCTGGCCTCGCTGCAGCTGGTCGAGAAGCTGTCGACCCCGGCCAACGCCTCGGCCGCCCAGACCATCAACTCGGCGCTCTCCGGCGGCCTGCTGATGGGAGCGGCGACGATCGGCTCGGGTTGGCTGTTCGATCTGGTCGGAGCCAAGGGCTACCTGGCCATGGCGGTGATGTCGGCGCTGGGGCTCATCGGCGCCCTGCGGCTCTACGGCGTCAAGCGGCTCGACCCGTAGCGCCTTCCGCCACGACAGTCTTGCGGGAGGGCCCGAAGGGGCGACTATGCCGCCAGACATAGTCCTAGGGAGGATGCATGCGGGCCTTGGAAGTTTCAGCGCCGTGGGGGTTCGACGCCCTGAAGGTGGTCGACGCGCCCGACCCGACGCCGGGTCATGGCGAAGTGCTGGTCCGTATGAAGGCGGTGTCGCTGAACTACCGTGACATGCTGATGGTCAACGGCATGTACAGCCGTGGCTCGGCCACCGCGGGCGGCAGCATCACGCCCTTTTCCGACGGCTGCGGCGTGGTCGAGGCGGTGGGCCCTGGGGTCACCCGTGTGGCGGTCGGCGACCGGGTCGCGACCCTCTTCTTCCAGAACTGGACCGCGGGGCGCCCGACGCTGGAAAAGCTCAGCTCGTCGCTGGGCTTCCCGATCCCCGGCGCGGGCCGCGAACTCGGCGTCTTCAGCCAGGAGGGCGTCTCCAAGGTCCCGGACTTCCTGACCGACCAGCAGGTCGCGACCCTGCCGTGCGCGGCCCTGACCGCCTGGCGCGGTCTCTTCGAGGACGCGCGGCTCGAACCCGGCGACACGGTGGTGCTGCAGGGCACTGGCGGCGTCTCGATCTTCGGGCTGCAGTTCGCCGCGGCGGCCGGCTACCGCACCGTGATCACCTCGTCCTCGGACGAGAAGCTGGAACGGGCCAAGGCGCTCGGCGCCGACCATCTGGTCAACTACCGGACCACCCCTGACTGGGCCGCGGCGGTGCGCCAGGCCACCGGCGGCGTCGGCGCCGACTTCGTGATGGAGGTCGGCGGCGCCGGCACCATCCAGCAGAGCCTGCGAGCGGTCCGCATCGGCGGCCACATCGCCATCATCGGCGTCGTCGCCGGGGCCGGCGAGGGCGTCAATCCCGGCGTCCTGATCGGAAACAGCGCCCGGCTGCAAGGTCTGTCGGTCGGCTCGCGCGAGATGTTCGAGGCCATGTGCCGCGCCATCGAGCTGCACCGCATCGAGCCGGTGGTGGACAAGGTTTTCCCTTGGACGGACGTCGCCAAGGCGTTCGCCGCCATGCAGGGCGGAGAGCATTTCGGAAAGATCGTCCTGCAGTTCTGATCGGAGGCGTGGAGATGCGTACGACGGGCATCAACCACCTGGCGCTGGTCTGCCGGGACATGGCCGAGACGGTCCGCTTCTACAGCGAGATCCTCGGCATGCCGCTCTACAAGACTGTCGCCCTGCCGGACGGCGGCCAGCACTTCTTCTTCGACTGCGGGGGCGGGGACTCGGTCGCCTTCTTCTGGTGGCCCGACGCCCCGCCCGCCGCGCCGGGGATCGCCTCGGTCAAGCAGTTCCCGGAGGAGCCGAGGTCGGCGATCGGCTCGATGAACCACGTCGCGTTCAACGTGCCCGAGGACAAGCTCGACGAGTACCGCCAGCGGCTGGTCGACGCCGGGGTGAAGGTGCTGCCGAACATGGTGGTCAATCACGACGACAGCCCGATGGGCGTCAGCGCCGAGAACCACGCGGGCGTCTTCTTCCGCTCGGTCTACTTCACCGATCCGAACGGCATCATGCTGGAGCTCGCCGCCACCACCCGGTCCTTCGGTCCAGGCGACGTCAAGCATGCGCCGGCCAGCGCCGCGCGCGTGGAGGCCTGAGGATGCCGCGCCTGCGCCAGGTGCCCCGCGCCGAAGCCGACCCCAAGGTCCTGCGCAGCTACGACCTGCTGTTCGGCGAGCGCGACCCGGTCGCGCAGCCGGGAACCAGCACCGGCACCCCAGGCGACTGGTGGACCGTCTTCGCCAACGTCCCGGACGTGCTGGAGCACTGCAACCGCGGCTTTGCGCTCTATCGCAGTCCCGACCGCAAGCTCGACCCGGTGCTGCGCGAGCTGGCCCAGACCCGGGTCGGCTTCAACAAGGCCAGCCAGTTCGTGTTCTCGCAGCACTGCAAGTCTTTGCGCGGGCTTGCGGTTTCCGAGGACCGCATCGCGGCCGTGCCCCACTGGCAGGTCGCCGACTGCTATTCGGCGCAGGAGCGGGCCGTTCTGGCCTATGCCGACTGCCTCTCGCTGCAGGCCGGCCGCACGCCCGAGCCGGTGTTCGCGGCGCTGAAAGCCTTCCTCAGCGATCACGAGATCCTCGAACTGACCTACATCACCTGCATGTACGACATGCACGCGGTGATGAGCCGGGCCCTGCGCACCGAGTGGGACGACCGCGACGACCCCATCGTCGAGGTCGCCGCGCCCGAGGACTTCAGCGGCGCCGACTTCCTCGACATCGGCCGGCGGTCTTAGCGCCCTCGCCACCACTCATCTCGGCCAACACCGGGGAGCGGCCCAAGGTCAAGCTCCCTCTCCCCGGCAGGGAGAGGGAGGTGCACTCACGGGGAGGGCAGATGAAGCGCCTACTGCTGGTTGGCCGGCTCGGCCGAAATCTCTTCGAGGGTCCGGCCGACCGCCTTGGCCCCGTAGTCCAGGGCGACGTCGCCCAGCGACAGGATCCCGGCCAGACGGCCGTCGCTGTAGACCAGCAGGCGGCGGACCTGATGCGCGCCCATCTTGGCGGTCGCGTCGGCCAGGTTGTCGTCGGCGTGGCAGGACTGCACGTCGTCGGTCATGATGTCGGAGACCGGCGCGTCCAGCGCGCCGCCGTCGGCGACCACCCGCACCACGATGTCGCGGTCGGTGACCACGCCTAGCACCTTGCCGTCTTCGGCGACCGGGATCACGCCGCTGTCGATCTCCGACATCATGCGCGCGATGTCCTTGATCGAGGTCTTCGGTTTGGCGGTGACCACCTGGGCGGTCATGACTTCGCTGACTTTCAAGACAGCTCTCCTTCCGTGGATGGAGTGCTTGAACCCCGGCCGGGGCCGTCCGTTCCCCTTGGGGAAGCTCGCGAAGGCGTTACTCACCAGGGGTGGCGGCGGCCATACTCCTGATTGTGCGGACCCGGTGGAGGCCCTAGACCGCAGCATTCTTTAAAGCATAGGTCGCGAGGATCCGATGAAGTTCAAGAGCCTGGAGGACTGCCTCAATACCGTTGCGGCCGACAACGAAGGACAGCCTGAGTTCCTTCAGGCGGTGACCGAGGTGATGACCAGCCTCTGGCCGTTCATCGAGCGCAATCCGGCCTATGCCGAACAGGGCCTGATCCACCGCCTGGTCGAACCCGAGCGCATCATCATCTTCCGGGTGCCGTGGGTGGACGACAAGGGCGAGGTCCACGTCAACCGCGGCTACCGCATCCAGCACAGCTCGGCGATCGGGCCCTACAAGGGCGGCATCCGCTTCCACCCGACCGTGAACCTGTCGGTGCTGAAGTTCCTGGCCTTCGAGCAGACCTTCAAGAACGCCCTGACGACCCTGCCGATGGGCGGCGGCAAGGGCGGCTCGAACTTCGATCCCAAGGGGCGCAGCCGGGGCGAGACGATGCGCTTCTGCCAGGCCTTCGTGTCGGAGCTGTTCCGGCACATCGGTTCGGACACTGACGTGCCGGCCGGCGACATCGGGGTCGGCGGCCGCGAGGTCGGCTACATGGCCGGCATGATGAAGAAGCTCACCAACCGCGCCGACGCGGTGTTCACGGGCAAGGGCCTGAGCTTCGGCGGCTCGCTGATCCGTCCGGAGGCGACCGGCTACGGCACGGTCTATTTCGCCGAGGAGATGCTGAACCACGCCGGCCGCTCGATGGAGGGCCAGCGCGTCTGCGTCTCCGGCTCGGGCAATGTCGCCCAGTACGCCGTCGAAAAGGCGATGCAGATGGGCGCGCGGGTCATCACCGTCTCCGACTCCAGCGGCACGGTGATCGACGAGGACGGCTTCACGCCCGAAAAGCTCGCCGAGCTCATGGAGGTGAAGAACCACTATTTCGGTCGGGTGTCCGACTACGCGACCAAGCTGGGCCTGCGGTTCGAGGCCGGGATCCGTCCCTGGAGC
This sequence comes from Phenylobacterium sp. LjRoot97, assembly GCF_964254345.1. Taxonomy (NCBI): domain Bacteria; kingdom Pseudomonadati; phylum Pseudomonadota; class Alphaproteobacteria; order Caulobacterales; family Caulobacteraceae; genus Phenylobacterium; species Phenylobacterium sp. LjRoot97. Next base: position 1,418,895 of record NZ_CAXUTH020000001.1, read on the forward strand.
GTGCCCTGCGACGTGGCGCTGCCCTGCGCCACCCAGAACGAGCTCGGCCGCGAGGACGCCGAGACCCTGATCGCCAATGGCGTCGTCTGCGTCGCCGAGGGCGCGAACATGCCCTCGACCATCGAGGCGGTGAAGGCCTTCGAAGAGGCCGGCGTGCTGTTCGGGCCGGGCAAGGCGGCCAACGCCGGCGGCGTGGCGACCTCGGGCCTGGAGATGAGCCAGAACGCCATGCGGCTCTCGTGGCCGCGCGAGGAGGTCGATCGCCGCCTGCTGGAGATCATGCGCGGCATCCACGCCTCCTGCCTGCGCTACGGCCAGCGGGCCGACGGCTCGGTCAGCTATGTCGACGGCGCCAACATCGCCGGCTTCGTGAAGGTCGCCGACGCCATGTCGGCGCAGGGTGTAATCTAGGGCGCGGCGCTCACCCGCGCGGCCAGGTACTGCTCAGGGGCGCCCTCGACCGCATCGGGCACGCTGGCGCTGACGCTGGCGTCGATCCCGCGTTCGCGCAGCACGCCCGCCACCGCCTCGCCCCGCGCCTGGGCTACGCGCAGGTCCGCGGCGCGTGGTCCGCGCGAGCCGGGCGTCGCCAGACCCTCGACCTTGGCCGTCTTCAGGCCCCATCGGTTCAGCGCCCAGGCGATGGTCTCGGCTGTTCGGCGGCCCTCGGCGTCCAGGGCGCTCGTCCCATAGGCGAACGGCACGGCTGGCAGCGCAGCGAGGGGCGGGACGATCCGCACTTGCGTCTGCGGCAGGAAACGCTGGGCGGCCTGTTCGGCGGCCCGATACTCGGCCAGGACCGGCGCGCCGTTGAGCACGAGGCTGGCCTCGATTTCATCGCCGTCGCGTCGCACGGATTCCACCCGTCCGACGCCTGACAGCATGGCGCGCAGCTTCTGCTCCGGGCCGGCTGGGGCGTTGGTCGGCGTGACCCGGTTGGCCAAGGCGCCGCCGCTGCTTGCCGCGGGCGGGACGCCAGTGTCGGTGACGATCTGCTCGATTTCGACCGTGGCGCCGGCCTTGAGCTGGCGGGCCACCTCTGCCTGCGCGCCTGGAACGTACTTGCGCGTGACGACCACGGCCTGCACGGCGCTGGTCCCGCCATGCCCGGTCTCGACCACCAGTTCGGTGATGTGCGGCGAGGCGCCGGCGAACGCCTCGGTCACCACGCCCCGCACGCGGGCGGTCTCGCGGGCCTCGATGACAATGCTGCGCAGCGAGACCGCCAGCGGCAGGCTCAGCGCTGTCATGATCCCCAGCAGCGCCCAGGTCTCCCAGGCCCGGCCCTCTCGTGCCTGCGGTCGGAAACCGTAGCGTCGGGCGACGCCGTAGACCGCGCCGAGGATCGAGACCACGTTGGTCAGGAAAAGCAGCCCGGCCCCGCCCGCGATCTGCCAGTTCGCCGTGGCCAACCCGTAGCCCACGACCGCCAGCGGCGGCATCAGCGCGGTGGCGATGGCGACCCCGGCGATCGCGCCGCCCTTGCGGTTGACGGTCAGGTAAGCCCCGACGAAGCCCGACAGCAGGGCGACGATCAGGTCCAGCAGGGTGGGGCGCGTGCGCGAGAGGATCTCGGGCGTCGCGTCCTTCAGCGGCGAGATCCAGACGATCAGGATCGAGGCGGCCACCGATAGGGCCGCGCCGATCGCCAGGGCGGCGGCCGCTGAACGGAAGGCGCGGGTGTCGAGCCGGGCGAGCGCCATCCCCATCGCCATGATCGGCCCCATCAGCGGCGAGATCAGCATCGCGCCGATGATCACCGCCACCGACGACTGCAGCAGGCCGAGCGCGGCGATGCCGCAGGCGCTGAACAGCATGAAGGCGTAGGCCGGCGTCAGTTGGCCGGCTTCGTAGATCTCAGCCGCCGTGACGCTGCGCTCGCTGTCGCTGAGCAGGCGGGCAGGGGGCTCCACGGCCTCGCGGATGGCCTCGACCGTCTGGCCGATCACGGACTTGGACGCCGCCATGCCGATCCTCCCGACTCGCACCGCCACCATAACGCGCGGGGCGGAGCGGGCCAGGGATCGTCAGATCGAGTAGTCGAGCTCGCCTTCCAGCCAGGCGACGATCTTCTCGGCCGCGTCGGCTGGCGACATCGCGGTGGTGTCGATGACGATCTCGGCGTTCTCGGGCGCCTCGTAGGGGCTGTCGATGCCGGTGAAGTTCTTGAGCTCGCCGGCCCGGGCCTTCTTGTAGAGGCCCTTCACGTCGCGCTGCTCGGCGACCGCGAGCGGCGTGTCGACGAAGACCTCGACGAAATCGCCCTCGGCCTGCAGCTCCCGCGCCAGCCGGCGTTCGGCCCGGAACGGCGAGATGAAAGACACCAGCACGATCAGCCCGGCGTCGACCATCAGCTTCGAAACCTCCGCCACCCGGCGGATGTTCTCGACCCGGTCCTCGTCAGTGAAGCCGAGGTCCTTGTTCAGGCCGTGGCGCACGTTGTCGCCGTCGAGCAGGTAGGTGTGGCGTCCGTCGGCGTGCAGCCGCTTCTCGACCAGATTGGCGATCGTCGACTTGCCCGAGCCCGAGAGCCCGGTCAGCCAGACGACCCGGCCGCGTTGGCCCTTGAGCGCCGCACGGCTGGCCTTGTCGACGTCCAGCGCCTGCCAGTGGATGTTCTGGCTGCGGCGCAGGGCGAAGTGCAGCATGCCGGCCCCGACGGTCCGGTTGCTGATCCGGTCGATCAGGATGAAGCCGCCGAGGTCGTGGTTCTCGGCATAGGCGTCGAACGCGATCGGCGCGTCGAGCGAGAGGTTGCAGACCCCGATCTCGTTGAGCTCCAGCCGCTTGGCGGCCAGGTGCTCGAGGGTGTTTACATTGACCTTGTACTTCGGCTCGGTGACCTGGGCCGAAACCACGCGGGTCCCGACCTTGAGCAGGTAGGGGCGGCCGGGCAGCATCGCCTCGTCGTCCATCCAGACGATGGTCGCCTCGAACTGGTCGGCGGTCGGCGGCGGCGATCCGGCCTCGGAGATGACGTCCCCGCGCGAGATGTCGATCTCGTCCTTCAGGGTCAGGGTGACCGACTGTCCGGCCACCGCTTCGGCAAGGTCGCCGCGGAATGTGACGATACGGTCGATAGTGCTCTCGCGGCCCGAGGGCAGGGCCTTGATCTTGTCGCCCGGACGCACGGTTCCGGACGAGATCAGCCCTGAAAAACCACGGAAATCCAGGTTCGGGCGGTTGACCCACTGCACCGGCATGCGGAACGGCTGCTCGCGCAGATCGTCCTCGACAGGCAGGGTCTCCAGCAGCGGCATAAGGGCCGGTCCCTCGTACCAGGGCGCAGCCTCGCTGCGGCTGGTGATGTTGTCGCCTTTCAAGGCGGACATGGGGATTGCGGTGTAGTCCTTGATGCCGATCTGGGCGGCGAAATCGGCATATTCCTGCAGGATCGCGTCGTAAACCTGCCGGTCCCAGCCCACCAGATCCATCTTGTTGACGGCCAGAACCACGTGCCGGATGCCCAGCAGCGAGACCAGATACGAGTGCCGGCGGGTCTGGGTCAGCACGCCCTTGCGCGCGTCGATCAGGATGACGGCGGCGTCGGCGGTCGAGGCGCCGGTGACCATGTTGCGCGTGTACTGCTCGTGGCCGGGCGTGTCGGCGACGATGAACTTGCGCTTGTCGGTCGAGAAGAAGCGATAGGCGACGTCAATGGTGATGCCTTGCTCGCGCTCGGCGGCCAGGCCGTCGACCAGCAGGGCGAAGTCGATGTCGCCGCCCTGGGTGCCGACCTTCTTGGAGTCTGCTTCGAGCGCGGCCAGCTGGTCCTCGAAGATCATCTTCGAGTCATAGAGCAGGCGGCCGATCAGGGTCGACTTGCCGTCGTCCACCGAGCCGCAGGTCAGGAACCGCAGCAGGCTCTTGCGCTCGTGCGCGGACAGGTACGCCTCGATGTCCTCGGCGATGAGTGCGGACTGGTGGGCCATCAGAAGTAGCCCTCTTGCTTCTTCTTCTCCATCGAGGCGGCCTGGTCGTGGTCGATCATCCGACCCTGGCGCTCCGACGTCGTGGTGAGCAGCATTTCCTGAATGATTTCAGGCAGCGTGGCGGCGGTGGACTCGACCGCGCCGGTCAGCGGGTAGCAGCCGAGGGTGCGGAAGCGCACCGACTTCTGCATCGGAACCTCGCCCGGGCGCAGCGGCATGCGGTCGTCGTCGACCATGATCAGCGTGCCGTCGCGTTCCACCACCGGCCGCACCTGCGAGAAGTACAGCGGCACGATCGGGATGTTCTCAAGGTGGATGTATTGCCAGATGTCCAGCTCGGTCCAGTTGGAGATCGGGAACACCCGGATGCTCTCGCCGGGGTTCTTCCGGGTGTTGTAGAGCCGCCAGAGTTCCGGGCGCTGGTTCTTCGGATCCCAGCGGTGCTGGGCCGAGCGGAACGAGAAGATGCGCTCCTTGGCGCGGCTCTTCTCCTCGTCGCGGCGCGCGCCGCCGAAGGCCGCGTCGAAGCCGTACTTGTCGAGCGCCTGCTTCAGGCCCTCGGTCTTCCAGATGTCGGTGTGCAGTGCGCTGCCGTGGTCGAACGGGTTGATGTTCCGCGCGACCGCCTCGGGATTTTTGTGGACCAGCAGCTCGAAGCCGAGCTCCTTGGCCATGCGTTCGCGCATTTCGTACATCGCCTGGAACTTCCAGGTCGTGTCGACGTGCAGCAGCGGGAAGGGCGGCTTGGACGGATAGAACGCCTTAGCCGCGAGATGCAGCATCACGGCGGAGTCCTTGCCGATCGAATAGAGCATCACCGGGCGTTCGGCCTCGGCCGCCACCTCGCGCATGATGTGGATGCTCTCGGCTTCCAGGCGCTGAAGATGAGTCAGCGTTTCGGGAGCGATCGCCGGCGCCTTGGCCTGCATCAGGGCTGTACCTTGCACGTGAACCTCGGGCCTCACCCTGAATTCTAACAACGAAAAAGTCCGCCCGTCGCTGCTGACGCGCCGCGCGGATTGGCCCTGAGCGACGGCTTACGGGACCCGAGGACCGATGACGATAGAGATTTACTGACAGGCCGACGAGGAAAATGGCGCCGTCCGAAAGCCGCCAAACCTAGACCGGTCATGTCCGAAAACCGCGAGACATGCGCCGCTCATAGGCCGATCATCGCGCCATGGATATGGATGACGACGCCTGCTACCGCGCCTTCCAGATGCGCGACGCCCGCTTCGACGGACGCATCTTCAGCGGCGTGACCAGCACCGGGATCTATTGCCGGCCGATCTGCCCGGCCCGCACGCCCAAGCGCGAGAACATGCGCTTCTACCGCTCGGCGGCGGCCGCTCAGGAGGCCGGGTTCCGGCCCTGCCTGCGCTGCCGGCCAGAGACCTCGCCGGACCTGGGGTCATGGCGGGGCACCTCGAATACGGTCTCCCGCGCTCTGGGCCTGATCGAAGCTGGAGCGCTCGACAACGGCGACGTCGACAGCCTGGCCGAGCGGCTGGGGGTCGGTGAACGACAATTGCGGCGGCTGTTCCAGCAGCATGTCGGCGCCTCGCCGGTCGCGGTCGCCCAGACCCGGCGGGTGCTGCTGGCCAAGCAACTGCTGCACGAGACACGTATGCCGATGGCCGAGGTGGCGTTGGCCGCCGGCTTCGGCAGCGTGCGGCGCTTCAATGAGACCTTCCAGCAGCTGTTCGACCGCCCGCCGGCCAAGCTGCGCCGGCTGGGCGGCGCCGAGGTCGCGGCCGGGGAGGGCGGCGCGGCGACCATCCGGCTGCCCTATCGCGCCCCCTATGACTGGCAGGCGATGCAGGCCTTCCTGACGGCGCGGGCCATTCCCGGCGTCGAGGTAGTGCGTGACGGCCGCTATGCGCGGACCCTCAGCGTCGGCCAGGCGCGCGGCGTGGTGATGATCGAGCCGGGCGAAGGCGCGTACCTGAAGGTCACCCTGCGCTTTCCCAAGGTCGAGGTCTGGCCGGCGGTGATCGCCCGCGTGCGGCGGGTGTTCGACCTGGCCGCCGATCCGGCGGTCATCGAGGCGCACTTGTCCGAGGATCCGGATCTGGCGCCGCTGGTGGCCGCGCGGCCTGGCCTGCGCGCTCCTGGCGCCTGGGACGGGTTCGAACTGGCCGTGCGCGCGGTGCTCGGCCAGCAGATCACCGTGCAGGCCGCCCGGGTGCTGGCCGGCAAGATCACCGCCGAGCACGGCGCGCGGCTGGAGGACGAGGCGGCCAATGCGCTAGGCCTCACCCACTTCTTCCCCGAGCCGGCGGCGCTGGCGCTGGTCGACGTCGAGACGTTGGCGATGCCCAGGGCGCGCGGCCGCGCGCTGGTCGGGCTGGCCGCCGCCGCCGCCGCGGATCCGGAACTGTTCGGCATGCGCCGCAGCCTGGACGACGCGGTCGCTGCGCTGCGCGCCCTGCCGGGGATCGGGGAGTGGACGGCGCAGTACATCGCCATGCGGGCGCTGCGCGAACCCGACGCCTTCCCCAGCGCCGACATCGGCTTGATGCGGGCGCTGGAGGGCCCGGACGGCGTGCGACCGACCGCGGTCGAGCTCCTGGCGCGAGCCGAGCGCTGGCGTCCGTGGCGCGCCTATGCGGCCTCGCATCTCTGGGCGGCCGACCCGAAAAACCCCTCGGAGAGCAAGCATGCCAAGGCCGCCTGAAGTCCTGACCCTCGACCGCCTGGCGACGCCGCTTGGCGAGGGGCTGCTGGTCACCGACGCCGACGGCTGTCTGCGCGCCTTCGACTGGACCACGCACGAGGCGCGGCTGACCACGCTGCTGCGGCGGCAGAACCCGCCGACCGACCTTGTCCAGGGCTCGGCCCCGGCCGAGACACGCGCGGCGCTGGAGGGCTATTTCGCCGGCGACCTGGCGGCGTTGGAGACGATCTCCTGGCGCACCGGCGGGACCGAGTTTCAGCGCGCGGTCTGGAGCGCCCTGTGTTCGATCCCCGCGGGCGAGACCCTGACCTACAAAGGGCTGGCCGAGCGCATCGGCCGTCCGAAGGCCATCCGCGCCGTGGGCCTTGCCAACGGCTCCAACCCCGTCTCGATCGTCGTGCCCTGTCACCGGGTGATCGGCGCCGACGGAACCTTGACCGGCTACGGCGGCGGACTTGATCGCAAGCACTGGCTGCTCAGCCACGAAGGAGCGGCTTTCGTCGACAAGTGATCGACGCTTCATGACTGAAATTTCATGTTGCGACACATCGCCCGATGACAGCGACCATCGTATAACGTCGCTCGCTGGAATCGTGTCGGACGGACGGGAGAGTTCCGATGCAGACCTTTACCGAGATCGTGGCTGCCGTGGTGGTGTCGTCATCCGCTGCGGCCTATTCGCATTTCGGCGTGACGCTGGACGCTCAGCAGGTCGAAAAGCCTGTTCCGGCCGAGCGCACGGTCGCCCGCACGACCAGCCGCAAGGCCGCCTCCGCCCCAGCGCCGCGGGTGATCGCCAAGTCCGGCAAGGGCCCGACCATGGTCCGCGAAATCTGTCCTGAGACCCGCGCCAAACTGCTGCGGACCTGAGGGCGCGGGCCCGCGCCCGCCGATCAGTGCTTTGCCTCGCGGGCGTTCGCCGGTAATCCTTCGATCCTGGGTGCAATGACTTGGCGCGCGTGTGTTTGCGCGCTCGCCGGCTGGGGTGGAAGGCCGCTTACGACGGGCCATGAAGATCAAGAAGCGGCATCAACCGGTCGACCTGCAATCGCTTGACGGAGAAGGCGCGCCGACGCCCGAGCCCGTCGATACGGCCGAGGCCGCCGCGGCCGATCAGGCCTTCGCCTTCGCCCCGCCGCCGTCCGGCGACCTGGCCATGGAGGGCAAGACCACGACGCCCGCCAGCGCGTCGGCGTCGGGCCTGGCCCCCCGCATTCCGGTCGCCCGGACCACGACGGTGGCGCCGTCTTCGGGCTGGACGATCTACATGGCGGCCCTCGTGGTGTCGGTGCTGTGGGCCTGCGCGCCGATCGCCTTCGCCTGGGGCTATCGCCGGTCGGTCGCGCCGTTCGACTTCGAGCCGTTCGCGGTCGCCGTGTTCGCGGCGCTGGCCATCGGCCCCGCGGCCCTGGTCTGGGCGCTGGCCTACATGGTGCGGCAGGGGCAACTGCTGGGCGCCGAGGCCCGGCGCACCAAGGCCTTGGCCGACGAGATGGTCACCCCGGCCATGGCCGCCGGCGCCCAGACCGTCGACTTGGTCCACGCCATGCGCGACGAAATCGCCCGCGCCGGAGCCGCGGCGCAGGAGGCCCGTGACACGATTATCGTCCTGCGCCAGGCGCTGGCCGGCGAGAGTGAGGAACTGGCCGCCGCCGCCGCCAACGCCGCGCGCACCGCCCAGGGACTGTCCGAAACCCTCGGTCGCGAGCGCAGCGAACTGGGCGGCCTGGCCCAGACGCTGGATTCCCAGGCGACCGCCGTCGCCGACGCCATCACCCGCCAGGCCAAGATGGTCGGCGAAGCGTCCGACCTGGCCGAAGCGCAGCTGCGCGAGGCCGAGGCCTCGCTCGCCGCGCGCGCCGCCGATCTGGCCGCCGCCGCCGGCGAGACCAGCGACGCCGCACGTGTCGCCGCAGAGGACCTGACCCGCCACATCGCCCGGCTGGAGACCGCGGGCCTTGGCGTCACCGAGCAGATCGGCGCGGTCGAGAAGGGGCTGACCGAGCAACGCGCCGGACTGGTCACGGCCGCCCATGCGCTGCGCGCCGATCACGAAGGCTTCGCCGCCCAGGCCGAGACCCAAACCGCGCAACTGTCGGAGTTCATCGGCCAGGCGCGGCTGTCGGCCGCCGAGATGGGCGATCGCGCCGTGAAGGGCGGCGAGGCGCTGCGCCAGCTGATGGCCGAGGCGACCGCGCAGTTCCGCGAGTTGGCAGAGACGGCCAAGGCCGAACGCGACGAATTCGGTCAGTCGACCCTGCACTCGGTGGAAGCCGTGGCGCAGGCGGCCGCCGCCGAACGGACGCGCCTGGAAGATCAGACCCGGGCCGCCATCGCCGCCATGACCCAGGCGGCTGAAGACACCCGCCAAGTCGCCGCGCGCCACGCCGAGACCGCGCGCGACCAGGTCGACCAGTTGTCGGAAGCGGCCTTCACCGCCGGCCAGCAGGCCAACAAGGTGTTCGAGGCGAGGCTGGACGAGGCGCGCGCGCTGATCGAACAGTCGTCTAAGATGGTCGAGCAGGCCGGCGCTGCGACCATCAGCAAGTTGGACGAGGGCGCCCGCGCCGCTCGCGCCACGCTTGACGAACTGACCAGCATGCTGGGCGACATCGAGGAGCGGGCGACCAAGCTGCCCGCCGCGGCGCGCGACCGCGCCGAAGAGGTCCGCATGGCGGTGGCCGAAAGCATCGACGAACTGATGGATCACGCGCGGCGCACCGCCGACGAGACCCAGGCGATCGACGAGGCCTTCCAGGATCGTGTGCGGCGCAACTACGACATGTTGAGCGAGGCCGTGCGGCTGATGGGCTCGGTGGCGACGGCGAGCGCGCCGCCGCTGGCGCCCCCGCCTGCGCGCGAGCGGCCCGAGCGCGTGTCGCTGCGCGCCAGCCTGACAAAGGCTCCTGAGCCGGTTGCGGCGCCCGAACCTGACCTGGCGCCCGAGCCGGCCGATGAGCCTGACGAGCTGGAGCTCAACGAGCCCTTGCCGGCGGAGGAGGGCGCTGAGCGTGGCCGACCGCGCCTGCGGCTGACGCCGACGGCGACCGACGCCGAATTCTCGCACGTCTTCGAGCAGGCCGGCGGTCGCCAAGAGGAACCTGCCGCCGACGGCTGGACCTGGAAGGACCTGCTGTCCTCGCTCGAGGAGCACGACGACGGCGCGGAGGCCGAAGCGGAGGCGGCCTCCCGGCCGCTGGAGGAGATACTGGCCGGCGAGATTTCCGCCATGGGCATTGACCCGACGGCGCTGTTGCCGCGCAGCCGGATCCATGAACTGGCGGTGGCGCTGCAGGTCCGTGACGTCGACGGCGCGCGGGCGGTGGTGCGCAAGCTGGCGCCGGCCGCCACGCGGCGCCTGACCCGCAAGCTGTTCACCGACGAGCCGCTGAAGCGCCAGGTCATGACCTATCTGGCCCGCTACAACGAACTGCTGGAGGACGCCGCAGAGCGCGACGCCGAGGGCTTCGTCGTCGAGACGCTGCTGAGCTCGGAGGCCGGCCGAACCTACCTGCTGTTCGACGCGGCGGCCGGCGACCTGGCTTGACGCGGCGCCTGGCCGTCCGGGACGAGCGCTGGCCGTTGGCCGGCGCCTTCGTGATCGCGCGGGGGGCCAAGACCGAGGCCCATGTCATCGTCGCCGAGATCAGCGAAGGCGGCGCGACCGGGCGCGGCGAGGCGGTGCCCTATGCCCGCTACGGCGAGACGGTGCAGGGCGAGATCGCGCGGATCGACGCCGCGCGGACGGCGGTGGAGGCGGGACTGACCCGCCAAGCGCTGCAGGACGCGCTGCCGCCCGGGGCGGCCCGCAACGCCCTGGACTGCGCGCTGTGGGACCTGGAGGCCAAGCTCAGCGGCGTGCCGGCTTGGCAGGCCGCGGGGCGGACGCGCATGGACCCGGTGAAGACCTGCTACACCATCAGCCTGGACACCCCCGAGGCAATGGCCGAGGCGGCGCGGCCGATGGCGCGGCGTCCGTTCCTGAAGCTGAAGATCGGCGGCCCGGACGATCTGGACCGCGTGGCGGCGGTGCGCGCCGCTGCGCCCAAGACCCGGCTGATCGTCGACGGCAACGAGGGACTCAGCTTCGACGACCTGGTCCGGCTGGCGCCGGAGTTCGCCCGTCTGGACGTCAAGATGATCGAGCAGCCGCTGCACGCGGACGCCGACGAGGCGCTGGAGGGGTGGACCAGCCCGGTCATGCTGTGCGCCGACGAGAGCCTGCATACGCGCCGCGAACTGGCGACGTGCGCGCGTCGTTACGGCGCGGTCAATGTCAAATTGGACAAGGCCGGCGGGCTCACCGAGGCCCTGGCCCTGGCTGCCGAGGCGCGGGCGCTGGGGCTCGACCTGATGGCGGGTTGCATGGTGGCGACTTCGCTGTCCATGGCGCCGGCGATGATCATCGCTCAGGGTGCGAAGGTCGCCGACCTTGACGGCCCATTGTTGCTGGCCCGGGACCGGGATCCGGGGCTGGTTTTCGACGGCTCGCTGATTTTTCCGCCTACGCCGGAGCTTTGGGGCTAGGCTGTAGTTCCTATATTCTGGCGATGACGTGGGAACGTGATGGCTGATGATAAGGAACGCGCGCACGGGGCCTGGCGGGCCGCCGAGCGCATCAAGCGCCTCTCAGACCGGCTGGTCGGGATCGGGCCCGTGGGCATCGGTCTGGACGGCGTGCTGGCCTGGGTGCCGGTGGCCGGGACGGCCTACAGCCTCGGTGCAGGCGGATTGCTGCTCTATCAGGGCGTCGTGGCCGGGGCGTCGTTGCCGACGCTGGCGAGGATGGCCGCCTATGTGCTGCTGGACTCGGCTGCGTCGGTCCCGCCGGTAATCGGCTGGGCGGTGGACGCCCTGTTCCCCGGCCACCTGATGGCGGCCCGCGCGCTGCAGAAGGATATCGAGGCGCGGCACGGCGCTTCGGAGCTGCCGGCGACTTGGTACGGCAAGCCGGGACGGCGCGCGAAGCCGGTGAGGATCACGCCCAAGACGGTCTAGAGCGGCGGAGACACGGCGATGTTCAAGCACGTGAAGTTCGCGGGACTGCCGGTGAGCGACCAGGATCGAGCCGTCGCCTTCTATCGCGACGTGATGGGTCTGGTGCTGGCGGCGGACCAACACTACGGCAGCGGTTGGCGCTGGATCGAGTTCGAGGTGCCGGGCTCGCCGACCAAGATCCTGTTCGAGAAGCGCGCGAATGAAGCGCCGGGCGAGCAGCCGAGCCTGATCCTCGTCGTCGCGGATTTGGATCAGGCCTTCAGCGAGCTAAACGGCCGCGGGGTAGTGTTCGACCAGGAGCCGATCGACGCCCCCTGGTCGCCGAAGGAGCGCTACGCCCTGCTGCGCGACAGCGAAGGTAATCTGGTGATGATTGGGTCGGGCTAGGCCGCGGCCGGCGCGACGCTCTGAAGCACTTCGAAGCCCTCGAACTGGGGGTGGCCCATGTAGAGCGGCTTGTTGTCGCCGGCGCCGCGGTGCGCCAGGCGGAAGGCCTCTGACTTGGTCCAGGCCTCGAAAGCCCCCTTCGACGCCCAGCGCGAGTGCGAGGCGTAGAGCGTGTGATCCTCGTGCTCGGGGCCGCGCAGCAGGCTGAACCCGAGGAAGCCGGGCACCGATTCCAGATGCGTCTCACGCGAGAGCCAAACGGCTTCGAAGGCGCCTTCCTGTCCGCGCAGGACCTGGAAGCGGTTCATGGCGATGAACATGGCGTACTCCTGCTCTGGCCCGCCAGTCTGCCTTGGAAGCGCAGGGCGCGCCAGCGTCCGCCTCGGTCAGGCCTTCTCGAGCTGGGCGTAGCCCATCTGCTCGTTGAGCCGCTCGAGCACCTCGATCGCCGCCTCGGGCACCACCGTGCCGGGGGTGAAGATCGCCGCGACGCCGGCGTCGCGCAGGGCCTGGAAGTCCTCGGGCGGGATGACGCCGCCGACCACGACCAGGATGTCGGCGCGGCCGAGCTTGGCGAGTTCGTCCTTGAGTTCCGGCACCAGGGTCAGATGGCCCGCGGCGAGCGAGCTCGCGCCGACCACGTGGACATTCTCGGCGACCGCCTGGGCGGCGGCTTCGGCCGGGGTCTGGAACAGGTTGCCGATGTCGACGTCGAAGCCGAGGTCGGCGAAGCCGGAGGCGATCACCTTCTGGCCGCGGTCGTGGCCGTCCTGGCCCATCTTGGCGATCATCACCCGCGGCTTGCGGCCGTCGGCCTGGCGGAAGGCGTCGGTCATGGCCTTGGCGCGCTGGGCCTGAGGCGTGGCGCCGGACTCGCGCAGGTAGACGCCGGTGACCGCCGAGGCCTCGGCGGCGTGGCGGCCGAACACCTTTTCGAGCGCCAGGCTGATCTCGCCGACCGTCGCCTTGGCGCGGGCGGCGTCGACCGAGAGCTCGAGCAGGTTGCCATTGCCCGCCGCGCCGTTGTTCAGGGCGGTGAGGGCGGCTTCGACGGCGACCGGGTCGCGCTCGGCGCGCAGGCGCTTCAGCTTTTCGAGCTGACGTTCACGCACGGCGGTGTTGTCGACCTTGAGCACCGGGATCTCGTCGGCGACCTCGGGTTTGTAGCGGTTCACGCCGACGACGCTCTGGCGGCCGGCGTCGATACGCGCCTGGGTGCGGGCGCTGGCTTCCTCGATGCGGCGCTTGGGCAGGCCGTCCTCGATGGCCTTGGCCATGCCGCCCAGGGCTTCGACCTCGGCGATGTGCTCCAGGGCGCGGGCGGCGAGGTCGGCGGTCAGGCGCTCGACATAGTACGAGCCGCCCCACGGGTCGACGACGCGGGTCTGGCCGCTTTCGAGCTGGAGGAACAGCTGCGTATTGCGCGCGATCCGGGCCGAGAAGTCGGTCGGCAGGGCCAGGGCCTCGTCGAGCGAATTGGTGTGCAGGCTCTGGGTCTGACCGCCGGTGGCGGCGATGGCTTCGACCAAGGTGCGGGGCACGTTGTTGTAGACGTCGTGCGCGGCGAGGCTCCAGCCGCTGGTCTGGGTGTGGGCGCGCAGGCTGAGCGAGCGCGAGTCCTTGGGATCGAACTCGTCCTTCATCAGCTGGGCCCACAGCAGGCGCCCGGCCCGCTGCTTGGCGATCTCCATGAAGGCGTTCATGCCGGCGTTCCAGAAGAACGACAGGCGCGGCGCGAACTGGTCGACGGTCATGCCGGCGGCGACGCCTGCACGCACGTACTCGATGCCGTCGGCGAGGGTGTAGGCCAGTTCCAGGTCCAGCGTCGCGCCGGCCTCCTGGATGTGATAGCCGCTGATCGAGATCGAGTTGAACTTCGGCATTTCGCGCGAAGTGTATGAAAAGATATCGGAAATGATCCGCATCGAGGGCGATGGCGGATAGATGTAGGTGTTCCGGACCAGGAACTCCTTGAGGATGTCGTTCTGGATCGTGCCCGACAGCTTGGCGTGCGGCACGCCCTGTTCCTCGGCGGCTACGATGTAGAGCGCCAGGATCGGCAGCACCGCCCCGTTCATGGTCATCGACACGCTCATCTTGTCGAGCGGGATGCCGTCGAACAGCGTGCGCATGTCGAGGATGGAGTCGATGGCGACGCCCGCCATGCCGACATCGCCCTTCACCCGCGGGTGATCGCTGTCGTAGCCGCGGTGGGTGGCGAGGTCGAAGGCGACCGACAGGCCCATCTGACCGGCGGCCAGGTTGCGGCGATAGAAGGCGTTGGAGTCCTCGGCCGTGGAGAAGCCCGCATACTGGCGGATCGTCCACGGGTTGGTCAGGTACATGGTCGGATAGGGCCCGCGCACGAACGGCGCCAGGCCCGGATAGCCGGTGCTCAGACCCTCGATGTCGGCGCGCCCGTAGGCCGGGCGGACGGCGATGCCCTCCGGTGTCTCCCAGGCGGGGCCTGTGGCGAGCGGCGTCGCGGCGCCCGAGGCGTCGAAGGGGAGGGTGGCGAAGTCGGGGAACTGGCTCATCGTGCGGCCTCGTGCGGCGCGGCGATACGGATCGGGGCGAGCGGGGGGCAGCGGCCGTCGGGGCCGGGCAATCGGGGCGCAGGACCCTCGACGGCGACGGCAGACGCGCGCTCGACCTCGACGGGCGCGTCCTGGGTCGGCGGGAAAGCGGTGACGCCGACGATCTTGGGCGGGCCAGCGGCCTCGCGGGCGTCGCGCACGGCGGCGACCTGGTCGGCGATGTGGCCCGAGGCCAAGGCCGCCACGGCGCCGCCCTGAGCTTCGATTGCCTGGAACTGGGCCCAGGCGGCGCGGGCCATCTCGTCGGTGAGCGCTTCGATGTAGCCCGAGCCGGCGGCGGGGTCGCCGACGCGGCCGAGATGGGCCTCTTCCATCAGCACCAGTTGGGCGTTGCGGCTCTGGCGGCGCGCGAATGCGGTCGGCAGGCCGATGGCGTCAGTGAACGCGCCGAGCACTACGGCGTCGGCGCCGCCAACCGCCGCCCCGAACCCGGCCGAAGTCAGGCGCAGCATGTTGGTCCAGGGATCCTGCACCGCGAGCATGCGCTGCGAGGAGCGGGCTTCGATCCGGGCCGGCGCGGTGACGCCGCAGGCCTTGGTCAATTGGGCCCACAGCACCCGGGCGGCGCGGAACTTGGCTATGGAGGCGAAGTAGTCGGCGTCGGCGGAGAGACCGAGATAAATGCCCGCGAACGCCTGTTCCATGGTCAAGCCGGCACGGACCAGCGCCTTGGCGTAGGCGAGGGCGGAGGCCAGCGCGAAGGCCAGTTCGCCGGCCTCGCCGCCGCCGGCCTCGTGGATCACACGCCCGGAGGCGAGGAACAGGCCGGCTTTGGGATAGGATTCGGCCAGCCGCGCGGCGACCGTGGCGGCCGAGACCAGGTGGCTCTCGACTGGGCCGGGGCTCTCGCCGGCGCGCGCGAAGGCGCTGAGCGGATCGATGTGGAACAGCAGCAGGGCGGCGGGCGAGCCCTTTGCGGCGGAGGCCAGCCAGTCGGCCGCCTTCGGTCCCAGGAAACCAGCGTCCAGCGCCATCGGGGCCAGTTCCAGCAGCACGCCGTCGAGCACGCGAGCCAGGTCGGCGGCCGAACCAACAGCCACGCCACGCTCGCCGGCGGGATCGATACAGATGAGGCCCGACGCCGCGCCGCCCTCAAGGTCGGCCAACAGGTCGGTGCGAGCCCGCGCCGGGTCCGGATGAGCCACGGCGGCGCGCAGATCCCACGGGCGATCGGCGTCATGCGGCCGCGGGGCGAACCGGGCTCCATCAGGCGCCGCTTCGTAGAGCGGGGCGATGGGCAGACCCTCGAGCGTGGTGCGTTGAAGGCTCTCGAAGGGAGCGTCCTTCAGGGTCTTTTCCACCAGGGCGCGCCAATCGGCGGCGGTGGCGGGCGGGAAGGCGCCGGAAGCGAACGAAGTTTCGGTCATCAGCCTGTCATTGCGGCCTGTCGAACCGACGCGTCAAGTTCACGCGGGGTCATGCGGCGGGGGCGCTTGCGCGTCGCGAAATTTTGTGTGTACGCTGTAAAAAATAGATCGACCCATCTCATAAGGACGACTCCATGGCCTTGCCCCCCATTCTCGCAGAGCGCCTGCGCATCCCGGTGATCGGTTCGCCGCTGTTCATCATTTCCGGCCCGGAGCTGGTGATCGCGCAGTGCAAGGCGGGGATCGTCGGCTCGTTCCCGGCGCTGAACGCGCGCCCGGCGAGCCAGCTCGACGAGTGGCTGGCCCAGATCACCGAGGAACTGGCCGACTGGGATCGCAAGAATCCGGACCGTCCGTCGGCGCCGTTCGCGATGAACCAGATCGTCCACAAGACCAACGACCGCCTCGAGCACGATGTCGAGATGGCCGTGAAGTACAAGGTGCCGGTGACCATCACCTCGCTGGGCGCGCGCGAAGACGTGAACCAGGCGATCCACTCCTACGGCGGCGTGGTGCTGCACGATGTCATCAACGACCGCTTCGCCCGCAAGGCGGTGGAGAAGGGCGCCGATGGCCTGATCCCGGTGGCGGCCGGCGCCGGCGGCCACGCCGGTCACCTGTCGCCCTTCGCCTTGGTGCAGGAACTGCGCGAGTGGTTCGACGGTCCGATCGCGCTGTCGGGTTCGATCGCTAACGGCGCCGCCATCCTGGGAGCCCAGGCGATGGGCGCGGACCTCGCCTACATCGGCTCGGCGTTCATTGCGACGCAGGAAGCCAACGCCCAGCAGGGCTACAAGGACATGATCGTGGCCAGCAACGGCGACGACATCGTCTATTCGAACCTGTTCACCGGCGTGCACGGCAACTATCTGCGGCCCTCGATTGAGGCGGCCGGCCTCGACCCGGACAACCTGCCGGAATCGGATCCGTCGAAGATGAGCTTCGGCTCGGGCGGCAACCAGAAGGCCAAGGCCTGGAAGGACATCTGGGGCTGCGGTCAGGGCATCGGCGCGGTCAAGGACATCCCGAGCGCCGGCGACATGATCGACCGCCTGGCGGCCGAATACGAAGCGGCTAAGGCCGCGCTGGCGGCGAAGACCTCGCTGACCCGCGGCAGCGCCCTGGCGATGGCCGCCGAGTAGCGCCAAAACGAAAGCGGCGGGAAGGTTTCCCTTCCCGCCGCCGCCGTGAACGCAGAGCGTTCGTCAGTCTTATCGGAACAGTCCGAGCAGGGTGCTCGACGACTGGTTGGCGATGCTGAGGGCCTGCACGCCAAGCTGTTGCTTGGTCTGCAGCGCCTGCAGTTTCGCACTTTCCTTCGCCAGGTCGGCGTCGACCAGGTTGCCGACACCGGCGTCCAGGGTGTCCTGGAGCTTCATGACGTTGGTCATGTGGGTGTCGAGCGCCTTGGCGCCGGTGCCGAGCTTCGAGAGGGCCGAGGAGACGTCCTGGATGGCGTCTTCCACTTCCTTCACGTCCGCCGAGTTCACCGTGCCGGTCAGCGTGCTCAGCGTCGCGGCGATCTTGGCGTTCGACTTCGACAGGTCCACGTGGGCGATGTCGATGGTCGCGGTGGCGTCGGCGTTGGCGATCGCCTTAATGCTCGAGCTGTTGCTCGAAGGCGTCGCGATTAGGTTCACGCCGTCGAAGGTGGCGTTGTTGGCGATCGTGTCGATCTGGTCGCGCAGCGAGGTGTATTCATCGCTGAGCGCCTGCTTCGACGCGGACGACAGACCCGCTTCAGTCGCCGCCAGGACCTTTTCCTTCATCTGGACGAGAATGTCCGAGATGGCGGTGCCGGCCGACATAGCGACGTCAGCCACCGACTGGCCGCGTTGCAGCGACGAGATGACCGAATTGAGCGAGGCAGATTCAGCGCGCTGGTTCTGGGCGATGGCCCAGATGGCGCCGTTGTCCTTGGCGGTGGCGATCTTCTGACCGGTGTTGATCCGGTTCTGAACGGTGCCAAGGTCCTTGTTAGTGGCGTTCAGGTTTTGGAGCGCGATCATCGCGCCCTTGTTCGTGTTGACCGAATTCAGCGACATACACGTGTTTCCTTTTCTCGGAGACCGACGTCATTTTGACTGCCGGAGGCGTTTTGCCTGCGTGACTCCAGAGCAAGGGGCGGGCCAGTTTGGGCCGTTAACCTCTTTTCGTTGATGCGCTTGAGCTTTTTCGTCGAGCGTCGTTCGCGGCGGGCGTTTGGGCCCGCCGGAAAGCGTCAAACACGGTAAATCTTGCCGGCCAGGAGCGGCAAAAACTGCGTGCTGAGGTGGGCAGGATCTGCCGGTCGGCGCCGACGATGCGGCGGATTGGTTCGCTTTCAGGTTTTCTAAGGACACAAAAAGCTCAAACCGCTGGCGTGGGGGCAGAGCCCCGACCATGCTCCGCGCGACTTTCGTTAGGAGCTTTCCATGGCGCAGGCGCGCAAACGCGGCGGCATCTTCGCCTCATTCGGGTTCCAGGTCCTGGCCGGCATGGCGCTCGGCCTGGGGCTGGGCCTGCTGGCGCGCGAGCTGGGCTCCGAGGCGGGGCAGCCTGGTCATGGATTGTCCGAGGCCCTGAGCCTCGCCGGATCGACCTTCGTCCAGCTCCTGCGCGTGCTGGTGCCGCCGCTGGTGTTCACGGCCATCGTCGCCAGCATCGCCAATTTGCGCCAGCTTCAGAACGCCGCTGCGTTGGTGTGGCGGACCTTGATGTGGTTCGCCGTCACGGCACTGATCGCGGTCAGCATCGGCATCGTCCTGGCCCTCGTGCTGAAGCCGGGGCTGAACACGACCGTGGCGGCGGCGGCCGCCGAGGTTCCACGCACCAGTGGCTCTTGGCTTGATTTCCTGACCGGGCTCGTGCCGTCGAACATGCTGGGCCTAGCCGCGTCCACGACGCTGACCGACGACGGAGCCAAGACGGCGCTGTCGTTCAACGTGCTGCAGATCGTGGTGATCTCGCTGGTCACCGGGATCGCGGCGCTGAAGTCGGGGGCCGCGGCCGAGCCGTTCCTGGCGTTCAACGGCTCGGCGCTGGCCATCGTCCGCAAGATTCTCTGGTGGGTCATCCGGCTCACTCCGATCGGCACCATCGGCCTGTTCGGCAACGCCGTAGCCCTGTACGGCTGGGATGCGCTCGCCCAGCTCGGGGCCTTCGCGGTGGCCGTGTACGCCGGGCTAGGTCTGGTGCTGTTCGTCGTCTATCCGACCTTGCTGGCGGCCAACGGTCTCAATCCTCTCAAGTTCTTCGCGGGAGCCTGGCCGGCGATCCAACTCGGCTTCGTCTCGCGCTCTTCGATCGGGACCCTGCCGGTCACCCAGACCGTCGCTGAGAGCGCGCTGGGCGTGCCGCGGTCATACGCGGCCTTCGCCGTGCCGTTGGGCGCGACGACCAAGATGGACGGCTGCGCGGCGATCTATCCAGCGGTCGCCGCGATCTTCGTGGCGCAGTTCTACAGCGTGCCTTTGGCGGTCAGTGACTACTTCCTGATCGTGTTCGTTTCGGTGATCGGGTCGGCCGCGACGGCCGGCCTGACTGGCGCGGTGGTGATGCTGACCCTGACGCTATCGACCTTGGGGCTGCCGCTCGAGGGCGTGGGGCTGCTGCTGGCCATCGACCCGATCCTCGACATGGGGCGAACTGCAACCAATGTCGCTGGTCAGGCGCTGGTCCCGACCCTGGTGGCCAAGCAGCAGGGCATGCTCGACATGGAGATCTACAACGCCGCGTCGGGCGACCTGCCGACCGAACCGGACGAAACGACGCAGCGCGCGGCCTGAGGCTGATCGCCGTCTGTCCAGCCGCGAATTCCGGCCCTAGGATTGGAACTGTTACGGGCGGAGGGCTTATGGGCGACGAGCAGCGGAAGGGTGACTGGCCGAGCGCCAGCGCCGGCGGCGAAGCGCTGCTTCAGGCAATGCTCGACGCCTCATCGATGCTGGCCGGCGTCGTGGAGCCGTTGGAGGACGACTACCGGTTCCTCATGGCCAATCGCGGCGCCTGCGAGTTCTATGGCTGCGCGCCGGGGACATTGAGCGGTCGCACGGGGCGCGACCTGGGCGTGTCGCCGGAACAGATTCAGGGTCGCCTCGAAGTGCTGCGCCGGGTGTTGGCCAATGGCGCGCCCGAGACCATCGAGTACTCGTTCCGCTTCCCCAACGGCCATCAGGCCTGGTTCCTCGGCACCTTCACGCCGTTCGCCGGCGCGGCGGGGCAGGTGGTGTTCATCATCATCGACATCACCGAGCAGCACGTCGCCCAGGTCGAGGCCGAGCGGCAGGGCGCGCGCTTGACGCTGGCGCTGAATGCGACCGAGCTGGGGCTTTGGGAGTACGATGTCGCCGCCGACCGCGTCGATTGGGACGGGCAGACGCGCCGAATGTTCGGCATGCCCGCCGAAGGCGAGCTGAACTACGCGACCTATGCCGCCGCGGTTCACTTCGAGGACTTCCCAGCGACACGCGACGCCTATGAAGCAGCGATGGCCGGAGAGAACGACGGCCACTACGTCGTCGAACATCGCACCACCGCCGCCGGGGATGGCGGTTCGGCGGTCTGGGTGCGCGGCGCGGCGCGGGTGTCGTTTGACGCCCAGGGCCGGCCGGTGCACGTGATCGGCACCTCGCAGGACATCTCCGCGCAGGTGGCGGCGCGCGAGCGCCAGAACCTGCTGCTCGGAGAACTGAACCACCGAGTGAAGAACAACATGGCGGCGGTGCAGGCGATCGCCTCGCAGACCCTGCGTGGGGCGCCGGACGATCCCGTCGCGTTCCGCGCTGCGTTCGACAGCCGCCTGCAGTCGCTGGCCCGCGGCCACGACCTGCTGACTCGCAACGTCTGGGAAGCGGCCGACCTGCGCGACGTGATCGAGGCGGCCTTGGCGCCGTTCGCGGCTGAGGGTTTCGCGATCTCCGGGCCCGAGGCGCCAGCGCCGCTGGATCCTGAAATGGCGGTCAACCTGGTGATGGTGCTGAACGAACTGGCCACCAACGCGGCCAAGTACGGGGCGCTGTCGGGGGCGGGCCGGGTATCGATCGTCTGGGGCGTTGACGGCGAGCGCCTGCAACTGCATTGGCGCGAACGCGGTGGCCCGCCGGTGGAGCCGCCGAAGCGCACGGGTTTCGGCACCCGCCTGACGCTCAGCGCGCTGCAGGCCTATGGCGGCACGGTCGAGCTGGGCTTTCCGCCCGAAGGGGCGGAATGCCGGATGACCGCCGTGCTGGCCCGGCGCTAGGAAATCAGCGTCGCCTGCAGCGTGATCTCTGCGTTGAGCAGCCGCGAGACCGGGCAGTTCTTCTCGGCCATGCGGGCGAGTTCGTCGAACTTGACCTGATTGATCCCGGGCACCTTGGCCTGGAGCGTCAGCGCCGAACGATCGATCTTGAAGCCCTCGCCGTCCGGGACCAGCGACACCGTGGCCTCGGTGGTCAGCTCTTCAGCCGCAAGGCCTGCGCGCTGGATGAGGAAGGCGAGCTGCATCGTGAAGCAGCCGGCGTGGGCGGCGGCGATCAGCTCTTCCGGGTTGGTGCCGGGAGTGTCCTCGAAGCGGGTCTTGAAGCTGTAGGGCGTTGAGGACAGGACCCCGGAATCGGTGGTCAGGTCGCCGTCGCCGTCACGACCGGTTCCACGCCAAACCGCACGCGCCTTACGGATCATAGCTCGCCTCCTGAATGGGATCGCCCCTTGGCGGGCGGATAACGCCGCAGGCGGCGATTGGATCACCGGCGGCGGTTCATCTCGTCTCCGGCGTCGCGGGGCAGGGGGATGAAGAAGGCGAGCGAGATCAGAGTGATCAGGCCGGTGACGACGAAGGCCGGGGAGATCGCCGCGGCCGTGAGGTGATCCTCGCCGCGGGCGACCATGAAGAAATGCATCAGCGATGCAGCCAGGCCGATGCCGATCGACTGCACCAGCTGCTGGACCATCGAGGAGGTCGTCGACGCGCGGCTCATGCGGTCCTGGCCGATGTCGGCGAAGGCGAGGCCGTTGAGGCTGGTGAAGTGCAGCGAGCGGAAGAAGCCGCCGATCCCAAGGATCAGCAGGATCAGCCAGTGCGGAGTGGTCGGCGTGAACAGGCCATAGGCGACGAAGCTGACGGCGACGATCAGGGCGTTGACGATCAGCACCGTGCGGAACCCGAAGCGACGCAGGATCGGCGGCGCGGTCGTCTTCATCACCAGGGCTCCGGCCGCGGAGATGAAGGTCATCAGGCCGGCCTGAAGCGCCGACAGGCCGAAGCCGATCTGGAGCAGCATGGCCAGCATGAACGGGGTCGCCCCCATGGCGATGCGCATGAAGGCGCCGCCGATGACCGAGGCGCGGAAGGTCTGCAGCCTGAAGACCGAGAGGTCGAGGATGGCGTGCGGATTGCCGCGGGCGTGGCGCCAGTAGACGACCAGCGCTGCCAGGCCGCCGAAGAACATCGACGCCACGAGGACGTCGGGCAGCAGCCCGCGGCCAAGGTTCTCGAAGCCGAAGATCAGGCCGGCGAGCCCGAGGCCGGTGAGCAGGGTGCCCTTCCAATCGATGGGCGAGACCTCCTGCTCCTTGACGTTGGGCACGTAGCGCATGACCAGCAGCACGCCCACGACGGCCACCGGGATGCTCAGGAAGAAGATCCAGCGCCAGTCGGCGAA
The DNA here is from genome assembly GCF_964254345.1 of Phenylobacterium sp. LjRoot97. Taxonomy (NCBI): domain Bacteria; kingdom Pseudomonadati; phylum Pseudomonadota; class Alphaproteobacteria; order Caulobacterales; family Caulobacteraceae; genus Phenylobacterium; species Phenylobacterium sp. LjRoot97. The sequence goes on from NZ_CAXUTH020000001.1 coordinate 1,441,476, forward strand.
GGTGACGATCGCGCCGCCGATGATCGGACCGATGACCGGACCGAGCAGGGCCGGCATGGTCATCACCGACATCGCGCCGACCAGTTCCTCCTTGGGAGTGGTGCGCAGCAGGACGAGCCGGCCAACGGGCATCATCATCGCCCCGCCCATGCCCTGGAAGATCCGCGCGATGACCAGCTGGGTGAGGTCCTGGGCGAAGCCGCACGCAGCCGACGCCAGCGCGAAGAGCACCATCGAGACCATGAAGACCCGCTTGGCCCCGAACTTGTCGGCGACCCAGCCGCTGATCGGCAGGAAAACCGCCGAAGCCAGCAGGAACATGGTGATCGCGAGGTTCAGGCGCAGGGGCGGCTCGCCCAGCGCGACGGCCATGGTCGGCAGAGCATTGGCGATCACCGTCGCATTCATGGTCTGCATGAGCATGGCCGACCCGATGATCGCCGGGATCACCCAGCCGCGGGTCGTCGCCGTGGAGCCTGTCTCATGGATCGGTTGGTCGACGGGGCTCACGGTTCGCACTCCAGGAGTTTCAGCAGCGGCGCGCCGGCGGCGGCCAAGGCCGCGCGGTCCTCCGGCGAAAGGCGGGCCAGACGGATGGCCAGCCAGTCATTGCGCCGCTGGCGGACCGCGTCGACCTGGGCCTCGCCCAGCGGCGTGATGCGCAGGCCCGAGCGGCGCCCGTCCTGCGCATCGTCGATGCGTAGGATCCAGCCGGCCGCTTCGAGGCGCTTGATGTGTCCGCTCATGCTGGGGCGCGAGATCTGCTCGGCCAGGGCCAGCTCGCTGACCCCGACGCCGGGGTGTCGGCGGATGTGACCGAGGATCAGGGCGTCTAGCGCCGAACTGCCGGCCCGCTGGGCCTCCTGGCGTAGGCGGCGCGCCACGCGCAGCAGCGGCGCGCGCAGATTGTCGGCGAGGCCTAGAGTCTCGGGCGAGTTCGGCATGGCGATTTAGTTAGGTTGGCGAACTATCTATGTCAAATGCACGATTAACGGGAACGAGTCCGCGCGCTCGCGAATTGAGGGAGTGGGCTGGTTGAGGGCAAGCGTGAGGCAAGACGATGAGCGCCAATCAAGGCTTACCGTCCGACCTGATGTTCCGCCTCGCCGCAGAAGTGCGCGGCGCGACGCGGCGAATGTCGCGTGAACAGGTGTTGGATCTGGCGGACATGCTGCACGACGAAATCAGGTCGCGCCGGGAGGTGCGGTCCTGGCGACCGGCTCGAGGCCGGGCGGCGAGCGGACGCTGCTAGGGCGCGAGCGCGCGACGCGCCTGGCGCACGCCGGCAGCGAGCGCGCGGGCCTGGGCTGACAATTCGTCGAGGACCTGGAGCCGCCACTCAGTTGTCTCACCCCGGGCGGCGCCGGCGCGGGCTCGCTCAGCGGTGGTGAAGGCTTCGCGGGCTGCAGTCTGAGAAAAGGCGATCGCGGCCACGAACCCGCCATCTGAGCTGGCGCGCCAGGCCTGCCGCGCCGTGAGGCGCGCCTGAGCGCGGGCACGCAGTGTCGCGGGCGGGCAGGCTGCGGGAGCGTCCGGCGTCATTCCCGACCAGGCGACGCCCCGGGCGCGGAATAGTTCGCGTCGTGCGAGCGTCATCCGCGCCGCCTCGGCGGCGGCTTCCGCGACGATCAGGTTTTCAAGTTCGGTCATACAGAAAATGTATATTATATACATTATCCCGCAATCGAAACCTCGGGCCGCAACTCAGCCTTCGCTGATGATGATCCGGCGCGCCTGGAAGGGCGGAATGATCGCAGTGATGTGGGCCGCCCAGCGCAGGCGCGCATCGTGGCGCGTCGGGCCGGCGAGGCTCTCGAGGTCGTAGAGACCAGGCCCGGAACCGCGTAGCAGGCGCTTGACCAGCACTTCGTCGGTGTCGGTCTCGACGACGACGACGTGGCCCAGCATGTCGAGACTTGGCGAACTGCGCTGATCCTCGAAGTAGATCAGGGCGCCGTCGTCGGCCAAGCCGCGCATGGAGTGTCCGGAAACCCTTAGCGCCACAGCCTTCTCCGTGCCGCCGGGCGGGATTGGGGCGAGCTCTCCGCTGCCCTGGCCGGTGGCCAGCAGCACGTCGCCTTCGGGATTGGCGCCGACCCTGCCGATGATAGGGGCGAGACCTTCCGACCCCGTCGACCGCATTGGTCCGGCTGCGTCGTAGAGCCATTCGGGCCGCACGCCGAAGGCGGCCGCGTACTCCTTGGCGCGACGATACGAGAACGGCGCGTTGCCGTTTTCGTTGGACGAGTAGGTGTTCCGGTTCCAGCCGAAGGCGTCGGCCGCCGCTGCGGCCGTCTCATAGCCTTGCTCGATGCGGGCCAGCCGCAGGCGCTGGAAACGATCGTCCATAGGCGGCTTCTAGCCGAGCCTGTGTGTAAAATAAATACAGAATCCGCTTGCCCGTTCACTGTATGTTCCATACATTTTCGCCATGGGACACGAAACGCAGCCGAGAGGCGCCCCCACGGGCCAAGAATATACAACCCTACGACAAATCGGGACGTCGCCGACGCGCGCCATGGTAGAGCTCGCCGTCGCGCCGCGAGAGGCGCGCCGGCTTGAGGCGCACTTCCGAGCCCGTCCGCCCTGGGGCGGCGACATCCAGGTTCCGCGCTTTGCTCGCCATGACCGGCACGTCGCCGACGTCATGGCGCAGGGCGGCTTCTGCGCCTTCTCCGAGCGCCGGGTCGGCAAGGAGGGCGTCGCGGTCTGCCTGCCGCTGACGTGGCCGAAATGAACCCGGCGATCGCCGATGTGGTGACGCACGCGCTGCGCACCCTGCCGCCGGAGACGCGCGGGCGCTTCCTGCGCGATCTGATGGCGACCGCCGCCGCCGGCCTGACCGCGCTGGAGGGCGAACGCGCGTGCGGCGAGGCGGTCTATCGCCTGGCCGACGCCGTCGTCGGGGTCGGCGCCGAGCAATCCGAAACGAGAGGGAGGGAAGGGTGAGCCGAGCAGCTTATCTGGCGCGCCTGGAGCGCGAGCGCCTGGCGCGGGTCGCGCAGCAGGGCCGGGCGCGGCTGGAAGCCCGCCAGGTCGCCGAGGGCGTGGTCGAAACGATCGCGCTGTCGGTGGCGCGCGGTGCAGAGTTCGAAGCGCCGCCGTCGGCGCCTGGAGAGCGGCAGCGCCCGTATCGCCGGTTGGCCGGGTTGGAGTGGCTGTCGCGCAAGGGCCGGCTGACCACCGCCCAGAAGGCGGCGGGCGAGCGCTATGGGCGTTGCTACCGCGTGGCCCAGGGCGAGGTGGCGATCGCCTCGACACTGGACGTCAGGCCGGGCGGGGCGGCCGAGACGCCGTTGACCGCGGTGATCGCGCGCGCCGAGGCCAATGCGCGGGCGCGCGATGCGCTGAACATCTATCGCGAAACCCTGCGGCGCCAGCCGTCGCTGGTCGCCGCCTGCGACATGATCTGCGGCGAGGAACTCACGCCGCGCGAGGCCGTGCATGGCGGGGACCGGGAAATCTACCGGCTTGAGGCGGTGCTGGAGGTGGCTTTGGACATGCTAGCGGCCGAGAAAGCTGCATAAGTTCCTATTTTGTTCTTGACCCTCACCGGGATTTTGGTAAGCTTTGGGAGGGCAAGAGCGTGACTTCGCGGGCCGTGACGCCGAGTTTCGGTCGTCCACGTCCGAGCGATCGAGGCGGCTGTTCAGGCGATGACGCTAGACGCTCAAGCACTTCGCTCAAACTGCCCCGCAGATCGAGATCGACTTGCCGGCCGGACGTGTCGTTGAAGACCAATACGTGGGATTCGCCTGCGTCGAATGCAGCCTTTACTGCCGGGGCGACGGTGGAAAGCGACCCAGAGGCGAGCCTACGGGCTCCGGCGAATGCGGTATGCGTGTCGGGCATCGTCGACGTCTTTCTCACAAAATAACCCGGGCATAAATAGGTGTTGGGCGTGTTGCGAGCGTAGCTGATGCGCAATCAGCCACGACAAAGGCAAGAATTGCCTCGACCGGCGGCTAGGATGACGGCCGACTCGGCCTGCCGTGCGGGCCTGTGCTTTCCTGGGGGCGTTTCAGCATGCGCATATTCCTGCGGGCCATTCTTCTCGCTTCAGCCCTGTCCGCCGCCAGCATCGCGACGAACACCCTGGCGGCTTCAGCTGTCGCCCCAGTGCTCACGACGCCGGATGCCAAGGACGTGCGTTCGTACGCACGGCCGCTCGTCGCGCGTGTGACGCACGTTGATCTCGATCTGACGGCCGACTTCGATGCGAAGACCATGAGCGGGCAGGCCGCCATGGACGTTCTCGCGGCGCCTGGGGCCAAGGAGATCGTGCTCGATACGCTGGGGCTGACCGTCAGCAAGGTGACGGACGGAGCTGGACGTGATCTGGCCTGGAAGCTCGGCGCATCGGATGCGGAGCTAGGGGCGCCGCTGACCGTGCAGCTGAACGGCGCCAAACGGATCGTCGTCCACTATGCATCCAGCCCTGGCGCGCGCGCGCTTCAGTGGCTGTCGCCGTCGCTGACTGCTGGGAAGGCCAAGCCCTACCTGTTCAGCCAAGGCCAAGACATCAACAACCGTAGCTGGATCCCGACGCAAGATAGCCCGGGGATTCGGCAAACCTGGACGGCGCGGGTCGTTGTTCCAAACGACCTTGTGGCGGTGATGAGCGGCGCTCGGCTAACGCCGAATGGCGAGCCGGCCGGCGAGGGCAAGCACGCTTATCGCTTCCGGATGGACAACTCGGTGCCTCCGTATCTGATCGCCCTGGCCGTCGGCGACCTGTCCTTCCGGGAGCTCGGCCCGCGTACGGGCGTCTACACCGAGCCGTCGATGATGGATCGGGCCGCGGCGGAACTGGTTGATACCGAGAAGATGGTGACCACCGCGGAGGCGCTCTACGGACCGTACCGCTGGGGCCGTTATGACGTGCTCGTGCTGCCGCCGTCGTTCCCGTTCGGAGGAATGGAGAACCCAACCCTCACATTCCTGACCCCGACCTTCATTACCGGCGACCGGGCCAATGTCGGCCTCGTGGCGCACGAGCTGGCGCATAGCTGGTCCGGCAATCTGGTGACCAATGCGACCTGGCCGGACAGCTGGCTGAACGAGGGCTTCACCACCTACTTCGAGAACCGGATCATGGAGGCGCAGTACGGCGCGCCTCGAGCTGAGATGGAGGCCGATCTCGATTGGGACGGGATGCAGGCGGACATCGCGGAGGTCGGCGGTCCGACCGCCGAAGCCACCAAGCTCTATGGGGATGTCGGCGGGCAGTTGGCTTATTTTAAGGGCGCGACGTTCTTGCGGACGATCGAGAGGACGGTCGGCCGCGAGCGCTGGGACGCCTATCTCACCTCGTACTTCGATCGCCACGCGTTCCAGCCGCAAACCACGGCCGGCTTCCTGAAGGATTTACGCGCCAATCTCATCAAGGGCGACAAAGGGTTGGAGGACAAACTCCAGCTTGACCGCTGGGCGTATGGAGCGGGCCTTCCCGATAATGCCGTGCACGTTAAGTCCGAGGCGCTTGCACGTGTCGACGCCCAGGTCGCCGCATTCAAGCAGGGCGCGCCGGCGTCGCAACTGACCACGTCGGCCTGGACGACTCAGGAGTGGTTGCGGTTCCTGAACAGCCTTCCGAGGCAGCTTTCCAAGGCGCAGCTCGACGACCTGGACGGAACCCTCAAGCTCTCGGCGTCCACGAACAGCTACATCCGATCGGCCTGGCTCGAACTCGCAATCGCCAATCGATACGAACCGGCGGTTCCCGCCCTCGAAGAGTTCCTTACGTCGGTCGGTCGCGGCCTCTTCCTGCGTCCGCTCTATGCCGGCCTGATGAAACAAGGCGACTGGGGCCGTCCGATCGCAGTTCGCATCTTCCAGGAAGCGAAACCGACGTATCATCCGACCGTAGCGTCGAGCCTCGAACGTCTTGTGTCTGGCGGCTGACCGGAGCAGCGAATGCAAAAGTTGATCGGCGTATTTCTGGCTTTCGCGCTGACCGCCCCGGCGGCGGCGCAGGACGCGAACACGGAGTTTTTCGCGCGCAACGCAAAAGCCCCGGGCGTCAAGACGATCCCGGGCATTCAGTACAAGGTCCTCAAGTCCGGACCTGAGAAGGGCGCGCACCCAACGCGCTCGTCGACGATCAAGGTGCGCTACGAAGGCAAGTTCCTGGATGGCCGCGTGTTCGACTCGTCGAGGAACGATCCGGAGGGCGCGGTGACGTTTCCGCTCGGCAAGCTGATCCCCGGCTGGGTGACCGTGCTGCCTCTGATGCGGCCAGGTGACGAGTGGGTGATCTACATGCCGCCAGAGTACGCCTATGGGCCCGCGGGCAAGGATATGATCCCGGCCAACACGCCGCTGGAGTTTCGGATCGAGCTTGTCGAGGTCGTCGGCTAGACGCGCGTCAGTTCCGCCACCAGCCACGCGCCGTCGACGAGGTGCGTCTTGTGCTCGCCTTCGATGAGTACGACGTCCTCTGGCTGGAGGCGGTCAGGGCCCATGGGAGCCGGGGTCCGGGCGAGCAGGATCGTGACGTCCGCCTGGATGTGGAGTTCCGCTGGTCCGTCAACTCTATGAACACGGGCCGCCCAGCGGCCTCTTCGGACCATCACGTTGAAGTCGCGCAGCGCCCCGCCCGACAGCGCGGCGCTGCAGGGCGCATCGCCTGCGAAGGAGAGCGGCGGCGCCGAGGCGTCGAGCCTGACGGGCGCTTGCCCATCGAACTCTAGTTCAAGAGCGCCGCCTTCGAGCACCGTGAGCACGCGGTCAACACCCTCGAACACGGAGAACGGTCCTTCCGACGCGACTTCGGCGATGCTGGCGCGCCACTCGAAATCGGCAAGCGACGCGTCGACCGGCCAGGCGGCCACCTCCCAGGTCCGGCCTCCACCGTTCTTCCATGGCGTCGGCGTGCGGTCCACGGCGCGAAGTATGCGCATCAGCCTAGGATGCCCGGCAGGTCGAGGGACTTCTCGCGGGCGACGTCGAGCGCGATGTCGTAGCCGGCGTCCGCATGCCGCATCACCCCGGTCGCCGGGTCGTTCCACAGCACGCGTTCGATACGCTTGGCGGCCGCGTCCGTGCCGTCGCAGACGATGACCATGCCCGAGTGCTGGGAGAAGCCCATCCCCACTCCGCCGCCATGATGGAGCGAGACCCAGGTAGCGCCGGACGCGGTGTTCAGCAGCGCGTTGAGCAGCGGCCAGTCGGAGACCGCGTCGGAGCCGTCGCGCATGGCTTCGGTCTCGCGGTTGGGGGAGGCGACGGAGCCTGAGTCCAGATGATCGCGGCCAATGACGACGGGCGCCTTGAGTTCGCCCTTTGCGACCATCTCATTGAAGGCCAGTCCGAGACGGTGGCGATCGCCGAGCCCCACCCAGCAGATCCGCGCAGGCAGGCCCTGGAACTTGATCTTTTGGGCCGCCATGTCGAGCCAGTTGTGCAGATGGGCGTTGTCCGGAAGGAGCTCCTTCACCTTGGCGTCGGTTTTGTAGATGTCCTCAGGATCGCCGGAGAGCGCAGCCCAGCGGAAGGGGCCGATGCCGCGGCAGAACAGCGGGCGGATGTAGGCGGGTACGAAGCCAGGGAAATCGAAGGCGTTGGCGACGCCTTCCTCCTTGGCCATTTGGCGGATGTTGTTGCCGTAGTCGACGGTCGGGACGCCGGCGGCCTGGAAATCGAGCATCGCCTGGACGTGCTCGGCCATGGAGGCGCGAGCGGCTTCCTCGACCTGCTTGGGATCCTGGTCGCGCATGGCGTACCAGCGCTCCAGGCTCCAGCCCTTCGGCAGGTAGCCGTTCACCGGGTCATGGGCCGACGTCTGGTCGGTCAACAGATCCGGCCGCACGCCACGAGCCAGCAACTGCGGCAGCAACTCGGCGGCGTTGCCTAGCAAGCCCACCGAGATCGGGGTCTTGTCGGCACACGACTGCTCGATCCAGGCCAGAGCCTCATCGAGGTTGTCAGTCGAGCGATCAAGGTAGCCTGTGCGAAGGCGCATTTCGATGCTGGAAGGCTGGCACTCGATGGCGAGGCAGGACGCGCCCGCCATGACCGCGGCGAGCGGTTGAGCTCCACCCATGCCGCCGAGGCCTGCGGTAAGAAGCCAGCGGCCCGACAGGTCGCCGTCATAGTGCTGGCGGCCCATCTCCACGAACGTCTCGTACGTGCCCTGCACGATGCCCTGGGCGCCGATGTAAATCCACGAGCCGGCGGTCATCTGGCCGTACATCGCCAGGCCCTTGCGATCGAGCTCGTTGAAGTGATCCCAGGTCGCCCAGCGCGGGACCAGGTTCGAGTTGGCGATCAGCACGCGCGGAGCATCCGCGTGGGTGCGAAACACGCCCACGGGCTTGCCGCTCTGGACGAGCAGCGTCTGATCGTCTTCGAGGCGGCGAAGGGTCTCGACGATCTTGTCGAAACTCTCCCAGTCGCGCGCCGCGCGCCCGATGCCGCCGTAGACCACCAGCTCTTCAGGGCGCTCGGCGACGTCGGGATGCAGGTTGTTCATCAGCATGCGCAACGGCGCTTCGGTCAGCCAGCTCCTGGCGGACAGCTCCGTTCCGGTCGCGGGGCGGATCACGCGGGTCTTGTCGAGACGGGTCATTTCGGGTGCTCAGGCTTGGGCGAAGGCGATGCAGGCCTTCAGGACGTTGGTTAGAACGGCGCGCATTGGCTCGGCTTGGATCGGCGAGTAGGGCGCGGGCCAGTTGGCGCTCGTCGGCGGCTCGGCCGGATCGTCCATGTAGCCGCGGCAGGCGAGCTCCATCTGGATCGCGTGGACGCCGGCCTCAGGGCGGCCGTAGTGCCGGGTGGTCCAGCCGCCTTTGAAGCGGCCGTTGGTCACCTGTGTGAACCTGGGGTTCGTGCAGGCCGTCTCGACCGCCGCCGCAAGGTCTGGAGAGCAGCTCGCGCCGCTGTTCGTGCCAAGATTGAAGTTGGGCAACTCGCCTTCGAACAGTCGTGGGATGCGCGAGCGGATCGAGTGGGCCTCGTAAAGGACGACGGTCCCACGAGCCTGCTGCAGCCGCTCGATCTCTTGGGCCAGCGTCGCGTGATAGGGCTCGAAGTAGGCGGTGCGCCGGCGGGCGATCTCGCTCTCGCTGGGCGCGCCATCTCGGTAGAGCGGCTCGCCGTCGAACGTCGTCGTGGGGCAAAGTTCGGTGGTGGCTTGGCCGGGATAGAGCGAAGCGCCGCTGGGATCGCGGTTCACGTCGATCACGCTGCGGCTGATCGCAGTCCGAATGGTGGTCGCGCCTAGTCCCTGCGCGAAGTCGTAAAGACGATGGATCCACCAGTCGGCGTCCTTCCGCGCCAGCCATGGGGACGTCAGCTCCGCTTCGACGTCAGCGGGAAGATCCGTGCCCGTGTGGGGAAAGCTCACAATCAGCGGCGCTTCGCCGCGCCGAACCTCCAGCCAGTCCATCAACCGACACCCGGCAGGCCGACGGCGTTGGCGGCCGCGATGACAGCGCCCGAGCGTACGAGGTCGTTGGCCGCCTGCATGTCGGGGTGGAAGTGGCGGTCGTCACCAAGGTGCGGAACGCGCGCGCGCAGGGAGGCGCGGACAGTCTCAAGCGTCTGGCTTGACGCCAGGGGGGCGTGGAAGTCGCAGCCCTGGGCACCGGCCAGCAACTCGATCCCCAACACGCCGACAACATTCTCCGCCATCCCTAGCAGCCGCCGCGCGCCATGCGCGGCCATCGAGACGTGATCCTCCTGGTTGGCCGAGGTGGGGATCGAGTCGACGCTGGCCGGGTAGGCCTTTTGCTTGTTCTCAGACACGAGCGCCGCGGCGGTCACCTGCGGGATCATGAAGCCTGAGTTCAGGCCAGGCTTGGGCGTCAGAAACGCCGGCAGGCCTGAGAGCGCTGGGTCGACGAGCATGGCGACCCGGCGCTCGGAGAGCGATCCGATCTCGCAGATCGCCAGCGCGATCATATCGGCGGCGAACGCCACCGGTTCGGCGTGGAAGTTGCCGCCCGACAGCGCTTCGTCCGTATCCGGGAAGATCAGAGGATTGTCGGACACGCCGTTCGCCTCGGTCGCAAGCGTCGATGCGGCCTGGCGAAGGACCTCGAGCGCCGCGCCCATGACCTGGGGCTGGCAGCGGAGGCAATATGGGTCCTGCACCCGTTCGTCGTCCTTCAGGTGCGAGGCTCGGATTGCGGAGCCGGCCATCAAGGAGCGCAGTGCGTCGGCTGTCTCGATTTGGCCGGCGTGCCGGCGCAAGGCATGGATACGGTGATCGAATGGGGTGTCGGAGCCCTTCGCGGCTTCCGTCGATAGTGCGCCCGTGACGAGCGCAGTCTGGAACAGCAATTCGGCCTCGAACAGCCCAGCGAGCGCGTTGGCGGTCGAGAACTGCGTTCCGTTCAGCAACGCCAACCCCTCCTTCGGTCCGAGGGTAAGCGGGGCGAGACCGACTTCGGCCAAAGCATCCCGCGCGGTACGACGCGCGCCGGCCACGAAGATTTCTCCGACTCCGATCATGGTCGCGGCCATGTGCGCCAGCGGCGCCAGATCGCCGGATGCACCCACCGATCCTTGCGCCGGAATGACCGGGGTCAGCCCCTTCGCCAGCATGGCTTCGAGCAGGGCGGTGGTCGCGGGTCGAACGCCGGAAGCTCCCTGTGCAAGACTGGCGAGCTTCAGGGCGAGCATCAGCCGCGTGACTGGGACCGGGGAAGGCTCGCCAAAGCCGGCGGCGTGCGAGAGCACGATGTTCCGCTGCAAGGTCTCAAGGTCGGCAGCGTCGATGCGGACGCTGGCCAGCTTTCCAAAGCCGGTGTTGATGCCGTAGACCGGCTCGCCCTTGGCCAGGATACGCTCGACGGCCGCGGCGCTTTGCGCGATCGCCGTGTTCGATGCGGAATCCAGACGCACCTCAGCGCCGCGATAGATCGCGCGCCATTCGGCCAGGCTCACGTCGGCCGGGCGCAGCACCACACAGTTCATTTTCCGCTCCACACGCGCGCATGGAGCGGGTTGAACCCCATGCGATAGACAAGTTCAGCTGGGCGCTCGATGTCCCAGATGGCGAGGTCGCAGGCCTTGCCGGCCTCCAAGGTTCCGGTCTCGCCGAGCAATCCCAGCGCGCGCGCGGCCTCGCGGGTCACGCCGGCCAGGCACTCGTCCACGGTCAGGCGAAACAGCGTCGCGCCCATGTTCATGGTCAGCAGCAGCGAGGTGAGGGGCGAGGTGCCCGGATTGCAGTCGCTTGCCAGGGCGATCGGCACGCCGGATCCGCGTAGCTCGGCGATCGGGGGCAGGCGCGTCTCGCGGACGAAGTAGAAGGCGCCGGGCAGCAGGGTCGCCACGACGCCGGCGCGCGCCATGGCGGCGACGCCTTCCATATCCAGGTGCTCCAGGTGATCGGCCGAAAGGGCCCCGAACTCAGCCGCTAGGGCGGCTCCATGCTGGTTCGAGAGCTGCTCGGCATGCAGCTTCACAGGCAGGCCATGGGCGCGTGCGGCCTCGAAGACCCGGCGGGTCTGGGCGGGCGTGAAGCCAATGTCTTCGCAGAACGCATCGACGGCGTCGGCAAGGCCGTCCGCCGCGATGGCGGGGATCATGCGTTCACAAATGTCCTGGATGTAGCCGTCAGCGTCGCCCGACCACTCAGGCGGTAGGGCGTGCGCGCCGAGAAAGGTGGTGGTGATCCGCACCGGCCGCTCGGTTGCGAGCCGCCTTGCAACCTTCAGGCATTTCATTTCGTGCTCGAGTGACAGGCCGTAGCCAGACTTCACCTCGATGGTCGTCGCGCCTTCCGCGATAAGTGCGTCGAGGCGTGGTATTGCGGCAGCCACGAGATCGTCTTCGCTGGCGGCGCGGGTGGCGCGCATCGTTGAGACAATGCCGCCGCCGGCGCGGGCGATGTCCTCGTAGGACGCCCCGGCCAGCCGCATCTCGAATTCCTGGGCGCGGTCGCCTCCGAAGATCAGATGCGTGTGCGGATCGATCAGGCCCGGCGTGATCCAACGACCTTCGCAGTCGATCGTTTCGTCAGCGGTTAGCGCGGGGGCGTCGTTGGCGCAGCCGGCGTAGAGTATGCGGCCGTCGCGTGAGGCGATGACGCCGCCTTCGATCTCGCCGACCCCCGGGTGATCGGGCGCAAGAGTCGCCAGCCGAGCGTCGGTCCAGAGCCGGTCGCATCGCATGTTCGCCTCCTTCCCCTTCGTTCCAATTATGTATAGACATATGTCCGAGCGAGGAGGCTTGTCCAGTGGCGGATCACTCTCAAACGATCTGGTTCGAAAGTGCGTTGCTGACGACCGGCTGGGCGCGGAACGTCCGCCTCTCATTGCGGGACGGCCTCATCGTGCGCGTCGAGGCCGAAGTTGAGCGCGATGCCGGTGAGCAGGCCTATGGCCCGGCCTTCCCGGGACTACCGAACCTGCATAGCCACGCCTTTCAGCGGGGGATGGCGGGTCTTGCGGAAGTCCGCGGCCCCTCGGCCGACAGCTTCTGGACCTGGCGCGAAGTCATGTACCGGTTCACCGAACGTCTACGGCCCGACGATCTGCAGGCGATCGCCGCGCAGGCCTATGTCGAGATGCTCGAGGGGGGCTTCACGCGGGTCGGGGAGTTTCACTACCTCCATCACGCTGCCGGCGGCGTTCCGTTCGACAACCCGGCCGAGATGGCGCTCGCGATCGTCGCGGCGGCAGGGGAGACCGGCCTGGGATTGACGCTGCTGCCAGTGTTCTATGCCCATGCCGGGTTTGGCGGCGCGCCGCCGACGGCGGGGCAGGCGCGCTTCATCAACGACCTCGACAGCTTCGCGCGATTGCTTGAGGCCAGCCAGGCCGCGATCGCATCGCTGACCAATGGAGTGGTCGGCGTGGCGCCGCACAGCCTCCGCGCGGTGACGCCGGGCGAACTATCGGCGTTGGTCCGTATGGCGGGCGCGGCGCCGATCCATATCCACATCGCCGAGCAGACCAAGGAGGTCGACGACTGTCTCGCCTGGTCGGGCGCTCGGCCGGTCGAGTGGTTGCTGGAGAACGCTTCCGTTGGTGGGAACTGGTGCCTCGTCCATGCCACTCACATGACCTCGGCCGAGACGCGCTCGATGGCCCGAAGCGGCGCGGTGGCGGGTTTGTGTCCCATTACCGAGGCCAATCTTGGCGACGGGATATTTCCTGCAGTCGAGTTCATGGCGGCGGGCGGTCGGTATGGCGTCGGTTCGGACTCCAACGTGCTGATCGATGCTCCCGAGGAACTGCGGCTGTTGGAATATGGCCAGCGGCTGACTCGCCGGACCCGCAACGTGCTGGCCGGCGACGCCGGAGGCGCCACCGGGGCCGACATTTATCGCGCAGCCGCCTTCGGTGGAGCGCAGGCGCTCGGGCATGCACCGGCGGTGCTCGCCGAGGGAGCGCCAGCAGACATCGTCAGTCTTGATCCGAACCATCCGGCCCTCGCCGCACGCCGTGAGGACGCCGTTCTGGACAGCTACGTCTTCGCCGGCCGCAGGGACATGATCGACGGCGTCTGGCGGGCGGGCGCGAAGCTGGTCACTAATGGCCGCCATTACCGGCGGGCCGAGATCGCGGCTCGTTACCGCAAGGCCCTGGAGTACGTGCTCGCGTGACCAAGCCCGCTTCCGTCGGGGAGGCCGATGCTCCGGCCGCCCTGCACCAACGGATTCGCACCGACATCGAGGCCAAGATTCTCTCGGGCGAACTCGGGCCGGGGGATCGGATCCCCTTCGAGCATGAGCTGACGATCCAATACGGATGTTCGCGAATGACGGTCAGCAAGGCGATCTCTGCCCTGGCCGAAGCCGGACTGATCGAGCGCCGACGTCGCGCCGGTTCATTCGTCGCGCGGCCACGCGTGCATTCGGCGGTTCTCGACATTCCTGATCTGCGCGCCGAAATCGAAGGCCGGGGACAGGCCTACCGGTTCGAACTGATCGCCTGCGTTCAGCGCGCTGCAGACGGCGCCGACGAAGCCGAGCTGGCGGGCGGCCGAACGCTGTTGGCGCTGCGCGGCGTGCACTTCGCCGACACAAGGCCGTTTTCGCTGGAGGACCGGCTGATCAGCATGCGCGCCGCGCCTGAGGCGGCCCGCATCGACTTTGCTGAGATATCGCCCGGCGCCTGGCTTCTGGAGCACATCCCGTGGACGGAAGCCGAGAACCGCATCTCGGCCCTAGCCGCCGACGCGGAAGCTGCGCGTCTGCTGGCGGTTCCGCCGAAGACCGCCTGCCTGGCGGTCGAGCGCAGGACGTGGCGCGCCGGGGTCGGCGTCACCCGCGTACGCCAGTTGTTCCCCGGTGAGGCCTACGATCTCGTCGCGCGCTTCGGGCCCTCGCGCGGCTGAGCTTGCCAAGGCGGTCCGCCCGCGCCAAGTCGGTGCGGTGACGACGCTCCTTTGGTTCCGCGGCGACCTCCGCCTCGCCGACAATCCCGCGCTCGCTGTGGCGATAGCGAACGGCGGCCGCGTCGTGCCCGTATTCATCCTCGACGACGAGGACGCGGGCCGTTGGCGGGCTGGCGGCGCCTCGCGGTGGTGGCTGCATAATTCGCTCACGGCGTTGGCCGCCGATCTTGCGATGCGGGGCTCGCGGTTGATCCTGCGACGTGGCCCGGCGGAGCGCGAGATCGCACGCCTCTTGGCCGAGACCGGCGCCGACTCCGTAGTTTGGAACCGTCGCTATGAGCCGTGGGCCGTAGCGCGCGACGAGCGTCTCAAGGCGACGCTCAAGGAACGGGGCGTCGCTGCGCGCAGCTGCAACGCCGGCCTGCTGCGCGAGCCGTGGGAGGTCATGAACGGCAAGGGCGAACCCTATCGCGTGTTCACGCCGTTCTGGAGGGCGCTCCGAGCCGGCCTCGAACTGCCGACCCCGATTGAGGCTCCGCAACAGATCGCTGCGCTGGACAAGTGGCCGGCGAGCGAGGCCTTCGCGGACTGGTCGCTGTCGCCCTCGCGTCCCGATTGGGCTGGCGGACTGCGCGAGACCTGGACGCCGGGCGAGGCCGGCGCGCACGAGCGGCTCGACGCCTTCGCCGGCCGTGTCAGCCTGGAGTACCGCGAGGCACGCAATCTGCCGGGTAGGGAAGGGACCTCGCGGCTTTCGCCGCATCTGCATTTCGGTGAGGTCGGTCCGCGTCAGGTCTGGCGAGCGCTGACTGCTGCGGCGCTGGCGGAGACCGGCGATCTGATGCCGTCGGGCGTCGAGGTCTTCCTGTCTGAGATCGCCTGGCGTGAGTTCTCCCACCACCTATTGTTCAGCGCGCCGCACCTTCCCGAGCAGCCGCTCCGGCCGGACTTCGCCGCCTTTCCCTGGGCGAGCGATCCGGCGGGGCTGACCGCCTGGCGGAAGGGACAGACCGGTTATCCGATCGTCGATGCGGGGATGCGCCAGCTCTGGACCACCGGATGGATGCACAACCGTGTGCGCATGATCGTCGCCTCGTTTCTGATCAAGCACCTGCTGATCGATTGGCGCGAGGGGCAGGCGTGGTTCTGGGATACGTTGGTCGACGCGGACCTGGCCAACAACGCCGCGAGCTGGCAGTGGGTGGCGGGCTCGGGCGCAGACGCCTCGCCCTACTTCCGTATCTTCAATCCGGTCACCCAGGGTCAGAAGTTCGACCCTGACGGCGCCTACGTGCGCCGCTGGGTTCCGGAGCTCTCTGGCCTTCCCGACAAGGTTTTGCATGCGCCGTGGACGGCGCGGCCGATCGAACTCGCCGACGGCGGAGTTCGCCTGGGCGTCGACTATCCCCTCCCGATTGTCGATCACGCGAGGGCCCGCGCGCGGGCCCTCGAAGCCTACGCCTCAACGCGGGCCTAGCGGATCAGAGGTCCAGTCCGCTTTCACGCCGCATCAGCGGATTGCCCATCGGCTCGGCGACCCTTGTCAGGGTGTTGCGGTCACGGTGCTGGAACAGACCCTCCTGACCGCGGACCGCCAGCATGGTGTCGGAGACGTAGCTCCAGCTGTCGTCGTCGTGGAAGGTGATTGCCAGCTGGTAGCTGTCGGTCCGGAACGCGTGCTCCAGAAACGCGGTTGAGCTGATGCCGTGCTGGGTGTCGCCACGGGTCGCTTTGACGACGATCCCGCCCTCGGTCGCCGCGCCGCCTGCGAGCGCCGTCTGGCCGCGGGGAATCGCCAGCGATTGCAGGATCAGCCCCGTCGCCGGCTCATAGAGCCAATAGCCGACCTGGTCGTGGAACGTGGTCTCCTCGTCCACAGCGATGATCCGCACGTGGTAGCGCAGGCCATAGAACAGCTGCGGCCCATTGGCCTGCGGATCGATCGGCCGCATCACGATGCGCTCGACGTACTCTCGCTGCTCCGGCCCGTCGGCCTTGGGGTTCACGTCGACGCCCTTGCGCCCTTCCCAGATCCCCGCCAGCCGGCGCAGCGGCCCGAGGTTCGCCAAGCCGTCCGGATCCACGTCCTGCGGCTCGGTGAAGATGTCGTCGGGGAACGGGTTCACGGGCGCCTCCTCGCGTCAGTATCGCGCTCTTGCCAATGCCAAGCAGCCCCCGCAACGGTCAAGCTCGGCCGCATTGGAGTGTCCCTGAACTGCTGGCATAAGGCGTGGATCGGAAGTCCGGTGGAGAACGCATCATGGGCGAGTTCACGCGAGACGGCGGCTGCCGTTGCGGTCAAGTGCGGTTTCGGATCTCCGCGCCGCCGCTAATCACCATGGCTTGCCACTGCACAGGCTGTCAGAAGATGACCGCCAGCGCATTCTCGCTCAGCGTCCTGACGCCCGCTGCAGGATTCGCCGTGATCGACGGCGAGCCGGTGATCGGCGGTCTGCACGGTGCGACCCGGCACTTCTTCTGCCCGCACTGCAAGAGCTGGATGTTCACGCGCCCGGACGGGGCCGAGCATCTCGTCAACGTCCGTACGACCCTGCTGGACGATCCGAGCGGTCTTGAGCCCTACATGGAGACCATGACCGCGGAGAAGCTGCCTTGGGCGAGCACCCCAGCGGTTGAGAGCTTCGAGGGCTTCCCGCCGGTCGAGGCCTATGCTCCGATGATGAAGGCTTTCGCCGCGGGCCGCGCTGGCGGCTGATCCGCCGCTACTTTGTGCCGATCACCATCGAGTCAGGGCCGACCAATGGCTGGACCACGGCCTCTCGGAACCCGGCCTCCTTCATCCAGCCGATGCAGTCGGCGCCGGTGTAGTCGAACCCGCCGTTGGTCTCGATCAGCATGTTGAGGCTCATCAGCAGACCGAAGGCGTTCTGCCGCCGCTCGTCGTCGATGATGGCGTCGTAGACGATCAGCCGGCCGCCGTCGGGCAGCGCGGCATGGGCCTTGGCCAGCAGCATGCGCTTCTGTTCAAGATCCCAGTCGTGCAGGATGTGGCCCATGATGATCACGTCGGCGGACGGGAGCGGGCCTGCGAAGAAGTCGCCCGCCGCAAAGCGCGCCCGCTCCGACAGTCCCTTTTCCCTCACATAGGCCTCGAACACCGGCTGAACGACGGCCAGATCGAAGCCGGTCGCCGCCAGGTGCGGGTGCGCCTGCGCGATCGCGACCGTCGCTCCGCCCTGCGCGCAGCCGACGTCCACGAACGATTTGACCTCGTTCCAGGGAAACAGCGCCGCCATGGCCTGGGCGGCGGGCAGGCTGACGCCGGTCATGCCGCGCAGGAAGCTCTCCAGGATCACCGGATCGGCATAGATGACGCCGAACAGGTCCTCGCCGCCGTCCTTGGCCTCGTTCTGCGGTTGGCCCGTCCGAAGCGCCTCGGTCAGTCCGTCCCAGAACCGGTAGAGCCGCTTGTTCGCCATCTCCAGGATGCCGCCGATGTAGGACGGCCTGCTGCGATCGAGGAAGAGCGCCGTCTCGGGCGTGTTCGCGTAGACGCCGCCGTCTCGGGCCAGAACGCCCAGGGCCACCAGCGCGTCGAAGAAGTCGCGGGCGGATCGAGGATGCAGCGCCAGTCGCGTGGTCAGCGCCTCCAGCTCCAGCGGGCCCTTGCCCAACTCGGTGAACACCCCAAGCTCGACGGCGGTCAGCAGGGTCTTTGAACCCCAGAAGCCCCAGCCCAACTGCATGATCGTCTCAGGGGTAATCGGGCGCGCGTCGTCCATGCCTAGCCTCCCTGGCCAGCCCCGACCCCGCGGACGGTCCGCCCGGTGGTGCGAGCTCGTCAAGGGCTGATCATCGAGCGTGTTCGGCGGAACCGCCGACCGTGCAGTGGCACGGTCCAGAATGTGGGGGACCATGCTCCTGCGCAGGCGTTAGTGTTCTACTAGGCATGGTGTTCAAGGCGGGAGCGCTCGTATGCGCGCAGGTCTGATCTCGGCTCTTGCCGCTCTCCTCCTGTCGACGCCTGTCAACGCAGAGTCACCGAAGTGCAGGGCGACGATCGACGGCGGCTGGCGCTGTAAAGAGATCGACGGTCATGTGACCGAGCGGCGACCGGACGGCGAGGGCGGCGCCCGAACCACCTCCACCGATCCGCGTAGATGGGGAACCTCAGATGGCCATGGCCGCGGGATCACGCCGCCCGACAGCATGATCCGCAACTCTCCGATCCTGCGTCGCGAGGCCTGGGGCCGGGTCGCCGATCCCTGGGAGCCGCGCAAGGCGCCGGCGCAATCGCCGGGCGGCTTTCGCGCGCCGCGAGTCCCGGGACTCTGATCGGGGCTAAGGCGTCCAGCCGGGCAGGGCCGCGGCCTGGCGAAGCCAATCGCTCATCCGCGCCTCGTCCAGTTCGTCGCCTTCATAGATGTCGATCCATCGCGACTGGCCGCTTTTCGGCGTTCCGCCCGGCGGGATCGGCGTCAACGACAACCCCTCGAAGAAGGTCACCTTCACGTATTTGGTCAGAACGTGGAATGACATGAACCAACCGCCGTCCGGCGCTCCATAGAACGGGGAGTTCCAGCGAACGCCCTTGCGGGCTGCCGGCACGGTTCGCATGACCAACTCGTCGAGCCGGCGGCCGAGATCGCTTTTCCAGTCTGGCATGGCGGCGATGTAGGCCTGGACTGGGCCATCGCCGTCACCTTTCGGAATCTGAGGGTTTCCGCCGGCTAGCAGCTTCGGAGCTTCCGGCGAGGTCACGGCGTGCTCCCGGCCTCCGGCGTCGCGCGCCGCTTGGCGGCGTACGGCGCAAGGAAGAGGTAGAGCCCGGTGGGCAACAGCAGGGCCAGCGGCGCCAGCGCCAGGAAGCCTATCCAGGTCGCTGAGGACTGCTGCAGCATGGCGACCACATTGAGGATGACCGCCGCCGTGAAGGCGAGCGACACCCAGCGGTGCGTCGTGCGGATCCACCTGTTCCAGTTCATTGGCGGCTCCTTGGGGATCAGTCGGCTCGCGCCAGCGCGTCTTCCAGGGCCGCGAAGAATCGCGGCCAGCCCGCGGTCGCGCCGCGGAACGCCATTTCCTGATTGGGTCCGAAGCCCGACTGCTCCATGCGCAGTCGCGTTCCCGTCCCGGTCGGCGTCAACGTCCAGGTGACGACGCTTTCCAGGCCCATCCCAGCCCAGGTGTAGGACAGCGAGGCCGGTGGTTCGATTTCCAGGACCTCGCAGTTCACTGCACCCCACTCGGCGTACAGGCTGAAGGCGTGGCCGACCACCGGCTTGAAGTCGTTCTTCATCAGCCACTCGGCGATCAGGTGCGGCTGGGTTAGCGCGCGCCAGATTTTCTCCGGCGCAAACGGGATCTCGCGTTCGACGACGACGGTGCGGGCTTGGGTCGTGGTGGCGCTCACTGGTCCATCCTCCTGAGCAGGTCTTCGAGTTGATCGAACCGACTTTCCCAAAAGTCGTTCATTTGACGGGTCCAATCGATCAGCGGAGCCAGGGCCTCGATCTGAGCGCGGTAGTGCGTTTGCCGGCCTTCCGGGCGGTCGCGCACCAGCCCGGCGAGCTTCAAGGCCGCCAGGTGCTTGGACACCGCCGGCTGAGAGACCCCGGCCTGCGCTGTCAGGGCGCCTACCGTCTGTTCGCCGTCACGACACAGCCGCTCGAAGATTGCCCGTCGGGTCGGGTCGGCGAGGGTTCTGAAGATCAGGTCCTGGGCGTCGTGCATTTCAATCCATAACCACATGGCTATGAATTAATCCATAGCCATGTGGTTATGGATTCGTCAAGCGCGCCCTAAGGAAAGGTCGCCTGCAGCCAACTGACTACCGCCGACTGCAGAGCGATGCGGTGGTCGTTGTAGCTGTGGTCGGTCGGAAACCTGACCCGCGCCGGCTTGGGGCCGCCAGCGGCCTCGATGGCGTCGGCGACCGCCTGGTCGGCGGGTTCGTTGCCGTCGTCGGAACTGATGATCAGCGCGGGTCGGCCGGCCATCTCCGCGGCGTTAGTACGCCAGTCCCACGCCTGGGCGTTTTCTCGCACTTCCTCGGCTAGCGCAGCAGGCGTGGCGTTGGTGAAGCGCGCGTCGTCGGTCAGCCCCATGATCGTGTCGGCCAGGCCCGTCGGGGTGTCGAGCCCGGTGGCCATACCGCCTAGGTCCGCGGCCGAGATGACGACGAAGCCCGCCACTGGCTCGTCGCCCAACATGACGGTGTCGAAGCCGCCCATGCTGTGCCCCAGCACCACCAGCCGGTTGGCGTCCACCTTGTCGCTGTTGGACGGATGACGAAGCCAGGTCAGGGCGGCGCGGGCGTCCTCGATGGTGTTGCCGAAGCTGAACTGGCCGGGCGCGCCCCAGACGCCGCGATAGTGGATCGCCAGGACGTTCCAGCCCGCGCGTTGGATCGACCGCGCCAGGTCGAGGTTTAGCTCCGTTCCGGGAAAGCCATGGAGAAGCAAGACTGTAGGATGCTGACCCTTGCCCGCCGCCGTGAACCAGCGGGCAGGGGCGTCAACGCCGGCCGTGTGATAGCGCGTCTGGTGCAGGTGCGCGGGAAAGTCCTTGTCGGGGGCCGGGTCGGCGACCACCGCCTGCGGTGGAGGCGCTTGCGCCAGGCAGACCCCGGGCGGCGCCAGCAGCGCGATCGACAGCAGCAGACTCTTCATCCGCGGTTCCCTCTGAGCGAGTGAAGACTATGCGCGTCGACGCGCGGTTGTCACCGGCTCAGACGGGCATGGCGGTGGTGTACTTCACCTGACTGAGCGCGAAGTGCGACGCTGCGGTCGCCACGTTCGGATGGTTTAGGACCACGCCCATCAGGAACCTCTCGTAACCGGCCACATCGGCGACGACCACGCGCATGAGGTAGTCCCACTCGCCGGACATCGAGTGACACTCCATGATCTCCGGACGGGTGCGCAGGAAGGCCTCGAACTCCTGGCGCTGGGCCGTCGCGTGCGACTTCATCCGCAGCTGGCACATGACGTTGACCCCGCGGCCGACGCGCTCGGCGTCGACCAGGCGCACGTTCTCGCGAAGGACGCCGGCGGTCTCCAGCGCCTTGATCCGCCGCCAGCAGGAGGCCGGCGAGGCCCCGACCTGCTCGGCGAGCGCGGCGTGGCTCTGGGAGGCGTCGGCCTGCAGTGCGCGAAGCAGTTTCCGATCGATCTCGTCGAGTTGATGTATTTCTTTCATCCGGAGGCCATATGGTGAAACGCGTCTCCATAAGATCGTCAAAACAGCGCGAGATTGAAAGCCATTCATCGCGGCGCGCGCGTAACTTTCTTCTCCGATGGAGGAGGAAGCTGCATGACCGATGTGATCGCCCCGCCGCGCTCGCTGTTCGCCGGGTTGAAGGCCCAGGCGCCCGACCCGCTGCTGTCCCTCATCGCGCTCTACAAGAACGATCCGCGGACCCATAAGCTCGACCTCGGCGTCGGCGTCTATCGCGATGCAGCCGGCGACACCCCGGTGTTCGGCGCCATGAAGGCCGCCGAGCAGATCCTGCTGCAAACCCAGCCGACCAAGGCCTACCTCGGTCCCGAAGGCGACTTCGGCTTCCTGGAAGCCGTCGCGCCGGTGGTGTTCGGCAAAGGCTCGGCAAGCGAGGGGCTGTTCGCGGTCCAAACCCCCGGCGGCACCGGCGCTCTGCGCCTCGCGGCCGAACTGGCCAATGCGGGCACGCCTGGCGCCCGCATCTGGATGGGCACGCCGTCCTGGCCGATCCATGCGCCGATCTTCCGTCAGGCGGGCATGGTCGTTGAGACCTTCCGCTACTTCGACGCCGTGACCCAGCGGATCTGCTTCGACGAGATGATGGCCGCCCTGGCCAAGGTCGAGGCCGGCGATCTCGTGCTGCTGCATGGCGCCTGCCACAATCCGACTGGCGCGGATCTGTCGCCGGCTCAGTGGGCCGACGTCGCGGCGCTGCTCAGCGCCCGCGGCGCGGTCCCGCTCATCGACCTGGCCTATCAGGGCCTGGGCGCCGGCCTCGACGAGGACGCCGCCGGCATGCGCCTGGTGATGGAGGCCGCCGACGCCGCAATCGTCGCCTACTCCTGCGACAAGAACTTCGGCCTCTACCGCGAGCGGACCGGCGCGCTGTTCGTCCGCGCCCGCGGCCATGAGGACGTGGTCCGGTCGAACATCCTGCAACTGGCCCGCTGCGCCTGGTCGATGCCGCCGGACCACGGCGCGGCCGCCGTCCGCGTCATCCTGGAAGACGCCGCCCTGACCGCTCAGTGGCGGGCTGAACTGGACGCCATGCGTACGCGTTTGAACGAAGTGCGCGCGGCGCTCGCCGAGGCCGACCCGCGCCTGGAGCCGCTGCGCGACCAGCACGGCCTGTTCGCCCTGCTGCCGCTGAGCCCGGCCCAGGTCGAAACCATGCGCCGCGACCACGCCGTCTACATGGCCGGTTCCGGCCGCATCAACATCGCCGGCCTGAAGGCCGACACCGTCCAGCCATTCGTGCAGGCGCTGGACGCCTGCCTCAAGGGAGCCGCCTGACATGACCGTGACCCCGGAAAACCCCATCGGCCTCGACGGCTTCGAGTTCGTCGAGTTCACCAGCCCCGATCCGGCCAAGATGGCCGCCCTGATCGAACAACTCGGCTTCACCGCCTATTCGAAGCACCCGACCAAGGCGATCGTCCGCTACAAGCAGGGCCGTACCAACCTGCTGGTCAATCAGGAGCCGGCCGGCCAGGCCGCCGAGTTCCGCGCCGCCCACGGCCCATCGGCCAACGGCATGGCCTTCCGCGTCGCCGACGCCAAGGCCGCCTATGAGCTCGCCGTGTCGCGCGGCGCGAAGCCGGCCGACGCCTCGGCCTCGGCCCTGGCAGACGCCTACGTGCTGGAAGGCATCGGCGGCTCGCTGCTCTATCTGGTCGATCGGTATGGCGACAAAGGCACGATCTACGACGCGTGGGAGCAGATCCCCGGCGCGGCTGAAGCCGAGGCCAAGAACGCTGTCGGTCTCGACCTGCTCGACCACCTGACCCACAACGTCAAGCGCGGCCAGATGCGCACCTGGTCGAGCTTCTACAATCAGATCTTCGGCTTCGAGGAGCAGAAGTACTTCGACATCAAGGGCCAGGCGACCGGCCTGTTCAGCCAGGCGATGATCGCGCCCGATAAGGCGATCCGGATCCCGCTGAACGAGAGCCAGGACGACAAGTCCCAGATCGAAGAGTTCATCCGCGAGTACAACGGCGAAGGCATCCAGCATCTGGCCTTCACCACGGACAACATCTTCGAGACGGTCGAGGCGCTGCGCGCCCGCGGCGTGAACCTGCAGGACACCATCGAGACCTACTACGAGCTGGTGAACAAGCGCGTCCCCGGCCACGGCGAGGACCTCGAGCGCCTGCGCAAGAACCGCATCCTCATCGACGGCAATGTCGGCGACGAAGGCATCCTGTTGCAGATCTTCACCGAGAACCTGTTCGGCCCGATCTTCTTCGAGATCATCCAGCGCAAGGGCAATGAAGGCTTCGGCAACGGCAATTTCCAGGCGCTGTTCGAGTCCATCGAGCTCGACCAGATCCGCCGCGGCGTCATCAAGGTCGACGCGGCCGAGTAGGGCCGCAGGGCGCGGCGGGACACCCCTGATCGGCTCATCCCGGCGAAGGCCGGGACCCAGATCGAAGGGCTGTGTCTCGCCGGCAAAACCGCCATGCTGCGGGTGAAACTGGGTCCCGGCCTTCGCCGGAATGAGCGGGTGTTGGAACGGTGGGGAGATCGGTGATGAACGGGCCGCTGAACTACATGTCCGGCTTCGGCAACAGCTTCGCGACCGAGGCGGTCGCCGGGGCGCTGCCGGTCGGCCAGAACTCGCCGCAACAGACGCCGTTCGGCCTGTTCGCCGAACAGCTCTCGGGCAGCGCCTTCACCGCGCCGCGGCACGAGAACAAGCGCTCCTGGCTCTATCGCCTGCGCCCCACCGCCAGCCATGCGCCGTTCAAGCCGTATGACGGCGGCAAGCTGCTGCGCTCAGGCCCGTTCGACGAGGTCGCGCCCAGCCCCAACCGCCTGCGCTGGGATCCGCTGCCGATCCCGGCCGCGCCGACCGACTTCGTCGACGGCCTCGTCACCTACGCCGGCAACGGCGACGTCGGGGCCTTCGCGGGCGTCGCCATCCATCTCTACGCCGCCAATCGCTCGATGCAGGCCCGGGTGTTCTACGACGCCGACGGCGAGCTGCTGATCGTGCCGCAGGAGGGCGAGTTGCTGCTCGCCACCGAACTTGGGCGCATCGAGCTGTCGCCCGGCGAAATCGCGCTGATCCCGCGCGGGGTTCGCTTCCGCGTCGAGCTGACCGGCCCAAGCGCCCGCGGCTATGTCTGCGAGAACTACGGCGCGCCCTTCCGGCTGCCTGAACTCGGACCGATCGGGGCCAACGGCCTGGCCAATTCGCGCGACTTCCAGACCCCGGTCGCCTGGTTCGAGGATCGCGACGAACCCACGGAAGTCGTCCAGAAGTTTCAGGGCGGCCTGTGGACCACGACGCTCGACCACAGCCCGCTCGACGTGGTCGCCTGGCACGGCACGCTGGCGCCGCTGAAGTACGATCTGGCTCACTTCAACACGATCAACACGGTCAGCTACGACCATCCCGATCCGTCGATCTTCACGGTCCTGACCTCGCCGTCGGACGTGCCCGGCACGGCCAACTGCGACTTCGTGATCTTCCCGCCGCGCTGGATGGTGGCCGAGCACACGTTCCGCCCGCCTTGGTTCCACCGCAACGTGATGAGCGAGTTCATGGGCCTGATCCACGGCGCCTATGACGCCAAGGCCGGCGGTTTTGCGCCTGGCGGCGCCTCATTGCACAACTGCATGAGCGGCCATGGGCCCGACCGCGAGAGTTACGAGAAGGCGGTGGCCTCCAACCTCGCTCCGCACAAGATCGAGAACACCATGGCCTTCATGTTCGAGAGTCGCTGGGTGATCCGACCGACCAGGTTCGCAACCGAAACCCCGCTTCACCAGCTCGACTACGACGACTGCTGGACCGGCTTCTCCAAGGCGCAAGTTCCCACCAAATGATCGACGAGACCCACGACCCGGCGCGTACCAGCTGGGTTTCGAGCGCCAACAGCCACGCCGACTTCCCGATCCAGAACCTGCCGCTCGGCGTCTTCTCGCCGAACGGCGGCGCGCCGCGCGGCGGGGTGGCGATCGGCGACCTGATCCTCGACCTGTCGCTGGCCGCGCGCTCGGCGCTGCTGAGCGGCGAGGCCAAGGCTGCAGCCGAAGCCGGGGCCGGCGCAGCACTGAACCCGCTGCTGGGTCTGACGCCCGCGGCGCGCCGCACGCTGCGCCGCAGGCTGTCGGAACTGCTGGCCGAGGGCGCGCCTGACCGCGCCGAGGTCGAGACTTGGCTCTATCCGGCTTCGGCCTGCACCCTGCATCTGCCGGCGTCCATTGGCGACTACACGGACTTCTACGCCGGCATTCACCACGCCCTGAACGTCGGCCGCCAGTTCCGGCCCGACAATCCGCTGCTGCCCAACTACAAGCACGTGCCGATCGGCTACCACGGCCGCGCCTCCTCGATCCGGGTCTCGGGCGCGCAGGTCCGTCGTCCGAGCGGTCAGAAGAAGGCCCCGGACGCCGAGACGCCGACCTTTGGCCCCTCGGCCCGCCTAGACCTTGAGCTCGAGCTCGGCGTCTGGATCGGCCAGGGCAACGCGCTGGGCGAACCGATCCCGATCGACCAGGCGTCCACCCACATCGCCGGTCTTTGCCTGCTCAACGACTGGTCGGCGCGCGACCTGCAGGCCTGGGAGTACCAGCCGCTGGGGCCGTTCCTGGCCAAGAATTTCATGACCACGATCTCGCCGTGGATCGTGACCAGCGAGGCCCTTGCCCCGTTCCGCATCGCCCAGCCGGCCCGGCCGGACGGCGATCCCGCGCCGATGGCCTATCTGAGCGACGACGCCGATCAGGCGTCGGGCGGCTACGCGCTGGACCTCGAGGTCTTCCTGTCGACCGCGCAGATGCGCGAGCAGGGGATCGCGCCGCTCCGCATCTCGGCCAGCGCCGCGCGCCACCTCTACTGGACCGCGGCCCAGATGGTGACCCACCACACCGTCGGCGGCTGCGACCTTAATCCGGGCGACCTGCTCGGCACCGGTACGATCTCGACGCCCGACGACAGCGGACTGGGAAGCCTGCTGGAGCTGACCCGCGGCGGCGCGCAGCCGATCACCCTGCCCAGCGGCGAGACCCGCACCTTCCTGCAGGACGGCGATGAACTGGCCATCGCGGGCCACGCCCGGGCCGACGGGTATGTCGCCATCGGCTTCGGCCCCTGCACGGGAACGGTCGTCGGGTGAGCGCCGAGGAGCCCCAGCTTCCGGCGCGGCTGTTCTCCACGCCTGCCGGCGTGAAGCTCGGTCCGCTGGAGCTGATCGCCGACGGCGCAGCGCGCAACTTCGTGCTGCAGATCGGCGAGGGGTTCTTCCACGGCTTCGTGGTTCGCCTCGGCGAGCAGGTGAGGGGATATGTCGACCGCTGTCCCCATGCCGGCCTGCCGCTGGCCCAGAAGCTCGACGACTACCTGACGCCCGCAGGCGATCTCATCGCCTGCTCCTGGCACGGCGCCCTGTTCGACATCGACAGCGGCGCCTGCGTCGGCGGACCCTGCGTCGGCGCGGCGCTGCGGCCCTGGCCGGTGGCGTTGGTCGATGGCTGGATCCGCACGGCCTAGGCCGCCGCGCAGCAATTCTGAGGACGCTCCGTAGTCTCCCAGGCTGGACCACGCCGCGTTTGGCGGGCTAGGTCGCTGCAACGAGACGTAGAGGACGCCCGCATGACCCAGAACTTCGAGACCCGCGCCATCCACGCCGGCGCAGCGCCGGATCCCACGACCAAGGCCCGGATCACCCCGATCTATCAGACCACGGCCTTCGTCTTCGACGACGCCGACCATGCGGCCAACCTCTTCAACCTCGAAGCGCCGGGCAACATCTACACCCGCCTGGGCAACCCCACGACCGGCGTGCTGGAAGCGCGTCTCGCCGACCTGGAAGGCGGCGTCGCGGCCCTGGCGGTCGGCAGCGGCCACGCCGCCCAGTTCCTGGCTTTCCATTCGCTGATGGAGCCGGGCTGCAACATCGTCGCCTCGCGCAAGCTGTACGGCGGCTCGATCAACCAGCTCGGCCAGTCGTTCAAGCGCATGGGCTGGAACACCACCTTCATCGACAGCGACAATCCGGCCGACTACGCCGCCGCCATCAACGACAAGACCCGCGCCGTCTTCGTCGAGTCGATCGCCAATCCGGGCGGCGTGATCACCGACATCGCCGCGATCGCCCAGGTCGCCCATGACGCCGGCGTGCCGCTGATCGTCGACAACACCCTGGCCACCCCCTACCTCTGCCGGCCGTTCGAGCACGGCGCCGACATCGTCGTGCATTCGCTGACCAAGTTCCTCGGCGGCCACGGCAACTCGATGGGCGGGGCGATCATCGACTCCGGCCGCTTCGACTGGGCCGCCTCGGGCAAGTACGGCTACCTCTCGCAGCCCAACCCCAGCTACCACGGCAAGGTGTTCACCGAGGCGTTCGGCCCGGCCGCCTTCATCGTCGCCTGCCGCGCGCTCGGCCTGCGCGACCTCGGCCCGTCGATCTCGCCGTTCAACGCCTTCATGATCCTGACCGGCATCGAGACCTTGCCGCTGCGCATGCAGCGCCACGTCGACAACGCGCTGGCCGTGGCCAAGTGGCTGGAAGGCAACGACAAGGTGGCTTGGGTTTCCTACGCCGGCCTCGACGGCAACCCGTACAACGCCCTCGCCAAGCGCTACACGCCCAACGGCGCCGGCTCGGTGTTCTCGTTCGGGCTCAAGGGCGGCTATCAGGCAGGGGTGAAGCTGGTCGGCGGCGTGAAGCTGTTCTCGCACCTGGCCAACCTTGGCGACACGCGCAGCCTGATCATCCACCCGGCCTCGACTACCCACCGCCAGCTGGACGAGAAGAACCAGGTCGCCGCCGGCGCCGGTCCGGACGTCATCCGTCTGTCGGTCGGGATCGAGAATGTCGCCGACCTGATCGCCGATCTCGAACAGGCCTTCGCGGAACTCTGAACCGGTCCGGGCGCGCGCGACGCAGGGTTGCGCGCGCCCGGCGCTCCGAGCCAAGATGGGGCGGGGGCTTCAGACAGTAGGATGCCTATGACCCGTACGCTCGCCGCCGCCCTCGTCCTCAGCCTCGCCGCCGCGCCGCTCGCCGCCTGCGGCAGCACCTCGACCACCCAGGTCGACACCGCCACGACCGGCCAGGAACTCATCGACCTCAAGGCCGCCTACGACCAGGGCGTGATCAGCAAGTCCGAGTACGAGCGCAAGCGGAAGGACATCCTGCGCAGGTAGGATCGGCCTTGGAGAGGCGAGGGGGAAGCTCCGCTTGCCCCCAGCGCCAATCCCCGCTACCCAGCGGGCAATAGCATCAAGAGTTTGAGCCGACGCTCAAACGCCAACCTGCTCCCGAGCAAGGTGGCGCTTCCGCAAGGGAGGATGTGGCCGGTCCGGCAACCAAACGGGACGAAGCCTCAGCGTCATTCAGCCTCCAGATGCGCCAACCGCATTCTCGAGGGACGCATGTCCAACATCCAGCAGTTCGCCAGCGACAACTACGCCGGCATTTGTCCGCAGGCCTGGGCGGCGATGGACGCCGCCAACCGCGGTCACGCTCCGGCCTATGGCGAGGATACGTGGACGCAAGGTGCGGCCGACGCCTTTCGCGCGCTGTTCGCCACCGACTGCGAGGTGTTCTTCGCCTTCAACGGCACGGCGGCCAACTCGATGGCCCTGGCCGCGCTCTGCCAGTCCTATCACAGCGTCATCTGTGCGGAGTCGGCCCACGTCGAGACCGACGAGTGCGGCGCGCCCGAGTTCTTCTCCAACGGCTCCAAGCTGCTGGTCGCGCCCAGTCCGGACGGCAAGCTGACCCCGGCCGCGATCCGCGAGATCGCCGGCAAGCGCAGCGACATCCACTATCCCAAGCCCCGGGTGGTCACAATCACCCAGCCGACCGAGACCGGGCAGGTCTACTCGGCTGACGAGGTTCGCGCGATCTCGGCGGTCTGCCGGGAGCTTGGCCTGCGTCTGCACATGGACGGCGCGCGGTTCGCCAACGCCTGCGCGCACCTGGGTTGCGCTCCGGCCGAGATCACCTGGAAGGCCGGGGTCGACGTGCTGTGCTTCGGCGGCACCAAGAACGGCATGGCGGTGGGCGAGGCGATCCTGTTCTTCGACCGCGCCCTGGCCGAGGACTTCGACTATCGCTGCAAGCAGGCCGGTCAGCTGGCCTCGAAGATGCGGTTCCTGGCCGCCCCCTGGATCGGCATGCTGGAGGGCGGCGCCTGGCTCGCCAACGCGGCCCACGCCAACGCCTGCGCGCAGCGTCTCGCCGACCGGATCGAGGGCCTGTCCGGCGCCTCGCTGATGTTCCCGGTCCAGGCCAATGCAGTGTTCGTCGCCGCGCCCGAGGACCGGCTGGAAGCGCTGCGCGCCAGGGGCTGGCGGTTCTACACCTTCATCGGCGGCGGAGCCCGGTTCATGTTCTCCTGGGACGCCGACATGGACCGCGTCGACGCCCTGGCGGCCGACATGGCGGCGGTGTTCGGCGCGGAGGTTCGAGGCTAGGCTCGGCCGGCTCCATGGCAGCATCGGGAGAGGCCTTGCTCCGCGTCCGCGAATTCTCCGCCGCCGGCTATCGGTCGTTGCGCAAGATCAGCTGCCCGGTTTCGGACCTCGACGTGTTCGTCGGCGGCAACGGGGTCGGCAAGACCAACCTCTACCGCGCCTTGGAGCTGGTCGCTGCGGCGGCCGACAACAGTCTCGGTCGCCAACTGGCGCAGGAAGGCATGGCCTCGGCGTTTTGGGCCGGCCCGCGTCGGGCCGGCGCGCAGCGGATCGAGCTGGAGGTCAGCCTCGCCGAACCCGGCGGCCGGGGGCGCTATCGCTACCGCGTGGAGATCGGATTCCCGCAGCGCGGCGTGGCCGCGGCCTTCGATCTCGAGCCCCAGATCAAGGAGGAGCAGCTCTCCTACGACGGTGGCGGTCGGCAGGTGCGGCTGCTGGATCGGCGCGGGCCGTCGGTGATGGCGCGAGGCGACGACGGCCGCCCGGCGGAGATCGATATCGACCTGCTGGCTTCGGAGACCGTGCTGGGCCGGCTGCAGGATCCCAGCCGCTATCCGATGCTCGACCTGGTTCGCCGCACCTTGCTGGAATGGCGCTTCTATCACGACCTGCGCACCGACGCCGGGTCGCCGCTGCGCCGGCCATGCCCGGCGGTGGCGACCCCGACCCTGGCGTCCGACGGCGCGAACCTGGCGGCGACGTTCGCGACTCTCGCCCACATCCGCCAGGACACCCGCGACCTCGATGAGGCGGTGGCCGAGGCGTTTCCCGGCGCGCGCCTCGTCATTCCTCCGCCCGATCGGACGGCCCGCTTCGGCATGGTCTTCGCCGAGTTTCCCGACCGGGTGTTCGAGCCGGAAGAGTTGTCTGACGGGACCCTACGCTTCCTGGGCCTGGCCGGCGCGCTGCTGGCCTATCGCCTGCCGCCGCTGGTGGCGCTGAACGAGCCGGAGGCCAGTCTGCATCCGCAACTCATGGCCCCGCTAGCGCGGATGGTCGCGCGGGCTGCGGAGCGGTCGCAGGTCTGGCTGGTCACGCACTCGGAGGCGCTGGCCGAGGCGGTCGAGCAATCCGGCGCCGGCCAGGTGCGCACGGTGATCAAGCAGGACGGCGCGACCTGGATTCAGGGACTGCGCCTGACCGGAGAATTCGCGGACGCAGGCGACTAGTCGAGCACACGCCCTTCGCGCCAGTAGCCCATGAGGTTCAGCGAGGCCTTATCGACCTTGCGCTCGGTGATCAGCAGGCGGCGGATCGCGAGGACGGCGGCCGCCTCGCCGGCGACCCACCCGTAGAAGCCTGCGTCGCCGGGAGCGGAGACGTCCCACAGGATGGCCTCGTCGACATCGATGTCGGCCAGCGCCGGCGCGGCGCGGGTCGCGGTCGGCACGGCGGCGCGCTGGGCGGCGGCGATCATCAGGGCGCCGGGGGCGCCAAGCTTGCGCGGCATCCATTCGACCGCGAGTTCGGGCCACGCGGCGAGCGGGATTTCGTCGTCCTGGTCCGGGATCTCGATGAACAGTTGAGTCTGCGGCGGCTGGGGCAGGGCGGCCAATTCCTCCAGGATGCCGGCCACGGCGGGGAGGGCGGTCTCGTCGGCGATCAGCAGCAGAGTCTTCAGGCCTTGCGGCGGCTTCCACTCATAGCCGCCGCCGTCGCCTTCGAAGGCGGCGTTGGGGGCCATGATCTGCAGGCGCTCTCCCGCCTGCGCCCGCGTGGCCCAGGTCGACGCCGGGCCGGTCTCGCCGTGCAACACGAAGTCCACGTCGACCTCGCCGTCCTGCGCGCGCAGGGCGCGGATCGTGTAGGTGCGCATCGGCGGGCGGGTCTCGACGTCCTGCTTCTTGTAGCGGGCGTACCAGTCGGGGGTGATGGCCATGGCCGGCGGCCGGCCCTGCGGGTCCGGGAAGAAGATCTTGATGCGCTGGTCGGGCGCCAGGGTCGCCATCTGGCGGACCTGCGGGCCTTCGAAGGTCAGCCGCGAGAGGTGCGGCGACAGCGTCGTCTTGGCCTTCAGAGCGACGTCGAACAGCTGATAGGGCGAAGCGGGCGAGGGGACATCCTGCGACATGGGTTCACAACATCACAGTTGCGAACGACTCGCAATATCATTCGACGCCGCCGATCCATGTGCGTTGGGCTTTGAAGTCCTGGTCCAGCAGCACGAGGTCGGCGCGCGCGCCCGGCGCGATGACGCCGTAGTCGCCTTTCAGGCTGAGGAACGCGGCCGGGCTGGCCGACGCCATCCGCGCAGCATCCTCCAGGCTGAGGCCCGCCATGCGCACGGCGTTGGCGACCGCGCCGGCCATGTCGAGGTCCGAGCCGGCCAGAGTGCCGTTCTCATCGACGCAGACCCCGTTCACCACCCGGATCGGCCGACCTTGGATGGTGAAGTTCTTGTCGACCATGCCGACGCTGGGCATGGCGTCGGTGACCAGCATGAAGCGGTCGCGACGCTTGGCGGCGAAGGCGACGCGCAGCACCGCCGGGTGGATATGGCGGCCGTCGGCGATGATCCCGCACCAACTGTCCTGGCTCTCGAGCGCCGCGCCGACCGCGCCAGGCGCGCGGCTGGCCAGCGGCGACATCGCGTTGAAGAGGTGCGTGAAGCCGGTCACGCCGTTGGCCAGCGCCTCGGTGATCCGCTCGTAGGTGGCGTTGGTGTGGCCGGCCGCGACGGTCACGCCGGCCTTCGCCAGGCGCGCGATCATCTGCGGGGTCGTGGTCTCGGGCGCCAGGGTGACCAGGGTCTTGCCGTGCTTGGCCGAGGTCAGCAGCTCTAGCGCGGCCCCGTCCAGGGTGCGGAACTTGGAGGCGTCATGCACGCCCTTGCGCTGCTCATTGAGGAACGGGCCCTCGATGTGGATGCCCAGCACGCCGGGCACGCCGGCCTCGATCGCCGCGTCCACGGCGGCGATGGCCTTGGCCACGGTCGAGAGGTCGTCGCTGATCAGGGTCGGCAGGAAGCCGGTGGTGCCATAGGTCCGGTGCGCCGCGCCGATGGTGGCGACGGCCTCCAGGGTCGGGGAGTCGTTGAACAGCACCCCGCCGCCGCCGTTGACCTGGGTGTCGATGAAGCCGGGCAGCAGGTAGCCGCCCTCCAGGTCGACGGTGCGGTCGGCCGCGGTTTCGCCGAGCGCGACGATGCGTGCGCCGTCGATGACGACGCTGGTGGTTTCCAGGCCCTGCTCGGTCAGCACCTGGCCGTTGACGAACGCGGTGGTCATCAGACGGTCTCGGTCACCTTGTTGAGGTGCGGCGGGCGGTCGGGATCGTGGCCGCGCAGGATCGAGAGCTGGTTGGCCATCCGGTAGAAGCCCTGCACCCGCACGATCGGCTCCAGGACGGGGTGGGCGCTCAGGGTCGGCAGGTCGCCGCCGCCGCCGGCCAGCATCACGTCGGCGCCGCGGGCGGCCAGGTCCTTGGCCAGGGCCACGACGCTCTCCTGGCTCTGGTCGTCCTGGGCGAACACCAGCACCGGGAAGCCTTCCTTCACCAGCGCCATCGGCCCGTGCAGCACCTCGGCGGCGCTGAAGGCCTCGGCGTGCAGGCCGCAGGTCTCCTTGAACTTCAGCGCCGCTTCCTGAGCGACGCCGAACCCGACGCCGCGGGCCAGGACATAGAGGTTGCGGGCGCTCTTCAGCCGCTCGGCGGCCGGGCTCCAGTCGAGCGGCCAGGCCTTCTCGAGGATCGCCGGCAGGTCCGCCAGGCCCTTGTCCAGCGCCGCATCCTGGGTCCAGGCGGCGACCAGCTGGGCGATGCCGGCCAGGGCGGCGATGTAGGACTTGGTGGCCGCCACGCTGACTTCCGGGCCCGCGTGCAGCGGCAGCACCCGGTCGACCAGTTTGGCCAGCGGCGAGGTCTCGTCGTTGACCAGCGCCACGGTGCGCGCGCCGCCTTGCTTGGCGGCCTCGACCGCGGCCAGCAGGTCAGGGCTCTTCCCCGACTGCGAGATCGCCAGATAGAGCATGCCGTCGAGTTTCGGCTCGGCCGCGTAGACCGAGCTCACCGACAGCGCCGCCGACGAGGTGACGACCCCTGTGCCGGTCTCGATCAGGTACTTGGCGTAGGTGGCCGCGTGGTCGGACGAGCCGCGCGCGCAGGTGACCACGGCCTTCGGCGGATGGGCGCGCAGTTCGGCGCCGAGCGCCTGAGCCGCCTCGCGGTTGGCGGCCAGCATCCGGGCCACGACCGCGGGCGCCTCGGCGGCCTCCTGGAACATGCGCGTAGCCTCGGGGCGCAGGGCAGGGGGCTTTGCGGTCACGCGTTTTCTCCGGGCCACGGGTCTTGTCTCAAAGGGCGTTCAGTTCGGCGACGAAGTCGTAGGCGTCGCCGCGATAATAGGACTGGGTGACTTCCACCGCGCGCCCGTCCTTCAGGAAGCTGCGGCGCTCGATCAGCAGACCGGCGTCGCGCGGCGCCACGCCCAGCAGTTCGGCCTGCTCGGGCGTGAACAGCACGGCGCGCAGGCGCTGCAGCGCGCGCGCAGGCCGGTGGCCGGTCTTCTCCAGAGCCTCGTAGAGCGAGGTCTCGACGAAGTCCGGGCTGGGCATGCAGAACGCCGCCATGGTCGAGTACTCCAGCGCCATCGGCGCGCCGTCGGCGTACCGGATCCGGGCGAAGCGATAGACCGGCGCGCCCGGCGAAAGGCCGAGGGTCAGCGACTCTTCGGGAGTCACCTGGCCCTCGGTGCGCGACAGCCAGGTCGAGTGCGGGACCCGGCCGCGGGCGATCATGTCCTCGGTGAACGACGAGAGCTTGGAGAAGTTCTTCTCGACCCGCGCCGCGACGAAGGTGCCGGCGCCCTGGCGGCGGACCAGCAGGCCTTCGCTGACCAGCCCGTCCAGCGCCTTGCGCACGGTGATTCTGGAGACGCCGAGTTCCTCGGCGAAGTCGCGTTCGGCCGGCAGGGCGTCGTCGGGGCCGAGCACCTGGTTGGCGATCGCCTCGCGCAGCACCTTCTGAAGCTGGCGGTAGAGGGGCGCATGGTCCTTGGCGTCCAACTGGCCGATGCGCTCGGAAAAGGTCAAAGGCGTCTCTCCGCGTCGATCGCCGGCCGATATCCCGCCGACGGGTCTTGAGACCATTTAGATACCAATATGTACCGTCTGTGCAATTGGTCTCTTTTTGGGCTTGTCAATTTTATGAAACTGCGCACAGATCGGCTTCGCAGGGTCGATGTAACACCGGTCTTCGCAGGCGTTTGCGAAGAATTGGTATCACATTGGGCTCGCGTCGGCTCCGGGGGGAAGCCCGGAAATAGGGGAGAAGCCGAGTGAACACGCATCGCAAATCCATTCTGATCGCGTCCGCGAGCCTGTTGGCCGTCGTCGGCGCAAGCCCGGCCTTCGCGCAGGACACCCAGGTCGACGAACTGGTCGTCACCGGTATCCGGGCCTCGCTGCAGCAATCGCTGGAGACCAAGCGCGCCGCTGACGGCATCGTCGACTCGGTCACCGCCGAAGACGTCGGCAAGTTCCCGAACACCAACGTCGCCGAAGCCCTGACCATGGTGCCCGGCGTCACCGTCGACCGCCAGTTCGGCCAGGGCGAAAAGGTCAGCATCCTGGGCACCGACCCGGCGCTGAACCGCACCCTGCTCAACGGCCAGACCGTCGCCTCGGCCGACTGGTTCATTCTCGACTCGCCGGGCCGGACCTTCAACTACGCGCTGCTGGCGCCGCAGATCGTCGGCCGCGTCGATATCTACAAGACGCCGGAAGCCCGCATCGACGAAGGCAGCATCGGCGGCACCGTCAACGTCATCACCCGCCGCCCGCTCGACATGAAGCCGATGCTGGCCGCCGGCTCGATCGGCTACCTCTATAACGACCGCTCGGAGGAGGGCGACGTCCAGGGCGCCCTGATGGGCAGCTGGAAGAACGAGGCCGAGACCTTCGGCATCGCCCTCTCGGTCCAGAAGGCCACCGACCAGCTGCGCCGCGACGGCATCGAGACCTATGGCACCATGGCGGCCAGCAACTGGGCGGGCGGCAACCCCGACAACCCGGTCGACTCGCGCAACTTCGGCTGCACCGGCGCCTGCGCGACCACGCTGGGCAACAACCTCAACGCCCGCAGCCCGAACGCCTTCGGCACCTCGTTCTTCGAGCAGGAACGCGACCGCACCAGCTACACCGCCTCGCTGCAATTCCGCCCGACGGAAGAGATCGAGCTGGAGTTCAACTGGCTGAAGATCCAGGCGAACTACGACAACCTGAACCAGTCGATGTATGCCTTCCAGGGCAACACCTGGAACAGCCTGGGCGCGCTGACCGGCCTCACGGTCAACAACGGCATCGTCACGTCGGCCAGCTTCCACAACGCGCTCAGCGTGCTGGATGTCCAGTCCCGCGAAGCCGAGATGAACTCCGACACCTATGACTTCCGCGGGAAGTATCAGGGCGACGGCTGGGACCTGTCGGGCGCGGTCGGGTTCTCCAAGGCCGACGGCGGCACCAAGAAGCAGGTGTTCCTCGAGTTCCTCAACTGGGCCGACTACACCGTCGACATCGGCGGCGTGCCTGGCCAGCTGACCTACGCCAACAACGTCCAGGGCAATCCGGCCGCCTTTGCGACCGATCCGGGCTGGAGCGGCAACCTGGTCGAGAAGCCGACCACCGACGAAGAGAAGTACGCCCAGGCCGACTTCGGCTATGACCTCGACGGCGTCATCAAGCGCGTCCAGGTCGGCTACAAGTTCCGCCGCCACGAGACGACGCAGCAATATGCGGGCATCGCAGTGACCGGCGTCTCGGCCCCGGCCAGCCTGTTCAGCCCGTCGACCGTGCCGGGCAACTATCTCGACGGCTTCAACTCCAACCAGCAGATGAAGAACCGCTTCCGCATCGATGGCGGCGCGATGGTCAGCTACGTCGAGGGCGGGGCCTGGCTGGCCCCCGGACGGGCGATGCCGGTGCCGTCGATCTTCGCGGCGCCTGAGTTCACCGCCGGCAACTGGGCGATCCAGGAGGACATCAACGCCCTATACGCCCAGGCCGAGATCGACTCCGGCGACCTTCGCGGCAACTTCGGCGTCCGCTACGTCTACACCGACGTCGACAGCGCCGGTTACGTCTGCAACCCGGGATCGGCTTGTTCGGGACCGGCCGACTGGAGCTGGAAGTCCTCGCAGAAGAGCTACGACAACTTCCTGCCGAGCGTGAACCTGGTCTACAATGTCCGTGAAGACCTGCTACTGCGCTTCGCCGCCGCCCAGGTCATCGCGCGGCCGAACTACGCCGACATGACCAACTTCTTCCAGCTGTCCGACGGCATCCTGATCGGTTCGGGCGGCAACCCGAACCTCGATCCCTACAAGTCCAGCAACTTCAACATGTCGGCGGAGTGGTACTTCCAGCCGGAAGCGA
Source organism: Phenylobacterium sp. LjRoot97 (assembly GCF_964254345.1). Classification (NCBI taxonomy): domain Bacteria; kingdom Pseudomonadati; phylum Pseudomonadota; class Alphaproteobacteria; order Caulobacterales; family Caulobacteraceae; genus Phenylobacterium; species Phenylobacterium sp. LjRoot97. The sequence goes on from NZ_CAXUTH020000001.1 coordinate 1,478,757, forward strand.
TCGTGGCGGTCGAGTTCTTCTACAAGGACATCAGCAACTACATCCTGCAGCAGACCGCTCCGGAGCAGTACTTCAACCAGTCGCAGGGCCGGGTCACCACCTACCAGATCAGCCGTCCGCACAACGCCGGCACGGCCGACATCAAGGGCGTGTCGATCGCCTACCAGCAGAACTACGCCTACGGCTTCGGCCTGCTGGCCAACTACACCTACGCCGACGGCAATGGCAGCGAAGGCCAGGATCTGCCCTTCAACTCCAAGCACCAGATCAATGTCAGCCCGTTCTACGAGAACGGCCCGATCCAGCTGCGTGCGACCTACACCTGGCGCTCGGAGTACTTCACCGGCGTCGACCGCGGCGACAACATGTACGTCAAGGACTCGGACAACCTCGACATTTCGGGAACCTACAACTTCACCGACAATGTCAGTCTGACCCTGGCCGGCATGAACCTGACCGACTCCGAGTACTACGCCTACGCCAATGTCGAGGCGATGCCGCGCGCCTCGTACCGCACCGGCCGCAAGTACATGGCGACGGTCAGCCTGAGCTTCTGATCCGCGCGAGAGCGCGAAGCCCCAACGTGGAGGCAGCTCAGATCCTGAGCTGCGCCCGCGGCGGACGGGGAGCCCATGCCCGGGAGCCCCGTCCGCGCCTTCGCTTCCCGCCTCGGCCGGTACAGGATGCGTCCATGATGACCCGCCGCGCCGAGATTCCCCCGAACCCCGCCTCATCGAGGCCACTGGGCGGGGCGGCTTGCCGCTCCGCCCTTATTTTGTGCGAGTCCGGCCGATGATCCGTTCTCTTCTCCTGGCCATGGCCGCCGCGATGGTGTTCGCCGGGAGCGCGTTCGCCGCCGCCCCGATCATTCCCGCGCCGATGTCCGACACGCCCCGCGAAGGGGCCTTCCAGCTCGACGCGCGCACGGTGATCAGCGTCCCGGCCAACGACGCCCAGGCCCTGGCCAGCGCCCGCTACCTGGCCGACCTGCTCGAGCGCAGCCGCGGGCTGAAGCTGGCGATCCGCGCGCCCAAGGCCGGCGAGCGGGCGATCGTGCTGAGCCGCAAGGGGCCGGCCGGCGAGGCGTATAAGCTGGATGTCGGCGTCGATGGCATCACCATCGCCTCGGCGGGCGACGCAGGGCTGTTCTACGGCGCGGTCAGCGCCTGGCAGCTGGCGACCGCCGAGCCGGGCAAGGGACCTGCGGTGATCTGGGCCCGCCAGATCGACGACGCGCCGCGGTTCGGCTGGCGCGGGGTGATGCTCGACAGCGCACGCCACTTCCAGAGCGTCGACTATGTGAAGGGCCTCATCGACCGGATGGCCCAGGCCAAGCTCAACACGCTGCACTGGCACCTGACCGACGATCAGGGCTGGCGGCTGGAGATCAAGAAATACCCGAAGCTGACCGAGATCGGCGGCTGGCGCGTTCCGGCCGGTCCGGCCGCGGCGGCCGATATCGATCCGAAGACCGGCAAGCCGGGAGTCATCGGCGGCTTCTACACCCAGGACCAGGTGCGCGACGTGGTCGCCTACGCGGCCGCGCGCCATGTCACCATCGTCCCGGAGATCGAGACGCCCGGCCATGCGCACGCGCCGATCGTCGCCTATCCGGAGCTAGGCTCGGCCGCGACGGCGCCGACCGCGACGTCCTCGGACTGGGGCGTCTTTCCCTATCTCTACAATGTCGACGAGAGGACCTTCGCCTTCCTCGACGACGTGCTGACGGAAGTCGTCGACCTGTTCCCAGGGACCTATGTCCATGTCGGCGGCGACGAGGCGGTGAAGGACCAGTGGAAGACCAATCCCGCCGTTCAGGCGCGGATGAAGGAGTTGCACATCGCCAGCGAGCGCCAGCTGCAGGGCTGGTTCATCTCGCGCGTCGAGCAGATGCTGCACGCCAAGGGCCGCAAGCTGATCGGCTGGGACGAGATCCTCGAGGGCGGGGTCGCCGAGACCGCGACGGTGACCTCCTGGCGCGGCATCGACGGGGCGATCATCGCCGCCAAGCTGGGCCACGACACGATCCTCAGCCCCGAGCCGATGATGTACCTCAACTATCGCCAGAGCGCCGCGCCGGACGAGCCGCCGGGCCGCGGCGGCGTGGTGACGCTGAAGGACGTCTACGACTACGAGCCGATGCCGGCGGCGCTAAATCCCGACGAGCAGCGCCATGTTCTGGGCATGCAGGGCAACATCTGGACCGAGCACGCGCGCACCGAGGAGCGGGTCTCCAAGATGTTGTTCCCACGTGTCGCCGCCGTCGCCGAGACCGCCTGGTCGCCGGCCGCGAACAAGGACTGGAAGAGCTTTGCCGACCGTCTGCCGGCCCAGCTCGGCCGTTACCGCGCCCTGGGCCAGAGCTTCGACGAAACGCCATTGAAGGTGCGGGCGCTGAGCGCGCCGCAGGGCGCCGGCGCGCAGGTCGCCCTGCTGGGCGCCGAGCAGGTCGGAGAGATCCGTTACACCCTGGATGGAACGGTCCCGGGCGTAGGCTCGACGCTTTACAGCCAGCCGTTCACGGCGCCGCTCGGGACGCGCGTGCGGGCGCAGGCGTTCCGCAATGGCCAACCGTTGGCGGCCGCCTCGGACATCGCGGTCGACGCCCGCAGCATCCGCACGCGGGCCAGCCAGGAGCTGAAGGCCTGCAAGGGCGCGCTGGTGCTGAACCTCGAGGACGACGCCCCGATCCAGGGCGAGCGGGCCCGCTTCCTGGTCGATATCCTGAGCCCGTGCTGGCTCTACGAAGGCGCGGACCTGACCGGGGTGTCCCAGATCGAGGTCGCGGTCGGCCAGATCCCGTTCAACTTCCAGATCGGCAAGGACATCGAGAACATCAAGTTCCGTCCGCCGGCGACGCCGGAGGGCGAGCTGGAGATCCGCCAGGGCTCCTGCCAGGGCGCGGTGGTCGCCACCCTGCCGCTGGCGCCGGCGACCCGCTCGCAGGGCGTCACAGTCCTGACCGGCAAGATCGCCGGCGCGGCGGCACCGCAGGACCTCTGCTTCACCTTCACCCAGACGGCCGTCGAGCCGATGTGGGTGATCGACCGCGTCACCCTGGTCTCGGGAGGCGCCGATGGCCGCTGAACTGGTCCTTCTCTCGCCGCTCGACGGCTGGGCCGCGCCGCTGGCCGAGGTTCCCGATCCGGTGTTCGCGCAGGTCATGCTGGGCGACGGCGTCGCGGTCGACCCGATCGGCTCGGTGCTGCACGCGCCGTGCGACGGCGTGGTCATCTCGGTCCACGCCGCGCGCCACGCCGTCAGCCTGCGGGCCGAAGGCGGGGTGGAGCTGCTGATGCATGTCGGGCTCGACACGGTGACCCTGGGCGGGGAGGGTTTTGAGGCCCATGTCGTCGATGGCCAGGCTGTGCGCGCCGGCGAGCGCTTGATTTCGTTCGACCTGGCGGTGCTGGCCGATCACGCCAAGAGCCTGATCACGCCTATCATCATCACCGACGTCGCCGGCCGCACCATTGCGGCGCGGACGACGGGGGCGGCGGTGAAGGTCGGGTCGCCGTTGCTGACCCTATCGGCGCCCGCGGGCGTCGCGGAGGCTGCCGCCGCGGCCGGCCCGGAGCTGACCCGCGCCATTGTCGTGCCGCTGGTTCACGGCCTGCACGCGCGGCCGGCGGCGCGCGTGGCCGAGGTCGCCAAGCGCTTCCAGGCCGAGGTCTCGCTGCTGGCGCTCAACCGCCGCGCCAACGCCCGCAGTCCGGTCGGGATCATGTCGCTGGGCCTGCGCCGCGGCGATAGCGCCACCCTGGCCGCGGCGGGCCCGGACGCCGCCGCGGCGCTGGAGGCGCTGGCCGAGCTGATCGAGGGCGGCATGGGCGAGGGCGCGCCGATCCGCAAGGCGGCGACTGGACCGGCGTTGGAGAGCGCGCCGGCCAAGCGGCCGAGCCTGGCCCAGCTCAAGGGCGTGATGGCGGCGCCGGGCCTGGCGGTCGGCAAGGCCGTGCGGCTGTTCGTCGAGGAACTGGCCGTCGTCGAGGCTGGGCAGGGCGCGGCGCACGAGCGCGCGGCCCTGGACGCGGCGATCGCCGCCGTCGCCGGCCGCATCGCCCGCGAGGCCGAGAGCGGCGAGGGCCAGGCGCGGCGCGCCATCCTCGGCGCTCACGCGGCGTTTCTCGAGGATCCGGAACTGACCGGACAGGCGGCGCGGCTGATCGGCGAGGGTAAGGGCGCCGGCTACGCCTGGCGCGCGGCGATCGGGGCCTATGTCGAGGCGCTACGCGGCCTGGGCGACCGGCGCATCGCCGAACGGGTCGACGACCTGCTGGACCTGGAGCGGCGGGTGCTGCTGGTGCTGGCCGGCGAGGAAGATCGCGGGCCCGATCTGCCGCTCGGTGCGATCCTGCTGGCCGAGGAGCTGCTGCCCTCGCAGTTGATGGGGCTGGACGCCAGCCGGCTGGCCGGCATCTGCACGGCCAGGGGCGGGCCGACCTCGCATGTCGCCATCCTGGCCGCCTCGATGGGCGTGCCGGCGGTGGTGGCGGCCGGGGCGGGCGTGGCGGCGATCAACGAGGGGACCAGCCTGATCCTCGACGCCGACGCCGGCCTGCTGCACGTGGCGCCGGACGCCAAGGCGCTGGAGGCGGCGCAGACCACGCTGGCGGTCCGCGCCGAGCGCCGCGCCGCCGCGCGGCTGGCTTCGCGCGAAGACTGCCGGATGGCCGACGGCACGCGGATCAAGGTCTATGCGAACCTCGGCTCGGTCGCCGACGCCGAGGCGGCGGAGGTCGCCGGAGCGGAGGGCTGCGGCCTGCTGCGCACTGAATTCCTGTTCCTCGAACGTGAGACCGCGCCCGACGAAGACGAGCAGGCCGAGCGCTACGGCGCCATCGCCGCGGCGATCGGGGGGCGGCCGCTGATCATCCGCCTGCTCGATGTCGGCGGTGACAAGACGGCGAGCTATCTGCCTATCGGGCCTGAAGAAAATCCGGCCCTAGGGGTGCGAGGGGTGCGCGTTCTGATGCGCCGCCCGCAGGTGCTGAAAACCCAGTTGCGGGCCATCCTGCACGGGGCGCCGCACGCCAAGATCATGGTCCCGATGGTCGCCAGCCTGTCGGAGCTGCGCGCCGTGCGCGCGGCCCTGGACGAGGCGCGCCGCGAGATGGGCCGGGTCGGGCGCTCCGATCTCGGGGTGATGATCGAGACCCCGGCCGCGGCGGCGATCGCCGACCTGCTGGCGGCCGAGTCCGACTTCCTCTCGGTCGGCACCAACGACCTGACCCAGTACGCCTTGGCCATGGACCGCGGCAACCCGGACCTGGCCGGCGAGATCGACGCCCTGCACCCGGCAGTGCTGCGGATGATCGCCCAGGCCAGCGAAGGCGGGCGCAAGCACGCGCTGTGGACCGGAGTCTGCGGCGGCCTGGCCGGCGACCTGGCGGCCGTGCCGATCCTGATCGGCCTGGGGGTCAGCGAGCTTTCCATGCCCTCGGCGGCGATCCCCGAGGCCAAGGCGCTGATCCGTACGCTGTCGCCGCAGGCCTGCGCCGACCTCGCCCGCAAGGCGCTGGACGAGCCGTCGGCCGAGGCGGTGCGCGCCCTGTCGAACACCTTCCTGACCGGAGAAGCCTGATGGCCTCGCCCCTCGAAGCGCTGCAATCCCTCGGACGGGCGCTGATGTTGCCCATCGCCGTGCTGCCGGCCGCCGGCCTGCTGCTGCGGCTGGGCCAGCCCGACCTGCTCGACGTGCCGTTCATGGCCGCGGCGGGGGAGGCGATCTTCGCCAATCTCGGCCTGCTGTTCGCAGCCGGCGTCGCGGTGGGGCTGGCGCGGGACAACAACGGCGCGGCGGGGCTGGCCGGGGTGGTCTGCTTCCTCATCGCCACCCGCAGCGCCGAGGTGCTTCTGCACGTGCCGCCGGAGGTGCTGAAGGGCATGGCCGGCGACGCCGTGGGCCTGGCCACCGCGGCGTTCAAGGAGAAGGCGATCGCCAAGGTCTCGGTGCCGATCGGCATCCTCTCGGGCCTGATCGGCGGGCAGTTCTACAATCGCTTTTCGAACATCAAGCTACCGGAATATCTCGCCTTTTTCGGAGGTCGGCGGTTCGTGCCGATCGTCGCCGGGCTGGCGGGGCTGATCCTCGGGGCGCTGGTCGGCTTCACCTATGAGGGCCTGAACGCGGGCATGGACGCCGCCAGCCGCGGCATCGTCGGCTCGGGCGAGGCGGGGCTGTTCGTCTACGGGGTGCTGAACCGGGCGCTGATCATCACCGGGCTCCACCACATCCTCAACAACATCGCCTGGTTCATCGTCGGCGATTTCCACGGCGCGACGGGGGACCTCAACCGGTTCTTCGCCGGCGATCCGAGCGCCGGGGCCTTCATGGCCGGGTTCTTCCCGGTGATGATGTTCGGGCTGCCGGCGGCGTGCCTGGCCATGTACCACGCCGCCCCGCCGCATCGGCGCAAGGCGGTCGGCGGGATGCTCGGCTCGATGGCGCTGACCACCTTCCTGACCGGGGTGACCGAGCCGATCGAGTTCAGCTTCATGTTCCTGGCGCCGGTGCTCTACGCGATCCACGCGGCGCTGACCGGGCTGTCGTTCATCGTCATGAGCCTGCTCGACGTGAAGCTGGGCTTCGGGTTCTCGGCCGGGTTCTTCGACTATGCTCTGAACTTCGGAAAAGCCACCAACCCGTTGTATTTGCTGCCGATTGGGCTGGTGTATTTCGGGCTGTATTACGGCGTCTTCCGCTGGGCGATCACGCGCTTCGACCTCAAGACGCCGGGCCGCGAGGCCGAGCCGGCGGCGGCCGAGGCCAGGCCCATGAGCGGCAAGCGCGGCGACGAATTCGTCGTCGCGCTCGGCGGGGCGGGCAATCTGATCGGGGTCGACGCCTGCACCACGCGGCTGCGGCTGGTGGTCGCCGACCAGGGCGCGGTCGACGAGGCGGGGCTGAAGGCCCTGGGCTCGCGCGGCATGGTGCGGCCCTCGGACAAGGCGCTGCAGGTGGTGCTGGGCCCGATCGCCGACCAGGTGGCGGGCGAGATCCGGGCCGCCATCGCTGGCGGCCAAACCCTTGCTGCGCCGGCGGTTGCAGCGCCGGCGGCGTCGTTCGACGTCGGGCCCTGGCTGGCCGGCCTGGGCGGGGCGGGCAATGTCGTCGAGGCGGGGCTGAAGGCTGGCCGGGTCTGCGCGCGGCTGGTCGATCCGGCGGCGTTGGACGAGGCGCTGCTGACGGCCCGCGGGGCGCGCGGGGTGGCGCGGCTGCCGGGCGGCGAAGTGCAGATTCTGCTGCGTCCGACCTAGGCTATCGGCAGGTTTCCCGGCCGCGCCTTGCAGGAACGCTCACGGTAGGGCCGCTTAGGCGGGCCCGGAGGTCCAAAAAGGGTAGCTCTATCGTCACCATCGGCCGGTTCGGGGGCGGCAACCTGCCGATGCCGATCAGAGCAGGTGGCGCAGCCAGGGTTCGGCGCTCCAGGCGGGGGTCGTCGACAGCGACAGGCGCCGCCCCTCGACGTGGATCTCCACGGGATAGCCGTCGGATTCGAAGCGCCGGCCATGGGCGAGGGCGGCCGCATCGTCGGCGCATGTCGCGGTCCGCGTGCCGAACCGCTCGCCGAGATGATTGACCAGGGAAAAGGAGTAGATGCGCATACGACCCCGATCGCCGCAGTCGCGGCGGATAATCGGGGGAGGCCCCAACAATACGGCCTGCCCGGAGCGGCGGCAAGATGCCGACATCACGCGTGCCTATTTCACTTGGCGGTCGAGGGCGGCGGCGCGGCGGTCTCGCGCGGCGGCGGATCGTGGCCGCGGGCCTCGTGCCGGGCGACGGCCCCAGGGTCTCGCTTGTCGACCGGCTGACCGCAGCGGGCGCAGATGTGGAAATGACGGGCGTCGTCGATCGGCTCGTGATCCTGGCGACCGATGTAGTGGAGTTCCCTCGGCATGGGATCGTCCTGAAGCGCGCCGCCCTGAAGCGGCCGGGGAGCGAGCGGCCATCATAGCAGACGACGACGCGGCGGGAGGGCCGGGCGGCGAGTATCGGGTCTTGTCCTGCGGCGACGCATCGGGGCTGGCGCGTCGGCCACAAGCGCGCCAAGAGAGCCGTTCAGAACCTGTCCCCCGAGGTCCGTCTTGCAGTCCGCCCCCCTCCGCCCGCGCATCACTCTCTTCTCGCTGGGCGGGACGATCTCCATGGAGGGAGCCGCCGGCTCGGGCGTGGTCCCCAAGCTGGACGCCAACGATCTGCTGGCCGGGATCCCGCAGCTGGCGGCGGTGGCCCAGGTGGCCGGCGAGACGGTCTCCAAGGCCGCCAGCGTCGAGCTGGGCTTCGCCGACATCGCCGCGCTGGCCGAGCGGATCCGCGCCGCGGTCGAGGGCGGCGCGGATGGCGTGGTCGTCACCCAGGGCACCGACACCCTGGAGGAGACGGCCTATCTGCTCGACCTGCTGCTGGACCTGGCCGAGCCGGTGGTGGTGACCGGCGCGATGCGCGACCCGACCAAGCCCGGCGCCGAGGGGCCGGCCAACCTGGCCGCCGCGATCCGCGTCGCCGCCAGCCCGGCGGCCCGCGACCTGGGCGTGGTGGCGGTGATGAACGACGAGGTGCACGCCGCCCGCTACGTGGCCAAGCGCCATACCCACAAGACCTCGGCGTTCGGCTCGGAGAGCGCCGGCCCGCTGGGCTGGGTCGTCGAGGATCGGGTGCGGATCGCGTTCCGCCCGGCGACCCGCAGCCCGACCATCGCCTGGAAGGGAGCCCCGCCGCGGGTGGTGCTGCTGCCGATCGTGTTCGGCGACGACCTTCAGAGCTTGCACGACCTCAGCCACGGGCCGCTGGCCGGCATGGTGGTCGAGGCGGTCGGCGGCGGGCACGCGCCGTCAGCCATGGCCGGGCCGCTGGGCGAGCTGGCCGCGAAGATCCCGGTGGTGCTGGCCACGCGCGCCGGGGCGGGCGAGACGCTGACGAAGACCTACGGCTATGGCGGCGGCGAGATCGACCTGCTGGGCCGCGGCCTGATCGGGGCCGGCGTGCTGGACGCGCGCAAGGCGCGGCTGCTGCTCAGCCTGCTGCTGGGCGCCGGGGCGAGCCGGGACGAGATCATCGACGCGTTCGCCCGCGCCAGCGCCTAGGCGATCTTCACCCGAGGCAGCGTTTCCAGAACGCCAGCCAGGACTCGCGCTCGCGGGCCGGGACGCCGACGTGGCCGCCCGGATTGACGTGCATGGTCTTGTCGGCCGAGCCGAAGGCGTCGAACAGGTCCATGCCCTGCTGGCGGGTCATCAGCTCGTCGTCCCACTGGAACACGAACATCAGCGGGACCTGGATCTGCGCGGCGGCGGCGCGGTGGTCCTCCAGCCCCGGAAACACCCCGAACAGGCCGAAGATGGCGCAGGCGATCTTCGGCTCCTCCGCGACCAACGGCACGCCGAAGCGGGTTCCCATCGAGACGCCCCAGTAGCCGACTCGGTCGTGGTCGCCGACGACGTCCAGCTGTTGCACGGCGGCGAGGGCGGCGCGCCACTCGGCGACGGCCTTGGGCGCGTTGGCCGGGATGCGCGAGACGCGGGCCGGCGCCGCGCCGCCCTCACGCGCCCGGCGGCCGGCTTCGAGCGCCGCGGCGCGGGCGGCCTGCGCCTCCTCGCGGCTGATGCGGTCGCCGTGGCCCGGCGCATCGATGGCCAGGGTGGCGAAGCCGAGCTCGCGGGCGTGGCTGACCGCGGCCTCGGCGATGTTGGCGGTCTTCTTGTGCTGCGAGCCGCCGTGGCCGAGCAGGATCAGCGGGCGCGGCCCGACGGCGTCCTGCGGATGCCAGAGGCAGCCGGGCACGGCCTCGCCGGCGACGTCCAGGCGGAACTCGCGGCGGGTCACGCCGTCGGCGGTCTTCTCGGAAACGACCTGCATGGCGCTCACGCCGACCGCGCCGCGGAGCGGGCGGCCCAGTATTCGCGGAAGTAGCGGCGCGGATCCTTCACGGCGGCGGTGGTCGAGCCGAACACCAGGGTGGTGCGGTCGGCCGTGTCGTAGGGCGCCCAGGCCGGGGTCTTGGGATTGTTGGGATCGCCCGTAGCCGCCAGCGCCACCCAGGCCGAGGCGATCTCGTCGGCCAGCCGCAGGTTGTCGGCGGTCGGGCCGGCCAGCGGGAAGCGGATGTCGTGCATCGAATAGGCGACGTCGATGCCGTGCACGGCGCCGTAGCGGCCGCCGAAGGCCGGGCTGGGGCTGGTCCAGAGGTAGGACCAGGTCTTGGCGCCGCCGGCCGCGGCCCGGCGCTCCAGCATGAGGTCGGCGCCGAGCCGGAACGAGCCGTCGCTGACGATGCGGGCGTTGATGATGAAGGGCGTGGCCTTGGGGTCCTCGTCGCGATAGGCCGCGAGCAGGGCCGGGGCGTCTTGGCCGACCCGTTTTTCGAGCCGCTGCTGGACCTCCTCCCAGGTCATGTCGAACTTCACCTCGCGATAGGCGCGCTCGTCGAGGGCGGTGGAGACGACCAGCGGCACGTCGCGGCTCTCGACCGGCGCGCCGGGCGTGAACGGGTGGTGCGGGATGGCCGCGCCGAGCACCGGGGCGAAGGAGCGCGGGGCCTCGCCGCGGGCGCGGTCGCCGGCCTCGACCTGGGCCTGGGCGGCCAGCAGGGTGGTGTAGGGAACCTGCTGCAGCGCGCCGATCTGGTCGCGGCGCAGGCCGAGCTGGGCCAGCAGCTGGTCGGAGGCCTTGAGCGCCTCCTCGCGGGTCATGGCGGTCAGGCGCGAGCCGCTCATGACGCCGGCGCTGGAGAACAGGCCCTTGGCGCTGGGCATGCCCATCAGGTGGCTGACCTTGGCGCCGCCGCCCGACTGGCCGACGATCAGCACCCGCTTCGGATCGCCGCCGAACGCCTCGACGTTGCGCGACACCCACTGCAGGGCCGCGACCAAGTCCTGGATGCCGGCCGCGCCGGAGTCGGCGAAGTCGCCGTCGTCGCCGAGATAGAGGTAGCCGAGCGCGCTGAGGCGGTGGTTGACCGTGACCACCACGCAGTCGCCGAACCGCGACAGCATCTCGCCGTCGCCGCCGGGGTTGTTGCTGGAGCCGCCGTAGAAGCCGCCGCCGTGGAAGCGGACGATGACCGGGCGCTTGGCCCGGCGCGACGGGTCCGGGGTCCAGAGGTTCAGGACCAGGCAGTCCTCGCCCATGCCGCCGGGCTGGACGTCGTTGAGGATCAGGTCGGCATAGGCGTGGCGGCGGCTGCCGGGGATCTGCGGCGAGATGTTCCCGTAGTCGAGGGCGTCGCGCACGCCGCTCCAGGGCTGCACCGGCTGCGGCGGGCGGAAGCGGTTGGCGCCCGCGGAGTCGGCGCCGTAGCGGACGCCCTTGAAGACGCTGATCCCGCCGCTGGCCAGGCCGCGCAGCTTGCCCTCGGCGGTCTCGACGATCGGGAACAGGTCGGCCTCGGCGGCCCGCACCGGGCCGGCGGCGGCCAGGCCGAGGGCCGCGCCGCCCGCGGCGAGGAACTGTCGGCGGTCTGAGGTCATGGCGTTTCCTCCAGCTGGTCTATTGGCGGTGCAGGGTCCGGCCCATCTGCTGGGTCGGGAAGCGGCTCATGAAGGCGCGCTCGCCGGCGAACGGGTCGTCGGCCAGGCGCGGCGGGACGTCGAACAGCATCATCGGCCGGCCGCCGAGGTCGTAGGGCGCCCAGGCGGGGATGGCGGCGTTGTTCGGATCGCCGGTGCGCGCAAAGGCGAGCCAGGTCTCGGACATCGCCTCGGCCAGGGCGCGGGTGTCGTTGCTCTGCGGCCCGGTCAGGTGCGGGGCGGCGGCGACGTTGTCGAACATGAACGGCAGGTCGAGGGTGTGCTGGCTGATGCGACGGCCGTCCTCGGCCGGCGAGCGCCAGGTGAGCTGGTAGACGTAGGTCGGGGCCGCGCCGGCCTTGACCCGCTGCTCGGCCATCAGGGTCTGGTCGAGGATGTAGCCGCGGGCCGAGGTGATCAGGAAGTAGAGCTCGGACGGCGAGGCGGCGGGATTGCTGGCCCGGAATTCGGCGATGGCGGCCTCGACGTCGGCCTCGCCGACGTGGCGGACCAGGCGCTTGCGCAGCTCGGGCATGTCGAGCTCGAAGGCGCCGGGCTCGTAGCCGAGCTGGTTGGAGAGCTCGGTGCGGGTGGTCCCGACCATCATCGGCAGCTGGTTCGAGATCGCCGGGGCGTTCGGCAGGAACGGGTGGTCCTTGAACGCCAGGCCGTCGAGCACGGGCGAGAAGCGCGAGCGGGTCTCGCGCATGACCTTCAGCTGGGCGACGCTGAGGGCGTCCATCGGGACCTCCAGCAGCTGGGCGGCGTCGCCGAGGTCGAGGGCGGCGAGCAGGGCGCTGGTCAGGCGCGCGGCTTCCTCCGGCGCCTGGACGCGCAGGTGCGACCCGCTCTGCACGATCCCGCGCTGGAAGAGGCCGCGGGCGTCCTCTCCGGCGTAGCAGAGGCTGACCTTCCGGCCGCCGCCCGACTGGCCGAAGACGGTGACGTTGGTCGGGTCGCCGCCGAACGCGGCGATGTTGTCGCGCACCCAGCGCAGGGCGGCGATCAGGTCGAGATAGCCGACATTGCCGGCCTGGGCGTAGGCCTCGCCGAGCCGGTCGCCGAGATAGCAGTGGCCGAAGACGTTGAGGCGGTGGTTGAGGGTGACGACCACGACGTCGCCGCGCAGGGCCAGCGCGGTCCCGTCATAGAGCTTCTGCGAGCCGGAGCCGGCCTCGAAGCCGCCGCCGTGGAACCAGACCATGACCGGGCGGGCGGCGGCGTCGGCGGCCGGGGTGAAGATGTTGAGCCGCAGGCAGTCCTCGCTCATCGGCCCCTTGTCGGCGAGCGGGCTGCGCATCTGCGGCGACTGCGGCCCGAAGTCGAAGGCGTCCTGCACGCCGGTCCAGGGCGTGACCGGCTGCGGCGGGCGGAAGCGGCCCGCGCCGGCGGTGTCGGCGCCGTAGCGCAGGCCCTTGAAGACGCTGACGCCGGCCTTGCGCAGGCCGCGGACCTGGCCGTGGGCGGTGGTGACGGAGGCCGTGGTCTCAATCTCGCTCATCGCGGTCTCCTCAGCGGGCGATCAGGCGGGCGAGCGCGCCGGCGTCGGGCAGGGCTTCGAGATCGCGGACGGCGTCGATCACCGCGCTCGCGCGCGCCTGGCCCAGGGCCGGGGCCATCAGCTCGGCGGCCTTGGCCTCGACGTCGGCGGCGCTCATCGGATGCGACGGGAAGCCGAGGACGTGCGGGACGTAGCGCTCGAGCCGCCGGCCGTCGGCGAGGACGATGGCGACGCGGGCGGATTCGGTGCGCGGCTGGCCGGGCGCGGCTTCCTGGGCCGGGTCGTGGCGGATCTCGACCTTGTCCATCAGGGCGCGGGCGGCGGCGTCCCCGGCCATCCGCTGCAGGCTCTGGGCCCCGACGAAGTCCAGCCGGCCGTCGAGCAGGATGATGGCAGCGAGGTAGCGCAGGTTCAGCGCCGGCATCGCAGCGTCGCGGAACGCCTGCCAGCGGCCGGGCATCTCGATCAGCACCGAGGCGACCTCGGCGCCGGCGACCTCGCTCGTCAGGTCGAGCAGGGCTTCGACCGCCGGCTGGGTCGGGCCGCCGACCGGATAGCGCTTGAAGGCGGTATGCGGCAGCTCCGAGCGTCCACCGAGGTCGTCGATCAGATAGGCGCGGTCGGCGTCGCCGCCGGCGAACAGCGGGCCGCGCATCCAGCCGCCGGGATGATCCAGCGCCTCGCGCACGCCGCGGAAACCGGCGGCGGCCATCAGGGCGGCGTGCAGGCCGTCGCGCGCGCCCATGCCGGCGAAGACGAAGGCCTTCTCGATGTGCTCGACGTCGAGCAGCCACTGCCAGGAGCCGGAGGCCTGCTGGGCGCAGAAGGTGAAGACGTCGGCGATCATCGCGCGCGGCAGGCGCAGCAGGATCGCGGCGGCGGTCGCCGCGCCGAACTGCGGCCCGATCCCGTGGTTGGCGATGCCGGCCCGGCGCAGGTTGTCGACGCCGAGCGCCTTGGGCATGCGCCCGGCGATCTCGTAGCCGGCGATGACCGCGGCCAGCAGCTCGGCCCCGGTGGCGCCGCGGGTCTCGGCGACGGCGAGGGCGACGCTGAGCACGGCCGGGCCGGGCTGGACGAAGGCCGAGGGAATGAAGTCGTTGATCTCGGCCCCGTGGCCGGTCATGGCGCCGGCGAAGGCGGCGTCGACGATCCCGGCCCGCAGATCGGTCCCGAGGATGGTGGCGGCGTTGCGCTCGGCCCCGCCGCTCAGCGACAGGGCATAGTCGCGGGCCAGCACCGCGGGCTCGAGGTCGCGGCAGGCGACGATCGAGGCCAGGGTGTCGAGGATGTGCAGGCGGCCGAGTTCGCGGTCGGCGGCGGTGGCCGGCGTGGTCAGGGCGCCGGCGATATAGGCGGCGAGGGTCTCGCCGACCGGAAGGACGTCGTTGGAGCTCATGCTTGGTCGAGGGCCTCGGTCATGCGGGCGCGGGTTTCGAGCAGGGCGTCGATGAACGCCTCGCGCTTGCGGGCGGTCAGGCGCTCGGTGGGCGCGGAAATCGAGAGGGCCGCGGAAGGGAGTGCGCCTCCGGCTGCAACCGCGGCGCCGATGCTCGTGACGCCGGGGCTGTAGCCGGAGAGCGCGTATCCCCGCTGACGGACCTGCGAGAGTTCCGTCATCAGCGCGGGGACATCGAGATCGCGGACCGCGGCGAGGCGGTCCACGACGGAACGGGCGCCGGGCCGGAAGGCGAGCATCGCCTTGCCGCTGGCGGTCAGCGGCGCCGGCGCGCGCGACCCGACGCGGGTGTGGAAGCGCACCGGCCGGGCGGCGACGATCTTCTCGAGATAGAGCACGTCGTCGCCCGACAGGATGGTCAGGCTGACGGTCTCGGACGTGGCCCGGTGCAGGGCCTGCAGATAGCCGGAGGCGACCTGGTAGATCGGCAGGGCCGAGACGATCCCGGCGCCGAGCTCCCAGGCCCGCAGGGTGGGGCCGTAGCGGCCGCTGTCGTCCTGGCGGGCGTGGCCGAGCGCGCAGAGCGTGCCGAGGATGCGGTGGACGGTGCTCTTCTGCAGGCCGGTCGCCGCAGCGACGTCGGACAGCCGGATCGGCTGGCGGGCGCGGGCCAGGCACTCCAGGATTTCGAAACTGCGCGTAACCGCCCGGTCCATCGTCGCCGCCGCCCTCGTGGTGCGCCAGCTATGGCACAGATAATCGTGTTGTTCCAATATATGAAATGATGTTCCGTTGTGCGGAACATCTTGGCCGTGAAAAAGAAGGCCGCCCCGGGATCGGGGCGGCCCATAGGGTGGGAAGGAAACGTCTCCGTCAGAAGCGCTTGGTCACCCCCAGCTTGAAGGTGCGGCCGAGCGGGTTGGCCGTGGCCGGGTCGTAGCTGAGGTCGCGGCGGGCGAACGGCGGATCGGTGTCCAGCAGGTTGCCGACCGTCAGCGTGGCGGTGGTGTCCCAGGGCAGCAGCACCCGGTAGGAGGCGTCGAGCGTGACGAAGGCGTCGAGCTTGGCCCCCTGGGGCAGGATGTAGCCGAACACCGCGCCGTTCAGGCCGAAGATGTTGGTGCCCCCGAACCGTCCGTCGCGCACGTCGGCCATGCTGTCGATGTAGCGCAGCGTCAGGCGCAGGTTGTGCACGTCGCGGGCGTACTCGGCGTAGAGGTTGGCGCGCAGCTTCGGAAACGAGGTCCCGCCCGCCGTGCCGCCGTGGGTGCCCGCCAATTCCTGGCCCGCCTCGACCTGGATGCCTTCGATGAAGGCCGGGCCGGTGTCGTACTTGAGCAGGTACGAACCATCGAGGCCGAAGTTCATCGCCCCGCCCCAGACGTTGTCGGCGCGGAAGGTGGCCGAGAAGTCGACGCCGGAGGTCTTGGTCCCCGTGCCGTTGATGGTGTTGAGCCGCACCCGCTGGATGGTTCCGGGCGCGCAGACCCCGCCCTGGAACACGAAGCGGGCGACGAGCGGCGCCAGCGCCGGGTTGGCGCAGCCGTTCGGCAGGGTGGTCGACGAGCCGTTCGGGAACACGGTCGAGAGCAGGCCCGAGCCGGACTCGGCCTCGATGGTGTCCTGGAAGTCGAACGACCAGTAGTCGACCGTCGCCTTGAAGGCCCCGAAGTCGACGATGGCGCCGATGTTCAGGGTGTCGGCGGTCTCCGGCTTCAGGTTCGGGTTGCCGGTGGTGTCGAAGGCCCGATAGCCGCTGGTCTGGGTGATGAAGGCCTGGGTGGTGTTGGCGTCCGGCACCAGGTTGAGGTCGGTCGGGGCGCGGAAGGTGGTGCCGGCCGAAGCGCGGAACGCCAGCCAGTCCGTGGCCTGCCAGCGGACCGCCAGCTTCGGGTTGGTGGTGGCGCCGACCGCGCCGCCGTAGTCCTCGTGGCGGACGGCGAGCTGGAAGGAGAGGGTGTCGGTGATCGGGACCTGGGCTTCGGCGAACACCGCCCAGACGTCGCTGCCGAGATCCTGCTCCGATAGCGGGCCGAGGAAGCCGAACACGCCGGCGCCGCGGCCGGTGGTGCAGGTGGTGACGTTCTCCTCCGGGCAGGGGTTCAGGGCGATGTTGTTGATGTCGTTCACTTCGCGGCTGAAGGTGTTGTCGCGGTACTGGGCCCCGGCCGCCCAGCCGATCGGGCCGCCGCCGAAGTCGAGGGTCGACTGGCCGTTGATCACCGCGTCGACGACGGTGAGCGTGGTCTCGGACTGGTAGCCGTAGGGCTGGAACAGCCACTGGCCGATGGCGCGGCTGTTGGCGTTGGCGGCGGCCGACCCGGCGACGTAGTTCGGGTTGCTCTCGCCCGAGGCGGCGTTGGCCGCGACGCCGGTCGAGAACGGGTTGTAGTAGAGGCAGGCGCCGACGCCGGCGACGCCGCCCTGGACGCCCGGGGTCACCGGATCGGTGTCGCAGCCGGGGCCGCCAAGGCCGTTGAGCGCGTAGTGGAGCCGCGCGACCGGGATGTCGTAGGTGACGATGTCGCTGCGGTTGATCATGTGGGTGACGGCGACGTCCCAGCCGACCCCGTTGTCGAACTCGCCGCTGAGGCCGGCCGAGACCCGGAAGCCCTCGAAGAACCGCTGGTCGGGCTTGGAGTCGCCGGTCAGCGGATTGCCGCCGACGCCGTAGGGACGCCAGAGCAGGATGTTGGCGGCGGTGAAGCCGGCGGCGTTGACAGCGGCCTGCTGGGCGGCGGTCAGCTGTGGCAGCAGGCTGCCGGGCAGGCAGAGGGCGGTCCCGGCCGTGCCGCAGAGCCCGGGGTTGGTGCGCGGGATGATGAACGAGCCGCTGGCGGCGCCGGGGCCGAAGGCCTGGGTCGGGCCGTAGGACGGCGAGGTGCCTTCATGCGGCACGTCGTGGGCGGCGTAGAGCGCCTCGGCGTGGAAGCTGGTCTTGTCGGTCAGGTCCCAGTTGAACTGGCCGTAGATCTGGTAGTGCTCCTCCTCCTCGACCAGGTTGTTGAAGCGGCCGAACTGGAAGTAGCAGCTCTGGGTCCCGGCGGCGGCGGTGACGATGGTGTTGCCGAGCGCCGTACAGCCCGGGTCGATGAAGCGGGTGGCGCCCGCGATGTAGGTCCCGGGGTTACCGAAGCCCGACCAGCTGCCGTTGGGGTTTTCCAGGTAGCTGTTGACCGCCCAGTCACGCTCCAGGGTGTCGAGTTCGGAGCGATGTCGGTAGCCGACCGAGATCAGGGCGTCGCCGCGCTCGCCGACCCAGCCGTAGTTGGCGCTGAGCGTGTAGTCGCCGTCGGAGCCGTCGATCAGCGTGTAGCTGCCGTTGAGCTCCAGGCCGCTCAGATCGGTGCGGGTGATGAAATTGACGACGCCGCCGATGGCGTCCGAGCCGTAGGTGGCGGCCGCGCCGTCCTTGAGCACCTCGATCCGGCCGATAGCGGCGGTGGGCAGCAGGTTGGTGTCGACGCCCGAACCGCCCGGCGAGCTGGTCAGACGGCGGCCGTTGAGCAGCACCAGGGTGCGGACCGCGCCGAGGCCGCGCAGGTTCACGTTGCCCGAGCCGGTGGTGGCCTGGCTGGCGAACTGGTTGGTTTCGCCGAGCACGCTCTGCACGCCGGGGATCGCCTTGATCACGTCGACCATGGCCGGCGCGCCCTGCTTCTGGAGGTCCTGGGCCGAGAGCACGTCGACGGGCAGGGCGGCGTCCTCGGGGGTGCCGCGGATGAAGGAGCCGGTGACGATGACCTCGGCGACTTCGCCGGGCTTGTCCTGCGCGTGGGTGGTGGTCGCGAGCCCGAGCATGATCGCCAGGGCCGAGACGCCGCAAAGGCGTTCGGTCTTCAACATGGTGCCCCCTAATGCATTGGCCGACCGTCATTCGGTGACGGAAGTTATGCGTCAGGATAGGCAGCGATCAGATCGAGCGTCTACATAATAGATCAATGTTCCAGTATATGGAACAAATGGCCGTTTCAATATTTGGAACGGATCAGCTAGGCTGCGCCGTCGGAGGGGCTCGATGGACACCACGGTCGCGAAGGGCTTTGCGGTCCTGGAAGTCTTGGCGCGCGCCAAACGGCCGATGCGGCTGAGCGCGCTGACCGAGGCGCTGGGACTGCAGAAATCCAACGTCCATCGGCTGCTGAGCACGCTGATCGAGCTGGGCTATGTCGAGAAGGACGCCGAGACCTCGCGCTACTTCGCCTCGCTGAAGGCGTGGGAGCTGGGCGTGGCGATCATCTCGACCAACAGCCTGCGCCGCACGGTCGCGCCCTATCTCCAGAAGCTGCACCAGCAGACCCAGGACACCGTGCTGCTGGCCGCGCCGGTCGGCCACGAGGTGCTGTTCCTCGACCGCGTCGCGCCGGCCAGGGCGCTGCGTTACACGCCGATGAACGGGACGCGGGCGCCGATGACGCTGACCGCGGCCGGCCACGTGTTCCTGAGCGCGATGGGCGATCCCGCGCCGGCGATCGCCAAGGGGCTGGCCGAGCATCCGGCCGACCGCGACGTCAGCGCCGAAGGGGTTCTGGACGCGCTGGCCGAGGCGCGCAGCAGCGGCCTGGCGGTGCTGGACGGCGGGCTGTTGCCAGGCTCGCGCTCGGTCTCGGCCCCGATCGAGGGGCCCGACGGCGCGCCGGTGGGGGCGATCTCGGTCTCGGCCATGGCGCAGCGCATGAGCGGCGCGCACCTGCGCGAGGTTTCCGAGGCGCTGCTGGCGATTTCGAACGAGATCGGGGTGCTGGGCGACGGCTGAGGCCGCTTACGGGCGTCGCGTCAGCCGGAAGAGGTGGGTCGCATCGCGTCGCCGCGATGCGACCAGAGCGTCAGCCGGCGACGGCGTCCTTGAGGGCCTTGGCCGCCGCGAACGCCACCTTCTTGGAGGCGGCGATTTCGATCGCAGCGCCGGTGGCCGGGTTGCGGCCGGTGCGCGCGGGCTTGTCCTGGACCTTGAACTTGCCGAAGCCGGGCAGATTGACCTCGTGACCAAGCACGAGGGCTTCGCGCACGGCGCCCAGCAGGGTGTCGACGGCTTCGCGGGCCTGAGCCTTGGTGAGCTTGCCGTCGGCGGCGAGCCGCTCGGCCAGATCGGTGGTGTTCATGCAGTGCTCTCCTACGGAATCGGTGAGGGGAGGTTTCACCGCGCGGCGGCCGCTGTCCATCGCGCTTGAAACACGGTGTCACATGGTGTCGCGCGCGGCGGGGAGGCCCTCGGCGTCGCGCCGCTTCGTCCCCTGAGTAATAATCCGGGCGCGCGAAATCATGGTTCGCCCGTTGGCGGGGACGTCGAAAAACACGCTGCGAATTACAGAGCCGAATAGAAAGTTCTGGAAAGTATTGCCGTTATTCGAATTCACGCGGACGTGACACGTCTTGTTCGCTTCACACGAGCTGGCGTCGTGCAGGTTTTCCAGATTTTTGACTTATAAAATATATCTGGCATGCTTCGGCTGATGCGGAACATGCAGAATTCCTGTCGCGCGGGTCGCGCGCGCCTTCGCGTCGAAGGCAAGAAACCCCGGGTCTAGGCGTCCGCCACGGCCCGGGGTGAACGGCGCCGGTGAGACTTTCGCCCGCGTCACAGGCTCGGCCGCTTGGCCGATTCCCAAAATCCGTCCGCCATCATCGGCTTGAGTCGGCCACGCGACGCGCCCAGCGCACGCGCGGGCGGGGTCATGCGTGCGGGCGGTTCTCCCTCTGCATCAGGAGCCTCGCATGGCGATGACCCTTTTCGACCACCAGAAGCGATTGGACGACCTCGAGGCCGCCCTCTGCGCGCTGGTGGAAACCACAGCCTCCCGTCCGGCCGGCCGCGAACAGGTCGACGAGACCATTCGGCGGCTTCGCGCGCGCGGCGCGACCGGCGCGGCAGATCTCCTGGCCGGAGATCGCGTCGAGGCCGCCTACCGCCGATAGCGCGGCGCGCCAGGCCCATTCCCCTCAATTCCAGCTACCCCTGGAGGTACTTATGACCACGACCGAACTTCCGCCGATCTACGCCACGTCCGAAGACTATGAGCGCCTGACGGCGCTGGGCGACAAGCTGCGCCCCACCGACGGACCGGGCGTCCACCTGCTGCTGGCCGAACTGGCGCGGCTGCAGGTGGCGGCCCCCGACGCCGAGCCCTTCGCCCGCCTGGGCGTGCGGGTGCGTTACCTCAATGCGCAGAGCCAGCGCATCAAGACCGCCCGGCTGGTGATGCCCAAGGACGAGAAGCTCCACGAGAGCTCGGTCACCGTGACCTCGCCGATGGGCGCGGCGCTGCTGGGGCTGAAGGCCGGATGCGAGTTCGACTGGCGCGACACCGGCGGATCGCGGCGTCGCGTCACAGTGCTGGAAGTTCTCGACTAGTCGCAAATCGCGGTCGGCCCGGTGGCGGGTCGGCCGCGACGTCCCGCCGTCGGGGTGGGCGTTGTCGGGCTGACGTCTGTTTGGAGTAGGTCGTTGCAAGCATCAGCGGCGCCGCGGAAGACGCGGCGCGGAAATCGGCAGGTGGCCGCGTTGCCGTGGCGGCGCGCGTCGTGCGGCGCGCTGGAGGTGCTGCTGATCACCTCGCGCGAGACGCGCCGATGGGTCATTCCCAAGGGGTGGACCATGCGGGGCAAGCGCCCGGAGGAGGCCGCGGCGCTGGAGGCCCTCGAGGAGGCCGGGGTCGTGGGCGAGATCGATCCGGCGGCGGCCGGCCGCTACGTCTACGGCAAGCGGCTGGCGAGCGGCGACGTGCGGCCGGTCGAGGTCAGCGTCTTTCCGATGCAGGTCCTGGCCGAGCAGGACGCCTGGCCCGAACAGACGCAGCGCGAGCGCCGCTGGTTCGCGCCGGACGAGGCGGCCGCGCGGCTGGAGGAGCCGGGACTGCGGGCGCTGATCCGGGCCTTCAGCGCGCCGAGCTAGCCGTTAGGGCGTCGGTCCGCGCAGGCGCGCGATCCGCGCCTCGATCGCCTGCTGCTCGGCCGGGGCCTTGCCGGCCCACCAGGCGCGCACGTCGCCGTTGTCGGCCGGCAGGATCCAGTCGGCATAGGTCTTGGACGGCAGCTCGACGGCGTTGCGGCCGCGCAGATGGCGGTCGAAGAAGGCGCGGACATAGTCGTTCTGGGCGCCGATCATCACCCTGGCGGGCGTTGAGCCCAGCAGCGGGTCGCGCACCGGCCGGCGGATGAACAGCGAGAAGTCCGACAGCCCGAGGTGCTTGGCGTCGCGCAGCTGCAGGCGATGGACCTTGGGGTCGGTACCGGCCGCGGCGAAGGTCTCGTAGGAGAAGTCGTTGAAGGCCCGCGCCCGCCCGCCCGGCGGCTCCACGCCCATGGCCTGGTAGATCGTGCGCATGTCGGAGTGGAACATCAGGAACGGGACCGGCATGGCCGCGTCGAAGGCCTGGAACGGGAAGTCGGCGCCGTCCAGGTTGACGCCGGCGGCGCAGCGGCGGTCGACCATGCAGACGCTGCCCGAGGTCGCGCCGCCGAACGACATGCCCATCTCGCCGACCCGGGTCAGGTCGCTGGCGGCCAGGATGGGCTTGATGGCGTCGGGAACCCGCCCGGCCTGCAGCTGGTCGTGCAGGAAGATGCGGTCGGCGGCCCAGATCACGCCGCTGCGGGTGATGCGCTCGGCCTTGGCCAGGCCGGTCTCGCGAATCTGCAGCTGGCCTGCGAGGCGGGCGTCGAGATCCTTGCCGGCGATGGCGTCGATCTGGGCCTGGGCCGCGCCGTCGTCCTCGCCGCGCGCGAACAGGTCGGGGTCCATCGCCGCGAGCGTCCCGTCGGGGAACAGCGTGGCGGCCGAGTCGTAGGTGTGCTGCAGCGAGAACACGACGTAGCCGTGGCTGGCCAGCTCCTCCATCAGCACCGTGTTCTGGCCGAGGAACGAGGTGAAGCCGTGGCTGTAGATGACCACCGGCAGGCCGGCCGCGCCAGAGGCCAGCGGCGCGTCCTCGTAGGAATTGGTCCGCACGTGCTTGAGGTAGGTGAAGAAGGGCGGGAACTTGAACAGCGCGCCCAGGCTGGCGCCGGTGGTCCGTGCTTCCTCGTCGGTGAAGTAGGGGCGGGGCTTGAGCCCCTTGGTGTCGCCGGCCGGATACCAGACCCGCACCAGCAGGCGGCGCGGCGCGTCGGGGGCGGCGGCGAGCAGGCCGGGACGGCTGGCGTCGCTCACCTCGAAGGTGCGAACGCCGACCGGGCGCTCGCCGCTGGGCCGGGGCAGGGCGCCGACGGGGAACAGGACCAGGGCGGCGACCGCCAGACCGGCCAGCAGCGCGGCGAGCACGCCGGACACGTAGGGCCGGCGGCCGGAAGCGGGGCGGCGGCGCAGGCGGGCGATCCCGAGACCGGCCAGCAGCAGCAGGGCGACGACGACGCCGAGCCCGCTCTGCCAGCGAGCGTCCAGCACCCCTACGACGCCGACGGCCAGCGCCGCCAGGCCTGCGCCGAACAGCACCCGGCCGCGGCCCGGCAGCCGCGGCAGCCATACGGCCAGGACGAACGCCGCCAGGGCGGCGATCAGCAGAATGTCGGTAGCGGTCACGTCAGCGTCCCCCGGTGGCTTAGTCCAGGGTCCTGCAAATGCTTGTCAGACGCAATCGCTAGCTGCGCGGGATGGACGGCCTAGCGGGTGACGCGGGTGTTCTCGCCGTTGCCGACGACGCGCACGCGGTCGCCGATCCGGAAGTCGTTCGGGCCGCCCGGCTGGACGATGGCGATCGTACGGCCGGAGTCGAGCTGGACGGTCAGCTCCAGGCCGGGGGTGTTCTGCGAGCCCTGGATCGCGCTGCCCAGGGCGCCGCCTGCGACCGCGCCGGCGACGCCGCCGGCGACGTTCGCCGCTGTCCCGCCGCCGATCTGGCTGCCGGCGATGCCGCCGAGGATCGCGCCCGTGCCCATGCCCAGCCGGGTTTCGCCGGGCCGGATGTTGACGGGCCGGATGCTCTGCAGCGTGCCAAGCTCGACGGTCTGCGGACGCATCGTCTCTGTGCGGCTGTAGCTGTTCGGCGTCGGTTGCGGCGTGCAGGCGCCGAGTAGGGCGACGGACGCGAGGAGAGGCAGGCTAAGATATTGATACTTGGTCATTTCGGCGCGTCTCCAGGACGGGCTGTGGCCGGGTCTGACGAATGCGGCGCTGGTTATCCCCGACCCGAATTGGACCGCAGGTAGGCGCTGGACGCTATCAGGTTGAATCCCGAACACCTCCGGTCGGCGGCGGGGCGCATGGATGCTTGCAGTTGCAACGAGTCTGGGCACGGCCCGTTCGGACCACGTATAAGCGCGCGGCGACGCAGCGGAATGGCGCGCGTCGCCAGCGATACTGAGGTCGGAGTTACATAGAAATGAGCACGGTGCTTGTGATCGGAGCCGGTGGCGTGGGCTCGGTTGCGGTCCACAAGATGGCGATGAATCCCGACGTGTTCTCGCAGATCACGTTGGCGAGCCGTACGCTTTCGAAGTGCGACGCCATCGCCGCGTCGGTGAAGGAACGCACCGGCGTGGAGGTCCGCACCGCCGAACTGGACGCCGACGACGTCGCCGCGACCGCCGCGCTGATCGAGCAGGTCAAGCCTGAGCTCGTCGTGAACCTGGCGCTGCCTTACCAGGACCTGTCGATCATGGACGCCTGCCTGAAGGCGGGCGCGAACTATCTCGACACCGCCAACTACGAGCCGCGGGACGAGGCGAAGTTCGAGTACAGCTGGCAGTGGGCCTACCAGGATCGGTTCAAGGACGCCGGACTGATGGCGGTGCTCGGCTGCGGCTTCGACCCCGGCGCGACGTCGGTGTTCGCCACCTATGTCCGCAAGCACCTGCTGGACCGCATCGACACGCTCGACATCCTGGACTGCAACGGCGGCGACCACGGCCACCCGTTCGCCACCAACTTCAATCCCGAGATCAATCTGCGCGAGGTCACCGCGCCGTCGCGCCATTGGGAGAACGGGCAGTGGGTCGAGGGGCCGGCCCTGGCCCACAAGCAGGCGTTCGACTTCGCCGAAGTCGGGACCCGCAACATGTACCTGATGTACCACGAGGAGCTGGAGTCGCTGGCCAAGTTCTATCCGGAAATCAAGCGGATCCGCTTCTGGATGACCTTCGGCGACAGCTACCTGAAGCACCTGGAAGTGCTGGGTAATGTGGGCATGACCCGCATCGACCCGGTGAAGTTCCAGGGCGTCGAGATCATCCCGCTGCAGTTCCTGAAGGCGCTGCTGCCCGAGCCCTCGACGCTGGGCGCGGTGACGCGCGGCAAGACCAACATCGGGGTCATCGCCACCGGCCAGAAGGACGGCGTCCAGAAGACCGTCTACGTCTACAACGTCTGCGACCACGAAGAGGCCTATGCCGAGACCGGCAACCAGGCGGTCAGCTACACCACGGGCGTGCCGGCGATGATCGGCGCCTCGCTGATGCTCAGCGGCGCCTGGAAAGGGGCCGGCGTGTTCAACATGGAGCAGCTCAATCCCGATCCGTTCATGGCGCTCATGAACAGCCAGGGCCTGCCCTGGAAGGTCGAGACCTTGCCCGCGCCGCTGGCCTTCTGATCGCCGCCGACATGGAGACCCAAGCCGGCGGCCCGGGCGCCTTCGCCCAATTCGACCTTGGCCGCGTGCCGTCGCCCTGTTTCGTCGTCGACGAGGCGGCGGTGCGCCGCAACCTCGTCGTCCTGCAGGACATCGCCGATCGCAGCGGCGCGAAGGTGCTGCTGGCGCTCAAGGCTTTCTCGATGTGGGCGACGGCCGATCTCGTGGCTGAGCATCTGCATGGGACCTGCGCCTCGGGGCTGTGGGAGGCCCGGCTGGCGCGCGAGCACTACAAGGGCGAGCTGACCACCTATTCGCCGGCCTATCGCGCCGAGGACCTGCCCGAAATCCTGCGGCTGTCCGACACGGTGATCTTCAACTCGCCGGCCCAGATCGCGCGCTTCGAAGGCCTGATCGCCGAGGCCCGCGCGCAGGGCGAAGTCTTCGAGGTGGGGCTGCGGCTGAACCCGGAGTGGAGCGAGGCGGAGGTCGCCAAGTACGATCCGTGCTGCACGGGATCGCGGCTGGGCTTTCCGGTGTCGCAGCTGCGGCCGGAGCATCTGGACGGCGTGGACGGCGTGCACATCCATGCCTTGTGCGAGCAGAACTTCGCGCCGCTGCAGCGGATCTGGAACGCGGTGGAGCCGCGGCTCGGACCGCTGCTGGCGGGACTGAAGTGGGTGAACCTCGGCGGTGGCCACCACGTCACCCGCGCCGACTACGCGCGTGAGGACCTGGTCGCCTTCCTGCGCGAGCTCCGCGAGCGCCACGGGATCGAGGTCTATCTGGAGCCGGGGGAGGCGATCGCGCTCGACGCCGGGATCCTGGTGGGCGAAGTGCTCGACGTCTTCGACAACGGCGTGCACGTCGCGATCACCGACATCTCGGCGACCTGCCACATGCCCGACGTGCTGGAGGCGCCCTATCGCCCGGCGATGCTGAACGAGGCGGAAGCTGGCGTTTCGGTCCGCCTGGGCGGGCCGTCCTGTCTGGCTGGCGACGTCATCGGCGACTATGTCTTTGCGACGACGCCGGCGCCGGGCGCGCGGATCGCGTTCCTGGACCAGGCCCACTATTCGATGGTCAAGACCACGACCTTCAACGGCGTGCCGCTGCCGGCCATCGCCCTGTGGAACAGCCAGACCGACGCGCTGCGGCTGGTGCGTCAGTTCGATTACGCCGACTTCCGCGACCGGCTGTCCTGACGTCTCGCTAAAGTTGCGGAGGTTGCGGGGCTCTTAACCCTCGCGTGCGATGCCTGCTCGAAACGAGTGATCTAGTTTCGAGTGGAGCGTCTAGTGCCTGGTCCCGCGTATTCGAGTTCGAACGGCTATATCGGCGAGTCGTTTGTAACGCTTAAGTTCGATGCGCCGATCGACGGCGCCGCCTTGCCCGATCTGTCGGCGTTTCAGATGCAAGTCAATGGAACGGGCGTCACGGTCACCAGCGTCGTCGCCGACTCTGACGCGCAGGCGGTGAGGGTGGGCTTCACCGGCACGGTCCTGCTCGCCGGCGATGTCGTCGATGTCGTCTATACGGATCCGACCGCGGGCGACGACCTCCTCGCCATCCAGGGCCTCGACGGGGCGGACGCCGCGAGCTTCAGCCGCACGCTGGTCGCCGCCATCGGACGGCCGGGGCCTTCGGCGCCTGCCGCGCCGACGTTGGACGCCGGCAGCGACAGCGGGGTTCTGGGCGACAGGATCACCAACGACACGACCCCGACCGTCAGCGGAACCGTCGGCGCGAACAACACCGTCAAGCTCTATGACACCGACGGAACCACGCTGCTGGGGACCACCACGGCGGACGGCTCCGGCGACTGGAGCATCACCTCGAGCGCGCTGAGCCAGGGATCTCATACGCTCAGGGTCGTTCAGGTCGACGGCGCCAGCAACGCCAGTCCGCTTTCGTCGGGGCTGGTCGTGACGATCGACACAAGCGCGCCGGCGGCGCCCTCGGCGCCGGACATGACCTCCGGCAGCGACAGCGGAGCCTCCAGCACCGACAACATCACCAACATCGCCACGCCGACCTTCACCGGGACGGCGGAGGCCGGCTCGACGGTGGTTCTCTATGACACCGACGGGACGACGGTGCTGGGATCGGCCGTCGCCACCGGCGGGAACTGGTCGATCACCAGTTCCGCGCTGAGCCAGGGAACGCACACGCTCACGGCCAAGGCGACCGACGCGGCCGGCAACCCTTCGGCCGCCGGCTCCGGACTGCAGGTCAGCATCGACACGAGCGCTCCGACGCTGGCGATCACCAGCAGCGCCTCCACCCTGAAGGCGGGCGAGAGCGCGACCATCAGCTTCACCTTCAGCGAGGCTCCTTCGGACTTCGCCATCGGCGACATTTCGGTAGCTGGCGGGACGCTGGGCCCTTTGTCGGGCTCAGGCGTGGTCTACACCGCGACCTTCACGCCCACGGCGGGGGTCAACAGCGGCGCGGCCAGCATCTCCGTCGCGCCGGGCAGCTACGCCGATGCGGCGGGCAACGCCGGCGGCGCCGGGGTGTCGCCGGCGCTGACCTTCGACACGCTGGTCCCGACCGCGCCGTCGACGCCGGACCTGGACGCGGCGTCCGACGACGGGGCGTCGGCCACCGACGACGTCACCACGGTCAACACGCCGACCTTCACCGGCACGGCGGAGGCCGGCGCCACCGTGCGGCTGTACGACACCGACGGGACGACGGTCCTGGGCTCGACCATCGCCACCGGGGGGACATGGTCGATCACGTCGTCGACGCTGTCGGCGGGAGCCCACACCATCACCGCCAGGGCGTTCGACGCGGCCGGCAACGTGTCGGTCGTCAGCGGCGGCCTGTCGGTGACCATCGAGGGAACGGTCGCTCCGCAGCCTGAGCCTCCGCCGCCGAGCGTCGTCGTCGACGTGACGCCGAGCGCGACGATCTACACGGGCGATGCGACCGCCAACATCATCCTGGTGGGAGGGCTGGCCCCGGCCAGGGTGTCCGGCGGCGCCGGCGACGACCGGATCTATGGCGGCGAGCACGCCGACCTGCTGCACGGCAACCAGGGCGACGACTACATCCTCGGCGGCCTGGGCGCGGACACCGTGCTGGGCGGCCAGGGGGCCGACTTCCTGCACGGCAACCAGGGCGATGACGTCATCTTCGGCGACATGGGCCGCGACAGCGTCGCCGGCGGGCAGGGCAACGACTTCCTGCACGGCAACGCCGGCGACGACGTGTTGATCGGCGATCTCGGCGACGACAGTCTGCTCGGCGGGCAAGGCGACGACGTGATCCACGGCGGCGAGGGCAGGGACCTGCTTTCCGGCGACCTTGGCGACGACGTGCTGACCGGCGGCGCGGGGGCCGACCTGTTCTATTTCCGGGATGGCGGCGGACGCGACGTCGTGACGGACTTCAGCAGCGCCGAGGGCGACGTCATCGTGCTGTCGACCAGCCAGGCCGCCAACTTCCAGGCCCTGGCCGCGAAGATGACGATGGTCGGCGCCGACACCGTCATCAGCCTTGGCGCGCAGACCATCGTGCTGGCGGGCGTCTCGATGGGCAGCCTCACCGCGCAGGACTTCCTGTTCAGCTGACGGCCGATGCTCCGGGCGTCCTCGCCGTCGGCGGGCGCCCGGAACGCCATCCGGTCAAATCCTAGGCGGCTCTGGGGCGCGCCCCGGTGGGCGCCGTCGGCAAAGGCCATATGGTTCTTCGTTCGAGGAGGACCGGCCATGACACGAGCGAGAGCCGCACGGTCAGACATTGGATGGCGACTGGCGCTGGGCGTCGGCGCCGTGGCGTTGTGCGTGGACGGGGCGTCGGCCCAATCCGGGCGGCGACCGGCGGGGGACGAGTTGCAGGCATTTCCGCAGGCGGGACCGGGCCAGGCGCGCCGGGTCATCCGCCTTCCGTCGGAGCGCGACGAGAACGGGTTGCGGGTGGGCCTGATCGTCGGCCGCACGATGTGGGTGGACTGCAACCGTCAGGTCTTCGCCGCGCGGATCGACAAGCGCACGGCCGAGGGATGGGGGTACGACTACTACGTGGTCACGAGCGCCGGCCCGCCTGCCAGCACCATGATGGCCTGTCCGACCAACGCCCGCAGCCGACAGTTCGTCCGCAGCGCCGAGGAGCCGCTGCTGCGCTACAACAGCCGCCTGCCGCTGGTGGTGTTCGCGCCGACCGACGTCGAGATCCGCTACCGCATCTGGCGCGCGGGCGCCGAGGTCGCGGCGCAATGAGCGGGACCAAGGCCGCATGGCGCCGGTTCGATTGGCGGCTGCTGCTGGCGGCCCGCGCCGTCATCATCGTCGCGGCGGTCGTGGCGACGATCGCCACGCTCGCGGTCTGGCGGGCGCCCTTCGGCGCCCCTCAGATCTACGCCTTCGCCGATATCGTGCTGTCCTGCATCGCGGTCTCCCGGTTGCGATCGGCCGGATGGATCTTCGTCGCCGTGCATCTGATCGTCGCCGCGGCCTGGTGCGAGGCGATCTGGCATCTGCCTGCGCGATGGTTCGAGTAGCGTCGAGGCCAGCGCCGCTCACTCAGGTGGCCGCCTGATTGCGGCCCCGCCCGCCGGCGCCCAGCATGGAGCGCTCAGGCAGGAAGGGCCCGCCATGCGAGGTCGACCAAACGACAGCGTGGCCATGGACCTGGTCGGTGCGGCCGCGGCGGTTGCGCTGCTCTATGTCTTTCGCTCGATCCTCTGGCCGTTCGCGTTCGCCGTGGTGATGGCGGTCCTGATCGACGCCTTCGTCCGTTCGGTCGTCAGCCTGTTTCCGTGGGTGAATCAACAGGTCGCGCTGATCCTTTGCAGCGTGGCGATGCTTGGCCTGCTGTTGGCGGCCGGGCTGTTCATGCTCCCGAGCCTGACCGCGCTGGGCGCCGACGCGCCGCTGCTGCAGCAGCGACTCGACCGGCTGCTGGTGGCGGGCAGCGAACGCTTCGGGATGGAACACCCGGTCACGGTCGGGGGGCTGATCGGCGGCCTGGACTTGCGGCTCGTCGCATCCTGGGGGCTGAGCAGCATCAGCGGCCTGACCTCCGGCTTCGTCCTGACGGCGCTGTTCCTGGTGTTCCTGCTGGCCATGCGCAACACCATCGCGCGCCGCGTCCGGCTGGCGGCCGAACCGCATGGCGATGCGCCGATCCAGGTGCTGCAACGCTCCATCCGCGGGATCGAGTCGTACATGTGGATCCAGACCATCACCGGCGTGATGAACGGCGGGGCCGCGGCGCTGGTCATGGTCGCGGTGGGTCTCGACCATTGGCTGTTCTGGGCCGTGGCGTTGTTCCTGCTGTCCTACATTCCGTTTTTGGGCGTCGCGGTCGGCAGCGTCGGGCCGGCGCTGTTCGCGTTGATCCAGTTCCCGTCGCCCATGCCCAGCGTCGTGATCTTTCTCGGGATCCAGATCATCGCCTTCGTGGTCGGCAACCTGATCGCGCCGAAGATGCAGGCCTCGCAGCAGAACATCGACCCTTGCGCCGGCCTCATCGCGGTCGGGGTCTGGAGCATCATCTGGGGACTGCCGGGGGCGTTCCTGGCGATCCCGCTGACCCTGGCGCTGATCTATCAGCTGGCAGGCTCCAAGCGCCTGAAATGGCTGGCGATCCTCATGTCGAACGACGGCGATCCGCTCCCGGAGGCGCAGGGCCCAGGCGACGAGCCAGAGCCCAGCTGAGCCGCGCGATCGAGCTTGGCCGACCTAAGGCCCTCCGACGGCCGAAGTTGGGGTCAACGCCCGATGGGCAGAGGGGGACGTGACCCCGACGCTGGAACACGAGCCGAAATCGGCGAGCTCCGACGCCCGGTTCGGAGCGCCAGGAGCCGCCATGTCGTCACAGAAGCTGTCGCTGCCCGCGCTGACCGCGATGGTGGTCGGCTCGATGGTCGGAGCCGGCATCTTCTCGCTGCCGCGCACCTTCGGCGCGGCGTCGGGCCCGGTCGGGGTGCTGATCACCTGGGCGATCGCCGGCGGCGGCATGTACATGCTGGCGCGCGTGTTCCAGGCTCTGGCCGAGCGCAAGCCCGATCTCGACGCCGGGGTGTTCGCCTACGCCAAGGCCGGGTTCGGCGACTATCCGGGTTTCCTGTCGGCGTTCGGCTACTGGATCGGCAGCTGCATCGGCAACGTCTCCTACTGGGTGCTGATCAAGGCCACGCTGGGCGCCTTCTTCCCCGTGTTCGGCGACGGCAACACGGTGACGGCGATCGTGGTCGCGTCGATCGGCATCTGGCTGTTCCACTTCATGATCCTGCGCGGCGTGAAGAACGCCGCCCTGGTCAACACCGTCGTCACCGTCGCCAAGATCGTGCCGATCCTGGTCTTCGTCGTCGTGCTGGCGTTTTCGATCAAGGCGGGGATGTTCCGCGAGAACTTCTGGGGCGGCGTGGGCATGCCGCAGACCAGCCTGTTCGAGCAGGTCCGCGCCACCATGCTGGTGACGGTGTTCGTGTTCCTCGGCATCGAAGGCGCCAGCGTCTATTCGCGGTATGCGCAGAAGCGCTCGGACGTCGGCGCGGCGACGATCATCGGCTTCATCGGCGTGACCGCCCTGATGGTGCTGGTCACCATGCTGCCGTTCGCGGTCCTGCCGCGGGCCGAGATCGCCGAGATGCGCCAGCCGTCGATGGCCGCGCTGCTCGAGGCGGTGGTCGGGCCGTGGGGCGCGGTATTCGTCAGCGTCGGCCTGGTGGTGTCGGTGCTGGGCGCGTACCTGGCCTGGTCGCTGATCGCCGCCGAGGTGCTGTTCGTCGCCGCGAAGAACCAGGACATGCCCAAGGTCTTCGCCACCGAGAACAAGAACCAGGTCCCGGCCGCGGCGCTGTGGATGACCAACGCCGTCGTCCAGCTGTTCGTGATCAGCACCTACTGGTCCAGCGACGCCTTCGCGCTGATGCTGAGCCTGACCAGTGCGATGTCGCTGATCCCCTACATGCTGGTGGCCGCCTACGGCCTGAAGCTGGCGCGCGGGCGGCTGACCTACGAGACGCGGCCGCAGGAGCGGAACCGCGACCTGATCTTCGCCGGGATCGCGACGCTCTACACGATCTTCATGATCCTGGCCGGCGGCCTGAAGTTCCTGCTGCTCTCGGCTGTGCTCTACGCCCCGGGCACTCTGCTCTACCTCTGGGCCCGGCGCGAACAGGGCCGGCAGGTCTTCCGCGGCCTCGACTGGGCGTTGCTGGCCATCGCCGCCATCGGCGCCGCGTACGGCGTCTACGCCCTGGCTTCAGGCCGGATCACTCTCTGAAATCGCTGAACGGAGGCATCCCATGGCAGGCGAGTACGGCGTCCATTCCGAAGTCGGCCCACTGCGCAAGGTCATGGTCTGCGCGCCGGGCCGCGCCCACCAGCGGCTGACCCCCAGCAATTGCGACGACCTGCTGTTCGACGACGTCCTATGGGTCGAGAACGCCAAGCGCGACCACTTCGACTTCACCCAGAAGATGCGCGACCGCGGGATCGAGGTGCTGGAGATGCACAATCTCCTGACCGCCGTGGCGGGGATCCCGGAGGGGCGCGCCTGGATCCTCGACAACCAGGTGATCGCCAACCAGGTCGGGGTCGAATTGCTCGGCGAGGTGCGCAGCTATCTCGACGGGCTGCCCGACCGCGAGCTGGCCGAGGTGCTGATCGGCGGGCTGTCGACGGAAGAGTTTCCGGTCGAGCACGGCGGGGCGATGCTGCCGCTGATCCGTGACGCGGCCGGGGTGGCCGAGTACCTGCTGCCGCCGCTGCCCAACACGCTCTACACGCGCGACACCACCTGCTGGATCTATGGCGGGGTGACGCTCAACCCGCTCTACTGGCCGGCGCGGCACGAGGAGACGATCCTCACGACGGCGATCTACAAGTTCCACCCCGACTTCGCCGGCAAGGTGAAGGTGTGGTGGGGCGATCCGACCGCCGACTGGGGGCTGGCGACGCTGGAAGGCGGCGACGTCATGCCGATCGGCAAGGGCAATGTGCTGATCGGGATGAGCGAGCGCACCTCGCGCCAGGCGATCGGCCAGCTGGCCACGCGGCTGTTCGAGGAGGGCGCGGCGAGCCGGGTGATCGTGGCGGCCATGCCCAAGCTGCGCGCGGCCATGCACCTGGACACGGTGCTGACCTTTGCAGACCGTGACTGCCTGCTGGTCTATCCGGACATCGTCGACCACATCCACGCCTACTCCTATCGGCCGGGAGACAAGGCTGGGACGCTGGACCTGCGGCGCGACAGCGGCTCGCTGGTCGAGACCATCGGCGAGGCGCTGGGGGTCAAGACCATGCGGGTCGTTGAGACAGGCGGCACCGCCTACCAGCGCGAGCGCACCCAGTGGGACAGCGGCGCGAACCTGGTCTGCGCCTCGCCCGGCGTGGTCTACGCCTATGACCGGAACACCTACACCAACACCCTGCTGCGCAAGGCCGGGATCGAGGTGATCACCATCGCCGGGGCCGAGCTCGGGCGCGGGCGCGGCGGCGGGCACTGCATGACCTGCCCGCTGCAGCGCGACGCGGTGGAGTTCTAGAGCGCCATGCGCCTTGCGGCAGCCCTCGCCGCGGCCGCCTTCTGTGCGGCTGCGGGCGCTGAGGCGCAGGAGCGTGATCCGAGCGCCCGGTACGACATCGACGACGCGTTGCACCGCCGCCCGCACGACGTTTCCGAGCTGCCGAGCGTCGAGGAGGCCCGGGGGCGGGCGGTGACGTTCGACGCCTCGGTGAGCGGGACGTTCTCGACCAACGCCGGGACGAGCCGTTGGGACCGGATCGAGACGGGTTACGTGACGCCGGCGCTGGGACTGAGCGTCACCCCGGTCCCCGTCGCCGGCTGGGGCGTCGGCGGCGGCGCTATGGTCGATGGCGACTACTATTCCAGCAACTATGACGACGACCTGGGGGAGGGGCGCGCCGAGGCGTTCGTCTTCGCCGAGCGGCCGCTGGGCGCGGGGACCTTCACGGCCGAGTTCATCTACGTCGGAACCTATGAGAACGACTTTTCCGACCACGACTTCGACCTGCAGATCTACGACCTGACCTACAGCGCCAGCCTGGGCGCGATCGACGCCGACGTGTCGGCCGAATACCAGGACTCCGACGTGCCGGAGCTGCGCCGTACGCGGCTCACCGCAATGATCGGGCACACCCTGGCCGAACCCCAGCTCGGCCACGAGATCACGATCGAGGGCGACCTGGCGTTTTCCGACTTCACGAGCGGGGCGAACGCCAACCGCAACGACGTGACCGCCGCGCTGGTGCTGACCGCCGAGCGCGAGCTGGGCCGGGGAGTCTCGCTGACGTGGGAGGCGGCGTTCGTGAACCGCTTTTCCAACCGCGAGCGGTCCCGCTTCACCGCATTGGACGTGGGGGTCGAGATTGCAAAGGCCTTCTAACCCAACAGGTCCGCCATGACGCCCGACCCCGCCTCAGATCAGAAACTGTCGCTGAAGGCGCTGATCGCCCTGGTGATCGGCTCGATGATCGGGGCGGGCATCTTCGCGCTGCCGGCCACGTTCGCGCGGACGACCGGCGGCGCCGGCGCGATGGTCGCGTGGGCGATCTCCGGCGTCGGCATGCTGATGCTGGCGTTCGTCTTCCAATCCCTGGCGCAGCGCCGGCCGGATCTGGAGGCGGGGATCTTCGCCTACGCCAAGGCCGGGTTCGGCCGCTATCTCGGCTTCATCGCGGCGATCGGCTACTGGATCGGCGCGTGCTTCGCCGACACCGCGTGCCTGATCCTGATCAAGTCGACGCTGGGGGTCTATTTCCCGGTGTTCGGCGACGGCACCACGGTGGTCGCGATCATCGGCGCCTCGCTGATCGTCTGGGGCGTCCACTTCCTGGTGCTGCGCGGGGTCAAGAGCGCGGCGCTGCTCAACACCATCGCCACCTACGCCAAGATGATTCCGATCGGGCTGTTCCTCCTCGTCATCGTCACCGGCGTGCGGGCCGAGATCTTCGCGCTCAACTTCTGGGGCGGCGAGCCCCCCGGGCTCGGAACCCTGGCCAGCCAGGTGCGGGCCACCCTCATGCTGACGGTCTTCGTCTTCGTCGGGCTGGAAGGGGCCAGCGTCTATTCGCGCTACGCCAAACGGCGCGAGGACGTCGGCGTCGCCACGGTGCTCGGCTTCCTCGGCGTGCTCTGCCTGCTGGTGCTGGTCACGCTGCTGTCGTTCGGGGTCATGCTGCGGTCCGACCTGGCGGCGCTGGCCGAGCCGTCGATGGCCGGGATCATGGACTACCTGCTCGGGCCGTGGGGCGCGCTGCTGGTCAGCATCGGGCTGCTGATTTCGGTGCTGGGCAACTACCTGTCCTGGTGCCTGCTGTCGGCGGAGGTCATGCACGTCGCGGCGCAGGACGGCACGCTGCCGTCCTATCTGGGCAAGGAGAACGCGGTCGGGGCGCCGGCCGCGGCGCTGTGGTTCAGCAACGGCGTCATCCAGCTGTTCCTGATCATCTCCTGGTTCGCCGAACAGGCCTTCGTCATGGCGCTGAAGATGACGAGCGCGATGGTGCTGATCCCGTACCTGCTGGTCGCCGCCTATGGCGTTCAACTGGCCTGGAGCGGGCGGACCTATGAGGCAGGCTCGACGTCGCGCCGGCAGGACCTGATCCGCAGCCTCGTGGCGACGGTCTACATCGCGCTGATCATCATCGTCGGCGGCAGCAAGTACGTCGTGCTTTCGACGCTGCTCTACCTACCGGCCACGATCCTGTTCTTCCACGCGATGCGCGAGCAGAAGATGAGGGTGTTCAACCGGGGGGAGCTGCTGCTGTTCGGCCTGGTGGGCATCGGCGCGGCCGTCGGCGCCTATGGGCTGTCGACAGGTGCGATCACGCTCTGAACGGTCGTCTGTTCTGAACGGTCATCTGTGATGTCTGGAGAGTGTGGTCACCCCCCAGCCCTTCGCTGGACTGGGGGGTGATGGTGCCGCCGGGCAGGATTGAACTGCCGACCTCAGCCTTACCAAGGATGCGCTCTACCACTGAGCTACGGCGGCGACGAGGCGCGGGCTATAGCCAAACCCGTGGCCGGTGGAAAGCCCCAATCTGAAGAAACTGTCCTTGACCTGTGGAGCGTCTCGCCGCACCCCCGGTTTCGATGGGAAAGCACGACGAAACCCCCGTGAACGAGCGCGAGGCGAAACTGGCGGCGGCGCTGCGCGCCAACCTGCGCCGACGCAAAGCTGCGCCGAAACCAGCGCAATCGCCCGCGCCGAAGTCGGACGATTCGGACAAGGTCTCGTGATGGGCCGACCGCTTTTCGGCGCCGCAGCAGCGCGATAGATAGCGCCCAAAGGGCCGACCGGCGCGGTGATCGCGCCCTGGGGCCCGCCGAGGGACACGTTTGGATCGCATCGCCATCACCGGCGGCGCAAAGCTGATGGGCGAAATCCCCATCAGCGGCGCCAAGAACTCCGCCATCAAGCTGATGGCGGCCAGCCTGCTCACCGACGAACCGCTGCGCCTGACCAACATGCCGCGCTTGGCCGACACTAGGCTGTTGGCGCGGCTGCTGCGCCGGCTGGGGACCGAGGTCGTCGAGCAGGACGGGGAGGACGGCCCCGAGACGGTGCTGCACACCCGCGAGATCGTCAGCGCGCTGGCCCCCTACGACCTGGTCCGCCAGATGCGGGCCTCGTTCAACGTGCTGGGGCCGCTGATCGCGCGCACCGGCCACGCCAAGGTCTCGCTGCCGGGCGGCTGCACCATCGGGGCGCGGCCGGTGGACCTGCACCTGGAGGCGCTGCGCGCGCTGGGCGCCTCGATCGACCTGCACGAGGGCTATGTCTACGCCCAGGCGCCGCGCGGGCTGACGGGGGCGGAGATCGTCTTTCCGTTCGTGTCGGTCGGGGCGACCGAGCACGCCATGCTGGCCGCGGTGCTGGCCAAGGGGACGAGCGTGCTGAAGAACGCCGCCTGCGAGCCCGAGCTGGGCGATCTGGCCGACTGCCTGAACGCCATGGGCGCGAAGGTGTCGGGGGCCGGGACCTCGACCATCGTCATCGAGGGCGTCGATCGCCTGCACGGGGCGACGCACGCGGTGATTCCGGACCGCATCGAGACCGGCACCTACGCCCTGGCCGCGGCGATGGCCGGCGGCGAGGTGCGGCTGACCAAGACCCGCACCGACTTCATCGACGCGCTGCTGGTCAAGATGGAGGAGGCCGGCGTCGAGGTCGAACGCCACGCCGACGGCATGACCATCCGCCGCAACGGAGCCCGGCTGAAGGCGGTCGAGGTCGAGACCGACCCCTATCCTGGCTTCGCCACCGACCTGCAGGCGCAGTTCATGGCGCTGATGACGCTGGCCGACGGCGAGAGCGTGATCAAGGAGACCATCTTCGAGAACCGCTTCATGCATGCCCCGGAACTGTCGCGGCTGGGCGCCGAGATCGCCGTGCAGGGCGGCGAGGCCCGGGTGTGCGGCGTCGAGGCGCTGGAAGGCGCGCAGGTCATGGCCACCGACCTGCGCGCTTCGGTCAGCCTGGTGATCGCCGCCCTGGCTGCGCGCGGGGAAACCACGGTCAGCCGCGTCTATCATCTGGACAGAGGCTTCGAGCGGCTGGAAGAGAAGCTCAGCGCCTGTGGCGCGAACGTCCGCCGGATTGTCGGCGACGGCGAGCCCGAGGATTGAGATGACGCGCGTTGTTCCGCTGAGGCTGCTGGCTGAAGACGCCGAGGACCTGAAGGTCATCGCTGCGGCCTTGCAGGACGCCGTCGGCAAGATCGGCGACATTTCCTACGAGCCGGCGGCCCAGCGGCTGACCCTGACGCTCAACCGCTATCGCTGGGAGGCCAAGGGCTCCGAGCGCGTGCGCGCTGCGCTGCAACTGGGGTCGGTGCAGAAGGTCCAGGGCCGCAAATTGCGGCGCACGGCCAAGGACGCGGTGGTCGAACTGCTGGACGTCGCCTTCGAGCCGGGCGAGGCGCCGGGCGGCGCGGTCACCTTCACCTTCGCCGGCGGCGGCGACCTGCGCGCGCAGGTCGAGTGCCTGGACGTCGTGCTGGCGGATGTCAGCGTCCCGTGGGCGACGCCGCGGACGCCCAAGCACGAGGACTAGGGACGGGGAGATTCGTCCTCGGGCGGACGTGGAATACGCAGTCCGTCGCGCGACGATTGTGCCCGTCAGGTCGCTCTGGTAGCAAGCTTGACCGTAATGCCGGCCTGGGGGGGCTGATGATCCGGATGCAGTTGCGCGGCGTATGCGCCGCGGCCTTGATGTTGTGCGTCGCGCTACCCGTGCAGGCCGCGCCGAAACCTCTGAAATACGTCTTGCCAGAGGCCGCCCGTCCCGTCGCCGGCGGTCGCGCCGTCCAGGTCAGCGTCGGCCAGGCCGAGCTCGGGTCGAACATCAACTCCACCCTTGGTTTCGCCATGGCGGCTGGCGGCGCGGTCGGCGTGCTCATCGAGGCGAAAGTCGGCGCCGACCGCGCCCAGCGCGCCCAGCTCGGCATCACTCCTATCCGCCGCGACCTGATGGACTTCGACGCCGACCAACTGGCCATCGACACCACAAAGGTCGCCCTGGCGGGCATGCCCTGGCTCGAAGGCCAGGAGCCGGCCTTCACCCGCGACGCCACCATATTCAGCAAGAGCGACTTTCTCACTGCCGCCCCCACCAGCCAGGCGGTCTATTTCACCTATGTCTACGACATGGCGCCTGACTTCTCGTCGGTGAACGTCAGCGTCGGCATAGCCGTCGCCAACAAGGAGCAGGCCAAGAAGGGCGCGCCTTACACCCGGCTCATCGACAAGAATCTGGTCTACGGCCAGCTGGTCAGCAGCGTCGTGCGCCTGGCCGCTCCCACCACCCCGGTCGAGAACGCGCAGCGCTGGGCGGCCAACGATAGCGCCCTGACGAAGAAGGCCCTGGCCTTGGCCTTCGGCGAGGTCGGCGTTCTCATCCCCCGCGCCCTCACCCTCACCGACGCCGAGGTGACCCGCGTCGGCGCCGCCGAGCGCAAGACGATCGGCTCCCTCAGCGGCAAGCCGCTCGAGGAGAGCGCCGGTGGAACCCTGCTGTTCAACCCGCTCCCCACGGGCCTCATCCATGTCCAGACTCTTCAGGAATAGCGGCATGCGCAGCCCTCCCATCCTCGCCGCCGCAATCCTGGCCGCGGGCCTGCTGACCGCCGGTTCCGCCGCCGCCGGGATCGGCGACGCCCGGCTGCTTGGACCGCTCTACGTCGAGCCGGCATCAGCCGCAGACGCCGCGGGCCCGTCCACCGCCGGCGGGTGCCCGGTCCAGATCGAGCTTACCGATCTCCGCCGCGATCCTCATATCGTGGGAGCTGCAGGCATCGCTTACCGTGCGCCAGAGGACCGGGAGGCCTGGCTGCGTTCGGTGTTCGATGTCGGCCTCAAGGTCCGTGGCTTCACGCCCAGCTTCTTGGATGCCGGCGGGCCGCCTGCTCCTGCCGCGGTCACGGCCCGCATCCGGATCCAGGCGATCTGGATCAGCACCCAGCAGATGAACAAGGTGGGCAGCGTCGTCCTGCGCGGCGTCCTTGCGGCTCCAGGCGCGCCCCCCGTATCTGAAACGGTCTATCGCGGTGATAAGGTGGCGGTGAACATGTGGGGCTCCACCAAGGAGTTCAACGACCACGCCAACGCCGTCTTCGCCCTCGCCCTTGACGACTTGGCCGAAGACCTCCGCCCGCTCTGCGCCGCTCCGCCGACCGACAGCGCGGCCCTAGCGCGGTAAGGCCCCGGCGTTTAAAGAGCGGCCCATGCGCCGCTTCTCCTTTACCGATCCCGGCTTCGAGGCCGCCTTCGCCGCCTTCATCGACGAGCGTCGCGAGACGCCCGAGGAAGTCGACGCCGCCGTGCGCGACGTGCTGGCCGCGGTGCGGGCCGAGGGCATGGAGGCGCTGCTGCGCTTCGCCCGACAGTTCGACAAGGTCGAGATCGACGAGAGCAACATCCGCGTCACCGCCGAGGAGATCGAGGAGGGCGCGGCCCAGTGCCCGGCCCAGGTGCGCGAGGCGATCGCCTTCGCCGCCGCGCGGATCGGCGCCTATCACGCTCGCCAGCGGCCGGCCGACCAGGCGTTCACCGACGA
Source organism: Phenylobacterium sp. LjRoot97 (assembly GCF_964254345.1). Taxonomy (NCBI): domain Bacteria; kingdom Pseudomonadati; phylum Pseudomonadota; class Alphaproteobacteria; order Caulobacterales; family Caulobacteraceae; genus Phenylobacterium; species Phenylobacterium sp. LjRoot97. The sequence continues at coordinate 1,518,707 of NZ_CAXUTH020000001.1, forward strand.
GGCCGGGGTCGAGCTGGGCTGGCGCTGGACGGCGCTGGAGGCGGTCGGGATCTACGTGCCCGGCGGCCGCGCGGCCTATCCCTCGACCGTGCTGATGAACGCCGTGCCGGCCAGGGTGGCGGGCGTCGAGCGCATCGCCATGGTGACCCCGCCCGGCCGGTTGCAGCCGGCGGTGCTGGCGGCGGCCAAGGAGGCCGGCGTCACCGAGATCTGGCGCGTGGGCGGCGCCCAGGCGGTGGCCGCGCTGGCCTATGGCGCGGGGCCGATCAAGCCGGTCGACAAGATCGTCGGGCCGGGCAACGCCTATGTCACCGCCGCCAAGCGGCGGGTCTATGGCACGGTGGGCATCGACGCCCTGGCCGGGCCCTCCGAGATCGTGGTGGTGGCCGACGGCGCCAACCGCGCCGACTGGATCGCCGCCGACCTGCTGAGCCAGGCCGAGCACGACCCGGCCGCGCAATCGATCCTGATCACCGACGACGAGGCCTTCGCCGCGGCGGTCGAGGCGCAGGTGCAGGAGCAACTGGCGACCCTGACCACCGGCGAGGACGCCGCGGCCTCGTGGCGCGACCACGGGGCGGTGGTCATCGCCCCGCTGGACGAGTCGCCGCGCCTGGTCGACCTGATCGCGCCCGAGCACGTCGAGTTCGCGATGGAGAATCCCGAGCGGCTGTCGGACCGCGTGCGCCACGCCGGGGCGATCTTCCTGGGCCGGGTGACGCCCGAGGCGATCGGCGACTATGTCGCCGGGTCGAACCACGTGCTGCCGACCAGCCGGGCGGCGCGGTTCTCGTCGGGGCTGTCGCTGTACGACTTCATCAAGCGCACCTCGATCGTGAAGTGCGACGCCGCCTCGTTCGCGGTGCTGGGGCCGCACACCGTGGCGCTGGCCGAATCCGAGGGCCTGCCGGCGCACGCCCGCTCGGCCGCGATCCGGCTGGGGCAGTAGGCACGGCTGAAAACGAAGCTGAACAGTTCCTGTCAATTCCGTCCCGGAGGCCGTTCAGGTAGCGCCCTCTAGGGTCTCCTTCATCGGGGCCGCAGCGGCCCCAACGAGATGAAGAACGGAGACCCGCAATGCGCAACCTGATGAACAGCAAGATGGCTGTGGTCGCCCTGGCCGGCGTGATCGCGGCGGGCGCGGTTGGAACCGCCAACGCCCAGCAGTACCGCACGCCGACCGGCGGCGGCCCCGGCTCGATCGTCAGCTGCGACGCCCAAGGCAACAAGCAGGTCGGCGGCGCGCTGATCGGGGCCCTGCTGGGCGCGGCGGCCGGTTCGAACCTGGCCAAGAACGACCGCGGCACCGGCACCGCCATCGGCGCCGTCGCCGGCGCGGCCACCGGCTCGTACGTCGGCTGCAAGATGCAGCGGGACGACGCGGTCCGGGCCGGCTACGCCCAGCAAGGCGGCGGTTCGTATCGCCCGGCGACCTACAGCCAGAACGGCTACCGCCTTAACGGCGACATCGCCCCGGCCAACTTCCAGCGTGACGGCGGCGCGTTCGTCGCCAACTCGACGCTGAACCTGCGGGCCGCCCCGACCACCAGCTCGGCCCGCGTGGGCTCGATGCGGGCCGGCGAAGGCTTCCAGGCCCTGGCCCGGGTGCGCGGCACCGACTGGATCCTGGTCGGCCAGAACGGCGTCGGCGTCGGCTACGTCCACGGCGCCTATGTCCGCCCGGCCGGCAGCTACCAATACGCCCGCTACTAAAAGCGGATAAAATGGAGAGCACTGACGCCCGGCGGCCACGCCGGGCGTCTTTTCTTGTGCACAGCACGCAAGATCGCACGCGGCAGGATGACGTTAGGGGTTGGTTTGCAATAAAGCTCGGGGCAAGCCTCTCCCCGCAGCGCCATGGCCGACGAAGACCGTACCAAGCATCGACTGCAGTCTGTTGAGATCGACGAGGAGTCCCTCGCCGCGGTTTCGCGCGACCAGGAACAGGAACGGCAGATCGCGATCTTCGACCTGCTGGAGGCCAATTATTTCTATCCGGAGGGCGCCGAGGCCGGCCCCTACGACCTGCGCATGGGGCTGATGGAGAACCGGCTGGTGCTGGACGTCCATGGTCCGGCCTACGAGAAGCGCCACATCCTGTCGCTGTCGCCGTTCCGGGGGCTGATCAAAGACTACTTCATGATCTGCGAGAGCTACTACCAGGCGATCCGCAACTCCTCGCCCCAGCAGATCGAGGCGCTGGATATGGGCCGGCGGGGCCTGCACAACGAAGCCTCCGAACTGCTGCGCACGCGGCTGGCGGGCAAGATCGAGACCGACCTCGACACCTCGCGCCGGCTGTTCACGCTGATCTGCGCCCTGCACTGGCGAGGCTAGGGGTGGCGTCAGCTTCGCCACGCGCGCCGCTGCCGGGCGCGGTCCTGTTCGCCTGCAACTTCAACCGGGTGCGCTCGCCCATGGCCGAAGCGCTGCTGAAGCGGGCGCTGGGCGACCGGGTCTATGTCGACAGCTGCGGGCTGAAGAAGGAGCCGGGCGAGCAAGGCGAGGGGGCCGACCCCTTCGTACGCTCGGTGATGGAGGAGATTTCCGTCGACCTGGCCAGCCATGCGCCGAAGACCTTCGACCAGCTGGAGGACGCCTCGTTCGACCTGGTGATCTCGCTGACCCCGGAGGCCCAGCACCGGGCGGTGGAGATGACCCGCGGGCGCTCAGCCGAGATCGAGTATTGGCCGACCTTCGACCCGACCCTGGCCGAAGGATCGCGCGAGGCGCGGCTGGCGGCCTATCGCGAGGTGCGCGACCATCTGGCCAAGCGGATCGCCGAGCGCTTCCCGCGCTAGCCTTCCGGGCTCTGAGGGCGTAAAGGGCAACGCGCTATAATTGGATTGCACGCCACGGCTCGCGCCGAGACACACTGCGCGGGCCGTTGGTGATTCGATAAACACCACTTGGGAGCCTGCATGGCTAAAGAAGAGCTTTTGGAGTTTCCGGGCGTGGTCAGCGAAGTCCTGCCCAACGCGACCTTCCGCGTGAAACTCGAGAACGACCACGAGATCATCGCCCACACCGCCGGCAAGATGCGCAAGAACCGCATCCGCGTCTCGGCCGGGGACAAGGTGCTGGTCGAGATGACGCCCTACGACCTGACCAAGGGCCGCATCACCTTCCGCGTCCGCTAGGCCGCTTGGCCACGCCGCCCCTTCAGCGCCTGGTGCTGGCTTCAGCAAGTCCCAGGCGGCTGGATCTCCTGCGCCAGGTCGGGCTCGAGCCCGACGCGATCATCGCCGCCGAGATCGACGAGACCCCGCTCAAAGACGAGACCCCGCGCCGCACGGCGCTGCGCCTCGCGGTCGGCAAGGCCGCGAAGGTGGCCGGCGCGTGTCCGGACGACTTCGTGCTGGCCGCCGACACGGTGGTCGCCGTGGGAACCCGCATCCTGCCCAAGGTCGAGACCCGCGAAGAGGGCCGCCGCTGCCTGGAGCTGCTGTCGGGCCGCGCGCACAAGGTGCTGACCGGCGTGGCCGCGCACGGCCCAGGCGGGCGGACCGCCAGCCGGCTGGTCGAGACGCGGCTGCACTTCAAGCGGCTGACCAAGGCCGAGATCGAGGCCTATCTCGACGGCGGCGAGGGGCTTGGCAAGGCCGGCGGATATGGGATCCAGGGCCATGCGGGCGCTTTCGTCATGTCGATCCAGGGATCGTATCCGGCGGTGGTCGGACTGCCGCTCTACGAGACCTTGAACATTCTGCGCGGCGTGGGATTTGCGGCGGCATGAGCGAGCGCACTCTCTTCCTCGATCGCGGGATCGGCGAGAGCCGCGGGGTGGTGCTGCTGGACGGCGCGCCTGAGCGGCTGTTGATCGTCCGTGACGGCGACGACGCCCGCACCCGGCTGGGCGCGCGGCACGTGGCGCGGGTGCGCAAGGTCGAGCCGGCCTTCGCCTCGGCCTTCGTCGACCTGGGCGGCGTCGAGGCGATGCTGTCGTTCAAGCCGGACGCGCGCCCGGTCGAGGGCGCGTCGCTGGAAGTCGAGATCCGCAGCGAGCCGCGCGACGGCAAGCTGGCGACGGTGCGGGTGCTGGGCCCGGCGCAGGGCGCGCCGAAGCTGCTGGCCGCCGCGCCGGAGCTGACCGAACAACTGGCCGCCTTCGCGCGGGACGCCGAGATCGTCGAGGGCCGCGAGGCGCGGCTGGTCGCCGACGAGGCGCAGGATGAGGCGCTGGCGGTCGTTCACAAGCTGCCGGGCGGCGGCGACATCGCCATCGAACCGACCCGGGCGCTGGTCGCCATCGACGTCGACATCGGCGAGCGCAAGGGCAATGACGTCAAGCGGGTGACCCGCGCGGCCAACCACGCGGCGCTGGCGCAGGGCGCGCGGCTGCTGCGGCTGAAAGGCCTGGGCGGCATCGTGGTGTTCGACCTGGTCGGGCGCGGCCACGACGGCAACGCGCTGCTGACCGCGGCGCGGGCCGCGTTCGGCCCCGACAATCCCGGTGTCGCGATCGGCCCGGTCGGGCGTTTCGGCACCATGGAGATGACCATTCCGCGCCGGACCGCGGCGCTGACCGACATCCTCTGCGACGCCGGCGGCGCCTTGAGCGACCTGACCCTGGCCCTGCGCCTGATCCGGGCGATCGAGACCGAGGGGGCGAGCCAGCCGGGCGCGCGGCTGGAAGCGCGCTGCCATCCGGCGGTCGCCAAGGCCGCCGCGCCCTATGCCGAGCGGCTGGCCGGCAAGATCGGCGCGCGGTTCGCGATCACGCCGCAGGACGGCCTGTCCCGCGCCCGCTTCGACGTGAGGGCGGCGTGAGCGCGCCCTGTCCGATCTGCGGCAAGCCGGCCCAGCCCGAGTACCGGCCCTTCTGTTCCAAGCGTTGCGCCGACGTCGACCTGCAGCGCTGGCTGACCGGCCGCTACGCCATTCCCTCGAGCGACGACGAGGCGGAAGGCGACGGAAGCGAAGAAGACTGAATCCGCCGCTGGACAGGGGCGAACGCCTCTTCTATAGACGCGGCTCCCGCGCAGGCGGGACCTTGCTTCGCCCTCCGATCTGATCGGAACGGCCCGGCGCCTGGGTAGCTCAGTTGGTAGAGCAGCGGATTGAAAATCCGCGTGTCGGTGGTTCGAATCCGCCCCCAGGCACCATTTTTCTTCCCAATCCTTGATGTCGTGCGGCCCGGCCTTGGACCGGTCTTCGCCGTGCGTTGGGCGGCGATCTGCGCCTAGGCCGTGGCGGAAATGCTGGCGGCCGCGCGCCCTAGCGGTCTAGGTTTGTACGGCCAAGCTTGGGGAGGTGACGATTTCGTCGGCCGACGCCTCGAATGATCGCGGTTTGAGCGGCTCCGTCTTCCTCGGAGACGGCGCGGCCATCGCGACGACAGCTCTCGGCTTGGGCATCGCGGTCTCGAAGGGGATAAGCCCGATCGTCGCCGGCGCTGTCCCGCTGATGCTTCTGTTCGTCTGTTTGATCGTGGCGTGGCCGGCTGCGACGATCGCTCGCGCGCGGGGGCACCACGGGCCGCTTGCGGCCATGGCCTGGGGAGCGGGCCTCGCCGCGCCGCTCGCGTTGGGCGCGCTGGCCACGGGGTCGCTAGCGGCGGCTGGCGCCGTTCTCGGGTTCGGTCTTGTCGGGGCCCTACTTGTCTGGGCGCTGGTCAAGGCCCAGCGGGCGTCGATGCGCCTGCTTCCCGAGCGCTATCGGCGCGTCGGGAGCTACGCGGTCGCCGGTTTGCTGCTCCTCGGCGCGCTCGTCGTCCTGGCGCAGTGGCTTCTTCCTCGTGGAAGCTCTGAAAGCAGCCGCGTGGTCGCCGTGGTCGAGGTTCCCCTTCGCAGCGCGACCGACCGGGCCGACCTGCTCGCCATGCTGCACGCGCACGCCAGGGAGGAGGGGCAGCATGTGGATGACGGGAGTGAAGAGTGGGGCGCGTTTCAGCAAACCCTCGAGTCCAAAGACCATGAGGCCTCCAGCCCGCTCAACAAGACCATCTATGCGAGCGTCTGGCGCGATCGGGACGACAAGGACCAGGAAGTGTCGGTGGACGACGGCGGCCACCAGGGTCGCCCCTGGTTGATGTTCTTCCGCGGCGAGCGACCTGACCTCGCGACCGGCGCGCGGCTGCGGCTCCAGGCGAAGATCAGGGCGCGGTGGCCGGACGCCCGCGAAGTTCCTGTAATGCCGAGCGGCAGCCTGCCGTCGGCGGACGATCTGGTTTGGACCGGCGAGGCCTATGCCGTGAAGCCCGAACGCGCGGCCGCGTATGCCGAGCCCGAAGAGTGAGGTCGGGTGGTCGACCTTCTGGCGAGGGAGCATCTGTTGGTCGAGCAGCCTGAGCCGTTCGCGGCGCGGATGACGGGGCCGCACGGGCTGTACGAGCTGGCCTTCACACCGAACGGCGACGAAGGCGTAATCGAGGCGCGGCTGCCGGGCGGCGCGCTGCGCTGGACCGTCGAGGTGTGCGAACGCGACGGGGCGGGGTGGCGGTTGTGCGGCCTGACCCGCGGGACGCAGGCGCCCTGCGGCGACACCTACTGGTTCGAACTACGGACGGCCGCCCCGGTCCGCGTCGAGTACTATCTGAAGACGCTGGTCCGCACCGACTACGAGGCGGCCTGACGAGGGGGAGCCTGGTCCATCGCATCGAGGATATCGCGCGCGGTCGGGTCGTGCGCCTGCTGAAGGGGCAGGGTCTCCAAGCCCAGGTTCGCCGCGAGGTCCGCCAGGACGCCGGACACCTCCCTCTGTGTGAGCTTGAGATCAGCAGCGAGCCGCGTCTCTGGCGCCAGGTCGGCGAAGCCTCGCAGGCTCCAGCGGTGCAGCGCCTCGAACAGAGCCCGGCCGTTCGGAGTGTCGGCCCAGGCGGGAGGCCTGCGGTCGAACTTCGAGCCATAGGCGACGATCTTGGCCGCCGCATGGATATATCCCGCCATCGCCAAAGCAAAGACGGGCAGGACGACTGCGATTTGCGTCTGGCGAGGGATCCCCAGCGCCCCGGAGATCAGCGCCGCAAGCGTCGGCGGCGCGAGCCAGAGCAAACCCAACAGGGCGAAGAGCCTCTGGCGCTCCATCGGCGGCGTCGCCTCGGCCTTGGCTCGCAGATAGTCGTGATAGGCGGCTTTGGCGGCTCTCATTTCTCATCCAGGCAGGTCTATGGATCGGCCATAGCACAGCTTGGATCGCCTCCTCAGTCCAGGTGCGCGCCCAGCACTTCCCAGGCCGCCAGCTTGCGTTCGAAGCGGACGGCGTGGGCCGGGCTGCTGGAGGGGAGGGGGATGAGGGCGAGGCCGGGGCGGTCGGCGAGGATCTTGACCCCGAGCTTGGCCGCCTTGCCGCCGTTGAAGGCGACGGCGCGCAGACCCGGGAGGCTGGCGCAGAGTTCGGGCAGGGCGTTGGGCTGGTGGTCGCGGATGGCGGTGTCGAGGCTGCCGGGCCGGACCGCCGAGCCGACCACGTCCCAGAGGCCGACCCCGGCGGCCAGCAGCAGCTCCAGCCGCTCGCCATAGGGCAGGGAGAGCAGCGGCGAGCCGGTCACCGCCTGCATCAGCCGCCAGAACTGGTTCTGCGGATTGGCGTAGTATTGGGCGGCGGCCAGAGACTTCTCGCCCGGCAGGCTGCCAAGCACGAGCAGGCGGGTGCGGGCGTCGGCCACGGGGGCGAACGAGGCCTTGCGGCCGGCGTCGGCGGGCGAGGTCATGGGGCGATAGTGGCCCGGCAGAGCAGATGACGCCAGTGCTGTGCCGACCTCAATCCGGTCCGGGTTCGATTCTGGCCGGCGGCGCAAAAGGTCGCGCGCGCAGCGATTCCGGCCGCGAAGTTTCCGTTTTGGCGCCTGCGAGAACGGTTTCCGTTTCCGCAATGGGGCAGTCGCGACGGTTATGGGCCGAAATCGACGAATTGCCGCAAAACCCCGGCCTTGAGCGCGGCCATGGCGCCAGGGACACGCCCTGCGCGTGATTGGCTTGCAGAAGCCGAACGTTGGTTGACTCGGGGCGCGCGGACTCTCATTTCCCCGGCGCGACAGTTCGATGACCGAAATTCGTGCTGGCCGGCGCCGAAAGGGCAGGCTGGCGCCGGTTATTTTGAGATCGGTGTTCCGCGACGATTGCTGCGATGCAGCGCAAAATCGCCGCCAAAAATGAAAAATCGCCGCGCTTTACTTGGCTGGGCCGTTGTGCGCCGCAGCAAAGCGCGCCGCACCCCAGACTTCTTGGGGTCGCACCCCTCTGCATGGCCTCTTGACGCTTGGAATAGGGGTTGCCAAAGGACCCCTGCCGCACGTCTAACATTGCGGTAAGATTTCGGGTTCCCCTCGGGAAGCTCGATATCGCTCCCGTATCCGAACGCCCGGTTTCACGCAGGTGGAAGACGGCGCCAGGGTCGGGCGCAGCGAAGCGGCTCTCGCGCTTTGACTGGGCGACCAGACAGGGCGACGGGCTATTTAGTTAGGGTGGGAGACGCTCTCGCGCGACGACCCTTCGGTCCAAACGTGCTAGACCAATCAGGAACTGGCGACAGATGCTCGACAATAAACGAAAGACCCCTTTCATCGCTCTCATCGGCGCCGTCGCGCTGATGGCGAGCGCGCCGGCGTTCGCGCAGGACGCGGCCGCTCCGGCTGCTCCGGCCGCCGCCGACGCCGCGGCCGCTCCGGCTGCTGACGCCGCCGCCGCTCCGGCCGCTGACGCCGCCGCTCCGGCCGCCGACCCCGCCGCCCCGGCTTCCGACGAAGCCCCCGCCACCATCGAACATGCCGGCAAGCTGACCGTCATGCAGATGTTCATGGACGCCGACCCGGTCGTTAAGGTCGTGATGATCGGCCTGGTGCTGTCCTCGATCCTCTCCTGGACCCTGCTGGTCACCAAGCTGATGGAATTCGGCTCGCTGAACCGCACCTCGGACCGCTTCATCGAAGCCTTCCGCGGCGCCAAGTCGGTCACCGAAATGAACCGCATCGCCATGGCGGACGAGTTCGAAGGCAACCCGCTGGCGGACATGACCGCTGCGGCGACCCAAGAAGTCGAACTGTCGCGTCAAGCCGGCCTGGCCGTCTCGGGCACCCACCGCGAAACCACGCTGCACCGGGCTGAAGCCGCGGTCGGCGCGGTGCAAGCCCTGATGGCCAAGCGCCTCTCGGGCGGCATGCAGTTCCTGGCCTCGGTCGGTTCGTCGGGTCCGTTCATCGGTCTGTTCGGTACCGTTTACGGGATCATGAACTCCTTCATCGGCATCGCGAACACCAACACGACCAACCTGGCCGTCGTCGCCCCCGGCATCGCCGAAGCGCTGCTCGCCACCGGTATTGGTCTGTTCGCCGCTATCCCGGCCGTTATCTTCTACAACTACTTCCAGACCCGCATCTCGGCTTTTGGTGCTCGTACGGAAGGCTTCGTTGCTGAACTGATGAACGCCATTTCCCGGCAGCTCGACAAAGGGGCGTAACCCACATGGGAGCCAAACTCTCAGGTTCTGGGGGTGGCAAGTACGCGGTCGAGGCGAACAGCGAAATCAACGTTACGCCCTTTGTGGACGTTATGTTGGTGCTCCTGATCATCTTCATGGTTGCGGCGCCTATGGCCGCCGTGACTGTGAAAGTTAATCTTCCGCCCGCGGTCGCCAAACCTTCTACGAACCCTCCGAAACCCGTCTACATCAGCCTCCAGGCTGGCGGTTCGATTTACATCGGCGACACGCCTGTGGAGCTGGCGGATATCGGAGACAATCTGCGCAGCACGATCGGGCAACGTAATCCGGAGAAGGAACGCATCTTCATCCGCGCCGACAAGGACGTCCTCTACGGGGACTTCATGGGTGTGATGAACATGCTTCAGGACAACGGTTTCTACAGCGTGGCCCTGATCGGCGAAGATAAGAACTAGAGGGGGTGACGTATGGCTGAAACCACCGACACTACCCACGAACATCGCAGTGTCTTCGACGCGCCGAAGAAGAAGCGTAACCCGGCGGTGACCGCGGCCATTGTTGGCTCGATCATCGTCCACGCGGTCCTCGGCTACTATCTGTATAAGAACAAGTTCGAGCCGAAGTATCGGGAGTACACCGACGACGTGACGGACGTGGCTATCATCAAGCCCGCTCCGCCCCCGCCGCCGCCGCCCCCGCCGCCGCCGCCGAACACTCCGCCGCCGCCTCCGCCGAAGCTGCAACCGCGGCCTCCGGTGAACGTGCCGGCTGATCTGCCGACGATCCCGCCTCTGCCGGTTCCGCCGGTCGAAAAGCGGATCGAAACGCCGGAACCGCCGAAGGCCGCCCCGCCGGCCCCGCCGCGTCCGTCGGTGATTACGAACCCGGATTGGGCTCGTCGTCCCTCGGGTGAGGATATCGCGCGGTACTATCCGGATCGTGCGATGCGGATGAACATGGAAGGCCGTGCGACGATCAGCTGCACGGTTACGGCGAAAGGGACGCTCGAGTCCTGTGACGTGCAGTCTGAAGAGCCTGCCGACATGGGCTTCGGTGAAGCGGCCCTCCGGATGAGCAAGCTCTTCCGGATGCGTCCGAAGACCCAAGACGGCGCGCCCGTCGAAGGCGGCAGCGTGCGGATCCCGATCCGCTTCAACCTGCCGAAGGGCTAAAGCCCTCTCGGATACGCCAAAAGATCAGGCCCCGGAGCTTCGGCTCCGGGGCTTTTTCTTTGCCGAAACGCGGGCTTGCGAAAATCTTTCGGGGAGAACGCATGGCCGCAGGCCGGAGCCCTTGATCGCGCGGCCCGGTGCGACTAGAACGGCCGCTCCGCGATGCGCCGCCTTAGCTCAGTTGGTTAGAGCGCTAGATTGTGGCTCTAGAGGTCCTCGGTTCGAATCCGAGAGGTGGTACCATCGCCGGATATGAAAAAGCCCGGGGCGCGAGCCCCGGGCTTCTTCGTTTCAGGAGCCGGACGGCCGCTAGAGGCTGAGGTTCAGCAGGGCCGGATCGCCGCCCTGGGCGGTGATGTTGACGCTGAGCGCCCGCTCGATCGCGTAGCGCGACAGCGAGTTGGGACCGCCGGCCTTGGGCCCGGTGCCCGACAGGCCCTCGCCACCGAACGGCTGCACCCCGACCACCGCCCCGATGATCGAGCGGTTGACGTAGACGTTGCCGGCCGGGACCAGCTCGCGCACCTCGCGGGCGAAGGCGTCGATGCGCGAGTGCACGCCGAGCGTCAGGCCATAGCCCTGGCCGGCCAGCTCGCCGGCGACCCTGGCGAGCTCGGACGGCTCGTAGCGGACGACGTGCAGGATAGGGCCGAACACCTCGCGCTCCAGGAACTTCGCCGAAGGGATCTCGGCCAGCACCGGGCCGAAGAAGGTCCCGGCCTCGGGCGCGGCCAGGCGGTGCAGGACCTTGGCCTCGCGCTCAAGGCGCTGGAGGTGCGCGGCCAGGGTCTCGCGGGCCTCCTCGTCGATCACCGGGCCGACGTCGACGGCGGGGTCGGCCGGGTCGCCGAGCACCAGGGCGTCCATGGCCCCCTTGATGGTCTCGATGACCAGATCGGCGGTGTCGTTGGGCAGGAAAAGGATCCGCAGGGCCGAGCAGCGCTGGCCGGCCGAACCGAAGGCCGAGAGCACCACGTCGTCGACGACCTGTTCCTTCAGCGCCGTGGTGTCGACGAACATGCCGTTCAAGCCGCCGGTCTCGGCGATGAACGGGATGATCGGACCCTGGCGCGCGGCGAGGCTCTGGTTGATGCGCCGGGCGGTGTCGGTCCCGCCAGTGAAGGCGACGCCATCGCACTGCGGGTGGGCGGTGAGCGCCGCGCCCACGGTCTCGCCGCGGCCCGGCAGCAGGGCGAGCAGGGCGGGCGGCAGGCCGGCCTCATGGAACAGCGCCACCGCCTGGGCGGCGATCAGCGGCGTCTGCTCGGCCGGCTTGGCGAGCACGGCGTTGCCCGCGGCCAGCGCCGCGGCCACCTGGCCGGTAAAGATCGCCAGTGGGAAGTTCCACGGGCTGATGCAGACGAAGACACCGCGGCCGTGCAGTTCCAGGCTGTTGGTCTCGCCGACCGGACCCTTGAGCGTCTCGGGCCCGGCGAACCTGGTCTGGGCCAGGTGGGCGTAGTAGCGGCAGAAGTCGACCGCCTCCCGCACCTCGGCGACGCCGTCGGCCAGGGTCTTGCCGGCCTCGCGCGCGCAGATGGCGATCAGCCGTTCGGCGTTCGCCTCCAGGGCGTCGGCCATGGCCCGCAGCACCTCGGCGCGGCGGAAGCCGCCGAGGGCGTCCCAGGCTCCTTGGGCGGCCTTGGCGGCGGCGAAGGCCGCGTCGATCTCGGCGACCGAAGCCTCGCGAACCTGGCCGACGACAACGCCGGTCTCGGAGGGACTGAGCACCTCCTGGGCGTCGCCGCCAGCGGGGCCGGCGCTGAGTGGGGCCAGGGCGCGGGCGGCGTGGTGCAGGCGGGCGGCCTCCTCGGGGATCGAGAGGTCGACGCCGGCCGAGTTCCTGCGCTCGGCGCCGTAGATGTCGGCCGGGCGCGGGATCTTCGGGTGCGGCCCGACGCCGGCCTTCTCGACCGCCACGATCGGATCGACGACCACGTCCTCGGCCGGCACGCTCTCGTCGAGCAGGGCGTGGACGAACGAGGTGTTGGCGCCGTTCTCCAGCAGGCGGCGGACCAGGTAGGGCAACAGGTCCTCATGGCCGCCGACCGGGGCGTAGGTGCGCACCACGGCGCCGTCGCGCAGGGTGTCGGCGGCGCGGTACAGCGCCTCGCCCATGCCGTGCAGGCGCTGGAACTCGATCTTCACCCCGGCGGCCTCAGCCATGGCGTGGACGGCGGCCAGGGTGTGGGCGTTGTGGGTGGCGAACTGGGCGAAGACGTGCGGGCTGGCCTCGATCAGGGCGCGGGCGCAGACCAGGTAGGAGAGGTCGGTGGCGGCCTTGGTCGTGTAGACCGGATAGTCGGGGCGGCCGTTCACCTGGGCGCGTTTGATCTCCGAATCCCAATAGGCGCCCTTGACCAGGCGGACCATCAGCCGTCGGCCGCTGGCGCGGGCGATCTCGGCGACGCGGGCGACGGCGAGAACGCCGCGCTTCTGGTAGGCCTGCACCGCCAGGCCAAGGCCGCGCCAGTCGCCGAGCGCCTTCTCGCCGGCCAGCCGTTCGAGCAGCTTCAGCGAGATCACCAGGCGGTCGGCCTCCTCGGCGTCGATGGTGAAGTTGAGGTCGTGGCGTGCGGCGATCAGGGCCAGGCGCTTGAGGCGCGGATAGAGTTCGCTCCAGACCCGGTCCTCGTGGGTGGCCTCGTAGCGTGGCGACAGGGCCGAGAGCTTGACCGAGACGCCATGGCCGGCCTCAGGCCCTGCGCCTTTTCCATGCCGGCCGACCGCTTCCAGGGCCTCGGCGTAGGCCTGCTCGTAGCGGGCCGCGTCGGCGGCGGTGCGGGCGCCTTCGCCCAGCATGTCGAACGAGCAGACCTGGCCTTCCTTGGCCGCGCGCTTCAAGGCCGCCTCGATGGTGCGGCCGAGCACGAACTGCTCGCCCATGATGCCGATCGCCTGGGCGACGGCGCGGCGGACGACCGGCTCGCCGATCCGCTCGACCAGCCGGCGCAGGAAGCCGGGCGGGTCGCGGCGGGCCTCCTCGTCGACCTCGACGATCTTGCCGGTCAGCATCAGGCCCCAGGTCGAGGCGTTGACGAACAGGCTTTCGGATTGGCCGAGGTGGCTGGCCCAGTCGGCGCCGCCGATCTTCTCGGCGATCAGCCGGTCGCGGGTCTCGGCGTCGGGCGTGCGCAGCAGCGCCTCGGCCAGGCACATCAGCGCCAAGCCCTCGCGGGTGCCGAGGCTGAATTCCTGCAGGAAGCTCTCGACCACGCCCTGACGATTGGCCGCCTTGCGGGCGGTGCGGACCAGGTGTTCGGCCTGGGCGCGGACGGCGATCTGCTGATTGGCGCTTAGCGGTCGGGCCGCGAGCACGGCGGTCACAGCCTCGGTTTCGTCGCGATACTTGGCGGCGGGATCGTCCAGGGCGGTCCAGGAGGTCATGACGGGCGAGGCCTTCGTAGGGGTTGTTTCCTGTCGTCCGGCGTATCGCTTATGATGGCGGATGTCCGACGGACGTTCGGCATTTCGGCCGGACGGAAACGTCCATGGAGGATGATGTGCCGGAAACCGTACAGTTGGACGATACCGACCGGCGGCTGCTGCGCGTGCTGCAGCGGGACGGGCGGATCAGCAACCTGGACCTGGCCCAGCAGTGCCACCTGTCGCCATCGGCCTGTTCGGACCGGGTGCGGCGGCTGCGCGAGCGCGGGGTGATCACCGGGTTCGCGGCGATCCTCGATCCGAAGGCCATCGACCGTGCGCTCCTGATCTTCGTGGAGGTTCAGCTCGACCGTACAACGGGCGACACCTTCAGCGAGTTCGCCCAGTCTGCGCAGCGCACGCCGGAAATCCTCGAATGCCACATGGTGGCGGGCGGCTTCGACTATCTGATCAAGGCGCGGGTCAGCGACATGGAGGCCTATCGCCGCTTCCTCGGCGAAGTGCTGGTCGCCATGCCCGGGGTGCGCGAGACGCGGACCTATGCGGTGCTGGAAGAGGTGAAGTCGGTGACCGAGTTGCCGGTGTAGGCGGCCTCAGTTCCTCCCCTCTTGGGGGAGGTGGATCGGCGCGAAGCGCCGAGACGGAGGGGGACTGCTGAGTCAGCAAGCCCCCTCAGTCGGCCATGCGGCCGACAGCTCCCCCAGAGGGGGAGCAATTGGTTGTATCAGTAGCCGGCCTTGCGGTTGACGAGGCCTTCGACAGGCTGGCCGGCCCGGAAGCGGGCGATGTTGGCGGCGATGACGGCGCTGGCGCTGACCGGATCGGTGATCGCCGCCACGTGCGGGGTGACGGTGATCTGCGGGTGGGACCAGAACGGGTGCTTGCGCTCGAGCGGCTCGGCCTCGAAGACGTCGAGCACGGCGTGCGACAGTTGGCCGGCGTCGAGGGCGGCGATCAGGTCGTCCTCCACCACATGGGCGCCGCGGGCCAGATTGACGATCGCCGCGCCGCGCTTCATGCGCTGGAAGGCCGGCGTGCTGAGGATGCCGCGGGTGTGGTCGGTCAGCGGCAGCAGGTTGACGATGATGTCGCTGGTGGCCAGCAGGGTGTCGAGGTCGCCGAGCCGGCGGCTCCAGCCATAGGTCTGAAAGCCGATGGATTCCAGAAGGTTGGCGGCGACGCCTGCGAGCTCGCCATAGCCGAGGAAGCCGACGCGGCGCTCGGCGGCGGCCGGCTGCGGCAACTGGCGCCAGAGGCCGCGGCGCTGCTGGGCGGCGTAGGCCGGGACCTGGCGGTGCAGGTAGAGCACGTGGGCGGCGGTCGCCTGGGCCATCTGGGCGGCGAGGCCGGGATCGATCAGCCGGGCGATCGGAACGCGGGGCAGGTCGGGATCGTCCAGCAGGCTGTCGACGCCGGCCCAGGCCGACTGCACGAAGGCCAGGTTCGGCAGGCTCCCCAGCACGCCGCGCCCGGGATTGGCGACGATGGCGATCTCGGTCTGCGGCGAGGGCTCGACGCCGATCGTCTCGCCGGGGAGGGCGGCGCGGAGGGCCTCCAGCCAGCGGCTCTGGGCGTCGGGGGAGAGGCGATTCAGGAAGGTTATGGCCATGGGCTTCCAGTAACCTCCCGATGGGGCCTTGCGCGAGCCCGCTTTTGGGGGCGAGGCTCGCGGACATGAAACTCACCGCGCAAGATTCATCCATCCTCGGCCGCCTGGCCGGGGAGGAAACCGACATTCTGGGCCGCGCCGTGGAATGGTGCGCCCTATCGTCAGGCAGTCGGAACCTGCCGGGACTGGAGGCGCAGCGCGCCGTGCTGGAGGGCGTGATGGCCCAGCTGCCCGGCGAGGTCGAGAACGTGCCGCTGGCCGACAGCCACGAGGTCGCCGCCGACGGAAGCCTGTCGGCCCAAGCGCATCCCGACGCGCTGATGCTGACCGTGCGGCCGCAAGCGCCGGTGCAGGTGGTGCTGACCGGGCACTACGACACCGTCTATCCGGCCGGGACGCCGTTCACCGCGGTGACCCGGTGCGCTGACGGGGCGCTGAACGGGCCGGGCCTGGCCGACATGAAGGGCGGGATCAGCGTCATGCTGGCGGCGCTGCGCGCGTTCGAGGACCATCCCGACAAGGGCGAGGTCGGCTATCGGGTGCTGCTGTCGCCCGACGAGGAGATCGGCTCGCTGGCCTCCGGCCCGGTGCTGGCGCGGCTGGCGGCCGGCGGGCACGTCGGCCTGACCTACGAGCCGGCGATGGCCGGCGGCGCGCTGGCCGCGCAGCGCAAGGGTTCGGGCAACTTCCATGTGGTGGTGCGCGGGCGCGCGGCCCACGCGGGGCGCGACTTCGACAAGGGCCGCAACGCCATCGCCGCAGCCGCCGAGCTGGCGGTGCGGCTGTCCGCCGCCAACGGCCAGCGCGAAGGGGTGACCCTGAACGTGGCGCGCATCGACGGCGGCGGACCGCTGAACATGGTGCCCGACGTCGCCGTCGTGCGCTTCAACATCCGACTGCCGGACGCCGAAGCCGCCGCCTGGGCGCTGGCGCATGTGCAGCGCGAGGTCGCCGCGACCGCGGCGGACGGGATCGCGGCCGAGCTGCACGGCGGCTTCACCCGCCCGGCCAAGCCGTTCACCCCGGCCCAGCAGCAGCTGTTCGGCGCGGTGAAGGACGCCGGCGCGCTGATCGGCCAGGACATCACCTGGGCGCCGTCCGGCGGGGTGTGCGAGGGCAACAACCTGTTCGCGGCCGGCCTGCCGAACGTCGACACCCTGGGGGTTCGCGGCGGCGACATCCATTCGCATGACGAATACGCCTGGCCCGAGAGCTTCGTCGAACGCGCGCAGCTGTCGGCGCTGATCCTCGCCAAGCTCGCCAGCGGCGAAATCCCGGCCGCGGAGATCAAGGCGGCGATGGGCGGCGCCTAGCTCGGCCCGTCGGCGGCGGACAGCGCCGTACGCGTGCGATCGGCCTGCGCCTCTATCGTCGCGCCGATCTCCTGAGCGTGGGCGACGACGGCCTTGACTGCCGGCAGGGAGCTGACCGCGCGGCGCGCCAGGGCGACGAACGGCAGGGGCGAGCTCCAGTCGATATCGAGCGCGACTGCACGGCCTGCCGCGACATGGGCCTGACCGACGAACTCGACACAGGTGACGATAAGGCCCGCTTCGACGGCGGCTGGGATCAGCGCGTGCTCGTTGGTCATCACCGCCAGCAGGCCGCCGACGCCCTGGAGATCGTAGATCGCATCGTTTCGAAACGGCGGAGCCACGCCGCCGGCGCATCTGAACTCCAACAGGCGTTCCGGCGGAATGGCCCTCTCGCCGGCCAACGGGTGGGCCGGGCTGGCGCAGGCGATGAAGCGCGAGTTGAACAGATGGAACGACGTGAAGTCGGGATGCCGCGCGCCGGGGTGTTCGCCCATGAGCACGAGGTCGAGGTCGGCGTCGATCAAGCGAGCCTGCAGCAACTCGCCGTCGGCCACGTCGATGTGCAGCCGCATCTGGGGATGCGCTTGCAGAATGCGCGTCAACAGCGCGGGGGCCAGCGTATCGCGCAACGCGGTCCCCACGCCGATGCGCACGACGCCCCTGTCGCCCTGAGCCGCCAGTTCGACCTCGCGCGCGAGGTCCGCCATGTCCCGTAGCAGCGGATCGGCGCCATCGAGGAGCGCCTGGCCTACCGGGGTGAGCGCCGCGCCGGCGGCGGTGCGGCTGAAGAGGCGCAGACCCAGTTCGTCCTCGAACCTGCCGATCGCCTGCGAAAGGCTGGCCTGGGTGATCCCGAGGTGGTCGGCGGCCTTGGTGAAACTGCCATGACGGGCGACGGCGGCGAGCTGGCGGAGGTTCCTGATGTCCACAGGTGCAGAATGGCGAGATCGGAAGTCGCCGCAAGCAGAGAAGCGCCTGGCCAATCGGCCTAGGTCATAGGTGTTAGCTATAGGGGCGCGCCGAAGAAACCAGATACCGGACCGGAGACTTCCCTCCTACCCAATCTCAATTGGGCATTTTCCGAAGTTTTGAGATCCGGCTCCCACAGGCCGCAGCTATATCCAGGGTAGTGCGTTTGGGGCATCGCAGGCGGATCAGATTTCGGAGCCGTGGGGGAGCGGGCCGAAATGAAGGATTTTGAAGTCGCCGCGGCGGAGATCAGCCGCAACTTTGGAATGTGGCAGGACCGCGCCCTGCAGGGGCCGGTCCTGGTGACTCACCACGGTCGCCCGCGGGTGGTTTTGCTGGCGAGCAACGAGTTCGAACGCCTGCGCCTGGGCGCGGGCGAGGGCGCGCCGCCCGTGGCGGCGTCGGGAGACGCCGAGGCGCTGCAGGCGTTGCTGACGGGCATGGGGCAGGCGTTTGTCGCCCTGGACGCAGGTCTGCGGATCGTGGAGGCCAATCCGGCCGCCCAGAGTCTGCTCGGCCGCAGCGAAGAGGCGCTGCGCGGCGGTCCGTTGCCGCAACGGGAAATGGCGGGGCGGGCCGGAGTCCTGGAGGACAGGCTGCGCTGGGTGCTGCGCAGCGGCGAGCCGCTGGCGATGGAGACGTCGACGCTCCTGCGCGACGGCGGCACGGTCGAGATCCGGGCGTTTCCGTATCGAGAAGGGGTCGGCGTGGTGTTTGAGAACACCACCGAGCTGGCCGCGCTTCGCCGGGAGCGGTCGCAATGGCTGGCGGAACTCGAGCTGCTCGAGGCGCACGACGAAATCTGTCTGGCTGAACTCAACGTGCTGGGCTTCTTGCTGAAGACCAACACGGCGCTGCGACGCGTGCTCGGCTTCACCGAGGCGCAGCTGGGCGAGGTGCAACTGACCGACCTGGCCACCGCGCTCTGCCGCCAGAGCCTGAGAGAGGCGTTCAACCAGCTCATGCACTTCGAGGCCGACCGGGTGGTGGTCGAACTGGACATGGTGGAGCGCAACGGCGGTCAGCGGGTGCTTCGGGCGGCGCTCTGCCGGCGCATGCGCGACGAGGTGTGCGAGGGCTTCACTCTGGTGGCGCTCGAAGCCGCCGAACCGCAGGAACAGGCGCGTGGTGCTGCCTAGACGTCGTCGAAGATGGCCTGGGCGATGGCGATCGCGCTCTGCGCGACCGGCGATAGGGCGACGCTCGGCGTCGTCACCGCCCCGAAGGTGACGTCGAGGCGCCAGTCGATGTCGACCTCGACCAGTCGGCCCGCGCGCAGATGCTCGGCGACGACGAAGTTGGGGGCCACCAGGGCGCAGATCCCGTCGATGGCGAGGCCGGTGAGCGCCTCGTAGTCGTTCGCCATGAAGGCGCCGGCGCATGGATCGTCGTCCGGCCGGTCGAACAGGGTGGTGTTGCGGAACGCGAAATTGGTTCCGGCGAGCCGGTGGGTCACCAGGCGCTCGACGGTCACGCCTTGCTGGCCGGCCAGCGGATGGCCGGGCGCCACGGCCACGATCGCCGCCGCTGTCAGCATCGGAAAGAACAGCAGGGGCTTTTCGAGCGGCGACGGCTGGCCGCAGAAAATGAGGTCCAGTTCTCGGAGCTTCAGGCGGCGGATCAGGTCGGTGCCGTGCCCCAGTTCGACGTCCAGCCGCAGTCTTTCATGTCGCGTGGTCAGCGCCGGCAGCAAGCGGGCGAGGAAGGGCTGGCGCAGCGGCGTGCCGACGCCGATGCGCAGCTGACCGGCTTCGCCGTTGGCGATCAGCGAGGCCTCACGCATGAGATTGCCGGCCTGGGCGACCAGCCCGCGGCCGCGCGCGACCAGGAGCTCGCCGATCGGAGTGAGTTCGCAACCCGTGGCGTCGCGTTCGAAGATCCGTACGCCGAGCTCACGCTCGAGCCGGCTGATCGCTTTCGAGAGGCTAGGCTGGGCCATGTTCAGGGCGGTGGCCGCCTTCGCGAAGCTGCCATGCTCGTGCACGGCCAGCACGCGCCTCAGATCGTTGACCTCCATGTCGTCTCCGTCCCCCACGAGCAAAGGTCGCAGCCGAATCCTGCGCGGGCAAGCGCGCACCGTCCCGGTCGCGCCGGAGGCCGGTTTGATCGATAGGACGAACAATGCCGGCCTCGGTCGACATCGACGCGCCGCCTGCGGCCAGGGGCGGCAATCTCCGACCGAGCAATCGCAAGGAGGTTTTCGTGAAGCGTTTCATCTTGGCGGCGATGGTCGCCTTGGCAGCAGCCTCGACGGCGCAGGCGGCCGTCGGCGCGGGGCCGCAGCCGATCAATCTGGGCGATCCGAAGTTGAAGCGCCCCGGCCAGCTGAAGTTCGATCCGGCGCTGGAGGCGCAGAAGGACGCCTTCAAGAAGTTCGGCGAGGTGTCGTGCAACGACTGCGAGGGCGGGGTGAGCTTCGACACCGCGGCCAAGAAGTTCCTCGATCTGCGGGACATGTGGGCGTTCGACAGCGCCCTGGGCGGGTTGGAGGTCGGCCAGGCGCTGAACTGGCGTGGGCGCGCCGGGGTCGGGAAGATCACGGCGGTCAGCGCCGACGCCGTCGGGCCGTTCGCCTGCAAGCAGCTGCGCTGGGAGTTGACCCGCGGCAAGGAGACCAGGGCGCGGGACGGCCTGGTCTGCCGCGGCAAGTCGAACCCCGACGCCGACAACGAGCGTTGGATCGAAGTGTTCTGAAGCTGATCGCGGGCGTGTGACTTGAGGCGGCGTTGGCCGGGGGCGCATAACTCGCGGCCTGCCTTGAGGGCCAGACATGCAGCAGCATCTGATCGCGGCCTTAGCGGGGATCGTCGTCCTGACGGCGCCGCACGCTGCATTCACCGCCGAGCCGCTCGAGTGCCCGGTTTTGTCCAAGCTCGGTCCGGACGCCAGCGGAAAGCTGGCGTCTGAACTGGTCCCGGACCCGCGGGCGCTGAACGACATCGGCGGGCTGACCCGCACCGTGGGCCTGTTCCGCGAGCACGGGTTTTCCGACGCCGATACGGTGAACTACCTGACGGCGATGTTCTGCCCGGTGATCCGCGACGACCGCAGCCTGAGCGCGGCCGCCAAGTCCGAAAAGGTCGCCAGCTTCAGCTCGGTGACCTTGGACATCGTGTATCGGCAGGGCCGCTAGGCGAAAGCGGTGCGCCGCCGACGCAGCGTCGCGCCAGCCAGACCAAAGCCGGCGATCATCATCGCCCAGGTCGCCGGCTCAGGGACGGCTGAACCCGGAACCAGGTAGTCGAGGCGCAGCACGAAGTCGGTGGCGCCGTCCGGCTTGAACGCGCCTGGCGGATAGCCGAACGACATGCGGTCGGCCGTCAGGCCGGTGGTGCTGATCTTCACGCCGTACTTGGCGAAGTCGAACAGCGTCACGCCGGCGACCGACAGGTCGGGGACGAGGGTGTTTCCCATCATCAGATAGGAGGAGCCGGCGTCGCCGGCGCCGACCGTGATCATGCTGCTGATCACGGCGCCCTGGGTCATGAAGTTCGTGCCGGCATAGGGATTGCCGAACAGGTAGTAGGAGCCGGGCGCAAGGCTGATGGCCTTGGTGGCGGTGTCGTTGAGGAACGGATTGGCCGTGCCGCCGATCGCGGTCACGCCGATCGGCGAGCAGCCCGAGCCGGGCCGGGTGTCGGCGCAATTGCCGTTCGAGTCGCCATGGTAGAGGTTGATCGACAGCAGCGGCGTGGCGGCGGCGGCGGGCTGCGCCGCCAGGACGAGCGCGGCGGCGGCCGCGGCGAGGTTCAGTTTGCGCATGGTCGCCCCCTTGCGAATGAGTGATGGGGCGCTGCTAGAGGTTGCGGCGGCTGCTCACTATGCAATTTCCGCATGAACGGGGCCGTCGCGCCGCAGGGTCTGGGATGGAAGCTCGCCAAAGCGCAGGCGGTAGGCGCGGGCGAAGCGGCCGAGCTCCCAGAAGCCGTAGTGCATGGCGACGTCGGTGACCTGGGCGAGCGCCGGATCGGCGGCCAGCAGCCGCAGGCGCACCAGGTCCAGTCGCCGGCCGCGGGCGTACTGCATGGGGCCTTGGCCGAGGAACTCCTGACACGCCAGGCTGAGCGTGCGCTCGGCGACGCCCAGGGCGGTGCAGATGGCCGATAGCGACAGCATCTCCTCGGGCCGCTCGCGCAGCAGGTCCTCGAACCGGGTGACGATCTGGCGATGGCGGCGCAGGGCGGCGCGGTCGGGCAGGGCGAGGCCTTCCGTCAGGCAGGCGAGCAGGGCCTCGATGAGCGTGCCGGCGAGGGCGGCCGAGGGCGCGGGACGGGCCGTGATCCACGGCGTGTCGCGGATGACGCGGACGACGTCGTCCATGAGCGCGATCAGGCGGTCCCGGGCATGGGGCGGCGCCAGGAACATCCGGTCGGCGTCGAGCGGCACGCCGGGATCGAGCCCGGCCGCGTGCGGACCGCCCGCGGCCAAGGCGCCGAGCGGCAGGGTGATCAGGCCGAACGCCCAGGGCAGGTCGCCCAATGAGGCCGAATGGGTCGGGGCGTTGGGCCGGAAGTGGAAGATCTGTCCATGCCCCAGGCTCTGGCCCGACACCTGGCGCACCGCCCGGGTCTCGGTCGGGAAGACGAAGGTGTGCATGTCCCGGGTGACGTGGGACTGGGCGATGCCCTGGCCGAACCGTCCGACGGCGACATTGAGGTCCCCGAGCGCCCCACGGGCCAGCATGCTGCGCAGGGCGGGATCGACCGCCGGGCGCGGCCCCTCGCGCACATCCTCGCCGAGCAGCGCCAGCGCCATCGAGGCAGGGTCGGCGAAGTCGCCGTAGTAGGTCGGGAACGGCGAAGGGCGCCGGTCAGGCGTCATGGGGAGCCCCGGGGAGGGAGGTGCTGCCCGACGTCAGTACGACCAGGCCGGGGGCTTGGCAATTTGGCTCATCTGCTGGTTGCGGCGGATGGTCTGGGCGAGGGCTGTCAAAGCCGAATGCTGAGCGAAGGACTTTGCAGATCCAGCCGGCGATAGGGCATCGACCCGATGCCCGGCGCCGCTGCAGCGGTGCAAGTATCGCCCCATGGACTGGCGCGATCTGGAACCCTTTTTGACTTCGGTTTCACTTTGGCGCGTGGCGGCCACGCTATATGCGTCAATGGCGATTGCAGCTTACGCCGCGATGAACGTGCGGAGGCTTCGCGAACGCCGGCGACCGCCGAGCCAGTCGGATCTGGACGCGAACAAGGGCGCCGAGGCCTACATCGTGTCGGCGGTGCTTGGGCTGCTGGCGCTTTTGCTGGGGTTCAGCTTTTCGTTGGCCGTCGATCGCTACGACGCGCGACGGCTGTTGGTCCGCGACGAGGCGAACGCGATCGGCGAGGCCTATTTTCGCGCCCAACTGCTGGATGAGCCGGACCGGACGCGGACGAGCCAGTTGCTGGTCGCCTATCTGGACCTGCGCATCACGCTGGCGCAGGCCGACGATCAGAGCCGTAAGGCGCTGCTCTCGCGGAACGACGCCCTGATCAACGACTTGTGGGCGGCGACCGCGGCGGCCCTGGACGGCATCAAGTGCTACGACTGGTCGAGCACCTACCTGGACACGATGAACACGATCGTCACGTCGGATGCGTCGCGCAAGGCCGCGCGCATAGCGCGGGTGCCGTTCGAGGTCTTCGTCGTCCTCTTTGTCTACATGATCACCACGGCGGCGGTGCTCGGCTATGTGCTGCGCGGGAACGGGGGACGGGTCGCGGCCGGCGTTCTGCTGGCCCTGCTCACCATGACGCTCGCGATGATCGTAGATATCGACGGGCCGCTGGGCGGCGCGGTGGTCGAAAGCCAGCGGCCGATGGAGCTGCTGCGGGCGAGGATCGCGGCGTATCCGCCGAGCGTCTTCCAGAAGTGGCGGACGGCTCAGGCGTCCAGGCCCGCCGCGTGCGGCTGGCAGACGCCGCCGCCCGTCGACGCCCGCCCGGCGCGGTAGCTGGACGCGCGCGAGGGGCGTCGAGGTCCTTGAGCTTGCCCGGGGCGGCGCCTAAGTCACGGGCGCTCCGCGGCGCGTCTCGCGGTCATACGCAGAGGGCCGCGCGGTGAACCGCTTCTATCAGCTGCTGGCCAATAACCTGGTCGCGAACATCACCAATTTCACGGTGTGGTTCGCGCTGACCTTCTGGATCTACCTGGAAACCAAGTCGGTCTTCGCGACCGGCATGGTGGCGGGGATCTATCTGGTGCTGACGGCCAGCACCGGCATCTGGTTCGGAAGCCTGGTCGACCATCATCGCAAGCGGACGGTGATGCTGGCCTCGAGCGCGGTGTCATTCGCGCTCTACGCCCTCGCGTTCGCCGCCTATGGGCTGGCGCCGAAGGGCAGCCTGGCCGATCCCTACGGGGCGCCGGTGTGGATCCTGGTGTCGCTGGTCATGCTGGGCGTCATCGCCGGCAACATCCGCGGCATCGCGCTGCCGACCCTGGTGACGCTGATGATCCCCGAGGATCGGCGCGACAAGGCCAACGGCCTGGTCGGCATGGTCTCGGGCGTCGGCTTTCTGACCACCTCGGTGATCAGCGGCTTTCTCGTCGCCTGGGGCGGCATGGTCTCGACGCTGGTCTTCGCGCTGGTGTTCACGGCGGCGGCGTTCGCGCATCTGTTGTTCGTGCGGCTGGACGAGGACGCGGCGGCGCCGGCGAGCCCGCACGAGCATCGCAAGGTCGACCTGGCCGGCACGATCCGGGTGATCGGGGCGGTGCCGGGGCTGTTCGCGCTGATCTTCTTCGCCACCTTCAACAACTTCCTCGGCGGCATCTTCATGGCGTTGATGGACGCCTACGGCCTGTCGCTGGTGAAGGTGCAGACCTGGGGCCTGCTCTGGGGGCTGCTGTCGACTGCGTTCATCATCAGCGGCCTGCTGATCGCGCGCACCGGGCTGGGGCGCAGTCCGCTGCGCACCCTGCTGCTGGTCAACCTGATCAGCTGGGGCGTCTGCTGCGTGTTCACGCTGCAGCCCTCGATCACGCTGCTGATCGCCGGCTGCTTCGTCTGGATGTTCCTGGGGCCCTACGCCGAGGCGGCGGAGCAGACGACGCTGCAGAAGGTGGTGCCGTTCGAGCGGCAGGGACGGGTGTTCGGCTTCGCCCAGTCGGTGGAGCAGGCAGCCTCGCCGCTGACGGCGTTCCTGATCGGGCCGCTGACCCAGTTCGTGTTCATTCCGCTGATGACCACCGGGGCCGGGGCCGACGCGATCGGCGACTGGTTCGGGCGTGGGGAGGACCGTGGCATCGCGCTGGTCTTCACCCTGGCCGGGGTGGCGGGCGTGATCGTGACGCTGCTTGCGTTCAATTCCAGCTATTACCGCCAGCTGACGCGGGCCTACGCCAAGGGCGAGGCGTCGCCGGAGCTCGGTGCGGCGTAGCGCTCCTTATCCGCTCATCCCGGCGAAGGCCGGGACCCAGGTCGTAGGGCTGCGCTTTGGCGGAGCAACACCATCTGCCGCGGATGCATCTGGGTCCCGGCCTTCGCCGGGATGACCGGTGTCCGGTGCGCAGCGTTGGCCGCGCACCGGAGAGGTTCGTCAGTTGCGGTAGCTGGGGTCGATGCGGTCCAGCTTGCGTAGCAGGGCCGGCCAGGCGAGGCCCTCGGCCAGGCGCTTCATGCCGGCCGGAGCTGTCTGGTGTTCGACCTTCTCCTCGACGCCCTGCGGCGGGTTGTAGAGGCCGTCGCGGCCGGCGCTGAGCATCAGCACCTGCGCCTCGCAGGCGCGCTCCAGATAGTACATGCGCAGGAAGGCGTGGGCGACGCTCTCGCCGACGGTCAGGGTGCCGTGGTTGCGCAGGATCATGGCGTTCTTGGTCCCGAGGTCGGCGACCAGGCGCTCGCGCTCGTCCAGGTCCGTCGCGATGCCTTCGAAGTCATGATAGGCGACGTCGTGACGGGCGATCATCGCCGTCTGGGTGTGCGGCAGCAGGCCCTCGGCCATGGCCGATACCGCCTGGCCGTGCGGGGTGTGCAGGTGCAGGACGGCGTGGGCGTCGTCGCGGCCCATGTGGATCGCCGAGTGGATCACGAAGCCGGCCTTGTTCACCGGCTGGCGCGCTTCCATCACCCGGTTGCCGTCGACGTCGATCTTGACCAGCGAGGACGCGGTGATCTCGTCGAACATGTGGGTGTAGGGGTTGATCAGGAAGTGGTGTTCCGGACCCGGCACCCGCGCCGACAGGTGGGTGAAGATCAGGTCGTCCCAGCCGTAATGGGCCACGAGACGGTAGGCGGCGGCGAGATCGACGCGCAGCGCCCATTCTTCCTCGGACACCTGGTCGCGGATCGACGGGCCCTCGGCGCACGTCTCGGTCATGGTCGTCATGGCCAGTCTCCTCCTTCTGTTGGCGCCAGTCCTCGCACGGGCGCGGGGCGCAGATTGTCGCCGAATTGACAATTGGCGGCGCAAGGCGATCTTTTCGCGCCATGACCGACCTGTCGCCCGATCCCTGGTTCTCGATGTTGCCGGCCGCGCGGCGCGAGGCGCTGCTGGCGCGGGCGCGGGCCAGCACGGCGGGCGCCGGCGCACGGGTCTACGGCCTGGGCGATCCGCCGGACGGACTGTGGGCGGTGGCCGAGGGCGAGGTGCGGCTGGTGTCCTATCCCGCCGTCGGCATGGAGTCGGTGGCGATGATCCTGGGGCCCGGCGCCTGGTTCGGAGAACTGTCGGTGATCGACGGCGGGCCGCGGCCGCATGATGCGGTGGTGGTCAAGCCGGCGCGGCTGCTGCACGTCGGGCTGGCGGCGGTCGAGCAGGTGGCGCAGGCGCATCCGCTGCTCTATCGCGACCTCGGAGTGCTGATCTGCTCGCGCCAGCGTTCGGCGCTGAATTTCATGGCCCACAGCATCGCCCAGCCGATCGGCGTGCGGCTGGCCCGCACCCTGGCCGGGGCGGCGCGCAGCTCGGGCGGCTCGGAGCTGCATGTGCGCCAGGAGGACCTGGCGGCGATGATCGGGGTCTCGCGCCAGACCATCAACAAGGAGCTGAAGGCGCTGGAGCGGGCCGGTATGGTGCAGTTGGCCTATGGCCGCATCGTGGTGCGCGACGCCCAACGGCTGCGGACGGTGGGCGAAGCCTAGCGCGCGGCCGGTTCATGCCGGAATTGCAT
This sequence comes from Phenylobacterium sp. LjRoot97, assembly GCF_964254345.1. NCBI lineage: Bacteria > Pseudomonadati > Pseudomonadota > Alphaproteobacteria > Caulobacterales > Caulobacteraceae > Phenylobacterium > Phenylobacterium sp. LjRoot97. Next base: position 1,545,631 of record NZ_CAXUTH020000001.1, read on the forward strand.
AGTCGCCGGCCGCCGGCCTTGACACGAGGGCGGCATTGGCAAGGCATGTCGCGTCGCAGGAGCCGCGAGCTGCCTCGGGCTCAACGAAAAGGAACGGGCGATGTCACTTCGTATCAACGGCGAGGCGCCGAACTTCACGGCCGAGACCACCGAAGGGAAGATCAACTTCCACGACTGGATCGGCGACAGCTGGGCGATCCTGTTCTCGCACCCCAAGGACTTCACGCCGGTCTGCACGACCGAGCTGGGCTACATGGCCAAGCTGAAGCCGGAGTTTGACAAGCGCAACACCAAGGTCATCGGCCTGTCGGTGGACCCGGTCGACAACCACGCCCGCTGGGCGCAGGACATCGCCGAGACGCAAGGCACGGCGCCGAACTATCCGATGATCGGCGACACCGACCTGACGGTCTCCAAGCTCTACAACATGCTGCCCGAGGAGACGGCCGGCGGCTCGGACGGGCGCACGGCCACCGACAACGCCACGGTGCGCACGGTGTTCATCATCGGCCCCGACAAGAAGATCAAACTGATGCTGGCCTATCCGATGACCACGGGCCGGAACTTCGACGAGATCCTGCGGGTGCTGGATTCAATGCAGCTGACCGCCAAGCACCGGGTGGCCACGCCCGTGAACTGGCGGCAGGGCGAGAAGGTGATCATCGCCGGCTCGGTGTCGGACGACGAGGCCAAGACCATCTATCCGGACGGCTGGGACGCCCCGCGCCCCTACCTGCGGATCGTGCCGCAGCCGCAGTAGCCGGCGGCCTTCTCCTCTGGCCGGCGGTGGTGATAGCGTCCCGCCGCCGGCCTCGAGCCGGAATCGAAAAGGGGAGAACGCCAATGTTTTCGCACGTGATGGTCGGCACCAACGACCTCAACCGCGCCAAGGGTTTCTATGACTCGCTGCTGGGCGCGCTGGGCGTGTCGCCCGGCTTCGTCGACGGCCACCGGATTTTCTACATGACCCCGACCGGCGTGTTCGCGGTGTCGCTGCCGATCGACGGCGAGGCGGCCACCATCGGCAACGGCAGCACCGTCGGCTTCAACTGCGCCAGCTCCGAGCAGGCCGACGCCTGGCACGCCGCGGGCGTGGCCGCGGGCGGGGTCAGCATCGAGGAGCCGCCGGGCGTGCGCGCGGGCAGCACCGGCAAGATGTACCTGGCCTATCTGCGCGACCCGGACGGCAACAAGCTCTGCGCTCTGCACCGGATGTAGGTTCAGGCCTCCACGGCCGCATCGACCGGCGCCGGGCCAAAGCGATTTGGACCCGGCGACCCGGCCGAACCGAGCATCCAGACCAGCCCGGCCAGGCTGAGCAGATAGATCATGTTGTTGAGCAGCACGGCGGCGAACAAGGGCATGATCGGACCATCGGTCATGAAGCTCTCGATCACCGCCCCAAATCCGAACAGGCCGAACGCCATGAAGGGCAGGGGCGCGAGGCCCCAGAGGCCCGAGCGACCGGTGTCGTGCAGCCGCCGCGCGACCGCCGCGGCAAGAAGCAGGACGGCGCCTGCCGCCACGAAGCCGGTCGTCTTTATCAGATAGCCGAAGTTCGGCATCAGTTCGGGATGCGAGCCCTCGACCTGGATCGAGACCTGACCTGCGCTGCGCTGGACGGTGGTCAGTTCGGGATGTTCCGCGGCGAAGTTGTTGAAGGCCTCGAACGTCTTATTCACTTCGATGACGAACGGCGCGCACATGACGGCGAAAGTCAGGGCGAGGACCAGGGCGGCGTAGGGCCAGAAGCGGCCTGTCGAGTCGCGGCCCTCGAACTGCGCCAAGCGGGTCAGGCCCGCGACGATCGGATTGCTCATGTCCATTTCCCCCGCCTTATGGTGGAGGTTGCTATCTAAGGTCGTGGTTGGCAATCGATTGGTGCGGACCTGCGCGGTCAGGCGCACTGGCCGGCGCGGCGTCGCGGGCCTATAGCAGCGGCCTCTCGGAGGGGCCGTATTGTTTGCTGAGTTGGGGCCGCAGGCCGTGGCGCTGTTGTGCGTGGCGGCGCTGGCGGCGGGGTTCGTCGATGCGATCGCCGGCGGCGGCGGCCTGATCACCGTGCCGGCGTTGCTGGCTGCCGGCGTCGACCCGGTCTCGGCCATCGCCACCAACAAGGTGCAAAGCAGCGTCGGAACCGCCTCGGCGACCTGGACCTTCTGGCGGGCCGGGCGGATCGACCTGGCCGCCATCAAGTTCGCCCTGGTGATGGTGCTGGCCGGCGCTGTGCTGGGCGCGCTGGCGGTGATGGTGGTCGACACCCGCTGGCTGATGCTGCTGTTGCCGGTGATGCTGGTGGCGATCGCGCTCTACTTCCTGTTCGGCCCGAAGATCGGGGAGCAGGACATGCACGCGCGCCTAGGGCCGCTGGGCTACGGGCTGGTCGCCGGCGGCATCGGCTTCTACGACGGCTTCTTCGGGCCCGGCGCGGGCTCGTTCTATACGCTCAGCCTGGTGACCCTGCTGGGCATGGGGCTGGTGCGGGCGACGGCTCACACCAAGGCGCTGAACCTGACCAGCAACATCGTGTCGGTGGTGGTGCTGGGCCTGGGCGGCCACGTGCTGTGGGCGCTCGGCGGGGCGATGGCGGTCGGTCAGTTCATCGGCGGGCGGCTGGGTTCGCGCGCGGCGATGCGCTGGGGGCCGCGGTTGATCCGGCCGCTGCTGGTGGTGATCTCGCTCGCCATGACGGTGAAGCTGCTGAGCGACCCCGCCAATCCGCTGCGCGCGATGATCGCCGCGCTGCTGCGCTAGGCGGCGCGCACCTCGACCGGCTTGCTGGCCCTGAAGATCGGCCTGGACGGCGCGCGCGAGATCCTGGCGGTCGCCGACGCTTGGGCGGCGGGCGGGATGGCCGACTAGGCCGGGGTCGGAGCCGGCGTGTCGATGGCCGGGGTCGAGCGCTCGCCCAGCACGACGGCCAGGCTGCCGGCGACGATCAGCAGGCCGCCGGCGGCGAGCGCCAGGCTCAGCTGGTCGCCGAACAGGGCCACCCCGATACCGGCCCCCATCAGCGGCTCGATGTTGATGAACACCCCGGCGCTGGCGGCGCCGACCCGGGCCGAGCCGAACTGCCAGGCGGCGGTGGCGACCAGAGTCGAGAGCACGCCCTGGCCGACGATGCCGGCCCAGGCCGCGCCGCTGAGGTCGAGTTTTGGAGGGCCATGCATGATGAGCGCGATCGGCAGGATGGTCAGGGCGGCGATGACCACGGTGACGGCCGGGATCGCCATCGGGCTGGCCGCCTTGGGCGCGCGGCGCAGGACCAGCAGCCAGGCCAGGAAGATCAGCAGCGCGATCAGCGAGAGGGCGACGCCGAACGGCGAGGAGCCGGCGTCCGGCTTGCCGGCGATCAGGGCCGCGCCGAGGGTGGCGGCGGTGACCCCGGCCCAGGAGGCGCGGCTGACCTTTTCGCCGAGCAGCCGGGCGGAGACCGCGATCAGGGCCGGCATGGCCCCGACCAGCAGCGCCGCCAGGGTGACGCTGACATGGGCCAGGCCCTCGAACTGCACCATGAAGGCCACGCCGTAGAGCGCGCCGGCCGCCAGCACCGGCGGCGAGCGGAACAGCGCTCGGGTCTGCGCGTCCCGGAACGCGAACGGCGCGGCGGCGAGGGCCGCGACCGCGAAGCGCAGCAGCACCATGTGGGCGGCGTCGGTCTCGCGCAGGGCCAGTTTGCCGAGGGGAAAACCCAACCCCCAGAATGCGCCCGCGGCGAAAAGAGCAAGAAAGGCGAGGCGCTTCATGCGGCGCTTCGTGCCCTATTCGTGGGTCGAAGGCGAGAGGTCTTGCCCGGTGCGCGACAACCGCGTCCGGGACCCGCTAGGCTGGTGGCTCTCCCAGAGCACAGGAGCGCGCATGTCCAAGCACAAGATCTACGCCATGAGCGTCGCGAGCGTTTATCCGGCCTATGTCGCCAAGGCGGAAAGGAAGGGTCGCTCGAGGGCCGAGGTCGACGAGATCATCGCCTGGCTCACCGGATACGACGCCGGCGCGCTCGACGCGCCGATGAAGGCCAGCTTCGAGGACTTCTTCGCCCAGGCGCCGGCGATGAACCCGGCGCGTTCGCTGATCACCGGAGTGATCTGCGGCGTGCGGGTCGAGACCATCGAAGAACCGACCATGCGCGAGATCCGCTATCTGGATAAGCTCGTCGACGAACTGGCCAAGGGCAAGGCGATGGCGAAGATCCTGCGGGCGTAGCGGCGGGCGACGCTTAGGCGAGACGGAAGAGCGGGGCCGGCTTTGCGTATGCGCTCCAAGTGGTTGATCAGAACGCCAACCGCGCCCGGATGCTGAAGACCGACAGCGCGTCTTCGTTTGGATTGAGGCTCGGATTGACGATCAGCTGGTAGGCGGGCGTGAGCGCGACGTTGGGCGTCAGGGCGAACCTGTAGAAGGTCTCGAGCGTGGTCTGGTCTCGGAGGTTGACCGGGAGCTGCTGCGGGAGTTGCGCGTCGTCGGGATCGGACCAGCCGACGCCGAGGCCGAACAGATCGGCTTGTCGCTCAGGGGGCCTGTAGCCCATTCCGACCGTCAGATTGACCTTGGCGAAGCCTCCGGTCCCGAGCCCTCCGCGGACGAACCACATGATGTTCTCGCCGGCCATCTGATTGATGTTGAAGGCGACGCCGTAGGCTTCGTCCTGCGGGCGCGTGATGTCCTGCGGGCCGCGACGCTCCAGCGGGTCGCGATACCAGAAGGTGACGTGAAAATTGTTCGCATCCATCGGGCCGCGCGCGTGGATCGGGATGGGGCGGCGGGCGAAGCTCGTTGAACCCACCTCGACGAAATAGAAGCGCTCGTTCCGGCTGAAGAAGTCATCCACGGTCCAGCCTGTATCGTTGGAGTTGGCCGTGAAGACGCCGCCCTTGATGTAGACCGAGCCTGTGCCCGGATAGACCGCTGCGACCGCCCCGGCGCCACGTAGCGGTACGGCGATGGTGGGGCTGGTCGAGAAGGCGAGATTGAGGAACTGACGGTTGTCGTCGAAGAACGGGTAGGGGTTCACGAAGTTCGGCGCGAACACCTTGCCGATCGTGTACTGAAACCGGCCGCCGGCCAGGGTCTGACGCAGGTAGGCCTGGGTGACCCCAAGCTCGAAGTCGCCCCAGGTCGCCGCGGTCGGGACGCCTGATCCGGCCAGCACGCCGGCGGCGAGGGGCGCGCGCTCCGACCCGAAGATGGGACGTCTGTCCTCGACGGTCAGGTCGAAGTAGAGCGCATTGGGCCTGCCCCGGTCGAGCAGGGCGGCCGAGGCGTTGAAGGTGAACTTGTGGCCGGCGGCCCAGTCCTGATCGACCAGGCTGGCCGAGTAGCTTTGGGCGAGGACGCCATAGGAGCCGCCGAAGCTGATCCCGGTGCGATCCTCGAACCGCTGCTTGAAGGCGAACCAGGGTTGGAGCTCGGGCTTGTTGGAGGCCGCCTTCGCCAGGCGCTCGTCCTCGGCCATGTCTCCCTCTGTGGAGAGAGGCGTTTCCAGCAACTCCGGGTAGGGGCTGAGCTCAGCCTCGTCAGCAGGCTGCGACGCCGGCGTTTGCGCGTGGGCGACGGCGGCCGTCGCGCAGAAGGCCAGCGCGATGAGAGGCGCGCGCATCATGCCCACGCCACCTTGTCGGATCCTCGCACCGCGACCAGCGGCGTGCGCCAGCGGCCTGGCGTGCGGCTGAGCTTCACCTGCGGTCCGAGGCGGCGGACTTCTCCATAAGGGGTTTGGGCGACCAGCAGTTCGGGCGTGATCAGGCGGTTTTGGGGACCGGACAGGTCGAACTGGGTGTTCGGGAAGCGGCCGAGGCTGGCGTACCACATGGCCGCCCGCGTGAGGCTGATCCGGACGTGATAGCTGCCGCCCTCCTTGGCGCGTCGGCGCAGGGCGGCGATGACGCCGCAGGCCCCAAGATATCCGGCGATGTAGTCGTTCATCACCAGGGTCGGCGGAAAGCGCGGCACGCCGCCGCCGCCCTCCGCAATGGTGAAGCCCGAGACGGACAAACCCTCCATGTCGAACCCGCCGCGGTGCGCCCAAGGCCCCGTCGCGCTGTTGGCGTTGCAGGAGAGGTAGATGAGTCCGCGATGGCCGTTGGCGAGTTCGGCGGGGCTGAAGCCGAGGCGGTCGAGCGTGCCGACGCGGTAGTTTTCGACAAACACGTCCGCCTGGGGCGTGAGCGCCTTGAGCCGCTTGTTCTGGTCAGGATTGCGAAGGTCGACGAAGGTCGAGCGCATGCCGACATTGACGTCGACGACCAACGCCTCGTGCTCGAAAGCCTGATCGCGCGCCACATGCAACACCTGAGCCCCGTACTCCGCCAGCGTGCGTGACGAGCAGGTGCCGGCGATCACGTGGGTGTTCGAAAGCACGCGAAGGCCCGACAAGGGCTGGGCGGCGGGACCGGCGGCCCATGGAACCGGCGAGCCGTCGGAAATCTTGATGATCTCGATCAGAGGGGTGCTGGCCAGCACCTGACCTTCCGGATGCGCCAGCCACTCCTCTTTGGTGCGGTGCACGACGCCGACGCCGCCCGCCGCGTTCAGTTCCTCTTCGAACTCGAAGGCGTCGACCTGCTTGAGCGCCCTCACGATGTTCTCGCGGCCTGGGAGCGACTTCATCGCCTTGAGGGCGCGCGCCTCCAGGTGCGGGTAGGCGCCCGTCACATTCAGGTAGCGGCCGTCCCGCGTCTCGAAGGGCACGAAGGTCAGCGGATTGCCGAGGCCCAGGGGCGCCTGGAGCATGAGGCCGTTCACGGTCGGGATGACGAAGTCGCGCGGCACCGGATCGGCGGCGGGAATCGTGCCGTCGCGCTGGGCCATGAGCAGGATGGCGCCGATCAGCGGATTGACGTTGTAGACGGACTCCCGAAGGTCGACGGTCAGGTCCTGGCTTTCGCCCGTCCGGTCACGCCAGATGGCGGCCGCCCCGAGGCCTGCGCCCATGGCGGCGATCGCCATGCAGGATCCGACCCGAAAGTGACTGCGGATGATCGGGTCGGCGCCGGTGAAGGCGACCCGCCCGCCGGCGTCGGACACGTCGCCGCCGATGTCACGCATGAACTGCGAGAACGTTCGATCGATATCGAAGTCGCGGTCGGCGGCCTCGGCCGTGGCGGACGTCAGGGCGGCGGTTCCGGCCGCCAACGCCAGTCCGCCAGCTTGAACAACAACGCGTCGGGACAAATCGCTCGAATGAGGCATCGGTCTCTCCGGCTGTGTCCCCGCCTTCAGAGATTATGGCTATCCGAGCATTGCGTGCGTCAATGGAGTGCGGCATCCATCAGGCATGGACCTGAGTGTTGATGCTCAAGCTTACGTTGTTGAAATATGGTGATATTTGAGCAGTTTCGCTTCGTTTCATGCGATCATTGATCTGTATATTGTCAGGGCGGACGAGTTGCGTTCGCTACCTTCTTTGGCCAATGATTTATTGGCATAATACCTGAGGCGGTCGTTCCCTCGGGTGGGATGTGTCCACCTCTTCTAGTGATGCGACTTGGCCTGCGGGCGTAGCGGAAAGCGCGCGCCTGAGGCTAAGCTTCGGGATGGAAGACGCTCAGGCTGAACTCGACACGGCGCGCGTGCGGCGGCTGATCGGCGCGCAGTTTCCGGAACTGGCGAGCCGAACTCTCGTCCCGCTGGCGAGCGCCGGCACCGACAATGCGATCTATCGGCTAGGCGAGGATCTCGCGGTCCGGCTGCCGTTGCGCGAAAGCGCGGTTCCGCAGGTGGCCAAGGAGCAGCGGTGGTTGCCCGTGCTGGCGCAGCACTTGCCGTTGGCGATCCCCGCCCCTGTCGGGGCCGGGGTCGCGGCCGAGGGCTATCCGTGGCCATGGTCCGTCTGCCGTTGGCTGGGCGGCGAGGATGCGGCGAGCGCGGGGGCGATTGACCTACCGCAGGCCGCCCGCGACCTCGGGAGCTTTCTCGCAGCTTTACGGGCGATCGACGCGACGGGCGGGCCGCGGGCGGGCCGCGCGAACCATGGACGGGGCGTGCCGCTGGCGTTCCTTGACGAGCGGGTGCGGTGCGACGTCGCGCAGTTGGCCGGCGAGATCGATGTCGCCGCGACGCTGACCGCCTGGGAGAGGGCGCTGGGCGCGCCCGTCTGGGACCGGCCAGGCGCCTGGCTGCACGGCGATCTCCATCCGGGCAACTTGCTAGTCAGAGACGGTCGGATCGTCGCCGTTCTCGATTTCGGATTGCTGGGCGTGGGCGATCCCGCGGCTGACCTCTTCGTCGGCTGGAGCCTGCTCGACGCCCCAGCCCGCGAGACCTTCCGTGCGGCCGCGGGGGCGGACGACGCCATGTGGGCGCGCGGGCGCGGCTGGGCGGTGTTCAACGCCGTCATCGCGATGGCGTTCTACCTGCAGACCAATCCGGTGCTCTGCCAGATGGCCCGGCGGACGCTGACGGAGGTGGCCGCCGACCTCCAAGGCGACGGATAGATGCGCATGGACGAGGCCGATGAGCTGATCGAGTTGTGCGTGCGCGCGCTGGTTTCGCAGATGATCGCGGCGCCGGGGATTGAGCTGCACGTCACGCGCAGCTGCGTTCTGGGGCTGACCGACGAGCCGCTGGCCGACTTCAACCGGCTGATCCTGGGCGCCGGCGGCGACGCCGAAGGCTTTCTGGTGCGCGCCGTGGCGCGGGCGAAGGAGCGGCGCCGTCCGCTGGTGGCGACGATGAGTCCTCTGGCGGCGCGAGCGTTGGCGCCGGCCGTAGCGCGGCTCGGCTTCGCGGAGGTCGGGTCTTCGCCGCTCATGGTGCTCGGCCCGGAGGTTTCCATCGGGCCGAGCCGCCCGATGAAGGTCGTCCGCGTGCTGGACCCGCAGTCGGCGGGCGTCGCCGGGGACCTGATCGCCGCGGCGTTCGATGAACCGCGCGACGTCATCGCCAGGTACATCGATATCGGGATGACCGGGACCTCGGGCGTCGAGACCTATGTCGGCCACGGCGACGACGGGGCCATGTGCACCGTCTCAGTCACGCCGACGGGCGATACCGGGGCGATCTCGCTGATGGCGACGCCGCCGGCGCACCAACGCAGGGGCCTGGGCCGGGCGCTGCTGAGCCAGGTGATCGGCGACTATCGGCGGCGCGGCATGCGGCGCTTCCACCTGGGCGCCACCGAGGCGGGGCTGCCGCTCTATGAGAGCCTGGGCTTCCGAACAGTCGCCGAGCTGCCGGTCTGGCTGCTGGCGGCCGAGGATTAGGGCCCTCTAAGGCGCCTTCGCCGGGGCCAGGGCGACCTGGCGGAGAATTTGCGCGAGCTCCTCGATCGAGTAGGGCTTGTGCAGCAGAGGAAATCCGTGCCGCGCATCCGCAGCCAGGACTTGGCTGTAGCCGCTGGTGAGCACGATCGGCGTTGCGGGCCAGCGGCTCTGAATGGCGCGGGCGAGCTCGACGCCGCCGAGCCCCGGCATCACCACGTCGCTGAACACGACGTCGAACTCGCTGTCCTGTTCCAGCCGCGCCAAGGCGTCGGCGGCGTTGGCGGCCCATTCGGTCCGGTAGCCCAGGTCGGACAGCAGCTGGGTCGCGAACTCGCCGACCGCGGCGTTGTCCTCCACAACCAGGATGCGTCCCTTGTGGTAGGCCTGAGGCGTGTCCGCCGACGGACCGGGCGGGGTCAGCGGCCCGCGCGATCGCGGCAGAAAGAGCGTGAACGCCGAGCCCTCTCCACGCTGACTGTGAACCGCGACGTCGCCGCCCGATTGCTTGGCGAAGCCGTAGACCTGGCTGAGCCCGAGACCGGTGCCGCGCCCCACCTCCTTGGTGGTGAAGAACGGCTCGAAGATCTTGGCCAGATCCTCGCCTTCGATGCCCGATCCGTGGTCGACGACCGAGATCGTCACGAACTCGCCGGGACTGGCGGCGTGACCGCGCAAGGCGGGGATCGACTCGGCCGTATCGATGCGGATGGCCAGCTTCCCTTCGCCGTCCATGGCGTCGCGGGCGTTGACGGACAGATTGATCAGGGCGGTCTCGAACTGGGCGACGTCGGCCTCGACCACGCAGTTCTCGCAATCGACCAGGATGTCCAGGCGGACGCGCGCGCCCAGCACCGAGCGCAACATGTCGGTCAGGGCGTCGACCTTGAGCGCGACGTCGAAGCGTTCGGGCTTGAGCGCCTGACGCCGGGAGAAGGCGAGCAACTGCGCCGTGAGCTTGGCCGCGCGGTCGGCCGTGTCGGAGATCGCGTCGAGATAGCGCTGGCGGCGCTCGGGCTGCAGCTCGTGCTTCCGGAGCAGGTCGGCCGACGCGCGGATGACGGTCAGCAGGTTATTGAAGTCGTGGGCGACGCCGCCGGTGAGCTGGCCGATCGCCTCCATCTTCTGGGCGTGGCGCAGGGCCTCTTCGGCCTGGTTGAGTTGCTGAGCCTGCTGCTTTTCCTCGGTGACGTCTCGACCGTAGCCGTAGATCAGGCCGTCCTCGACGGCGGTGTTCCAGGAGATCCAGCGCCAGTCGCCGTTCTTGGTGCGGTATCGGTTCTCGAAGCCGGTGACCTGGTCGCCGTCCAGGACGCGGGCGTGCGCGGCGTAGGTGTCCTCGATCTCCTCATCGGGAACGAAGGCGGACATCGGGCGACCGACCACCTCCTCGACCGGGTGGCCCAGGATTCGCGTCCACGCCGGACTGACCGAGCGGAACAGCCCCTCGCCATCGACCACCACCATGAGGTCGCGGGCGTTGGTCCAGATGCGGTCCGAGCGCCGGCGCTCGGCCTCGACGCTGCGGGCCTGGGCGAACGCGCCTGCGGCGCGGTCGGCGACCAGATTGGCCAGATCGTGCAGGCCGACGTCGCCGCGTCGGTGCGGGTTGAGGCCCAGCACCAGCGTGGTGGCCGGCGCGCCATGCAGGCTTGGGATCGGCAGGATCAGGGCGCGGGTCGGGGCGATGGACCAGGCGCCGGTCGGGTAGTCGACCTGCGGATCGAGCGGAAAGTCCTGGCAGCCGTCGGACGCCTCGCCGAGCGGCCAGGGCAGGTTCAGCAGGCTGCGTCCCGGGTCGGTGGCCGAGCAGCCGACCCAGCCGCCCAGCGCGTCCTGCACGTAGGCCAGGGCGAACGGGAAGTCCTCGGTGTTGGCCGCCAGGGCGTCGCACACGCCCTGGATCACCGCTTCGTGGGACGGCGCTTCGATCAGGCTCTCGCTCAGCCGCCTGAGCGTCTCCAGCCGGCGCTCGCTGATGACGTGCTCGGTCTCCTCGGTGACGATGCACATCAGCCCGCGGATCGTCTCGCCGTCGCGCAAGGGGCTGTAGGAGAAGGTGTGGTAGGTCTCCTCCGGGTAGTTGTTGCGCTCCAGGAGCAGCAGCAACGCCTTGTTCCAGGTGGCCTTGCCCTCGACCATGACCGAATGGACCTGGTCTTCGACGTCGGCGTAGACCTCGCGCCAGACTTCGCGGAACGGCCGTCCCAACGAGGCGGGGTGCTTGCTCCCGAGCGTCGGGGCGTAGGCGTCGTTGTAGAAGAAACAGAGGTCGTCGCCCCAGCCGAGCCACATCTCGAACCGTGAGGTGAGCATCATCGCCAGCGGCGTGGTGAGGCCCTGGGGCCACTCGCCAGGGGGGCCTAGCGGCGTGGCCGACCAATCGGTCTCCCGCATGCGACTGGCCATCGCGCTATCGCCCGGAAAGACCCGCATTGCGACGCTGCGATCACTCAAGCTGCACCTCCCCGGTCAAGTTAGGCCAGGAACGCGCCGCTGCGCGGAAAGCTCCGTTGCCATCGCGGGGCTGGGGGCCCTAGAGCGCGGCCAACCAGGCGGCGTCGCGCGGGGAGGGGCGGCGGTGCAGCCGGCGCTCAAGCAGGGCCTGGGCTTTCTGGGTCGCGCCGGCGCGCATCAGGGCCACCAGCAGGGTGTCCTCGATCACCTCGCGCTGGGCGCCGCTGCCGCCGATCCGGACGACGGCGGCGGCCACCGGCTCGAGCGTCCGGATGCAGGCGTCGTAGTCGGCCTGGGCGAAGGCGCTGGCGGCGCGGCCGATGGCCGGAACCACTTCGGCGAGGGCGACGCCGCCCTGGCCGGCCTCCAGGCTGGCGATGCGGCGGTCCAGCGCCTTGCGGCCGTCGGTCGCCGCCTCGATGAGCGCCAGGTGGGCGTCGACGAAGGCGTGGCCGGGACGCGGGAAGGCGTCGCGCGCGTAGCTGGCGATCTGGTCCCAGCCGGCCTGGGGCGCGCCATGGCCATAAAGGTCGAGCCGCCAGAGAAACGAGGCGACGTCGCTGACGATGTTGATCGGCAGCCCCTGGGAGACGCCTGGACGCACCTGAGCCTCGTAGATGCCGAGCGCGGTGGCGGCATCGCCGCGTTCCAGGGCGACCAGGGCGGCGTGCCAGGCGAGGTGGCCGTGCAGGACGCCGGCGCGGTCGTAGGAGGGTAGCCAGCCGGTGATCATGGCCTCGGCCTCGTCGCCGGCGCCGCCCTCGAACATCGCGTGGGCCAGGGCGTGAACGGTGTTGGCGTTGGCGCTGTGCAGCGCGAAGGCGCGCTCGATCATCGCCCGACCGCGGGCGACCGCGCCGTTCTCGGCCAGCGACCAGCCGTGGCTGGTCAGGAACCACCAGTCGTCGTCGGCGAAGTGGCCGGCGTGGCGGGCGCAGAGATCGACGCGGGCCTGGTCGTGATCGGCCATCCCCGAAAACGCGAACAAGCCGAAGGCGCCGAGCGGCATGGCGAGCACGAGCACGTCGCGCGGCCAGCGCTCGGCGTGGGCGAGGGCCGCGCTCAGCGCCTCGGCCGAGCGGCCGGAGAAGGCGAGGTTCAGGACCTCGATGTGGCTCTGTTCGCGTTCGGTCCCGTTTCGGGCGGCGAGGCTGCGGGCCGCTGCGACCCTTTCGTGCGCCTGACGCGGCTGGGCGCTCAGCGCATGGACGCGGGCGCGGGCGGCGTGGGCCATCGCGAAGTCCGGATCGGCGGCGATCGCCAGGTCGAGTTCGACGTCGGCTCCGGGCCAGGTGGCCAGGATCAACCGCACGCCGTTGCGGTAGCGCTCCGCGGCCTCGGCGGAGCCGGTCGAAAGCGGCAGATCGTGAGTGTCGAGTTGCATGGGCGGGAGACTGTCTATCGCTTGCCTGCGGTCACCGGGGCGCCGGTGAAGGGTTTGGCGTCCTTCATCAGGATGTGGGACGCGATCTTGTCGACGCCGAGGCCTTCCTGGAGGAGGCGGTCGGCGAGTTCGCCCCAGGCGCGGACATCGGGGCAGACGACCTTGATCAGGTAATCGAACGGGCCGGAGACCTGGGCGGCCTCGACCACTTCGGGGATCTCGGAGAGCACGGCCTCGAAGTGCAGCAGGTCGGCGGGGCGGTGGCTCTTGAGCGTGACCTCGCCGTAGATCGTGACGGTCGGGCGGATGCGTTCGATGTCGAGGCGGGCCTGATAGCCGAGGATCAGCTTCTCGGCCTCAAGCCGCCGCACGCGGGCCAGGCAGGCGCTGGGCGAGAGGGCGACCTTGTCGGCCAGGGCCTGGTTGGTGATGCGGCCGTCGGCCTGGAGATTCGCCAGGATCTTGAGGTCGATCCGGTCGAGCGAAGGATATCCGTCCAAGGCCTGTTCCCGCCGCAGCATCTGCGGAGCAAGACCTAGTCTTCCGCCGCCCATATCGAAGAATCCCTAGCACAATAAGCATCTAAGGCTTCGATGATTTCTGCGGAGGATGCCATGATCAACCCCGGCGTCGTGATCCGCCCGGCCGCCCTTACCGACCTTGAGTCCCTGCACGCCCTGGCGCTGAGCGCCGGGCTCGGCATGACCAATCTGCCGCCCTGCCGCGAGCGCCTGATGGGCCTGCTGCAGGCCAGCGCCGACGCCCTGGCGGGAAATCGCAAGGCCGGCAGCCAGATCCTGCTGGTGATGGAAGCGGGCGGCGAGGTGGTGGGCACGGGCTGCATATTCCCGAGCGTGGGCGGCGACTGGCCGTTCTACTCCTATCGGATCGGCCGGCTGCGCCAGACCTCGCAGGCGCTGGGCAAGGTGGTGGAGAACACCATCTTGACGCCGGTGAACGACTATGACGGCTCGGCCGAGGTCGGCGGGCTGTTCGTGCGGCCGGGGCTGCGCGGGCTGGCCGGCGGGCGGCTCATGGCGCGTTCGCGCTACCTGTTCATGGCCGAGCATCGCGACTGGTTCGGCGACCGCGTGGTCTCTGAGCTGCGCGGATACCAGGACGCGGACGGTCGCTCGCCGTTCTGGGAGGCGGTGGGCCGCAAGTTCTACGGCCTGGAGTTCAAGGAGGCCGACCGGATCAGCGTCGGCGCCGGCAAGCAGGTGATCGCCGACCTGGGGCCGAAGTATCCGCTGTACCTGAACCTGCTGCCGACCGACGCGGCGCTGTCGGTGGGCCAGTTCCACCCGGACGGCGCGCGCGCGCACTCGCTGCTGACCGAGGAAGGGTTCAAGTTCGAAGGCTGCATCGACATCTTCGACGCCGGTCCGACCATGGTCGCCGACATCGACAGCCTGAAGGCCGTCCGCGACAGCCGGGTCGGGACGGTCCGCGAGATCGGCCCCTGCGACGACGGGGTCGAGGTGCTGGCCTGCGCCGGCGCGGTCGAAGGCTTTCGGGCCTCGCGCGGGCGAGTTGTGGCGGCGGCTGAAGGACTGCGGATCAGTCCCGAGCTGGCGGCCGTTCTAAACGTGCAAGTGGGAGATCTCATCCGCCATGTCGAATTCTGAGATCGTCTCCACCGATCCCTGCACCGGCGAGGTGGTCTGGCGCGGTCCCGCCGCCGATCCGGCGGCGCTGGACGGCGTGCTGGCGCGGGCGCGGGCGGGCTTCGAAGCCTGGTCGCGCCGGCCGCTGGAGGATCGCCATGCGGTGGCGCGCGCCTTCGCCGAGCTGGCCAAGGCGCGGCGTGAGGAGATCGCCCGCCTGCTGAGCCAGGAGACCGGCAAGCCGTTCTGGGAGACCCTGACCGAGGCCGACACCGTCGCCGGCAAGGTCGAGGTCTCGATCCGCGCCCAGGCCGAGCGGGCCGGCGAGCGGAGCAGCGACATCCCCGGCGGCCAGGCGCGGTTGGCGCACCGGCCGCATGGCGTGCTGGCGGTGATCGGGCCGTTCAATTTTCCGATGCATCTGCCGAATGGGCACATGGCCCCGGCGCTGATCGCCGGCAATGCGGTGGTGTTCAAGCCGAGCGAGAAGACCCCGGCCAGCGGCCTGCTGCTGGCGCATCTGTGGCGCGAGGCGGGCGTGCCCGACGAAGTGCTGCAGGTGGTGATCGGGGCTGCGGAGACCGCCAAGGCGCTGGTGGCTCATGACGGGATCGACGGGGTGCTGTTCACCGGCGGCGTCGCGGCCGGCCGGGCGATCCACATCGCCCTGGCCGACCAGCCGCAGAAGATCGTGGCGCTGGAGCTGGGCGGCAACAATCCGCTGGTGGTCTGGGACGTGGCCGATGCGGAAAGCGCGGCGCACCTGATCGTGCAGTCGGCCTATGTCTCGGCCGGGCAGCGCTGTTCGTGCGCGCGCAGGCTGATCGTGCCGCAGGGGGCGGCGGGCCAGCGGGTGGTCGAGGCGCTGGAAGCCCTGATCGACCGCATCGTGGTCGGCGCGCCGTTCGACGAGCCGGCGCCGTTCATGGGGCCGGTGATCGACATGGCCAGCGCCCAGCATATGCTGGACGCGCAGGCGCGGCTGCGCGGGCGGCCCCTGCGCGAGTTGCGGCGGCTGGAGGCGGGAAAGCCGTTCCTGACCCCGGGGCTGGTCGATGTGACCGGCGTCGTGGTTCCCGACGTCGAGAACTTCGGGCCGCTGCTGCAATTGGTGCGGGCTGCGGATTGGGACGAGGCGATCGGCGTCGCCAACGCCACGCGCTTTGGCCTGGCGGCCGGGCTGCTGAGCGACGACGAGGCGCGCTATCGCGACTTCTGGAACCGGGCGCGGGCCGGCATCGTCAACTGGAACCGGCCGACGACGGGCGCGGCGGCCACCGCGCCGTTCGGCGGGCCGGGCCTGTCCGGCAATCATCGGCCCAGCGCCTACTACGCCGCCGACTACTGCGCCTATCCGGTCGCGAGCATGGAGGCGGACAGGGCCGAGTTCCGCATCGCCACGGGGCTGGCCGCGTGATCGAGGTCAATTTCGACGGGCTGCCCGGGCCGACCCACAACTATGCGGGTCTGTCGGTCGGCAACGTCGCCAGCCAGAGCAACTTCGGCGAGATCTCGTACCCGCGCGCCGCGGCGCTGCAGGGCCTGGCCAAGATGCGCACGATGATGGAGCTGGGCCTGACCCAGGGATTTCTGCCGCCGCCGCTGCGCCCAGCGGCGCAGGCGCTGAGAGGCTTTGGCTTCGCCGGTTCGGACGACGAGGTGCTGGCGGCGGCGGCTGAGCAGGACCTGGCGCTGTTTCGGGCCGCGTGCTCGGCCTCCAGCATGTGGCGGGCCAATGCGGCCACGGCGCTGGCCGCGCCGGACACGGCGGACGGGCGCGTGCATCTGGTGACCGCAAACCTAGCCGGGATGCTGCACCGGAGCTTCGAGGCCGACGAGACCTTCGCGCTCCTGAAGAGGGTGTTCGCCAGCGAGGACCGATTTGCGGTGCATGGGCCGCTGCCGAGCGCCCGGCACTTCGGCGACGAGGGCGCCGCCAACCACATGCGGCTGGCGGCCAGCCACGGCGCACCGGGCCTCAATGTCTTCGTGCATGGCGAGGCGAGCCGCGGCGGCGCGTTTCCCGAGCGCCAGAGCCTGCGCGCGAGCCAGGCGGTCGCGCGCCTATCCGGACTTTCTGGCGAGCGGACCTTCTACGCGCTGCAGAACCAGGGCGCGGTGCAGGCCGGGGCCTTCCACAACGACGTGGTGGCGGTCGCCAACGCCAACGTGCTGCTGGCCCACCCTCAGGCCTTCGCCGATCCGGCCAGGCTGTACCGCGAGCTGCGCGCACGGCTGCCGAACCTGCACGTGGTCGAGACCTTCGGGGTCAGCCTGGAGGACGCGGTGTCGTCCTACCTGTTCAATTCGCAGCTGGTCAGCCTGCCCGATGGCGGCATGGCGCTGATCCTGCCGTCGGACGCGCGGGACAACCCGGCGGCCTGGGCGGCGGTCGAAGCGGTGTTGGCGAGCGACAATCCGATCGCCCGGGCGGTGGTGGTCGACGTGCGCGAGAGCATGCGCAACGGCGGCGGGCCGGCGTGCTTGCGGCTGCGGGTTCCGGTGGACGGGCCAGGCCTGGCCGGGATCGACCCGCGCTTCATTCTGGACGAGGCGCGCTGGACGAGCTTGGCCAAGGTGGTCGTTTCGCACTGGCCCGAGAAGATCGCGCCGGACGACCTGGTGAAGCCGGAGCTCTGGGCGCAGGCGCGCGAGGCGCACGCGGCGCTGGAGGCGGCGATCTGAACTCCGCTCATCCCCGCGAAAGCGGGGATCCTTGCGGACTCCGAGCTATGACCGACGCAGCTTGGGTTCCCGCCTTCGCGGGGATGAGCGGAGTTTATTGAACCAGCGTCAGACTGGTCGCGGCGGCGAGCAGGGCGATGACGCCGGTGGCGGCCACGAGAGTCCAAGCGAGCCTGGGCTCGATGCGCAGCAGGTCGCGGGGCGCGACCTGGGCGCTGATCGCGGCGACGCCGCCGAGCAGCAGCAGTTGCGAGGCCAGGGTCAGGGCCGGCAGCAGCACGGCCGGGATCAGCCCGAAGCTGCGTGCGGCCATCAGAGCGGCGAACCCCCAGACGAACAGCGGAGGCAGCGGTAAACGGCGGGCGCGGGCCTGCATGCCCATCGACAGCCCGACGGCGACGATTACCGGACCCAGCCAGAGGATGCGCGAGAGCTTGGAGAGGGCGGCCGAGGCCTCGGCGCCCGGCGAGACCGACTGGCCGGCGGCGACCACCTGGGCGACATCGTGGATCGAGAGGCCGAGGAAGACGCCGGTCTGCCGCTCGCTGAAGCCGAAATGCCGGGCGATCAGCGGATAGGCGACCATGGCGATGGTCGAGAGCAGGTTCACGCCGACGACGACCAGGGCGGTGGTGCGGCGGGCGGCGTCGCTGTCGGGCAGGGCGCTGGAGGCGGCCATGGCGGCCGAGGCGCCGCAGATCGAGACGGCGCTGGCCGCGATCAGCGCCTCGACGAGCGGCAGGCCGGCGAGCAGGCCGATGCCGGTCCCTGCGCCAAGGCTGGCCATGACGACGCCGCCGCTGGCCAGCGCCACCGGCAGGCCTAGCGCGGCGAGTTCGGCGAAGGCGATCTGGGAACCCAGCAGGGCGACGCCGGTCTTGAGGCCCGGCTTGGCCCACCAGCAGAGCGCTGGCCCCAGCGCGGCCGACCAGCCCGCGAGACCGAGCCCCATGCCGGCCACCGCGGCGATCACCGGCGCCGGAAAGCCGCTGGCCCGGCCGAGCATGAGCGCGCAGAGCGCGATCAGGCCGAGCGCCAGGCCGCCGACCAGCGGATGGCGCGCATGTCCCGCGGCGAGCGGGAGATGGGTCACGCCTGCAGCGCCTTGGGAGCGGGGGCGTCATGACGGCCGCGGGCGGCCATCTGGGCGTGCAGCCGCTGGACGCAGTGGCTGGCGGTCTTTTCGAACCAGAACGGGAAGATGGCGTGCACCAGGCAGGCGGCGCCCGCGGTGATCATGGTCATGCCGAAGCCCGAGGCCTGGGCCAAGTGCTCGCCATAGCTCTCGCCGACGGAACTCGGATGCCGGTTGAACGCGTCCAACATGAAACTCTCCCACGCTATCGGCGCAGGATGGCCTCGGGCGGCGAGAAAGGCGTTGTCGAACTTGTCGTGGTTCGGTCATTGTGGAGAACATTTTTCGCGGTTTGGGGTGATTTTCGTGGGTGGCGTTCTCCTGGATGCGACGGATCGGCGAATCCTGCGTGAGCTGCAGGCGGACGCCACGATCCCGGTGGCCGAGCTGGCCGAACGGGTGGGTCTCTCGCAGACGCCGTGCTGGAAGCGGGTTAAGCGGCTGACCGACGAGGGGGTGATCGACCGCAAAGTGGCGCTGCTCAATCGCGAGAAGCTGGACCTGGGGCTGGTGGTGTTCGTGTCGCTGAAGACCAGCCGCCACGACGAAGAGTGGCTGGCGCAGTTCGCCAAGGGCGCCTCGGCCCTGGCCGAGGTGGTGGAGATCTACCGGCTGGCCGGGGAGACGGACTACCTGCTGAAGGTCGTGGTCTCGGACATCGCGGCCTATGACCGGTTCTACAAGCGCCTGATCGCCGCCGCGCCGCTGAACGACGTGAGCTCGGCGTTCGCGATGGAGCAGATCAAGTTCACGACGGCGCTGCCGGTTTAGAGGCCGCCCAAACGTTCGTCATGGCCGGGCCGGGAGGTCCCGGCCATCCATACTCGCCGCCCTCTCCGACTTGGGCGGTGCGTATAATCCCCGGCACGCTGACGCGGCCGAGGATGACGAGCGTATGGGGTGGGGCTTCTCGCGGTTCATGAGACCCGCTACGCAGGGCGCATGAACCTCTACGAGCTGCTTGCTTCGCGTTTTCCCGACGATCGGTCCAAGCCGGCGTTCATTCTGCCGGACGGGCAGGAGGTGTCGTACGGGGCGCTGGAGGACGACGTAGCGCGGACGGCGGCGCTGCTGGTCGAGTACGAGGTCGAGCCCGGCGATCGGGTGGCGCTGCAGTCGGAGAAGAGCGTCGAGGCGGTGGTCGTCTATCTGGCGACGCTGAAGGTCGGGGCGGTCTTCCTGCCGCTGAACACCGCCTATACCGAAGCTGAGATCGACTACTTCATCGACGACGCCCAGCCGGTGCTGTTCGTCGAGGACGCCGTCGAACTGGTCGCCGACGCCCGCAGCCGCAAGCCGCTGATCGAGACACTGGCGCGCGGCGAGGACGATCTGGCCTCGATCATCTACACCTCCGGCACCACCGGGCGCTCGAAGGGCGCGATGCTGAGCCACGGCAACCTGGCGGCCAACGCGCTGGCGCTGCATGCGGCCTGGGGCTTCAGGCAAGACGACGTGCTGCTGCATGCGCTGCCGATCTTCCATGTGCACGGGCTGTTCGTGGCGCTGCACTGCGCGTTCCTGTCGGGCGCGCCGATGGTGTGGCTGGCCAAGTACGACGACGCGCAGGTGCTGGCCGGGCTGCCGAAGTCGAACGTGATGATGGGGGTGCCGACCTTCTACACGCGGCTGCTGGCCAATCCGGGCTTCACGCGGGAGGCGGCGGCGCACATGCGGGTGTTCATCAGCGGCTCGGCCCCGCTGCTGGAATCGACCTTCGCCGAGTTCGAGGCGCGGACCGGGCAGCGGATCCTGGAGCGCTACGGTATGAGCGAGGCGGTGATCATCACGTCCAACCCGCTGGACGGCGATCGGATCGCCGGCAGCGTCGGCTATCCGCTGCCGGGCGTGGAGCTGCGCATCGGCGGCGGCGAAGAAACAGGGACGATCGAGATCAAGGGGCCGAGCGTGTTCGGCGGCTACTGGCAGATGCCGGAGAAGACCGCCCAGGAGTTCACGGACGACGGCTTCTTCATCACCGGCGACGTGGGCCGCCAGGACGCCGACGGCCGGGTGTGGATCAGCGGTCGGGCCAAGGACCTGATCATCTCCGGCGGCTTCAACGTCTATCCCAAGGAGATCGAGCTGATCCTCGACGAAATGGACGGGGTGACCGAGAGCGCGGTGATCGGCCTGCCGCATCCCGACTTCGGCGAGGCGGTGACGGCGGTGGTGATCGGCAGCGGCGACGAGGCGGCGATGATCGCGGCGGTGCGCGAGCAGCTGGCCGCGTTCAAGACGCCGAAGAAGGTGTTCTTCGTCGACGAACTGCCGCGCAATGCGATGGGGAAGGTGCAGAAGAACCTGCTGCGTGAGCGCTATGCAGGCACGTTCGGCGGCTAGGGCGGCTGTCATCAATTTCGGATAGCGACGTTCTCGAGTTCGAGATTAGGTTGCGCCCCTCAACTCAGCGAGGGCGCGATGGCACCGAAGGAAGAAACTTTCGAAGGGGCCGGCGGCCTCAAGATCTTCATGCGCTCGTGGCTGCCGGCAGGCGCGCCCAGGGCGATCGTGGTCATCAGCCACGGGTTCAACTCGCACAGCGGTCAGTATGCGTGGGTCGCCGAGCAGTTGGCGGCCAAAGGCTTCGCCGTCTACGCCCATGACTATCGCGGCCGCGGCCTGTCGGAAGGCGAGCGGTTCCACGTCGAGCATATCAGCGAGTATGTCGGCGACCTCGTGCAGGTGGTCGCCATCGCCAAGGCGCGCGATCCGGGCCTGCCGGTCTATGTGCTGGGCCACAGCGCCGGCGGGGTGATCGCCAGCACCTACGCCCTGGACCATCAGGCCGACATCGCCGGCCTGGTCTGCGAGAGCTTCGCCTTCCGGGTGCCGGCGCCGGACATCGCGCTGCAGGTGATCAAGGGCGTCAGCCACCTGGCGCCGGACATTCCGATCCTGAAGCTGAAGAACGTCGACTTCTCGCGCGATCCGGCGGTGGTGAAGGCGATGAACGAGGACCCGCTGATCCACGACGAGACCCAGCCGAGCATCACGGTGGCGGCGCTGCAGCGGGCCGACGAGCGGCTGACCAAGGAGATCCCGACCATCGCCCTGCCGGTGCTGATCCTCCATGGCACCGAGGACGAGGCGACGCTGCCGAAGGGGAGCCAGTTCTTCTACGACCACGCCCGGTCGAAGGATAAGACCCTGAAGCTCTACGAGGGCCACTATCACGACCTGCTGGCCGACGTCGACAAGGAGGGCGTGCTGGGGGATATCGTCGGCTGGATCGAGGCGCGTATCTGATCCTAGAGCCGCTCGTCCCGGCGAAAACCGGGATCCAAGCTTAGTTGCGGACGGTGGCTCTGCTAGCGCGCTTGGGCCCCGGCTTTCGCCGGGGTGAGCGGAGTGGAATGACTCCTCCAGAGGGGCAGCATCTTTGGAGCTTCACCCCTGGTACCGGCTCGGCGCGACGCCGAGCAGGCGCTTGAACATGGTGGCGAAGGCGGCGGGGCTTTCGTAGCCGAGGTCGAGGGCGATGGCGGTGACCTGATCGCCGGCCGCCAGGCGGGGCAGGGCGACCAGAACGCAGGCCTGCTGGCGCCACTCTGCGAAGCTCATGCCGGTCTCGCGGCGGAAGGCGCGGGTGAAGGCGCGCCGGCCCATGCCGAGGTCGTCGGCCCAGCGGTCGATGGTGTCGTGCGGGCTGGGCTGCTCGAGGAAGGCGCGGCACTTGGCGGCGAGCGCCGGGCTTTGCGGGAAGGGCGCGGCCAGCGGGATCACCGGGGCGCGGGCCAGTTCCGCCAGCAGCAGGTCGATGACCAGGCCGTCGCGGCCGGCCGGGTCGTATTCGCGCGGCAGCTCGCAGGCGGCCAGCAGCAGATGACGCAGCAGCGACGAGACCTCGATGACCCGGCTGGAGTCGTCGAAGCCGGGGCAGCCGCCGGGCTCGATCAGGATGCCGCGGGTGCTGACCGAGCCGACCATCTTCACCGCGTGCTCGACGCCCGGCGGCGTCCACACCGCGCGTTCGGGCGGGGCCACCCAGGCGCCGTTGGGCGTGGAGACGACGACCACGCCGCGGGCCGCATAGAGCAGCTGGCCGCGGCGGTGGCGGTGCCAGTTCAACTCATGATGCGGCGGATAGTCGTTGGCGATGGCCACGACCGGGCGAGGCGTGTCCTCGACGTCGTCCGGATTAATCCAGTCGATCATGTGTCCCACTCGCGAAACTGAAAGACCCATATAGGAATGCGGGCGCGCGGCGAAGCGCCTATCCGGGCGGCTCAGTAACGGAGCAGCTCAGATGGGCGGACAGACGATCACGGCGAACAAGCAGGTTCAGGCGACGAGCGAGACGGCCTTCGGGGTGATCCTGGCGATCAGCTTCTGCCACCTGGTCAACGACATGATGCAGGCGCTGCTTCCGGCCATCTATCCGAACCTCAAGGCCGAGCTAGGGCTCACTTTCGGGCAGATCGGCATCGTAACCCTGGCCTATCAGGTGACCGCCTCGATCCTGCAGCCGATGATCGGGCTCTATGCCGACAAGCGGCCGACGCCGATGGCGCTGCCGTTCGGCACGCTGTTCTCGCTGGCCGGGCTGGCGGTGCTGTCGATCGCCCACACCTACAGCCTGGTGGTGATCGGGGCCTGCCTGCTGGGCATGGGATCGTCGGTCTTCCACCCGGAGAGCAGCCGCGTGGCGCGGATGGCGGCGGGCGGCCGGCACGGCTTGGCGCAGTCGCTATTCCAAGTGGGCGGCAACGCCG
Organism: Phenylobacterium sp. LjRoot97; assembly: GCF_964254345.1. Lineage (NCBI taxonomy): Bacteria > Pseudomonadati > Pseudomonadota > Alphaproteobacteria > Caulobacterales > Caulobacteraceae > Phenylobacterium > Phenylobacterium sp. LjRoot97. The sequence goes on from NZ_CAXUTH020000001.1 coordinate 1,568,811, forward strand.
GCTCGGCCCTGGGCCCGCTGGCGGCGGCCATCGTCGTCGTGCGTTGGGGCCAGTCGAGCCTGATGTTCTTCGCCCTGCTGGCGCTGCTGGCCGGCGGCATCCTGTGGAACGTGGCCCAGTGGTATCGCACCCAAGGGCTGGCGCGGATGCGCGCCGCGGCCAAGGGCCCGCAGCCGATTGCGCCGCCGAGCCGCCAGGTGATCACCGGGATCTCGATCCTGCTGGCGCTGATCTTCTCGAAGTACGTCTACCTGGCCAGCCTGACCAACTACCTGACCTTCTACATGATGGAGAAGTTCGGCTCGTCGGTGCAGGGCGCGCAGATGCACCTGTTCCTGTTCCTGGGCGCGGTGGCGGCCGGGACGGTGGCCGGCGGCCCGCTGGGCGACCGGTTCGGGCGCAAGTACGTGATCTGGTTCTCGATCCTGGGCGTCTTGCCGTTCAGCCTGCTGCTGCCGTTCGCGGGCGCGTTCTGGACCGGGCCGCTGGTGGTGATCATCGGCCTGATCCTGGCCTCGGCCTTCCCGGCGATCGTGGTGTTCGCCCAGGAACTGGCGCCCGGCAAGGTGGGCATGATGTCGGGGCTGCTGTTCGGGTTCTCGTTCGGGATGGGCGGCCTGGGCGCGGCGATCCTGGGTGTGCTGGCCGACAAGACCGGCATCGAGACGGTCTACCGGCTGTGCGCTTTCCTGCCGGCCATCGGTCTGCTGGCGGCGTTCCTGCCGAAGATCGAGAAGCATCCGCCGCTGCCGCCGACCCCGCCGGGGCTCGAGCCGGAAGCGGTCTGACGAGGACGCCTCCGCCCGCGAGGGCGGAGGCGAACCGGCGTCAGGCGTTGACCATGGTCATGCCGCGGGCGTCGTAGCGGGTCCCGGCGACCTTGGCCGCGAGGGCGTCGAGGCCCGCAACCTCGTCCGCCGTCAGGGCGATGTCGCCGGCGGCGAGGTTGGACTTCAGGTTCGCGAGCCGGGTGGTGCCGGGGATGGCGACCACGTTGGGGTTGGCGGCCAGAACCCAGGCCAAGGCCACCTGCGAGGCGGCTGCGCCGCGGGCCGCCGCGATTTTCTCGATCTCCTCGACCAGGGCCAGATTGGCTTCGAACGCCTCGCCCTGGAAGCGCGGCGACTGGGCGGCGCGATAGTCGGTCCCGGTCGGGCGATGCTCGCGGGAGAAGGCGCCGGTCAGCATGCCGCGGCCGAGCGGGGAATAGGCGACCAGCGTCACGCCGGTCTCCTGGCAGAGCGGCAGCACGTCGTCTTCGATGTCCCGGGTGAAGATGGAGTATTCGGACTGCACGGCGGCGATCGGGTGCACCGCCTGGGCGCGGCGCAGGGTCTCGGCGCTGACCTCCGAGAGGCCGATGGCCTTGATCTTGCCTTCCTTGACCAACTTGGCCATGGCCTCGACCGTCTCCTCGATAGGGCGGCTCTGGTCACGGCGATGCAGGTAGTAAAGATCGACGTGGTCGGTCTTCAGGAAGCGCAGCGACTGTTCGATGGCGCGGCGCATGTTGGCTTCGGAGCCGTCGACGCCGGTGATCGTGCGGGTGGCGAGATCGGCCACCGGGCCGAACTTGGTGGCGATGAACGCCTTGTCGCGGCGGTCGTGGAAGGCCGCGCCCAGCAGGCTCTCGTTGGCGCCGAAACCGTAGAGCTCGGCGGTGTCGAAGTGGTCGACGCCGAGGTCCAGCGCTTCGTGCAGCAGCTTGACGGCGTCGGCCTCGTTCATCGGCTCGCCATAGGCGATCGACATGCCCATGCAGCCCAGGCCGATAACATTCACGTCACGGCCGGTGCGGCCGATTTGGCGACGGATCATGGGGAACTCCGCAGGTAGGATTGTGGGGAATGTGAGCGCTCACTCACATGCGAATAGTTAGGCGTCGGCGTCGAAAGCGTCAAGCGATCGGCTGCGTTCCGGAAGGGGCGGAATTTTCGGCTGGCGGGAGGGCGCAGCTTATGGGTTACCGAAGACCATGCATTTCGCTCCCGCTGATCCGTCCGAACTGCCTGCCGTCGCCGCGCTGGTGAACTCCGCCTATCGGGGCGAGAGCTCGCGCCAGGGCTGGACCACCGAGGCCGACTATCTGGGCGGTCAGCGCACCGACGCGCAGACCCTGGCCAGCGACCTGGCGGCCAACCCGCAGGCGGCGGTGATGACTTTGCGCGACGAAGCCGGCGGGCCGCTGCTGGGCTGCGTCTGGCTGGAGCCGACCGAGGGCGGGGCTTGGTACCTGGGCATGCTGACCGTGCGGCCGGATCTGCAGGACCGCCAGTTGGGACGGACCATGCTGGCCGCGGCCGAAGCCCGCGTGCGCGAGTTGGGCGCGGATCGCGTGCGCATGACCGTCATCCAGATCCGCGACACCCTCATCGCCTGGTATGAGCGTCGCGGCTACGTCCGCACCGGTGAGACGCGGCCGTTCCCCTACGCCGACCTGCGCTTTGGCCGGCCGGCGCGCGACGACCTTGAGTTCATCGTGCTGGAAAAGGCGCTGTAATCCGCTCGGCGATCATCGGGACGAGCCAATCGGCGCGGTCGAGCAGGCCGGTGTGGGTCGTGCCGGGCAGGACCGCCAGGCGCGCGTCGGACAGCAGGGCGACCGTCTCTGCGGCGTGGTCGATACGCACGAAGTCGTTGTCGCCGATGGCGAGCAGCACCGGCGCGGCGATGGCGGCGACGTCGGCCTGGGCCCAGCCCTCCCAACTGGACACCATGACATTGATGCGCTCGACGCTCTGGTCGAAGGCGGCCGGATCGGGGGCGACGGCCTCGAAGGCCGCGCGCCAGGCGGCGAAGTCTTCTTCTGTCGGGAGCAGCGGGATCAACGCCTCGGACGGGACGTGGCCGGGCTCGCGCTGGAGCCTGATCAGGTCGTGCTGCATGCCGTCGAAGGTGTAGGACGCGCCGAGCGCCGAAAGGCTGGCGACCTTCGCCGGATGGCGGATGGCTGCGCCGAAGGCGACCATGGCCCCAAGACTGAAGCCCACCAGATGGGCCGTCGGGACCGTCAGGTGATCGAGCACCGCGGCGACGTCGTCGGCGAGGTCGTCCATCCGGACTGGCCCGTCACGGTCGCCGGTATGGCCGTGGCACTGAAGCTCGACGGCGATGACCGGGGCAAGAGCGGCCAGTGTCGGCAGCAGCCGGCCGGCGAAGCCGACCTCGATGGTCATCAGCCCGCCGTGCAGCAGCACGAAAGGGGGCATGTCGGCGCGCAGCGGCCCGCCGTGGATCTCGTAGTAGACGTCCAGGCCGGCGCGGGAGGCGTGGCCGCTGGTTGGTTTCATCGCGGATCTCCTAGGTTCGACTGTTCCAAGGACGTCGTCGACCGGCCAATTCCGACAGCGGCGCGTCATTGGTCTGTCGAGGAGCAACCACGGGTTTCACCTCATGGGCGCCGTCGGACCCCGCCGCCACGATCACCGCGCAGGATCGCCGCCACAAGGGGAAGTCGCGATGGGCAGTTCGAAAAGGACCAGGGGGCGGTGGATCGCCGCCGCCGCAGGCGGCGTCGCGCTGGCGTTCGTGGCGAGTCATGCCGAGGCCTCGGAGGGCGGGGCGAGCGTCTATCTGCTGGGGTCGGGTGGGCCGGGCGCGGCGATCGTGCCGCCGATCGAGGGCGTGTTCCTGGCCGACACTCAATACCATTACAGCGGCGAGGCCGGCGGGCAGCGTGAGTTCGTGATCGGCGGCAATGTCGTCGCCGGGCTGGAGGCCACGGTGAATGCGAACTTCGCCACCCTCCTTTGGGTGCCGACTACTGACCTGGCCGGCGGAACCCTGGCGGTGGGACTGGCGCTGCCAGTCGGCGGTCCTGACGTCGATGTTTCGGCGACCCTGACCGGACCCGGCGGCCGGCAGATCGAGCGCAGCAAGAGCGACTCCGCCTTCGTGATGGGCGACCCGCTGCTGACGGCGATCTGGGGCTGGAAGAGCGGCAAGACCCACATCGCGGCCAGCACCCTGATCAACGTCCCGATCGGCCAGTACCGAAAGGACAAGCTGGCCAATCTGGCCTTCCATCGCTGGGCCGCCGACGTGTCGCTGGCAGGGACCTATCTGAACGAGGAGGCCGGCTGGGACGTCTCGGGCAAGGCCGGTTTCACCTTCAATGGCGAGAACGACTACACCAGCTACGAGACCGGCACCGAGTTCCACGCCGAGGCGGCGGTCGAGAAGAAATTCAACAAGACCTGGTCGGCCGGTGTGCAGGGCTACTACTTCGAGCAGGTCAGCGGCGACTCCGGCGCCGGCGCTCGGCTTGGATCCTTCAAGGGGCGGGTGGCGGGCCTGGGCGTGACCGGAGCCTACAATTTCATGCTGTTCGGCAAGGCGCCGGCGACCTTGCGGCTGCATGCGATCAAGGAGTTCGAGGCCAGGAACCGCCTGGAAGGCGAGTCGATCTTCCTCGATTTCAGCATGCCGCTCTGGGTGAACATGCCGCCCGGCGCGGGATCCTAGGCCCGGATCGAGTCCAGCACCGCCTCGGCCGCGGCGTCGAGTTCGGCGTCGGTCCAGGTGCGGCCCTTGAGCTCCGACTTCAGCATGTAGCCGACCGGGGCGAAGAACAGGCTAGCCATCAGGTCGCTGGGCAGGTCCTTGAAGACGCCGCGCTCGATCCCGTCACGGCGCAGCCGGCCGACGGCGGAAGAGATCTGTTCGTGGGCGGCGCCGCCCTCGCGCTTGGAGAGCGAGGACTCGGCGAAGCGCTGGCCGAACATGAAGGACTCGGTGTCGGCTCGGTACGCCTCGTAGAGCAGTCGCCAGACCCGCTTGAGGCGCGCGTCGGGGGCCTCGTCGCTGTCTTCCCCGTCGATGATGGCCTCGAAGATCCTACGCTTGATGCCGCGATAGACCTCGATCAGCAGGTCGTCCTTGGACGGGAAGTGCCGGTAGAGCGTGCCTTCGGCCACGCCGGCGCGCGCGGCAATGGCCGCGGTGGTGGCGGATTCCAGACCATCCTGCGCGCCGATTTCCAGGGCGGCGCGCACCAGCTTGTCCTTGGTCGAGGCGGGCGTCGTGAGCATTGGCTCACAAATTGTCGGGCGAGACCTTCTGTCAAGTCTGCGCAAGCGTCGCAGCTTCGGGTTAGAACAGCGTCCAACGAACAAGGGAGCGGGACATGGATCTGGGATTGAAGGGCAAGAAGGCGGTCGTCACCGGCGCGTCGCGCGGCATCGGGCGGGCGATCGCCGACCTGCTGGCCGACGAGGGCGCCGACGTCGCGATCTGCGCGCGCAACGCCGATCAGGTAGCCGAGGCGGTCAAGGCGCTGGAAGCCAAGGGCGTGAAGGCGTTCGGCCAGGCGGTGGACATCGCCGACGGCCCGGCCATCCGCGCCTTCGTGCAGGCGGCCGGCGAGGCGCTGGGCGGGATCGACGTCATGGTCTCGAACGCCAGCGCCCTGGTGCAGGGCGCCGGCGAAGACGAATGGCGCGCGATGTTCGAGGTCGACATCCTGGGCGCGGTGCGCACCTTCGAGGCGGCGCGGCCGTTCCTGGAGAAGGCCGGCGAGACGCATGGCGACGCGGCGTTCCTGATCACCTCGTCGGTGTCGGCGGCCGAGGCCTCGAACGCCTCGTCCTACGGGGCGATGAAGGCGGCGCTGATCCACTACGCCAAGGGCCTGGCGCGCGAAAACGCGGCCAAGCACATCCGCGCCAACGTGGTCTCGCCCGGCACCGTGTTCTTCGAGGGCGGCGTCTGGGGCAATGTGAAGGCCGGCATGCCGGGCTTCTTCGACCAGATGATCAAGCGCAACCCGACCGGCCGGATGGCGACGCCCGAGGAAGTGGCCGCGGCGACCGTGTTCCTGGCCAGCCCGCGCTCGGCCTTCACGACCGGGATCAACATGCTGGTCGACGGCGCGATCTCCACGCGCGTCAACTACTAGGGCCAAGCCATTGGAATACGATTACTTTCAGCTGACGCTGGGGCGCGAGCGCGCGGCCCAACGGGTGCTGGCCGACCACCTCTACGGCTCGGCCGGCGTGCGAGCGGTGTTCGCGCCGCTGCTGGGGTTTGCTTCCGACCAGGCGCTGGTGCTGGCGGCGGCGGGGACACGGGTGTCGTTCACGCCTGGGATCGTGGCCAGCGACCGGATGCGGCTGACGCCGACTCTGCGGCCGGTCGACGAAGCGCCGCCGGAGCCGGGCGGGATCTACGTCCACAACTGGTTCACGATCGACGGCGGCGTGGTCGACGAGTTCGTGCGGCTGTCGGGCGAGGCCTGGCCCGACTTCGAGGCGCGGTTCGAGACCAAGATCTTCGGCCTGTTCCTGGCCGAGGAGGACGAGGCCGACCGCGAAACCGGGGCGCGCCGGCTGCTGCTGATGACCCGCTATCGGGACCTCGGCGAGTGGCAGACCTCGCGCGATCCGACCACCGACGCGATGGCCGTGTTCCTCCGCCGGCGGGAGCTGACGCGGGTGTCGCTGGCGCGGGCCTGCGTGCTGATGCCCCGGGAGGGCGCGAAATGATCGAACAGACCCTTGAAATCCCGCTGAGCGGCGGGACGAGCACGACGTTCATCGTGCGCCCGGAACGCGACGGGCCGCACCCGCTGATCATGTTCCTCATGGACGCGCCCGGCATCCGCGAGGAGCTGCGGGACATGGCCCGACGGCTGGCGAGCGCGGGCTACTACGTGATGCTGCCCAACCTCTATTACCGGGCCGGCGTGTTGGAACTGGTCCCGCCCGGCGGGGCGATGGATGACGCGCTGCGCGAGCGGATGATGGGCCTGATGAACGGGCTCACCATCCCGATGGTGATGGACGACGTCGAGGCGCTGGTCGCGTTCGCGTCGGGGCAGCCGGACGCCGACGTCAGCCGCATCGGCTCGGTCGGCTACTGCATGAGCGGCCAGTTCGCGATCAATGCGGCGGTGCGCCTGCCGCAGGTGAAGGCCGCGGCCTCGATCCACGGCACCTATCTGGTCACCGACGCCGACGACAGTCCGCACCTGGCGGCGCGCAAGAGTTCGGCCGAGCTCTACTTCGCCTGCGCCGAGACCGACCGCTGGGCGCCGCTGGAGACGGTGGAAGCGCTGCGCAAGGCCCTGGAAGCCGATGGGGCGCGGGCCGAGGTGGAGATCTATCCGGGCGCCGAGCACGGCTTCACCTTCCCGCAGCGCGCGCTCTACCAGAAGCAGGGCGCCGAGCGGCACTGGGAGCGGCTGAACGCGCTCTACCGGCGCAACCTGGGCTAGGGCGCCTGGCGCTCCACCGGCGCGACCCAGCCGTCCTCAAGGCTCTTGAGCGGGTGAGAGCCGGTGACCTGGCCCATGAACGGCGGCCAGATGTTGTAGCCGAGCAGGTCCTGCAGGCGCGGCGACATCGCCTGCACGCGCTCGCGCGGGACGCCGAGGTAGAAGTTCTCCTGCGTGCGGCCCCAAGGCTCGCAGTACTGGTTGGTGAAGGCCAGGCGGGGCGCGGCGCTGCGGTTGGCGCCGCCGCGGTGGACCAGGGTGCCCTGGAAGACGATGGCCGCGCCGGCCGGCATGACGACGGGGCGGAGCATCGCCAGCGCGTCCTGGGGCGACAGGGCGGCGATGTCGGCGTCGCTCCAGCGGTGGCTGCCGGGAATGATGTCTGTGGCGCCGTTGGTGTTGGTGAAGGCGTCGATCGCGCCGATCAGCGACAGGCTGATGGCCGGGCGCGGCCGCGGCTGGCGATAGAAGCCGTCGTCGGTGTGCAGGGCCTGCGCCGCCTCGCCGGGATAGATGCAGATCGCCTGGCTGGCGGTCAGCAGGTAGCCGGGCTGGAGGAAGCGGTCGAGGAGGGCCAGCAGCCGTGGTTCGGCGGTCAGGTGTTCGAACACCTTGCCGCGCGCGACCAGCGTGTAGACGCGCTCGGTCGAAAAGCCCTCGAAGGCGTTGCGGCCGTGATGCGAGCCCAGGTGTGGGGCCAGGGAGGCGCGCGCCGCCTCCAGAGCCGAGGCGTCGGCGAAGTCCTCGATGACCGTGTAGCCGTCGTCGGTCAGACGCTGGACGTGGGCTTCGATGTCGAACGGCTCGGACATGGCCGCCTCCCTATTTGGAGGCGAGTGTCTACTCGAATGACGGAAGGGCAAGTCCAGGACGTTCATTGTCCCAGATCATCGAGACGATGCGCCAGCGGCCGTCCGCCTCGCAGTAGAGCTGGATGGAGTTGATCCCGCGCCGCTCGGGCGGGGCCTCGCCTGGTTCGGTGCGCGCCTCGTAGGCGCTCCAGACCTGGGCCATGTTGCCGAACACGTTGATGCGGCGGGCGATCTCGACCTCGTAGAAGTCGTGCGCGGCGAAGAACGGCTCGACGTCCGCCTGGTAGGCGGCCGGATCCATGATCTTGATGTGCGGGCGGTTGTCCTCGCCGACCCAGGTGCGCATCTGGCGCGCATCAGGATGGAAGATCTCGGCCTGCAGGGCCCAGTCGCGGGGCCCCTGAGGCCCGGAGATCATGGCGTACATGGCGTCGACGACGGCGCCGATGTCGGTGGGATCGAAGGGCAGGGTTCTCATACGAAGAGAGCCTAGGCGCGGGGCCTAGGCTCTCCAATCGTCGCGCGACGAAAGCGGTCAGGCGCGCTTCGGAATGATCACCTTCATCGACTCGTAGCCCTTCACGAAGGTCGAGTAGATGCGCTTGGGCTCTTCCACGAGTCGGATGTCGGGGAAGCGCTTCATGATCTCTTCCCAGATGATCTGCAGCTGAAGCTCGGCCAGGCGGTTGCCGACGCAGCGGTGGATGCCGAAGCCGAACGACATGTGGTTCCGCGGACGGGCGCGATCGATGATGTAGTCGTTCGGCCGCTCGATGACCTCTTCGTCGCGGTTGCCCGAGACGTACCACATGACGACCTTGTCTTCCTTGCGGATCAGCTTGCCGCCGATCTCGATGTCCTGGGTGGCGCGGCGGCGCATGTGGGCCAGCGGCGTCTGCCAGCGGATGGTCTCGGAGACCATCGACGGGATCAGGTCCGGGTTTTCGCGCAGCTTCTTGTACTGATCCGGGTTCTGGTTCAGCGCCAGGATCGAGCCGGAGATGGTGTTGCGGGTGGTGTCGTTGCCGCCGACGGTCAGCAGCACGACATTCCCGAAGTACTCGCGCGGCGACATGTTCCGGGTTTCGGCGCCGTGGGCGAGCATGGAGATCAGGTCGCCGGTCGGTTCGGCGTTGACCCGCTCGTTCCAGCGCTCGGTGAAGTAGGCGTGGTACTCAAGGAAGATCTGCATCTTCTGCTCGAGGGTGTCGATCAGGCCGTGGCCGGGGACCGCAGTCACCACGTCCGACCAGTAGGTCAGCTTGCGGCGGTCGGCCTGGTCGATGCCGAACAGGGTGGCCAGGGTCATGGCCGTCAGTTCCATCGACACCTTGTCGACCCAGTCGAATTCCTCGCCGATCGGCAGGGAGTCGAGGATCGCAGCGGCGCGTTCGCGGATCAGCGGGCCGAGGATGGCGAGGTTGGCCGGGGCGACCGCTGGGCTGACCGTCTTGCGCTGGATGTCGTGCTTGGGCGGGTCCATGGCGATGAACATCGGCAGCGGGCCCTCGTCGCCGTTCTGGTCGGCGATGGTGATGCCCGGCTCGGACGAGAACGCCTGGTGGTTCGTGTCCACCGCCATGATGTCGTTGTACTTGGTGATCGACCAGTACGGGCCGTACTCGCTGTCGGCGGTGTAGTGGACGGGGTCTTCCTTGCGCAGGCGCTCGAAGTTCCACCACATCTCATTCGACTGGAAGAGAGCCGGCTGGGCCGGATTGATCTGGTCGAGCGGCGTCGAATAGGCCAGCGCGCGGGCGTCCTTGCTCAGATCGATATTGCCGTCGCTCATGTGAATCCTCCTCCAGTCCGATTGCGCCCCCGGTCTCAGCCAAAGATGACGCAGGCGTCAAGTTTTAGCGCGAGTTTCCACAGCCGTCTCATCCGATCTGCGTTCGAATGCAGTTTTTCTGTCGTTTTAAACTCCATAAAAGTGATAGGAATTAAGTCGACCTAGGCGTTTGGAGTTCGGATCAATGAGTCAGCGGCCCACGGTGGTGGTGATCGGAGCCGGGTTTTCGGGACTGCTGACGGCGTTGCACCTGGCCGCCGATCCCGAGGGACCGACCGTGCGGCTGATCGAGCGCGCCAAGGCGTTCGGACGCGGCGCGGCTTATTCCACAGCCAATCCCGACCACCTGCTGAACGTGCGGGTGGCGAACATGAGCGCCTATCCCGACGACGCCGAGCATTTCACCCGCTGGCTGGCGCGGCATGAAGGCTGGAGTTCGCACGGCGGCTTCGTGACCCGCGGCGTCTATGGCGACTATCTGCAGGACCTGCTGCGCGAAGCGCTGGAGACGACGGCGCCGGGCCGTCTGCTGCTGGAGCAGGACGAGGCCGTGGACGTGCAGCGGGCGGGCGAGGGATGGCGGGTGTGTCTGGCGCTCGGCCGGGAACTCGACGCCTCGGCGGTCGTGCTGGCGCTGGGCGTGCTGCGGCCGGCGGCCCCCGCCGCCGCGGGCGAGGCGTTGTTGGCTTCGCCGCGCTACATCGGCGATCCGTGGGATCCGAAGGCCGGGCTCGACCAGGAGTGGGGCGACGTGCTGCTGCTTGGCACGGGACTGACGATGATCGACGCCGCGGTCAGCTTGTGGCGGCCCGGCCGGCGGTTCTGGGCGATATCGCGCCGCGGTCTGACCCCGCGCCAGCATGCTCCGACGAGCGCGCAGACGGTGGAGATCGCGCCCTCCGGCGCCCCCCGGGAACTGCTGGCGGCGATCCGGGCGGCCTCGGACGACGGCCGCTGGCGCGAGACGATCGACAGCCTGCGGCCGCACGTGCAGGCGATCTGGCTCGGCTGGAGCCAGGCCGAGCGGCAGGCCTTCCTGCGACACCTGCGGCCCTGGTGGGATGTTCACCGCCACCGGCTGGCTCCAAGTGTCGCGCGGCGGATCGGGCTGTTGATGCGGGGACGCGAACTGGTCGTCCGGGCCGGGGAGGTGACGGCGCTGAACCTGACCCGCGACAATGTCGAGGTGGCGTGGCGTCCGCGCGGCGGTCATGTGATGCGGCGTCTGAGCGTGTCGGCGGTGGTCAACTGCGCTGGTTTGCTCGGCGACCTGGAGCGGGCCAGCGAACCGCTGTTGCAGAAGCTGCTGGCGCGCGGCCTGATCCGGCCCGACCCCTGTCGGCTCGGCGCCGAGGTGGACGTCGGATCACGGCTGATCGGGGCCGGCGGGCGGGCCGAACCGGGCCTGTTTGCGGTCGGGCCGCTGACCCGCGGGGCGTTCTGGGAGATCACGTCGGTTCCGGACATCCGCAGCCAGGCGGCCGGCGCGGCGCAAACGATCTTGAGCGGCGTGCGACGCGCGCGGGCGGCGTAACAGGCGTCACAGATGACGTAAGTTTAATGCGCCGGCCGCTACGCCTATGGGCGGCAAGTGTATTAAGGGCTCCAAAGGCTGCGGCGCCGGGGAACGGCGTCGGGTATGGGAGCACTCGATGACGACCTGGAAAACCCTGCTGCTGGGCGCGTGCGCGCCGCTGGTGTTCGCGGCCTGCGCGACGGCTGCGCCGGCGCCTGCGCCCGAAACCGCGCCGGCTCCCGTCGCCGAGGCGGCCAAGCCGAAGTACGGCACGTTCGGCTTCGACGTGGCGGGCATGGATACGTCCGTCGCGCCGGGCGACGACTTCTACGCCTACGCCAACGGCGGCTGGATGAAGACCACGGAGATCCCGGCCGACAGCGGCAGCTACGCCACCTTCGCCGTGCTGCGCGACCTGGCCGCTGAGCGCACCCGCGCGATCCTGGAGGACGCGGCCAAGACCGAGGCTGCGGCCGGCACGAACGCCCGCAAGATCGGCGACTACTACGCCAGCTTCATGGACGAGGCGGCGATCGAGGCGGCCGGCGCCGCGCCGCTGAAGCCGGAACTGGCGGCGATCGCGGCGATCAAGACGCGCGCGGACCTCTCGCGCGAGCTGGGCGCGACGCTGCGGGCCGACGTCGACGCCCTGAACATGACCGACTACACGACCGACCGGCTGTTCGGCCTGTGGGTCGCCGAGGACATGAACGACACGTCCAAGTACCGCCCGTACATCATGCAGGGCGGGCTGGGGCTGCCAGACCGCGCCTATTACCTGGACGACAGCGCGCGATTCCAGGACCTGCGGTCTAAGTACAAGGCGCATATCGCTGCGATGTTCGCGCTGGCCGGCTATTCCGACGGCGAGGCGCGGGCGGCCAGGATCCTGGCGTTGGAGACCGCGATCGCCAAGACGCATCTGAGCGTCGACGAAACCGGCGACGTGGCCAAGGCCAACAACGTCTGGATCCGCGCCGATCTGCAGAAGAAGGCGCCGGGCATCGACTGGAGCGCCTGGCTGCAGGGCGCCGGCATGAGCGAGCAGCCGACCTTCGGCGCCTGGCAGCCCAGCGCCATCGCCGGCATCGCCAAACTGGTCGGCGGCCAGCCAATCGAGACCTGGAAGGACTATCTGGCGTTCCACGCCATCGAACGCGGCGCGCCCTATCTCTCCAAGGCGTTCGCCGACGAACACTTCGCGTTCAATGGCACGGCGCTGGCCGGCACGCCGCAGCAGCGCGATCGCTGGAAGCGCGGGGTGGACAACGCCAACGCCGCCCTGGGCGACGCGGTGGGGCAGCTCTATGTCGAGCGCCACTTCACCCCGCAGGCCAAGGCGCAGATGCAGGAGATGGTGAAGAACATCCTGACCGCCTTCGACGCGCGGATCGACCGGCTGGACTGGATGAGCGCCGAGACCAAGGCCAAGGCCAAGGAGAAGCTGGCCGTGTTCCGCGTCGGGGTCGGTTATCCCGACAAGTGGCGCGACTATTCGGGGCTGGAGATCGTGCGCGGCGACGCCTACGGCAACTGGCGGCGCGGCGAGCTGTTCGCCTATCAGCGCAACGTCGCCAAGCTGAAGGTGCCGGTCGACCACGACGAGTGGTGGATGACGCCGCAGACGGTCAACGCCCTGAACCTGCCGATGCAGAACATGATCGTGTTCCCGGCGGCGATCCTGGAGCCGACCTTCTTCGATCCCAACGCCGACGCAGCGGTGAACTACGGCGCCATCGGCGGCGTGATCGGCCACGAGATCGTGCACGGCTTCGACGACACCGGCGCGCTGTTCGACGTGAAGGGCGACCTGAAGAACTGGTGGACGCCGGCGGACATGGCGCAGTTCAAGGCTCGTGGCCAGGCGCTGGCGGCGCAGTACAGCGCCTATGAACCGCTGCCGGGGCTGCATCTGAACGGCAACCAGGTGCTGGGCGAGAACATCGCCGACCTGGCCGGCCTGGCCGCCGCCTACGACGCCTATCACCTGTCGCTGAAGGGCCAGCCGGCGCCAGTGATCGACGGCTTCACCGCCGACCAGCGGTTCTATTTCGGCTGGGCGCAGAACTATCGCAGCAAGTTCCGCGAGGCCTCGCTGCGCCGCAACGTGCTGTCGGGCGTTCACTCGCCCGGCGAATACCGGGCGCTGACGGTGCGCAACCTCGATCCGTGGTATCCGGCCTTCGAGGTGAAGCCGGGGCAGGGCCTCTACCTGGCGCCTGAGCAGCGGGTGAAGATCTGGTAGCGCCGGTCGTCACGATCGAGGACCCACACGACGCGCGCATCGCGGCCTATCGCGATGTGCGCGAGCGCGACCTCGTGGGCCGGCAAGGCCTGTTCGTGGCCGAGGGCGAGGTGGTGGTGAGGGTGCTGGCGCGCTCGCCGCTGGTTCGCCCGCAGTCGCTGTTGCTGGCCGAGAAGCGCGTAGCGGCGCTGTCCGACGTGATCGCGGCGCTGCCGGACGATGTCCCGGTCTATGCCGCCGGCCAGGCGGTGATGGACGCGGTGGTGGGATTTCCGATCCACCGGGGCATCCTGGCGCTGGGCAGACGCGCGGCGGAGCCGAGCGCCGACGAACTGCTGGCCGGCCTGCCGGGCGACGCGCTGGTGCTGGTGCTGAGCGGCATCGCCAACCACGACAACATGGGCGGTCTGTTCCGCAATGCCGCGGCGTTCGGGGCCGACGCCGTGATCCTGGATCCGACCTGCTGCGATCCGCTGTACCGCAAGGCGATTCGGGTTTCGGTCGGGGCCGCGCTGCTCAAGCCGTTCGCGCGGCTGGGGGACGACGAGGATCTGCTGGAGGTCCTGGAGCGACGGGGCTTCCAGCCGCTGGCGTTGAGCCCGGCGGGACATACGACCCTGGCGCAGACGGCCCGCGCCGCGCGCACCGCGGTGGTGCTGGGCGCCGAGGGGCCTGGCCTGTCGAAGGCGTTGCTGGGGCGCGCGAAAACCGTCCGCATTCCGATGGCGGACGGCTTCGACTCATTGAACGTGGCGGTGACCGCCGGGGTGGTGCTGCACCACCTCGCCTTCGCGGCGAGGCGCGCGCCCGGTTAGCGGGCGCGGCGGATGCCGACGCTCTCTTCGGAGTCCTCGATCAGCGAGCGGGTCAGGTTCAGGATCGCCGTGCGCATCGACGGCTGCTGGACGCTGGCGAAGGCCTCGAGCAGTTGAACCGCGCCAGGCACGGCCAGCTTTTCGAACAGGCTCTCGTCGCTCATCGGGGTCGGCGTCTCACCGACCAGTTCGCCGACGGTGGTGTCGAGCTTCTGAGCGATACGCACGAGCATCGAAGCGGAGACGCGGTTGGCCCCGCGCTCATACTTCTGCACCTGCTGGAAACTCACCCCCAGGTGGTCGGCGAGGGTCGATTGGGAAATGCCGAGCCACTTGCGACGCACACGAATGCGGTGACCCACCGCAACGTCGATCGGGTCCGGTCCTTGGTCCTCGGAGTTCTCGTTCACTGAAAAACGTCCCTAATCACGTACCAAAGCGCGCGTTGGCTATCTGCCATAGGCGTATCGCGCCCGGCCACACCTATATCGTGAAACGGACGCTGCGCTGCAACAGAAAGTTAATCTTCGCTTATGACGAGTATCGGGGCGGCGTCAACGTGCTTGGCTGAGGTCAGGCGTCAGCCTTGCGGCCCTGAAGGATCGCTTCGATCTGGTCAAGCACGGCCAGGGCGACGTCCTCGCCCTCCTGGTCGCAGATCTCGCCGGCGCGCTTGATGATGTGGCTGAGCGCCACGCGGTCGCGCGGCCCGAGCAGGGCGGCCATCTGCAGCAACTCGCGAGTGTCTGTATCCATGCGCTCATCGCCGTCGAGGATGCGGCGGAAGTCGCCGGTCTCGCGAACGGCGTGGGTGATCTTGATCTCACTCATGGCGCATTGGCCGCGGCGTAAGCCGTAGCCTCCTCTTGCAACAAGTCGTCAGCCGCGATGAGCCGACAAAGGGGGAAAAGCGAATTCAGCGGCGTGCAGAGCGCCCGGCGCAGCTCGGGGGCGTCGTCCTCGCCGACAGCGACAGCGTCGCTCAGCACTTCGACCGGCAGCCGCAGGTCGGCCGCCGCGAAAGCGGTGGCCAGGACGGCGTCGGACAACGAAAAGCCGATCAGCGCCAGCGGGCCGCCGAGGCCCTGGGCGCGGCGGGCGAAGGCCGGATGCGAGAAGGCCGAGGGACCAGGGCGCACATAGACCGGTTCGGACGGCAGCGGCTCCAGGCCGGCGATCGGCCGGGCGGCCTCGGGGGCGCCTTCGCGACGGTGGACGTGCAGCACCGGCCAGCCGCGCGCTCTGGCCTGTTCCAGCACCCGTCGACAAACCGCGGCGACGGCGGCGGCGCCCGGAGCGGCGGACAGGCGGCCGCGCTGCAGGTCGAGGCAGACGAGGGCGGCAGGCAGCAATGAACTCATCGGGCGTGCGCACCAAGATTGGTGGCGGGGCGGGCGGCGGAACGATCGAGGACGCCGGCCTCGTCCCAGGCCCCTTCGGGGCGCAGCAGCACCATGGGATCGCTTTCGAGGGTCAGGGCGTCCGGCGGCGGCGCGCCCTCGACGACCATTTCGACATAGTCGTGGTCCGAGAACGCGAAGCCCTCGCGGCCGGGCCGGATGCGGGCGTTGAAATACTGTTCCCAGAAGGGGATCAGCCGGACCTGGCCGTAGCCGAGGATCTGCCGGTAGTTCTTCTTTTCGGCCAGGCGCTTGGCGGCGAGGATCAACATCAAGGTCGCACGCCCGCCGCGAAACTCGCGCCGCACGGCCACCCGCTCGACCTTGGCGAACTCGGCGAACCAACGCACGCGCAGCGTCCCGATGGGCTCGCTGTTGCGGCGCAGGACCAGGTGCGTCGTCCCGGCGAAGTCGTTGCCGTCATATTCCTCGTCATAGGGGCAGGCCTGTTCGCCCATGTAGACGAGCGAGCGGATCGCCATGGCCTGCATGATGTCGGGGAGGGTGCGGCAGATGACGATTTCGAGCTCGGCGTCGTCGATGTCGGTGACGGCGCGGGCGTCCATCGGCATGCGGACGTTGGCGTTCATCAGGCTGCCCTTCCGATGCGGGCCCAGGCGTCGGCCACGACCAGGCCGCCGGGCCCGGGGACCGGCCGGGCGCCGATGCGCTTGAGGAGCGTGCGTTCGCCGCCAGGCGTCGCTGCGCGGCCGTACAACGGGATGGTCGGGAAGAGGTCGCGGTGCAGCTTCACCGCGCCAGCCATCACCGTCGCACGACCGCGCAGCGTGGTCCCCGCCATTCCCCAGCCGTAGATGGCGACGACCGGCTCGCCCGGGCGGGCGGCCTGTTCCTGCGGTGGATTGACGCCGTCGAACACGCCCGCTGCGAGGCCGGGCAGCGCCGCGGCGGTCAGCGGGATGACCGCGATGACCCCGGCCAGTTGCCCGTTGACGCTGCGGAAGGTAAACGAAGACGCGTGGGTGAGATCCTGTAGCTGCGCAAGGGTCTCGACCGTGGCGATGTTCGGACTGACGGTCCGGGCGGCGAGTGCGCGGCCCTCGACGATGTCGTCGTGGGTGGCGAGAGTCATGCCGAGTTCGCTCAGTCCTCGATGACAGCGTTCGGCGAAATCGCGAATGATCATCATCACATCGCCTTCTTGTGTGAAGATGTGATTTGGTAGAGCGTCAATGTTCGAGTGTGCAGCCTCGAAGTTCGTATGGGGGCCCCACGGCCTTTTAGGTGCCGGATGGACAATGGCGACGGCGGACATGCCGATTGGGACGATATCAAAACCTTCGTAGCGGCTGCTCAGACGGGTAGTTTCGGCGCCGCGGCCCGCCGCCTGAAGACCACTCAACCCACGGTCACACGCCGCATCGACGACCTGGAGCTTCGCCTGGGAGCGAAGCTCTTCGACCGTGGTCTGCGGGGGGTTTCACTGACCCGGGCCGGCGAGATGGTTTACGACCGGGCGTTGACCATGCAGCGCGCGTCGCGGGACATCGAGCGCCTGAGCCTTGATCACGAGACCCCTGATGCGGGCGAGGTGACGGTCGCGATGCCCGAGGGGATCGGCGGCTACGTGACCGGCTTAGAGGTCGCCGATTTCGTCCGCGAGAACCCCGGCATCAAGCTGGGCCTGGACTGCGGATTCTATCCTGAGAACCCCGTCGACAGTCAGGTGGACCTCTCGATCCAGCTCATGGACGCCAGCGGGGTCCCGGAATTGACCGCTTCGCCCCTGGCGACGCTGCATTATGCGCTGTTTGCGTCGCGGGAGTACCTCGACACGTATGGGGCCCCCACGCGGATCGAGGCGGCGGTGGGCCACAGGTTCATCTATCACTCGGCCCAGGTCAGCAAACGCGGACGCTGGGGCGCAAAAACCTCGGCGTTCATGGAGCTGGCCGAGCCGGCGATGGTCGTCAATTCGTCGACGGTGATGCTGCACGCCATCCAGCGCGGCGCCGGGATCGGAGCCATTCCGACCGCGATTGTGGCCGTGGCGCCGGATCTGGTGATGTTGGACATCCCGCCGCTGGCCAGTTCCACGGTGTGGCTCTGCCATCACCGCGAAGCGGCCAAGACCGGCCGCATCGCGCGGGTCGCCGAGTGGCTCGGTTCGATTTTCGACGCCCGCGAGCGCCCGTGGTTCCGGCCCGAGTTCATCCATCCCAGCGAGTTTCGGGACTGGGCCTGGCCGGCGGCGACGGCCCGCGGTTGAGCGCCGGACCTTCCACAACCCCTTCAATCGAGCCTTAACTTTAGTCGCTCACGCTCATCCCGCTGATATCAAAAACGAAACGGGGGGATCAGCATGGCGGACGGCACGGCCGAGTCGCGTCCGTTTGGCCTGGAGATTTCCCAGGCGGTGTGCGACCGCGCCACGCGGCTCGCAAAGACCATGTTTTGTGCGCTTGAGACGCAGATCATCTTTCTGAAGGACGGCGAGGTCTGGCGCAGTCGCGATCCGGATTCGAGGATCGTCCGCCAGCGCGACAAGGCCGCCGAGCTGGTGCAGGCCAGCGGCGAGCTGCTGTGGGTCGAGGACGCGCACCTTGATCCCCGTTTCGCCGACAGTCCCTCGGTGGTCGGCCCGCCCTATCTGAGATCCTATGTCGGCGTCCCGATCCGCCTGGCCGACGGCTCGACGCCGGGCGTGCTGGCGGTGTTCGGCGATGCTCCGCGCGCGTTCGACGGCGCCCTGGCTGGGCGCCTGGGCGACCTTGCCGAGTTCGTCGCCGACGAGTGGTCGCGCGCCCAGGCCAGCCACGCACGCGAGCAGAGTCGCCGCGAACGCGACGCCATGCAGTCGACCCTGGCCGCCATCGTGGAGGCCATGCCGGTTGCGTTGGTGCTCACCGACCGCGAGATGCGGGTGATCGGGGCGAGCCCGCGCTGGATCCGAACGCTCGAGTTGGGCCAGCAGATCGTCTACGGCCGCACGATCCAGGAGCTGGCGCCCCACATGTTCGCGCGCTGGCAGGACGCCTATGATCGGGTGCTCTGCGGCGAGAGCATCAAGGCCGACCGTCTACAGGTGGTGGATCCCAGCGGCGGGACACGCTGGCATCGAGCCGAGTTGGCGCCATGGTACGGCGCCGACGGCGGCGTCGGCGGCCTGATCATCGCCAGCTACGACATCACCGACATGATCGAGGCGCATGAGGCGACGGAGCGCTCCGAGCAGCGGCTGATGCTGGCGATGGAGATCGCCGACATCCACGTCTTCGAGATGGACTATTCGCGTCGCGAGCTCATCAAGACCGGGGCTGAGGACACCTTTTTCACCGAACCGAAGACCTACGAAGAGCTGCACCGGGACATTTTCAGCACCATCGATCCGCGCGATCGGACCTTGGTCGAGGAGGCGTGGCGCGAGCATTTGCGGACAGGCGAACCCTATAGCCCCGAGTACCGGCTGGTGCGGCGCGACGACCGCGAAGTCTGGGCGATGGGCTCCACACGGCTGATTTCCGACGAACGCGGCCGGCCGCTGCGGGTCATCGGCGCTCTGCAGAACATCAGCGAGCGCAAGGCCGCCGAACGCGCCCTGGTCCAGGCCAAGGAGGACGCCGAGTCGGCCAACCGGGCGAAATCGACCTTCCTGGCGACCATGAGCCACGAGATCCGCACGCCGCTGAACGGGGTGCTGGGCATGGCGCAGGCGATGGCGGCCGAGAACGGCCTGTCGGAGATCCAGCGCGAACGGCTGGAGGTCATCCGTCAGTCCGGCGAGACGCTGCTGGCGATCCTCAACGACGTGCTCGACCTGTCGAAGATCGAGGCCGGCAAACTGGAGCTGGAAGAGGCGGACTTCGACGTCGCCGCACTGGCGCGCGGGGCCCATGCGGCCTTCACCGCCATCGCCAACAAGAAGGGGCTGTCGTTCGCGCTTGGCATCGAACCGGCGGCGCTGGGCGTCTATCGCGGGGATTCCACCCGCGTGCGCCAGATCCTCTACAACCTCGTGTCCAACGCCTTGAAGTTCACCGAGCAGGGCGAGGTGCGGGTCAATGTCGACCGGGATGCAGCGGGCCTGCGGCTCAGCGTATCGGACACCGGCATCGGCATTCCAGCACATCGCCTGACGGCGCTGTTCCAGAAGTTCGAGCAGGCCGACGCCTCGACCACCCGGCGCTATGGCGGAACGGGACTTGGCTTGGCGATCTGTCGCGAGCTGGCGGGCTTGATGGGCGGCGCGATCGAGGCGACCAGCGAGGTCGGCGCCGGCACCACTTTCCTGGTGACGCTGCCGCTGACCTGGGTCGGCGCGGCCCCTGCGCCGCCGACGCCGCCCAGCGTCGAGGCCCAGCAGATCGAAGCCTGCGCCTGTTCGACGCTTCGAGTGCTCGCGGCCGAGGACAACACGGTCAACCAACTGGTGCTGAAGACCCTGCTGCATCAGATCGGCATCGATCCGCACATCGTCGAAAACGGCGTCGAGGCCGTGCGGGCGTGGGAGAGCGGCGAGTGGGACGTGATCCTGATGGACGTCCAGATGCCGGTCATGGACGGGCCGAGCGCCTGCGCTCTGATCCGCGGCCGCGAAGCGCTGGAAGGGCGCGAGCGCACCCCGATCATCGCCCTGACCGCCAACGCGATGGCCCACCAGGTGGCTGAATACATGGCCGCAGGCATGGACGGCTTCGTCCCTAAACCGATCGAGGTCGGGCGGTTGTTCGAGGCGTTGCAGCAAGTCCTGGAGGCCGCCGGCGAAGTTCGCGCGGCCTAGAACCTGCGGCTAGAAACGCTGGTTAACTACGACTTTAGATAGAATAATTCCCGTGTCCGGGGCATTCGTGCGGTCAACGTACCGCTTGAGTGAGTCCCCATGGCCGCGCCCACTATCAGCATCACCGTTGACAAGACCGCCTTGAAGATCGGCGATGCAGCGAACGTGACGTTCACGTTTTCCACCGCGCCGGTCGGGTTCACCCTGGGGGATGTGAGCGTCTCGAACGGGGCGTTGTCGGGGCTCACCGCCACCGGCGATCCCTTGGTCTACACAGCGCTCTTCAGCCCGACGCCAGGCATGGCCGGAGCACAGGCGGTGCTGTCCGTCGGCGGCGGCACGTACGAGGACACGTTTGGCGCCCCGGGCACGGGCGGCTCCAGCCCGGCCATCACGATCGACACGCTCGCGCCGACCGTCTCGATCACGTCGTCGACCTCGGCGCTGCGGTCCGGGGAGACCGCGACGCTCACCTTCACCTTTTCCGAGGCGGTGACGGGCTTTGGGCTCGGCGATCTGTCGGCCACGGGCGGCACGCTGTCGGACTTTACGACCACCGCCAATCCCCTCGTCTATAGGGCGGTCTTCACGCCTAATGGCGGTTTGAGCGGAGCCCAAGGATCGGTGTCGCTTGCGGCGGGCTCCTACGCGGACATCGCCGGCAACAACGGCGGCGGCGGTTCCGGTCCGATGATCGCGGTGAACACGCTTGGACCGTCGGTGGGCATTACAACCTCGCATGGGACGCTCAAGGCCGGCGAGAGCGCCCTCATCACCTTCACCTTTTCCTCTCCGCCGACCGGCTTTACTGCCGGAGACATCGTCGTTTCGGGGGGAACGCTCTCCGGCCTCACCAACTTGGGCGGCGGGATCTACGAGGCGAACTTCACCCCGAGTTCCGGCGTGGACGCCGGGGTCGGAAGCGTTTCGGTGGCGTCGGGCTCCTACACCGACGGCCTCGGCAACGCCGGGGGTTCTGCGTCCGTCGCGCCGATCTCGTTCGACACCCGTGCGCCGACAGTTTCGATCGCGCTTGCTGATCCTGCCTTAGGGATCGGGCAGACCAGCGAGGTGACCTTCACGTTCTCGGAAGCCGTGACCGGGTTCACCGGCGCGGACCTGACGACGCCCAACGGCAATGTGTCGGGACTGAGCAGCACCGATGGGGGGATTACCTGGAAAGGCCTCCTGACGCCCACGCCCGGTGTCACGGACACGAGCAACATCATCACCGTCGACATGACCGGGGTCGCCGACCTTGCCGGCAATGTCGGCATAGGGTCGGCCGATTCCCCGAACTACGTCGTCGACTCCCAAAGGCCGACGGCGACGATCGTGCTGTCCAAATCGGCGTTCCTCGCAGGCGAAACGTCGATGGTGACGTTTACATTCTCCGAGGCGGTGACCGGCTTCACCGCGGGCGACCTGTCAGTTTCGAACGGCACGGTTACAGAACTGAGCAGCAGCGACGGGGGCATAACCTGGACCGGGACTTTCACGCCCAATGAGCATGTTCGTGACGTCAGCAATCTGATCACCCTGGACAACACCAGCTACTCCGATCTGGCTGGAAACACGGGAACCGCGGTGACGACCTCGGCCAACTACACGATCGACACCGTGCGGCCGACGGCGACGATCGTCGTTGCGGCCCCAGCGCTCAAGCTCGGCGACGCTTCAGAAGTGACGATCACCTTCTCGGAGGCGGTGAGCGGTCTGAACGAGACGGATCTGACCGTCGCGAATGGCGCGATAGGCCCCCTGAACACCGACGATGGCGGGATCACCTGGAAGGCGACCCTGACTCCGGACGCCAATGTCTCCGACGCGACCAACATCATCACGCTGGACATGACCGGGGTGACGAACGCGATCGGCAACTCAGGCACTGGGACAGCCGGGTCCAACAACTTCGCGATCGACACGGCGCGACCGACGGCGACGATCACGGTCGCCAGTTCGCAGCTACAAGCCGGTCAGACGAGCCAGATCACCATCGCGTTCTCGGAGGCGGTGGTGAATTTCGACAGCGCTGACCTGACGGTCGCCAACGGCGCGGTGTCGAGCTTGGTCAGCGCAGACGGCGGCAAGACCTGGATCGGAACGCTGACGCCGACGGGCGGTGTCATCGACGCGACCAACCTGATCGTGCTGGACACCTCGCTCGTCGCCGATCTGGCGGGCAATTCCGGCAGCGCCATTGCGATCTCCAACAACTACCAAGTCGGCTATGTCCCGCCCTCGCCGCAGGTGAGCGACGACGATGTGATCTCGCTGCCCGCGGCCGGAGGCTCGGTGTCGGCCGGCCGCGGCGCCGACAGCGTCGCGGGCGCGGGCGGCGACGACGTGATCCAGGGAAACACCGGCGACGACACCCTGACCGGCGGCGGCGGCGACGACATCGTCCGCGGCGGCCAGGACAACGACTTCGTACATGGCAACGCCGGCGCCGACCTGCTGTTCGGCGACCTGGGGAACGACAGCGTGTTCGGCGGCCAGGGCGACGACTTCGTCCAGGGCGGCCAGGGCGATGACTACGTGCTCGGCGACCTGGGAAGCGACACCGTGCTGGGCGGCCAGGGGAGCGACACTGTGGTCGGCGGGGCCGGCGACGACTACCTGTCCGGCGACCTCGGCGACGACGTGCTGGTCGGGGGAGCCGGGGCGGACCTGTTCAATTTCGCGGGCGGCGGCGGCCGCGACGTCGTGATGGACTTCTCGCACGCCGAGGGCGACCGCATCCGCATATCGCCGGCGGACGCTGCGAACTTCGCGGCGCTTTCGGCCAGGTTCAGCGAGGACGGCGGCAATACGGTGATCACCCTGGACGGGCAGACCATCGTCCTGGCCGGCGTGGCGAAGTCGGCGCTGAGCGCCGCCGACTTCGTGTTCGGCTGAGTTACTCGGCCGGTTCGGCGGCGCGCGCCGGCTCATAGGCGGCCAGGTCGAAGCGGCCGACCGCCTCGGCGTAGGCCTGGGCCGAGCCTGGCCAGTTGTTGAGGATCTTGCCCTCCGGGGTCTTGTACCAGCTGGTGCAGGACCCCGCCCACGGGGTGTGGGCGAGCTCGGCCTGGATCTTGTCGTTGTAGGCGGACTGGGCCTGCTGGTTGACGCTGAGCGGGCGGTCTTGCGCCAAGGCCTGCAGCACATACCCGACCTGGGCCTCGATCATGTAGATGATCGAGTTGTGACCGAGGTTCGTGTTTGGGCCGTAGAGCATGAAAAGATTGGGGAAACCGGCGACGGCGATCCCCAGATAGGCCTCCGGTCCGGACGCCCAGGCCTGCGCCAGCGTGACGCCGGCCTGGCCGCTGATCGCGGTCTCGCCGGCGAAGGACTTGGTTTCGAAGCCGGTGGCGTAGATCACCACGTCGACCTCGTGCAGGCGGCCGGTCGCATCGACGACGCCCTGCGGCGTCATGCGGGCGATGGCGTCGACGACCAATTCGACGTTCGGCCGGGTCAGGGCCGGGTAGAAGTCGTTGGAGATCAGCACCCGCTTGCAGCCGACCTCGTAGTCGGGCGTCAGCCTGGCGCGCAGCTCGGCGTCGGCGACCTGGGCGTGCAGGTGCGCCAGCGGGATCGGGACCTCCTCGACCGGCGCGGTCCCGTTGCGCTTGGCGATCAGCCGGTCCTCGGCCATGTGGAAGATGTCGCTGCGGACCTTTTCCATCAGCTCCGGGCGGGCGCGGAACTGGGCCTTTTCCTCGTCGGTGTAAGGCCGGTTCATGCGCGGCACGATCCAGTTCGGCGAGCGCTGGAACAGCGTCAGCTGTCCGGCGACCTTGGCGACTTCCGGTACGAACTGGATGGCGCTGGCGCCGTTGCCGATCACCGCAACCCGCTTGCCGGCCAGATCGACCGAGGCGTCCCAATGGGCGGAATGGAAGGCTGGTCCGGCGAAGCTCTCGCGGCCCTCGATCGGCGGCAGCTTGGGACGGTTGAGCTGGCCCCAGGCGGTGACGAAGGCCTCGGCGGTCAGGCTGGAGCCGTCCGCAAGCGAGATTGACCAATGCCCGGCCGCCTCGTCCCACGTCGCGCCCGCTACTTCGGCGCCGAAACGGATGTGGCCGGCGAGGTCGTGCTGCTCAACGACGCCTTCGATGTAGGCGAGAATGTCGGGCTGGGCGGAGTAGACTTCGGGCCAATCGGGGTTCGGCGCGAAGGAGTACGAGTAGAGGTGGCTGGGGATGTCGCAACCGGCGCCGGGATAGACGTTTTCACGCCAGGTGCCGCCGACTCGATCGGCTTTTTCGAGGATGAGGAATGACGATTCGCCCTGAGCCTTGAGTCGCAAACCCATGCAGAGGCCAGCGAAGCCAGCGCCTAGAATGGCGACCTTCACGTCCGCGGCCATCGTCTACTCCCCACGAAAATTCTTGTATGCGTGACGCTAGCGGGGGGCGGCTGGGTGATCAACGCTCACTTTGTCGCTCACAGGCGCACGGCGGCCTCGACAAGCCGGGACGAGCTTGAGAACATCGTTCGGATAGGGAGGACGCCAATGCCACGCCGCGCCAGCGCGCATTCGATTTCGTACGCCCCGGCGGGAGCGGCGTGATGGTCTGGACCGATCAAGGCGCCCGGCGCCGTCCGTACCATGTCGGCAATCTGCGAACCCTGCTGTTGGATGAAGCGCGTGCGCTGCTGGAGGCGGGCGGGCGCTCGGAGCTGAACCTGCGGGCGTTGGCCGGCAGGGCCGGGATCGCGGCGGGATCGGTGTATCACCACTACGCGTCCAAGGCCGCGCTGCTGGCCGGGCTCGCGGCGATGGGGTTTCGCGAGCTGGAGGTCAGCCTGCGTGAGGCCGGAGCCCATGCCGAGACCACGCCGATCCGCATGACGGCGCTGGCCTATTTCGATTTCGCCCGCGCCCAGCCGGCGCTCTACGAGCTGATGTTCGACGCCGCCCTGATCGCTGAGGGCGATGTGGCCGAGGCCCGCGACAGCGCCTTCGCGGTGCTGGAAGAGGTGATCTCAGGCGCGCCGAGCCAGCAGGGCGTCGATCCGGCCATCATCCACAAGGTCGCCCTGGCGGTCTGGGCCTGCGGCCATGGCGCGGCCGCGCTGACCCAGGCCGACGAGAGCGGGGACTCGACCCTGATGGAGGACGTGATCCAGGGCCTCGAGGCGCTGTTTCGTCCGCGCTAGTTGCATTGCGCGAAAGCTCGACTTACACCTACCCGCGTTCCGCGAACGTGTTCGCGGCGGATCGGATTTGAACGCAATGGCCGGCAAGGCTTCGAACATGCCGAATTACCAAGGGCTCGCTTACCCGCGCCCGACGTACTTCGCATGCCCGCACCTTGCCTCCCAGACCCGCCATCCGAGCCCCGCCCATGTCGACCACGCCCGCCATCACCGTCCGGAACCTCTGCAAGCGCTATAGCTACGCCAAGCGCGGCCGCGGGCTGGCCGGCGCGTTTTCGTCCCAGCAGGTGACCATCGAGGCCGTGGCCGGGGTGTCGTTCGACATCGCGCCGGGCGAGCGCGTGGCGATCATCGGGCCGAACGGCGCGGGCAAGTCGACCACCCTCAAGATGCTGTCGGGCATTCTGGAGCCGACGAGCGGGCAGGCGCAGGTGCTGGGGCTGGTCCCCTGGCGCCAGCGCAAGGCGCTGGCCTACCGGATCGGCGTGGTGTTCGGGCAGCGGTCCCAATTGTGGGGCGAGCTGCCGGCGCGGGACTCCTTTGCGCTGCTGGCGAAAATCTACGACCAGGACGAGGCGACGGCGCGCCGGCGGCTCGGCGAGCTCTCGGAGCGCTTCGCCCTGGCGGAGCTGATGGACCAGCCGGTCAACCGCATGTCGCTCGGTCAGCGGATGCGTTGCGAGATCACCGCCAGCTTGCTGCATGGGCCGGAGCTGCTGTTCCTCGACGAGCCGACCATCGGCCTGGACGTGACCGCCAAGGCCGCGATCCGCGACTTCGTGCGCGAGCACGCCCGCGACCACGGGCTGACCGTGGCGCTGACTTCGCACGATACCCGCGACATCGAGCTTGTCTGCGAGCGGGTGATCGTCGTCGGCGAGGGCCGGATCGTCGTCGACCAGTCGACGGATCAGCTGCGCCGCCGGTTCCTGGGCCGCAAGGTCGTGACGCTGCAGTCAGCGAGCGCGGAGGTTTGCCTGGACCTGCCGGGCGTCATCCGTCGTTCGACGGCTGCGCACACCACGGTGCTGGAGGTCGACACCCGCGTCACCCGCGTCGAACAGGTGATCGCCGCGGCCCTGGCCAAGGGCGGCATCGAGGACGTGACCATCGAGGACCCTCCGATGGAGGAGGTGATCCATGACATCTACTCTGGCGGTCGTTGAGGCCCGGCGCGGCGCGAGCGCGGCCTGGGCGGCGCTGCGGGTCGGGGCAGGCGAGACGCTGGCGGCCTGGCCGGTGCTGGCCGGGCGCTGCGTGTTCTTCGTGATCCTGCTGCTGGTGCTGTCGGCGCTGTGGGACAAGGTCGCGGCCGAGCAACTGCCCGGCACGCTGGCCTATGCGCTGCCGGCGGGCGGGCTGGCGCTCTACATCGGGGCGACCGAGTGGGTGACGCTGTCGCTGCCGGCCACCCACCTGCGGCTCGAAGACGACATCCGCTCGGGCGGGCTGGAGCCGCATCTGCTGCGGCCCAAGTCGTACCTGATCCAGGTGTTGAGCCAGAACCTGGGCGCGGCCTTCGTGCGGCTGGCGGCCCTGGGGATCACGGCGCTGGCGCTGCTGGCGGCGTCGGGCCGCGCGTGGCCGCCGGCCGAGGCGTTTCCCCGGCTGCTGGTGCTGGGCGTGTTGGGCGTCGTCGTTGGGGTGCTGCTCTACGCCCTGGCCGGGCTGATGGCGTTCTGGGCGCGGCGAGTGCTGCCGTTCCAGCTGGTGATCCAGAAGCTGATGTTCCTGCTGGGCGGGCTCTATGCGCCGGTGACGCTCTATCCGCCGCTGATGGAAGCGATCGCCAAGGCCTCGCCCTTCGCCGCGCATCTCTACTGGCCGGCGGCGATGACCATGGCGCCTGAGCTGTTCCTGATCGGGCTGGGCTGGCAGCTGCTGTGGATCGGCGTGCTGAGCGCGGCCTGCCTGGCGATCTGGCGCGCGGGCCTCGCCAAGGTGCTGCGGCGGGGAGGGGTATGATGCGTTTCCTGCGCCTCTACGCCGCCGAGGCCGCGGCTTCGGTGCGGATGTCGTTCGCCGACAAGGCCAACTTCGCGCTCCAGGTCGGCGGCATGATCGTCAACGACCTGGTGTTCCTGACCCTGTGGGCGTTGTTCTTCGCCGGCTTTCGCAGCGTCGGCGGCTGGGGCATGGCCGATGTCGCCCTGCTGCTGGGGCTGATGATGTGCATCGTCGGCCTGGCAGGAGCGCTAGCCGGCGGCTACCGCGACATGGCCGGGTCTATCGTCCGCGGCGAGCTGGACGGCCTGCTCACCCAGCCGGCGGGCCTGATCGCGCGGCTGCTGGCCCGCGAAAGCATCGCCACCGCCTGGGGTGACCTGGTTTGCGGCGTCGCGGTCCTGCTGCTGTTCGCGCAGGTACGCTGGGAACAGCTGCCGTTGCTGCTCCTGGCCGTCGCGGCCGGGGGCACGGTCTATGTCTCGGCTGCGATTTCGTTCGCCAGCCTGGCGTTCTGGGCGGCCGGGGCGCGCAGCTTCGCCCGCGACCTGACCGACTTCACGCTGCTGTTCTCCAGCTATCCGGGATCGATCCATCAGGGCCTGGTGAAGGTCGCCGCCTATACGGTGCTGCCGGCGGCGTTCGTGGTGCTGGCCCCGGTGAAGATGCTGCGCGAGCCGAGCCTCGGAGCCGTGACGATCGTGGTCGCCTCGGCGCTGGGCTATGGCGCCCTTGCTGCGGGCCTGTTCCACCTTGGCCTGCGGCGCTATCGGCGCGGGGCGTCGCCCGGGACTTGATTTTGAGCGCGAAGCCCGCTCGTTAGGCCCATGAGCAAAGGCCCCAAGATCACCGTGGCCGGGGCCGGCGCGCTGGGCCTGACCACCGCCCTGGCCCTGGCCGACGCGGGCGCGCGCGTCACCGTGTTCGATGCGGCGCAGCCGGGAGACAACGCCTCGGGCGTGGCGGCCGGGATGCTGGCGCCGGCGTTCGAGGCGGTGCTGGATCCCAGCGCCACGCCGCACTTTTCCCTGCTGATGGCCGCGCGAAACCTGTGGCCGGCGCTGGAGGCGCGGATCGGCCTGACAGTCGATCGCGCCGGGGCGGTGGCGGTCGGCGACGACGATTTTCTGGCCGGCATCGATGGCGCGCTCCGTGGGCTGGGCCTGCATCCGACCGAGCTCGAGCGCGGTGCGTTGGCGGGCCTGGCCCCTGATCTGGCGGACGGCTGGCGGCGCGGTCTGCTGGTGCGCGAGGACTGGCGGATCGAGGCCGGCGCGGCGCTGGCGGCGCTGCGCCGGGCGGCGGCCGAAGCAGGTGTCGAGTTTCACCAGCAGGCGGCCACCGGCTTCGAGGGCGGCGAGCGGCTGGTGATCGCCACCGGCGCGGGCCGCGACCTGGCGGTCGTGGCGCCGGAGCTGTCACATGTCTCGCCGATCAAGGGGCACATCCTGCGCACCCGTGATCGGGCCTATCGCGGCGTGGTCGTGCGCGGGCAGGGGGCCTATGTCACCGGCGCGCCGGGCGGGCTGACGATCGGGGCGACGATGGAGGCGGGCCTGGGCGAC
Organism: Phenylobacterium sp. LjRoot97; assembly: GCF_964254345.1. Classification (NCBI taxonomy): domain Bacteria; kingdom Pseudomonadati; phylum Pseudomonadota; class Alphaproteobacteria; order Caulobacterales; family Caulobacteraceae; genus Phenylobacterium; species Phenylobacterium sp. LjRoot97. The sequence goes on from NZ_CAXUTH020000001.1 coordinate 1,598,005, forward strand.
CGCGCGGTCGAGCCCGCCAAGGTCGAGCCGCTGAAGGCCGCGGGCGTGCGGCTGTTCCCGCACCTGGCCGGGGCGAGTTTCGCGGCCGAGACAGGCGTGCGCGGGGCGACGCCTGACGGCCTGCCGATGGTCGGGCGGGGAAGGCACCAGGACGTGCTGCTGGCCGTGGGCGCGCGGCGCAACGGCTGGCTGCTGGCCCCGCTGGTCGCCCGGCTGATCGTGGCTTGCGTGACGGAAGGGGAAGCTGGTCCCTTTGCCGAAGCCATGAGTCCGGCGAGGTTCGACGCGCCGGCGAAGTAGGGAGAGATCGATGAGCGGCTTCTGGTTGAGCGAGGAACAGGAAGCCATCGTCGAGAGCGTGGGCCGGCTCTGCGCCCAGTTCGACGCCGACTACTGGCGCCAGACCGACGAGACCGGTGATTTTCCCGAGGCGTTCGTGGCCGCCATGGCGGCCGGCGGCTGGCTGGGCACGGCGATGCCGGCGGAGCTGGGCGGGGCGGGCCTGGGGCTGACCGAGGCGGCGCTGGTCATGCAGGCGGTGACGCAGTCAGGCGCGGGGTTTTCCGGCGCGAGCGCCATGCACCTGAACATCTTCGGACCGATGCCTATCGTCAGGTATGGCAGCGAGGAGCTCAGGAACCGGGCGATACCGCGGCTGATGTCCGGCGAGGACAAGATCTGCATCGGCATCACTGAGCCGGATTCCGGCCTCGACACCACCAGCCTGACCACGCGCGCGGTGCGCACCAACGACGGCTATGTCATCTCGGGCCGCAAGGTGTGGACCACCATGGCCCAGCGCGCCAACAAGATGCTGATTATTGCGCGGACCACGCCGAAGGATCAGGTGAAGAAGGCCACCGAGGGCCTGAGCCTGTTCTACACCGACTTCGACCGTTCGAAGATCAGCGCCACGGTGATCCCGAAGATGGGCCGCAAGGCGGTCGAGTCGAACAGCGTGTTCATCGACAACCTCGAGGTCCCGGCCGGCGACCTGATCGGCGAGGAGGGGCGCGGGTTCTACTATCTGCTGGACGGGCTCAACCCCGAGCGGGTGCTGTTCGCGGCCGAAGCCGTGGGGCTGGGCCGCGCGGCGCTGGCGAAGGCCTCGAACTACGCCAAGGAGCGCGTCGTGTTCGGCCGGCCGATCGGCCAGAACCAGGGCGTCGCCCATCCCCTGGCCAAGTCCTGGGCCGAGTTGGAGGCCGCCAACCTGATGGCGTTCAAGGCCGCGGCGCTGTTCGACGCCGGCCGCGAGTGCGGGGCCGAGGCCAATGCGGCGAAGTACCTGGGCGGCGAGGCGGGCTTCCATGCCTGCGAGGCCGCGGTGCTGGCCCATGGCGGCATGGGCTACGCCAAGGAGTTCGACGTCGAGCGCTACTTCCGTGAGGCGATGATCGCGCGGATCGCGCCGATCAGCCGTGAAATGGTGATGAACTACATCGCCGAGCGGGTGCTCGGCCTGCCCAAGAGCTACTGAGCAGGCCGAGGCCGAGTCCTATCCGCCGAGGTTGAAGCGGATGGGGATCTGCACCGTGCCGCCCTCCACCGGCTGGCCGTCGCGGGTCATCGGGCTCATCCGGAAGTAGGGGGCGAGCTTGAGGGCCGCGCGCCCGAAGCCTTCGTCGGCCGGCGACTCCCGGGCGATCGAACAGCCGCTGAGCGAGCCGGCGGCGCTGACTTGGCAGGAGATCGTCGCCGTGCCGCCAACGCCGCGCCGCTGGGCGGAGTCCGGATAGAAGCGGGCGAACTCAGACGCGCCGGGGCGCTTGAGCCAGTTGGGCGCCACGATCACGGCCGGGGGCGCGGGTGTCGGCGGCGCCGGCGGAGCGAGCGTCGTGACCGGTTCCGTCGGCGGGGGCGACGGCGTCGGGGCCATCGGGATCGGCGGCGGCGGCGTGAACGGCAGGTCGAGGGTGACCGGCGGACGCGGTGAGACGCTGCGCTCGGGCTGCTGGATCACCGGCTTGGCCGGCGGGGGCGGCGGCGTCCAGGTCTGGACGTTGATGATCGGGCCTTCCGGCAGCGCCTCGGGCTCGGGCGGCGTCCAGGTCTTGACGGCGAGATAGGCGGCCAGGCCGCCGTGGACGATCACGGACAGGGCGATGGCCGCTGTAACGGCCGGAGATCGGCCGGAACGAGGCTTCGACGGGCCGAGCACGACCGGCATGAACTGACGGATGACCATTGGCGACCTCCCTTTGTTTTTCGTCGCTGAAACAAAGGGTCGCGCCGCGATCGTGTCTGAAGCTTGGCCGTGGAGAAGCGCAAAGGCGGCGGGGCGGTGACCAAGTGGCGCCGCCCCGCCGCCGCCTGAGTCAGCCGAACTTCACCGGGTCCGGGCCGATGCGGCCGTCGGGGCTGTCGAGGGTGGCGAAGGCGGCCATGTCCTCGGCGTCGAGGGCGAAGTCGAAGACGGCGAAGTTCTGGCGCAGGCGGTCGGGATTGGCCGACTTCGGAATCACCAGGAAGCCGTTGTCGAGGTGCCAGCGGATGATCGCCTGGGCCGGGGTCTTGCCGTGCTTGGCGGCGATCTTGCCGATCACCGGATCCTCCAGGACCTTGCCCTGGCCGAGCGGGCTCCAGCACTCGGTGACCACGCCCAGTTCCTGGTGGGCGACGCGCAGGGCGGTCTGCTGGAAGCGCGGGTGCAGTTCGACCTGGTTCACGGCGGGCGCGACGCCCGTCTCGCCCACGATGCGGCGCAGGTTTTCGGCCGTGAAGTTCGAGACGCCAATGGACTTGGTGCGGCCTTCCTCCTTCAAGCGGACCAGCGCCTTCCAGCTCTCGACATAGAGGTCCTGGCTCGGGCAGGGCCAGTGGATGAGGTAGAGATCGACGCTGTCGCGGCCGAGACGCTGGAGCGACTTGTCGAAGGCCTTGAGGGCGCGGTCATAGCCCTGGCTCTCGTTCCAGAGCTTGGTGGTCAGGGCCACCTCGCCGCCGGCCGCGGCGCGTTTGAGCCCTTCGCCGACGCCCTTTTCGTTCTGGTAGATGGCCGCGGTGTCGACGTGGCGGTAGCCGGCGTCGACCGCGGCCTGGACGATGACGGCGGCTTCGTCGTCGGGCACCTGCCAGACGCCAAGACCGAGTTGGGGCAGCGCCGCCCCGTCGTTGAAGGTGAGCAGCGGCTGGGTCATCGGCGGTCCTCGCGGAAGATGGGAAGCGCAAGATCGGGAGCCGCCTCGTCTGACGCAAGCGGTCCTGGCCAAAGAACATGGTTAGCGACGCGTTAACCATGTCGGGGCACATCTGGCCCCATGGCGATCGAGGGAATCAGGGGAGTTGTGGAGGCCGCGATCCAGCGGGCCTCGAACGCCACTGGCGTCGACTTCACCTTCCTCATGAAGACCGCCGCGCGCGAGAGCGGCTATAATCCGCGCGCCAAGGCCCCGACGTCCTCGGCCGCGGGCCTGTTCCAGTTCGTCGAACAGACCTGGCTGGCGACCCTCAAGCAGCATGGCGCGAAGTACGGCTATGCGCGCTATTCCGAGCTGATCACCAAGGGGGCGGACGGCCGCTATCGGGTGGCCGGCGCCGAGGCGCGCAAGGCGGTGATGGACCTGCGGATGGATCCGCATGCGGCGTCGCTGATGGCCGGGGAGCTGACCTCCGACCACGCCTCGTACCTCAAGGGCCGCGTCGGCCGCGCGCCGACGGCGGGCGAGCTCTACGCCGCTCACTTTCTGGGCCCGCAGGGCTCGGCGCGGCTGATCGAGGCGGTGCGCACCCAGCCGGGTGCGAGCGCGGCGGCGATGTTTCCGGATGCGGCCGGCGCGAACCGCTCGATCTTCTATCGCGACGGCCGCCCGGCGACGGTGTCCGAAGTCTATGCGAACCTGACCAAGGGCGCGCACGGTCCGGCCCCGACCGCGCCGCGCCAGCCCGCGCCCGACACCAATTTCGTGCAGTACGCCTCGGCGCGTCAGCAGCAGCTGCAGGCGAGCCAGGACGCGATGGTCGACCTGATCCTGCGCGGGACCAAGTCCGACGACGACGCTAGCGCCGGCCAGCGGATGACTGGATCGCTGTTCACCAGCGAGATGCTGCGGGTGCTGTCCGAGGCCCGCGACAAGGCCAGCTAGAGCAGGCGCTAGGCGGCGGCCCCGGCGTTGAGCATGGCGTCGATCTGCGCACCGGAATAGCCGAGCTCAGTCAGGACCTCGCGGGTGTGCTGTCCCAGGCCAGGAGCCGGCGGGCGGCGGTCGAGATCTGCGCCCGGGAAGCGGGCCGGCGCGGCCGGCGAGCGATAGGTCCCGCCCTGACCATCTTCCAGATCGACGAAGGCCCCGGCGGCCGCGGCCTGCGGATCGGCGGCGACCTCGGCGGGCGTCTGCACGGGCGCCCAGACCAGATCGGCTTCGTCCAGGCGGCGGGCGATCTCCTCGAAGTCGAGCTGGCTGAAGGCGGCGTCGAACTGCTCGACCAGGGCGGCGCTGTTCTGCCGGCGCACGCGGCCGGAGGCGAAGCGTTCGTCGGTCGGCAGGTCGGGCCGCTCGAAGGTCTTGCAGAGCAGCTGCCAGTCGTTGCTGGCCCCGCGGGGGTTGAGCACGAACCAGTGGCCGTCGCGGCTGCGGTAGAAGTTGGCCAGTGGATCGAACGGGGCGCTGCGGGGACGATTGGAGGCGAGCTTGCCGAACGCCAGCTGCACGGCGAGGTCGGAGCTGACGGCGTAGATGCCCGTGGCCAGCAGCGAGGTCTGGACGACGCGCCCGACGCCGGTGCGTTGGCGCTCGACCACCGCCGCCAGGATCGCCGAGACGGTGGCTAGCGAGGTCATGTGGTCGCCGACGCCGGTGCGCAGGATGAACGGATCCGTGCCCTTGGGCGCGTGCATGTGGGCGACGCCGGCCCGCGACCAGAAGGCGGTGACGTCGAAGCCCGGCTTGGCGGCGTCGGGACCTTCCAGGCCATAGCCGGTGACCATGGTGTAGATCAGCCGCGGATTGGTCGCCCGCAGCGTCGCCTCGTCGAGGCCGGCGCGCTTGAGGGCGGCGGGGCGGACATTGGTCAGGAAGACGTCGGCCTGGGCGGCGAGGCGGGCGAGGGCGTCGCGGCCCTCCGGCTTGGAGATGTCGAGCACCACGGCGCGCTTGCCGCGGTTGTCGAGGCCGAAGGTCGGGTTGCCCGAAATGTCGCTCTTGGCGTCGCCGAAGACGTGGCGCATCGGGTCGCCTTCCGGCCGTTCGACCTTGATCACCTCCGCGCCCCAGTCGGCGAGAATGCCGGCCGCGCCGGGTGCGGCGATATAGGAGGCGAATTCGACGACCTTCAGACCCTGCAGCAGCACGCGCGCCTCCCTTGTTGTTGGGGGCATCTTGGCGGGGGCGAGGCTCAGTCTCAAGGGCGCCCGGGCGTCAGCCCGGTCCACTCGACGTCCTAGGCGACGGAGCGCGCGGGCTGGGCAACGCGGTCGATGGAGACGGCGTCGGCCACGGCGCGGGCCACCGCCGCGACGCTGACCGGCTTGCGCAGCACGACGTCGGCGCCGGCCTGCGAGCATTCCTGGGCTTCGTCGGCGTCGCCGCCGATGACCGCGACAATCGGCACCCCGGCGTTGTCGCCCTCGAGCTCTCGGATCGCGGCGATCGCTGCAGGCCCGTCGAGGTTGGGCATCCGGCCGTCGATCATCAGCAGGTCGAACTCGCAGACCCGCGCCAGGTCGAGGGCGCGCTGGCCATCGACGGCGTGGACGACCTGGTGGCCCAGCTGTTCGACCACCGCGCGCAGCATGGCGGCGTTGAGGGCGTCGTCCTCGGCGATGAGGACGCGCATGCGCTGACGGGCCTCAGGAAGGATGGCGGCCAGTTCGACCGGCGCCTCCAGTTCCCGTTCGGGTTGGGCGCCAGCGTCGAAGGGCAGCTCAAGGCGGAAGCAGGAGCCGACGCCGACGGCGCTGTGGGCCGACAGTTCGCCGCCCATCAGGCGGGCCAGCTGGCGCGAGAGCGAGAGGCCGAGCCCTGCGCCGGACGTGCCGGCGCTGGTGCGGGCGATGCGATTGAAGGGCTCGAACGCCTGCTCGAGCTCTTCCTTGGCCAGGCCAGGACCCGTGTCGGCGATCTCAATCGAGAGGCGGCCGGGCGCGGCGAGCTCGACGCGGGCCTCGACGCGGCCGCGGACCGTGAACTTTAGGGCGTTGCCGAGCAGGTTGGCGAGGATCTGACGGGCGCGATGAGCATCGGCGACGGTCGCGCCGCTCCCCATCACCGCCAGCTCGGAGGCGACGTGGAGCGAGAGCTCCAGCCCGCGGGAGGCGGCGTTGGGGCGGTTGAGGATCACCAGGTCGCGGATCAGGGCCACGGCGTCGAAGGCATGGGTGTCGACTTCCAGGCGGCCGGCCTCGGCTGTCTCGGAGTCGAGCGTGGTGTTGAGCACCGAGATCAGGTCGTTGGCGGCGTCGAGGGCGGCCGACAGTTGTTCGCGCGACGGTGCGCTGCGGCCGTTGTGGCCGACGGCCGAGGCGAGCACGTGGGCCACGCCGGTCAGGCCGTTGCGGATTTCATGGCTGAGGGTGGCGACCAGATCTGACTTCGACTGCGCGAGTTGGCGAGCCTGGTCCATGCGCAGGTCGCGGTCGGCGATCAGCACCTCGCGCTCGGCGGCCAGCGCGAATTGGCGGCGCAGGATGCGGTTGAGGATCAGGGCCAAGGCGAGGGCCAGGGCGATGCCGCCCCAGGCCAGGTTCGCCATCGTGCGGTCGGCCGGATTGCGCAGCAGGAAATAGAGCGGTCCTGCGGCGGTGGCCGAGCCGACGATCAGCAGGCTGGGCAGCCAGGGCGCGGTGAAGAAGATGACGATGACGGCGGCGGCCACCGAGATGAGCATCAGCTCGCCGCGGACCGGACCAGCCCCGTCGCCGAACGCCGCCATCTGGGCCACGGCCGCGGCCCAGATCAGGCCGCAGAAGATGTGAATCTGGCCGCGCTTGCGCAGGTCGTTAAGAGCCTGCGGCTCCTTCAGCCAGTTCACCGCGGCGTAGAACACGCCCCAGGCGATGGCGAAGATCGCGAAGGTGCCGGTCATCCAGACGGCGTTGCTGGCGTAGGATCCGGCCCAGACTAGCAGAGGCAGGCTGACCGCGAACACGGCCAGGGCGTACGGCAGAAGGGATGTCTGGGTTTCGAGGGCCTGCTGGGTGACCGATGACCCGCCTCGGGTCTTGGTTTTATCGGTCTCGACCAGCATGAATCGGGTTCCTCGGCGACAGGTGGAACCATATCGCGGCAGGGTTCGCGATCAGTTACGCGGCAGGGTAAATCCACAGCCAAGCGGGCAACTGTTCGTTAAGCTTAACCTTAGATTATCCTTTTGGCGGGGGTTGAGGCCCCCATCGGGGGCAGGGTTATGGCGACGACGCGGGCGGCGCTGACGGACGAGGACATCCGCACGCTGGTCAAGGGCGCGACGCCGGACGAGCGTGCCTTCGCAGCCCGCAAAATCTGCCGTCGGCTCGACGCGGCGGTGCTCAGCGACGAGGACCGCGCGCACGCCCAGGAAATCCTGCGGGTGATGGCGCATGACGCCGCCGAGATGGTGCGCGAGGCGCTGTCGGTGACCTTGAAGAGTTCGCCGCTGGTTCCGCATGACGTGGCGGTGCGGCTGGCCGAGGACGTGGAGCGGATCTGCATGCCGATCCTCGGCGCGTCGCCGGTGTTCACCGACGCCGACCTGGTGGAGATCGTGCGGATCGGCGGCCCGTTGCGGCAGCTCGCAGTGGCCAAGCGCCCGCAGGTGTCGAAAGCCGTCACGCAGGCGATCGTCGAGCACGGCGAGGAGGTCGCGGTCGAGGCGGCCTGCGCCAACGACAACGCCCAGTTCGCCGACGAGACGCTGGACGCGGCGGTGACCCGTTTCGAACGTTCGGAGCAGGTGCTGGCGGCGATGGCCTACCGCAACGCCCTGCCGCTGTCGGTCACGGAAAAGCTGGTCGGTCTGGTGGGCGAGCAGGTGCGCGACCACTTGCTGAACCGACACGAGATTTCGGCCGAGCTGGCGCTGGAGATCGCCATGGGCGCGCAGGAGCGCGCCACCGTCGACCTCGTCGATCAGGCTGGCCGCACGAGCGACGTGAAGGCCTTTGTCGGCCACCTGCGACAGCACGACCGGCTGACCGCCTCGCTGCTGTTGCGTGCCCTCGCCCAGGGGCACATGACCTTCCTGGAGTGGGGGCTGGCCGAACTGGCCAGCGTGCCGCATCACCGGACCTGGCTGATGATCCACGACGCCGGGCCGCTGGGCCTGAAGGCGATTTACGACCGGGCCGGGATGCCGGCGCGGCTCTATGGCGCGTTCCGGGCCGGGGTCGACACCTATCACTCGATGGAGTTCGACGGCGGTGCGCGGGACCGCGAACGCTTCCAGGAGCGGATGCTGCAGCGGTTCCTGACCCAGGTCGACATCGCCAGCCGCGAGGATTCCGACTACCTGCTCGACAAGATGGACCGGCTGTCGGCGGACGCCCGGGCGGCCTATCGGGCCGAGTCGCAGGGGCGGCAGGTCAGCGCCTGAAGCTGCCCTAGGGTCACACTTGCGCCCCGGGGGCGAGGCTCCCAAGCTGGCCTCCATGACATCGCCAGACATCAAGCCGGCCGCGACGATTCTGCTGCTGCGCGACGCGCCGACCTTCGAAGTGCTGATGGTCAAGCGCCATCACCAGATCGACTTCGCGTCCGGGGCGCTGGTGTTCCCGGGCGGCAAGAGCCACGCCGGCGACCATGACGACGCCTGGGCCGAACGGGCGCTGGGCTGGGCGGACTTCGACGCCGAGCAACGCGGCCTGCGGATCGCGGCGATCCGCGAGGTGTTCGAGGAGGCCGGCATCCTGCTGGGGCGGCGCGCTGACGGCGGTCCGATCGGCGGGGAGGCGGCGCCGCTGGACGTGCGGCTGAAGGTCGATCGCGGGGAACTGGCCTTTCTTGACGTTGTGCGTGAGCTGGACGTGGTCATCGACTTGAATGCGTTGACGATTTTTGCGCGATGGATCACGCCGCCGCTGACCCCGAAGCGGTTCGACACCTGGTTCTATGTGGTGGACGCGCCGGACGACCAGGTGGCGGCCTGCGACGGTCGCGAGACGGTCGACGCTGAGTGGATCGCGCCGAGCGAAGTGCTGCGTCTGGCGCAGGCCGGCGAGCGCAAGGTGATCTTCCCGACCCGCATGAACGTGCAGTTGCTGGCCGAGGCTTCGAGCGCCGAGGACTGCGTGGCGCGAGCCAAGGGGCGGACCCTGGTGACGGTCGAGCCGCAAATCCAGGATCGCCCGGGCGGCAAGGTTCTGGTGCTGCCGCCGGACGCCGGCTACGGCGTGGTCGAGGAGCCGCTGGCGAACGTGATGTAGCGCTTAGGCCGCCGCGGCGACCTTGCGCTCCAGCTCTTCGATCAGGATGCGGCCGACGGGATGGTCGTCGGTCTTGATGCTGTCGCGGACCGCGGCCTTGATGGCGTCGATGTGGGCGTCGACGAGCGGTAGCGAGACGGTCAGACGCTTGTCCTTGTCGTCGATCAGCCGGCACAGCGAGGCGCCGATGCGGGTGATCAGCGGGAATTCGTAGGTGGTGCCCAGGCCTTTGAGGTCATGGGCGCGCAGATAGAGCGTCTCCATGGTCTCGGCTGTGACGCCGGCGTCGCGGACGAGCTGGCGGGCGGCGTCGAGCTTGATGACTTCTTCCGAAAGCCACTGGGCGAAGTTGCCGGAGAGGCTCCTAAGCGCCGCTTCGGCCTTGGCGATGGCGCTCGGATCGATCGCGCCGAACCGACCGCCGACCTTCAGACGCAGGCTGGGGGGCTGGATGACCGGGTTCTGCTGGCTCACTACGCGCCTCCTAGGACAACGTGGGGCACCCTAGAAGACAGGCGTTAACAACGGATGAGCCGGGAACCGGCGGTAATCACACGGAAAACTGTTCGGCGAGGACGCGTTCCTCGAGGCTGCGGCCGGCGTCGAACAGCATGTGCAGGGCGACGTCGCGGTTCTCGGCGATCTGCACGGCCACGACGTCGCGGACCTCGAAATTGTCGGCCACGGCGCTGACCGGACGCTTGTCAGCTTCGAGGATCTCGAAGGTGACCTGGGCCGTATGCGGCAGCAAGGCGCCGCGCCAGCGACGCGGGCGGAAAGCGCTGATCGGGGTCAGGGCCAGGATCTTGGCGTCGAGCGGAATGATCGGGCCATGGGCCGAGAGGTTGTAGGCGGTGGAACCGGCCGGGGTCGCGACCAGCGCTCCATCGCAGGAGAGCTCGCCCAGCCGCACCTTGCCGTCGATGGAGATGCGCAGCTTGGCGGTCTGGCGGGTCTGGCGCAGCAGCGAGACCTCGTTGATGGCCAGCGCCTCGTGACGGCGGCCGGCGGCGTCGATGGCGACCATGGACAGCGGATGGATGACGGCGCGTTCGGCGGCGTTGATCCGCTCGAGCAGCGCGTCCTCGCTGTACTCGTTCATCAGGAAGCCGACCGAGCCGCGGTTCATGCCGTAGATCGGGCGGCCGTTCTTGAGGTTCTCGTGCAGGGTTTCGAGCATGAAGCCGTCGCCGCCGAGCGCGACGATCACCTGCGCGTCATCGTCGCTCGCCTCGCCGTAGCGGGAAACCAGCACGTTGCGCGCGTCCTGCGCCTCAGGGCGGTCGCTGGCCGCGAAGGCGAGACGGGTCACGAAGGGCTCAGGCTTGAACATGGCGCGGCTAAAGTCCGTGAAACGGGCGATCCGTCAACCGGGGTTCACCGCGCGGCGGAAGGCGGCGCCGGCGATGTGGGCGTCGAACGGGCCGAATGCGCCGCCGGCGCGGCGTGCACCTTCCTGGCCGCCGCCGGGCAGCCCGCCGTTGAGGTCGCGGACCATCGCCAGGATGGTCGGAAAAACGCTGCGGTCGATGCCGACGGCGGCGCAGGCCAGGGCCAGCAGTTCCGGGCGGTCGGAGTTCACCGCCCGGCGCACGTGGTTCTGGTCGAACCGGCCGAGCGTCGCCAGGCTGGCGAGGAACAGGGTGAGACGTCCCTCCTTGAGCGAGCGGATGAGATATCCCGGCCGCAGCTGGCCGGCGGCGTCGAGCTTGGCGACCAGCCGCCGCTCCATCTCCTCGCGCTCGCCATCGCGTTCCGTGCGGGCGGCCGGGGCCGATCCGCCGTGCGCCTCGCGCACCGAGGCGGCGAGGGCGGCGTCGAGCTCGGCGGCGTCGAGCCGGAAGCGGTCGACGAGCGAGTGCCGCAGGGCCTGGCCGACCCACAGGTAGAGCTGCCGCGCCAGGCCGTCGGTGAGCCCGGGGTGGCGGGCGAGCGGCGAGCGCATGGCGGCGATCCGCTGCGCCGCCGTGACCAGGACGCTGAGGTCGTGCTCGCTGAGTGCGGCGCTTGGATTGCCGGCCAGCGCCGTCAGTACGGCCGGCTCGCTCTGCTGAAGAATGGCTGCAACCACCGGCGGGCCGATATTGGGGCGGCGGGCGACCTCGATCTGGTGTTCGATGGTCGCCTCGACCAGCAGGCGGACGAGATCGTGATCCTTGAGCACCGGGCTGCCGGCGATGACCGGACGCGCGATCTCGATGTCGTCCAAAGCCAGGACGTTGACGAGGGCCGAGGGCGCCCATTCGGCCTGGGCCAGCTTTTCCGAAAGGCGGCGGCGGATGTCGCGCTCCGCCTCGACGACCAGGGACATGAAGATCGAGTTGAGCAGGGCCTGGATCGGCTTTGAGGTCATCAGCCCTGCGGCGCTCTCGCCGGCGTCGCAGAGCTCGACGATGGCCAGCAACAGGCGCTCGCGATCGGCCGGCGCACGGCTGCGGGCCAGATTCAGCAGCTCATCGGTCTTGGCGGCCACACTCAATCTGGCGTCCCCGGCGATCACTTCGAATCTGCTCGGAGCGGATGAAAACATGGTTACAACCTGTTGACCATGCGGGCGGCGAGTCGCCCGCCAGACGAGCAAAGGCGGGGTGGAAGATGGCCGAACCTCTGATCCTGGCGCTGGACCAAGGCACCACCTCGACGCGGGCGATCGTTTTCGACGCCACGGGCGCGCCCCTCGCGGAGGCCGGCCGCCCGCTGGAGCAGTTCTATCCGGACGACGGTTGGGTCGAGCACGACGCCGAAGAGATCTTCGCCGCCTCGGTGGCGGTTCTGCGCGAGGCGCTGGCCAAGTCCGGCCGCCCGGCGGAAGACGTGGCGGCCATCGGCATCACCAACCAGCGCGAGACGGTGGTGATCTGGGACAAGGCGAGCGGCAAGCCGATCCACCGCGCCATCGTCTGGCAGGACCGGCGCACCGCGCCGACCTGCGAGCGGCTGCGGGCGGCCGGACGCGAGCCGCAGGTGACGGACATCACCGGCCTGCTGCTGGATCCATACTTCTCAGGCACCAAGATCGCCTGGATGCTGGGACAGGTTGAGGGCGCGCGGGCGCGGGCCGAGGCCGGCGAGCTGCTGGCCGGGACCATGGACAGCTGGGTCATCTGGAACCTGACCGGCGGGAAGGTGCACGCCACCGACGCCACCAACGCCTCGCGCACCATGCTGTTCGACCTGAAGGCCCAGGCCTGGTCGGACGAGATGCTGGAGATGCTGGACGTGCCGCGGGCGCTGATGCCGACGGTGCTGGACTGCGCCGGCGACTATGGCGCGACCGCGCCTGAGCTGCTGGGGCGGGCTATCCCGATCCGCGGCGTGGCCGGTGACCAGCAGGCGGCGCTGATGGGGCAGGGCTGCATTCGCGCCGGCGAGATGAAGGCCACCTACGGCACCGGCTGCTTCATGCTGGTCAACACTGGAGAGCACCTGGCGCCGTCGCGCTCGCGGCTGCTGACGACCGTCGCGGCGCGGCTAGGCGGGCGGGCGACCTATGCGCTCGAGGGCTCGATCTTCATCGCCGGCGCGGCGCTGCAATGGGTCAACGAAGGTCTGGGCGTGCCCGGCGGCGGCGGCGGCGTGGAGAAACTGGCCCAGACCGCACGCGACGATCACGGCGTGGTGCTGGTGCCAGCGTTCACGGGGCTGGGCGCGCCGTGGTGGGACGCCAATGCCCGCGGCGGCCTGTTCGGGATGACCCGCGACACCGGCCTGGCCGAGATCGCGCACGCCGCATTCGACGCCTGCGCCCTGCAGACCCGGGACCTGATCGAGGCGATGCGGGCCGACGCGCCCGGCGCCTTTGGCCGGGATGTGGAGCTGCGTATCGACGGGGGCATGTCGCGCAGCGCCTGGTTCAGCCAGCGGCTGGCTGACCTGACCGGCGTCGCGGTCGGGCGGGCGACCTACATGGAGACCACTGCGCTTGGTGCGGCGCTGTTCGCCGGACTGGGGGCGGGCGTCTACGCCAGCGTCGAAGAGGCGGCGGCGGCTCGGCCGTCGACCGAACGGATGGAGCCGACCCTGTCGAGCCATGGACGGGAGGCCGCCTACGCCCGCTGGCTGGACGCCGTGGCGCGGGTGAAGACCACGGCCTGACCGCTCAGGTCCGGAAGGCCGATCGGCGCCAGCGGATGGCCGTGCCGGCGAGGCCGAAGCCGGCGATCATCAGCGCCCAGCTGGCCGGCTCCGGGATCAGGGCGAACTGACCGCGGATCTCGCCGCCCGGCGCGAATGTCGTGTGGATGTTGAAGTAGGCTTGCCCGCCGTTCAGGCCGGTAAGCAGCGCCGCGCGGGCGCCTTGCGCCGTGCCGCCGTTCGCGGTGACGAATGCGGCGTTGTAGGTTCCTGGCGCATCGAGATCGAAGGCATGATTGTAGCTGCCGCTGGTGACGCCGCTCGGGAAACTCGGGATCCGGGTGGCGACGCCGACGTTGGTCGGCGCGGCGGCGCAGCAGTGGACGTGGGCTGCGGCCACGTCGCCGATCAGGTTGCTGAACGTCGCCGAGACCGTCAGCAGGTCGCCGTCGACGGTGAGGAAGGCCACGCCGTCGCCCGGCGAGGCGACGGGCGGGTTTTGGTTGGCTCCCTGCAGGATCGCTTTGTAAACGGTGGCGGCTTGCGCTGTCCCGCCGAGCGATGTTCCGGCCAAGGCGAGGCTTGCCGCGACCGCGGCGAGCTTAAACGTCGTGTAAGACACAACGACCTCCGCATCCGAGCATGGCGACGTCGAAATTTCACTAAGGGTCCGCCATCCCCAGCCTAGGAACAGGCGGACCGACAAGCCGTGGTTCGTGATGCGCGGGCAGATCTTGTCGTTAACAAAATCTTCCGCCCAACAGGCCCTGGTGTCAACGGCCGTTTGATGAACAGATTCAACGCTGCAGGCCGTGCTTGACGCTTGGCGCCGACGGCGCGACTCTGGTGATCAACGATCAGACAAAGACATGCATAGGGAGGCCGTCATGGCCGATGGTTCGATCGCGAGCGTGAGCTCGTTGAAGGGCAAGGTCAGCGCCGAGGAATGGCAGGCGCGCGTCGACCTGGCTGCGCTCTACCGGCTGGTTGCGCTCTACGGCTGGGACGATGCGATCTACACCCACATCTCGGCGCGGTTGCCGGGGCCCGATCACCAATTTCTGATCAATCCTTATGGGATGTACTTCGGCGAGATGACCGCCTCGGCGCTGGTCAAGATCGACCTCGAAGGCAACATCCTCCAGGAGACCCCGTACTTCATCAATCCGGCGGGGTTCACGATCCACTCGGCCATCCACGCGGCTCGCGAAGACGCCCACTTCGTCATGCACCTGCACACCGACCAGGGCGTGGCGGTCGCGGCGCAGAAGGACGGCCTGCTGCCGCTGTCACAGCATGCGCTGATCGTGCGCACCATGCTGGCCTATCACGACTATGAGGGGATCGCCCTCAATCTGGACGAGCGCGAGCGACTGGTCGCCGACATCGGCGAGAAAAAGATGATGCTGTTGCGCAACCACGGCACCCTCACGGTCGGGGAAACCGCCGCCGAGTGCTGGATCAACATGTTCTACCTGGAGCGGGCCTGTAAACAGCAGGTCATGGCGCTGTCGGCCGGCCGTGAAAACGTGCTGCTCGCCCCGCAGGCGGCGCAGGACGAAGTGAAGGCGCAGATGTCGCGCGGTCTGGGCGGCGGGCTGGCCTGGCCGGGCGCTTTGCGTCTGCTGGATCGGTCGCTGCCGGGCTACGACGTCTAGAGGTCTTCCTCAAGGATTGTTCAAGGCGGGCGTCCGATCTCGGGCGCCCGTTTTCTTTGCAGCGATGACCTCAATACGGAATTGTAAGCTTCAACGAGTGTTGTGGCTGGGCATACCTATCTTGTATTTCAGGCCCGACACGCAAAGCCATCGTTCTGTCACTGGACGGCGCCCATATCGTCGCCATAAGACGCGTTTCGATTCAGCGTCATCCAATTTCATTTTCCGAGCCGCCCCGGAGATTCCGTAACTTGTTGCGACGCCACTTTTTCCTCGTCGGCGCGATTGTGATCCTCGGCCTCATGGTGGTCGCAGGCGGCTGGAAGCTCACCCTCGGCAAGAAGGAGGGGCCCGGCGGCCCTGGAGGCGGCGGCGCGATGGCCGCCCAGAAGGGCGGCGGCGGTCCTGGCGGCGGAGGCGGTGGTCGTGGCGGCATGGGCGGCCCGGCGCCGGTCAATGTGGTCGGCGCGCAGAACAAGACCTTCGTCGACGCCATCGACGTGATCGGCGTCGCCAAGGGGCGCCAGTCGGTGACCCTCACGGCGGCGGCGACCCAACTGGTCGAGAAGGTGCGCTTCAGCGACGGTCAATCGGTGCCCAAAGGCGCGGTGCTGGTCGAACTGAAGGCCACCGAGCAAAGCGCCGGCATCGCCCAGGCGCAGGCGCGCATGGTCCAGGCGCAGCGCGATTTGGACCGTTGGAAGCAACTGGCCGCGCAGGGGTACGCCTCGAAGACCGCGCTCGATCAGCGCGAAGCGACCTATCTCGCGGCCAAGGCCGACGTCGATGCGGCGCGGGCTCGCGAAGGCGACCGCATGATCCGCGCGCCGTTCGCCGGCGTCGTCGGGCTGTCGGACATCGCGCCGGGCGCGCTGGTCAATCCGGGCGCGGCGATTGTGACCCTGGACGACATTTCGAGCGTGCGGGTCGATTTCGAAGTGCCCGACCGCTACCTCGCCTCGATCCGTGAAGGCCAGCCGATCACGGCCCGCATCGACGCCTATCCCGGCCAGGTGATCCAGGGCCGGATCCAGAAGCTCGACACCCGCATTGACGAGCGCACCCGCGCCATCACCGCGCGCGCCGAATTCCCGAACCCGGACCGGAAGCTGAAGCCCGGCATGATGCTGCGCGTGGCGATCGCCCAGGGCCAGCGGCAGGTGGTCGCCGCGCCGGAGTCGGCGGTGTCGGTGCAGGGCGACTCGGCGTTCGTCTTCGTGGTGAGCCGACAGGGCGATCAGGCGCGGACCGAGCAGCGGCCGGTCCTGACCGGCATTCGCCAGGACGGCTTCGTGGAGATCCGCGACGGCCTGCGTCCCGGCGAACAGATCATCGCCGACGGCCTCAACAAGATCCAACCGGGCCAGCCGGTCCGCATCCTGACGTCCCAGAAGGGCGCCGAGCCTGGCGCGCGCGCCGCGCGGCCTGACGCATGATGCTGTCGGACATCTCGGTCCGCCGGCCCGTCTTCGCGGCGGTCGCGGCGATCATCCTCTGCGTCGTCGGCGTGGCGGCCTTCGCCTCGCTGACCGTGCGGGAACTGCCCAGCGTCGACCCGCCGGTGGTGTCGATCTCCACGACCTATCGCGGCGCTTCGGCCGAAGTGGTCGAGGAGCGGATCACCGAGGTGATCGAGCGACAGATCTCCGGCATCCAGGGGATCGACCGGGTCAACTCGTCGTCGCGCGACGGCCGTTCGAACATCAACATCTCGTTCCGGCTCGATCGGAACCTCGACGACGCGGCCAACGACGTGCGCGACGCAGTCAGTCGCGTGGCGTCGAACCTGCCGTTGCAGGCCGATCCGCCGCAGATCGCCAAGGCGACCGCCGACGGCTCGCCGATCATGTTCATCTCGTTCGCCTCGACGACGCTGAACCGGTTGCAACTGTCGGACTACGCTCAGCGCTATCTGGTTGAACGCTTCTCGACGGTGCCTGGCGTGGCCCAGGTGTTCGTCGGCGGCAGCCAGCTCTATTCGATGCGGATCTGGCTCGATCCCAACGCCATGGCCGCCCGCGGCGTGACGGTCGACGACGTCGAGAACGCGCTGAACAGCCAGAACCTCGAACTGCCGGCCGGCTCGCTCGAAGCGCCCGACAAGGACTTCACGATCCGGGTCGGCCGCGGCTACTCGACGCCCGAACAGTTTGCCCAGCTGCCGGTGGTGGCGTCGGGCGCGCGGACCGCGATCGCGACCGGCAACACGAGCCAGGACTACGTCACCCGCCTGGGCGACATTGCGCGGGTGGAGGAGGGGCCGGACGAGCGCCGCCGCAGCTTCCGCTCGAACGGACGCGACCAAGTCGGTATCGGCATCACCCGCCAGTCCCAGGCCAACGACCTGGAAATCTCGCAGGGCGTCCGCGACCTGCTGCCGGAACTGAACAAGTCGCTGCCCAAGGGCACGGTGCTGGAGGTGGCGGTCGACTACACCGTCTTCACCAAGCACGCCCTCGAGGAAGTCTGGATCACGATGGGGATCTCCATGGCGCTGGTCGCCCTGGTGAACTTCATCTTCCTGGGGACCTGGCGCGCGGCGCTGATCCCGTCGGTCGTGGCGCCGATCTGCATCCTGTCGACCTTCATCGTCCTGGCCCCGCTGGGCTTCTCCCTGAACCTGCTGACGCTGCTGGCCCTGGTGCTGGCCATCGGTCTGGTCGTCGACGACGCCATCGTCGTGGTCGAGAATATCCAGCGTCGAATAGACGACGGCGAACCGGCGATCGTGGCCGCCCAGCGCGGCGCGCGGCAGGTGTTCTTCGCGGTCGTCGCGACGACCATCGTGCTGATCTCGGTGTTCGCGCCGCTGATGTTCCTGCCGGGCTACATCGGACGCCTGTTCGTCGAGCTGGCGGTGGCCATCGCCGCGGCCGTGGCGTTCTCGGCGCTGCTGGCGCTCAGCCTGTCGCCGATGCTGGCCTCCAAGCTGCTGCGCCCGGCGCATGGCGAGGGCTTCCTGGCCCGCCGCGTCGATGCGGCCATGGGCAAGTTGAAGTCGTCCTATCACGCCTCGCTGGAGTCGCTGCTGGGCGACCGTCGCGCGACCTTCGCCACCATCGGTCTGGTGATCGTGCTGGCGGCCGGCGCTGGCGGACTCTTCTCGGTGCTGCCGCGTGAGCTGGTGCCGGAGGAAGACCGCGGACGGGTCGACCTGAACATCGTCGCGCCGGAAGGCGCGGGCTTCGACTACACGATGAAGGCCGCGAACCAGGTCGAGGCGAAGCTGCTCGAACTGCTCAAGGACGGCGAGATCACCCGCTACATCCTGGGCGTCCCACGCTTCAACGGCACCCAGTTCAACGGCGGCTTCGGCAACGCCAACGTCACCGAAGGCAGCGGCGTCACGTCGAATGAGTTGGCCGCGCGCCTCAATCGCGAGCTGTCGTCGATCACCTCGGTGCGCGCGATCGCCTCGGTGCGGCCGGCCTTCCAGCGCGGCGGGGGCGGGGGCGGCGGCGGAAGTGGCGTCGATGTGATCGTCGCCGGCGATGACTACAACCAGATCGCCGCCTGGATCAAACCGCTGCTGGCGGCCGCCGAGGCCAATCCAGGCCTGGCTCGGGCGCGTCTCGACTACGAGCCGACCAGCCCGCGCGTGCTGGTCAACATCGACCGCGAGAAGGCGGCGGCGCTGGGAGTGTCCGCCCAGGCGGTCGGTCGGGCGCTGGAAAGCAACTTCGGCACCCGGCGGGTGACGACCTACATCAAGAACGGCCAGGAGTACGACGTCCTGCTGCAGACCGACCGCGAGCAGCGCCAGACCGAGCGGGACATCGGCAACCTCTATGTGCGCTCGAGCTCGGGGCAGTTGATCCCGCTCTCGACCGTGGTCACCACCGAGGTGCGCGGCGACACGCCGGACCGCTCTCGCGTCGACCGTCTGCGCTCGGTCACTTTGTCGGCCCAGCTGAACCCCGGCTATCCGGTCGGCGACGCGGTGAAGTTCTTCGAAGCCGAAATCGCCAAGATGCCGGCGGGGCCGCAGATCAAATGGGGCGGCATGGCCCGCGACTATCTCGAAGCCGGCAGCGCCGTCGGACTCGCCTTCGGCATGGCGCTGCTGCTGGTGTTCCTGGTGCTGGCCGCGCAGTTCGAGAGCTGGATCCACCCGGCTGTGATCATGCTGACCGTGCCGGTCGCGGCGTTGGGAGGGCTGTTCGGCCTGCTGATCGCCGGCTCGACCATCAACACCTACAGTCAGATCGGCCTGATCATCCTGATCGGCATCGCGGCCAAGAACGGCATCCTGATCGTCGAGTTCGCCAACCAGCTGCGCGACGAAGGGCTGTCGATCCGCGAGGCCGTGATCGAGAGCGCCTCGCTGCGCCTGCGTCCGATCATCATGACCTCCATCGCCGCGGCGGCGGGTGCGATCCCGCTCATCATGTGGGGCGGCGCCGGCGGCGAGAGCCGCAAGACCATCGGGGTCGTCATCTTCTTCGGGGCGATCTTCGCGACCCTCCTGACCCTGTTCATCGTGCCGGTGTTCTACAATCTGCTCGCGCGCTTCACGAAGTCGCCGCAGACCACGGCGCGGCGAATCGAAGCCTTCGAAGAGGCCGAGCAGGCGCGGGCGGCGAACGCCGCCGAATAGCGTCGCCGCGGGCGACTGCATTCCAGAACGAAAAAGCCTCCCCCAGCGGGGGAGGCGAGTTGTCGGGGTGGCGCCGGCTGCGACAAGGGGGTGTCACAGGCGCCGGCGCAGGATCTCGGCTGACAGATGCAAGCGCAGCCTCGACAGCAACATGCTGCGGCCGAACGCCATTCTCGTCAAGGTTGCTATTTTGAAGCGCTAGCGTCTCACGGCGCTTTGTAGCCGGTCTCGACCTTGAGGAAGGCGATGAGATCGATGCGGTCCTTCTCGGACTTGAGGCCGGCGAAGGTCATCTTGGTGCCGGGCAGGAAGGTGCGCGGCTCCGCCAGCCACTTGTCGAGATGCTCGGCGTCCCAGACGAAGCCGGCGTTCTTCACGGCCTCGGAGTACTTGTAGTTCTCGAGCGCCCCGGCCTTGCGGCCAAACACCCCGTGCAGGTTCGGGCCGGTCAGGTTGGCGCCGCCTTCGACGATCGTGTGGCACGAGCGGCACATGGCGAACTTGGCCTTGCCGTTGTCGATATCGGCGGTGTTGTACGGCGCGGGCAGGCTGGCCAGGACGGCGGCCTTCTCGGCGGCGGTGGGCTCGTGCTCGGCGGTCGGAGCCGGGGCGGAGCCCTCGGACTTTTCGCCGCCGCCCTGGCCGCAGCCGGCGAGCAGGGCGCAGGACCCCAGGACGGACAGCATCAGCGCATGGCGCATTTCAGAACCCCTCAGCCAATCGTGAGCGCAGGCTAGTCAAGCGCCGCCGCGTTGCAAGGCGCGTCGACGACGCTCCTTCTGAATTGTCTCGTCCAGGGACTGCAGGAAGCGGGAGCGGTCGTTGCGGTCGAAGGGACGCGGCCCGCCGAGCATCTCTCCGGTCGAGCGCAGCTGCTCCATCAGCGCCCGCTGGGCGATGGCCGCGCCGATCGAATTTTCGGTGAACGGGCGGCCGTTGGCGCCCAGGGCGTAGCCGCCCGACTTCAGCACCCGCTCGGCCAGCGGGATGTCGTTGGTGATCGCCACGTCGCCGGGCGAGATGTGCTCTGCGATCCAGTCGTCGGCGACGTCCGGACCAGCGTCGACGATCATCCGCGCGATCAGCGGCGACTGCGGGATCTGCATGAAGGCGTTGGAGACGACCCAGGTCTTCAGCCCATAGCGCTGCGCGACCTTGTAAATCTCGTCCTTCACCGGGCAGGCGTCGGCGTCGATGAAGATCTCGATCGGTTTC
Organism: Phenylobacterium sp. LjRoot97; assembly: GCF_964254345.1. Classification (NCBI taxonomy): domain Bacteria; kingdom Pseudomonadati; phylum Pseudomonadota; class Alphaproteobacteria; order Caulobacterales; family Caulobacteraceae; genus Phenylobacterium; species Phenylobacterium sp. LjRoot97. The sequence goes on from NZ_CAXUTH020000001.1 coordinate 1,618,886, forward strand.
AAGTCCACGCCAGCCCGCCTGCAGACAAAGGAACGCCGCCGGCTCCGGAGAGCCGACGGCGTCCTTCATAGCGCCTGTTGTGGGTCAGGCGAAGGCGAGGGCCTGCTTGCGACGCGAGGAGCGCACCGCGGCGCCGACGCCGCCGAAGCCCATGATCATCATCGCCCAGGTCGCCGGCTCCGGAACCGCCGAGATCGACACGTTGTCGAGCGCCGGACCGTACGGCGTGCGGGTCTGCGAGTTGAAGACCAGCGTCGAGGTCGGATCGAACGCGGTGAAGGTGTAGCTGTACTGCGTCCAGCCCATGTTCTGCTTGGTGTTGCCGGCGCCGACGTTGAAGGTGAAGTTGTTCACCCAGTCGCCGCTGACGGAGGTGGCGACGAACTTGTCGCCGAGGCCGCCGTCGGGGTTGCCGGCCAGCCAGAAGCTGACCTTGTAGGTCTTGCCGACGACCGTATCGATGGTCTGCTGGATGCTGCCGCCGTTGAGCGCCGAGAGATCCACGCTGCGCTCGCCATCGGCCGCTTGCCAATAGGAGCCGATGTAGTCGACGCCGTGGCCCTTGACGGTCCAGCCGGTGATGGCGGTGCTGCCGTTGCCGAGGGTGATGAAGCTGCCCGGATCGGCGCCTTGCTCAAAGCTGCCGTTGACCAGGGTCGCGGCGTTGGCGCCGCCGGCGACCAGCGCAACGGCGAGCGCCGCAGTCGTGCCCACCAGCCAGTGTTTTTTCGTGCTCACGTGTGGAGTCTCCAAATGGGATGCGGCCCGAGGGGGCCAATTGGCTTTCGCAATCGGCGTGCCAGCGTCGGGGCTTGGCAGCGGGGGCGGGCCGTGGCATCGGTCGGCGGCGCGCATGAGCCGCGCCGGCTTAGCTCAGTTGGTAGAGCAGCGGTTTTGTAAACCGTGGGCTATGCGCTCATTTGGCGTCAAAAAACCCATAAAACACAATCAGTTGGTGTCATCAGTCCCGGTCTTGTCCGGGGTCGCTTCGGGACTATTCCGGGGCGACGATACATCCTCCTCGCCAAGCGCCTCCCGAAGGTCTTCCTCCAGGGCGTGGGCGTAGCGCATCGTGGACTGGATGTTGGCATGCCCCAGAAGGCGCTGGGACAGCTTCAGGTTTCCCGACTTGCGCAGGATGGTCGTGCCGGCGTGGTGGCGCGTGCCGTGGATGCGGCGGCCCGGGGAGACGCTCGCGCGGTCTGCAGCGGAGTTCAGGCGCGCCTGGAGGCCGTAGTAGGTGAGGGCGACCAGCTTCACCTCGCCCGCCTCCTCGTCGCGCTCCTCGACGTACCAGATGTGCTCCAGGCCAGCCTTGCGGGCGCGGGTGAGGCGCGCGGCGATCTCGCGGGCATGACCGGCGCGGAGCGGCAGCACGTGGGCGCCTGTGTCGCGCTTGCGGCCCTTCCGGCGCTCGCCGTCCGGCATGAGGCGGCTGGCGATGTTGAGGCGTGGACCTTCCGGGTCGAAGTCCCCCAGCTCGAAGAACAGCTCTCCGAAGCGCATCCCGTAGGTCATCAGCAGATCGAGAGCGAGGCCGGTCGTGGGGCCGCACTCGGCGCGCCAGGCCGCCTGTTCGTCGACGCCGTAGATCTTGACCAGCCCGGCCGGCTCTTCGAGGCGCAGGCGGCCCCATTCGATGGGCTGAACCCTCAGGCCGCGATTGGCCCACAGCAGTACGGCGTAGCGCATGACCGGGCGAAGGTGCTCGATCACGTCGCGGTTCACCGTGGCTGGCGATGGGTAGTAGCGCTTGGCGTCCTTGGCCTTGCTCTTCACGTAGGGCATCAGGCGCCGGCGGCGGATCGCGTCGGCCACCGTCTCGGCGTCGATGTCCTTAAGCGGTGTGGTGGCGCCGATGAGCGCGATCAGGGTGGCGAGCCGGCGCTCGACGTCCGCCGCGTCGCCGCGGTGCTGGCCGACGTCATCCCACCAGCGACCGCAGGCTTGGTTGATCGTCAGGTTTTCGGCGGACCCGAAACGGCCTTCGCCGACCTCACGCCGCTTGCGCTCTTCCGCCGCTTCGGCGGCGCGTCGCGTAGTCTGTCCCGTCGATCCGTGAAACCGACGACCTTCAATGATGAAATCGAACTGCCAGAAGCGGCTGTTTTTCGGCTTGTAGACGGACACGGGGTCGCGTGTTCCTCGGTGAGATAGGCGCGAAGGTCGCGCTCTGTGTAGCCCCGGCGCGAGCCGCGCGGGACCGATCGGATGACCTGTCGCTCAGAGAGGGCGGCGAGGGTCTTCTCGTCAACCCCAATCAGCCTGGCGGCGCGCACGGCGGGGATGGTCGCACTGTCGGCGAACGCCTCGGCAAACCGCCGCTCAGTCGTGGGGCCAAGGTCGATGGGAAGGAGCATGCTCATCACCACAGATCCTCCGAGAACAGCAGGCGCTCATGCCGCGCCGGATGTTCGATCATCGGCTGACCGGAGGCGCGCGCGATCAACAACGCTTCCTCACGCCCAACGAAGCGCCCTGCCGATGTCAGGAAGCCGCTCTCATCGGGCGAGCCGGCCAAGGCGAACAGGTTGTGGTGTCGCGCTGGTGGTGGCGCCGAGACGATCACCGGCAAAGCGCGCGGGTCACTCGATCCGCCGAGGTCGTACAGGTGTGCAGCGGCAACGATGGTCTCGCTCACCGTTCACCTCCCTCACTAGGGCCTGAGGCGTCCGTGTTGTGGGCGGGGAGGGGGGATGGCGAGGTGAACCTGTATCCCTCCTCGATCAGGTGGTGCAGGACTTCGGCGCGGCACTCTTCGTCGGCCATGTACTCGGCGTGTAGTAGCCGCAGCACATCAACCGCTGTGGCCGGCCTAACGACCTCCCAGACCGCTCCACGGTCGTCTTCTTCGACAAAGCGGACCAAGTCGCCGTCTTGAACGGTTTCAAAGCCGCGGGTTGGTTGCCAGTCCATCTACTTCCCTTCCGTAGTAGGGGCGGGGAGGGGCTCGAAGCGGCCATCGCGGAACTCTGTCGTCGGCCTGGCCCAATAGCTGCCGTCCTCGCCGCAGTAGATCGTCAGCGGCGTTTCGTCCCAGATGGCCTGCTCGGCAGTCTGAAACAGTCCTTCCGCGATGATCTTATAGGTCGTTCCGCGCTTCACGTGACGATGCGTCGGCCTCCACCCCTCTACCGTGGGGGAGGAGGAGAACAGGGCGAGGATGGCGTCGGCCTTGGTGAGCGCTTCTTCTCGGGCAGCCTCAGTTTCAGGGTCACACTCTGCACGGTCCATGGCCCACGGGTCGATGATCCGCGCCACCTCCTCCCGTCCAGGCGCTTCCCTTGAGCGCTGTAGGGCTTCGATCTTCCGAGCTGCCTCTATCGCGTAGACTATGGATGACAAGGAGTCAGAACCCATGATGCCGTCTACACGGGCGGCAGTGATCGCGTTCAGGATCGCTTCGACCCATTTGCGCGGCGGTAGGTTATTGGCTGACATCTGCGTCTCCCGCAGAGCCTTGCGCTCGGAGAGGAGGGCGCGGAGGTCGGAGGCGTGCTCACGGGCGACTGAACCGTTCACAAGATGCGATTGAACGTCGCAATCGAACCAGACTGCGAAGTCCGTCACCCGCTCCACCGCAGCCTCGATGTCGGGACAGGCTTCAACGGTCATTGGGGGCGTCTCCGATGATCGTGGTCTTGGAGAACTGGCGCGGCCCATGCTGCTGAAACCATGCATCCGCAAGGATCTGCTTGCACTCCCAGGCGGCTCTCCAACCGGCCTGGTAAGCGGCGGTCGCTTCGTTCGCGAACAGGGGTTCCATGTCGAGCGCGTCATAGTAGCCCTCGGCGTAGTCGGGATGCTCTTGAATGCGCTCAGACATCCTGGGCGTCCTTCTCCTGATGGGTGAGGGCGACGCGCTGCCAGTTCACTAGTAGGCTCAAACCATGTGCCGCTCGGCGTTCTTCGGAGTTCATGGCCATGGCGTATTGCGCCTCTGCGTCACCCTCCAATGCGTCGATGACCTCGGGAATGAGCACCGGCATCGTGGGGTCACGGCGGGCGCTGCCCTGTTCCACCAAGCTTAGGCGACACACCTCCAGGGGCGCTTGCGCGGCGTCTCGCTCGGCGATGATCTGCTCAATGCAGCCGATGATGCCGTTGGGCCAATCGGAAGGAATATCCTCTGCGTCAGGCCACGCCTTGTAGAGCGCCGCCACGACCTCATGAACTTGATCGGCGTGTTCCTCCCGCAGGGCCGATAGTTCGGCGTCCTTGGTGGCGAGTTGCACCGACAGCCAGCGAATGCGTTCCTTGGCGGCGGTCTGCCAGACGATCAGGTCAAGGTCGCCTCGGTCGGCCATGTAGACCGCGTTGGCGAGCGCGAAGTCAGAGACGTCCGATTTCGTTAGCCGCGACTTGTCCATCGCGGCGTATTCGACGGCCATCTCTCGGCCAGCGGCTGTGTTCCAGTGTCCGTCCAGGACTTCGGGCAGTCCCGCCCCCTTGTGTTCGTTGCCGGTCATGCGGGGTCTCCGGGGCTGTAGTCGAGCGCGGTCGGGTGGCACGGCGACGCGTGCTTCTGGCCGTCGAACCGAACCATGACGTGGTGGCCTTGCGACGGGCTCTCGCGGGCGATGACGCCGAACGAGCGGGGTCCTTTCATCTCGGTGTGGCGGACCCGATGGCCCACGATGGGGTCAACGCCGTACATGCGGCGCACGTAGTCGTAGCTCACAGGCTGTCTCCCTGGTCTTGGGAGAGAGCGGAGCGGCCGGCTGAGACGTAGCGAGGCTTGTAGACGTAGCGAGCGAGAATGGCGGCCTCTTTCACGCTGAGGCGATATACGAGGCCGCTCTGCATCCGATAGACGAGGCCACCAGATGGCGTGACGTTGCCGGACTTCACGAGATCGCCAGATGTGTTGTCGCGCATGAACTGCGTCGCTTTCCGCAGGACAATTTCACCCACGTCCGTCTCCCTGGTCTTGGGTGCGGAGGGCGGTCAGAAGGGCGATGCAGAGGGCGAGCGGCATGGTCTTGGCTCCGGACATTTCCCATCCGTCGCCATGCCACCAACGGACAGCGTTCGACCCATGCCGTGTGAAGGTGTCCCGCTGAGCCTGTGGGAACTTCCGCTCTATGAGCGCCACGATCGCGTCGAGAGAGGTGGTGAACTCTGGCGCAGGCCAACCCGCACCCGTCGGGTGGTCGCGCATGTAGATGAAGCCCTCTACGTCGCCCAACATCCATCCCGGAGCCCACTCGTGAACCCAGTGCTTGATGTTTCCCAGCGGCTTCGGGTCAGTTGCGATCCATAAGAGCGCGTCCAACTCCCGGCTTCCCTCGCTCGCAGCTTCCAGCCTTGCGATCAGCTCTCCGTGTTCCATGGCTTCCGACTTCTGTTGGGTCATGCGGCTTCCGCGAGCATGTAGCCGATGGCCTCGGCCATGGCGGGTGGGTTGCTGTCACCTAGGGCTTCGATGCGCTCTCGACGCTCGTGAACCCCTTCGGCACGCCAAGCATCCACTCCGAAAGCGGGGATGGCAGACGGGTCCCAATCACCTCGGGAAGCTGCTGCCCTCTTGGCTCGCTCAATCGCTTGTGGGAGCGCAGCCCGGGCGAGCGCCAGTCGCGACAGGCTGGGGCTGGCAACCACGTAGCGTCGCCGGCGCGGATAAGGTGCGCCAACGTCATGAGCGCCGAACTCAAAGACGGCGACGTGTCGGCCAGTCTCGCAAAGGTCGGCAGCGACTTGGGCTTCCCACGCCTTGTTTCCGGGGGGCTGCTCCACGACAAACCATTCTGCTCCGGCCCCGAGCCCTGCGATGAGCATGTGGCTCCACAGGCTTTCGCCGGTTCGCTTTCCGTGAATTGCAGCGGCAACGGAAGTTGCCTGGCAGGGGGGGCCGCCGAAGACGGCATCGGCGCGAGGTGGCGTAATGGTGCGGACGTCATCGCTGATCGGCACTCCGGGGAAGTTCTGGGACAGGCGTTCACGACGCCAGGGGTTGCTCTCGCAGAGCATGGCGGTCTCGTGGCCAGCCCGGTGCATCCCCAGGGCATGGCAGCCGACGCAAGAGAACAGGTCGAGCACGCGGAGCTTCACGTCTCGCTCCCTCTACTGAGGGTGTCGGTCTCATCCCGGACTCCTGAAGGAGGAAGGGGGGCATCCCGGAGTTGCGTAGAAAGCTCGCTGCGCTGCGCACCCGAGAGAAGGGTGACAACATGGATGCGCAGGACGCGGCCAGCGGGCAGCGTGACGTCGAAATGGTATCGGTCGGTCTGACCGCGCGTGCGGGTCGCCGGGGTCATGACGCCGTACCCGTAATCACGGAGGGCGCTACGCATGATGTTTGCGAACGTGCGTTCAAACGGCATCGTCATTCTCCAAGCTCCGACTGGATTTGACGAAGGAGGGCGTTGGCGGCGTTTAGGTCATCAGGCAGCTTAGTGGCCCAAGAGACGCGAACACGCAGCCCCGACCGCACACTACGAAACGGCTTGTAGATCCGCCCCCCCAACCGGCGCTCCTCGCCGGGCTTTGGGTGGAACCACTGGAAGCTCTGAAGCTGCGCGCCGAGCCAACCGGACCACGTATAGAGCTGGCCGCTAAGCCAGTAGTAGCGGTTGTCGAAGTAGGGGGATCTCAAGCCGTAGCCGTTTCCGAAAATTAGGTGATCGAGCCAAAGGATCATCAGTCTTCACCTCCATCGGAGTGCTGCGCTGATGGTGACGCGGGCAACTGCACCGCGCTCACAACGGGCTGGCTCTGGGAGATACCCCCTTCTCCCGACACCCCTTCTAACAGACGAGAATGAACGTCAGAGACTCGGCGGAAGGCTGTGCGGGAGACGCGAGTGATGTTCTCGAACACCCGCGTCACCTCCGACATCCTGCCGCCAAACATGGTCTCGGATCGCGCAGAGGCGTTGGCGACGACATTTAACGCCCCAGCCAGCTCTACTAGAGAGGCTTCGGCCTTCTCGGCGCGGGCTTGGGATCGTTCGGCGCGCTCAACTTCGATGCCGAGCACGGTGCGGCAGATGCTCACCTCATCGACCAAGTCTTCCCGGTCGCCACACGCCATCAGCAGCGCACAGAAGAAGCGGAGGGCTTCGATCTCGGCCACGACCACGCGCTCGCAGTTGAGCGCCAACTGTCCGTCTTCCATCGCCGTGTAGACGACGAGCCTGTCGAGGGCTCCTTCAAACGTCAGATCAGCGAGGCGAACCTCATCCGTAAGGGAGGAGCGATCAACCATTGGTCGGCTCCTGCGACATACTTGCGATGACATCGGCCGGCCGGCTATCCGCCGCGGAAAGCATCATCTTCAGCGCCTGCTTGGCGGTGAGGTTGTGGGGCTTCCCGAGTTCCGCCAATCGTTCGACCGACAGCTCTCGGACAAGCGCCCTGGCTAGGCGCACGCGGGCATGGGAGGCCGACATGCTGGCCTTCCGGGCGCGCTCCTCGCCGGCCTTGTGGGCGTCGATCTGGGCGTCGATGTCCCCGCGCTTCGAGAGCGGCAGGTTCAGGTAGCCATGGTCCAGACGGTCACCGTTCATTTGTCGGCTCCGTGGCTAGGCGTAGGGCGGCGCGGAGGTTTGCGATGGCCGCGTTGCCGTTGCCAGAAAAGCCAGCCGGGCTCTCCTGCAAGTTCACGAAATCGGGCATGACCGCGCACCACATGCGGTAGCCGCGCTCAGTGTAACCGTCCTGAAACAGGATAGGCTCGCCGTCACGTGGGCCGCCGTGATCGGGGCAGCACGGGCCGAAACAGTAGGGTCCGCCCTCGTACCAGCCGCGCGTCTCGCGGAGGACCTCGCGAGGCAACTGCGGCCCGTTTGCGGGATCGCCGCAGTGACCGGCGGGCAATCCACCCATCCACATCGGAACGCGACACTTGCCGCCTTCCCAAGCCGTATGCTTGGACGAGCGATCTTCTAGGGGGGTCATTGGGGCGCTCCAGCGAGGCCGCAGTAGCCGGTGCGCACCGTCTTGTTCGTAGCCCCCGACGCGTCCAGGGGGCCGACGCTGTGCGTGCGCATGTGCGCCGCGATGGTGGAGATGTCAGCGGGCACGGTGCGGTCTACGCTCCACCGCCACGCCATGCAGGCAGAGCCGATGCAGGCATGAATGAAGGTGTCGACCGGCAAGCCGAGTTCCGGCCGAGCATAGCCCGAGATGCCGCGCGGATCGGTGTGGCTCGCCACCGCGTGCGGACACCACTTCGTCTTGGCTTCGTCTTCGGTCATCACGCCCCTCCGTCTTGAGTGGCGGGGGCGGAGAAGCCCTTCGCCTGCCGCGAGACCTTCCGAGCCCGGCGCTCAGCGGCAGCCTGAAGGCGCGTGATATCGGATGGCGTTTTGGCGGAAGCAGCTCTGGAGCGCTCCCTGGATTGCCGCCCACGCTCCGCCGCCTCGGCGCGCTCACGCTCGGACTTTCGGCGCGGCTCGGAAGCCACCACATCGTCTGACATAGGCGTGGCAGCGGCCAGCAGGCCCATCGCCAGCGCCAAATTCACACTTGAACGTCTCACTCTCCGCTCTCCTGCTTGTTCTGGGAGGCCTGGTCCAATTGACCAACGGAAGGGGGCGGGTCCTCTGGCATGCAGCCGAAGGCGAGGATCGAACCGCAAAGGACGGTGACCGCGGGGGCCTCTAGAAGCTGGCGGCGGGTCATAGAGACGCCTCCGCCATTTCCTGGGCGAACTCGTGCGCGGCCTGGTGGGTGAGCAGCAGAACGGGCTTTCCCGACTTGCGGAGCTCGAAGCCCTCGCCGGTTGGGGTGATCTGATGTGGTTTGAAGCCACACGCGTGGGCGGCCTTAAAGGCCTGAGTGACCTGCTGAGCCGGAGTCACGCCGCCTTCTCCTTTCGGGGGACGATTGCCCCGTTGAATTTTTTGGATTTGGACTTGTCGAAGCCGGCGCTCTGGAGAGCTCGTCCGGAACGCAGCCGGGATGGTGCGGCCCCTTCGCTGGCCCGCTTGCGGATGCGTCGCGCCTTAGCGATCTGACGAATGTCTTCGCGGGTTTTGCCTTTGTGGCAGTCAGTGCAGAGGGCCTGCCAGTTCGACGGCTCATGCAGTCCGCCGAGCTCGAGCGGGATGCGATGGTCGATCGCCCACCCAGGAACCAGGGGCTCATCGCAACCGGCACAGCAACCATCGTAGGCCGTCCAGACCCCGCGACGCTGGGCTTTGGTGAAGCCCTTTCGTTGGGTGGCCTCCACGAATGGCCGGGCGATGTTCGCGATCTTGAGCGCGAGGGCGGTCTTCAAGCGGCCACCTCGGCCCGGAGGTTGTTAGCCCCCGAGCCGCCCTGGTGGTCATCGTAAAACTGCACATCGCGTTCGGCGCCGAACTTGAGGATCAGGTCGATCAGGTCGCCCATCTCGGATTTCGAGAGCTTCGACGACGACCGGCCGAGGTTCACGAAGCCAGTCCCCTCGAGGTTGGGAACGAGCCGCATTTCCTGGTTCAGCGCCGCCATGAAGACGAGCTTCCAATCGTCGGCGGACAGGCGAACACCGTGCCAAAGGACTTGCCGCGCAATGTCCGTCAGCAGGTCCCACATCAGCCGGTTCTGAGCGTCCGAGCGCTTGGCCTCGGCGAACGTCACCCTGGTCCCCAGCGGCGCAGTTCTGCACCACTGAGCGGCCTGGTCGCGGCGCGCCGGGGAGTTGAGGGTGACGGTCGCCCGGGACATCAGCGCACGCTGAACTGCGTGACGAACGGGATGTCGTCGTCGTCGGGCAGGTTGCTGCTGAAGTCGCTGCCGCCGTCGTAGCCGGTGGAGCCGCCACCGCCACCGCTGCCGCTGCGCTCGCCGTCGCCGCGGCCGTCGAGCATGGTCAGTTCACCGCGGAACTTCTGCAGGACGATTTCGGTCGAGTACTTTTCCTGGCCCGATTGGTCAGTCCACTTGCGCGTCTGGATCGCGCCCTCGATGTAGACCTTCGAGCCCTTGCGCAAGTACTGCTCGGCCACCTTCACGAGGTTGTCGTTGAAGATCACCACGCGGTGCCACTCGGTCTTTTCCTTGCGCTCGCCGGAGGATTTATCCCGCCAGCTTTCGGACGTGGCGATGCGCAGATTGGCGATCCGATCGCCGCTGTTCATGGACCGGATCTCGGGATCAGCCCCGAGGTTTCCGATCAGAATGACCTTGTTCACAGAGCCCGACATCAGGCCGCCTTTCGATTGGAGAAATGGATGGGTCGGACGGGTCGCGAACGGTGATGACTGTGCCCGGGAAAGGCGCGGCGGACCGCGCGGCAGAACTCGCGCGCCTCCTCGTCAGTCGACGTCGCCATGGGATGCGCCATCACGCAGCCTCTGCCATGTCGTAGAGCGCACGAAGGCTCGCGACCTTGGCGTCGAGCTCAGCGAGAAAGGACGCCACATCTCCTTCAAGCGTGGCGATGAGGCTGTCGTCGCGCTCTACGCGCTGAACAAACATTCGCAGCCGGCCTTCGGGCATCCGCGGATCGAAGGAGACGAAGTCGCACCAGGCCCGCCCAGTGCAGGCCATTTGCCACTGCATCTGGGTGACGTACTTCTCCGGGACGGACTGCGAGAGAAGCGTCTCGATGTGGGTGGCCGTATTCGGGCACTTGATCTCAACCAGGCCGTCCGCGCCGACCAGTCCATCTGGGCTGGCGCCGGATTGCTCAATCGTTGGGTGGGCCACGAACCCGACCTCAATAACATCAAGGTCGCGCATGAAGACGTACGCGGCACGGGCGTCGGGTTCCTTGTCAGTGCCCCACTGCATGGCAGCGTTTGTGAAGCGCTCAGCATGCGCGCCGGTCAGACGCTCGGCGACGAGCTCGGCCATGTAGTTGGCCCGGCTGGCGCCCCATCCCGTTTTCGTGCGGGCGGTTACGTCAGCAACTCGCGAGGCGGTGACCTTGCCGACACGGGCAGCAAGCCACTCGGGGGTTCCCTGGATGATCTGGTCCATCAGGCCTTCCTCTTCGCTTCGAGGGCCTTGATGGCGTCGGGCAGACGTCGCCGGGGGAGATGGGCGAGGGTGTCCACACGCAGGAAGTTGAGGAAACGGGCCCGGTCTGCGCCGACCTCTTCCATCAGCGCGAGCAGATCCAAGACCTCATGCTCGTTGATCAGATCGCCCTGGCCGCCAGCGCGATTGCCGTCATCGTCGTCGCCAACGGCGAGGTTGAAGATCAACTTCAGCAGGTAGCGCTGGCCGTAGGAGAACGCGGACCCGGCGGCGTGGGTCTTCGTCATGACGTCGCCGCCCTTCGCGCCCTTGCCGTCGGCCGGCATGTCGACGTGTTCGCGCTCCTTGTGGCCGTCGCGGTGAGCGACCCGGCACGTGACGCGAATGTGGTCGGCGAGGGGGCTGTCGTCGGTGCCGAAGCTCAGCGAGAAGCCGTGCTGCGTGTAGATAGGACGCACAGCCTTATCGAGGGCGGTGTAGCTCGCGTACTTGCTTTTGGTCTGGGGGTTCTTGGAGTCCGCCGCGATGGGCGCAAGTGCGGCCTGCACCGCGCTCATGGCCTCGTTGTATCCCTGCTCGGCTTCCGCGGCGCGGGTCCGCTCGGCGAGTGCGAAGAGGCGCTCGAGCTTCTCGACATCGAAGTCAGGCGCAGCGAGGGCCTTCTCGATCAGCCGGTCCATGGAGGTGAGTGGCGGTGAGCGGTCGGCCACGTCCGACGGCTCCTGCCTTGCGATAGCGTTCATTGGGACACCGCAATTGCGAGGATGAGGAAGAGGCCGAGCGCCCAGAAGGTGAGGGCCAGGCCGACGAGCTGTTGGATCGCCCAGGAGACGGTCACCCGGCGATGCGGGAGCGTCTGAACGACGAGAGCCGGGTCGAACTCGGCCATCACGCGGCTCCCGGCGCGTCGAAGTCGTCGTCTTCGAACCACCAGTCTTTGGCGACCATGAGCGGCCAAACCAGGTAGGCGAGGACCCCGACGACGGGGAACAGCGCAATCTTGGCGAGGGTCTTCAGACGCATCAGTCGTTGCTCCAGAAGAACGCCACCCAGGTCAGAGCCAGAGCAATGATCAGGCTCGCGTAGGCGACGTCGTGGGGTTTCAGGCCGGGCCAAAAGGCGAGGCCGATGTTCATGGCGGCGGATGCCCACGCGCCGGCTGCGATGGCCGTGGTGAGCCGCATCAAGCGGCGCTCCCGGTCAGGGTGTTGAGCGTGGTGTCGAGCATCGCCAGGGCCTCGCGGGCCGTTGTCAGGCCGCGCGCAGCGTTGGAAAGCGTGCCGAACTTCGCGATGACCTCTCCGTCGAACCAAAGGCGGTAGCCGTCAGCGTCGGGAGTGAGGTCGAGCGTCTCGGGGAAGGGGAGAGCGTTCCAAGCCATGGCGCCTACTCCGCAGCCATCTTGAGGGCAGGGAGCGACGCAGCAGGCACGCCGGGCGCGGCCATCAGAACCACGATCTCGGGCGCCGTGAACGGGCAGGAGCCGATGATCAGACCATCTGCAAGATGGCCGTTCCGCCAGCCAGCTCGGCGCATCAGGCCGGCGTCAGCGAAGACGAAGGTGGTCAGCTTGCCGTCATAAGCGATCTCGTGTGTGACGTAGATCGGCTCCGGGGTCTTGGCGGTGGCGAGCTGCATGTGTCTCTCCGTTCGATGGAGGGATCATGCAAAATGCACTAATGACGGTCAAGTGCAAAATGCATCATTAATGCATCTCGCAAAACCGAACACGAAAAAGCCCGCCGGGTGGGGCGGGCTCTCCACTATTCCCTAAGTTGCCGTGGTCGACGGAAACGATGGCGCACCCGGTATCTGTGGTGCACGCGCCGCACTCGGCGGCTCTTGATGCGGGTGTTCATGGCGCTCGGCCTGCAATGAAGATTTGCTGATCTGGCCCGGCCATGAGAGGGTGACGCAGTTGGGCTTTTCCCCCTCATGGCAGGAATAGTTCTGAACGGGCGGCGCTCCTGCAAGAGCCCGCCCGTTTGCGTTTGTGGTCATGGCGACATCGGGCTGCTCCTTCAGCAAATTCATGGAAGGAGCGTGTGGGGGTGCGGAAATCCCGTCGATTTGTCCGTCGGGCAATCAGTTGTCCCGGACTTCGGAGCGCTATTGTCCCGGGGCAATAGGCGCGGGACAACTATGCTGAGCGACGTGGTCCGCGCGGCCGGCCAGCCGTGTAGTGCTCGATTTGCTTCCGCCGAACGGCGCCCAGCGCGGCCTTTGCGGCCTGCCATAGCTGGCGCTGTGGTAGGTCGGCCTCTTCTGGCGGGAGGTTACTCAGCCAGTCGTCTACGACTGCCTGAGAAACGCCAACAGCCGCGTTTTGCTGCGCAACGGGCAGGGGCGCTGAAAGACGCGGGGCGGCCGCGATTGGGAGGGCTGCTGCCGGCGCAATTGGTGTGCCGGTCGCGAGGGCTACCTCTCGATCGACGGCCATTGGCTCGAAGCGGACTTGCTGAGCAACAAGGCGTCGCTTCCGTGTGTACTCACCGACGAAGCGATCAAGATCGCCCGTCAGCCAGAAGTCGTCTCCTGCAAGGTAGGCCCAATCCCGCCAGGTGATCGGAGGTAGCTCAAAGAGATTGCGCGTGCTCTCGCCGAGCTTGAACCGGAGCGCCACCGCTCGGAAAACGCCGCCCTCCAAGCGGCCATGAATGAAGCGAAGGCGGGTGTCCCATCCCCAGGTCGTTGGGAGGAGGCGAACAACCGCCGGCGGCGTATACCAGGTCGAAAACTCGCTCTCGGTGATAGCATCGCCATCGTCTGGCGCCCGCTGGGGTGGCTGACTCACTTCCGCTTTTCCTTGCAGATCTCCATGCCGTACTCGGCCTTGAAGCCGCAGCGATAGCCGCAGATGTAGTCGCCGGCTATTGCGCCGCCTGTGAAGTTGCGGACATTGATCGCCGCAGTCTGGCAGCTCTCGAAGTCCTTGAACCCGTCCATTGCGACGAAGCGGTCCATGTTCTCGATGTCGGGGTAGACGAAGGCTTTCCAGGTCGTTGGGCGGTCGTCGCACGAAACGAGCGCCAGCGCGCACAGGACGACGCAGGCGGCCGGTCTCATAGGTAGAGCTTGCAGGCCTTGATCACCTGCTGAAACAGAACAATGTGGGGCCCGAACGCCCACTGAGAGGCGTCGGCGCTGTAGCCCTCGTTCACCATGGTCACGAGGTTGGCTTCGGAAAGCTTCAGCTCGGCAATGCAGGTGGCGAGCCCTAGCTTCCGCTTTGTGTCGGCGGGGGTGTCATCGACGTGGTGCACGAGGGCGGAGTCAACGATACCCATGGCATAGCCGGCCTGCTCTTGCGCTGACATCGTCGTCCACCTGGCCCGCGTGGTCATGTAGCCAGAACCGAGCGCAAAGGCGGGCGTCTCAAGCGCCAGCGTTAGCGCGAGGGCGGCTAAAAGGCAGCGCTTCATCGCGGCTGCATCCCCTTCACCTTGGCGGCCCACAGAACCTCCACGTCGAACATCGGCGCTTCGTTGTTCGAGATCAGATGGAAGTGGTTCGGAGTCGACGTCGCTCGGAGCTGTTTCACCAGGATGCGGTCGTCAGGAAGACCGACAACGCACAGCTCGCCGAGCAGATCAGGGGTGACCGGCGTCCGGACTTCGTCCCAGAACACCAACCATCGCTCCAGGAGTGGCCCCAGGCTCTCACCGCGGATCTCAGCCGCCACTGTGTTTTCTGTGGCGTAATCAGGCGCTTCTACCCGATCCAGTTCACCATCCCCCGTTCCGTAGAAGTGCGCGGCTGAACCCGCGCCTACGAAACCGACTACCGGGACGGTGCGTCTGATTCGGTCGTCTGTAGCCGGCGTGGCCCCACCCGGGCCGTCGCCTCGCCCAAAAAGCAGCCAGTCGGTCGTCACCCCGAAGGCCCGGGCATATTGCGGCGCGCGCTTGGCTGGGAAGCCTCGCCGCCCGTTCTCGTGCTGGGTGTAAGTGGCGACCGGAATGCCAAGCGCCACCGCCGCATCAGTCGCGGTTTCGTAGCCCCGCGCCTTGCGGGCTATCTGCAGTCGCTCCCCCAGAGTGCTCATCGCATCAAGCTAGCGCTCAACGTAATGCATTTGGCACTTGCATGGCGGAGTGCATAATGCATTAATTGCCTCGATGCGAAGCCACAGTGAAATCATCAGAGAAGCGGGCGCCACGAAGGTGCAGGCGCTGCTTGGGCCCAAGACGAGCATCCACACCGTTCGCTCCTGGGCTCAACGCGGGTCCATCCCCGCCGAGCACTGGAAGGTCCTTTCTGAGGGCGACATTGCAACGCTTGAGGAGCTTGCGACGGCTTCCGCGGCCAAAAACGAGGGAGGCAGCGAGTGAAACCGCGCCTCCGCAACAAACGCCCGAAGGCGGCCTAGCGCCATGCCTGGGGGGCTCCATTCAACAGAAAAACCCAAGCGCAAAGAGCATCTGCGCCTGGGCTCTCGGTGGCCGGACGCCACCAACTTGGCGGGCGGGGCGCGTACCAGTATGCCCCGCCCCATCGCCTCTTCGTATCGCGTCGCCTTAGCCCAGGCTGCGCGTGTTTGCCGGTCCACCCGGCATGGGGGAGGGGGCGTCATTAGCCATGCTCGCTCTCTCCCTCAGAATTCTCGGACACTCGGCGCCAACCGAGTTCCAAAAGAGCCGTTCGCTAGCGCGCGCCAACGCGTTTCGCTCGGCTCGATCTGCAGTGCGTTCCGCCAGGTCCATCAGGCGGATTGCGACTTCGCTTTGACGTTCGTTCCAGACGTTATTGCTTTCCACAGCCATCCGATTTCGTCCGTCCAACTGGCGGTTGAGAACCGCCCCAACCGTCGTGAGCAGTCATGACGGATTGGACGATGCAAAGCACTGAGCGCGATCTCAACCGAATGCTGGGCGACTACCTCAGCAAGAAGTCCACCTGTGCGAAGGATCTTGCGCGCCGTATCGGCTGCGACCCTCGCACCGCGGAGGGCTTTCGCGCCGGCCGGCACTGGCCGCAGGCGAAACACTGGCTCGGCCTTGTGACCGCTTTTGGCGCGGACCTGACCGAAGCTGTCTTCCATCCAGAGAAAGCCACCGAACGGCTCGAAAGGGAAATTCGTGAACTTGAACAGCAACTCGCCGAGCGGCGAGCGGCGCACCAGCGCGTTGCGGGGGAGGCCGTCGAAGATCGGCGGAGCCCTCGTGCTGGTTCTGCGCAAGCTGTGGCTCCGGTTCAAAACCGGGCCGCCGCCCCCCTAGAGCGTCATCGCTCCCCTTAGTCGCCCAGACCGCCATCCAGCCGCGGCGGGTCTGAGCGGCTGAGAGCAGAAGGAGCGCCGCTCCATGTTCCGCTTCCCTAGTCTCAACGAAGTCTTTTCGTTGTTCTTCCGGCCCACGAGGGTCGAGCACGCGATCAAGTCGATCGAGGCGGCAGCTGTCCGCGCCGACACTGTCGCGGTTGTGAATAGTGTCGCTTGCTCAAGGGCGGCGGCCGAGGTCGAGCGCCTCCAGGCTCGATGCGCTGAAGAGGCGGCCAAGGCCGATGAGCGCTCGACCGAAGCCGCTCGAGCCGCGCGTGTCGCCACGCGTCTGCGCGAGCTGGTGGCTTAGCCGTGCGCGCGCCCAGTCAAAACGCATCCAACTTGGGCTGGGCGCGCGGCTATCCGGCGCTTCCCGAGGGCGGCTGCGCGATCATCAAAGAGTGGTTCGCTGTCTCGCCGGCCGCCGCGCGGGTGGTGGTCACACTCTATGAGGCGGGGGGCAAAGCGGTCGCGATAGAAGACCTCGCCGCCGCCGTGGGCCAAACCGTGAAGGGATTGCGCGCCAGCCTCGTTGAGCTGCGCGCTTCGATGGATAAGGGCTCGGTCAGTTGCGCCCGGTCGGTCGGATATCGGCTGACCCCTGTTGGGCGGGCTGATGTCGAAGCCGCCTGCGCCGACTACCTCCGGAGGGCTGCAGCGTGAGCCTTCCTCGCGGTCCCTTTGGTTGCATCTACATGGACCCGGCGTGGGGCTTCCGCACCTACTCAGGCGATGAGCGCGTGCCCACGCTTGGGGAAGATCCCTATCCCACGATGACGCTCGACGAGCTGAAGGCGTTGCCGGTCGCCGAGGTCGCTGCTCCCGACTGCCTGCTGATCATGTGGGTCATTTCCTCTCACGTGCCGCAGGCAATCGAATTGGCCGGCCATTGGGGCTTCACCTATCGGTCGCTGGGCCCGGTCTGGCTCAAGGACCGACATCCCGGCCAGATCGAGATGTTTGACGACGCGCCGATCTGCGACATCGGCATGGGCTACTGGTTCCGGCAGCAGGCAGAAATCGCCCTGGTCTTTGGCCGAGGTTCGCCGACGAGGCTGAATGCGGATGTCCGGCAGGTCGTCGCGGCCTCGCGTCGTGAGCACTCCCGGAAGCCCGACATTCATGGCCGGATCGAGCGTCTGGTCGGTGGCCCATATCTCGAGATGTTCGCGCGCCAGTCACGGCCCGGTTGGTCCACCTGGGGCAATCAAGCGACCAAGTTCGATGAGGTGGCGGCGTGAGGCTGTCAGCACTCCAAATCGAGCGTGCCCGCAAGCAGCTAGCGCTCGGACGATCACTGGAATCCGCCGCGGCCATCGCGGGGATCAGCGCGCCAGATCTTGATCGCGCGCTGTGGGACCGGCTCGCCCGCATCAGCCAGAAGTCAAACAAGAGCGGTGCTTCTAATGCGGCGTGACGAGCAAGTCTTTCACCAGCAGGTCGCTCGCTTCATCAATGCGGCTTACCCGGGCCTGCTGTGGTTCCACGCACCCAACGGGGCCGGCAATCGCGGGGTGAAGCTCGGCGCCATCCTCAAGTCGATGGGCGTCCGGGCCGGTGTCCCCGACATCACCATCGTTCTTCCGACCGGCCACGCCGCCTTCATCGAGCTGAAGACCGCGACTGGATCGCTGTCGAAAGAACAACGCGAGTTCCGCGACCAAGCCAAAGCCGCCGGCGCCTTCTGGTGCATGGCGCGCTCATTGGACGAGGTCGCCGACCAACTTCACGCCTGGCTGAACCCGCTGGGCTGGACCTCAAAAGCGCGGCTGGCGGCATGATCGGCCCGCGAAAACATCATCGAAATCAGGAGGATTGAATGGGCGGTGCTCATCATTTCGTGCGCGAGAGACACTACGTCCGAGGCAACGTCACGGCGTTCGCGACCGACGTTTCCGTGCCTCGGTTCGCCCACGACGACGCTCACGTCGAAGCGATCATGACGGGAAGCGCTGGCCGCGGCTTCAGCGCCCTGTCTGAACGTCGGCTGGGCGAAGACAAGATTGCTGTTTGCCTCCCGCTGGTCTGGTCGGGAGCGCGGGCATGATCGAAGTCACCTACGTCGACCACATGGGCTCGGATGAGCGCGTCGCCGACGCGGCGCGGGTCTCCTTCGCCAAAGAGGCGTCGAGCTACTCCGCCGCCCAGAACCGGCGCTTGCTGGCCTATCTGGCGGAGCACAATCACTGGAGTCCGTTCGCGCATTGCTCGCTGACGGTCCACGTGAAGGCCCCCATTTTCGTGGCGCGGCAGCTTCAGAAGCATCAGGTTGGCCTGGCCTGGAACGAAGTCAGCCGGCGCTATGTGGATGCTGATCCTGAGTTCTATGCGCCGTCGGCCTGGCGCCGCCGCGCCGAGGACAAGAAGCAGGGCTCGTCCGACGTTCAGGTGATCAGCGTTCGGCTCGAGGACGGCGAGATCGCGTCGCCGGGCCTGCTAGTCGAAGATGTCTACCGCACGGCTCGCGAGACCTACGACGCGCTGATCAAGGGCGGTGTCGCACCGGAGCAGGCGCGCATGGTCCTTCCGCAGGGTCTTATGACCGAGTGGTACTGGACAGGCTCTCTGGCGGCTTGGGCGCGGGTTTGCGCGCTCCGCTGCGCGCCTGACGCCCAGGCCGAGACTGCCGAAGTCGCCTGGCCGATCGATACCATCGCCAGCGAGCGCTTTCCTTGGGCGTGGAGCGCCTTGTTCAGCAAGGCGGCCGGGCTTGAGGTGCGTCAAGGGGAGGTCGCCTGATGGTCTGGAATCTCTCCGCGACAGGCAAACAGCACGGCTACACCGACAAGGACGTAGCGAAGATCCGCGAACTGGCGGCGACCCTTCCGGACCACGTCGTGGGCGAACGCCTTGGGTTTCACCCGCGCAAGGTCTGCGCGATCCGCAACGCCTACAGCATTCCCCCCTGCAACAAGAAGCAGTGGCCGGACGAGAAGGCTGAGCAGGTTCGCCAGCTGTATGTGGTTCAGGGACTCTCGGCCGACGTCGTGGCCGCGCAGCTCGGTTGCTCTGCGGCAGCGGTGCGCCGTCTGAAGGAACGGCGGGGGTGGTATCGAGACGCCAGCCTGGAGGCTCGAAATAGAGCCTTAGCTGGCGCGAAAACACTTGCCGCCAAGCGTGCTGCGGAACGTCCTCCCAAGCCGGCCCCCGAACCTAAGAGGGGCGACTTCTCGAAAGCGCCGGTCACCTTCCACACCGAAAAGCCGGTTCATCAGTCTTTGGATGAGCGGATTATCCAGGAGCTCAAGGAGCGCGCTCTGAGCGCGTCCAGCATCGCCTCCATCATCGGTGAGAAGGAGGCCGGCGTAGGCTTCCAAATCGCGGCGATGGCGCATGCTGGCCTAGTCGTACTGGCGGAAGGCGAAGGCAGATTTCGGAAGTGGAGGGCCGCCGCCGAAGCGACCGTCTGATCCCTCGATCCATTTGCGGATGCATCGGCGTTCCAGCGCCGACGCACCCTGACATCACCAAGATTGGAGCCTCACGAGATGCTGTCTCGAACCTCGCATGGGCACGCCTGCGCCTTCAATTGGAACATTATGGGAACGTTTGGGGGCGGCTATGGCGCGTAAACCAGTAAAGCCCGACGTGTGGATGCCGCTCTACGTCAATGACTACCTCGGCGACACCATGCACCTCACCACGGAGCAACATGGCGCCTACCTGCTGCTGCTCATGAGCGCGTGGAAGCGCGGAGGTCGTCTTCCGAACGATGACGTGCAGTTGGCGGCCATTTGCGGCCTCACCCAGACCGCATGGCGGCGGCATCGAGGGACGATCCTCGCCTTCTTCCACGGTGAGGGCGAACACCTCCTGCACAAGCGAGTGCGCGAAGAGGTCGAAAAGGCTCATGCGAAGGTCGAAGCCTCTCGCGTTAATGGCGGGAAGGGGGGGCGTCCGAGGGCGAATTCCGAAACCCAGACAAAACCTGACCCTTTTGTTTCGGTTTCGAAAATGGCCGGTTTTCAAAACCCAGCGGAAACACCCGCGGGGGTGAAGGTGAAGGTGGATAGTTCTGAGATAACCACCCACTTCAGTAATCCCACCCAAGAAGATATTAGTTCTCTAGGTGATGAGTTTCAGGCTGCGACTATCCTTCCCTTGGGCGGGAGGGCGCATTGAGACCGCTCCGACCACATCAGGATCGAGCCGTCGTCGCTCTGCGTGAAGCGCTCCGGTCTGGCAGCAAGCGTCCCATGCTGGCGGCCCCAACTGGCGCAGGAAAGACCGTGCTCGCCGCGGCCTTGATCGAGATGGCCCGCAACAAGGGGCGCCGCGTGGTGTTCTGCGTTCCGGCTATCGACCTCATCGACCAGACGGCACGAGAGTTTTGGAGGGAGGGCATCCGAGAGATTGGCGTGATCCAGGCCGATCACCCGATGACCGACCCGTCAAAGCCGGTGCAGATCGCGAGCATCCAGACCCTGCGCCGCCGCGTGTTGCCGGAAGCGGACCTGGTCATCATCGACGAGGCCCATCGGATCTCGAAGTTCGTCGAGGACTGGATGACCCGGGATGAGTGGTTGGATGTGCCGTTCATCGGCCTTTCCGCCACGCCATGGTCCAAGGGTCTCGGGCGGCTCTACGATCGGCTCATCATCGCCGCGACCACCAAGCAGCTTATCGAGCAGGGCTACCTGTCGGACTTCCGTGTGTTCGCTCCGTCCAAGCCAGACCTAAGCGGCGTCCGGATGAAGATGGGGGACTACCACGAAGGCGACCTGTCGGCCGTGATGTGCGACCGGGCGCTGACGGCCGATATCGTTCAGACGTGGCTCTCCCGAGCTGAAGGTCGGCCAACGCTCTGCTTCGCGGTGGATCGTGTTCACGCCCAGACGCTGCAGGCTCAGTTTGAGGCCGCTGGCGTGCGATGCGGCTATGTCGACGGTACGCACAGCCGTGATCATCGCGAGGACGTTCGCAAGCGTTTCGCCGCGGGCGAATACGAGGTGGTTTGCAACGTCGGCGTCCTGACGACGGGTGTCGATTGGGACGTGCGCTGCATAGTCCTAGCGCGCCCCACGAAGAGCGAAATCCTCTTCACTCAGATCGTCGGGCGCGGGCTTCGTACGGCGGATGGCAAAGACTACTGCCTGATCCTGGACCACTCCGACACTACAACGCGTCTGGGGTTCGTGACGGACATTCACCACGCCTCGCTCAATGACGGGACGATGTCGGAGGGCTCGCGAAGCGACGCCGAGCGTGAGCCGCCAAAGCCGAAGGAGTGTCCAAAGTGCCGGTTTGTCAGAGCTGCGGGCGTGCCGTATTGCCCGAACTGCGGCCACGTCGCCGAGAAGACCTCAGAAGTCGAGGTGCGCGACGGTGATCTGGTCGAGGTGAAGTCGGCCAAGAAGGCAAACAAGGAGGCCGATTGGCCGGAGAAAATCCAGTTCGCTGGCGAGCTGAGGGCGCTGGCGAAGGCCACCGGCAAGTCTGACGGGTGGGTGGCCCACAAGTACCGAGCGAAGTTCGGAGTGTGGCCGAACGATCCTCGGGTGAAGCTCGCTCCGGCCGCGGCGGAGGTCCGCAAGGAAACCAAGAGTTGGGTCCACAGCCAGAATATCCGGTTCGCCAAAGGGCGCCAGAAGTTGGCGGACTACGCGACGGAGATGCTCGGATGATGAAGCCGAAGATTTCCGATGTCGCGCGGGGCAAGTGGCCGTCAATCCTGGCCGAACTGGGGGTCGACAAGAAATTCCTCAGTCCACGCCATGGACCTTGTCCGGCTTGCGCCGGCCTCGACCGATTCCGCTTTGACGATAAGGGCGACGGTCGTTGGTACTGCAACCAATGTGGGGCGGGCGACGGAATTGGACTCCTGCAGAAGATCTACGGCTGGGATTTCCGCGAGACAGCACGTGAGGTCGAGCGAGTAGCTGGAGCGGCGAAGACCCATCCGATCCGCACCGGACCTTCGATCGAGGACGTGAAACGGGAGATGAACGCGGCCTGGAAGGCCGGAAAGCCGCTACGTGAACTCGATCCCACCTACCGTTGGTGGGACCGGCGCGTCGGATTCGTGCCTGACTGCCCCGACCTACGTGGAGTAGCCAGGCTACGCTGTCCCGGCGCGGGTGATTTCCCGGCGATGGTCGCGCTCATCCGAGACCGCGAAGGCAAGGCGATCAGCATGCATCGCACCTTCATCAACGTTCTGGGCGACAAGGCGAACGTGCCAGAGCCTCGCATGGTGATGCCAATGCCGATGAAGGGCGGTGCGGTGAGGCTAACCCCTCCGGCATCCACACTCGGAATTGCCGAGGGCATTGAGACTGCTGTCTCCGCGACTGTGCTTTTCGACATCCCCTGCTGGGCGGCGCTCAATGCTCAAAACCTCCAGGAGTGGGCCCCGCCAGATGGAGTGACCCGGGTCATGGTGTTTGGTGACCACGACCGAAGCCTCACCGGGCACGCTGCGTCCTACACGCTCGCCAAGAAGCTCCTGGCAAAGAAGTTGGAGGTCGAGGTGTGTATCCCGGCCCGCCTGGGCTTCGACTGGAACGACGAGCTACAATCCAGGCGTCGAATTGAGGGGGTGGATGCGTGAGAGCGGTTTTGGCTGTGGCCTTTGCATTGATCGGCACTCCCGTTCTGGCCGACCCATGCGAAGCCATCCCCAAGAAGGGCCCGGCTCCTCCCGAGTATGTCCGGCGAGGAGCCGTGTTCTCTGGCCCTGTAGTCTACGTGGGTGACGGTGACGGTCTCTGCGTGAAGGTGGGTCCGCGGAAGGGCTTGGACTGGGTGGAGGTGCGGCTCGCAGATTTCTACGCACCCGAACTCGACGAGCCGGGCGGCAGGGAAGCGAAGTCGGCACTAGAGCGCGTGGCCATGGGCAGGCACGCTCAATGCGTTGCGGAGGGCAAATCCTGGGATCGCTCCGTCGCAAGGTGTGCAATCGGAGACGTCTCAATAGGAGATCTACTGCGCGGAGCCGGCGTTGAAGAGGGTGGCCGGGGGCGTTAGGCCGCTTCCATCACTTTCTTAGCTGCTGAAGCTAAGAACCCAGATCGCGTAAAGCCATGTGACTCTGCGAACTGGTCGATCTGGCGTAGAGCGTCCTCAGGCAGTGTGATGCTTACTCGCACTGCCTTTGTAGCTTTTCCCTCAACGGGAATTAGGACCGCAACGCCATCTCTGTTGTCTGGATCGCGCATGATTGCTTCCAGGGATGAAGGCTCCGGCACTGCCTCGCCGTCCTCTAGAAGTCCCTCGATGTGCATAGCTAGAGCCTCCGCGCCCATAGCGCGTGCCTCATCCAGGGTAGACCCTGCGGAGATGCAGCCCGGAAAGTCCGGAAACGAGACGCCGTAATCGCTGTCGGCGTCCTTGTGGATCAGAGCGATGTATTGTCCCATTGGTCTACCTCAGTGCTATCCCGGCTTGACGTTCGATCGAGCGAAGCGTTCCCGGCGGAATGTCTTTCTTGGGGTGGGGAACCGTGACGCGGCCCGGCTTGGTGTGGTGCTTGAACTGCTTGTGGGACCCTTTGTGGGCCACTTCGACCCACCCGTCCGCCTCAAGCGCTTTGATGATTTCCCGGCTCTCCATGCATATGAATATGCATCGCTTTGACGGCGGCGTCAACTCCCGCGTATGCACAAATGCATATAATCGTGTAGGGGCGAAGCGCTACTCGAACCCTTTAACTCCAGCGCGAACTGTCTGATATCGCAAGATAGTTCGTTGTGGGTGGGCTCCCTCGACGCAGGACGTGAACCTGTGGGAGCCCTTGAATGTCACACCGAATTCCGCCGAGCTTGGATGAAGTCGACGCGCCGATGCCGGTGGACGTCGGGCGCTGGTACGTCGTTTACGCCAAGGTCCGTGGAGAGCTGCGAGCCGCCCATGCGCTTCGGGCCGCAGGGCTCGAGGTGTACCTGCCGCAACTGACGACGATCGTCCGACATGCGCGCAAAGCCGAACGGGTCGAGCGCCCGCTTTTTCCGCGGTATTTCTTTGTGAAGCTCAGCGACATTGAGCCGGAGTTCCACGCCGTCAGGCAGGTCCGCGATATCGAATGCCTGGTCGGGGTGTGCGGCGCCCCTCGACCCATCCATGGCCGGTTCGTCTATGACCTGCAACAAGCCGAAGCTGCCGGCGAATTCGACGAGACGGGCGGGGAGAGTGAGCGCGATCCTTACAAGGCCGGTGACCAGATCCGGGTCAAGGTGGGGTCCAAGTTCGCCGGCTGGCCGGGCAAGGTGATCAGGATGACGGAGGACCAGCGGGTATCCGTGCTGATCCGTGGAATGGGCGGCAAAGACACGAGCAAGACCTTCAATCTGGAAGAGCTGGAGATGGCGGCCTAGCCGGTCACGGGCGCGTGAAGTTGTGTAGGTTGAGAACGAGCGAGGGCGTGACTACTCTTCGATCAATGGCGATCCGCAAGGCTCGCTCGGTTGACCGGCGGATGTAAGACACGCCTTAGGGCGACGCCGGACCGGAGGTGAAAGCGAAGGCGCTTTTCACCTTGGGCTTGCGAAGCACACCCCAAATTCAAGTTTACCGCCGCAGCGCTCAGCGCCTCTCCGCCGGAGAGCGGCGACCACCTTCGCCCAGCGACGAACTGACACCCACCGCAGCAAGCGTATCCCTAGCAGTTGTCGGTCGCGGGCGATCCCCTTCGGAGGGCCGTGCATGGCGCGCATGAGCCTTACCGCCTTCGCGTTTGGCCTCCTGGCCGGACTTGGCTCCCTCCTGATCTTGAGGCTGTGATGCGAGAGCACATTCACGCCCCGGCTCACGACGAGAGCCAACATCAACCCGCATGGAACGAGCCTAGCCGCGACGCGGCAGGAATTGGACCCTTCGCCAGCCTTTGGGGGCTCACTCAGTCGCAGATGGATGCGCTGCGTGCTCGTGAGGCGTCCTCATGCTGAGCGCCAAACAAGTCGAGCGGGTTTTCGAACTCTTCGAGCGCTTTGTAGAGGCGGTTGAGGGGATTGCTGAGGCGGCCGAGGCCGAGATCATCGAGGGCGAGTACACGTTCGTCCCCGACCCTGATGGGCGGGAACACTGATGAGCCCAGACCAATTCGAACGCCTGCCGGAGTCCTTCCGGGCGATCGTCGAAATCGATCGTGAGTTCCGCAAGCCGGTTGTGCCAATCACTTTGGCCCAGACTCGCCGCTATCATCGCCGGATGGCCGAGATCGCTTGCCTTCCTCCCCGGGGCACGAAAGCGGCTCACCTCTAATCGCCATGCGGATCACGCTCCACAATCGCGGCGGCATGAGTGTCTTTGGCCAGGGCTTCTACGACCCTCACGCTGACGAGGCGATCATTCCGGCCCGTGAAAACGAAACGAAGGCCCTGACCATTGACTGGGGAGCTACAGCTTCCGCGGTCAGCAAGGCAGAGAGCGGCATCAGCTCGACCGACCCGACGACGACCGGCGCCAAGTCAACCGCGACGCTCTCGGAGGTCCAGGACAACGGATATGTCGACTTCCAGGCGACGATTGCCGGCGAGGTCCGCACCGTTCGTGTTCGTGGGCGGTCAAACGATCAGGAAGACGGATACGGCTGCTAGCCAGCCGGGTGGCAGCCAGCAGGAGACCCGAAATGGCTGATGTTTCTTCGATGTCCGACGAACGGACGGTCAACAACGTAATGCGCCACGCCTACCGCGTCCTAACCGACGAAGAAAAGGCGAGCATGCAGGCGATCAAAGACAAGGGTCTGGAGCTCCACGCTCTTTTTGAGGGGATCGGCGGTAGCCGCGAACTCTCTCTGGCGAAGACCAAGGTCGAAGAAGCCGTCATGTGGGCGGTGAAGCACATCACCGCTTGAGGCTGGGTGTCTGACCATCGGGCATCAGCCCAACGCCTCCGGGAAGCGTATTCCTGAGACCAGAGTAACGCCTATGGGACGACCCAGCAGCTTC
The DNA here is from genome assembly GCF_964254345.1 of Phenylobacterium sp. LjRoot97. Lineage (NCBI taxonomy): Bacteria > Pseudomonadati > Pseudomonadota > Alphaproteobacteria > Caulobacterales > Caulobacteraceae > Phenylobacterium > Phenylobacterium sp. LjRoot97. The sequence continues at coordinate 1,644,940 of NZ_CAXUTH020000001.1, forward strand.
ACGCCCGAGATCGCCAACGAGATCTGCGAGAGGATCGGAGCGAGTGAGAGCCTGAGGCGCATCTGCCTCGATCCTCACATTCCTGAAGTCTCAACGGTCATTCGGTGGCTGGCCAGGGAAGACGAGCCGTACGTATCGTTTCGCGCACAATACGTGCATGCGAGAGAGGTTCAGGCCGACACGGACGCCGACGACATCGGCGACATCGGCCGGCGCACGCTCTCGGGTGAGTATGATCCCCAGGCGGCTCGGGTCGCGATTGACGCCTTGAAGTGGTCGGCCGGCAAGCGGGCGCCCAAGAAGTACGGCGACAAGGTGGACCTGAACCACGGGGGCGAAGTCGGCCTGACCGTGAACATCAAGCGCTTCACTCCGGACCCCACTGAGAGTGGAGGTTGATCTTCCGGTAAGCTGGCGGCCACGCGACTACCAGCTTCCTCTCTGGGCGTATCTTGAGAACGGCGGAAAGCGCGCAGACATTGCCGCGCATCGTCGTTGGGGCAAGGACGATGTAGCTCTGAACTGGGCGGCTGTGGCCGCTCACATGCGTATCGGTGGCTACTGGCACATGCTGCCCGAGGCTGCGCAGGCCCGGAAGGCGATCTGGGACGCGATCAACCCGCACACCGGCCGCAAGCGCATCGACGAGGCGTTTCCGGTTGAGCTTCGGGCGACGACCCGCGAAGTGGACATGTTCATCCGCTTCAAGAACGGCTCGACCTGGCAAGTGGTCGGGTCCGACAACTTCAACAGCCTGGTTGGCGCTCCGCCGATCGGCATTGTGTTCTCAGAGTGGGCGCTGGCGAAGCCTCCCGCCTGGACCTACCTCCGGCCCATTCTCGCTGAAAACGGCGGGTGGGCTATCTTCATTTGGACGCCCCGCGGCAGGAACCACGCGACCCGGGCGTTCGAGGCGCGAGAGCAAGATCCGACGTGGTTCACCCAGCGCTCAACCGCGCTGGAGACTGGCGTTTTTACCCAGGCGCAACTCGACAAAGAGCGCCAGGAGCTGATCGACGAAGAGGGCTCCGAGGAAGAAGGCGATGCAAAGTTCCGCCAAGAGTACATGGTGGACTTCGACGCCGCGGTGCCGGGCTCGTATTATGGGCCGCAGATCAAGAAGGCGACCGACGAGAAGCGGATAGGCGTCTTCCCGCACGATCCTGCGCTCAAGGTGGACACGGCCTGGGATATCGGGGTCGATGACTACACCGCGATTTGGTTCCTGCAGGAGAACGGCCAGCAGGTTCGGGTCATCGACTATTTCGAGACGAACGGCGAGGGCGCAGAGGCGATCGTCAGGGCGGCAATGCCCGAAATGATCCCCGACGAGGCGGAATTTGCGCAGGCGCTGAAAGACGCCGGCCGCTCGACACCCTACACCTACGGCAAGCACTACCTCCCACACGACGTGATGGTGCGGGAGTGGGGCGCTGGGGCGAAGACTAGGTTTCAGACCCTCACCGCGCTGGGCGTGAAGCCGATCCGCGTTGGGGTGGCCCAAGGACCGGCTGAGCGCATCAACGCAACCCGGCGCATCTTCCCGATCCTGCACTTCGACGCGAAGCGCTGTGCGGCTGGATTGGATCGACTGCGGAACTACCGGAAGCATTTCAACAAGTCGCTCGGCGTCTACACCGGCCCGCTTCACAACGAGGCGAGCCACGGCTCCGACGCCCTGGGCGAGTATGCGGTCAACTGCCTGATCGTTCCGCCAGCAAAGCAAAAGACAGCCCTGCCTAAGGATCGCTGGGCAGCGAGTGACGGGGAGGGCCGAGACGGATGGAAAGTGGCCTGAACCAAAGCATGGGATGCGCGGCCTGATGGCGAACGCCTACGCCGCTCCGCAGGACCAGCCGACGACCAACGCGCCGGCCGACGACAATCTGCCCCAGCTGATCGCCTATTACGAAGAGGCGGAGTCGGCGAGCTACGAAGCTCGGCAGAAATCGGAGCGCGACCGCGATTACGTCGACAACAAGCAGCTGACCGACGCCGAGGTGCGCAAGCTCCAGGAGCGCGGACAGCCACCGGTTACGCTGAATGTCATCCGCAGCCGCGCCAACTTCCTGGGCGGCATGGAGAAGAAGCAGCGCCGCGATCCGAAGGCGTATCCGCGCAACAACCCGAACGACCTCAACGCTGCCGAAGCCTTCACCCAGGGCATGCGCTACGTCGTGGACAAGGCCGACTATCAGACCGCCCGTTCGCTGCTGTGGAAGAACCTCACCATTGAGGGCTTCGGCGGCATTGAAGTGGCGGCCGTGCCGAAGCAGAGCGGCGTCGAGATCCAGATCAAGCGAATGGCCTGGGACCGGCTGTTCTACGATCCGCACTCTGCCGAGCTCGACTTCTCCGACGCCAAGTACAAGGGCGCGGTGCAGTGGATGGACTACGACGACGCGCTGGCCAGAGCCGTGAAGAACGGCATGGACCGCGAGGAAGCTAAGACCATCCTCGACCAAACGATGGACACTGCTCCGACGGCCGGCCAGACCTACGACGACAAGCCATCGTGGACCGTCTGGGCTGACCGCAAGCGCCGTCGGGTCCGGTTCGTGATGATCTGGCATCGCGACGCTGATGGCTGGAAGTACTGCGAGTTCACCCGCGGCGGAAAGCTGCTGGAGCAATCTGGCGCCTACGTCGACCAGGAGGGCGAGACCTATTGCCCTTGGGTGTGGGAGAGCGCGAACGTCGATCGGGACAACAACCGATACGGCGAAGTCCGCCACCTGATCGACCCGCAGGACGAGATCAACAAGCGCCAGTCCAAAGCGCTGCATCTGTTGAGCGTCAACGGCGTCATCGCTGATGAGGGGGCGGTCAACGACATCGGCGCTTCGCGTCGCGAACTTGCCCGCCCCGACTTCTGGCTGACCAAGAACCCGGGAACGAACCTCGAGATCGTCCGAGGCCTGGAGTTGGCGGCCGGACATGCGCAACTGGGCGAGCGCGTCATGCGCTACGTCGGCGAGGCTGGCCCCAACCAGGCGCTACTTGGCAAGGGAACGCAGGACCAATCGGGCCGGGCCATTGAGGCGCAGCAGGCCGGCGGGCTGGTTGAGCAATCCGATCTGATGGATACGCTGCGTCGTCTCGACCGGCGCATCTTCACGACCATTGCGTGGATGATGAAGCAATTCTGGACTTCGACGGTCTGGATTCGCGTCACCGATGACGAACTCGCACCGGAGTATGTTGGCCTCAACGAACCGCTCTGGGTGAACCCGCTGAACGGCGAGACTGCGCCGGAGAGCGCTTGGCGTTCGCTGCATGAGAAGGGGGAGCAGCTTCCCCCGATTCAGCCAGCGTTGGACGACAATGGCCAGCCGAAGCTGAACAACAACGTCGCCGAGCTCGACATGGACATTCTGGTGTCCGACGCGCCCGACGCGATCACCCTGGACGGCGAGAACTTCCAGGCTCTGATGGATCTGATGGGCTCTGGCCTGCCGCCGCCCATGCTGAAACTGGCGATCGAGATGCATCCGGGCTTGGCGGCCAAGCGCAAGAAGCAGCTCACCGACCTGCTCGAGGAACTGACCGCGCCGCAGGAGCCGAACGCTGGACAATCCGACCAGGAGCGTTTGGCCAAGGAGATGGCTGAGGCGAAGATCGCCGAGACCCGCGCCAACACCTACAGCAAGCTCGCTTCTGGATCGGCGACCCTACGCAAGTCGCTCATCGAGCCCATGCCGTTCCCTGACGTTTCGGCCGGCATGATGGATGATCAGGCTCCGCCGCCCGGCCCGGTTGCCTCTGATGGCAATCTCCAGCCCCTAGCGCAGCCGCCCATGCCCGTTGGACCGCAAAGCCGACCTGACAATGCTTCCGGCCCGCCTGTTGGGCTGATGTCTGGTCGGGGGCCGATGGAGCTCGCGGCGTGAGCAACGAGATGACCGCATTGGCCAACGCGGAAGTGGCAAAGGCGGCCGTCGAGGGGGCAGGGCATATCGTCACCCGCACACTCGCGACTGACGATGGCCTAGCGTTTCAACTGCTGATCGAGCCGATCATCGCCAATGAGCGGAAGGGCATCAGCAAGGCCGAGCTCGAGGCGATTGGTCAGCTGGTGATCGGTGCTGGCTTCACCATTGCCAAAGACTGGCAGCCTGCCTGGCTCTCACTGCGCAAATGCGTGGTGGTGACCTGCGTCAACTCGGACGCCGAGTAGGCGGGCGCGCTCACAAGAACCCGTAAGGGCCAAATGGGTCGCGGTACCACTGGCCCTTATCGTCTCGCCAATACCCGAGGAGATCATCGCCACGCACTCCCTCGCGTGGAACTCGGCCGCCATTCTCCAACATGGACTTCACCGGCAGAGCGTTGAGCTCAGAAGCTGACATGTCCTTCGGGCGCCGTTCGTCTGTCATGCCAAAAGTTTCGCATATTCAACGGCATATGACCAATCCAATCTGCGCGTAATGCGCCGATCCGCCCGCTCCGGAACGAGCGAGAAAGACTAGCGTCGTGAGACGCCAGTGGTCCCTTTGATGGAAAATACCCAAACGCCCCCGGCTGGCGATCAAGCCGAGATGGCCCAGACCTCGCTCAATGACATCCTGTCGCCGGCTACTGCCGACGCTGGATTGGGTGAAGGGTCTGGGCCCGAGGCGGGTTCCGAGCCCGCTGCTGTTTCCGAACCGGCTCCGACGCCGGTTGTAAGCGCCCAGCCCGCGACGGCTGAGACCGACCCGGCTTCCAGGCCGGAGCGGGAACAACCCTTCTGGTATCGCAAAGAGATCGAGAAGGAGCGCAAGGCCCGCCAACAGGCCGAGCGACGAGCTGCAGAACTTGAGGCCGGCCGCCATGAGCGCCGGCAGCCCCAGGCCGAACAGCCGCACCGTCTGGACCCTCTCGAAGACCCCGATGCGTACATGGGGGCCATCGAGGCGCGTCTGGAGCGTCAGCGCCTGATCGATCGCCTGGAACGCTCTGAGGAGCGCTTCACCGACAAACACGGTGAGGAGTCCTTCGAGCAGACGCGCGAATGGCTGGCGACCCGTCCCGACATCGAGGAATGGGCGCTCAAGCAGCGCGACCCCTGGAAGGCCGCACACGGCCAGTACCAGAAAGAACGCCTCGCCTCTGAGATCGGCGAAGACCCTGACGCCTGGCGCAACGCTGAACGCGAGCGCATCCGGGCAGAAATCCTTGCGGAGCAGGGCGGAGCGCAAAGCGCGCCGGCTTCTCCTCCGACCATGCGTCCGCCGCCGCCGACGCCTGCCACCGACGTGCGGTCCGCCGCCCCTCGGGATGCTGCAGGTCGATTTGCGGGGCCGACGCCGATGAGCGCGATCCTCGGCAGCAAGTCGGGTCGCTGACCCCAACAGAAGCAGCGTCGTGAGGCGCCGCGTCCCTTAGAAGGAAACCGGCCATGGCGGATACCCGCGCGGCTACCGGTCTCACTGTTGAGCAGTGGGACGACAAGTTCTTCGTCGAAGACATCCAGGAGAACGTCTTCTCGATCCTCTACGAGCAGGGCGAGAACGCGGCCATCCAGGTCAAGGAAGATCTGTCCAAGAAGAAGGGCGACAACATCAACTTCGCCCTGCTGAACCGCCTCACCGGTGACGGTGTCGAGGGTTCGGACGCCCTGGAGGGCAGCGAAGAGGATCTGACCTCCCGCTCGCACAACGTCACCGTCAACAAGCGCCGTCACGGCGTTCTGGTGCCGGAGATGGAGGAACAGAAGTCGGCGATCGGCCTGCGCGATGCGGCTAAGCCGGCGCTTAAGACCTGGGCGTCTGAAAACACGCGCGACCGGATCATCCGCGCTTTCGGATCGGTCAACGGCAAGGCCTACACGTCTGCGTCCGAGGCCGAAAAGGATGCGTGGCTGGTCGACAACGCCGACCGCGTTCTGTTCGGCAACGCGCGCGCCAACAACGCGTCGAACGACCATTCGGCCGCGCTGCTGAACGTCGACTCGACCACGGACGTGCTGAAGAAGGGCTCGCTGAGCCTGATGAAGCGGCTCGCTCGCACCGCGTCGCCGAAGATCCGCCCGATCCAAGACAAGGGCAACGGCAAGAAGGTCTACATCGCCTACGCTCACCCGTACGCGATGCGCGACCTCCGTGCCGAAATGGAAGCCGTGCTGGACGACACCACGGCCGCTGGTCAGGCGATGCGACTGTTCGAGGGCGGCGACCTGCTCTGGGACAACATCATCGTCAAAGAGCTCGAGGACATGCCGGTCTACGCCGGTGTGGGCAACTCCGGCATTGACGTCGCTCCGGTCTACCTCGTCGGCGCCCAGTGCATTGGCTACGCGACCGCCAAGCGCTGGAAGACCATCGAGAAGCGCTTCGACTATGACGACAAGGCCGGCTGCGCGATCGAGGCGATCGACGGCTTCGACAAGCTGACCTTCGGCACCGGCGCCGGCGATACCGACGACCAGAAGGACTACGGCCTGGTCACCGGCTTCTTCGCCGCGGTCGCAGACGCGTAAGCGAACCCCAGAAACCTGACGGGCGGCTCTCAAGGGGGCCGCCCGGCTCTTCAAGAAAGGAGCTCGCTCATGGCGGCTCAGACTTTCGTCGGGGCGCGCGCTGCGGCCGACTTCCCCGTCTACAAGACCCATGGCGCCGGCACTCTGCAGGTCGCCCGAGGCGAATTCACCCTGACCGAGGTGCCTGAAGTCGGTGACATCTGGCAGCTGTGCAAACTGCCGGCCGGCGCCGTCGTCCTTGGTGGCTATTTCGCCGCCACCGACATCGACACCGGCACCGAGACCCTCGACATCGATCTTGGGTGGGCGGGCAATGGCGCTGAGACGGCTGACCCGGACGGCTTCGGCAACTTCGGCCTGATCTCCGGCGACAGTCCGGGTGTGGACGTAACCAACGGCGTGGTGGCGACCCAGCGCAATCTGGGCTTCACCACTCCGCCGACCTTCACCCGTGAGACGATCGTTCAGGCGCAATGCGTTGCTGTGGCCGCCGCTGGCGGTACCGGCAAGCTCGCCGCGGTCATCCACTACGTCGTCCCGTAGGACGCAGGGGAGGGTGGGCTAGCCCTCCCCGAACTTCTTAGTGCTGGGCCTTTCTCCTCGCCGGCTGGCCGCGCCAGGGGCGACAAAACCGGAGCTGATGCGCCCCTTGGCGTAAACGCGGTGGCCCAGGCCGGGTGATTTCTCCCCGGTTCATCTTGCCGCGAATTGGCTCCCCGCGCGGACCTTCCTCACACTCGAGAGAATGACGATGAAAGCACGTTTCGTGGGTGACCCGCGCCGAAATGGCGAGGGGCCCGATGTCATGCACCTCTACGGCGTCGATTTCCCCAAAGGCGAGTGGGTCGGCGACCTACCGCGAGTGCTGGAGGCTAAGCTTCCCGGCAACAATCACTTCGAGACCTCGGACGGTCTGTCGGTTGGCGGCGTCAGCGATATCGTTCCGGGGCAGACCTACACCATCACGGTGCCCGAAGCCGCTCAGGCCGAGCCCTCGCCCAGCGTCGGTTCATTTGCTGCTTTCGATCCGGATGGGGACGGCAAGCCTGGCGGCTCGACCTCCTCGGCTGAGAAAGACGCGCTGTTCGCCCAACTTGATGGCCTCGGCGCTCAGTACGACCGCCGTTGGGGCCCCGCGCGTCTGCAGGCGGCCCTGGAAGTCGCCCAGTTCCAAGCGGGCGAAGACTAAGCTGTGGCCACGCAGGCCGACCTCCGCCGGCTGGTGCTTGCGCACCTGACCGTTGTCGATCCGACGGACGACATTGAGGCCGACCAGGCTTCGCTGCTGGACCTGTTCATCGACGGCGCCACCGCTGAGCTCAAAGAAAAGGGGCTCTGCTGGTGGGGGCCCGATGAAATCCCGGCCGAGATCAGCCTGCCGTTGATGCGCTACGTCGCGGCCCTCGCGTGCGGCGCTTTTGGTAAGCGTGGCAAAGGCTTCGAAAACGATCTTCATCCTGCGCGAGCGTCCATTGCGGCCCTGAAGTCCAGCGAAGCCCGCGAAGTCGTTCGAGGGCAATACTCCTGATGGGGCAGCGCGTACTGCTCCAGCACGGACGCAAGACTGCTCCGGCTAAGGTGCCGGCGGAAAGCGTCGAGCGGCTGATCAACGGCTACATGGAGGCCAAGCCCGACGGTAAGCAGCCGACGCCGGTCTACGGCGCTCCTGGACTGTTCCCATGGTGCATGGGCCTAGCGGGCCCTCCGCGGGGCCAGGCCATGATGGCCGACCAGATTTATGCGGTCGCCGGGCAGAAGCTCTATCTCGTCGCGGTTGGCGGCGTGACGACTGAGCTCGGTGACATCCCTGGCGTTGACGACGTCTGCATGGCCACCGACGGGGCAAACCTCGTCATCACGGCCGAGAACGAAATCTACGTCTGGGACGGCGAGACGCTCAACATCGTCACCGATCCGGACGCTCCTGACGCGTCGTCGGTCGCCTACACGGACGGCTTCTTCGTGTTCAGCGAGACGGGCACCCAGCAGTTCTTCATCTCGGGGCTTCAGGCCCCCCTGGACTACGACGCTCTGGACTTCGCTTCGGCGGAGTGGAAGCCCGACATCCTGATCCGCACCTTCGTGCTCCGGCGGACGCTCTACCTCTTCGGAACGTCGAGCCTTGAAGCGCAGCAGAACGTCGGCGGAGCAGACTTCCCGTTTGCGCCCTACCAAGACCTTCTGATCGACGCCGGCCTGGTGGGCATGCTCGCCGTCACATCGTGCGCCGACACCATGTTCTGGATGGCGCCAGACCGGACCGTGCGCCGCCTGGATGGCATTACGGCCACCCGGATCAGCCACCACGATATCGAGCGCATCATTCTCTCGTGGCTGCAGCCTGAACTCACCGTGGCCTCTTCGCTGGTTCACGAGGGTCACCTCTGGGTCATCTTCCGAAACCCCGAAGGTTGCATCGTCTGGGATCAGTCGACCGAGCTCTGGCATGAGCGCGCGTCTCACGACTCCCCGACATGGAAGGCGAAGCACTTCGCTGAGGCCTACGGGCTGAAGCTGTGCACGTCAGCGACCGACGGGAAGATCTACCGGCTGGAAGGTGACGTTCACGACGAAGACGGCGACGTCCTCGCCTTCGAAATGGTCACCCCCTACGCCTTCGACGCGGGAAAGCGTTTCTCCGTCCAGGAGGTGGAGGTTCTGACGCAGCCGGGCTCGGGGACCTTGGTCCAAGACCCCGCGATCACGCTCCAGCGCACAACTGATGGGGAGGTCTACAGCGGGCCGAAGATCAGGCGCTACGGGAAGGCGGGCGAACGTCAGAGGCGCGTCCTCTTCGGCTCGCAGGGGGCCGGCCGGCAAATGGCTTTCAAGATCCGCATCACCGATCCCGTGCGCCGCGCCATCCTGGGCGTCTTCGCTGAGATCGATAGCGAGGTGGTCTAGTGGCTCGCCTTCAAGTTCCGCCGATGAGCGTGCCGCTGATGGCGCCAGACGGCTCGATCAATCAGGCGTGGATGAGCTTCTTCATCGCCATTGAAGATCTGCTCGGCGGGTACAATGCCGAGGGGGCCCAGCCGCGGAGTGACGTTCTCGACGGCCTGGCAGAGCTCAACGGGACGGCCGGCGTATTGGTCCAGGTCGACCCCGACGACTTCACCAAGCGCACCATCTCAGGAACCGCTGGCCAGATCGCCGTGACGAACGGAAACGGCGTGTCGGGCAACCCGACGATCGCGCTGGCCGCGGTGCCTGGCGTCGCGGGCACCCACGCTTCCCCGACGTCGATAACGGTCGACGGGCAGGGGCGCATTACGGCGATCTCACCTTGATCGTTGAAGACCGGGACCCGGACTTTTGGGTCGGGATCGCCTCACATCCGGCCTTGGCCCACCTTCTGGGTGGCCATGATCCAGAGCTGATCGCCAATCTCCCGGCCGGAGCCGTCCCACTCCGCGCCGAGCATGGCGGCTTCATCTTCCTGCCCGCCGACAGCTTCGGTCGGGTCTACGAGCTCCACACGCTGTTCACCCCAGAAGGTTGGGGGAGGGAGGCTTTCCAGGCCGCTCGAGAAGCCTTCGATCTGATCTTTGACCGTGCCGATCTCGTCATCACTCACGAAACCGAGCACCCGCAGTCCAGGCCGCCCAAGACCTTCCGCTTTGTTCGACTTGGCGAACATCAAGCTACGCCTCACGGCGTGCTGCGGCTGTGGATGCTCACCCGCGACGCATGGCTGACTTCGCCAGCTAGGAGCCGCTGAATGCCCGTAATTCCCGCAATTGGCGCTGGCCTAGCAGCGCTTGGCACCTCTGGTGGCGCTGCGATTGCATCTGCTGCCATCGGCGCAGGTGCGACCATGATCGGCTCTGCGAACGCAGCCAAGGCTGCTCGCGAGGCCGGCAACCAGCAATATCAGGCGACCCAGGACTCGCTGGCGCTTCAACGCGAGATCTATGAGCAAAACCGCGCCGACAACGAGCCCTTCCGTCAGGTTGGTCTGAACGCGGCCAACGCGCTGAGTGGTGCGTTTGGCCTGGGGCCCGTCAGCATGACCGGTTCCTCGTCTTCCGCGGGCGGCGGCTCGGCTCCCAGCGTCGACTGGGACGCCTATCTGGCCGCCAATCCTGACATTGCGGCAGAGTACCGGCAGGAGGCGACGCGGGACGCGAAGTCTCAAGCCAACCTCCAGGCCATCGGCGCGAACTCGCCTGAGGCGTACGCCCAGTGGCACGTCAACAACTATGGCGCTCGGGGGGAACTGCCGATGATGGCGGTGGCCCAGAGCGCGCCCGCTGCGGCCAGCCCCGGTGGCGCTCAAGCCGGCTACACCGATCCGACGGCAGTCGGCGGTTACACGATGACGGAGCGTGCTGCACTCGCTCCCCTCGACGTCAGCCTCAACGCCTTCCGCGCGTCGCCGGACTACGAGTTCCGCTTCGCCGAGGGAGAGAAGGCGCTCGGCTCCATGGCATCGGCCAACCGTGGCCTGATGAGCGGCCAGCGCATGAAGGCACTAACCCGCTACGGCCAGAACATGGCTGACGGCGAATACACCGACTGGCGGAACTACGTGACCGGCCAATACAACGCCGATCGCAACTTCAATGAAGCGCAATATCAGACGGACCGCTCGCGGCTCGACAGCCGATACGACACGCGAAACAATCAACTGATGACGCTGGCCGGGTTCGGGTCTTCCGCGACCGCCCAGAACCAGAACGCCGCTCAGAGCTTCGCGAACAACTCCACGAACCTGAACCTCGCCGGAGCCCAAGCCCAGGGCAACGCAGGCATGAACGCCGCGAATGCGTGGAACCAGGGGCTAGGCAACCTGATGACAGCCGGCGCCTATCTCGGCGGCCAATACCTGGGCTCCAAGACCGCCGGCACGCCCCCGATCACGAACCAGGGCTACTCGAACGGCTACAACCCCACCTGGATGGCATCCTGATGGTTGAACTCTACGTTCCCCGTGTCGCAGACGCGATCAACGCCTTTGAGGCTGGTCGTGAAGGCGCGATGACCCGTCGCAAGGATCAAGCCGCGCAGATGATCGGCGGCGCGATGTCCCGCGGCGACTACCGGGGCGCTGCGGAAGCGGCCTATGGCGTCGGAGACTACGGCGTCGGCCTGAAGCTGGAGCAACTCGGCACCGATCGGGCCACGCAGGACCGCATGCAAGGGTACGGACGGCAGTACGCTGAAGGGAAGGGCGGCGACGCGGTGAAGGCCGCCTATGCCGCTGGCGACTTCGAGATCGGTAAGGAACTTGCCGCCGCCATCGCTGCCGCCAGTGAAGCTGATCGCGCTTTCATGAAGGAGAAGGCCGAACGGATCGCCGCCATCGTGGCGCCGCTCGGTGACATTCCTGAAAGCGACATGGATCGGCGGCGGGCGTTCATAGCTGAGCACACCCCCGAACTCCTGGCGGCCGGCTACACCCAAGACCAACTCGCTTCGTTCGAGCCCACAAACGCCAATCTCGCTCCGATCTACAGCCAGGCGCTCGGTCTGAAGGACTACCTGGGCAATCAGCGCGACGACAAGAAATTCGCCGCCGACGAGGACTATCGGAAGCAGCAGCTCCGGATCAGCCAAGGGCAGCTCGGCGTGGCGCAGGGTAATCTGGCGCTCTCCCAGCAACGTGAGAACCGCGTTGCTGCTGGTGGCGGAGCTAGTGGTGGCGGCGGCTGGGAGGAATTCTGATGGACGACCTTCCGGAAGGCTTCCGCATCGATCCCGGCCTCTCGCAGCAGTTCGGCACTACGGTCGCCGTGAATGACGAGGGCCGCCGCATCCGTTGGGCGGGAAAAGGGGCCGGCAACCCCAACAAGGTCTACGCGGAAACTCTGGCCCGAGAGAAAGCCAAGGGCGACGTTGCTCGTCTGGAGGCGGCCGGCGAGGGTGAGCGCAACGCCTACGGCATGGAGGCCACCGCCAACCGCGGCTTGGCGCTCCTCGATCGCACCCCGACCGGCCCGCTGGCCGATCTGCGCATCGACCTTGGGCGCGCGGTTGGTGGAACACCGCTCAGCATACTGCCCGGCATCCCCAACCGGGAAGAGACGACCAACCTCGAACTCTTCCGCAACATCGGAAGCCAAGGTGCGCTGGGCGATGTCTCGAAGCTGAAAGGCCCGCTGTCGGAAAAGGAGCTGGCGTTCATCCAGCGCCTGCAGGCCGACCCCAACGCGACGAAAGAGACCAACCGGCAAGTTCTCGAGGCCCAGAAGTGGGTGGCTCGCCGCCAGGCAGCCTATGCCAACGGCCTGCGAACCTGGACGTCGCGCCTCGGCTCGCCGAGCGCCACGAACCCGCGCGGCCAGACCTTTGACGCTTGGTGGGGGCAGTACTCCGCCGAACGTCTTCCGCCTCCGGGTGTGGGCGCTCCGGCCAAAGCTAGCAGCGGCTCGGCCTCCGCCAGTGGGGGAGGCGGCGCGCAAGTGAAGATCGGCGACTCCGTCTACGAGGTCCGCGAGAAGTGAAGACCTTCGAGGTTAAGCTCGGCGACGGCAGAACCGTCGAGATCGACGCTCCTGATGCGCAAACCGCTGCGAAGGTTGCTGCGCGCTACGAGCGGAAGAAGCCGACGACCGCGTATGGCAAGGCCATGCAGCGTGTCGAAAAACGCGACGCCTTCCGGCGAGAGAACAACGAGCGTTTCGGGGGCGGGATCGCCTCAACCCTGGACGATCTGGCGGGCCAAGTCGCCCGTAACACCGGCGCCTTCGACGAAGTGGCCGGCGGGATTAACTACGCCATGCAAGGTGGCGAAAACCTCGTTCGCCGGATGACAGGGAAGCCTATTGAGATTCCGGCTGCCGTAGCCGGCAAGGCGGCCATGGACTTCGAGCGTCGGGAGCGCGCTCGTGTTGCCCAAGAACGTCCGATGCTCAACACCGCAGCTTCAATTGGAACGATCGTGACTTCGGCTCGCCCAACCGGCGCTGCGATGTTCAGCAATCCGGTCAAGGCTGGCGCAGCGGCTGCCGCTCAGAACGCACCCTTCGCCTTGGCTCGCCAAGAGGGCAATCTGGCCGAGCGCTTGCCGGGTGCAGCGAAGGAGACCGCGCTCGTCGCCGGCACCGCTGGCCTGATGACGGCTGGAGCCAATAAGCTGGCCGCGGGGGCTTCGCGGGCGCGAGCCAAGCCGTCAGCGGCTCGACAGCTTTCCCAGCAGGGCGTTGAGCTCACTCCCGGTCAGATGATGGGCGGCGTGGCTCAGCGCGCGGAAGACGCTGCGACCAGCGTTCCGATCCTGGGAGATGCGATCCGAGAGGCGCGGATTCGTGGAGTTGAGAGCTTTGACCGGGCCGCTCTCGGTCGCACACTAGATCCCATTGGCGAGACCATGCCGGCGACTGTCGATGTGGGGCGCGATGGGGTGCGGCACGCTGCCGAGCGCATCTCCAACGCCTACGAAAAGGCGCTGACGGGTGTTCGGGTCGCTCCCGACTCTCAGCTCTCGCAGGAGTTCTTGAGCGTCGCTAACACGCCGAACCTGACGGCTGCGCAGCGAGAAAGCCTCGACACCATCATGGGCGACATGTCGTCCCGGTTCGCAACCGCCGTCGACGGCGATGCGTGGAAGGTGATCGACAGCGACCTTGGCAAGGCGATCCGAGCCGCCGACAACGCGAGCGCCAGCCAACCCGGCGGAACGATCCTGAAGGACGCTCTGCAACGGTTGAGGGATGCACACCTCGGTGTGCTGCAGCGGCAGAACCCGGAGGCCTTCCAAGCTGTTCGGGCGGCCGATGCTGCGACCGCCAATCTCGCGCGCATTCGTCAGGCCAGCCAGTACACCGGGACGTCAGCGCGAGGCGGGGTGTTCACCCCAGCCGATCTGAACCGGGCAGTCCAGGGCATGGACACCTCCGCCGGCAATCGCGCCTTCGCCCAAGGCGATGCGCTGCTGCAAGATCTCACCGAACCGGCCATGCAGGTTCTGCCCCAGACTGTCCCCGACAGCGGCACGCCGTTCCGTTCGTTGATGACGGCCGGCGGCCTCACCGGGGGGGGCGTTGCAGTTGGGGTGAGCCCGACGGCTGCAGCTGCTGGCCTGGGCGGTCTGATGACCGGGGCTGGCGTGTATAGCCGTCCTGCCCAGGCCGCGCTCAACGCTATCTACAGAGCGGCGAGCCCGGGGCAGGCTAGTGCAGCCTTGGCGCAACTCCAGGCCCTTGCCGCGCGTGATCCGGCAATAGTGCCGCTCTACACTGACGCGGCGGCGTACCTCGGGCTACCGGTTGAACGGCCAGTCGCCGTTGGCATGCAGTAGGAACAGCGTTCCGATCGCCAACACGACTAGCATCGCCGCAAGTTTCTTGGGCCAGCCAGCGGTAAGCATCGGTTCCTTCACATGAGCGATCGGCACGTCACGAGGCGGCTCAACCACCACGAACTCTGCGTCGGTCACTTTCTGCTTCTCAGTCATGCGACCGCATCATGCCACGGCAACCTGAGGGCGTGAAGGGCGGCTAAGCCCCCAACCCCGACCAGCGCTCAGAACACAGCAACGTCGAGATGACGTCGCGTCCAAATTCACGGAGTCCGCATGGCTGCAGGACGCATCGTAATCCCGGGCCTGATGCCCGCGGAGGACCATAACGGCAACCGCATCCCAGGCGCGCTGCTGTACTTCTACGAGAACGGCACCACGGCGCTGAAGTCGGTGTTCACGACCGCCGCGCTCGACGTTCAGCTGCCCAACCCCGTTGTGGCGAATGACGTTGGGGTCTTCCCTGCGATCTGGGCTGACAACGTCGAAGTCTACAGCATCGCTGCCACGGAAGCGGACAACACGCCCATTCCCGGGGTGAACTACGATGGCGTCACGTCATCGAAGGACGCCACGCTGGCTTCTGCCGACCTGGCCGAAGCTGCGAAGATCTCGGCGGAGGCGGCTCGCGACCAGACGGTAGCGATCAACGAGAAGTTCGGGGACGTCGATGAGGCCATAACTGCGGCTCAGGCCGCCCAGGAAGGCGCTGAAACCGCTGAGGCGGGCGCTGAGGCCTCGGAGGCTGCAGCCCTGGCTGCACAAATGGCAGCCGAGGCCGCTCAAGCTGCTGCCGAGCAAGCTCGCGACGAAGCCCAGGACATCGCCGGCTTCGACGTGTCGAAGATTGTGCGCGTTGATACCGCCCAGTCCTTCAATGATGCGGAGAAGGTTCAGGCCCGCGCCAACATCGGGGCGCAGGCGCTTCTGGCCCTTGTCGATCGGCAGAAGGTCGCGCGGCCGTCCATTGCGGCTGGCGCACTCACCCTCGACTGCGCTGCCGCGTCCGTCTTCGAGGTTTCCTGGGACGCGAACATCACGTCCCTGACGCTGAGCAACCTCGCGGCCGGCACTGACGCGCAGACCCTCAGCCTGATCCTGGTGGCGGCCGGCGGAGCGACCTTCGCCCCCGGAGCGGCGTTCAAGAACATCGGCGACACGCCGATCTTCAACACGACCACCAATGCGCGAAACTTCCTCACCCTGACGACCACTAGCGCCGGGACGAGGGTCGACTACGCTTTCGCCGGAGCCTCTGCGCCGTGACGCTTGGTCGTCGCCTCCTGCTGGGCGGACGCGGTGTCTCGCCGATCGGCCAAGCTGAGTGGACGGTTCCTGGAACCTATGCGTTCCGAGTGCCTGCCGGCGTTCGCTATCTCGAAGGCGTTGCGATCGGGGGCGGCATTCCAGGGCCGAACACCTCGCCATTCAACGGCGGCTGGGGTGCGAACAACCACTGGCGCAATCGCATCCCGGTCACGCCGGGCGAGTGGCTGATCATCAAGGTCGCCAACGGAAACGGCTTGTTCGCCGACAAGGAAAGCTACGTTCGCCGTGGCGCGACCAACCTGCTTTTTGCGACCAACCGAAACCTTGGAGTTCCGCAGCATCCGACGCTGGGGGGTGGCGGCGGCGACGGCGGATCGCCCGGCAGCGGATCGCCGGGCAATGGCGGCCTCGGGGGTGGTGCTGCGGGCTATGCGGGGGCCGGTGGCAAGGGTGGAAACTACTACGACACCACGAGTGGCGCGTTCGCCGATACCGACAGCGGCGGCGGCCGGGGAGGTGACGCGAACGGCGTCCCGACAGGTTGGCAGAGCGCCAACGGCGAGGGTACGGGCCTACTTGGGCGCTCGGCGGACAAGACCACTTCACTGGGCGCGGTCAAGTGCGGCTGGGGCGGTTGGGCGGCGGGCACTGGCGGCGGGGATGGCGGTGTTCGCCTGATCTGGGGCGGGTCGCGCCTCTACCCAGACAGCGTGCCCGACCTGGCCGCCGCCATCGAGGCGGCGTTCATCTCTTCGGCGAACGGCAACGCGGTCATGCCCGCAGCCTTCACCTTCCACACCGACGCCCAGGAAGGTGACCTGGTTCTCGCCCTTCCGGTGTTCACCTCGAACGGCAGCCTGACCGGCGTCACCGGCTCCGACAATTGGGGCCGGGCGGGCGGGGTGTTCTGGAAGCAGGTCACCCAAGACGACATCGACGCGTCGCAGGCCGGCACTGTGAAGTTCGGCGGGTCAGGCTCGATCCAATGGGTCACGCTGGTCTATCGCGGCGCGAACGTCGCTGCGATGCGCAGCCAGGGCGGAAGCGCGGGAGCGAGCTCACTCACCCTCGCTGGGTTCACGAAGCGGCTGGACTGCAAGCGCGTCGTCACGATCGCCCACGACACCCTATCGGGCTCAGCGCTGACGCTTCCGACGGGCTTCACGAGCCGTGTGTCGCGCACAACGCCCCGTCGGCAGCGCGGCGCCGATAAGCCCCCCTCTGCGTACAGCAACGGGGAAGCCGTGGTCTGGCCAGGCGTAGACACCGACGAAGGCGGCGGAGCCGTCGGATACCTGATCGAGCTCTTCTAGCTCCAATCTCGAAATTCAATAGAAAGCAAGGAGTTGGCTCGTGGCCCTCACCCTCTTTGAGTACGAAGCCGTTTCTGCACATGGCGAACCGCTTCAGCCCCCTGCGGCGCGCAGGACCGCGCTTGCGTCCGGGCAAGCTCATCGCCTTGGCGCCTCGACAGTCTATGCGGCGATCGTGCCGGGCGTGAACACCTACGTTCGGATCAGCGAAACCGGCGCCGCGGCAACGTCTGCTGATCACTTCGTCCCCGCTGGCGAGACCCGGGGCTTCCCAGTCCAGAAGCGCTCGAGGCCGTACGTCTACGGGCTGGACGCGGCCTGATGCGGCGCTTGGTGCAGCCCATTGTCGGGCGGCTCGTGACGCCGCTGAACATGGCCACGGGGCAGAGCGTATCTCCGCCGCCCCCAGATCCTGAAGACGGCCGCCGGCTGGACTTCAGCACCCCCAGCAACTCGCAATTCCTCGCCTTGCTCTTCAGGGAGTTCTGACCATGGCATGGCCTGACGACATCGCCGTTCTCGACGCCAACGACGTCGAACGCGCAATCAAAACCCCCAACCCCAACGGTCCGGCGGACGAAGCGGACTCTGCTCCGGTCGTTCTCTCCACTCAGGACCGGGGTCTGCTCGGCGCACTTACTGAGACGGCGCCTACGACCGACACCGCATCGGCTGGCCTGAATGGACGCCTGCAGCGCCTGGCGCAGCGGGCGACGAGCCTGATCGCGTTGTTCCCGACCAGCATCGGGGCCAAGGCGCGCAATGCGTCTCTGGGTGTTGCGCTCGCGACCGAGGATAGGGCTGCGCTCGACGCCCTCGCGACCGAGGCCACCCAGGATGCGGTCAAAACTGCCGTCGAAACGGTTGCCGAGCAAATGCTCTCGGAAGACCCCGCAGCTGTGAACGAAGTCCCGTCGGCGATGCACTACACGCCGGTGGCCGGTACCGCCAAGTATCTGGTGACGGGCTCTCCGGGCGTGCTGACGAACTATTTCATCTACAACCCGCACGCCACCGATACGCTCAGCGTGCAGCTCTTCGACAAGGCGACCACCGCCGCCGTGACCCTCGGCACCGACGTGCCGGCGCAGAGCTTCCCACTCGGCCCAAAGCAGGGTGCGAACGTCGCTGGGCTCGATCTGAACTTTGGTGTCGGCATCGTCATGGCCGCGATCAAGGATCTGTCCGGCAGCACCGCGCCGACGACCGGCGCTGTGGTCAACCTCGGCTTCCGAGCGCCGTAAGCCATGGCTACTGCACTCGCGTCCATCGGGGCTACGGCCGGAACGAACGCGCAGATAGGCAATGATGCGCGGGTGCTGACGCTCGATGCTGGGGCGGCGGTGGGCGACGTTGTCGCCGGCTTTGTCTACGCCTCATCCAGCGTCCTGCTGTCGAGCATCACCGATCCGAAGGGCAACACCTGGACGATCCGCACCGCGTACAATTCTGCCGGAACTGAGCGCTGGTACTTCGTCGATGCGGTGATCACGAACGCCCTGGCCGCCGCTGATACGCTGACGTTCAACTTCTCGGGCACGGCCGGGCGTCGGGCGATCGTTCTCGGCAAGATGACCGAGATGAACACCTCGGACCTGTTCGACAAGCAGGGCGCGGGAACGGCGGGAGCGACCACGACCACGCCGACGCTGAGCGTTGATGCGGCGAGTCAGGCCAACAGCGTCATCCTCTGCGGCATGTACTTCTCGTCGATCGCGGGGAACATCACCGAGGACGCAGACTATACCGACCTCGGCTCGGTGAGTTTTGACAACCGCAAAGTCCACTTGGCGGGGAGGGTTGTCACCTCGGCCGCGGCCGACACGTACAACCCGACCAACAGCGCCTCGAACTCGTACAACGGGAACTGGGCAATCTACAAAGTTGCTGGCGCACCGCCGCCCGCCACCGTCACCAGCAATCTGGCCTTGCTTGGAGTGGGTTGAATGAGCCGTGCGGAACTGAAGCTGGTCGCTTCGCGCGGCATCGCCCAGGCTATCTCGCCGCCGGTGTGCGTCACGCCGCCGACGATTGAGGCAAGCGACTTCCGGGTTGGCGTGCCCATGACGGGCTTGCCCGGCACCTGGGTGGGCGCGGAGGTCTTAAGCTATCAGTGGCTGATGGACGACACCCCGGTCTTGGGCGCAACGAACACCGTCTACACGCCGACGGCTGAGGATGAGGGCAAGGCGCCATCCTTCCGGGTTGAGGGGGCCAACGCCTCGCCGCATTCCCCGACGGTTGCCATCAGCGAGGCCGGCGACGCCATCGCAGAGGAGATCCCGCAGGACCCGGTGCTTCCGGTGTCACAGACCGTGCGATTCATGCCGAAGACGCGCGCAGGGCACGGTGGCCACAAATGCGGATACGGCGGCACAGGCTACCTGAAGGTCACGGGTGCGGCCGCCACCTATGTCCGGATTGACGATCTCAACCAGCTTGTTCCGGTCGGTACATTCGGGGCCGTTGCCCCCGCGTGGGCGGCGGGAAGCACCTACTCTGGCACCCTGGTTGAGTACGCCGACGCTGGGCTTACCAATCCGACTGGTCGAACGGGCGCTCTGTCGGTGTCGGTCGCCAGTCAGAACGGCTACACGATCACGTGGCGGCCAGCGCCCGCAGCCAACAATGACGAGGCCAACTCGCAACTCAGGACCGTCCTGAACGGCGACGCCTCGCTTGGCTACGTTATCGAAGTGCGGGACGGGGCCGTGCTTAACCCGACCGGCGCGGATTGGCGCCTCCGGACTACCTACACCGCTGCGCAGACGGCTGCCCGCGCTGCGGCCTTCACGGGCGAAAATCACGTGGTTATCCGTCCCGAAACGCCGCTAGCCGCCACGCTGCGCTGCATAAAGCTGGAGGGGCAAAAGCTCCACCGCGTCGACTATCTGCGGTTCCAGTATTTCACGGGGCAACTAACGTCTGCCGCGGTTCAGCCCATCGCTTCGACGACTGCCGTCTTCATGGAAACGGCTGGTGCAGACCACATCGATATTTGGGATTGCGACATCAGCTCGACGCCGAACAGCGAGTACGGCGGCGATCAGTTCTCCGGAATCTACACCACCTACACGGCCCGGCGTTGGCGTGTTCGGCGTAACAGGGTCCACGACGTCATGGGCGGGATTTACCTGCTCAACAGCCCTACAAAATTCGACTTCGGCACGGCCTGGACGGCGCTTCCTACCGATCAGAACGACCACCACGACAGCGCCGACTGCTTCCACGAGGTCTCGTTCAACGAGGTCTATCGGGTCTCCAACGACGAGATCAACATCTCCAACTCTACGGGCCCGCTCGTTTATGGGAACGTGCTCTACGACAAGGTGACCGGCGTTCGTCCGTGGGACGCTCTAACCGCGCAGCAGAAGCTCACCGGAAACAGCCCCTACGACACGAACGTTCAGCCCCACGGCGACAGCCTGTCGTTTGACTGGTCAAAGTGCCTGTTCGGCTCGGTTGATGGCCCGAAGGTCTGGAACAACTGCATGAGCCGCGGGCTGGGCCGCGACACAATGCCGTTCTACACCTCGCCGCCCTATCCGAACCCCGACAGCAAGGGCTACGTGCCCGCGGCCAACAAGGTCTACAACAGCTCCCAGGGTGTCTGGTTCGCGAACAACGACAACGAGGTCGTGGCCCGCGGCTGGGACGGCGTCAGGGGCTCGGGCACCGGCTATCCCGTGATTCTCAAAGCCCCCCAGGTGATCAACAACACCTACAATCGAGACATGGTGAACGGCATTGCCGTGAACTATGCCGAGAACCCGATCATCGAGAACAACTCGATCATGGGCTGCAAGAACGTGCCGACGGCGAACTTCATTGCCGCCGCCGGCCGGATCTCCTGCAACAACATCTCGGGTACTCAGGGCCGCATCCGCCGGAATATCGGCAATGGACCTAGCATCTCAGTCAGCTACGCCGCTGGTGGCTCCCTGGCGTCGTACGGTGAGAACATCTTCGTCAGCTACACCGCGACCACGGGCGATACGGCCTACGGATCGGTGTGGAACGACCCCGTGGACGGACCATCGTTGCGTCACCTGGCCGACTGGCAGGCCCACTATCGGGCCAAAGTCGGCGGCCCGGCTGATCAGTCTAGCCCGATCGGCGCGTTCAAGACGAACGGCGATCCCGTTCAGCTGTACGCGGCCTGACGGCGACGAAGGGCGGTTCCGGCCAAGCCAAAGCCGACGATCATCATCGCCCAGGTAGCCGGTTCCGGCACGGCAGTGAAGTCGCTCACCTGGATGGACACGCGCATTCGGTCGCTAGATCCGTCCGATATGAAAATGCCCTCGAAGTAGGTGAGCGCGTTATCCCAGTACAGTTCACTGCAGTAGCCAGAGGTAGCGGCGGTGCATTCCTTCTTCGTCCAGTTCCGCGGCGTCATAAGCTTGGCGACCGCGTAACCCGGGCCCTTGATCTGGATGCAGCCGTTGGCGACGGAACAGACCTGTTCAAAGGCATATTCGTTGCCGTTGACCATGCCGATTCCCGCGTCCCAGTAGCTGTAGGTCACGTCGCGGGTTGTCTGAAGCATGGAGTCGGGGCGGAGCGATCCGCCGTCGAAGAAGATCTTCACGAACGCCTGCATGCCGGCGTCTGGCGCAAGGAACGAGGTGTACGGGTAGGCCAACCCGCTGCCCTCTTCGAAGTAGTTGTCGTTCGTCGTCACGATCTGAGCCGCCATGGCGCTCGAGCCCGCGAACAGCGATGCGGCCGCAGCAGCGGCGACCAAAAGCTTCCTGATCATCTCACTCTCCCCAGAGTTGGTTAAGCAAGACGCCGGGTTGAACGAGAGTCAATCCGGGCTCGCCCGTTAGGCGAACCGGCCCCCCCCAAAGCCAAAATTCAACACCCGGACGGAGCGCGCCCGAATGAACAGCCGTGTCTCGCGGAGCGATGCCGCATGAGCGATTACCAGCCCAGCCACGAAGTCGGCGCTTATGGGACAAAGCTTGTGGTCGGTCCCGGGCTAGCGCTTGCGGGCGCGATCACCCTCGACCAGTGGGTGATGATCACGGGCATCATCTGTTCGGTCGTCATCACCCTGCACACCCTGTGGCGTTGGACTGTGGAGTGGCGTGATCGCCGAGCGCGGAAGCGTGCGGAGCCTGGGGCGTGAGCAACGCCCGCATCGTCGCGGCCACGCTCTCGGCCGCCGCCATCGCAATCGGCACGATCGCCGCGTGGGAGGGTAAAGAGAACTGGGGCTACGCCGATAAGCTGGCGGGCAACATCCCGACCGGTTGCTTCGGCGCCACGAAGGGCATCGAGGTCGGCCGCTACTACAGCGACGACACCTGCACCGAGTTCCTGGCCCGCGACGCGGTGAGCCACGGGATCGAGATTTCCCGCTGCCTGCCGCCGGTGCTGCCTGACCGCACGCGCGCGGCCTTCATCTCGTCGGCCTACAACATAGGCTCCAGCGCCTTCTGCAAGTCCTCCATGGCCCGCCGCGCGAACGCCGGTGACCTGCGCGGAGCCTGCGAAGCCCTTCGCCTCTACGTCTGGACGGGCGGCAAGGACTGCCGGATCGCTGCCAACAGGTGCAGCGGCCTGCCGAAGCGCCGGGAAGCCGAGGTGGCGCTATGCCTCTCAGGTTTGCGCTGATCGCGCTCCTGCTCGGGAGCTGCGCCACGCCCGGCCCAGCGCCCACCCGTCACGGCTGGGAAACCCCCGTCCGCATGATCATCCCAGGCCACCCGCAACGCGGCGTGGTCGAGCACATCTGAGGTCGGAATGGGAGCTACCCCAGACTATGCCGCGCTCGCGGCGTTCGCCATCACGGCCCGACAGCGAGAGACGATGGCCGCGCTGGTCGAGCACGGATCAATCCGACGAGCCGCGAAGTCCCTGGGCCTCTCACACAGCATGGTTGACCAGACCGTCAGCGCCATGAAGAAGCGGGCCGCGGTGCAGGGCTACAGCCCTGAGCACCACATGACCAAGACCGCTCCGGCGCCGTTCGTCGTGAAGGGCACCTCGACCTACTTCGACCGTGACGGAGAGGTGAGGGGCCAGTGGGTCAAGACGACCCTCGACCAGGAAGCCCGGCATCTGGCCGAGGTAGCGGCGATCGAGGCGCTGTCGAAGGACATCCCGCGCGTCGATCCGATCGAGCGCCCGGCCGAGACCCATGCGGCACTCTGCAACCTCTACACCTTCACGGACTACCACCTCGGAATGCTGGCCTGGCGCAAGGAGGGCGGCGCCGACTGGGACGTGAAGATCGCCGAGCGGCTTCTGGTCTCGGCGCTCGACCACCTCGTGACCAGCGCGCCGCGCGCCCGGGTCGGCGTGATCAACCTCCAGGGCGACTTCCTGCACTATGACGGCCTGACGCCGGTGACGCCCATGCACGGCCACGTCCTCGACGCCGACGGCCGGTTCTCGAACATGGTCGCCGCCGCGATCCGGGTTATTCGCAGGCTGATCGACATCGTCCTCATGCGCCACGATGAGGTGCATCTGGTCATCGCCGAGGGGAACCACGACCTTTCGAGTTCGGTCTGGCTGCGGCAGATGTTCACCGCGCTCTACGAGGTCGAGCCCAGGCTGACCGTCAACCAGTCCGAAATCCCGTACTACGTCCACCGCCACGGGAAGGTGATGCTGGCCTTCCACCACGGCCACATGAAGAAGAACGAGCAGCTTCCGCTCCTCTTCGCCGCACAGTTCCCCGAGGACTGGGGCGCAACCACCAAGCGCTACTGCCACACTGGCCACCGCCACCATGTCGAGGAGCGCGAGCACTCCGGCATGACGGTGATCCAGCACCCGACCCTGGCCGCCCGCGACGCCTACGCGGCCCGCGGCGGCTGGATCTCCGAGCGCCAGGCCAGTGCGATCACCTACCACGCCGAGTTCGGCCAGGTCGCACGGAACACCGTGACGCCGGAAATGCTGGAAGCCGCCTGACCACCCAACACCGGAGCCCGCCCATGGGACACGTGATCACGTTCCTGGCCGGGCTCGTCTGCGGCGCCTCGCTCACCGTCGGCGGCCTCGCGCTGCTGGTCTGGCTGGCGATCCGCCGCCTTGCACAGGGGTTCTGAATGTTCACCAACCCGCTCACCACCCTACAGACCCGGCTGGTAGTCGCAGCCGTGGCTCTGCTCGTGATCGTCGGCGTGCTGTCAGCAGCCTACTTCACCGGCGCCAACTACGCCGCCAAGAAGGAGCGCGCGGCGGCCGAGAAGGTCATCAAACCGCTGCGTGACGATCTCGCGGCCTGCAACGTCAAGGTCGACAACCTGACCGACGCGCTGGAGGTGCAGAACGCGGCGGTGGACCGAATGGAAGCCGAGGCGCGCGAGCGGTCGCGCCGCGCTGACGCCGCCATCGCCGAGGCCCGCCGCAAGGCCGCCATCTACAAGGCCAAGGCCGACCGCTTGGCCCGCGCCCAACCGGGGCCGGACATGTGCGCCAGCGCCCGCAGCCTGATCATCGACAGCCTGTCGGAGGACCGGAAATGAAGGCCGTTCCCATCGTCCTGGCCGCCCTGCTGCTGGCCGCCTGCGCCACCCCGAAAGAGCGCATCCGCACCGTCCAGGTGAAGGTGCCCGTGCCGGTCGCGTGCGCCCCCAAGCTTCCACCCGCCCCAGCTTACGAAGGAGACACCATGGACCTCGATGACGACATCTTCGGCTTGGTCCGCGGCCTGCTAATCGAGCGGGAGCAGCGCAAGACGACCGAAGCCGAACTCCGGGCCGCGCTCGTAGGCTGCGGCGGCCATCCGCCGGACACGTAGGCCGCGTCTAGCTCCAACTCCGGCGGCCTAGAGCCGACCGCACCGTTAGCTACTGGCCCGGCTCCAAGTCGGGCCTTTTCTTTGTCCGCTCGCTGCTCGAGCAAATGTGGCGTGCAGCCGTCGTCAATTGAACTGCTCCACCACAACGCCGACCGCGTTGATTGCTTCCTCGATAAATCCGGTGATGAAGTAGCCGCGCATATCCGCTGGCTCTAAGACCTCAAGTTCGTACCCAAAAGCCAGGGGGACGGTTACGCCCTGACAATGCATAACATCCGTGGTCTGGCCGGCTCGCGTCAGCGCTTCGGTCTGACCGCTAACCATCATTCCAATATGGCCTGAGCCCGTCATCGCGACTGAGCCAAGCACGCTTAGACCAAGCGGCTTTCTATGCTTCCGGAAGTTGTCACCGTTGTGCAGGTAGGTCAGCGCTTCCAGCGGATGCTGTTCTGAAAACGGTTGAAGATGAAGAACGAGGTCGCGGTCCGCGTCCGCCAATTGTCGGAGCTTTCGTCTAGCTTCAGCATTCACCTTCTCCGGGCCCGACAGGATCGGATACGAGGCATCATCGCTATTCGCTCCTGCCCGTCGCGCGAGTGCATTCGCCAGATGATCAAGTTGAGCGCGGGTTTCGTTCATTAGAAGACCGGCCTCGCGGCCGAATGAGCTCGGAAGGTCCGCCTTCAACCGAGCCGTGACGTGAGCAAAGTGACTGGGGTGACCGTCGATTATGATTTGTACGTTGGTGTCGGCGAACTCGCGGATTTTGGATACCAACTCGGCGTTCTTAGTTTTGCAAAACTCCAGACCCTCTCTGATTTCGTCTAGATCCCTGCGCATCCTATGAGTTCCACCACTAAAGTTGCCGCCCCAATGTGCGGCAATGTGGGCGTGCTTCGGTCTGCGGTGCAACCATCGGCGCTAGACACCTGACTGGCCCGCTCCCTTAACGGGGGCGGGCCTTTTGCGTGTCAGGGGCGTTCGCCGTTTGCGGCGACGACAACTTCTACGCGCCGTTTCATCGAGGCGAGCTGGTCTGGGGAGTGCCCAGTCCAGCCAACTACCTCCGCCAGGATGATCCGTAGTGGAGATCGCGAGCGGAAGGACATCGACGGGTTTCCGGCGAAGCGCTGGTTGGTGAGGTCTGGATCATCTTCAACCGGGCCGGTCGGCTCGACTACGTAGATGCGCCCAGGGCCATCGCCCGCTGCGAGTTCAGCGCCCCAGACGGCCGCGTCTAAGGTCGCAGTCATGTACACATGGGTCGAAAGCTGCCCGTCGAAGTTGGACCGATATCCAGGTTCGAGAGTCTGGCCGACTGCCAGGTCGGCTTTGGTGCCGTGAAAGAAAGCCTGTGCGAGCGGCGTTGCGTTTGTGGACAAATGTTGGGCCCTCCATCTGAGGGTCCCGAACTCTGGGCATAACCGGCTGCGAGACAATACTTGAACGAAAGAACTTCCGCCCCAAATCGGAATGGGCAACGCATCCGCACCGTATTTCTGCGGAATTGCACCGCCGGTGCTCACTTCCGATGATCCTAGGCCATGGGGGGTGAGGTCGCGCGGTCACGCCCTCCTAGCCCGGCTGCTTTATCCAGGACCCTGAGGCTCCGGGCGCCCTTCTAGTTCGTCGGCGGCGTCGGCCGGAGCAAGGGATGAGAGCATTTGCCCGGCGTGGCGGTCGGTCTTGCTTGATCGCTGGGGAACGAAACGCAGCCGGCCTCGACTTTCGCTGACAGCAGTCCTAAGCGGGTCCCAGTATGACCAGTTATGCACCGGACGAAATTGACGTTGAGGTCGGCCGACGCCTGCGTTCGCTGCGGTTGCGCAAGGGCGTATCGCAGGCAGACCTCGCCAAAGCGGGTGGGGTGACCTTCCAGCAAATTCAAAAATATGAGCGAGCCGCCAACCGTATCAGCGCGTCAATGCTGTGCCACCTCGCCCGAAAGTTGGAGGTTAGTCCGCTCACATTGCTCCCCTGGGAGCCAGTCGACGGCCTAACCGCCCCCCCGATCTGGTCGCGGGAGGTTGCCGAGGCAGCCACGTTGATGGAGCAGATGAGCGCGGCGGAGCAGCGGCGAGCCGTCAAAATTCTTCGGCTATTGGCGGGCGATCGGGACGAATAACGGACAACAGCTCCCCTTCCGGGCCCGAGCGGCCCGCAGGGCAGCGGGGGCAGGGCGTTCCGTCAGTGCGTCGACCCGCCCACGCCGGGCGGTGCCGGCCCCATGCCAGGAAGCGGGAAGTGATCGCGCGCTTCATGGTGAAAGACCTGACCTAGGTCGCGCTTGTCGACCGCCTGGCCGCAGGTCTGGCAGCGGTAGAAGTGCCGGGCCTCGTCGATCGGCTCGCCGTCCTCCCGGCCGATGTAGTGAAAGTCGCTGGGCTTGGTCATGGAACCGCTGGCCTCCTGGATGACTCGACTCCCGGCGACCCCAGGAGGTTCCCATGGCGCGCGAGGGCAAGGGACGAAGTCAGCAGTACGTGGCGCCGACCATGCCGCGCGTCTTCCTGCCCTTTCAGCATCCCAAGCTCGTCGCGACGCCGCCCGCCGGCGAGAAGTGGTCGCACGAGATCAAGTTCGACGGCTACCGCGTCCAGCTGCACGTGCACGGCGGGACGCCGACGATCTTCACCCGCAACGGCCACGACTGGACCGCCAAATTTCCGGAGCTGGCGGCTGACCTCGGCGAGTTGCCCGACTGCATCCTCGACGGCGAACTTTGCGCCCTGGACGGGGAGGGGCGGCCGAACTTCTCCAAGCTGCGCGCCTCGATCTCGCCCGGCCGGACGAAGTCGCTCGTCGTCTTCCTCTTCGACATCATCTGGGGCCGGGGCGAGGACATGCGGTCCTATCCGCTCAGCACCCGGCGCTACGTGCTCGAGGAGGTGCTGGGCGTCTCGGAAAGCACGCGGCTACGCGAGGTCAGCAGCCTGCCCACGGGCGGGCCCGCGATCCTGGCCTCAGCCTGCAAGATGGGGCTGGAGGGGATCGTCTCGAAGCGCCTCGACGCTCCCTATGGCGCCGGACGCTCCGACACCTGGGTCAAGGCCAAGTGCCGGCCCTCCCAAGAGGTCGTCATCGGCGGCTGGAAGCAGGAGCCGGGACGGGCCTTTAAGGGCCTGCTGGTCGGCGTCTACGACCGTGGCCGGCTGACCTACGCCGGAAGCATCAAGACCGGCTTCAGCGCCGACACGGGCATGCTGAAGCGTCTCCGCGCCCTGGAGACGGAAGCCTCGCCCTTTGCGGCCGGCGCGCCGCGCAAGACGTCGGAGATCCATTGGGTCCGGCCCGAGCTCGTGGCGGCCGCGGAGATCGCCGAATGGACCGATAGCGGTAAGCTGCGACAGGCGTCGTTCAAAGGCCTGCGCGAGGACAAAGCTCCCGAAGAGGTCGTTAGGGAAAAGTAGCGCCCTTACGGCTCCATAGCGCCGGATGCGCATTATCTTGAAGTGAAACGCCTTTCGCCGTCGGATCTGCATCTATTGGCCGCGATCGCTGACTCCGGCGGCCGGCTTCAAGTGCATGCGTTTACGGGCCGAGTGAGCGACGGCGAAGCGGCGGCGTTGTCGGAGTGGGCGCAAAGGATGTGCCAGGAAGACTATCTTCGCCCGGCCGCAGCAGGGGAGGTTGCTGACGAGCCCAATTGCGAAAGCGCCTCCCACTACTTCCTGACGGATAAGGCAGTGCAAGCGGCGAAGCGGGGTTGAGATTGTGTACCTTCTGCGTAGAAAGAACGCGCTGCGGCGGCGTGGAAAGCTGCACCCGCCCAGGGTTCGCCTTGGGCCTGCTGGAGACACGCAAAAGGTAGTTCGATAGGCACCCCCCACAGCTGGCCTGACGGCCATCAAGCGCTCTACCCACGAGCGCTCAAGCCGTCGAAGTCGCACAGCCTCAGTAGCGCGAGGCCCGCAGCATCAACCTTCCGCGAAAGCACCCCGTCGGACTTCGGTCTGTCGGGCTTTCGCCATCTAATCCGGGAAGTCGCTGGCCTGCCAAAGGGCGGCAGAGTGGGGCAATTGACGGCCGGCGATCGGCGCCGTCACCTTTGCCGCATGACTGAAACGGAAAAGCGCTTGGCCGCGGTGGAGTTGGCCCTCCTGGAACTGGTGGCCTGGATCGACCCTGAGAACGTCCAGGACGCGATGCGCTCGATTAGCGACGGCCTGAACTCTCCTATCAGCGAAGATGAGACAGAGGTTCGCCTTCAGGCTCTTTCGCTGCTCGGCGATGGCCTGCGGCGCTTCAGCGGCGGCAGTGAGGGCTTGGTGCTGGGGAGCGCGGCCGATGTGTAACCTCTACAGCCAGACCAAGGGCCAGGCGGCGATCAACGCCATGGTTCGGCACATGAACGACCGGACGGGCAACATGCCGCCGCTGCCGGGGATCTATCCCGACCATGAGGCGCCGATCATCCGCCACGCGCCGGAGGGCGGGCTTGAGATGGCCATGACCCGATGGGGCATGCCCAGTTCGAAGCAGGCGATCTTCGAGGACGCCAGCAAGCGGGCCGACGCGCTCCGGAAAAAGGGCAAGGTGGTCGACGAAGCCGCCTTCGCCGAGCTGCTGAAGATGGAGCCGGACAAGGGCACGACCAACGTCCGGAACACGACCAGCCCGAAGACCGGCCGGACCAACAAGCACTGGGAGCCGTGGCTGGGCCCGGCCAACCGGTGCCTAGTCCCGTTCACGTCGTTCGCCGAGCCCGATCAGGACCACGAACGCACGCGCCAGAACATCTGGTTCGCGTTTGGGGAGGATCGGCCGCTCGCCTTCTTCGCCGGCATTTGGACCCCGCACGCCTGCGTCCGCATGAAGTCGAAGGGCTGGGAGGAGATCGAGGCGTTCGCGTTCCTGACGACGGAATCGGCCGAGCCGGTGAAGACCTATCACTCGAAGGCCATGCCCGTGATCCTCGCGACGGAAGAGGAGAGGGACGCCTGGATGCGGGCGCCGTGGAGCGAGGCTAAGGCGCTTCAGCGGCCCTTGCCTGGCGGCTCGCTGCAGATCGTAGCGCGGGGCGTGAAGAAGGACGAGGCGGGGATGGAGCCGGCCTAGACCCGGTCGAAACCGCTTTCAGGCCACGGCTTTCGGACTAGCCCATGGCGCTTGTCGCCCTCGCGCGCTTCCAGCACGTAGCTGAGGAAGTTCAGTGTGTATTGGCCGCCGTTGCTGACCTCGATCGAGTACGAGGTGCCCTCATAGGCGCCGGTGTTCGCGAAGATCAGATAGCCCCACCAGCGGGCCTCAAATTCGGTGATCTGATGCTCGGCGTGGACCGCCTGCAGGCCCTCGACGACCTCGGCCGGCATGTCCGTCATGATTGAGCGAATTTCGTCGCCGGTGTGCTGCTTCATGGTTCGAGGTGATAGCCGCGACGCTCTTCGATTCGCGAGCCGGTTAGATCGTCACCGTCACCTTGCCGACCTCATGGCATCGGCTGCAGCGTAGGCGCCGACGGATGTCGAACGGCGTGGCGTCAGGACCGAAGACCTTGATCGCGTCGGCCTGGCTGAAGTCCGCCTGGTGGCCGCACTCGCAGGCGATCTTCAGTCGGTCCTGGTAGCGCATTGCCGTGGTGAGGGTTTCGTACTTCGACATTCTAAAACGCCGGGCTCGTGTCGAAGGTCGTGCGGCCGCACTGGTCGCAGGGCTCGCGAACGAACTTCGCCACGTCCTTGATGCCGGTCTGGGCGCCGCCGACGCCGCGGGCTTCCAGCCGGGCGATGACGACCTCCAGCGGGACATCGCGCGCGCCCATGCACCCGAGGCACGTCAGCCGGACGCCGCGGCATCGTTCGAACTGGCGATAGTGGGCGAGGGGGACAGACATCAGCGCGGCGGCAGGCCCATCAGGACCGCTTCGGCTCGCGCTTCAGCATGGCGACCTTACCATCAGGTCCGACGACGCCCTCTAGGCGTACGGGCTCACGCAGGAAGGCTGGCAGTTGGGCGGGGGTGACGTTCTTCAGCTTCATGACCTTGCAAACTCACCAAAGCGGGTGTTGGCGGCCTGAGCGTACGCCGCGCTAGCCTCCTCGATAGTGTCGAACGACCCGAGGAACGTGGATCGGCCGGAAACAGTGATCTCAGCCATGTACCGCCCCTGGTGAGCGCGGACCCCCTTCACGCCGAGGCGGTTGCTCCGGTTCGCCGGCCTGTTGCCTTGGTTCTGCAGCCGGGTCGCAAGCCTGAGATTGGCGCGCCGATTGTTGAGACCATCGCCATCACAGTGATCGACCTCCATTTCGTCAGGAGCGGCCAGCAGCACTCGATGCATGAGGACGCATTTCTGGCGGCCTTCAATGGTCTGCGACCGAGCGGCATAGACGCCTGTTCGACTCTCTTGGGCGTACCAACTTCGGTCCGAAACAAGGGATGCGTCCGACGCATCTATGATGGCTTCGTAGCCCTTGGTAAGTGGCACATAGGCGATATCGCCCTCGATGCGGACCAGACGCGGACTGTAGGGCTCGCCTTTTTTCATGGCGCCAAAGCTAGCGCGGCCGATGCCGCCGGGTCCAGAACGAATGTGGAACATACTTCGGGAGTATTCCGGGACTGCTAGTCCGAAGTGCCCCGAACTTTTCCGCTTTGTTCCCAGGTTCGTCGGCGGCGCGATGTTGCGCGATCCCTTGAATTTCCCCATAAGCGGGCCGTTGCCGGCTTAGCTCAGTTGGTAGAGCAGCGGTTTTGTAAACCGAAGGTCACGGGTTCGAATCCTGTAGCCGGCACCATCGCCTCGCGACGCCGAACTTGACCCGGAGCGGCGCCAAACCTAGCTAGGGGCCGCGAGGAACGACCTCCCCCTGAATGATGGGCATCAAAGTCCGGGACGGCCCGGCTCTTCGAAAGGAGGGCCGCAATGGCCTGGATTCTTCTCTTCATCGCCGGACTGCTCGAAGTCGTCTGGGCGTTCTCCATGAAGCAGTCGCACGGCTTCACCCGCCTGCTGCCAAGCGTCATCACCATCGGGACCATGATCGCCAGCTTCGGCTTGCTGTCGGTGGCCATGCGGACCTTGCCGCTGGGCACGGCCTACACGGTCTGGACCGGCATCGGCGCGGTCGGGGCGTTCCTGGTCGGCATCGCCGTGTTGGGTGAGCAGATCAGCATCATGCGCATCCTCGCCGCGGTGATGATCGTCGGCGGCCTGGTGATGATGAAACTGTCCAGCTCGCACTAGAGCGCGCAAACCGGGCCTAGGAAGAAACACGCGACCGGAAGTAGTCTCCGGACGTGACCGGCCGGCGCCGCAAGAGCGCCGGCCGCTTGTTTCTGTTTCCCCAGGGGGAGGGGCGATATGGCCGACAGCGCAGCCGCCGACCGCCGGCATCGATTGAAGTCGATCATCGGCGGGTCCACGGGCAACCTGGTCGAGTGGTACGACTGGTACGTCTATTCCGCCTTCACCCTCTACTTCGCTCCGATCTTCTTCCCGGCCGGCGACCGCACCGCCCAGCTGCTGAACGCCGCGGCGGTGTTCGCGGTCGGCTTCCTGATGCGGCCGATCGGGGCCTGGATCATGGGCATCTATTCCGACCGCAAAGGGCGTAAGGCCGGCCTGACGTTGTCGGTGTCTCTGATGTGCGCCGGCTCGCTGCTGATCGCGGTGACGCCGGGCTACAATCAGATCGGCTGGATCGCGCCGGCGCTGCTGGTGCTCGCGCGGCTGATGCAGGGCTTGAGCGTCGGCGGCGAGTACGGCGCCAGCGCCACCTATCTCAGCGAGATGGCCGGAAAGAAGCGGCGCGGCTTCTTCTCGTCCTTCCAGTACGTGACGCTGATCTCGGGCCAACTTCTGGCCTTGCTGGTGCTGCTGCTGTTGCAGGCGATCCTGCCGGAGCCGGACCTCGAGGCGTGGGGCTGGCGGATCCCGTTCGTGATCGGCGGGGCGCTGGCGGTGGTCGTGTTCTATCTGCGTCGCGGCTTGGCGGAGACCGAGTCGTTCAAGAACGCCCAGGCGAGCGACGCGCCGAAGTCGAGCGGCTTTGCGCTCTTCAAGTACTATCCGCGCCAGGCCCTGACGGTCATCGCGCTGACGGCGGGCGGCACACTCGCCTTCTACGCCTACTCGACGTACATGCAGAAATTCCTCGTCAACACCTCGGGCTTCAGCCGCGAGACGGCGACGGCGATCAGCGCCGCGGCGCTGTTTGTCTACATGCTGATCCAGCCGGCGGCCGGGGCGCTGTCGGACAAGATCGGGCGAAAGCCGCTGATGATCGCGTTCGGCGTACTGGGCGTGGCCTTCACCTACCTGATCTTCACGACGCTCTCGAAGACCAGCGACCCGGTGGTGGCCTTCGCCATCGTGCTGGGCGCGTTGATCATCGTCACCGGCTACACCTCGATCAACGCGGTGGTAAAGGCCGAGCTGTTCCCGGCCCACATCCGGGCGCTGGGCGTTGCGCTGCCCTATGCGCTGGCCAACACCATCTTCGGCGGCACGGCCGAGTACGTGGCCCTCTGGTTCAAGGCGCAGGGCATGGAAAGCGGCTTCTACTGGTACGTCACCGGCATGATTGGCGTCTCGCTCATCACATACCTGCGGATGCGCGACACCCAGAAGCACAGCGAGATCGCCGAGGACTGACGGAACAGCGAGGGCGAGCGCGGGTTGATCCTGGAAACGAGCCCAGGAGAGACCTCATGGCCGCCCCCGACGCCATCGCTCTGCTCAAGGCTGACCACCGCGCGGTCGAGGCCTTGTTCGAGGACTTCAAGAAGGCGCGCGGTGCAACGCGAAAAGCCGCCATCGTCCACCAGATTTGCGTCGACCTGACGGTCCACACGATGATCGAGGAGGAGATTTTCTATCCGGCCTGCCGCGGCAAGATCGAGGACAGCACGCTGGACGAGGCCTATGTCGAGCACGACGGCGCCAAGTTGATGATCGCCGAACTGTCGGACGCCGCGCCGAACGAGGCGTTCTACGACGCCAAGGTCAAGGTGCTGTCCGAAGAGATCCGCCACCACGTCCACGAGGAGGAAATGCGCTCGGAGGGCATGTTCGCCCAGGCGCGGCAGGCGGGTCTGGACATGGACGAGCTCGGCGAGCGGTTGATGGCGCGCAAGACGCAGCTGAAGACCCAGTTCGAGACGACAGGCCTGCCGATCCAGCAGACCCATTCGATGCGCGGCGCCGTCATCGAGCACGTCGGCATGCGCCACTAGGACGATCCGTCCTTCACCTGAGGTTGGAATGGGCGCGCGCCCATGGTCATCTGCCGTCAAAGCAGGGAGCGCGCCATGAACTTCGATGAGTACCGCAAGCACGACGCTGTGGGCCTAGCCGGGCTGGTGTCGACGGGCGAGGTCAGCCCCTCGGAACTGCTGGAGACGGCGGTGGCGCGGATGGCGGCGGTCAATCCGAAGATCAACGCCGTGACCATGGACCTGACGGAATGGGGCCGTCAGGACGTCAAGCGCGACATCTGGGGCGGGCCGATGGCCGGCGTGCCGTTCCTGCTCAAGGATCTGGGCGCGCAGCTCGCGGGCTCGCCGACGACCGCCGGGTCGGCCGTGTTCCGCGATGCGACCGCGGCCGCCGACAGCGCCATCACCACCGCCTACAAGGACGCTGGCCTGGTGTTGTTCGGCAAGACCAACACGCCTGAGTTCGGCCTGATGCCGGTGACCGAGCCGGCGCTGCTGGGCGTCTGTCGCAATCCCTGGGACACCGGCCGCACGCCGGGCGGCTCGTCAGGCGGCGCGGCGGCCGCGGTGGCCGCGGGCATCGTGCCGGCGGCGCACGCCAGCGACGGCGGCGGATCCATCCGTACCCCGGCCTCGGCCTGCGGCCTGTTCGGCATGAAGCCCTCGCGCGGGCGGGTGTCGTTCGCGCCGATGGGCGAGGGATGGGGCGGCGCCTCGATCCAGCATGCGGTGACGCGCTCGGTGCGTGACAGCGCCGCCTTGCTGGACGCGGTGTGCCAGCCGCAGCCGGGCGATCCCTACTTCCTGGCGCCGCCCGAGCGGCCGTACGCCGAAGAAGTGCGCCGCGATCCCGGCAAGCTGGCCATCGGCTTCACCACCGCGGCGCTGGCCTCCGACGGCCTGGACCCGGAGTGCGCGGCCGCGGTGCTGGACGCCGCCAAGCTGTGTGAGGGGCTGGGCCACATGGTCGAGGAGGTGCGCGTGCCCGGCGACCTAGCCGCCATGCAGCAGGGCGCCGGCGACGTGATCGCCGCCAGCATCGCCGCGACCCTCGACGCCGAGGGCGAGCGCCGCGGTCGGCCGGTGACCGACAGCGACGTCGAGATGCTGACCTGGCTGATGTACCAGCGCGGCAAGCAGATATCGGGCTCGGCCTATGTCCGGGGCCTGGCCGCGATCCACGCCTACGGCCGGGCGATGGCGGGGCTGTTCCAGCAATACGATGTGCTGCTGCTGTCGACGCTGGGCAGCCCGGCGATTCCGGTCGGCCATCTGACCGAGGACCCGCGCGAGTACACCAAGCGGCTGTTCAAGTTCATGCCCAACACCCAGGCGTTCAACAACACCGGCCAGCCGGCGATGACCGTGCCGCTGGCCTGGAGCCAGGGCGGTCTGCCGATCGGCATCCAGTTCGTCGGGCGCATGGGCGAGGAGGCGCTGTTGTTCCGGCTGGCCGGCCAGTTGGAGCAGACGCGGCCCTGGTTCGACCGCGTCGCGCCGCTCTAGAGCCTGCGGGTGGGGCGGGCTCTGGTCTCCATCGCCCTGGGCGCGGTCGCGGCGACGACGCTGCTCGTCGTTGCGCTGTGGATCTGGAGCGAGCTGCTGATCACCCGCACCTATCGGCTCGCGCCTGAGGTCGCTCAGGCCGCGCCGGCGCATGCGGTCGAGGAGGGCCGGCGGCTCAGCAAGCTCTATGGCTGCACCAGCTGCCACGGGGCCGACCTGCAAGGGAAGGTCTACAACCCCAACCCCCGGCTGGTGCGCAACTACGCCCCGAACCTGACCCTGGCGGCGGCGCGCTACAGCGACGAGCAACTGGCCCAGGCCATCCGGCAGGGCGTGCGGCCAAGCGACGGGCGTGCGCTTTGGGGCATGCCGGCCCAGACCCTGATGCACCTGACGTCGGAGGAGCTGTCGACGGTGCTGACGTTCATACGCTCGCACCCGCCGGCCGGCGCGCCGACACCGCCCGAGAGCGCCGGACTGCGCGCGCGCTGGGCGGTGCTCAACGGAGCGCTCGACGAGCCGCGGCGAGTGGCGCGGGCGCATACGCGGCCGGCCCTGGACCTGGGACCGGGGCTGGCGAGGGGGCGGCACATCGCCCGCACTGTCTGCTCGGAGTGCCATGGCTCGGACCTGGGCGGCGACGAGCGGGAAGGCGGTCCGGACTTGCGGGTGGTCGGCGCCTATGACGCCCAGGCGTTCGAAACCCTGATGCGGACCGGGGCGCCGCCGGGCGGGCGCAATCTGGGGATCATGACCCTGGTCGCCCGGTCGGACTTCAAGGCGTTCACGCAGGCCGAGGTCGCGGCGCTCTATGCCTATCTCTCGGCGAGGGCGGAGCGGCTGAACGCGGCCGACTAGTCGTCGGTCTTGCGGCGCAGCTGGAAGAGGTAGGCGGCGATGACGCCGGTGGCGACCAGGCCGATCAGCAGGGTCGAGACGGCGTTGATCTCCGGGCTCACCCCCAGTCGCACCTGGCTGTAGATCCGCATCGGCAGGGTGGTCGCGCCCGGCCCCGAGGTGAAGCTGGCGATCACCAGGTCGTCGAGCGACAGGGTGAAGGCCAGCATCCAGGCGGCCGCGACGGCCGGCGCGATGTTGGGCAGGGTGACCAGGAAGAACGACTTGATCGGCGGGCAGCCGAGATCCTGGGCGGCTTCTTCGAGTTGCTGGTCGAAGGCGGCGAGCCGCGCCTGGATGACCACGCAGGCGTAGCACATGGTGATGGTCGCGTGGCTGACGGTCACGGTCCAGAAGCCGCGCGGCAGACCGAGCGAGACGAACAGCAGCAGCAGCGACAGGCCGAGGATCACCTCGGGCATGACCAGCGGCGCGAACACCATGCCCGAGAAGAGCGTGCGTCCGCGGAAATGTCTGGCGCGGACCAGGGCGATGGCCGCCAGCGTGCCGAGGATGGTGGCGATGGTCGCCGAGATCAGTCCGACCCTGAAGGTGACCCAGATCGCGTCCAGCAGTTGTTCGTTGCGGAACAGCGAGGCGTACCAGCGAGTCGAGAACCCGCCCCAGACCGTGACCAGCCGGCTGGCGTTGAACGAGTAGACGACGAGCAGGACGATCGGCAGGTAGAGGAACCCGAAGCCGACGACCAGGGCGGCGATATTGAAGCCGGTGAGGCCGCGCTTCATCGCCCGAACTCCGTCAGCTTGGCCTGCTGGCGCTGGTAGTAGACGATCGGGATCACCAGGGTGAACAGCAGCACGATCGCCACGGCCGACGCTGCCGGCCAGTCGCGGTTGGCGAAGAACTCGGTCCAGATGGTCTTGCCCAGCATCAGGGTCGAGGAGCCGCCGAGCAGGTCGGGGATCACGAACTCGCCGACCATCGGAATGAAGCAGAGCAGGGAGCCCGCGGCGACGCCGGGCAGGGAGAGCGGGAAGGTCACCCGCCAGAACGCCTCGATCGGCGTGCAGCCGAGGTCGGCAGCCGCCTCCAGCAGGTCGTGCTGCTGGCGCTCGAGCACCGCGTAGAGCGGCAGGACCATGAACGGCAGGTAGGCGTAGACGAGGCCGATGTAGATGGCGGTGTCGGTGTTGAGCAGCGAGACCGGGCCAAGGCCCACGGCGCGCAGGGCCACGTTCAGCAGACCCTCGGGCTTGAGGATGCCGATCAGCGCGTAGACCCGGATCAGGAAGCTGGTCCAGAACGGCAGGATCACCGCCATCAGCAGCGCCTTGCGCACCGAAGGCGAGCAGCGGGCCATCGCGTAGGCGAACGGGTAGCCCAGCAAGAGCAGGATGAAAGTGGCGACGCCTGCGAACTTCAGGCTGGAAAGATAGGCGACGACATAGAGCCGGTCGGTCGGCAGGCGGGCGTAGGTCTCGAGGTCCAGCCCAGCCAGGAAGGTCTTCAGCCCCGCCAGACCCTGGGACCAGTCCAGGCGCGGGGCGTAGGGCGGCATGGCCAAAGCCGTCTCCGACAGCGACAGCTTCGCCACCAGCAGGAACGGGAACAGAAAGAACAGGCCGAGCCAGAGGAACGGCGCGAGGGCCGCAAGGCTGGTGCGGTCGTGGCGCGCCTTCACTGGGTCAGCACCACGCCCGCGTCGCGGGCGAAGGTCAGCCAGACCTGATCGTCCCAGTCGACCGGGCGGTCGACGAAGCGGGTGGCGTTGGCGCGGGCCGCGCGGATCGTGCGGCCGCTCTCCAGCTCGACCAGATAGGTGGTCCAGTCGCCCAGGTAGCCGATGTCGGCGACCTTGCCGCCCATACGGTTGGGACCGGGCGGGGGTTCGTCCAGGTGGACCTGGATCTTCTCAGGCCGCACCGCCAGCCAGGCGGTCGCGCCGACGTCGATGCGGTCGTCCTCGATGATGTCGAAGCCTTGTGGGGAGTCGGCGCTGGCCATGCGGACGGTCAGTCCGTCAGCGTGCTCGGCGACGCCCTCGAAGATGTTCACGTCGCCGATGAAGTCGGCCACGTAGCGCGAGTTGGGCGCCTCATAGATCTCGGCCGGGCGGCCCATCTGCACGATCTGTCCGGCGCGCATGACCGCGATGCGGTCGGCGGTGACCATGGCTTCTTCCTGGTCGTGGGTGACGATCAGGAAGGTCATGCCCAGCTGTTGCTGCAGGGCCATGAGCTCCCACTGGGTTTCCTCGCGCAGCTTCTTGTCGAGCGCCGCCAGCGGCTCGTCGAGCAGCAGCATCTTCGGACGGGGGGCGATGGCGCGGGCGAGGGCGACGCGCTGGCGCTGGCCGCCGGACAGCTGGTGCGGCTTGCGCCTGGCCAGTCCGTCAAGGCGGACGAGCGACAGCATCTCCGTCACGCGGGCGGAGATCTCGTCCTTGGCCATGCCCTGCTGCTTGAGCCCGAACGCGATGTTCTTCTCCACGCTGAGGTGGGGAAACAGAGCGTAGGACTGGAACATCATGTTGACCGGCCGCTCGTGCGGGCGCTTGCCGGCCAGGTCCTCGCCGGCCAGCAGGACGCGGCCCTCGTCCGGGGTCTCGAAGCCGGCCAGCAGGCGCATGAGCGTGGTCTTGCCGCAGCCTGACGGCCCAAGCAGAGCGAAGAACTCGCCTGGGTAGATGTCGAGCGAGACGCCGTTGACGGCCGTCTCGCCGTCGAACCGCTTCACCACCTTCTCGAAACGCACCAGCGGCTCGGCCGTGGGATCGGTCCACGGCGCGAAGGTCGAACGGACCGCGCCGATGTTCAGGCGCGGGCGGCTGCGTTCGGTCATCTGCCGCTTCCTACTGGCCGGTCTGCACGCGGGTCCACATGCGCGTGACCTCGCGCAGCAGTGCCTGGTCCTTGGTGGTGGTCACGAAGAGGCGCTTGAAGAGCTCGGGCGTCGGATAGACGTTGGGATCGTCCCGCACCGAGGCGTCGACCAACGGCGTCGCCGGCTGGTTGGCGTTGGCGTACTGGGTGTAGTTCGACGCCTTGGCGATGACCTCGGGCCGCAGCATGTAGTCGAGGAACTTGTAGGCGGCGTCCGGATTGGGCGCGTCGGCGGGGATCGCGAAAACATCGAACCAGACCTGGCTGCCTTCCTTGGGGATGACATAGGCGATCTCGACGCCGTTCTTGGCCTCCGCCGCACGGGTCTTGGCCTGCAGGATGTCGCCGGAGTAGCCGACGGCCACGCAGATGTCGCCGTTGGCCAGGCCCTCGACGTACTCCGACGAGTGGAACTTGCGGATGAACGGCCGGGCCTTGACCATCATGTCGGTCGCGGCCTGGTAGTCGGCGACGTTCTTGGAATTGGGATCCTTGCCCAGATAGTTCAGGGCGACGGCGTACATGTCCTCGGAGGCGTCGAGATAATAGACGCCGCAGTCCTTGAGCTTGGCGAGGTTGGCCGGATCGAACACCACCGACCAGCTGTCGATGTTCACGCCCGGCAGGCGCTTGGCCACTTCCTTGACGTTGTAGCCGATGCCGATGGTGCCCCACATGTAGGGCACGGTGTACTTCTGGCCCGGATCGAAGGGCTCCATGTGGCTCATGATGTCAGGCCACAGGTTCTTGTTGTTCGGCAGCTTGGACTTGTCGAGCGGGGCGATCGCGCCGGCGATGATGTAGCGCGGGACGTTGTGGTTCGAGGGCGCGACGATGTCGTAGCCGGTGTTGCCCTGCAGGACCTTGGTCTCGAGGATTTCGTTGGAATCGAAGGTGTCGTACTGGACCTTGATCCCGGTTTCCTTGGTGAAATCGGCCAGGATCTGGGGGTCGATATAGTCCGACCAGTTGTAGATCTTCAGAGTCTCTTCCTTGGCCCCGCCGCCTTGGCCGCAGGCGACCAGGGTCATGCTCATAGCCAGGACAGCAGCCGTGCCCAGCGCCTTAGTCCACATGCCCACTCTCCAACTTGCCCGAAGGGCAGCTTATAGGGCCAAGCCGACAGATTTTAAGTGCTAATGCGCAAGGAGCGCTTCCGATGCCTACCTCGATGGCGATGATCGCCCCGGTCCTGCTGCTCGTCGCCTCCAACATCTTCATGACCTTCGCCTGGTACGGGCACTTGAAGGTCGAGCACCGGCCGATCTGGCTGCTGGTGCTGGTTAGCTGGGGGATCGCATTCTTCGAATACTGCCTGGCCGTGCCGGCCAATCGGATCGGGCGCGAGTTCTATTCACCGGCCGAGCTCAAGACGATGCAGGAAGTGATCACCCTGGCCGTGTTCGCGGTGTTCTCGATCACCTATCTGGGCGAACGGTTCACGCTGAACCATATGGTCGGCTTCGCGCTGATCGCCGCGGGCGCCCTCTTCATCTTCAAGGGGCCGCTCTAGCGCTTTGCCGAACCGACCCCGCGCCCTATAAGCCGCGCTCCCTCCTCATTACGAGAGAAGCCATGTCCCGCATCCTCATCACCTCGGCCTTGCCCTACATCAACGGGATCAAGCACCTGGGGACGCTTGCGGGCTCCATGCTGCCGGCCGACGTCTATGCGCGCTTCCAGCGCGCCCGCGGCCGCGAGACGCTCTACATCTGCGCCACCGACGAGCACGGCACGCCGACCGAACTGGCCGCGGCAGAGGCCGGCCTCGATCCGGCGACCTTCTGCGCCCAGCAGCACGATGTTCAGCACGACCTGGGCCGCAAGTTCGGCCTGTCGTGGGACCACTTCGGCCGCTCGTCCTCGCCGCAGAACCACAAGCTGACCCAGCGCTTCGCCCAGCAGCTGTGGGAGGCGGGCTTCATTGAGGAGCGCGTCACCCAGCAGGTCTATTCGAACGCCGACAAGCGCTTCCTACCGGACCGCTACGTGATCGGGACCTGTCCGCATTGCGGCTACACCGCCGCCCGCGGCGACCAGTGCGAGAACTGCACCCGGGTGCTGGACCCGGCCGACCTGATCAAGCCGCGCTCGGCGGTGTCGGGATCCGAGGACATCAAAATCCGCGATTCCAAGCACCTGTTCCTGCGCCAGAGCCTGTTCTCGGACAAGCTGCGGGCCTGGATCGACGGCAAGAAGGGCGAGTGGCCGCTGCTGGTCACCTCGATCGCCCTGAAGTGGCTGGACGAGGGCCTGCAGGACCGCGGGATCACCCGCGACCTGGAGTGGGGCGTGCCGGTCAACGCCTTCGAGTGGGGCGCGAACCCGCAGGGCCAGACGCCGGACGTCGAGGGCCTGGCCGGCAAGGTGTTCTACGTCTGGTTCGACGCGCCGATCGAATACATCGCCGCGACCTGGGAGTGGGCCGACGCCCGCGCGGCCGAGGCCGGCAAGGGCCCCGCCCAAGACGCCGAGTGGGAGCGCTGGTGGCGCGGGTCCGAAGCGGCCGACGTCACCTATGTGGAGTTCATGGGCAAGGACAACGTGCCGTTCCACACGGTCGGGTTCCCCTGCACGCTGATCGGGATCAACGAGACGCTGGAAGCGGACGGGTCCTGGAAGGTCGTGAACAACGCCCCCTGGAAGCTGGTCGATCAGCTCAAGGGCTTCAATTGGCTGGACTATTACGGCGGCAAGTTCTCGACCTCGCAGAAGCGCGGCGTGTTCATGGATCACGCGCTGGAGCTGCTGCCGGCCGACTACTGGCGTTGGTGGGTCACCGCCAACACGCCGGAGACCTCGGACTCGACCTTCACCTGGGAACAGTTCCAGGCGCAGGTGAACGCTGACCTGGCTGACGTGCTGGGCAATTTCGTCAATCGAATCCTGAAGTTCACCGAGGCGCGCTTCGAGGGCGTGGTCCCGGCCGGCGGCGAGCCGAGCGACCTGGAGACCAAGCTCTACGCCGACGTGAACGCCAAGCTCGCCGAGCTGAACGATTTCATGGAGGCGCGCGAGTTCCGCAAGTCGACGACGGCCCTTCGGCAGCTTTGGGTGCTGGGCAACCAGTATCTTACCGAAGCGGCCCCCTGGACGGCGATCAAGACCGATGTCGACCGCGCCGCGGTGGTGGTGCGCACGGGGCTGAACCTGGTGGCCCTGTTCGCCAAGGTCTCGGAGCCGTTCATCCCGTTCGCCTGCGAGAAGATCGCGATCGCGATCGGCGAGGACTATCCGGCTCAGTGGCCGAGCGCCCAGGGCGCGGCGGTGCTGGACATCCTGCCGGCGGGCCGCAAGGTCGCCGCGCAGGAGGTGCTGTTCAAGAAGGTCGAGAACGAGCAGGTGGCCGAATGGCTGGAGCGCTTCGGCGGTCCGGAAGCCGCCGCCTGAGGATCTAGACGGCTGCGCGGCCGAAGCGGTCGCGCAGCAGTTCGGACCCGCTGACCAGGCTGATCCCGGCCAGAACCAGCAGCG
Source organism: Phenylobacterium sp. LjRoot97 (assembly GCF_964254345.1). Taxonomy (NCBI): domain Bacteria; kingdom Pseudomonadati; phylum Pseudomonadota; class Alphaproteobacteria; order Caulobacterales; family Caulobacteraceae; genus Phenylobacterium; species Phenylobacterium sp. LjRoot97. The sequence goes on from NZ_CAXUTH020000001.1 coordinate 1,687,865, forward strand.
CGCCGGCGACGAAGGCCGGCTCCAGCGGCTCGTGCAACACCACGACGCTGAAGACGACGCCGAACAGCGGCGTCAGGAACGACAGGATCGACAGCCGCGAGGCCAGGTACTTCCGCAGCAGCCAGAACCAGATCACGTAGCTGATCAGGGTGATGACGATGGTCTGGAAGCCGAGGTTCAGGGCCACGGTAGGGGTCAGGTTGACTCCGGTCTCGCCGCGCAGGGCGGCGATCCCCAGCAGCATCACCCCGGCGAATGCGACCTGATAGAACAGGGTCTTCACGGCTGGAGCGTCCGACAGGCGCGAGCCGCGGATGGCGACCGTGGTCAGGCCCCAGGCGAGGCCGGCCAGCAAGCCCATCGCATCGCCGATCAGCATGTCGCGGCCGACCTGTTCGCCCGCGCCGAGGAACGAGACGGCGATGCCGCCGAAGGCGACAGCGACGCCGATCCACTGCAGCAGCTTCAGGCGCTCCTCGCGGAACCGCAGGTGCAGGCCGAGGGCCGAGAAGATCGGCGCGCTGTAGAGGAAGACGACCAGGGGCGAGGCGCTGGTCAGCACCAGCCCCTGGGCGATGAACAGGAACTCAAGACCGAACAGCAGGCCGACCAGCAGGCCCGCGGGCAGGGTGCCGTCGGCGAACGCCCCGCGGCCCTCGTTGCGGAGGGTGACGGCGCCGAGCACGACGGCCGCCATGCCCGAACGCAGCGCCGTCTGCATCACCGGGGTCACGTCGGCGGCGATCAGCTTCACGGCGATCTGCTGAAAGCCCCAGCACAGGCAGAGCGCGACCATGACGCTGAAGGCGAACAGGTCGAGGGGCTTGCGCGGGTTCATCAGACGCTGGCTTGGCCGCTCAGCACCGGCACGCAGCCGCCGCCGATGGTGGCGCGCACGCCGTCGGCTGCGCGGCGGGCGGTGGCGCGCAGACGCGAGGGACGGCCCATCTCGACGCCCTGAACGATGTCCCAGGCGCCGTCAGGGGCGTCCGAGAGCGAGAGCAACAAGGCGGCCAGGGTGGCGTTGGCGCTGCCGGTGGCCGGGTCTTCGACCGTGCCGGAGTTCGGCGCGAACATCCGCGCCCGCAGTTTGTCGGCGCCGTCGTCGGCGTAGAGGTGCAGCGACAGGCGGTCGCCGAACTCGGGGTAGTCCAACGCCGCCTGGCGGAAGGCTGAGAGATCGGGCGCGGCGCGGCCGAGCGCCTCCGGCGTGACCTGGGCGATGACGAAGGTGACGCCGACGCTGGCCTCGACGGGCCGATGCGCAGTGACGACGATGTCGGCGGGCGTCAGGCCGGCGCAGGCGGCGATGCGTTCGACCGGCAGTTCGACGCCGAGCGAGAGGGCCTGCGGCGCGGCGATGACGCCGCCGCCGTCCTCGATGCTCACCTCGACGATGCCGGCCGGCACCTCCAGCCGCAGGGCCTGGCCCTTGCCCATCTGCGACAGCACCCAGCCGGTGCCGACCGACGGGTGGCCGGCGAACGGCATTTCGGCCGTCCGGTTGAAGATGCGCACGCGGGCGGTGTTGGCCGGGTCCTGCGGCGGCAGGATGAAGGTCGTCTCCGAGAGGTTCATCTCGGCGGCCAGCGACTGCATCTGCGCGTCGGTCAGGCCGCGGGCATCGGTGAACACGGCCAGCGGATTGCCGCCGAAGCGGGTGTCGGTGAACACGTCGAGGGTGACGAACGGATAGCTGGCCATATTGCGCGTCCAGGCGGGAAGGGAGCCTTGACTTGACATAAGTTAGTCGATTGGCAAAGTGCCGAAATGGAGCTCGCAGACCTGCTACGCGCCCTGGCCAATGAGCGCCGGCTGCAAATCCTCGATTGGCTCAAGGATCCGACGGCGCACTTTCCGCCCCAGGTGCATGGCGATCTGGTGGAGGATGGGGTCTGCGGCGTGTTCATCGCCGACAAGCTGGGCGTCAGCGCGCCGACCTTGAGCGAGCACATGCGCCTGCTGGTTCAGGCCAAGCTGGTGGTCCCCAAGCGCATCAAGCAGTGGACTTTCTATCGCCGCGACGAGGCGGTGATCGCGCAGGCGACGCGCCGCATCGCCGAGACGGTCTAGGCCGAAACGAAAACGCCGCCGAACCTAAGGCTCGGCGGCGTCATTTCTCGAAGCTCCCCAGGCCGCTAGTGCGCGGGAACCTTGGGCTTGATGTCCAGGAAGTCAGGCATGACCGCGTTGTATGAGGGCATGTAGCCGAGGTCGTTGATGATGTCCTGGTGGCCCTGCCACATCATGTGCAGGGCGACATAGAGCACAATGGCCAGGCCGATGTAGCCGATCCAGCGGTACTTATGCAGCAGGCGGGCGATGTAGCTGGCGGCGACGCCCATCAGGCCGATCGAGAGCAGCAGGCCGAAGACCATGATCGCCGGATGTTCGCGGGCGGCGCCGGCCACGGCCAGCACGTTGTCGAGCGACATCGACAGGTCCGCGATCAGAATCTGGATGAAGGCGGCGCGGAAGGTCTTCGGCTGGCGGGCGACCGCTTCGGCAGAGGGCTCTGTAGACGGATCGGAATCCATCACGGCGCCGGCGACGGCTTCGTCGTGGGCGGCCTGCTCGCGCAGTTCGCGCCACATCTTCCAGCAGACCCAGAGCAGAAGCAGGCCGCCGGCGAACAGCAGGCCGACGATGCCGAGCAACTGGGCCGTGATCAGCGCAAAGCCGATCCGCATGGTCACAGCGGCGGCCAAGCCCCAGAGGATCGCCTTGCGTCGCTGCTCGGGCGGCAGGCCCGCAGCAGCCAGGCCGACGGCCACGGCGTTGTCCCCGGCCAGCACCAGGTCGATCATCAGGACGGAGAAGAGCGCGCCGAGGGCGCCTGGGGCGAGGAGAGTTTCCAACATTGCGCCTTGAATGCGTCAGCCGCCGCGCGTCCGCAACCGGTTAGCTGCGTAGGCGGCGACTTTCGCGACCGTTGGTCGTTTTCTAGGATCGGGTTCGGCTGGCCTCATACAGTGCGACCGCGGCGGCGGCGGACACGTTCAGGCTCTCAAAGCCCCCGGGCATAGGGATCTTGGCCAGTTCGTCACAGTGCTCAGCGACCAGCCGGCGCAGACCTTCGCCTTCGGAACCTAGCACCAGCACTGTCGGACCGCCGTCCAGCGCCTGGCCCAGATAGGTGTCGGTATGGCCGTCCAGCCCGACCGCGCGCCAGCCCAGGTCCGCGAGCGATTCCAAAGCGCGCGACAGATTGACGACATGGGCGGTGGGAATCTTGTCGACGGCCCCGACCGCGGCCTTGGCCAGCGCGCCGGTGAGCTTGGGCGCGTGGCGGTCCTGAAGAATGACCCCGGCTGCGCCGAATGCGGCGGCCGAGCGGAGGATCGCGCCGACGTTCTGCGGGTCGGTGACTTGGTCCAGCATCAGGAGCACCGCGCCGCGCTTGGCCTCGAAGTCCTCGAGCGCCACCGACTCGAGCGGCGGGATGCGCAGGGCGATGCCCTGGTGCACGGCGCCCTGGGGCAGAATCTGACCGATGGCCGCCGACTCTACGACCTCGAGCGCCTTGGGGCGGCCGAATCGAGATTCGAGCTCTTTCGCCCGATCGGGAGTCGCCAAGAGTCGCTCTGGAGCGCTTCTTTTCTGGTTGGAAAGTGCGGCGGAAACCGCGTGCCAGCCCCACAACCACTCGTCAGAACCGTTGTCTGGCTTGCGGTTGAAGGGTCTTTGACCAAACTTTTTCGCACCCTTCGAGTGCGCGTTGCGTTCGTGAGGGGAGGACACTATAAGACGCGCTCCAAATCGGGGGCCGGACGGGTTCTTCGCTCAGGCGAGGGGCAGTGTCCAGGCATCCGATCTGGCTCCGAGCGCGCTGGGGGAATGTCCCGAGCGGCAAAGGGGGCGGACTGTAAATCCGCTGGCGTACGCCTTCGCAGGTTCGAGTCCTGCTTCCCCCACCACGCGCTCGGAGCGTGACTTTAAGGAGACTGGCGCGACCCCGCGCATCCTTCAGCGGCGGGTATAGCACAATGGTAGTGCAGCAGCCTTCCAAGCTGAGGATGCGGGTTCGATTCCCGCTACCCGCTCCAACCTTCTGAATTTCAATCGCCGGCAGGATCCCGATGGCCAAGGAAAAGTTCGAACGCAATAAGCCGCACTGCAACATCGGCACGATTGGTCACGTTGACCATGGCAAGACGACGCTGACGGCTGCGATCACCCTGACGCTGGCGAAGACCGGCGGCGCGAAGGCGATGAACTACGCCGACATCGACGCTGCGCCGGAAGAGAAGGCCCGCGGCATCACCATCAACACCGCGCACGTGGAATACGAGACGGCGAACCGTCACTACGCGCACGTCGACTGCCCCGGCCACGCCGACTACGTGAAGAACATGATCACGGGCGCGGCGCAGATGGACGGCGCGATCCTGGTGGTGTCGGCCGCTGACGGCCCGATGCCGCAGACCCGCGAGCACATCCTGCTGGCCCGTCAGGTCGGCGTGCCGGCTCTGGTGGTGTTCATGAACAAGGTCGACATGGTCGACGACGCCGAGCTGCTGGACCTGGTCGAGATGGAAGTTCGCGAACTTCTGTCGTCCTACCAGTTCCCGGGCGACGACATTCCGATCGTCAAGGGCTCGGCCCTGGCGGCGGTCGAAGACCGCAACCCGGAAATCGGCGCGGACCGCATCCTCGAGCTGATGACCCAGGTCGACGCCTACATCCCGCAGCCGGAACGTCCGGTTGACCTGCCGTTCCTGATGCCGGTGGAAGACGTGTTCTCGATCTCGGGCCGCGGCACCGTGGTCACCGGCCGGATCGAAAAGGGCATCGTGAAGGTCGGCGAGGAAGTCGAGATCGTCGGCATCCGTCCGGTCCAGAAGACGACCTGCACCGGCGTCGAAATGTTCCGCAAGCTGCTGGACCAAGGTCAAGCCGGCGACAACGTGGGCGTGCTGCTGCGCGGCACCAAGCGTGAAGACGTCGAGCGCGGCCAGGTTCTCTGCAAGCCGGGTTCGATCACCCCGCACACGAAGTTCGTGGCCGAGGCCTACATCCTGACCAAGGAAGAAGGCGGCCGTCACACCCCGTTCTTCACCAACTACCGCCCGCAGTTCTACTTCCGCACCACGGACGTGACCGGGATCATCAAGCTGCGCGAAGGCGTTGAGATGATCATGCCGGGCGACAACGCCGAGCTGGACGTCGAGCTGATCACCCCGATCGCCATGGACCAAGGCCTGCGCTTCGCCATTCGCGAAGGCGGCCGGACCGTCGGCGCCGGCGTCGTGGCCAAGATCGTCGAGTAAGCGATCTAACGCCACAGTCGACAGACTGAAGATCAGGCCGCCGAGGGAAACCTCGGCGGCCTTTTCGTTTTCCACGATGCGCGACCAAGAAAAAGGGCCGCCGGGATGCTCCCGGCGGCCCTGATCGTTCGCCGATCGCGTCGCCTCAGTAGGGGCGGCCGCCGCTGACCGGCCGCATCGAGGTGACGGCTTCGCCGAGGCCGTACTGGCGCAGGTCGCCGACGTCACGGTCGAAGATCTGGCAGCGGCCGCGGAAGTCGCTGTCACTGCAGATTTGCCAGGAGCCGCGACCCTGGATGCGCAGGCTCATGGCCTTGTCATTGAACTGCCGCGGCAGGTTGGTGACCTCGCGGTTCGCCTGATAGGCCTGACCACCGAAGTCCGGCGCGGAATAGAGCGTCAGGGTGCTGTTGTTGGCGCCGCCGCCCCACGGCGGGTTGGGCCCGCCGCCGCCGTTCCAGCCGCACACCAGCCGGCCGTTGGCATTGCCGATGTCGCTGCGACAGTCACGGAAGTTCAGCGTGCTGTAGTTCCAGCGGCCGCGGTCGTCACGGCAGCTCGCTGTCAGGGTGCTGCCGCTGACGCGAGCATCACGGCAGGTCTGCTGGTAGCTGCCCGAGGGGAGTTGACCCCAGCCGCCGCCGCCGCCACCGCCGCCCCACGAGCACAGCAGGCGTCCATTGCTGTTGCCGATGTCGCCGCGGCAGTCGCGGAAGTTCAGCGTGCTGTAACTCCAGCGCCCGCGGCTGTCCTGGCAGCTGGCGGTCAGGGTGTCGCCGTTGACGCGGATGTCGCGGCAGGTCTGCTGATAGCTGCCGGACGGCGCCTGGCTCCATCCGCCGCCCCAACGCTGGTCTTGTTGCTGGGCCTGGGCGGGCGCGCCGCAGAGCACGGCGAGGGCCGCGGCTGCAATCCATGACTTCATGTAAGCTCTTCCCAAACTCTCAAGTTCGACCACGAACGGCGTTCGCAGACATTAGACACCAGGGCGAAGCGCCAGCATAGAACGCGTTGTTTACCGCTCCGGGTTTAGGCTCTTCAACCTAAGGGAGCGCGCCGCCAGGCGTGGGGGCGGAGCGGCCGCATGAGCGCGCGAATTGCCATCGACACGCTGAAGCCGGCGCAGCTGGATGCGGCGTGCCGCCTGCTGTGGAACCAGTTCCGCGCGAACGACCGGGTTTTCCGCAGTCCGTACTTCGACCTCCGCTACGCCCTGGTGGCGGGAGATTCCGCGCCCGGCGCCGAGATCGCCGTGATTTCCCGTGGAGGCCGCGTGGAGGGGTTTCTGCCCTTCCAGCGCCGCGGACGCCTGATCCAGCCGATCGCCGCGCCGCTGACGGACTATCATGGGGTGCTGAGCCGCGCTGGGGCGAAGATCGATCTAGGCGGCGTGGTCGCCGCGCTCGGGGCGCGCCGATTCCGGTTCAGCGGCCTGGCTGGCGGCCATGGATTGCGAAAGGCCGACACCCGCATCGCCATGGTCGCCGACCTGTCCCGCGGGTTCGACGGGTATCTGACGCGGCGCGCCAAGGACTTCCTGAAGGACAAGCGCCGGCGAGCGCGCAGGCTGAGCGAGGACCACGGAACGCTCGAGTTCCAGTTCTCGCGCGAGCCTGGGGAGGCGATGGATTTCATCCTGCGCCTGAAGCGCGAGCAGATGCGTCGGACCGGGCAGCACGACATCTTCGCCAGCCCCTGGGTCCAACGCTTCCTGCGCCGGCTGATGGAGCGGCGCGACGCCGACTTCGGCATGCGCTTTGCGACGCTGCGCGCCGGCGGGCGGCTTGTGGCGGCCGAGGCCGGATTGCTGTCGGGCGACGCCTATCACCTGTGGTTTCCGGTCTATAATCCGGAATTCGCTAAATATTCTCCAGGATCACTGGCCACGCTCGATACGGTTCGCGCCTTGGCCGACGCCGGGGTGACGGTGGTTGATTTCGGTCCGGCCGGAGAAAGCTACAAGCGCGATTTCGCCGATCCGGCGGCCCATGTGTTCGAGGGCGACGTGACCCAGGGCGGCGTCGTCGAGGCGGCGCGGCGAACGGCGGACATCGCCCTGGCGGGCGCGCCGCTGCTGCGCAAGGCGCTCAGCGAGGCGGGGCAGCGCGTCGACCGACGTTGGGACCGGATCACGGCCTGCGAGCCGGAGTTGAACGGGCGCGTCGGGGCCGCTTCGCGCAGCCTGACATCCATCGCCGCGCGGCGCCCCGGCGCCTCGATCGGCGTCGGCGTCGGCCTCGGCGTCGGGGCCAGCCTGGTCAGTCTGCTGACCGAGTAGAGGGACATCGCAATGAGCATCGACAAGCCGCTGGTCGGCGCGTGGAGCGATCGGCAGAAAGCCGACTTCGCCCGGACCCCGATGACTTTCGCGCACCGGTTGGGCGAGACGGGCCTGTTCGACGACGACCGGCTGGCGGCGGTCCTCGACCGTTATCCGGCCGAGCTGTTCGACATCAATCTGTTCGAGATCGACGCCGACGGGCAAATGCGGATGCAGACGGGCGCGCGCGGACGGCTGCCCGGCGCCGAGGTGCTGGAGGGCGTGAAGCAGGGCCGCGTCTGGCTGCAGCTGCGCGGCGTCGAGACCCACTATGAGGAGCTGGGCGAGGCCATCCGCGCGGCGTTCGCCGACATCTCGCGTCAGTCGCCGGGCTTCCGGCCGGTGCAGCTGACGGGCCAGCTGATCATGTCGGCGCCCAACGCCAAGGTGCCGTTCCATGCCGACGCGCCGGGCGTCTGCCTATTCCACATCCGCGGGCGCAAGCGCATCTGGATCTATCCGAGCGACGAGGCCCACATGCCCCAGCGGGGCATGGAAGACATCATGCTCAAGCAGGCCACGGAGGACCTGCCGTATCGCCCTGAATGGGACACGGGGGCCAAGGTGTTCGATCTCGATCCCGGCATGGCCGCGACCTGGCCCTTGCACGCGCCGCACCGGATCGAGAACCTCGGCGTGTTCAACGTCTCGCTCTCGGTCGACTACCAGACCTGGGACACGCGCTTCACGAACGGGGCGCACTACGCCAGCGGGCTGATGCGGCGCTGGAAGCTGCCGGTGGCGAACATGCGGCGCACGCCGCGCGTCGGCCGGGCGGGGCTGTGGGCGGCGCACCTGGCGTTAAAGCGGATGAACCTGGTCGAAGACCGTATCGGCGGCCTCGAGCGCAGCTTCGAACTGGACGGCGGCGCCCGCTGAATCAAAGAGTTAGCTGCTGATTCCGGATTTGACGCATCCGTCAAATTCTTGAATTGCCGCATGAATGTCCCAGGCGCACAGTCAAGTTTGTCCGAAAAGGACGTGTCGTGTGCGGGAGGGATGGAAACAGCATGCGCGTACCCTTTGCGAGTATTTCAGTGATCGGTCTGGCGCTGGTCCTTTGCGGGGCCTGCAGCGGGCAGGGGAGCGGACAGGCCGAAGCGTCGGCTGCGCCGCAGGGCGAGCGGGTCACCGCGGTTGGATGTCCGGTCGCCGGGCCGACCCCGGGATGCGTGACGATCAAATCGGGCGGGAAGTCCTACGACCTGGCCGCCGCCAAGCCGGCGGTCGACCTGTCGCGCAAGGTCGGCATTTCCGTGACCGGTCACGCCGCCGGAGAGGTCGGGTCGTGCGGCATCAAGCTGTCGGACGTCGAGGTCGAGTACCTCGGCCTGGAGTGCGCCGGGGCGCCGGCGTCCTAGTTGGGCTTCGGCGCGCGAGGCTGAGGCTCGCCGGTCGCAGGATCGGTCAGCGTCTTGGCGTTGCGCGCCGACCCTTCGGCGCCCTTGGGTTCGGTCGCGGGCCGCGGCGGGCTGCCGGGCTTGAGGTTCTCGTCGCGGTTTCGCGCCGCGTCGTCGCGATTCTGGCCTTGCGGGGACATGGGGGCTCCTTCGTCCGCTGGTGAACGCGGGAGAAGGTCGGACGATCCGCCGGCCAGCGCCGCCTCGCGGGCGGCGTAGGCGTCTTCGATGCAGCGCCGCTGGTCATCGCGAAAGGCGCAGCGGTTGCGCTCGGCGGTCCAGCGCCGCGCGATCGCTGTCCGGCCGGGCGAGAGCCTTGTCGTACAGGTCCCGCAGGGCCGCATCGCGCACGATGAGAGCCGGGTTCTGGCAGATGAAGCTCTCGGTGGCGAACACCTGACGGGCGCAATCGAGGAAGAGCGCCTGCGGTGGGGGCGGGGGGATCGCTTCGGCCGTCCCGATCCACGCCAGAGGAATGATCGAGGCCGCGATCGCGAGGCGTCGAAGAGGCTTGAAATGGGAACCGGTTTGCGTCATACGCCTCCGTCCTACCCGACATCGTTGGAGTTTGTCATTTTACACCGCCCGGGGCGGCACGAACGGTGCTCAGATCACGGTTCACCAACCCAGCGTTTGAACGGTTTGCGGTCAGACGAAAGCGGAGTAAGGGCAGGCTGCAGCGGTCAGGTCAGGCCGTGTAGGAGTGTAGCTCAGCTGGTAGAGCGTCGGTCTCCAAAACCGAAAGTCGTGGGTTCGAGTCCCTCCACTCCTGCCATCCACTATATGAGTATGCCGGGCGCGGAACGTCCGCCGCCCAACTGAAGAGAGTCGTAAGAGCCTGATGGCCAGGAAACCGGGTTCGTCCCCGCAAGCGATGAAGAACCGCGCCAGCAAGACGGCTGCGGCCATCGCCCCTGCCTCGGCCCTGGCGCAGGATGCGCCGGCCAAGAAGAAGCGCACCAGCCCGGCCCAGTTCGCCCGGGAAGTGCGCGCCGAAGGCCGCAAGATCACCTGGACCACCCGCAAGGAGACCTGGATCACCTCGGTGATGGTCGGGATCATGGTGGTGCTGGCCTGTGCGTTCCTGGCGGTGGTCGACCTTGGACTGGGCGCGAGCATGAACCTCGTGCTCAAACTCGCGAACGGGGCTTGAAGACAGATATGAACGCCGAAGCTCCGATCGCCCCGAACCCGCGCCACAAGTGGTACATCGTCCACGCCTACTCGAACTTCGAGAAGAAGGTGGCCGAGTCGATCCGCGAACAGGCCAAGAGCCAGGGCCTGGAAGAGAACTTCTCCGACATCCTGGTTCCGACCGAGGAAGTCGTCGAGATCCGTCGCGGCCGTAAGGTCAACGCCGAACGCAAGTACTTCCCCGGCTACGTGCTGGTGAAGATGGAGCTGACGGACGAAGCCTATCACCTGATCAAGAACACCCCGAAGGTGACCGGCTTCCTCGGCTCGGGCTCGAAGCCCATGCCGGTGTCCGAAAAGGAAGTCGCGCGCATCATCGGCGCCATCGAAGAGGGCGTGGAGCGGCCGAAGCCGACCATCTCCTTCGAGATCGGCGAGCAGGTCCGCGTCACCGATGGTCCGTTCGCGAGCTTCAACGGCTCGGTCGAGCATGTCGACGAAGAGCGCGCCCGTCTGCGCGTCACCGTGTCGATCTTCGGCCGCGCCACGCCGGTCGAGCTCGAATACGGCCAGGTCGAGAAGATCGGCTGATCCCAGCCGACCAGATTGGTCAAGAACAAGGGGCGGCGCTTACGGGCGCCGCCCTTTTTCGTTCTGCGCCAAACCATTGCGGCGGGCGACGGCTCCTGCTATGAGCGCGCCCTTCCGGTCGGTGACTCACCGTCTGGACCGCGCGCAAGCGCGTCAAATCCGTGGGAGGGGAGGGCCACCTAACCCCGCACCACGGCTCAACCGACCGGTTCCCGGTCACGAGGAGAAACAATGGCCAAGAAGATTCTGGGCTATATCAAGCTGCAGGTGCCCGCGGGCTCCGCCACCCCGTCGCCGCCGATCGGCCCGGCGCTGGGTCAGCGCGGCGTCAACATCATGGGCTTCTGCAAAGAGTTCAACGCCCGCACCGAGAAGGAACCGAAGGGTACGCCCCTGCCGACCGTGATCACGGTCTATCAGGACAAGTCCTTCACCTTCATCACGAAGACCCCGCCGGCGACCCACTTCATCAAGCAGGCGCTCAGCCTGAAGTCGGGTTCGAAGGCTCCGGGCCGTGAGAACGCCGGCTCGATCTCGCGCACCCAGCTGCGTGAAATCGCCGAGAAGAAGATGAAGGACCTCAACGCCAACGACGTTGAAGCCGCCGCCAAGATCATCGAGGGCTCCGCGCGCTCGATGGGCCTCGAAATCGTGGAGGCCTGATCACATGGCTAAGCAACCCAAGCGCATTCAAGCCTGGACCGGCGACCGTAACGCCAGCCACGCTGTCGAAGCCGCCGTCTCGCTGGTCAAGGCCAACGCCAAGGCCAAGTTCGACGAGTCGATCGAAATCGCCGTCAACCTGGGCGTCGACCCGCGCCACGCCGACCAACAGGTCCGCGGCGTGGTGAGCCTGCCCTCGGGCACCGGCCGCGACGTTCGCGTCGCCGTCATCGCCAAGGACGCCAAAGCTGCTGAAGCCACCGCCGCCGGAGCCGACATCGTCGGCGCCGAAGAGCTGGTGGAGCGCATCCAAGGCGGCTTCATGGACTTCGATCGCGTCATCGCGACGCCGGACATGATGGCCCTCGTCGGCCGTCTGGGTAAGGTGCTCGGCCCGCGCGGCCTGATGCCGAACCCGCGCGTCGGCACCGTGACCCCGAACGTCGGTCAAGCCGTGAAGGACGCCAAAGGCGGCGCCATCGAGTTCCGCACCGAGAAGACCGGCATCATCCACGCCGGCATCGGCAAGGCCTCGTTCTCGGATGAAGCCCTGCTCATCAACGTCCGCGCTCTCGTGGACGCGCTGAACAAGGCCAAGCCGTCGGGCGCCAAGGGCACCTACATCAAGAAGATCAGCCTGTCGTCGACGATGGGCCCGGGCTTCAAGGTGGACACCGGTTCGGTCGGCGCCTAAGCGCCCGCCACATCGGCAGAACTTCGAAGGGGAGCGGTCGCAAGGCCGCTCCCTTTTTCGTGGCCCGGTCGCGCTTGACCGCGGCGGCGTCCCTCGCCACTGACGATGCATACGTCGATCGAGGAAACGCCCATGAAACGCGCCGCCATCGTCTCCCCCGTCCGCACGCCGGTCGGCAAGTTCCTGGGCGGCCTGTCCAGCGTCACCGCTGGAGACCTCGGCGCCGTCATCCTCAAGGCGCTGGTGGAGCGCAGCGGCATCAACCCGGAGAAGATCGACGACGTGATCTTCGCCCAGGGGTACGCCAACGGCGAAGCGCCCTGCATCGCCCGCTGGTCCGCCCTGGCCGCCGGCCTGCCGATCACCGTGCCGGGCTATCAGCTCGACCGACGCTGCGGCTCGGGCCTGCAGGCCGTGGTCGATGCGGCGATGATGGTCCAGACCGGAGCGGCCGACGTGGTCGTCGCCGGCGGCGTCGAGAGCATGAGCAATGTCGAGTACTACAGCACCGACATGCGCGGCGGGGCGCGGGCCGGTTCGGTGACCATGCACGACCGCCTGGCCCGCGGCCGGGTGATGAGCCAGCCGGTCGAACGCTTCGGCGTCATCAGCGGCATGATCGAAACCGCCGAGAACCTCGCCCGCGACTACCAGATCAGCCGCGAGGAATGCGACGAGTACGCGGCCATGAGCCACCAGCGCGCGGCCGCGGCCTGGGCCGCCGGCAAGTTCGACGACGAACTGGTCCCCGTGCCGGTCAAGCAGAAGAAGGGCGATCCGCTGCTGTTCGCCAAGGACGAGGGCGTGCGCGCCGACGCGACGGTCGAGAGCCTGGCGGCGCTGAAGCCGCTGGAGAAGGGCGGGGTGGTCACGGCCGGCAACGCCAGCCAGCAGAACGACGCGGCGGCGGCCTGCCTGATCGTCGCCGAGGACAAGCTCGCCGAACTGGGCCTGGAGCCGATGGGCTGGTTCGTCGGCTGGGCGGCCGCGGGCTGCGAGCCCTCGCGAATGGGCATCGGCCCGGTGCCGGCCGTCGAGCGGCTGTTCGCCCGCACCGGCATGGGCTGGGACGACATCGACCTGGTCGAACTGAACGAGGCGTTCGCCCCGCAGGTCCTGGCCGTGCTGAAGGGCTGGGGCTGGGATGAGCGCGACCGGCTGAACGTGAACGGTTCGGGCATCTCTCTCGGTCACCCGATCGGCGCGACCGGCGGCCGGATCCTGGCCAACCTGCTGCACGAGCTGAAGCGTCGCGGCGGGCGCTATGGCCTGGAGACCATGTGCATCGGCGGCGGGCAGGGGATCGCGGCGGTGTTCGAAGCGGCCTAGGCGGCGAAGACCGCGGGCCCGGACGAGGTTTGGGAGGACCTCCATGGAACTGAAGACAACGCGCTACGAGATCGTCGAGGGCGGCGTGGCCGTCGTCACCTTGAGCCGGCCGAAACGGCGCAACGCCTGGACCGGGCGAATGCACACCGAGTACCGCTGGCTGCTGGAGCGGGCGGACGCCGACAAGGCCGTCAGGGTGATCGTGGTGACCGGCGATCCGGAGGGGCAGGCGTTCTGCGCCGGCGCCGACCTCGGGGCGCTGGAAGGCCATTCGGAAAAGGGCCGCTATGACCCCGGCACCAGCGAGGACATCGCCCGGCCTGGCTTTGGCGTCGATCCGAACTTCGACGCCGCGTTCGCCTATCACTTCGGGGTAGGCAAACCGATCATCGCGGCGATCAACGGTGCGGCGGCCGGTGTCGGACTGGTGCTTGCGGCCTTTGCGGACATGCGCTTCGCCGTGAAGGGCGCGAAGTTCACCGCTGCGCACGGGCGCTTCAACTTCCCGGCCGAATTCGGCCTCTCCTGGGTGCTGCCGCGGATCGTCGGCCTGACCCACGCCAACGACATCCTGCTGTCGAGCCGCACCTTCACCTCGGACGAGGCGGCGACGATGGGCTTCCTCAACCGTCTGACCGAGGCCGAGGCGCTGATGCCGGCGGTGCTTGAATACGCCCGCGCCATCGCGGCGAATGTCGCGCCAGGCTCGGCGCGCGAGAGCAAGCGGCAGGTCTATCGCGACCTGCATCGCGACGCGGCCGGCGCCGTCGGCGAGGCCGAGCGGTTGCTGGAGGCGATGATCAAGGACCCCGACTACAAGGAAGGGGTGAAGGCCTGGATGGAGAAGCGCCCGGCGCAGTGGACCGGCTGAGGTCTTTCCTTCCCGCACGGCCCGGCTAAGCTCCGCCGGAACGCAAGGACGGAGGACGGCATGGTCACCGCTCGGGTCTTCGAAACGCTTTCGGTCAGCGACTGAGGGCGCGCCGATGGAGAAGGTCGAGTTGGCGGGACTGGCGACCGAAGACGTGGCGGAGGCACAGAGCAAGGGCGCGCTGCATCTCTACGCCTGGTTCGCGGCGCGCGGCACGTTCGTCTGGGCGGTGTCGACGCTGATCCTGCGGCTGCTGCCCAGCGCCTGGGTCGATCGGCCGGCCTGGACGTTGCTGATCACGGGATTGATCTCCGGCTCCGGGTTGGTGATCGCGACGCTGCTGTTCCTGCGAAAGATCGAGCAGCGGCACCGGATGGCGGCTCTGGCCTCCTTTGTCGCGCCGCAGATGGTTCTGGACGCCGGGGTGACGGTGCTCTTCTCCCATGTGCTGCCGAACTTCCCGCCCGACCACGCGCCGTTGTTCGGGGCCTTCGTGCTGTGGGCCTATGCGGTGATGCTGACCACAGCGGTGATCGCCACCCGGCCGCGCTAGGCCTCACGGTTGTCAATCGGCGGCGATCGGTGTAAGAGCCGCGCCTTCAAGAGTTTCGTCGTCTCGCAAGGGGCGACGGGGACGGAAGGGTTCTCCCTTCCATCCTGTCCAAGAACTGTGGGGATCCAGGGGCCGCCTGGAACCGTGACACGAGGAAGAGCCCTTCCTCGGCCATAGGGAGACGGGAAGATGAGGTTTCGCCGGCCATCGGCTTTCGATGGGCGCGTGACCTGCGACTTCTCCGGAAAAGGACAGGCCTAAACGATCCGCGCGCGGGTTCGCCTTCGCATGGGTCGTCTGCTGAGGTCGTCGGAATCGTCCGCCGACCTATCTGAGTATGGAGACCGCAATGGACCGCGCTCAAAAGCAGGAGTCGATCGAGACGCTTAAGGGCGTCTTCGAAGGCGCCGGCGCCGTGGTCGTGACCCACAACCTGGGTCTGACCGTTGCGGAAATGACTGATCTTCGCCTCCGCCTCCGCAAGGAAGGCGCCGCGCTGAAGGTGGTGAAGAACACCCTGGCTCAAAAGGCCCTGGACGGCTCGATCGGTGAAGCGGGCGACGCCCTGTTCACCGGCCCGGTCGCCATCGCCTATGCGCCGGATCCCGTCACCGCCGCCAAGGTCACTGCTGAATTCGCCAAGGGGAACGACAAGTTCGCCATCGTCGGCGGGTTCATGGGGACCGAGGTCTTGGACCAAAAGGCTGTCGCCGCCCTGGCGACCCTGCCTTCGCTGGACCAGCTCCGCGGCAAGATCATCGGCCTTCTGCAAGCCCCGGCCACCAAGGTCGCCGGCGTCCTGCAGGCTCCGGCCGGTCAGCTGGCTCGCGTCATGGGCGCTTATGCCGCCAAAGACGCCGCCTGATCGTCATTCCCGAACACAACCTCTATTTCCGTAAGGACCTAAACTATGTCGAAGCTTGAAAAGATCGTCGAAGAACTGTCGACCCTGACCGTTCTGGAAGCCGCTGAACTCTCGAAGCTGCTGGAAGAAAAGTGGGGCGTTTCGGCCGCTGCTCCGGTCGCCGTCGCCGCCGTTGGCGGCGCTGCCGCTCCGGCCGAAGCCGCCGAAGAGCAAACCGAGTTCACCGTTGTTCTGACCGCCGGTGGCGACAAGAAGATCAACGTGATCAAGGAA
Organism: Phenylobacterium sp. LjRoot97; assembly: GCF_964254345.1. Classification (NCBI taxonomy): domain Bacteria; kingdom Pseudomonadati; phylum Pseudomonadota; class Alphaproteobacteria; order Caulobacterales; family Caulobacteraceae; genus Phenylobacterium; species Phenylobacterium sp. LjRoot97. The sequence goes on from NZ_CAXUTH020000001.1 coordinate 1,703,828, forward strand.
GTCCGCGGCGTCCGTCCGGACCTCGGCCTGAAGGAAGCCAAGGACCTGGTCGAAGGCGCTCCGCAGAACGTCGTCGAGAACGTCTCGAAGCAAGTCGCTGAAGAAGTGAAGAAGAAGCTCGAAGAAGCCGGCGCCACCGTCCAAGTGAAGTAAGCTGGAGCGCGACGGTCGGGGCCCGATACCGGGTTCTGGCGATCGTCGCGCGCTAGTTTCTTTCTGGCGCCTTTCTCTCGAGAAAGGCGGCGCGCAGTTTCTGCGTCTTTCGAGCGGCCCCGGAGAGCGATCTCCGGGGTCGTTTTCTTTGTGCCCTTAGTGAAGCTTGCAGGCGTCCTGCGCGATGCGGAATTGGGCCGGGCGGATCAACTCGCGGTGGGCGACGGTGATGGTGTGCAGCACGCCGTCCAGCTGGTGGCTCCAGAAATCCAGGAACCGGTGCAGGTTCGGGAACTGCGGGTAGAGATCATACTCCTGCCAGAGATAGGTCTGGAGCAGGGCGGGGTGGTCGGGCATTCGATAGAGGATCTCGGCTGTGGTGAGGCCGTATCCGGCGAGTTGGCGTTCGAAGTCGGCGCTGACGGCCATCTGTCGCCCTCCTTGCAGCTTTAAACGCGCCATGCCGCGCAAAGCTGCCGTCAAGCTTTCGGCGGATTCGGACAATGGGCAAGAAAATCAAAGTGTTGGCGCTCGCTGAGATTGCTGCTGCCAGTTTGTGCGGCGGCGGCCGGCGCCTTGCGCTCCCCGGGCGACGTTTTCTGTGGATCGGGAACCTGCCGGCTGGCTCACCGGTTGACGTCCGGCAGCTAACGAGAGATCCAAGGATGTCCCCGGGAGACGCCCGGGTCCGACCAAGATGGAGCGGCGTGGAGTCGATTGCCCACGCCGTTCCATTTTCATGTGGAAAGGGGGTTCCCTTCGCCGCATAAAACGCCTATCTGGCTCTCTTCGCGAAATTTAGGATTCGCCGCTCAGGCGATATTTCACGCGCGCACGCTCCGAGGCATGGCCCGCCGCCCTCCGGCCATGCGAGGGAGCGCCCCTGGCGAAACAGGGGCTTCCAGCGTCCGGCGCCCGCAAGGGCGTTCGAGGGTGGACGCAGGACAACACGACCTGGCGCACGGAAACCGTTCCGGGCGTCGCTCAAGGGAACAAAATGGCGCAATCCTTCACTGGAAAGAAGCGGATCCGGAAATCTTTCGGCCGCATCCCCGAAGCCGTGCAAATGCCGAACCTCATCGAGGTTCAGCGCTCCTCCTACGAACAGTTCCTGCAACGTGAAACCCGCGCTGGCGACCGCCGCGAAGAGGGTGTCGAAGCGGTCTTCCGGTCGGTCTTCCCGATCAAGGACTTCAACGAGCGCGCCGTGCTGGAATACGTTTCGTACGAGTTCGAAGAGCCGAAGTACGACGTCGAGGAATGCGTCCAGCGGGACATGACCTATGCCGCGCCGCTGAAGGTCAAGCTGCGCCTCATCGTGTTCGAAACCGATGAAGAGACCGGCGCCCGCTCCGTGAAGGACATCAAGGAGCAGGACGTCTACATGGGCGACATCCCGCTCATGACCGAGAAGGGCACGTTCATCGTCAACGGCACGCAGCGGGTCATCGTCTCGCAGATGCACCGTTCGCCGGGCGTGTTCTTCGACCACGACAAGGGCAAGACCCACGCGTCGGGCAAGCTGCTGTTCGCGGCCCGCGTGATCCCGTACCGCGGCTCGTGGCTCGACTTCGAGTTCGACGCCAAGGACATTGTCTACGTCCGTATCGACCGTCGCCGTAAGCTGCCGGCCACGACCTTCCTGATGGGGCTGGGCATGGACGGCGAGGAAATCCTCTCGACGTTCTACGACACCGTCACCTACGAGAAGCGCGGGACCGGCTGGGCCGCCCCCTACAAGGCCGAGCGCTGGCGCGGCGCGAAGCCGGACTACGCCCTGATCGACGCCGACACCGGTGAAGAAGTGGCCCCGGCCGGCCAGAAGATCTCGGCCCGCAACGCCAAGAAGTTCGCCGACGCGGGTCTGAAGACCCTGCTGCTGGCCCCCGAGGCGCTCAACGGGCGCTATCTGGCCGGCGACCTGGTCAACTTCGAGACGGGCGAAATCTATGCCGAAGCCGGCGACGAGCTGGACGCGGCGCTGCTGGCCGCGCTCGAAGAGCAAGGCTTCGACAAGCTCGACATCCTCGACGTCGACGAAGCCACGGTCGGCGCCTACATCCGCAACACCCTGCGCGTGGATAAGAACAACAGCCGTGAAGACGCGCTGTTCGACATCTATCGCGTCATGCGTCCGGGCGAGCCGCCGACGGTGGAAGCCGCCGAAGCCATGTTCAAGTCGCTGTTCTTCGACAGCGAGCGCTACGATCTGAGCTCGGTCGGCCGCGTGAAGATGAACATGCGCCTGGAACTGGATTGCCCCGACGACGTGCGCATCCTGCGCAAGGAAGACGTGCTGGCGGTCCTGCAGACCCTGGTGGGCCTGCGCGACGGCAAGGGCGAAATCGACGACATCGACAACCTCGGCAACCGCCGGGTCCGTTCGGTCGGCGAACTGCTCGAAAACCAGTACCGCGTCGGCCTGCTCCGGATGGAGCGCGCCATCAAGGAACGCATGAGCTCGGTCGATATCGACACGGTCATGCCGCACGACCTGATCAACGCGAAGCCGGCGGCCGCCGCCGTTCGCGAGTTCTTCGGATCCTCGCAGCTCTCGCAGTTCATGGACCAAACCAACCCGCTGTCGGAAATCACCCACAAGCGCCGTCTGTCGGCGCTTGGCCCGGGCGGTCTGACCCGCGAGCGCGCCGGCTTTGAAGTCCGCGACGTGCACCCGACCCACTATGGCCGGATCTGCCCGATTGAAACGCCGGAAGGCCCGAACATCGGCCTGATCAACTCGCTGGCCACGCACGCCGTGGTCAACAAGTACGGCTTCATCGAGAGCCCCTACCGTCGCATCAAGGACGGCAAGACGACCGACGAAGTCGTCTACATGTCGGCGATGGAAGAGGCCAAGCACGTCATCGCGCAGGCCAACATCAAGCTGAAGGGCGGCGAGATCGTCGAGGACCTGGTCCCCGGGCGGATCAACGGCGAACCTTCGCTGCTGCCGAAGGACACCGTCGACCTGATGGACGTGTCGCCCAAGCAGGTCGTCTCGGTCGCCGCTTCGCTGATCCCGTTCCTCGAAAACGATGACGCCAACCGCGCCCTCATGGGCTCGAACATGCAGAAGCAGGCCGTGCCGCTCATCCAATCGGATGCGCCGCTGGTCGGCACTGGCATGGAAGCGATCGTGGCCGTCGACTCCGGCGCTGTCGTGGTCGCCCGCCGCACCGGCGTGGTCGAACAGATCGACGGCACCCGGATCGTCATCCGCGCCACGGAAGAGACCGACCCGACCAAGGCCGGCGTCGACATCTACCGCCTGCAGAAGTTCCAGCGCTCGAACACCTCGACCTGCATCAACCAGCGTCCGCTGGTTCGCGTGGGCGACAAGGTGGCTTCGGGCGACGTCATCGCCGACGGTCCCTCGACCGAGCTGGGCGAACTGGCGCTGGGCCGCAACACCCTCGTCGCGTTCATGCCGTGGAACGGCTACAACTTCGAGGACTCGATCCTGATCTCGGAGCGCATCGTTCGCGACGACATCTTCACCTCGATCCACCTCGAGGAGTTCGAGGTGATGGCCCGGGACACCAAGCTGGGTCCGGAAGAAATCACCCGCGACATCCCGAACGTCGGCGAGGAAGCCCTGCGCAACCTCGACGAAGCGGGCATCGTGGCGATCGGCGCCGAAGTCCAGCCGGGCGACATCCTGGTCGGCAAGGTCACGCCGAAGGGCGAAAGCCCGATGACGCCGGAAGAAAAGCTGCTGCGCGCCATCTTCGGTGAAAAGGCCTCGGACGTGCGCGACACGTCGCTGCGCCTGCCGCCGGGCGTGGCCGGCACGATCGTGGAAGTCCGCGTCTTCAACCGTCACGGTGTGGACAAGGACGAGCGCGCGATGGCCATCGAGCGCGCCGAGATCGACCGTCTGGGCAAGGACCGCGACGACGAATTCGCGATCCTGAACCGCAACATGACCGTCCGTCTGCGCGAGCTGCTGATCGGCAAGACCGCCGTCTCGGGCCCCAAGGGCCTGGGCCGCGGCGAGATCACCGCTGACAAGCTGGAAGAAATCGCGCCGGGCCTGTGGTGGCAGATCGCCATGGACGACGAGAAGGCGATGGGCGAGCTGGAGGCTATGCGCCGTCAGTTCGACGAGGCCCGCAAGCGTCTCGACCGTCGCTTCGAGGACAAGGTCGACAAGCTGCAGCGCGGCGACGAACTGCCCCCGGGCGTTATGAAGATGGTCAAGGTCTTCGTGGCCGTGAAGCGCAAGCTTCAGCCGGGCGACAAGATGGCCGGCCGTCACGGCAACAAGGGGGTCATCTCCAAGATCCTGCCGATCGAGGACATGCCCTACCTGGAAAGCGGCCAGCACGTGGACATCGTGCTGAACCCGCTGGGCGTGCCGTCGCGGATGAACGTCGGCCAGATCTTCGAAACCCACCTTGGGTGGGCGGCTGCGGGCCTCGGCAAGCAGATCGCCGACCTGCTGGAGGCTTGGCAGAACGGCGGCCAGAAGCAGGCCCTGATCGATCACCTGCGTCAGATCTACGGTCCGGACCAGGAGCTTCCCGAGACGACGGAAGAACTGATCGAACTGGCGAAGAACCTCAGCAAGGGCGTGCCCTATGCGACCCCGGTCTTCGACGGCGCCCACATCGACGACATCGAGAACCTGCTCGAGTCGGCGGGCCTGGCGCGTTCGGGTCAGTCGATCCTGTACGACGGCCAGACCGGCGAGCAGTTCAAGCGTCCGGTCACGGTCGGCTACATCTACATGCTGAAACTGCACCACCTGGTCGACGACAAGATCCACGCCCGCTCGATCGGCCCGTACTCGCTCGTCACCCAGCAGCCGCTGGGCGGTAAGGCGCAGTTCGGCGGTCAGCGCTTCGGGGAAATGGAAGTGTGGGCTCTGGAAGCCTACGGCGCGGCCTACACCCTGCAGGAAATGCTGACGGTGAAGTCCGACGACGTGGCCGGCCGGACCAAGGTCTACGAGTCCATCGTCCGCGGCGACGACACCTTCGAAGCCGGCATCCCCGAGAGCTTCAACGTGCTCGTCAAGGAAATGCGCTCGCTGGGTCTGAATGTGGAGCTGGAGAACGGCTAAGGCCGAACTTCGACTTCGCCGCATGTGCGAGGGGAGGGGCCGTCAGCTTCTCCCCATCGCCTCTGGAAATACTGACGAACTGGAAAATCGATGAACCAGGAAGTCCTGAATATCTTCAATCCGGTCCAGGCCGCTCCGACCTTCGACCGCATCCGTATCGCCCTGGCCTCGCCGGAAAAGATCCGCTCGTGGTCGTTCGGCGAGATCAAGAAGCCCGAGACCATCAACTACCGGACCTTCAAGCCGGAGCGTGATGGCCTGTTCTGCGCCCGTATCTTTGGCCCGACCAAGGACTACGAATGCCTGTGCGGCAAGTACAAGCGCATGAAGTACAAGGGCATCATCTGCGAGAAGTGCGGCGTCGAGGTCACTCTCGCGCGCGTTCGCCGCGAGCGGATGGGCCACATCGAGCTGGCCTCGCCGGTCGCCCACATCTGGTTCCTGAAGTCGCTGCCGAGCCGCATCTCGATGATGCTCGATATGGCGCTGAAGGACATCGAGCGCGTCCTGTACTTTGAGTACTACATCGTCACCGAGCCGGGCCTGACGCCTCTGAAGCAGCACCAGCTGCTGTCGGAAGACGACTACATGCGCGCCCAGGAAGAGTACGGCGACGACAGCTTCACCGCCGAAATCGGCGCCGAGGCGGTCCAGGGCCTGCTCAAGGCGATCGACCTTCCGAAGGAAGCCGACCGTCTGCGTGAGGAACTCCTCACCATCACCTCGGAAATGAAGCTCAAGAAGACGTCCAAGCGTCTGAAGCTCATCGAGAGCTTCATCGAGAGCGGCAACAAGGCCGAGTGGATGATCCTGTCGGTCGTGCCGGTGATCCCGCCGGAACTGCGCCCGCTGGTGCCGCTGGACGGCGGCCGCTTCGCGACCTCCGACCTGAATGACCTGTATCGCCGGGTCATCAACCGGAACAACCGCCTGAAGCGCCTCATCGAGCTGCGCGCCCCGGACATCATCATCCGCAACGAAAAGCGGATGCTGCAGGAAGCCGTGGACGCCCTGTTCGACAACGGCCGCCGCGGCCGCGTCATCACCGGCGCCAACAAGCGTCCGCTGAAGTCGCTCGCCGACATGCTGAAGGGCAAGCAAGGCCGCTTCCGCCAGAACCTGCTCGGCAAGCGCGTCGACTATTCGGGCCGTTCGGTCATCGTCGTCGGTCCGGAGCTGAAGCTGCACGAGTGCGGCCTGCCGAAGAAGATGGCGCTCGAGCTGTTCAAGCCGTTCATCTATGCGCGCCTGGACGCCAAGGGCCTGTCGGGCACCGTCAAGCAATCCAAGCGCATGGTCGAGCGTGAGCAGCCGGCTGTCTGGGACATCCTGGACGAGGTGATCCGCGAGCACCCGGTTCTGCTGAACCGCGCCCCGACGCTTCACCGTCTGGGCATCCAGGCGTTCGAGCCGAAGCTGATCGAGGGCAAGGCTATCCAGCTGCACCCGCTGGTCTGCGCCGCGTTCAACGCTGACTTCGACGGCGACCAGATGGCCGTGCACGTCCCGCTGAGCCTCGAGGCCCAGCTGGAGGCGCGCGTCCTGATGATGTCGACGAACAACATCCTGTCGCCCGCCAACGGCCGCCCGATCATCGTGCCGTCGCAGGACATCGTGCTTGGCCTCTACTACCTGTCGCTGGCCAAGGATAAGGAGCCGGGCGAGGGCAAGCTGTTCGCCGACCTGGGCGAAATCGACGCCGCGCTCGACGCTCGCGTCGTGACGCTGCACACCAAGATCAAAGCCCGCCACACCGAGATGAACGCGGAAGGCGAGCTGGTCCGCAAGGTGATCGATACGACGCCGGGCCGGATGAAGATCGCGGCGCTGTTCCCGCAGAACCCGGCCATTGGCCACCGTCTGCTGGAAAAGAACCTGACCAAGAAGGAGATCGGCAACCTGATCGACGCCGTCTACCGGCACTGCGGTCAGAAGGCGACGGTCATCTTCGCCGACCAGATCATGGCGCTGGGCTTCAAGGAAGCGGCCAAGGCCGGCATCTCCTTCGGCAAGGATGACATCATCATCCCCGAGCGGAAGAAGCCGATCGTCGAACAGACCCGCAAGCTGGTCGAGGAGTACGAGCAACAGTACGCCGACGGCCTGATCACCAAGGGCGAGAAGTACAACAAGGTCGTCGACGCGTGGGCCAAGGCCACCGACCGCGTCGCCGACGAGATGATGTTGGAGATCTCGACCTCGGAGAAGGACGAGACCGGCCGCGAAAAGGAGATCAACTCGATCTTCATGATGGCCAACTCCGGCGCCCGCGGTTCGCAAGCCCAGATGAAGCAGCTCGGCGGGATGCGCGGCCTGATGGCCAAGCCGTCCGGCGAGATCATCGAGACGCCCATCATCTCGAACTTCAAGGAAGGCCTGTCCGTCCAGGAGTACTTCAACTCCACCCACGGCGCCCGTAAAGGCCTGGCCGACACCGCGCTGAAGACCGCCAACTCCGGCTATCTGACGCGTCGTCTGGTCGACGTGGCGCAGGACTGCATCATCAACGAGGAAGACTGCGGCACGACCCGGGGCATCACCCTGCGGGCCGTGGTCGAGGGCGGCGACGTCCTGGTCTCGCTGGGCACCCGTGTCCTGGGCCGCTTCGCGGCCGAGGACGTCAAGGACCCGGGCACTGGCGAAGTCATCGTGCCGGCCGACACCTATCTCGACGAGAACATGTGCGACATCGTCGAGGCCGCTGGCGTCCAGTCGATCAAGGTTCGCTCGGTCCTGACCTGCGAAGCCAAGGTCGGCGTCTGCGGCGCCTGCTACGGCCGCGACCTGGCCCGCGGTACTCCGGTGAACATCGGTGAAGCGGTCGGCGTCATCGCCGCCCAATCCATCGGCGAGCCGGGCACCCAGCTGACCATGCGGACCTTCCACATCGGCGGTACGGCCCAGGTGGCCGAACAGTCGTTCTTCGAGACGGGCAACGAAGGCGTGGCGCGGATCGTGGGCGGCATGACCGTCCAGGCTCCGGACGGCGACTTCGTGGTGCTGAGCCGCAACCTGCAGATCATCGTGCAGGTCGATGGCAAGGACCGCGAGTCCTACAAGCCGCCGTACGGGACGCGCCTGAAGGTCAAGGACGGCGACAAGGTCAAGCGCGGCCAGCGCCTAGCCGAATGGGACCCCTACTCGAACCCGATCATCTCGGAAGTGGGCGGCCGCGTCCGCTTCGAGGACCTGGTCGAGAACGTCTCGGTCCGCGAGGAAGCCGACGAAGCGACCGGCATCTCGAACCGCGTGGTCATCGACTGGCGCGCTTCGACCAAGGGCGGCGATCTGCGTCCGGCCATGGCCGTGTTGGACGCCGATGGCGCCTACAAGCGCATCTCAAACGGCGGTGAAGCCCGGTACCTGCTGCCGGTCGGCGCCATTCTCTCGGTCGGCGACGGCGACGAGATCAAGCCGGGCGAAGTCCTGGCCCGCGTCTCGACGGAAAGCGCCAAGACCCGCGACATCACCGGCGGTCTGCCGCGCGTCGCCGAACTCTTCGAGGCTCGTCGTCCGAAGGACTGCGCGGTCATCGCCGAGATGGACGGCCGCGTCGAATTCGGTCGGGACTACAAGAACAAGCGCCGGATCAAGATCACCCCCGAGGATGGTGGCGAACCGGTCGAGTTCCTGATCCCGAAGGGCAAGCACATTGCGGTCCACGACGGCGACGTCATCCGCAAGGGCGAGTACCTGATCGACGGCAACCCGGATCCGCACGACATCCTGCGCATCCTGGGCATCGAGGCCCTGGCCGAGTTCCTCGTGGACGAGATCCAGGACGTCTATCGACTGCAAGGCGTGCCGATCAACGACAAGCACATCGAGACGATCGTTCGTCAGATGCTGCAGAAGGGTGAAATCCTCGAGCCGGGCGACACCGGCCTGCTCAAGGGCGATCACCTGGATATGACGGAGATCAACGAGGAGAACGCCAAGGCGGAAGCTCGCGGCGGTCGCCTTGCGATCACCCAGCCGGTCCTGCTCGGCATCACCAAGGCGTCGCTGCAGACCCGCAGCTTCATCTCGGCGGCGTCGTTCCAGGAAACCACCCGCGTCCTCACCGAAGCGTCCGTCCAGGGCAAGAACGACACCCTGGAAGGCCTGAAGGAGAACGTGATCGTGGGCCGTCTGATCCCGGCCGGCACCGGTTCCTACCTGCGCAACCTGCAGCGCATCGCCACCAAGCGCGACGAGGCCCTGGCGGCCAGCCGCGAAGAGGCGATGGAGCCGCTGCCGGAGGTCATCGCGGTCGACGCGGAGGCCGAGAAGGTCGAGAACTAAGCGGCTCTTCCAGTCTGTGAGCCAGAGAACGGCCCGGGAGCGATCCCGGGCCGTTTTTCGTGGCCGCAAGGTCGCGGTGAGGTGGGCGGCTTCCTAAGTGTGATCCTCAAGGAGGACACCGATGCCGCTGCTGCTATGCCCCAACTGCAATGTCTCGATGCAGAACGTCGCCCGCTCGGGCGTCGAACTGGACATGTGCCCAAGCTGTCGGGGCGTCTGGCTCGACCGGGGCGAACTGGAAAAGATCCTCGGCGCCGGTCGCGAGACCCAGCAGGGCGATGTGCAGGCGCGCGAGCGCTTCGACCGCGAGATCGACAGTTTCCACCGCGATCCGGACGCCTGGAAGCGGGCGCATCCCTACGACAGCGACCGGAAGCGCTATCGCTATGACGAGGACGACTACTACCGCCACAAGAAGAAAAAGAAGGGCTTCGACATCTTCGACATCTTCGACTGACGATCACTACTGTCGGGGCGTCCAGACTTCAGGGAAGGGGTTGGGCGCCTCCGAGGGACGCGGATCGTGGGTGATCCCCGGCGGCACGTTGCCGCGCTTGTAGCGCTGATAGGCCTCCTTCTTCGCCGCCGCCTCATCGAAGGCCTGACGTTTGCGCGGGTCCATCGGCGGCTGGAAGAAGGGGGCGTCCTTCGCGCCAGCCCCCAACTGCTCCTGGCATGCCTCTCGTTCCTCGCGGGACAGCAGGGACGGGTTGGCGCAGCCGGCCGCCCCGCGCCGCAGCGCCTGGCGCAGGTCGGCAGGCGGGGCAGGGGCGCCTGGTTCGGCAGGCTCGAGCGTCCAGGGCCCGCTCGCCGGCGGCGCGCGTGGCGTCACCAAGGGCGCGACGGGAGACGTCTCGCCGGGGCGAAGCGTCCGGCGCGGGCGGATCGGTCGCTCGACGAGCGGCGGCAGACGATCGGCCTCCGGCGCCCGGGGGACCGGAAGCACATAATAGGGCACGACCTGCACCTCCATGACCGGCGGCGCAGGGGCGAGGCTTAGCTTGGGTTCGCGCAGACCGAGGACGGCCAGGACCGCGGCGTGCACGAGCAGCGAGGCGCCCAGCAACGCGTACAGCCTCGATCGGCGCGCAGCGGCCATCGGCTCTCCTCGGTTGCAACCGTCACCATTCGCCTCGCTCGCCGCGGCGAATTCGTGACGGAACGCCTGTGGAAGAGCGCGAAAAGCCCTTTCGTTCACAAGCGTTGACGACTGCGGGCTTCACGAGTATGAACCGCGCTCCTTTCGAGGCCGGGGATTCCCCCAGCCCCGATGAACGGTCGGCCGGAAACGGTCGGCCAGGCCCGCCGGAACGCAGGAGATCGCGCGCCGGCGAGTTTTTGCGTTCACCGGGCGGCTTCGAAACCAGAAACGACTAGAACCCCTATCGAGGCGCTACGGCCAAACGGCACACGCCTCCAGAGCAGAGATTAGATGCCTACAGTCAACCAGCTCATCCGCAAGCCTCGGCAGGACAAGCCGTCGCGTAACAAGGTGCCGGCCCTGAAGGGCTGCCCCCAACGCCGCGGCGTTTGCACCCGCGTCTATACGACGACCCCGAAGAAGCCGAACTCCGCGCTTCGTAAGGTCGCCAAGGTGCGTCTGACCACCGGCATTGAAGCGGTGTGCTACATCCCGGGCGAAGGCCATAACCTGCAGGAGCACTCCGTCGTGCTCATCCGCGGCGGCCGGGTGAAGGACCTTCCGGGCGTCCGCTATCACATCCTGCGCGGCGTGCTCGACACCCAAGGGGTCAAGGACCGCAAGCAGCGTCGTTCGCTCTACGGCGCCAAGCGTCCGAAGTAAGGAATAAGAAGAATGTCCCGTCGTCGTCGCGCCGATAAACGTGAAGTCCTTCCGGATCCCAAGTTCGGAGACCTCACCGTCACGAAGTTCATGAACTACGTGATGTACGAAGGCAAAAAAGCTGTCGCTGAGAACATCCTCTACGGCGCTTTCGATATCCTGGAAGCCAAGCGCAAGGACCAGACCCCGCTGGAAACGTTCCACGCGGCCCTGGAAAATGTCGCCCCTGGCATCGAAGTCCGTTCCCGCCGGGTCGGCGGCGCCACCTACCAGGTGCCGGTCGAAGTCCGTCCGGACCGTCGTAAGGCGCTGGCGATCCGCTGGCTGGTGACGGCCGCCCGCAAGCGCGGCGAGAACACCATGACCGAGAAGCTGGCCGGCGAACTGCTGGACGCCTCCTCGAACCGTGGCACCGCCGTCAAGAAGCGTGAAGACACGCACAAGATGGCCGAAGCCAACCGCGCCTTCTCGCACTACCGCTGGTAAGACCCGGCATCCATCGCTTTCCGGCGCGGGCGGTTTGAGTTAAACCGCCCGCGCCGTTCGTTCAGCTACTCCCGAACGCCCCACTTCAGCAGAGCTTCCGCTATGCCCCGCACGCACAAAATCGAAGACTACCGCAACTTCGGCATCATGGCGCACATCGACGCCGGAAAGACGACGACGACGGAGCGGATCCTCTACTACACCGGCAAGTCCCATAAGATCGGCGAAGTCCACGACGGCGCCGCGACCATGGACTGGATGGAGCAGGAGCAGGAGCGTGGCATCACGATCACCTCCGCTGCGACCACGGCGTTCTGGAACGACAAGCGCCTGAACATCATCGACACCCCCGGCCACGTCGACTTCACCATCGAAGTCGAACGCTCGCTGCGCGTGCTCGACGGCGCCGTCACGGTGCTGGACGGCAACGCCGGCGTCGAGCCGCAGACCGAGACCGTCTGGCGTCAGGCCGACAAGTACAACGTTCCGCGGATCGTGTTCGTCAACAAGATGGACAAGCTCGGCGCCGACTTCGACAAGTCGGTCGAGTCGATCCGTGACCGCCTCGGCGCGAAGGCCGTTCCGATCCAGTTCCCCATCGGCGCTGAATCGGCGCTGAAGGGCCTGGTCGACCTGGTCCGCATGAAGGCCGTGGTCTGGGACAACGACGGCCTGGGCGCGTCCTTCCGTGACGAAGAGATCCCGGCCGACCTGCTGGACAAGGCCGTCGAGGCTCGCCAGTACCTGATCGAGAACGCCGTCGAACTCGACGACGATGCGATGGAAGCTTACCTGGGCGGCGAAGAGCCCTCGGAAGAGACCATCAAGAAGTGCATCCGTAAGGCGGTTCTGACGGGCGCGTTCTACCCGATCCTCTGCGGCTCGGCGTTCAAGAACAAGGGCGTCCAGCCGCTGCTCGACGCGGTCGTCGACTACCTGCCGTCGCCGCTCGACATCCCGCCGACCCCGGGCATCGACTTCCGCACCGAAGAGCCGGTCGTGCGCCGCGCCTCGGACGACGAGCCGCTGTCGGTTCTGGCGTTCAAGATCATGGACGACCCCTTCGTCGGTTCGCTGACCTTCTGCCGCATCTACTCGGGCAAGCTCGAGACCGGCATGAGCCTGATGAACTCGACCCGCGACAAGAAGGAACGCGTCGGCCGCATGCTGCTGATGCACTCCAACAACCGCGAGGACATCAAGGAAGCCTACGCCGGCGACATCGTCGCGCTGGCCGGCCTGAAGGAAACCCGCACCGGGGACACCCTGTGCGACCCGAACAAGTCGCCGGTGATCCTGGAGCGCATGGAGTTCCCGGCCCCGGTTATCGAGATCGCCGTTGAGCCCAAGTCGAAGGCCGACCAGGAAAAGCTGGGCGTCGCCCTGGCGAAGCTGGCGTCGGAAGATCCGTCCTTCACCGTCTCGACCGACCACGAGTCGGGCCAGACGATCCTGAAGGGCATGGGCGAGCTGCACCTGGACATCAAGATCGACATCCTGAAGCGGACCTACAAGGTCGAAGCCAACATCGGCGCGCCGCAGGTGGCCTATCGTGAAAGCCTGGGTCGTAAGGTCGACATCGACTACACCCACAAGAAGCAGACCGGCGGTACGGGCCAGTTCGCCCGCGTGATGCTCACCTTCGAACCCGGCGAGCCGGGCTCGGGCTTCGTGTTCGAGAGCGCGATCGTCGGCGGCGCGGTGCCGAAGGAATACATCCCCGGCGTCGAAAAGGGGCTGGAGTCGGTCAAGGACAACGGTCTGCTGGCCGGCTTCCCGCTGATCGACTTCAAGGCGACCCTGACCGACGGCAAGTACCACGACGTCGACTCCAGCGTGCTGGCCTTCGAAATCGCCGCCCGCGCGGCGTTCAAGGAGCTGCGCGAAAAGGGCGCTCCGAAGCTGCTCGAACCGATCATGGCCGTCGAGGTCGTGACCCCGGAAGAGTACCTCGGTTCGGTCATCGGCGACCTGAACGGCCGCCGCGGCATGATCCAGGGCCAGGACACTCGCGGCAACGCGATCGTCGTGAATGCGTTCGTCCCGCTGGCGAACATGTTCGGCTACGTGAACACCCTTCGCGGGATGTCGCAGGGCCGCGCTCAGTTCACCATGCAGTACGACCACTACGACCCGGTGCCGCAACACGTCGCCGACGAAGTGATCAAGAAGTACGCCTAACCCCAACCCTAGTTTAGAGGACAAGCCCAAACAGGGCTGGAGCTTGAAATGGCTAAAGAAAAGTTCGAACGCAATAAGCCGCACTGCAACATCGGCACCATTGGTCACGTTGACCATGGCAAGACGACGCTGACGGCTGCGATCACCCTGACGCTGGCGAAGACCGGCGGCGCGAAGGCGATGAACTACGCCGACATCGACGCTGCGCCGGAAGAGAAGGCTCGCGGCATCACCATCAACACCGCGCACGTGGAATATGAGACGGCGAACCGTCACTACGCGCACGTCGATTGCCCCGGCCACGCCGACTACGTGAAGAACATGATCACGGGCGCGGCGCAGATGGACGGCGCGATCCTGGTGGTGTCGGCCGCTGACGGCCCGATGCCGCAGACCCGCGAGCACATCCTGCTGGCCCGCCAGGTCGGCGTGCCGGCTCTGGTGGTGTTCATGAACAAGGTCGACATGGTCGACGACGCCGAGCTGCTGGACCTGGTCGAGATGGAAGTTCGCGAACTTCTGTCGTCCTACCAGTTCCCGGGCGACGACATTCCGATCGTCAAGGGCTCGGCCCTGGCGGCGGTGGAAGACCGCAACCCGGAAATCGGCGCGGACCGCATCCTCGAGCTGATGACCCAGGTCGACGCCTACATCCCGCAGCCGGAACGTCCGGTTGACCTGCCGTTCCTGATGCCGGTGGAAGACGTGTTCTCGATCTCGGGCCGCGGCACCGTGGTCACCGGCCGGATCGAAAAGGGCATCGTGAAGGTCGGCGAGGAAGTCGAGATCGTCGGCATCCGTCCGGTCCAGAAGACGACCTGCACCGGCGTCGAAATGTTCCGCAAGCTGCTGGACCAAGGTCAAGCCGGCGACAACGTGGGCGTGCTGCTGCGCGGCACCAAGCGTGAAGACGTCGAGCGCGGCCAGGTTCTCTGCAAGCCGGGTTCGATCACCCCGCACACGAAGTTCGTGGCCGAGGCGTACATCCTGACCAAGGAAGAAGGCGGCCGTCACACCCCGTTCTTCACCAACTACCGCCCGCAGTTCTACTTCCGCACCACGGACGTGACCGGGATCATCAAGCTGCGCGAAGGCGTTGAGATGATCATGCCGGGCGACAACGCCGAGCTGGACGTCGAGCTGATCACCCCGATCGCCATGGACCAAGGCCTGCGCTTCGCCATTCGCGAAGGCGGCCGGACCGTCGGCGCCGGCGTCGTGGCCAAGATCGTCGAGTAAGCGATCTAACGCCACAGTCGACAGACTGAAGATCAGGCCGCCGAGGGCAACCTCGGCGGCCTTTTCGTTTTCCGAGCGCAACTACTGCGTGACGGCTAAGTCATGACCCGGAATTAAGCTGACCGGTGCGGCGCCCAGGCCTACCGTCCCAGTCAGGTTATTCAGCAAGGCGGAGAAAGACATGCGTCTTCCGGTGATCATGATCGGGCTCGGGGCCGCGATGGCGGCGGGGGCGGCGCACGCGCAGTCGGTCGAGATCAAGGACGCCGTCGTCCGCGTCACGGTCATTCCGGAGGCGCGCAGCGACATCAAGGTCGAGTTCCTGTCGACACACCCGAAGCTGCCCGTCCAGGTCCGCCAGGCCGGCGGCAAGGTGGTGGTGGATGGTGGCCTGAACCGCAAGATCCGCAGCTGTGAAGGCGATGGCGCCCGCGCCTCGGTCAACGTCGCCGGCATCGGGTCGATCGCCTATGCGAATATGCCGCAGGTGGTGATCCGAACCCCGCGGGACGTGAATCTCGACAGCGGCGGCGCGGTGTTCGGCACGATCGGCAAGTCCGCCAGCCTGGCGCTCTCGAACGCCGGCTGCGGCGACTGGACGGTCGCCAACGTCGCCGGCCAGCTCAAGCTGAACGAGGCGGGGTCGGGCGACACCTATGTCGGCAGCGTCGGCAGCGCCAGCTTGCGCGTCGCGGGCTCTGGGGACATCAAGACCCAAGCGGTCAAAGGGCCGATGGACGTCAACATGGCCGGATCCGGCGACGTCTGGGTCGGTTCCCTAGACGGTCCGCTGGACGTGAAGATCGCCGGCTCCGGCGACGTCAAGGTCGCGGGCGGCCAGGTGGGGGCGATGACCGTTTCGGTGGCCGGGTCCGGCGGCGTGGTCGTCGACGGCGCGGCGGAGTCGCTCAAGGCCCGGATCGCCGGGTCGGGCGACGTCAAGGTCAAGGCCGTGAAGGGCGCCGTGTCGAAGGCGGTCCTCGGCTCGGGCGACGTCGTGATCGGCTAGGGCAGGGGGCCGCCGCTCGGGCGACCCTTGACGTCGGCGAGTCACCCACGTATAGACGCGCCTCCTGTTGGACCGGCTGTGTGCTTCGAAGTGATTTGAAGCACAGACGCGGTTCGCAGAACGGCCCGAAAACCGGTGGAAATCGGCACCTTCGGGCGGGGCCCTCGCGAGCTGTTCGCGCGGGCTCACGTCGTTTTTGCGGACTTACGCGTACGAGCGTCTCCTATGAGGCGTTCGGGTTGGTCTTTGAAATGGTCAATGTCACGCGGACGTTCGTCGTCTGTAGGGGAAACTAAAGAGCGATATGGATCGTCAGAACATCCGCATCCGGCTCAAAGCCTTCGATCACCGCGTGCTGGACCATTCCACACGCGAGATCGTCAATACGGCTAAGCGCACCGGCGCGACCGTCCGGGGGCCCATCCCCCTGCCGACGCAAATCGAAAAATTCACCGTCAACCGCTCGCCGCACGTCGATAAGAAGTCGCGCGAGCAGTTCGAAATCCGCACGCACAAGCGCGTGCTCGATATCGTCGACCCCACCCCGCAGACCGTGGACGCGCTCATGAAGCTCGACCTGTCCGCCGGCGTGGACGTCGAGATCAAGCTTTAAGAGGGGATCGGTCGATGCGTACCGGCGTGATCGCCAAGAAACTGGGTATGGCTCGCTTCTTCGATGAAGGCGGCGTCCATGTTCCGGTGACCGTGCTCAGCCTTGAGGGCTGCCAGGTCACGGGTCAGCGCACCCAGGACAAAGACGGCTATGTGGCTCTCCAGCTCGGTGCTGGCGCCAAGAAGGCCAAGAACACTTCGAAGGCCCTGCGCGGCCACTTCGCCAAGGCTCAGGTCGAGCCGAAGCGCGAAGTCGCGGAATTCCGCGTCACCGAAGAGAACCTGATCGAAGTTGGCGCGGAGTTCACCGCCGACCACTTCGTCGCCGGCCAAAAGGTCGACGTCACCGCCCTCACGGTCGGTAAGGGTTTCGCCGGCGCCATGAAGCGCTGGAACTTCGGCGGCATGCGCGCGACCCACGGCGTCTCGGTTTCGCACCGGGCCCATGGTTCGACCGGTAACCGCCAGGATCCGGGCAAGACCTTCAAGAACAAAAAGATGGCCGGCCATCTCGGCCAAGAGACCGTCACCACCCTCAATGTCACCGTCTGGAAGGTCGACGCCGAGCGCGGCCTGATCCTCGTGAAGGGCTCCGTGCCCGGCACCGAGGGCACCTTCGTGAAGATCCGCGACGCGGTGAAGTCGGCTCGTCCGGCTGAAGCCCCGATCCCGGGCGGCTTCCGTAAGGCTGGCCAGGCGGCTGCGGCTCCGGCTGCTGAGGCTCCTGCGGTGGAAGAGGCTCCGGCCGAAGCTGGGGGCGAAGAACAGTAATGAAACTCGACGTCATCAAACTCGACGGCGGGAAGGGCGGTTCGGTTGAACTGTCCGACGCCGTCTTCGGCATCGAAGAGATCCGCGGGGACATCCTGCAGCGCATGGTCACTTGGCAGCTCGCCAAGCGCCGCGCCGGCACCCACAAGATCCAGGTCCGCAACGAGGTCTCTCGTACGGGCAAGAAGATGTACAAGCAGAAGGGCACCGGCGGCGCCCGTCACGGTTCGCGCCGTGCGGCTCAGTTCGTCGGCGGCGCCAAGGCCCACGGGCCGGTCGTGCGCAGCCACGCCTTCGACCTGACCAAGAAGTTCCGCGCCCTGGCCCTGCGCCATGCGCTGTCCTCGAAGGTCAAGTCGGGCGCTCTGGTTGTCGTCGACAGCGTGGCCCTGACCGAGGTCAAGACCTCGGCCCTGCGCGCCAACTTCGACAAGATCGGCCTGAAGAACGCGCTGGTCATCGCCGGCGCCGAGGTCGACGCGAACTTCGCGATGGCCGCTCGCAACATCCCGAACGTGGATGTCCTGCCGAACGCCGGCCTGAACGTCTACGACGTGCTGCGTCGCAAGACCCTGGTCCTGACCAAGGACGCGGTCGAAGCGATCAACGCGCGCTTTGCTGAGAAGGAAGCTGCGTAATGGCCGACCCCGTCGCCCGCCACTACGACGCCATCCTGTCGCCGGTGATCACGGAAAAGGCCACTCTGCTCTCGGAGCAGAACAAGGTCGTCTTCCGCGTCGCCAACGATGCGACGAAGGATGAAATCGCCGCCGCTGTCGAAGCGCTGTTCAAGGTCAACGTCACCAAGGTCAACACCTTGGTGGTGAAGGGCAAGACCAAGCGTTTCCGCGGCCGTCCGGGCCGTCGCTCGGACGTCAAGAAAGCTGTCGTGACCCTGGCCGAAGGCCAGTCGATCGACATCACCACGGGGCTCTAGTTCAATGGCTCTGAAGCATTTCAATCCGACCTCGCCGGGCCGTCGCGGCCTCGTGCTGGTCGACCGGTCCGAGCTCCACAAGGGCCGTCCGGAAAAGTCGCTCGTCGAAGGCCTGACCAAGTCGGGCGGCCGCGGCGGCAACGGCCGTATCGCTGTCCGCTTCCGCGGCGGCGGCGCCAAGCGCCTGTACCGCAAGGTCGACTTCAAGCGTCGCAAGTTCGACGTGCCGGCCACGGTTCAGCGTCTCGAGTACGACCCGAACCGCACCGCGTTCATCGCCCTCATCAAGTATGAGGACGGCGAACTGGCCTACATCCTGGCCCCGCAACGTCTGAAGGCCGGCGATGTCGTCATCGCCGCCGAAAAGGCCGACGTGAAGCCGGGTAACGCCATGCCGCTCCGTGGCATGCCGATCGGCACGATCATCCACAACATCGAGCTGAAGCCCCTCAAGGGCGGCCAAATGGCTCGCTCGGCTGGCGCCTACGCTCAGCTGGTCGGCCGTGACGCTGGCTACGCTCAGATCCGTCTCGGCTCGGGCGAACTGCGGATGGTTCAAGACACCTGCATGGCTACGGTCGGCGCGGTGTCCAATCAGGACCATATGAACCAGGTCCTGGGCAAGGCCGGCCGCACCCGCCACATGGGCTTCCGCCCGCACGTCCGCGGCGTTGTCATGAACCCGGTCGACCACCCGCACGGCGGCGGTGAAGGCCGCACCTCGGGCGGCCGCCACCCGGTCACCCCGTGGGGCAAGCCGACCAAGGGCTCGAAGACCCGCACCAACAAGGCGACGGATAAGTACATCATCCGTTCGCGTCACGCTCGGAAGGCTCGCTAAGCCATGACCCGTTCTGTTTGGAAAGGTCCGTTCGTCGACGGATACCTCCTCAAGAAGGCCGACAACGCTCTGTCGTCCGGCCGTAAGGACGTCATCAAGACCTGGTCGCGCCGCTCGACCATCATGCCGCAGTTCGTCGGCCTGACGTTCGGCGTGCACAACGGTCAAAAGCACGTCCCCGTGCTGATCAGCGAAGACATGGTCGGCATGAAGCTCGGTGAGTTCGCTCCGACCCGGTACTTCCCGGGCCACGCGGCCGACAAGAAGGCCAAGAGGAAGTAACCATGGCAAAGCAAGCTAAAGCGCGCCGGCTGACCGGCGTTGAGGCGATGGCCAAGGTGACCACCCTGCGCACCAGCCCGCGTAAACTGAACCTCGTGGCCCAGTCGATCCGCGGCCTGAAGGTGCAGCGCGCCCTCAACGAGCTGGAGTTCAGCCACAAGCGCATCGCCCGCGATGTGCGTAAGGCGCTCTACTCGGCCATCTCGAACGCCGAGAACAACCACAACCTCGACATCGACAACCTGGTCGTGGCCGAGGCCTTTGTGGGCAAGAACCTGGTGATGAAGCGCTTCGCCGCCCGCGCTCGCGGTCGTGCTTCGCGCATCGAAAAGCCGTTCAGCGAGATCACCATCGTGGTCCGCGAATTGGGTGAGGCCGCCTGATGGGTCAGAAAGTCAATCCGGTCGGGCTTCGCCTCGGCATCAACCGCACGTGGGACTCGCGCTGGTTCGCCAAGAAGGCGGACTACGGCAAGCTCCTGCATGAGGACATCAAGATCCGCAAGCAGCTGAAGAAGCGCCTGTATCAAGCTGGCGTTTCGCGGATCATCATCGAGCGTCCGCACAAGAAGTGCCGCATCACCATCTATGCCGCGCGCCCCGGCGTGATCATCGGCAAGAAGGGCGCGGACATCGACAAGCTGCGCAAGGACGTTGCGGCGATCACGGAAGGCGAAGTTCACCTGAACATCGTCGAAATCCGTAAGCCGGAAACCGACGCCCAGCTGGTGGCCGAGAACATCGCCCAGCAGCTCGAGCGCCGCGTTGCGTTCCGTCGCGCCATGAAGCGTTCGCTGCAAAGCGCGATGCGTCTGGGCGCCAAGGGCATGCGGATCGAAGTGGCCGGCCGTCTTGGCGGCGCCGAAATCGCCCGCAGCGAGTCGTATCACGAGGGCCGCGTTCCGCGTCACACCCTCCGTGCGGACATCGACTACGGCGTGACCGAGGCCTCGACCACCTACGGCATCATCGGTGTGAAGGTGTGGGTCTTCAAGGGCGAGGTCCTCGACCACGACCCGATGGCTCTCGACAAGCGCCTGGCCACGGAATCCGGCCCGGCCGGCGAGGGCGGTGGACGTGAACGTGGGGACCGCGGCGATCGCGGCCCGCGCCGCGACCGGCGCGACCAAGCTGGAGCCTAAGGTAGAGCCATGCTGTCTCCGAAGAAAACCAAGTACCGCAAGCAGTTCAAGGGCAAGATCCACGGCGTTGCGAAGGGCGGCTTCTCGCTGAACTTCGGCTCCTATGGTCTGAAGTCCGTCGAACCGGAACGCATCACCGCTCGCCAGATCGAAGCGGCTCGTCGGGCGATCACTCGTCAGATGAAGCGCCAAGGTCGCGTGTGGATCCGGATCTTCCCGGACGTTCCGGTCACCGACAAGCCGGCCGAAGTGCGGATGGGTAAGGGCAAGGGCGCGGTCGAGTACTGGGCTGCGCGCGTTCACCCGGGCCGTATCATGTTTGAAATCGACGGCGTGCCGGACGATGTCGCTCGTGAAGCCCTGCGCCTCGGCGCGGCCAAGCTTCCCGTGAAGACCCGCATCGTCACCCGCATCGACGCCGCCGTGGAGCACGCGTGATGAAGATCGACGATATCCGGGGCATGACGCCCGACCAACTCGGTGAGGCTCTGCTGAACCTGAAGAAAGAGCAGTTCAACCTGCGCTTCCAGGCGGCGACCGGCCAGGTCGAGAAGACCCACCGCGTGAACGAGGTCCGCAAGGACATCGCGCGGATCAAGACCGTCCTGCGCTCCAAGCAGACCGCGGCCTAAGGACACAACGAACATGCCAAAGCGAATTCTCGAAGGCGTCGTCGTCTCGGACAAGGGCGATAAGACGATCGTGGTGAAGGTCGAACGTACCTTCCTGCATCCGGTGCTGCGCAAGACCGTTCGTCGGTCCAAGAAGTACCACGCCCACGACGAGGCGAACGTCTACAAGGCCGGCGACATCGCGCGCATCATCGAATGCGCCCCGAAGTCGAAAACCAAGACCTGGGAAGCGCTGCCGAAGGGCGCTGACCAGCAAGCCTCCTAAAGAAAGTCTCATCCCATGATTCAGATGCAGACTAACCTCGAGGTCGCCGACAATTCCGGCGCCCGTCGTGTGATGTGCATCAAAGTGCTTGGTGGCGCTGGTCGCCGCTACGCCGGCGTTGGCGACAAGATTGTCGTCTCCGTGAAGGAAGCGATCCCGCGCGGTCGCGTGAAGAAGGGTGACGTGCTGCAGGCGATCGTCGTGCGCACGTCCTCGGCGATCAAGCGCAAGGACGGTTCGGTGATCCGTTTCGACAAGAACGCCGCCGTGATCGTGAACAAGCAATCCGAGCCGATCGGCACGCGGATCTTTGGCCCGGTTCCCCGCGAACTGCGCGCCAAGAACCACATGAAGATCATCTCGCTCGCCCCCGAGGTGCTGTAATGGCCGCGAAGATTAAGAAGGGCGACCGCGTCGTTGTCCTCACGGGCAAGGACAAGGGCCGTCAAGGCGCCGTCCTGCGCGTGCTGCCGAAGGAAGATCGCGTCGTGGTCGAAGGCCTGAACATGGTTCAGCGCCACACCCGTCCGACGCAATCGGATCCGCAGGGCGGCATCAAGAACAAGGAAGCGGCTCTCCACATCTCGAACGTGGCGATCGTCGATTCCAAGGGTAAGCCGACCCGCGTCGGTTTCCGCGTCGAAGGCGACAAGAAGGTTCGCGTCGCCAAGACGACCGGTGAGGTGATCAATGGCTGAGCAAGCTTACGAGCCGCGGCTTAAGACCGAATATCGCCAGCGCATTCGCGCGGCGATGAAGGAACAGTTCGGCTATTCCAACGAAATGCAAATCCCCAAGCTGGACAAGATCGTCCTGAACATGGGGATCGGCGAGGCTGTGACCGACTCCAAGAAGGTCCAGGCCGCGATCGCCGACCTGACGAAGATCGCCGGCCAGAAGCCGGTGGCGACCCGCGCCCGCAACTCCATCGCCGGCTTCAAGCTGCGCGAAGGCATGGTGGTCGGCGCGAAGGTCACCCTTCGTAAGGACCGCATGTACGAGTTCATGGACCGTCTGATCACCATCGCGCTGCCGCGGGTGAAGGACTTCCGGGGCCTGAAGCCCACTTCGTTCGACGGTCGTGGCAACTACGCCATGGGTCTGAAGGAGCACATCGTGTTCCCGGAGATCAACTACGACCAGATCGATCAGATGTGGGGCATGGACATCATCGTCGGCACGACTGCGAAGACCGACGAAGAAGCCCGTCAGCTTCTTCGGGAATTCCAGTTCCCGTTCGTTCAAGCGTAAGCGGCGGGAAGGAAAGAACAAATGGCCAAAAAAAGCGCCGTCAATCGCAATGAGATGGTCCGCAAGCTGGTGAAGCAATTCGCCGCGAAGCGCGAAGAACTCAAGGCGATCGCCAACGACGAAAGCCTGCCGCTCGAAGAACGCTTCGAAGCGCGCCTGAAGCTCGCCGAACTGCCGCGTAACTCGTCCAAGACCCGCATCCGTAACCGTTGCGAAGTCACGGGCCGTCCGCGCGCCTACTACCGCAAGCTTAAGATGAGCCGGATCGCCCTGCGCGAACTGGGTTCGAACGGCCAGATTCCTGGCCTCGTCAAGTCGAGCTGGTGAGGAGGGTCTCATGGTGAACGACCCCGTTGGCGATATGATCGCCCGCATCAAGAACGCCGCCACTCGCGGCCGTTCGAAGGTTTCCACGCCGGCTTCGAAGATGCGCGCGCGCGTCCTCGACGTTCTGGCGGAGGAAGGCTACATCCGCGGCTACCAACTCGTTCAGAAGCCGGGCGCTTTCCCGGAGTTCGAGATCGAGCTGAAGTACTTCGACGGCCAGCCGGTGATCGCTGAGATCCGCCGCGTGTCGAAGCCTGGTCGCCGCGTCTACTCGTCGATCAAGGACCTGAAGCCGATCAAGAACGGCCTGGGTATCTCGATCCTGTCGACGCCGAAGGGCGTCATGTCGGACACGGCCGCGCGTGACGCGAACGTGGGCGGCGAAGTCCTGTTGCGGGTCTACTAAGATGTCGCGGATTGGAAAGAAGGCGGTCGCCGTCCCTTCGGGCGTGACGGTGACCATCGACGGCCAGACCGTCACGATCAAGGGCCCCAAGGGTCAGCTGTCGTGGACCGTGGCCGAAGAAATCGAAGTCAAGCAGGAGGGGGCTGAGCTCCAGCTCTCCAAGCGCGTCGACTCGACCCGGGCGCAAGCCATGTGGGGCCTCTCGCGCACCCTGGTGAGCAACATGGTCGTCGGCGTGACCGAAGGCTTCGAGCAGACTCTCGAGCTGGTCGGCGTCGGTTACCGCGCCGCCATGAAGGGCCAGGCGCTCTCCATGCAGCTCGGCTTCAGCCACGACGTCGACGTGCCCCCGCCTGCCGGGATCACGTTCGCGACGCCGAAGCAGACCGAGATCAAGATCTCGGGCATCGACAAGCAAGCCGTCGGCGAGATCGCCTCGAAGATCCGTCGCCTGCGTCCGCCGGAGCCCTACAAGGGCAAGGGCGTCCGTTATGCCGGCGAGAAGGTTCGCCGCAAGGAAGGCAAGAAGAAGTAGGCCATGGCTCTTAAACCCCGTGACACCGCCAAGCGTCGTGCCGAGCGCACGCGCATCCGCCTGCGGTCGGTGGCGAATGGTCGGCCGCGTCTGTCGGTCTTCCGCTCCGCCAAAAACATCTACGCCCAGGTCATCGATGATGAGCGCGGCGTGACCCTGGCTGCCGCCTCGACCCTCGAGGGCGACAAGCAGAAGGGTTCCGACAAGGACGCCGCCGCCCGTGTGGGCGCGCTCGTGGCGCAACGCGCCATGGAAAAGGGCGTCAAGGACGTCGTCTTCGATCGTGGCGGTTACATCTACCACGGCCGGGTGAAAGCCCTGGCCGACGCCGCGCGCGAAGCCGGCCTGAACTTCTAGGGGTACGCTGATGGCTCGTGGAAACGAACAACGTGGTGGTGACGGCCAAGGCCGTCGTGACCGCAACCGCGGCAATCAAGCGGAAGAGCGCGCCGAATCCGACATCGTCGAGAAGCTGGTGCACATCAACCGCGTCGCCGCCACCGTGAAGGGCGGCCGTCGCTTCTCGTTCGCCGCCCTGATGGTGGTCGGCGATCAGAAGGGCCGCGTCGGCTACGGTCATGGCAAGGCGCGTGAAGTGCCGGAAGCCATCCGCAAGGCGACCGAGGAAGCCAAGAAGACCATGATCCGCGTGCCGCTCCGCGAGAGCCGCACCCTGCACCACGACGGCGCTGGCCGTTGGGGCGCCGGCAAGGTCATGGTTCGCTCGGCTCCTCCGGGCACCGGCGTCATCGCCGGCGGTCCGATGCGTGCGGTGCTTGAAACCCTCGGCGTCCAGGACGTCGTCGGCAAGTCGGTCGGCTCGTCGAACCCCTACAACATGGTGCGTGCGACCTTCGAGGCGCTGAAGGCTCAGTCTTCGCCCCGCCAGGTCGCCGCCAAGCGCGGCAAGAAGGTCGCCGACGTGCTGGGCCGCAAGGCCGACAGCGCTGCGGTCGCCGCCGCTGACGGAGAGTAATCCATGGCTAAGGTGACCGTTCGTCAGACGGCGAGCCCCATCCGCCGCAAGAGCGATCAGCGCGCGACCCTCATCGGTCTCGGCCTGAACCGCATCGGCCGCGTGTCGGTCCTGGAAGACACCCCGTCGGTGCGCGGGATGATCGCCAAGGTCCATCACATGGTGGAAGTGATCGAAGGCTAAGCGCCTTTCGACTGGACGTTTAGGAGAGGCGGCGCCAAAAGCGTCGCCTCTTCGGCCGTTTCGGCGGCCAACAATCTTTTTCAGCCGAGTCCGGGACGGATCCCGGGCGACAGATCTCCAAGGAGAGGCGTCACATGACCAAGCTCAACGAACTTTCGCCGCGCGAAGGCTCCACCAAGAACCGCATGCGCGTCGGCCGCGGCCCGGGTTCGGGCAAGGGCAAGACCGGCGGTCGCGGTGTGAAGGGCCAGAAGTCCCGCACCGGCGTGTCGATCAACGGCTTCGAAGGCGGCCAGATGCCGCTGCACATGCGGATGCCGAAGCGCGGCTTCAACAACCCGTTCGCCAAGGAATTCGCCGAAGTGAACCTGTGGCGCCTGGAGCAGGCGATCGCCGCCGGCAAGCTCGACGCCAAGAAGGCCATCGACGGCGCCGCCCTGGTGGCCGCCGGCGTCCTGCGCCGTGAAAAGGACGGCGTGAAGCTGCTCGGCAAGGGCGAGCTGAAGTCGAAGATCGAAATCACCGTCTATTCGGCCTCGGCCTCGGCGAAGGCCGCTGTTGAGAAGGCTGGCGGCAAGGTCACCACGACCGCCCCGGTCGCCGAAGCCGCCGAGTAAGCCGCTCTCCGCGCGTTAAGCGCGGGGACCCACGCTGATCATCCGGCGCCCGTCTGGCCCGCTTCCACAGTTTTGGGGGAGGGTGAGGCAAGGCGGCCGGATGACAGCGCAGGATGGACGCCCTATGTACGTCCGGTCCTTTAGTCTGGGGTTCTAAATGGCTTCGGCCGCCGAACAGCTCGCAGCAAATATGAACTTCGGCGCCTTCCAGAAGGCGACGGAGCTGCACAAGCGCATCCTCTTCACGCTGGGTGCGCTGATCGTCTATCGCCTCGGGACCTACATCCCGATTCCGGGCATCGACCCGGCGGCGTTCGCGCAGGCCTTCCAGGGCCAGGCGCAAGGCATCCTCGGCATGTTCAACATGTTCTCGGGGGGCGCCGTCCAGCGGATGGCGATCTTCTCGCTGAACGTGATGCCGTACATCTCGGCCTCCATCATCGTTCAGCTCCTCGGCACGGTTTATCCGCCGTGGGAGAAGCTGCGCAAAGAAGGCGGCGAAGCCGGACGCAAGACGCTCAACCAGTACACCCGCTACCTGACGGTCGTGCTGGCGCTGTTCCAATCCTTCGCCATCGCCACCGGGCTGCAGAACAGCCCTGGCCTGGTGTTGAACCCCGGCCTGTTCTTCCTGGCTTCGACGGTCGTCACCCTGACCGGCGGAACCCTGTTCCTGATGTGGCTGGGCGAGCAGATCACCAGCCGCGGCGTCGGCAACGGCGTGTCGCTGATCATCTTCGCCGGCATCGTGGCGGTGCTGCCGCAAGGCATCTGGCAGATGTTCACGATGACGCGGACCGGCTCGCTGTCGCCGTTCGCCATGTTTGCGATCATCGCCCTGGCCATCGTCGTCGTGTTCGCGATCGTGTTCATGGAGCGCTCGCAGCGCCGCCTGCTGGTGCAGTATCCGAAGCGCCAGCAAGGCAACCGGATGTTCGGCGGCGACACGTCGTTCCTGCCGCTGAAGATCAACACCGCCGGCGTCATCCCGCCGATCTTCGCCTCGTCGCTGCTGCTGCTGCCGACCACGGCGATGGGCTTCCTGGCGACAGCGGATCTGCCCGCCTGGGCCCAGTGGCTTCCAGGGATGGTCGGCCAGCTGCAGCACGGACGCCCGGCGTTCATGGTGCTCTATGCGCTGCTGATCATCTTCTTCTGCTTCTTCTACACGTCGGTCGTCTTCAATCCGGACGACACCGCCGAGAACCTGCGCAAGTACGGCGGCTTCCTGCCGGGCATTCGCCCGGGCAAGCGGACGGCGGAGTATCTCGACTACGTGCTGACCCGCCTGACCGTGATCGGCGCGGCGTACATCACGCTGGTCTGCCTGATGCCGGAAGCGCTGATCGGATATTTCAAGGCGCCGTTCTATCTGGGCGGTACGTCGATCCTGATCGTGGTGAGCGTGACCATGGATACGGTGACGCAGATCCAGTCGCACCTGCTGGCGCACCAGTACGAAGGCTTGATCAAGAAATCCAAGCTCCGCGGCGGACGCGGCGGACGCTAAGGATCGGTCCGGCCGAAAGGGGCGGCCGGGGAGGGGACATTTAAGAAGATGAATTTGATCCTGTTCGGCCCGCCGGCGGCGGGCAAGGGTACGCAGGCCAAGCGCCTGGTCGATTCCCGCAAGATGGTCCAGCTCTCCACAGGAGACATGCTGCGCGCCGCGATCGCCTCGGGCTCTGAGCTCGGCAAGCGCGTCGAGGGCGTCATGCAACGGGGCGAGCTGGTCACCGACGAGATCGTCATCGCGTTGATCGAAGAGCGTCTGCCGGAGGCCGAGGCGGCCGGCGGGGCGATCTTCGACGGGTTTCCGCGGACCCTGGCTCAGGCCAAGGCGCTGGACGAGATGCTGGCCAAGCGCGGCTCGCGAATCGATCTAGTGCTGCGCCTGAAGGTGGACGACGAGCAGCTCCTAAACCGAGTTGCTGGCCGCTTCGCCGAGTCGGGCCGCCCTGACGACAATCCCGAGAGCTTCAAGGTGCGGCTCTCGGCCTACAACGACCAGACCGCGCCCTTGCTGCCGTACTATCAAGACCAGGAAAAACTGGTCGAGTTGGACGGCATGGGTTCGATCGAGGACGTCGCCGCCGGAATCGACCAGGCCCTCAAGGCCTGATTTTCGGCGACCAACCCGCCCAGCGATTGCGGAAGTCTGAAAAGCTTCAGATTCCTGCGATTGCTCCATTGACGGAAACGCAACGTTCCCTATAACGGTGCGCTTCCGCGAAAGGGCGCGAAGGACGTGCCGGCCTTCCTGTATGGGATTCTGGGCCGGGGCGCCGTTCGCGCTTCTCTGCGTGACTAGGAGATTCAACGCGTGGCCCGTATCGCTGGCGTCAACATTCCGACTAACAAGCGCGTCGTCATTGCGCTGCAGTACATCCATGGGATCGGCCAGGCGAAAGCCAAGGAGATCGTCCAGAAGGTTGGCATTGAGGACGCTCGCCGCGTCAATCAGCTGACCGACGCTGAGGTGCTGCAGATCCGCGAAGCGATCGATCGCGATTACCTCGTTGA
This sequence comes from Phenylobacterium sp. LjRoot97, assembly GCF_964254345.1. Lineage (NCBI taxonomy): Bacteria > Pseudomonadati > Pseudomonadota > Alphaproteobacteria > Caulobacterales > Caulobacteraceae > Phenylobacterium > Phenylobacterium sp. LjRoot97. Next base: position 1,732,351 of record NZ_CAXUTH020000001.1, read on the forward strand.
GGGTGACCTGCGTCGCGAGACGGCGGTCAACATCAAGCGTCTGATGGACCTGGCCTGCTATCGCGGCCTGCGTCACCGCAAGGGCCTGCCGGTCCGCGGTCAGCGCACCCACACCAACGCCCGCACCCGCAAGGGTCCGGCCAAGCCGATCGCCGGCAAGAAGAAGTAAGAGAGCTTAGCGATGGCCAAGGAACCGGCGCGCGTCAAACGTCGCGAACGCAAGAACATCACCTCGGGCGTGGCGCACGTGAACGCCTCGTTCAACAACACCATGATCACCATCACGGACGCGCAGGGGAACACCATCTCCTGGTCGTCGGCCGGCATGATGGGCTTCAAGGGCTCCCGGAAGTCGACCCCGTACGCCGCCCAGATGGCGGCCGAGGACGCCGGCCGGAAAGCTGCCGAGCATGGCGTGAAGACCCTCGAAGTGAACGTCTCGGGTCCGGGTTCCGGGCGTGAGTCGGCTCTGCGGGCCCTTCAGTCGGTCGGCATGACGATCACCACCATCCGCGACGTGACCCCCATTCCGCACAACGGCTGCCGGCCGCCCAAGCGCCGGCGGGTCTAAGTACCGCAGTACCGCAATCCCCACGCGCCGGACCGAGTTCTTCGTGTCCGGCGATCCTGCGTTTCGAGGGACATCTCTACGTGATCGAAAGAAACTGGAACGAGCTCATCCGTCCCGAGAAGCCGCTGATCGAGGCCGGAACCGACGCGAACCGCAAGGCGCGTCTGGTGGCCGAGCCGCTCGAGCGCGGTTTCGGGGTGACGCTCGGCAACAGCCTCCGCCGGGTGCTGCTGTCGTCGCTTCAGGGCGCGGCCGTGACCGCCGTCCAGATCGACGGCGTCGTGCATGAGTTCTCGTCGCTGGAAGGCGTTCGTGAGGACGTTGTCGACATCGTCCTGAACATCAAGCAACTGGCGCTGCGCATGCACGCCGAGGGCCCCAAGCGCATGACGCTGAAGGCCACCGGTCCGGGCGTGGTGACCGCCGGCCAGATCGAAGTCCCTTCGGACATCGAAGTGCTGAACCCTGACCACGTGCTCTGCACGCTGGACGACGGCGCCACCGTGCGCATGGAGTTCACGGTCAACAACGGCAAGGGCTACGTCGCCGCCGAACGCAACCGTCCGGAAGACGCCCCGATCGGCCTCATCGCCGTCGACAGCCTGTTCTCGCCGGTCAAGCGCGTCGCCTATCGCGTCGAGCCGACCCGTCAGGGCCAGAGCCTCGACTACGACAAGCTGATCATGGAAGTGGAAACCAACGGCGCGATCTCGCCGGTGGACGCGGTGGCCTTCGCCGCCCGTATCCTCCAGGACCAGCTGCAGATCTTCATCACCTTCGAAGAGCCGAAGAAGAAGGTCGAAGGCGAGAGCAAGCCGGAACTGCCGTTCAACCCGGCGCTGCTGAAGAAGGTCGACGAGCTGGAGCTCTCGGTCCGTTCGGCGAACTGCCTGAAGAACGACAACATCGTCTACATCGGCGACCTGATCCAGAAGACCGAGGCGGAAATGCTCCGCACTCCGAACTTCGGCCGCAAGTCGCTGAACGAGATCAAGGAAGTGCTCGCGGGCATGAACCTGCATCTCGGCATGGACGTGCCGAACTGGCCGCCGGAAAACATCGAAGAGCTCGCCAAGAAGTTCGACGATCAGATGTAGGACCCTCCGAGGCCCGCCTAGCGGGCCTCGGTTCTTAGGACTGTGCGCTGACTCCAAGCCGCTCGCGCGGCGAGGGCCCGGTGAAGCCGCGACAGCGGTGGAGGGCTCCGGTGCTTCGTTTTGACCCCGCTGGGAGCAGGCTGGGACTTGGTTAGGCAAGGGCGTCCTCTGCAACAGGGGCGTCCAGCGGGTCGAGCGACCCAGGAGATATGAAATGCGTCACGGCAAAGCCCACCGCAAACTCGGTCGTACGACCGCCCACCGCACCGCTATGTTCGCCAACATGGCGGCGAGCCTGATCAAGCACGAGCAGATCGTCACGACCCTGCCGAAGGCCAAGGAACTGCGTCCGGTCGTCGAAAAGCTGGTCACGCTCGCCAAGCGCGGGGACCTGCATGCCCGTCGCCAGGCGATCAGCCAGGTCCGCGATGTCGAACAAGTCGGCAAGCTCTTCGCCGTGCTCGGCCCGCGCTACAAGGAACGTCAGGGCGGCTACATCCGCGTCCTGAAGGCCGGCTTCCGCTACGGCGACAACGCCCCGCTGGCCGTGATCGAGTTCGTCGATCGCGATCCGGCCGAAAAGGGCAAGGACTCGGGTCCGGTCCAGGACGTCGGCTTCGCCGACGAATAAGACCAACCTGCAGTCAGCAGATTTCGAGAGCCCCGGGCGGAAACGCCCGGGGCTCTTTGCTTTGGCGTTTCGGCTTGCGAATATATTTGCAGAAAGTGGAAAATATTATATCTTTCGGAAATTGAATGCGCCGCGCGAACCAGGGAGGTAAGCGATGAGCGACCGCAGGAAGCTGCCGACGATCGGCCCGCTGCTCTGGTATCGCGACCCGATGGCGGCCATCGCCTGGCTGGAGGGGGCGTTCGGCTTTGAAACCCGCATGGTGGTCGAGGACGGACAGGGCGGGGTGATCCACTCCGAGCTCGCGCTCCACGACGGCTACATCATGGTCGTGGGGCCGCCGAGCGGCCGCGCCGTCAGCCCGGCGGCGTTCGGCGGGCGATCGACCCAGTCGGTACACGTGCAACTGGATGATGGCCTCGACGACCTCTGTGGGCGCGCCCGCGGCGCGGGGGCCGTCATCGAGCGCGAACCAGCCGACCAGCCCTATGGCGACCGCGTCTTCACCTGTCGAGACCTGGAGGACCATCCCTGGTCGTTCGGCCAGACAGTGCAGGACCTGTCGGTCGCACAGATGGAACAGGCCACCGGCCACAAGATCATAGCCTGACGCACCCAGAGGAGGACGCCATGTCCGCAGGTTTCCGTTCCGCGTTGTTCTACCAGGATCCCAAGGCGGCCCTGGCCTGGCTCGAGAAGGCCTTCGGCTTCGAGCTGGTCATGCTGCTTGAAGACGCCGACGGCAACGTCGCCCATTCGCAGATGGAGTTCGGCGACAGCTACGTGATGATCGGCCAGGAATGGAGCGCCGACCACAAGAGCCCCAAGTCTGTCGGCGGCAAGAACACCCAGACGGTCCACGTGCAGCTCGACAGCGACATCGATGCGCACTGCGCACGCGCCAGGGCCGCCGGGGCGGAGATCATGGCCGAGCCGGAAACCCAGTTCTACGGCGACCGCACCTATCGCTGCCGCGATCCCGAGGGCCATATCTGGACCGTTTCCCAGACCGTCGCGAGCATCAGTCGTGAGGACGCCGAGACGGCCAGCGGCCTGAAGATCACCGGCTGGCGATGAGCGCGGCGCGGGCCCTCGACACCACCCTGGCGGCGCTGGCCGATCCGGCCCGCCGCCGGGTCGTGGACCTGCTCGCCCGCGGGCCGCGGCCGTCCGGCGAACTGGCGCGCGAGCTCGGCCTTTCGCCCCCGACCATGAGCCGTCACCTCCGTACGCTGCGGGAAAGCGGTCTGGTCGAGGAGAGCCATCCGGAATTCGACGCGCGCGTCCGCATCTATGCCTTGAGGCCCGAACCGATGGTGCATCTGTTGCGCTGGCTGGAAGAGAGCGAGCGGCTGTGGAGCGAGCAGCTGACCGCCTTCAAGGCCCACGTCGAGAAGACGCCGTGACGTCGAAGGTCTACGTCGCCCTGCGGGTGAAGGCGCCGCCCCAGCGCGCCTTCGCGGCCTTCGTCGGCGAGATCGGGGCCTGGTGGCGGCCGAACGGCCTCTTCCAGACCACGCCGCGCGCGCCGGGAGTCCTGGCCTTCGAGCCGGAAGAGGGCGGGCGCCTGACCGAGACGCTCGAGAACGGCAAGGTGTTCGAGATCGGACGCATCCTGGTCTGGGAACCGCCGCACCGCCTGGTTTTCTCGTGGCGGCAGGCGAACTTCCCGCCGGAACTGATGACGCAGGTCGAAGTGCGCTTCGAGCCGGTCGGCGACGAGACCCGGGTCAGCGTCGAGCATCGCGGCTTCGACGAAGTGCCGGAGGGCGCCGCCCGCCATGGCTTCCCCGACGAGGTGCTGCTCATGCGGCTGGCCGAATGGTGGCGAACGCTGCTGACATCCTATCGCGAGACGTCGGCCTAGGCTGGCGGACGTGGTAGTTCAAAGACGTAAACGGCCCGAAGCGGCCGAGCGGAGGAAGCCATGACTGACCGAGCCGAGACTGTCGGCGGCGTGGCCGACGACAAGCGGTGGGCGGGGGCGTTCCGCTTCATCTTCGCGGCCGCGGTCATCAACGCGGTCTCGTTCGGGATCATGATCCCGGTGCTGCCGAACCTGATCAAGGAATTCACCGGCGGCGACACCGCCGCGGCCTCCGAATGGAACGTCGTGTTCGGGGCGGTCTGGGGCGTCATGCAGCTGTTCTGCGGACCGATCCTGGGGATGATGTCCGACCGCTTCGGCCGTCGCCCGATCCTGCTGGTGTCGCTGGGCGGCCTGGCGATCGACTTCCTGTTCATGGCCCTGGCGCCGAGCCTGATGTGGTTGTTCGTGGGGCGGGTGATCAACGGCCTGACCGCCGCCAGCTTCTCAACCGCCAACGCCTACGTCGCGGACGTCACCCCGCCCGACAAGCGCGCCAAAGCCTATGGCTGGATGGGGTCGGCCTTTTCCTTCGGCTTCCTGGTCGGGCCGGCTGTCGGGGGCTTCCTGGGCGACATCGATCTGCGGCTGCCGTTCTTCGTCGCCGCGGCGCTGACCACCGTGAACTGGCTCTACGGGTTCTTCATCCTGCCGGAGTCGCTCCCGCGCGAGAAAAGGGTCGCCAAGTTCGATTGGAAGCGGGCCAACCCGATCGGCTCGCTCAGCTTCCTGCGCTCGCACAACGAACTGCTGGGGCTGGCTTCCATCGGCTTCCTCTTTCAACTCGCCCACACCGTGCTGCCGGCGATCTTCGTGCTCTACACCGGCTATCGCTATGGCTGGACGCCTGGGTTCATGGGCCTGACCATGATGGCCACGGGCCTGGCCGGCGTGATCGTCCAGACCCTGCTGGTCGGGCCGGTCGTGGCGCGGATCGGCGAGCGCGGCACCCTCCTGTTGGGCGCTGCGGCCGGCGCAGCGGGATTCACCATCTACGGCCTGGCGCAGACCGGCTGGGCCTACATGCTCGGCGTGCCGGTCTTCGCGCTGATGAACTTCCTGATGCCCGGCCTCCAGGGGTTGATGACCCGGCGCGTGGAGCCCTCGGCGCAGGGGCAGTTGCAGGGCGCAAACCAGGCGCTGCAGGGCATCGCTTCGGTGATCGGGCCAGTGATTTTCGGCATGACCTTCGCCTGGTCGATCCGTCACGACGGGGCGATGCACCAGCCCGGTCTGGCGATCTACCTGGCCGCGGGGCTCCTCGTGGGCGCCTTCCTGATGTCTTTGAAGGTCGGGCGGGGCCCCAAGACACCGCAGGAAAAGGATCAGGCTATTCCGTCGAAGCCAGACGAGGACTAAATCGTCGCCATCATTGCGCCTGAAAACTCCTGAGAGTGCAGGTCCGAGACGATGCCTGGAGACTCTATGCGCGCCTTTCGCGTCCTGATTCCCGCCCTGGCCCTGCTGGCCGCCTGTTCCGACCCTGCAGCCAAATCCAACGCCCAGATCCCGCCGCTGACTCAGCCGACGCGGGCCGCGCCGGGCGACGCGCTGACCATGAAGTCCTCGTTCGCGCCGGTCGTGAAGCGGGCGGCCCCGGCCGTGGTCAACATCTCGTCCAAGCGCCTGGTGCGACAGCGGGCCGACCCGTTCTGGGAGATGTTCGGCATGGGCGCTCCGCGAGAGCGAATCCAGGGCTCGCTCGGCTCGGGCGTCATCGTCCGTTCCGACGGCATTGTAGTGACCAACAATCACGTCGTGGAGGGCGGGCAGGAGATCACCGTGGCCCTGGCCGACCGCCGCGAGTACACCGCGCGCGTGCTGCTCGCCGACCCGCGCACCGATCTGGCCGTGCTTAAGATCGATGTCGGGAACGAGCGCCTGCCGACCCTGGCGATCGACGATTCCGGTGAGGCTCAGGTCGGCGACCTGGTGCTGGCCATCGGCGACCCCTTCGGCGTCGGCCAGACGGTGACCAACGGCATCATTTCGGCCCTGAACCGCACCGCCGATCCGAACGGCGATGCGTCCAACGCCTACATCCAGACCGACGCAGCGATCAATCCGGGGAACTCCGGCGGCGCCCTGGTCGACATGGACGGCGACTTGATCGGGGTGAACAGCTTCATCCTTTCGCGCTCTGGGACGTCGTCGGGCGTCGGGTTCGCGGTGCCGGCAGCCATCGTCCGGCGGGTGGTCGAAACCGCCGCCGGCGGCGGCCAGGCGGTCGTGCGTCCCTGGCTTGGCGCCCGCACCCAGACGGTCACCGCCGAACTGGCGCGCAGCATGGGCATGAGCGTGCCGCAGGGTGCGCTGGTGGCCGACATCTGGCCGAACGGCCCGGCCGCGCGCGCGGGTCTGCGCCAGGGCGACGTCATCGTCTCGGTCGACGGCCGTCCTGCGGTCGATGCGGCTGCAGTGTCCTATGCGATCTCCTCGCGGCGGCCGGGCGACAGCATCAAGCTGGGCGTTCGTCGCGGCAGCGGCGAGCAGACCCTGACCCTGCGCGCCGAGGCGCCGCCGGCGACCCCGGCCAAGGACGAGCAGGTGATTTCCGGGCGCAATCCGTTCGACGGCGCGACGGTCGTCAACCTGTCGCCAGCTGTGGCCGACGAACTAGGCATCGATCCGTTCGCCGGGAGAGGCGTGCTGGTGACCAACATCAGCCGCGGCTTTGCGATGAACGCCGGCCTGCGTCCGGGCGACCTGGTCCGCAAGGTCAACGGCCGCGACATCGGCAGCGTCCGCGAACTGACCGGCGTGCTCGGCGGCGGCGGCGGCCAATGGCAGGTGACCATCGAGCGTAACGGCCAGGAGATCACCGCCAACTTCCGGACCTGACGGCTTCGAGGGCGGCGCCGGGCGCGCCGCTCTCGCTCCAATCCGCGAAGGGCGGTAGAAGGCGCCTATGGCCGATCTCTTCGAAGCAGCCGGGCTGACGCCGCACGCGCCGTCGCCGCTCGCCGACCGCCTGCGTCCGCAGCGGCTGGGCGAGGTGGTGGGGCAGGACCATCTGCTGGGCCCTGAGGGGCCGATCGGCCGCATGGCCGAGGCCAAACGCCTGTCCTCGATGATCCTCTGGGGCCCTCCTGGCACCGGCAAGACGACCATCGCCCGCCTGCTGGCCAAGGAGGCCGGCTACGAGTTCCAGCAGATTTCGGCCGTGTTCTCGGGCGTCGCGGATCTCAAGAAGGCGTTCGAGCAGGCGCGGATGCGCCGCGCCGCGGGCCAGTCGACCCTGCTGTTCGTCGACGAGATCCATCGCTTCAACCGCGCCCAGCAGGACGGCTTCCTGCCCTTCGTCGAGGAGGGCATCGTCACTTTGGTGGGAGCCACCACCGAAAACCCGTCGTTCGAGCTCAACGGGGCGCTCCTTTCGCGCTCGCAGGTCTACGTCCTCAAGCGGCTCGACGAAGAGGCGCTGCAGTCGCTGCTGACCAAGGCCGAAGCCCACGAGCAGAAGGACTTGCCGCTCGAGCCGGAGGCGCGCCAAGCCCTGGTCGCGATGGCCGACGGCGATGGCCGCTACCTGCTGACCCTGGCCGAGACCCTGTTCAATATCGGATCGGCGAAACTCTTGTCGATCAAGGATTTAGGTCAAATCCTTCAGAAGCGAAGCCCGGCCTACGACAAGGACCGGGAAGAGCACTACAACCTGATCTCAGCGCTGCATAAGTCCGTCCGCGGCTCCGATCCCGACGCTGCGCTCTACTGGCTGGCGCGGATGCTGGGGGGTGGCGAGGACCCGCTGTTCATCGCCCGGCGGCTGATCCGCATGGCCGTCGAGGATATCGGCGAGGCCGATCCCATGGCCCTGGTCCTGGCCAACGCCGCCAAGGACACCTACGACTTCCTGGGCAGCCCAGAGGGCGAGCTGGCGCTGGCGCAGGTGGTCGTGCACTTGGCGGCCGCGCCCAAGTCCAACGCGGTGTATGTCGCCTTCAAGGCCGCCCAGCGCGCGGCGCGCGAGACCGGCTCGTTGATGCCGCCGGCCCACATCCGCAACGCCCCGACCAAGCTGATGAAGGACCTCGGCTACGGCAAGGGCTACGCCTACGACCATGACGTCGAGGGCGGCTTCTCGGGCCAGAACTACTTCCCGGAGGGGATGGAGCGGCAGCGCTTCTACCAGCCCAAGGACGTCGGCGTCGAAGCGCGGATCAAGGAGCGCCTGGAGCGCTGGGCCGAGCAGCGGAACCGCCGCTCGTGAAGCCGCGCACGCCGCCCAAGGTCAAAGCCCAGCCGAAGCCCGTCTCCCTGACCCCTGAAGAGATCGCGCTGGTCCGCAGCCTGGTGATCTACGAGGACGCCGACATCATGGCGCTCAACAAGCCGTCGGGCCTGTCCAGCCAGGGCGGCCGCGGGCAGGTCAACACGCTGGACGAACTGCTTTGGGCGTTCGCCAAGCCAGGCAAGGCGCGGCCACGGTTGATCCACCGGCTCGACCGCGACACCTCGGGCGTGATCCTGACGGCCAAGACCAAGCCGGCGGCGAGCTTTCTCGGCAAGCACATGATGGGCCGGCGCTTCGCCAAGACCTATCGGGCCATCGTCACCCCAGGCGCGCCTGAGCCGGCCGGCGGGGTGATCGAGGCCGCCTTGCGCCGCGAGGAGGCTGGACGCGAGGCCTACATGCGCGTTTGCCCACCGGACCACCCCGACGCCGAGACGGCGCTGACCCGCTATCGGACCCTGGCCAAAGGGGCGGGCGCGGCGTTGGTCGAGGCGAACCCGCAGACCGGTCGGATGCACCAGATCCGCGTGCACCTGGCCTCGATCGGACGGCCGATCGCCGGCGATGCGCGCTACGGCGGGGCGCTGATGGCCGGCGGCCGCCCGGTGCCGCGGCTGATGCTGCATGCCGCGGCGCTGAGCTTTCCGCATCCCGCCGGTGGGACGAAGACAATCACCGCGGATACCCCGGCTGACATGCAGTCGCTGATCGAGGCCCTGGGCCTGGCGGGGAACGCCGCGGAGGCTTGACCGTTAGCCAGGAAGCCGTGCGAACGGCGGCTTGGGTGAGGTCACCGCCATGCGACGCCTGACAACCATCATCGCGCTTTGCGCCGCGCTCGGCGCCTGCGCCACGGCCCCCACGGTCTATGGGCCGGCGAGAAGCGCAGGCGCGGTCGGCTTTACCGAAATGAGGATCGAACCTGGCCGCTATCGCGTGACGTTCCGGGGCGGGGCGGGGGCGCCGATCGACCAGGTGTCAGACTATGCCCTGCTGCGGGCCGCAGAACTGACCTTGGCCGACGGCTACGAGTGGTTCCGGGTGGTTGACCGGTACGTGGCCCAAAGCGGCTACGACAGCGGCCCGCGGGTGTCGGTGGGCGCAGGCGGCGGCAGCGGCGGATACAGCAGCGGCGTCGGTGTCGGCGTCGGCACCAGCTTCAACCTCGGTGGCGGGCCGGCCCTGACGCAGACGATCGAGGTCATCATGGGGCGCGGTCAGCAACCGCCGTCCGCGACCGGTCAGGTCTACGATGCGGCCGACGTCCAGAGCACCATCCGCAGCCGGATCTAGGCGCGAACGCCGGGCGCGTCCTGGGCGCGTGTCGCCACATGGGTGAAGCCCGCGACTTCGGCCACATCGGAAAATCCGTCCGCCGGCAAGCCCTGGGCGATCAACAGCGGCGCCAGGCCCTGGATCTGCTCGCCGACCTCCAGCAGGGCGGCGGCCACGTCGCTGTCGGCGCCGACGATGTCGCCAGCGTCGAGCGCCAAGGCCTGGAGCCGCACGTCCTTGAAGGGCGCCGCGGCGTCTCGGCCAGCCTGCAGGCGGCCGAAAACGCCCTTGCACATGGCGCCGAGCAGGCTGGCGACCTCGTTCAGCCGTCCGGACGGCGTGCCGCGTCCGACTTCGGTGATCTCGACGATGATGTGGGCCTTGAGCGTCTCCGTCGACCCATGGGCGGCCTGCACCAGGTTGGCCCGCCCGCGACGGCCCGCCAGCGTGCGGAATGACTGCGGGATGATCAACGGCAGCTTGGCCTCGGTCTCCGAAGGGCGCAGCCGACTGGCGAACTCGAGTGTCGCGCGGTCGATGGCCTCGACATCGCTGTCGGTCAGGCGGCCATAGGCCCAGGACGGGATGATCACTCCCGTCTTCACATGGCGCACGACAGGCCGGATCCGCAACGCAGCGGTGGCGGCGTGGCGCAGACTCACCAGCTCCTCGATCGAATAGTCGAGCGCGAGAATCCGACGCTCGCTGGTGGCGAAGGTCCAGGGCGGCAGGCCCTCGGAAGGTCCCACCGTCACCGCCACTGCGCTCTCGCCCGCCACGCCCGTCATCCAGAAAAGCCTATCGCGTTGGGACCATGCCGGGGCGGACTTAACCGGCGGTGACGGGGCGAGATTAACCGACCGTTTGCGCGGCGGGTGCGGCGCGTCGCATAAGGGCGCATGGAAAAGGTTCTACTTGTGGCCGCCGGAGGCGCGGCAGGCGCCGCGGCGCGCTACGCATTGGGCGTCCAGGCGCTGCGGCTCTGGGGCACGGCCTGGCCGTTTGGGACGTTCATCGCCAACGTTTCGGGCGGGCTGCTGATGGGCGTGCTGGCGGGCTATCTCGCCCATCGCGGCGGCGCTGACCAGGAGCGCCTGCGGGTGCTGCTGGGGGTCGGCGTGCTCGGCGGGTTTACGACCTTCTCGGCGTTCTCGCTGGAGACGGCGCTGATGGTCCAGCGGCGCGCCTACGGCCAGGCTTTCGCCTATACGAGCGCCTCGGTGCTGCTGTCGGTCTCGGCGCTGTTCCTGGGACTGTTGCTGGCGCGGAGGGTGTTCGCATGAGGGAAGTCCGTAACATCGCCGTCGATCCGGGCGAGGACGGCGTGCGCCTGGACCGCTGGTTCCGCCGCCGCTGGCCGCATGTTTCGCAGATCCAGATCCAGAAACTCGCCCGTTCGGGGCAGATCCGCGTCGACGGGGCGCGCGCCAAGCCCGACCAGCGCCTGGCCGCCGGCGAGATGATCCGCGTGCCGCCGCTGCCCGACGCGCCCAAGCCCGGCGACAAGCCCGGCCTCGACCCACGCGACATCGCCTACGCCAAGTCTCTGGTGCTCTACGAGGACGAAGAGGTGCTGGTGCTCAACAAGCCCGCCGGCCTGGCGGTGCAGGGCGGCACCAAGACCACCAAGCACGTCGATCGCCTGCTCAGCGCCTGGGGCGAGGGGCTCGATCGCCCGCGCCTGGTCCACCGGCTGGACCGTGACACCTCCGGCGTCCTGGTGCTGGGCAAGACGCCCGGCGCCGCGGCCAAGCTGTCCGGCGCCTTTGCGCGCCGCCGCGCCGAAAAGACCTACTGGGCGCTGGTGCTCGGCAACCCCAAGCCCTCCGAGGGGGTGATGGAACTGCACCTGGTCAAGAAGGGCGTCGGCGACCGCGAGATGGTCGTGCCGGCGGACCCGAAGGACCCGAACGCCGACCCGGCCGAGACGGAGTTCGTGACCGTCAGCCGCGCGGCGCACCGCGTGGCCTGGATGGCGCTGCGCCCGCACACCGGCCGGACTCACCAGCTGCGCGCGCACATGCTGGCCATGGGCCATCCGATCCTGGGCGATCCCAAGTACAAGACCGACGCGTCGGCCGAGCTGTCCGGGAGCCTGAAGCTGCAACTGCATGCGCGGCGGCTGACCCTGCCGCACCCATCGCGCGGCACGCTGATCCTGGAGGCGCCGATCAGCAAGGAATTGAAGGAAGGCTTCAAGCGGTTCGGCTTCGACGAGCACGAAGCCAATCCTGAACCGTTCAAGGCCCGCAAGCGCCGCCACTAGGGCTCGAAAGCGACCTCCGGCCTGACGTCCGGGGCCAGAAAGGCGGCTGCGGACAAGGCTTCGGCCTCGATGGCCTTGCGGTCCCTGGCGGCGATCTTGCCGAACAGGCGGATGGCGGCGGCGACGGATTTCTTCTTCGTCTCGATCCGCCAGGTCCCGGCGACGACCCCGTCGACCAGGACCATGGCGGGGATCAGTCCGTTCTTGCTGGCCATCAGCGGGGCGTGCTCAGGGCGGATGATCCCGGTGCGATCAGCGCGGCAGAGCACCGCGCCGTCGAAGTCGGCCAGCAGCCGGACGGGGGCGGGAGTGTCGCCCGGCGGCCGCGCAGAGTCCCGCAGGTCGTAGAGCTTGCGGCCGCGCTCGTCCTTGAAGGTCACGAGCTCCTCGCCGAGCGCCTCGAAGGTGGAGGCCGCCGCCTTGAGGCCAGACCAGGCCGAGAAATCGGCCGGCAGGGACGGGCCGTGGGCGGCCAGATACCGGCGCGCCAGGGCCTGCGGCTGGGGGGCTTCGTGCTCGTCGCGTCCTAGCCAGGTCCTGGCCAGGGTGAAGTCGCCGCCAGGCTCGTGGCCGAATGGGGCGTCCGACGCGGCCTGAACCAGCGGCAGGAACATCCGCGTGGCGTAGGCGAGGGGGCGCACTGGTTCGAAGCCTTGCGCTTCCAGCACTTGCCGCACGCTCTCGAAGTCCTTTGGCTCGGGCGCGAAGTGCTCGCGGCCGATCGCCAGCACGGCGTCCAACACCTCAGGCGTCGGCTTCACGCCCCAAGGCAGCGTGACGTCGCGCGCCGGCATGACCGTGGTGCGGAAGGCGAGGACGTCGTCGGCGCTGGCCAGATGCAGGGTGCCGCGCATCAGCGTCGAGCGGACCACCCGGCGCGCGTGGATGGCGTCCAGCAGGTCCTGCCGCCGAAAGCCCTTGAGGCGCGCCCAGAGGCCTAGGAACGGCGCGCGCGGCAGCTGCGCCTGCATCGCGAACAGCCGCTCCAGCGCGGACACGGGATCGATCGCGTGGCGTTCCAGCAGCAACTGCCGGTCCAGCAGGATGCGGTTGAGGTCGCGCGGGCTCAGGACGGTGTCGCTCATGAACCCAGGATCGCCGACCCGCCCCAGCTTGCGCAATCGCCGCCGGGGCGTCATTGCACCCGTGAGCTAAGGAGATGCGCGTGCAGAAGGGCTTCATAGAGCCGGGCGAAAAGCCCAAGCGGTTCTACAAGGACGTGACGGTGGCGGCCGAAGACGGCGCCTTTTCGGTCAAGCTCGACGGCCGCAACGTCCGTTCGCCCAAGGGCGGCAAGCTCTCGGTGCCGACCAAGGCGCTGGCGGAGATGGTCGCCGCCGAATGGGACGCGCAGGGCAAGCACATCGAAATCGCCTCGATGCACATCACGCGGCTGGCCTTCACCGCGACCGAAGCTGTTCCGCAGGCCCGGGACGCCACCGCCGGCCAGGTCGCCCAGTACGCCGCCTCGGACCTGATCTGCTACTTCTCCGAGACCGGCAACAGCCTGTATGACCGCCAGGTCGCCGGCTGGGAGCCGGTGCTGCGCCGGGCCGAACAGGAGCTGACCCTGGTCTTCAAGCGCGCCACCGGGATCGTTCACACCGAACAGCCCGAGGAGACCCTGGCCCAGGTCAAGGCGCTGGCGCTGGAACTCGACGACTTCGCCCTGACCGGCGTGGCGTTCGGTACGCCGCTGTTCGGCTCGGCGGTGCTGGCGCTCTCGCTGCAGCGCGGCTGGCTGACCGGCGAAGAGGCCTGGACGCTCTCGCGCATCGACGAGGCTTACCAGGAAGAGAAATGGGGCGTGGACGAGGAGGCGGCCGAACGGACGGCGCGCCTGCTGGAGGAAGCGCGCATGCTCGAGAGCTGGTTCAAGGCTCTGGCATAGAGCGTCCTGCGCGGTTGCCAGCGCCGGATCGTCCGACTACGCCTTGAAGCTTGGCGTGGGAGGCCGATGCGTGAAGCACATCCTTGAAGAGCTTGAGAAGCGCCGCGGCGAGGCGCGTCTGGGCGGGGGCGAGCGCCGGATCGCCAGCCAGCACGGCAAGGGCAAGCTGACGGCGCGCGAGCGGCTGGACCTGCTGCTGGACGAGGGCTCGTTCGAGGAGTTCGACATGTTCGTCGAGCACCGGGCGACCGACTTCGGGATGGCCGACAACCGGGTGCCGGGCGATGGCGTGGTGACCGGCTGGGGCCGGATCAACGGCCGGCTGGTGTTCGTGTTCTCCAAGGACTTCACGGTGTTCGGCGGCTCGCTGTCGAACGCCCACGCCCGCAAGATCGTCAAGGTGCAGGAGCAGGCGCTGAAGGTCGGGGCCCCGATCATCGGGCTGTTCGACGCCGGCGGCGCCCGCATCCAGGAAGGCGTCGACGGCCTGGCCGGCTACGCCGACATCTTCCTGCAGAACACCCTGGCCAGCGGCGTCATCCCGCAGATCAGCGTGATCATGGGCCCCTGCGCCGGCGGCGATGTGTACTCCCCGGCGATCACCGACTTCATCTTCATGGTGAAGGACACCTCGTACATGTACGTGACCGGCCCGGACGTGGTGAAGACCGTGACCCACGAGGAGGTCACCCACGAGGAGCTCGGCGGCTACCGGGTGCATGCGCTGAAGTCGGGCGTCGCCGACGGCGCGTTCGAGAACGACCTGGAGGCGCTGACCCAGGTGCGCCGGCTGGTCGACTTCCTGCCGCTCTCCAACCGAGAGAAGCCGCCGGTGCGCGAGAGCTTCGATCGGACCGACCGGCTGGAGCCCTCGCTCGACAGCCTGGTGCCGGCCAATCCCAACAAGCCCTACGACATGAAGGAGTTGATCCTGAAGGTCGTCGACGAGGCCGACTTCTTCGAGATCAGCCCGGACTTCGCCAAGAACATCATCTGCGGCTTCGGCCGCATCGACGGGGCCACCGTCGGCGTCGTCGCCAACCAGCCGCAGGTGCTGGCCGGGGTGCTGGACATCGACTCGTCCAGAAAGGCCGCGCGCTTCGTGCGCTTCTGCGACGCCTTCGAGATCCCGCTGGTGACCCTGGTCGACGTGCCCGGCTTCATGCCCGGCACCAAGCAGGAACAGGGCGGGCTGATCCGCCACGGCGCCAAGCTCCTCTTCGCCTACGCCGAGGCCACGGTGCCGAAGGTCACCCTGATCACCCGCAAGGCCTATGGCGGGGCCTATGACGTCATGAGCTCCAAGCACATCCGCGGCGACGTCAACTACGCCTGGCCCTCGGCCGAGATCGCGGTCATGGGCTCCAAGGGCGCGGTCGAGATCATCTTCCGCTCCGAGATCGGCGACCCCGAGGCCATCGCCGCCCGCGAGGCCGAGTACAAGCAGCGCTTCGCCAATCCGTTCGTCGCCGCTTCACGCGGCTACATCGACGATGTCATCATGCCCCACTCCACCCGCCGGCGCATCGCAAACGCGCTGAAGAACCTCCAGGGCAAGCAACTCGCCAATCCCTGGAAGAAACACGACAACATCCCGCTGTAGGGCCAAGCTTGGCGTGAAATCGGCCCGGAACCGGCGCCGCGATCCCTCGTTGTCGCTCGCATGACGCAACAACAACCAGGGAGAACGACCATGTCGGACCGATGGATGGACGAGCGCGAGGAACTGGAACGGATGGACCGCGAACGCGGCTATGGGCGCTATCGCCGCCATGAGCGGGACGGCGACTACCGCTACGACCGTGGGCTCTATGGAGACCGCAGCTTTCAGCCGCGCGGCCCCGATCATGTGTTCGGCGAGCGCGAGAGCGGCGTGGACTACACCAGCCCGCGCGACTCTTCGGACTACGCGTACGAGGCCCGGATGGCGCGGCGGGCGCGGCGGGCCTACGCCGACTATGATCGCCACCCGGACTATCGTGGCGATGAACGGGCGATCACGCGCGGCGGCGCCTATGCGTACGGGCAGCCGCGCCACCGCGACGACCGCTATGGCGACGAGCGCTGGAGGGAGGAGCGGGCCTACCGCGTCGCCTATGGCGATCACCACCCGGACCACGTGGGCCACTACGAGGACGAGCGCGACCGCCGAAGCTTCTGGGAACGCGCCGGCGATCGCGTCGCCTCCTGGCTGGGCGAGGGCGACCACCGCGGCCAAGGCCCCAGCGGTTACAAGCGCACCGACACGCGGATCAGCGAAGAGGCGCATGAGCGCCTGACCGACGACCCGTGGCTCGACGCCAGTGCGATCAATGTTGCGGTCGAGGGCGGCGAGGTGACCTTGACGGGGCAGGTGCTCGAACGCGAGGCCAAGCACCGCGCGGAACGGCTGATCGAGGACATGGCCGGCGTGACCCACGTGCAGAACAATCTGCGGGTCCGGCGCAACGACCCGATCACCGGGTCCGGAACCGGCTTCGGCGACGCCGCCAACGCCGAACAGATCCGCGCCGCAGGTCGAAAGAACTAGCGGCGCCCTGGTCCCGTCGCGCCCACGCCCTACATTGAGAGCGTGACGGGGCCATCATTTCAAACCTGGCTCTACCGTTGGGACCTCGTTCCCGACGGCGAGGCCTTCACCACCGAACATACCGGAAGCTGGCTGCTGCCGGTGCGTCAGGGCGGTCGCGCCGCGATGCTCAAGCTCGCCTACGTGCCCGAGGAGATCGCCGGCGGCGCGCTGATGCAGTGGTGGGGCGGGCAGGGCGCTGCTGAGGTACTGGCCCGACAGGACGAGGCGTTGCTGCTGGAGCGCGCCGAAGGGCCTCGGTCGCTGATCCGCATGTCGCGCGGCGACGAGGATGACGTGGCCACGAAGATCATCTGCGACGCCGTGAAGGTGCTCCACGCCCCGCGAGCGACTCCGCCGCCCGACACCCTGGTTCCGCTTGACGTATGGTTCGCTGCCCTAGGGCCCGGCGCGGTGCGGCACGGGGGCGTGCTGATCAAGGCGCACGAGACCGCCCAGGCCCTGCTGGCGCAGCCGCGCGACGTCGTGGCGCTGCACGGCGACGTACACCACGGCAACATCCTGGATTTCGGCCCGAAGGGCTGGCTGGCGATCGATCCGAAGGGCGTGCTGGGCGAGCGCGGCTACGACTACGCCAACCCGTTCTGCAACCCGGACACCGCCACGGCCCTGATCCCGGGACGGCTCGACCGCTATCTGGCTGTCGTCATCGAGAAGACCGGCCAGGACCCGCGCCGCCTGCTGATGTGGATTCTGGCCTATAGCGGACTTTCGGCGGCCTGGATCCTCGACGACGGGGATCCCGCGCATTTCGACAGCTCGATCGCCGAACTGGCGGCCGCCCGGCTCTACGGCTAGCCGCCGATCCGCCAGCCCACCTCGCGGGCGAAGTCGGTGAAGAATTCCGGCTCGTAGGCGCGTTCCGGATCCTTGCGCACCCACTGGTCCAAGGCGTGGGCGTCGTCGCCCACGAGAATGCGCCAGCGCTCGTCGCGCACGCCGTCCAGGATGACCTTGGCGGCGGCGGCGGCCGTCATCGGCGCGTCCTCCAGGAAACTGCGGGCCATCTCGGCCGACATCGCCTGGATGGCCGCATCGGGAACGGAGGCGACGTCCATGCCTGCCGCGGTCAGTCGGGCGCGGGCCTGGGCCAGTTCATCGGTGCTCATGTCGTCGGAATCGACGCCGGCCTGGACCTTGCGCGAATTGGCGACGATCGAGGTCCCGATGTGGCCGGGCATGACGACCGAGCATTTGATGTGCGGGGCGTTGATCCGCAGGTCGGTGACCAGCGCCTCGGTGAAGCCCTTCACCGCGAACTTCGCCGCGGCGTAGGCGGTGTGCGAGGTGTTGGGCCCGATGGTCGCCCAGAAACCGTTGACACTGGAGGTGTTGACGATGTGGCCCTCGTCGGCGGCCATCAGCATCGGCAGGAAGGTGCGGACCCCCAGATAGACCCCGCCCCAGCAGACGTTGAAGGTCTTCTCCCAGGCCGCCCGGCTGTCGGCGATCATGCTGCCGCCGCCGGCGATGCCGGCGTTGTTGAACAGCAGATGGATGCGGTCGGTCTGCTGCTGCTCGGCCAACTCCTCGCGGAACGCGATCAGCGCCGCCTCGAGCGAGACGTCGGCGACGTGGGTGGTGACCTTGGTGCCCTGCGGCTTGCCGTCGGCCTCGATCAGCCGGACGGTCTCGGCCATGGCCTTGGGCGAGACGTCGCACATGGCGACGTTGCAGCCCTCGGCGGCGAGCTGGCGGGCGAGTTCGCGGCCCATGCCCGTTCCGCCGCCGGTGATCACGGCGGTCTTACCTGCGAAATCCTTCACGGCGGCGCCTCCCTGGCGTTGTTTGGAGGGAGCCTAACGCGCTTTCCGTCCGGTCCGCCAAGCGGTCAGACTTCGACGTAGTAGAGCCGCAGGATGTAGGAGACCTGGTAGATCAGGTTGGCGATCACGAAGCCGGCGTGGAAGCGGCGGTTGGTGGTGATCATCGCCACGCCGCAGAGGGCGACATAGACCAGGCAGCGGACGGGATACTCCCATCCCAGGTGGGCCAGGTAGTCATAGCCCTTGATCGCGGTGTCGACGATGTCGGCGACATAGGTCAGGGCCAGCAGGCCGAAGAACCATTTGCGCCGCGAGATGAAGAAGTCCTCGAAGCCCCCGTACTCGGCGAGGTCGTCGGGGAACAGCAGGCAGGCCAGGAAGTAGTAGAGGCTCGCATAGGCCAGGACGAAGGCGTAGAGCGCGAAGGTCCAGGAGACGTCCGAAAGCCGGAACTCCCACCACCAGAAGTGCGCAGCCGACAGCAGGACCGAGACGGCCCACGCCAGATGGATCGGATACAGCTTGCGCCGTCCCGGGTGCTGGACCATGGCCGAGAAGCCGGCCAGCGAGCGGGTGATCGACATGCCCACGACGAGGCCGATGATCACCCTGACATGCAGATAGAAGTCGGCGCCGGCGTGAGCGGCGCCGGACATCAGGCTTTCGCGCCGACGAGGGCGGCGTTGTCGCCGCGGTGCAGCGGGTCGCGCAGCGGCTCGCCGGTGGCGGTGAACTCAAGCGAGACCGAGTTGATGCAGTAGCGCAACCGAGTCGGCGGCGGGCCGTCGGGGAACACGTGGCCTTGGTGGCTGTCGCAGCGGGCGCAGCGGGTTTCGATGCGGACCATGCCGTAGCTGACGTCGCGCACGCCGATCACATGGGCCTCGTCGTACGGGGCGAAGAAGCTGGGCCAGCCGGTGCCGCTCTCGAACTTGGTCTTGGCCTGGAACAGCGGCAGCGCGCAGAGGCGGCAGCAATAGACGCCGTCCTCCTTGTTATCGAGCAGACCGCCGCAGAACGGGGCCTCGGTGCCGTGATGCAGCAGGACGTCGGCCTCTTCGCGCGAGAGCCCAGCCTCGAGCGAGGCGCGCTCGTCGGGCGTCGGCGGGGTGAGGTTGAAACCGGAAGGGGAGGCGGCTGGCGTGCTCATGGAGGTCAATCTAAGGTCGGCGAGCCGTTCGCGAAAGTGCGTCGCCAGGAGCCGCCATGATCACCAGCACCACGCCCTATGTCGCCGAGCGTGAAATCGCCCGCACCGTCGGGGTGGTCAGCGGCGAGGCGATCATCGGAGCGCACATCTTCCGCGACCTGTTCGCCGGCATCACCAACATCATCGGCGGCCGCGCCGGGGGGTATGAGAAGGCCCTGCGAGAGGCCCGCGACATCGCCCTCCGGGAGATGTGTGACGAGGCGGCCAAGCTGGGCGCCGATGCGGTGGTCGGGGTGGACCTGGACTACGAGGCGCTGGGCGCCGACAACGGCATGCTGATGGTCACCGCCGCCGGCACGGCCGTCAAACTCCGCTAGAGCGGACCGGAGGGGGCATGAATGGCCAGACGGATTGGGGCGCGCTGCTGCTCTCGGCGCAGGGGCGGATCGGACGTGCGCCGTTCCTGATCGCGGCGGCGACCTTGCTCGGCCTCGCGGCGGTTTACGAAGCGGTGGTGGGCGTCACCCTGCACTGGCTGACCGGCTGGTTCGTCTATCCGGCGCTGATCTATGCAGGGGCCTGCGTGCTGTCGAAGCGCCTGCATGACCGCGGCAAGTCGGGCTGGTGGGCGGCGCTGATCCTGTTCGCGCTGGTCGCGGTGTGGCCGCAGCCGGTCGGGTTCTTCGACTTCCTGTTCGGCGTGGCGCTGGTCTGGGCGGCGGTCGAGCTCGGGGTGATGGGCAGCGAGATGGGCGCCAACCGCTTCGGACCCAATCCGCTGCGACCGCTCGGCGCCTAAAGCGGGGCGGGCGCCTCTTCGACTTCGCCGAACACCAGCCGGAAGCTGGCGCGCAGCGCTTCGTCGGCCTCGTCCATGGTCACCGGCAGGCCCAGATCCACGAGGCTGGTGACCCCGTGCTCGGTCTGGCCGCAGGGGATGATGCCCGAAAAGTGCCCGAGGTCGGGTTCGACGTTCAGCGAAATGCCGTGGAAGGACACCCAGCGGCGCAGCTTGACGCCGATGGCGGCGATCTTGTCTTCGCGGGGCGGAGCGCCCGGCGCCTTGCGCTCGACCCAGACCCCGACGCGGCCGTCGCGAATCTCGCCCTCGACGTTGAAGCGCGCCAGGGCGCCGATCACCCAGGCCTCGAGGCTGGCGACGAAGGCGCGGACGTCCCGCTGGCGCTTGGTCAGGTCGAGCATCACATAGGCCACCCGCTGGCCTGGGCCGTGATAGGTGAACTGCCCGCCGCGGCCGCTGGCGAAGACGGGGAATCGATTCGGCTCCAGCAGGTCGTCGTCCTTGGCCGAGATCCCCGCGGTGTAGAGGGGCGGATGTTCCAGCAGCCAGATAAGCTCGCCCGCCGTTCCGTCGGCGATGGCCGCGGCGCGCGCTTCCATGGCCGAGACAGCCTCGGGGTAGGGAACCGGGGCGCGCGACAGCGCCCATTGCGCGGGCAGGCCGTCGCCTCGGCCGAAGATCGGTGCGTCAGGCGGGAGGTTTAACGAGCGGTCAAGCATGTTGGACCCAATGTGGTGACGGGACCGGGCGCGTCAAAGCCCATCCCGTGATGTGTCTAGTATTTCAAAGGCTTTGCGTCTTGGGTCAGGTCAACGAGGTCAACGTCGAAATATCGGTCCTGCTGGGCCGATCGAGCCTGCCGATGCAGCAACTTCTGCGCATGGGCCGCGGCGCCGTGATTCCGCTGGACGCCGGCGTGAACGAGGAAGTCTGGATCCTGGCGAACAACCATCCGGTCGCCCGCGGGGAGATTCAGATCAACGAAGATCGCATCTCGATCGCCGTCACACGTGCGGCAGATGTGTATGACTTCATGGCAGGCGGTCAGTAGGGCTTCACAAAGCTGCGGGGGTTTGCTACCTGCCGCGCCTCACCACGAGCGGTCGTGGCGGAATTGGTAGACGCGCAGCGTTGAGGTCGCTGTGGGGCAACCCGTGGAAGTTCGAGTCTTCTCGACCGCACCAGTGAATCAGGGTCTTCAACAGCGACTGAGCACATCTTCGTCCGACGCCTTGGGAGGTCAGCATGAGCCGCGAAACGGCCGACCTGTCCGAAGCTGGCGACAAGATTGCTCCTGAGCTCGAAGAAGACCTTGAAGACCTCGCCCTCGGCGAGGACTACGCGCTAAATCCCGAATTCGTGGCCATGGTGGTGGACGCCGCCGATCGCGGCGACGCCGAGCGTCTGCGCGAACTGCTGGCCGCGCTGCACCCGGCCGACGTCGCCGACCTGATGGGATTCCTGTCGGCCGAATACCGCGACGAAGTTGTGGCCCATCTGGCGCCCGAGGCGCTGGCCGAGATTCTCTCCGAGCTCGACACCGAGATTCGCGAGGAAGTGCTGGAGACCGTGTCGCCGGCCACTCTCGCCAAGGTGCTGGAGGAGCTCGATTCCGACGACGCCGCTGATGTCGTCGACGACCTGGAGGACGACAAGCGCGTCCAGGTGCTCGCGGCGATGCCGGAAACCGAGCGGACCGCCATCGAGACCTCGCTGGCCTACGAGGACGAGACCGCCGGCCGCATCATGCAGCGCGAGGTCGTCGCCGCGCCGCAGTTCTGGACCGTCGGCCAGACCATCGACCACTTCCGCAAGGAAGCCGACGACCTGCCCGAGCTGTTCTTCGACGTCTATGTCGTGGACCCGAGCTACAAGCCCGTCGGCGCTGCGCCGGTCAGCCACCTGCTGCGCGCGCCGCGCAGCACGCCGCTGGCCCAGCTGATGGAGCCGGTGACGGAAATCCCGGTCGGGATGGACCAGGAAGAGGTCGCCTACATCTTCGACAAGTACCACCTGATCTCGGCCCCGGTGGTGGAGCCGGGCGGGCGGCTGGTCGGTCAGATCACGGTCGATGACATCGTCGGCGTCATCCAGGAAGAGAGCGAGGAGGATATCCTCGCCCTGGCCGGGGTGTCCGACGCCGGCCGGAACGCCGACGTGCTCGACATCATCCGGGCGCGCCTGCCTTGGCTGGCGCTCAACACGGTGACGGCGGCCCTTGCGGCCAGCGTCATCCGCGCCTTCGAGGGCGAGATCGCCAAGCTGGTCACGCTGGCCGTGCTGATGCCGATCGTGGCCTCGCTGGGCGGCAACGCCGGCACCCAGGCCCTGGCCGTCGCCGTCCGGGCGCTGGCCAGCAAGGAACTGTCCTCGGTGAACGCCTACCGGACGGTTTTCCGCGAGATGGCGGTGGGCCTGGCCAACGGCGCGGCGCTGGCCGCGGTGACCGGCGGGGTGATCTATTTCCTGTTCCGCGACCTGATGCTGAGCGTCACGTTTGGGCTCGCGCTTATCATAAACCTGTTCGTCGCCTCGCTGGCCGGGGTGCTGGCGCCGCTGGTGCTCGAACGGATGGGCCGCGACCCGGCGGTTTCATCCTCAGTTTTCGTGACTTTCGCCACGGACTTCACAGGTTTCTTCGCCTTTCTAGGCCTCGCCGCAGTGATCCTGCTGTAACCGGCCTCTATCTTGCCGGCTAAGCCCTGGGCGCATGCGCCCATGTGTCAGAATGGGTCAATCGGCCATGAAACCGCGTAACCAGGTGTCGAGATCGGCGATCGAGCTGATCAAGCGCTTCGAAGGCTACCGCCGGAAGTCCGCCCAGCTGCCCGATGGCCGCTGGACCATTGGTCATGGCCACACCCAGACCGCCCGCGAGGGCGCCGAAGTCTCGGAGCAGGATGCCGAGGCGCTGCTGCTCTACGACCTGATCGCCGTTTCGCATTCGATCAACGAGTGGGTCTTCACGCCGCTTAACCAGAACCAGTTCGACTCGCTGACCGCATTCGCCTTCAACATCGGACTCGAGAACTTCCGACGCTCGTCGGTGCTGCGGCGGCTGAACGAGGGCAGCCTGATCCAGGCCGCGTGCGCGATGGAGCTTTGGCGCAAGGCCGAGTTCGAGGGCGAGACCATCGTCGTCGACGCCCTGGTCCGCCGCCGGTCGGCGGAGAAGACGCTGTTCCTGACGCCGATGAACGGCTGGGTCCCGGCGCCGTCGCCGGTCGTGCGGCCCAATATCGACCTGGACGCCCTGGGCGTCGTACCGCGCCAGACGCCCACTGCGCTGACCACGCCGATGGACGGCGCCAAGGTGGTCGTCGAGCGCGACGAGATCCAGTCGGAGCGGCGGGTCGGCGATGTCCTGGAGGACGATCAGCAGAGCCCTGCCGCCGCGGCCGCAGCATCAGTTTCGTCCCGCCTGGCGAGCATCTTCAGCGAGCCGTTGCATAACGGGCCGGTCGTCGAGCCGTCGCCGCGGCTGGTCATCGATGAGCCGGGCCCGGCGACGGCCGCGTTCCCGCAGCCCGCGGCCGAGCCGGCCTTCGTGCTGACGCCGCCGGTGGAGGAGGAGTTCGCTGAGCCCGAGGCCTACGAGGCCCCGAAGCTCGAACTGGTGGCCGCCAACGAGTCTGAGCCTGTCGCCGAGCCGAGCCTGTTCGAGGAGCCGCCCGTCGAGAGCGCGCCCGACGTCGAGGCTGTCCTGGAACCGGCTGCAGAGGAGTTGGCGCCGCCCGCCGACGATGTCGTTTCCGCGGCCAAGCGCCCCGGGCTGGCGCCGGCGTTTGGCTTGGCCGGGGCGGGCGTGGCGTTGTTCGGCGGCTGCCTGTTCTGGGCCTTGAACATGCCGCAGCCGCAGACCGTCGGGGCGGTGAATCCGGGGACGGTGGTCTGGCTGGCGGGGATCGCCGGCGTCGGGCTGATCGGGGTCGCGGTCTACATGATCCTGGACCGGCTCGGCCGCCCCGACATCGAGCACGTGGATGCCGTACTCGAGCGCGACGAATAGCCACGGGGCCGTTCCGCCTTAGCCGCGACGCGTGCTAACCATGTCACATGAAGCGCGTCGTTACCGTCACGGCAGCCCTGAGCGTCCTGGCGCTCGGGGGCTGCGCCAGTCTGATAGGGCCTAGCTGCCCCGCCGGGCAGGAGCCGATGCGCACAGCTCAGCTCTTCTTCGGTCAGAACATCGGCGGCAAACCCGGCGTTTCCGAGGCCGATTTTCGGAAGTTCGTAGACGACGAGCTGACGCCGCGGTTTCCCAGCGGCCTGACCGTGCTCGAGGGCGGCGGCCAGTGGAAGGGCGATGAGAACAAGCTCATCCGCGAAGCCTCCAAGGTCGTGGTTCTGGTGCTGCCCAACGGCATCGAGGCGAACTTGAAGCTCAACGCCGCGCGCAAGGCCTACAAGTCGCGGTTCCACCAGGAGTCGGTGCTGCTGGTCACGCAACCGGCCTGCGTCGACTTCTAAGCCGGCAAGGCGTCGGCCAAGGCGCGCAACGCCTGGCTGGTTTCGGCGTCGGCGGGAAAGAACGTCTCCAGCGTAAGTTCCGATAGCGTCACGTCGACCGGCGTGCCGAAGACGGTGGTCGTCGAGAAGAACGACAGCACGCCCGCGGGCGTCTGCAGGCGGAAGGGGATGGCGACGCCGCCAAACTCGTCCGACGGCTTGCGCGGCGGCTGGCCGCCCGGGATCGGATAGGCCTTCAATTCGGTCAGCAACTCCGCGAGCCCCGGGTCGGCGGTCAGCTCGACCTCGCGGCGCAGACGATCGAGCAGGTGGGCGCGCCATTCGTGCAGATTGCAGATTCGCGGCGCCAGGCCTTCCGGGTGCAGGGTCAGCCGCAGCACGTTCAGTGGTCCCGACAGCAGGTGCGGCGCAGCGCCCGCCATCATCGGCGCGATCATCCGATTGGCGCTGACCAGGTTCCAACCGCGATCGACGACCAGTGCGGGGTGGGGCTCGTGGCCGGCGAGGATGATGTCGACAGCCCTGCGCGCGGCGGCGAGGGCGGGGTCGTCCAGCGAGCGCTGCGGGAACACCGGGGCGAAGCCGGCGGCGACCAGGATGGTGTTCCGTTCGCGCAACGGGATCTCCAGGTGCTCAGCCAGGCGCAGCACCATGTCCCGGCTGGGCTGGGCGCGGCCGGTTTCGAGGAAGCTGAGGTGGCGGGTCGAAATCTCGGCGTCGAGCGCAAGGTCGAGCTGGCTGAGCCGGCGGCGCTGGCGCCATTGACGGAGGTGGTCGCCCACCGCGGTTGCTGTCGCGATCATACGGCGAGACTAGCGAGGGCTGAGCACGGGCTCCATGACCTCAGAGGTAATGAGGGTGGTTTCGAACACCCAGAAAGACAAAGGGCCGGCTCCCTTTCGAGAACCGGCCCTTCCATTGTCGGACCGCAGTGCGGCCCGCAACTCGGCGCTTACTTGGAGACCTCGTAAGCGGCGACCCGGGTCGCGGCTTCCACACTCGGATGAGGACAATGAGACACTGGGTCACCTCCTTTCAGCTGTTGAACAGGACCTTCAATATGGGACGGTTTTTCCAGTTCGCAAACCCCTTCGTCGCCGATCAAGCGAGCGTGACAGCTTGCACGACCGGTTCATCGTTGCGGCCGGCCCTACGGCGTAGCTCCGTCACCGGCCGCGGCAGCTTGTCGAGGGCCTCGATCGTGGCGCGATAGCCAGCCTCGACGGCGGGCTCGAAGGCGGACCAATCACGGATTTCCACGCCGGTCAGGTCGGGCGTGATGAGGACGTCCGTGGCTTCGCGCGCCGCAGCCAGGTCGCGCCCGGTGGAGACCGTCGCAGCCCGCATCAGCAACGAGACGATCGGCGGGCCCTTTCGCCACTGGCCCGAACGGATCCAGCGCCAGACCGACTCCGGGCGGGCGACATCGTCGGCGGTGATCGAGCGCCCGCGGCTGACGTCGACGCCGACGATCGGTCCGAGCTGGGTCAGACGCATGAGGTCGGCGGGGAAGTTCTTCATCACCGCGCCGTCGACCAGCACGTTGTTGTCCTCGGTGGTGGCCGGCGGCAGCACGCCGGGCAGCGAAATCGTCGCGCGCAGCGCCTCGCGCAGCAGGCCGCTCTTGTGCAGTTGATAGGCGCCGGTGGTGAGGTTGGAAGACACGCAGAAGAACGGCAGCCACAGGTCGGCGATCTGGATGTCGTCGAAGTGCTTGGCCAGGCGTTCGCGCACCTTCTCGCCGCGGGTCATGGCCAGCAGGGGCAGGGCGATGTCGTCGAGCGGGCTGGTGGTGACGAAGGCGTCGCGGATGCGCCGCTCCATTTCCTCGCCATCCCAGCCGACCGCCAGGCCGGCGCCGACGATGGCGCCCATCGAGACGCCGCCGACGAAGTCGATCGGCACGCCACGCTCGCGCAGGGCTTTGATCGCCCCGACGTGGGCGTAGGCACGCGCGCCGCCGCCGGAAAGCACCAGGCCGACCGACTGGCCCGTCAGGAGCCGGGCGATCCGCCGGGCATCGTCGGCGTTGTCGCGGCGCACGTGGAACAGTCGGGCGGGCCGCAGCGTGTCCACCCAGGCCTGAGACCCCTTCGGCGCCTTGCAGCTCTTGGCTTGCACCAGGATCAGGTCGACCAGGCCCTGGGCCTGCAGCGGCTCGCCATGGGCCAGCCCCTCGGGCGGCGGCGCTGAGTCGCCGCGAGCGACCCGGAACAGGCGGTCGACCTGGCGGCCGACGACCTGCTTCCAGCCGATGTCTTCGGCCTCGGCCGCGTAGAGCACGAAGTCGTAGTCGCGCTCGACCTCCGAGAACCATTCGGTGGGGGCGTGCTGGGCTTCGCTGCCGACCACGGTCACCGAATAGCCGAGCCGGCCGATCTCGCGGGCGACCTTGTCGAGCAGGGGCCGGACGGCGACGGGGCCGCCGGTGGCGACGAACCCGTAGACCGAGGGCTCGCCGATCGACGTCTTGCTGACCGCCTGGCGGCTGCGCAGGATCATCAGGCGCGCCAGTTCGGTCATCACCGAGGCGTCGGTCTCGGCGGCTTCGAAGAACGCCTCGCGCGGGAGTGCGAAGATTTCGGAGTCACGCAGCGCGACGACCGTACCGCTATGCGGGGCGCCGGTGATCAGCGACATCTCGCCAGCCGGCTCGCCGGGCCGGATCACGCCCAGGAACTGGGGCTCGCCGTTCTCTTCCTTGCGGAAGGCGCCCAGGCGTCCGGCGCGCAGGAAGTAGAGATGGTCGGCGGGCTCGCCGGCCTGAAACAGCGTCGCTCCGCCTGGCAGGGAGAACCACGTCGCCTCGCCGTGGCCGCGCTCCTCGTAGAAGAGGCGGGCCAACGCCGATTCGCTGGGAATATCAGGCAAGCTGACCACGCCGGCAGCCTAGCTTGCGTCGCCCCGGGGGGCTATGGCTTGGCCTGATCCAAAGTTCCGCTCCAGCGTTGTTGAAGGATCCAGGAGACCGCAGCCATGACCAATCCGATCGCCGACCCGCTGGTCGAAATCACCGACACCGACGCCGACTCCCGCCTCGTCGACATCGACGCGACCCTGGAGGGCGTGGCGACCGTGACGCTCAACCGGGCGATCCGCCGCAACGCCTTCAACGCCGAGCTCATTGCGGCCCTGCACGAGGCGTTCGAGACCCTGCAGGGCGCCGAAGGCGTGCGGGTGGTGTTCCTGCGCGGCGCGGGTTCGACCTTCAGCGCCGGCGCCGACCTCGACTGGATGCGCGAGGCCGTCGACCGCACCGAGGCGGACAATCGCGACGACGCCATGCTGTTGGCCCGCATGCTCAAGAGCCTGTGGGACATTCCGGCCCTGACGGTGGCGCTGGTCGAGGGCGGGGCCTATGGCGGCGGCGCAGGCTTGGCGGCGGCGTGCGACATGGCGATAGCCACGGCCGACGCGAAGTTCAGCTTCTCGGAAGTGCGGCTTGGCCTCATCGCCGCGACCATCAGCCCCTATGTCGTCCAGGCGGTCGGCCCGCGCGAGGCGCGCGCGCTGTTCGCCACCGGCAAGGTGTTCGACGCCTCCTATGCGGAGAAGGTCGGACTGGTCAGCGAGGTGGTCGCCGACGGCGCGCAACTCACCGAGGCGCGCGACCGGATCGCCCAGGAGATGATGGCCTGCGGTCCCGAAGCGGTCGCGCAGTCAAAGAAGTTGGTCGAGGACGTCGCCTATCGCCCGGTCGAAGAGGTGATGGAAGAGACGGCGCGGCGCATCGCCCGCGTGCGGGTCAGCTCCGAAGGGCAGGAGGGGGTGCGAGCCTTCCTCGAAAAGCGCAAACCCAACTGGCTGGCCTAACGACCATGTCGCTGCACATGATCAAGCTGGTGGTGGGGTGCGACACCATCGAGGACCTGCTCGCCTGGCACCAGGCGGGCCGGCCCTGGATCATGCACACCCGCCAGACGCCCAAGCGCGCCGCCGAACTGCTGGACGGCGGATCGCTCTATCGGGTGTTCAAGGGCGTGATCATGTGCCGCCAGACCATCCTGGCCGTCGACACCGTCGGCGAGGGCGTCAACGCGCGCTGCCAGGTGACCGTCGATCCGGAGATCATCCGCGTGGCGCCGACCCCGCGGCGTGCATTCCAGGGCTGGCGCTATCTCGACGCCAAGGACGCGCCGCCGGACCTGTCCGGCGGGGTCGATGGCGACATCCCGCCGGAGCTGGCGCGGCAGTTGCGCGAGGCCGGAGCCTGGTAGCGGCGCGCCGCTAGACCGCCATGTTGTCGATCAGGCGGGTCTTGCCGATCACCGCGGCGGCCAGTACGCGGCCGGGAACCGTCAGCGGGCCGGGGCCCGGATGGCTGAGGTCGTCGGCGTTGCGGACCTCGAAGTAGTCGATGCGCTGGAAGCCGGCGCGCTCAAGGGCGGCGAGGCCCGTGGCCTCCACCCGTTCGATCGTCTCGCCGGCTTGCAGGCGGCGCACGGCGTCGGCGAGCGCGACATTCATGCGGCCGGCGACCTCGCGCTCGGCCTCGCTGAGATAGGCGTTACGCGAGGAGCGTGCGAGGCCATCGTCGAGCCGTGAGGTCGGGGCGCCGACGATCTCGACCGGAATGTTCAGGTCGCGGACCACGCGCTTGATGACCTGGAGTTGCTGGAAGTCCTTCTCGCCGAAGATCGCCACGTCAGGCCCGCATTGGAGCAGCAGCTTCGAGACCACCGTGGCGACGCCGGCGAAGTGGCCGGGCCGGGCGGCGCCGTCGAGCGGTTCGGTCACGCCGGTGACGTTGACGGTGGTGGAAAAGCCTTGCGGGTACATCTCGCCGACCGTCGGGGCGAAGAGCAGGTCACAGCCGGCGCCGGCCAGCAGTTCGGCGTCGCGAGCCTCGCCGCGCGGGTAGGCGTCGAAGTCTTCGTTGGGGCCGAACTGGGTCGGATTGACGAACACGCTGGCGACCACGCGGTCGGCCTTGGCCTTGCCCAAGGCGATCAGCGACAGGTGGCCCTCATGCAGGGCGCCCATCGTCGGGACCAGAGCGACCCGTTCGCCAGCGCGGCGCCAGGCCGCCACCTGGGCGCGGAGGTCGGCGACAGTGCGGACGATGGCGATCTGAGGCATGATGTACTCGCTAAGCAGGGTGTGGGGCTTATGGCGCGGTCGACTGGCGTCGTCCATTCCATCCACAGCCGTAGCGGCGCCTTACGTTGACGCCGCGTCGTGGTGAAGGTTCCTGTTAACCAATAGAATCGGTGCGAAGTCGCCGAATCGGTTTTGGAGTTGAGAATCGATGTCACAAGCCAAGGTGATCGTCGTCGGGAACGAGAAGGGCGGGGCGGGCAAGTCCACCATCGCCATCCACGTCGCGACCGCCCTGCTGCACGCGGGAGCCAAGGTCGCGACCCTGGATCTCGATGTGCGCCAGCAGTCGATGGCGCACTTCTTCGCCCACCGCCGGGCCTGGCTGGACGCCAACGGCGCGGCGGCCCCGATGCCGCTGGAATTCCAGCTGCCGGCCGAGCTGGCCAAGGCCGCTGACGCCGATGCGCTGGCCCAGTTCGAGGACGCCTTCGGCCGGGCGGCCGAGCAGGCGGACTTCGTGCTGATCGACACGCCCGGCAGCGACACGGCCATCGGCCGCGCCGCGCACGGACAGGCCGACCTGGTCGTCACGCCGATGAACGACAGCTTCGTCGACTTCGACATGCTGGGCGTGGTCGATCCCGTGAGCCTGGAGCTCAAGCGCCCGAGCCTTTACTCCGAGACGGTCTGGAACAGCCGCAAGGTCAGGGCCGTGGCGACCGGCAAGTCGATCGACTGGGTGGTGCTCCGCAATCGCCTGGCGCCGACCGAGGCGCGCAACCGCAAGCGCCTTGACGAGCGGGTTCAGGCGTTGTCGCGGCGGGTCGGCTTCCGCGTCGGGCCGGGTCTGCGCGACCGGGTGATCTATCGCGAGCTGTTCCCGTTCGGCCTGACCATCGCCGACCTGTCGCCGACGATCCGCCCGGTGGCGATGTCGCTGCAGCACGTGGCCGCGCGCCAGGAGCTGCGGGCGCTGATGGGCTCGCTGGGTCTGTCGGGGTTGGACGGCGAAGAACTGCTGGCGGCGCAATAGCCGGGCTCAGATGCTCTATCTTGCTCTTGGCTGCCTGGCGCTGTTCCTGCTGGTCTGGATCACCCGAGGCAAGCCGATGTTGAAGCGGCGAGAGTGGCGGTTCCTGGCCGGTGCGCTGGCGATCGCCTGCTTCGCGGCGGCGGCCTATGTCGGCGTGCGCGGCGGGTGGGGCAAGTCCATCGTGCTGGTGGTCATGGGGCTGTGGCTGGCGGTCTCGACGCGCCGGACCGGCATGGCGGTTCCGCCGACCGCCGGCCGCATCAGCGACAGCGAGG
Organism: Phenylobacterium sp. LjRoot97; assembly: GCF_964254345.1. NCBI lineage: Bacteria > Pseudomonadati > Pseudomonadota > Alphaproteobacteria > Caulobacterales > Caulobacteraceae > Phenylobacterium > Phenylobacterium sp. LjRoot97. Next base: position 1,763,309 of record NZ_CAXUTH020000001.1, read on the forward strand.
CGCGCTCCATTCTCGGGGTCGGGCCGAACGCCACCGAAACTGAGATCCGGGAAGCCTATGGCCGCCTGATGCGCATGGCCCACCCCGACAAGGGTGGGACCAGCGGCCTGGCCGCGCAGCTGAACGCGGCCAGGGATCGTCTGTTGAAAAAGTAGTTCGTCAGGCTGGGCGGACGACCATGCAGGCCAGGCGCTTGGCCTTCAGGGCTTGGCAGGCGTCCTTGGCCGAGGCCTCGGTGTAGCCCGAGAACCGCGCGCGGTAGGAGCCGCCGACCTTGCCGCCGACTTCGCCATTAGCGGCGCTGAAGTGCTTGCCGAACCGCTTGGTGACCAGGGCGAGCTGCTCCTTGGCGTCGGCCTTGGACTTGAACGCGCCGACCTGGACAGACCATTTGCCGGCGGCCTTCTTGTCGCGCAGGGCGCTCTTCGAAGGTTCGACGATCTTGGTGCGGGCGGCGGACGGGGGCGGGCTGGCCGAGGCGAGCACGATCTTCAGGCCGTCCTGCTCGTTGTCGCCTTGCTCGATCGAGGGGCGGACGATCGGCCCGGTGGGCTCGGGTTCGAACAGGTTCTGGGCGACGGTGATCTTCTCGCCGCGGTCGCGGCGGGCCATGACGTCGAAGCCGGTCAGGATCAGGTCCTCGGCGTTGTTGTTGCGCACGGCCGTCGACGGCGCGCCGAGCACCACCGTGATCAGGCGGCGATTGTCGCGGACGGCCGACACCGCGATGTTGAAGCCCGAGGCGTTGGTGAAGCCGGTCTTCAGGCCGTCGACGCCGGGCATGCGGCCGAGCAGGCCGTTGTGGTTGCGCATGGTCACGCCGCGGAACGTGAAGCTCTGCTGGCTGAACAGCTTGTAGTACTGCGGGTAGTCGCGCATCACCGCGCGCGACAGGATGGCGATGTCGCGAGCCGTCGAAACCTGGCGGCTGTCGGGCAGGCCCGAGGCGTTCACAAAGCGGGTGTTCTGCATGCCGAGCTCTTCGGCGCGCAGGGTCATCATCGCCGCGAAGCGGGCTTCCGAGCCGCCGAGCTTTTCGGCCAGGGCGACGGCGATGTCGTTGGCCGACTTGATCGCCAGAGCCTGCATCGCCTGTTCGACGGTCAGGGTCTCGCCGGGGCGCAGGCCGAGCTTGGTCGGCGCCTGCGCCGCGGCGCGGGGCGAGATCACCACCGGGTCGTCGAGATGGATGCGACCGGCCGCCAGCGCCTCGAACGCCAGGTACAGCGTCATCACTTTTGTGATCGAGGCGGGATACCGGGGACTGTCCGCGCGTTTGGCGTACATGACCTCGCCGGTCTTCGCATCGACCACAATGGCCGCGTACTTGGGTTGGCTGGCGGGCAGCTGAAGGTAGGGAACCTGAGCCTGTGCGGTCGAGGCCGCCACCGGCGCGATGGCGGTCGCGGCGGCGAGGGCAAGAGACGCAATCAGGCGGCGGGCGCGCTCGAACATACGGTTCGTCCGTCGATACAAAGGGTTAAGCGGCCCCCCGGGCCACTCCAGGTGAGTCCTAGCATGCCAGCGGTAGCCTTGCGCGATGGTAAACAGGACTTGAACGGGCCCATTTGTCGCGCCTGATACGTTCAACTCTTGCGTGAACGCCCGGCGCCTAGCGAACGGGCAGGTCATTGTGCACTGCACAAAATCCGCTTGACTGCTGCACTGCAGCATGGGAAACGACGGGCGAGTTCAAGGCAAGTCCCCCGTCCACGTTTGCGTCGCGGTATCACCGCCCCATCCCGACACCCCAGGAGCCCGCCCATGGCCGCCGCTGAGACCGTCAAGAACACCGTCGAACAGTTCACCACCGCCGGCAACGTCGCCTTCAAGGACGCTGTCGAGAAGTCGCTCGCTCAACTGAACGAGATGAACACCCATTCGAAGAAGAACCTGGAAGCCGTTATCGCCTCGGTGACCGCCTCGACCAAGGGCGCCGAAGCCCTGGGCGCCCAGGCCATGGCCTACTCCAAGAAGGCCGTGGAAAATCACGTCGCCGCCGCCAAGTCGCTTTCGGGCGCCAAGTCGGTGCAGGAAGTGATCGAGCTTCAGACCACCTACGCCAAGTCGGCCCTCGACGCCTACATCGCCGAAGTTTCGAAGATGTCGGACATCGTGTCGTCGTCGGTGAAGGATGCGGTCAAGCCGCTCAACGAGCGCGTCACCGCCGCCGTCGAGCGCCTGCAGGCCGCTCGCTAAGAGCTCCCAGTCGCCCCGCCTCGGCGGGGTGTCCGAACGGAAAAGGCCCGCGCCAGCCCAGGCGCGGGCCTTTTCTCTTTTCGGGTCCAGAGCGCAGCGCTAGACCTTCGGCATGTCGAAGGTCGAAGAACGCCTGTCTGCGCTCGGGCTCACCCTGCCGCAGCCCAATCCGCCGGTCGCCAACTACGTGCCCTTCGTGAGGGCCGGCGATCTCGTCCATATCTCGGGCCAGGTGTCGCTCGACGCCGGCGGCGGGATTCGCGGCACGGTGGGCGAAGAGGTCGACCTGGAAACCGCCAAAGCCGCGGCTCGCCTGTGCGGTATCAACCTGATCGCCCAGATGAAAGCGGCCTGCGACGGCGATCTCGACCGCGTGGTCCGTGTGGTCAAGCTGGGCGGCTTCGTGCAGGCCGGCGCGAACTTCCTGGAGATCCCGCAGGTCGTGAACGGCGCTTCGGACCTGATGGTCGAGGCCTTCGGCGACGCCGGCAAGCACGCCCGCTCGGCGGTCGGCGTCTATCGTCTGCCGCTAGGCTTTTCGGTCGAGGTCGACGCCGTGGTGCAGGTTCGGTGAGCAACCCGTTCGGTGAGGCCTGGGACCTGCTGTTCCATCCGCCGGTGGCGCACCGGGGCCTGTGGACCCGCGGCGGCGCGCCGGAGAATTCGCTGGCTGCGTTTCAGGCCGCCTGCGAGGCCGGCTACGGCGTCGAACTGGACGTTCACTTGTCGTCGGACGGGGAGGCGATGGTCTTCCACGACGACGACCTGAAGCGGATGACGGGCGTCGAGGGCAAGCTGCGCGACCGCACGGCCGCCGACCTCGCCGAGCTGTCGCTGAAGGGCACCGACGAAAAGATCCCGACCCTGCGCGAGACCCTGGCCCTGATCGGCCGTCGGGCGATGGTGCATATCGAATTGAAGACCGCCTACGGCGAAGTCGGACCGCTGGAACAGCGCGTCCATGACCTGCTGATCGACCATGCGGGACCGACCTGCGTCATCGGCTTCAATCCTTACTCCCACGCTTGGTTCGCCGACCGATTCCCGGGCGTCCTGCGCGGGCTGGACAGCTATGACTACAAGCAGGCGCCGAGCATGAACGAAGCACAGCGCGACTCCTTCGCGCGGCTCGAGCACGTGTCGATCGCCCGCCCGCATTTCCTGGCGCTGCACATCGGCATGCTTCCGGACGAGCGGGCGGCGAAGTTCCGCGATGATGGGATGCCGATCGTGGCCTGGACCGTCCGCGAGCCAAGCCAGTGGGACGCGGTGAAAGACTACTGCGACAACCTGATCTTCGAGGGTTTCGAGGCGTGACGCTGAAGCCGGCGGTGCAGATCAGCCGCCGAATCGCCGAGATCGGGCGCGAGGCATGGGACTCCTGTGCGGGTCACCCTGATCATCGCGGCAACCCTTTCGTGTCGTTCGACTTCCTGGACATCGCCGAAGCGGCCGGCTGCGCCGTCGAGCGCACTGGTTGGGGGCCGCAGCACTTGGCGGTCGAGGACGAGGCGGGCCAGGTGGCTGCGGTCATGCCGCTCTATCTGAAGTCTCACAGCCGGGGCGAATACGTCTTCGATCATGCCTGGGCCGACGCCTATGAGCGGGCAGGGGGGCAGTACTATCCGAAGCTGATCTCCGCGGCGCCGTTCAGTCCGGTGACCGGGCCGCGGTTGCTGGTGCGGCCGGATGTCGACCTGGAGGAGGCGCGCCGCATCCTGCTGGGCGGCGCTCTGGCCGTGTGCGAGCAGTACGACGTCTCATCCCTGCACGTGAACTTCCCCACGCAAGGCGAGTGGGAGTGGTTCGGTGAGCGAGGGCTGCTGCAGCGCCAGGGCCAGCAGTACCACTGGCTGAACCAGGGGTACGCCAGCTTCGATGGGTTCCTCGAGGCGCTGTCCTCTGGCCGGCGCAAAACCATCCGCCGCGAGCGGCGCGACGCCCAGGCGCAAGTCGAGATCGTCGCGCTCACGGGCTCGGAGATCACCGAGGACCATTGGGACGCGTTCTTCGGCTTCTACATGGACACCGGCTCGCGCAAGTGGGGCCGGCCCTATCTCAATCGGCTGTTCTTCTCGCTGCTGGGCGAACGCATGGCCGATCGCGTGCTGCTGGTCATGGCGCGGCGTGGCGGACAATGGATCGCCGGGGCGCTCAACCTGATTGGCGAGGACTGCCTCTACGGCCGCAACTGGGGCTGCATCGAGGACGTGCCGTTCCTGCACTTCGAGCTCTGCTATTATCAGGCCATCGAATGGGCGATCGACCAGGGGCTGGCGCGGGTCGAGGCCGGCGCCCAGGGCCAGCACAAGATCGCTCGCGGCTATCTGCCGGCGCCCGTCTACTCGGCCCACTACATCGCCGACACGCGGCTGCGCGGCCCGGTGGACGACTTCCTGCGGCGCGAGCGCGAGGCGGTGAACGGCGAGATGGAATGGCTCGCCGAGGAGTATTCGCCGTTCCGCCAGGGCTGACGTCCGCGCCGGATCAGATCTTCCGATCCTGCCAGTAGGCGTCGCGCAGCAGCCGCTTGTAGAGCTTGCCAGTCGGAAGGCGGGGCATCTCCTCGATGAAGTCGATGGAGCGCGGGGCCATGTAGTGAGCCAGCCGCTCGCGGGCATAGGACATCAACTCGGCCGCCAGGTCGTCGCTCGGCGCCTGACCGGGCGCCGGCTCGATCACGGCCTTCACCGCTTCCCCCATCTCCGCGTCCGGGACGCCGAAGACGGCCACGTCGGCGACCTTTGGATGGGTGACCAGCGCGTCCTCGATGGCCTGCGGATAGATGTTCACCCCGCCCGAGATGATCATGAAGGCCTTGCGGTCTGTGAGGTAGAGGTAGCCGTCCTTGTCGAGATAGCCGACGTCGCCGAGCGCGTTCCAGTTTGGGTGCTTGGGATGGCGGGCCGAGGCGGTCTTGGCCGGATCGTTGTGGTACTCGAAAGTCGGGGCCTCGCGCTCGAAGTAGACGAGGCCGGTCTCGCCGATCGGCAGCTCCTCGCCGTCCTCGTCGCAGATATGCAGCACGCCCAGCGCTGCCCGACCGACCGACCCAGGATGTTCCAGCCAGTCCTGGCTGGTGATGAAGGTCGAGCCGGAGGCTTCGGTGCCGGCGTAGTATTCGTAGAGGATCGGCCCCCACCACTCGATCATCTGGCGCTTGACCTCGACCGGGCAGGGCGCGGCGGCGTGGACGGCGACCTTGTGGCTGGAGAGGTCGTAGCGCGTCCGAACCTCGGGCGGCAGCTTCAACATGCGGACGAACATGGTCGGCACCCATTGGCTGTGGGTGACGCGGTGTTTCTCGATCAGCAGCAGCGCCTGCTCCGGATCGAAGCGCTCCATCATCACGACCGTGCCGCCGAAGGACTGCACCGTCAGCACATAGGCCAGCGGCGCGGCGTGATAGAGCGGGGCCGGGGACAGATAGACGGATTGGTCCGATAGCTCATAGCGGTTGGACGCCTGACGGGTGTCGAACCCTTCCGCCGGCGTGATCTCGGGCAGCGGGCGGAGAATTCCCTTCGGGCGTCCGGTGGTGCCCGACGAGTAGAGCATGGAATCGCCCATCCACTCCTGGGCCAGCGGCTCTGGCGAACCCGATGCGACGGCTTCCTCATAGGAGGCCCAGCCCGGGATGACGCCGCCCGCCATGAGGCGGATCGGGCAGTTCGGGATCAGGTCCAGAAGTTCGGCCGCAGTGTCACGCTTGGCGTAGGAGGTGATCAGCGCCTTCGCCCCGCAGTCGCTGGCGATGTAGGCGGCCTCGTCCGGGGGGAGGTATCGGTTGATCGTCGTCACGTAGAGGCCCGAACGGAACGCCGCCCAGACCGGCTCCATGAACGCGAGGTTGTTCTCCATCAGCACTGCGACGTGATCGCCGCGGCGCAGGCCCTGGGCATGGAGAAACTGGGCCAGACGGTTCGACCGTTCGTTCAGTTCGGCGAATGTCACGACCTGGCCGGTGTCGGCGGAAATCATGGCCGGCTTGTCGGGCGTCAGCCGCGCGTGATCGGCGAGATACATCGCTTCCCTCCCTCCGCGGCCTTGTTGGCCGTCTGTCGTTGCAGGTTATCGCAAGGCGAGGGGGCGTAAACCCGTTGCCGTGTTCCGTCATGGTGGGCGATGCGTTACCACCGTGCGACGAGTTTGGAGGAAACACCGCATGAGCCTGGACGGGACCTACGAGGACGGCAACATCTTCGCGAAGATTCTCCGGGGCGAAGCGCCGGCGGCGAAGGTGTTCGAAGACGGCGAGATCCTCGCCTTCATGGACGTGTTTCCCCAGTCCCAGGGCCACACCCTGGTGATCCCCAAGCATTCACAGGCCCGCAACCTGCTTGAGGTGGAGCCCGAGGTCCTGGGGCCGCTGATGCTGGGCGTGCAGCGGATCACGCGGGCGGTGCGCGCAGCGCTGAACCCGGACGGGATCATGGTCTCGCAGTACAACGGCGCCCCGGCCGGCCAGACGATCTACCACCTGCACTTCCACATCATCCCGCGCTGGGCGGGGCTGGAACTCGGCCGTCATGGCGCGGGCGGCATGGCCGATCTGGCCGAACTCAAAGCCCTGGCCGAGCAGATCGCCGCCAAGATCGCCTGAGGAGATCAGCGGTCGAACCAAAGAAAAACCCCGGAGCCGAAGCTCCGGGGTTTCGCATTTTAGGCTGGAGCTGACCTTAGTTGGCCAGTTCCGGCGCGGGGTCCTCGGCGGGATCCTCGATGATCGGGGCGCCCGGCTCGCGGTCGTCGCCTTCGATCTCGAAGCCCAGCTTGCTGTCCTTGAGGACCACCTTGACGTGGCCGCCCTTGACCAGCTTGCCGAACAGGATCTCGTCGGCCAGCGGCTTCTTGATGTGCTCTTGGATGACCCGGGCCAGCGGCCGGGCGCCGTAGAGCTCGTCGAAGCCGTTCTTGGCCAGCCAGTCGGCCGCTTCTTCTGTCGTTTCGATCGTGACGTGACGATCGGCGAGCTGGGCTTCCAGCTGCATGACGAACTTCTGGACGACCTGGCGGATGATCTCCTGGGTCAGCGGCTTGAACTGGACCACCGCATCCAGGCGGTTGCGGAACTCCGGCGTGAACAGGCGCTTCAGAGCCTCGTCCACCTCGTCGTCCTGCTTGCCGCGGCCGAAGCCGATGGCGTTGCGCTGGGCGTCAGAGGCGCCGGCGTTGGTGGTCATGATCAGGACCACGTTCCGGAAGTCGACCTTCTTGCCGTTGGCGTCGGTCAGGACGCCATGGTCCATGACCTGCAACAGGATGTTGAAGACGTCCGGGTGAGCCTTCTCGATTTCGTCGAGCAGCACGACGGCGTGCGGATGCTGATCGACAGCGTCGGTCAGCAGGCCGCCCTGGTCGAAGCCGACATAGCCGGGAGGCGCGCCGATCAGGCGGCTGACCGTGTGGCGCTCCATGTACTCCGACATGTCGAAGCGCAGGAGCTCGATGCCCATGGTCGAGGCCAGCTGGCGGGCGGTCTCGGTCTTGCCGGTGCCGGTGGGGCCGGAGAACAGGTAGCAACCGATCGGCTTGTTCGCGTCGCGCAGGCCCGCCCGCGCCATCTTCATGGCGGCGGACAGCTGCTCGATCGCGTCGTCCTGGCCGTAGACCGCGCGCTTCAGATCGATTTCCAGTTCCTTCAGCGCGACCGTGTCGGACTTGGAGACCGACTTCGGTGGGATGCGGGCGATCTTGGCGACGACCGTCTCGATCTCCTTCACGCCGATGGTCTTCTTCCGCTTGCCCTCGGGCAGCAGCATCTGACTGGCGCCGGCCTCGTCGATGATGTCGATGGCCTTGTCCGGCAGCTTGCGGTCGGTGATGTACTTGGCCGACAGCTCCACCGCCGACTTGATGGCGTCATTGGTGTAGCGGAGCTTGTGGAACTCCTCGTAGTAGGTCTTCAGACCCTTGAGGATCTTGATGGTGTCCTCGATCGTCGGCTCGTTCACGTCGATCTTCTGGAAGCGCCGGACCAGGGCCCGATCCTTCTCGAAGTGCTGACGGAACTCCTTGTAGGTCGTCGAGCCCATGCAGCGCAGGGTGCCCGAGGCCAGGGCCGGCTTCAGCAGGTTGGAGGCGTCCATCGCCCCGCCGCTGGTCGCGCCGGCGCCGATCACCGTGTGGATCTCGTCGATGAACAGGATCGCGTCGGGGTGGTTCTCCAACTCCTTGACGACCTGCTTCACGCGCTCTTCAAAGTCGCCGCGATAGCGGGTGCCAGCCAGCAGCGAGCCCATATCGAGCGAGAAGATGGTCGCGCCGGCCAGAACTTCCGGGACCTGGTTGTTGATGATCTTGCGGGCCAGGCCTTCGGCGATGGCGGTCTTGCCGACGCCCGGGTCGCCGACCAGCAACGGGTTGTTCTTGGTCCGGCGGCAGAGGATCTGGATGCAGCGCTCGACCTCGGCATGACGCCCGATCAGCGGGTCGACCTTACCTTGCTTGGCCTTTTCGTTGAGATTGACGCAGTAGGCCTCGAGTGCTTCGCCGCCGGTCTTCACCGCAGGCTTGTCCTCGTCCTCGGAGCCCTTGACCGTCTTGGGCTGCTCAGCGCCGGCCTTCTTGGCGATGCCATGGGCGATGTAGTTGACCGCGTCGTAGCGCGTCATGTCCTGCTCTTGCAGGAAGTAGGCGGCGTGGCTCTCGCGCTCGGAGAAAATGGCCACGAGCACGTTGGCTCCGGTCACTTCCTCGCGGCCCGAGGACTGGACGTGGATCACGGCGCGCTGGATCACGCGCTGGAACGACGACGTCGGCTTGGCGTCCTCGCCGTCGTCGACGACCAGGGAGCGGAGCTCGTTGTCCACGTAGTTGGTGAGAGTGGTGCGCAGCGCGGCCAGGTCCACGTCGCACGCGCGCATCACACCAGCCGAGTCCTCATCGTCGATGAGGGCGAGCAGCAGGTGCTCTAGCGTCGCGTACTCGTGCTTACGCTGGTTCGCGAAAGCCACCGCGCGGTGGAGAGATTCTTCAAGCTGGCGCGAGAATGACGGCACTGAGCCTCAATCCTTTTCCATTGTGCATTGCAGCGGGTGCTGATGCCGGCGAGCGGTATCAACCACCTGGGCCACCTTCGTTTCCGCCACTTCGTATGTGAACACGCCACACACGCCGACACCATGTTGGTGAACGTGCAGCATGATCCGCGTCGCGTCTTCGCGCGACTTGTTAAAGTATTGCTCAAGCACGTAGACGACGAATTCCATCGGCGTGTAGTCATCGTTCAGGATGAGCACGCGATACATCGACGGCTTCTGCGTCTTCGGCTTGGTCTGAGTGATGACCGTCGACCGGACGCCCGTATCTTGATCACCTTGCTTGCGCTCGGCCATCGAACAGGTCTCCTGAGGGCAGCCGCCCTCTCTACAATGGATTAGATATGGAAAAGGCTGCCGTATGGAAGGGTTGAAATGTCGCCCGAAGGCTCCAACCCGTCTAACCGCGCGTTTTTGTCACCCCGAATGCGGGGGAACATGGCAACCCTCAATCATGGGAGGTGCGTTTCGCCCCCAATGCCCGTCCGGATGTGACCGCATCGGGGCCGAATCGCGCCCGTAGCTTATCCACGGCGCGTTCCTCGACCAGCGCCTTCTGCTCAGCGCCGGCGAAAAAGTCATGCTCCACAGCATCGGCGTCGATCAGTTCGGCCATGCCGATGCCGATCAACCGCCAGGGGCGTCCGTCGACCTCCTTGGCCAGCAGTTCGCGGCCGACCGCGAACAGGGTCTTGGCCGTCTGGGTCGCCACGGGCAGGGCGCGGCGGCGGGTGATGATCTTGAAGTCGGTGCGGCGCAGCTTCAGGGTCACGACCCGGCCCGCAACGCCGCCGGCGCGGGCCTGGCGCGCCACCCGCTCGCAGAGCGGAGCGAGTTTGTCCTCCAGATCCGAGCGTGCGGACAGGTCCTCGTTGAAGGTGGTCTCCGCGCTGATGCCCTTGCGTTCCTCGTTCGGGTTGACGCTGCGGTTGTCGCGCCCGTGCGCGAGATCGTGCAGCCTCAGGCCCTGAGCGCCGAAGCGCTGCGCCAGGACCTTGAGGTCGGCGCGGGCCAGGTCGCCGACCTTGCTGAATCCTGCGCCTTCCAGGGACTTGATCATCGCCGGGCCGACGCCGGGGATGATGCCGACCGGTTTGGACGCCAGGAAGCTCTGCGCCTCGGCCGCGCCGATCACCGAAAAGCCGCGCGGCTTGTCGAGGTCTGAGGCGATCTTGGCGAGGAACTTGTTGGCGGCCAGGCCGATCGAGACGGTGATGCCCACCTCGGTCTCGATCTTCGCCTGCAGCCGGGCCAGGGTCTCGGCCGGGGGCGCGCCGTGCAGGCGCTCGGTGCCCGACAGATCCATCCACGCCTCGTCCAGCGAAAGCGGCTGAACCAGCGGGGTCAGGTCGCGCACCATCTCCATGATCCGCCGGCTCTCCGTGCGGTACTTGGTGAAGTCCGGCTTGATGATCACAGCCTGGGGGCAGAGTTGGCGCGCCTTGAACATGGGCATGGCCGAGCGCACGCCGCTGATGCGGGCGATGTAGCAGCAGGTGGTGACCACGCCACGCTTGCCGCCGCCGACGATCACCGCCTGGTCGCGCAGCGAAGGATCGTCGCGCTTTTCCACCGAAGCGTAGAAGGCGTCGCAATCCATGTGCGCAATTGAAAGCGCTTCGAGTTCCGCGTGCGCGACGATCCGCGGCGAGCCGCAGGCCGGGCAGCGGCGCTCGAACTGGCCGCGCTTGAAGCAGTCGCGGCAGAGAGTGCTCATGGCGTCAGCGGCCACAGCCAGGCGGCGCCGCGCACGCCGGAAGAATCCCCGTGCAGGGCGGGGCGGATCTCGGTCTCGAACAGGTCCGAGAACACCAGAGGGGTGATCGCGTCTGGGAGACGCTCGTAGAGTTCGCCGACGTTCGACATGCCGCCGCCGAGCACGATGACGTCCGGGTCGAGCACGTCGCAGACCACGGCGAGGCCGCGAGCCAGACGGTCGACATAGCGGTCCAACGCCTCGGCGGCCGCCGGCTCGCCGCCTCGGGCCGCCTCGATGATGTGTTCGCCCGACAATCCTCCGCCGTGGTCCTTGGCGAGGCCGGGCCCTGAGACCCAAAGCTCCATGCAACCGCGTCGCCCGCACCAGCACGAGGGACCCGGATGTTCGGCGTCGGTCGGCCAGGGCAGGGGCATGTGCCCCCACTCGCCAGCGAAGGCGTTGCGGCCTTCAAGGATCGTTCGGTCCACCGCCACGCCCGCGCCGCAGCCGGTCCCCAGGATCGCGGCGAAGACCACGCGATGTCCGGCCGCCGAGCCGTCGACGGCCTCCGACAGCGCGAGGCAGTTCGCGTCGTTGGCGTAGCGCACCGGGCGCTCCAGCACGCGGGCGAGGTCGGCGGGGAAGGGGTGGCCGTTGAGCTCGGTCGAGTTGGCGTTGCGCATCAGGCCGGTGGCGGGGGAGGGCGAGCCCGGGCCGCCGACGCCGATGCTGGCGCCCTTCACGCCGGCCTGACGCTCGGCTTCGCTGACCAGCTCGCGAACCGCTTCGAGGCCGGCCGCATAGTCGCGGGGCGAGGCGACGCGCACGCGCGCCTGGAAGCAGCCCTGCGCGTCCAGCGCCGCGGCCTCGATCTTGGTGCCGCCGAAGTCCACGCCGATCCGGATCATGAGGTCATGGTTTGTTCCGTTTTGCACGCCTGCGCAATGGGCGGCGATTTCGGTTGGCGTGGCGGTCCGGCTGGTGCGACGCTCAGTTGTGGCCAGACACACTCGAAGGACCGGACCCATGAAGCGTGCCGCCTGGGCGTTCGCCGCCCTTACCGTCGCCGCCTGTTCGCAGTCGCCGGCCGAGAAGAAGGCGGCCGAGCCGCCCGCGCCGACGGCCGCTGCGCCAGCGGCCCAGAACACCGCCCCTCCGGGCGAGTACAAGTTGGACAACACCCACGCCAGCGTCACCTTCCGGGTCAATCACCTGGGCCTGTCGCGCTATACGGCGCGCTTCACCGACATCGCCGGCAAGCTGAACTTCGATCCCGCCAACCCCGCGGCGATGACCGTGGAGGCGACGGTCGATCCGAAGTCGCTCGAAACGGACTTCCCGCTCGACGAGCCGGACTTCGACGCCGAGCTCGCCGGGCCGAAGTGGCTCGACGCTGGCAAGTTCCCGACCATCGCCTTCAAGTCGACTAAGGTCGAGCTGACCGGCGCCAACACCGCCAAGGTCACGGGCGACTTCACCCTCCATGGCGTGACGCGGCCCCTGACCTTGGATGTCACCTTCAACGGCGGCTATGCCGCTGGCGGCATGGACCCCAGCGGGGCGCGCATCGGCTTTTCGGCCAAGGGCGAGATCAAGCGTTCGGACTTCGGGATCGCCTATGGCGTGCCCGCGCCGGGGACGAACTTCGGCGTCAGCGATGCTGTCGAGATCATCATCGAGGCCGAGTTCACCCAGCCGGGCCCGGCCAAGCCGGCGGCCTAGAACACCGCCGCTTCGATCGCCTCGCGCAGCGCCCGCCAGTCGTCGATCCTGGTGTGGCGCTCGGGGGCAGTCGGGGCCAGCGGCTGCAGGCGTGGATCGGCGACCATCTGGAAGCGGTTCACGCCCGGCGCGCTTTCGGCCACGGAGTCGAGGTTCGAGATCAGGTCGTCGATGAACGCCGCTCGCGCCTTCACCTGCCGGGCCATCAGGGCTGCGACAGGCCCCTTCGGGCCCGTGTTGAGCACGAGCGGATAGTCCATGCCATGGCGGCCCAGCCAGCGGGCGCGCGCCATGCGGGCCGGTCCCGGCGCATTGGTGAGGATCACGACATTGGCGCGCTGGGACAGCGCACGCAGCGCTTCGGGGCCGCCAGGGGCGGGCTCCATGTCCCCGCAGCCGAGACGGAAGAAGTCGTCGAAGTGCGAACGACCTTCCTCGATCGGCAGGTGTTGGGTCTCGCCGGGACGATAGATGTTCTGGAACAACGCGAAGCGGTCGACGCGGAACTCCAGGCCGCGCCCCTCCAGGAAGCGCCCGAAGCCCTGCATGAACAGCCCCAGCACCTCGTCCACGTCGACCAACAGCAGCGGCCGATGCGGATCGACGCCCAGTTCCAGCAGGTTGGGCGCCCGCGGCGGCGGCAGTTGAGGTGAAACGCTGGCCAAAGGGCCCTCCGGTGCGACTAACGCGAGTTTAAGGATATCCGTGAGATTAACGATCCAAAGGTGGAGCCAGCGGTCGATTCGCGGGCTCTCGAAGCATCGTCGAGACGAAAATGGCCAAGAAGGTCCTCATCGTCGAGGACAACGAGCTGAACATGAAGCTGTTTCATGATCTGCTCGATGCCCAAGGCTACGAAACCCTACAGACCCGCGAGGGGCTGCAGGCGCTTGCGTTGGCGCGTGAGCATCGCCCCGATCTGATCTTGATGGACATCCAGCTGCCCGAGATCTCCGGCCTGGAGGTCACCAAGTGGCTGAAGGAGGACGACGAGCTGGCCGCGATTCCAGTCGTGGCGGTGACGGCGTTCGCCATGAAGGGCGACGAGGAGCGGATTCGCGAAGGCGGATGCGAGGCCTATCTATCGAAACCAATTTCCGTGTCGCACTTTCTCGATACCATCCGGCGATTGTTGAGTTAGTTCGCGCATGTCCGCCCGCATCCTCGTCGTCGACGACATCGAAGCCAACGTGCGTCTGCTGGAAGCCAAGCTGACGGCCGAGTACTACGATGTCCTGACGGCCAGCGACGGGCCGACGGCGTTGGCCATCGCAGCCAAGGAAAAGCCCGACATCGTCCTGCTGGACGTCATGATGCCGGGCATGGACGGCTTCCAGGTCTGCCGGCGGCTGAAGGACGATCCGGAGACCCGCCACGTGCCCGTGGTGCTGGTCACCGCCCTGGACGGCCGCGCCGACCGTATCGCCGGGCTGGAGTCCGGCGCCGACGAGTTCCTGACCAAGCCTATCGACGACGTCATGCTGTTCGCCCGCGTGCGCAGCCTGACCCGGCTCAAGATGGTCATCGACGAGCTGCGCGATCGCGAGGCTTCGGGCCGCCGCATGGGCGTCATCGCGGGCGCGGCCTCGCGCCTGGGCGGGACGGGCGGGCGGATCCTCATTGTCGACGACCACGAGCGGCAGGCCCAGCGCGTCGCCACCGAATTGGCCATCGAGCATCGGCCGGTCATCGAGGCCGATCCCGAAAAGGCGCTGATGACCGCAAAGGGGCCGGTCGATCTGATCATCGTCAACGCGACGGCGCGCGGCTTCGACGGCCTGCGCTTCGCCGCCCAGCTGCGATCGGACGAAGCGACGCGGCACTTGCCGGTGCTGGCGGTGGTCGACTTCGACGAGCGTCCGCGGCTGGTGAAGGCGCTGGAGATCGGCGTCAACGACATCCTGCCCAAGCCGATCGACCCGCAGGAGCTGGCGGCCCGCGCGCGCACCCAGATCCGGCGCAAGCGCTACACCGACTATCTGCGCGACAATCTGGACCACTCGCTCGAACTGGCGGTCACCGACCAGCTGACCGGGCTGCACAACCGTCGCTACATGAACGGTCAGCTCGAGGCGCTGGTGCGCCGGGCGACGCATGGCGGCGATCCGGTGGCTTGCCTGCTGATCGACATCGACCACTTCAAGAAGATCAACGACGGCTACGGCCACGACGTCGGCGACGAGGTGCTGCGCGAGTTCGCCGTGCGCCTGGCCTCCAACGTCCGGGCCATCGACCTGCCGTGCCGCTACGGCGGCGAAGAGTTCGTCGTGGTCATGCCCGACACCAAGCTGGAAGACGCCGAGCGCATCGCCGAGCGGATCCGGCTGCATGTCGCCGGCTCGCCCTTCCGGGTGATGGGCGGAAGCGAACTGCTGACGGTCACGATCTCGGTCGGCGTCGCTGCGACGCTTGGAGAGAGCGACAAGCCCGAAGCCCTGCTCAAGCGCTCCGACGAGGCGGTCTACGAGGCCAAGGCCCACGGCCGCAACAAGGTGGTCGCCCGCGCGGCGTGACCTCGACCACCGCGTCGAGGCAGGGGGCCGCGCTCTGCATCCCTTACCGCTTCACCGTCAGGCCGACCGCGCCCTAAAGCGTGCGGTGCTCGGCGCCTATCCGGATGCCGTAGGTCGCGAGGATCCAAGCGGGCACGGTCGGGTCCAACGCCAGGGCCTGGGCGCGATCGCGTTTGCTGGCCGCCTCGTTGTTCTGCAGCGCCATGATCAGGCTGCGGGCGAACAGGGCCCGCGCGTTTGACGCATCGTTGGCGATGACGTGCTCGAAGTCGGCGAGCGCGGCGGCGCGCTTGCCGAGGATCAGGCTCAGGAAGGCGCGGTCGAGACGTACGTCGGCGGCGGCGGGGTTGAGCTGCACGGCGCGGTCGCAGTCGCGGGGCGCCTCGGACCGCCAACGGCCACGCGCGGCGGCGTTGCACATCCAGGCGAGGGCGGCCGGATCGGCGGCCTGCGCCGCCGGCGAGGTCTCGTAGCCCTGCGGCATGGTCTGGATCTCGCGCTGGGCGGCTCGGAAGCCCTCGAAGGTGCGGCCCTTGAGGGCGGCTGGCGCGCCGCACAGCATTGCGGCCTCGACCTCCTCCGTTTCGATCAGGCGGCCGCGCTTGCCAGAGAACAGCACCTTCTGACTCGTCAGCTTTCCATCATGGTCGAAGAGCCCGATCTTGCCGTCGAAGATGCGCTGGCGCTCGCAGTCGAGCGTCTTGCGTTGGGCGATCATCGCCGACTTGCCCTCGAGCCCGGTCGGCGACTTGCCGATCACCAGCACGGTCGCATTGACAGTCTTGCCGTCGCGCGAGACCTCGTCGCGGACGACGAACCGGGCCTCGGTGACGCCCTCGCGTACGAGCACCAGCGCTCCTGTGGGCGCTTTGGGGATATAGGCGGCGGCTTCTGCATCGCTATTAGCCGCTCGCTTGGCGTCCTGGGACAGCCAGAAGGCTCCGCCTCCGATGATCGCGGTGCCCACGCCCAGTCCGACCAGCAGCCCGACGTTCGATTTCTTCTTGGCCATGTCTTCCCCCCGGAATCCGGTCGAGGAGGGTAGTCCAGTAAGCTCTGCTATTCCAGGTAGCGCTTAGGCCAGTCGCGCGCCGTTGGGGACCGCCGAGGTCGGCGCAGCCAGTACGATGCGGCCGTCCTCATCGGGAAAGCCCAGGACCAGCACTTCGGAGCGGACCGGGCCGATCTGGCGGGGCGGGAAGTTCACCACAGCCATCACCCGGCGTCCGACGAGCTCCTGCAACGTGTAGTGCTCGGTGATCTGGGCCGAACTCTTCTTCACGCCGATCGCGGGACCGAAGTCGATGGCCAGGCGAAATGCCGGCTTGCGCGCCTCTGGAAACGGCTCGGCCGAAACTATGACGCCCGCACGGATGTCGATCTTGGCGAAGTCGTCGAAGACGATCTGTTCGGCGGCCGGTTCGTCAGGCGTGCTGATCTTGTGCATGTGCTGCTCCTTGGCGCGGGCGGTGCGCCGAAACGCAGGTGACGACGCTGGCGACCATCAAGGCGATGGCGGCGAGTTCGGCCGTGGTCGGCCAGCGCTGCTCCCAGAGGAAGCCGTAGAGTAGGGCGAACAGGGTCTCGAACAGGATCATCTGGCCCACCAGGGTCAGCGGCAGCAGTCGGCTGGCGCGGTTCCAGAAGGCGTTGCCGACGATGGACGCGAAGATCGCGACGCCGGCTGAGACGGCGATGAACCGCATCCACTCGGCCGATGCGTGCGCGCCGGCGCCGATCAGCGCCGCCGGGATCGCAAGCAGGACCGCCTGGGCCCCGGTCGCCACGCCAGTCAGCAGGCTCCAGTCGTGGGCGGAGACGTGCTGCATGCGGGCCAGCCAGCGGCCGTTCCAGACCGCATAGGCGGTCCAGGAGACCAGCGCGCCAACGGCGCAGGCCAAGCCGACCATGGCCTTGGTTTCCGAGCCTGGCGCGGCGGCGTCCAGCGACTGCCAGGCGATACAGGCGACGCCGCCGGCGCCCATGACCAGCGAGGGGATCAGCCGTCGCAGCGGGACTGCGCCGTGGTCACGGCTGCCGATCACCGTCACCGCGACGGGCAGGAAGCCGACCACGACCGAGGTCATGGTCACCCCGCCCAGCTGCACGGCGCTAGCGAGGAGGACATAGTAGAGGGTGTTGCCCAGCACGCTGAGCCACGACAGCGCGACCCACTCGCGCCGGCCGATCGCGTTGCTGACCGCCCGCCAGCGGGGCGCCAGCAAGACCGCTGCGAGCGCGCCATAGGCGAGATAGCGCCCGGCCGCCAGCTGCAACGGCGAGAACTCGGAGGCCAGCTCCGGCGCGAGGAAGACCAGCCCCCAGAGCGCGCCGGCGGCCAATCCGCATCCGACGCCCAGCAATGTCCGGCCTTGTCCTGTCATGAGGCGGCAGATGCCACGAAACAGCGGCCCGGTCTTGGCCCGGGCTACTGCGCTTTGGTCCGCGTCTCGCGTTCCTGGCGGCGATAGGCGGCGGGGGTCATGCCGCTGGTCCGCCGCATCGCCCGCGTCAGCGCGCTCTGGTCAGCGTAGCCGCAGCGGTGGGCGACTTCGGCGATCGACGCCGGCGAGGTCGCCAGCCAGTCGCGAGCCTGGCGCAGGCGAACTTCGCTCAGCCAGGCCCGCGGGCTCATGCCGAGCTCGGTCTGGAACAGGGCGTGCAGGCGGCTGACGCTGAGCGCCGTCCGCTCGGCCATCATGGCGGCGGTCCAGGGCAGGGCGGGGGCGGCCTCGATCTCGGCGGCGAGCCGCGCCAGACGCGAGGCGGCGCTGGCCGGCGCCTGGCCCAAGGCGTCGATCAGCAGCGGCGTCCAGAGCGCCACTGTGGCGGACGCAGCACGTCCATCGGCGATCATCAGGCCCATGTAGTCGATGAGCTTGGTGGCGGCGGGCGTCAGACTCACGAACGGCGCGCGCGCGAGCCGCTCGGCCATCTGGGGGGCCAGGTGAGCCAGGTGCAGATCGAGGATGAGCGAGCGGTTGGCGATGTCGCTCATGGTTGAGTGCTGGGTTCCAGCGACCACGAAGGCGGCGCGCCCGGAAGCGAGTCGGCCGCCCTGGCCGGCGATTTCCAACTCGAGCGCTCCGCTGAGCGGCAGCACCAGTTGGTCGAAGCTGTGGCTGTCGGGGCCGCGGTCTTCGCCGTAGCTGCGGATGCTGAGATCCAGGGGCGTCATGACCGTATGTTAGCTCAGGCCGAGGGGCGACGACATGACGCGCTGCGCCGCGGGACGCACAACGAAAAACGCCCGGCCAGCCGGCCGGGCGTTTTCACAGACTGGAGAGTCTGGTGAAGGCTTATTTGATCTTGCCTTCTTTGAACTCGACATGCTTGCGCACGATCGGGTCGTACTTGTTCATGACCAGCTTTTCGGTCTTCGTGCGGGCGTTCTTCTTGGTGACGTAGAAGTAGCCGGTGTCAGCCGACGAGTTCAGGCGGATCTTGATGGAGGCGGGCTTCGCCATGGTCGGTCCTCGCGGGGCCGGTCGGACCGGCAGGTGTTCTAAAGAGCCGCGGACAATACGAATCTCGAACCCAAAGTCAATGCGGCCTTGGGAAAATCCGCGGGTGTCCTGGCTCAGGCCAGCATCGCCTCAAGGGCGGGGGTGACGATTTCGCTCAATCCGGCGCCATTGTCCACCAGCAGATAGGCGGCGACCTCGTGCCGGACGGCGAAGGCGCGGCCGTCTTCTGGTCCCAGCACGCCGATCGCGGTGCAGAGCGCGTCGGCGTCGATGCAGTCGCGGGCGACGACGCTGACCGAACGCAGGCCGTTGGCGGCGGGCTGTCCGGTGCGCGGATCCAGCGTGTGGCTGTAGCGCCGTCCGTCGTGGTCGAGGAAGCGGTGATAGTCGCCGGAGGTGGCGAGCGAGAGGCCGTGCAGCGCCACGCGGATCGGACCGCCCGGCAGGCTGACGCCTGGCGGCGCGGCGATGTCGGCGAGCCAGGGCTGGCCGTCCGGCTTGACGCCGGCGCCCCGGAGCTCGCCGCCGATTTCCACGAGGTGGTCCGCCAGCCCAAGGTGGGAGAGAGCTCGCGAGACTTCGTCCACACCAAATCCCTTGGCGATTCCGGACAGGTCGAGATGCAGGCCGCCCGGCTGGAACATGCGCTGGCCGTCGCGGGCCAGTCGGTCCCAGCCGCAGTCGGCCCGAGCGGCCTCAAGTTCGGCGTCAGGGGGAGGAGAGGTCGGGCCGGGCGGTCCGAACCCCCATAGATCCACCAACCGTCCTGCCGTGGGGTCGAAGGCGCCGTCGCTCAATTCCGCCCAATGCAGCGCGCGGTCCATCACGTGCTGGAAACCGGGCGCGAGGTCGAGCCAGTCGCCGGCGGCCGCGCGGTTGAACCGTGAGATGTGGGAGTCCGGCTCCCAGTTGCTCATCTGCTCGATCAGGCCGTTCAGAAGGCCCTGGATCTGGGCAGGAAG
The DNA here is from genome assembly GCF_964254345.1 of Phenylobacterium sp. LjRoot97. NCBI lineage: Bacteria > Pseudomonadati > Pseudomonadota > Alphaproteobacteria > Caulobacterales > Caulobacteraceae > Phenylobacterium > Phenylobacterium sp. LjRoot97. The sequence goes on from NZ_CAXUTH020000001.1 coordinate 1,782,911, forward strand.
GGCCGTGAGCTCGAAGCCTGGGGGCGCGAAAGCCTTGACGTTCCAAGCCACGCCCATCGTCGGGCCGCTGAAGGCGACCGCTCGCTCGCCGCGGGCCCGAAGGGCGCGCGGCGAGAGGTCCAGAGGGACGGCGACCCGACTCATCAGTCGGGCAGGACTTCCAGAGTCGTCACGTAGGCGGCGCTGCGCTCGGCGTTCGGGATGCTGCTCTGACCGCCGCGGACGGAGGCCTCCAGCCAGTACATGCCGGCCGCCGGCCAGTGCACGGTGAAGGCGCCGTCGGCCCCGGTCTTCAGCTTCAGCTCGGTGGTCTTGCCGGCGTAGCGGTTGCCGCCGGCGACGACCTCGACCTCGACATTGGCCGCAGGCTTGCCGTCGATGACCAGCTTGAAGGTCGCCGGTTCGCTGGCCACGAGGTCGTTCGGATGGGTGACGGGGTCGAGCTCGAGGCCCTTGCCGGTCAGCTTCAGGGCTTCCTTGGTCGGCGAGCCGCGGGTGGCGAAGACTTCCAGTCGGCGCGCGTTCTCCGTGATCTTGACGTCGGTGGCGTCCTTGGGGATCGCCGTCGCCAGGTCGGCGGCCGCGCCACGCCAGCGCTTCTGCTCGCCGCCCTGCTTGTACGAGGCGCCGACGCCGTCGCTGACATTGGCGATCTTGTAGGTGCCCGGCTGGCTCAGCTGCACGTCGAAGGTGCTGCGGTACTTGCCGGTCGCGCCGTTCTTGATTTCGCCCTTCGAGCCGTCCGGCGCGATCACCGAGATGCCGTCGAGGCGCATCGGCACGTGGTCGAAGTAGAACAGGTCGTTGGAGACGGCGGCGTCGACGGTGATCCAGGGATCGTTGCCCGACAGCACGGTGGCCGAGGGCAACAGCCATTGGCGGTGTGCGCTGGCGGCGGCCGGGATCGCCAGGATGGCGACGACGGAGACGGCGGCCAGGGCGCCGCGGCGGATCTTTTGCATGCTTCTGTCCTCTACGGCTTGACGGTGACGCTCACGGCGCCGAGTTCGCTGGTCCCCTTGGCGGAGGACGTCGTGCGGGCCTTAGGGGGCCATTGGAACGGCGCGCGCACCACCTCGACGCCGCCGACTTCGCGAGCCGCTTCGACGACGATGTTGTACTGGCCGGCCGGCAGGTTCCCGAGCGGCGTCGCACCCCCCTTGAACACCACCTGGTGCTTGCCGGGCGCGCGGGTCGCGGCGCTGACGCCATCGGCGGGCAGGCTCATGTCGCGGCCGGCCCGGCGCCACCACTGGCGCATGTCCTTCAGCCACTTCTGGCCTTCCTGGTTCTTCAGCTTGACGTCGTACCAGACGGCCAGCGTCTTCACCGCGGTCTTGTCCTGGTTCTCGATCCAGACGGCGACGTACGGGCGATGGTACTCGGCGACCGTCAGCCGCGGAATTTCCAGGCTCAACTCCAGGTCCGCCGCCAAGGCGGGACCCGCCATCAGGCCCGTGAAGGCGGCGGTGTAGATCGGCAGACGCATAGGTGCTCCGGTCAGTGAAGGAAGATGAGAACGAGGACCAGCGGGACTGCGAGGCCAAGCCCGACCAACGGCCAGGTGATCTTGCGGGCCTTCGAATGCAGTTGCAGCAGCACCAGCCCGGTGATGCAGAAGATCACGCAGCCGATGGCGAAGATGTCTAGGAAGAGGCTCCAGACGGCGCCCGTGTTTCGGCCTTTGTGCAGGTCGTTGAGATAGGCCACCGGCCCGCGGCTGGTGCTTTCGTGCACGACCGCGCCGTCGCCGGCGTCGAAGGTCACCCAGCCGTCCCCGCCGGGGCGGGGCAGGGAGACATAGGCTTCTTCGTCGGTCCACTCGATGGCGGCGGCCTTGGGGGCCTTCACGCCCATGTCCTTGGCCAGCCAGGCGCGGATCGGCTCGGGCAAGGCGCCTTGCTCGGCCTGGGCGGCCTTGGCCACGCTCAAGAGTTCAGCCGGGAGCCGCCCTTCGGTCTCGACGGTGTTCGGCTTGGCCTCGATGGCGCCGGCGTGGTTGAGCGTGATCCCGGTGATTGCGAACAGCAGCATCCCGACCAGGCAGACCGCTGCGCTGATCCAGTGCCACTTGACCATCTGGCGCATGAGGGCGGCACGGCGCTGGGCCTTACGCTTGGCCTTGGCCTTTTCCTCGTCGATGGCCGCTTTCGCGTCCACGAGCTCCGAAGCCGACAAACTACTAGTCCTCGCAAGTGCTGATAGTAGGTCGCACTAACAAGGGGTTGCGCTCAACGCAAGTCAGTTGAGAACAATTCGCATTTGAAATGTTCCGGCGCCTAGAGGTGGCTCAGCCGCGTGGCGCCGGCGCCGAACCGCATGAACGGACGCGGGCGCTCGGGGTCTTCCAGCCGGTGGATCGCCTCTCCGATCACTGTGCGGGTGACCGAAGGCAGGGGCAGGGCGATGGCCTCGTCGAAATCGACCCAGGCGATTTCCTCGAGCTCTCCGCAGTCGGGCTTGCGTTCCAGACTGATCAGGCGCTCGGCGTCGGCCATCAGGAACCAGGTGTCGAAGCGCTTGGCCAGCATCGGCGGCGTGACGGCGCGAGCCACGATCTCCAGCGCATCCAAGTCTGCGGCCGCGCCTTCGGCGGCGAACTCGCGCCAGGGGCCGGCCAGCGGCCGAGCCGGCGCCTGCCTGGCCAGCAGCAGGCCAGCTTCCTCGTAGGTTTCGCGGATCGCGGTGAGCGCCAGAGCCCGGCCGCGGTTCATCGGGATGTGCGCCTCGAACCGGGCGGCCACCTCGGGTTTCAGGTCCGTCGCGAACGGCGCGCGGAAATCGCTGCGATCGATGCGCCCGCCCGGGAAAACCCAGAGGTTCGGCATGAAGTCGTGCCCGCTGTGCCGCTTGCCCATCAGCACCTGGGGCTTCTTGCGGTCGCGGCGCACGATGATCAGGGTCGCGGCGTTGCGCGGCTTCACGGCGCGGGCGCCCTCGGGGCGCATGCGGCCGCCTTCAGGGGCGCGGTTGGTCGGAACAACGGTCGTGGTCATGAAACAACTGTATGACTCGATCTGAGTCCTGGGAACGGCGACGTAGCGTCAACCTCCCCACGCGACCAGCGCGGCGCCGGCCGCGATCAGCGCCACGCCCGCCCAACTCACGCCCGAAAGTCGCTCGCCCAGGAAGATCGCGGCGAACACCGCGACCAGCACGACGCTCAGCTTGTCCAAAGGTGCGACCCGCGCAGCGTCGCCCAGTTTCAGCGCTCGGAAGTAGCAGAGCCAGGAAAGGCCGGTGGCCGCCCCCGACAGGATCAGGAACATGTAGGTCCGCGGGCTCACCTCGTCGGCCGGCTTCCAGGCTCCGGTCACGGTGACGATGGCGGCGGCGATCGCCAGGATCACCAGCGTGCGGATCAAGGTCGCATAATCGGAGTTGATGTTCTCCACCCCGACCTTGGCGAACACCGCGGTCAGGGCCGCAAAGCCCGCCGACAGCAACGCCCAAAGCTGCCATGAAGATGTCATCGACCTCACCCCTCGCGAACACGCCATGATCGAACGCCTTAAATACCTGATCGGCAAGCTCGAGACCCGTACCCTGGTGCTGCTGGTCGCACTGGCCGGGTCCTCATGGCTGTTCCTGATCGTAGCAGGTGAGGTCTCCGAAGGCGGCGCTGACGCCATCGACCGCCAACTGCTGCTGGCGTTGAGGACGCCCGGTCAGCCGTCCGATCCGTTGGGTCCGCAATGGCTGGAGGAGGCGGTCCGCGACATCACGGCGCTCGGCGGCTTTACGATCCTGACCCTTCTCACCATCGTGGCGACCCTGCTGCTGGTGTTCCAGGCCCGGCGGCGCGAGGCGCTGATCTTCGCCACGACGATCATCGCCGCCCAGGCGTCGAGCCAGTTGCTCAAGGCGTTCTACGGGCGCGAACGCCCGGCCTTGGTGGCGCACGGCAGCTATGTCTATTCGCACAGCTTTCCCTCGGGCCACTCAGCCATGGCGGCGGCGGTGTTCCTGATCCTGGCGACGGTGGTGGCCAGCGTCGAGCCGCGGCGTCGGACCAAGGCGCTGATCTACGGTGTAGCGATCGTCGCCGTGTTGGGCGTCGGGGTGAGCCGCGTCTATCTCGGCGTGCATTGGCCGACCGACGTGCTGGGGGGCTGGGTGTTGGGCGCCAGCTGGGCGCTGGCGGCATGGCTGCTGTTGGTGCTCACCGACCCGCGCAAAAACTGACGCGAATGCATGTGATGACGTCGATGTGTCCGGTGGGAGTAATCATTTCTGGTTGATCTGAGGGCCTCGGACCGCAATTTCCACGGTGGGAACCCCTGACAACTCTCCACGGAGGCACATGCCCCATCATACGCCGCTGATCGCCACCATCGTCGCCGGCCTCGTGGCCGCTTTCGCCCTCGGCGCCCTCGCGCAGCGCCTGAGGCTTTCACCATTGGTGGGGTATCTGCTGGCGGGGGTCATCGTCGGTCCGTTCACGCCTGGCTACGTCGCCGATCAGAAGATCGCGAACGAACTGGCGGAGATCGGCGTCATCCTGCTGATGTTCGGGGTCGGGCTGCACTTCTCGGTCAAGGATCTGATGGCGGTTCGCAAGATCGCGGTGCCTGGGGCGCTGGCGCAGATGGGGGTGGCCACGGTCCTCGGCATCGCGCTGTCGGCGTTGCTCGGCTGGCCGCTGATCTCGGGCCTGGTGTTCGGCCTGGCGCTGTCGGTGGCTTCGACGGTGGTGCTGCTGCGCGCGCTGCAGGAGCGGCGGCTGGTGCAGACCGAGCGGGGCAAGATCGCGGTCGGCTGGCTGATCGTCGAGGATCTGGCCATGGTCCTGGCGTTGGTGCTGCTGCCGGCGGTGGCTGGGGCGATGAAATCCGGGGCCGGGTCCGCCGACCCGCTCATCGCGTACGGCGTGCCGCTGGGCCTGACGCTGCTGAAGGTCGGCGGCTTCGTCGCCTTCATGCTGATCGTGGCGCGGCGGGCGGTGCCGTGGCTGCTGCACTACGTGGCCCACACCGGTTCGCGCGAACTGTTCAGGCTGGCGGTGTTTGCGATCGCGCTGGGCGTGGCGTTCGGCGCGGCGATGCTGTTCGGCGTGTCGTTCGCGCTGGGGGCCTTCTTCGCCGGGATGATCCTCGCCGATTCCGAGCTCAGCCACCGGGCGGCCGAAGAGACCCTGCCGCTGCGCGACGCCTTCGCGGTGCTGTTCTTCGTCTCGGTCGGGATGCTGTTCAACCCGTTCGTGGTTCTGGCCAATCCGCTCACCGTGCTGGCGGTGCTGGCCATCGTGATCATCGGCAAGTCGCTGGCCGCCTATGCGATCCTCAAGCTGTTCAAGCGGTCCAACACGACGGCGATCACGGTCGCCGCGAGCCTGGCCCAGATCGGCGAATTCTCGTTCATTCTCGCAGGTCTGGGCGTTGATCTTGAGATCCTGCCGCGGGAAGGCCGTGACCTGATCCTGGCCGGCGCGATCATCTCGATCATGCTGAACCCGCTCATCTTCGCCGTGGCGCTGCGGCCGCCAAAGGCCGCGCCGGTCGAGCCGGTCGTACCGACGCCGGCTGCTCCTGAACCGGAGCCGGCCAACGACCTCGCGCCGACCGCGCTCAGCGGACACATCGTGGTCGTCGGCTATGGCCGTGTCGGTCAGTCGGTGACCGCGGGCCTGAAGCACCAGGCCAAGCCGTTCGTGCTGATCGAGTCCGAGCCAGAGTTCGCGGCGAAGGCGGCCGAGCAGGGATACGAAGTCGTGGTCGGATCGGCGGTCGAGACCCGGGTGCTGGAGGCCGCGGGCGTGCCGCGCGCGGCGCGAATGTACGTGGCGGTGGCCGACGGCTTCGAGTGCGGCGGCGTTGTCGATCACTCGCGCAAGGCCAACGCCGGCCTGGAAATCATCGCCCGGGCTCATTCCGAGGAGGAGGCCGCGCACCTCATCGCCCATGGGGCCGACCGCATCGTCATGGGCGAAGTCGAAATTGCCCGCGGCATGCTCGAGGACGAGATCCCGGCCGGCGAGTCGGTTGAACCGGCGGGCGAGGTCATGGAGTTCGCGGCCGGCGCACCACGGCTGCTGATCCTGGAAGACGCCGAGCGCGCCGTGCTGGCGGCCGTGCGCAGTTTCGACATCTGGCCCGGGGAGGCGATCTCTTGGGGCGCGGTGCATGAGGCTGCGGTTCTGCGCGGCTACAATGCCGGCCGCCTGGATCGCGCGCTCGAAACCTTGCGCGACAAGGACTGCCTGCGCGATCTCGACCAGGACCGCATCACCCTGACCAAGCAGGGCTTCCTGGCGGCCCTGCAGCCCGCCGCCGCCTAGGACACGCCGGGGTCGGCCAGCAACGGCGCCAGGTCGGGATCCTCGGCCGGCGTCGCCGCCAGCGGATCACGCGGCAGGACGCGGTGGGTCAGCACCGCTCGCGCCAGGGCCAGGCGATGCGGCGCGTCCAGGCGCCGCGCCTCCCAGGCCAGGGCTGCGGCGGAGGTCAGGTGGTAGAGCGCGCTGGCCGCCTGGCGGGTCTGGGCGACGTCGTCCTGGGCGGCTTCGGCGAGGGCGGTGGCCCGGTCGAGCGCCGGCATCAGCTCGGCGGGCGCGTCGCTGTCGGCGCAGAGGTCGGCGACATGCGCGCGCAGCACCGGCAGCGAGCCTTCCCGCTGGGCGGCGCGGATCACGTCCAGGGCGACGATGTTGCTGGTGCCCTCCCAGATGCTGCCCAGGTGCGCGTCGCGCACCAGCCGCGCGTCGGACCACTCTTCGATGTAGCCGCAGCCGCCGCGCACCTCCATGGCGTCGCCGGTCACCTTGCGCGCGTCGCGGCAGGCCCTGAACTTGATCAACGGCGTCAGGATGCGCAGCAGCGGATAGGCGCTCTCGTCGCCGCTGTCGGATCGCCGTAGCGCCTCGGCGGTCTGGAACATCATGCTGCGCGCCTGCTCGGCGGGCATAATCATCTTCAAGAGCTGGCGGCGCATCAGCGGCATCTCGATCAGCCGCTTGCCGAACGCCTCGCGCCGGTGGGCGATATAGAGCGCCTCGGTGCCGGCTCGGCGCATCAGGCCGGCCGCGCGCACCCCATTCGACAGCCGCGAATTGTTGACCATGTCGGCCATCTGCTTGAAGCCCGCGCCGGGGTCGCCGACCAGCCAGGCCGTGGCGCCTTCCAGCGAGATCTCGCCGCTGGCCATCGACTTGGTGCCCAGCTTGTCCTTCAGCCGCACGATCCGGTAACGGTTGGCGGTTCCGTCCGGCAGCGTGCGCGGCAGCAGGAACAGCGACACGCCTTTCAGGCCGGGCTCGCCGCCCTCTCGACGGGCCAGCACCATCGCCAGTTCGGCGTCAGCGTTGGAGCAGAACCATTTCTCGCCGTGCAGCGACCAGGTCCCGTCGGCCTTGGGGGAGGCGGTCACCACGGTCGCCCCGACATCCGACCCGGCGCCCTGTTCGGTCATGAACATCGCGCCCTGGTTCAGGAGGTCCAGGTCCTGGCTGGTCAGGGCCGGCAGGTAGCGGGAGATCAGCTCCTCCGACCCGAACTTGCGCAGGGTCCGGGTCAGGCTGTCGGTCATGCTGACCGGGCAACAGAGGCCGAACTCGGCCTGCACGAACAGATAGGTGATCACGTACTTGGCGGCCGCCGGCATGGCTGCGTTCCAGCCCAGCACGCCGGCCCGATGCGACAGCGCCGCCAGGCCGTACTCGCCGAACGCCGTCTGCTCCAGTCGGCGATAGGCGGGATGGTAGTCGATGCTCTGGGCGTCCTCGCCGCGCCGGGTGCGAGGGCGCAGCACTGGCGGGTTGTGGTCGGCGATGCTGGCCAGCTCGTCGAGCTCGCCGCCAGCCAGGGCGCCCAGCCGATCAAGATGCGGCGCCAGGTGGGCCGCCAGTCCGCCCGGGAGGTACAGCTCGGCCAACCGCTGCAGGTCTGGATCGGCCCGATAGAGGTTGAGGCCGCGGCTGTCCGGAACCGCCTGCGCTCCGGTCGGTTGGGCGGGGCTGTCGTACATCGCGTCCCTCCTGTCGCCTTCACGGCGAGCTTATCTCATCACGCGCCCTTGCATCGTTCTTCGATGACCTGCGGTGGGGCGCGTCGCATCGGTCGGTGCGGCGCGGCGAATCGGCCGGCGTTCGGTGATCAAGTTCGATCGTGCCGATCCGGCGCAACATTATGAATTATAAAGATAACGGAGTGCGACCCTAGGGCGCAGTGTCAAGTACGATCGAGTGAACAACCTTCACCGCACGGTTGGGGTGAACCGGGGGGAAATACGTGCTGACGCGCTTTGACAGGCCGGGAGCTAGAACGACCGCGGCCGAGATCAGTCGGAACTTCGGACACTGGCAGGACCGGGCGATGCAGGGGCCGGTGCTCGTCACCCACCACGGCCGACCGCGACTGGTCGTGCTCGCGGCCGAGGAGTTCGAGAGGCTCTGCGAGGGCGGAGGCGTCGCCCCGCCGACAGACGGCGGGGGGAGCCGCGTCAGCGAACTCAGCCGCGACACCTTCATCGCCAACATGTTCGAGGGCTTCGCCTACTTCGACGCCGACCTGTGCGTGCGCTACCTCAACGCCGTCGCCGTCGCCAGCATGGGGCGAAGCTTGACCGACCTGATCGGAAAGTCGGTCGACAGTCCCGAATTCGGCGAACAGGGCGCGGTGCTGGCCGCCCGTCTGCGCCGGGTGCTGCGCACCGGCGAGGTCGTCCAGTTCGAGTCCAAGGGCTTCTTCAATCCGCACCGCTACTTCGAGAGCAAGGCCTTTCCGTTCGAGGGCGGCGTCGGGGTGACGTTCTCGCAGCTGACCGAACTGCTGGATCTGCGGCGCGACGCCGAGGTCAGCCGCGCTCGGGATCAGGCCGTCGATGCGTTGGGCGTGGTCTCGCAACTCGGCGTCAACGCCATGGGCTTCATCGACGAGACAAACGCGGCGTTCTGCAACCTGGTCGGCTTCTCACGCTCTCAGGTGCTGGGCGCGCGGCTCGTCGATTTCGTGGCCCCGCCGCATCGGCACGAGTTCAGCCAGGCGATGAACGTGGTCATGCAGGGACGCTCGGAGCAGTACGGTGGCGCAATCGACTTCCTGGTCCGCGAGCAGGGCCATGTCGCGGTCAGGTTGTCGGCGGCCCGGCAGACGCACAACGACGTCTGCGCGGGGCTGGCGGTCGCCTGCGTGCCGGTCTAGCGCCGCTTTCCACGCTTGGGCGGCGCCTTGCCGGCGCCGCCGCCTCGCTTCGGCCCCGTGAACGGCGCGCGACCGCGTACGCCTAGGCGTGGGCGCGGCGCGGTCGGATCGACGGGCAGGGGATCGCTGATCATCTCGAACAGCAGCCCGCCGGTGATCGGCGTGGCTTCCTTCAGCTCAACCTGCACGCGCATGCCCAGCGGCCAGCGGCGACCTGTGCGCTCGCCCACCAGCGCGTGGGCCTTGTCGTCGTGGACGAAGAACTCGCCGCCCAGGCTGGAGACCGGCACGAGGCCGTCCGCGCCGGTTTCATCGAGGCGAATGAACAGGCCAAAGCGCGTGACGCCGGTGATCCGCCCTGCGAACTCCGCGCCGACGCGGTCGGCCAGGAAGGCGGCGACGTAACGGTCGGTGGCGTCGCGCTCAGCGGCCATCGAGCGGCGCTCCGTCCCGGTGATCCGCTCGGCAGTGTCTTTCATCTGCGCGATGTCGCGATCGGTCAGGCCGTCGTCTCCGAGGCCGAGCGCCCGGATCAGCGCCCGGTGCACGACCAGGTCGGCATAGCGGCGGATCGGCGAGGTGAAGTGCGCGTAGCGGTCGAGGTTCAGCCCGAAGTGGCCGATGTTCTCGGTCGAATAGATCGCCTGCATCTGGGTGCGCAGCACCACCTCGTTGACGATCTCGGCGTGCGGCCCCTCGCGAGTCTCGCCCAGCAGCTTGTTGAACCGGTCGGTTCGCGGCGCCTCGCCCTTGTTCCAGGCGATGCCGATGGTCTGCAGGAACTCGGCCAGCGACTGCACCTTCTCCTGGCTCGGCGCATCGTGGACCCGGTAGATCAGCGGGCTCTTCTTCTGCTCCAGCGTCTCGGCGGCGCAGACGTTGGCCTGGACCATCATCTCCTCGATCAGCTTGTGCGCCTCCAGCGAGGCGCGCGGGGTGATCGAGGTGACCTCGCCTTCGGCGTTGAGCACGATCTTGCGCTCCTGGCTCTCGATGGCCAGCGGCGAGCGCGCCTTGCGCCCCTTCAGCATGGTCTCGTAGGCGGCCCACAGGGGCTTGAGGATCGGCGCCAGCAGCGGATTGGTCTGATCGTCCGGGAAGCCGTCGATGGCCCGCTGCGCCTGCTCGTAGGAGAGCTTGGCGACCGAACGCATCAGCCCGCGGACGAACTTGTGCGAGCGCTTGCGGCCGTCGGCCCCGAACACCATCCGCACGGCCATGCAGGCGCGGTTCTCGCCCTGGCGCAGCGAGCAGAGGCCGGCTGACAGCCGCTCGGGCAGCATCGGCTCGACGCGGTCGGGGAAATAGGTCGAGTTGCCCTTGTCGCGCGCTTCCTTGTCGAGGGCCGAACCTGGCCGAACATAGGCGGCGACGTCGGCGATCGCGACCCAGACCACCCAGCCGCCCTCGTTTTTGGGATCGGTGTCCGGCTCGGCATAGACCGCATCGTCATGGTCGCGGGCGTCCGGCGGATCGATGGTCACCAGCGGCACAGCGCGAAGGTCCTCGCGGCCCTTCAGGGTCGGTTCCTGCGCCGCTTCGGCCTCGGCTTCGGCGTCCTGGGTGAAGCCGGTCGGAATGCCGTGGCTGTGGATGGCGATCAGCGAGGCGGCGCGGGGCTGGTCCTCCCGGCCGACCACCTCCAGCACCTTGCCGCGCTTGGGGCCGTAGCGGACCTCGGCGGTCACCTGGGCCAGCACCAGGTCGCCGTCGTGCAGGTTGGCGGCCTCGGCCGGGACCAGGGTCAGGCTTTCCTTGGAGCGGCGGTCGACGGGTTCGACCCGGACCTGCTTGTTGGCCTTGCGCACGACCCCGAGGATGCGGTGCGCGCTCTGGCCCAGGCGCTTGATGACCCGGGCCTCGGTCTCGCCGTTCTCCAGCGTCTCGAAGCGCACCAGCAGGCGGTCGCCCAGGCCCGGCGCGCCGCCGATCGCGCCGGCGCGATCCGGGGCCAGCCGCACCAGCGGCGCGTCCTCGCCCTTGGTCAGCTTGACCAGCAGGTCGCCGTCCGGATCGCGCTCGACCACGTCCACGACCCCGACTTCGGGCAGGGCGCCGGCTTCGGAGAAGCCCTTGCGGCCGCGCTTGCCCAGCGCGCCTTCGGCCTGCAGCTGCTTGACCATGTCGCGCAGGGCGCGGCGGTCGGCGCCCTTCAGGCCGAACGCCTTGGCCATGTCGGCCTTGTCGGTTTCGCCCGCCTCGCGGATGAACTTGAGCAAGGTCTCGCGATCCGGCAGCCCCTGGGGCGGCCGGACGGACTTGGTGTTGAAGCGAGCGGTCTTCGGAATGCGGGCTTTAGCCATTCCGCCTTGTAACGCAGGAATCAGCCAGCGGTGGCGGGGATTTGCTCCCCGCCGTCACTCGTCGTCCCAAGGCGCGGCGCCGTCGGCGGGAGCGGGCTCGCCTTCGGCCTTCGCGGCCTTCTTCGCGGCCGGCTTCTTGGCTGCGGGCTTCTTCGCGGCCGTCGCCTTCTTGGCCGGAGCCTTTTCGGCCTTGGGCTTGGCCGCGGCCTTGCCCTTCTTCTTGCCGCCGCCCTTGGCCTCGCGCTCGGCGATCAGCGCCACCGCTTCCTCGAGGGTGATGTCCTGCGGGTCCTTGCCCTTGGGCACGTTGGCGTTGGTCGAGCCGTGCTTGATGTAGGGGCCATAGCGGCCCGCCAGCACCTTCACCGGCGCGCCGTCGGCCGGGTGCGCGCCCAGGTCCTTGAGCGCCGCGGATTCGCCGCGGCCGGGGCGTCCACCACCGGCCCGCTTCTCGGCCAGCAGCGCCACGGCGCGGTTGAGGCCGACCTCGAACACTTCGTCGACATTGGGCAGATTGGCGTAGGTGCCGTTGTGCAGCACGAACGGGCCGAACCGGCCGATCCCGGCGGTGATCATGCCGCCGTCTTCGGGGTGCGCGCCGACCTCGCGCGGCAGCCGCAGCAGCCGCAGCGCCTTTTCCAGGTCCATGGCCGCCGCCGACCAGCCCTTGGGCAGGCTGGAGCGTTTGGGCTTGTCGGCCTCGCCGAGCTGGACGTAGGGGCCGAAGCGGCCGGCCTTGAGGAACACGGTCTCGCCGGTCACCGGATCGACGCCCAGTTCGCGGTCGCCGCTCTCCTGGGCCGCCTCGTCGTCGGACTGGGCCAGCTGGCGGGTGAAACGGCACTCCGGATAGTTCGAGCAGCCGATGAAGGCGCCGAACTTGCCGGTCTTCAGCGACAGGCGGCCGGTGCCGCAGGTCGGGCAGCCGCGCGGGTCGGAGCCGTCTTCCTTGGCCGGGAAGATGTGCGGACCCAGGGCCTCGTTCAGGGCGTCGAGGACGTTGGTGACGCGCAGTTCGGCGATCTCGCCGACGGCGGCGTGGAAGTCCTGCCAGAACTCGCGCAGCAGCGCCTTCCAGTCCATTTCCCCGGCCGAGACCAGGTCGAGCTTCTCTTCGAGCGCGGCGGTGAAGTCGTACTCCACGTAGCGCGAGAAAAACTGCTCGAGGAACGCGGTGACCAGGCGGCCCTTGTCCTCGGGAACGAACCTGTTCTTGTCCATGCGCACATATTCGCGGTCGCGCAGCACGGTCAGCACCGAGGCGTAGGTGGACGGCCGGCCGATGCCGAGCTCTTCCATCTTTTTGACCAGGCTGGCTTCCGAATAGCGCGGGGGCGGTTCGGTGAAGTGCTGATCGGACCGCGCGGCGATCACGCGAGCCGAGGCGCCCTCGTTCACCTGCGGCAGGCGGCCGCCTTCCTCGTCGTCAGCGTCGTCGCGGCCTTCTTCGTAGACAGCCAGATAGCCGTCGAACAGCACCACCTGGCCGGTGGCGCGCAGGCCGGTCTTGCCGTCGGCGCTGTCCAGTTCGATGGTCGTGCGCTCGATGCGCGCCGACTCCATCTGCGAGGCGATCATCCGCTTCCAGATCAGCTCGTAGAGCCGGCCAAGGTCGCTCTCCAGACGCAGCGAGCCGGGATTGCGGGCCAGGCTGGTCGGACGGATGGCCTCGTGCGCCTCCTGGGCGTTCTTGGCCTTGGTCTTGTAGATGCGGGCGGTCTCGGGGACGTATTCCTTGCCGTAGACGCCGCCGATCACCACGCGCGCTTCGTCCAGCGCTTCAGGCGCGGCCTGCACGCCGTCGGTCCGCATGTAGGTGATCAGACCGACGGTCTCGCCGCCGATGTCGATGCCCTCGTACAGCTTCTGGGCCGCCTGCATGGTGCGCTGGGCCGAGAAGCCCAGCTTGCGGGCGGCTTCCTGCTGCAGGGTCGAGGTGGTGAAGGGCGGGGGCGGCGAGCGCCGGCCCGGCTTCTTCTCGACCCCGGCCACCGTAAAGGTCGCCGCTTCGACCGCCGCCTTGGCGGCGTGGGCGCTGGCCTCGTTGCCGAGGTCGAACTTCGAGAGCCGCTTGCCCTCGTGCTTGACCATGCGGGCCAGGAACGGCTCGGCGCCGGCCGAAACGTCGGCCTCGACGGTCCAGTACTCCTGGGTCTTGAAGCGCTCGATCTCGAGTTCGCGGTCGACGACCAGGCGCAGGGCGACCGACTGCACGCGGCCGGCCGAGCGCGAGCCCGGCAGCTTGCGCCACAGCACCGGCGAAAGCGTGAAGCCCACCAGGTAGTCCAGGGCGCGGCGGGCGAGGTAGGCCTCGACCAGCTCCATATCGATGTCGCGCGGCGACTTCATCGCCTCGGTCACCGCCGACTTGGTGATGGCGTTGAACACCACCCGCTCGACCTTCTTGTCCTTCAGGACCTTCTTCTTCTGAAGGACCTCCAGGACGTGCCAGGAGATCGCCTCGCCCTCACGGTCGGGGTCGGTGGCCAGGATGATGCGGTCGGACTTCTTGGCCGCCTCGGCGATGTCGCTGAGCCGCTTGGCGGCCTTAGCGTCGACGTCCCAGGACATGGCGAAGTCCTCGTCGGGCTTCACCGATCCGTCCTTGGCCGGAAGATCGCGGACGTGGCCGTACGAGGCCAGGACCGTATAGTCCGAGCCGAGGTACTTGTTGATGGTCTTGGCCTTGGCCGGACTCTCGACGACGAGAAGGTTCATGGTCGCTCTATATGGGGCGTCTTGGGCGGATCGCCCGAAAATCAAGGGCGCGAAAAGTGGGCGTGGCGCCTAGGCGCTGTCAATGGCCTCATCCGAGCCCCGCGACAAGCCCGCCCGGCAACAGCTCGGCGCGGCCGGCCAGGGCCAGCTCGGTCAAGGCGGCCAACACCACGTGGGTAGGCGCGCCAGCGGTGCGGACCAGTTCGTCGCGTGAGACCGGCGTCGGCGAGAGCAGGGCCGCGACCCGCTCTCGCACCGCATCGACCTCGGCGTCGGCAGCCGGCGGCGGCGCGTAGGGACGCTCGGGCTCGCGCAGGCCGCCGATGCCTTCGAGCGCGCGCAGCACGTCCTCGGCGCCTTCGCAGAGCGCGGCGCCCTGGCGGATTAGGTCGTTGCTCCCCCGCGCCCTCGGATCGAGCGGCGAGCCGGGAACGGCCAGCACCTCGCGGCCCTGCTCGGCGGCCAGGCGGGCGGTGATCAGCGAACCGGAGCGCAGTTCGGCCTCGACCACGACCACGGCGCGCGAGAGGCCGGCGATGATGCGGTTGCGGCGCGGAAAGTCGCGAGCGGTGGCGGTGCGGCCCGGCGCGTTCTCGCTGACGACGCAGCCTTCGGCGACGATCCGGTCGTAGAGGTCGCGATGCTCGTGCGGATAGACGTCGTCGATCCCGCCGCCCAGCACGGCCACAGTCCCGGTCGGCAGAGAGCCTTCGTGCGCCGCGCCGTCGATGCCGCGGGCCATGCCGGAGACGACGACGTGACCTGCGCCGCCGAGTTCGGCGGCAAGGCCCCGCGCAAACCTCTGGCCGCCGGCCGAGGCGACGCGGGCGCCGACGACGGCGACGCTCGAGCGATTCAGCAGCGCGGCGTCTCCACGCGTCCAGATCACCGGCGGCGGCGGATCGAGCGCGGCCAAGGCGGCGGGGAAGTCCGGCTCGCAGGCCGCGATCAGCCGCGCGCCAAGCGCTTCGCCAGCCGCGAGCTCGCGGGTGATTTCATCGACCGGCGGCACGCCCAGCGGCGAAACCCGCCCGCCGCGGCGAGCGAGATCGGGCAGGGCGGCCAGCGCCAACGAGGCCTCGCCATAGCGGGCGATCAGCTGGGCGAAGGCCACCGGGCCGACGTTCTCAGTGCGCGCCAGCCGCAGCCAGTCGCGACGGGCTGCGGCGGTGAGCGTCACGCGGCGTCTTTTTTCTTGCCAATCTTCGGCTCCTGGCCCTTCAGCAGCCGGCCGATATTGTCCTTGTGGCGGACGTAGATCAGCACGCCCATGAACAGCGCCATCACCGCGATCGGGTAGGGCCGATCCAGCAGGAAGACATAGATCGGGGCCAGGGCCGCCGCGGTCAGCGCCGCCAGCGACGAGATCCGGAACAGGAAGGCCATGACGATCCAGGTCGCGCCCGCGGCCATGCCGACCGGCCAGGCCGCCGCCAGCAGGGTGCCGAAGAAGGTCGCCACGCCCTTGCCGCCCTTAAACTTCAGCCAGACCGGGAACAGGTGGCCAAGGAAAGCCGAGCCGCCGGCCAGGGCGGTCAGCGTCGCCTGCGCGTGGGTTCCGGCGTTGCGGGTCAGCAGCCAGGCGACGAACACCGCCACCGCGCCCTTGCCGCCGTCGCCCAGCAGGGTGATCGCCGCCAGGTCCTTGCGGCCGGTGCGCAGCACGTTGGTCGCGCCGATGTTGCCCGAGCCGATGTTTCGCACGTCGCCGGCGCCGCCAAGCCGCGTGGCGATGACCCCGAACGGAATGGAGCCGAGCAGGTAGCCGCCGATGACGGCGGCGGCGATCAGCACGGGGCTGAGTTGGTCAAGCATCGGCGTTCCCCCAGTTTGACCTGTCGTAGCCTTGAGCGGTGCTTCGGCCAAGCAAGCTTGTGCAGCGGCGCTCCAGGACGGAGTGATCGCCGCACATGCCACCTCTACGCGAAGGTGGCGAACAAGAGGAGAACTTTTGTGGGCCGGTCTAGGCCTGGTAGACCACGCGGCCGTCCACGACGGTCATCTTCACCTCGCCGAACAGCCGGCGGCCGTCGAAGGGCGAGTTGCGCGACTTCGACTTCAGCTTGTCGAGGTCGATGACGATCGGCGCGTTGAGGTCGCAGAGCACCAGGTCGGCCGGCGCGCCCTTTGCCAGCTTGCCCGCGGGCAGGCCGAGCAGGTCGGCCGGACGGCTGGTGACCGTGCGCATCAGGTCGATCAATGGAATGCGGTCCTGGAACGAGAGCAGGGCGGGCAGCAGGGTCTGCAGGCCCACGGCGCCGGGGGCGGCCTCGTCGAACGGCAGACGCTTGTCCTCGGCGGGAGCCGGGGCATGGGCCGAGACGACGATGTCGATCAGCCCGCTGGCCAGCGCCTCGATGGTCGCCTGGCGGTCGTCCTCGCTGCGCACCGGCGGATCGAATTTCAGGAAGGTCCGGTAGTCGCCGATGTCCACCTCGTTGAACGACAGGTGGTTGATCGAGGTGGTGGCGGTCACGGGCAGGCCCTTGGCCTTGCCCCGCGCCAGGGTCTCCAGCGCCGCGGCGGTGGTGACCTGATCAACCAGGAACGGCGCGCGGGTCAGCTCGACCAGGGCCAGGTCGCGCTCGAGCATGATCTTCTCGGCGATGGCCGGCACGCTGGGCAGCCCCATGCGCCCGGCGAACTCGCCGGACGTGGCGG
The DNA here is from genome assembly GCF_964254345.1 of Phenylobacterium sp. LjRoot97. NCBI lineage: Bacteria > Pseudomonadati > Pseudomonadota > Alphaproteobacteria > Caulobacterales > Caulobacteraceae > Phenylobacterium > Phenylobacterium sp. LjRoot97. Next base: position 1,799,730 of record NZ_CAXUTH020000001.1, read on the forward strand.
CGGCGCCGGCCGACAGCCACGGGTCGGCCGGGCGATGGGCGACGATGGTGTTGAAGCTCTTGGCGTAGGCCAGGACGCGCTGCAGCACCTTGGAGTTGACGATCGGGCGGTCGGCGTCGGTGACGTAGACGCAGCCGGCCTCGCGCATCAGGCCGATCTCGGCCATCCGCTCGCCCTTGGCGCCCTTGGTGGCGGCGCCGGCCGGATAGACGTGGACAAGTTCGATGTCGCGCGTGCGGCGCAGGATGAAGTCGACGACCGAGGCTTCGTCCACGACCGGGTTGGTGTCCGGCTGCAGCACGATCGAGGTCACCCCGCCGGCGGCGGCGGCCAAGGCGGCGGACTTCAGCGTTTCCTTGGTCTCGGCGCCGGGCTCGCCGGTCTTGACCCGCAGGTCGACCAGGCCGGGGGCCAGCATGGCGCCGGCCGCGTCGATCACCTCGATGTCGGCCGACAGCGCGCCGAGATCGCCGCCTTGGGCGATGTCGGCGATCTTGCCGTCCTGCACCAGCAGGGCGCCGGGTCCGTCCCAGCCGCTGGCGGGATCGATGATGCGGGCGTTGACGAAGGCGGTCGGGCGTTGGGTCATAGTTCGGGGCGTCCGATCCATTTCTCGACGACGGGCGGCTTGTAGGCGGCGAGCGCGTCCAGCATCTCGCCGCAGTCCTCCCGGAAAATCAGCATGTCGCGGTGCGGCGCGCGCAGGAACGCCTCGCCTACCGCGTGGTCCACGAAGCCGCGCAGGCCGTCATAGTAGCCGCGCACATTGAGGAAGCCGGCCGGCTTGGCGTGGAAGCCGAGCTGGCCCCAGGTCCAGATCTCGAAGATCTCTTCCAGGGTGCCGGCGCCGCCCGGCAGGGCGACAAAGGCGTCCGACAGCTCGGCCATCCGCGCCTTGCGCTCGTGCATCGAGGCGACGACCTCCAGCCGGGTCAGGCCGGTGTGGGCGATCTCCTTGTCGGTCAGGGCGTGCGGCAGAACGCCGATCACCTCGCCGCCGGCGGCCAGGGCCGCATCGGCCACCGCGCCCATCAGCCCGACCTTGGCGCCGCCATAGACCAGCCGCAGGCCGCGCCTGACGATTTCCCGGCCCATGGCCTCGGCCGCCGCCCGGTAGGCGACGTCTCCGCCGGGACTGGCCCCGCAGAAGATGCAGACCGAGGCGAGGGCGCTCATCAGTCGTTGTCCAGCCGGGCGGCCAGCGAGGCGAGCACCGCCATGCGGGCGGCCACGCCCATCTCCACCTGGTCCTGGATCAGCGAGACGTTGAGGTCGTCGGCGACGTCGGAGTCGATCTCGACGCCGCGGTTCATCGGCCCCGGATGCATGACGCGGACATTGTCCGAGGCGAAGGCCAGCTTCTCGCGGTCGAGGCCGAAGAAGCGGAAGTACTCGCGCTGCGAGGGGGCCATCACCCCGTCCATCCGCTCGAGCTGCAGGCGCAGCATCATCACCACGTCGCAGCCAGCGATGCCCTTGCGCATGTCGTGGAAGACCTGGACGTTCCAACGGTCGACGTCGGCCGGCATCAGGGTCGGCGGACCGACCAGCCGCACCTCGGCGCCCATCATCTGCAGCAGGCCGACATTGGACCGCGCCACGCGGCTGTGCAGCACGTCGCCGCAGATGGCGATGCGCAGGCCGGCGACGCGGCCGAACGCGCGGCGCATCGACAGCATGTCGAGCAGCGCCTGGGTCGGGTGTTCATGCTGGCCGTCGCCGGCGTTGATCACCGAGCAGGTGACCTTCTGCGACAGCAGCGAAGCCGCGCCCGAGGACGAGTGGCGAACCACCAGCAGGTCCGGCTGCATGGCGTTGAGCGTCACCGCGGTGTCGATCAGGGTCTCGCCCTTGGAGATCGACGAGGAGCGTGGGCTCATATTGACCACGTCGGCGCCCAGCCGCTTGCCGGCCAGCTCGAACGAACTCTGGGTCCGGGTCGAGTTCTCGAAGAACAGGTTCATCAGCGTCCTGCCCTTGAGCAGGTCGAGTTTCTTCGAGGTCTGGCGGTTCAGCGCGACGAAACTGTCGGCCAGATCAAGCAACCCGGTGACTTCCACGGGGTTGAGATCGACCACGGACAGGAAGTGGCGCTTGGGAAAAGGGAATGTCCTGCCAAGGACTTCGTTCAGGCCGGTCGGTGCTGCGGTCATTAAAGCGCCCTCTTAGGGGAGCCGGAGACGGGCGCCAAGGGGCAGGCGACTGGGTTCGACACCCCACTGTGGATCATAGGCTGACTCAGGCTAGGGTCGCCCCTCGGAGCCTCCTCATGACACCACCTGATGCGACGCCGCCGATCACCGAACGCTGGTCGCGGGCCAGCGGCGGAATCGAGCGCCGGGCCACGCCGCGCGAACCCGTGCTGCTGCCGGCCCTGTTGGTCGAGGCAGACGGTCGTCGCCGGCCTTGCGTCATCCTCGACCGTTCGGAGGGCGGGCTGCGTCTGAACCTGCCGGGCGACGAGCCGGCGCCAGACGCCTTCTGCGTGCTCGATCTGGTGACCGGGATGGGGCGCGAGGTCCACGTGGCATGGCGCAAGCCGCCCGAGCTCGGCGTGCGCACCGTGCGCACCTATGATCTGGACCAGCCGCAGGAAGGCCTGGGCGAGGTCCTGCGCCAGATCCGGATCTCAGTGCTGGGCTAGTCGCCCAGCGCGCTGAGGCGGTCCAGCGCGCCCTGCAGGATCCAGGCTGCGGCCATCTTGTCGACCAGTTCGGCGCGGCGGGCGCGGGTGACGTCGGCCTCTTCCACCAGCACGCGGTTGACCGCCATGGTCGACATCCGCTCGTCCCAGAAGGCGATCGGAATGTCCCGCAGGCGCAGCAGGTTGCGGGCGAAAGCGCGGTTGGACTGGCAGCGCGTTCCCTCGGTGCCGTCCATGTTGACGGGCAGGCCGATGACGATGGCCCCGACCTCGCGCTCGTCGATCAGGGCGAACAGCCGGTTGGCCTCGACCGTGAACTTGGTCTTGCGGATCAGCTCGAGCGGACTGCCGACCATGCGGGTGACGTCGGACACGGCGACGCCGATGGTTTTCTCGCCCAGGTCCAGCCCCATGAGGGCGCTATAGCGCGGCAGAAGCGCGGGAAGTTCGGTCAGATCGACGACGGCCATGCCGCTTCTTAGCGGTCATCGCTTGTCAAAGGGAGGCCCACACGGCTAACCCCTGCCTCGAACCATTAGGAGGGCCCCATGGCCATCGACGCCGCGACCGTTCGTAAGGTCGCGAGGCTCGCGCGGATCGCCGAGCCCGAGGACAAGCTGGAAGGGCTCGCCAAGGAGCTGACCTCGATCATGACCTGGATCGAGCAGCTGGGCGAGGTCGACACCGACGGGGTTGAGCCGATGACCTCGGCCGTGGCCGTGACGCTGCCGATGCGCGAGGACGTGGTCACCGACGGCGGCGACCCGGCCAAGGTGCTGTCGAACGCGCCGAAAACCGTGGATGGCTTCTTCGTCGTGCCGAAGGTGGTGGAATAATGAGCGCGCTCACCTCCCTGACCCTGAAAGCCGCCCTCGACGGGCTGGCCGACAAGTCGTTCTCGTCGGAAGAGCTGACCAAGGCGCACATCGACGTCGTCGCCGCCGCCAAGCCGCTGAACGCCTACATTCTCGAGACCCCGGACAAGGCCATCGAGATGGCCAAGGCCTCCGACGCCCGCCGGGCGAAAGGCGAGGCCGGCGCCCTGGACGGCGCGCCGCTGGGCATCAAGGACCTGTTCTGCACCGAGGGCGTGCGCTCGACCGCCTGCTCGAACATCCTCGGCAACTTCGTCCCGACCTACGAGTCGACCGTCACCGCCAACCTGTGGCGCGACGGCGCGGTGATGCTGGGCAAGCTGAACCTCGACGAGTTCGCGATGGGCTCGTCGAACGAGACCTCGGCCTTCGGACCGGTGGTGAACCCGTGGCGGTCGGAAGGCTCCAACGCCAAGCTGACCCCGGGCGGCTCGTCGGGCGGTTCGGCCGCCGCGGTCGCCGCCGACCTCTGCCTCGGCGCGACGGCGACCGACACCGGCGGTTCGATCCGCCAGCCGGCCGCTTTCACCGGCACCGTCGGGATCAAGCCGACCTACGGCCGCTGCTCGCGCTGGGGCGTCGTCGCCTTCGCCTCGTCGCTCGACCAGGCCGGCCCGATCGCCAAGACCGTCGAGGACGCCGCGATCCTGCTGAAGTCGATGTCGGGCCACGACCCGAAGGATTCGACCAGCCTGAACATCGAGACCCCCGACTTCCCGAGCTTCGTCGGCAAGTCGGTCAAGGGCCTGCGGATCGGCATTCCGAAGGAATACCGCGTCGACGGCATGCCGCCCGAGATCGAGAAGCTCTGGGAGCAGGGCATCGCCTGGCTCAAGGAAGCCGGCTGCGAGATCGTCGAGGTCTCCCTGCCGCACACCAAGTACGCCCTGCCGGCCTACTACATCGTCGCGCCGGCCGAGGCGTCGTCGAACCTCGCGCGCTATGACGGCATGCGCTACGGCCTGCGCGAGAACGGCGGCAACCTGACCGAGACCTACGAGAACACCCGCGCCGCGGGCTTCGGGGCCGAGGTGAAGCGGCGGATCCTGATCGGCACCTATGTGCTGTCTGCCGGCTACTACGACGCCTACTACGTCAAGGCGCTGAAGGTCCGGCGGCGGATCGCCGACGACTTCGACCAGGCCTTCCAGAAAGTTGACGCTCTGCTGACTCCGACCGCGCCGTCGGCGGCGTTCGGGCTGGGCGAGAACGCCGACGATCCGGTGGCGATGTACCTGAACGACATCTTCACGGTGACGGTGAACCTGGCCGGCCTGCCGGGCATGAGCATTCCGGCCGGCGTCGACGCCAACGGCCTGCCGCTCGGCTTGCAGCTGATCGGCAAGGCGCTGGACGAGGGCACGCTGTTCTCGATCGGCGGCGCCATCGAGAAGGCCGCCGACTTCAAGGCCAAGCCCGCCAAGTGGTGGTAGGGCGCTGACGCCGGCGCGGTCAGGCTGCAGGCCTGACCGCCGTCGGCTTGTGCTTGGTCTCCCGCCGCCGCTCGAGCTCGAGACCCAAGGCGGTGGTTCCCATCATGCCGCCCAGGTTCATGGTCTCGACCGCGGTCGAGGGCACGACGACGATGGTCGAGTTCTGCTTGAGACCCTCGTAGAGCATGTTCATCGCCCGCAGATGGAACGCGGTGGGGTCGTCGGCGTAGGTCCTGGCCGCCTCCTGGAACTTCTCGGCCACCTGACGTTCGGAGTCGCCGAGGATGATCCGGGCCTGGCGTTCGCGCTCGGCCTGGGCCTGCATGGACATGGCGTCTTCGAGGCCGGCGGGGATCAGCACGTCCTTCACTTCGACCGAGATGACCTTGACGCCCCAGGGCTGGCTGCGGTCGTCGATGATCCGGCCCAGTTCGCGGCTGATCTTCTCGCGGCCCTCCAGCATGTCGGCGAGCATGGTCTTGCCGATCACGTCGCGCAGGGCGGTCTGCGAGGCCCAGGCGATGGCCGCGCCGTAGTCCTCGACCTCCAGGGCCGCCCGCTGCGGGTCGACGACCTTCCAGAACAGCACCGCGTCGACGTCGACCGGCACGGTGTCCTTGGTCAGGGTTTTCTCGGCCTTGAACGTCGAGGTGATCACCCGGATGTCGAGGCAGTAGGCGACGGTGTCGACGATCGGGACGATGAAGAACAATCCGGGCCCGCGCAGCGCCTGGAAGCGCCCGAGGCGCAGGACGATGGCCCGCTCCCATTGGCTGGCGACACGGGTAGCCGAGCCGACCAGCGCCGCGGCGATCAGCGACAGCGCGCTGACCGTGACCCCGGCGGCGAGGCCGATGGAACTGTAGACCGCATAGGCCAGGCCGAGCCCGGCGGCGGCGATGAGGCAGAAGAGGGTGGTGGGAATCGCGCTGGCCTGTCGCATCGGACCTGCCTTCCTGAATGAGGGCGCGGACGCCCCGGCGGCCACTCGCGTCGGGACCGGCCTCACAGATCAAAACGCTTCGCCAGCGGCCCAGGTTGCCCGGCGAACGCGCACGAAAAAGGCCCCCGTCCGGTGAAGGGCGGGGGCCTCGTCCGTTCGGCGCGGAGCCTTATTTCTTCAGCTTGTCGAGGTCGGCCTGCAGGGCCTTCACGGCGTCGTCGCTGATCGCGCCGCCGCTCATCGGCTGGACCTGCTTCAGGCTCATGCCCTTGAACTGCTCATAGGCCTCGTGGGTGGTCAGGCCCGGGAGGTTCTTGTCCAGGGCGGCCTTGCCCTCAGCGGTCGCGGCGATGGTTTCGATCGGGGTGTCGGCGGCCGACAGGGCCGCGGCGTGGCCGGCGTGGGCGTCCTGGGCGTCCTGGGCGAGGGCCGGGGCGGCCATGGCGCCGAGCGAGAGCGACAGGCCGACGAGGCCGGCAGTAAACGTTTTCATCATTGTGGGTGTTTCCTCATCCCCAGGGTTTCCGGCGCGGATTTCAGCCCCGGTTTCGGCCTTTGCGCAAGGGATTTCGAGGGCCCCGCTTTCGCTCGCGCGCGAGGGGCGCTAGGAAGCGGCCATGACTGATACGTCGAAGCAGATCGCCGGCCGCACCGGCCAATGGGAAATGGTTCTGGGCCTGGAGGTTCATGCCCAGGTCGCCTCGAACGCCAAGCTGTTCTCCGGCGCGGCGGTCGGCTTCGGCGCCGGCCCCAACCAGCAGGTTTCGCTGGTCGACGCGGCCATGCCCGGCATGCTGCCGGTGATCAACAAGCACTGCGTCGAGCAGGCGGTGAAGACCGGCCTCGGCCTCAAGGCCCAGATCAACCTGAAGAGCCACTTCGACCGGAAGAACTACTTCTATCCGGACCTGCCGCAGGGCTATCAGATCAGCCAGTTCAAGGACCCGATCGTCGGCGAGGGCGAGGTCATCGTCGAGCATGACGACGGCACGACCTTCACGGTCGGGATCGAGCGCCTGCACCTGGAGCAGGACGCCGGCAAGAGCCTGCACGACCAGGATCCGAACTCGACCTATGTCGACCTGAACCGCGCCGGCACCGCGCTGATGGAGATCGTCTCGCGCCCGCACATGCGCACGGCCGCCGAGGCCGCGGCCTATGTGAAGAAGCTGCGCACGATCCTCGTCTACCTGGGCACCTGCGACGGCGACATGGAGAAGGGCAACCTGCGCGCCGACGTCAACGTCTCGGTCTGCCGCCCCGGCGACTACGAGAAGTTCCGCGAAACCGGGGACTTCGGCCACCTGGGCACGCGCTGCGAGATCAAGAACGTCAACTCCTACCGCTTCATCCAGCAGGCGATCGAGTACGAGGCGCGCCGCCAGATCGAGATCCTCGAGGACGGCGGCAAGATCGACCAGGAGACCCGCCTGTTCGACCCGAACAAGGGCGAGACCCGTTCGATGCGGTCGAAGGAAGAGGCGCACGACTACCGCTACTTCCCTGATCCGGACCTGCTGCCGCTGGAGCTGGACCCGGTCTGGGTGAAGGCGATCGAGGCGCAGCTGCCCGAGCTGCCGGACGCCAAGAAGGCGCGCCTGCAGTCGCAATACGGCCTGTCGGCCTATGACGCCGGCGTGCTGATCACCGAGCGGGCCCGCGCCGACTACTTCGAGGAAGCCGCCAAGGGCCGTGACGCCAAGCTGACCGCCAACTGGGTGACCAACGAACTGGCCGCCAAGCTGACGGCCGGCGGCCTGGACATCGAGAACAGCCCGCTGAAGCCGGACGCCATCGCCGAGCTGGTGGCGCTGATCGAAGAGGGGGTGATCTCCTCGAAGATCGCCAAGGACGTCTTCGAGCGCATGTGGGCCGGCGAGGGCCGCCCGCGTGAGATCGTCGAGAAGCAGGGCCTGCAGCAGGTCTCCGACACCGGCGCGCTCGAGAAGATCATCGAGGAGCTGATCGCCGCCAATCCGGGTCAGGCCGAAGCGGTGAAGGAAAAGCCGCAGGCGATCGGATGGTTCGTCGGCCAGGTCATGAAGGCCACCGGCGGCAAGGCCAACCCCGGCGCCGTCAACGGCCTGCTCAAGGCCAAGCTGGGCATCGAATAGCAAAACGCCCCGGAGCGATCCGGGGCGTTTCTATTTTTAGATCAACTAGTTGTTGATGATATCGAAGATGATGCCGCTGGCCAGCGCGGCCAGCAGGTAGTCATCCCCGACCCGGTACCAGGCGTAGCCGCGCGGCGGCTGGCGCAGGTGGTAGCGGTGGTAGTCGTTCACCACGTAACCCCGGTAGTAGGGCGGCAGGTGCGCCCCGCGGCGCCAGGCGGCGTAGCCCGGGCGGTAGTACGGATTGCCGTAATAGGCTTGCGGCGGCGGGCCGTAGTACCAGCGGCTGTTGTAGTAGTAGCCGTTGTGGCGGCCGCGATCCCAGCCGTTGTGGCGGCCGTTGTCATGACGGCCCCAGTCGCGGCGGTCGTCCCGGCGATCCCAGTCGCGGCGATTGTCGCCCCGGCGGTCCCAGTCGCGACGATCGTCGTGACGATCCCAGCGCTGCTCGTGACGGTCGCGACCACGGCCGCGATCATTGTCGGCGTAGGCCGAGGTCGCGGCGAACGCCATCGGGCCGGCGACCGCGGCGACAGCGGCAAGGCTCAAGATCAGGCGTTTCATGGCGGGCCTCCTGGCTCCAAAGCTATCGTACTCGATATCGGCAAACCTGACGGTAGGCGGCTGAACTTGACCTGAACGGGCCTGTCAGCTTCGCATTGGGCGCCGATAGCTTCGTATTTGGGGCGCAAGCGGCAGGTTTACGCCGCCGCCCGGCAGGAAGGCGCCGATCGCAGGCCGGGGCCAGAAACGCGCGCTCTTAAGATTCTGGCTACGGAGCTTTCCGGTCAGTAAAAATCGCGAATAGTCAAAATCCGCACAGAAAAATCACGACGTTTTTCGAGTTAACCCTATCTTCAGTGCGCATCGACTTTCTTAGCCTCAGGAACGTCGGGATCGGTACCCAGAACGGGGACGGACCGACGGGGCTAGGGAAACGAAGTCATGCTTACGAGCGTGGAAAACGATGGAATGCCGCTGCCGACCGCCGAGTCGACGGGGGACGAGCTGTTCAAGATGGGCCTGCTCTATTCGACCGGTCAGGGCGGGGCGCCGCTGGACTACGTCTCGGCGCACATGCTGTTCAACCTGGCTGCGATGCGCGGCTCGGTCGAGGCCAAGGTCTACCGCAAGGAACTGAGCCAGGAGATGGCCTCGGACGAGGTCGCCGAAGCCCAGCGCCAGGCCCGCGAGTGGCTGGCCCACGGCTGACGCCGACGCTGACGACTGGACGAGGGCGCCTGGCGCGCTCTTCGCGATCTGCGCCGGCACGGGATTCGGCGCGATTGGCGGACCGACCCGACTGAACGCCAGATCGTTCGCCGTGGACCCGGTCTCAGGTCACCCCTTCATGCGAGCGGGCCATGGCGCGCCTGTAGGCGTCGCGGCCGGTGGTGCGGGCGAGGTAGGCCTGTTCGGCGTCGCCGAGGGTGACGCCGCAGTTCCGTTGAGCGAGATTGAGCGCATAGGTCACCGAGATGTCGGCGGCGGTGAAAGCCTCGCCGGCGAGGTAGGGTGAACCGGTGAGCCGTTGGCTGACCAGCTTCAGCCGCTTCTGGAACGACCGCAGACACCAGGCCGCCCCCCAGTTCTCCCGCTCGGCCTCGGGCGCGATGAAGCGGCTGACGACGACCGGCATCATCAGGGTCGCGAGACCGGCTTCGCCCAGGTGCAGAAACTGCTGATAGGCCGGGAAGCTCGGGTCGTGCTGCGCAGGCGCCAGGGGCGTCGGCCCGTAACGGGCCATCAGGTACTCCATGATCGCGATCGACTCGACCATGACGACGTCGCCGTCCTGAATCGCCGGAATGTAGTCGGCCGGGTTCACCGCCAAGAACTCGGGGTCCTGCTCGGCGGCGAGCATGTCCACCTGCCGCACGCGGTAGGGAAGGCCCATCTCCTCCAGCACCCACACGACCCGGATCGATCGCGAGGTCTGTCCGCCCCAAACGGTGATCATGCGCCGGCCCTTTCCTGGTGCCACCGAGGAACCGCAGCGGATCACATTTGATCCCGGCGCTCCAGACGCACGAGCTGGCCTGCGTCCTGCGTCGCGGCCTCTAGCAAGCTGCGAAGTTCGGAACCGATCGCGGAGTTGGCGCGTCCAGGTCGGCAGGCGATGCCGCGCCCGCCGATTGCGGTTGGAGTTCGCGGCCTCAGGCGCCGGCTCAGCAGAAGGCCCTCCGCGATGGCCCGCACGCCGCCCACCACAAAGCCCGCTACAGATGAGCCTGCCCGCGTCGAGGGAATTTTCCGCTCGGGCTCGATGACCGCGATCGGGGTGGTGCTCGGCTTCTCGCTGGCCTTTCTGGTTCGCTGGAGCGGACTGCCGGGGCGTTGGGAGACTTCCGATCTGTTCGCCGTGGCGGCCATCAGCCTTGGCGTCGCCCTGCAGATCAAGGCGCTGGTCGATCTGCTGGCGGTGAAGTCCGTGATCGTCGCCAATTACGAAAGGGCGGTGCGCATCTTCGTGGTCGGCATTGTGTCGGTCGCCGTCGGCGTCATGGCCGCCATCTTCGGCCACATCGCCGGCTACGGCGGACTCGTTCTGCACGGCTGACGCCGGTTACGTCTGCTCTTTGGCGCCAGGTCGGCGACCGCTATCGACCCGTTGCGGACGTTGGGACGGCCCGCCTAAGCTGGTGCCGAGTTTCACGCGCAGGGCCTGGGATGTTGTCGAAATTCTTTAGGCCCAGGGCGGCGAAGACTACTGCCGTGCCGTCAGTTGAAGACGATCCAGTAGTGGTGGTCCCTATCCCGCCATTGGTGACACTGCTTGTCGCACTCGAAGAGCGCAAAGGAAGTGCGCTCACGGAGGCGGAGGTGTTAGAGGCGCGGGACGGTGCAATTTGCATGACGGTGCGCCGCTCGGCTGCGTGGAAGATGGCAGAGGAGCGAGGTTATCGAGACTTCGACCCTGCAAATGTCTGGGAAGAGTGGCAATCGTTCCTCAGATCGAGCTGACATCAGAGGCGGCCTCCCCCCCATTGCAGATGTCTTGCGCCTCTGCTTTCCGTTGCGCACCAGCAAGAGGCAGAAATGCGCCCGCTAATGTGGTTCGAAGTCGGGTCCGGCGCCACTGTAGAGGAGGTCAGGCAGCTAGAGGACGACCTCGCATGTCGTTTTCCATCGGACGTCGTGGCCTTCCTCCGTTCAAACGCCGGGGCGAGTAATCCCGAAGAGAGCGAGTTCGACGTGGTCGAGCCCTCAGGCCGTAGGCGCGTCGGCAATTTTGGCGCTGTGCTTAGGGTAGCTGGCGATGGCACCGACAGCATTCGAGCGGCGGCTCGGATGGTAGAAGGCCTTCGCCCCGCACTGATCCCTTTCATCGAGACTGGGGCCGGGGACTACGTATGCCTCGACACCGGGGCAGCAAGCGCAATTGTCTATTACATGCACGAGCGATCGATTGCAGACAGTGTGGTGCCGCTGGCCGGCAACTTGACCGAATTTCTCGAAAGGCTGAGCGCACCTGACGAGCCGGCCTAAGGTCCGCTTCCCACCCGTTGCTGACCTCGGGAAGGTCCGCTTTCGGGTACTGCGCTCGCTCGCTATGTTTCGGCTCAGACTAGGAAGTTGAGGCCATGAAACCGAGCTACAAAGAGACTCTAGACCGGCTTGCCTTTGGCGACTTCGTCGGGCCTCGCGACGAGAGAATGGTGGCCCAAGCTGAAGCTGCGCTCGGCGGCGAGTTTCCTCCTTCCTTCCGTGAGTTCACCCGTCAGTTAGGCGCAGGCAGCTATGGATCATTCGAGGTCTATGGTCTGATCGACAATACATTCGGTGGGCCAGGACCAGACGCGGTTTGGGTCACGCTGTCGGAAAGGCACAACGGTTCCGTGCCGAACGATGCAGTGATCGTTGGCGATAGCGGTGACGGCGGTTGGTATTGGGAGCGACTTGGAGCGGAGGACGGCCCGATCTTCCTGACCTCAGCGGGCGGCGCTACGCAACAGGTTGCCTCGTCCTTTGCGGACTATCTGAGCGACCGATTGCAGGGTTGAGCCTGAAGTCAGTGCTCCACCCGTTGCGGACATCGCCTTCACGAGCGACTGAGCCCCAGCTACCGTAATCTCGTGAGAAAGTGCGTTTACCGAAACTTCGTTATCCTTGCCCTGATCGGGGCGGGCTTGGGGAGTTGTGGCCCAGCCGACCTGAAGGCCGGTGAGACGCTTAAGTGTGATCTGCCCTCAGGGCCGCCATTCTACGTCGTAGTGGGGAGCGTCGAACCATTCGGTTGGAGTCGGAAGGTGGCTTTGGTCACGCTCGACGATCCTGCCGCTCCGGTTTTTCGCGGACAGACTTTCACCGCGATTGACCAAAAGGTTCTCATCGACGCTTGCCCGGAAAGGACGGCTGGTCGTTCGCTCGCGCCGGGGTTCAACACTGGGTTGGAGGATTGGCGACGCGGCCTTGAGCGCGGCATCGCCGGGGTATCCATCCTGCCCCCACAAAAGACGTACTCACTCCGCGATCAGACACCTGTAGTGACGCTCGGCCGGCCCCTTGCCGACGGGCAAAAGATTTGGGGACCTTTCGGCTCATGCGATCCACGCTATCCGACAGAATGTGCCTCCAAACAATAACGTCCGCTATCCACCCGTCGCCGCCGATCGCGGCGCCTGTCTGGCGGCTCCTCCGCTGAACGTCCGTAATCGGCGCCAGGTCATCCCCTCAGCCGGGGGACGCTAGTTGAGCTGACGATCGCCGACGCCTCGGCGGATAAGCTCGCGGCATGTCGGCTGATTGGGCGAGACGACTCGGAGCGCGCCGTCCGACTGCTTGCCCACAATGAAGCACCAGAAGGTGCGCTTCTGCTCATCCACAATGCCGCTATTCGGCGTCAGATCCGGTGAAATGGATGTTCCCGTCGCTTGGACCTGGCCGGCAGCGATCGCCTTCGGCTCACCCGCGAGAATGACGTGTTTGCCTGGCGGCGCCCGCACGCTCACGGCTTGCAGGTGGTCCATCGGGGGAAACACCTGCGCATCGACCACGACTTGGATGGCGCCCCCGGTCCCGTTGACGACGTAGACATACGCGTCCGCGGCTCGCACCTCTGACGCCCAGCATGCGAACAGCGCCGATATCACCGCAGCAAAAAGTCTCATTCGTCCCCGCTCCCCATTGCGAGCGGACACTGGCCATCGGCGAGCTCTCTGGCAAGGCTGACCGCGCATCGCGGCCGGTCTCGGCGATCGGCGCTCAGGCCTGCAACCGACCCTCCTCGCAAAAGCTTCGGCCTCAGGCATCGACCCGATGTGCGCCCGTCCTGCGCGCTGCCACCCTGGCCGTGGTTGCGGACGCGGCGACGACGCCCGTCGCAACTGGAGGTGACGCATGTCGATGCACTCCGTCCGCCCTGGAAGAGCGCCCCTGGATCGGGCGAGGCTTGCCGCATCGCTGGCGGCGGCGCTGATCGCCGGGGCTCCGGGGGCCGGCTTGGCGCACGGCCCGTCCGCGCTCGTCTCGGCCGCTCCCGCCGCGGGCGCGCCCGCCGTTGAAGCCCCGACGGCCACGCTCTTCCGGAACGTCAGGATCTTCGACGGGACCGGGAAAGCCCTCTCGGCCCCGTCCAACGTGCTGGTCACCGGCAACCTGATCGCCCAGATCTCGCAAGGGCCGATCGAGGCCGGGCCCGGTACGAGCGTCATCGACGGCCGTGGGCGCACCTTGATGCCGGGGCTGATCGACGCCCACTGGCACACCATGCTGATCGTGCCGACCCCGGCGCAGTCCATCAACGGCGACCTGGGCTACAACAACATCACCGCCGCCGCCGAGGCGACCGAGACGCTGATGCGCGGGTTTACGACCGTCCGCGACCTGGGCGGTCCGGCCTTCGGCCTCAAGCAGGCGATCGACGAGGGCGTCGTGCCCGGCCCGCGGATCTATCCGTCCGGCGCGATGATCACGGTCACCAGCGGCCACGGGGACTTCCGCCAGCTCACCGACCTGCCGCGAGCGCCGGGCAAGCTCACCCGGATCGAGGAGATCGGCGGGGCGGCGATCGCCGACAGCCCCGACGAGATGCGCATGCGCGTGCGCGAACAGCTCATGCACGGCGCCTCCCAGATCAAGGTCACCGCCGGCGGGGGCGTGTCCTCGCCCTTCAGCCCGGTCGACGTGTCGACCTTCACCGAGCCGGAGCTGCGCGCCGCCACGGAGGCGGCCGGGAACTGGGGCACCTATGTCACGGCGCACGCCTTCACCTCGGCGGCGATCCGGACCTCGATCAACGCCGGGGTCAAGGTCATCGAGCACGGCTTCCTGATGGACGAGGACACCGCCCGGCTCATCGGCGAGAAGGGTGTCTGGCTCAGCCTGCAGCCGCTGCCGGAAGGCCTGCGGGAAGGCTTTCCGGTCGGGTCGGTGCAGCGCCAGGGGGCCGACGAAGTCTGGCCGGGCATCGACCGCACCTATCGGCTGGCCAGGAAGTACAAGCTGAAGACCGCCTGGGGCACCGACGTGCTGTTCTCGCAGGCCCTGGCCCAGCAGCAGGGCGCGATCCTGGCCTCGCTGACGCGCTGGTACACGCCGGCCGAGGCCCTCGCCATGGCCACGGGGACCAACGCGCAGCTGCTCGCGCTCTCGGGCAAGCGCAATCCCTATCCCGGCAAGCTCGGGGTCGTCGAACAGGGGGCGTACGCCGACCTGCTGCTGGTGGACGGCGATCCCTTGGAGAACATCAACCTGGTCGCCGATCCGGCCCGCAACTTCGTGGTCATCATGAAGAACGGCGTCATCTACAAGAACATGGATCGCTAGCGCCCAGGCCGATCGTCGATACAGCTGCTCTAACCGCTCAAGTCTGGAGGCCCGTCATGTTGAGAGGACTCGCCGTCGCGGCGATCGTGATGCTTGCAGGCTGCGAGCAGTCGGGGACGGAGGCGTCGATCGGCGTGGGCAACCCCTATCCCGTCAGCAAGTACGTCTGCGAGGACGGCACGCGGCTGGCGGTGCGGCTCATGGGCGAGCGCGCGTCGGTGGCCGTCAACGACGGCGCCGCGTTCGATCTGCCCGCGATGGGGCCGGAAGGAACCACCTTCTCGAACGGCCGGCAGACGCTGAGCATCGTGCAGGGGCAGCTGTCCTGGGGCGTCGGCCGGGCCATGCCGAGCGCCTGCGCCGGCGGATAGACGCGCGGGCCCTGTGTCAGGCGCCTGAAGGCGCGGGACGCAGGCGCGCGACGGTGGCGCGGCCAAGGGTCATGCCGGGCGCCTCGACCAGCCGGTAGAGCGCGTACGAGATCGGGACCAGCACGACGAGGGTGACGGCGCACGCGGCCGGGAGATGCACGCCCGAGCCGCCCGGCAGCGCCTTGATGCGCGCATAGACGCCGGTGGCGTCCAGCAGCGCCAGCACGTGCGGATGGGCGAGGTAGAGGCTGAAGCTGATCTTGCCGAGGAACCGGGTGACCGGCCACGACACCGGCGGGCCGTCGCGCCAGGCCAGGGCCAGGCAGAGCAGCGCCAGCGGCGCGCCCCACAGCGTCTGGTAGACCGCGCTGCCGAGCGGCGTGTTCACGAGCGCCCCGAACGTGTCGGCGCCCCACAGCAGCGCGGCGATCCCGGCCAGGGCGGCGGCGAACACCGGCCAGAAGGCGCGCGGGGAGGCGGCCTTCCAGACGAAGAAGGCCAGCAGGCCGAAGGCGAAGTAGGGCAGGTTGAAGACGAAGCCGTGCTGGATGAAGGCGAACGGCACGCCGGGCATGGCGGACAGCGCGACGAAATAGACCACGGCGGCCAGCGAGCTCAGCACCGTGAAGACGATCGCGCTGCGCAGGCCGCGGACCAGGAACAGCACCAGGGGCAGGATCGCATAGAACAGCATCTCGACGCCGATCGACCACGACGCCAGGGCGATGCCTTCCACATGGTTCGGCGACAGCCCGAACAGGAAGGTCAGGTTGAGGAGCATGTCGACGGGGTTATGCAGCGCCCACAGCGGCGGATAGTTCAGCGCCAGCTGGAAGAAGGTCGCCAGATAGTAGAGCGGCGCGATCCGGAACACGCGCCGCAGATAGAACTCCCGCTGCTGGGCGCCTTCCCCGAGGCGGCCGAAATAGCCGTAGGCCAGGCTGAAGGCGCTGACGGCGAAGAACAGCGGCACCCCGCGTCCGAGATGCCATTTGAGGGCCATCAGGCTCTGGGGCGGGTCGAACTGGGCCAGGTGGATGACGTGGAAGACGATGACCGCGAGGGCCGCATAGGCGCGCAACGATTCGACGCCGCCCAGGTGGGGACGCGAAGCGGGGAACTGGTTTGCGGTCATTGCAGCCTGTCGATTCAACCCAGATTTGCGGGGAGGCTACCCGCGGTAGGGAGCGCGGCCAAGGCGCCGGCTCTGCGGCGCGGGGGCGGCGACCGTTGGTCGCGGCGGAGTTGATGACCGAAGGCGAACCTTGGGGGCGTTGGGTGTTTAGCGCTTCCGCTCGTGCCACATGATGATCACCTCGTTGAGCGAGCCGCCTTCGGTGCGTTCGAACTCGCTCACGAGTCGCCTGGTGACGCTTTCTTCGGCGTTGAAAACGGCCGTCACATCATAGGTGCAGTTCGCGATCCGGCCGCCCCAGCTGCGGTCGCAGTGCACGTTCCGAACCGAGATCAATTGCGAGGGCTGCCCCTGCCGACCGGCGAACCGGCTAAAGCGCTGACTGAAGTCGGCGTCCCACTGCGAGGCGACATGGTCTCCGACCTCCGCGGAGGTTGGCGCCTCAATCGGCCGCGTAGCCTCGTGCGCGCAGGCGGTCGTGAAGGCAGCGACCACGATCCAGCGAAGCTTTGCCATGCGACTGAACTGTCCCTTCGCCGCCGCTCGTGACGTCTGCTTTTCGGCCGATCCGCTCAACGTCAGCAAGTCGGCGCCAGGTCAGCGTCTGAAATCGACCCTTAGCGGAAGCGGGGAATGCCGGCTAACTCGTCACCACCTCATGCCGCATGGCCTCTGCGCCTAGCGTCACGTGCTCTGGGATGCGCCCATCGGCTTTGCGCTCGCTGTAGCGGTCAACGAGGTAGTCGGCGCGGTCGCGGGTGAGCAGCGTGAACTTCACCAGTTCCTCCATCACATCGACGATCCGCTCGTAATAGCTCGACGCCTTCATACGGTCGTCCTCGTCGAACTCGCGGTAGGCCATCGCCACGGATGATTGGTTAGGGATGGTGAGCATTCGCATCCACCGCCCGAGCAGGCGCAATGTGTTCACAGCGTTGAAAGACTGCGAGCCGCCGCTGACCTGCATCACCGCCAGCGTCTTGCCCTGGGTCGGCCGCACGCTGCCGATCGAAAGTGGTATCCAGTCGATCTGCGACTTCATCACACCGGTGATCGCACCGTGACGCTCTGGGCTGCACCAAACCTGGCCTTCCGACCATTCGGAGAGCGAACGCAGTTCCTGCACCTTCGGATGGTCCGGCGTCGTCTCGTCGGGCAGCGGCAAACCGCGCGGATCGAAAACCCGCGTCTCGCAGCCAAGGCGTTGCAGTATCCGCTCAGCCTCCAGAACGCAGAGCCGGCTAAACGACCGCTCGCGCAGCGATCCGTAGAGCAGCAGGATGCGCGGCGGGTGGGTCCTTCGCGCAGTCGGTTCAAGCTGAGCCATATTGATCGGCGCCAGAAACTCAGGGGCTAGCGCCGGGAACGAAGCGGTCATTTCCACAATCCTCGAAATGTCCTTCTCGTTGTCACATATTTCGACTATCTTGGAAATATGGAAATCAAATCCGCCGTCGCGAGTCTGTCCGCCCTCGGGCACGAGGGGCGTCTCACCATCTATCGCCTGCTGGTCCAGGCCGGGCCGGAAGGCCTCGCAGCGGGGGAGGTCGCGCGTCGTCTCGATATGCTGCCGAACACGCTATCGGCCAATTTTGGCGTCCTCAGCGGAGCCGGCCTCGTCAGTTCTCGGCGTGATGGGCGCTCGATCATCTACACGGCGAACTACGCGGCGATGAGCACGCTGCTCGGCTTTCTGATGGAAGATTGCTGCGGTGGCGCGCCGGAGATTTGCGCGCCGTTGACGGAAATCCTCGGCCGAGCCGCCGCGTGTGACGGCGTCTGCAAATGACCGCCAAGCCCGCGATGTCGGTCTTCGAGCGCTATCTGACGCTTTGGGTCGCGCTGTGCATCGTGGTCGGCATCGCCCTTGGCCACTTCTTTGCGCCGGCCTTCAAGGCCATCGGAACCGCCGAAATCGCCAGCGTCAACATGCCGGTCGCCGCGCTGATCTGGCTGATGATCATACCCATGCTCATCAAGGTCGACTTCGCGGCCCTCGGTCAGGTCGGCCGTCACTGGCGCGGTATCGGCGTCACGCTCTTCATCAACTGGATCATCAAGCCGTTCGGCATGGCCGCGTTGGGCTGGGTGTTCATTGGCTGGCTGTTCCGCCCCTATCTGCCCGCCGAGCAGATCGAGAGCTACATCGCCGGGCTCATCATCCTCGCCGCCGCGCCCTGTACGGCGATGGTGTTCGTGTGGAGCAACCTCACGCGCGGCGAGCCGAACTTCACGCTTAGCCAAGTCGCGTTGAATGACACCATCATGGTGTTCGCCTTCGCGCCCGTGGTCGCTCTGCTGCTGGGGTTGTCGGCGATCACCGTGCCCTGGGCGACGCTTGCTCTGTCAGTCGGTCTCTACATCGTCGTGCCCGTCGTCGCGGCGCAGTTCATCCGGCGCATTCTCCTTGCCGGGGGACAGCCGCGCCTCGACCGCTTTCTTTCGGTCATGCAGCCGGTCTCAATCCTGGCACTGCTGGCGACGCTGATCCTGCTGTTTGGCTTTCAGGGCCAACAGATCATCCGGCAGCCGCTGGTGATCGCCATGCTTGCCGTGCCGATCCTCATCCAGGTCTATCTGAACTCCGGCCTCGCCTACCTACTGAACCGCGCGACCGGGGAAGCGCATTGCGTGGCCGGGCCATCGGCGCTGATCGGCGCCAGCAACTTCTTCGAACTCGCCGTCGCCGCCGCCATCAGCCTGTTCGGTTTCGAGTCCGGCGCGGCGCTCGCGACCGTCGTGGGAGTCCTGATCGAAGTGCCGGTGATGCTGTCCATCGTCGCCATCGTGAACCGAAGCCGCCCTTGGTACGAGCGGGGCGCATCCGTCCGGCGCGTGGCGCAAACCCTAAGCCCCGAACGAGCCCAGCCATGACCGACTTCCCCGTCACCATCTTCCACAATCCGGCCTGCGGCACCTCGCGCAACACGGTCGCGATGGTCGAGGCCGCCGGCTACACGCCGAAGATTGTCGAGTACCTTGAGACAGGTTGGACCCACGACCGGCTTCGAGCCTTAGCCGACGAGGCAGGCATGACGTTCCGCCAGCTTATGCGGGAAAAGGGTACGCCCGCCGCCGCGCTGGGTCTGCTTGGCGACGGCGTTAGCGAGGATCAGATCCTCGACGCCATGGTCGAGCACCCCGTTCTGGTCAATCGACCCATCGTCGTGACGCCGATCGGCGTGAGGCTGTGCCGGCCTTCCGAGGCGGTGTTTGGCCTGATCCAGCACAAACCTGACAGCTTCACCAAGGAAGACGGCGAGGTGATCAGGCCGTAGGCCCCCGAAGCAACGATCCTTGCCGCTGTCGGCGCGGGGTGAAACTGTCCAAACTGCACCACAGGAGGGGCCGATGGGCGGAAGCATCAGGCCGGCGCGCGCAGTGGACGCGGCGGCGGTAGCGACGGTCTACGCGCCGTATGTTCGCGACACGGTCATCTCCTTCGAGGAAGAGCCACCGACGGCCGCCGAGATGGCCGAGCGCATCGCTTCTACCCAGGCGGTTCATCCCTTCCTCGTCTTCGAGGAAGGCGGCCAGGTGGTCGGCTACGCCTATGCGGGGCCTCACCGAGCACGGCCCGCCTATCGATGGTCGGTCGATGTGACGGTGTATGTGGCTAAGCACGCTCATCGCAGCGGCGTCGGCCGCGCCCTGTACCGCGACTTGCTAGCTCGTTTGGCGGACCAGGGCTTTCACTCCGCATTCGCTGGGATTGCTCTCCCCAACGACAAGAGCGTCGGGCTTCACGAGGCCATGGGATTTGAGCACATTGGGACCTACAGAGAGGTAGGTTTCAAGTTCGGCGGTTGGCACGATGTCGGCTGGTGGCGGCTCTCTCTCAACGACGGTTTGCCATCCAGAGAACCAATCCCTTTCTCCGACTTGAAGGTCTTCGCGCCGGAAGACTGAGCGCCCGCTTCCCACCCTTCACAGACATTCGCGGGGTCCGCTCTCAGGTGAATCGCCGCTCGTGCTCAGGCGCCGGCGCGCATGACTTTGCCATTGCCGAAGGGTGTAACGCGGGGAGGCTACACCTCTGAGGAGACCTCCATGCGTGCTCTGCTGCTTGCTCTGGCCACCATCGGCAGCTTGGCCGCTGCGGCGCCATCTCTCGCCCAGACCTTGAAGGTGAACCAGGACATCAGCATCGACGTCACCGGCTTCAGCGGCGATCCGAAGATCCTGGCCGACATGGTGACCAAGATCGAGGCCCTGAACGGCGGACGCGTGGCGGCGATCACCTTTGACAACGTCGGCGGCGCGCCGGGCTACGCCGCCATCGTGCTGAACGGATCGGACGTCAGGTTCTGGCGGCTCGACGCTCCGAGCAGCGACGTCGTCGAGCTTGTCGGCGCGTCCATTCCGGCGTGGATGTTGAACTGGAAGGCCCAACGGCGCGCGACCGCCGTCAAGGTCGCCAAGGTTTCGTTGGCCGACGCGATCCGCACGGCTGAAGCCTCGCAGAGGGGCGCGCCGGCGGTCGTGGCCGGCATTGCAAGAAGCGCCGCCAACCCCACGTCGGAAGTCCAGGCCTACATGATCGGAGTGCTGAAAGACGGCCGGCTGGAGCGCGTCGCGGTGAATTCGCAATCGGGACGGCCGATCGAGAACCCCGAGGCCCTGGAATGGTGAGGCAGGGGGAGTAGGTCGCGGGGCCGCTTGCGAGCGGCGGCGGCGCTGGCGTCTACTGGATCGCCTGGGCGCCGAGCGCGTAGCTGAACGAGACCGGCAGCAGGTCGCGGAAGTACTGCTGCATGAAGATCCCGGCGTTGGCGGCGCCGGTGCGCGGGACGTAGATCACGTCGAAGCGCCGCAGCGGCACGAGGTCGGTCTCGGCGTGGCGCAGGCCGCGCAGCAGGTCGGCGCGGCGGATCATGCCGCGGCCGTCGGGCCCGCGGCGGATGATGAACACCGCGCTGGCGTCGGCGCTCGAGCGGAAGCCGCCGGCCTGGATGATCGCGCGGAGCGCGTCGGCGTCGCCGGTGAGGTCGATGACGCCCGGATTGCCGACCTCGCCGCCGACGAAGACCTTGAGCGGCGCGGCCTTGGCCGAGACTTCGACGTGCGGGCGCAGCAGCTGGCTCGAATAGGCCTGGGCGACGACGCCTTCCAGCTCCGGGATCGTGCGGTCGGCGGCCATGACCGGACCGACCAGGGGCAGGGTGATCCGCCCGTCCGGCTGGACCACCAGGGTCTTGGTCAGTTCCGGCGCCGAAGGCACGGCGACCTCGATCTCGTCGCCCGGATAGAACCGGTAGTCGGGCTCGTAGTCGCTCCAGGTGGCGTAGGGGATGTTGCTGAACGCCTGGGCGGCGGGAGCCGCGGGGGCCGGCTCGGGCGGCCGCCAGGGCCCCATGACGTCGCGCGGCGTGGCGCAGCCGGCCAGGGCCAGGCCCGCGCAAGCGGCGATCATCGGGACAGGACGGCGGCGCCTCTGAAGCATGGCCGCAAAGGTTAAGGAGAATGGGTAACGGAGTGTTAATCGCGGCCTCGCAGGGTCGGCTGAAGTTCGGGGACCGAGATTCTTTCAGTGACGCAGGCCGCGTGGACAGCAGCGACGCAAGAGGCCGGGCCGGGGTTCGCCTGGGCCGGGCGGCCGCGCTATGCGCTGAGCGATTTCCCGGTGCTGCTGTGGCGCGAGCGCTACCTGATGCTGGCGATCTTCCTGACGCTGTTCGTGCTAGGCGTCGCCGCGGCCCTGACCATGAAGACCAGCTATGAGGCCTATTCGAGCGTGCTCGTGCGGCTGGGCCAGGAGTACGTCTACGAGCCGCGGGCCGGCGACGCCGGCCGCGGGGCGGTGCTCGACTCGGACGCGGTCATCCAGTCCGAAATCGAGATCCTGGGCGCCGCGCCGCTGAAGCTGCGGGTGATCGAGCGGCTGGGCCTGGCGCGGACCTATCCGGACCTGGCCGAGAAGTACGCCAAGGCGACGCCGGCCGAGAAGAAGACCATCATGAGCATGGCCATCCGGGCCATCGAGCAGAACCTGAAGATCGAGACCGCGCCGGACACGCCGATCGTGCGGATCGGGTTCAGCCACAAGGACCCGCAGACTGCGGCGCTGATCCTCAACACCCTGCTCGAGGAATACCTGATCTATCGCCGCACGGTGCTGGTCGACCCAAGCTCGCCGGCCCTGGAGCAACAGCGCCAGCTGTTCGAGACGCGGCTGGCCGACGCCGACGCGGCCTATGAGGAGTTCCTGACCAGCAACCGGATCGGGGACTTCGTCGCCGAGAAGGCCTCGCTGTCGCAGCTGCAGGCGCAGATCGAGCAGCAGAAGTACCAGACCGACGCCCAGCTGCAGGACCGCATCGGCCGGCTGACCACCCTGAACGCCCAGCTGGGCCAGGTGTCGCGCGAGGTCGGGATCTATCGCGACATCTCCAGCGCGCCGGGCGAGAAGCTGGTCGGCCTGAAGGTCCAGCGCGAGGAGCTGCTGTCGCGCTATCGCGCCGACGCGCGGCCCGTGCAGGAGCTGGACGCGCAGATCGCCCAGCTGGAGGCCGGCATGGCCGCGGGCCGGACCCTGGGCGAGGGGGCCAAGCGGATCGGGGTCAATCCTGTGTTCCAGACCCTGCAGACCGAGAAGATCCAGCTGACCTCGGAGGTCGGGGCGCTGCGCCGCTCGCAGGCCGAGCTGGCCGACCAGATCAACCGGCTGACCGAGCGGCGGCTGAGGCTGACGGCGCTGGAGCCGCGCTTCCAGGAGCTGTCGCTGAACCGCGACGTGCTGCAGACCAGCGTCCGCGACTTCACGGTCAAGGAAGAGCAGAACCGCGCGGCCCAGGAGATCGCGGCCCGCTCCAACGACAACATCCGCATCGTCCAGCGCGCCATCGCGCCGATCAAGGGTAAGAGCCTGCGCAAGCCGGTGGTGGTGCTGGCCTTCCTGTTCGCCGGCTTCACGGCCCTCTGCGCCGGGCTGCTGGCGATGTTCCTGCGTCCCGGCCTGCCGACCCCGCAGTCGGCGGCGCGGACCCTGGACCTGCCGGTGCTGGGCGCTGCGCCCTTGAAGGCGCAGTGACGCGCCGTTTGCGCTAGCCTGGGCGCAATTGGGCGGCGCGATTCGAGCATGGTCGATCTGAGTTCCGAGATGGCCGATCTGTGGGCGTCCCTTGGGTCGCCTGCGGCCGGCCGCTCGCGCGTCATCCAGATCACCGCCGCCCGGACCGGGGAGGGCGCCTCCACCGTCGCCCGCGAGCTGGCGCACTATGCGGCGCGCAAGGCCGGCCGCTCGGTGTGGCTGGTCGACCTGGACCTGGTGACCGCCGGCCAGCACGCGGCGCTGTCGGCGCAGACCGGCCGCTATGGCGAGCTCAGCGGCCCGGTGCAGGCCAGCCCCGACGGCTCGGCCTTCTTCACCGTCGAGCCGCCGGCCCAGACCGCCGACGGGGAGATCTGGCCGGACGGCGGATACCTCGCCGCGCACCGCGTCGGCTCGGCCCGCTGGTGGGTGACGCGGTTCCAGCGCGAGCGGCTGGTCGGCCGCCAGAGCGTGCGGCTGGTCCCGACCGCCGACTACTGGAACGCGCTGCGCCGCTTCGCCGAGGTGATCATCGTCGACGGGCCTGCGCCCGACCGCTCGCGCGCGGCGCTGGCGCTCGCTCCCTTCATGGACCAGACGGTGCTGGTGGTCTCGGCCGACCAGGCCGACGTGCGCGCCCCGGCCCAGCTGCGCGACGCCATCGTCGGGGCCGGCGGCCAGGTGACGGGCCTGTTCTTCAATCGCGCCGTCGTCGAGGTCCCGAAGTTCATGAAGGCGCTGCTGCCGTGACCCAGGCCCTGGCCGGCGGCGGGGCGATGGCTCCGGCGGCGCCGCGCCTGACCGCCTGGCGGTTGGCGACCCTGGTCGGTTCGGCCGGGATCTTCCTGATCTACAGCCAGTTCTGGGTGTTCCCGCTGCTGGGCGACGCCGGCAATCCGGCCGCCAGCGGGCTGATCCGGGCGCTCTATCTGCCGGCCTATGGCGTGGCGGCGCTGCTGCTGCTGCTGAGCCCGCGGGCGACGCTGCTGGCCCTGCTGCGCCAGCCGTTCCTGCTGGCGCTGCTGGCGATCTGCCTGGCCTCGACGCTGTGGTCGATCGCGCCGGACAAGACCCTGACGCGGGTGGTGGCGCTCTGCTTCACGACCCTGGGCGGGGTGGTGCTGGCCGCGCGCCATCGCTGGGCCAGCCTGCTGGAGATCCTGGCCGCCGCATTCGCCTTCCTGACGCTGGTGGCGATCGCCGTCTCGGTGGCGGTCCCGTCGATCGGGGTGATGAGCGAGCTGTTCCCGGGCGCCTGGCGCGGCGTCTGGCCCGAGAAGAACGCTCTGGGCGGGATCATGGCGCTGGGCTTCATCGTGCTGACCGCCGCGGCGGTGCTGAACCCGCGGCGGGCGGTGGTGTGGCTGCCGTTCGCGGGGTTGGCGCTGCTGCTGGTGCTGATGTCGACCTCGAAGACCTCGCTGGTCTCGCTGATGCTGGGCCTGGGCGGCATCGCCTTCGTGGCGCTGATCCGCCGCCACCCGGCTTCGGGGGTGGCGACCATCTGGCTGGCGGCGCTGGCCGTGGCGATGATCGCCGGGCTGTTCCTGTTCGCCGCCGACCTGTTCTTCGAGGTGCTGGGCAAGGACGCGACCCTGACCGGGCGGACCAAGATCTGGGACGCGGCCATGGCGCAGATCCGGCTGCGGCCGTGGACCGGCTACGGCTATGGGGTGATCTGGGAGTCGAAGGGCGCCTGGAGCCCGATGTCCCACATCGTCAAGAGCGCCGGCTTCACCCCGATCCACGCTCACAGCGCCTGGATCGAGCAGTGGATCGGGCTGGGCGTGTTCGGGCTGGCGGCGTTCGCGCTGATGTACGTGCAGACCCTGATGCTGGCGGTGGTGGCGTTGTTCCGCGACAAGGGCGCGTACTTCGCGGTGCCGTTCCTGATCGTCTACACGCTGATGACGCTGACCGAGAGCATCGCGGTGACGTTCCACGACTTCCGCTGGATGATGTTCGTGATGGTGGCGACCAAGCTGGTCTGGCCCGATCGGGAAGTGCGGGAGTAGGGGGCTGGTGGAGGTGCTATGCTGCGTTGGCTCCATGAGCTGGCTGGTCTGGGTGCTGCTCGTGGCGCTCGCCGCGGCCGCCTTCTATTTCGCTGAAGGGTGGGTGTCAGGGCTGGCGCGGCTGGCGCGGACCTATCCGGCCGGCGCCGAGCGGATTCTCCGCAGCCAGTCCTTCCTGTCCGGCGAGTTCGGATGGTTCTGGACGTGCTGGGGCACGTTGACGCTCAGGGCGTGCGAGCGGGGCCTGATGGTGTCCGTCTGGCTTCGTCCGCCGTTCGTCGTGCCCTGGCATGACGTTCGCGTCGAAGGGCCGGAGGGGCATCGAATGACGCAACTGGTGTTCGGCGAGCCGGAGGTCGGGCGCTTGCGCATATCCAGCAGAACCTGGGCGGTGCTATGCGCGGCCCGCGGCGAAGCTTTCGCCTGAACTTACCTCAGATGGGGTCCCGGCTTTCGCCGGGATGAGCGGTGGTGAGGCGGCGTGCTACCGCGCCGACGGTGTCGATCTCGAAGCCGGCGGCCTGGGCTTCGTCGATGAGGGTCGCGAGGGCCGTGGGCGTGCAGCCCCAGGGCGAAGGATCGTCGGCGACGTCGTGGGTGTAGAGGATCAGCCAGGCCTTGCGGGCCTTGGCTTCGTGCAGCCAGCGGCGGGCGACCGCTTCGCCGTCCGGGCCTTCGATGCCGACGGCCGGGGCCTGGTTGAGGTCGACGCCCTTGTCGATGACGCCGTGGTGCAGGCCGCGCAGGGTGGCATAGCGATGGGCCAGGGCCTGCTTGGGGCCGGCGGCGACGTCGCCATAGGGATAGGCGAAGCTTTCCAGCGAGCCGGCGCCCCAGGCGGCCAGGACCTGCGCGTTATGGTCGGCCTCGGCGGCGGCGGCTTCGCCCGAGGCGCGGCCGCAGTCGAGGTGCGAGAAGGTGTGGCAGCCGAGTTCGTGGCCGGCGGCGGCGAGACGGCGATAGTCGGCCTCCTGGCCGCAGACGCCCATCGGCGCGTCCTGGCCGGCCAGGCCCGCCGAGACGTAGTAGGTTCCGCGCAGGCCGCGGGCCTCGAGGATCTGCGCGCCGGCCGCGCAGGCGGTGAGCGGGGCGTCGTCGAAGCTGATCGACAACATCGGGCGGCCCGGCGCGGCGGCCAGCGGGCGGCGATGGGCCAGGCGCGCCAGGCGGCGGCGAAGCTTTCCCTTGAGCGAAGAGTCGGCCTTGTAGGCGCCCTCGTAGGACATCAGACGGCCTCGGCGTAGAGCGCGGCGCGGTAGAGCCGCATGGCCAGGGCGCGGCTGCCGAGCGGGGCGGATTCGGCCAGGGCGTACTGCTTGAGCATCGGCCGCCAGAGGCCGCGCAACGGGGCGCGCTTCAGCGCCTTGGCGACCCGATAGCTCGGATAGCCGCTGACCACGGCCGGATGGGCGGCGACCACGCGGGCGAAGTTGGCGGCCGACTGCTCGTACTTGGCGGCCATGGTCCGGGCGGTGTCGAGGCCCAGGTGCGTGGCGGTGTTGTCGAGGTGCAGGATCGGCCAGCGGCGGGCGACGCGCATGCCCCACTCGACGTCCTCCCAGCCCCAGCCGGCGAAGCCCTCGTCGAAGGCCTCGGTCTCGAAGACGTCGCGGCGGACCAGGAGGTTGGAGGTGAAGACGTGCTTTTCGGGGTGCTGGCTGCGGACGGCGGCGTCCAGGCAGTCGCTGTGAGAGGCCATGCTTCGATGCAGGGCCTGGTCGCGGCGCGGCGGGACCTGCTTGAGCGAGAAGCCGCCGAAGGCGACGGGGGTGTTCTCGCGGGCGATCAGCTCCAGCCAGCGGCCGAGGAAGTTCGGGTCGTCGGGCAGCATGTCGCTGTCGAGGAACAGGAAATGGCCGGCGCGGGCGTGGCTGACCAGGCGGTTGCGGCCCTTGGAGCGGCCCTCGTTGCGGGCCAGGCGGATGAAGCGGGCGGGCAGCGGCAGGAGACCGACGGCGGCCTCGACCTCGTAGGAGAGGTTCTGGTCGTCGCTGCCGTCGTCGAGGATGACGATTTCGGCGGCGACGCCGGCTTCGCGCGAGAGGGCGGCCAGCAGCGGGATCGGGTCGTCGCCCTTGAACGGGATCAGCACCGAGAGCTTGGCGCCGCCGCGATACCAGGCCGGATTGTCGACGATGAGGGCTTGCTGGGTCATGCGGCGTTCCGGGCGCGGAGGGTGCGAAGGGCCTGGCCGGCGCGGCTGCGAAGGCCGCCGGCGTCGATCAGGTAGACGGCCAGGCCGTAGACGAGGGCGCCGAGACTGGCCTTGGCGGCGAGCTCGGGCAGGCCGCCGAGGGCGGGGATGCGGCTGACGGCGAGCGCCATCAGCGCGCTGGCGCCGAGCGCCTGGGCGAGGGTGAGCCAGGGCACCGGCAGGGCCATCAGCCGGCGGCCGAGCAGGGCCGAGGCGGCGAGGCCGAGGGCGTAGCTGGCCAGGGTGGCGATCAGTGCGCCCTGCAAGCCCAGCCGCGGGATCAGCAGCAGGTTCAGGACCAGGTTGGCGAGCGCCGGCAGGGCCATGGCGGCCAGCAGGAAGACCGTGCGCTGGCCGAGCGTGAAGGCTTGGTGGAAGTAGTAGGTGGTGAGGCCCGCGAGCAGGCCGCTGGCGGCGATCCAGGGGGTGACCTGCGCCGCGCCCTGGGCCAGGGCCGGGCCGACCATCAGCTGGGAGAGCGGCGCGGCGACCAGCGCCAGGCCGACGGCGGCCGGGACGGTGAGCAGCAGCATCAGCGAGGCCTGTTCGCGCGCGGCCGGGATCAGGGCCTGCTTGCCGCCGCGCTCCAGGGCCATGATCAGGGCCGGGCCGCCGGCCGCGCCGAGCCAGATGAACACCACGTCGAGGGTGCGGTTCGCGAGGCTGTAGCCGGCGTGGTAGACGCCGACCGCCGCCTCGTCGAGGAAGGCGGCGAGCAGGAAGCGGTCGGTGCTGGAAAGCACCAGGGCCAGGATCAGCGACAGCGCGACCGGGACGCCGTAGCCGGCGTGGCGGCGCATCCGGGCCGGCTCGAAGCGGCCGCCGGCGGACTTGCCGAACTCGGAGGCGAAGCACCAGAGCGCGCAGACCGTGGCCGCGACGCCGACGCCGATCAGCGGTGCGGCGCCGCCCAGGCCGGCGAAGGCCAGGGCCGCGCCGAGCGCGAAGGCGCCGAGGGTCTGGACCAGATCGATGTTGGCGGCGCCGGCCACTTCGCCGGCGGCGCGGCGGCGCTCCTGGGCCAGGCGCGCGAAGGTGCGCGGCAGGACGGCGAGCAGGCCGCAAAGGGTGGCGAACTTCAGCCCGGGATTGAGCGGCAGGACCAGCACCAGGGCGCAGGCAAGCGGCAAGGCCCCGAGCAGCACCAGCCAGGTGCGATAGACGGTGGCGGCCAGGTCGCGGCCGCCGTCGCGGTCAGCCTCGCCGGCCCAGTAGCGGGCCAGCGCCGCCTCGTTCCAGGTGAACACCGCCGTGTGGACGAGGCTCATCACCGTGAAGCCGAGGGCGTAGTCGCCGAACTGGCTGGGCGAGAGCAGGCGCGTGAAGGTGACGATCGTCAGCAGGCCGACCAGCCCCTGAACGATATTGACCGGCAGGTAGCCGACCACGCCACGCCAGAACATCCGGTTCCTTCCCAAGCGCACAGGGCGGCAGGACGCCGCCTTCAGGCGCAGGATGACGCAAGGACCGGTTGCAAACCGTTAAGCGCGTGGGATTTTTCGCTTACCCCGGCGAAGGCCAAGGCGCAGCACTTCAGACCTTGGTGGACACGGAAGCTCCGCTTGGGTCCCGGCCTTCGCCGGGATGAGCGGGGGGGTGAGCTGGGCCGGCGGCCCTAGCGGACGGTCTCGGAGTCGCCCAGCAGGCAGGGGACGGTCATGAACATGATGTAGAGGTCGAGCCAGAAGGACTGGCGCTCGATGTACTCCACGTCCAGCGCCACGCGGCGGCGGACCAGTTCCGGGGTGTCGACCGCGCCGCGCGAACCGTTGATCGCGGCCCAGCCGGTCATGCCCGGCTTCATGCGATGGCGGTGGGCGTATTCGGCGACCAGGCGCGAGCTCTCGACGGCGCCGGTCTTCATGCCGATGGCGTGGGGGCGCGGGCCGACCAGGGACATCTCGCCGGTCAGCACGTTGAACAGCTGCGGCAGTTCGTCGAGGCTGGTCTTGCGGATGAACTTGCCGACCTTGGTGACGCGGTCGTCGTCGGCGCTGATCTGGCGCGCGGCCTTGGCGTCGGCGGCCTCGGTGCGCATCGAGCGGAACTTCCAGACCACGATCTCTTCGTTGTTGAAGCCGTGGCGGCGCTGGCGGAAGAACACCGGGCCGGGGCTGTCCATCTTGATGGCCAGGGCGACCAGCAACATGATCGGCGTGGCGACGAACAGCGCGATGGCCCCGATGATCAGGTCCTGGGCGCGCTTGGCCAGGGCCTTGCCCTGGTCGATCTCGGCGCCCGAGACGCGGGCCAGCGGGATGCTGGCGATCCGGTCGATGGCGTCGGCTTCCTCGGCCTGGCCCTCGCGGTCCAGCAGCAGGGTGATCTCGTTGGGGAGCACCTTCAGGCGCTCGAGCAGGGCGTGCACGCGCTCGCGGGCATGGGCCGGCACGGTGATCACGATGCGGTCGACGAACGGCATGATCCGGTGGGCCAGCAGCTCGTCGGTGCCGCCCAGCAGCGGCACGCGGTGCAGGCCCGCGGGCGTGCGTTCGGCGCGGTCGTCGAACACGCCGAGGACGTGAGCCTCGCGGGTTTCCAGAATGGCGGCGATCAGGCGGTCGGCGGCGCCGGTGGCCCCGACGATCACCAGGTTGGGCGTCAGCCGGCCATTGGAGCGCCAGCGCTTGACGTTGGCCCACCAGAGGCCGTGGGCGGCCGCCACGCAGAGGAACGCCATCGGCGTCCAGACCCCGAGCGAGGCGGTCAGCATGATCGCGCCGACGAAATGGGTGAGAATGGCGAAGCACATCGCCACCGCGACGGCGAAGGCCACGGTGACCCGCATCAGATGCATGGCGAGGTCTTCGCGGCGGCCGAACTTGTAGCAGTCGAACAGGCGCAGGCTGGCGAAGGTGGCGACGGTGGCCGCGCCGTAGATCAGCAGCACGCTGGCGCCATGGGTCAGGGCCACGGCGATCAGGCTGCCGAGGATCAGCGCCAGGGCGTCGCCGGCCTGGAAGAAGCGGGTGAGCAGCCGGCCCGACATCCGCAGCCGGGTCGGGGTCAGCTTGTCGGGGCGCAGCGGGCCGCGACGGTCGCGGCCGGGATCGGCCCACGCGGCGGCGGCGGCGTCGGAATCGGCCTGACGGCGTGCACGGCGGTCAGCCAACGAGCTGGGCTTGAACGGGGCGGCGAAAGACATCAGGGACCGGTTTATCGCGATGACGGGGAAGCACACTGCCACACGGCCTCTGTGTGAGCAGTTAACGTACACGCGTTCTGTAACGACATCTGTAAACTATTCGCATCCGTAAAGCACCCCGCCTACGAACAGAAAGTCGACTGACTCAGACACGGGGGTGGGAGTGCGCTGCAACAACTGTCATTCACACTACAAGATGCTTGGTAAGGGCGAACAACCTGTGGGTGAATTGTTCACCTGCGCTTAAGCATATTCGCCTGAGAGGCGACTTCGTCGACCGCCGCAACGATGGCGTCAGGGCGGTCCGTCATCATCATGTGCGAGCTGCCCTCGATCACGCGGCTGATCCCGCGGCTCGAACGGCGCGCGAGTTCGCGGTGCAGGCCCCACCAAAGGCTGGCCAGCGGCTGGCGCGCGGCCTCGGGCGCGGCCGCGTAGGTCCCGTCGGCGGTGAGCACGATCAGCGGGAGGTCGCCGTAGCTCTGCCGGCCGGCGTCGAGCTGGTCGGAGGTGGCGCCCCAGAGCGTGTCGAGTTCGGAGATCCGCGCCCGCCAGGTCGACGGGCGCAGCGCTTCGGCCCGGCGCGCGGCGGCGGCGGCCGGATCCTGGCCGGGGCGGGCGGGGGGCGTGCACCGGTCGAGCGGCGGCTCGGTCGCGGGCAGGGTCTTGGCCTCGGCGGCGGCCAGGCACTGGGCGGCGCGCGCCCGCAGCGGCCCGAGGCCGGCCGCGCCTTCGCCGAACATCGCCGCGAACCGGCGGTCCTGGTGCTCGACCGATGGATCGACCAGCACCATGCCGACCACGTCCTGCGGCCGGCGGTTGGAAAACAGCCGCATGTAGAGCGCCCCGGCCGAGTGGCCGACGACGATGTAGGGCCCGTCGATGCGCGCGGCGGTCAGGCCGCGCTCGAGATCGCGAGCGATGGCCGCGCCGTCGCGCGGCAGTGGGCCGGCATCGGAGAAGCCGGCGCCGGCGCGATCGTAGCTGCAGACGCGATAGGACTTGGCCAGCGCGGCCTTGACCTTGCCCCAGCCGAGCGAATCCGCCGCGTAGCCGCCTTCGAGCAGCACGGTCGGGGCGCCGGTCCCGGCGCAGCGGAAGTTCAGCTTTCGCCCGTCGGGCAGCCGCGCCAGCAGCTCCGGGCTGGCGCTGGGGTCGGCGGCGGCCGCCTCGGGCGCGTCGCAGGCGGCGAGCGCGAGGGCCAGCAGGGGGAGCAGGAGCGGGCGCATGATCATCTCATCCCGGGAAGGGGTTTGGGAGGGAGTGAACACCGGGTGATGCAACAGTACCGCCGCCCGCGCGTTGAGCCGAAGCGTGACTGGGGGGCGCGTCCAATATCCGTCAGGAAGCCCGATAGCGCCATGATCGATCTACCGATTTCGCGGGCGGTGGAGAACACCGCCGAGCACGTCGCCTACCAGCTGCTGGAGCGGGTCGCCGACCTCGAAGGCGTGGCCCTGACGCGCGGCGGCAAGGACAAGCTGGCCAGCCGCAAGTGGCTGCTGGACACCTATGCGGAGTGCCTGGACGCGGCCCGAGGCGCGCGCCGCTACGCCAAGACCCCGTCCTGATGTCAGGATGGCGAGGGGAGCGCGCCGGCGATGGCGCGCTCCCCCGCCTTGCCGGCGCGTAAGGCGCCGGCGCGCGCACTGGGACGATGGGCTCGTTTTGGTGCGCGAGTGTTCCACTTAAGGACCGCGCAGCAAGCCTCGTGCCGTCAGATCTCGATGTTCTAGATCTCGATGTTTTGGGGGCCCTCGGCGCCGACCACCAGCAGCCGCGCGCCCGGCTCGGCGCTGGCTTGCAGTTCGACGTCGCCGTACCAGGCGGTGTCGCGGGCCGGATCGGCGTCGAACAGGATGGCGCTCTCGCCCTTGCCGACGAACAGCTGCTCGATGGCCTGGGGACTGGCGTCGATTCGCGTGATCGCCACGCCGGCGGCCCGCAGCTCGCCGATCTTGGCGTCCAGTCGCTCGTGCAGTGAACCGTTCACGCTCGTCGCCAGCCTCCCGTCGCTTAACCTTAAGCGATGAAACCGGCGGCGCGCCGCACATTTTGGCGAGCGACGCGTGATCGTCGGCCTGCGGCGTTTTTCTTTTCCGCGCCCCCGTTGCTCCCGGCGCCCGGTTTCGCTATGGAATGCGACCCGATTTGGAGCGCACCCCGTGCGAGTCCGGTCGGACTGGTGACGTGGCCGAGTGGCTGAAGGCAACGGTTTGCTAAATCGTCATACGTGAAAGCGTATCCAGGGTTCGAATCCCTGCGTCACCGCCATCTTTCTGAAAAATCGTCCAACGTGGTCGCCTCGGTCCATGCGCCTCGGCGTCAGAAGTTCCGGTCCTGAACGCCGCGAAGCTCAAAGTCTTCGATCTCAGCGCGAACCGCCGCCTCATCGGCGTCGGGGTGCATGCCCATGTAGTCTTCAACGGCGCCGTCAACATTGTAGTCGTACGTCATGCGGAGGCCGTTGACGTACAATTTGGTCGGCGAGTAGCCGATGCGGTGGTCTTTCGTCATGTCGCGATCCGAAGAGGTAAAGTCGAAGAGGACGCTTTGGGCGGCACAGATGACATAGTGCACGCTCTCTATAAACTGGTCCGTCAAACCGGCTGGAACTCTCCGGAGGCGCAGTGATGCGAACGCTTCGTATCAACAGTATGGCGGACTACACGCCGTCGCGGCTGTACTACGCGTCGTTCAAGTGGCAGGACGTCGGCTACACCGTCGACCAGGCCGTCGAGCGCTACATGGAGCTTCACCCTGACGCGGATGAAGCTGCAGTGCGCGCCGAGATCGTTGCGGCGGCCTCCTAGACATGACCTTGCCTTTTCGGCCGAGCGCCGTGGTCTTCGACATGGACGGCTTGCTGTTCGACACCGAGGCGCTCTGGCAGGAGGGGCTGCTGGCGGCGGCCGCCGAGGCCGGGTTCGAGGTTCCGGGCGCGGTCTATGACGGGTCGATCGGCGTGCGGCGCTCGCAATGCGGGGAGCTGTTCCGCGCGCACCTTGGCGCGGACTTTCGGTTCGAGGACTTCCACGGCAGTTGGCGGCGGCATTTCTGGCGGGTCGCCGAGGGCAGGCCGGCCATGAAGCCGGGCGTGCTGGAGTTGCTGGAGCTGCTGGATCAGACCGGCCTGCCGCGGGCGATCGCCACGTCGTCGTCGCGGGCGAGCGTCGAGCGCCACCTGGCCGCGAACGGCCTGACGGGCCGTTTCGAAACGATCGTCTGTCGTGGCGACTACGAGGCGGGCAAGCCGGCGCCCGATCCATTTCTGAAGGCGGCCGAGCGGCTGGGCGCCGAGCCGCGGCTGTGCCTGGCGCTCGAAGACTCGCACATCGGCGTCCGGTCGGCGGCGGCGGCCGGGATGATGACCGTGATGGCGCCCGATCTGATGGCGCCGACGGACGAGATCCGCGCGCTCGGGGTTCTCGTCGTCCGCGACCTGCACGAGGTTCGCGAGCTGGTCGAGGCGAGCCTGCGGGCGTGAGCAGCCGCTGGCCCCCGGGGGGAGGACCAGCGGCCGCTCCTCAGCGGGCGGGCGCCTCGGGGCAGGCGCCGCTCACCGGGTTGCAGCGGAAGCCGCCCTCGAACGGGGCGACGGCGTAGGCGTTGCCGAAGATGTTCGGTGCCCACGGATAGTCGGTGGAGACGATCTGGGCGCCGCTGGCCAGGGTGGCGTCACGGCGGGCGGTGTCGTTCTGGCGCGCCTCGTAGGTGTCGATGTCGCTGCGCGAGCGGACCAGCCGGCCGCTTTTCACCAGGTCCTTGATCTCGGCGCCGCGGGTCAGGGCGTTGTCGACCATGGTGAAGGCCGCGTGGGCCATACCGGGCTCGCCCTGCACGAAGGCCAGCCGGCCTTCGAGGTTGGGATGGCCGTCGAGGTAGGGCTTGAAGGCGGTCAGGTTCATGCCGGGCACGATCATCAGGAACACGAACTTCCCGCGCGCCTGACCCACCGTCGGCCAGGCCCCGGCCAGGGCGGCCTTTTCCAGGGTCGCGTGCCGGCCGCGCAGGTCGTCGGGGGCGACCACCTTGTCGCGGCCGATGATCTCGCCGATCGAGGCGTCCATCTCGGCGAAGGCCTTGGCGTCGAACGGGATCAGCTTGGTCGCGCCGGGCGCAAACCCGGCCAGGCTGTTGAACTTCGGCTCCAGCAGCACGAACACCGGCGAGTGGCCGGGATTGGCGTCCGACCAGGCGCGCATCTGCTGCAGGCACAGGCGGAAGGTCGGGCAGCTGCTGCGGAAGTCGAGGTCGGCGGCGTGCAGGGTCTTGAGGCCCGGCTCCTTCAGCGCGTCGGAATAGAGCGGGGCGAGGTCCTTGGCGCCTTTCTCGCGCAGCAGCCGGTAGGCGAGGGGATCGCAGAACCGGCCGCCCTCGTGGTCGACGTTGAGGTCGAACTCCAGGCTGCGCAGGCCGGCGCGCAGCTGCATCTCGACCGGCGGGTGGACGTATTCCAGGCCCGCCTGCAGGTCGGCGCCGAGCGGATTGGGATGCTCGTCGGCGAAGCGCGCGGCCATGGCCGGCGGCATCATCTTCATCATCCCGTCCAGGGTCGGCTGGATCAGCGGCTTCATCACCGCGAACACGCGAGGGTCGGCCGGCTGGCTGTAGCTGTTGTGGGTGCCGACCACCTGGATCTGGTTGAGCCTCAGGTCGTCGCCCGGGGCCGCCGCGGCGGTCGAGGCGAACGCCAGGGCGGCGAGGCTGGTCATCAGCGTCTTCATGGGGGCTCTCGAACTAGCGGGTGATGCGGACGCGGACGCCGACCATGCGCGGGTTGGCGCGGATCGAGGTCGGGACGCCGAAGAACTTGCCGCCGTTGCCGACGTCGCGGACCCAGTCCTGGTCCAGCAGGTTCTCGGCGTAGGCTTCCAGCAACACGCCGTCGGCGCTCTCCAGCCCCAGGCGCAGGTCGACCAGGCCGAAGGCCTTCTGCATCTCGCTCTCGAGGTTGTCGTTGTTGAGATAGTACTTCGAGCGCCAGGCGTAGTTGGCGTTGGCGAAGCCGTCCCAGTCGCCGAACACTGGGCGGCGGTAGTCGGCGCTGAGCGAGACCGTGTGCTCGGGGGCCATGCGGAAGACGTTGCCCGAGCGGTCGACCGGCTGGCCGCCGACCACCTCGCGGAACTCGTCGTACTGGGTGTGCAGGTAGGCGTAGGCGCCCGACAGGGTGAGTTCGGGGGTGACCTTCAGGCCGCCGTTCATTTCCACGCCCCAGGCCGAGGCCTTGCCGGCGTTGACCACGCCGAGGGTCAGGTCGACGGCGCGGGTCTGGAAGTCGTTGTAGTCGTAGGTGAAGGCGGCCGCCTCGAAGTAGAGGCGGTCCATGAACGTGCCCTTGGCGCCGACCTCGAAGTTGACCACCTCCTCGGTCTTCACCTCGCTGAAGGTCGGGGTCGGCTGGCCGTTGACCGGCGCGCCGAAGGTGGTCTGGGGATAGCCGGCCTTCAGGCCGCGCGAGGCGCCGGCATAGATGTTGACCTGGTCGGTGAGGCGGTAGGTCAGCGCGATCCGCGGCTGGACCATGTCGTAGTCGCGGCTGTTGGAGAACTCCTGGCCCAGCGAGTTCGAGAGCCCGTTGGGCAGGGCGATCGGGCGCACGCCGTCGACCGTGGTGACCAGCGAGGAGTTGCGGACCGTCGCCTCGTCGTGGGTGACGCGTACGCCGGCGTCCAGCACCAGGCGGTCGGTGATGTCGTAGCCGCCATTGATGTAGGCCGACCAGCTTTCGCGGTTGTTGCGGGTGTTGGAGAGCGTCGAGTTGCCGGTGGTGACCGGCAGCACCAGGCTGGTTCCGGGCACCGGGAAGCGGGTGACCGGGGTGGTGTTGCGTGGGAAGCCGGCCAGCAGCAGCTGTTCGTTGATCACGAACTCCGACTGATTGAAGGTCTTGTCCTTGTAGAAGCTGACCCCGCCGACGGCGCGGAACGGACCGCCCTGGTCGTAGGCCAGACGGAACTCCTGGCTGAGGATGCTCTGGTCGTCGACGTTGTTGCGGCCGATCAGGAATTCGTAGGTGGTGCCGTCGACGTCCCAGGACTCGGCGAAGTCCACCTCGCGCCAGGCGCTGATCGACTTGAGGTTCCAGCCCTCGGCGAGGTCCCAGTCGGCCAGCAGGGTCGCGCCGGTCTGGCGGCGCTTCTGCGGCGGCTGATAGCGGTTCTGGCCGGCGTCGCTGAACCAGCCGGTGTCGCCGCCGGGCGAGGCGATGTTGATGGCCTTGGTCGCGGCGGCGGCGTCGTTGTCGGCCTGGTGGTCGAGGATCAGGTCGAAGGTCAGGTCCTCGCTCGGCGCCCAGCGCAGCGAGGCGCGGGCGGCCCAGAGGTCGTCGTCGTTCAGCTTCTTGCCGCCGGCGATGTTGGTCATGTAGCCCTCGCGCTCGCGGCGGCGGACCGAGACGCGCAGGCCAAGCTCGTCCTCGATGATCGGCAGGTTGGCTGTGCCGGTCAGGCTGTAGAGGTTGTAGGAGCCGTACTGGCCCTCGACCGACCAGCCCGGGCGCGACAGGTCGGGGCGGCGGGTGACGACGGCGACGGCGCCGATCTGCGAGCCGCGCCCGTAGAGCGTGCCCTGCGGGCCCTTGGCGACCTCGACGCGCTCGATGTCGAACAGCTCCTTGAGCATGCCGCGCGAGCGGCTGGTGTCGACGTCGTTGAGGAAGAACGAGATGCTCGGCTCGGCGACGGCGCCGGCGTTGCCGGCCTCGATGCCGCGCATGACGAAGCTCGCGGCCGAGTCGGTCTGCTGCTGAACGAAGAAGCCCGGGGTTCGGGTTGAGAGCCGCTCGAAGTCGGTGAAGTTCTGCTGCTCGATATTGGCCGCGCCGAAGGCGGCGATCGAGATCGGCACGTCCTTCAGCTTCTGCTCGCGTTTCTGGGCGGTGACGACCACTTCCTCGACCGCCAGCGGGTCGGAGGCGGCGGCCTGGGCGAACGCTTGTTCAGTTGCGATGGCGCTGGCGCCGATGGCCAGAAGCGCCCGCAGCGTATGGCGGCGGGCGTGCGCGGTCTTGAGCATCTGTGATCCCCTGTGGCTCGGACGCCGGCCTTCTAGGGGGTCTCAGAGCTTCTCGGGAAAACAGTTGTGCGAAATATTTACGACGCGTTCAGGCGCTGATTGTCACTCAACAGAACAAATGTTCAGTTCGGGAGTCCGAGCACCCAGTTCACGAGCTCGGCGCTTGCGGGCGGCGGGACGCCTTCGGCGCGGGCCAGCAGGGTGGCGCCCAGCCGGGCGATCGAAGCGCTCTGGGCGGTGCAGAGGTCGAGGTCGCGGCCCAGCCGCTGGGACACGCGCCGGCGCAGGTTCTCGCCGCGCAGCCGGCGCAGGTCGACCGCATAGGGGGCCAGTTCCGGCTCGCGGGCCGCGGCCAGGGCCACCGACACCGTGCCGCGGGCGACGAAGGCTTCGATCTCGGCCTGGTCCTGGCGCGGCGTCAGCCGCCCCTGGGCGACGAGGTAGATGACCGTCAGGCCGGCGCGCAGCAGGTCCAGGCGGGTGCGGAAGTGATAGGCGACGGACGAGGCCGGGGCCTTGGCGCGCTCGCCGACGGCGCGGTGGGTCACCCCCTCGGCGCCGCGGGCGACGATCACCTCGCCGGCGGCCAGGGCGATCTCCAGCGCGCGCCCGGCATAGGGCGCCTGCGAGGCCGGGCCCGGAAGTTCGAGCGCCGGGTCGAGCCGGCGGACGACGGCCTCGAAGAATTCAGGATCGGACAGGCCAAGGCCGGCGCCGCGCCCGGCCAGCCGCTCGAGGGTCATGGAGCGCATGAGGCGATAGTCGGGGCTGTCCGGTTGGGCCAGGCCATGAGCGGTCTCGTCGGTGACGTAGCCCATGCAGGCGCGGGCCCAGGCGTGGGGATCGTCGATGCGGCCGTCAAGCAGCGCCAGCCAGAAGGCGCGGCGCTCGGATATCCAGGGGGCGACCAGTTCGCGCGCTTCCTCGTCGCCGACCGCGGCCAGCAGCAGCTCGCACCAGATCAGGCTGGTCACCCGCTCGGGGCCGGCGGCCGCGTCCAGATACTGTTCGAGCAGGGCGGCGAGCGCGGTGGGCGCCAGGCGCGGCAGGCCGGCGAAGCGGGCCAGGAAGGCGGCGTGGCGGGCCGCGTCGGCGTGACGCTCGGCCAGGACCAGCCGTTCGATCAGCGCCCCCTTGGTGCCGAAATGGTAGGTGAGGGCCGCGACGGTCGAGCCGCTGGCCTCGGCGAGCGGGCGCAGGGTCAGGTCGCGAAAGCCGCCGGCGGCGAGCCGGACGCGGGCGGAGTCGAGGATGCGCTCGGCCGTGGCGGCGTTGCTCGTCTCGGCCGAATCCATGCGTCGCCAGGCTCCTGCTGCGCGGGCCGCCAGTCTTGCGCACAGGTCGCGGACGCTATCAACGCCAACCAGCTTGACCTTGGGGCAGCGGGGCGGGATCGTCGGCGGGCGCGGCATCCCCCCGAGTCGCGCACCGGCCCTCTATCCCCCTCATCCACACCTGGAAGGGGGTCGGGGTCCGCTCCCTCCGTGTCAGGGAGCGGGCCGATGTGGGGGCTCCTCACACCGACGATTAGGCCAGCGGTTCGGGCGGCGCGTCGCGGGCTTCCATGACTTCGGCGATGAGTTCGGCGGCGTCGAGCGGCTTGACCAGGAAGGCGTCGGCGCCGGCGCGATGCGAAGCTTCGCGGTGCTCGGGCATGGCGTTGGCGGTCAGTATGCAGATGCGCGGGCCGAGGCGCAGCGGGCGGGCGGCGCGGATGCGGCTGACGGCGGTGACCCCGTCCATCACCGGCATCTGCATGTCCATGAGGATCAGGTCGTAGGTCCGCTCGGCGGCGGCCTCGACCGCCTGCTGGCCGTTTTCCACGCAGGTTAGGTCGACCGGCAGCCCGCCGAGGATCAGCTCGACGACGCGGCGGTTGGTCGGGTGGTCCTCGGCCAGCAGGACGCGGACGGTGCGGTCGCCCGGCCTCGGCGCCTGGCTGGGTGCGGGCGGCGGCGCGGCGGCGTCGCGGGAGACGCGGCGCAGCGGCAGCTCGAAGGCGAAGGTCGCGCCCTCGCCGGGGCTGGAGGCGGCGACGATCTCGCCGTCCATCAACTCGACCAGCGAGCGGGAGATGGCTAGGCCCAGGCCCGTGCCGCCGAACTGGCGGGTGATCGAGGAGTCGGCCTGCTCGAAGCGGTCGAATAGCGCCTCGGCGACCTCTGTCGGGAAGCCGACGCCTGTGTCCTCGACCACGAAGCGCACGCGGCGGACGTCGCCGGCCAGCCCGCGCGACAGCACCTTGAGGCGCACCTCGCCGCGGGCGGTGAACTTCACGGCGTTGGAGAGCAGGTTCGACAGCACCTGACGGATGCGCAGGTCATCGCCGTGGAAGCGGTCGCAGACCTCGCGGTCCATCTCCAGGCTGAAGCCGATGGACTTCTCGGCGGCGCTGGCCTGGAACAGGGCGAAGACGGCGCGGACCATCTCGGCCAGGTCGAAGGGGTCGTCACGGATGCACATGCGGCCGGCGTCCACCTTGGCGAGGTCGAGGATGTCGCTGAGCAGGTCCTGCAGGGCGCGGCCGGAGGTCTCGATGAGCTGGACCATCTCGCGCTGGGTCTCGGCAAGTTCGGTTCGCGCCAGCGCGCCGGCGACGCCGAGCACCCCGTTCAGCGGGGTGCGGATCTCGTGGCTCATATTGGCCAGGAAGGTGGACTTGGCGCGGCTGGCCTCCTCGGCCTCCTCGAGCGCCTGGACGAGGCGGGTCTCGGCCGCCTTTCGTTCGGAGAGGTCGCGGACGATGGTGGTGAAGGCCGTGCCCGCCGGGGTCTCCAGGCGGGCGAGGGAGGCTTCGGCCGGGAACTCCTCGCCATTGCGCCGCAGGCCAAGGATCTCGGCGCGCTCGTGCATCCGCAGGCTGGGCCGTGTGCCGGAGGCGAAGCGATAGACGGCCTGCTGATGACGCTCGCGGAAGCGGGGCGGCATGAGGTCTTCGACGCTGCGGCCGAGCGCCTCCTCGGCGCTGTAGCCGAACATCGCCTCGGCCCCGGCGCTGAACAGGATGATCCGGGCTTCCGAGTCGGCGACGACGATCGCCTCGGGCGAGATCTTCAGCATGCCGGCCAGCATCTGCTGGCTGCGGTGGGAGGCGGCCTCGGCGGCGCGCAGCGGCGTGACGTCCTGCAGCGCGCCGGCCAGGCCGATGGCTGCGCCGTCGGGGGCGAAGCGCGGCGCGCCCTGGTGGCGCAGCACCCGCACGGCGCCGTCAGGCAGCTTGACGCGATGGTCGAGGGCGTAGGCGCAGCCGGTGTCGAGCGCCCGCTGGACGGCGTCCTCGACCCGGCGGCGATCGTCGGCCGGGATCCGCGCCAGGGCCTCGTCGGCGGTGCAGGCGCCGGGCGGCAGGCCGAGCAGGCGCAGGGCCGGCTCGCTGCAGCAGAGCGCGCCGCTGGCGGCGGTCCACTCCCAAGCGCCGGCGTTGGCCAGCCGCTGCACGCGTTCGAGGCGGTCCTCAACCATGGGCCAGCCGGCCGCCGGAGACCGCCGTGGCCAGGGACCGGGTCAGGGCCGCGACGGGCCCGGCGTCGCCGCGCGGCTCCTGCCCCGAGAGCCGGAACCGGCCGACCATGCTGGTGAGTTCGGCCGCCTCGCCGCGCAGGGCGCGGGTGGCGGCGGCCGCCTGTTCGACCATGGCGGCGTTCTGCTGCAGGCCCTGGTCCATCTGGTTCACGGCGGTGTTGATCTGGGCCAGCCCCGAGGCCTGTTCTTGCGTCGAGGCGGCGATGCCGGCGACCACCTCGTCGATCTCGCCGACCTTGGCGGCGATGGCCTGCAGGACCGCGCCGGTCTCGCGCACCAGGCCGACGCCTTCGTCGACGTGCCCGGCCGAGGCCCCGATCAGGTCCTTGATCTCACGCGCGGCGTCGGCCGAGCGCTGGGCCAGGGCCCGGACCTCGGAGGCGACGACCGCAAAGCCGCGGCCGGCCTCGCCGGCGCGGGCGGCCTCGACCCCGGCGTTGAGCGCCAGCAGGTTGGTCTGGAAGGCGATCTCGTCGATCACGCCGATGATGCGGCCGATCTGGCCGGACGAATGCTCGATCTGGCCCATGGCCCCGACGGCGCGCTCGACGACCGTGGCGGAGAGCTCGGCCTGGGCCTTGGCGGCGGCGACGACCTCGCCGGCCTGGCGCGCGCCGTCGGCGGTGGCCTTCACCGTGGCGGTGATCTGATCGAGCGCCGCGGCGGTCTCCTCGAGGGCGGCGGCCTGTCGTTCGGTGCGGCGCGAGAGGTCGTCGGAGGCCCGGGCCAGCTCGTCGGCCCCGGCGTCGACCGCGGCGGCGTTTCCGGCCACCGAGGCGACGGCGTCCTCCAGCCTGACCAGGGCGGCGTTGAAGTCCTCGCGCATCTGGGCGTACTCGGCGGCGAGCTCGGTCTCGATCCGGTAGCCGAGATCGCCCTCGGCGAGGGCGGTCATTCCCGCGCCGATGGTCTGCACGATGGCCGCGCGCTCGACCGCCAGCACCTGGGTCTCGGCCTCGCGCCGCGCGGCGTCGGCGGCGGCGAGATAGACCGAGATCGCATAGTCCATGTCGAGCAAGGTCGCCTTGGCCAGGGCCCCGAGCTCGGCGGAGACCTTTTCCGGCGACGGGCCGCGGCGCAGCATCCCGCCGCGCGGCCAGCGGGCGGCGGTGACCGATGCGATCAGCGCCTCGAGCACCAGGGCGTAGCCGCCGATGTACCAGCGCGGCTCCAGCCCGATGCGGGCGTGGGTCTCGCCGACCGTGGTGACGGCGGAGACGTAGCCGTCGTCGAACCGGCCGCTGGAGATCGTCTCCCAGTGGTCGATCTGCCGGCGCTTGGCCGAGCCGATGTGGCTGGCGCCCGAGAAGAAGGCCCGGGTCTCCGGGCGCTCGGCGACCTGGCCGTAGAAGGTATCAAGGGCGCCGGGCAGGGCGCTCATGATGATGGGTTTGATATCGCGGAGACTCTCGCAGGCGAGGTCGTCCATACGCATGAAGCTTAGTCGTTCACCGAGCTGCGCAGATGTAGACATGTCAGGCCCCCGTTGTATTGGGCGTGACGCTGAACGAGTTGTTGTTAACGATGTCCTAAAATGACGAATATCAAAAGTAATAGAGAAGTATAGTCGGGTGCGTAATCTAAATAGTGCGTTGGAACTATATTTGACTGGCTGAACGGCTAGTTCGGCGGCCGGGTCTGGCCGGAGGCCATGCGGCTGACCACCTCAGTGCGGTTGCGCGCGCCGGTGGCGCTGAGGATCGCCTGGACATGCAGCTTCACCGTGGCGATGGCGATGCCGAGCTGTTCGGCGATCTCCTTGTTGGTGCGGCCGCGCTCGAGCTCGC
The DNA here is from genome assembly GCF_964254345.1 of Phenylobacterium sp. LjRoot97. Taxonomy (NCBI): domain Bacteria; kingdom Pseudomonadati; phylum Pseudomonadota; class Alphaproteobacteria; order Caulobacterales; family Caulobacteraceae; genus Phenylobacterium; species Phenylobacterium sp. LjRoot97. Next base: position 1,842,726 of record NZ_CAXUTH020000001.1, read on the forward strand.
GCAGCACCTCGATCTGGCGCGGCGACAGGCGTGGCCCATGGCCGGGCGTCGGGTCCGGGATGGCGCCGAGTTCCTCGAAGCAGGGGAAGTACTCGCCGCCGACCACGACCAGCCGCAGCACCGCGACCATCAGCTCCGACGCGGTGTCCTTGGGCACCAGGGCGCGGAAGCCGCGAGCGTAGGCGATCTTGGCCCAGCGGACGTTCTTGTGCGGCGGCAACAGCACGAGGCGTCCGGTGGTGAGGTGCTCGGTGTGGCGCTCGATCCATTCGCCGGGATCGGTCTGGGCCGGTGGATCGAGCAGGATCAGGTCGTCGGCATGCGGAGAAACGGCCGCAAGCTGCGAGACGTCGTCGAGCGACACCACCTGGTCGGCGGGGAGCTGGGCCGCCACCAGGGCGCTCAGCGCGTCCCGCCAAAGCGGCTGTCTGCTCACCACGACCACACGCATAACGCACCCCCTGGCGGCCGCCTCGCGCCGCCCGATCAATTTTCCCTAGCGCTAGTATGGGTTTCGGGGAGGCGAGTCATCTGGCCGATAGGACTATTCGAGGCCGTAGGGGGATCGCAAATGACGTTCTGTGAACGTCGTTTCGCGTAAGCCGCGAACTGATCGCGTATGGGGCGAGTTCAGACGCGATCGTCGGGCGGGGCCGCGCCTTCGCTGGCCGGGGCGCTGAGGGGGTCCTGAGCGTCCTGCAGGTTGCGCCACTCGGCGAAGCCGCGATCGAAGCGCGCCTGCCACTCGCCGCGGAACGTGCGGTACTCGGCGTCGTACTTGCGCTGCTGGGCCTCGCGCCAGGCCGCGTAGTCGCGATCATGGGCGGCGAGTCGGGCTTCGCGCCAGTCGAGATACTCCAGTTCGAACTCGGTCTCGGCGCCCGGGTGATAGGCGTAGTCGGCCGGCGGGCCGAACTGACGGACCCCGAGGTCGCGCGGATCCAGCGGCTGGTCGCCGTAGGGCGCGCGCTCGGCTTCGGTGGGCGCTGCGGCCTGCGGCCGGGCCCGGCGACGGACGATGGATTGGCGATAGCCGTGCGGCTCGATGCCGTACTCCTGGCCGCCGTGGGGCGCGTCGAGGCTGTAGTAGCCGCGGGCCAGGGCGTCGGCCTCGTCGAAGGGCACATCCGGGGCGCTGTCGCGGCCGGTCTCGTAGCGGCCGCGCCGCCAGTCGGGGCGCTCGTCGCTGGGACGGTGTGCGCCGAAGGCGTCGAACGAGCGGGTGTCGGCGCCGTAGTAGCGGGCCTGATCCGAGGAGAAGCGGCCTTCCTCGCCGAAGCTGCGCTGTTCCGGACCCTCCTGCGGGGGCTCGCCGCCGCGTCGCCGGGGCGGTCGCGGTTGGTCGGGCGGGGTCTGGCGATTGGGCATGGACCTTCTCCTCCGTGTCTCCCTGGTCATTCAGAAACGACGGGGCCGGAGGGGTGTTCCGTCGCCGCGCCGGTCGACTCGGGCGATGGCTGCGCGCGGCGGCGCGCGAAACGCCGCAGCGCGAAAGCGCTCGTACGCACTAGGTTGGGGCGATGACGACGAGACTGATCTGGCTGAGCGCTGCGGCGATGCTGGCGGCGAGCCCCGCGGCGGCGGTCGACCGCGGCACGACCCAGGCGGACGAGGGCTTCCGCGGGGCGGTGACCGCGCCGCTCGAGGACCTGAACCTCAAGCAGGCGCAGATCCCGGACGTGCTGCTGCGGGCGGTCGCCGACCCTTACGAGGCGGCCGAACTGACCCGCTGCGAGGCGATCGCCGCCGAGATCGGCCGGCTGGACGCGGTGCTGGGGCCGGACCTGGACGAGGCGCCGTCGCCCGACGAGCGCACCCGGATGCAGAAGCTGGGAGCGCAGGCCAAGGCGGCGGCCGTGGCCGAGGTGCGCGGCGAGACCCAGGACCTGCTGCCGTTCCGCGGCTGGGTGCGCAAGCTGAGCGGCGCCGACCGCCACCGCAAGGCGGTGGAGGCGGCGATCAAGGCCGGCGGCGTGCGGCGCGGCTACCTGAAGGGCGTGGGCATGAACATGAACTGCGCCCCGCCGGCCGCGCCGAGCTGGTTCGTTCCCGAGAAGCCGGCCACGCCGACGTCGTGGCTGGCCGGCCTCTGGGAGGGGCTGATGAGCTGGCTGAAGGGCCTGCTGGCGGTGTTCGGCCGCTAAGGTCCCGGCCGCCCCAGGGGTCGACCGGGCGGTCCCGCTAGTTCATCCCGGCGGCGACGAGGACGGCGGCGAGGCCGACGCTCATGCCGCGGACGCTGTTCGACTTCTCCACGTCGATCCATTCGTCGAGCGAGTGGGCGCGGCCGCCCGAGCCGCCGCCGCCGATGGTGATGGCCGGAATGCCCAGCGCCATCGGGGCGTTGGCGTCGGTGGAGGAGGCGTCGTACTGCGGCGTGTAGCCAAGCGCGGTGATGGCCGCGGCGGTCCCGGCGACGAGGCCGGTGTCCTTGGCGGTCTGGCCGGCGGGGCGGTCGCCGATCGGCTTGATCTCGATGCTGACCGCGCCGACGCGGGTCGAGCGGGCCTTGTTCTCGTGTTCGACGGCGGCCTGCATGATCTCTTTGAAGCGCGTGTCGAGCTTGGCCAGCTCGCCGGCGTCGGCCGAGCGCATGTCGAACTCGGTGAAGACCTTGTTGGGAATGGCGTTGACCGACGTGCCGCCGCCGGTGACCGAGGCCGAGTAGGTGACCTTCGGATTGGTCGGGACCTGGACCTCGTAGAAGTCGGCGATCGCCTTGCCCATGGCCGCCATCGGATTGACGATGCCGAACGAGCCGTAGCTGTGGCCGCCGGGGCCGCTGAAGGTCACGCGGTAGCGCTTGGAGCCGACCCCGACGTGGGTGATGCCGCTGGGGTCGAGGCCGTCGACCGAGAAGAACGCCTTGGTGCGGTCCTTGTACTTGCCCTGGTTGAAGAAGTAGCGGACGCCGCGCAGGTCGCCGGCCCCTTCTTCGCCGACCGTGCCGACAAACAGGATGTCGCTCTTGGTCTTGATCTTGGCCGCGTCGAGGGCGCGGATCCAGGCCAGCAGGACCGCCAGGTTGTGGGTGTCGTCGGCGACGCCGGGCGCGAACAGCTTGGTCCCCTCGCGGCGGACCTTCACGTCGGTGCCTTCGGGGAAGACGGTGTCGAGGTGGGCCGAGACCACCACCAGCGGGCCGGGCTGGGTCCCCTTGCGCAGGCCCATGACGTTGCCCTCGGCGTCGATCTCGACGTCGGTCAGGCCGTGGGCTTCCAGCATCGCCTTGTAGGCCTTGCCGCGCGCCTCTTCCTTGAAGGGCGGGGCGGGGATCTCGGTCAGGGTGATGATGTCCTGCACGGTGCGGTCATGCTCGCGGTCGAGCACCGCGGCGGCCGCCTTGAAGGCCGGGCTGGCGACGATCCTGGCCGCGTCGTCCTTGGGCGCGGCGAGCGCCGGCGCGGCGATCAGGACGGACAGCGCAAGCGCGGCGGCGGGCAGGGAACGGGACATGGATACTCCAGGCGAAACGAGTCGCCCGGCATAGTAGCGGCGGCGCATTCTGCGACTAGGCCCGGTGGGCCTCGGCGTGGTCGAGGGCCATGACGTCGGAGGCTTCTTCGGCGTCCATGATCTTGAGCAGGCGGGCGCGGGCGCGGTTGACGCGGCTCTTGATGGTGCCAAGCGCGCAGCCGCAAATCTCGGCCGCCTCCTCGTAGGAGAGGCCGGCGGCGCCGACCAGGATCAGCGCCTCGCGGTGCTCGTCGGGCAGTTGGGCGAGGCCCGCCTGGAGCGCGCGCATGGCGATGCTCCAGTCCTGGGTCGGCGGGGTGCGCATGTTGTTGGCGTACTCGCCGGTCTCGTCGCGGACCTCGCGCCGGCGGCGGATCACCTGAGTGTAGTAGGTGTTGCGCAGGATCGTGAACAGCCAGGCGCGCAGGTTGGTGCCCGGCTCGAACTTGTCGCGGTTGGACCAGGCCTTGATCAGGGTGTCCTGCACCAGATCGTCAGCGTCGGACCCATTGTGGCTGAGCGACCATGCGAAGGCGCGCAGAGCGGGGATCATCGCCACCACCTCGTTGCGCCACTCGGTGTCACCGCCCATGCTGTCCTCGAAACGCCCGTTCCCCTCGCGGGCCTCGCACTTTTCGTGGCAACTCAACGCGTCCTTGGGGCAACCGTTCCGGGTTGCGGGATCGTCCCGAGCCCCCAAATGCAAGGAACTGCGTTCCAGGTCCGACGTTTGGCGAGGCGAGCACGGCTTCGCCGGGCATGGCGAATTCCGGCACAATCTAAAGCAGAGTGGAGCGGGACGATGGCGTCATTCGACAAGGCTGGACTCGCTCCAGCGCCAGCCCGGGCCGCACGGGCGCGGGGCGCGCCCGACCCCTATCGCAAGGTGCGTGACGCCAGCCTGGCGTTGACGGCGCACCTGTCGGCCGAAGACCAGACCGCCCAGTCGATGCCGGACGCCAGCCCGGTGAAATGGCACCTGGCGCACACGACCTGGTTCTTCGAGACCTTCCTGCTGGTCCCGCACCTGCCGGGCTACCGGCCGTTCGATCCGGCCTTCGGCTATCTGTTCAACTCGTACTACGAGGCGCTGGGACCGCGGCAGCCGCGTCCGCAGCGCGGGCTGCTGACCCGCCCGTCGCTGACCCAGGTGCTGGCCTATCGCGCGCATGTCGACGAGGCGATGGGCCGGCTGCTGGCCGCGCCGTTCGAGGGCATGGCCGAACTCGTCGAGCTGGGTCTGGCGCACGAGGAGCAGCATCAGGAGCTGATCCTGATGGACGTGCTGCACCTGTTCGCGCAGTCGCCGCTGAAGCCGGCCTATGTGCCGGCGCCGGCCCTGCCGGTCGGGCGCGATCCCGGCCCGGCGGGCGAGGTCGCCTACGAGGGCGGGGTGGTCGAGATCGGCCACGACGGCGAGGGCTTCGCGTTCGACAACGAAGGCCCGCGGCACAAGGTCTATCTGCAGCCCTACCGACTGGCCGACCGGCTGGTGACCAACGGCGAGTGGCTGGCCTTCATCGCCGACGGCGGCTACCGCCGTCCCGAGCTCTGGCTGTCGGAAGGCTGGGCGCAGGTCCAGGCCGAGGGCTGGGAAGCGCCGCTCTACTGGGAGCAGGGCGAACGCGGCTGGCTGGCCATGACCCTGCAAGGGCGCCGGGCGATCGCTCCGCATGCGCCGGTCACCCATGTCAGCTTCTTCGAGGCCGACGCCTACGCCACCTGGGCCGGGGCGCGGCTGCCCACCGAGGCCGAGTGGGAGCACGCCGCACAGGGCCTGGCGGCGAGCGGCAACATGCGCGAGCAACTGCAGTTCGGGCCGGCGGCGGCCAAGTCCGCGCCGGGCCTGCGCCAGATGTTCGGCGACGTCTGGGAATGGACCCGCAGCGCCTATTCGCCCTATCCGGGCTTCCGTCCGGCGGGCGGGGCGGTCGGCGAGTACAACGGCAAGTTCATGATCGGCCAGATGGTGCTGCGCGGCGGCTGCTGCGCGACGCCGACCGGACATGTGCGGGCCAGCTATCGCAACTTCTTCTATCCGCAGCAGCGCTGGATGTTCTCCGGCGTGCGGCTGGCCTGGGACGGGGTTCCGCAGCCGGCGCAGGGCGCGCCCGACGGCGAGTTCGCGCGCGACGTGGTCGCTGGCCTGTCCAAGCCGCAGAAGGCGCTGCCGGCCAAGTACTTCTACGACGCGACGGGATCTGACCTGTTCGAGGCGATCACCGAGCTGCCGGAGTACTATCCAACCCGCACCGAACTGGCGTTGATGCATGCGCGGGCGGGCGAGATGGCCGCGGCGATCCCGGCTGGCGCCAGCCTGGTCGAGTTCGGCAGCGGGGCGAGCACGAAGACCCGGCTGCTGCTGGACGCCGCGCCGCAGCTGGCGGTCTATGCGCCGATCGACATCAGCGCCTCGGCGCTGGACGCGGCGGCGGCGGCGATCGGTCGGGACTATCCGAAGCTGACGGTCGCGCCGCTGGTCGAGGACTTCACGAAGGCGCTGGCGCTGCCCGACGCGGCGGGCCATCCGCGGGTCGGCTACTTCCCCGGTTCGACCGTCGGCAACTTCACGCCCGACGAGGTCGTCGCCTTCCTGTCAGGCGCGCGTCGGCTGCTGGGCGAAGACGCCCGGTTCCTGGTCGGCATCGACCTGGCCAAGGACGAGGCCACCCTGACCGCGGCCTATGACGACGCACAGGGCGTGACCGCAGCGTTCAACCTGAACCTGCTGGCGCGGATCAACCGCGAACTGGACGGGGATTTCGATCTGTCGGCCTTCCGCCATCAGGCGGTGTGGAACGCCGATCAGGGCCGGATCGAGATGCATCTGGTCAGCGAGCGCGACCAGTTCGTGAGCGTTGCGGGGCGATCGTTCCGCTTCGCGGCGGGAGAGAGCATCCACACCGAGAACTCGTACAAGTTCACGATGGACGGCTTCGCCGCGCTGGCCTCAGAGGCCGGCTGGAAGCTGGAGCGGAGCTGGGAAAGCTCCGCCCCGAGCTTCGCAGTGGTGCTGCTGAGGGCCTGACCGATCTTGGCATCGGCAGGCGCCTCGGCGTCTCAGCTCTCGAGACGATCGCCGCGACTGCGGCCGCCACCACGCGAGGACTCACCGCCCTTGCGCCCAGCGGAGGCGGCCAGGTCGCGGTCCTTGGCGAAACTGCGTTTCTCGCCCGGAACACTGGCGCCGCCCTTGCGCGCGATCTCGCGGCGGCGTTCCGGATTCATTGCTGCAAATCCGCGGCGGGATTTCGGCTTGGCGGTGGGTTCAAGATCCATGAGCGGCTCCTCTGCGCGCCGACCGTCGGGGGGAGGGCGGTCGACGCCTCGCTATCCTTACGGTCAAGCAAACTCGCCAAGGGCGAAGGAGGTTGCGCGCAAAATGCGATTGGCGCCTGCGACCTTTCGTACCGCAAAGCTTTGTCCGGACACGGCGTCCGAGGACTGGCAGGGGATAGCGGCGAGGCCGTGCGCCGCGCAGGCGGTGTTAAAATTTTCCGGAGCGGTCAGATCGGCAGCTGGACGCGTGCGGTGAGGCCGCCGCTGGGGCGATTGACCAGCACCACGTCGCCGCCGTGGCCGCGCGCCACCGAGCGGACCACGGCCAGCCCCAGGCCGATGCCGCCGGTCTGGCGGCTGCGCGAGGGCTCGCGCCGGTAGAAGGGTTCGAACACCCGCTCGAACTCCTCGGGCGGGATGCCGGGACCGTCGTCCTCGATCTCGACGATGGCGCTGGCGCCGTCGCGGTAGACGCGGGCGCGGGCGCGGTCGCCGAACTTGGTCGCGTTCTCGAGCAGGTTGGCGAACAGCCGGCGCAGGGCCAGGGGATCGCCCTCCAGCACCACCTTCTCTCCGCGTTCGACCTGAGTGTCGGCGCCGGTGTCGGCCATCTCGTCGCAGACGCTTTCCAGCAGCGAGGAGAGCTCCAGCAGGGTCCGCTCGCCCGGCCGGCTGGTGTCGCGCACGAAGGTCAGGGCGGCGGAGATCATCTCCTCCATCTGGTCGATGTCGGCGGCCATCTTCACGCGCACGTCCTCGGGCACGTTTTCGATGCGGAACCGCAGGCGGGTCAGGGGCGTGCGCAGGTCATGGGCGATGGCGCCGACCATGGCGGTGCGGTCCTCGACGTAGCGGCGCAGGCGCTCCTGCATGTCGTTGAACGCCTTCACCGCGACGCTGATTTCGGCCGAGCCCTTGAGCGACAACGGCGGGGCGCGCGGGTCGCGGCCGAGCCGCTCGGCCGCATCGGTGAAAAGCCTGATCGGCGCGGAGAGCCGGCGGGCGAAGACGAAGGCGACCGGCGTCATGGCCAGGGCCGAGAGCAGGAACAGCAGCACGATCCGCTGCTGCCAGGCGTCGAGGCCGATGCCGCGTTCGGGAGTCAGCACTTTCCAGCGGCCGTCGGCCTGCTGCACGGCGACCTTGAACGGGGCGATCATGAAATGGTCTTCGACCTCGCCGCCCTCGCGCGCCATCCGATCGCGGATGACCCGGAAGACGCGGCGGTCGGAGAACGGGAAGCGCGAGGTCGAGGCCACCAGCACCCGCTCGACCGGCACGCCGAGCCCCGCGGCGATCTGGGCGCGGATCTTCGGCGTCATCCGCCCTTCCATCACCAGGTGCGGCGGAGTCTTGGTGAGCGTGACCGTGAGCGGGTGACGCTCGCTGAAGGTCGGCGGCGAGCCGCGCAGGGTCTGGACGATCTCGCCGATCCGGTAGAAGTCCGGGGCCGGCGGCGGCAGATTGAACAGCAGGAACAGGCTGATGGCCTGGGCGGCGACCAGGCTGAGCCCGATCAGGGCGAGCAGTTGACCGAACAGGGATGCGGTCGGCCGCCCGGCCCAGGGCGCGGTCACAGACGCTTCACCTTGGCGGTGAACATGTAGCCTTCGTTGCGGATGGTGCGGATCAGGTCCTGGCCGCCGCCGCCGTCGTCGAGCTTGCGGCGCAGGCGGCTGATCTGGACGTCGATGGCCCGGTCGAAGGCGTCGGAGTCCGGGCCACGGGCGAATTCCAGCAGCTGGTCGCGGGTCAGCACCCGCTGCGGCCGCTCGACGAAGGTGCGGAGCAGCGAAAACTCGCCCGAGGACAGGTTGACCACCACGCCCTGCGGCGAGCGCAGTTCACGGCGGACCAGATCGAAGCGCCAGCCGGCGAACTCGCAGCCGGCGCTGGTCGAGGCGGCCTGGCCGCGCAGTTCGGCGCGGCGGAGCACCGCGCGGACGCGGGCCAGCAGCTCTCGCGGGTTGCACGGCTTGGAGAGGTAGTCGTCGGCGCCGAGCTCGAGCCCGACGATGCGGTCGGTGTCCTCGCCCATGGCCGAGAGCATGATGATCGGCGGGCCTTCGCCGACGGCCAGCCGGCGGCAGATGGCCAGGCCGTCCTCGCCCGGCAGCATGACGTCGAGCACGATCAGGTCGATGGGACCGCGTTCCAGCGCCTGTTCCATCTCGCGGGAGTCGCCGGCGGTCTCGACCTGATAGCCGTGCCTGCCCAGGAAGTCGGACACGACGTCCCGGATGCCCGGATCGTCGTCGACCATCAGAATGCGGGCGCTGGAGCCCGCCCCGGACTGTTCGCTACGTGTATCCATCCGGGGCATTTTCACGCGCCCGCGTAACGCGCAGATTTCACGACTGAAAGCATTACGCGCCGGCCAGGACCTCGTCGGCGACGAACGGGTTGGTCCGGCGCTCCTGGCCGAAGGTCGACATCGGGCCATGACCCGGGACGAAGGCCACGTCGTCGCCCAGCGGCCAGAGCTTGCCGGTGATCGAGTCGATCAGCTGCTGATGGTTGCCGCGCGGGAAATCGGTGCGGCCGACCGAGCCCTGGAACAGCACGTCGCCGACCTGGGCGAAGCGGGCCTCGCGATGGAAGAACACGACGTGGCCGGGGGTGTGGCCGGGGCAGTGGTAGACCTCGAACTGGGTCTCGCCCAGCGACACCGTGTCGCCGTCCGCGAGCCAGCGGTCGGGGGTGAACGAGCGGGCGTCGGGCATGCCCCACTTGGCGCCCGAGGCGGTGATCTCGTCGATCCAGAAGCCGTCGTCGGGATGCGGACCCTCGATCGGGGCGCCGGTGGCCTCCTGCAGGGCGGCGGTTCCGCCGGCGTGGTCGAGGTGGCCGTGGGTGATCCAGATCTTCTCGAGCGTCAGGCCATGCGCCTTCAGGGCTTCGAGCAGGCGCGGAACCTCGCCGCCCGGATCGATGATGGCGGCCTTCAAGGTCTTGGCGCACCAGACGATGGTGCAGTTCTGCTGCAGCGGGGTGACCGGCGCGATCAGGGCGCGGATGGTGGGCTCGGCGTTCATGGTCCCTAACATCGGGCCTGTCGCGCCATAAGAAAAGGCCCGGGACGAACCCGGGCCTCTCCAAGTCAGTGCTGGCGATCGCCAGGCGCCGGCGCGCCCGGCATCGGCGCGACGGGGCCGGGAGGCGCATCGCTGTCCAGTTCGGGGACATCGACGATGCCCCGGCCGACGTGGCTCTTGCGGTAGCCGTAGAGGAAGTAGACCACCAGGCCGATCAGCGCCCAGGCCAGGAACAGCAGCTTGGTCTCGGTCGACAGGCTGAAGAACAGGTAGACGCAGCCGACCGCGGCCAGCGGCGCGACGACCATGATCGCCGGCGCGCGGAACGGGCGCTTGCGGTTCGGATCGGTTTTGCGCAGCACCAGCACCGCGATGGCCACCATCGCGAACGCGAACAGGGTGCCCGAGTTCGAGATGTCGGCCAGCACGCCGACCGGGAAGAAGGCGGCGAACAGCGACACGAACACGCCGGTGATCACGGTGATCACGTGCGGGGTGTGGTACTTCGGGTGGACCTTGGACAGCACGGCCGGCAGCAGGCCGTCGCGGCTCATCACGAAGAAGATGCGGGTCTGGCCGAACATCATCATCAGGATGACCGAGGGCAGGGCCAGGCCGGCGGCGAGGCCGATCAGGTTGCCGACCTGCGGCCAGCCGATGGAGCGCAGGGTCCAGGCCAGGGCTTCCTTCGAGCAGACCACCGCGGCGTCGCCGGCGGCCTTACAGGCGGCGGTGAGCTCGGGGCTGCCGGGACGCAGGCCGACGCCGTTGGCGTCGGTCATCGGCTGGGCGCCGACAGTGCCGATCACGCCCGAGGCGACCAGGATGTAGAAGATGGTGCAGATGCCGAGCGAGCCGATGAGGCCGATCGGCATGTTGCGCTGCGGGTTCTTGGTCTCCTCGGCCGCGGTCGAGACCGCGTCGAAGCCGACATAGGCGAAGAAGATCGAGGCTGCTGCCGCCGAAACCCCGGCCATGCCGAGCGGAGCGAACGGATGGAAGTTCTCCATGTTCATCACCGGCACGGCCAGCGCGATGAACAGGGTGAGGGCCGCGACCTTCACCGCCACCAGGACGGCGTTGACGGTGGCCGATTCCTTGGTGCCGATGACCAGCAGGCCGGTGACGGCCAGGGCGATCAGCGCGGCCGGCAGGTTGACGATGCCGCCGTCCATCGGGCCGAGCGTCAGGGCGTTGGGTATGTCGATATGGAAGGCGTGCTCAATCAGGCCGACCACGTAGCCGGACCAGCCGACCGACACCGCCCCGGCGGCGACGGCGTATTCCAGGATCAGCGCCCAGCCGACCATCCAGGCCAGCAATTCGCCCATCACGGCGTAGCTATAGGTGTAGGCGGACCCGGAAACCGGGACCATCGAAGACATTTCGGCGTAGCAGAGCGCGGCGACCGCGCAGACGAAACCGGCAATGATGAAAGCGGCGATCATGCCGGGGCCGGCCTTCTGCGCCGCTTCGGCGGTCAGAACGAAGATCCCCGTGCCGATGATGGCCCCGATGCCAAGCATGGTAAGCTGAAACGCGCCCAGCGACCGATGCAGAGACTTTTTCTCTGCGGTCGCGAGAATCGCGTCGAGCGATTTAACTCGCCACATATTTCCTCCAGGAAAACCCGTGCGGCCCCCGCCGCGCGGTCTGATTGGGCGTTACGTGGCCTCTTCGTAACCTTGCGGTCAAGCGCCAAGCCGTCGCTGAGCTTTGCGCCAAAGCGGGCGCCCGCGGGATGAGCGTCCGTCTTGGCCCGGCGCGCAGGCGCGGCTAGACCACGGCATGCTTCCGGTAGAGGAAATTTTGCCCGCCCTGCAGGCGGCGCTCGATGCGCGGACCTCGGCGGTGCTGGTGGCGCCGCCGGGCGCGGGCAAGACGACGCTGGTCCCGCTGCGGCTGCTGGACGCCGCGTGGCTGGAGCGGCGCAAGATCGTGATGCTGGAGCCGCGGCGGCTGGCGGCCCGCGCGGCGGCCGACCGCATGGCCAAGACCTTGGGCGAAAAGGTCGGCGAAACAGTCGGTTACCGCGTCCGGATGCAGTCGAAAGTGTCGGCCCGGACGCGCATCGAGGTGGTCACCGAGGGCGTGTTCAGCCGCATGATCCTGGCGGACCCGAGCCTGGACGGGGTCGGCGCGGTGATCTTCGACGAGTATCACGAGCGCAGCCTGGATGCGGATCTCGGCCTGGCGCTGGCGCGGGACGCGCAGGGGGTGCTGCGCGAGGACCTGCGCATCCTGGTGATGTCGGCGACACTGGATGGGGCGGCGGTCGGGCGGCTGCTCGACGACGCGCCGGTGATCGAGAGCCAGGGCCGCAGCTTTCCTGTGGATACTCGCTATCTGGGCCGCGACGAGCGCTTGCGGCTGGAAGACCGGGTGGTGCGCGCCGTCGAGCGGGCGCTGGCCGAGGAAACCGGCAGCATCCTGGTGTTCCTGCCCGGGCAGGGCGAGATCCTGCGGACCGCCGAACGGCTGCAGGAACGGGTGCGGCGGCCCGACGTGAGGATCGCCCCGCTCTATGGCGCGCTGGATCCGGCGCAGCAGGACGCGGCGATCAGCCCGGCGCCGGCCGGCGTGCGCAAGGTGGTGCTGGCGACCTCGATCGCCGAGACCAGCCTGACCATCGAGGGCGTGCGGGTGGTGATCGATTGCGGGCTGGCGCGCGTGCCGCGGTTCGACCCGGCCAGCGGCCTGACCCGGCTGGCGACGGTGCGGGTCAGCCGCGCCGCCGCCGACCAGCGGCGCGGCCGGGCGGGGCGGACTGAGCCGGGCGTCGCCTACCGGCTGTGGGACGAGGCCGAGACCCGGGCGCTGCCGGCCTTCGCCGATCCGGAGATCCTCGACGCGGAACTGTCGGGCCTGGCGCTGGACCTGGCGCGCTGGGGCGCGCGCGATCCGAGCGAGTTGGCGTTCCTGGACCCGCCGCCGGCCGCGGCGTTCAACGAGGCGCGCACGCTGCTGCGGCGGCTGGAGGCGCTGGGCGACGACGGGGTGCTGACCGCGCACGGCGAGGCGCTGAGTGAGTTCCCGCTGGCCCCGCGGCTGGCGCACATGGTGCTGAAGGCCGGCGAGACCGGGCAGGCCGAGCGGGCCGCGCAGATCGCCGCCCTGGTGACCGAGCGCGGCCTGGGCGGGCGCGACGCCGATCTGCGCCACCGGCTGGAGGGGCTGGGCCGGGACCGCTCGCCGCGGGCCCGCGACGCCCGCGCCCTGGCCGAGCGCTGGGCGCGGCTGGCGGGCAAGCCCGGCAAGGGCGAACCGCTGGACGACGGCCTGCTGCTGGCCTTCGCCTACCCCGAGCGGATCGCCAAGGCGCGCGGCGGGAGCGGCGAGTTCCAGCTGGTCAGCGGCCGCGGGGCCTTCGTCGAGCCGACCGACGCCCTGGCGCGCGAGAAGTGGCTGGCCATCGCCGAGATGGGCGGCGGTGAGCGGCGCGACCGCATCCTGCTGGCCGCGCCGGTGGACGAGGGGGAACTGGTCGCCGCGTTCCGGGGCCAGATGCAGACTGAGTACCGGCTCGACGAGAGCGGCGGCGGGCGGCTGCGGGCCAAGCGGCTGACGCGGCTGGGCCGGGTGACGGTGCGCGAGGAGATCGACGAGAACCCGGACCCAGCATTGATCGCCGCAGCGTTGGCCGATCGCGTGCGGGCCGAGGGACTTTCCAAGCTGCCCTGGGGCGAGGCGGCGCGGTCGTTCCGTGAGCGCGCGGCGTTCCTGCGCGCCCAGGGGCAGGACTGGCCGGACCTCAGCGACGCGGCCCTAATCGAACAGCTCGACGACTGGCTGACGCCGCTGCTGACGGGGGTGCGTTCATTGGGCGCCGTACGAGCGGACGCGCTTGATGGCGCGGTGCGTGCGCTTGTGCCGTGGGAGTTGCAGCGCAAGCTAGAGGCATCGGCCCCGGCGCGCTGGACGGCTCCGACCGGCAACAGCTTTTCGATCGACTACGCCGCCGAGGGCGGGCCGCGGGTCGACGTGCGCGTGCAGGAGGTCTTCGGGCTGAAGGAGCATCCGCGGGTGGCCGGCGCGCCGCTGACCTTGTCGCTGCTGTCGCCGGGGCATCGGCCGATCCAGACCACCAAGGACCTCCCGGGGTTCTGGGGCGGATCCTGGCGGGACGTACGCTCGGACATGCGCGGGCGCTATCCCAAGCACGTCTGGCCCGAGGACCCGGCCAATACGGCCCCGACCGCGCGGGCCAAGCCGCGCGGGACTTAGGCCCGGAAGCGCATGGCGACGTCGCAGCGCTCATAGCGGGCGCCGAACAGGGCCATAACCTCGACGTCGTGCTCGAAGCCGAGCTTCTCGTAGAGATGGATGGCCGGGCCGCACTTGGTGTTGGTCAGCAGGTAGAGCTGGTCGGCGGCGCCCATGGCGCGGGCGCGCTCGATCGCCTTGGCCAGCAGGAACTCGCCGACCTTGCGGCCGCGGGCGGACTTGGAGACGCCCATCTTGGTGAGCTCGTACCAACCGTCCTTGGCCTTCATGATCGCGCAGGTCCCGACGACGCCAAGGCCCTGAGCTTCGGCGAACAGGATCGCGCCGCCCTGGTCGACGATCCGGTCCCGGGGGTTCGACATCAGGTCGATGTCGTTGGCCTCCAGCGAGAACATCTCTTCGATCCACTCGGCGTTGATCGCATAGAAGGCCTCGGCCAGATCGTCGGTGAAGTCGCGAACGGCCATGTCGGGGGCCATGGTCGGTTCGGCGAGGGTCCGGTCGGTCAGCGAGCGTTGGTCGAGGGCCGCTTCGACCCGGGCGATGGCGTCCATGAGTTCCTGATGGCGGCCGTCGCAGAGCGAGATGGCGGCCGCTTCGACCCGCGGCCAGAGGTCGCTTTCGAGCCGGTCCATGAGCGCAACGCCCGCGGGAGTGAGCGAGAGCATCTTCTGACGCTGGTCGCGGCCGTCCTTGCCGACCTCGACCAGGCCTTGCTCGATCAGCGCCTGCAGGGCGCGGGTGGTGGTCGGCTGGCTGAGCCGCAGGTGCTGGGCGACGGCGCCGACCGTCAGCGGGCCTTCACGGCGGAGCACCGCCAGTAGCGGCTGCTGGGCCGGCTGCACCGGCAGATCCAGGGTCTGGAGGATGGCGCCGGCCTCGGTCTGCAGCCGGTCGCCGAGCCGCTTCAGGCGGCTGCCCAGGAACATCACGCCGAGGTCGGAGAGGGTGTCGGGGGTCATCTGGCCGCTCCGTAAGCATGAATATAGCAAACTATATACATAGCTATGTAAATCGGCGTCAAGGCGCTCGCGAAGGCCTGCGCGGGCGAGGCGGGAACTAGGTGGCGGCGTAGATCATGATGCCGGTGGCGACCGACAGGTTCAGGCTGTCGGCGCGGCCGCGCATGGGGATCTTGACGTTGACGTCGCAGAGCGCGGCCATGTCCGGCGTCAGGCCCTGCTGCTCGTTGCCCATGAGGATCATGGCCGGCTTGGCGTAGCTGGCCTGGCGGTGGTCGACCTCGGCGGTGAGCAGGGTGCCGACCACCGAGCCTGGCCAAGACGAGCGCCAGCCGGCGAACTCGGCCTCGGTCGCCTTGACGATCGGCACGGCGAAGATCGAGCCCATGGTGGCGCGGACCGCCTCGACCGAGAACGGGTCGCAGCAGTCGCCGACCAGGATCACCGCGCCGCAGCCGGCGGCGTCGGCGGTGCGCACGATGGTGCCGAGATTGCCGGGATCGCGCACCCGGTGCAGGGCGACGAAGCAGGTCGCCGCGCTGGGATCGAGCGAGGCCAGCGGCGCGAACACCTGGGCGAACACGGCGACGACGGCCTGCGGGTTGTCGCGGCGGGAGACCTTGGCGAGGATGTCCTGGGTGACCTCGATGACCTCGCCGCGGGCGGCGAGCGTCGCCTGGATCGCGCGCTTGAGCAGCGGATGACCCTCGGCGTCCTTGCCGTGCATCAGGATGCGTGGAGCGTGGCCGAGCTCGACGGCCTCGGTGACGATCTTCAGGCCCTCGGCCACGAACAGACCCGACTGCTCGCGCTCCTTGCGCATGTGCAGGCCGCGGACGGACTTGACCGTCGGGTTGGTCAGCGAGGTGACAAGGCGGCTCATGCCGACCACCGGCCGTAGAAGGACATGCCGATCTGGCGGTCGGCGGCGTCCTCGACCAGGGTCAGTTCGCCCCAGTCGATGGTCCCGGCGCGGCCGCCCAGCTTGGCGGCGCACAGCGACGACAGGGCCGCCCCGGAAATGCGTTCCGCATAGGCGTTGAGCAGCAGGAAGGAGGCGTTTTCCCCGAGAAGTTCAGCGCATAGGGCCGAGAGCTCGGGCAGGTTCTCGAATAGGCGCCAGACCTCGCCGTCGGGGCCGCGGCCATACTTCGGGGGATCGAGGATGATGCCGTCATAGCGCGAGCCGCGGCGCACCTCGCGCTGGACATAGCGCCGGGCGTCTTCGCAGATCCAGCGGATCGGCCGGTCGTCGAGGCCCGAGAGGGCGGCGTTCTCGCGCGCCCAGGCGATGGCCTTCTTGGAGGCGTCGACGTGGGTCACGTGGGCGCCGGCGGCGGCGCAGACCAGGCTGGCGACGCCGGTGTAGCCGAACAGGTTGAGGATGCGCGGCTGGTCGGGGAGGGCGCGCACGCGGTGGTCCAGCCAGGCCCAGTTGGCGGCCTGTTCCGGGAAGAAGGCCAGGTGGCGGAAGGCGGTGAAGCGGGCGTGGAAGCGCACGTCGCCCCAGGCCATCGGCCAGCTTTCCTTGGGCTTGCCGCGGAAGCGCCACTTGCCGGCGTCTTCCTCGTCGGACGGATCGAAGACGGCGTCGGCCTTGTCCCAGGTCGCGGCCGGCAGCCGCGGATCCCACATCGCCTGGGGTTCGGGGCGCACGACGGTGTAGGGGCCGTAGCGTTCGAGCTTGCGGCCGCCGCCTGAGTCCAGCAGGGCGTAGTCGGCCCAGCCGGTGGTGCGCATGGCGCCGGGCAGATCGGCGACGACGGGGGCGGTCCTGGTCATGGCCGCCCACTAGCCGGTTCGTAGCCTCGTGGTCCAGTCCTGCGAGGGCTCAGCGTCCCTGCAGGGCCGCCTCGGTGCCCTCGATTTCCTCGCGAATCCAGTCGTGGCCGTTGGCCGACAGCACGCCGTCGAGGGCGGCCATATGGACCGAAAGTCGTTCGCGAATCTCGGGATCCACGTCGGAACGGGTCGCCATCCACTTGGCGACGAGGTGGAGTCCGAAGGCGCTGTGCAGCGCCAGGCGTTGCAGTTGGTCGTCGGGCAGTCTCATGGCCGCTCCCTCATCCATTCGCCCGAAAGAAACGCCTGAACGGTCGAAACGCTGCCGTTTGGCGGCGAACACCTGCCAGAGAGCTTACGCAGGGGCGCCCTTAGTCTCGGATTCGGCTGGGCTTTTCTTTAGTCCAGGCTTGCAACCGCGGTGGTTTTGGTTTCCGTTTGTTACAGAACGGACTCGGAAGGATAGCTGTGACCATCGCAGTGACGACGCGGCGCTCAGCCCGGAAACCCAAGGGCGACGGCCACCTTCGCAGGCAGGAAATCCTGGAGGCCGCCGAGCGCATCTTCGTGGCCGAAGGCTATGAAGGCGCGACGATCCGCAAGATCGCCGACGAGGTCGGGGTGTCGTCGACGGCGCTCTACATGCACTTCCCGGACAAGAGCTGCATCTTGCTGGAGATCTGCCAGGGCACGATCCGCAACCTGCTGGAGCGCAACGCCGAGATCGCCGCCAAGCCGATGGACGCCGCCAACCGCGTCAAGCTGATGCTGGACGCGTATATGCGCTGGGGCCTGGAGCATCCAAACGCCTACGAGCTGGTGTTCTGCAACGTGGCGCGGCTGGCGCTGGTCATCGGCGAGGAGGCGACCACCGCCGACCTCGGCGACCAGTGCTACCAGGTGTTCTCCGACGTGGTCCGCGAGATCGCCGCCGAGGGCCGGCTACGGACCGGCAGCGCCGACAGCGCCGCCCAGGCGCTGTGGACCGCCTGCCATGGCGTGGTCAGCATGATGATCGCCCGGCCGAACTTCGACTGGGCCCCCACCGACGAGCTGATTCACGTCACGCTCGACGGGCTGATGCACGGCCTGGTCGCGGACTAGCCCGCTCCAGCGTTACAAGGCGCGGCTTCAGGGTTCGCCCCAATACGCGGCGTACTCGCCTGAGGCGAGGGTGGGGGTCTGTCCGACAGGCGAGGCCCCGCATGACCCAATCCCTCCTGGTTCCCCAATCCGGCGTGCAGACGCGCCGGTGGCTGCTGGGCTCCGTCGCCGGTCTTGGCGGCGCTGCGCTGCTGGCCGGCTGCGGCCGTCAGGCCGCGGAGGGCGAGAAGAGGGCGGCGCCGGCCGCCGTGGCCGACCCGCTGCGGGCGATCGCCAAGGAGGCGTGGCTCTACGCCTTTCCCGGGCTGATGAACTACCAGACCCTGGTTCGCCAGACGCAGGACCCGAAGAGCTCGGAATATGTCGGGTTCGGCAAGTTCCGGCACTACAGCCAGTTCTTCACGCCCGCCAACCGCGACATCGTCACCCCCAACAACGACACGCCCTATTCCTGGGCGTGGCTGGACCTGCGGGCCGAGCCCTGGGTGCTGAGCGTGCCGGCCGCGCCTGAAGGGCGCTACTACGTGCATCAGTTCATGGACCTGTTCACCCAGATCTTCGGCTATGTCGGGGTGCGGGCGACGGGGCGCGACGCCGGCAGTTATCTGATCGCCGGGCCGCGGTGGACGGGCGCCACGCCGCGCGACATCAAGGGCGTGCTGAGGTCCGAGAGCGACCTGGTGCTCAACCTGGCGCGCACGAGCATGTCCGGGCCGCAGGACGCCGCCGCCGTGCGGGCGTTCCAGGCGCAGTACAAGCTGCAGGCGCTGTCGGCGTTCGCCAAGACCCCGGCCCCCGCGCCGGCGCCGGCGATCAGCTTCCCACCCTGGGACAAGGCCAAGGCGCTGGGACCGGACTTCGTCGGCTACCTGAATTTCCTGCTGCAGTTCAGCCAGCCGACGCCGGCGGTCGAGGTCCCGCTGATGGCGCGGTTCGCCACGATCGGCGTGGGGCCCGGCAAGCCGTTCGACCTGGCCGCGCTGACCCCCGAAGCGCGCGAGGCGATCGTCGGCGGCGCCGCGGACGGGGCGGCGGCGTTGGAGGCCGAGGTCGCCAAGACCACGAGCTCGATCGGCCTGTTCGGCTCGCGCGCGCAACTGGGCTCCAACTACATCATGAAGCGCGCGGTGGCGGCCGCCATGGGCATCTATGGCAACGCCGCGGAAGAGGCCGTCTATGTCGGAACGATGCGGGATGCGAGCGGCGCGCCGTTGGACGGCGCCAACCGCTACGAGGTTCGCCTGACCAAGGAGCAGCTGCCGCCAGCGGCGTATTTCTGGTCGGCGACCATGTACAACCTGCCGGACCGGTTGCTGGTCGAGAACCCGATCAGGCGCTACTCGCTGGGCGATCGCAGCAACCTGAAATTCGGGCCGGACGGGTCGCTGACGCTCTACGTCCAGGCGACGTCGCCTGGGCCGGACAAGGAGTCCAACTGGCTGCCCAGCCCGGCCGCGGGCCCGTTCAACGTGGTGTTCCGGCTCTATGGGCCGTCGTCGGAAGCCCGGCAGGGCAAGTGGCCGCCGCCGCCGCTGACCAAGGTGGGGTAGGGGCCTAGTCCGGCCGGTAGGCGCGCAGGAAGGTGTCGACCGCGGTCGTCACCTGGCTCTCGACCTCGGCGTCGCTGAGTTCGCCGGTGAGGACGCCCCAGGTGCGCGGCTGCTGCACGCCGGAGATGGTCAGGTCCTTGAAGTGCTGGGCGGCGACGAACGGGTCGGCGCGGCGCAGGCCGCCCTGGTCCATGAGGTCGGACAGGTAGCCCGCCATCTTGGTCAGGATCACCTTGGGGCCCATCTCGTAGAACATGCGCCCGACTTCGGGGAAGCGGCCGCTCTCGCCGACCACGACGCGGTGGATGCCGATCGATTCCGGGGTCAGCAGCAGTTTCAGGAACGCCGCGCCGAAGTGCTCGAGTCGCTCGCGGGCGTCGTCGCCGTCGTGCTCGACATCGAACAGGGTCTCGGCCAGGGCGCCGCACTGGCGCTGCATGACCGCCTCGAACAGCTCTTCCTTGGACTTGAAGTAGTTGTAGAGCGTGCCCTTCGACCCGCCGAGCCGCGCGGCGATGCTGGACATCGACGTGGCGGCGTAGCCGTCGGCCAGGAAGCAGTCGCGCGCGACGTCGAGAATGCCGTCACGGCGTTCATCGCGGCGTTCTTCGCGCCGGCTCATGGGGGCGGCTGTCATCTGACCATCCTGTACGGTTTGTCCTTGACGAAATCCAGTGTCGGGAACATATGACCGTACCGTACGGTTTTCTAGACCGGACTTCTCCTCAGTCGATTCCCGAGACGCGGCATGGCACGCCTGATTCTCCCCCCAGTGACGGCGGCCCTCCTGTTGGCGGGCTGCGCGGCCGTACCAAACCTGGGTCCAGCCCCCCAGGTCCGGCCCGCGCAGGCCTATGCCGCAACCTCGAGCTTCGACGCTCCGGCCGCCGAGTGGCCGGCCGACCAGTGGTGGAAGGGCTATGGCGACGCCCAGCTCGACACCCTGGTCGACGAGGCGCTGGCTGGCTCTCCCAGCCTGGTGCAGGCGCAGGCTCGGGTGCGTGCGGCGCAGGCGCGGGCCCAGCAGAGCCGCGCGGCGCTGCTGCCCAGCGCGGCGCTGAACGCGCAGGCCGCGCAGGCCAAGCAGAGCTACAACAACGGAATTCCGCCGGCCTTCGTGCCGGAGGGCTACAACGACACCGGCCGCGCGACGCTGGACCTCAGCTTCGACCTCGATCTCTGGGGCAAGAACCGCGCGGCGCTGGCCGCAGCGACCTCGGAAGCCACGGCCGCCGAGATGGACGCAGCCCAGGCGCGGCTGATGCTGACCACCTCGGTGGTCGGCGCCTACGCCGAACTGCAGCGCGCATTCGCCGTCGAAGACGCGGCCGTGCAGGCCCAGGCCAACCGCGAAGCCACCCGCAAGCTGGTCGCCCAGCAGGTCGAGAACGGCGCAGCCAACAAGGGTGAGCTGCGGCAGGCCGAATCCGGGCTGGCGAGCGCCAACCAGGAACTGGCCTCCGCGCAGGAACAGGTCGGCCTGGCCCGCGATGCGATCGCCGCCCTGCTGGGCGCCGGTCCTGACCGCGGTCTGGCGATCGCCAAGCCGCAGGCCCCGGCGGTGCGCGAGTTCGGGCTGCCGTCGAACCTGGCGGCCGACCTGATCGGACGTCGCCCGGACATCGTCGCGGCGCGGCTGCGCGCCGAGGCGGCCGGCAAGCGCATCGATGTCGCGCGCAAGTCCTTCTATCCGAATGTGAATCTGGCCGGCTTCATCGGCGCCCAGTCCCTGGGCCTGGACATGCTGAGCGAGAGCGGGTCGGACATCGGGCAGGCGGGCCTGGCGCTCAGCCTGCCGATCTTCCAGGGCGGACGGCTGTCGGGCGCCTATCGCGGCGCGCGGGCTGAGTACGACGCCGCGGTCGGCGCCTATGACGCCACCCTGACCCAGGCGCTGAAAGAGGTGGCCGACGCCGCCGTCAGCGAACGCGCGCTGGCCGTCCGGCTGGAGGCCGCGCGCGAGGCGCTGGCCAAGGGCGAGGAAGCCTATCGCATCGCCCGCCTGCGCTACGAAGGCGGCCTGAATTCCTACACCTCGGTGCTGACCGCCGAGAACGCGGTGATCCTGCAGCGGCGGGCCGCCGCCGACCTGGAATCGCGCGCGCTCACCCTTGATGCAGCCCTGGTCCGCGCCCTTGGTGGCGGCTTCCGGGCCGCCTGACCCCAACCCGTTTCCGTCCTCCCCCGGAAAGGTCTCCCATGCCCGACGACATCGGATCGCATCCCCAACCGGCGGCCGCCGTCGCGACCGCCCCGCCGCCCGCCAACGGCGCGCGCCGCAAGCGCCTCTTCATGATCCTCGGGGGCGTGGTGCTCGCCGGCGCCGTGATCTGGGGGCTGTACTATTTCCTCGTCGGTTCGCGTCACGTGACCACCGACAACGCCTATGTGAACGCCGACACCGCCCAGGTGACCGCGCTGGTCGCCGGGCCCATCGTGCAGGCGCCGGTCGGCGAGACCGCGGTGGTCAAGACCGGCCAGGTGATCGCGGTGATCGATCCGGCCGACTTCGAGCTGGCCGTCGACCGCGCCCGCGCCGAACTCGGCCAGGCGCAGCGCCGGGTCGGCCAGTACTTCGCCAACGATGAGGCGCTGAGCGCCCAGACCGCCGCGCGCGGGGCCGACATCGCCCGCGCCGAGGCGATGCTGGCCAGCGCCCGGTCCGACTATTCACGGGCCGAGGTCGAGTACGGCCGCCGCCGCAACCTCGCCGACTCGGGCGCGGTGTCGGGCGACGAGCTGACCCAAGCCGAGAACCGCTACCAGGCCGCCAAGGCCGCGCTGGCCGCCGCCCAGGCGGGCCTGGCCCAGGCCAAGGCCGCGGCCGCCCAGTCGGCCGGTCAGCAGAAGGCCGCCAACGCCCTGGTCGCCGGGACCAAGGTCGAGGACAACCCCGAGGTCGCCGCAGCCCGCGCCAAGCTGGCCCAGGCCGAACTGGACCTGGCCCGCACCACGATCCGCTCGCCGGTCGACGGGGTGGTGGCGCGCAAGAGCGTGGTGGTCGGTCAGAAGGTCGCCAACGGCGCGCCGGTGATGAGCATCGTGCCGATCCAGACCGCCTATGTGGACGCCAACTTCAAGGAAGTGCAGCTGCGCAAGGTGCGGCCGGGCCAGCCGGTCGAGCTGACCAGCGACCTTTATGGCTCCGGCGTGAAGTTCCACGGCAAGGTCGCCGGCGTCGGCGGCGGCACCGGCTCGGCCTTCGCGCTGATCCCGGCCCAGAACGCCACCGGCAACTGGATCAAGGTCGTTCAGCGCGTGCCGGTCCGCATCGCGCTGGATCCCAAGGAACTGGCCGAGCACCCGCTGCGCGTCGGCCTGTCCATGGAAGCCGTGATCGACATCTCGAAGTAAGGGGCCGGCCGTGAGCCAGAGCCAATCGACGCCGGCGCCGGCGCCACTGACCGGGATGGCGCTGCTGGTCACCGGGCTGCTGCTCGGCCTGGCCAACTTCATGGTGGTGCTGGACATCACCATCGCCAACGTGGCGGTGCCGCACATCGCCGGCGGCCTGGCCGTGTCGCCCAGCCAGGGCACCTGGGTCATCACCTCCTATTCGGTGGCCGAGGCCATCACCGTGCCGCTGTCAGGCTGGCTGGCCCAGCGGTTCGGCGCGGTGAAGGTGTTCGTGTTCGGGCTGGTCGGCTTCGGGGTCTGTTCGATCCTCTGCGGCCTGGCGCCGACCTTCGGCTTCCTCGTGTTCGCCCGGGTGCTGCAGGGCCTCTGCGGCGGCCCGATCATGCCGATGTCGCAGACCCTGCTGCTGCAGATCTTCCCCAAGGAGAAGGCGCCTCAGGCGCTCGGCCTGTGGAGCATGACCACCGTCGTCGGGCCGATCGCCGGGCCGATCCTGGGCGGCACGATCTCCGACACCATCGGCTGGCACTGGATCTTCTTCATCAACATCCCCGTCGCCTTCGGGGTGGCGTTCCTGGCCTACCGGGCGCTGATCGCCCGTCAGGGCGCCACGCGCCGGGTGCCGGTCGACTATATGGGCCTGACGCTGCTGATCGTCTGGGTCGGGGCGCTGCAGATCATGCTCGACACCGGCAAGGAGCACGACTGGTTCTCCTCGGGGTTCATCGTCGGCCTGGCGATCGTCGCGGCGGTCGGCTTCGTAGCCTTCCTGATCTGGGAGCTGACGGCCGAGAACCCGATCGTGAACCTGAGGGTGTTCCGACACCGCGGCTACACCATAGGCGTGACGACCTTGAGCCTGACGTTCGGGGCGTTCTTCGCCAGCGTGGTGATCCTGCCGCTCTGGCTGCAGACCAACATGGGCTACACCGCCACCTGGGCCGGCTACGCCGCCGCCTTCCAGGGCGTGCTGGCCGTGGTGATGTCGCCGATCGTGGCCAGCCAGGTCGCCAAGCGCGATCCACGGGCGCTGGTCTCCTTCGGGGTGTTCTGGATGGCGGGGATCGCCATCTGGCGCAGCCACTTCGCCACCAACGCCGACTTCATCACCATCGCCTTGCCGCAGCTGGCGTTGGGCTTTGCCATGCCGTTCTTCTTCATCCCGACCCAGAGCATCGCGCTGGGGGCCGTGGACGAGGAGGAGACCGCAGCGGCGGCCGGCATCGCCAACTTCCTGCGGGTGGTGGCCGGCGCGTTCGCGACCTCGCTGATGACGACGTCATGGGAGAACCAGGCCAGCGCCAAGCGCGCCGAACTGGTCGGGGCGCTGAACCAGCCGCAGTCGGCGCTGGACGGCATGGTCGCCCAGGGTTTCTCGCCCGACCAGGCGCTGCGCCAGCTGGAGGGGCTGGTGCAGAGCCAGGCGGTGATGCTGTCGACCAACCTGATGTTCCTGACCACGGCGGTGGTGTTCGCCATCGCCGCGACGACCATCTGGCTGGCCCCGCGACCCAAGCGGGCCGCCGGGCCGGGCGGCGGGCACTAGGTCCCTACGGGTTAGGGACCGGCGTGCTGGCCCCGCCGATCGGCAGCGGCGGCTGCGGGCCGACCGGGCCGGCATAGCCGCCGTAGGAGCCGCGCTTGAGGTCGGTGGTCAGGGTGATCGGCGCCGAGCCGCCGGCCAGGCGGGCGCGATAGACCTGCATGCCCTCCATGACCCGCATGACGTAGTTGCGGGTCTCGGAGAACGGGATGCACTCGACGAAGTCGATCGGGTCGGTGGAGCCGCCGCGCGGATCGCCGCAGAACTGCACCCACTGCGGCGGGCGGCCGGGACCGGCGTTGTAGGCGGCGATCGCCATCGGGTACGAGCCCGAGAAGTTGTTGATCTGCCGGCCAAGGAAGGCCTGGCCCAGCTGCATGTTGTAGTCCGGCTGCCAGAGCATCGAGACGTCGTAGCTCATGCCCAGGCCGCGGGCGGTGCTGGCGGCTGTGGCGGGCAACAGCTGCATCATGCCGCGGGCGTCGGCGCCCGAGCGGGCCATCGGATCGAAGCCGCTTTCCTGGCGGGTGATGCCGAGCGTCAGGGCCGGTTCCGGCGCGCCGGCGACCGGCGGCGGGTTACGCAGCGGGTAGCCGCGTTCGGGCAGGATGAACCCGCGCTGGGCGGCGGTGCGGACCACCTTCATCGAGGTGTCCTGGTCGCCGTAGCCACGGGCGAGGTCGACCAGCAGGGCCTGTTCCTCGACGGTGGGCAGGATGTCGTCGAGCGCCAGGACGAAGGTCTTGAAGAGGTCGCGGGCGCCGATCTCATAGAGCAGCCGAGCGGCGCGGACGGTGTCGCGGGACTCAAACCGCGCACGGTCGGCCTGGGTGACCTGGGGGTCGCCGCCAAGCACGAGCGCTTGGCCGAGCTTTTCGGTGGCGAGCTGGCCGTAGAAGGTCGTGTTGAACTTGGCGCCGGCCGCATAGAAGCCCTTGGCGGCGTTCTGGTCGCCGCGCGCCTCGGCCGTGCGGCCCTGCCAGTAGAAGGCGCGGCCGCGGGTGATCGGCGACTGGCCGATCTTCTCGAGGTTGGCGAAGTGGACGGCCGCCTGGTCGGGCTTCTTCAGCCGGGTGAGGGCGATCCAGCCGGCGTAGAACTCGGCGTCCGCGGCCGGCGCGCCGGTGGTCAGGCCGCTGTTGGCGGCGGCGGCGTAGGCCCCGGCCGCGTCGCTGTTGCGCAGGGCGTAGAGGATCAGGCGGTAGCGCTCGGCCCAGATGCGATCGGCCATGTCGCCGTGCGCGAGGTCGGTCGGGAAGTAGCGCAGATTGGCGATCGCCAGGGTCTCGAGGTTGCGCTGGCGGTAATAGCTGGCGCGCTCGAAGGCGACGCCCGGATCGTTGGAGAGATTGCCGGGGAGGGCGTTGGCCTGGTCGTTGGCGGCCGAGGAACCTGCGCGATAGGCCATCCGCACCTGGGCGACCTGGAGCTGGTCGGGCGGCAGCAGCGGGAGGATGTCGCGCGCCGCCGGGCCTTGCGGACCATAGAGCAGGATGTCGGCGCGGCGAACGTGGTCCTCGGGCGTCAGCATGGTTCCGAAGCGGGCCAGCATGGTGCGCTGGGGCGTGACCTCGAACAGCCTGTCGCGCCAGAAGCGGCGGATCAGGTCCTCGGCGTCCTTTTGGCGGCCGCTGGCCTGGTAGGCGCTGGCCAGGGCCATGGCGCCCTCGGCGGTCTGGGGCTCGGAGCCGCCGAACCAGGCGATGATCTGCTGCGGGGTCTGGCTGGACGTCTCCAGCAGCTTCTCGGCGCCGAGCTGGCGGCGAGTGGCGCGCGGCCAGCCGGCGAGGTCGCGGCGGGCCTGGTCGACCTCGAAGAACGACATCGATTCCACGGCGGAATCGACGAGCGCCCAGGTGGCGAGCTTCTTGGCGATCGGGTCGGAGAGGGCGGCGATCCCGGACCGGGCGGTGGTCACGTCGCCGCGCTTCGCCGCGGCCAGCGCCGAGCTGAGCGTGGCCGAGTCGGTCATCGATAGCGACTGGCGATAGGCGGTCGGCGGCGTCTGGGTCAGCTCGATCGGGCGCGGACCTTCGGCCGGCGGCCGTTCGGCGCCGGAGAACGGCCGGTAGGGCCCCTGACCCGGCGCGCCGCCCGTCGGCGCCTGGGCGTTGGCCATGGTGGCCAATAAGGCGATCGAGGCGGTGGTCAGAAACGCTTTACGGGCCTTGGACGGCAAGGTGACGAACTCCGGATTCGCAGAAGGATGAAACTATGTTGCGGCGCGGGGGCGCCCCGCCATATTGTCCGGCCAAATCATGAGGCCGCAACAACTGGCCTCGCTTTCACGGCTTTTTGCAGACCATGTCAGATTCCTTGTTCAAGGGCGTGATGCCTGCCCTGGTGACTCCCTTCCGCGACGGCGTGGTGGACGAGAAGGCGTTCGTCGCTCTCGTCGAGCGTCAGATCGCGGGCGGAGTCCACGGCATCGTGCCCGTGGGCACGACAGGCGAGACCTCGACCCTTTCGCATGACGAGCACCGCCGCGTGGTCGAGCTGGCCGTGAAGACCGCCGCCGGCCGCGTGCCGGTCGTCGCCGGCGCGGGGTCGAACTCCACCGAAGAGGCGATCGAGCTGGTCCAGCACGCCAAGACCATCGGCGCGGACGCCGCCCTGGTGGTGACGCCCTACTACAATCGTCCGAGCCAGGAGGGCCTCTACGCCCACTATGCGGCGATCAACGAGGCGGTTCAGCTGCCGGTGCTGGTCTACAACGTGCCCGGACGCACGTCGGTGGACATCAGCAACGACACCCTGGGCCGGTTGTCCAAGCTGCCCAACATCGTCGGCATCAAGGACGCGACCGCCGACATGACCCGCGCCACCGTGCAGCGCCAGCTGTGCGGCGACGACTGGGTGCTGCTGTCGGGCGACGACCTGACCGCGCTGGGCTACATGGCCCACGGCGGGCACGGCTGCATCTCGGTGACCGCCAACATCGCCCCGGACCTGTGCGCCACCTTCTACAACGCCGCCATGGGCGACGACTGGAAGACGGCGCTCTACTGGCAAGATCGCCTGTTCCGCCTGCATCGCTCGCTGTTCACGGACGCCTCGCCGGCCCCGACCAAGTTCGCGCTCTCGCATCTCGGCCTCTGCGCCGAGGACGCGCGCCTGCCGATCGTGCCGGCGTCGGAAGCCTCGCGCGTCGAGGTCCTGGCCGGGATGAGGGAAGCCGGCGTCATCTGATGACCGGAAAGCTGATCGCAGAGAACCGCCGCGCGCGGTACGACTACTTCCTCGAGGAGACCTTCGAGGCGGGCCTGGTCCTGACTGGATCGGAGGTCAAGTCGCTGCGCACCGGCCGGGCCAACATCGCCGAGTCCTACGCCTCGGTCGAGGGCGACGAGGTCGTGCTGATCAACGCCGACATCCCGCCCTTCGCACAGGCCAACCGCTTCAACCACGAGCCGCGGCGGCACCGAAAGCTGCTGCTGCACCGCAAGCAGCTGGACAAGCTGATCGGGGCGGTGACGCGCGAAGGCCGCACGATCATCCCGACCAAGCTCTATTGGAACGAGAAGGGCCTGGCCAAGCTGGAGATCGCCTTGGCCAAGGGCAAGAAGCTGCACGACAAGCGCGAGGCCACCGCCGAGCGCGACTGGGCGCGCGACAAGGCCCGGCTGCTGCGCGACCGTGGCTGACGTCGAGGCCATCGAACGGGCGACCATCGCGGCGGTGGCGCCGCGCGAAGTGCTGGAGATCGGCGGCTGGCTGGTCGCCCTGAACGAGGGGACCATCCGCCGCGCGGCGAGCGCGGTTCCGCTGAGCCACGAACTGGCGGCGGACCTGGGCGTGTTCGATCGGATCGAAGCGGCGTTCGCTGGGCGCGGCCTGGCGCCGGCCTTCCGGATCGCCGACGCGCCAGGGCTGGAGAGCGTCCGGGCCGAACTGACGCGGCGCGGCTACGGTTTCGAGCAGCCGACCCTGGTGAAGATCGGCGGCGCGGCCGGGATGATCGCCGCGGCGCGCGGCGAGGCGGCCGACATAGCCGGCGCGCCCGACGCGGGCTGGGCGAGCGTCTTTACGAGCGAGGGCTTCGACGAGGCGGACGGCCGCAGCCGGGTGGCGGCGCTGACCCGTTCGCCTGACGCGGTCTATGGCGGGATATCGGACGGCGAACGGACCCTGGCGGTCGGCGTCGCTGCCTTCGGTCACGGCTGGGCCAGCGTGCACGGCATGCGCACCGACGCCTCGCGGCGCGGGGAGGGGCTGGCCGGACGCGTTCTGGCGGGCTTGGCGGGCGCAGCCCTGGCGCGCGGCGTGGAGCGGGTGTTCCTGCAGGTCGAGGAAGGCAACACCGGTGCGCGCAGCCTCTACCGGCGCGCCGGGTTCACCAAGGCCTGGCGGTATTACTACTGGAGCCGGCCGGTCTAAGCGTCGATCAGTTCACGGGCGCGGCGGAAGACCGTCTCGAACATCTCGGCGGTGAGGCGGCCGGTGTTCGTGTTGAGCCGCGAGCAGTGATAGCTGTTCAGCACGACGTAAGGGCCGGCCTGGAATTCCGTGCCGTGACCGGGGATGCCGGCCGAAGCCTTGAGGCCCAGGGCCTTCAGGATATTGCGCCGCGAGACGTCGCCGAGTGTGACGATGACCTTGAGGTTGGGCAGGTCCTTGAACCGCTGGGTCAGGAACGGGCGGCAGGTGTTCTCTTCGCTGGTCTCGGGCTTGTTGCCGGGCGGAGCGCAGCGGACCGCGTTGGTGATCATGCACTCGTACAGTTCGAGCCCGTCGTCGATGCGGGCGTCAAACTTGTCGTTGGCGAAGCCGGTCTTGAAGAGGGTGTCGTAGAGCATCCAGCCGGCGTGGTCGCCGGTGAACGGGCGGCCGGTGCGGTTGGCGCCGGTGCGGCCAGGGGCAAGGCCCGCCACCAGCAGGCGCACGCTCTGCGGCCCGCCGACCGGGACGAAGGAAGGCGCAGGGCCGTTCCACCAATCGGGATTCTGGGCTGCGTTCGCCTGGCGATAGGCGACCAGACGCGGGCACAGCGGGCAGTCGCGGGGCGGTTCAGCGCCCCAGAGTTCCACCGACATCAGAGTTCGGCGTCGACGTCGTGTTCGTCGCGCGCGGCGCGGCTTTCCTGGATGAAGCGCGGCAGCCGCGAGGGCCGGCCGATGATGTCGGCGAGGTCGGCCAGATCCACGAAGTTGTCGGCCTGGCGGCGCAGGTCGTCGGAGGCCATCGGCGGCTGCGACTTGACGGTGGAGACCACGGTGACGCGGGCGCCGCGGCGCTGAACCGCTTCGACCAGGACGCGGAAGTCGCCGTCGCCCGAGAACAGCACCAGGTGATTGGCGTGGGCGGCCATCTCCATCATGTCGACGGCGATCTCGACGTCCATATCGCCGCGCCAGCGCTTGCGGCCCTGGGCGTCGGTGTATTCGCGCGCCGGCTTGGTCACCAGGCGGAAGCCGTTGTAGTCGAGCCAGTCGACCAGCGGGCGGATCGGCGAATACTCCTGATCCTCGACCAGGGCGGTGTAGTAGTAGGCCCGCACCAGCACGCCGCGGCTGCGGAACTCTTCCAGCAGCTTGCGATAGTCGATATCGAAGCCGAGCCCCTTGGCGGCGGAGTACAGGTTCGCTCCGTCAATGAAGAGCGCCAGCCTGTCCGTGGGGTAGAACGTCATGAGTGCGAATAATCCTGCGAAAATGTCTCTGGGCGTAGATCCGAACGATGCTGCGGTTGTCGCCTTGGGCGGAAATGTCGCCGGCGACTATGGATCGTCCGAAGCCCTTCTCGAGGCGGCGCTCGCTCGTTTCGCGGAGGCGGGATTGCCCATCCTGCGTCGGTCGTCCTGGTGGCGTTCCGCCGCCTGGCCCGACCCGAGCACTCAGGAGTATCGCAACGGCGTTGTGGTTGTCGAGGCTCGGCTTTCGCCCCAAGCGCTTATCCGAACGTTGTTCATGCTGGAGAACGAATTCGGCCGTACGCGCAGCGTCCGGAATGCTCCGCGCACCCTCGATCTGGACCTCATCGCGCATGGCCGAATCGTCTCCGACGACCCCGAGCTGACCTTGCCGCACCCGCGGGCGCACGAGCGCCTGTTCGTGATGGGGCCGCTGGCGCAGATCGCGCCGGATTGGCGCCATCCGGTGCTGGGGCGCACGGCGGCGGAGCTGGCGGCCAGCGCCACGGTCGGGCTGGACGCGACCCCGCTTTAAGGTCGCAGGCGCGCGCGCGAAGTTGACGCACGCGTCATGCGGGTTTACGGCCCGCCCCCTTTCGAGGCGGCAGGAACGTCCCGTGGGCTATCGGCTCATCATCTTCGACTTCGACGGCACGTTGGCCGACAGCGCGGCCTGGTTCGCGAGCGCGCTCAATGGCGTGGCGCGGCGCTATGGCTTCCGCGAGATCGACCTCGCCGAAATGGCGCGGCTGCGCGGCCGGCCGAGCCGCGAGATCATGCGGGCCCTGAAGGTCAGCCCCTGGAAGCTGCCGTTCATCGCCGCGCACATGCGCAAGCTGGCGGCCGAGGCCGCGCCTTCGATCGACCTGTTTCCCGGGGTCGCCGACATGCTGCGTCGCCTGTCCGCGCGCGGCGTGAAGGTGGCAATCGTGAGTTCGAACAGCGAGGCGGTGGTGCGCCGGGTGCTGGGGGCCGAACTGGCCGGCCTGGTCGCGCACTTCGGCTGCGGCGCGTCGATCTTCGGCAAGGCCGCCAAGTTCCGCCAGGTGATCCGCGCGGCGGGCGTAGCCGACGCCGATGTGCTGAGCGTCGGGGACGAGGTGCGCGACATCGAGGCGGCGCGGAAGGTGAAGCTGGCGGCCGGGGCGGTGACCTGGGGCTATGCGACGCCCGAGATCCTGCAGGCGCAGCGGCCGAGCGCGATCTTCGAAACCACGGACGACGTGCTGCGCGAAGCCGGGCTCTGCGGCATCTAACCCGCCGCCAGCTGGCCATGCGGCGTTGCACAATCGCCGCGAAGCCTCTATTTTGTTCGGTTCTACCGCCGCTCTGAGGATTCCATGGCCCGCGTCACCGTCGAAGATTGCGTCGAGAAGGTTCCCAACCGCTTCAGCCTCGTGCTGTTGGCGGCGCATCGCGCCCGAGCCATTTCGGCCGGCGCCCCGCTGCTGGTCGACCGCGACAACGACAAGAACCCCGTCGTGTCGCTGCGCGAAATCGCCGACGACGTGGTGGACGCCGAGGAACTGCGGGAAAACCTGATCGGCACGCTGCAGCGCGTCGACGAGCGTTCGGAAGCCGAGGAAGAGGCCGAAACCCTGGCCCTGCTGGCGGATCCGACCCACATGCAGATGAGCGAGCTGGAACTGGTCCGCGCGCTTCAGAGCGACCGTGACGGCGGCCAGGAGGAGCGGTACTGAGCCCGGAAGGCGCAGAACCCCTCACCGTCACGGCGGCGCCTCAACAACCGCCCGCCGATAAGAACGATGCGCCGGTCGCCAAGCAGCGGCCGAAGATGCTTCGCCAGTACGAGCTGATCGAGAAGGTCCGCTCGTACGACCCGACCGCCGACGAGGCGGTGTTGAACCGCGCCTATGTCTACGCCATGCGCATGCATGGGTCGCAGAAGCGCGCGTCCGGCGACCCCTATTTCGCCCACCCGATCGAGGTGGCGGGAATCCTGACCGACTATCGGCTGGACACCGCCACCATCGTCACCGCCTTGCTGCACGACGTGATCGAGGACACTCCGGTCACGCCCGACGACATCCGCGGCCTGTTCGGCCCCGAGATCACCGAGCTGGTCGAGGGGGTGACCAAGCTCACCAAGCTTGAACTGAACAGCGAGCGGACCAAGCAGGCCGAGAACCTGCGCAAGTTCATCCTGGCGATTTCCAAGGACGTGCGCGTCCTGATGGTCAAGCTGGCCGACCGCCTGCACAACATGCGGACGCTGCACTACATCTCCAGCCCGGCCAAGCGCGAGCGGATCGCGCGCGAGACGCTGGACATCTATGCCCCGCTGGCGCGGTCGATCGGCTGTCACCGCATCTGCACCGAGCTGGAAGAGCTGTGCTTCGAGCATCTGAACCCGGTGGCGCGCGACGCCATCGGCCGGCGGCTGGAAGCGCTGCGGATCGAGCAGGGGGCGGCGGTCTCGATCGTCTCCGGCGAAATCGCCGCCAAGCTGGAAACGGCGGGTATTCCGGCGCGAGTCTTCGGACGTGAAAAGAACGCCTATTCGATCTGGCGCAAGTTGCAGCGCAAATCGATTGGATTCTCTCAGCTTTCCGACATCTACGCGTTCCGGGTGATCGTCGACACCGAGGCCGACTGCTATGCGGCCCTGGGGGTGATCCATCGCGCCTGGCCGAGCGTGCCCGAGCGGTTCAAGGACTTCATCTCGACGCCCAAGCGCAACAACTACCGCTCGCTGCACACGACGGTGGTGGGCCCGAAGGGCATGCGGATCGAGATGCAGATCCGCACCGAGACCATGGACCGGATCGCCGAGGACGGCGTGGCGGCCCACTGGCGCTACAAGAACTCGTCCTACGGCTTCGATCCGGAAGATCAGGCCGCCGGCGGCGGGCGCGACCCGCTGGTCAACCTGCGCCACCTGGTCCAGGTGCTGGAGCACGGCGGCGACGTCGAGGAACTGGTCGAGCACGCCAAGCTCGAGATGTATCTCGACCAGGTCTTCGTGTTCACGCCCAAGGGGCGGCTGGTGAGCCTGCCGCGCGGGGCGATGCCGCTGGACTTCGCCTATGCCGTCCACACGGACGTCGGCGACACTTGCATCGGGGTGAAGATCAACGGCGAGCTGAAGCCGCTGCGCACGACCTTGCAGAACGGCGACGTGGTCGAGGTGATCCGCGGCCCGAAGCCGGTGGTGCCGCCGGATTGGCGCTCGCTGACCGTCACCGGGCGCGCGCGTTCGGCGATCCGCCGACATATCCGCCAGACCGAGCGCGACGAGTTCGTGCGGCTGGGACGGGCGAGCCTCGACCAGACCTTCGAGCGGGCCGGAAAGTCGCGCAAGGACGTGGTGCTGAAGCCGTCGCTGGAGCGCTTTGCGGTCCCGAACGAGGAAGACCTGTTCGAGCTGGTCGGGCGCGGGCGCATCGCGCCGACCCAGGTGCTGGACGTGATCTTCCCCGGCCTGAAGGCGGCTGAGCGCGAAGCGGCGGCGGCGACGCGCAGGATCGAGGGCGGCAAGGGCGCGCGGCTCTATGTGCGCGGCGGCGGACTGACGCCGGGCGTATCGCTGAACTTCGGCCAGTGCTGCACGCCGGTGCCGGGCGACCGCATCGTCGGCATTCTGGAGCCGGACGGCACCGGCCTGACCGTTCACACCATCGACTGCGCGCGTCTGGCCGAGTTCGAGGACCGCGAGGAGCTCTGGCGCGACCTGCAATGGACGCCGGAGGCCGAGCGCAACACGGTGACGCTGTCCAAGCTGACGGCGACGATCCGCAATGCGCCGGGCGTGCTGGGCCAGGCCTGCACGGCGATCGGCGAGGCCGGCGGCAATATCGTCAACCTGCGCATGCATCGACGGCAGTCAGATTTCTTCGACGTCGACTTCGACGTCGAAGTGAAGGACGCCCGGCACCTGACCAACATCGCCGCGGCGTTGCGCGCCTATCCCAGTATCGAGACGGTCGACCGCGCCAAGGGCTGAGGGAGCGGCGCTCGCCGAGCGCCGCCCTGGATCAGTGGACCGATTGCGAGTGTTCGCCGCCGGGCCGGACGATGCCGCCGAGCGCCTCGCCGGTGCGCGAGGTCTGGCCGATGGAGGCCAAGTCGGCCAGCGACACGATGCCGATCAGCCGCTTGTCGCGGTTGAGCACGGGCAAGCGGCGCACCTGGATGTCGCCCATGTTGCGCAGGACGGCGTCGCTGTCGTCGTCGTCAAAGCAATATTTGACCTCGCGGCTCATCACCTCGGCGACCTTGGCGTCCGGACCCTTGCCCAGCGCGATGCCGCGCACGCAGATGTCGCGGTCGGTGATCATGCCGACCAGCCGGTCGCCGTCGGCGACGGGAAGGATGCCGGCGTCGAGTTCGGCCATCATCCGCGCGGCGTCGCGCAAGGTCTCCTGCGGGCTGGCCATCTTGACGTTGCGGGTCATGCAATCGGCGACTTTCATGTCGGGACTCCGTACCTGGGGGAGCCGGCGACGCGGGCCGGCCTCTGCGGCAAACGGCCGGAGGCGGCGGGTGTTCCTAGGGCGCAGGCGTGGACCCCAAAACAGCGAAGCCCGGGGGTCGAGGACCCGCCGGGCTTCAAGTCCGACTATCGTTTTCCATTGCTGGCTGATTTGTCGGGCTGGTTTTCGATTTTCATCTCCAACCGTCTGATCAACGGGCGAGCGTGTCGTCGGGTTCCGGGATGGACGACAAAAATCAGCTGGCGGACGAAGCCGACGTGAAAAGCCCAGGAGGCCGGTCAGCACTCCTGGGCTTTGAGCCGATCTCGAGTTTGCGTTTCGGGGATCGGGCTGTCCGTAGACATGCATACAACTGCGCACGGCGCGCGCGGGTTCCCGGTCAGGTAGAACAATTCTCACGACGCCCGTTCTGCGGGGCCTGACACGGCGTGGATTCTCCCGTCACATGTACGACATGCACAAGCCGCTCGCGCTCGCCGCCGTCCTGCTCGCCACCACCGCCCAGGCGAGTTCGCCCCCGGCTTACGACGTGCTGATCCGCAACGCGCAGATCTATGACGGCTCGGGCCAGGCGCCGTTCAAGGGCGAGGTGGCCATCGCCGAGGACCGCATCGCCTATGAAGGCGCCCGAGAGCGCGCGCACCGAGATCGACGCCAGGGGCAAGGCGGTGTCGCCGGGCTTCATCAACATGCTGTCCTGGGCGACCGAGAGCCTGATCGCCGATCCGCGGGGGCTGTCGGACCTCAAGCAGGGCGTCACGCTGGAGGTGATGGGTGAGGGGACCTCGATGGGACCGCTGAGCCCGGAGATGAAACGGCTGGAAACCCAGCGCATGGGAGACATCAAGTACGACATCGGCTGGACCAGTCTGGACGAATACCTGACCTGGCTGACGAGGCGCGGATCGGCGCTGAACGTCGCCTCGTTCGTCGGCGCGGCCACGGTGCGCGAGCACGTGCTTGGCGAGGGCGACGTCGATCCCACGCCCGAGCAGCTGGCGGCGATGCGCAAGCTGGTGGTGGAGGCGATGCAGGACGGGGCGCTGGGCGTCGGATCGTCGCTGATCTATGCGCCCGCCAGCTATGCCGAGACGCCGGAGCTGGTGGCGCTGGCCAGCGAGGCGGGACGCTGCGGCGGAATCTATATCAGCCATATGCGCTCGGAGGCGGACCGGCTGCTCGAAGCCATCGACGAACTGATCGAGATTTCGAAGCAGTCCGGCGCGCCGGCCGAGATCTATCACCTGAAGCAGGCCGGCAAGGCCAATTGGGACAAGCTCGATCCGGCCATCGCCCGCATCGAGGCGGCGCGCGCGGCGGGGCACCGGATCACGGCGGACATGTACACCTACACCGCCGGTTCGACCGGGCTGGACGCGGCGATGCCGCCCTGGGTGCAGGCCGGCGGGGTGGAGACCTGGATCGGCCGCATGAAGGACCCGGCGACCCGCGCCAAGCTGATCGCCGAAATGCGCCAGGAGAAGCCGGACTTCGAGAACCTCTACCGCCATGCCGGCGCCGAGGGGACGCTGCTGGTCGGCTTCAAGAACCCGGCGATGAAGGGGCTGACCGGCAAGACCCTGGCGCAGGTGGCCAAGGAACGCGGCGTCTCGCCCGAGGACGCGGCCATCGACCTGGTGATCGAGGACGGCAGCCGGGTGCAGGTGGTCTACTTCCTGATGTCCGAGCAGAACGTGGCGCGCCAGACGGCGCTGCCGTGGATGAGCTTCGGATCGGACGCCTCGGCCCA
Organism: Phenylobacterium sp. LjRoot97; assembly: GCF_964254345.1. Classification (NCBI taxonomy): domain Bacteria; kingdom Pseudomonadati; phylum Pseudomonadota; class Alphaproteobacteria; order Caulobacterales; family Caulobacteraceae; genus Phenylobacterium; species Phenylobacterium sp. LjRoot97. The sequence continues at coordinate 1,878,851 of NZ_CAXUTH020000001.1, forward strand.
GGCGCCGGAGGGGGTGTTCCTGAAGTCGAGCACCCATCCGCGCGCCTACGGCAACTTTGCGCGGCTGCTGGGCAAGTACGTGCGCGAGGAGAAGACCACCAGCCTCGCCGACGCCGTGCGCCGGCTGTCGGCGTTTCCGGCCCAGAACCTGGGGCTGAAGGACCGCGGGATGCTGAAGGCGGGCTATTACGCCGACGTGGTGGTGTTCGATCCGGCCACGATCGGCGACGTCGGGACCTACGAGCAGCCCAAGCAGTTCGCGGTCGGGGTCAGCGACGTGTTCGTCAACGGCAAGCAGGCGCTGAAGGACGGCGAGCCGACGGGACAACTGGGCGGTCAGGTGGTGCGCGGGCGCGGCTGGACCGGCTGGAGCGACGGCGGCTGCCGGGTGAGCGCCAATGACTGGAGCTGGACGTGGTGAGCATCGACCAACGGCGCCGGCTGGGCGCGCGGCTGCACGCCTTCACCCAGGTGTTCGACCCGTCGCTCGGCGCAGGCGGCGGACCGACCTTCGCGATCAAGGATCTGATCGACGTGGCCGGCGTCCCGACCGGCGGGGGCGGCGTGGTTCCGCTGGACGTCGCGCCGGCGCAGCACGCCGTGGCGGTGCAGCGGCTGCTGGACGCCGGCTACGCGGCCGTCGGCAAGACCCACACGGTGGAGCTGGCCTTCGGCGGCTGGGGCACGAACCGCTCGGTCGGCGCGCCGTGGAACCCCTGGGACGCAACGGTGCATCGAGCGCCAGGCGGCTCGTCCAGCGGCTCGGCGGTGGCGGTCGCGGCGGGGCTCTGCGACGTGGCGCTGGGCACCGACACCGGCGGCTCGATCAGGATCCCGGCGGCGGCCTGCGGCGTGGTCGGCCTAAAGCCGGGGCGCGGCCTGGTCTCAACGCAGGGCGTGCACGACCTGGCGCCCAGCCTCGACACGTTGGGGCCGCTGGCGCGCTCGGTCGCCGACGCCGCGCGGGTGCTGGAGATCATCTCGGGTCCGGACGGCGGCGGCGCGGTGCGGCCGCGGTTCGACGCAGCCGCTGCGCTCGCGAGCGACGTGCGGGGCTGGAAGGTCGCCGTGCTGCCCATGGAGGCGATGCCGACGATCGACCCGCAGGTCGCCGAGCTCTATCGAACCGCCATTGGGCGCCTGGCGGAGCTGGGCGTGGAGATCGAGACCGCCCGCACGCCGCGGCCGTTCGCCGACTACTTCATCCCGAACGGTTGGCTGATGGCGGCCGAGGGCTGGCGCGTGCGCGGCGCGCACATCGCGGCCAACGGCGAGGTCATGGACCGCTGGGTGGTCAAGCGGTTCGAAGGCGGGCGCGATGTCACCGACGCGCAGTTGGGCCAAGCGCTGGCGCGGCGAGCGGCCGACCAGCGGGAGTTCCAGGACTGGATGGCGCCCTATAGCGCTCTGCTGTCGCCGACCCTGCCGATCCCGGCGCCGCCGATCGACGATGTGGAAGAGACCGCCTCGCCGTTCTCGGCCCTGACCCGGGCCGGCAACTATCTCGACCTGCCGGCCGCCAGCGTGCCGATGGGGCTGACCGGCGCGGGCCTGCCGGCCGGCCTGCAGATCATGGGGCGGATGGCCGACGAGGTCAGCGTCGTCGCCCTGGCGGCGGCCTACGAGGCGGTGTCCGGCTGGAACGACCGGCGGCCCGATCTGACGGGGTTCGAAGCCTAGGGCGCGCCGTAGTGGACGCGGGCGGGCAGCCCGGGCGAGATGCGGCCCGCGCCCTTCGGCTTCGGCTGGGCCGCCTCGGCGGTCTTGACCTCTTCGGCCGGTTTGGGTCGGCAGAAGATCTTGATGCTGCAGATATCGATCCTCTGGTGGCGCAGGGACAAGGTCCAACGCACCAGCCGCGTCACCTCGGTCAGGCGGCCAGGCTTGATGCGCTGCAGGCCCCAGCGGCCCCAGGCCTCGGCGCCGTAGACGAAGCGGTCGAGCACGACCGGGTGGCGGGTCGCGGCGGCGGCTTCTGCGGCCAGGGATGCGGTGGATATGACGACCACGCCGAGCGCCCCTGCGAGAAGGACCTTGCTACGCATCACCGCCACCCAAACCTGTTTTGAACACCGAACCGAATCCGCACGACGCCGTTATCTGCGGCCGGTTCGTGGCGCTCATGTGGCGAGACGAACGCCTGAGTTCAACTCCTGGCGGCGCCCGTCAGACCGCCTTGGCCGCGCGATCGCGCGCCGTCTGTTGCTGCACCACGATGCCCTGACGGGTCTCGTCGAGGATGCGGGCGACGATCGGATCGGTCTGGATGGCTTGCCAGTAGGCGGCCAGGCGGGGGAGGGCGTCGAGCGGGTCGGGCGTGCCGAAGACGCTGGGGATCCACTCGCTCGCCAGCACCAGCTGCGGGGCGATGGCGCCGTCGGCCTGGGTAAGCCCCGTGCCCACCGCGTAGCCGTCGGCGCCGATGAACTCGTCAAGATAGGCCAGGGCTTCGGCCAGCTTGCCGGCGGCGGCCTCGACCACGGCCGGCTCCCAGTGGCGGCGAGAACGGCCGGCCAGAGTGAAGAGCGGGACCATGGCCATGACCACGTAGAAGTCGCAGATGCGCGACAGCAACCGCATCTGCGCCCGCCCCCAGGGATCGGCGGGCCGCAGGGCGGCCTCAGGATAGGCGTCCTCGAGGTATTCGCAGATCACCTCGGACTCGGGCAGGGCCCGGCCGTCGTCGAGCACCAGGGTCGGCACCCGGCCGATAGGATTGACCTTCAAATACTCGGCCTTGGTTTCCTCCGAGGCGCCGAAGCCGGGCGGATGGATGATCTCGACCTCGATCCCTTTGGCGTAGAGCAGCAGCCGCACCCGACTGGGGAATGGCGAGTCATAGGTTTGGAACAGCTTCACCGGTCCGTCCTCCCGACGCGAATTGGTCGATGACAGCATGCCGGGCGTTGGGTAATCCGCAAGGTCAGGAGACCCGACATGAACACTGAAGACGTCCTGGAAGAATTCCGCGCCTCGGGCGCGCTGCGCGAAGGCCATTTCGTGCTGTCGAGCGGCCTGCACTCCGGGACGTTCCTGCAGAAAAACCTGGTGTTCCAGTATCCGGAGCGCACCGCGCGGCTGTGCAAGGCGCTGGCCGAGAAGATCAAGGAAGCGGTGGGCGAGGTCGATCTCTGCATCTCGCCGGCCGTGGGCGGGATCATCCCGGGCTACGAGACCGCGCGGCAGCTGGGCGTTCCGTCGATGTACGTCGAGCGCGAGGGCGGCGAGTTCAAGCTGCGCAGGGCGTTCGAGATTCCGCCGGGCGCCCGGATCGCGATGGTCGAGGACATCGTCTCGACCGGCCTGTCGTCGCGCGAGTGCGTGGAAGCCATCAAGAAGGCCGGCGGCAATGTCGTGGTCGCGGCCTGCATCGTCGACCGCTCGGGCGGCCGGGCCGACCCCGGCGCGCCGTTCGTGGCCCTGGCCCGGCTGGACGTGCCGGCCTATCCGGCCGACCAGCTGCCGCCAGAGCTGGCGGCGATCCCGGTCGAGGATCCCGGCAGCCGGAGACTGAGCAAGTGAGCAAGCTGCGGCTGGGCGTGAACATCGACCACGTGGCGACCATCCGGAACGCCCGTGGCAGCAGCTATCCCGATCCTGTGCGGGCGGCCGAACTGGCCATCGCCGCGGGCGCGGACGGCATCACCGCCCACCTGCGCGAGGACCGGCGCCACATCTCGGACGCCGACATCGAAGCGCTGGCGGCGATCACCCGTAAGCGCGGCCGGCCGTTGAACTTCGAGATGGCGGTGACGCAGGAGATGGAAGCCATCGCCCTGGCTCACCTGCCGCATGCGGCCTGCCTGGTGCCCGAGCGGCGCGAGGAGCGCACGACCGAAGGCGGGCTCGACGTGGTCGGCGGGCACAACCACATCGCCCCGGTGGTCAGCAAGCTCGTCGCCGCCGGCGTGCGGGTCTCGTGCTTCATCGACGCCGATCCGGCCCAGGCGGCGGCCGCCAAGGCGATGGGCGCACAGGTGGTCGAGTTCCACACCGGGGCCTATTGTGACGCCGTGCGCGAGCGCTCGCCCGCGGCCCCGGCTTTGCTGGAAGGCCTGCGCGTCGCCGCAGCTGAAGCCGGGCGGCTGGGGCTGGAAGTCCATGCCGGCCACGGCATCGACTACGAGACCGTCAAGCCGATCGCGGCGATCCCGGAAGTCATGGAGCTGAACATCGGCCACTTCCTGATCGGTGAGGCGATCTTCGTGGGCCTGTCGCCGGCCATCCATCGCATGCGCGCGCTGATGGACGAGGCGCGGGTGGGGAAAGCGGCGTGATCATCGGCATCGGCTCCGACCTGTCCGACATCCGCCGCGTCGCCGAGACGCTGGAGCGGTTCGGCGAACGATTCACCAACCGCATCTTCACCGAGATCGAGCGGACGCGGTCGGAGCGCAAGCCGGACCGGGCGTCGAGCTACGCTAAGCGGTTCGCGGCCAAGGAAGCTTGCGCCAAGGCGCTGGGCACCGGCCTGCGGGCCGGGGTGTTCTGGCGTGACATGGGCGTGGTCAACATGCGTTCGGGCCAGCCGACCATGGCGCTGACCGGCGGCGCAGCCGAGCGGCTCGCCAAGATGACGCCGCCTGGCCACAAGGCGGTGATCCACCTGTCGCTGACCGACGACCACCCCTACGCGCAGGCCTTCGTGATCATCGAGGCGGTGCCGGAGTAGTCAGGCCATCTGACGCGGGTCGTAGAAGAACGTCTCGCGGGCGATCCTGTCGCCGCGCCAGGTCTGCCACGCGACTTCCTCCATGGCCTTGGACGGTCCTTCGTGCGGGACGAAGGTGAAGCGCCAGCGGATCACGACGGTGTCGCCGTCGACCAGCGGCGGGGCCAGGAGTTCGGTCTCGACGCGTTCCACGCGGGCGAGAGTGCGGGTCTCGCCGTCCATCAGCAGATCGCGCCCGACGCGCGGCTCGCCCTGGTTCTCCTGCATGGAGGCATCGTCGTGGTACCAGTCGCGGATGGCCCCGACATGGTCGCCGGAGAGGACCTGGGCGGTGAAGGCGTCGACGGTCGTGCGCTCGGGCATGGGCGATCTCCTCGCCTGGAAAGCTAGGCGCGGACGAGACGCCGTTCCAGGCGCGGCCAGAAGATATTCAGCGCCAAGCCGCTCATCACCAGGGCGGCGGCGAGCAGCTTCCAGCCGGGCAGGCTCTCGCCGAGGAACACGGCCGAAGCGCCCATGCCGAACACCGGGACCAGCATGGCCATCGGCGTGATGGTCGCGGCGGGGTGGCGCGACAGCAGCCAGCCCCAGGCGGCATAGCCGAACAGGGTGTTGCCGACCGACTGCCAGAGCACCGCGGCCCAGGTGGCGGCGTCGGCGGCGCGGACGCCCTCGATCATCGCGGTCGGGCCTTCGAAGACCAGCGCCAGGACCAGCAGCGGCGGCACCGAGAACAGGCTGGCCCAGACCACGTAGGCCAGCATGTTGACCTGACCCGCGGCGCGGGAGAACGCGTTGCCGCCCGCCCAGCTGGCCGCGGCGGCCAGCACGAGGGCCAGGCCGAGCGGAGTGACCGAGGCGTCGGTGTTGTGGCTGACGATGACCAGCAGCCCGACGGCGGCCAGAGCCAGGGCCACGACCTGGAAGCTGCGCAGGCGTTCCTTGGCCAGCCACATGGCGAGGCCGATGGTGAAGAACACCTGGGTCTGCACGACCAGCGACGCCAGGCCTGGCGAGATGAAGCCGTTGATGGCGATGTAGAGCAGGCCGAACTGGCCCGCGCCGATCAGCACCCCATAGGCGGCGAGGTTCTTCCACGGCACGGCCGGCTTCTTGAGGAAGAACACCGCCGGCAGCAGCGCGAAGGTGAAGCGCAGCACCGCGAAGGTCAGCGGCGGCAGATGGTCGAGGCCGATGCGGATGACCACGAAGTTGGTGCCCCACACCGCGACGACGGCGAGGGCGAGCAGCACATGGGGCAGCGGCAGGCCTGGACGAGTCATGAGCGCGTGATACTCCCGCACGCGCGGCGGACAATGCAGGAAAGTTGCGGGGCCCGTCAGCGGCGTTGGATATCTCGTCGCAGGGGCCGGCGCGAAGGAAAGCTCAATGCTGGCCTGGAGTTTGCTTGATCGGCCGCAAAATGGCCGTATCGCGCCACGAGGAGAGTCCTCTGTCGCGCGCTTGCTCAAGGCCAATGCAACGTCTAGCTAGGCGAACTGTCCGCTGCTTCGGGCTAAGGATTGAAGATGACCGACCGCGCCGAGACCGCTTCCGAAAAGGCCAGCGGGGTGAACGATTTCGTAGAGATCGTGAAGACCGTCGCCTACGCGCTGCTGATCGCGCTGTTCCTGCGCGTCCTGTTCTTCCAGCCGTTCACGATCCCGTCGGCCTCGATGGAGCCGACGCTGCTGGAAGGCGACTACATCATCGTCTCGAAGTTCTCCTACGGCTATTCGCGCCATTCGATCCCGTTCAGCCCGCCGCTGTTCAAGGGCCGGATCATGGAGCAAAAGCCCGAGCGCGGGGACATCATCGTCTTCAAGCTGCCGCGCGACGGCCGCACCGACTACATCAAGCGGCTGATCGGCGTGCCGGGCGACCGGGTGCAGATGCGCCAGGGCCGCCTGTGGATCAACGGCAAGGAAGTCGTCGACAAGGAACTGCCGCCGGTGATGATCGATTCCGGCTACGGCTTCACCCGCAACGTCCAGCGCTTCCAGGAGACGCTGCCGGGCGGCCGCACCTTCATCACCTATGATTTCGGTCCCGATGGCGACGTCGACAACACGCCGACCTTCGTGGTGCCCGAAGGCCACTACTTCTTCATGGGTGACAACCGCGACAACTCGCTCGACAGCCGCGTGCCGGCCGAGATCGGGGTGGGCTTCGTCCCGGCTGAGAACCTGGTCGGCAAGGCGCAGATCATCCTGCTGTCCTGGAACCCGGGAGCGTCGTTGTTCAAGCCCTGGACCTGGGTCATGAACGCCCGGCCCAGCCGGTTCTTCAACATCCTCCAATGAACAGACGAGAAGTCGCGGTCGCCGAACTGGAAGGCCGCATCGGCCACGTCTTCCACGACCGCGAGCTTCTGGAGCGCGCGCTGACGCATGCCAGCGTCGGCGACGGCGCGTTGAAGGTCCGCCACTACGAGCGGCTGGAGTTCCTGGGCGACCGGGTGCTGAACCTCCTCGCGGCCGAGCGGCTGATGGCCCTGAACTCAGAGGCGCGGGAAGGGGAGATGAGTCGGCTGATGGCCGGGCTCGTCAACTATCACGCCTGCGCCAGGGTCGCCCGGCGGATCGGATTGCCCTCCGCGCTGCGCATGGCGCCGAGCGCCAGCAAGATCGGCGCGCGCGACAAGGACACCGTGCTGGGCGACGCCTGCGAAGCGCTGATCGGGGCGATCTATATCGACGATGGCCTTGAGGCCGCCCGCGCCTTCTTCCTGGAGTTCTGGGCCGAGGAGTTCGAGCGCCTGGACGCGCCGCAGATCAAGGATCCCAAGACCCAGCTCCAGGAATGGGCGCAGGGTCGCGGCATGCCGCTGCCGCTCTACAAGGTGGTCGGGCGCGAAGGCCCTGACCACGCTCCCTCGTTCACCGTGTCGGTGACCGTGGGCGACTATGAACCCGAACTTGCCGAAGGCCGTTCCCGTCAGGAGGCCGAAAAGGCCGCGGCCACGGTGATGCTGCTCAAACGCGAAGGACCTCAATGACCACCCGCGCCGGCTTCGCCGCGATTATCGGAGCCCCGAATGCGGGCAAGTCGACCCTGACCAACCGCTTGGTCGGGGCCAAGGTCACGATCGTGACCCAGAAGGTCCAGACCACGCGGTTCCCCGTGCGCGGCGTCGCCATGGCGGGCGAGTCGCAGATCGTGCTGGTCGACACCCCCGGCATCTTCTCGCCGCGCCGCCGGCTGGACCGGGCGATGGTGCGTTCGGCCTGGGGCGGGGCGGACGAAGCCGACGTCACCGTCCACCTGGTCGACGTGCAGGCCGAACTGGCCGCCGACGAGCCGGGCGCCAAGTCGGCCGACAAGCGTTCGGCCGCCGACGTGCAGACCATCGTCGAGGGCCTGAAGACCGCCGGCAAGAAGGTGATCCTGGCGCTCAACAAGATCGATGGCCTCAAGCGCGAACGGCTGCTGGGTCTGGCGCAGCGGCTGTTCGAGACTGGGGTCTACACCGAGGTGTTCATGATCTCGGCCGCTGACGGCCAGGGCGTGGACGACCTGAAGGCGCGGCTGGCCGAACTGATGCCGGAGAGCCCCTGGCTCTATCCGGAGGAGCAGACCGCCGACCTGCCGGCGCGGCTGCTGGCCGCCGAGATCACGCGCGAGAAGCTGTTCCTGCGCGTCCACGAGGAATTGCCCTACGCCGCCGCTGTCGAGACCACGGCGTTCCAGGAGCGCAAGGACGGCTCGGTGCGCATCGAGCAGTCGATCTATGTCGAACGCGAAAGCCAGCGCCCCATCGTGCTGGGCAAGAACGGCCAGACCCTGAAGTGGATCGGCCAGAAGTCGCGCGAGGAGCTGATCGAGCTGTTCGACCGGCCGGTGCACCTGTTCCTGCACGTGAAAGTCGACGAGCGCTGGGCCGACAAGCGCGAATTCTATGGCGACGTGGGCCTGGATTTCGACGCCTAGCACCCTAGTTTGGGCGTCATGGTCCTGGCGGCTCGCGGCTGATGGAATTCGAAGACGACGCCTATGTGCTGTCGGCGCGCGCCTTTGGCGAGACCGGAGCGATCGTCGAGCTGCTGACGGCGCGGCACGGCAAGTACGCCGCGCACGTCGCCGGGGGCGCCTCGCGGCGGATGAAGCCGTTCCTGCAGGCCGGGGCGCGGACGATCGTCCATTACCGGGCGCGGGTGTCTGACCAGCTGGGTTCGGCGCAGCTGGAGCCGGTGGGCGAGGGGCCCTCAGCGCTGTTCGACGACCGCATGGCGCTGGCGGGCCTGTCGGCCGCCGCGGCGGTGGCCGCCGCCGCCTTGCCCGAGCGCGAGCCGCACCCCGGCGTGTTCCTGGCGTTCGAGGCGCTGACCGCGGCGCTGATGCTGCCGGAGATCTGGCCGGCGGTGTTCGTGCGCTTCGAGGCCGGACTGCTGCAGGACCTGGGCTTTGGAATGGACCTGTCGAAGTGCGCGGCGACCGGCGAGGTCGATGATCTCATCTATGTCAGTCCGCGCACCGGGCGGGCGGTGAGCCGCAAGGCCGGAGAGCCCTACAAGGACCGTCTGCTGCCGCTGCCGCCGTTCATGCTCTCGGCCCAGACCGGATTGGCGGCGGGGGACGTCAGAGCGGGCCTGGACCTGACTGCGCACTTCCTGGAGCTGTTCGTGTTCGGGCCGATCAACAAGCCGCTTCCGCCGGCGCGGGTGTGGTTGGTCGAGCGGCTGGGCGAGGCCGAGCGGCTGTAGGCCCCATCGGCCGCGGCGACTTCCGTCGCGTCGCCCGTTAGAACGGGACTGAACTGCGAGTTTGATTCGACCATGACCAAGCACACCCCACCGCCGGGCGACGGCGAAGGCGACCGCATCATCGACGAGCCGCTGACCGAGGCCCTCTCGCGTCGGTACCTGGCCTATGCGCTCTCGACGATCACCGGACGGGCGCTGCCCGACGTGCGCGACGGGATGAAGCCGGTGCACCGGCGGCTGATGTACGCCATGCGCCAGCTGCGGTTGGACCCGAACACCACGGCCAAGAAGTGCGCCCGCGTCGTCGGCGACGTCATCGGTAAGTATCACCCGCACGGCGACACCGCCGTCTATGACGCCCTGGTGCGCCTGGCCCAGGACTTCGCCCAGCGCTACCCACTGGTCGACGGGCAGGGGAACTTCGGCAACATCGACGGCGATAACGCCGCGGCCATGCGATACACCGAGTGCAAACTGACCGTGGCCGCGCAGCTGCTGCTGGACGGCATCGACGAGGACGCGGTCGACTTCCGCCCGACCTATGACGGGGAAGACGAAGAGCCGGTGGTGCTGCCGGCCGGGTTCCCGAACCTGCTGGCCAACGGGTCGAGCGGCATCGCGGTGGGCATGGCCACCTCGATCCCGCCGCACAACGCCGCCGAGCTGATCGACGCTTGCCTGGTGCTGCTGGAAGACCCCAACGCCGAGACCTCGCGGCTGATGGACCATGTCCAGGGCCCCGACTTCCCGACCGGCGGGATCATCGTCGAGTCGCGCGAGAGCATGCTGGAGACCTACGCCACCGGTCGCGGCGGCGTTCGGGTGCGGGCGCGCTGGGAGAAGGAAGACACTGGCCGCGGGACCTATCAGATCATCGTCACCGAGGTTCCCTACCAGGTGAAGAAGGCCGATCTGGTCGAGCAACTCGCCGACCTGATCGAAACCAAGAAGGCGCCGCTGCTGGGCGACGTGCGCGACGAGAGCGCCGAGGACGTGCGTCTGGTTCTCGAACCGAAGAACCGCAACGTCGAGCCTGAAGTGCTGATGGAGAGCCTGTTCAAGCTCTCGGCGCTGGAGAACCGCTTCCCGGTCAATATGAACGTGCTGGACGCCAAGGGCGCGCCGGGCGTCATGGGCCTGCGCCAGCTGCTGCAGTCGTTCCTCGATCACCGCCGCGAGGTGGTGGTGCGCCGGGCCCGCTTCCGCCTGGATAAGATCGAAGCTCGACTGCACATCGTCGACGGCTTGGTCATCGCCTTCCTCAATCTGGACGAGGTGATCCGCATCGTCCGCTACGAGGACGAGCCCAAGGCCAAGCTGATCGAGGCCTTCGCGCTGACGGAGATCCAGGCCGACGCCATCCTCAACACCCGCCTGCGCCAACTGGCCAAGCTGGAGGAGATGGAGCTCCGCCGCGAGCACGCCGAGCTGGCCGAGGAACGCGACGGGCTGCTGAAGATGCTGGCCTCGGATCGGGCGCAGTGGCGGCTGGTCGGCGTCGGCCTGAAGGACGTGCGCGCGATCCTGGGACCGGACACGAACCTCGGCAAGCGCCGCTCGACCTTCGACACCGCCCCGGTGGTGGACGCCGAGGCGGCCATGGAAGCGATGATCGTGCGCGAGCCGATCACCGTGATCCTGTCCGAGCGCGGCTGGATCCGCGCCGCCAAGGGCAAGGTGGAAGACCCGTCGGAGCTGAAGTTCAAGGAAGGCGACAAGCTCGGCTTTATCGTTCCGGCCGAGACGACCGACAAGCTGCTGATCTTCGCCTCGGACGGCAGGTTCTTCACCATCGGTTGCGACAAGCTGCCGAGCGCCCGCGGTCACGGCGAGCCGCTGCGGCTGATCCTGGACCTCGACGACAAGACCGACATCATCGACATCTTCCCCCACAAGCCGGGGACCAAGCGGGTCATCGCGTCCAAGGAGGGCTACGGCTTCATCCTGCCCGAGGAGGAGGCGGTCAGCTTCCGCCGGGCCGGCAAGCAGGTGCTGAACGCCGGGGCCAAGGGCGCGGCCTTCGCCATGCCGATGAGCGGCGACCACTTCGGCGTGGTCGGCGACAACGGCAAGATCCTGATCTTCCCGCTGTCGGAGCTGCCGGAGATGCCGCGCGGCAAGGGCGTGAAGCTGCAGACCTACCGCGAGGGCGGTCTGCGCGACGCGGTGGTGTTCAACGCCGAGGACGGCGCGACCTGGATCGACACCGCCGGGCGCACCCGCGTCTGGGGCGAGTGGCGCGAGTGGCTGGGGCGGCGCGCCGCGGCCGGCAAGCTGGCGCCCAAGGGCTTTCCGACCAGCAAGCGGTTCAAGCCGAAATAGCTTCGGCGACACCTTGTAGGTGTCGGGTGCAACGCTAAGCTTCGCCGACCGATGTTCGGGAGGGGAAGTTTCATGAAGCGCCATCTGCTGGCGACGGCTCTGGCCGCGGTTTCGCTGAGCTGGGCCGCCGCGCCCGCCGTCCTGGCTAGGGAGCCGGCCACGGCGCTGGCGCCGGCCGCCAGCCCGGAGGCGGTCGGCTTCGACGGCGCCCGGCTGAAGCGCCTCGACGCGGCGATGGCCAAGGCGGTGGCCGACGGCCGGGTGGCTGGCGTGCAGACCCTGCTGGCGCGGCATGGCCAGGTGGTGGCGTTCAACAGCTACGGCAAGGCGAACCTCGAGACCGGCGCGCCGCTCGAGAAGGACGCCATCTTCCGCATCTATTCAATGTCCAAGCCGGTGACCGGCGTTGCGATGATGATCCTGTTCGAGGAAGGCCGCTGGCGTCTCGACGACCCGATCACGACCTATCTGCCCGAGATGAAGGACCTGAAGGTCTGGAAGGGCGTCGACGCCAAGGGCCAGCCGATCCTGGAGCCGGTGAAGCGGGCGCCGACCATGCGCGAGCTGATGAGCCACACGGCCGGGTTCGGCTATGGCCTCAGCGACAAGCACCCGGTCGACCGCATGTTCCGTGACGGGCGGATCCTGGGCGCGGCGGACCTCAAGGACCTGACGACCAAGACCGCCGCGATCCCGCTGATGTACCAGCCGGGCGAGCAGTGGAGCTATTCGGTGGCCGTAGACCTGCAGGGCGCTGTGGTCGAGCGGCTGAGCGGCCAGAGCCTGGGCGACTTCATGGAAAGCCGGATCTTCAAGCCGCTGAAGATGAATGACACCGGCTTCCACACTGGGGCGGCCAAGGCCGGGCGGCTGGCGACGCCCTATATCGGCAATCCTGAGACCGGCAAGATCGAGGAGGCCAAGACCCTCTTCAACCAGCCGATCCAGAACTTCGTCGACAAGCCGCGGCTGGAATCCGGCGGCGGCGGGCTGGTTTCGACCACCCGCGACTACGCCCGTTTCGCGCAGATGATCGCCAACGGCGGGCAGCTGGACGGGGTGCGGATCCTCTCGCCCGCGTCGGTCGAGCTGATGGGGACCAACGTCATTCCGCAGGCGGCGCTGGTGTCGTCGAACGGCTCCACGGCGTCGTCGTTCAACGAGGCGGTCGGGTTCGGGCTGGACTTCATGGTCGTCAACGACCCGCGCAAGGCCGGCAGCCTGGAGGGCAAGGGCACGATGAGCTGGGGCGGGGCGGCCGGCACCTGGTTCTGGGTCGATCCGACCAACGACGTGGTCTTTGTCGGCATGATCCAGCGCTATGGCGGCACCGGCGGCCCGGACCTGGGCGGCCTGACGAGGACCCTGGTCTACCAGGCCCTGGTCGATCCGGCGAAGTAGGGGGATCGCGGGGCGGAATGGGGCGCGCGCCTTGACTTTCGGGGCCCTACATGCGCCCTTCCGCCCTCGATTTTCAGAGCCTTAGCGACTCCCCATGCACGCCTACCGCACCCATACCGCAGGCGCTCTTCGCGCCGCCGACACGGGCCAGACCGTCCGTCTTTCGGGCTGGATCCACCGCAAGCGCGACCACGGTGGTCTCGTCTTCATCGACCTGCGCGACCACTACGGTCTGACCCAGCTGGTGATCAGCCCGGAGACCCCCGGCTTCGACGTCATCGAGCGCCTGCGCGCCGAGAGCGTCATCCGCATCGACGGCGAGGTCGTGGCCCGCAGCCCGGAAACCGTGAACGCCAACCTGCCGACCGGCGAAGTCGAGGTGCGCGTGCGTTCGGTTGAGGTGCTGTCGGAAGCCGCCGAGCTGCCGCTGCCGGTCTTCGGCGAGCCGGAGTATCCGGAAGAAATCCGCCTGAAGCACCGCTATCTGGATCTGCGCCGCGAGACGCTGCACCGGAACATCGTGCTGCGCTCGAAGGTCATCCACTCGATCCGCAACCGCATGATCGACCAGGGCTTCCTGGAGTACCAGACGCCGATCCTGACGGCCTCGTCGCCGGAAGGCGCACGCGACTTCCTGGTGCCCTCGCGGATGCACCCGACCAAGTTCTACGCCCTTCCGCAGGCCCCCCAGCAGTTCAAGCAGCTGCTGATGGTCTCGGGCTTCGACCGCTACTTCCAGATCGCGCCCTGCTTCCGCGACGAGGACCTGCGCGCCGACCGCTCGCTCGAGTTCTACCAGCTCGACGTCGAGATGAGCTTCGTGACCCAGGAAGACGTGTTCGCGGCGATCGAGCCGGTGATGCACGGCGTGTTCGTGGAGTTCGGCGGCGGCAAGCGCGTCTCGCCGATCGACCAGTCGATGTCCTACGAGGACGACTTCGGCAAGACGATCGAACACCGGGGCTTCGAGCGCCTGACCTATGTGCAGTCGATGGCCCGCTATGGCACCGACAAGCCCGACCTGCGCAACCCGATCATCATGCAGGACGTCTCCGAGCGCTTCCGCGGCGGCGGGTTCGGCCTGTTCGCGCGCATCCTGGAAGACGCCAAGAACGCCGTCTGGGCGATCCCGGCCCCGAAGGGCGGCAGCCGCGCGTTCTGCGACCGCATGAACAGCTGGGCGCAGGGCGAAGGCCAGCCGGGTCTGGGCTACATCTTCTGGTCGGAAGACCAGGGCGGCTGGGGCGGCCCGATCGCCAAGAACCTGGGCCCGGACGCGACCCAGGCGCTGATGAGCGGCATCGGCATGGGGCAGGGCGACGCGGCCTTCTTCGTGGCCGGCGATCCCAAGGCGTTCGTGAAGTTCGCGGGCAACGCCCGCACCAAGGTCGGCACGGACCTGAACCTGGTCGACGAGGACCAGTTCAAGTTCTGCTGGATCGTCGACTTCCCGATGTTCGAGTGGAGCGAGGAAGAGCAGAAGGTCGACTTCTCGCACAACCCGTTCTCGATGCCGCAGGGCGGCCTGGACGCGCTGCTGAACCAGGACCCGCTGACCATCCGCGCGTTCCAGTACGACATCGTCTGCAACGGCTATGAGCTGTGCTCGGGCGCAATCCGGAACCACCTCCCCGAGGTGATGGTGAAGGCGTTCGAACTGGCCGGCTACGGCTCCAACGTCGTCGAGGAAGAGTTCGGCGGCATGCTGAACGCCTTCCGTCACGGCGCGCCGCCGCACGGGGGCCTGGCGCCCGGCATCGACCGGATCGTCATGCTGCTGGCCGGCGAGACCGCGATCCGTGAGGTCATCGCCTTCCCGCTGAACCAGCAGGGCCAGGACCTGCTGATGAACGCGCCGTCCGAGGTGCTGGAGAAGCAGCTCAAGGAGCTGCACATCCGGCTCGCGACGCCGATCAAGGTCTAGGGCGCGACCAACGTCATGGAAAAGGGGGCCGCTGGTCCCCTTTTTTGTGCCTGTCAGTCGACCGAGGCGAAGTAGCGCGGCGGGGCCGGCGGCGCGGGGGCCGCGGGCGGGGCCGGCGGCGCAGGGTTGCGGCTGACGACGCGGACACGGGCCCCGCGATGGCAGGCCTTGGCGACGAGGCCGGGCGGGGTGCGGGTGGCGCCGTCGGCGCAGGCGTTGTCGAGCTGGTCCTGCTCCAGGCCCTTGGCGCGGGAAAAGTCGACGCCCGCGATGTTGGCGCCGGTCAGGCTGGCGCCGCGGAAGTCGGCATTCACGAACGTCGCGCCCGTGAGGCTGGCGGCCGAGAGGTCGGCGTCGCGGAACGACGCGTGATCGAATGCGCCCGAGCCGAGATTGGCCCCGGTCAGCGCCGCGTCGCGGAAGTCGGCGGCGCGGCCGTTGGCCTTGGAGAAGTTGGCGGCGCGCAGCTCGGCGCCGCGCAGCGAGGCGTTGGAGAGGTTGGCCTTGCTGAAATTGGAACCGGCCGCCGCAGCGTCGCGCATGTCGGCGCGGGCGAGGTTGGCGCCGCCGAAGTTGACGCCGCGGGCCTCGACGTCGCGCAGGCGCGCGTCGGCCAGCACCGCTGTGGTGAAGTTCGCGCCGACCATTTGAGCGTCGCTGAGGTCGGCGCGTGAGAGGTCCGCGCCATTGAAGTTCGCGCCGAGGAAGCGGGCGTCGCGCAGGTCCGAGCCGACCAGGGCGGCCTGGGCGAAGTTGGCGCCGACGAACTGCGCGCCGGCCAGCTTGCGGCCCGACAGCTCGCACTTGGCGCAGGCGCCGCCAAACGAGACCATCCGCGCCACGTCCTTGTCGCCCATGTTGGCGCTGGCCAGGCCGGGAATGGCGGCGAGCGCCACGGCGACCAGGGCGGAGAGCGCGGGCAGGGAACGCGTCAGACGAGGCATCGAAGCTTGGCGTTGTTGGTCCATGATGTGAGCATGTGCTCTCGACACCCTGTGGACGCTACTTAATTCGCGGTAATTGTCAGCAGCTTAGCTAGCAGCTGGGGATGCGCAGGCCGCCGGGCAGCACGGTCGAACCGTCCCCGCAGGCGCGGTTCAGCTGGGCTTGAGACAAACCCCGTGCGCCATCCAGCTCAGCTCCGGAAAAATTGGCCCCGTCAAGCTTGGCGCCGGCGAAATTCGCCCCGCTGAGATGCGTGCCGACAAAGCTGGAATTGGTGAGGTCGGCGCCGGCGAAATTCGAGCTGGAGAACACTCCGCCATAGGCTTCGACGTCGCGCAGGTCGGCGCCGGAGAAGTTCACGCGATTCATCACCGCCAGGGACAGGTCGGCCTGACGCAGGCGTGCGCCGGCGAAATTCTGGCCGCGCATCTCCAGCCCGGCCATGTCGGCCTGGAAGAGGTTGCACTTCGGACAGCTGGCGCCGCGGCGTGCCTGGCCGATCTGGCCGGCGTTCTGGGCGCTGGCAGGCGCAGCTACGGCGAGGGCGGCGAGGACGCCGATCGCGACGAGCGGTTTCATGAGGAGCCCTCCGACAAGGGCTCCTTGCTTAGCGGTGAAGCTTTAAGGCGAGGTGACCGCCGCCGAACGGCGTCATCCGGTCATGTCGCCGCCCTGCGGCGTCGCCCGGGTTCCGCAGGTCTCGCAGATCAGGCTGGCGCCCTTGCGAACCACGGCGATGTCGCCGCAAGCGGCGCAGACGTCAGCCTCAGCCGCTGGCGGCCGGGCGGCGGCGCTGGGCAGGAAAACCAGGTTGTCGGGCGCGGCCCCGCGGGCGAAGCCGCGGGAGATGAAGTGGCTGGCCGGCTGGGGGCCGTCCTCGTCGTCGCTCTTGCCGTCGCCCAGGCCGTCGGCGTTGAGCTCGTCCGGGTCGGCGTTGGCGAGGTCGTTGCGGCCCAGATAGGAGACGCCGAGCTCTCGGAACAGGTAGTCGAGGATCGAGGTCGCCGAGCGCACGGAGTCGTTGCCGGTGACCGGACCGGCCGGTTCGAAGCGGGTGAAGACGAAGGCGTCGACGAACTCGTCGAGCGGCACGCCGTACTGCAGGCCGATCGAGATCGCGATGGCGAAGTTGTTCATCAGCGAGCGGAAGGCGGCGCCTTCCTTGTGCATGTCGATGAAGATCTCGCCGAGTTCGCCGTCCTCGTACTCGCCGGTGTGCAGGTAGACCTTGTGGCCGCCGACGCTGGCCTTCTGGATGTAGCCCTTGCGGCGGTCGGGCAGCTTGCGGCGGGTGCGGTCGCGCTCGACGATGCGCTCGACGATCCGTTCGGGCTGCGGGGCGCGGGCCTCGGCCTCCGGTTCGCGGAGCGTGCGGGGCGGCGGCTCGCTCGCCTTGGGCAGATCCAGCACCATGTCGGCCGGAGCTGCGGCGCGCCGCATGCGCAGGGCCGGGGCCTTGGCGCGCGCAGCCATGGCGATCACGCCAGCGGCGTCGGCCGGAGTGGTGTCCCACTCCAGCTCCAGGTCGGCCATGGCCGGCACCGCGAGGGCGTGGGCGATGACGGCCAGCACCGCGAAGTAACGTTCGGGGCCAAGCTCGTCCGCAGTCTCGAACACAGCCTGTTGGGCGGCGGTGAGGAAGTCGGCCTGGGAGAGCGCCCCCGACCCCATGGCGTAGGCCTCGGCCTGCGCGATCTCCTCGTCGCCGAAGCCCGCCAGCTTGAGCACGTTCAGGGCCGGATCGGCGAGATCGGCGTCGGTGGCGCCGAGCACGTCGCAGAGGAAGCCGGCGTCGATGGCGGAGAAGGCCTCGGCCAGGGTCGCGGCGAAGGGCAGGGCGGCCTCGGCCTGGGCGATCTCGTGGTCGGTGAAACCGCGGGCGGCGAGGGCGGCGTGGTCGATGCCGGGGGCCTCGGAAAGGTCCTGGCCGCCGAGCAGCCAGGCCCGCGCCTGGGACAGATCCGCGCCGAGCGCGGTCAGGCCGCTGAGCGCGGACTCGGTCATCACCCGGGTCAGGACGCCGTCCTCGGTCTGGGCGACGGTGACGGGACCCAGCCAGGGGGCGGCCGAGGCGCTGGCTCCGCCGAGCCGCAGGGCGAGTTCGGGATCGTCGAACACCGCCAAGCCGCCGTTTAGCTTGGCGCCCGAGGCGACGCAGGCCGAAGCGGCGTGCCGGTAGAGGTCACGGACGGCCGTGCGGCCGGCCTCGGAGTCGTAGGTCAGGCCCTGGGCGACGAGCCAGTCGGCGACGCCGGCCAGGCCGAGCGAAGCGGGACGCTCGCCGCCGACCGCCGCCAAGGCGGCCGCCAGCAGCGCGACGGCCGAGGCGAAGGCGGCGGCGTCGAAGTCCGGCCCGGACCCGAAGGCCATCAGGTTGACCGCCCCGCGCGCGCCGCCCCAGGCGCGAGCGACGCCCTGGGCGATGTCGGGGGTAAGGGCGAGCGCGAGGGCGCCGGTCTCCCAGGCCGCGGCGGCGAGCGAGGGTTCGGGCGTGCTGGGCCCGACGCAGATCAGTTCGAGGTCCTCGGCGGCGCCGGCGTCCGGTTCGGCGGCCGCCCACTCGAGCTCGCCAGCCTTGGCCAGGGCGATGGCGTCGAGGATCATCGCGTCGGTGGCGCCGGCCGCACGGGCGGCCTCGGCGCTGCGGGCCAGGCTGGCGTTGGCGCGCAGGTCGGCGCAGGCGGCCGGATCGCCTTCGCAGCGAAGGATGGAGTCCATCACCGCCTGGAGCCGGGCGCCCATCTCACGGGCGGCGGCGCGGGCCATCGCGCGGCCGCGACGCTGGGCGCGCAGCGCGGCGAGGGCCGGCGCGCAAGCATCGCCAAGTTGAACGACGGGCGTGGCCGCATCAGGCCGCGGCCAGGAGATGGCGATCTGGCCGGCCAGCATGGCCGCGCCGAGATCGCGTCGAAACGCGGCGCGGGCCCGGGCCGTCTCGAACAGCGCGGCCGAATCGCCGCGCTGCACGAGGTCTTCGGCGAAGCGGAACACGGCGGCGGGCAGATCGGCGTCCTCGCCCAGCCAGTCGAGCCAGGCCTCGACCCGCGCGTCGGTCCATGACGCGGGGGCCAGAACATCGGCTACGCTGGACGCGCGCTCGAGCGTCCGCCGTTCGATCCTTGCCGCTTCTGCACCCATATCCGGCTCTCCCGTCGGGCGAGTCTAGCAGCGTCGTTAACGCGGGCAATAGATGTTGCGGTCCGTGGGGCGCCTATCCCCAACATATTGCGGATTTCGCGCGGCTGGACGGTGAAGCGTCGGGCGCCTATAGTCCGGCCGCTTCCTGTCTGTCTGGAATTCCCAAACGTGCTCAAGAATATCTTCACCTGGTGGAACGGCGCGACCATCGGCATCCGCAACACGGTTCGCGGCAGCGTGTTCATCGGCAAGGACGAGCTGGGCAACAGCTACTACGAAGCCAAGGACGACCGGAAATCGTACGACAAGGGCCGCAAGCGGCGCTGGGTCATCTACAACGGCTATGCCGAGGCCTCGAAGGTCCCGGCCGACTGGCATGGCTGGCTGCACTACACCTTCGACGAACCGCCGACCAAGGCGCCGCTGAAGCGCCAAGAGTGGGAAAAGGACCACCTGCCGAACCTGACCGGCACGGTGCACGCCTGGAAGCCGCAAGGCTCGATCGCCCGGGGCGGCGAGCGTCAGAAGGCGTCGGGCGACTACGAGGCCTGGCGGCCCGAATAGGCATGTCGCGCGGCCGCACCCTTGCCGGACTGGCGGTGCTGAGCGCCCTGGCGGGCGCCGGCGTGGCGGGCGCGCAGCCGACCTCTCCGAACCAGCAGCCCGCCCAACCGCCGCTGCTGCAGCTGCCGCCAGCGACCCCGCCCACGCCGTCCCCCAATGGAACCGTGACGCCGCCGGTCGCGCAGCCGCCGCCGGCCCGCGAAGAGGCTCCGCCCGCCCAGGTGGCCCCGCCGCCGCCGCTCGCGGCCCCGCCGATCGCCGCCGAAGAGGTCGAGCCGGCACCGGCGCCGAAGGCCCAGGTCGCGGCCAAGCCCGCCGAGGCGGCCAAGCGCGCCCGCTACGACGTCGCCGTGATCCAGGCGCTGGACAAGGTCTCAGCGGAATCCATGCGCTTCGAGGCCGCCGTCGGCCGGCCGGTTCGCTACAAGAACCTCGTCTTCACGGTGAAGGCCTGCGAACGCTCGGCGGCCGATGAGGCGGTCGAAGACTCGGTCGCGCACGTGACCGTGGAGTCCCAGCCGCGCGCTGCGCCCGGCAAGCCCACCCCGCCGCCGCGCCAGGCGTTCCGCGGCTGGATGTATGCGTCCTCGCCGGGCCTCAACCCGCTGGAACACCCGATCTACGACGCCTGGCTGATCACCTGCAGAGCGGCCGCGCCGGTTCCCACCGCGACGCGCTGAAACGAGGCCTGCGCCTCTAGAGCGCGGGCCAGCCGGCGGTGATACTCCGCCCGCGGGATTTCGACCGCCCCGAACGTCGACAGGTGGTCGGTGATGAACTGCGCGTCGAGCAGCCTGTAGCCGTCGCTGAGCAGCCGCGCGACCAGGTGGACCAGCGCCACCTTGGAGGCGTCGGTGCGGCGGCTGAACATGCTCTCGCCGAAGAAGGCCGCGCCGAGCGAGACGCCGTAGAGGCCGCCGACCAGTTCGTCTCCGAGCCAGCACTCGACGCTGTGGGCGTGGCCCATCTCGAACAGCTGGGCGTAGAGGTCCTCGATGACCCCGTTGATCCAGGTTTCGGTGCGGCCAGGCTTGGGGGCGGCGCATTCGAGGACCACGCGCGAGAAGGCGGTGTCGATGCGGATGTCGAAGGGATCGCCGCGCACAGTGCGGGCCAGGCGGCGCGAGACGTGGAAGCCGTCGAGCGGGACGACGCCGCGCTTTTCGGGATCGATCAGGAAGACGCGGTCGTCTTCGCGCGCATCGGCCATCGGGAACACGCCGCGGCCGTAGCACTCAAGGAGCTCGCGGGGGCCGAAACGTTTCATGGCGGCAGTCTATTGGAATTGGCCCGGACTTTCCTCCCCCGCGCGAGCGGGGGAGGATGTCAGGGTCAGGCCTCTTCCTGCTGCGACTTCATCCAGCGTTCGAGCCAGTGGATGTTGTAGTCGCCGGTGAGGAAGTCGGGCTGGTGCAGCAGTTCCTGGAAGAGCGGGATCGAGGTCTCGATGCCGCCGACCACCATCTCGTTCAGGCAGCGGTTGACGCGAGCGATGCACTCTTCGCGGTCGCGGCCGTGGACGATCAGCTTGCCGATTAGGCTGTCGTAGGTGGGCGGGATCGAGTAGCCGGCATAGAGCGCGCTATCGAGGCGCACGCCCAGGCCGCCCGGAGCGTGGAAGTCCGTGACCAGGCCGGGCGACGGCATGAAGGTCTTCGGGTTCTCGGCGTTGATCCGGCATTCGATGGCGTGGCCCTCGAACACGACGTCTTCTTGCCTGAACGAGAGCGGCAGGCCCGCGGCGATACGGATCTGCTCGCGCACCAGATCGATGCCGGTGATGGCCTCGGTGACCGGGTGCTCGACCTGCAGGCGGGTGTTCATCTCAATGAAGAAGAACTCGCCGTTCTCGTACAGGAACTCGATGGTGCCGACGCCGAGGTAGCCGATGGCCTTGATCGCATCGACCACCACCTTGCCGATCTTGGCGCGGCCGGCGGCGTCGATGACGGGCGAGGGGGCTTCCTCGAGCACCTTCTGGTGACGACGCTGCAGCGAGCAGTCGCGTTCGCCCAGATGGCAGACATTGCCGAACTTGTCGGCGATGACCTGGATCTCGATGTGGCGCGGGGTCTGGAGATAGCGCTCCATATAGACCGCGTCGTCGCCGAAGGCGGCCTTGGCCTCGGCGCGGGCGGTGGAGACCGCCTCGTAGAGGTCTTCCTCGGTCTGGGCGACCTTCATGCCGCGCCCGCCGCCGCCGGCGGCGGCCTTGATGAGCACGGGGAAGCCGATTTCCTTGGCCGCCGCGAAGGCCTCTTCCTCGGTCGTGACGGCGCCGTCGGAGCCGGGCACCACCGGGATGCCGGCCTCCTTCACCGCCTGCTTGGCGGTGATCTTGTCGCCCATCATCTTGATGTGGTCGGCGGTCGGACCAATGAAGGTGAAGCCGTGCGCGGCCACGATCTCGGCGAAGCGCGCGTTCTCCGACAGGAAGCCGTAGCCGGGGTGGATCGCCTGGGCGCCCGTGATCTCCGCAGCGGCGATGATCGAGGGGATGTTCAGGTACGACTTGGCGGCGGGGGCCGGGCCGATGCAGACGCTTTCGTCGGCCAGCCGCACCCACATGGCGCCGGTGTCGGCCTCGGAATGGACCGCCACGGTGGAGATGCCCATTTCCTTGCAGGCCCGGTGGACCCGCAGGGCGATCTCGCCGCGATTGGCGATGAGGATTTTGTCGAACATCGACTTACTCGATGACGATCAGCGGTTCGCCGAATTCGACCGGCTGAGCGTCCTGGACGATGATCTCGACGATCTTGCCGCCGCGCGGGGCGGGGATCGGGTTCATGGTCTTCATGGCTTCGACGATCAGCAGGGTCTGACCGGCGGTGACCGTGTCGCCGACCTTCACGAAGGCCGGAGCGTCAGGCTGCGGCTGCAGGTAGACGGTGCCGACCATCGGCGACTTCACGACGTCGCCCTTGCGCTCGACGGCGGCGGGCGCGGCTTCGCCAACCGGCGCGGCAGCGGCGACGGCGGGAGCGGCGGCGAACGCGGCCGGAGCGGGGGCGTACTGGACGGCCGCCGGAGCGGCGGTCTTGGCGACGCGGATCTTCAGGTCGTTGTGCTCGACTTCGATCTCGGTCAGGCCGGTCTCGGTGAGAATGTCGGCCAGTTTGCGCACCAGCCGCGCGTCGATCGGGTCGGCGGGGGCCTTCGGACTGCTAGCCATTTGATAATCCTTAGTTTTGGCTTTGGCGGGCCAGGCCCGCGGCGGCCTCGACGGCCAGTTCGTAGCTCGCCCCGCCGAAGCCGGAGACGACCCCGGTGGCGACGAGGGACACATAGGTTTGACGACGGAACGCTTCGCGCGCCGCCGGGTTGGACAGGTGACATTCGACGACAGGAATATCGAGTGTCTTCAGTGCGTCCAGCAGGGCCACGGAAGTGTGACCATAGCCCGCAGGATTGATCACGACGGCGCAGGCTTCCGTCCGGGCTTCCTGCACCCAGTCGATGAGCTGTCCTTCGTGGTTGGATTGGCGGAAGACCACGGCATGACCGAGGGCGCCGGCGCGGCGTTCGCAACGAGTGCGGACGTCCTCCAGCGTCTCCTTTCCGTAAATCTCCGGCTCCCGGACCCCCAAGAGGTTGAGGTTGGGCCCGCTAAGCACATAGATCGGTTTCGACATTCGGCTCCGCCGTCGATTCCGCCGTCTTGTAACGGGCGGCGGCGGGGGTCACAAGCATTCGGAAACTCCAAGCTTCACGAGGGCGTCATGACGCTGACCATCAACGGGGAACAAAGGGCCTTCGGCGGGGTGTCGAGCGTGGCCGCCCTGGTGGCGGAACTTGGCCTGGATGCGCGCAAGGTGGCGGTGGAGCGCAACCTGGAGATCGTACCGCGATCGGCCTATGGACAGACCGCGCTCGCCGACGGCGACCGCATTGAGATTGTGCATTTTATCGGAGGCGGCTGACATGGACGGGTCTACCCACAAGGAAGACACCTGGAGCGTGGCGGGCCGGACCTTCACCTCGCGGCTGATCGTCGGGACGGGGAAGTACAAGGACTACGCCGAGAACGCCGCCGCCGCCGAGGCGGCCGGGGCGGAGATCGTCACCGTGGCGGTGCGCCGGGTGAACCTGTCCGATCCCAACCAGCCGATGCTGGTCGACTATGTGAAGCCCGACCGCTTCACCTTCCTGCCCAACACCGCCGGCTGCTTCACCGGCGAGGACGCCATCCGCACCCTGCGCCTGGCGCGCGAGGCCGGCGGCTGGGACCTGGTGAAACTGGAGGTGCTGTCGGACACCAAGCACCTGCTCCCGGACATGGAAGAGACCCTGCGGGCGCTGAAGCTGCTGGTCGCCGACGGGTTCCAGGTGATGGTCTACTGCAGCGACGATCCGGTCTACGCCAAGAAGCTTGAGGACGCCGGCGCGGCGGCGATCATGCCGGCTGCGGCCCCGATCGGCTCGGGGCGCGGCATCCAGAACTTCCTGAACCTGGGACTGATCATCGAGCAGTCGAAGGTGCCGGTGCTGGTCGACGCCGGGGTCGGCACGGCTTCGGACGCCACGCTGGCGATGGAGACAGGCTGCGACGCGGTGCTGATGAACACCGCCATCGCCGGGGCGCAGGACCCCATCCGCATGGCCGTGGCCATGAAGCACGCCGTGATCGCGGGGCGGGAGGCATTTTTGGCAGGACGTATGCCAAAACGTATGTATGCTGACCCATCATCCCCGTTATCCGGTCTGATCTGATGAGCCTCGGCGTCGACGTCTACTGGTCCTTCCGCAGCCCTTATTCCTACCTGGTGGTCCCGCGCTTGCGGGAATTGGCTGAGACCTACGACGTCGATGTCCGGATGCGGCCGGTCTATCCGCTGGCCGTGCGATCGGAGGGGTTCTTCACCAAGCAGGACCCGCTGTTCGTGCCCTATCTGGTGCGCGACGTCCGGCGGCTGGGGGACTTCCTGGGCCTGCCGCTGGTGTGGCCGAACCCCGACCCCGTCGTGATCGGACAGAACCTCAACGGCGCGGCCGAGCAGCCGCACCTGGACCTGCTGATGCCGCTGGGCGTGATCGCAGCGCACAAGCCGCAGGCGCTGGCCTTCTACGACGAGGTCTCGCGGCTGATCTGGAACGGCCAGGACATGCCCTGGAACGAGGGCGACAAGCTGGCGCGGGCCATCGAGCGTGCGGGTCTCGATATGGCAGATCTGCAGGCGCAAGCGGCCGGCAAGAAGGACGAGATCGCCGCCGAGATCGAGGCCAATCAGGTCGCACATCGCGAAAGCGGCCACTGGGGCGTGCCGACCATGGTCTTCGACGGCGAGCCGTTCTTCGGCCAGGATCGTTTCGACGTGCTGGTGTGGCGGCTCAAGCAGCGCGGCCTGCAGAAGCGCGGCTGAAGTTTTCAGCGGCGTTCCGTGGCGGAAGGCGCTCTAGGCTCCTGGAAAACGGGAGCTAGGCGCACATGGGCAAGGCCAACGGGCGCAAGTCCATCTTCATCACCGGCGCGGCCTCGGGCATGGGCCGCGAGACGGCCAGGCTGTTCGCCGGCCAGGGCTGGTTCGTCGGCGGCTACGACGTCAACGAGGCCGGGCTCGAGGCTCTGATGGCGGAACTCGGCCCTGACAATTGCGTGGTCCGGCGGCTCGACGTCACCGACCGCGATGACTACCGGATGGCGGTCGCGACCTTCGGCGAGGCGACCGGCGGGAAGATGGACCTGCTCTACAATAACGCCGGCATCGGCTGCGGCGGCCCGTTCGCCGAGCAGCCGTTCGAGGACGTGATCGCGGTCGTCCAGGTCAATCTGATGGGTGTGTTGATCGGCATCCACGAAGCGATCGGGCTGTTGAAGGCGACGCCGAACTCCCTATGCTTCACGACCTCGTCGTCGTCAGCGACCTTCGGCATGGCCAATATCGCGGTCTATTCGGCGACAAAGCACGCGGTGAAGGGTCTGTCGGAGGCGCTCTCGGTCGAGTTCAAGGCCTATGGCGTGCGGGTCGCCGACGTGCTGCCCGGGGTGATCGACACGCCGATCCTGCCGCCGGGCGTGGCCGAGGCGGCGCCAAAGGAGGGGATGTTCCGCGCCATCCCGCCGGTGGAGGTCGCCAAGGCGGTGTGGGAGGCCTACCACGCCGACAAACTGCACTGGTACGTGCCGCCGGAACTGGTCGAACTCGACAAGGCCGCGACCCTGACGCCGGAAGCGGTTCGCGATCAGATGGCCCAGGGCGGGCTGTTCAACGCGCCGCCTTAGGGATCATGTCGGCCTCGGCCGGCAGGCCCAGCTGCTGGAACATGTCGGCGCGGTTTGGGCCCGGCTTGGGCGGATAGACGTGGGCCTTCCTGTCCCGGCCGGTGGCCCAGTAGCGCAGCACCTTGGCGAGGTTGTCCGGTCGCTTCAGCCAGGCTGACGGATGCTCCAGCATATGGAAGCCCCGCAGCGCCTCGCGCAGCAGGTTGGCGTCGGAGCGGATGGCGATGTTTACGCCGTCCTCGAGGAAGCTCTTGATCACCCGGCTCCGCAGGCTGGGGCGATAGCCGGGGGTGAGCTGCTGGCGCGCCCGCCGGATCGCAGCCCGGTCCTGGTCGCGCATGTTGAGATAATAGGGCCGCAACTCCTCGCTGACCTGGGTCTGGAAAGCCTGGACACGGTCGGCCGCGTCGCCGGTGGAGACCAGCACGTCGCGCAGGACGTAGGCGGTGACGGCGGCGAACGAGCAGCCGCGGCCGTAGAGCGGGTTCGTGCGGACCAGGGCGTCGCCGACCGGGAAGTACCCCAGCAGCGGCGGGACGCCTTCGCCGGCGATCTCGCGCCAGCGGCTTTGCAGTTCGCCCATGCCGAACACGCGGCTGACACCCTCGGCGGTGGCCGGGTCGACCCAGGGCGCGAGGCCCGGCAGGCGCGCGCAGATGGCGTCGAACACCTCGGGCCGCACGATGGCCTTGCGCAGCTCAAGCTCGGGCTCAGGCGTGCAGAGGGTGATCGAGAAGCAGCCGTTGTCGGCCGGGAACAACCCGAACTTGAGGAAGCCGAGATCGCCGGTCCCGCCGGCCTTGGTGCGCTGCGGCTCCTGGGCGCCCGGACGCAGGCGGTAGTGACGGGTGAAGTAGACGATGCCGGCGCTCTCGCGCTCCTCGGGAATGCTCGCGCCGTCCTCGATGAGTTGCTCGACGCAGGACGAGGTGCGGCCGCCGCCGTCGATCACCAGATCGCCGATGATGTCGCGCGCCCCGGCGGCGTCGGCCACGGACACCCCGACCACGCGCAAGCCCTGCGGGTCGCGTTGGGTCAAAAGCCGGCGGACGAAGGTCTCCGAATCGATCCGCACGTTCGGATAGCGCTCGACATAGCGGCGGATGACGAGCTCGAGGGTGGTGCGGCGACTGGTCAGGACCACGAAGTCGCGGTCGGCGGGTTGGGGCCGGTAGTCCTGGCGGTGGACGTCGGTGAGCATCCGCTCGAAGCCAAGTTCACGGCAGCCCGCGGCCAGCAGGTCGGCGTGCAGTTCAGGGTGTTCGTTGCGGATGATGGTGCGCAGCCGCGCCAGGAAGGCGTGGCTGTGGCGCAGGTGGCCGACTCCGCGACGGGTCCAGTCGGTGAATGCGTGATCGGCGTCGCCGCGCGGCGGCGCCGGATCACGTTCCAGAATGACGATATCGCGGCCGGTCGGCGCCAAGGCCAGCGCCGAACACAGGCCGCCGATACCAGCTCCGATGATCAGCACTCGTTCGTGCATTCGGCTCGCCGTGGTCGGACGGACAGACTCTCAAGGCACTCGAGAGGAGCCTAGCTGCGTCGCGGTGCGGCGCAAGTCCGAGTTTGGCGAGGGGTTTTAGCCCTTGTCGATCTGCGGCGAGGGGACGGTCTTGAGCTTGCCCGTCTTGGCTTCGGCGATCGCCGCACGCAGGGCCGGCATGTCGGCGCCTGGGATGACGCGGTCGCCGACGACGAAGGCAGGCGTGCCTTCGATGGCCAGGGCCTGGGCGAGCGCGCGGGTGTCAGCGATGTGCTTCTTGACCTCGGCGCTGGCGCCGCCGGCGCGAGCGGCGGCCGGATCCACCCCGACGGCGCGCAGGTGACGGTCGATGGCGGCCTCGTCCAGCGCCTTCTCGGCCATGAAGCGCTCGAACAGCTCGATGTTCTTGGGCATGCCGGCGGGGGACAGGGCGACCTCGGCGGCGATGTTGCTCTCGGCCCCGAAGATCGGGAACTCCTTGAACACGAACCGGACGTCCGGGTTCTCCTTGATCAGCTTCAGCACCTCGGGCGCGCTGACCTTGCAGTAGCCGCAGCGGTAGTCGAAGAACTCGACGACCGTCACGGTGCCGTTCGGATTGGCCACGAAGTCGCGCGGGTCGCGCTCCAGCTGGTCGCGGTACTTGGCGAGCGAGGCCTTGGCGGCCTCCTGAGCCGCGGCCTGCTTGTTTTCCTGCAGCTTCACGACCGCCTCCTCGATCACCTCGGGGTGGGCGAGCAGGTAGGCGCGGACTTTCTGGCCGAAGTCGTCCTCCTGCTTCTGGCAGGCGGCGAGGGGCAGGGCGAGGGCGGCGCAGGCGACGAGGACGCCGCGGGAAATCTTGGTCATGTCAGGCCAATTAGGTGAGAAGCGTGGCTTTGCGAAGGCCTTTCGGCCCGGTCAGCGCGAGGATCGGCGGTTGATCGAGCCCTCGGACGCGAGGTCCTTGAGATCGTCCTTGCTGGGGTTGGAGGTCAGGACGATGTCGGTGGCGCGGCGCCATTCGGGCGTGTCCTTGTCGAGCTTTTCGCGGGCGCGCATGGCGAAGACCCGCGCCTGGGTCGCGTCGCCGGTCGCGAAGAAGTACTCGCCGGTGGCGAGGCGGGCGAGGCCCTCCTTGCCCTGCTTGTCGTAGGCCTGGGCCAGTATCCGCCAGGCGGTGGCGTTGTCGTGTTCCTGAGTCAGGGCCTTGCGCAGTTCCCCGACGCCTTCCTCGACCTTGGCCTTGTCCTCGAGCGCGATCAGGGTCTGGCCAAGATTGATGCGCAGCAGCGGCGCGTCGGGCTTCAGTTCGACCGACTTGCGCTGCGGGGCCTCGGCCTCCTGGGCGCGGCCGAACTCGAACAGCACCTGCCCCTTGAGTTCCCAGAGGTAGGGGTTGTTCGGCTGCTCGGCGAGCAGGGCGTCGATCAGCTTCACGGACTGATCGGGCTGCTTCATCTGATAGTAGGCGATGGCCCGGGCGTAGCGCGCCGGATAGGACTTGTCCTTCTCATCGTACTTGGTGATGGCGATGGTCGGGTTGATGAACCCGTCGAGCTTGGCCTTCATGATCTCGTGCTCGGAGATCGCTTCGGGCGTGTCCGGAGTGTCGTAGTGGGCGTTCTGCTCGACCCGATGGCGAAGCGCCTCGATCCGCGAGGACGACAGCGGGTGGGAGCGGAAATAGGCGAAGCGGCGGGCTTCCTGGAAGACTTCCTGGTAGCGGAAGTTGTCGAAGAACTCGACGAGGCCCTTACCCGAAAGGCCGGCGCGTTCAAGGATCGCAGCGCCCGCCTGGTCGGCGCGGCTTTCCTGTTCGCGGCTGTAGCCCATGGCTCCGAGGGTGCCGAAGTAGCTGGCGCTGCCGATCAGGCCGGCGGCGCCTTCGCCGGAACCGGCGAGAGCGGCGAGCACGCCGAGGCCCATGGTCAGGAGGAACGGCTTCATGCCGGCCGAGGTCATCTCGCCCGAGCGGGCCGAGTGGCCGGCGGCCAAGTGGCCGACTTCGTGGGCGATGACGCCCTGCAGCTGGTTGGGGTTTTCCGATTCGAGGATCAGGCCGGTGAAGACGCCCATGGTGCCGGGGCCGGCGAAGGCGTTGAGGTCCTTTGAGCCGATCAGCAGGATCTCGATCGACTTGGAGTCGACGCCGGCGGCCTTGAAGATCGGTTCGGAGTCCTTGCGGAGGATCTCTTCGATCTCGGTGTCGCGAATGAGCGACATGCTCTCTTCGGCTCGGACGGGCGCAGCCTGCAGCGTCAGGCTCAGCGCCGTCACAGCAGCCAGAGCGATTCTCGAGACCGAACGGGCAGGGGACACCATGCCGAACAACTCCAAGCGCCCCCCGCAAAGCCCCAGTGTTCGAAGCCTAACGCGCTTCCGACGGACTGGAAACCGGCTCGCTGGGCGCGAACCGGTTTCCTTTGTCACAGCCCAGGGTTAGCCCCGGCGCCACCAGCCCTTCTTCGGGACCGGCGGCGGCGCGTTGATCTCGTTCGGATCGGGCTCGCGCGCGACCGGCGCAGGCTCAGGAGCAGGCTCCGGGGCCGCCTCGACGACGATCTCGGCCGGGGCGGTTTCGACGGGCGCAGCCTCGATCACCGGCTCGGCGGCCGCGGCCTCAGCAGCCGCAGCTGCCTTGGTGCGACGCGCGCGCGGCTTCTTGGCGGGCTTGGCTTCCGGCTCGGCCGTGACCGGCTCGGCGACCGGTTCCGGTTCCGGTTCGGCGACGGCTTCCACCACCTCGACGACCTCGACCGCCTCGGGCGCTTCGGCTGCGACCTCGGTTTCAGCCGCATCGGCCTTGCCGCGACCACGACCGCGGCGCGCGCGGCCCTTCTTCGGCTTGTCCTCGACCGCAGGCAGTTCGACCCAGACGTCCAGTTCGACGTGGGGCTGGTCGTCGCTCACGCTGGGCGCAGGCGCGATCGCCTCAGCCGCCGCGGCCGGAGCCGGAGCCGGAGCGACGTCATTGGCCGGCGCAGGGGCCGGCGCGCGGGCCGCGGGGAAATCTTCCGACGGGTCGTGCCAGACGAAGGGGTCGTCGCCATACGGGACCCAGGGCCGGGTCCAGGCGAACATGTCGGCCGGACGACCATCGTCGCGCATCCGGCGACCGCCGCGACGGCCGCGTCGACGGCGGCGGCCGCCGTCGTCGGTTTCCTCGCGGGCCTCACGCGGCTCACGGGGCGGATGCTCGCCGCCCTCACGGGCTTCGACCGGCTCGCCGTCACGGCGACCGCGGCGGCGGCGGCGGCGGCCACGACGACCGTTGCGGTCGTCGCCGTCGCCCTCGTGGTCCTGGAAGCGATGCTCGGCCTCGTCGTCGTCGGTGGCCTCGCGCTCGATGTCGGCGTCTTCTTCGTCTTCCTCGACGTCTTCTTCGTCCTCGAAGGCTTCGTCGTCGAAGTCGTCTTCAACCGGCTGATAGGGCTGCAGCGGGACGTGATGCACGGCCGCATGCTCCGGCCGGGTCTCGCTGGCCGTGCGTTCGATCTCGTGATCGGCGTGGGCCAGGGCGTCGTCGATCACGATGGTGATGAACAGGCCGAGGCTCTCGTGGATGCGCGCCAGGTGGTTGCGCTTCTCGTTGAGAATGTAGAGGCCGACGGCGCGCGGCAGCTTCAGGGTGGCTTCGCCGCCGCCCTTCAGGGCCTCGATCTCGACGGCGCGCAGGGCCGACAGGGCGCTCGACTCGACCGAGCGCACGCGGCCGGTGCCGGCGCAATGTTCGCAGACGTGGGTGGTGCCTTCCAGCACGCCCGAGCGGCGGCGCTGGCGGCTGATTTCCATCAGGCCGAAGGTCGAGATCTTGCCCATCTGGACGCGGGCGCGGTCGTCCTTCAGCGCGTCCTTCAGCTTCTTTTCGACGGCGCGATTGTTCTTGCCTTCATCCATGTCGATGAAGTCGATGACGATCAGGCCGGCCAGATCGCGCAGGCGCAGCTGGCGGGCGGCCTCTTCGGCCGCTTCCATGTTGGTCTTGAGGGCCGTGGCCTCGATGTTCCGCTCGCGAGTTGCGCGGCCGGAGTTCACGTCGATGGCGACCAGGGCCTCGGTCTGGTTGATCACCAGGTAGCCGCCCGAGCGCAGCGGCACGACCGGCGAATAGATCTGCGAGAGATGGTCCTCGACCCGGTGCTTGACGAACAGCGGGGTCGCCTCGCGGTACGGCTGCACCTTCTTGGCCTGGGACGGCATCAGCATGCGCATGAACTCACGCGCTTCCTTGAAGCCGGCCTCGCCCTCGACCCAGACCTCGTCGATGTCCTTGTCGTAGAGGTCGCGGATGGTCCGCTTCACCAGGTCCTCTTCCTCATAGATGAGGGCGGGGGCCACGGAGTGCAGGGTGGTGTCGCGGATGTTCTCCCACAGGCGCAGGAGATACTCGTAGTCGCGCTTGATCTCGGCCTTGGTGCGCTTGGCGCCCGCCGTGCGGACGATCAGGCCCATGCCTTCCGGCACGTCCAGGCTCTGAACCACGCCCTTCAGGCGCTTGCGGTCGGTGGCCGCGGTGATCTTGCGGCTGATGCCGCCGCCGCGGGCGGTGTTGGGCATCAGGACGCCGTAGCGGCCGGCCAGGGAGAGGTAGGTGGTCAGGGCCGCGCCCTTGTTGCCGCGCTCTTCCTTGACGACCTGGACCAGCATGATCTGCCGGCGGCGGATCACTTCCTGGATCTTGTAGCGGCGCATCAGCCGGCGGCGGCGACGCGCGACTTCTTCTTCCATGACGTCGTCGTCGTCGGCGTCGACGGCGTCTTCGTCCTCGTCATCGCCCGAACGGGCGCGCGATTCGACCTCGTCCTCTTCGTCGGCCTCTTCGCGCATCAGCGCTTCGCGGTCGGCGACCGGGATCTGGTAGTAGTCCGGGTGGATTTCGTTGAAGGCCAGGAAGCCGTGGCGATTGCCGCCGTACTCGATGAAGGCAGCCTGCAGCGACGGCTCAACGCGCGTCACCTTGGCGAGATAGATATTGCCTCTGAGTTGTTTGCGGTTCTGGCTCTCGAAATCGAATTCTTCAACACGCGGTCCGTCGACCACCACGACACGCGTCTCTTCGGCGTGTGCGGCGTCGATCAACATCTTCTTGGACATCAAGTACGTCTCCGAGGCGCGCCGCGAGCTCTCGGCTCGGGCGCCGCCGGTCTGTCAGGAGGGCGCGCACGCCACCGCCCATCGCAATGCCGAAACCGGCAAGGCGGGCGGTAGGCCGAAATTGGGCTCGAGCGGCGCTGCCCATTGGTGTGTTCCCAGGCGCGCCTAACGTTAAGCGCGGATCGGATGGCGCGTGGTCGCCGAAAGAGGCGAAGCCGACGCGGGGTTGTGTCGCGCGGGCCGCAACCTTGCGACGCAAGGCGCGCACGGTCCAGCGCGGGCGGACATTGCAACACTGGAGGCGAAAAGGAAAGCCGCCGCGCCGCAATGCGGTAGCGTAAGGAGACGGTTAACCGTTTGTCCACGCCACTGCCATCTATATGGGTATGACTGTATAGAATGTGTAACGGGGCTGCGCGTATGGGCGGCAGGTTCAGGATCGGCGGGCGAAGCGTGCTGGCGGTTGTCGGCGCGGTGGTCGGCTGCCTGGCGATCGTCGCCGGGGCGCAGGCTGCAGGGGCCAAGGCCGACATTCTCAAGGTGCGCCTCGGCGGCGACCGCGCCGAAACCCGCATCGTCATCGATCTCGACAAGTCGGCGACCGGCAAGGTGGCATCCGATGGCCAGGGCGACCGGCGAGTCGTCGTGAACCTGCCCGGCGTCTCCGTCGACAGCCAGCTGCAGGGCGGCGGGCTCGGGCTGGTGAAGGCCTGGGTCGTGGACGACGCCGCCAGCGGCGCGCGCCTGCGCATCGATCTGGCCGAAGACGCGGTGATCAAGCGCCGCTTCCTGCTGCCGCCGGCCGACGGCGTCGCCAACTATCGCTATGTGATCGATCTGGCCTCCAAGGCGCCGGCGACCGTGAAGGCCGCCGCCCAGGCTTCGGCCGGTCCCCGCTTCATCTCCGCGCCGGTCAAGTCGACCAAGGCCGCGCTGCCGCTCAAGAAGGTCATCGTCATCGACGCGGGCCATGGCGGCAAGGACCCTGGCACCAAGGGCGCCGACGGCAACGAGAAAGACGTCACCCTCGCCGCGGCGCGGGCGCTGAAGAGCCAGTTGGAAAAGAGCGGCCGCTACAAGGTCGTCATGACCCGCGACGCCGACGTCTATGTCGACCACGCCGTGCGCGTGCAGATCGCGCGCCGGGCCGATGCGGACCTGTTCATCTCGCTGCATGCCGATTCCGGCACCGACCCTTCGCTGCGCGGCGCGAGCGTCTACACGCTCGCCGACCGCGCCACCGCCCGCTCGGCCAAGTTCGTCAGCAAGGACGATTGGTTCATGCAGGCCGGGAGCCATGGCGATCATGGGGTTTCGACGATCCTGCTGGACCTGACCCAGCGGATGACCCGCAACCGCTCGGCGACCTTCGCCGAGGTGCTGCTGGAGCGGGTCAGCGACCATCAGCCGCTGCTGCGCCGCAGCCACCGCGAGGCGGGCCTAGCCGTGCTGCTGGCCCCGGACGTGCCGGCCGTGCTGCTGGAAATGGGCTTCCTGACCAACGCCGCCGACGAAGCGGTGCTGCGCGATCCGGGCAAGCGTACGCGGCTGATGGGCTCGGTCGCCGAGGCCATCGACGACTATTTCGGCCAGCCCACCAAGCTCGCCTCGAACTGACGGCGCCGCGCCACGCCGACGCAGGGCCGTTGGCGCCCGGCGCGATGCACGCTAGATCAGCCTGAGCGGACGGGGCGCGCCCCGCGGAGGTCGGTCAGTTTGAAGCCCCCCGAGAGATGGATCGCGATCGCCGGCGTCACCGTGCTGAGCGCAGTCGCGCTGGCGGGATTCGCCATCGCCATCTATGCCGCCTGGCTGTTCCACGACATGCCCGACGCCGCCGACCTGGCCGACTATCGTCCGCCCACGGCGACGCGCGCCTATGCCTGGGACGGGGTGCTGATCGGCGAGTTTTCGCGCGAGCGCCGCATCTACGTGCCGTACGACAACATGCCCCCGCAGCTGGCCCAGGCGTTCCTGGCCGCTGAGGACCGCAACTTCTTCAGCCACGGCGGCGTCGACGCCATGGGCCTGACCCGGGCCATGATGAAGAACGTCATGAACGCGGTGAACGGCCGCCGCCTCGAGGGCGGCTCGACCATCACCCAGCAGGTCGCCAAGAACGTCCTGCTGACCAGCGACGCGACGGTCGGGCGCAAGCTCAAGGAAGCCATCCTCGCCGGCCGCCTGGAGCAGACACTGAACAAGGAGCAGATCCTTGAGCTCTATCTGAACGAGATCTGGCTCGGCTATCGCTCCTATGGGGTCGGCGCGGCCGCCTACAACTACTTCGGCAAGTCGATCAGCGACCTGACCCTGGCCGAATGCGCCTATCTGGCCTCGCTGCCCAAGGGACCCGACAACTACCACCCGATCCGCCGCAAGGCGCAGGCCATGGCGCGCCGCAACTGGGTGCTGGACCAGATGGCCGAACTCGGCTGGGTGAGCCGCGCGGAGGCCGAGGCCGCCAAGCGCGAGGACCTGAAGGTCCAGAAGGCGCCGACGCGCGCCAAGTACCGCGATGCCGACTTCTTCGTCGAGGAAGTGCGCCGCCGCGGCCTGGCGACCATGGGCCAGCGCCTGAACGAGGGCGGCTACTACATGCGCACCACCCTCGACCCGCAGCTGCAGACGGCTGCGCGGGTGGCGCTGATGAACGGCCTGGAACAGTACGACCGTCGCCACGGCTGGCGCGGGGCCTGGGGCCATGTCGACACCGCCGAAGGCTGGGAAGCGGTCGCCAAGCAGAAGAGCCCGCCGTCGGAACGACGCGCTTGGCGCGCGGCCCTGGTCACCGACGTCTCGGGCGGCAACGTCCGCGTGCGGGTGGCGGGCGAGGGGGCTACGGGCTCGATCGTCGGCCAGGACGTGGCCTGGGCCCGGGCGGGCAAGGGCTTGCGGTCCGGCGACCTCGTCTTCGTCGAATCGGTCGAGGGCGGCGGCGGCTTCCGGCTGCGCCAGATCCCGGCGGTCAACGGCGCGCTGGTGGCGATGGAACCCTATTCCGGCCGGGTGCTGGCGATGGTGGGGGGCTATTCGTTCTCGCTGTCGAACTTCAACCGCGCGACCCAGGCGATGCGCCAGCCGGGCTCGGCGTTCAAGCCGATCGTCTACGCCGCGGCGCTGGAGAACGGCTACACGCCGTCCAGCGTGGTGATGGACTCTGCGATCACCCTGCGCGGCGCCGGCGGTCAGGCCTGGACGCCCGAGAACTACAACCGCCGCTACTATGGCGCGCTCACCCTGCGTCGCGGCCTGGAACTGTCGCGCAACGCCATGACCGTGCGCCTGGCCCAGGGCGTGGGCATGCGCAAGATCAGCGACCTGGCCGTGAAGATGGGCGTCGCCAAGCGCATGGACAACGTGCTCGCCATGGCGCTGGGCGCCGGCGAGACCACGCCGTTCAAGCTGACGGCGGCCTATGCGTCGTTCGTCAACGGCGGCCGGCGGATCGAGCCGCACCTGATCGAGCTGGTCCAGGACCGCAACGGCGAGACCATCTTCCGCGCCGACAAGCGCGACTGTCCGCGCTGCCTGGCCGGCTTCAACGGCGACGAGAGCCCGCGGATCGCACCGGGCGGCGAACAGGTCATGGATCCGATCACCGCCTATCAGGTGACCTCGATGCTGCAGGGCGTGGTCCAGCGGGGCACGGCGACCTCGGCCCTGGTGCTGAATCGCCCGGTCGGCGGCAAGACGGGAACCACCAACGAGTACCGCAGCGCCTGGTTCGTCGGCTTCACGCCGCAGATCGTGGCCGGCGTCTTTGTCGGCTTCGACGACAACCGCAGCCTGGGCGAGGGTGAAACCGGCACCCAGGCCGCGGTGCCGATCTTCATCGAGTTCATGCAGGCGGCGACCAAGGACCTGCCGAAGGACGAGTTCAAGGCGCCCAAGAACGCCAAGTTCGCGACCGTGCGCGGCATCCGCGAGGCGTTCCGGCCGGGGACGGAGCCGAAGCCGTTCGTGGCCCCGATGGGCGGCATGCCGGCGGACGGGCCCCAGCCCTACAACCAGGTCTGGCCGGACGGACAGCTGACCAGCCCGGCCCCGGCCGCCGCCCCGCCGCCCAAGAAGCAGGACGACATGAGCGGGCTGTACTAGCCGCCCGCCATTGTCATGGGCTCGCGCCCGCGCTATCTGCCCCGACTTCCAGAATTTTTCTGGTTTCGGAGATTCCCATGAGAGCGGATGTCGAGGCCTCCAAGGCCGACATCGAGCAGTCGATCGAACTGCTCAGGAGGCGACTTTGACTGGGAACCGGCCCTAAGAAAGCTCGATGAGCTGAACGCCCGCGTCGAAGACCCCACCCTGTGGGACGACGCGGCCGCCGCCCAGGCGATCACCCGCGAACGATCCAAGCTGGCCGCCTCGGTCGAGGCGGTGCAGTCGCTCGAGCGCGACCTGGCCGACGCGATCGGCTATGCCGAGATGGCCGACGAGGAGGGCGATGAAGCCACCCTCAACGAGGCCCGCGAACAGCTGAAGGCCATCAAGGAGCGCGCCGCGCGCGCCGAACTGGAAGCGCTGCTGTCCGGTGAGGCCGACGGCAACGACGCCTTCCTGGAAATCAACTCCGGCGCCGGCGGCACCGAGTCCAACGACTGGGCCGGGATGCTGATGCGGATGTACACCCGCTGGGCCACCGCCCACGGCATGAGCGTCGACTTCCTCGAAGAGACGTCGGGCGAACAGGCCGGCATCAAGTCGGTGACCCTGCAGATCAAGGGGCCGAACGCCTATGGCTGGCTGAAGACCGAAGCCGGGGTTCATCGCCTGGTTCGGATTTCACCCTATGACGCCGCCGCCAAGCGCCACACCAGCTTCGCCTCGGTCTGGGTCTATCCGGTGGTCGACGACACCATCGAGATCGAGATCAATCCGGCCGACGTGCGCACCGACACCT
This sequence comes from Phenylobacterium sp. LjRoot97, assembly GCF_964254345.1. Lineage (NCBI taxonomy): Bacteria > Pseudomonadati > Pseudomonadota > Alphaproteobacteria > Caulobacterales > Caulobacteraceae > Phenylobacterium > Phenylobacterium sp. LjRoot97. The sequence goes on from NZ_CAXUTH020000001.1 coordinate 1,916,205, forward strand.
ATCGGGCCTCCGGCGCTGGCGGTCAGCACATCAACAAGACCGACTCGGCGGTTCGCCTGACCCACGCCCCGACCGGCGTGGTGGTGGCCTGTCAGAGCGGCCGCTCGCAGCACCAGAACCGCGAGGAAGCCTGGAAGATGCTGCGCGCGCGGCTCTACGAGCTTGAGCTGCAGAAGCGGGAGGCCGAGGCCGCGGCCCTGAACGAGCAGAAGACCGACATCGGCTGGGGTCACCAGATCCGCAGCTATGTCCTGCAGCCGTATCAGATGGTGAAGGACCTGCGGACCAACGTCGAAACCTCCGACACCCAAGGGGTGCTGGACGGCGACCTCGACGAGTTCATGGGCGCCTCGCTGGCGCAGCGCGTCGGCAACACCCGCGAGGGGGCGGGGGCCTAGGCCCCCGTCTTCAGACCCCGCCGCATCATCCCCTATTCACTGGCGTTCGCCGAACGGCGACGTTTGCATTCGCGCGCGGATCGGCGTTCGATCGCAGCCGGAGGCGCGTGATGCAGAAGGTTCATTGCGAGTGGGGGCTGAAGGGCGTCGAGCTGCTGCGCGATCGCGTGGCGGTCGTAGTCATCGTCGATGTGCTGTCGTTCTCGACCGCGGTCGACGTGGCCGTGCACCGGCAGGCGCGGATCCATCCCTTTCCCTATGGCGACGAGGACGCGGCGCGAGCCGAGGCCGAACGGGTAGGCGCGCGGCTGGCGGCCAGCCGCAAGGCCGGGGGGCAGCTGAGCCTTTCGCCCGCCAGCCTGATGAAGCTCAATCCGGGCGAGCGGCTGCTGTTGCCGTCGCCGAACGGGTCGCGGCTGTCGCTGGCCTGCGGTCGAGCCACGGTGTTGGCCGGCTGCCTGCGCAACGCCGCGGCGGTGGCGGCCAAGGCGGTCGCCCTGGCCGAGGGGAAGGACATCGCGGTCATCCCGGCTGGCGAGCTCTGGCCTGACGGCTCCCTGCGGCCGGCGATCGAGGACCTGCTAGGCGCCGGCGCGGTGATCGAGGCGATCGGCTTCGACGGCGAACCCGAGGCGGTCGTGGCGCGGCACGCATTCCTGAGCGCGCGTCCCCACCTGGAGGCGACCCTGCGGACCTGCCGGTCGGGCGTGGAGCTGATCGAGAAGGAACACGCGCTCGACGTCGATATCGCCGCCGAGCTGAACGTCAGTCACTGCACGCCGCTGCTGAAGAACGGCGCCTACGAGAACGTGGCCTGAGCGTCAGGCGCTCTGGGCTTCCGGCTCGGGCGCGGCGAGGGCGACCGGGGCCGGGCGCTGGAACTTGAGGCTACGGCCCTGGAAGAAGGCGCCGGTCTCGACCGACAGCTGCTCGTGGGTGATGTCGCCGTCGACATAGGCGGTGCCGTAGAGGCGCACCTGCTTGGCGGTGACCGTGCCGATGATACGGCCGCGAATGTCGACGCTTTCGGCCTGGATAGAGCCTTCGATGTGGCCGGTGTCGCCCAGGGTCAGGCGGCCGACCCGCACATCGCCGCGGATCACGCCGTCGACGTGCAGTTCGCCTTCGCCGACGATGCCGCCTTCGAGCGTGAGGTCCTGGCTGATGAGGGAGGCGGGCTTGGGGGCCTTGCGTTCGCTAGTCGCCGACAAGGACGCGTCGGAAGTCTTCTCGGGCTTAACCGCCTTGGAGAACATAATCGCCAGCCTTTACGAAACGCGACGGGTTCTGGGCCCTACCATTGACCCAGACCTCGTAATGCAGGTGCGGTCCGGTGGACCGGCCCGTGGACCCCATGCCGCCGATGCGGCTGCCGACGGTCACGCGCTCGCCCGGACGCACGCCGATGGCCTGCAGGTGGGCGTAGCGGGTCTTGAAGCCGCGGCCGTGGTCGATCTCGATGGTGTTGCCGTAGCCCGAGCGAACGCCCGTGAACGACACCACGCCCGGCGCGGTCGAGTAGATCGGGGTATTGGTCGGGCCGGCGAAGTCCAGGCCCGAATGGAACGCCGGACGACGAGTGAACGGGTCGAAGCGGACGCCGTAGCTGCTGGTCTGGGCGGCGGCCGTCGTCGGGCGGGCGAAGGGCAGCTTGGCGGCGGCGTCGACTAGGGCGCCGGCCTCGGAAAGGTTGGTCGCCGCGTGCTGGATGCGTTCGGCGAAGTCCTCGTCGACGTCGAGCACGGCGGCCAGGGCGCGCGGATCCTTGGCCTCGATCAGCGGGCCGCCCAGCGAACCGCCCTTGGGCACGTAGGACGACGGCGTCAGGCCGGCGAGGCGGAAAGCCAGCCGCAGCCGGTCGGCGCGGGTCTTGGCGAAGTCGTCAGCGGCGTCGATCAGGCGTTCCTGGCCGGCGCGGACCAGTTCGATCCGACGCAGGGGGCCGACCTCGGCCGAAGCGCTGGTGGCCTTGGCGATGGCTGGGGCGAGCGCGGCCTGGGCGCCCGGCTGGCCCTTGAACTCGGTCAGCAGGATCGCGAGCGCGGCGTGGCGGTTCTCGACGCTGGCGGCCAGGGCGCCGATGCCGCCCTCGGCCTGGTTCAGCTGGACCATGGCGCTGTTGAGCCGGGCTTCGCGGTCGGCGACGAGGCGCTCGGACTTGGCCTGCATGCGGGCCAGCTGCTGGTCGTGGCTGGAGACAGCCATGGCGTTGACCATCATCGCCGCGGTGCTGACGCCCATCCAGAGCGCGCCAGCCGCGACGCCGCCGGCGATCGCCATCTGGCGGCCGGTGGTTAGGACGAAGGAACGCATTTCACCACCGGAGCGGATGTAGAGGTGCCGTTCTGGGAACAGCTCTACAAGCGATCGGCGAAGGCGCGCGAAGCGTGTCATTCTCACCGTATCGGCTACGAACTCGGGGAACGGCGCGATATGCAATGAGATTTGGCGCGCGTGCAAGCGTCTTCACGCTGCAACGTACGCGGGCCGAGCGGCGAATGAGTCTCGCTGATCGTGGTTAACAGGGCCTGAATGGCCACGCTAGATCACGGTGGTATGCGGCCCCGAACCTTGGCTGGATAAAGGCTCGGCGCGACAAATCTACAACAGCGGGGAGGGCGGCGGGTTCCGCCGGACGGCCGTGTCCAGACGACGCGCTGCGGCGAGCGGCCGCAGCGCATCAAGCTTAACAATCAAAGGGCTTGGGCGGCTTTCAGCACCTCGGCGGCGTGGCCGGGGACGCGGACCTTGCGCCAAATTCGGACCAGCTTGCCGTCCGCGCCGATCAGGAAGGTCGAGCGCTCGATGCCCATGTACTTGCGGCCGTACATGTTCTTTTCGACCCACGAGCCATAGACCTCGATCATCGCGCCCTCCGGGTCGGAGGCCAGCGGGACGGCGAGGTCATACTTGGCTGTAAACTTCGCGTGACTGGCGACGCTGTCCTTGGAGACGCCGAGCAGCGCGACGCCGGCCTTGGCGAAGTCGGCGGCCAGGGCGGTGAACTCCTGGGCCTCCTTGGTGCAGCCGGAGGTGTCGTCCTTCGGATAGAAGTAGACGACCAGCGGCTTTCCGGCGAAGTCGGCCAGCTTCACTGGCCCTTGCGCGCCCTGCAGTTCGAAGTCGGGCGCGCTCGCGCCCTCGGTCAGTGCGGACATTTCGGCTCCTTAGACCGGCTTCACCAGGACGATCTTCTTCTTGCCGGCGGCGAGCTTGACCACGCCGTCGACGAGGTCGGCGTTGGTGATCGTACGGCCAGCGTCCGCCTCGGCCTTGTCGTTGACCCGCAGGCCGCCGCCCTGAGCCAGGCGGCGAGCTTCGCCGCGCGATCCGGCCAGGCCGGCGTCGGTGGCCAGAGCCGCCAGCATGATCCCGGCCTCGAGCTCGGCGGCCGGCACCTCGTGGGTCGGCATGTCGCCGGACACCGAACCGACCTCGAAGGCCACGCGCGCGGCCTCGGCCGCTGCGGCCGCGGCTTCCTCGCCGTGCAGCATGCGCGTGGTCTCGTTCGCGAGCGCCTTCTTGGCCTCGTTGATGTCGGCGCCCTGCATCGCCTCGTAGCGGGCGATCTCGTCCAGCGGCATGTCGGTGAACAGGCGCATGAAGCGGCCGACGTCGGCGTCCTCGGTGTTGCGCCAGAACTGCCAGTAGTCGTAGGGGCTGCGCATGTCGGCGTTGAGCCAGACCGCGCCGCCGACCGTCTTGCCCATCTTCTGGCCCGAGGCGGTGGAGAGCAGCGGCGTGGTCAGGCCGAAGGACGGCTTCTGATCGACGCGGCGGATCAGCTCGACGCCGTTGACGATGTTGCCCCACTGGTCCGAGCCGCCCATCTGCAGCAGGCAGCCGTGGCTGCGCTCGAGCTCCAGGAAGTCGACCGACTGCATCAGCATGTAGTTGAACTCGAGGAAGGTCATCGGCTGCTCGCGCTCGAGCCGCGCCTTGACGCTGTCGAAGGCCAGCATCCGGTTGACCGTGAAGTGGACCCCGTAGTTCCGCAGGAATTCGACGTAGCCGAACTTGGACAGCCACGCGTCGTTGTCGAGCATGACCGCGTCGGTCGGCCCGTCGCCGAAGGTCAGGAAGCGCTGGAAGGTGCCCTTGATGGTGGCGATGTTGTCCTGGATCTGCTCGTGGGTCAGCAGCGGGCGCTGGCCGTCCTTGTCGGTCGGGTCGCCGACCTTGGTGGTGCCCCCGCCCATCAGCACGATCGGCTTGTGACCGGCCTGCTGCAGCCGGCGCAGCATCATGATCTGGATCATGTGGCCGACGTGCAGCGAGGCGGCAGTGGCGTCGAAGCCGATGTAGGCCGTAATCGCGCCCTTGCCGGCGGCTTCGTCGAGCTCGACCGGGTGGGTGATCTGATGGATGTAGCCGCGCTCCTGCATGGTGCGCAGGAACTCGGACTTGAACGGCTGGTCGGACATTGGGCGTTCTTTTGGCGGCGAGGATTCAGAGGGGCGCTCTAACACGCGCTCATTGCTGATTTCGAGGGACATCTGACAGGCTCCTAGGCGGCGGGGGGCCGGAGACCGTCTTTTCCTGGGATGCGGGCGCCGACCATTACGGGGGGCGCAAGAGATCGTTCCGCGCCTGCTCTAGGGCAGGCGGTAATAGCGGCCGGCGATGGTGGCGCGGGTGATCATGGGCTCTAGCTACGGCCCGCACGCCGTGGCAGTCAAGCTGGCATGCGAGTTCTAGGCTTCATGACCGGCACGTCCCTCGACGCCTGCGACATGGCGATCCTGGAGACCGACGGCGAAACGATCTTCGCGTTCGGGCCGGCCGGAGAGCGCAAGCTGAGCGAGGAAACCCGCGCGGCGGTGCTCGAGGCGACCCATGCGGCGATGGCGTGGGAGCGAGGCGAGCCGGAGCCGCAATCCTTCGCGCCGGCGGCCGAGGCCGTGGCGCGCGAGCACTTCGCCGCGGCCGAGGAATTCCTGGCGCAGAACGGCCTGGCCTGGTCCGACATCGACCTGATCGGCATGCACGGCCAGACGGTGCTGCATGAGCGGCCGCAGGACGGCGCGGTCGGGCGCACGGTGCAGCTGGGCGACGCCCAGTGGCTGGCCGATGCGAGCGGCGTGCCGGTGGCCTTCGACTTCCGCACCGCCGACGTCGCCGCCGGCGGCGAGGGCGCGCCGTTGGCGCCGATCTATCACCTGGCGCGTGCCCAGAGCGCCGGGATGTCCGCGCCGCTGGCGGTGCTGAACGTCGGCGGGGTGGCGAATGTCACCTTCTGGTCGGGCGGCGAGGACATCGCGGCCTTCGACACCGGTCCTGGCAACGGCATGATCGACCTGCTGATGCAGTCGCGCGGCGCCGGCCGCTTCGACGAAGGCGGCAAGTACGCCAGCGTCGGCCAGGCGGACGAGGTGGTGCTGAGCGGACTGCTGGCGCATCCGTATTTCCAGGCGCCGCCGCCCAAGTCGCTGGACCGCTACGACTTCTCGCTGGAACCGCTGGAGCCGCTGCGGCTGGAGGACGCCGCAGCGACCCTGGTGGCGTTCACGGCCGAGGCGCTGAAGCTGGGTTTCAACGTGATGGGCGGATCGCCGACCGAGCTGATCGTCTGCGGCGGCGGACGGCGCAATCCGACCCTGATGGCGGCCTTCGCCGAGCGGCTGGCCGTGCCGGTGACCACCGCCGAGGATCACGGCTGGCGCGGCGACTCGATCGAGGCCGAGGCCTTCGCCTATCTGGCGGCGCGCACCGCGCGGGGGCTGCCGATCTCGTTTCCCAAGACCACCGGCGTAGCTGCGCCGATGACCGGCGGGCGCATCGTCCGCCCGAACCGCTAGAGTTTAGGAGCTTACATGTCGAAACGGGTTTGGCTGGCGGGCGTCGCCGCTGTTGTGGCGATGACGGGGAGTGCGTCGGCGCAGGAAGCGCCGGCGGCCAAGCCTTACGACGCAGCGGTGTTCGCCCAGGCCGCGGCGCTGCAGCCCAAGGTGATCGCCTGGCGGCGGGACTTCCACGAGCATCCGGAGCTGTCCAACAACGAGGTCCGCACCGCCAAGATCGTCGCCGACCACCTGCGCAAGCTGGGCTTTGAGGTCCGCACCGGCGTCGGCAAGACCGGCGTGGTCGGCGTCCTGAAAGGCGGCAAGCCGGGCAAGGTCGTCGCCCTGCGCGCCGACATGGACGCCCTGCCGGTGGCTGAGCAGACCGGCCTGCCGTTCGCCTCGAAGGCGACGGGCAAGTATCTGGGCCAGACGGTGCCGGTGATGCACGCCTGCGGCCATGACAGCCACGTCGCAATCCTGATGGGCACGGCCGAGATTCTGGCCGGCATGAAGGACCAGATCGAAGGCACGGTGGTCTTCATCTTCCAGCCGGCCGAGGAAGGCCCACCTCCGGGCGAGGAGGGCGGCGCGCCGCTGATGGTCAAGGAAGGCGTGCTGACCAGCCCGAAGGTCGACGCGATCTTCGGCCTGCATGCGTTCCCGGGGCCGGTCGGGATGCTGGTCTGGCGTCCGGGCCCGATGATGGCCGCCTCGGACCGCTTCGAGATCCACCTGAAAGGCAGGCAGGCGCACGGCTCGATGCCGTGGCAAGGGATCGACATGTCGTCGCTGACCGCCGACATCGTCACCGCGTTCAACCAGATCACCTCGCGGCAGATCAACGTCTCCAAGACGCCGACGGTGCTGACCATCGCCACCCTGCAGGGCGGCATGCGCTACAACATCATCCCCGAAGACATGACGATGACGGGGACGCTGCGGACGTTCGATCCGGGCATGCGCACCGACGTCATGGCCCGCGCCGACAAGGCGGTGGCCTCGATCACCGAGCGCTACGGCGCCAGCGGCAAGATCGACTGGGGCCAGCCCAACCCGGTGACCGACAACAACCGCGCCCTCTCGGCGCAGATGAAGCCGACCCTGACCCGCGCCGCCGGGGGAAAGGTCGCCGACGACATCGACTACATCATGGGGGCCGAGGACTTCTCGTACTTCCAGAAGGAGGTTCCGGGCTTCTTCTACCATCTCGGCGTCGGCAACCCGAAGGGCGGCAACCATTCGCCGTTCTTCGACGTCGACGAAAAGGCGATGGAGACCGGCGTCCGCGCTCAGGCGTTGCTGGCGCTGGATTACCTGGCCGCGAAATAGACAAAGAAAAAGGCCGGGGCGTGAGCTCCGGCCTTTGAACTTTCCGCGCTGGGCGCCCGATCAGATCGGGTCGGCCTCGATGCGCTTGTCGAGATAGGCGCCGACGCGCTTTTCGACTTCCGGCAGGTGCTCGGCCCAGAAGTGCGAGGCGCCGTCGACGACCTCATGGTCGATGACGATCCCCTTCTGGGTGCGCAGCTTGGAGACCACGCGCTCGACTTCCACCGGCGGGACGACGGTGTCGGCGCCGCCGTGCAGGATCAGGCCCGAGGCCGGGCAGGGCGCCAGGAAGCTGAAGTCATACATGTTGGTCGGCGGCGAGACGCTGATGAAGCCGTCGGTCTCGGGCCGGCGCATCAGCAGCTGCATGCCGATCCAGGCGCCGAACGAGTAGCCGGCGACCCAGCACTGCGAGGCGGCCGGATTGGTCGACTGCAGCCAGTCGAGCGCGGTGGCCGCGTCGGCCAGCTCGCCGATGCCCGAATCGAATTCGCCCTGGCTGCGGCCGACGCCGCGGAAATTGAACCGCAGGGTCGAGAAGCCGCGCTTCATGAACAGGTGGAAGAGCTGCACCGCCACCGGGTGGTTCATCTGCCCGCCGGCCTTGGGGTGCGGGTGCAGGATCAGCGCGATCGGCGCCGTCGGGCTCTTGCCCTGGGTGTATCGACCCTCGATCCGCCCGGCCGCGCCGGTCAGAACCACTTCTGGCATGCCATTCCTCTCGTCAGGCGCGGCGTCCGAATACTTGACTAACGCGCTCGGTCTTCCTAAGTCGCGACCGTCGGCCGGTTCCGGCGACAAGCCCCGTGCAAGCGGGGGCCTGTAACATATGGGACCCGGCAAATGCTCGAAAAAAAGCAATCGGGCTGCTGAGAGCTTCAAGGAGCGCTATGCGCCTTTCGACCAAGGGACGTTATGCAGTGATGGCCATGGCCGACCTCGCGCGCCGTCAGGCCGCGTTGGCGGAAGGCGATCGCGCCGTGACCCTGGCCGAAATCGCCGCCCGGCAACAGATTTCGCTCTCGTACCTGGAACAGCTGTTCGCCCGCCTGCGTCGCCGCGGGCTGGTGAAGAGCCTGCGCGGCCCGGGCGGCGGCTATCGCCTCGCCAAGAGCGCCGAAGAAACCAACATCGCCGACATCGTGCTGGCCGTCGACGAGCCGCTGCGCGCCACCCGCTGCGGCGTGCAGGGCAAGGGCTGCATGCTGAAGGGCGAGCGCTGCATCACCCACGACCTCTGGGAGGACATGGGCCGGCACCTGCACAGCTATCTGGCCTCGGTCAGCCTGGACGATCTGGTGAACGGCCGCTTTGCGCCGCACGAGGCCGCTGCATGAGCGCGGTCTACCTCGATTACAACGCCACCGCGCCGGTGCGCCCGCAGGCGGCTGACGCCGTTGCGCGCGCCTTCGCCGTCGGCGGCAACCCGTCGTCCGTGCACGCCAGCGGCCGCGCCGCGCGGGCGATCGTGGAAGACGCCCGCAATGCCGTCGCCGCGCTGATCGGCGGTCCGGCCTCGACCGTGGTGTTTACCTCGGGCGGCACCGAAGCCAATGCCCTGGCGATCGAAAGCGCCGTGGCCACCGGATCGAAGCGCCTGATCGTCAGCGCCATCGAGCACGACAGCGTGCTGGAGAGCGCCAAGGCCAGCGGCGCGGCGGTCGAGTATCTGCCGGTGACGTCCCACGGCGTCGCCGACCTGGTCTGGCTGGCCGAGCGCCTGGCGCGCTGGGACGCGGCCGACGGGCGACCGTTCGTCGCGCTGATGCACGCCAACAACGAGACCGGCGTCATCCAGCCGGTGCGTGAGGCCTCCGAGATCGTGCGCGGCGCCGAAGGCTGGCTGCATGTCGATGCGATCCAGACGGCCGGCAAGATCATCACCGACAGCCGTGCCCTGGGCGCGGACACTCTCGTGGTCTCGGCTCACAAGCTGGGCGGGCCGCAGGGCGTCGGCGCGCTGACCTTCGGGCCGCGTGCGACCCTGGTGCGCCGTCAGCATGGCGGCGGGCAGGAGCGTGGGCGTCGGGCCGGCACCGAGAACGTCGCCGGCATCGCCGGCTTCGGCGCTGCGGCCCTGGCGGCGCTGCGCGATCGCGAGATCGAGGCCGGCTGGCGCGACGCTGCCGCCGAGCGGCTGAAGGCGGCCGGCGCGGTGGTGATCGGCGAAGGTTCGCCGCGACTGGCCAATACCCTGTGCGTGGCGACCCCCGACTGGGGCGCAGAGCTGCAGGTGATGGCGCTGGACCTGGCCGGGATCATGGTCAGCGCCGGATCGGCCTGTTCGTCGGGCAAGGTGAAGGCCAGCCACGTGCTGACCGCCATGGGCCTGACCGACCTGGCCGGGTGCGCGATCCGCGTTTCGGGCGGCTGGGCCACCAAGCAAGAAGAATGGGCGGCGTTCGCGACCGCCTGGGAGCAAGTTCAGTCCCGTCACGCCGCGCGTCGCCGCGCGCCGGCGGCGTGAGGAGGTAAGAGTATGGCCGCCGTCAAGCAGACCGTCGAACACGTCGAAAGCCTGGAAAAGTACAAGCACGGCTTCGTCACCGAGATCGACCAGGAGTTCGCGCCCAAAGGGCTGTCGGCCGACATCGTGCGCTTCATCTCAGCCAAGAAGGACGAGCCGGAGTGGATGCTGCAGTGGCGGCTGGACGCTTTCGAGCGCTGGCTGGCCATGGACGAGCCGACCTGGGCCAAGGTCGACTTCCCGCCGATCGACTACCAGGACGCCTATTACTACGCCGCGCCCAAGGGCAAGGACGGGCCGATGAGCCTGGACGAGGTCGATCCCGACATCCTGGCGACCTATGAGAAGCTGGGCATCCCGCTGCGCGAGCAGGAAGTGCTGGCCGGCGTGCAGGGCGCGCCGCGCTATGCCGTCGACGCGGTGTTCGACAGCGTCTCGGTGGTGACCACCTTCAAGAAGGAGCTGGCCGAGGCCGGGGTGATCTTCTGCTCGATGAGCGAGGCGATCCGCGAGCATCCCGAGCTGGTTCAGAAGTACCTGGGCTCGGTGGTGCCGGTGTCGGACAACTACTACGCCTGTCTGAACGCGGCGGTCTTCTCGGACGGCAGCTTCGCCTACGTCCCGCCGGGCGTCCGCTGTCCGATGGAGCTCTCGACCTATTTCCGCATCAATGCGGAGAACAGCGGTCAGTTCGAGCGCACGCTGATCATCGCCGACAAGGGCGCCTACGTCTCGTACCTGGAAGGCTGCACCGCGCCGATGCGCGATGAGAACCAGCTGCACGCGGCGGTGGTCGAGCTGGTCGTGCTGGACGACGCCGAGATCAAGTACTCGACGGTGCAGAACTGGTACCCCGGCGATCCGGAGACCGGGAAGGGCGGCATCTACAACTTCGTCACCAAGCGCGCCGATTGCCGTGGGGACCGCTCGAAGGTGTCGTGGACCCAGGTCGAGACCGGTTCGGCGATCACCTGGAAGTATCCGTCCTGCGTGCTGCGCGGCGAGGGCAGCGTCGGCGAGTTCTACTCGATCGCGATCACCAACGGCCGCCAGCAGGCCGACACCGGCACCAAGATGATCCATCTCGGCGCCAATTCGCGCTCGCGGATCATCTCCAAGGGCATCAGCGCCGGGAAGTCCTCGAACACCTATCGCGGCCTGGTCTCGGCGCACCCGAAGGCCAAGGGCTCGCGCAACTTCACCCAGTGCGACAGCCTGCTGATCGGCAAGACCTGCGCCGCCCACACCGTGCCCTATGTCGAGGCGCGCAACGGCAGCAGCGTGTTCGAGCACGAGGCCACGACCACCAAGCTGTCGGAAGATCAGCTGTTCTACGCCATGCAGCGCGGGCTCTCGCAGGAAGAGGCCGTGCAGCTGCTGGTCAACGGTTTCGTCAAGGACGTGCTGCAGGAGCTGCCCATGGAATTTGCCGTGGAAGCCCAGAAGCTCGTCGCCATCTCCCTCGAGGGCTCCGTCGGATGACCCTTTCCAGCTCAGAGACCCGCTCCATGTCCCTTCGCCGCGCCTTCGACGCCGAGCACGCCCGCCGCGATGCGGTCCGCCATGCCCGCGAGGAGGCCGAGCGCAAGCAGCAGGAAGAAGACCTGGCGCGCGCCCAGCAGCTGTACGACGCATTGGCCGAGGACGAGGGCTTCCTGCGCGAGAAAGGGCTGACGCTTGGCCTGCGCCGCTACACCGTGACCCTCAATCACGAGGGCTTCCTGATCGACGCCTATTTCGAGTCCGGGAGCATCAACGTGCGCTCGGCCGACAAGCGCACCGCCACGACCTCCACCGCCGCGCCGCGCAAACAGCAGTTTGTGAACACGCCCGACGAAGCCCTTGATGTGATGGCCCAGTTCCTGGCCGACGAGACCGACTGATGCTTTCGATTTCCAACCTGCGCGCCGAAGTCGACGGCAACGAGATCCTGAAGGGCCTGTCGCTGGAGGTTCCAGCCGGCGAGGTGCATGCGATCATGGGCCCGAACGGCGCCGGCAAGTCGACGCTGTCCTACGTGCTGACCGGGCGTGACGGCTACGACGTCACCGGCGGGACCGCGACTCTCAATGGCGAGGACCTGCTGAGCCTCGACCCGGCCGAACGCGCCGCCAAGGGGATGTTCCTGTCGTTCCAGTATCCGCTGGAGATCCCGGGCGTCCCGGCCCTGACCTTCATCCGCACCGCGATGAACGCCCAGCGCAAGGCGCGCGGCGAGCCCGAGGTGAGCGCGCCCGAGTTCCTGAAGCTGGCCAAGGCGACCGCTGCGTCGCTGAAGATCGATTTCGACATGCTCAAGCGCGCCCTGAACGTCGGCTTCTCGGGCGGTGAGAAGAAGCGCATGGAAATCTTTCAAATGGCGATGCTTTCGCCGCGCTTCCTGATCCTGGATGAGACCGATTCCGGCCTCGACATTGACGCCCTGAAGATCGTGTCGGACGGGGTCAACGCCATGCGCTCGCCCGATCGCGGGATGCTGGTGATCACCCACTATCAGCGTCTGCTCGACTACATCAAACCCGACCGCGTGCACGTGCTGTCGGCCGGGCGGATCGTGGAATCCGGCGGGCCGGAGCTGGCTCTCGAGCTCGAGCGCGAAGGCTACGACAAGTACGCGAGGGCTGCGTGAGCGTCACCGAGGCCATCAGTTCCGGCGACGCCGGCCTGCTGCCGGGTCGGCGCGACGAGGACTGGCGCTGGACCGATCTGCGCGGGCTGATCCGCCAGATGCCCGCCGCCTCGCCGCAGGGCCAGGCGTGGACCTGGGACCACCCGCTGGCGCAGAGCGTCGAGGCTGTGGACGTCGTCAACGGCCGCGGACCGAGCGACCTGGACGTGCCGGCTGGAGAGACGCGGCTGGCCGCCTATCGCTTCCTGTCGAGCCCCGAGGCCGGCGCGCACACCGCCGAGCTGTGGGTGTCGGTGGGCGAAGGCGCGGTGCTGACCCTGGTCGAGAGCTACGAAGGCGCGGCAGGCGGCTATCTGGCTAACGCCAACCTCAACTTCCGCTTGGCCAATGGCGCCCGCGTCGAGCGCGTGGTGTTCGCGGCCGATCACGCCGAGGGCGTCTCGGTGGTCGATGCGACCGTCGAACTGGCCGGCGAGGCGAGCTACGCCCAGACGGTGCTGACCACCGGCGCCCGTCGCCAGCGGATCGAGACGCGGGTCGCTCATCCCGGCGCTCACGCTCAGGTCCGGCTGGACGGGGCATACCTGCTGGAGGGCCAGCACAACGCCGACCTGACCACCGTGGTCGAGCACCAGGGCGTTGACGGCGTCACCAGCCAACTGACCAAGGGCGTGGTGCGCGACCAGTCGCGCGGCGTGTTCCAGGGCCGCATCGTGGTCGCGCAAGGCGCCGACCGCACCGACGCGCGCATGGGCCACCACGCGCTGATCCTGTCGGACAAGGCCGAGATCGACGCGAAGCCCGAGCTGCTGATCTTCGCCGACGACGTGCAGTGCGCGCATGGCAATACGGTCGGGGCGCTGGACGAGGACGCGCTGTTCTACGCCGAGCAGCGGGGCATGCCTGAAGACCTGGCCCGGGCGCTGCTGACCGCGGCGTTCGTGGGCGAAGTGATCGAGCGCATCGAGCACGACGCCGTGCGCGAGGCGGCCCAGGCCTGGGCCGCCCAGCGGCTGGAGGTCTGAACATGGCCTTCGACGTCGAGGCTGTGCGGGCGCAGTTCCCGATCCTCAGCCGCCAGGTGAACGGCAAACCGCTGGTCTATCTCGACAGCGCCGCGTCGGCCCAGAAGCCGCGGGCGGTGATCGACGCGATGACCGCGGTGATGGAGGGCTCGTATTCCAACGTCCACCGCGGCCTGCATACCCTGGCCAACGAGACGACCGACGCCTACGAGGCGGCGCGCAAGTCGGTGGCCAGGTTTATCAACGCCGGCGAGCACGAGATCGTCTTCACCAAGGGCGGCACCGAGGCGATCAACCTGGTGGCGTCGGGCCTCGGCGCGAGCCTGGTCGAGGGCGACGAGATCCTGCTGACCGTCATGGAGCACCACGCCAACATCGTGCCGTGGCACTTCCTGCGCGAGCGCAAGGGCGTGGTTCTGAAGTTCGTGCCGGTGCTGGACGACGGGACTCTGGACCTGGCGGCAATCCCCGACTTGCTGACGGATCGCACCAGGGTCGTGGCGCTGACCCAGATGTCGAACGTGCTGGGGACCATCAATCCGGTGGCCGAGATCGCGCGGATGGCCCATGCGGCCGGCGCCAAGGTGCTGGTCGACGGCTGCCAGGGCGTGGTTCACCTGGACATCGACGTGAAGGCGCTGGACGTCGACTACTACGTGTTCTCCAGCCACAAGCTCTACGGCCCGACCGGGATCGGCGTGCTGTACGGCAAGGAAGAGGCGCTGGCCGCGCTGCCGCCTTATCAGGGCGGCGGCGAGATGATCGGCGAAGTGCGGCTGGAAGCGATCACCTACGCCGATCCGCCACACCGGTTCGAAGCCGGCACTCCCCCGATCATCGAGGCGATCGGGCTGGGCGCGGCCATCGAATGGCTGAACACCATCGACCGCAAGGCCGCCGCCGAGCACGAAGCCAAGCTCTATGCCCGCGTCCGCGAGGGGCTGAAGGGCTACAACTGGCTGCGGGTGATCGGCGAGGCGCCGGGCAAGGGCGCGATCATGGCCTTCACCGTCGATGGCGCGCACGCCCACGACGTGGCCCAGATTCTCGATCGGTACGGAGTGGCGGTTCGCGCCGGCACCCACTGCGCCGAGCCGCTGATGCGGCGTTTCGGCCTGACCGCGAGCGCCAGAGCTTCTTTCGCCCTATATAATACGGAAGGGGAGGCCGACGCATTCGTCGACGCGCTGACCCGCACCCAGGCCTTTTTCGCTTGAGTATGAACATGGACGACGCCGCCGCCATCGAGCCGACCGCGACCACGCCGCTTTCCCAAGGCGAGCTGGACGCGCTGACGGATCTGCTCATCGAGAAACTGAAGACGGTGTACGACCCGGAGATCCCGGTCGACATCTACGAACTGGGGCTGATCTACAAGGTCGACGTGTCCGACGATAAGGACGTGGCGATCGACATGACGCTGACCGCGCCTGGATGCCCAGTGGCCGGCGAAATGCCGGGCTGGGTGCAGGACGCGGTGCGCGAGATCCCCGGGATCCGCAACGTCACGGTCGAGCTGGTGTTCGATCCGCCGTGGGATTCCTCGCGGATGTCCGACGAGGCCAAGCTTCAACTCAACATGTTCTGACCCCATATGGAGGGGAGCATGAGCGATCTGAACCTGACCCCCGCGCCTCGGGCGCGCCGCCCTCGGCCCAAGGTCGTCACCCTGACGGATGCGGCCGCAGAGCGCGTGCGCGCCATCATGGCCAAGTCCGAGAAGCCCTATGTCGGCCTGCGGGTCGGCGTGAAGAACAGCGGCTGCGCCGGCCAGGAGTACATTCTGGAGTACGCCGAGGAAGCCGGCCCGCTGGATGAGGTGGTAGAGGACAAGGGCGTCACGATCCTGATCGAGCCCAAGGCCGTGCTGTTCCTGGTCGGCACCGAGATCGACTACGTGACCACCAAGCTCTCGGCCAAGTTCCAGTTCCGCAATCCGAACGAGACCGACGCCTGCGGTTGTGGCGAGAGCGTCACCATCGAGCCGGCCAAGCCCGCCGACGCCTAGTCGGCGAAGTCGTATGGCCGGCCCCCCTCCAGCGCCCGCCGATAGGCCGGACGGGCGTGATGGTCAGCATAGAAGTTACATTTGTAGGCCAGTATTCGCCTGATCGGCGATGGCGCTGACGCATGTCTGCTGCCTAGATAATCTTGCTTGCAGCGAGGTGGGCCCATGTTCGGCGCGACCAAGGATCTCCAGCGGACACGGCGCGAGCACGAGCATCACCGGGTCACCTTCATCGAGCTGTTCTTCGACCTGGTGTTCGTGTTCGCGATCACCCAGCTGTCGCACTCGTTACTGAAGCACCTGACGCCGATGGGGGCGGTCCAGACCGGACTGCTGTTCCTGGCCGTCTGGTGGGTGTGGATCTTCACCTGCTGGATCACTAACTGGATGGACCCCGAGCAGCCGGTCGTGCGGCTGTTGCTGCTGGCCCTGATGCTGGCCGGCCTGTTGATGACGACGTCGCTGCCGGAGGCGTTCGAGGACAAGGGGCTGCTCTTCGCCTGCGCCTTCGTCGTCATGCAGGTGGGCCGCTCGCTGTTCATGCTGTGGGCCCTGCGGCGACACAACGAGCGGAACTATCGCAATTTCCTTCGGATCACCGCCTGGCTTTCGGTCTCGGGCGCGTTCTGGATCGCGGGCGGGCTCTCCGAGGGCGGCTTGCGGCTGGCGCTGTGGGGCGTGGCGGTGGCGATCGAGTTCGCCTCGCCGTCGCTGGGCTTCTGGACGCCTGGCCTTGGCCGCTCGACCACCGGCGACTGGGATGTCGAGGGCGGGCACATGGCCGAGCGCTGCGCCCTGTTCGTGATCATCGCCCTGGGCGAGACGCTGCTGGTCACCGGCGCGACCTTCGCTGAACTGCCGATGAGCGCCGGCGTGCTGGCCGCGTTCGGCGCCTCGTTCGTCGCCAGCGTAGCGATGTGGTGGATCTATTTCGATGCGGCGGCCGAACGCGCGAGCAGCCAGTTCGCGAAGTCGGATGATCCTGGACGGATCGCTCGGCTCGCCTACACCTACATCCACCTGCCGCTGCTGGCCGGCATCGTGGTGAGCGCGGTGGGCGACGAATTGGCGCTGGCCCACCCGGACGGCCATGTGGATGTGAAGAGCGCCATGGTGTTGCTGTCGGGACCGGCGCTCTACCTGTTCGGCGACCTGTTGTTTCGGCGGGTTACGACGCAGCGCTTCCCGCGCTCGCACCTGGCGGGGCTGATCGGCCTGGCGGTGCTGGCGCCTTTGGCCACGACCCTGACGCCGGCCGTGCTCAGCGTGGCGACATCGACCCTGCTGGTCGCCGTGGCGGCCTCAGAGTCGCTGTCACGGCGGCGGGAAGGCCGGGGCGCGGTCAGCGCCCCTTGAACAGGGCCGGACGCTTCTGAAGGAAGGCCAGGATGCCTTCGCGATTGTCCTCGGTGCGGCCCGCATGCTTCTGCGCGACGCGCTCGGCATGGAGTTGGTCGGCCCATTCGGCGTCCAGGCTCTCCCACATGAGCTTGCGGATGGCGCCGAGCGCCTTCGGGCCCGTCGCGAGGTTCTGGGCGAACTCCATGGCCGTGGCCATCAACTGGTCGTCAGGCACGGCCCGGTTGGCCAGACCCCATTCGACCGCAGTCTTGGCAGGGACCTTCTCGCCCATCAGCGCCATCTCCATGGCGCGCGCCTTGCCGATGAGGCGTGGCAGCAGGTAGGTCGAGCCGCCGTCCGGGACCAGACCGATGCGGCGGAACGCTTGCAGGAAGTAGGCGCTCTCGGCGCAGACGATGATGTCGCCCATCAGAGCCAGCGAGCAGCCGACGCCTGCGGCCACGCCGTTCACCGCGGTGACGATCGGCAGGGGATAGTCGCGGAGCGACTTCACGAAAGGATTGTAGACGCTTTCGAGCGCTGCACCGGCGTCCGGCCCATCCGGATCGGGGTTGGCGGGAGCCGCGCCGCCGCGGCCGGAGAGGTTGGCGCCCGAGCAGAACCCGCGGCCTTCGCCGGTCAGCACCACGCATCGAACCGACGCGTCGGCCTTCATGCCGTCGAACGCCTGCTGCAACTCGTCCATGAGGTCGAGGCCCGCCGCGTTCAGCGTGCTGGGGTCCGCCAGCGTGATGACGCCGATCCCGTCCGCGACCGAAGTCTTGATCTTCGAATAGGCCATGGCGTCCTCCCTCAAGGTCCTGACGGAACTTAAAGGGGTATGTCGCCGCGTCAGGCTAGGGGAAAAACGCCCAAGCGGGGGTCAGGCGGCCGCGGCTACGGACTCGGCGCTGGTCACCCGATTCCGGCCTGAGCGCTTGGAGACGTAGAGGGCGCTGTCGGCTCGCTCCATGAGGCCGTGAGCGCTCTCGCCGGTGCGCAGTTCGGCCAGGCCGACCGAGACGGTGATCGCCCCGAGGTCGTCGTTGGTCGAGCGGCGCTTCAGCATCCGCGAGGAAACCTCTTCGCGGATCTCGTCCAGGACGATGGCGGCCAGTTCGGCGCGCTCACGCGGGAAGATCAGAGCGAATTCCTCGCCGCCGTAGCGCGCGGCGAAGCGGGGCGGGGCCCCGACGCGACCGATGACGCTGGCGACGTAACGGATGACTTGGTCGCCGGTCTGGTGGCCCCAGGTGTCGTTGAACGACTTGAAGTGGTCGATGTCGATGACCGCCAGGGTCAGGCTCTGGGCCTGGTCGACGGCGTCGGCGCAGGCGCGCTCGAGTTCCTCATCGAAAGCCTTGCGGTTGGCAAGGTTGGTCAGGCCGTCGGTGGTGGCTTCGCGGCGGACCTGTTCGAGGTGCTCGCGCAGCTTGGTGACTTGGGCCGTGGATTCGCCGAGCCGGCGCTCGAGGGACTTGTTCTCGCGCTGGACGCGCTTGGTGGCGTTGACCAGGGTCTCGACGGTGGCCTTGAGATCGTCGACGCTGCCGACGGCGCTCAGCGACTTGGAGGCGCCGGCGAGGGTTTCGCCATAGGCCTCGCTGGACTTCTGGGCGGTCTCGATGGCCCGGCTGACGGCGTCGAGTTCCTTGGTCAGGGCGTCGCCGGCGTCGCGGATGTGGTCGTTGAGCTTGGCCTTGGGGAGGTAGGTGGCGGCCAGTTCGTCGGCGACGGTGTCGGTGAACGCTTCGCCGGTGGAGAGCATCCTGGCGATCTCGCGGCCCAGGGCGCTGTCGGGCGCAGCGATGAAGTGGGTCCAGAGCTCGAAGTTCACTGCAGTCGGCCAGACCTTGTTCGCCTCCATGGCGTCCATGGTCTGCCTGGCCAAGGCATAGGCGCCCGGACCCCGCAGCTTGGTTTCGATGTCGCCCGACATACTGTCTTCCCCGAATCCTCGAAGGCGCCGCGAATTTTTCGCGGCAGCATTCATGTCCCGGGGAGAAGGTTACCGGGGAGAGCCGAACGAGCCGTTAAAAATGTAAACTCGACTATTCGGTCGTCGTCGAGCGCGGCGGGGCCCGCAGCAGGAACGCCGGGATATCGGAGCCGAAGCCGACGACATTGTCGCGGTCCTCGCGATGGTCACGATTGTCGCGACCGTCCCGGTTGTCGCGCCGCGAGCGCTCGCGGCGCGCCGGCTCTGGCGCGGCTGTGGCGGGCGCGGGGGGCGGCGGGGCGGCCTTCGGCGGCGCCTTGGCGGCAGGTTCGGCGCGGGTGCGCGTGCGTCGCTTGGGCGCCTCGGCCTGAGCCTCGTCGCTGGCGGGCGCGGTGACGACCGGCTCCATCGACGCGACTTCGCCGTGCGGAGCGATCGGGCGAGCGCGGTCGCGCGATCCCCGCTCGCTGCGGCCGCCACGCTCGCGCGAGCCGCCGCGTTCGCGGCCGCTGCTGCTGGCGCGACGCTCGTCCTTGATGGAGGCGAAATCGACGCCCTCAAAGACGACCTCTTCGGGCGTCTTGCCGATGAGCTTCAGGACCTTGTCGATGTTCTTGGCGTCGGCCGGCGTAACGATCATGTACGCCTCGCCGGTGCGGCCCGCGCGGCCGGTCCGGCCAATGCGGTGCACGTAGTCGTCGGCGTGATGCGGGACATCGTAATTGAAGACCTGACCGACAGCCGGGATGTCCAGGCCCCGGGCGGCGACGTCGGAGGCGCAGAGCAGCTTCAGCTCACCCTTACGGAAGGCCTCCAGCGTGCGCATGCGCGTCGCCTGGTCCAGGTCGCCGTGAATGGCGCCGGCGTCGAAGCCGTGCTTCTTCAGCGACTTGGCGACGATGTCGACTTCGGACTTGCGATTGCAGAACACGATGCCGGTGTCGACCTGAGACCGCTCGATCAGCATGCGCAGGGCGGTGCGCTTGGCCTTCGGATCCGAGGTCGGCAGCTTCACCATGTACTGGCTGATCGTTTCAGCCGTGGTCGCCGGGCGCGCGACCTCGATCCGCTGCGGATCGTTGAGGAACTGCTTGGTGAGGCGGGTGATTTCCGGCGGCATGGTCGCCGAGAAGAACAGCGTCTGCTTTTTGGCCGGGGTCAGCTTGAAGATGCGCTCGATGTCCGGGATGAAGCCCATGTCGAGCATGCGGTCGGCTTCGTCGACCACCATGATCTGGACGCCGGTCAGCAGCAGCTTGCCGCGCTCGAAATGGTCGAGAAGTCGGCCAGGGGTGGCGATCAGCACGTCAACGCCGCGATCGAGCTTCAGCTCCTGGTCGCCGAACGAGACGCCGCCGATCAGAAGCGCCCACGACAACGTGCGCTTTTGGCCCTTGGCGTACTTTTCGAACGAGGCGGCGACCTGGTCGGCCAGTTCGCGGGTCGGGGCGATGACCAGCGAGCGCGGCATCCGCGCCTTCGAGCGGCCAGCCGCCAGGCGATCGATCATCGGCAGCGTGAAGGCGGCGGTCTTGCCGGTGCCGGTCTGGGCGATGCCGAGGACGTCGCGACCTTGAAGCGCCACAGGAATAGCCTGGGCCTGGATCGGAGTAGCGGTCGTGTAGCCGGTGTCGGCAACGGCCTGGAGCGTCGCGGGCGACAGGCCCAGTTCGGAAAATTCGGTCATTCAGCAGCAATGGGGGCGGGGGCTCGCCCGAAGACGAGCTAGCGAACCGCGGCGGCGCGTACGGCGATCGTCGCGCGACGCGGAAGATACGGAGACATAGCGTCAAGTCAAACGCGTTCTGCCCCTTGCAGTTCAAGGGGAGGCGCAAGCTTCACGCAAGTTCGTAGGCTGCGCTTTGGGTGTCGCGGCCTCAGCGGAGAGCTTCGGACCGCGATATAGGCGCCCGCGAGATGTTCTGGAAGGTGCGCGAGGCCGGGGCGTTAGACGTCGAGGTCGTCCGCGGCGAACTCGGCGTTTTCCTGGATGAAGCGGAAGCGCAGCTCCGGCTTGCGGCCCATCAGCGCCTCGACCAGGTCCTCGACCGTCTCCTCGGCGCGGGGCAGGGTGACGCGCGCCAGGGTCCGGCTGCCCGGATCCATGGTCGTCTCCTTGAGCTGGTTCGGCATCATTTCGCCGAGGCCCTTGAAGCGGCCGATCTCGGGCTTCTTGCCTTTGAAATCGGTGCGCAGCAGCTCCTCACGGTGCGCATCGTCGCGGGCGTAGATGGTCTTGCCGCCGTGGCTCATCCGGTAGAGCGGGGGCAGGGCGAGATAGAGCCGGCCGGCGCGGATCAGGTCCGGCATCGTGCGGTAGAAGAACGTGATCAGCAGCGATGCGATGTGGGCGCCGTCGACGTCGGCGTCCGTCATGATCACCACGCGCTCGTAGCGCAGGTCCTCTTCCTTGAACTTCTTGCCGGGCTGAACGCCGAGGGCGAGCAGCAGGTCGGAGAGTTCCTTGTTGGCGACCAGCTTGTCGACCGAGGCCGAGGCCACGTTCAGGATCTTGCCGCGCAGCGGCAGGATCGCCTGGGTCCGGCGATTACGCGCCTGCTTGGCCGAGCCGCCGGCGGAGTCGCCTTCGACCAGGAAGATTTCAGTGCCGTCGGTGGCCTGGCCCGAACAGTCGGCCAGCTTGCCTGGCAGGCGCAGCTTGCGGGTGGCCGAGGCGCGCTGGACGTCGCGGTCGCGGCGGCGCTTCAGCCGCTCCTCGGCCCGGTCGATGACGAACTGCAGCAGCAGGCTGGCGGACTTGGGCTGGGCGGTCAGCCAGTGGTCGAAGGGATCGCGCAGGGCGTTCTCGACGAGCCGTTGGGCGTCCGACGAGGACAGCTTTTCCTTGGTCTGGCCCTGGAACTCCGGGTTGGCGATGAACACGCTGACCAAGGCGCCGGCCTGGGCCACGACGTCCTCGGCGGTGATCAGGCCGCCGCGCTTCTCACCCGTCAGTTCAGCGTATTGCTTGAGGCCGCGAGTCAGGGCGGCGCGCAGACCGGCCTCGTGCGTGCCGCCTTCCGGGGTCGGCACGGTGTTGCAGTAGGACTGCATGAAGCTGTCGGCCTCGCCGAAGCCGGCGGGCGTCCAGGTGACGGCCCATTCGACCTTGCCGGTTTCGCCGGGACGCTCATAGCGGCCGGCGAAGGGTTCGGGGGTGACGGTCTCGACGCCTTTGACTCGCTCGGCCAGGAAGTCCGCCAGGCCGTTGGGGAAGCGGAACACCGCCTCGGCCGGGGTCTGGTCCTGGATGCGCGAGGGATCGCAGCTCCAGCGGATCTCGACGCCGCCGAACAGGTAGGCCTTGGACCGGGCCATCCGGTAGAGGCGCGCCGGCTTGAACGCACAGCCCTCGCCGAAGATCTGTTCGTCCGGCAGGAAGGCGAACGCCGTGCCCTTCTTGCGGGTCGCGCCGAGCTTTTCGATCGAGCCCAGCGGCTTGCCGCGGCTGAACGACTGGCGCCACTCGAAGCCGTCCTTCCAGGCGGTGACGTCGACGCGCTCGGACAGCGCGTTCACCACCGAGACGCCGACCCCGTGCAGACCGCCGGAGGTCTCGTACGCCTTGCCCGAGAACTTACCGCCCGAGTGCAGGACGGTCATGATGACTTCCAGGGCCGACTTGCCCGGATGCTTCGGGTGCGGGTCGACTGGAATCCCGCGGCCGTCGTCCTTGACGCTCAGGACGCCGTCGGCGTCGAGCTTGACCTCGATGACCTTGGCGTGGCCGGCGACGGCCTCGTCCATGGCGTTGTCGAGCACTTCGGCGAACAGGTGGTGCAGCGCACGCTCGTCGGTGCCGCCGATGTACATGCCGGGCCGCTTGCGGACCGGCTCCAGCCCTTCGAGAACCTCGATGTCCTTAGCCGAGTAGCCGCCGCCCGGCTTTTCGGTCAGCACCGCCGGATCGGGGCGCGGCTCATGGCTCTGCGCCAGCGGTGCGGCCGGCGCGGGGTTCAGAGCGTCGTCGAAGAGAGAAGCTTGGGGAGTAGAGGCCTGGGACATGCGACCTGAAAATGGAACGATTCGAGACCGCCCCATATGAATCGCGACGGCCTCTAAATCAATGCGACCTGCGGGCCGATGGCTGTCGCAGCGTGGCGACGGCGGCGAATGAAGGCGCCGGCTAGGCCAAAGCCGGTGATCATCATCGCCCAGGTCGACGGCTCGGGCACCGGCGTCGCGACCCGCGGCAGCGGCCGTCGAACGCCTGTCGTGACAGGCCCATCGGGTGCGATCAGCCAGTCCCAGGGCGTCGGCATGCGCGGCTGGATGTCGTAGAGCGCGATCAGCTTGAGGTCTTCTGGCGGCGTCAGCGGCTCGGCGATGTTCTCGAACAGCGCCTGGCGCGGTTCGGCCAGCCGGGCCAGCTCATGCTCGGGCGCCATCGCCTTGGCCAGGCGGCCGCGGGCGGGCTTGAAGTAGACCGGAACCATTGGGGTCGCGGAGGGGGCGGCGGCAGGAACGCCGACCAGCGCCATGGCGCCGATCGCGCTCGACAGCAGGCCCGGCGTCATCGCCGGCAGCGGCAGGGCGATGGTCGCGACCAGCAGCCCGAAAAGCGTCCTCTTGGTTAGTCTCGACGACTTGCGCATATGGCCCCGTCCTGCCCCAACGCGCCGTCCTGCGGCGCATCTGTCCCTTGGGCCGAAGGGAGCAAGGTGCGGGCCAGTTCTGCATGGCCATAAGTGTCAGTATTCTATGGAATTTGTCCGGCGCTCTGGGGCGGCGCGTGGGCCTTGCAGGTGCGCGGATGTGCCGAAACGGGCCAGGCGCGGCGGCCTGGCCCGGGATCCGGATCAGTTCCCCTTCAGCACCAGCGGCGCGCTGGGCTCGTCGGCGGCGATGTCGGCGGCATGGAAGGGCAGGCGGTGCCAGCCCTTCTTGGAATAGAGCCAGGTCTGGTCGGCGTAGTGCGGCGAGGCCGGATCGGTCGACTGCGAGTAGGACAGCACCGCGTCGGCCACCGGACCCTTGTCGTCGAAGGTCACGACCTGGATGTAGCTGGAGCCGTGGTAGGGCACGTAGCCGCCGGCCTTGGCGTTGAAATGCGCCTGCTGGGCGTTGAGCACCCCGTCGGAGCCTTCGCCGCCGTGGACGGGGATCTTGTGCTCGCCGCGGATCGCGAAGTGATAGGCGCCGTAGGGGGCGTTGAGCGCGATGTTCTGCCTGGCCATCAGCTGCACCGCGCCGGCCAGGGCCTGGCGCAGCTTGCGGGCGGTGTCCGCGTCGGTCTTCAGGCCGCGCGGGGTGTGCACCGGGTCGGCGGCGTCGAAGGGCGTCACGTAGAGGCCCGCGATCTTCTGGGCCTGGCGCCAGTACTCCATCCACAGCAGGGCGCCGACGCTGTCGTTGTCCATGCGGCGGTCCCACTTGCCAAGGATCGCGCAGGCGGCAGTCAGGTCGACGCTCTGGCCGTCGGCCAAGGCGACCGCGCCGCCGGCCCCACAGGCCGTCAGCGTATCGTCGAGGAAGAGCTCGGCGGCGTGGTTCTTGTTCCAGAACAGCATGGTCTTCACCGCCGCCGGGTCGAAGCCCTTGCCGGGCAGGCCGTCTGTTCCGGCCAGCCGCGCGTCGATCTCGACGATGCCGGAGCGGGTGCGCAGGTTCTGCGGAATGTCGGTGAGGCCGATGATCGGCGACACCGCCGCCATCGGAGCCTTGGCGTTGGTCAGCCAGTAGCTGTCGTTGCTGTTGGCGACATAGTCCTGGCGGATCATCGCGGGCATAGTCGCGCCGGCCATCAGGCCCGGCGAACCCCAGTCGCAGGCGGCGCGCGACCCATCGAGGACATAGATGCGCGAGGCGGCGGCCAGCTTCGCGGCGGCCGGGCTGGGGGCGCAGGTCTTCAGCTTGTCGGCCGAGACGTCGGGCGTGGCGGTGATGTCGGCGTAGAGCGCATCGCCGTGGCGGTCGGCGGCGATGGTGTTGACCCATGGAATGCCCAGCGACTTGGTGATGGTCGCGCGGATCTCGCCCACCGACTTGGCGCGGGCGATGTCCAGCCAGGTCCCGGCCGCGGCGCTGTTGCCCTTGTTGGCGTCGCGCAGGGCGTAGGCGGTCTTGGTGGTCCAGGCCAGGCCCGCCTGCGGCATCACCACTACCGGGCCGTAGAGCGTCGTGTAGTAGGTGCGGGTCTGCGGCCCGGCCGGCGTGTCGACGGTGACCGACTTGCGTTCCATCGCGTGGCGCTTGCCGTCGACGAGGTAGGCGGTCGGGTCGGCTGGATCGAGGGTCAGCTCGAACAGCGTGAAGTGCCGATCGGTCGAGATGTGCGTCCAGGCGACGTCCTTGTTGAAGCCGATCGACAGACCCGGCGCGCCGGCGATGGTCACGCCCATGGCGTCGAACTTGCCCGGGATCGTCAGGTGCGCCTCGTAGAAGCGGTTGGTCGTCTCCCAGGGGAAGTGCGGGTTGCCGAGCAGCAGGCCCGATTTGTTGGTGGTCACGTCGCGGCCGAACGCCCAGCCGTTGGAGCCGAGGCCGATCTGCTCGGCCATGTTCGGCAGGCCGACATTGGCGGCGGCCTTGGCCGGAGCCTCCGCCGCGGGCGGCGCGGCGGCGTTGGTCTGGCGCAGCCACGCCCCGCCGCTGGCCTGGATCATGCGCTCTTCGTTCAGCCGCACCATGTCGTCGACGCTGATCGGCCGCACCCAGGCGGCGTCGCGGCAGTCGGCCGGACGCTGGTCCTTCGGCGTGTCGGCCAGGTAGCGGTTGAAGCCGGCGACGTAGCCCTGGACCAGGGCGCGGTAGTCGGCCGGCCCCTTGTCGAGCTTGGCGCGCAGGGCGGGGACGTCGATGTTCGAGCGGAAGAAGAAGTCGCTCTCGAGATTCTTGATGTCGGTGAAGGCCACGACATTGGTCGCGTCCGGTCCGAAGTGCTTGGTCCGCTCGCCGTTCACGGTGGCGATCTTGTCGGCCAGCAGGCAGAGGTTGTCCTGGGCGAAGGCGTAGGCCTGGCCGTAGCCGAGCCCGCCGAAGTCTTTCGCGGTGACGTGCGGGATGCCGTACTTGGTGCGCACGATCTGCGCCTCGTAGGCGGCGGCGCTCGAGGCGATTCCCGCGGCCAGCGCGCAGGCGGCCGTGCTCAGAAGCAGCTTTTTCATGGCGTTTCCCCGACTGGTCCCCTGCTGAAACGCAAGGTTGTGGCGGGATGACGCGCTGACTGAACCGGGTTCGTCAACGTCCAGCTTGGCGGGGATGCGAAAAGGGCCGCGGATTGCTCCGCGGCCCTCTCGAAAGTCGCCTCAGGCGGCTTCGATCAGCACGAATAGTACATGTCGAATTCGACCGGGTGCGGATGCAGCTGGAGACGCATCACTTCCTGCATCTTCAGCTCGATGTAGGAGTCGATGAAGTCGTCGTCCATGACGCCGCCGGCCTTCAGGAAGGCGCGGTCCTTGTCGAGGTTCTCCAGGGCTTCACGCAGCGAGCCGCAGACTTCCGGAACCTTTTTCTGCTCGCGCGGCGGCAGGTCGTAGAGGTTCTTGTCCTGGGCGGCGCCCGGGTCGATCTGGTTGATGATGCCGTCCAGGCCGGCCATCAGCAGGGCGACGAAGGTCAGGTAGGGGTTGCCCATCGGGTCCGGGAAGCGGGCTTCGATGCGCTTGGCCTTCGGCGAGTCGACGTGCGGGATACGGATCGAGGCCGAGCGGTTGCGGGCCGAGTAGGCCAGCTTCACCGGGGCTTCGTAGCCGGGCACCAGACGCTTGTAGGAGTTGGTGGTCGAGTTCGAGAAGGCGTTGATCGCCTTGGCGTGCTTGATGATGCCGCCGATGTACCACAGGCACATCTGCGACAGGCCGGCGTACTTGTCGCCCGCGAACAGCGGCTTGCCGTCGGCCCAGATCGACTGGTGCACGTGCATGCCCGAACCGTTGTCGGCGAACATCGGCTTGGCCATGAAGGTGGCCGACTTGCCGTAGGCCGCTGCCACGTTGTGGATCACGTACTTATAGAGCTGCATCCGGTCGGCCATGACGATCATGGTGTCGAACTTCAGGCCGAGTTCGTGCTGGGCCGGCGCCACTTCGTGGTGGTGCTTTTCCGGCTTCATGCCGAGCTCGCCCATGACGGCCAGCATCTCGCCGCGCAGGTCCTGGCAGCTGTCGACCGGGTTCACCGGGAAGTAGCCGCCCTTCGGGCCCGGGCGATGGCCCATGTTGCCTTCCGGATACTCACGGCCGGTGTTGGCCGGCAGTTCGCTCGAGTCGTACGAGTAGCCGGTGTTGTGCGGCTGGGTGTTCCAGCGCACGTCGTCGAAGATGAAGAACTCGGCTTCCGGGCCGAAGAACACGGTGTCGCCGATGCCCGAGGCCTTCACGTAGTTCAGGGCCGCCTTGGCGATCGAGCGCGGGTCGCGGTTGTACGGGGTGCCAGTGTCGGGGTTCACGATATCGCACATCAGGCAGAGCGTGGTCTGCTGATAGAACGGGTCGATGATCGCCGTATCGAGGTCCGGACGCAGCTTCATGTCCGACTCGTTGATGGCCTTCCAGCCGGCGATCGACGAGCCGTCGAACATGGTGCCGTCGGTCAGGAACTCTTCGTCCACCAGGTCGATGTCGAAGGTGACATGCTGCATCTTGCCGCGAATGTCGGTGAAGCGGACGTCGACGTATTTGACGTCCTTTTCCTTGATCTGATCCAGAATGTCCTTGGCGGTCGTGGCCATGGTCTAATCCCCTTGAAGAAGTCCGATAGCTGTAAAGTCGTTAGACGGCTGCGGCGCCGGTCTCGCCGGTGCGGATGCGCAGAACGTCGGTGATTTCCGAGACGAAGATCTTGCCGTCGCCGATGCGGCCGGTGCGGGCGGCGCCCACGATGGCTTCCAGCGCGGCTTCGAGCTGGTCGTCGGCGACGACGACTTCGATTTTGATCTTCGGCAGGAAGTCGACGACGTACTCGGCGCCGCGGTAGAGCTCGGTGTGGCCCTTCTGGCGACCGTAGCCCTTGGCTTCGATCACGGTCATGCCTTGGACGCCCAGCTCCTGCAGGGCCTCCTTCACCTCGTCCAGCTTGAACGGCTTGATGATGGCTTCGATCTTTTTCATTCCAAGTTCACTGGCCTCACTTGATGCGCGGCGCCGCCGAAGCGGTTGGCGGCTACGAGCACGCTCCGGAGTGGACTCACAAGAGGGATGGGCTTGCGGTTCCGTCGCGGGAGCGTGCGATGATGTGAATGATGCCTTTTTAGGCGCCCGGCGCCCAAATCACGATCATTGCCGGAAACAATACTGTTCGCGTCCGTTCGGCGGCCCCCGTGGCGCCGAACGATCGCCGAGGGGAGGGAAATGATGGACGAGCGGACCCCAGTTCTCATCGGAGCGGGCCAATTCACCTATCGGGGCGATCCGGGCGCATCGCCTTCCCCGACGGAATTGCTGAAGATTGCAGCGGAACGCGCGGCGCAGGATGCGGGCCTTGCCCCGGAAAAGCTGTCGAAGATCGATACCTTGGCGGTCGTCGGCTTCACGATCGACGCGCCCGGCGGCGGACGGCTGGTGCCGCATTCGACCAATCCGCCGGCGACTCTGGCCAAGCGCATCGGCGCCGATCCGAAGTACGCAGTCTATTCCCACATGGGCGGCAACAGTCCCCAGCAGCTGGTGAACATCGTCAGCGAGCGGATCGCCAAGGGCGAAACGGACCTGGCCCTGGTGGTCGGCTGCGAATTCCTCGGCTCGGCCACCAAGCGACTCACCAAGGGCCTGGGTTTCGCCGACTGGGATGACGCCGAGGAGTTGCCCGAGCCGGATCGGATCGGCGATCCGCGGCCGGGGGTGACGCCGTACGAGGCCAAGCACGGGCTTGGTCGGCCGATCAACTGCTACCCGCTGTTCGAGAACGCGCTGCGGGCGCGGGACGGCCGCTCGATCCCCGATCACCAGGCGCGGCTGGGCGAGCTGTTCGCGCCCTTCACGAAGGTGGCGGCCCAGAACCCGGAGGCCTGGTTCCCGATCGAGCGCTCGGCGCAGGAACTGGTCGAGGTGAGCGACCGCAATCGGATGGTCGGCTTTCCCTACACCAAGTACCTGAACGCCATCATGGACGTGGACCAGTCCGCGGGCGTGCTGGTCGCCAGCCTGAAGACGGCGCGCGAGCTTGGGATCCCCGAGGACAAGCTGGTCTACCTGCACGGCTGCGCCGACGCCTCCGACCTCTGGTATCCGCTCGACCGCCAGAACTTCCATTCCAGCCCGGCCATGCGCCTGACCGGCAAGCGGGCGCTGGAGATGGCCGGGGTGGATCTCGCCGACATCGGCCACATCGACCTCTATTCGTGCTTCCCGGTGGCGGTCGAGGTCGGGGCCGAGGAACTGGGCCTGGCGCTCGACGATCCGCGCGGCCTGACGGTGACCGGCGGGCTGCCGTACATGGGCGGCCCCGGGAACAACTACGCCATGCACTCGATCGCGGTGATGATGCAGCGGTTGCGCGCCGATCCGGGCGCCTACGGCCTGGTGACGGCCAACGGCTGGTTCCTGACCAAGCAATCGACGGGCGTCTATTCGACCACCCCGCCGAAGGGGCCGTTCGATCGGCAGGATCCGAAGATCATCCAGGCCCAGATCGACGCCCTGCCGCACCCGGCTGTCATCGAACAGCCAAACGGCGCGGCCACTATCGAGACCTATACGGTGGTGCACGGGCGCGAGGGCTACATGATGGGGATCGTCGTCGGCCGCGACTCCGAAGGCCGCCGTTTCGTCGCCAACACGCCGACGGACGAGGCGACGTTGGCCGGACTTGAGGCTAAGGAAGCGGTCGGCCGCACCGGAACTGTCAGCAGGTCCGAGGACGGAAGCCGCAACATCTTCGTACCGGATTGATCTGATGTCCCGACTGTACCTGATCCGCCATGGCAAGCCGGCCGCCGTCTGGGGCGAGGCCGACGAGGACCCCGGTCTGGACGCGGCGGGTCAGGCGCAGGCCGAGGCCGCGCGCGACTACCTGATGAGCCTGCCGGAAGCCGAGCGCCCCCGGCGGGTGTTCAGTTCGCCGCTGCGTCGCTGCCGCGAGACCGCTGCGCCCACCGCTGCCGCGCTGGGCGTGGAGGTCGAGATCGATCCCTTCGTCGGCGAGATCCCGACGCCCAAGGCGCTGACCGCCGAGGAACGCCCGGCTTGGCTGCGCGGCGTGTTCCAAGGCCGCTGGAAGGACGTCGAGGGCGATCTCGACTACGACGCCTGGCGCGGCGATGTCGTGAAGGCGCTGCAGGCCAAGGGCGGCGCGGCGGTGTTTTCGCACTACGTGGCGATCAATGCGGTGATCTCGCATCTGGAAGGCGACGAGCGCGTTCTCGTCTTCCGCCCGGATCACGCCTCGATCTCGACCCTCGAAACCGATGGCGAGCGCTTGACCTTGGTGGAGCGTGGGCGCGAAGCCTCTACGCAGGTCCTGTAGGTCAGACGAGGAGCGGCCGTGGCTGCGCGCAAGATTCTCACGGTCGCGGAAATCGCCGCGGCCGACCGTGCAGCCATCGCGGCGGGCACGCCCGGCCTCGAACTGATGGAACGCGCCGGCGCGGCGGTGGCCGAGGCCATCGCAGAACGCTTCTCGCAGCGATCGGTCTGCGTGCTGTGCGGTCCGGGCAACAACGGCGGCGACGGCTATGTCGTGGCCCGGTTGCTCAAGGCGCGCGGCTGGCCCGTCGAGGTGCGCGCGCTGGCCGCGGCCGAGAGCGCCGACGCCAAGGCCGCGGCGGCGCTGTGGGACGGCGGCTTGACCGCTTGGGACGCGCCGCTCGATGCGCGCCTGTTCGTCGACGCGATGTTCGGCGCGGGCCTAGCCCGCCCCTTGAGCGGCGAAGCCGCCGTCATGGCCACGCATCTGGCGGCTCATCCCGAGGCGGTGGTGGCGGTTGATGTGCCCTCCGGCTTGCCCGGCGACACCGGTGATCCGCGCGGGCCGGTGGTGGTCGCCGGCCTGACCGTGACGTTCCACGCCAAGAAACCGGCCCACGTGCTGCAGCCGGGACACGAGCTGTGCGGCGAGGTGGTGGTGGCCGACATCGGCCTGCTCGAGACCGACAGCGACCTGATCGAGAACGGCCCGGAAGCCTGGCTCGCCCATTTCCCCTGGCCCAAGCCCACCTCCCACAAGCATGCGCGGGGCCGCCTCGTGGTGGTCTCGGGCGAAGCCTGGAACACCGGCGCGGCGCGGCTGTCGGCGCGCGCCGGACTGCGGATGGGCGCAGGCCTGGTGACGCTGCTGTCGCCCAGCGAGGCGTTGTCGGTGAACGCCGCGCACCTGGAGGCGGTGATGCTCAAGGGCTTCGACACCGAGGCCGAACTGGAGCAGGCCGCCGCCGACGTTGATGCGGCGATCATCGGTCCGGCGGCGGGCGTGACAGAGAACACGCTGGTCAATGTGCTGGCCCTGGCGCGGACCGGCGCGGCGCTGGTCATCGACGCCGACGCCATCACCGTCTTCCGCGACGATCCGGAGGAGCTGTTCTCGGTTCTCGACGTCGACGACGTGCTGACCCCGCACCCAGGCGAGTTCGACCGGCTGTTCCCGGGGCTGCTGAAGGACGCGCCGGACCGCATCGCCGCAGCCCGCCGGGCGGCGCAACAGGCTGATGCGATCGTGCTGCTGAAGGGCGCCGACACGGTGATCGCCGCGCCCGACGGACGCGCCTGCGTCAACACCAACGGCTCGCCGTGGTTGGCGACGGCCGGCTCGGGCGACGTGCTGGCCGGCTTCATCGGCTCGCTGATCGCCCAGGGCATGGAGAGCTTCGAAGCCGCCTGCGCGGGCGCCTGGATCCATGCCGAGGCGGCCGAGCTGCATGGCCCCGGCCTGATCGCCGAGGACCTGCCGGGGTTGGCGCCGACCGTCCTGCGCCGGCTCTACGAAGGACGCCTCGGCTAACTGGTGGTCAGCCTCTGGCGGCCGTGCTAACGCCCGTCGCGATGACCTCGAACCTCCATCGCGCAGCCGCCATCGTGGCTATCGGCCGTCCGGTAATCGCCGGGCGGATGATTATGCGCGTATGGGAGGGCAGGGGCGTCTAGGGTTCGAAACCGGACCTGACGCAGCAGAAAACCCCTCCCGGCGACGGGAGGGGTTTTGCTTTTGGGGCCCATGTCCGCCGCCGGATCGCATCCGTTGGAGCCTTCCATGACCTCGCTCACCCCCGAATTGTTGGCGGCGCTGGCGCTGTTCGCCTTCGTCTCGTCGATCACCCCGGGACCGAACAACACGATGCTGATGGCCTCGGGGGCCAACTTCGGCTTCCGCGCATCGATCCCGCACATGATCGGCGTGTCGGGAGGCTTCCTGCTGCTCGTGGTGGCCGTGGGGCTCGGGCTGGGCGGGTTGTTCGCCGCCTATCCGGAACTGCATGACGTGCTGGCCGTGGCCGGCGGCCTCTACCTGCTCTGGCTGGCCTGGAAGATCGCGACCTCCTCGGGGCTGGGGATGGGGGAGGCGGGCGCCAGACCGCAAACCTTCCTGCAAGCGGCGGCGTTCCAGTGGGTAAACCCCAAGGCCTGGGCGATGGCGCTGGGCGCGGTCACCGCCTATGCGCCGCGTGAGGGCTACGTGACGAACATCCTGGTGGTGTCGGTCATCTTCACGGCGATCAATCTGCCTTGCGTGGCTAGTTGGACGGGGTTCGGAGTCGGCCTGCGCCGCTTCCTGGATCGTCCGGCGGTGCTGCGCGCGTTCAACCTGGGCATGGCCCTGCTGTTGGTTCTGTCGCTCGTGCCGGTGGCGCTCGAGCTGTCCGCTGGCCGCTGAGGACGGCGAGCCGCGCAGCAGCATCCTCTCGCTGCGGGCGACCTACGGGCGCTGAGGGCGCGGGCTCAGCCCGCGCCCGACAGCACGCCGATGAAGGTTGCGACCGAGAATCCTGCGAACAGGCCCGAGACGGCGAGCAGGAGCACGAGGAGCACGGCGTGCTCGGTGCTGCGTCCGGTTCTCTCGTAGGCCCGGCGGTGTTCTTTGACGGTTTCCATGGTCCGGCTCCGGTTCGAAGATTGAACGCGATGTCCGGGGCCGGTGTTCCGACCTACGGGGCCGAGGCGGGTTGCGGCTGTTGCCCATCGATGGGCGGGGCCTGGCCATGGCCGGCGAGTTCAAGGGCTGCGCACATCGCGAGAAAGCCGACTAACGCCAGGATCACTGCTGTGCGGGGCGCAATTCGGCTTTGGCGCGCCTTGGCGCGCGCCTGAAGACGCTCGGTCCCGGACATGGAAAACTCCGTCAGAACGCGCGCCGGCGACTCGCCGCCGGGCCAAGCCTGGCCCACGCGCAACGCGCCCCCGCCATGTCGATAGCCCGATCGCATCGGCGCCGCCACCCGACTTCGGTCCGGCCGCCTGCGCCCAATGCGCGCGGGCAGCAGGGCGGGCAGGGCTTGCCTTTGCGGGGCGCTACGCCCTATGCAGCGGGCGTTGCGGGTGTGGCGGAACTGGTAGACGCACTGGATTTAGGTTCCAGCGCCGCAAGGCGTGGAGGTTCGAGTCCTCTCGCCCGCACCATTCATCGTCCGGCCCGTGCGCCATCGCCGGGCCGGACGAACGGCCAGTTCTTCCGGATATCCTGACATTGAGACGCCGGTTGTCGCCGCCTACCTCGGGCGCTGAACCGGAGTACCGCATGCTTGACGCTCATCCCGCCGACGGAGCCGCCGTCGCCCAAGACCTCGCCCAACCCGACCGGCCGGCCTGGAGCGGCGTCGCAGCGCTATCGCTCAGCGTCTTCGGGCTGGTCACGGCCGAGTTCCTGCCGCCGAGCGTGCTGACGCCGCTGGCGAGCGATCTCGGCGTCAGCCTCGGAGCGGCGGGGCAGGCCGTCACCGCGACCGCGGTGGTCGGCGCCTTCGCAGCGCTGCTCGTGCCTGTCGTCAGCAGCCGCTGGGACCGGCGGCTGGTGCTGCTAGGCCTGCTTCTGCTGCTCGGCGTGTCCAATCTGATGACGGCTGCTGCGGTCAATCTGCCCATGCTGCTGGCCGCGAGAGTTGTGCTCGGCGTCAGTCTTGGCGGCTTCTGGTCGATGGCTGCGGCGACGACGATGCGGCTGGTGCCGATGCCCGTGTTGCCGCGCGCGATGTCGATCGTCTTCACCGGGGTCACGGTCGCGACGGTCTCGGCCGCGCCGGTCGGCGCCTATGTCGGCGATCTCTTGGGCTGGCGGGCCACGTTCCTGATCGCTGGGTTGGTCGGCGTGGCGGCGCTGGCCTGCCTCTGGCTTACCCTGCCCAAGCTGAAGCCAGGCGCGACCGCGAACCTCAAGGATCTGGCGGAGGTCGCCGTGCGTCCGCGGGCGATGGTCGTGCTGGCCTCGGTGCTGGTGGTGATCTCCGGTCACTTCGCGGGCTTCACCTACATCCGGCCGGTGCTGGAGCAGGTGGTGCGCCTCGACGTCGCGGCCATCTCGCTGATTCTGCTGGCCTTCGGCTGCGCGGGGTTCATCGGCAACTTCGTCGGCGCCTTCCTGGCCGAGCGCGATCCGAAGTTCGCGATCATCACCGGATCGGCGCTGATGACGGCCGCCATGGCCGCCCTGGTGCTGCTGGGCGCGACGCCTTGGCTGGCGGCGATCGCGCTGACCCTGTGGGGCCTGGCGTTCGCGATGCTGCCGGTCGGCTTCCAGGCCTGGATGGTGGCCGACGTGCCTGATCGGCCGGAACTGGCCGGCGGACTGCTGACGGCCGCGTTCCAGGTGGCGATCGCCAGCGGCGCTGTGGCGGGCGGGTTGCTGGTCGACCGCTTCGGGGTGCTCAGCGCCTCGGTCTACTGTGGGACGGCGGCCGCAGTCGGGGTCTGCCTAGTGTTGGCCCTGCGCCGGCGTCGCCTTGCCCAGGCGGCCGCCTGCGCCGCGTAGTTCGACGATCCCGGACGAACGGCACAGAAAACTGGAGCGCCGGGCATGGTTCTTCCGGCCGCGAGTCCACATCTCTGATCGCCGAAAGTCTTGGGAGTACGTCGCGTGGGCGCCGCCAGTTTGCAGGCTCAACTCAGTCCGCCGGTCTCAGACCTGCACCGGGCGATGGACGAAGATCCGCTCAGCCGGATCCTGCGCGACCTCAGGATCGTGGGCGTTTCCTACGGATGCTGCCGGCTGGCTGCGCCCTGGGGCGTCAACTTTCCGAAGGACGGTGCGGCGCGGCTGCATTTCGTGGTCGAGGGCCGATGCTGGCTGCGGGTGGAGGGGCAGGATCCGATCCCGCTGTCGGCGGGCGACGCGGTGCTGCTGCCCAAGGGCACGACGCACTGTCTGAGCGACACCGAGGAGGGCCGGGCGACCTGCATTTCGCAGATGCCGGTCCGGGCCATCGGCGATCGGGTCTATCAGCTCGACGGGGACGGGGAGGGCGACGTCGTCCTGGCGTGCTGCAGCGTGCGTTTCCGCGAGCCTTGCCTCAATCCGCTGCTCGACCTGATGCCGGTGGTGGTTTCGGTCGCCGGAGCGCGCAGCGACCCGACGCTCGGCGCCCTGTTGGGGGCGATGGCGGACGAGGTGCTCGACCAGAACATCGGTGCGGCGACGGTGTTGTCGCGCCTGGCCGACGTGGTCATCACCCGGCTTATCCGCGCCTGGGTGCGTGACGGCGGCCGGGAGGCGGAAGGCTGGATGGCGGCGATCCGCGATCCGAAGATCGGTCGCGCGCTGGCGGCGATTCACCAGGATCCCGCCCACAACTGGTCGATCGAAGTCCTGGCGCGGACAGCGGGTCTGTCTAGGTCGATCTTCGCTGAGCGGTTCACCCGCGCGCTCGGCGTATCGCCGGCGCGCTACATCGCCCGCTGGCGCATGTACTTGGCGAGCGGGCTGCTGACAGAGCAGGGACTGAGCATCGCCGAGGTCGGCGGGCGGCTGGGCTATGAGTCCGGGCCGGCCTTCAGCCGCGCCTTCAAGCGGCACCTGGGCGTGTCGCCAGGAGCGTTGCGGCTCCGCGGCGGCGAGCCAGTGGCGCAGACCGCAAGCGCCGGCTAGGCCTTGCCGCGGCAGGCCGGGCCGTCTTTGCGCTTGGACTGGGGCCTGCGAAATGACATAAGAGCGCCCGCTCGCCGCCGCTTGTTCGGCGGCGACCACCTTTTCACCCTAGGGCGGAACTGCCGGCGCGAGCCCGCGCCGCACTCCGGAATTCGAGAATGTCGATGCAGATCGTTGAAAAGTCGGGCGAAGGCCTGAGCCGCGTCTATGGCGTGACCGTCCCGGTCGCGGACCTGAACGAGCGGCTCGAGGCGCGGATCGTCGAGATCATGCCCCAGCTCAACATCAAGGGCTTCCGCCCCGGCAAGGTGCCCGCCGCCCACGTCCGTCGCGTGCACGGCAAGGCCCTGATGGCGGAAGTGGTCGAGCAGACCATCTCGGAAACCACCCAGAAGGTGCTGGAAGACAACAAGCTGCGTCCGGCCAGCGAGCCCGACCTGAAGCCGGAAGGCGACATCGCCCAGGTGATCGACGGCAAGGCCGACCTCTCCTACGAGATCTCGCTCGAGATCATGCCGGAGTTCGAGCCGACCGACCTGAGCAAGATCGCCCTGACCCGCCCGGTCTACGAGCCGACCGACGCCGAAGTCGACGAAGCGCTGGACGAACTGGCCAAGCAGAGCCGCACGTATGAGCCGCGCACCGGCAAGTCGCTGAAGGCCAAGGACGGCGATCAGCTGCTGATCGACTTCGTGGGCCGCATCGACGGTGAAGCGTTCCAAGGCGGCACCGCCGAGGATTCGGAACTGGTTCTGGGTTCGGGCCAGTTCATCCCGGGCTTCGAAGACCAACTGGTCGGCGCCAAGCCGGGCGACGAAGTCATCGTGAAGGTGGCCTTCCCGGCCGACTACCAAGCCGCCAACCTGGCCGGCAAGGACGCCGAGTTCACCACCACGGTGAAGGAAGTCCGCGCGCCGGTCGACGCCAAGGCCGACGACGCCCTGGCTGAGCGTCTGGGCGTCGAGAACCTGGAGAAGCTCAAGGAACTGCTGAAGCAGAACCTAGAGTCGCAGTACACCGGCGCCTCGCGCTTCAAGCTGAAGCGCGCCCTGCTGGACGTGCTGGACGAAAAGCACGACTTCCCGCTGCCGCCGAAGATGGTGGAAGCCGAGTTCAACGCCATCTGGCAACAGGTCCAGGCCGACAAGGACCGCGGCGGCCTGCCGCCGGAAGACGCCGAGAAGTCGGACGACCAGCTGCAGACCGAGTACCGCAAGATCGCCGAGCGCCGCGTGCGTCTGGGCCTGGTGCTGGCCGAAATCGGCCGCATCAACAATGTCCAGGTCACCGACCAGGAACTGCTGGACGCGATGCGCCAGGAAGCCATGCGATATGGCCAGCAAGCCCAGCAGATTTTCGACATGTTCCGCCAGAACGCCGGCATGCAGGCTCAACTGCGCGCGCCGATCTTCGAGGACAAGGTCGTCGACCTGATCGTCGAGAAGGCCACCGTGACCGACGAGAAGGTCTCCAAGGACGACCTTCTGAAGGAAGACGACATGCCGGAAGGCTACAGCGCCTAAGCGCTGGTCGGCCGCTAGGCAGGACGCAGAAATCCCTCCCGGAAACGGGAGGGATTTTCTTTAAGACTATCGGTCACCTTGCGCTGGCCCCTCCGCCACGCGATATCGGAGGGGAACGCGGCTCTGCGCGCAGAGTCGATCAATGAGAGAGGCTTCCCTTTATGCGTGACCCGCAGATCACCGCGCTGAACCTGGTGCCCATGGTGGTGGAGCAGACCAGCCGCGGCGAACGCGCCTTCGACATCTTCTCGCGCCTGCTGAAGGAACGCGTGATCTTTCTGAACGGCCCGGTGGAAGACGGCATGTCGGCGCTGATCTGCGCCCAGCTGCTCTACCTCGAGGCCGAGAACCCCAAGAAAGAGATCCAGATGTACATCAACTCCCCCGGCGGGGTGGTGACGTCTGGTCTCGCGATCTACGACACCATGCAGTACATCCGCTCGCCGGTCGTGACCCTGTGCATGGGCATGGCCGCGTCGATGGGCTCGTTCCTGCTGATGGCCGGCGAAAAGGGCAACCGCATCGCGCTGCCCAACAGCCGCATCATGGTGCACCAGCCGTCGGGCGGTTACTCGGGCAAGGCCTCGGACATCGAGCGTCACGCCGAGGACATCATCAAGACCAAGCGTCGCCTGAACGAAATCTACGCCAAGCACACCGGCCGCTCGTACGAAGAGGTCGAGGAAAAGCTCGACCGCGACACCTTCATGACCCCGGAAGAGGCCAAGGAGTGGGGCCTGGTCGACCACGTGATCGAGCGTCGCGCCGAAGACTAAGGGCGCAGTCATGCCCGGCCATGTCCTCGTCGTGGGCGGGACCGGCATGCTGACCGGACTTGTGGAGGCGCTCGCCGGCGACGGCGGGCGCCTTTCGCTTTTGTCGCGCAGCGCTTCGCAGCACCCGGGCGGCTTCGACTGCGACTATCACGACGAGGCCGCGTTCGGGCGGGCCCTGGCGGCGGCGATCGAGCGCAGCGGACCGATCGACTTGGCGGTGGCCTGGTTCCACACCCTGAAGATCGCCGCGCCGCGGCTGCTGGCCGAGCAGGTGAGGGGGCGGATGTTTCAGGTGCTGGGCAGCGCTACCGCCGACCCGGCCCATCCGCATCGGCTGGCGACGGCGGCGGCCGTGGCCGATGGTCTCGCGACCTGCAGGCTGCGCCAAGTGGTTCTAGGTTTTCGGGTGATAGACGGCTGCTCGCGCTGGCTGACCAACGACGAAATCTCGGACGGCGTACTCGACGCGGTCCGCAGCGACCGGCCGATGAGCGTCATCGGTCAGGTCGAGCCTTGGTCGGCTAGGCCTTGAGCCGCGAAGCTGCGGCGGCCAGCAGCCGGCTGCGGCCGTCGGGCGCAGTGACGTCGAAACGATCGAAATCCGACCCCTCGGCCGCGCGCAGATCGGCGAACAGGCCTTTCGGGTCTTCATGGAAATGCAGGAAGGCGTGGCTCTTGCGGTAGAACACGCCGCGCTTCCTCTCGACCATTCCGCTCAAGCCGCGCAACTCCGCCAGCAGCGGCTCCAGGTCGTCGAGCGTGCTGGAGCCGGCGTGCTTCACGGGGGTCAGTCCTCGCGAGGATACTGGTTGGGGCGGGCGAGATAGTACGATGCGGCCGGCAGGTCGTCCGCCGCTTCAACGGCGGCGTTGTAGACCCGGGCGTCGAAGCCGCCGCGCTCGGCGCGTTTGGCAAGCCGGGCCGCCTCGACATCCTGGGGGCTGAGGCCGTGGGCCTGGGCCAGGGCGTAGGCTACCTCCAGTACGTCGGCCAGCTCGCCGGCGATCTCGTCGGGGCTGGCGAGCCGCGCCTCCTGGGCTTCCTCGAGCAGCTTGTCGCCTAAGGCGACGACGTACTCGGCGTCGTCGAGCCGGCGGTCGAACACCGCCAGCCCCTGGCTGCGCATGATCTCGGGCAGCCGGTCGCGGATCAGCTTCTCGACGCGGAAGCGCATGATCAGGGGACGTCGTCGTCGCCGACGACGCCGCCTTCGTCTTCCCAGGCGCCGATGGCCTTGGCCTGCTTGCGGCTGAATTTCAGGCGCACGCCGGACCCGAAGCCGTCGCCGTCGTCGATCAGCAGAACGCCGAACGAGTCCAGTGCCAGCAGCAGCCTTTCGATTGCAGGGGACGCGTCCAGCGGCGCATGGCCGGCGCTCTCCAGGGCTTGCAGGGCCTCGACTTCGAGGCCGGCGCGAAGCGCCAGCTTGGCCTGGCTGACCCCGGTGAGGGCGCGGGCGGCGGCGATCTGGGCGCCGGAGACGACGGACGTCATGGATCCTCCTGCGATCGGGCGGCTCAGGGCTTCTCCTGGAAGACCCGGTAGCCGGGCTCGTCGGCGATCGCGAGCATCTCACGATCGCCGCTTGTGTCGCCATAGGCTGCGCGCAACCGCACGTCGGGGCCGAACACTTCCTGCAGCCGCCGCACCTTTTCCGGACCACGGCAGTTGGGGCCGTCGAAGCTGCCGATCACCCGGTCACGGGCGTCGAATTTCAGTTCGGTGCCGATCAGCAGGTCGGCGCCCAGGCCGCGTGCGAAGGGCGCGACGACGATTTCTGGCGAAGCGGTGACGATGACCAGCTTTGCGCGCCGCTGGCCCCAGCGACGCCAGGTACGCAGCGCGTCCGGGCGCAGCATCCGCGGGGCCATCAACTCGGCGAAGGCGCGGGCGTCGGCTTCCAGGCGCTCGCGCGAGACGCCGGCCAGAAACTCGCGTGTGGCCGCCGCCTTGATGCGTCCGCGGTTGCGGTGAGCGAGGTACGAAAGTGCGGCCGGAGCCAGCTTGGCCAGACCGAGATTGTACCGCGTCGGGCCGGCGCGCCACTTCAGGAAGGCGGTGTAGCTGTCATGGGTGGTCAAGGTGCCGTCGAAGTCGAAGGCGACCACGCCCGCGTCTTCGATCTGCTCGTCCAAGGATTCCGCCTGCGAGGCGCCAATGCGCCGCAGTTGTCGTCTAGCCATATATCCCCCAACACGCCGCGTTCTGTGACGTGTCAACTCAAGTCATCGCGTCTGGCGTTGGTCCGGCCGTTGTGGGAGGGGCGGATTGCGCGCCAGGGCGTCTCACTTGCGCCGTTTGAACACAATCCCATCTAGGGATTCGGACATGCCCGCCATCGGGCGCCCCGCCGCCAATTGTCACTGAAGTATGCAGAGGCTTGTGATCGTGGCTCGGATCGGGGAATGTCAAGGATTAGACAACCCCGGGCACGTATCCTGCACTGATGGCGTCAGGGACGCCCCTGGGCCGAACGACGGCGAAGACTTCGGTCGGCGTCGTCGAGAGAGTGAGAAAAGAGCATGACCAAGGCCGCGAGCGGAGACTCCAAGAGCACGCTGTATTGCTCTTTCTGCGGCAAGAGCCAGCACGAGGTCCGCAAGCTTATCGCGGGCCCGACGGTGTTCATCTGTGATGAATGCGTCGAGCTGTGCATGGATATCATCCGCGAAGAGCACAAGATTTCCTTCGTGAAGTCGAAGGACGGCGTCCCGACCCCGAAGGAAATCCGCGAAGTCCTCGACGACTACGTGATCGGCCAGGACCACGCCAAGAAGGTGCTCTCGGTCGCCGTCCATAACCACTACAAGCGCCTGAACCACGCGACGAAGAACAACGACGTCGAACTGGGCAAGGCCAACATCCTGCTCATCGGTCCGACCGGTACGGGTAAGACCCTGCTGGCCCAGACCCTGGCTCGAATCATCGACGTGCCGTTCACCGTGGCCGACGCCACGACGCTGACCGAAGCCGGCTATGTCGGTGAGGATGTCGAGAACATCATCCTGAAGCTGCTGCAGGCTGCCGACTACAATGTCGAGCGCGCCCAGCGCGGCATCGTCTACATCGACGAAGTCGACAAGATCAGCCGCAAGTCTGACAACCCTTCGATCACCCGCGACGTGTCGGGCGAAGGCGTCCAGCAGGCTCTGCTGAAGATCATGGAGGGCACGGTCGCTTCCGTGCCGCCGCAAGGCGGCCGCAAGCACCCGCAGCAGGAATTCCTGCAAGTCGACACGACGAACATCCTGTTCATCTGCGGCGGCGCCTTCGCCGGTCTGGAAAAGATCATCTCGGCCCGCGGCCAAGGCACCTCGATCGGCTTCGGCGCTAAGGTGTCGGACCCGGACGACCGCCGTACCGGCGAGATCTTCCGCCAGGTGGAGCCGGACGACCTGCTGCGCTTCGGCCTGATCCCGGAATTCATCGGCCGTCTGCCGGTGATCGCGACCCTGGACGACCTCGACGAGGCCGCCCTGGTCAAGATCCTGACCGAGCCGAAGAACGCCTTCGTGAAGCAGTACCAGCGTCTGTTCGACATGGAGAATGTCGGCCTGACCTTCACCGACGACGCGCTCAGCGCCGTGGCCCGCAAGGCCATCCAGCGCAAGACCGGCGCGCGCGGCCTGCGCTCGATCCTGGAAGGCATCCTGCTCGACACGATGTACGAGCTGCCGACCTATGACGGCGTCGAGGAAGTGGTGGTCAACGCCGAGGTCGTGGAAGGCCGCGCCCAGCCGCTGGTCATCTACGCCGAGCGTCGCGACAAGGGCGGCGCCGCCTGAGGCGGTTGAGCGACCAATGATCATGGGCCCCGCGGACA
The DNA here is from genome assembly GCF_964254345.1 of Phenylobacterium sp. LjRoot97. NCBI lineage: Bacteria > Pseudomonadati > Pseudomonadota > Alphaproteobacteria > Caulobacterales > Caulobacteraceae > Phenylobacterium > Phenylobacterium sp. LjRoot97. Next base: position 1,958,193 of record NZ_CAXUTH020000001.1, read on the forward strand.
AGCGCCGCGGGGCCCTTTTCGTTTGGGGCGGGCGATGAGCCAGATCGGCGCAGCGCCTTGTGATCGCGGCGTGGTGTCGGCGACCGAGCCGGCCGAGGAGCCGGTGAACGCGCGGCTCGTGTTGGCCGGGACGGTGCTGGGCTCGAGCTTGGCCTTCATCGACGGATCGGCCGTAAACCTGACCCTGCCGGTGATCCAGCTGCAACTCGGCGGCGATGCGGCCGGCGCTCAATGGATCATGAACGCCTATGCGCTGATGCTCGGCGCGCTTGTGCTGGCCGGCGGCGCGGCGGCCGATCGCTATGGTCGGCGCAGGGTCTTTGTGGTTGGCGTCGTGCTGTTCTCGGCGGCCTCGGCGCTCTGCGGCGCGGCGCCTGACCTGACGCTGCTGATCATGGCTCGGGCGCTCCAGGGCGTAGGGGCCGCGTTGCTGGTCCCCGCCAGTCTCGCGCTGCTCGGTGCGTCGTTCGACGAGGCGGGGAGGGGCCGCGCCGTTGGCGTCTGGGCCGGCGCCAGCGGCCTGATGAGCGCCATCGGTCCGGTGCTCGGCGGCTGGCTGACCGACGCGGTCTCCTGGCGGGCGGTGTTCCTGATCAACCTTCCGCTGGCCGCCATGGCGATATGGTTCATTCTGGCCGGCGCCCGCGAGAGCCGCGAGCCGGCGGCCGGCCCGGTGGACTGGCGCGGCGCGACCTGCGCGACCCTGGGCCTCACCGCGCTGACGTGGAGCCTGACCCAGGCCTCGACGGCCGGGCCGTCGGCGGCCGTCTGGACGTTCAGCGCGGCGGGCGCGGCTCTGCTCATCATCTTCCTGCGGATCGAGCGTCGGGCGGCCAGCCCAATGGTCCCGCTGGACCTCTTCAGGAATGCCGCGTTTTCGGGGGCCAACCTGCTGACCCTGCTGCTCTACGCAGCGTTTGGCGGCGCGCTGTTCCTGCTGCCCTTCCAGTTGATCCGCGTCCACGGCTATCCGGCGACGGAGGCTGGAGCAGCGCTGCTGCCGCTATCGATCGGATTGGCTGTGCTGTCTCCGCTGGCCGGAACCCTGTCGGCGCGCATCGGCGTGCGGGCGATGTTGACCATCGGGCCGCTGCTGGCCGCCGCCGGGTTCGCCGGGCTGGCTTGGAGCGCCCAGGACGGCGTCTACTGGACTGGGGTCTTTCCGGGCCTGACCTTGCTGGCTCTGGGCATGGGGGTGGCGGTCGCCCCGCTGACCGATGCTGTGCTGGGCGCGGTTCCCAGCGCCTACGAGGGTGCGGCGTCGGGGGTGAACAACGCCACGGCGCGGATCGGCGGCTTGCTGGCCGTGGCCCTGGCGGGCTTTGCGCTGGCGCCGGGCGAAGCCAACGGCGAGGCAATGACGCAGGCCTACCAGATCGCCATGACGGCGGCTGCGTGCGCTGCCGCCGCGGCGGGACTGGTCGGGTTGGTCGCCATGCGGCCGGGGGCCAGGCCCTAGCTTACTTGGCGGACGCTGAGCGCGGCTTCAGCCGTTCCGTCCAGTCGAGGGTCGAAAGCCAGTAGCTGTTCGTGCGGTCGAGGAATCCGTCGCGCTTGCGTGCCTCGACCCAGCCGTTCAGCGTGTTCAGCAGATCAGCATCACCCTTGCGGACAGCGAAGGCGTCGGCAGTTCGAGCCAGCGGCTCGCCCTCGACCACCGCGTACTTCTCGGGCGCCTTCACGGCGACCAGCCGGGGAATGGGGGCCTTGTGCGCCAAGCCGTTGATGGCGCCGCCTTCGAGCGCGCGTTCGGCGGCGAGCAGGTCGGGAAACACCTCGATCGTGGCGGCCGGCAGCTTCGACTTGGCCAGCAGGATCGCCGGCGCGCCGGCGACCGTGCCGATGACCACGCCGGGCTTGTCGAGGTCGGCCATCCTGACTGGGGCCTTTTGGGCGGCCACAATCGAAACATCGGTCTCGCTGTAGGGCGTGGTGAACCAGGCTTGGCGCAGCCGATCCGGCTCGATCGCCAACGAGGCGGCGATCAGGTCGCATTCGCCCTTGTTCAGCCGGCCGATCACGTCCGCGTAGGATCCGGACACGAACTCTGGCGCGAGCCCGAAGTCGGTCGCCAGGCGCTGGCCGATGTCGATCTCATGGCCGATCCAGCGGCCCGACGGCGTCTTGAGCGCATAGGGCGCGCCTTCGACCACGCAGATCTTGAGGGAGCCGCGCTTGGCCGCGTCGTCGAGCGTGTCGGCCAACGCGGGGGCGGCGCCTACCAGGAGGCCGAGGACTACGCCCATCACCAAGCCGCATCGCATTCGCTCACCCCTCCTGGCTACGATCTCGATGAGAATTCCATTGTCGGCCGATGACAAGCGCTATTCTCAACGGAGAGTTGTTGGCGCTAGGGTGGCGCCACAGAGGCGTCGGAGGTCGGGGATGCGTGTCGGCTTGATGATTGCGGCGTCGGTGCTTGGTCTTTGGACCGCGCCGGTCACGCCGGCCTATGCAGACTCGTACATCGACTGCTCGTCGTCGGGCTACGGACGCAACTATTGCCCAGTGAATTCGCGCGGCCGGGTCTGGCTGGACTACCAATACAGCAACAATAACGGCGCTTGCATCGAGAACCAGACCTGGGGCTGGGATGGGCGTGGCGTCTGGGTCGACCGGGGGTGTCGCGGCCGATTCCGGGTCGAGGACCGCTATAGCGGCGACGGCGGCAAGAAGGACAAGGACAACACCGCCGCGGTCGTGGGCGGGTTGCTGCTCGGCGGCCTGCTACTTGGCGCGCTGGCGGCGAATTCGAAAGACAACACCAACAGCGGCGGCGGCTCGGCGGACTCGCGCCAGGCTGTGGACAGCTGTTCCAACGAAGCGATGAACCAGGCCTCGCGCTACGGCAGCCGGGCTCGCATCGACCGGATCACCTATGCGCGGCCGCAGGGGCGTGGCTACTCGGTCCAGGGCTATGTCGCGGCCGACGTCGGTCCGCGGAGCGTGACTTACAGCTTCAACTGCGACTACGACGGCCGCTACGCCAATGTGGAGCTGAACTGATGCGCGCCGCGGCGTTGGCCTGTGTGAGTTTGCTGCTGGCCGCCGGCTGTGATCGCAAGCCGGTCGAAGCCCCGGCCGCGCCGACCACACCGCCCGCCAGCGCGCCGGTCGAGGCGCCTCAGGCAGCGGCGACGGTCGCGGCGCCGGAGGGCGCCTATGATGCGATCTCGAATACCGCCATGGGCGTGACCGGCGACCTAGCTGGCTCTGGCGGCGCGCTGAAGTTCGCGCAGGGACAGAGCTATCGCCTCCAAGGGATTGCGACCGTGAAGGCGGCGGGCGCCTATGCCGCGACCAAGGCCAGCTTCGCCAGCTTGATCAACGTTCCTGAGACAGCGGACCTTTCGGTTTATCGGGTCACCGCCGAGGATCCTGGCCAGGCCCGCAATGGCGGGTTCTGCGGCCAGACGCCGACGACCTATCTGGTCACCTATGCCGGCGCGGACAGCAGCGGGGCGCCGGCGCTGGTCGTCATCGCCTTCAGCGGCTCGTCGGCGCCTGGCGCGACATCGCCGGAAGCCGAGCTCTGCGGGACCTTCATGTACGCGCCGAAGACGGGGTGACGCGCGACGATATGTCGAGGACGCGGGCGCCCTGAGGGGCTACACGACGCCTTCAGTTTTCCGGAAGGCCCCCATGCGTAACCTCTCTCTTGCCGCTCCGCTCGCCGTCGCCTTGTTGATGGGCGGCTCCGTCGCGGCATACGCGGCCGAGAAGGTCGATCTGCTGATCGTCGATGCGACGGTGATCGACGTGGCGAGCGGCAAGCTGGACAAGGGTGCGGCCGTCGCGGTCCGGGGCGACACGATCGTCGCGGTGACGCCGACCGCCAAGGCTAAGGTCGAGTTCACCGCCAGCCGGACCGTCGACGCCAAGGGCCGCTTCGTGATGCCGGGCCTGTGGGACAACCACGTCCACTTCGGCGGCGGTCCGGAGCTCATCGGCGAGAACAAGGCCCTGCTGCCTCTCTATGTGGCCCATGGGATAACCACGGTGCGCGACGCCTCGGGCGACCTGCCGCAGGAGGTCCTGGCTTGGCGCGGGGAGGTGGCGTCCGGCGCCTTGCTCGGTCCGACCATCTTCACCTCCGGCCCGAAGATCGAAGGCGTCAAGCCGATGTGGAAGGGCACCATCGAGGTGGGAACCGAAGCCGAGGCCGACGCGGCGCTCGACAAGCTCCAGGGCCTCAAGGTGGACTTCGTGAAGATCACCGAGAACACGCTGACGCCGTCGCTGTTCATCTACACAGTCAAGCAGGCCAAGGCGCGGGGCCTGATCACCTCAGCCCACATTCCTGCGGCGATCACCGTCGACACGGCCAGCGAGGCTGGGCTTAGCTCCATCGAGCACATGGGCTATGCGCTGCGGATGGGCTCGCCGCAGGAGGCGCAGATCGCCGCCGACGTCGCGAGCGGCAAGATTACCGGTGCGCAGGCCACAATCCAGACGCTGGCGAGTTTCGACGAGGCGACGGCGATGGCCGGCTTCCGCCGGCTGGCCGCGCGCGGGACCTATGTCTCGCCGACCTTGAACGGCAGCAAGGCGACCGCCTATCTCGACCAGGACGATCACAAGAACGATCCGTACCTCGCCTATATCGGCAAGGGGCTTCAGGCGACCTATGCTTGGCGCGTCGAGCGGGCGGCGAAGGACGACGCCGCGGCCATCGCGCGGCGCCATGCGATCTATGAGAAGAACGCCTCGCTCGTGCCGATGCTTCAAAATGCGGGCGTGTCGATCCTGGCGGGCACCGACGCCGGCTTCCTCAACTCGTTCAACTATCCGGGCGTCGGCCTGCACGACGAGCTGAAGATCTATGTCGATGCCGGGCTCTCGCCGCTGCACGCGCTGCAGGCCTCGGTGATCAACGGGCCGCGCTTCCTGGGCCACGCCGACCGCTATGGCGCGATCGCGGCCGGCAAGGCCGCCGACATCCTGATCCTCGATCGCAACCCGCTCGCCGACATCGCCGCCACCCGCGCGATCGACGGCGTGGTGCTCAAGGGGCAATATTTCGACCGGAAAGCTCTGGATGAAATGTTGAAAAGCACGGCAGAAGCCGCCGCTCGCTCTGGTGGCGCTTGAGTATCGCCGATCATCTTCCCTAGATGGATCGCGTGCATATTTGCGGCTGCGCTTGAATGACGGTCGGAAGCGTCCACATAAATGAGCCGATAAGCCGCCTTCAAAGGCGGACGGGCCGTCCGACTCAGACGCATCGTCTGAAGTGACCGCGGTCCGGGGGCCGAGCCTGATCCCCCAACAGGCCGGCAGGAGTTAAGAACGCATCATGTCCGAGATTAAGACCCTTCCCATTCTACCGCTGCGGGACATCGTGGTGTTCCCGCATCAACCGGTGCCGCTCTTCGTGGGCCGGGAGAAATCCGTACGCGCGCTCGAAGAGGCGATGCGGGGCGAAGGCAAGCAGATCCTCCTCGCGACCCAGAAGGACAAGGACGACGACGATCCGTCGCCCGAGGCCATCTATGACGTCGGGGTCGTGGCGACGGTTCTGCAGCTGCTCAAGCTTCCGGACGGCACCGTGAAGGTGCTGGTCGAAGGCAAGGCGCGCGCCGGCATTTCCCGTTTCACCGCGCAAGAAGAGTTCTACGAAGCCGAGATCGCCTTCATTTCCGAAGACGGCGCGGCCTCGCCCGAGGCCGAGGCGCTGTCGCGCGCGGTCGTCGAGCAGTTCGAGAACTACGTCAAACTGAACAAGAAGGTCCCGCCCGAGGCCCTGGCCTCGATGCCGCAGGTCGACGCGCCTGGCGAGCTGGCCGACCGTATCGCCAGCCATCTGTCGGTGAAGATCGCCGAGAAGCAGAGCCTGCTCGAGATCTTCAACGTCGTGAAGCGCCTGGAGAAGGTCTACGCCCTGATGGAGGGCGAGATTTCGGTCATGCAGACCGAGAAGAAGATCCGGAACCGCGTGAAGCGGCAGATGGAGAAGACCCAGCGCGAGTACTATCTCAACGAGCAGATGAAGGCGATCCAGCGCGAGCTGGGCGAACAGGACGATCAGCGCGACGAACTGATCGAGCTCGAAAAGCGCATCAAGAAGACCAAGCTGTCCAAGGAGGCCCGCACCAAGGCCGAGGGCGAGCTGAAGAAGCTGCGCAACATGAGCCCGATGTCGGCGGAATCCACCGTCGTGCGGAACTACCTCGACTGGCTGCTCTCGATCCCGTGGGGCAAGACCAAGACCAAGGCCATCGATCTGGTGAAGGCCGAGGAAGTCCTGAACCGCGACCACTTCGGCCTGGAAAAGGTCAAGGAGCGGATCCTGGAGTACCTCGCCGTGCAGGCGCGGGTCGGCTCGCTGAAGGGCCCGATCCTCTGCCTCGTCGGTCCTCCCGGCGTCGGTAAGACCTCGCTGGGCAAGTCGATCGCCGAGGCGACCGGCCGTGAGTTCGTGCGCGTCTCCCTGGGCGGCGTGCGCGACGAGGCCGAGATCCGCGGTCACCGCCGGACCTACATCGGCTCGATGCCTGGCAAGGTCATCCAGTCGATGAAGAAGGCGAAGTCCACCAACGCCTTCTTCCTGCTCGACGAAATCGACAAGATGGGCAGCGACTATCGCGGCGATCCGGCCTCGGCTCTGCTCGAGGTGCTGGACCCGGCGCAGAACTCGACGTTCGGCGACCACTACCTGGAAGTCGACTACGACCTGTCGCCGGTGATGTTTGTCACCACGGCCAACAGCCTCAACATGCCCCAGCCGCTGCTGGACCGCATGGAGATCATCCGCATCCCCGGCTACACCGAGGATGAGAAGGTAGAGATCGCCAAGCGTCATATCCTGCCCAAGCAGACCAAGGACCATGGCCTGAAGCCGGAAGAGTTCATCGTTCCGGATGAGACCATCCGCGATCTGATCCGCTACTACACCCGGGAAGCCGGCGTCCGCTCGCTCGAGCGCGAGCTGGGCAACCTGGCGCGTAAGACGGTGCGGGACCTGGGCCGCGAAAGCGTCACCTCGATCACCGTCGACGACGAGCGGCTGGCCAAGTACGCGGGCGTTCGGAAGTACCGCTACGGCGAGACGGACGAGGAGGATCAGGTCGGGATCATCACCGGCCTGGCCTATACCGAGTTCGGCGGCGACATCCTGACCATCGAAGCGGTCAAGATGCCGGGTAAGGGCCGGATGTCCATCACGGGCAACCTGAAGGACGTGATGAAGGAGTCGATCCAGGCGGCGGCGAGCTATGTCCGCAGCCGGGCCACGCACTTCGGCATCGAGCCGCCGATCTTCGAGAAGACCGACGTGCACATCCACGTTCCGGACGGGGCCACTCCGAAGGACGGACCGTCCGCCGGCGCGGCCATGGCCACCGCCATCGTGTCGGTGCTGACCGGCATCCCGATCCGCAAGGACATCGCCATGACCGGCGAAGTCACGCTGCGGGGCAGGGTGACGGCGATCGGCGGCCTGAAGGAGAAGCTGCTCGCGGCGCTGCGTTCTGGCGTCAAGACCGTGCTGATCCCGCAGGAAAACGTGAAGGATCTTGCCGATATCCCGGACAACGTGAAGTCGGCGCTGGAGATCGTGCCGGTCTCCAATGTCGATGAAGTCCTTGCCCGGGCGCTGATTCAGCCCCTGACGCCGATCGAATGGAACCCTGCCGAGCAACCGGCGGTATCCGTGGCGGCCGACGACGGCTCTGATGAGGCCATGATCACCCACTAAACGGTGGAAAACTGAGAAAAAATAAGGCGGCGCGGGGCCTCCCCGCGCCGCCTTTGTTTGACGGGCGAGAATCGACCGCCATAATCGCGCAACGCGAAGCAGCCTCGCGCTTCCGCGAGAGGTTCGCGGTTTGAGATAACGGGCTGGGAGAGACAAGAAATGACCAAGGCCGAACTCGTCACGGCGATTGCCGACAAGGCGGGCCTGAACAAGGCGCAGGCGAAGGACGCTCTGGAAGCGTTCATCGACAGCGTCACCGCGTCGCTGAAGGAGGGCCAGGAGGTCCGCCTGGTCGGTTTCGGCAGCTTCGTGCCGGTGACCCGTGCGGCCGGCACTGCGCGCAACCCGCGCACCGGTGAGACGGTGAGCCGTCCGGCTTCGAAGACGGCGCGTTTCCGCGTCGGCGAAGGCCTGAAGGGCTCGCTGAACTAAAGACGCCACCGCGGCTTTCGTTCGAGGGCGGCCTCCCGGCGCGGAGGTCGCCCTTTTTCGCATTCTATGAGGGCGGCTAGCTCAGCTGGTCAGAGCACCTGGTTTACACCCAGGGGGTCGGGGGTTCGAACCCCTCGCCGCCCACCATTCCTTCGCGGGGACACCTCAGTTCCCACCAAAAGCGGTTCACGCTCATGTGATCCGAACTCTCCCTGCGCTCCAGCGGTTCTGGCGGCCGGAGGACAAGGCGCCTCCAGTTTCTTAGCGACCCTGGGAGGGTGACCTTATGAAATCCAAGCTTCTCACATCGGCTGCCGCGCTGGTGATCGGCCTCGGCATGAGCACCATGGCTATCGCGCAGGTCGACAATACGACGGCCGATAACACGTCGACGGCGACAGTGAACCAAGCGACCACCGACGCCTCGAACAACTCCACGACGGACAACTCGAACAACTCGGACAACTCCGACAATTCGACCACCGACAATTCCAACAACTCGACGACGGACAACTCGAACAACTCCGACAACTCGAACAATTCGGACAACTCGAACAGCTCCGACAATTCGAACAGTTCGACGACCGACAATTCGGACCATTCGGATAATTCGGACAACTCAACGACGGCGACCTACACTGCGGTGTCCACCCAGACGCTCAGCGGCACCGTCACCGGCGCGCCCGTCTCGAACAACGGCGGCGACGGCGCCACCGGCTCCATCACCACCGGCAACGCGTCGTTCGACGGCGCGGCGTTCGGCGGGATTCAGACCGCCAACGCCAACTCCGGCATCAACTCGCAAGGCCAGGCTGCGACGTCGCTTTCGGCGAACGCCAACATCAGCTTCGGCGCTCCGTAAAGCGTACTCGGGCCGGCGTCCGTTCGGCGTCGGCCCGTACCCGCATTTGAGGTCTTGGGGACTTGGAGGGAGCGATGTCGAGGTGGATGATCGGAGGCCTCGCCGGTTTGGCGGCCCTGGGTGTCGCGAGTGCGGCCATGGCCGAGGACGCGCCGGCTGATAAAGCGCCTGCCGTCGCCGAGGCTCCGGATGCGGCTCCGATCGGCGACGCCGAGCTCGGGGCCATCAGCGGCGGGCAGGCGGTGGTGGTCGAGGCGCTCTCGAACCAGCAGCTCACAGCCAGCAATTCCGGCTCGGTCCAAGCCGACCAGGTGACCACCGGCAACGTCGATTTCTCGACCGGCGACTACTCGGGCATCGGCAACTTCGTCGTCAACACCGGCAACAACAACAATCTCCAGGGCGTGATCAGCGTCAACGTCGCCACCCTGGGCGGGCCGTAGGCCCAACGCATGCCGCCTCGGGGTCGACATGTCCTGGCCGCCGCGATGGGCGGGTTGTGCACGCTGGCGAGCCCGGCGGCGGCGCAGATCGCCTTCACAGACGGCGGCTCGCTTTTCGCCCTGGAACGGGTCACGACGTTCCGGGACATGCCGTTCAAGACCGTCGTGCGCCAGCAGTACGACTACAGCTGCGGGTCGGCCGCGCTGGCGACGCTGCTGCGCTACCACTACGGCGTCGACGTCACCGAAGCCGACATCTTCAAGGCGATGTACGCCGGAGGCGATCAGGCCCAGATCCAAAAGGTCGGCTTCTCGCTGCTGGACATGAAGCGCTACCTCGCCACGCGCGGTTACAAGGCGGACGGCTATCGCATCGACGCCGACGCGCTGGTGCACGCGAAGTGGCCTTCGATCGCGGTGATCACGGTCGGCTCCTACAAGCACTTCGTCGTCGTCAAAGGCGCGGGAGCGGGGCGGATCCTCGTCGGAGACCCGGCCCTGGGCCTCAAGTCCTATCGCCAGGCGGATTTCGAGAAGGTCTGGAACGGCATCGTATTCGGGATCCACTCCGGGCCGGGACACGGTCTCTACAACACCACCTACGAATGGGCGGCCGCCACCACGCCCTTGTTCGGCCAGCCCCTGTCCGACGACTCGCTGGCGGCCTTCACGCTGCAGCTGCCGCCGCTCTACCAGGTGGTCTGGGAGAACCGGCCGGCGGCCGGGTTCTGACGCCATGCGGTATGTCTCGATCCTCGCCGCGATCTTCCTAGGCTTCGTCGCCAGCGTCGGGGCGGCGAACGCGGATCCGGCGTTGGGCGCGCCGTTGAGCGATGAGGAACTTGCCGTCGAACGAGGCGGAATTCAGTTGCCGACCGGAATGGAGGTCGGGTTCGGCGCCTCTGTGCGCACCTTCGTCGATGGTGCGCTGGTGCTGGAGACCAAGCTGGTCTGGACGGACCAAGGCGCGATGCAGTCCGAGGCGGCCCCGTCGCTCGCAAGCCAGGGGCAGACCGGCCAGATCACCTTGTCAGACGGGGCTGCGCAGTTGCCGGGCGTGGCTGTCAGCGGCGACGGCGGTTCGACTGTTGTGCTGCACGAACTCAGCGCCGCGCGCATCGCCAACGTTGTCGTCAATACCGCGAACAATCGCGACATTCGCCAGGAGGTCCAGATCGACCTCGCGATCCCGGAGCTGTCCCAGTTCCAGCAGTCGGCGATCCAGGAACGCGCCAGCATGCGGATGATGGAGGCGGTCGGCGCGGCGCTCGGTGACGCCGCGCGGCCCTGACCATCAGAAGGAGTAGGGCGCCCGCACTGTCAGCCGCATGTCGGGGGCGTCGCTCGTCACCCCGAACTCGAAGCTGTTGATGAGCGTGATCCGGCGGTTCAGCCTGTACGACAGGCTCATCTGCAAGGCGCCGATCGAGAGGCTGTTCGAGCTCTGCGTCGTGTTGTTGATCTCGGTGTCAGTCGGGAAGATGTAGTGGTGCTGGTAACCGAACGAGACTGAGAACTTCGGATTGAGCGCCAGGCCGAAGCCGATGCTGGCGTTGATGCCGTCCCCGGGGTCCACTTCGCCCACGAAGATGTTGTTTCCAACAGCCTTGTCCACGTTGCCGGCGAAGTTGTGCAGATAGCTGATCCCGCCGTAGATCACCGCTGGATCGCTGGGGTAGAGCATCGTCAGACCCAGCTCGCTCGCCCAGAAGCCGGAGCCCGTCGCCAGACCCTTGGCCACGGCGAAGTCGTCAAAGTCGACGTCATAAGGGCCGACGCCGGTGTCGGACTTGACCCGAAGTCCCGCCACGAAGATCGGCCAGCCGTTGTCGCCGCTGTTGAGCTGGTAGCGGCCCGACACCTCGATGTCGCCGAGATCGTTGGCGTCCAGTTCCATAGTGCGGGTGACCGCCCGATCGGCTGCGGCGACGGTGGTGATCCGGTCATGTCGATAGACATAGGGAACGCGCGCCTCCACCTCGAGGCGGTTGGTCACGCCGTAGCGCGCGGCAAGCGTTCCAACGACGGAATCGCGATCCGCGTCGCCTGCCTCGATCAGGCCGAGATTGATCCCGGGGACGATCTCGACGCCTCGGAACGTCAGGCGATTGGTGCTGGCGCGCACATATTCGACCGTCGGATCGAACACGAAGCGGCCTGGAGGCGTCAGTACGCCCAGCCGCTCGGGGATGGCGGCGACCTCTCGAGCCTTCTGCTCGGTCGTCGCCGGCGGCGGCGCCTCGCCGACCGGCCGTGAGGGCAGCTGGGCCGAGGCGGTCATCGCCGGGCCCAGAGGCGGGTTGAGCGGAGCGGCCTGCTGGGGCGCACCAGAGCGCCCCGCGCGGATCTCCGCAAGGTCGTCGTCTCGCGTCGCGCGCAGCGCCCTCAATTCCATGTCCTGCTGTTGGATCAGCGCCGCCTGCTCGGCGAGCTTGCGTTCCTGCGCGGAGAGTCGGGACGACTGGTCGACCAGCAGGGCCTCGATGCGTTCGAGTTTGGACGAGATGTCTTCCTGGGCGCGAGCGGGCGCACTTATCGCAAGGCTGACGACTGCGGCGCCGATGACGGTGAGGCGGCGCAGGACGCGAGATGGTGCTGTGGTCATCTGCTCGATCCGGACTGTGGAGACCCATCGGCCGCCGACTAAACGGCAGGCGCTGCTGGAGGGTTCAATCATGCGCCTGAGGCCTGGGGCGCCGGGACGGGGCGGCGCGCGTGATGTCGGCGCGCGGCGGGCAGGTCGTAGTCGAGCAGTTCGGCCAGACGGGCGCGTGCACGGCTGACACGGCTTTTGAGGGTGCCGGTCGCGCAGCCGCAGACCTCGGCCGCCTCCTCATAGCTGAGGCCGGCGACCACAATCAGCAGCAGGGCGTCCCGGGTGTCGGGGGTCAGGCGGTCCAATGACCGCAGCAGATCGCCGAACTCGACCTGCCATTCCTGATCTGGCTTGCAGGCGAGCTGAGCTGTCAGCTTGCCATCGACGTCCTGCACTACGAGGCGACGCCGTGCGTGGTTCGAGTAGAAGATGTTGCGAAGGATCTTGTAGAGCCAGGCCTTGAGATTGGTGCCCGGTTCGTAGGCGTCCCGAAAACGCCAGGCCCGCACGAGTGTGTCCTGGACCAAATCGTCCGCCTCTGGCCTGGAGCGCGTGAGACTCATGGCATAGGCGCGCATCATCGGGATCAGCGCGATGACGGCGTCTGGAAACACGTCTCGCATTGGGGGCAGCCCTCCAGACCGCGAAGGCTCAACAGGCCCTCGTCCTTTCCTCTCCCCCTTCCGACCTCGCAGCATGGGTGTGCCGATGTCGGATAACGCTGTTACTATTACCTGCGGTTTGCGTATTCAAGGCGAACGATGGTGTTGTGGGGTTTCGACCTGAGGTAAGCGTGACGTGGGTGTCAGAATCGGATGATATCGTTCCGCCGAATAGTGTCGCTTGTTAATGTAAGTTAAGACAAAATATTGACAGTGGTATTGATCGAATATTCATATTCCGCGCCATTGATGCCACTATAACTTGAATTAATATTCATTGGTCTAGCTTGCTGGGGCTGAGGTGAGCGCGCAACCTGTTGTGTGTTCGACGTTTCGAAGCGGGCCTGGACTTGCGCCGTCGTCGCGCGTGCGGATAGGCAGTGGGGGACTAACGCGGGCGTTGCGTGCGCCACAGCGATCTCTAGGCGTCGTCCCGGACGTAATGTTGCACTCGACCACCAACGCTATGCGCTACCGCGCCCTTGGGCGAACGGGTTTGGCCGTTTCCGAAATCGGATTGGGCTGTGCGAGCTGGTGGGGCCAGAAGGCGTTCGACGAGCGCCAGGCGGCGAACCTGGTCCACGCGGCGCTGGATCGCGGGGTAACCTTCTTCGACACCGGCGCGGCCTATTCCGGCGGCGAGGCGGAGCCGCGGCTGGGGCGGGCCTTGAAGGGTAGGGCGCTGGACGGCGTGGTGATCGCCACCAAGGCCGGGACCTATCACGACGGCTCGCGCGTGGCGCGTGACTTCCGGCCGTCGGCGATCATCGCCAGCGTCGAGCGCAGCCTGCGCAATCTTGGCCTGGAGCACCTGCCGCTCCTGCAGCTGCATGGGCCGGCCGTCGCAGAGCTCGACCAGGACATGCTGAAGGCGTTGGTGTCGCTGAAGCGTCGCGGCTTGGTCGGCGCGGTCGGCGCCAACAGTTTCGATCCGGCGGTGATCGAGCACATCATCGGCCTGCCGGATTTCGACGTCGTCATGGTCGACTACAACGTCCTGCGGCCCGAGCGTGCGGCCCTGATCGCCAGGGCCGCCCAGCAGGGCAAGGGCGTCCTGGCGGGGATGGCGCTGGCCATGGGGCATGCCAACGGACAGGTGCTGCGCCTGCGCGCGCCCCGGGACGTCTGGTACGCGCTGCGGGCGCTGAAGAACCATCGCGCCGACGTCGCCAAAGGCGCGCGCTTCGGCTTCCTGCGGCAGCTCGACGACATGACGGCGGCTCAGGCGGCGCTGGCGTATGTGCTGGCTGATCCCAATGTTTCCTGCGCGGTGGTCGGTACGACGCGGATGGCCCACCTGATCGATAATCTTGCGGCCTCCGGCATGAGCCTATCGCCGACGGTCTTGGAACGGATCCGGCGGGCGCAGGGAGCGGAGTAGGGACATGCGGAGCGATGCGGACTTCCTGGGCCAGGCCGTGGATCTGGCGATGGCCAACGTCCGAGACGGCGGCGGCCGGCCGTTCGGGGCGCTTGTGGTCAAGGACGGCGAAGTGATCGCCACCGGCGTCAACGAGATCGGGGCGACCGGCGATCCGACAGCCCATGCGGAGCTGACGGCGATACGTCGGGCGGCCCAGGCGCTGGGCGCGCCGCGGTTGGACGGCTGCGTGGTCTATGCCAGCGGCCAGCCGTGCCCGATGTGCCTGGCGGCGATGCACATGACCGGGGTGCGCAAAGTGCGCTTCTGCTACTCGAACGATGACGGCGAGCCCTACGGCCTCTCGACCGCGGCCGTGTACGCCCAGATGGCGCAACCCCTGGAGGCGCAGACGATCGACATCGCCCATCTGCCGATCTCGGGCGACGAGCCGTCGCTGTATGCGCACTGGAAGGCGCGCCAGGATGGCTGAAAACCGAACATAGTTTGGATTCAAAGGGTTGTTGTGAGCGCGTGCGGATTGAGCTTTCATCAGGCTCAACGGCGCCGGGCGGCAGCTGCGACCAGGCGTCGATCACATAGGGAGATCGCGCGATGGCTGACGGCGCCATGAAGCTGGCCGACGAGGCCAAGGCCAGGGCCTATTCCTTGCCGCTGGAGGAATTCCACCCCGGCGACCCCGATCTCTTCCGCACCGATACGCACTGGCCGTATTTCGAGCGCCTACGACGCGAGGATCCGGTGCATTGGTGCCGCGACAGCGAGTTCGGGCCGTATTGGTCGATCACCAAGTTCAACGACATCATGGCCGTGGACACCAATCACGGCGTCTTCTCGTCGGAAGCGGCGCTGGGAGGGATCACGATCCGCGACGCGCGGCCGGACCTGCGCCGCCCCAGCTTCATCGCCATGGATCCGCCCAAGCACGACGTTCAGCGCAAGACCGTCAGTCCGGTGGTGTCGCCGGCCAATCTGCAGGTGCTGGAGCCGATCATCCGCGAGCGGGCGGGGCGCATTCTCGACGAACTGCCGGTCGGCGAGACCTTCGACTGGGTCGACCGGGTGTCGATCGAGCTGACCACCCAGATGCTGGCGACGCTGTTCGATTATCCGTTCGAGCACCGTCGGCGGCTGACGCGCTGGTCGGACGTCGCCACCACCATCCCGATGCCCGGGGCGCTGTGCGAGACCGAGGAGGCGCGGCAGGCCGAGCTGATGGAGTGCCTGGCCAGCTTCACCGAGCTCTGGAACCAGCGGGTCAACGCGCCGCCCTCCGGCGATCTGATCTCGATGCTGGCGCACGGCGAGGCCACACGGAACATGAGCCCGGACGAGTACCTCGGGAACATCATCCTGCTGATCGTCGGCGGCAACGACACCACGCGCAATTCGATCAGCGGCGGGCTGCTGGCGCTGAACCAGAACCCGGAGCAGTACGCCAAGCTGAAGGCGGACCACAGCCTGATCCCGTCGATGGTCTCGGAGATCATCCGCTGGCAGACGCCGTTGGCCCACATGCGCCGCACGGCGCTGGAGGACATCGAGGTCGGCGGCAAGCAGATCCGAAAGGGCGACAAGGTCGTGATGTGGTACGTCTCGGGAAATCGGGACGACGAGGTGATCGCCAACCCCGACGCCTTCGTCATCGACCGCGAGCGCGCGCGCCAGCACCTGTCCTTCGGCTTCGGCATCCACCGCTGCGTCGGCAATCGCCTGGCGGAGATGCAGCTGCGCATCGTCTGGGAGGAAATCCTCAAGCGCTTCAAGCACGTGGAGGTCGTCGGCGAGCCGCGCCGGGTGCGCTCCAGCTTCGTGAAGGGCTATGAGACGCTACCGGTCCGCATTCACGCCTAGCTGACGCGACGGCGCCCTTTCCCTGGGGCGCGAGAGGCGTAGTCTTCTCGCATAACAACGATAACCAGGGCGGAGACGTGTCATGGCCGTGGATCTCGGGCCTCTCGACCAGGCGTTGGAAACGGCGCACCTGCCGGCGTTGTCGGCGGCGCTGGTGCACCTGACCGGCGATCCCAGCTGGCTGCGGCCCGAGTGGCGGCCGGCCTATACGCCGCTGTCGCGGGGCGAGACGGGGGTGCCTGAAGCCGAGCAGGCCAAGATGCGCAAACTCGCCAAGGCGGCGATCACCGACTACCTGACCGGCAAGACGCCGATGGCGTCGACGCCGTCCCCCGAGATGGTCCGCCAGATGATGAGCTTCGTCGCCGGGGCGGACATTCCTGACGGCTACGGCGAGTTCCTGACCGACGAGCTGGCGCTGGACGGCCATTCGTCGAAGGATCCGAATTGGTCGCCGGAGCTGAAGACCGTCGCGCGCCGGCTGCACGTGCTGGTGATCGGCGCGGGGATGTCAGGGCTGCTGACCGCGCTGCGGCTGGAACAGGCCGGCGTGCCGTTCCAAGTGGTCGACAAGAACGCCGACGTCGGCGGGACCTGGCTGGAGAACACCTATCCGGGCTGCCGGGTCGACTCTTCGAACCATATGTACTCGTACAGCTTCGAGCCGAACCATTTCTGGCCGCAGCACTTTTCCACCCAGCCGGTGCTGCTCGACTATTTCCGCGGCGTCGCGGCCAAGCACGACCTCAAGAAGCACGTCCGCTTCTCGGCAACGGTCGAGGAGATGGTCTGGGACGATCATCGAGGCGTCTGGAAAATCCGGCTCAAGACGCCTGAGGGCGTTGAGCACGTGGAAGCCAACGCGGTCGTGACGGCCGTCGGCCAGTTGAATCGGCCGCGCTTCCCCGAGATCGAGGGGCGGGAGCGCTTCGCCGGGCCGGCCTTCCATTCGGCCGAGTGGCGTCATGACGTCGATCTGACGGGCAAGCGCGTCGCGGTGATCGGCACGGGGGCCAGCGCCTATCAGTTCGTGCCCGAAATCGCGGGCAAGGTCGCCAGCCTGACCGTCTTCCAGCGCACGCCGCCCTGGGGCTTCCCGGTGGCGCACTATCACGAGGATGTCCCCGCGGGGATGAACTGGCTGATGGAGCACGTGCCGTTCTACGACAAATGGTACCGGTTCTGGATGTTCTGGATGGTGACCGACGGGTTGCTGCCCATGGTCACCGCCGATCCCGGCTGGAACGGCCCGCCGACTGCCGTGAGCGAGCTCAACCAGGGCTTCCGCGACATGATCGCGATGGCCATCGCCGAGCAGGCGCCGAACCGCCCCGATCTGGTGGAGAAGGTGATCCCGACCTATCCCGTCGGCGGCAAGCGCTCGCTGCTCGACAACGGCGTCTGGATGGCCGCCCTGCAGCGCCCGAACGTCGAGCTGGTGACCGACGGCATCAGCGAGATTACCGAGACCGGCGTGGTCACCGCCGACGGCAAGGCGCGCGACTTCGACGTCATCATCTACGGCACAGGCTTCTACGCCTCGAAGTTCCTGTGGCCGATGAAGATCAAGGGCCGCGGCGGCGCGGACCTGCACGAGACCTGGGGCGGCGACGCGCGGGCCTATCTGGGCATGACCACGCCCGGGTTCCCGAACCTGTTCATGATCTACGGCCCGAACACCAACATCGTCGTCAACGGCTCGATCATCTTCTTCTCGGAGTGCAGCGTCCGTTACATCGTTGGGTGCCTGAAACTGCTGGCGCAGACAGGGGCGGTCGCGATGGAGCCGCGCCGTGACGTCCACGACGCCTTCAACGAGCGGGTGGACGCGGGCAACAGCCTGATGGCTTGGGGCGCGCCGCAGGTGACCAGTTGGTACAAAAGCGAGAGCGGCCGGGTCAGCCAGAACTGGCCGTTCGCTCTGGTCGACTACTGGCGCGCGACTTTGTCACCTGACCCGAACGACTTCGTGCTGACCAAAAGCGCCGAACTGGTGAGCTAGGGGAGGGGGCGATGAGCGACCTTCTAGGAGGCTGCGCCTGCGGCAAGATCCGCTACCGGGTCAGCCAGGCGCCGATGGGCGTGGGCGTGTGTCACTGCCGGCAGTGCCAGTATAGTTCCGGCGGCGGCCCGAACTATGTGGCGTTGGTGATGCGCGACGCCTTCGAGGTTACGAGCGGCGCTCCCAAGGCCTTCGCCAGTCCAGGCGGCAGCGGCCAGGATGTGCAGCGAGCCTTTTGTCCCGACTGTGGGACGCCGCTCTATTCGGATCCGGTGGTGCTGCCGTTCCTGGCGGTGAAGCTCGGCGGATTGGACGATCCGTCGGCGCTGTCGCCGGGCATGCATATCTGGACGGTCGAAGCGCCGTCCTGGCACCAGCTGACGCCCGGCCTGCCCGTGTTCGAGCGCGGCCCGCCCGGCTAGGCGACCAGCACTTCTACCGGGCGACTTTGGCGCGCGGCCGTGACTATCCTGGCGACCAATTCACCGCTCGGAGATTCCCCATGGCCCTGAAGCTCAACGTCATCGTCTGTTCGACCCGGCCCGGACGCGTGGGGATTTCGATCGGGCGTTGGTTCGAGGAGTACGCCAAGGCGCACGGCGGCTTCGAGGTCAGCCTTGAGGACCTGGCCGACTACGCCCTGCCGATCTTCGACGAGCCGCACCACCCGCGCCTGCGCAAGTACGAGCACGATCACACCAAGGCTTGGAGCAAGAGCGTCGAGAGCGCCGACGCCTTCGTGTTCGTGACGCCGGAGTACAATTTCGGGCCGCCACCCTCGCTGGTGAACGCGATGAACTACCTGGTGCTCGAGTGGCACAACAAGGTCGCCGGCTTCGTCAGCTATGGTGGCGTCTCGGGCGGCATCCGGGCCACCCAGGCCGAGAAGCTGATGATGACCAGCTTCAAGATCATGCCGCTGCCCGAGCAGGTGATGATCCCGATGTTCAGTCAGCATCTGGACGAGGAGAAGCGCTTCACGCCCAACGACATCCATTTGGCGTCTGCCAAGGCGATGCTGGATGAACTGGCGCGCTGGGGTGCGGCGCTGAAGGGGATGCGCGAGGCGTCCGCCTAGGCACGCCGGCGCAGGAGGCGGTCGAGCAGCACGAAGCCCAGTCCGACCGCCAGGAAGAAGGCGCTCATCACGGCCATGTTCGTCAGCACCTTAGCGTAGCCGAGAGCTCCGGCGTCGAGGAAAGGATACGGGTAGAAGCCCGAGACCGGTCCGCGAGCCAGGCTGTAGATTCCGAAGCCGAGGGGGAAGATCAGCCAGCCGATCACGGCGTTGGCGCGCAGCGTGCCCTTCGGCGTGAAGGCCAGCCAGTCCACCAGGAACAGCGCGGGCGTCACGTAGTGCAGCGTGACGTCCGCCACCCACTGCAGGCCCTGAGGGCTCCAGAGAGCCTGCAGCACGACGATGTAGGTGGCGGCGGTGACGCTCGTATAGAGCACGACCGCGGTGCGCACGGGCGGGGCGGCGAAGAAGCGCCCCAGCGGACTGTCCGGCGCGGTGGTCGGCGCCGACAGCGCAATGGCCGCCAGCAAGTTGCTGAGGATCGTGAAGTAGCTGAAGAAATTGACGGTGCGCGCGGCGAACTCCGCCCCGGCCTGGCCCCGCACGAGCAGGTAGTACTGCAGCAGCAGCCCGAACCAGGCCGCCAGCGCCGCAAGACTGCGGTAGGCTCTCATGGCGTCATCCTCCCAGCGACCGGGCAGGGGACCGCGCGTCGTCGGGTATGGTCAAGCCTTGAGAATGGCGAGGCGCCCCGCACGAGGCGCCTCGTAAGTCGGTCAGGCCGCCGCGGTGGCCTTGCGGGCGTTGCGCGCGGCCCTGATCGCGGCCCCGGTCATGCCGAAGCCGACAATCATGATCGCCCAAGACGCCGGTTCCGGAACGCCGGAAAGCACCGCCGATGAGTGTGCGTAGTCCCAGGTCCCCTTGAAGCCCTGGGTCCCGTAGGTGTTTCCATAGAGCCCCTCGCCGGGCTCGACGCGGAAGTCCGACAGGCGCAGCACCGGAATCGTGTCGGTCCACGTGGGCACCATTTCGCCCGATACGCCCGTCACCTTGCCGCTGGAAAATCGGATCGATGGGTCGGCGTAGTAGTTCTCGTCATCCACGTAGATCGGAAAGCCGTCGTACATCTCGTGGATGGAGTTCCAGACGAGGCCGCCGGCCTCAACGCGCCAGAACTCTTCTCCATCCGTCGGCAAGCCGTAGAGACCGGCGACGAAGCTTCCCCCTTGGTCGAACACGCGATCGGCGCTGAAGCGCGCCGTCAGCGTGACGATGTCCCCAATGGCGAGATTCTGATCGACCCCGGAGTTCAACTCCCATGGGCTGTAGCCAAGCTCGTTGACCAGTTCCCCCTTGAGCGTGACCTCGTAGTAGCGGGCAGCCTGGGCTGAACCGGACCAGAAGCAGGCAACCGCCGCGAAGGCGACAACCGGCGCATAGACTTTCGGCATAGCGTCCTCCCTCTTTGAGAGCAGCGGACGCCTGGCGCCACCTCAAGTCAAGCGGAGCCATTCCAAGTTTTTTGCGGGTACGGCGCGCGCACAAGCGAACTGGCGCTTTGCGCTATCTTCTTGAGATTTCGGGAAGAAGTGGCGCGAATGACGGGGCTCGAACCCGCGACCTCCGGCGTGACAGGCCGGCGCTCTAACCAACTGAGCTACATCCGCGTGACGGCGACGTCGCCGCGAGGGGCGTCTGATATGACCGACCCGGAATCGTGTCAACGGCCTTTTGCGCGCAGCTGTGGATAAACCGCTCAGACCTGCATTTTCTTGCACGGAGGCGGGGAAGGGGCCTCAAGTGTTGCGAGTGATTATCAATCGTAGTTCCTGTCGACCCGAAGATGTGTGAGCCTGGATCACGGGCGCCGGCCTTCGAATTCACAGACAATGCAGGTTGCGCGCATTTGCGATACCACCGGTCGCACCACGCCGTTTGAACCCTGAGCGATGCTGGTCTAGAAGGGCGCGCGACTCCTTCGAGGATTCCATGAACGCCTTTCTTTTGCAGTATCTGCCCATCGTGATCTTCCTTGGGATCGCGACCGCCCTGGGCCTCGCATTCATCGTGGCTTCGGCCACTTTGTCGCCGCAGGCTCCGGATCCCGAGAAGCTGTCCACCTACGAGTGCGGCTTCAACGCCTTCGACGATGCGCGAATGAAGTTCGACGTCCGGTTTTATCTGGTGTCGATCCTCTTCATCATCTTCGACCTTGAAGTGGCGTTCCTGTTCCCGTGGGCGGTGTCGCTCATGAAGCTGCCCCAGGAGCTGGGACAGTTCGCCTTCTGGTCAATGATGACCTTCCTGGGCGTGCTGACCGTCGGCTTCATCTACGAATGGAAGAAAGGCGCCCTGGAATGGGAGTGATCGTTCCCGCGGGTTCGGCCGGCCGTTCGACGGTCGAAGGCTACGACCCCAAGCTCCACGATCCGTTCTTCGACGGCGTGTCGAGTGAGCTGGCCGACAAAGGCTTTATTACGGCGGCCGCCGACGACCTGATCACCTGGGCGCGCACCGGCTCGCTCATGTGGATGACGTTCGGTCTCGCGTGCTGCGCCGTCGAGATGATGCAGGCGTCGATGCCGCGCTACGACCTGGAGCGCTACGGATTCGCGCCGCGCGCCAGCCCGCGCCAGTCGGACGTGATGATCGTCGCCGGCACGCTGTGCAACAAGATGGCTCCGGCCCTGCGCAAGGTCTACGACCAGATGCCGGAGCCGCGCTACGTCATCTCGATGGGCTCGTGCGCCAACGGCGGCGGCTACTATTACTTCTCCTATTCGGTGGTGCGCGGCTGCGACCGCATCGTGCCGGTCGACATCTATGTCCCGGGCTGCCCGCCGACGGCTGAAGCGCTGGTCTACGGCGTGCTGCAGCTGCAGAAGAAGATCCGCCGGACGGGGACCATCGAGCGATGAGCTGGCCCCTGACCGAAGACGCCCTGCAGGCGCTGGGCAACGAGATCCTGACCTCGGGAACCGGCGCGATCGCCGGTTTTCACGTCGAGTACGGCGAGCTGACCCTGACGGGGCCGGCCAACCGTATCGTCGAGGCGCTGACCCAGCTGCGCGACCAGTTCGGCTTTCATCAGCTGATCGACCTCTGCGGCGTCGACTATCCGGAGCGCGCCCAGCGTTTCGACGTCGTCTTCCACCTGCTGTCGATGACCAAGAACCAGCGCGTCCGCATCAAGGTGCAGACCGACGAGGACACCCCGGTTCCGACCGTGACGGGCGTCTATCCGTGCGCCGACTGGTTCGAGCGCGAGGCGTTCGACATGTACGGCATCTTCTTTGAGGGCCACCCGGACCTGCGCCGGATTCTCACCGACTACGGCTTCCACGGCCATCCGCTGCGGAAGGACTTCCCGATGACCGGCTATGTCGAGCTTCGCTACGACGACGAGCTGAAGCGGGTGGTCTACGAGCCGGTTAAGTCGGTCGAATTCCGTAACTGGGACTTCCTGTCGCCCTGGGAAGGCGCCGAGTACGTGCTGCCGGGCGATGAAAAGGCGGAGGCGAAATAATGGCCGACGACGCTTCGAACCCGGTCGCGGTCCCGGAAACTCCGGTCCGCAAGTTCAACATCAACTTTGGTCCGCAACACCCCGCGGCGCACGGCGTTCTGCGCCTGGTGCTCGAGCTGGACGGTGAAGTCGTCGAGCGGGTCGACCCGCACGTCGGCCTGCTGCATCGCGGCACCGAAAAGCTGATGGAGTACCGGACCTACCTCCAGAACATCCCCTACTTCGATCGCCTCGACTACGTGGCGCCGATGAACCAGGAACATGCGTTCTGCCTGGCCATCGAGAAGCTGCTGGACCTGGAAGTGCCGATCCGCGGCTCGATCATCCGGGTCATGTTCTCGGAAATCGGCCGGATCCTGAATCACCTGCTCAACGTCACCACCCAGGCGATGGACGTCGGCGCGCTGACCCCGCCGCTGTGGGGCTTCGAAGAGCGTGAGAAGCTGATGGTGTTCTACGAGCGCGCTTGCGGCGCTCGCCTGCACGCCAACTACTTCCGTCCGGGCGGCGTCCACCAGGACCTGCCCGATGCGCTGGTGCAGGACATCGGCGACTGGGCCGTGGCCTTCGAGAAGCCGCTGAGCGACATCGACAAGCTGATCACCGGCAACCGCATCTTCAAGCAGCGCAACGTCGACATCGGCGTGGTGTCGAGGGAAGAAGCCATCAATTGGGGCTTCTCGGGCGTCATGGTGCGTGGTTCGGGCATCGCCTGGGACCTGCGCCGCAGCCAGCCCTACGAGTGCTACAACGACTTCGAGTTCGACATCCCGCTCGGCGTCAACGGCGACTGCTATGACCGCTATCTCTGCCGCATGGAAGAGATGCGCCAGAGCGCGAAGATCATCATCCAATGTGCTGATCGGCTTAAGAAAACGCCCGGTCCGGTGCTGACGGAAGACAACAAGTTCGCGCCGCCGCGCCGCGGCGAGATGAAGCGTTCGATGGAAGCGCTCATCCATCACTTCAAGCTCTACACCGAAGGTTTCCGCACGCCCCCGGGCGAGGTCTATGCCTGCGTGGAAGCGCCGAAGGGCGAGTTCGGCGTGTTCGTGGTCTCGGACGGCACCAACAAGCCGTACCGCTGCAAGATCCGCGCGCCGGGCTATCCGCACCTGATGGCGATGGACTGGCTGAACCGCGGTCACATGCTGGCCGACGTATCGGCCATCCTCGGCTCGCTGGACATCGTGTTCGGGGAGATCGACCGGTGAGCGCGCCTGCCTGCATCGCCCCGTTCGACGTGGCCGAGGCCCAGCTCGAGGCCTACAACGCCCAGGACCTCGACGCGCACTGCGCCTGCTTCGCCGACGACGTCGTTGTCGCCGACCTGAACGGTGCTGTGACGATCTCTGGAATCGAGGCGTATCGCGCCAAGTACCAGCAGGTTTTCGCCGACTTCCCGCACAATCATGCCGTGCTGCTGAACCGCATCGTGGTCGGCGCCCGGGTCATCGACCATGAGCGAGTGAAGCGTTCGCCTGACGCCGATCCGTTCGAGGTCGCCGCCATCTACACCGTCTCGGACGCCAAGATCGTCCGGGTCGACTTCGTGAAGTGAGGATCGCTTGAGCGTTCGCCGCCTCTCTCCGAACCAGCCCGCCAGCTTCGAGTTCTCCGCGGAGACCAAGAAGACGGCGGAGTGGTGGATCTCCAAGTTCCCGGCCGGCCGCCAGCAATCGGCGGTCATTCCGATTCTGTGGCTCGTGCAGAAGCAGGAAGGCTGGGTCTCCGAGCCCGCGATCCGGCTGATCGCCGAAATGCTGGGCATGGCCCAGATCCGGGTGCTGGAGGTCGCGACCTTCTACACCATGTTCATGCTCGAGCCGGTCGGCAGCCACGCCCTGGTGCAGGTCTGCGGCACCACGCCGTGCGCGCTGCGCGGCGCCAACGAGCTGATGGCCCACTGCAAGAAGCGGCTTGGCCCGAAGGATCACCTGTCAGCGGATGGCAAGTTCTACTGGCAGGAAGTCGAATGCCTCGGCGCCTGCTCGAACGCGCCGATGGCCGCGATCAACGACTATTACTACGAGGACCTGACGGTCGAGACGCTCGACCAGATCCTCGACGAGTTCGCCGCCGGCAAGCCGCGCGCCCCGGGTTCGGTGATCGGCCGCAGCGGTTCGGCCCCTGAGGGCGGCCCGCTGACGCTGAGCGATCCGTCGCTCTTCGACGGCACCCGCGCCAAGCCGATCAAGTCGCTTCCCAATGCGCCCAAGCCTTCGAAGGGCGCCAAGGAGCCGGCCCAGTGAGCGGAATGAATGCGATCGCGCGCCCGGCGGGCGCGGACAGAGGAGTTTAGGGGCCTTGGTCGGTATTCTCGAAGACAAGGACCGCATCTTCACCAACCTCTACGGCCTGCACGACTGGGGCCTCGAGGGAGCGAAGAAGCGTGGGGCCTGGAACGGCACGCGTGAGATGCTGAAGCAGACGCCGGAATGGCTCTGCGACCAGATCAAGGCGTCGGGCCTGCGCGGCCGCGGCGGCGCGGGTTTCTCCACCGGCCTGAAGTGGACCTTCATGCCCAAGCAGGAGAGCGAGCGTCCCCACTATCTGGTGGTCAACGCCGACGAATCCGAGCCGGGCACCTGCAAGGACCGCGAGATCATGCGCAATGATCCGCACCTGCTGATCGAAGGCTGCCTGATCGCCAGCTACGCGATCCGCGCGCACACCTGCTACATCTACATCCGCGGCGAATACGTGCACGAGCGCGAGCGCCTGGAAGCGGCGATCCGGCAGGCCTACGAGGCCAAGCTGATCGGCAAGGGCAACGTTCACGGCTGGGACTTCGACCTGCACGTCACGCACGGCGGCGGCGCCTATATCTGCGGCGACGAAACCGCGCTGATGGAAAGCCTGGAAGGCAAGAAGGGCCAGCCGCGCCTGAAGCCGCCGTTCCCGGCCGGCGCCGGCATCTATGGCTGCCCGACCACCATCAACAACGTCGAGTCGATCTCGGTCGTCGGCACCATCCTGCGCCGCGGCGCCGAGTGGTTCGCTGGCTTCGGCCGCCCGAACAACACCGGCACCAAGCTCATGGCCATCTCGGGCCACGTGAACAAGCCGTGCGTCGTCGAAGAGGCGATGTCGATCCCGCTCAAGCAGTTGCTGGAAGACCATTGCGGCGGCATCCGCGGCGGCTGGGGCAACCTGAAGGCGGTCATCCCGGGCGGCTCGTCCGTCCGCATGATCCCGGCCCACGAGGCCGAGACCGCGCTGATGGACTTCGACAGCCTCTCGGCGCTGAAGTCGGGCCTCGGCACCGCCGCGGTGATCGTGATGGACCAGTCCACCGACATCGTGAGGGCGATCGCGCGCCTCTCGTACTTCTACAAGCACGAGAGCTGCGGCCAGTGCACCCCGTGCCGTGAAGGCACCGGCTGGATGTGGCGGGTTATGGAACGCATGGTCACCGGCGAAGCCGAGATGCGCGAAATCGACATGCTGCTGGACGTCGCCAGCCAGGTCGAAGGCCACACCATCTGCGGTCTCGGCGACGCGGCCGCCTGGCCGATCCAGGGCCTGTTCCGCCACTTCCGTCACGAAGTGGAAGACCGCATCACCCAATACCGGGCCGGAAGGCCGCATGTGCAGGGCGCGTCCCTGCAAGCGGCGGAGTAACCCCTAATGCCCAAGGCTAAAGTCAACGGCGCTGAGGTCGAATTCGAACCCGGCATGACGGTTCTGCAAGTGGCGGAACTGGCTGGGGAAGAAATTCCGCGCTTCTGTTACCACGAGCGTCTCAGCATCGCCGGCAACTGCCGCATGTGCCTGGTCGAGGTGAAGCCGGGCCCGCCGAAGCCCCAGGCTTCCTGCGCGCTGCCGGCCGCCGAAGGCCAGGAGATCTTCACCAACACGCCGATGGTGAAGAAGGCGCGCGAAGGGGTGATGGAGTTCCTGCTCATCAATCACCCGCTGGACTGCCCGATCTGCGACCAGGGCGGCGAGTGCGACCTGCAGGACCAGGCCATGGGCTATGGCCGCGACGACAGCCGCTACGCCGAGAACAAGCGGGCCGTCGAAGAAAAGTACATGGGTCCGCTCATCAAGACGGTGATGACCCGCTGCATCCAGTGCACGCGCTGCGTCCGCTTCATCACCGAAGTGGCCGGGGTGCCGGACATCGGTCTCATTTCGCGCGGCGAAGACGTTGAAATCACGACCTATCTCGACAAGTCGGTCGGGTCGGAACTGTCGGCCAACGTCATCGACCTGTGCCCGGTCGGCGCTCTGACCTCCAAGCCGTACGCCTTCAATGCGCGTCCGTGGGAGCTGAAGAAGACCGAGAGCGTCGACGTCATGGACGCGCTCGGCTCGGCGATCCGCGTCGACAGCCGCGGCCCGGCCGTGCTGCGGGTGCTGCCGCGCCTGAACGAAGAGATCAACGAAGAGTGGATCAGCGACAAGACGCGCTACGCCGTCGACGGCCTGTCGCGCCAGCGCCTGGACCAGCCGTTCGTCCGTAAGGACGGCCGCCTCCAGCCGGCGACCTGGGCGCAGGCGTTCGAACTGATCACCGCCAAGGTCAAGGCCGCCAGCGGCGAGCGCATCGGCGTCATCGCCGGCGACGTCCAGGACGTTGAATCCATGGCCGCGGCCAAGGACCTGTTCACCGCGCTCGGCTCGGCCAACATCGACTGCCGCCAGGACGGCATGGCGCTCGGCGCCGGCCCGCGCGAGAGCTGGCTGATGAACTCGACCATCGCCGGCATCGAAGAGGCCGACGTGATCCTGCTGGTCGGGACCAATCCGCGCGTCGAGGCGCCGGTGTTCAACGCCCGCCTCCGCAAGCGCTGGCTGGCGGGCGCGCTGCGCGTCGGCGTGATCGGCGAACAGGCCGACCTGACCTACAAGTACGACTATCTCGGCGCCGGAGCCGCGACCCTTTCGGGCCTGAGCCGCGCCAAGAACGACTTCGTCACCGCCCTCAAGGGCGCCAAGAACCCGGCGATCATCGTCGGCGCCGGCGCCTTGTCGCGTGAGGACGGCCAAGCCGTGCTCGCCGCCGCCGCGGCCGCCGCCAAGAGCTTCGGCCTGACCTGGAACGTTCTGCACACCGCCGCGTCGCGCGTCGGAGGCCTGGACCTCGGCTTCGTGCCCGGCGAGGGCGGCAAGAGCGCCAAGGAGATGGTGCAACCGGGCGCTCTGGACGTGCTGTTCCTGCTTGGCGCCGATGAGATCGACGCCAAGGCCTCGGGCGCCTTCACGGTCTATCTGGGCACGCACGGCGACGCCGGCGCACATTCGGCGGACGTGGTCCTGCCGGGCGCGGCCTACACCGAGAAGGACGGCATCTACGTCAACACCGAGGGCCGCGTTCAGTTCGGCTACCGCGCCGTGTTCCCCAAGGGCGAAGCCCGCGAGGACTGGTCGGTGTTCCGGGCGCTCTCCGATCGGCTCGGCGCGACCCTGCCGTACGACACCCTGGCCCAACTGCGGGCCAAGCTCTTCGCTGACCATCCGACCTTCGGCCAGGTGGACTACGCCCCCGGTTCGGCGGGCGCGGCCCTGGACCTCGGTTCGCTGGGCGCGAAGGGCGAGGTCTCCGACGCTCCGTTCGAGAGCGCGGTGAAGACCTTCCATCTGACCAACCCCATCGCCCGCGCCAGCGTGACGATGGCAGAGTGCGCCGCCGTCGCTTCCGGCGCCGCCAAGATCGCGGCGGAGTAGGGGCATGGACGCTGTCGCCAACAACTTCTGGGCTACGCCGGGCGGCTGGACCCTGATCACGGTCGCGCAGATCCTGGCGGTCGTGCTGCCGCTGCTGGTCGCGCTGGCCTTCTTCATGCTCGCCGACCGGAAAATCTGGGCCGGCGTGCAGATGCGCAAGGGCCCGAACGTCGTGGGTCCCTTCGGCCTGCTGCAGTCCTTCGCCGACCTGATCAAGTTCGTGCTGAAGGAAATCGTCATCCCCGACGGGGCCGACAAGTTCGTCTTCCTGCTGGCGCCGGTTCTGACCTTCGTCCTGGCCATGGTGGGCTGGGCGGTGATCCCGTTCGCGCCGGGCTGGGTCGTCTCCGACATCAACGTCGGGGTGCTGTACCTGTTCGCGATCAGCTCGCTGGGCGTCTACGGCATCATCATGGGCGGCTGGGCTTCGAACTCGAAGTACCCGTTCCTCGGCTCGCTGCGGTCTGCGGCGCAGATGGTGTCGTACGAAGTCTCGATCGGCTTCGTCATCGTCACGGTCATTCTGCTGTCGGGCACGATGAACCTGCAGAAGATCGTCGAGCTGCAAAGCGGCGGCTTCTGGAACTGGAACGTGTTCGGCGGCCAGGGCCTGCACAACCTGCCGCTGGCGCTGATCATGGTCCCGATGGCGGTGATCTTCTTCATCTCGGCCCTGGCCGAGACCAACCGTCCGCCGTTCGACCTGCCGGAAGCCGAATCCGAACTCGTGGCCGGCTACCAGGTCGAGTACTCGTCCAGCCCGTTCCTGCTGTTCATGATCGGCGAGCTGGTGAACATCGTGCTGATGTGCGCCCTGATCTCGGTGATGTTCTTCGGCGGCTGGCAGGCCCCGATCGATCTGCCGTGGGTCGCCAGCTGGCCGCCGACCGTGCAGAGCTTCTACGGCCTGATGTGGTTCGTCATGAAGATCTGCTTCTTCTTCTTCCTGATCGGGATGGTGAAGGCGATCGTGCCGCGCTACCGCTACGACCAACTGATGCGCCTGGGCTGGAAGGTGTTCCTGCCGACCTCGCTGGTTGCGGTGGTCCTGGTGGCCGGCTGGCGCGTTTTCGGTCCGGGGGGCGCATGAGGACGGTCATGGCCAGCATCCTCCTGATCTCCCTTTCGTCCTGCGCGAGCGCAGCGGGCGGCCCTGATGTGACGGGGGGCGTCGCCAGCTACGACGCCCTGAAGTCCGCCAGCGCGGCCTGCGCCGCCAAGGGCGGAGAGCTGGTCCGCAGCCCCGAGGGCTCGGGCAAGCGCATGACCGACTACGCCTGCAAGAGAAAGTAACCGCGAAATGATGCAGCGAATTTCACAAGCAGTCAGGGGCGCGGCCCTGATGGACTTCGTCGGGGCCTTCGGCCTGGCGATGAAGTACATGGTCAAGCCGAAGGCGACCGTGCAGTACCCGCACGAGCGCGGCCCGCAATCGCCGCGCTTCCGTGGCGAGCACGTGCTGCGCCGCTATCCCAACGGGGAAGAGCGCTGCATCGCCTGCAAGCTGTGCGAGGCGATCTGCCCGGCGCAGGCCATCACCATCGAAGCCGAACCGCGCGACGACGGCAGCCGCCGTACGACCCGGTACGACATCGACATGGTCAAGTGCATCTACTGCGGTCTGTGCCAGGAGGCCTGCCCGGTGGATGCCATCGTCGAGGGCCCGAACATCGAGTTCGCTGTCGAGACCCGCGAGGAGCTCTACTACGACAAGGAGCGCCTGCTCTCGAACGGCGACCGCTGGGAACGGCAGATCGCGAAGAACCTGGAACTGGACGCGCCCTACCGGTAAGCGCCGGCGCATCCGTGAGACGACCACCTTCGCTTTGTCGGGCTTCCGGCGGGCGGACAAAGTAAACTAAGGGGCTGAGAAAAGCCGTCATGGCCTTGGCGATCGCATTCTACCTGCTGGCGGCGGTGACCGTAGGCGCAGGGTTCGGGGTGGTTTCCTCCCGAAATCCCGTGCACTCGGTGCTGTTCCTGATCCTCAGCTTCTTCTCGGCCGCGGGCCTCTTCGTGACCATGGGCGCGGAGTTCCTCGCGATGCTGCTCGTCGTCGTCTACGTCGGCGCGGTCGCGGTGCTGTTCCTCTTCGTGGTCATGATGCTGGACGTCGACTTCGCCGCGCTCCGGCAGGGCTTCGCCCGCTACATGCCGCTGGGCGGCCTGGTCGCCGGCGTCCTCGTGGTCGAGATGATCGTCGTCGCCACCGCGGTGGCCACGAGCGGCAAGCCGAAGGCCGATACGCCTCAGGTCTACACCGACGTCTCCAACATCGAGACGATCGGCCGGGTGCTCTACACCGACTACGTCTACTTCTTCCAAGCCGCGGGGCTGGTGCTGCTGGTAGCCATGATCGGCGCCATCGTCCTGACCCTGCGCCACAAGCCGGGCGTGCGCCGCCAGGTCATCGTCGACCAGGTCGCCCGCACGCCGAAGACCGGCATGCGCGTCGTTCAGATCAAGCCGGGGCAGGGGATCGACCAATGATCGGGCTCACCCACTATCTCGCGGTGGCCGCGATCCTGTTCACCATCGGGGTGTTCGGGATCTTCGTGAACCGCAAGAACATCATCGTCATCCTGATGTCGATCGAGCTGATCCTGCTCGCCGTGAACATCAATCTCGTGGCGTTCTCGGTCTATCTCCACGACGTCGTGGGGCAGATCTACGCCATGTTCGTCCTCACCGTGGCGGCCGCCGAGGCCGCCGTGGGTCTGGCCATCCTTGTCACCTTCTTCCGTAACCGCGGCGACATCTCCGTCGACGACGTCTCGATGATGAAGGGCTGACGGACCTGAACATGACACCGCAGTCTCTGATCACCACCGTCGTCTTCGCGCCCCTGATCGGCGCGATCGTGGCCGGCCTGTTCGGCCGCCGCATCGGCAACGTCGCGTCCCAATCGATCACCACCGGCCTGCTGCTGCTGTCGGCCGTCCTCTCATGGACGATCTTCAGCCAGTGGACCTGGGGCGGCCTCGAAGCCTTCACCATCAAGCTTCTGCCGTTCATCAACATCGGCGACTTCCAGTCGAACTGGTCGATCCGCCTCGACGGCCTGTCGGCGGTCATGCTGGTGGTCGTCACCAGCGTCTCCTCGCTCGTCCACGTCTACTCGTGGGGCTACATGGCCGAGGACGACAGCAAGCCGCGCTTCTTCGCGTACCTGTCGCTGTTCACCTTCGCCATGCTGGCGCTGGTCACTGCCGCCGACTTCATGCAGCTGTTCTTCGGCTGGGAAGGCGTGGGCCTGGCGAGCTACCTGCTGATCGGCTTCTGGTTCAAGAAGCCGACCGCCAATGCGGCGTCGATCAAGGCCTTCGTGGTCAACCGGGTCGGCGACTTCGGCTTCGCGCTCGGCATCATGACCGTCTACTGGATGTTCGGCACGATCCAGTTTGCCGAGCTGTTCCCGAAGATCGCCTCGATGTCCAACGAGGGCTGGTGGTTCGCCGGTTCCTACTGGCACGCGGTCGACCTGGCCTGCGCCCTGCTGTTCGTCGGCGCGATGGGCAAGTCGGCGCAGTTCTTCCTGCACACCTGGCTTCCGGACGCGATGGAAGGCCCGACCCCGGTGTCGGCGCTGATCCACGCCGCGACCATGGTCACCGCCGGCGTCTACATGGTCTGCCTGCTGTCGCCGATGTTCGAGTACGCGCCGTACGCCAAGCAGATCGTCACCGTCATCGGCGCCGTCACCGCGCTGTTCGCCGCGACCGTCGGCCTGGCCCAGAACGACATCAAGCGGGTCATCGCCTATTCGACCTGTTCGCAGCTCGGCTACATGTTCTTCGCCGCCGGCGTGGGCGCCTATCAGGCGGCCATGTTCCACCTGTTCACGCACGCCTTCTTCAAGGCCCTGCTGTTCCTGGGCGCCGGCTCGGTCATTCACGGCATGCACCACGAGCAGGACATGCGGAAGATGGGCGCGCTGTGGAAGTACCTGCCGGTCACCTATGCGGTGATGACCATCGGCACCCTGGCGATCACCGGTTTCGGCCTGCCGAACCTGCACCTGGGCTTCGCGGGCTTCTACTCGAAGGACACCATCATCGAGAGCGCCTTCGCGGCCGGACAACTGCACGGCGGCGTCGCCTACTTCGCCTTCGTGGTCAGCATCTTCGCTGCGGGCCTGACCGCCTTCTACTCCTGGCGCTTGGCGTTCATGACCTTCCACGGCACCGCCAAATGGGGCCATCACGACGACCATGCGCATGGTCACGCTCATGACGATCACGCCTCCTCGGCGCAGATCGAAACCCACGACGAGCCGCTGGCTGACCACGACCACGGTCATGGCCACGATCACAAGCCGCATGAGAGCCCTGTGATCATGCTCGTGCCGCTGCTGCTGCTGGCGTTCGGCGCCATCGCGGCCGGCTACGTGTTCGTCGACCACTTCGTCGGCGAAGGCTGGAACGAGTTCTGGCGCGGCGCGATCTTCAACGGCGCGGACAACCACGTCCTGGAGCACGCCCACCACGTCCCGACCTGGGTGAAGTGGGCGCCGCTGGCGGTCTCGGCTGTCGGCTTCGCCAGCGCCTACTACGTCTACATCATGCGGGAAGGCCTCGGCGCGGCGATCGCGGCGCGGAAGGGACCGATGTGGACCTTCCTCTACAACAAGTGGTTCTTCGACGAGATCTATGAGGCGACCTTCGTGCGGGCCACCAAGTTCCTGGGCGACGTGTTCTGGAAGGTCGGCGACCAGAAGATCATCGACGGCCTCGGGCCGAACGGGGTCTCGGCGCTGTCCTACACCCTCGGCCGTCGGGCCGGGCGGCTGCAGACCGGCTACGTCTATCACTATGCGTTCGTAATGCTGCTCGGCGTGGCGGGACTGCTGTCCTACGCGCTGTGGGCCTGGCAAGCTTAAGGGGGAGGGCGATCCCATGACCGGTATTCTCTCCCTGACGACGTTCACGCCGCTGGTCGGCGTGGCGGCGATCCTGCTGCTCCGTCTCTTCCGTTCGCACGAGGACGAGCAGACCATCCGCGCCGTGAAGTGGATCACCCTGGTGACCACGCTGGCGACCTTCGCGCTGTCGGTGCTGCTGGTGCTGCGGTACGACCCGGCCAATGCGGGCTTCCAGTTCGTGGAAGATCACGCCTGGTTCGCGGGCCTGCACTACCGCATGGGCGTGGACGGGATCTCGATCCTGTTCGTGCTGCTGACCGCGTTCCTGATGCCGATCTGTATCGCGGCCTCGTGGTTCTCGATCGACAAGCGGGTGCCGGCCTACATGGTCGCGTTCCTGGTCCTCGAGACCCTGGTCATCGGCGTGTTCTGCGCGCTGGACCTGGTGCTGTTCTACCTGTTCTTCGAATTCGGCCTGGTGCCGATGTTCCTGATCATCGGCATCTGGGGCGGCAAGAACCGGGTCTACGCGGCCTACAAGTTCTTCCTCTACACCCTGCTCGGCTCGGTGCTGATGCTGGCGGCCATCCTGGTCATGATCAGCGTCGCGGGCACGGCCTCGATCCCCGAGCTCATGAACTACAAGTTCGACCAGAACCTGCAGACGTGGCTGTGGCTGGCCTTCTTCGCCTCGTTCGCGGTGAAGATGCCGATGTGGCCGGTGCACACTTGGCTGCCCGACGCCCACGTCGAGGCGCCGACCGCCGGCTCGGTCATCCTGGCGGGCATCCTGCTGAAGATGGGCGGCTACGGCTTCCTGCGCTTCTCGCTGCCGATGTTCCCGCTGGCTTCGGACCTGTTCACGCCGCTGGTCTTCGCGCTCAGCGTGATCGCCGTCGTCTACACCTCGCTGGTCGCCTTCCGTCAGACCGACATCAAGAAGCTGATCGCCTACTCATCGGTCGCCCACATGGGTTTCGTGACCATGGGCATCTTCGCCGGCAACGCCATCGGCGTGCAGGGCGCGATCTTCCAGATGCTGAGCCACGGGGTGATCTCCGGCGCGCTCTTCCTCTGCGTCGGCGTCGTCTACGACCGCATGCACACCCGCGAGATCGCCTTCTACGGCGGCCTTGTGAACCGCATGCCCTGGTACGCCGCGACCTTCCTGCTGTTCACCATGGGCAACGTCGGCCTGCCGGGCACCTCTGGGTTCATCGGCGAAATCACCACCATGGTCGGGGTCTATGAGATCTCCACCTGGACGGCGGTCGTGGCCGCCACCGGCGTGATCTTCTCGGCCGTCTATGCGCTGACGCTCTACAAGCGCGTCGTGTTCGGCGAGATCACCAACCCGGCCCTGGCCGACATCACCGACCTCGACTGGCGCGAGGTGGCGATCTTCGCGCCGCTGATCGCCATGACCCTGTACCTCGGCGTCTATCCGGCCGCCGTCTTCGATCTGACCCAAGCCTCGGTCGACAATCTCGCCGCGGTTTACCGCGCGGCCATCGGCGGGTGAGGACCTAAAGTCACATGACCTTTTCCCAAGACCTCGCTCTCGCCGCGCCGGAACTGATCCTGGCCATCGGCGCCCTCGGCCTGCTGGTGATCGGCGCGTTCGCGCCGCGCGCCACCACGGCCGTGATGCTCGCCTCGGTCGGCGCGCTGATCGTCGCGGCCTGGGCCGCTGCGGTCGGCCCGATCGGCCGCGGATTCTCCGGCGGTCTGATCGCCGACAACGCCTCGGCCTTCGCCAAGGTGGCGATCTACCTGGCCAGCGCGGTGGCCATCGTGCTCGGCCAGAAGTGGTTCGAGCGGAAGGCGATCCGCAATTTCGAGTTCCCGATCCTGATCCTCCTCGCCGCGCTCGGCATGGGGATGATGGCCTCGGCCGGCGACCTGATCTCGCTCTATATGGGCATCGAGCTGCACTCGCTGGCGCTCTACGTGCTGGCGGCCATGCATCGTGAAGACGCCAAGGCGTCGGAAGCTGGCCTGAAGTACTTCGTGCTCGGCGCGCTGTCGTCGGGTCTGCTGCTCTACGGCGCCTCGCTGATCTACGGCTTCGCCGGCTCGACCAAGTTCGACGAGATCGCACTGGTCGTGGAAGGCGGCGCCAGCACCGGCGTGCTGTTCGGCCTGGTGTTCCTGATCTGCGGCCTGGCGTTCAAGGTCTCGGCCGCACCGTTCCACATGTGGACCCCGGACGTCTACGAAGGCGCCCCGACCCCGGTCGTCGCGTTCTTCGCCGGCGCTCCGAAGCTGGCCGCCATGGTGCTGTTCGCCCGCGTGCTGGCCGAAGGCTTCGCCGGCGCGGTCGATCAATGGCGCCAAGTCCTGGTGGTCATCGCGCTGCTGTCGATCTTCGTCGGTGCGCTGGCTGGTCTGGCGCAGCAGAACCTGAAGCGCCTCTGGGCCTACTCGTCGATCGCCAACGTCGGCTACGCCGTCCTCGGCTTGGCCGCGGGCACGCCCGAGGGCATGCAGGCGATGCTGGTGTTCATGGTCCTCTACATGATCGACGTGACCGGCTTCTTCGCCTGCCTGACCGCGCTGTCGCGCGACGGGCGGCCGATGGAGACGATCTCGGACATGGCGGGACTGTTCAAGGAGCGCCCCGGCATCGCCCTTGCGATGACGGCGTTCTCGCTGTCGGCGCTCGGCCTGCCGCCGTTCTCGGGCTTCTGGGCGAAGTTCTACGTCTTCAAGGCGGCCCTGAGCGTGGGCGAGCCGATGATCGTGATCGCCGCCGTGCTCGGCCTGGTCGGCAGCGTCATCGCGGCGTTCTACTACCTGCGCCTGATCAAGGTGATGTGGTTCGACAACGCGCCGAGCGGCACCGATGAACTTCCGCGCGAGGCTCAGGTGGTGGCGATCAGCGCTGCGCTGTTCACCTTCCCCGTGGTGATGGGCGCGCTGATCTTCATCGATCCGCTCGCCAAGGCTGCGGCGGCTGCGTTCGGGCTCGCCTCCTAGGTGGGCGCCCACCCCCCGATCGAAGCCTATGACGAACTGGACTCCACCAACGCCGAGGCGCGCAGGCGCGCCGAGGCGGGGGCGGGCGGTCCGGTCTGGATCACCGCCTTGCGCCAGACCGCCGGCCATGGTCGGCGGGGGCGGTCGTGGACGACCTCTACCGGCAATCTGGCCGCCACCCTGCTGCTGACCACCGACAAGCCCGCCGCCGAGGCCGCGCAGCTGTCGTTCGTGGCGGCGCTGGCCGCCGCTGACCTGGCCCAGACCTGCCTAGGGCCCGGCGCGGCGCGGCTGAAGTGGCCCAACGACGTGATGATCCACGGCCGCAAGGCGGTCGGGATCCTGGTCGAATCCGGCAGCCGGCCCGATGGGGCGTTGTGGTTGGCGGTCGGCATCGGCATCAATCTGGCGCATGCGCCGACCGACGTGGAGCGGCCGGCGACGGCCTTCGCCGATCATATGGCCAGTCCGCCGCCAGCGCCGGCCGACGCGCTCGAGGTTCTGGCGACCCGTTTCGAACATTGGCGCAAGCTCTGGCAGGCCGAAGGCTTCGCGCCTATCTCGCGCGGCTGGACGGAAGTTGCGCAGGGCCTGGGCGAGACATGCGTAGCGCGGCTGCCCAATCAGACCCACACAGGCATCGCCGAAGGTCTCGACGTGGACGGGGCGCTGCGGCTGCGATTGGACGACGGGGCGGTGCTGCGCATCACCGCCGGGGACGTTTTCTTCGGAGAGGCGTGAAGCGATGCTTCTGGCGATCGAGCAAGGCAACACCAACACCCTGTTTGCGGTCCACGACGGCGAGTCCTGGATTGCTCAGTGGCGCGCGGCCACCGACTCCAGCCGCACGGCCGACGAGTACGCCGTGTGGCTGTCGCAGCTGTTGCACATGGCGGGGCTGCAGTTCGGGGTTCTCGACTCCTGCATCATCTCCAGCGTGGTGCCGCAGTCGATCTTCAACCTGCGCAACCTGGCGCGGCGCTATCTGCACGTCGAACCGCTGGTGATCGGCGAGAACGCCGAGCTCGGCATCCAGGTGCGGATCGACAAGCCGTCGGAAGCGGGCGCCGACCGCCTCGTGAACGCCCTGGGCGCGCACATCGTCTATCCGGGCGACCTGATCGTCATCGACTCGGGCACCGCCACCACCTTCGATGTCATCGCCGCGGACGGCGGTTTCGAGGGGGGTGTCATCGCGCCCGGCATCAACCTATCTATGGAAGCGTTGCACTCGGCGGCGGCGAAGCTGCCGCGGGTCGCGATCCAGAAGCCGCAGCGCGTGGTCGGGACCGATACGGTCGGCGCCATGCAGTCGGGGGTCTTCTGGGGCTATGTCGCCCTGATCGAGGGCCTGATCGCGCGGATCAAGGCTGAACGCGACAAGCCGATGACCGTTATCGCGACGGGCGGCGTCGCCTCGCTGTTCCACGGCGCCACCACGGCCATCGACCATTTCGACCCGGATCTGACGATCCGGGGCCTACTTGAAATTCACCGCCGTAACACGGCGGCAAGGACGTAATGAAAGCAAAAGACCAAGACGAACTCGTCTTCCTGCCGCTCGGCGGCTCGAACGAGATCGGCATGAACTTCAATCTCTACGGCTACGGTCCGGCGCATGCGCGCAAATGGATCGTGGTCGATCTGGGCGTCACCTTCGGCGACCAGACCACGCCCGGCGTGGAGATCATCCTGCCCGACCCGGAATTCATCCGGGAGTACGCCAAGAACATCGTCGGCATCGTCCTGACCCACGCGCACGAGGACCATATCGGCGCCGTGGCCTGGCTGTGGCCGCAGCTGCGCGCGCCGCTGTACGCGACGCCGTTCACCGCCTTCCTCCTGCGCGAGAAGTTGCGCGAGAACGAGGAGTGCGCAGACGCCGAGATCACCGAAGTCCCGCTGAGCGGGACGATCCAGCTCGGACCGTTCGAGGTCGAGCTGATCACCCTGACGCACTCGATCCCCGAGCCGAACGGGCTGGCGATCCGCACGCCGTTGGGCACGGTCCTGCACACGGGCGACTGGAAGATCGATCCGGACCCGGTGCTGGGCTCGGTCACCGACGACGCGGCGATCCAGAAGCTGGGCGACGAGGGCGTCCTGGCGATGGTCTGCGACTCCACCAACGTCTTCGTGGACGGCGAGTCCGGCTCGGAAGCCGACGTGAAGGAGGCTTTGGCCGGCCTGATCGGCGGGCTGTCGGGCAAGGTGGCGGTGGCGTGCTTCGCCTCCAACGTCGCGCGCATGGACAGCGTGATCCGCGCCGCCGAGGCGGCCGGCCGCAGCGTCTGCCTGGTCGGACGCTCGATGCACCGCATGGCGGCCGCCGCCAAGTCCGTCGGCCTGCTGGAGGGCGTCGGGGAGTTCCTGTCCGAGCAACAGGCCGCGGCCACGCCGGAGAACCAGGTGCTGTTCCTGTGCACCGGGAGCCAGGGCGAACCGCGCGCGGCGCTGTCGCGCATCGCCGACGGCTCGCACCCGCATGTGAAGCTGGGGGCGGGCGACGCCTGCGTGTTCTCCTCGCGGGTCATTCCCGGCAACGAGATACCGATCCGCAACCTGCAGAACCGCCTCGCTGACCGCGGGGTGCGGCTCTACACCGAGCGCGACCATCCGGGGATCCACGTCTCCGGCCACCCGTGCCGGGACGAACTGGCGCAGATGTACAGCTGGGCGCGGCCGCAGATCGCGGTCCCGACCCACGGCGAGCGTCGTCACCTGCTCGAACACGCCGCCTTCGCCAAGGACCTGCAGGTCCCGCAGTCGGTGGCGCCGCGCAACGGCGACATGGTGCGCCTCGCGCCCGGCCGGGCCGAGATCATCGACGAAGTGCCGGCGGGCCGGATCTATGTCGACGCCGGCGTGCTGACGCCCGAGAACGGCGACGCCCTGCGCGAGCGTCGTCACGCCGCCTACAACGGCGTGCTGGCCGTTAGCGTGGTGCTGGACGGCCGCGGCAAGGTCGCCGCGGGACCGCAGGTGCGGGCGCTCGGCCTGCCGGCCGACGACGACTATCCGATGGACGAGGTGCTCGAGGACCTGGCCAAGGAAGCCCACCAGGCGTTGGCCCGCCTGCAAGGCGAGCAGCGCGAGATCGACGACGAGATCGAGACCGTGATGTCGCGCGCCGTGAAGAAGGCCAGCCAGCGGATCTGGGGCAAGCGGCCGGTCGTGGAGTCTACGGTCCTGAGGATCTGACTTGGGCGCCGTAGCGTGATCTCGC
This sequence comes from Phenylobacterium sp. LjRoot97, assembly GCF_964254345.1. NCBI lineage: Bacteria > Pseudomonadati > Pseudomonadota > Alphaproteobacteria > Caulobacterales > Caulobacteraceae > Phenylobacterium > Phenylobacterium sp. LjRoot97. The sequence continues at coordinate 1,997,407 of NZ_CAXUTH020000001.1, forward strand.
GCGGCGCCTCGGAGAGGTCTATAGGGCTGTCATGATCGGAAGACTGAACCACGTCGGGGTCGCGACCCCCTCCATCGCCGAGTCCGTGAAGCTCTATCGCGACGTCCTCGGCGCGACCCACATCACCGAGACCAAGGCGATGCCGGAGCAGGGGGTCTATGTCTGCTTCGTCGACCTGCCGAACAGCCAGATCGAGCTGATCGAGCCGCTTGGCGACGATTCGCCGCTCATCGGCTTCCTTGCGAAGAACCCCGCCGGGGGCCAACACCACGTGTGCTTCGAAGTGCCCGACATCATCGCCGCACGCGACGACATGCGGGCCAAGGGGGCGACGGTGCTGGGGACCGGCGAGCCGCGGACCGGCGCGCACGGCACGCCGGTGATCTTCGTCCATCCTAAGAACATGGGCGGGGTGCTGGTCGAACTGATGGAAACCCCTAAGGACGCGCACTGATGACTGTCTTCACCGGCATCGCGATCTATTTCACCATCTGGTGGACCGTGCTGTTTTCGGTCCTGCCGATCGGCGTCACGAGCCATGCCGAGGCCGGGATCGACAAGGGCGACGGCGGTGATCCCGGCGCGCCGGTGGATCCGAAGCTCAAGAAGAAATTCGTCACCACGACGATCGTCGCGACGATCCTGTGGGTCATCCTGTTCCTGATCCTCCACTTCAAGCTGATCACCCTGCCGCCGGTGCCGGATAGCTGGCGCTAGGCGCGAGCGGAGATTGGGCGGCGCCCACGCGTGCTCGCACAAGTTTTAGGCGAACGAGAAATTGCCCGCCCGTCTGCGCGATGGGCGCGGGGGCGGGGACGTAACTTCAGTTACCCCTGGACGCAGACACAGGCAGCCGTCTGGCCGCCCGTGGCGTTTTCCCCGACAACTTGGAGGCCGCCCGGTCACTGGGCGGCCTTCTTTTCGCACCGCTTACATGGCAAAGCTGGCGAACGGGCCGTGACGGCCGCACAGGATCGGGACATCTTCCCCAGCATGGTTCTATCGAGTCCTTCGTCCGCCGGAGCGGTCGCCGCGTGACCACGTCGTCGACCAACGGGACGCTGAACGGGCGCGCGCCGCCGTTCGGCCAATGGGAACGCTCCGTGGCGGCCCGCTATCTGCGCGCCAAGCGCAGCCAGGGCGGGGTGGCGCTGATCTCGATCATCTCGTTCGTCGGCATCATGCTGGCGGTGGCGGTGTTGATCATCGTGATGAGCGTCATGAACGGCTTCCGGGCCGAGTTGCTGTCGCGGATGCTGGGCTTCAGCGGTCACCTCTATGTCACCGGCGGCGTGCTGACCGACCCGGACCGCGAGGCGGTGATCAAGCGCATCGCCGATCTGCCGGGCGTCGTCCAGGTGACGCCGGTCGTCGAGGCCCAGGCCATGGCGCTGGGCGCCGGCCAGATCAGCGGCGCGATCGTGCGCGGCACGACGGCCAAGGATCTGAAGGCGACCAAGATCGTCTCGGACAACATCACCCGCGGGTCGATGGCCGGGTTCGACGAGGGCGAGTTCGGCGGCGACTACATCATGGTCGGGGACAGGCTCGCACAGGCGCTGGGCGTCGGTCCGGGCGACGAACTCAGCCTGATCTCGCCGACCGGCGGGGCGACGGCGTTCGGCGCGACCCCTCTGCGCAAGACCTACACCGTGGCAGGAACCTTCACGGTGGGAATGAGCGAGTACGATCAGGCCTTCATCTACATGCCGCTGGAGCAGGCGCAGCTGTTCTTCGGCCGCGACAACAGCATCGACTATCTCGAGATCAAGCTGCGCGACCCGGACAAGGCGATCGCGCTGAAGGGTGCCGTCGCCAAGGCGGCCGGCGGGGCGGCGCTGGTCACCGACTGGACGGAGAAGAACTCCGCCTACTGGGGCGCGCTGAAGGTCGAACGCAACGTCATGCGCCTGATCCTGATGATGCTGGTCGCGATCGCGGCGATGAACATCATCTCGGGCCTGGTGATGCTGGTGAAGAACAAGGGACGCGACATCGCGATCCTGCGCACCATGGGAGCCGGGCAGGGCTCGATCCTGCGCATCTTCTTCATGTCCGGGGCCGCGGTCGGGGTGCTCGGCACCATCGCCGGCCTGCTGATCGGCTCGCTGTTCTGCATCTTCATCGGCGAGATCCAGCAGTTCGTGGAGTGGGTCACCGGCGCGGAGGTGTTCAATTCGGACATCTACTTCCTGACCCGCATCCCGGCGAAGATCGACTGGCAGGAAGTGTCGGTGATCACGTTCTGGGCCCTGGCCATGTCGTTCCTGGCGACCCTGCCGCCGGCCTGGCGGGCCTCGCGTCTCGATCCGGTGGAAGCGCTTCGCTATGAGTGACCCCGTGCTGTCCATCCGGGGCCTGCGCCGGACCTACAAGAGCGGCGACAAGACCCTGACCGTCTTGAACGGCGCCGACGTCGACGTCCGTCCAGGCGAGATTGTCGGGCTGATCGGCCCGTCGGGTTCCGGCAAGTCCTCGCTGCTGCATGCCGCCGGGCTGCTCGAGCACCCCGACGAAGGGCGCATCGTCATCGAAGGCCGCGACTGTTCGGACCTTAGCGACCGTCAGCGCACGCGCGTGCGGCTGGCGACCATCGGCTTCGTCTACCAGGCGCACCACCTGCTGGCCGAGTTCACCGCGCTCGACAACGTCGCCTTGCCGCAGATGATCGCCGGCCGGTCGCGCAAGGCCGCGCGCGAACGCGCCCGCGACCTGCTGGCGAGCCTCGGCCTCGCCGAACGCGTGGACCATCAGCCGGCGCAGATGTCGGGCGGCGAGCAGCAGCGGGTGGCGATCGCCCGCGCGCTGGCCAATTCGCCCAAGCTCCTGCTGGCCGACGAGCCGACCGGGAATCTGGACCCGAACACGTCGGCCGCGGTGTTCGACAGCCTCTACGCCCTGGCTCGCCAGGAAGGCGTCGCCGCCCTGGTCGCGACCCACAACCTGGAACTGGCCAGGCACATGGACCGGGTGCTGGCCCTAAAGGACGGCCACTTGGAAGAGCAGAAGCTCTAGTCGGCGCCGAACGTCGTCGTCCCGTCCTCGTGGATCGTGCAGCCCGGATTGTGCGCGACCTCCCAGGTGTGGCCGTCCAGGTCGGCGAAGTACCCCGAGTAGCCGCCCCAGAACACTTCTCGCGGAGCCTTGAGCGCCGTGGCGCCGGCGGCGAGCGCCTGGGCGAAGGTGGCGTCAACGTCGGCGCGTGAGCGCTCGTTGATCGCCAGGGTGACGCCGGAGAAACGGCCGTCGACGGGCCTTTGCGCATCCTCTGCGAGGTCCTCGCGGCCGAACAGCGCCAGCCCCAGGCCCGGCAGTTGGTAGAAGCAGACGCCGTCGGCGACCGTGCCCGGACGCCAGTCCAGTCCCTGTTCGAAGAACGCGCGCGATCGGGCGAGGTCGTCCACGCCCAGGGTGATGAGGGACAGTCGCTGTTCCATTCGGGGCTCCTTGCCGGCGTGAGACTAAACCGCTTGACGATGAGAACAAAACGGGAAATAAGAACACATATAGAACATCCACAGTGAGGACGTCGCAGATGGTTCGCTTGGCTCGGGAATCGCTGGCCTTTGTGTCGGTTGCAGGCTTTGTCTGGATGATGTGCGCGGTGGCCCAGTACGCGGCCTGACGTTGGAGGTGCGAGAGTGAGCGACGCGGGTAACGACGGCTTCGTCCACCTGCGGGTTCGCTCCGCCTATTCGCTGCTCGAGGGCGCGATCAAGGCCGACAAGGTCAGCGGGCTGGCCAAGGCGTCGGAGATGCCGGCGGTGGCGCTGACCGACCGGGCCAACCTCTACGGCGCGCTCGAATTCTCCGTCACCAGCAAGGACGCCGGGGTTCAGCCGATCATCGGCTGTGCGCTGCCGGTCACCGGCATCGGCGGCGGCCAGACCGAGCGCTGGGCCAAGATCCCGACCATCGTCCTGCTGGCCCAGAGCGAGGTCGGCTACCTCAATCTCAGCGAACTCTCCTCGCTCTGTTTCCTGGAAGCGGACGGCAGCGAGGACGTCTCGGTCCCCTGGTCGAAGGTGGCCGAACACGCCGAGGGCCTGATCCTGCTGTCGGGCGGCGTCGACGGGCCGGTCGATCCGCTGCTGGCCGCCGGCAAGATCCCCGAAGGCAAGGCCGCGCTGTCCGAGATGGCGCGGGTGTTCGGCGATCGGTTCTATGTCGAGCTCCAGCGGCACGGACTGCCAGCGCAGGCCGCGGCCGAAGGCGAGCTGGTGGCGTTCGCCTACGACAACGACATTCCGTTGGTCGCGACCAACGACGTCTATTTCGCCAAGCAGGCCATGTACGAGGCGCACGAAGCGCTGCTCTGCATCGCCGACGGGGCGTTCATCATGCAGGACGAGCGCCGGCGGGTGACGCCCGAGCACTGGTTCAAGTCGTCCGCCGACATGCGGGCGCTGTTCGCCGACCTGCCGGAAGCCTGCGACAACACCCTCGATATCGCCCGCCGCTGCGCCTTCATGGTCAAGAAGCGCGACCCGATCCTGCCGCGGTTCGATACCGGCGCGGGGCGCTCAGAGGCCGACGAACTGGCGCACCAGGCGCGCGAGGGGCTGAAGGCGCGGATCGCCAGCGGTCAGGCGTCGGCCCTGCCTGTCGAGGATTACGAGGCGCGGCTGGAGCGGGAGATCGGGGTCATCAGCAAGATGGGCTTCCCCGGCTACTTCCTGATCGTGTCGGACTTCATCAAGTGGGCCAAGGACCACGACATTCCGGTCGGGCCGGGACGGGGGTCTGGCGCCGGCTCGCTGGTCGCCTATGCGCTGACCATCACCGATCTTGATCCGCTGCGTTACGGCCTGCTGTTCGAGCGCTTCCTGAATCCGGAGCGGGTGTCGATGCCCGACTTCGATATCGACTTCTGCCAGGAGCGCCGGGAAGAGGTCATCAGCTACGTGCAGAAGCACTATGGCCGTGACCGGGTGGCGCAGATCATCACGTTCGGCACCCTGCAGGCGCGGGCCGTACTGCGCGACGTGGGCCGGGTGCTGCAGCTGCCGTTGGGGCTTGTCGACCGCTTGGCCAAGATGGTGCCGGCGAACCCCGCGAACCCGGTGACGCTGGCCAAGGCGATCGAAATCGAGCCGCGGCTGCGCCAGGCCAAGGACGAAGACGAGGCGGTCAAGCAGCTGCTGGAGACGGCGCTGCAGCTCGAGGGCCTGTACCGCAACGCCTCGACCCACGCCGCGGGCGTCGTGATCAGCGATCGGCCTCTGACCCAGCTGACCCCGCTCTATCGCGATCCGCGTTCCGAGCTGCCCGCCACCCAGTTCAACATGAAGTGGGTCGAGAGCGCCGGCCTGGTGAAGTTCGACTTCCTGGGTCTGAAGACGCTGACGGTGATCGACCGGGCGCTGAAGTTCCTGCGCAAGCGCGGCCAGGAGATCGACTTTGCGACGCTCGGGGTCGACGACGCCCCGGCCTACGAGGTGATGTCGAACGGGGGCACCGTCGGGGTGTTCCAGCTGGAAGGGCAGGGGATGCGCGACACCCTGCGCCAGCTGCGCCCCGGCTCGCTGGAAGACGTCACCGCTGTCGTGTCGCTGTACCGGCCGGGCCCGATGGACAACATCCCGGCCTTCATCGACTGCAAGTTCGGGCGCAAGCCCATCGACTACATGCACCCGAGCCTGGAGCCGGTGCTGAAGGAGACCTACGGCATCATCGTCTACCAGGAACAGGTGATGCAGATCGCCCAGATCCTGGCCGGCTATTCGCTCGGCGAAGCCGACCTTCTGCGCCGGGCGATGGGCAAGAAGAAGAAGGAGGAGATGGACCTGCAGCGGGCCAGGTTCGTCTCCGGCGCCGAGGCTAAGGGCGTGCCGGCCGAGCAGGCGGGCTCGATCTTCGACCTGGTCGACAAGTTCGCGGGCTACGGCTTCAACAAGAGCCACGCGGCGGCCTACGCCTATGTGTCGTACCAAACGGCCTGGTTGAAGGCGAATACGCCGGTTGAGTTCTTCGCGGCCTCGATGAGCCTCGATATCTCCAACACCGACAAGCTGGCGGTCTTCTACCAGGACGCCAAGCGTTTCGGGGTCAAGGTGCGCAGCCCGGACGTCAACCTCTCGTCCGCCGACTTCGAGGTCGAGAACGGCGAGGTGCTCTATGCGCTGGGCGGCATCCGCAATGTCGGCCAGCAGGCGATGGAGCACGTGGTGGCGGTCCGCAAGGCGGGCGGCCCGTTCAAGGACATCTTTGACTTCGCTTCGCGTGTCGATCCCAAGCAGGTCAACAAGCGCACCTTTGAGACGCTGGCCCGGGCTGGAGCGTTCGACTCGATCCACCCTGATCGGGCCCAGTTGCTGGCGGCCGCCGAGCTTCTGACCGGCCTTGGGCAAAGCGTGTCGTCCCAGGAGAGCTCCGAGCAGGGCGCCCTGTTCTCGGACGGGACCAACCACCTTGTCGATCAGGTGCGCAAGAAGTTGCCCAAGGCCGAGCCGTGGACGCCGGTCCAGCGCCTGGACGAGGAGCTGGCCGCGGTCGGCTTCTATCTGTCGGGCCACCCCCTCGACGACATGGTCACGGCGCTGCGCCGGAGGCGCACCGACCTGCTGGCCGATGTGATCCCCAAGGCCGAGGCGGGCGCCGAAGCGTTCCGGATGGCGGGCGTCGTGCGCCGCAAGCAGGAGCGCGCCTCGCAGTCGAGCGGCGAGAAATTTGCGTTTGTGACGCTGTCGGATCCGACCGGCGAGTACGAGGTGTTGTTCCCGCCGGAGTCGCTGCGCAAGTGCCGCGACCTGCTGGAGCCGGGCAAGGCGGTCGCCCTCAAGGTCAGGGCCAAGGCGCGGGACGGCGAGGTGCGCTTCTTTGGCGACGACGCCGAGCCGGTCGACAAGGCCGTGGAAAATGCGGTGGCCGGCCTGCGGGTCCACGTCGCCCCGCGCAGCGCTGAGATCGACGCGCTGAAGAAGCGACTGGAGCACGTCGCCAATCCGCGTGGCGGCGAGATCATCCTGGTCGCCAACATCGAGCGCGGCCGGGAGATCGAGCTGAAGCTGCCGGGGCGGTTCAGCCTGGACGTCTCAGTGCGCGGCGCGCTGAAGACCGCGCCGGGCGTGGTCTTCGTCGAAGATATCTAGGGCAGCTCGATGTAGCCGGGCGGCTTCGCTGGCTTGAGGGCGCGGTCGGAGTAGGGCGAGACGCCGGGCTTGTAGGGCTTGAAGTTCGGCGGCTGATTCATCTCCAGCGGCTTGGGGGGCTGGGGCGCGGCCGGAAACGCCGGCGGCGCCGAACTGGGCCGGTTGCTGCGCTGCGCTGGCGCCGGAGCGCCATAGGTCGGCGGCGTATAGGGGCGGACGGAGGGCGCGGGGCCCCACGGGCCCGGTTGCGGCTTCAGTGTGCCGCTCGGCCCGCCAAACGTCCCCTGAGCCAAAACGCCGAGACTGACGCCGAGCGCTACGATAGGTGTCATGGGCCCCTCCTGCCCTTGGAGGATGCGATGGGGCGAGCGCGTGCGCAAGCACCGGGCGGGCTCGCCGCGCGCAGAGGCTTGCAATTTCCGCGTTCAGCCCCTATTTGGCGCGTCATTCCACACGCAGGTGTTTGGCGATGTGCGGGGAGACATCCCGCCATACCCATTCCGGTCCTCCATCTGGAGGGTTTGCCTGCGGCGGTTAACCGGAAAAAGGACGAAAAAGCGATGGCGCTTCCTGAATTCTCCATGCGTCAGCTCCTGGAAGCTGGCGCCCACTTCGGCCACCAGACCCACCGCTGGAACCCGAAGATGGACCGCTACATCTTCGGCTCGCGGTCGAACATCCACATCATCGACCTCTCGCAGTCGATCCCGCTGCTGCACCAAGCCCTGGTGAAGGTTCGTGAAGTCGCCGCCGGCGGCGGTCGCGTGCTGTTCGTCGGCACCAAGCGTCAGGCCTCGGAGCCGATCGCGACGGCGGCCAAGCGCAGCGCCCAGTATTATGTGAACCACCGTTGGCTGGGCGGCACGCTCACCAACTGGCGCACCGTCTCGGGTTCGATCCAACGTCTGCGCGAGCTGGAAGGCATGCTCGACGGCCAAGGCCAAGGCCAGGGCGGACGCGGCAAGAAAGAGCTGCTGCAGATGACCCGCGAGCGCGACAAGCTCGAGCTCAGCCTGGGCGGCATCAAGGAGATGGGCGGCATTCCCGACCTGATGTTCGTGATCGACACCAACAAGGAGTCGATCGCCATCCAGGAAGCCCGCAAGCTGAACATCCCGGTCATCGCGATCCTGGACACCAACTGCGATCCGGACGGCATCACCTATCCGATCCCGGGCAACGACGACGCCGCCCGCGCGATCCAGCTGTACTGCGACCTGATGGCCGACGCCGTCCTCGACGGCCTGGCCGCCGGCCAATCGGCCGCTGGCGTGGACCTGGGCGCTTCGGTTGCGCCGGTCGAGCCGACCCTGGCCCGAGAGCTGACGCCGGAGCCCGAAGCGGCCCCGGTCGCCGAGGCGCAAGCCGCTGAGGCTCCCGTCGCCGAGGCTCCGGCCGCGGACCAGGAACAAGCCGGCTAAGACGCCTTTCCGGCGTCTTACTCAGCTTGACGAAAAACGATCATGGCCGGGCCCTATCAGGGTCCGGTCAAACCCATTCTGACTGATAAGGAGCTGACCATGGCGGAAATCACCGCTGCGCTGGTCAAGGACCTGCGCGAAAAATCCGGCGCCGGCATGATGGACTGCAAGAAGGCCTTGCAGGAAAACAACGGCGACATGGAAGCGGCCGTCGATTGGCTGCGCACCAAGGGCCTCTCGAAGGCCGCGAAGAAGTCGGACCGCGCTGCGGCTGAAGGCCTGGTGGCCGGCAAGCTGAGCGCCGACGGCAAGACCGGCGTGCTGGTCGAGCTGAACGCCGAGACCGACTTCGTGTCGAAGAACGAGCTGTTCCAGAACGCCGCCCGCGATTTCGCGGACGTCGGCCTGGAGATCGAAGGCGTGGACGCCATCACTGCGGCCAAGACGGCCAAGGGCGAAGTCGTCAGCGACGTGATCACCAACCTGATCGCGACGATCGGCGAGAACATGCGTCTGCGTCGTTCGGCCCGCCTGTCGGTCGGCCAAGGCGCCGTGGCCCTCTACCTGCACAATGCGCAGGGTGAAGGCGTGGGCCGTCTGGGCGTGCTCGTGGCTCTGGAAGGCGCTGGCGATCAAGCCGTGCTGAAGGAAGTCGGCCGCAAGATCGCTCTGCACGTCGCCGGCACCCCGACCCCGCCGCTGGCCCTGAACGAGGGCGACCTCGATCCGGCCGCCGTCGAGAAGGAAAAGAAGTTCCTGACCGACCAGGCTCTGGAATCGGGCAAGCCGCTGGCCGTCGTCGAGAAGATGATCGAAGGCCGGATCCGCAAGTGGCAGGAAGAAGTGGTGCTGCTGAAGCAACCCTTCGTCATGAACCCGGATCAGACCATCGAGCAGCTGATCGCCGAAACCGCCAAGGAAACCGGCTCGCCGGTCGCCGTGAAGGGCTTCGTGCGCTTCGCCCTGGGCGAAGGCGTGGAAAAAAAGCAGGACGACTTCGCCGCCGAAGTGGCGTCGATGACCGGCCAGGGCTGATTTCAGCCTGAACTGACGGCCCAAGGGCGCCGTGCGTTCGACGCGCACGGCGCCCTTGGTTTATGTAGTACCCAGCCAGATTCTCGACGGAAGCCGCAATGTCCGAAACCAAGCCCCGCTACAAGAAGATCCTCTTGAAGATGTCGGGCGAGGTCCTGATGGGCGACTCGCTCTTCGGTATCGACACCAAGACGATCGAGGCGGTGGCCGAGGACATCAAGGAAGTGGTCGATCATGGGATCGAGCTCTGCCTGGTGATCGGCGGCGGCAACATCTTCCGCGGCGTCTCGCTGGCCGGGAAGGGCATGGACCGGGCCAACGCCGACTACATGGGCATGCTGGCCACGGTGATGAACGCGCTCGCCCTGCAAGGCGCGCTTGAAAAGATCGGCGTCTATACCCGCGTGCAGTCGGCGATCCCGATGGAAGCGGTCTGCGAACCCTACATCCGCCGCCGCGCGCTGCGGCACCTGGAAAAGGGCCGGGTGGTGATCTTCGCCGCCGGCCTGGGCGCGCCGTTCTTCACCACCGACACCCCCGCGGCGCTGCGCACGGCCGAGATGGGCTGCGACGCGCTGTTCAAGGGCACCAGCGTCGACGGCGTCTACACCGCCGACCCCAAGAAGGATCCGAGCGCGCAGCGCTACGAGACGCTGAGCTACCAGGAAGTCCTGGCCAAGGACCTGCGGGTCATGGACGCTTCGGCGATCGCCCTGATGCGTGACAATCAAATCCCGATCGTGGTGTTCTCCATCCGCGAACGGGGCAACTTCTTCAAAGTGCTGAAGGGGCAGGGCGTCTTTACGACGATCGCCTGACCATTCGCCGAATTAGACCAATATCTTAGGAGAAGATCCTATGGCTGCGGAAAAGCCGGTTCTCAGCAAGTATCGCGATCGCATGGACAAGGCGATCTCGACTTTGAAGGACGAATTCTCGAGCCTGCGGACCGGGCGGGCGTCCGCCAGCCTGCTGGACCAGGTGATGGTCGACGCCTACGGCTCCACGGTTCCGCTGAACACGGTCGGCTCGGTCAGCGTGCCTGAGCCGCGCTCGATCAGCGTCAACATCTGGGACCGCGGGCTGGTGGTCTCGGTGGAGAAGGCGATCCGCAACGCCGGCCTGGGCCTGAACCCGGTCGTCGACGGCCAGAGCCTGCGCGTGCCGATTCCGCCGCTGACCGAGGAGCGCCGCAAGGATCTGGCGAAGATCGCCGGCAAGTACGCCGAGCAGCAGAAAATCGCCATCCGCAACGTCCGCCGCGAGGCCAACGACGACCTCAAGAAGGCCGAGAAGGACAGCTCCATCACGCAGGACGAGCAGCGGCGGATGGAGACCGAGGTTCAGAAGTTTACGGACGAAGCGATCAAGCGCGTCGACGAAGCCTTGAAAACCAAAGAACAAGAGATCATGCAGGTCTAATCGTCCCACCAGGAGCGAGGACGAACGGGAACCCATGGCTACGATCGATCAACAGCAGCCCGCGCCGCATGCGCCCCTGCACGTGGCGATCGTCATGGACGGCAACGGCCGTTGGGCGAAGCGCCGCGGCCTGCCGCGCCAGGTCGGGCATCCGAAGGGCGTGGACGCGATCCGGCGGGTCGTCGAGGCGGCGCCCGCCCAGGGCGTGCGCTGGCTGACGCTGTATGCGTTCTCGACCGAGAACTGGCGGCGTCCCGCCGGCGAGGTGGCCGAGGTGATGCGGCTGCTGAAGCTCTATGTGAACTCCGACCTCGACAAGCTGACGCGCGAGGGCGTGAAGGTGCGGATCCTCGGACGGCGCGCGGGCCTGCCGCCTGACGTCGCCGAGATCGTCGAGCGGGCCGAACGCCAGACCGCCCACAACGACAAGTTCTTCCTGCAGGTCGCGTTCAACTACGGCGGCCGGGCCGATATCGCCGACGCGGCCCGGGCGCTGGCCGCCGAGGTCGCCGCTGGACGCCTGCGTCCCGAGGACATCACCGAGGACCTGCTGCAGAACAAGCTGTCGACGGCCGGGATCCCCGATCCGGACCTGGTGATCCGCACCAGCGGCGAACAGCGGCTCTCGAATTTCCTGCTGTGGGAGACAGCGTACTCGGAGTTCGTCTTCCAGGACGTGCTCTGGCCCGACTACGGCGCCGACTATCTGCGGGCCGCGATCGAAGAATTCCAAAAGCGCGAGCGGCGCTACGGCGGCGCCGTGGCCGATGATGTCCTTGCCGCAGGCTAGGCGTTTCGACTGGGCCAATCTGGGCGTACGGGTCGCCTCGGCCACCGTTCTGGTGCCCGCGGTGCTGGGCGCCGTGTGGTTCTCCGACATGCCAGGGCTGCGCTGGCTGTTCCTAGTGCTCGTGGCGGTCGCCGTCGCGTTGCTGGCCATCGAATGGGGGGCGATGACCGCCCCGACGGCGCCGATCCGCGTCTCCACCGCGCTCACTGTGGCGATCCTGGCTGCGGCGTTCCTGGCCCATCAGAAACATATGCCGCTCGCCTGGGCTGCGGCCGCCCTGGGCGCCGTCGCGGCGGCGCTGGTGGCGCGGGGGGTGTCGGAGCGGCCCACCAACGCCGCGTTCGGGGTGATCTACCTGGCCATCCCAGTCGTCTGCCTCGTATGGCTGCGCGGCATGCCCGAGGGTCGGCAGTGGACGATCCTGCTGTTCGCGGTGGCCTGGGCCGCCGACATCGCCGCCTTCGCGGTCGGCAGCGCCCTGAAGGGCCCCAAGCTGTGGCCGAAATTCTCGCCGAACAAGACCTGGTCCGGCTTCGTCGGCGGCCTGGTCGCGGCGGCGGGCGCGGGCGCGGCGATGGCCGCGTTCAGCGCCATCGTGCTGAGCGTGCCGGCCGGCGCGCTGATCGGTCTGCTCGGCGGGCTGGCCACCATGGCCGGCGACCTCTGGGAATCGATGCTCAAGCGGCGCTTCGGCGTGAAGGATTCCGGGGACCTCATCCCGGGTCACGGCGGTTTGTTGGATAGAGTGGACGGCCTGATGTTCGCCGTGGTCGTGCTGGCGGCCGCCCGACTGGTCAACTATTGGGGATGGGCGCATTGACTTTGCCTCGCCGCGTCAGCGTTCTGGGTTCAACAGGCTCGGTCGGCGTTTCGACTCTCGACCTCCTGGAGAAGGCCGGCGTCGAGGTCGAGGTGACCGCCCTGACCGCCGGGCGCAACGCCGAACGGCTGGCCGAACAGGCGCTGCGCTGGCGCCCGACCTTGGCGGTCATCGAGGACGAGACCAAGCTGCCTGAGCTGCGTCAGCGGCTCGAAGGCTCAGGCGTCAAGACCGCCGCCGGCAGCAACGCCGTGGTCGAGGCCGCCGCCGCCGACGCCCAGTGGGTGATGTCTTCGATCGTCGGATTCGCGGGTCTCGCGCCGACCCTGGCCGCCGCCCGCGCCGGAGCGGTCATCGGTCTCGCCAACAAGGAAAGCCTGGTCTGCGCCGGGCCGTCGCTGCTGCGGGCCGCCAAACTGGCGGGCGGGGCGGTGATCCCCGTGGATTCCGAACACTCGGCGATCTTCCAAGTCCTCGACCCGATGAACGCCCAGCGGGTCGATCGCCTGATCCTGACGTCGTCGGGCGGACCGTTCCGCACCTGGACGGCCGAGCAGATGGCGCATGCGACGCCCGAACAGGCCGTCGCCCATCCGAACTTCAGCATGGGTGCGAAGATCTCCGTCGATTCCGCGACGATGATGAACAAGGGCCTCGAGATCATCGAGGCCGCCTACCTGTTCGGCATGACCGACGAGCACGTGGACGTGCTGATCCACCATCAGCAGATCATCCACTCGCTGGTGGAATACAGCGACGGATCGACGCTGGCCCAGCTGGGCGCGCCCGACATGCGCACCCCGATCGCCTGCGCCTTCGCCTGGCCGGACCGCCTGCCGTGGCCGGCGCCGCGGCTGGATCTCGCCGCCATCGGCCAATTGACCTTCGAAGAACCGGACCTGCGCCGTTTTCCCGCCTTGAAGATCGCCAAAGAAGCTCTGGCGGCCGGTGGGGCCGCGCCCGCGGTGATGAACGCCGCCAACGAGGTCGCCGTGGCCGCCTTCCTTGACCGCAAGATTGGCTTTCTCGATATTGCCGCGACGGTGTCTGAGACCCTCGAGCGCGTCGAAGCTCAGGGCCTTGTCGCGGGGGCGGCGGACGGCGACACGCTCGAAAGGGCTCGGCAGACGGATACGCAGGCGCGTCGCGTCGCCGGCGAGGTCGTCGGCGGCCTAGGGCGCTAGCCGCGCGGAGGAGTAACAGCAGATGCTCGATTTCATCCTCACCGCCCTGACCTTCGTCGTTCCCTTCGTGCTGGTCCTGGGGCTCGTGGTCACGATCCACGAGCTCGGCCACTTCCTGGCCGCCAAGATGTTCGGCGTGGCCATCGACCGTTTCTCCATCGGCTTCGGCAAGGCGATCGCCTCATGGACCGACAAGTGCGGCGTCGAGTGGCGCGTGGGCTGGATTCCGCTGGGCGGCTATGTCCGCTTCACCGGCGATGAGAACGCTTCGAGCGTGCCGGATTCCGAAGATCTCGACACCATGCGACGCACGATCGAGCGGCGCGAGGGACACGAGGCGGTCGCCCGCTACTTCCACTTCAAGCCGCTGTGGCAGCGCGCGATCGTCGTCGCCGCAGGCCCGATCGCCAACTTTGTGCTGGCTGTCGCGCTGTTCGCCTCACTGCTGATGGCGTTCGGCCAGTACGTGCTGCCGGCCAAGATCGCGTCGGTTCAACCGGGCAGCCCTGCCGAGCAGGCTGGCTTCCGGCCGGGTGACTTGATCATCGAGGCCGACGGCCGCCGTATCCGCGGCTTCGACGAGGTCGCCGAAATCGTTCAGGTCCGCGCCAACGTTCCGACCGCATTCGTGGTCGAGCGGTCGGGAAGCGAGCTGACCATCGAGGCGACGCCGCGCTGGGTGGAGCGGACCGACTCGGTGGCCGGCACCCGCCGCCAAGGCATGCTGGGCCTGGTTCCGGCCCAGACCCGCGACGACTTCGAGCACGTCCGTTACAACCCGGTCGAGGCGGTCGCGGGCGGCGTGCAGCGCACGTGGCGCACGCTCGAGACCACTGTCTATTACCTGGGCCGCATGGTGACGGGCCAGGTTTCGCCCGACCAGCTCAGCGGCCCTCTCGGAATCGCCCGAATCTCCGGCAAGGTTGCGCAGGCCGGAGCCGAAGGCGCGCCTGATGTCGGGGGAATGATCCTCGGCAGCAGCGTCAATCTGCTCCAGCTGGCTGCGTTCGTTTCGGTGAGCATCGGCTTCATGAACCTGCTGCCGATCCCTGTGCTGGATGGGGGACACCTGCTGTTCTACGCCTACGAGGCGGTGGCGCGGCGTCCGCTGGCGGCGCGGGTCCAGGCGGCGGGCTACCGGGTGGGGCTTGCGCTGCTGTTGGGATTGATGTTGTTCGCCACCTGGAACGATCTGCAGCAACTGCGTGTGTTCAAAATCCTCGGCGGCGTTTTCTCCTGAAACCCGCGCTTTTCCATTGACGGCTGATACGATGCAAAGACCCCGCGCTAGCCGCGCCGCGCTCGCCTCCGGCCTTGCCTTGCTGATGGGCTCGACGGCGATCGTCATCCCCAGCGCCGTGCTGGCCCAGGAACAGGCGACGCCGCCTCAGCCGCAGCCTGCGCCGGAGGACGCCGGTCAGCAGTCCGGCGTCGTTCAGCGCATCATCGTGCGCGGCAACGAGCGGATCGAGCAGTCGACCGTGCTGTCCTATCTGCCGATCCAGCCGGGCGAGGTCCTCGATCCCGCCAAGGCCGACCTGGCGCTGAAGACCCTGTTCCGCACCGACCTGTTCGCCGACGTGAAGATCGAGCTGCAAGGCTCGGACATGATCGTGACGGTCGTCGAGAACCCGATCATCAACAAGGTGGTGTTCGAGGGGAACTCGGGTCTCAAGGAAGACAAGCTGCGCGACGAGGTGACCGTGCGCCCGCGCGGGATCTTCACCCGCGCCAAGGTGCAGCAGGACGTCCAGCGCATCGTCGAGCTCTATCGCCGTTCTGGCCGCATCTCCGCGACCGTGACGCCGAAGATCGTCGAACTGCCGCAAAAGCGCGTCGACCTGATCTTCGAGATCAACGAAGGCCCCAAGAGCGGCGTGCTTCGGGTCAACTTCCTGGGCAATAGCGAGTTCTCGGACAACGACCTGCGCGACGTCGTCGTGACCGAGCAGTCGAGCTGGTACAAGTTCTTCTCGAACAACGCCAACTACGACCCCGACCGCCTGGAGTACGACAAGGAGCAACTGCGCAAGCACTACCGCAACCGCGGCTTCTATGACTTCCGCGTCGTCTCGGCGATCGCCGAGCTGGCGCCCGACAAGAACGGCTTCGTCGTCACCTACACCCTCGACGAAGGCAAAGAGTACCGGTTCGGCAAGGTCACGGTCGAAACCGAGCTGCAGAAGCTCGACAAGAACGTCCTGCAGCAGCTGGTGCCGATCCGCTCAGGCGAGATCTACCAGGACGAAAAGATCGAAGCGGCGACCGACTCGCTGACCTTCGCGGCCGGCGCCGCCGGCTTCGCGGCGGTGGACGTGCGTCCGCGCTACACCCCGAACCGCGAGACCGGCCTGGTCGACGTGGTGTTCCAGGTCCGCGAAGGCCCGCGCGTGTACGTCGAACGCATCGACGTCACCGGCAACACCCGCACGCTGGACTACGTCATCCGCCGGGAAATGAACCTGGTCGAAGGCGACGCCTACAACCGCGCCCTGGTCGATCGCTCGCGCAACAACATCCGCGCGCTCGGCTTCTTCAAGGACGTGACCATCGACGAGACGCCGGGCACGGCGCCCGACCGCACCCGTCTGGCCGTGAAGGTCGAAGAGCAGCCGACGGGGGAACTGTCGTTCAGCGCCGGCTATTCGTCGGTCGACCAGCTGATCCTCGACCTCGGCGTTACCGAGCGGAACTTCCGCGGCCGCGGCCAGAGCCTGCGCGCCCGGGTGTCCGTCGGCTCGCTGCGTCAGCAGATCGACTTCGGCTTCACCGAGCCGCGGTTCCTGGGCCGCGACCTGGGCGCCGGCGTCGACCTCTATTCGTACCGCTACGACCTGACGGAGTACTCGGCCTATAAGACTGTGACCGTCGGCGGCAACATCCGGATGGCGTTCCCGCTGACGCTGAACTCGCGGATGTCGACGCGCTACACGCTGCGTCAGGAAGACGTCCAGATCGACGACGCCTACTGCGATCCGACCGCGCCGCTGGTCTCGCTCTCGCTCTGCGCCCAGCGCGGCAAGTACCTGACGTCGCTGATCGGCTACACCTACCTCTACGATCGCCGGAACGACCCGATCAATCCGACCCGCGGCTTCCGGTTCGACGTCAGCCAGGATCTGGCCGGCATCGGCGGCGACGTGAACTACATCAGCACCGAAGTGACCGGCGGCTGGTACTACGGCTTCAACAAGGACTTCATCCTGAGCCTGACCGGGCAGGGCGGCTACATCGCCGGCTGGAACGGCGACACGGTTCGGGTCAACAGCCGCTTCTACAAGGGCGGCAACAGCTTCCGCGGCTTCGAGACCGCCGGCATCGGTCCGCGCGACACGAACTTCGGGCGCTCCGACGCGCTCGGCGGCCGCGCCTACGCCATCGGTTCGGCCGAGCTGACCATCCCGACGGGGCTGCCCGAGCAGTATGGCATCAAGGCCGCGCTGTTCACCGACGTCGGCACGCTCGGCCTGCTGGACGACAAGGACAAGCTGAGGGCCGACGGCACCGTCGACCCGCTGATCTATGACGACATGTCGCTGCGCGCGACGGCCGGTCTGTCGGTGTTCTGGCGCTCGCCGATGGGCCCGATCCGATTCGACTTCAGCCAA
This sequence comes from Phenylobacterium sp. LjRoot97, assembly GCF_964254345.1. Taxonomy (NCBI): domain Bacteria; kingdom Pseudomonadati; phylum Pseudomonadota; class Alphaproteobacteria; order Caulobacterales; family Caulobacteraceae; genus Phenylobacterium; species Phenylobacterium sp. LjRoot97. Next base: position 2,014,778 of record NZ_CAXUTH020000001.1, read on the forward strand.
GTTTTGGCCAAAGAAGACTACGACAAGACCGAAACGTTCCGGTTCTCCACCTCAACCAGGTTCTAGATTCTCCACATGACGATCAAAGCCCTTGTCGCGGCGACCTGTGTCGCCGCCATCACTGCTTCGGCTTCCAGCGCGGCCTTCGCGCAAGCGGCCGCCCCGGCGGCGCCCGCGGTGACCCACGGCCCGGCGCTGCCCGGCGTCTGCACCGTCTCGGTGGAAGGGGCGATCGCGACCTCGACCGTCGGGAAGTACGTTCAGACCCGCCTGCAGCAGATCGCGACCCAGGTCGAAGCCGAGCTGAAGGCCGAGCAGACCGCGATCCAGAACGAGGCCAAGACGCTGGAAGGCCAGCGCGCCACGCTCGACCAGAACACGTTCGAGACCCGCGCGGCCGCCCTGCAGGTCAAGGCCAACGCCTATCAGCGCAAGGAACAGCAGCGCGGCCGTGAGCTGCAGGCGACGCAGCAGAAGGCCCTGGGCCGCGTGTACCAAGAGCTGACCCCGATCGTCAGCCAAGTGTACCAGCAGAACAAGTGCAGCTTGCTGATCAACCGCGAAAGCGTCGTGCTGTCGAACCCGTCGATGGACATCAGCCAGCCGGTCGTCACCGCGCTGAACGCGAAGATCACCCAGTTCACCTTCGACCGTGAACGTCTCGACCAGGCCGCTGCTCCGACCGCGGCGACCAAGTAGGGCGCGACTCGCGATAAAGGCGGGTCGAGCTGAGGATTTCCATGCCCGACCCCCGATTCTTTGAAGACCTTGGCCCCGTCACGCTCGCCGAACTGGCCAGCCTGACGGGCGCCGAACTCTCCGACGCCGCTCAGGGCCAAGTTCAGGTCCGCGGCGTCGCCGTCCTGGCCAGCGCCCAGCCGGACACCGTCACCTTCCTGACCGACAAGAAGTATGCGGCCGACCTCGCCGCGGCGAAGGCTGCGGCGGTGTTCGTCACCCCGCGCGACAGGGACCTAGCTCCGCAAGGATGCGTGGCGCTCGTCACGCCGACGCCTCAGGCCGCCTACGCGGCGGCGGCGACCCGGTTGCATCGGGCCCGCCGCTACGCCGGCCCGGACCTGATCGCCGCCGACGCGGTGCTTGAGGAAGACGTGCATCTGGCGCCCGGCGTGGTGGTGGGACCGGGCGCGCGGATCGGCGCGCGCACCGAGATCGGCGCCAACACCGTCATCGGTCCGGGCGTCGCCATCGGGCGCGACTGCGTGATCGGCGCCAATGTCACCCTGGGGTTCGCGCTGCTCGGCGATCGGGTCCGCATCCTGGCTGGCGCGCGCATCGGCGAGCCCGGTTTCGGGGCGGCCGGAGGCGCCACCGGGGTCGTCGACATTCCTCAGCTGGGCCGGGTCATCCTGCAGGACGGCGTGACCATCGGCGCCAACACCTGCATCGACCGTGGCGCGTTCGACGACACGGCGATCGGCGAGAACACCAAGATCGACAACCTGGTGCAGATCGCCCACAACGTGCGTGTGGGACGGAACTGCGTCATGGCTGCGCACACCGGCATCTCGGGCAGCGTCGTGATCGGCGACGGGGCGGCCTTCGGCGGCCGCGCAGGAGTGGCCGACCACGTGAACATCGGCGACGGCGCCCAGGTGGCCGCCGCGGCCGGCGTGTTCCGGGACATTCCGGCCGGCGAAACCTGGGGCGGGGTCCCCGGACAACCCATTCGACGCTGGATGCGGGAGGTGGCTTGGCTGTCGCGCTCCGCCAACCGCAAGGGGACCGACAAATGAGCAACGACGCGGCGACAGCCGAGGTCTCGATCGACATCGCGGAGATCATGGAGCGGATCCCGCATCGCTATCCGTTCCTGCTGGTCGATCGCGCCGAAGAGTATCGGCCCAATGAGTCGATCGTCGGCATCAAGTGCGTGACCATCAACGAGCCGTTCTTCCAAGGCCACTTCCCGGACTATGCGGTGATGCCCGGCGTGCTGATCGTCGAGGCGATGGCCCAGACCGGCGCGGTTTTGATGTCGAAGACGCTGAACGTCGATCGCGCCGGCAAGACCATTCTGTTCACCTCGGTCGACAACTGCCGTTTCCGGCAGCCGGTGCGGCCGGGCGATGTGCTGCGCATGCACGTCAAGGTGCTGCGCGCCCGCGGGGGGCTCTTCAAGTTCGAAGGCAAGGCCATGGTCGGCGACAAGACCGCTGCTGAAGCGGAGTTCGCGGCCATGCTGGTGGAGACCCCATGAGCACCGACGTCCATCCCAGCTCCGTCGTCCACCCCAAGGCCCAGTTGGCCGACGGGGTCGTGATCGGCCCGTTCTGCACCGTGGGCCCCGATGTGAAGATCGGGGCGGGCACGAAACTCTTCTCGCATGTCGTCGTCGACGGCGTGACTTCGCTGGGCGAGGGCAACACGGTCTACCCGTTCGCCATGCTGGGCGGGCCGCCGCAGCACACCGCCTACAAGGGCGAACCGACCCAGCTGGTCATCGGCGATCGCAACATCATCCGCGAGCACGCGACGATGAACACGGGCACCGTCGGCGGCGGTGGGATGACCAAGGTCGGCTCCGACGGCTTCTACATGATCGAAAGCCACGTCGGACATGACTGCATCGTCGGCGACCAGGTGATCCTGACCAAGCAGGCGACCCTGGGCGGGCACTGCGACATCGCCGACTTCGTGATCGTCGGTGGTCTGGCTGCGGTGCACCAGCGCACCCGCGTCGGGCGGCACGCCATGGTCGGCGGCCTGGCGGCCGTCGTGAAGGACGTCATCCCCTACGGTTCGGTGTGGGGCAACCACGCCCACCTCGAGGGCCTGAACCTGCTGGGCCTGAAGCGCCGCGGTTTCAGCCGCGAGACGATCAACACCATGCGCGCGGCCTATCGCATGCTGTTCGCCGATGAAGGCACCTTCCAGGAACGGCTCGACGACACGGTGGAGACCTATTCCGGCTCCCCCGAGGTCATGGAGATCGTCGACTTCATCCGCGCCGACGCCAGCCGGCCGCTCTGCCTCCCGGAGCGGGAGGTCTAGTACGTGCAGAAGCTCGGGCTGATTGCGGGCGGCGGGAACCTGCCGGTCGAGATCGCACAGTACTGCGAACGCGCCGGACGCCCGTTCTTCATCGTCCGTCTCAAGGGGTTCGCCGGCGAGGAGATCGCCCGGTTCCCAGGAGAGGACATCGGCATCGCCGAGCTCGGCAAGTGCTTCAAGGCGTTGAAGCGCGCCGGCTGCAAGGCGGTGACGCTGGTCGGCACCGTCGATCGGCCCGACTTCAAGTCGCTGACCCCGGACCTGCGCGGGCTCATGGCTCTGCCCGGCGTGATCGCCGCGGCGCGCCAGGGCGACGACGCGCTGCTGCGCCAGTTGCTCGGCGAGTTCGAGAAGGAAGGCTTCGTCGTCGAAGGCGCGCACGAGGTGATGGGCGACCTGACGCTCTCGGCCGGTCCTCTGGGCGCGGTCACGCCCAGCGACGAGCAGATGGCCGATGTCCAACATGCGTTGCGGGTGGCGCGGGCCATCGGCCAACTGGACGTGGGGCAGGGCGCCGTCGTCTGCGACGGCTTGGTGCTGGCCGTCGAGGCGCAGGAAGGCACCGACGCGATGCTGCGCCGGGTCGCCGAACTGCCGCGCAACATCCGCGGAACGGCGGACGCGCCGCGCGGCGTGCTGGCCAAGGCGCCCAAGCCGATCCAGGAGACTCGCATCGATCTGCCGACCATCGGCCTCAACACCATCCAGCGGGCGGCCCAGGCGGGCCTGGCCGGCGTGGCGGGCGAGGTCGGGCGGCTATTGGTGCTCGACCGCGAGGCGGTGATCGCCCTGGCCGACGAACTCGGCATCTTCGTGGTGGGGGTCGAACCCTCCAGCGCGCCGTGAGCAAGCCGCTGTGCGTCATGCTGGTCGCGGCGGAAGCCTCGGGCGACGACCGCGGCGCGGGCCTGGCGCGGGCGCTGCGTGCGCGGCTGGGCGACGGCGTCCGCTTCGTCGGGGTCGGCGGGGCGAAGATGGCGGCCGAGGGCGTGCAGAGCCCGTTCGACATCGCGCAGCTGTCGATCCTGGGGCTGCTGGAGGGCCTGCTGGCCTATCGCAAGGTCGTGGCGCGGGTCGAGGACACCGTCGCCCTGGCCAAGCGCGAGAAGCCCGATGTGGTGGTCCTGATCGACTCCTGGGGCTTCACGCTGCGGGTGGCGCAGCAACTTCGCAAGCTCGACCCGAAACTGCCGCTCATCAAATACGTCGCGCCCCAGGTTTGGGCGACGCGTCCGGGCCGGGCCAAGACCCTGGCGGCGACCGTCGACCATCTGCTGTCGATCCATGTGTTCGACGCGCCGTATTTCGAGGCCGAGGGCCTGCCGGTGACGTTCGTCGGCAACTCGGCGCTGACGCTCGACTTTTCGCAGGCTGACGGCGGCCGGCTGCGGAGCCGACTGGGCGTCGCGCCCGACGCGCCGGTGCTGCTGGTGCTGCCGGGCAGCCGGCCGGGGGAGATCAGCCGCGTGCTGCCGCCCTTCGCCGATGCGGTGGCGATCCTCAAGGCCGCGCGCCCCGACCTGCAGGTGATCATCCCGGCCGCGCCGACGGTCGCGGCGACGGTCAAGGAGCAGGCCTCCGGCTGGGCTCACGTCGTCGAGGGCGAAGGCGCGAAGCTCGACGCCATGAAGGCCGCGACCGTGGCGCTGGCCTGTTCGGGCACGGTCACGACCGAGCTGGCCCTGGCCGGCGTGCCGATCGTCGTCGGCTACCGGCTGGGCGCGATGACCCATACGATCCTCAAGCGGCTGATCCGCACGCCCTACATCACGCTGTTCAACATCGCGGCGAAGGACTTCGTCGCGCCTGAACTGGTGCAGGACGACTGCAACGGGCCGGCGCTCGCCCGTGAGGTCGCGATGCGCCTCGACGATCCGGCGCTGCGCGAGCGGCAGACCGCGGCCCAGACCGCGGCCCTGCAGAAGATGGGGCGCGGCGGGGCCGACCCGTCAGACGTGGCGGCCGACGCCGTTCTGGAAGTGCTCGGGTCGCGAGCGTAGCGGCGCGGCGTCCAGCACGTACTGCTGGATCTCGGGAGCCGCCGCGCAGACGTGCAGCTCCGACCAGGTGGGATTGACCGGCCCCAGCCCCAACTTGCGCAAGGCCGGCATGAAGCGGTCTTCCAGGTAGTCCTTGAGGTCTTCCTCGTTGTCCCAGATGTCGACCGTGTGCGCGCCGGCCTCGTCGAACGAGGCGATGTGCAGCAGGCATCCGACGGGCGGATTGTGATCCCAATCGATCTCGGCGCGGACCTGCTCGTACATGTCGCGGGTGATCTGCGGTTCGTTCAGCTTCGCCATGAACGCCATGGGCGTGCTCCTCATGCGGGTTGGCGGAGCAAACCCTACGAGCATGAGCAATCGCCGCAACCTAGGCGTATACCTAGGCGCCAAACAAAAGCCCCGCCCGGCGAACCGGACGGGGCTGATGTCTTGGATGTCGATCGAGCTTAGCGCTTGTCGACCGCGACGTAGTCGCGCGGGCCAGCGCCCGTGTAGATCTGGCGCGGACGGCCGATCTTCTGCGAGGGATCCTCGATCATTTCCTTCCACTGGCTGATCCAGCCCACGGTGCGGGCCAGGGCGAACAGCACGGTGAACATCTCCGGCGGGAAGCCGAGGGCGCGCAGGGTGATGCCCGAGTAGAAGTCGACGTTCGGGTAGAGCTTGCGTTCGATGAAGTACGGATCGCTCAGGGCGACCTTTTCCAGCTCCATCGCGACCTTCAGCAGCGGGTCATCCCCGTGGCCGACTTCGGCGAGCACTTCGTGGCAGGTCTTCTGCATCACGGTCGCGCGCGGGTCGTAGTTCTTATAGACGCGGTGACCGAAGCCCATCAGGCGATAGCGACGGTCCTTCACGCCCTGGACGTACTCGGGGATGTTCTCCACCGAGCCGATCTCCTTGAGCATGTTCAGCGCTTCTTCGTTCGCGCCGCCGTGGCTCGGGCCCCAAAGGCAGGCGATGCCGGCCGCGATGCAGGCGAACGGATTGGCGCCCGACGAACCGGCCAGGCGGACGGTCGAGGTCGAGGCGTTCTGCTCGTGGTCCGCATGCAGGATGAAGATGCGGTCCATGGCGCGGGTCAGCACCGGATTCGGCTTCCAGTCCTCGGCCGGGACCGAGAAGCACATGCGCAGGAAGTTCTCCGAGTAGGACAGGTCGTTGCGCGGATGCACAAACGGCTGGCCCTTGAAGTACTTGAAGGCGCGCGCGGCGATCGTCGGCATCTTGGCGATGAGCCGATGCGACGAGATCATCCGCTGTTCCGGATCATCGATGTTGGTGCTGTCGTGATAGAAGGCCGACAGAGCGCCGACGGCGCCGACCATGATGGCCATCGGGTGGGCGTCGCGACGGAAGCCCATGAAGAACCTATCGAACTGCTCGTGCAGCATCGTGTGATAGGTGATGTTGTGCTCGAAGGTCTCGAACTCCTTGGCGTTCGGCAGGTCGCCGTTCAGCAGGAGGTAGCAGACTTCGAGGAAGCTCGACTTCTCGGCCAGCTGATCGATCGGATAACCGCGATGCAGCAGAACGCCCTTGTCGCCATCGATGAAGGTGATCTTGCTTTCGCAGCTCGCCGTCGAGGTGAAGCCCGGGTCGTAAGTGAAGACGTCGGCCTCGGCGTAGAGTTTCCGAATGTCGACGACCGCGGGGCCGTCGGTGCCCTTGAGGATCGGCAGTTCGACCGACTTGCCGTCGAAACTCACCTTAGCCGTATCGCCCATGCCATTCCTTCCGTCTTGCAGGAGTTAAACACCCGTTTCAGGGTGCCTTATAGCGCCTTATGCGGAGTGTGAAAGCGCGTCGTCGAGGCGCCCCAAACTTTCCGGTTTCCCAAGGCTCACAAGGGCTCCGGCCAGATCAGGGGCCGGGGACCCTCCAGAGAGGACGCCACGTAAGGCTGGGCCGAACTTGCCCATCCCCACGCCCTCGGATTCGGCGAAGCCGCGAAGCGCCGCTTCGAGCGCCGGAACCGTCCAATCGGGTTGGCCGTCGAGGTGGTCGCGCAGGCGGCCCAGCCGCGCGCGGGTCTCGTCGGTCAGCAGGCCCTTGGCCTTTTCCGGAAGTTCCAGCGGACGGCGCTTGAGAGCAAAGACCGTCGCGTCGGCCAGTTCCGGCATCGTCTTGGCGCCGTCGCGCACCAGCGGCACGGTGCGCTCGATGATCGCCTCGTCGCCGTCGTGCAGCGGGAAGTCGCGGCTCTTGTGGATCCCGACGACCAGCTTGGCCAGCCGGGCCGGTTCGGCCTGGCGGATGTAGTGGTTGTTCAGGTGGTTGAGCTTGTCCCAGTCGAGGCGGGCGGGAGCGCCGACCACGTCCTTGACGTCGAACCAGCTGATCGCCTGCTCGTCGGAGAAGATCTCGTCGTCACCATGGCCCCAGCCCAGCTTGGCCAGGTAGTTGCGCATGGCTTCGGGCAGATAGCCCATGTCGTCGAATTCGCTGACGGCCTGCGCGCCGTGGCGCTTGGACAGCTTGGTTCCGTCCGGGCCGTGGATCAGCGGCAGGTGCGCCCAGACCGGAACCTCCCAGCCCATCGCCTGGTAGATCAGGGTCTGACGGGCGGCGTTGTTCAGGTGGTCGTCGCCGCGGATCACATGGGTGATGCCCATGTCATGGTCGTCGACCACGACGGCGAGGTTGTAGGTCGGCGTGCCGTCCGAGCGCAGCAGGATCAGATCATCCAGGGTCTTGTTCTGGAAAGTGACCTGGCCCTTAACCTCGTCGGCGATCACCGTCTCGCCTTCGAGGGGGCTCTTCAAGCGCACGACGTAGGGCTGGGCCTCATCGTAGTTGCCGGCGTCGGTGCGCTCGCGCCACGGCGAGCGGATCACCCGGCCCTCGGCGCGCGCGGCTTCGCGCTCGATCTCAAGTTCCTCAGGCGTCATGTAGCAGCGGTAGGCCCCGCCGCTGGCGAGCATCTCGGCCACGACTTCGCGGTGGCGATCGGCGCGGGCGAACTGGAACACCGGCTCGGCGTCGGGCTTCAGGCCCAGCCAGTCGAGGCCGTCGAAAATGACCTTCACGGCCGCGTCGGTCGAACGCTCGCGGTCGGTGTCCTCGATGCGCAGCAGGAACTGGCCGCCGGTGTGCTTTGCATAAAGCCAGTTGAAAAGCGCCGTCCGGGCCGTGCCAATGTGCATTGAGCCGGTTGGGGAGGGGGCGATCCGGGTGACGACGGGACGGTCGGACATCGAGATTGAAGCTATGTCTGCAGCAGGCGCGCCTGAAGTGCGCGCGGCGCCTCTTAACACGCCCTTTTCGCCACGTCCTAGCCTCCGCCGCATCGCAGCATGGTTTGTCGATCAAGCCTCCGTGCAACCGATCAGTCTCTGGACGCCTGTCGCGTTCGGCGCGGGGGCCGCAATCTATCTCGCGCTCCCGGGCGAACCGCTGGCGCTGACGGCCTATGGGCTGCTGGCTGCGGCCGCGATGATCTTGGCGGCGGTGTCGCGCCTGAGCCTTGCTCGGCCGGCGGTCGTGCTGCTCGTGTTGACGGCGTTCGCGCTGGGCGGTTTCGCCGCGGCCAAGCTTCGCACCCAAGCGGTTCGGGCACCGATCGCGCCAGCTGGGGGCGGCGTGCGGCTGATCGAGGGATTCGTCGTCGACGTGGCGAGCCCGGGGCAGGGCGGGCCGCGGCTGCTCATCGCCCCGATCAGGATCAGCGGCCTTGCGCCAGACGCCACGCCGATCCGGATTCGGGTGACCCTGCGCGACGATGACGTTCTGCCGGCGCCGGGTTCGGCGATCTCGCTGAAGGGCATGGTCAACGCGCCGCCGCCGCCCGCCAGCCCTGGGTCCTACGACTTCGCCCGCGATGCGTTCTTCGACGGCGTCGGCGGAGTCGGATTTGCGCTGACGCCGGTCCAGTCGATCCGGGCCGCGCCGCCGCCGTGGCGACTCGCCCTGGAGATGAAGGTCAACGCGCTCCGCTGGGCGCTGGCCCAGCGGATCGTCGAGGAGATGGGCGTCGAGAGCGGCGGGCTGGCGGCGGCGATGATCAGCGGCCACGAGGCCTTTATTCCAAAGGAGCAGGTCGAGGACCTGCGCGCATCGGGCCTGGCGCACATCATCTCGATCTCCGGCCTGCACATGGCCATCGTCGGCGGCTTCACCTTCGCGGCGGTGCGTCTGGGAATCGCGGCTTGGCCGTGGGCCGCGTTGCGCGTCTCGTCCAAGAAGGTCGCCGCGGCCGCCGGTCTGTCCACTGTCACGCTCTACCTGGTGATTTCCGGCGCTCCGGCGCCGGCCGAACGGGCCGCGATCACGGCCGGAGCGGCGTTCCTGGCGATTCTCGTCGATCGGCGGGCGATCAGCTTGCACACCCTGGCGATCGCAGCCCTGGTGATCCTGGCGCTGCAGCCGGAGGCGGTGGCCGCCCCCGGCTTTCAGATGTCGTTCGCCGCGACCGCCGCCCTCGTCGCGCTCGCCGAGGCCTGGCCAAGGCCGCCGAGCGAGATCAACACGCCTTGGCCGATCCGCGTGGCGCAGGCGCTCGGCGTCTGGACCGCCGCCAGCATCGGCGCGAGCTTCGTGGCGGGATTGGCGACCGGGCCGTTCGCCATGCAGCACTTCAACCGGGTCTCGACCTTTGGCCTGGTCGCCAACCTGCTGACCGCGCCGATCACCTCGTTCCTGATGATGCCGGCCCTGGCGATCGGGGCTGTGCTCGCGCCCTTGGGATTGGGCGGCCTCCCGCTGGCGGCGGCCGGCCTGGCCATCGACACCATGAACATGATCGCCTCTTGGGTGGCGGCGATGCCCGGCAGCCAGCGGATCTTCGCGAGCGCGCCGGCCTGGACCCTGCCGGCGGCGTTCGTCGGGGTGCTGTGGCTATGTTTGTGGAAGGGGCCGCTGCGCTGGCTGGGACTGCCGCTGGCGCTGGCCGTATGGCTCTGTCCGCGACCGCCCGCGCCCGACGCGTGGATCTCCGCTGATGGCTCGGCGGTCGCCGTCAGGCGCGGCGATGAGGCGGTGCTTCTGCGCCCGGACGCCAAGCTGTTCGCAGCCGAACTCTGGTCGCGCCGGCGGGGCCTGACGGTGGCGGACGCTGACGCCCGCGATGGAGGATATGACTGCGACCGCTGGTCCTGCGCGCCGCTGCAGTCGAGCCAGGATGCTCGCATCGCCGCGATCTTTACTCGCCGGGCCTCGACGATCGAAAAGAAGCTGCCGTTGTTCTGCCAGTGGGCGGAGATCGTCGTAATCCGCGGTCAGGCGGCGCCCTGTCCGAAGGCGCTCACTCTCACCGAAGCCGACTTCCAACGTGGCGGCTCGGCCGAACTCTATCGGACGGCCGATGGCTGGCGGATCGTCTGGGCGCAGGATCTGCGCGGTCAGCGGCCCTGGAGCCGCTGACGCTCGTCAGTGGTAGCGGCGGATCAGGCCGACGAGGCGGCCCTGCACCTGCACTTGGTCGGGACCGAAGATGCGGGTCTCGTAGGCCGGGTTCGAGGCTTCCAGGGCGATCGACGCGCCCTTCTTGCGCAGGCGCTTCAACGTCGCTTCCTCGCCCATGACCAGGGCGACGACGATGTCGCCGGAATTGGCGGTGTCGGTCTTGCGGATCACCACGTAGTCGCCGTCGAGGATGCCGGCGTTGATCATCGAGTCGCCGGCGATCTCGAGCACGAAGTGCTCGCCCGCACCGAGGATGGTCTCCGGAACCGGGATCCGGTCGCGCTCCTGCTGGATCGCCTCGATCGGCGTGCCGGCGGCGATGCGGCCCAGGATCGGCAGCTCGCGGGTGTCGTTGGCGATCGGCATGACCGGGGCGTCGCCGGCGCCTTCGACCAGTTGCGGCTTGAACGGCGCGCGGCCCTTGGGCGGGGCGGCCGTGGTCGCCTGCTGCGGCAGCTTGACGACTTCGAGCGCCCGGGCCCGGTGCGGCAGGCGGCGCAGGAAGCCGCGCTCCTCAAGCGCCGTGATCAGCCGGTGAATGCCTGACTTGGAGGCCAGGTCCAGCGCCTCCTTCATCTCGTCGAAGGACGGCGAGACCCCGGTTTCCTTGATCCGCTCATGGATAAACATGAGAAGTTCGTGTTGCTTACGGGTGAGCATGGCTGTCGAGCCCTTGAGAACAAAGCGCTAACGTCACGAATGTTCTCTAGGTGTTCTGGGTTAATGTCAAGTTACCGTGGAGCCTTTGAAAAGCTAGGCTTTTTCGGTCGCTTGAAGGGCCCGGGGCCCGACTCAGCCGAGCAGGGCGCGAGTGGCGGCGGTGACGTCGGCCTGCCGCATGAGGCTTTCGCCGACCAGCATCGCGCGCGCGCCGCAGCGTTCCAGGCGGGTGACGTCCAGCGGCGTGAAGATGCCGCTCTCGGTGACCAGCAGGGCGTTGCCTGGCGTGGCGTCGGCCAAGCGCTCGGTGATGGCCAGGTCGGTCTCGAAGGTGCGCAGATTGCGGTTGTTCACGCCGACCAGGGTCGCGCCGAGCTTGCCGGCACGGATAATCTCGTCCTCGTCGTGGACCTCGACCAGCGCGTCCATGCCCAGGCGGGCGGCTTCCGACATGAGGTCGGCGGCGAGGGCGTCGTCGACCATGGCCATGATCACCAGGATCGCGTCGGCGCCCAGGGCGCGGGCCTCGGCGACCTGCCACGGATCGACCAGGAATTCCTTGCGCAGGGCTGGCAGGGCGACGGCGTCGCGCGCAGCGGTCAGGAACGCGTCGGCGCCCTGGAAGCTGGGCCCGTCGGTCAGCACCGAGAGACAGGCCGCGCCGCCGGCCTCGTAGGCCTTGGCGAGGAGCGGCGGATCGAAGTCCTCGCGGATCAGGCCCTTGGACGGCGAAGCCTTCTTGATCTCGGCGATCAGCGCCAACTTGCCGGGCGCATGGGCGCGTTCGAGCGCGGCGCGGAAGCCGCGCGGCGCGGAGGCGGCCTGGGCGGCGGCTTCGAGGTCGGCCAGGGTCCGCTGGGCCTTCCGCTCGGCGACTTCCTCGCGCTTGTAGGCGGCGATCTTGTCGAGGATGTCGCTCATGCCGCGGTCACCTCGACCAGCTTGTCCAGAGCGGCCTTGGCGCGGCCGTCGTCGATGATCCGCCCGGCCAGTTCGACGCCTTCGCGCAGCGTCTCGACCTGTTCGCCGACCAGGAAGGCGGCGGCGGCGTTCAGCAGCACGATGTTGCGGTAGGCGCCCTGGGCGCCGTCCAGCAGTTCGCGCAGGGCGACGGCGTTGTGGGCCGGCGCGCCGCCGGTGAGGTCGGCCAGAGCCGAGCGCGGCAGGCCGACGGCTTCCGGGGTGATCGTGAACAGGCGCACCTGGCCGTCGCGATATTCGGCGACGCTGGTTTCGCCCGTGGTGGTCATCTCGTCGAGACCGCCGCCGTGCACGACCCAGGCCCGTTCAGCGCCGAGCGCGCCGAGCACGCGGGCCAGGGGCTCGACCCAGCGGTCGGCGAAGACGCCCATCACCTGGCGCTGGGCGTTGGCCGGATTGGTCAGCGGGCCGAGCAGGTTGAAGATGGTGCGGAAGCCGAGGTCGGTGCGGATCGGGGCCACGTGGCGCATGGCGCTGTGGTGGGCCGGCGCGAAGAAGAACGCGACATTGGCCTCGTCCAGCGCGCGCAGCTGCTGTTCGGCGCTGGCGGCCAGGTTGACGCCCAGCTCGGTCAGCACGTCAGCGGCGCCGGAACGCGAGGAGACCGCGCGGTTGCCGTGCTTGGCGATCTTCAGCCCGCCGCCGGCGCAGACGAAGGCGACGGCCGTGGAGACGTTCAGGGTGTGCAGGCCGTCGCCGCCGGTCCCGCAGACGTCCATCACCTGGAACGGATGGTCCAGGGTGACGGCGGCCTTGCGCATGGCGCGGGCGCAGGCGGTGATCTCGCCGGTCGTCTCGCCGCGCATGCGCATGGCGGTGACGGCCGCGGCGACCTGGGCCGGCGTCGGCTCGCCGCGCAGGCAGGCGGCGAAGAACTCGCCGGCGTCGTCTTCGGTCAGGGTCCCACCATCCGCGAGGCGGCCCAGGAGCGGCTTGAAGGCGTCTGACATGTCTTAGGCGTCGACCAGGGGCGGGACGCCCGCGAGCTTGAGGAAGTTGGCCAGCATGGCGTGGCCGCCTTCGGTGGCGATGGATTCGGGGTGGAACTGCACGCCGTGCACCGGCCTGGTCTTGTGCTGGAAGCCCATGACCTCGCCGTCTTCGGTCCAGGCGGTCACCTCCAGCACGTCCGGCATGGTCGAGGGCTCGACCGACAGACTGTGATAGCGGGTCGCGGTGACCGGGTTCGGCAGGCCCGCGAAGAGCCCCTTGCCGGTGTGCTCGATCTGGCTGGTCTTGCCGTGCATGATCGCCTTGGCGCGCACCACCTGGCCGCCGTAGGCCTGGCCGATCGACTGGTGGCCGAGGCAGACGCCCAGGATCGGCAGGTCGTCGGGCGCGGCGGCCAGCAGGTCCAGGCAGATGCCCGCCTCGTTGGGGGTGCAGGGGCCGGGCGAGAGCAGCACGCCTTGCGGCTTCAGGCCCAGGGCCTCGTCGACGCTCAGCGCGTCGTTGCGGTAGACGAGCGTCTCAGCCCCCAGCTCGTTCAGATAGTGAACGAGGTTGTAGGTGAAGCTGTCGTAGTTATCGATCACCAAGATCATAAGGGTTCTCTAGGCTCGGCCCGCCCCAACGCCAAGCCCCGATTGCCTGGGCCGCAGGTTGGCGGGATGCTGTGTCCATGACGCCTGCCGATTCCGCCCTCGACCCGGACCAGATGGCCTATGCGCGCAGCTTGCTGCGGGCCCCGGTCCAGCGCGAGCGGGCCTGGCCGGCCCTGGGCGCGGCGGCGTTCGCGGCCGTGGCGGCGCTGGCGCTCGCCGCGGCCATGATCACCGCCCCGCCCGTGACGACCACCCACGTGGTCGACCGCGCGGATTAGACGAAGCGCCAGGACTCCTCGGCGGCGCGGCGCAGGGCGCGGGCCTTGTGCAGGGTCTCGTCGTACTCGGCGTCGGGATCGGAGTCGACGACCACGCCGCCGCCGGCCTGGACGTACATCTGGCCGTCCTTGAAGCAGGCCGTGCGCAGCACGATGCAGGTGTCGACCGAGCCGTCGGCGCCGAAGTAGCCGACCGCGCCGGCATAGGCGATGCCGCGCTTTTCCAGCTCCAGCTCGTCGATGATCTCCATCGCCCGCACCTTCGGCGCGCCCGACAGGGTGCCGGCGGGCAGGGCGGCCATGACCACGTCGATCGGGTCCAGGCCCTCGGGGGCGTCGCCCTCGACGTTGGAGACCAGGTGCATGACGTGGCTGTAGCGCTCGACGAAGAACGAGTCGGTGACCCGCACCCGCGGTCCGCGCGCGACTTGCGGCGGCTCGTTGGCGCCCTGCGACTTCAGCATCGCCACGCGGCCGACGTCGTTGCGGCCGAGGTCGAGCAGCATCAGGTGCTCGGCGCGCTCCTTGGGGTCGGCGATCAGCTCGGCCTCGAGGGCGCGGTCTTCCTCGGGCGTCGCGCCGCGCGGGCGGGTGCCGGCGATCGGGCGGATGGTGATCTTGCCGTCGCGCAGCCGCACCAGGATTTCCGGGCTGGAGCCAGCCAGCTGGAAGTCGCCGAAGTTCAGGTAGAACAGGAACGGCGAGGGGTTCATGCGCCGCAGCGAGCGATAGAGCGCGAACGGGTCGTGCGCGAAGGGCGAGCGCAGCCGGTGGCTGGGCACGACCTGGAAGATGTCGCCGGCCAGGATGTAGTCCTTCGCCCGGGCGACGATGCGGTGATAGTCCTCGCGGCTCACCGGCGTGGTGAAGCGGTCGGGCTCGGGCTGGGCCGCGCCGGTCAGCGGCGGAGCGGCGCCCTTGAGGTCCGAGGCGACCTCGGCCAGCCGGGCCTTGGCATCGTCGTAGGCGGCCTTGGCGGTGATTTCCGACGGACGGACCGTGGTGACCAGGATGATCTCCTGGGCGATGGCGTCGAAGATCGCGACCATCGAGGGGCGGATCATCAGGCCGTCGGGCAGGTCCAGCGGATCGGGATTGATGTTCGGCAGCCGCTCGACCAGCCGGATCATGTCGTAGCCGATGGCCCCGAACACGCCGGCCGACATCGGCGGCAGGCCTTCGGGCAGGTCCAGCCGCGAGCGGGCGACGAGATCACGCAGCGAATCCAGCGCGCCGCCCGCCTGGGTCTGGAAGCGGCCGGCGGCGATGTCCGGGCCGACGGCGATCTCGGCCTGGTCGCCGCGGCACCTCCAGACGAGGTCGGGCTTCATGGCGATGACCGAGTAGCGGCCGCGATGCGCGCCGCCCTCGACCGACTCGAACAGGAAGGCATAGGGCCGACCGTGGGCGATCTTCAGATAGGCCGAGACCGGCGTTTCCAGATCGTCGATGAGCCGGGTCCAAACGACCTGCGGCGCGCCCTGAGAGTACTTGGTCTCAAAGTCCGCAAACGCAGGATCGATCGTCACTTCGCCTTCTCCGTCTTGGCCGCCGGTTCAGCGGCCTTTGGCGTTTCGATCGGCGCCAGGCCCAGGGCCGCGCGCGCCTTGTCCGGATAGACCTTGGCCTTCACCTCGGCGCGGGCCGCCTTGCGGGCGTCGGCGCCCAGGTCGCGGAACAGCGCCATGGTCAGCTGCGGACGGACGTCCTCGGTGATCCGGGCCAGGGTCGGGCCGCTCGGGGCGCGGATCGCCGTCAGCTTGCCGACGATCAGGCCGAACTGCGTGCCCTCGGCGGTGAAGACGTCGCCCTGCTTGCCAGCGAACGCCTTGCCGAGCGCGTCGCGCGACAGAGCGGTGTTCTGGGCCGCGTTCTGACGGTCGAGGTTGGTCACGTTGACCACCTTGGCGCCGGCCGAGGCGGCGACGGCGTCCAGGCTCTCGCCCTTGCGCACGCGGGCGGCCAGTTCGTCGGCGCGCGTCTGCATGTTCTTGACCAGCTCGCGCATCATCCAGAAGCGGGTGAGCTGCGGCTTGACCTCGGCCAGCGGCGGCAGCGCCTTGGGGATGACCCGCTCGACGCGGACGGCGAAGTACTGGCCTTCGCCGGCGTCCTGGACCTCGCTCTCGCCGCCGGCCGGCAGGCTGTAGGCGAGCTCGAGCATCTTCGGGGTCACGCCGGCGACCGGCTGGCCCTGCTGGCCCTGGCCCTGCTGGGTCACCGGACCGATGGTGAAGGTCGGCACGCCGGCCTTCTTGGCGGCCTCCACCAGATTGGCGCCGTCGGCGCGGGCGTCCTCATAGGCCTGGCTGAGCGCGTAGACCTTCTCGGCCGCGGCGTCCTTGCGGACCTCGGCCTCGATCTGCGGGCGAACCTGATCGATGGTCACGACCTGGCCGGGGGTGACCTTGGCCACTTTGACCACGGCCATGCCCAGGTCGCCCTGGATCACCGAGACCTGGCCGTCCTTCAGGGCGAAGGCGGCCGCGCCGACGCGCTTGTCGGCGACCGCCGACTGCGGCTTGTCGGCATAGGTAATGGCTTCGACGCCGGTCGACTTGGCGATGGCGGCGGGATCCTCGCCCTTGGTCAGGCGCGCGGCGATCGCCTGGGCGGCGGCGGCGTCCTTGGCCGGGATCTGGATGAGGGTGCGGGTCTCGGGGCGCGACAGCGTGTCCTTGCGGAAGTCGAAGCGCTTCTGGACCTCGGCCGGGTCGACCTTGACCTCTCCGACCTGGGCCGGGGTGAAGGCCACGACGGTCAGGACCCGGAATTCCGGCAGGGTCATGCGGTCGGCGTTTTCCTTCATGAAGGCCTGCAGTTGGGCGTCGGTCGGCTGGGCCGGCTGCGCGACGCTGCGCGGGTCGATCATGAAGTAGCCGACGTCGCGGGCTTCCATCTCGTAGATGGCGGTCAGCGCGCCGTAGGCCCGCGGCACGCGCAGGCCGTTCACCATTGCGGCGGCGGTGTGGGATTCAGCGATCTGGTCGCGCAGCAGGGTCTCGAAGCGGGCCGGGGTCAGGCCGTTCTCGTTCAGGCGCTGCTGGTAGAGCGCCTTGTCGAAGGCGCCGGACACCTGGTCGAAGAACGCGGGGATCTTGCGCAGCTCCGATTCCATCAGCCGGTCGGACGGGTGGATCCCGATCTTGCGCAGCATTTCGCCGAACGACTCGCGGGTGGCGATCTCGTCCATCAGCCGCCGGTCGAGGCCGGCCTCGACCGCTTCCTCGATGGTGATCGGGCGCTTGGTCTGCTCCTCGGCTCCCTTGCGGAAGTTGTCGAACTCGCGGCGGAAGTCATTGCCGGAGACGTGCCGAGAGCCGGCCTTCACGACATCGTTGGTGTAATTGCCCTGGAAGGCGTCGTTGACGCCGAAGATCGCGAAGCTGACGACCAGCAGGCCGATCAGCACGGCGGCGACCCAGGATTTGGCGAATTGTCGGGTGGCGGACAGCATTTGACCCTACCGGAGCCCCTTCGGCGCGAATGTGGAACGGCGGGTATAGTGGAGGCCGCTTCCCCCCCGCAAGCACGTGACAGAAGAAGCTGCATAGCTTAACGGCCCTGCGACCCACGAAATGCGAGGCAAGACATGACTTCTCCGACCCCTTTGATCGCCGGCAACTGGAAGATGAACGGGGTCGCCGCGTCGCTGGCCGAGGCCCAGGCGGTCGCCGCCGGGATCGAAAACAGCAAGGCGCGCGTGGCGATTTGTCCGCCTGCGACGCTGGTCGCGCGGGCGGCCGCGGCGCTGGAAGGCGGCAAGGTGCTGGTCGGCGGCCAGGACTGCCGCGCCGAAGCGGCGGGCGCCTTCACGGGCGACGTCGCGGCGGAAATGCTGGTCGATGCGGGCGCCAGCCTGGTGATCCTCGGTCACTCCGAGCGTCGCGCCGGCTACGGCGAGACCGACGACGTAGTCGCCGCCAAGGTGAGCGCGGCCCTGCGCGCGGGCCTGGAGCCGATCGTCTGCGTCGGCGAGACCCTGGCCGAACGCGAGGCGGGCGATGCGTTGAGCATCGTGACCGGGCAGGTGAGGGGATCGCTGCCGGCCGAGCTGGCCGGCAAGGGCTTCTGCGTCGCCTATGAGCCGGTCTGGGCGATCGGCACCGGCCTGACGCCGACCACCCCGCAGATCGAGGAGGTCCACGTCGCGATCCGCGCGACCCTGGTCGAGACCTTCGGCGAGCACGGCAAGAGCGTGGCCATTCTCTACGGCGGCTCGGTGAAGCCCTCGAACGCAGCCGAAATTCTCGGCGCGGCCGAGGTCGGCGGGGCGCTGGTCGGCGGCGCGTCGCTGAAGGCCCAGGATTTCCTTGGCATCATCAACGCCGTCTAGGGCCGCTCGGCGGGCGGGCCCTTCAGCTCGACGGTGTTGCCTTCGGGGTCCTGGATGTAGATCGAGGGCCCTTCGCCGTCGGCTCCGAAGCGCGGCGCGGTTTCGCCGATCTCGACGCCGTGGGCGGCGAGATGCGCGCGAATGGCGGCCTCGTCGAACGGCCGGACCACGAGCGCAAAGTGATCGAGATTGCGCCCGTCGGACCCCGGCGCCGGGCCGCCCTGGCGGCCCAGTTTGCCGTCGACGGTCACCAGATCGATGAGGGACGCGCCGACGCGCATGTGGGTCATGCCCAGGTCCGGGCGGTCCCATTCGACGGGACAGCCCAGCACGTCGCGATAGAAGGCGACCATCTTCTCCTTGTCGACGATGCGCAGGACGAGGTGGTCAAGACCGGTGGTGTGGATCGGATGGGTCATGCGACCCTAGTTAGGCCGGCCGCCGGCGGTTGCTAGAGCAACAGCCCGAACAGCCGGCAGTCGCGGTGCTCGCCGTCGCGCAGGACGTGGCCGCGCAGCAGCCCTTCCTCCTCGAAGCCGAGCTTCTCCAGCAAGGCGTCTGAGCGCAGGTTGCCAAGGTGCGTGCGGGCCGAGAGCCGCCGTAGTCCCATTGTCGCGGCGTGTCCGACGACCGAACGCATCGCCTCCACAGCAAAGCCCTGGCCCCAGGCGCCGCGCCCCAGCATGAAGCCGATCTCGGCGCGTTTATGCCAGCGGTCGATCTGGGAGAGATCGCAGGCGCCCAGGAACTCGTCGCCGCCGAGGGTGTGGATGGTCCAATGCACGGCCTTGCCGGTGTCGGCCTCGGCGACCTGGCCTTCGACGATGGCGCGGACGAGGTCGGGGTCGTCGACTTCCGGAATGTCCCAGTGCGCCATGACCTCGGGATCGTTGAGCAGCGGAAACAGCAGTTCGGCGTCCGGCGCCGTGAGCGGCCGCAGACTGAGACGTTCGGTTTCCAGAATCATGACCTTGTCCGAGCGATGCGACGCGCTAGCTATGGCCTTACGCGCTCCCTGGTGTTAGATCGCGCGCTTCATTTCGGAGCGGGGGACCGCCCGAAGTCATTGGATACGTCATGCTGCTCGGCATTCTGCTCACCATTCACGTCATCGTCTGCATCGCCCTGATCGCTGTGGTTCTGCTGCAACGGTCCGAGGGCGGCGCCCTGGGCATGGGCGGGGGCAACACCGGCTTCATGACGGCGCGCGGAGCCGGCGACCTGCTGACCCGCACCACTTGGATTCTCGGCGGCGTGTTCTTCGTGCTGAGCCTGACGCTGACCGTCCTGGCCGGCCAGGAGCGGGGCGCCTCGTCGGTCGTCGACCGTATCAAGGTGCAGGGCCTCGACCCGAACCAGCTGAACCAGCCGGCCGCTCCGCAACCGGCGGCTCCGACCGCGCCCAGCGACGCGCCCGCGCCGCTCACCGCGCCGACCCCGCAGGTCCGCAGCCCCTTTGAAGCGCCGGCCGCGCAAGCCCCGGCCGCGCCGCAGACCGCCCCCGCGGCGCCGTCGAACCCTTAAGCCCAGCATGATCGTGAGCCTGACAGAAAAGCCGCTTCGGCGGCTCGTTCGGCGTTTGTGCGCGCCGCTCCTCGCAGAACTTTGCTCTCAATCCACAGGCTTTGGCGAAACGCCGCAGGGCGCCCGCCGCGAATCGGAGGTAATCTGAACGCCCATGGCCCGGTACATTTTCATCACCGGCGGCGTGGTCTCCTCCTTGGGAAAAGGTCTCGCGTCCGCCGCCCTTGGCGCGCTCCTGCAGGCTCGCGGCTATAAGGTCCGCCTGCGCAAGCTCGACCCCTATCTCAATGTCGATCCGGGGACGATGAGCCCCTATCAGCACGGCGAGGTCTTCGTGACCGACGACGGCGCTGAGACGGACCTCGACCTGGGGCACTACGAGCGCTTCACCGGCGTGAACGCCACCAAGGCGGACAACATCACGACCGGTCAGATCTACAAGACCATCATCGAGAAAGAGCGCCGCGGCGACTACCTCGGGGCGACGGTGCAGGTGATCCCGCACGTCACCGACGAGATCCGCAACTTCGTGCTGTCTGATCCCGGCGACGGCGTCGATTTCGTGCTGGTCGAGATCGGCGGCACGGTCGGCGACATCGAGGGGTTGCCGTTCTTCGAGGCGATCCGCCAGCTCGGCCAGGAACTGCCCCGCGGCCACGCCTGCTACATCCATCTGACCTTGCTGCCGTACATCAAGACGGCCGGCGAGATGAAGACCAAGCCGACCCAGCACTCCGTCAAGGAGCTGCGCTCGATCGGCATCCAGCCGGACATCCTGCTCTGCCGCTGCGAGCAGCCGATCCCGGCCAGCGAGCGCCGCAAGATCGGCCAGTTCTGCAATGTGCGTGAAAGCGCCGTGATCCAGGCGATGGACTCGCCGAACATCTATCACGTGCCGCTCGACTACCACGCTCAGGGCCTGGACCGCGAAGTTCTGTCGGTGTTCGGCCTGCTGGACACCGCGCCGGCGCCCGATCTGTCGCGCTGGCAGTCGATCTCCAACACCCTGACGCACCCGGACGGCGAGGTGAACATCGCCGTCGTCGGCAAGTACACCGGCCTGACCGACGCCTATAAGTCGCTGGTCGAAGCCCTGGTGCACGGCGGCGTCGCCAACAATGTCCGCGTCAAGTTCGACTGGATCGAGGGCGAGGCTTTCGAGCGCGAGGAGGGACTGATCTCCGAGCGCCTGACCGGCGTGCACGGGGTCCTGGTGCCCGGCGCCTTCGGCGAGCGTGGTTCGGAAGGCATGATCCGCGCGGTCCGCTTCGCGCGTGAGCACGAGATCCCGTACTTCGGGATCTGCTTCGGCATGCAGATGGCGATGATCGAGGCGGCGCGGAACCTGGCCGGCATGACGCAGGCCTCGTCCACCGAGTTCGGCCCGACGTCAGAACCGATCGTCGGCCTGATGACCGAGTGGGTGCGCGGCAACGACCGTGAGACCCGCAAGGAAGGCGACGATCTGGGCGGCACCATGCGCCTGGGCGCCTACGAGGCCGTCCTGACGCCCGGTTCGAAAGTGGAAGCCATCTATGGCGGCTCGACCATCAGCGAGCGCCATCGGCACCGCTACGAAGTGAACATAACCTACCGCGAAGCCATCGAGAGCACCGGCCTGGCGTTCTCGGGCCTTTCGCCCGACGGCGTGCTGCCCGAGATCTGCGAGCGCAGCGACCACCCGTGGTTCGTCGGCGTTCAGTTCCACCCGGAACTGAAGAGCCGGCCGTTCGACCCGCACCCGCTGTTCACCGGCTTCATCGGCGCCGCCAAGGAGCGGAGCCGGCTGGTCTAGGTTCAGAACTCCCTCCCCATCAGCGGGAGGGAGCGCTAGCCTGACGTCATGCTCACGCAGGATGACGTCCGCCGTATCGCGCTGGCCCAGCCCGAGGCCTACGAGGCCGACCACCACGGCATGCCGTCGTTCCGGGTCGGCAAGAAGATCTTCTGCACGATCCACCAGGATCACCCCCGGACGATGCTGAAGCTCGATCCGGAGGACCAGCGCAACCTGGCGGACGGCCGACCGGGCGTGGTCGAGCCTGTGCCCGGCTATTGGGGCAAGAACGGCTCCACCTTCGTGTGGTTCGAGCGAATCGAAGCGACCGATCTGGCCGACTTGATGCGGATGGCCTGGGCGCAGGTCGCGCCAAAGTCTTTGCAGGCAAGGGTTTCAGGCCTTATTCACAAGGGCGGTTGAAACGGCGGACGTTTTCCGGCATACACCCGCGCTCACGTCGGCGGCCGCCCGTTCGGCCGCCTTCTCCATTTTCTACGCCTGCGAGATTTTCCGATGGCCGTTCCGAAGCGAAAAGTATCCCCCTCGCGGCGCAACATGCGACGCTCGCACCACGCGCTGGGCGCCAACTCCTATGTCGAAGACAAGGAAACCGGCGAACTGAAGCGTCCGCACCACGTGGACCTGAAGACCGGCATGTATAAGGGCCGCCAGGTCATCACGCCGAAGGCTGACTAAGCCGTCGACGTTCCGGCGCATCGCGCGCCGGCGAGTTTCGAAAGCCCCCGTCCGGGATGCCGGGCGGGGGCTTTTGCTTTGCCCGGCCGGCTGGCGATTTGCTCACGCGGGCGAAGGTGGCTAAACGAACGCGCGCCTTCCCGCCCAAAGACCTGGAGCTCCCATGACCGAAATCATCGACATCACAGCCCGTGAAATCCTGGATAGCCGCGGCAATCCGACGGTCGAAGTCGATGTCGTCCTGGAAGATGGCTCGATGGGTCGCGCCGCGGTCCCGTCGGGGGCCTCCACGGGCGCGCACGAAGCGGTCGAGAAGCGGGACGGGGACAAGAGCCGCTACGGCGGCAAGGGCGTCCTGCAGGCCGTGGAAGCCGTCAATACCGAGATCTACGACGCGCTGTCGGGTTTCGACGCTGAGGACCAGCGCCGCCTTGACCAGCGCCTGATCGAACTGGACGGTACGCCGAACAAGGCCCGCCTGGGCGCCAATGCGATCCTGGGCGTCAGCCTGGCGACGGCCAAGGCCGCGGCGATCAGCGCCGGCCTGCCGCTCTACAAGTACGTCGGCGGCGTCTCGGCCCGCGTGCTGCCCGTGCCGATGATGAACATCATCAACGGCGGCGCCCACGCCGACAATCCGATCGACATCCAGGAATTCATGATCCTGCCGACCGGTGCGCCGACCTTCGCCGAAGGCCTGCGGATGGGCGCGGAGATCTTCCACGGCCTGAAGAAGGCCCTGAAGGACGCCGGCCACAACACCAACGTCGGCGACGAAGGCGGCTTCGCGCCGAACATCGGCTCGGCCGAAGAGGCTCTGGCCTTCATCGTCAAGGCGGGCGAAGCGGCCGGCTACAAGGCCGGTTCGGACTTCCAGCTGGGCCTGGACGTCGCCTCGACCGAGTTCTTCAAGGGCGGCAAGTACGTGCTGGAAGGCGAGGGCAAGACCCTCGATCCGGCCGGCATGGTCAAATACCTGGAAGGCCTGGTGAAGAACTTCCCGATCGTGAGCATCGAGGACGGCGCCGCCGAGGACGATCTCGAGGGCTGGAAGCTGCTGACCGAGGCACTGGGCGGCAAGGTGCAGCTGGTCGGCGACGACCTGTTCGTGACCAACCCGGCCCGCCTGTCGATGGGCGTCGACAAGGGGCTCGCCAACTCGATCCTGGTGAAGGTCAATCAGATCGGCACGCTGTCCGAGACCATGGACGCCGTCGAGATGGCGCACCGCGCCGGCTACACCTCGGTGATGAGCCACCGGTCGGGCGAGACCGAGGACTCGACCATCGCCGATCTGGCGGTGGCGATGAACTGCGGTCAGATCAAGACCGGCTCGCTGGCCCGCTCCGACCGGACCGCCAAGTACAACCAGCTGCTGCGCATCGAGGAAGAACTGGGCGACCAGGCCATCTACCTCGGCGCCAAGGCGCTCAAGCAGCTCTAAAACGCGCCACATTCGGCGGGCAGGATTTTTCGCATCCCGCCCGCCGATCCGGTGTTTGTAACCGGAAATTAAGCACGTTTGCGTGAGATGATCGCTGATCAGGAGTCCTGGATTCGACCGTGTTCGCGCGCTTCCGCCCATATCTGCCGACCGCGGCGCTCGTGCTCCTGATTTTCTATTTCGGGTTCCATGCCTTCACGGGCGAGCGTGGCCTTTTGTCGTCCACGCAACGGGATGCGGCGCTCGCAGCCAAGTCCCAGGAGCTCGCCGACCTGCGCGCTCAGCGCCAGGATCTCGAGGCCCGCGCCAAGCTTCTGCGCGATTCCAGCCTCTCTGCCGACCTACTGGAAGAACGTGCCCGTTCCCTGCTAGGTTTCGGGCATCCGAACGACTATGTGGTCCGCGTGAAGCCCTAGGGCGGATTCGTTCGTTCATTAACGACCCGAAAGCGTGGAATTTAACCGCGCAAAATCATTCCTACGGGAGAGACAGATGGCGCGTGGGCAAACCAGCTCCGCAGCTAAGCGCAAGAGCAATGACTCCGACGGCGGCGCCGTAGGCGGCGTGACCAAGGACGAGCTGCTCAAGTACTATCGCGACATGTTGCTGATCCGGCGCTTCGAGGAGCGGGCCGGCCAGCTCTACGGCATGGGCCTGATCGGCGGCTTCTGCCACCTCTACATCGGCCAGGAAGCGATCGCGGTCGGCGTGCAGGCGATCAAGGAGCCTGGCGACCAGGTCATCACCGGCTATCGCGACCATGGCCACATGCTCGCCTGCGGCATGGATCCGCGCGAGGTCATGGCCGAGCTGACCGGCCGGGCCGGCGGCTCGTCCAAGGGCAAGGGCGGGTCGATGCACATGTTCTCGACCGAAGCCGACTTCTACGGCGGGCACGGGATCGTCGGCGCGCAGGTCGCGCTGGGCACCGGGCTGGCGCTGGCCAACCACTACCGCGACAACAAAAAGGTCTCGTTCACCTACTTCGGCGACGGGGCGGCCAACCAGGGCCAGGTCTACGAGAGCTTCAACATGGCTCGGCTGTGGAACCTGCCGGTCGTCTACGTGATCGAGAACAACCAGTACGCCATGGGCACCTCGATCGAGCGCTCCTCGTCCGAGACCCACCTCTACAAGCGCGGCTCGTCGTTCCGGATCCCGGGCGAAGAGGTCGACGGCATGGACGTGATGGCGGTGAAGGCCGCGGCCCAGAAGGCCGCCGACCATGCGCGTTCCGGCGAGGGGCCCTACATCCTCGAGATGAAGACGTATCGCTACCGCGGTCACTCGATGAGCGACCCGGCCAAGTACCGGACCCGCGACGAGGTCGACGAGGTGCGCAAGACCCGCGACCCGATCGACCATGTCCAGGAACTGCTGGAGAAGCAGGGCTGGGCTGACGAGGCCGCGCTCAAGGCCATCGACGCCGAGGTGAAGGCGATCGTCGCCGATGCGGCCGAATTCGCCCGCACCTCGCCCGAGCCTGAACCTTCCGAGCTTTATACGGACGTCTATCTGGAGGCCGCCGAGTGACCGACGTCCTTATGCCTGCGCTTTCCCCGACCATGGAGGAAGGCACGCTCGCCAAGTGGCACGTAAAGAAGGGCGACGCCGTCCGTTCGGGCGACGTGATCGCCGAGATCGAGACCGACAAGGCGACCATGGAGGTCGAGGCCGTCGACGAGGGCGTGGTCGAGGAGCTCCTGGTTCCCGAGGGCTCGGAAGGCGTGAAGGTAAACACCCCGATCGCCCGCCTGTCCGGCGACGGCGCGCCGGCCGCGGCGCCGGCCCAGCCCGCCGAGCCGGAGAAGGCCGAAGCCCAGCCCGCCGAAGCGCGCGCCGAAGGCGAGGCGACGGCTCCGGTGGTTCCGAAGGTCGAACTGCGCGATCCCGAGCTGCCCGAGGGCGTCAAGCTCGCGAAGACCACCATCCGCGACGCCCTGCGCGACGCGATGGCCGAGGAGATGCGCAAGGACGACAAGGTCTTCCTGATGGGCGAGGAAGTCGCCCAGTACCAGGGGGCCTACAAGGTCAGCCGCGATCTGCTGCAGGAGTTCGGCGAGAAGCGGGTCATCGACACCCCGATCACCGAGTACGGCTTCGCCGGGCTTGGCGTCGGCGCGGCGATGGCGGGGCTGAAGCCGATCGTCGAGTTCATGACCTGGAACTTCGCCATGCAGGCGATCGACCACATCATCAACTCGGCCGCCAAGACGCTCTACATGTCCGGCGGGCAGATCAAATGTTCGGTGGTGTTCCGCGGCCCCAACGGCGCCGCGGCCCGCGTGGGCGCCCAGCACAGCCAGGACTACTCGGCCTGGTACGCCCAGGTCCCGGGCCTGAAGGTCGTCGCGCCCTATGACGCGGCCGACGCCAAGGGCCTGCTGAAGGCGGCGATCCGCGATCCGAACCCGGTCGTCTTCCTCGAGCACGAGATGATGTACGGCCAGGAGTTCGACGTTCCCGAGGACGTCGACTGGGTGGTGCCGATCGGCAAGGCCAAGGTCCGGCGCGAGGGCAAGGACGTCACCATCACCGCCCACTCGCGGATGGTCGGCCTGGCGCTGAAGGCGGCCGAGGAGCTGGCCGCGGACGGCATCGAGGCGGAGGTCATCGACCTGCGCACCCTGCGCCCGCTGGATCACGAGACCATCGTCGAGAGCGTGAAGAAGACCAACCGCCTGGTCACCGCCGAAGAAGGCTGGGGCCCGATGGGCGTCGGCGCCGAGGTCGTGGCGCGGGTTCTGGAGCACGCGTTCGACTATCTCGACGCGCCGCCAGCCCGCGTGCACCAGAAGGACGTCCCGCTGCCCTACGCGGCCAATCTGGAGGCCCTCTCGCTGCCCTCGGTCGAGGACATCGTGAAGGCGGCCAAGGCGGTCGCCTACAAGTGATGACCGGGCGCTCATGACCACGCTCGCCGGCCACTGCCACTGCGGCGCGATCCGGGTGGAGCTCGAGACCGGCAAGCCGGCCGGCGAGCTTCCGCTGCGATCCTGCCAATGCGGCTTTTGCCGGCGGCACGGGGCCATGACCACCAGCGATCCGGATTGCCGGCTCAACATCGAGGCGGCGCCGGGCTCGCTCAACCGCTACCGGTTCGGCCGGCGGATGGTGGAAGCCCTGCTTTGCGACGAGTGCGGCGTCTACGTCGCCTCGGTCATCCAGATCGAAGACAAGATGCTCGCCACGCTGAACGTGGCGGGCGTCGCCCTCGACGGGTTCTCCGACCGTGCTGGAGAACCTGTCGCCTATGACGACGAAACTGACGAGGACAGGCTGGCCCGGCGAAAGGCGCGCTGGACGCCTACCGTGCTTGTCGAAGCCTCGCCCAGCGCCTGAGAAGCTTGAAGATGTCCATTGATGTTCTGATGCCCGCGCTCTCTCCGACCATGGAAGAGGGCACGCTCGCCAAGTGGCACGTGAAGAAGGGCGATAAGGTCTCGTCCGGCGACGTGATCGCCGAGATCGAGACCGACAAGGCGACCATGGAGGTCGAGGCGGTCGACGAGGGCGTCGTCGAGGACATCCTGGTGCCGGAAGGCTCCGAGGGCGTGAAAGTCAACACCCCGATCGCGCGGCTGAGCGGCGATGACGCCGCCGCTGCTGCGTCCGCGCCCAAGGCTGAACCGGCGAAGGCCGAAGCCCCGAAGACGGAAGCCCCAAAGATCGAGGCGAAGGCTGAGCCTGCCAAGGCGCAGGCGCCCGCTCCGGCCGCTGCGCCCGCCCGGACTTCGGGCGAGCGGATCTTCGCCTCGCCGCTGGCGCGGCGGATCGCGGGGCAAAAGGGACTGGACCTCTCCCAGGTCCACGGCTCGGGCCCGCACGGACGGATCATCAAGCGCGACGTCGAGGGCGCGACGCCCCAGGCGGCCAAGCCGGCCGCGGGCGCCGCAGCGACCGCGTCTGCTCCGCGTCAGGCCCAGACCCTGGCCCAGATGGGCATTCCGGACGGCAGCTACGACCTCATTCCGCTGGACGGCATGCGCAAGACGGTCGCGCGCCGGATGACCGACAGCTTCCGCGACGTGCCGCACTTCCCGCTGACCATCGACCTGGAGATCGACGGGCTGCTGGCCAGCCGCGCCAAGATCAACGCCATGCTGGAGAAGCAGGGCGTGAAGGTCAGCGTCAACGACCTGGTGATCAAGGCCGCCGCGGTAGCCCTGAAGCAGGTGCCGGAGGCGAACGCATCGTATTCGCCCGAAGGCATCGCCATGCACCACAACGCCGACATCGCCATGGCCGTGGCGATCGAGGGCGGCCTGATCACCCCGATCATCCGCAAGGCCGAGACCAAGGGGCTGGCGCAGATCGCCGTCGAGGCCAAGGACCTGGCCGAGCGCGCGCGCACCCGCAAGCTCAAGCCCGACGAGTTCCAGGGCGGCACCTTCTCGGTGTCGAACCTCGGCATGTTCGGCATCAAGTCGTTCGGCTCGATCATCAACGAACCGCAGGGCTGCATCCTGTCGGTCGGGGCCGGCGAGCCGCGGCCAGTGGTCAAGAACGGCCAACTGGCGATCGCCACGGTGATGACCGTCACCTTGTCCTGCGATCACCGCGTGGTGGACGGCGCGACCGGCGCGCGCTGGCTGCAGGCCTTCAAGGCCCTGATCGAAGACCCCATCACGATGATCGTCTGAGGAAGCAGTAAGTCATGGATTTCGACGTCATCGTCATCGGCTCCGGCCCGGGCGGCTATGTCACCGCCATCCGCGCCAGCCAGCTCGGCTTCAAGACCGCCATCGTCGAGCGCGAAGCGCTGGGCGGCGTCTGCCTCAACTGGGGCTGCATCCCGACCAAGGCGCTGCTGAAGTCCGGCGAGGCCTATGAGAACCTCAGCCATCTGGCCGATTACGGCCTCAAGATCGAGAAGGCGAGCTTCGACTTCAGCAAGATCATCGAGCGCTCGCGCAAGGTCGCCGGTCAGCTGAACTCCGGCGTCGCCTTCCTGATGAAGAAGCACAAGATCGAGGTCATCGAGGGCGTCGCCAAGCTCGAGAAGGGGCAGGGGGCGCCGAAGGTGGTCGTGGCGCTGAAGGCCGGTGGTTCGCGGACCGTGCAGGCCAAGCACGTGATCCTGGCCACCGGCGCGCGGGCGCGGACGATTCCTGCCGTGGGCATGGAGCCGGACGGCGACCGCATCTGGACCTACCGCGAGGCCATGGTTCCGAAGGCGGCGCCGAAGTCGATGATCGTCATCGGGTCCGGCGCCATCGGCATCGAGTTCGCCAGTTTCTATCGGGCGCTGGGCTCGGATGTGACCGTGGTCGAGGCGCTGCCGCGCATTCTTCCGGTCGAGGACGAAGAGGTCTCCAAGACCGCCCACAAGGCCTTTGAGAAGCGCGGCCTGAAGTTCCGCGTCGGGGCCAGCGTCAAGAAGCTCGCCAAGTCCAAGACCGGCGTGACCATCGAGTTGGAGACCGGCGGCAAGGCCGAGACGCTGGAGGCCGACATCGCCATCGTCGCCATCGGGATCGTCGGCAATGTCGAGGACCTCGGGCTCGAGGGCGTGGGCGTGAAGGTCGAGAAGACCCACGTGGTCACCGACGCGCATGGCGGGACCGGCGTGCCCGGCCTCTACGCCATCGGCGACGTCGCCGGGCCGCCATGGCTGGCGCACAAGGCCAGCCATGAGGGCGTGCACTGCATCGAACACATCGCCGGCCTGAAGCCGAACAACCTCAGCTCGCCGATCCCCGGCTGCACCTACTCGACCCCTCAGATCGCCTCGGTTGGACTGACCGAAGCCCAGGCCAAGGAGCAGGGCATCGAGGCCAAGGTCGGCCGCTTCCCGTTCAAGGTGAACGGCAAGGCCATCGCCGCGGGCGAGACCGAGGGCTTCGTGAAGACCGTCTTCGACGGCAAGACCGGCGCCCTGATCGGCGCGCACATGATCGGGGCGGAAGTCACCGAGATGATCCAGGGCTTCACCCTGGCCATCACCCTGGAGGCCACCGAGGAAGAGGTGTTCGCCACCGTCTTCCCGCACCCGACCATGAGCGAGGCGATGCACGAGGCCGCGCTCGACGCCTACGGCCGCGTCCTGCACATCTGACGAAGTTTTCCCTCCCCCTAGCGGGGAGGGACCGGTCGCAAGGCGACGAGGCTGCTGAGGGTCAGAAGGCCCCACCCGTCTCGCCGCTTTGCGGCGATCCACCCTCCCCATGAAGGGAAGGGAAAGGTGTCGCCTTGGCCTACAGCCGTCGGCGACGACCGCGGCGCATGGTGTCGAGGCTCCACGCCCCGCCGCCGGCGAAGACCAGGTAGAGGAACACGAAGCAGTACAGGATCGCCGGTTCGCCGCCGTTGAGCGCCGGCCAGAACCCCTGCGAGCCGTGGGCGATGAAGTACGCCACGGCCATCTGTCCCGAGCACACGAACGCCGCCAGCCGGGTGAACAGGCCCAGCGCCAGCAGGCCGCCGCCGATCACCTCGATCCACGCAGCGGCCAGCAGCATCATCGGCAGCGGATCGGGCGCGCCCGGCTGCGGCGCCGGGAAGTGGAACAGCTTCATCAGGCCGTGCTCCATGAAGAGCAGGGCGACGACGATGCGCAGCAGGCTCAGCACCCGCGGCGCCCAGGCCTCGAGGTTCGGCATAGCAGTCCCTCCCAATCGGCGCCGAAGCGGCGCGATGCAGTCAGGGATCAGGCGGCGCGGCGCCCGTCGGCCTCCGCCATCCGCGTGATCGCGACATAGTCGGTCTTGCCGGTGCCGAGCACGGGGATCTCGGGCACCCGGATGATCTTGCGCGGCACGGCCAGCTCCGGCGCGCCGATCGACTGGGCATGGGCCACCAGCGGGCCGGCGTCGGCGTCGCGGCGGTCGGTGACGAGCACCAGCCGTTCGCCTTTCTTCGGGTCGGGCATGGCGATGACCGCGTGGCGGCTGTCGGGCCACACCGCGGTGGCGATGTCTTCGGCGGCGGTCAACGAGACCATCTCGCCGCCGACCTTGGCGAAGCGCTTCACCCGGCCGAGGATCTTGATCCAGTTGTCTGAGGTGATGTCGACGACGTCGCCGGTGTCGTGCCAGCCGCCGGGCGGTGGTTCGAGCCCGTTCTCGGTCAGATAGCCGGCCATGATATTGGGACCGCGCACGAACAGCCGGCCGCCGCCGGGGATGCCCTCGACCTTCTCAAGCTTGGTCTCGATGCCGGGCAGCAGGCCGCCGACCGTGCCGCGACGGTTGTCGGTCGGCTTGTTCACGGCGATTACGGGCGAGGCCTCGGTCGCGCCGTATCCTTCCAGCACCGGGATGTCGCCGAAGCGATCGCGGATCAGGTTGTGGGTCTCGTCACGCACCTTTTCGGCCCCGCAGACGATGAACTTCAGGCCCGACAACTCGTCGCGCTCGGCGGCGCGGGCGTACTGATTGAGGAAGGTGTCGGTGGCGAACAGGATCGACGCGCCGGTGTCCTTGATCAGCGGCGGGATCTGTTTGACGTGCAGCGGCGAGGGGTATTCGAACGCCTTCATGCCCTTCATCAGCGGCAGCAGGACCCCGCCGGTCAGGCCAAAGCAGTGGAAGGTCGGCAGCGGGTTGAACATCACCCAGGACGGGTCGAGCGGGATATGCGCCGCGATCTGCTCCACATTAGCGATCAGGTTGGCCTGGCTGAGGATCACGCCGCGTGGCGCGCCGAAGCTGCCGGAAGTGAACAGGATCACGCCCGGATCCGACGGCTTGGTGGCGGCCCGGAAGCGCTTGGGGAAGGCTCCGGCGGCGGCGGCGAACAGCTTGTCGGACAGGCCGACGGTCTCACGCACGTCTTCGAGATAGGTGACCGCCGCCAGCGGTTCGAGCGCGTCGATCAGGTCGTGCAGCTTGCCCTGCTCGATGAAGCGGTGCGAGGTCAGCACGCGCTTGACCCCGGCCAGTTCGCACGCCGCCTTGAGGTTGCGGATGCCGGCCGTGAAGTTGAGCATCGCCGGCGTGCGGCCGAAGGCGTGCAGCGCGAAGAAGGTGACGACGGCGCCGGCGCTGGCCGGCAGCATGACGCCCACGCGCTCGCCCTCGCTGGTCATGGCCGCGATCTTGCGGCCGAGGGCGAAGGAGGCGCGGATCAGGTCGGTATAGGTGAGCGGCTTGCGCTCCTGGTCTTCCAGGATCGGCTTCTTGGCGCCGTAGGTGGCGCGCGCGTCGACCAGCGCATCGAAAAGAGAGCGCTCGCACGAACGCGGATCAAAAGAACGCGACAAAGGCGAAAACCTCCCCGAACGTCTCGCCGATTATTGTTGGGCGCGAGCCTATAGCTGACGCCTGAGCTTGAAAAGATGTGTAACAGGTCGTGAGCTTCGGCCTGCGCGTCAAGTCCAGAGGCGCGCTTAAGTTCTTGCGGGGGCTGCCGAAATCGTCGCAGGTGAGGCCGAGCTCAGGCGGCTGTCGATGAAGCCGCCCACCGCATCGAGCCAGGGACGGCGCCAGCGGTCGGCCTCGAGATGCAGCGCGCTGTGCGCACCGGCCAGCGTGCTGGTCCTGCATTCCGCCAGCTGGCGGCAGAAGGCGTCGGCGCGGCGGCCCGGGTTGATCATCAGCACGGGGGTGCGGACTTGCCGTGCGCCTGATTCCAGCACCCGACTGGCGGTTTCGAACGCGTTCGTCCAGCCGAGGCTGGGACCGGTCAGGCGCAGGTCGGGATTGGCGGTCATCCAGGCGTGGCCGACGTCGCCGCGCCAGGCGTCATGCGTGCGCCCAGCCGACGTGTCGTTCGCCGTCTCGCGGCTCCAGGGCTTCCAGCCGGCCGGCGGCGACGACGCACGCCGGACCGGTCCGAGCAGCGCCTTCTCGGGTGGGTCGGCGATCTGCGGCGAACTGGCGATCACGCCGTCGACCTTCAAGCCCGAGCGCACCGCACTGAGCGCCACGACGGCGCCGTCGGCCTGGGTCAGCAGGACGAGCGGCGTTTCGGGGGGAGGGCGGACGACCACGCGCACGAGCTCGCGCAAGGCCGCCACCTCCGGATCGAAGGAGGGCGCAAAGCCCAGGTCTCGCGGCAGGACATAACGCCCGGAGCCGCCCTGGCCGGCGCGGTCGAGGATCCAGACGGTGCAGCCGTGTTCGATCAGGTCGGAGGCGGTCTCGAACCAGACTTCGGCCGTTTCCCCGTAGCCCGGCACGATGACCACGGTGGCGACGGGCACGCGCCGGGTGCTGGCGACGCCATAGCGCTGCAGCGGCTGGTCGCCGATGCCGATGTAGCCCCAGGCCCAGCCTTCGGGCGGATAGAACCGTGGTGCGAGCGAGCCGGGCGTGCGGCTCTCGGCGAACGGCTCGCGGCCGCCGTCGCGCCCGCAGGCCGCGAGCGAGAGGACCAGAGCGGCGAGCAGACACACGCGAACCATGGCGGAGTTTGACCATGCGTCGCCGGGCCGCTCAATCACGCCTTGATCCGGAGGGATAGAAAGCCGATCTAGGCCTTATGGCGACCGTCATTGACACCATCGGGGGCCAACGGCCCCGACATCCCGAAAAGCAGTCGCGCCCCGATACGCCGATCCTGCGAAAGCCGGAGTGGCTGCGTGTGCGCGCTCCGGGCTCGCCCGGCTACAACGCGACGCGCTCGATCGTGAAGGAGCATGGGCTCACCACGGTCTGTGAAGAGGCGGCCTGCCCGAACATCGGCGAGTGCTGGAGCCAGAGCCACGCGACCATGATGATCATGGGCGAGATCTGCACCCGTGCCTGCGCCTTCTGCAACGTCAGCACCGGCAAGCCGCTGCCGCTCGACCCGACCGAGCCGGCGCGCGTGGCCGACGCCGTGCGCAAGATGGGGCTGAAGCACGTGGTCATCACCTCGGTCGACCGCGACGACCTGGCCGACGGCGGCGGCGCCCACTTCGCCGCGGTGGTTCACGCGATCCGCGCCGCGGCGCCCGGCACCACCATCGAAATCCTGACGCCGGACTTCCTGCGCAAGGCGCCGAGCGCGGCCGAGATCGTCATCGACTCCAAGCCGGACGTCTTCAACCACAACCTCGAGACGGTGCCGCGCCTCTACCTCTCGATCCGGCCGGGCGCGCGCTACTACCACTCGCTGCGCCTTCTGGAGCGGGTCAAGGAGCGCGACCCCAACCAGTTCACCAAGTCCGGCCTGATGGTCGGTCTGGGCGAGGCCAAGGAGGAGGTCATGCAGGTCATGGACGACATGCGTTCGGCCGGCGTCGACTTCCTGACCATCGGCCAGTACCTGCAGCCGACCCGCAAGCACGCGGCCATCGACCGGTTCGTGACGCCCGACGAATTCAAGGCCTACGAGGAGATCGCGCGGGCCAAGGGCTTTCTGATGGTCTCGGCCAGCCCGCTGACCCGCTCGTCGCACCATGCCGGCGAGGACTTCGCCCGGCTGAAGGCCGCGCGGCTGGCCAAGGACGCGGCGGCCTAACCGCTTGCCGCGCCACCATTTCGAGAAGGTGCTGCCCTACGCGCCCGACCAGCTCTTTGCGCTGGTCGGCGACGTCGAGGCCTATCCGCAGTTCGTACCCTGGGTCCAGTCGCTGCGGACCTGGAACCACACCTCGCCGGCCGAGGGCGTGAGCCAGCTCGACGCCAAGGTCGGGGTCGGATTCGCCTTTCTGAAGGAGGCCTTTTCCACCCGCGTGCGACGTGACGCGAACGCGCGGCAGATCGACGTGCAGCTGCTGTCGGGGCCGTTCAAGCACCTGGTGAACCGCTGGCGCTTCGTCGAGGCGCCAGGCGGAACCCGGATCGAGTTCGACATTGATTTCGAGTTCAAGACCCGGCTGCTGACAGGCCTGCTGGAGTCGAACTTCAACCACGCCGTCGATCGGCTGATGGCCTGCTTCGAAGGCCGGGCGAGGGCGCTCTATCCCGCCTAGGTCATGCGGTCGCGCAGCGCCTGCAGCGCGGCCTGCACCGCCTGTTCCTGGATATCCGCACGGGTGACGCCGTCGAACAGCTCGGAGCGGTGCATCAGCGCCTGGTTCGAGCGTGCCGTGGCGATGTGGACGGTGCCCACCGGCTTCATCGGCGTGCCGCCGCCCGGGCCGGCCACGCCGGTGATCGCCACGGCCACGTGGGCGTTCGACGCCTCCAACGCCCCCTCGGCCATCATCCGCGCCACCGGTTCGGACACGGCGCCGAGGTCGGCGATGAGGTCGCCGGGGACGCCCAGCAGCTCCTGCTTGGCGCGGTTGGTGTAGACCACGAAGCCGCGCTCGAAGACGTCGGACGCGCCGGGGATCGCGCAGATCGCGCCGGCGACCAGGCCGCCCGTGCAGCTTTCGGCCGTGACGATGCGCAGCGAACGCTCGCGGGCCTCATCGATCAGCAGCCGCGCCAGGGTTTCGATCTCAAGGGAAAACATAGGGGCGACTCCAGCGGGCTCTAGGCAAGGGCGAGGGCTGACCACAACATCGCCAGCGCCCGCCACACAAGCCGATTCGAGCCCATGACCACGTTAGAACGAGCCGAACGGCCAACCGCTTCGATCTCTCCGGTCCTTTTCGCGGTGACCACGTTCGCCAGCGCCGGCCTGGTGTTCCTGGTCCAGCCGATGGTCGCCAAGCTGGTCCTGCCGCTGCTGGGCGGCAGCTCGTCGGTCTGGAATACGTCGATCGCCTTCTTCCAGGCGGCGCTCCTGGTCGGCTACGGCTACGCGCATGCGCTGCAGAAGATCCGTTCGGTGCGCGCGCAGGCGCTCGTGCATGTCGCGGCGCTGCTGGTCGCGGCCCTGGCGCTGCCGCTGCGGGTGACGGGCATGCTGGGCGAGCCGTCGTCCGACCATCCGTCGCTATGGCTGCTCGGGGTGCTGGCCGTCTCAATCGGCGCGCCGTTCGCCATCCTGTCGGCGACCGCGCCGCTGGTGCAGGCCTGGCACGCGCGCACCATCCACGCAGAGACGGGGGCCGAGCCCTACGCGCTCTACGCGGCGTCCAACCTCGGAAGCCTGCTGGCGCTGCTGGCTTACCCGGCGTTGGTGGAGCCGCTCGCAACCCTGCACGGCCAGACCGCCGGCTGGAGCACAGGGTATGTCGCCTTCGTGGTGCTGATGGCGACGCTGGCGCTGTTCGTGTCGCGCGCGCGGGTCGCGACGATCGAGGCGCCCGTCGACGCGGGCCCTCGACCGAGCTGGCGCGATCGGGCGATCTGGGTGGGCCTGGCGGCGATCCCGTCCAGCCTGATGCTCGGCGTCACCACACACATCACCACCGACGTCGCCTCGGCGCCGTTCCTCTGGGTGATCCCGCTGGCGCTCTACCTGCTGACCTTCATCATCGCCTTCTCGGACAAGCCGATCATCTCCTCGAGGATGACCTTGACGCTGCAGGCCGCCGCGGTGGTGGCTTGCGCGGCTCTGATGCCGTTTACGGAGGCCAACTTCGCGTATCAGCTCGTGGTGCACCTGGGAGCCTTCTTCCTGACGGCGCTGATGTGCCATCAGGCGCTGGTCGCCAGGCGGCCCAATCCTGCACACCTGACCGAGTTCTATCTCTGGATGTCGTTCGGCGGCGTGGTCGGCGGAGCCTTCAACGCCTTCCTGGCGCCTGTGATCTTCGTCAACGTCTGGGAATATCCGCTGGTCCTGGTGCTGGCATGCCTGGCGAGGCCGGGGCTTCAGCCTGTCGAGGCGTGGCGCTGGGCGACCTTCGCGCTTGGCGCCCTCGCGGCGGCCGCTGCGCCGGTGATCGCTCTGAAATTCGGGATGGCCGACCATCTGAAGGTCATCGTCATCGGGCTGTTGATCGTGGCGGCGGTCTGCGCGTTCGTGATCCGCCGTCAGATGATCGTCTTCTTCGGCCTAGTGGTCGTTCTGTCGATGGCGGCGACCCTGGTCGGCGACCGTGTCGACGTGCGCGAGAGCTGGCGCAGCTTCTTCGGGGTGCTGCGCCAGTCGGAAATGCCGGTGCCGGCCATGGGCGGCCGCGTGAAGATGCTCTCGCACGGGACCACCCTGCACGGGGCACAGGCCCAGGATCCCCGCTACATGTGCCGCCCGCTGGTCTACTACGCGCCGGAAACGCCGATCGGCCAGGTCTTCAGCCACGAAATCAAGCGGCCGACCCCGTTGCGCGTCGGCGCGGTCGGGCTCGGCACCGGCGCGGTGGCGGCCTACACCCGCAAGGGCGATCACCTGACCTTCTTCGAGATCGACCCGCTGGTGATCCGGCTTGCGACCAATCCGCAGCACTTCAGCTACACGACGACCTGCGCCAAGGGGACGATCGACTACGTGGTCGGCGATGCGCGCCTGACCCTCGCCAAGCAACCTGCCGGTGAGTTCGATGTCCTGCTGATCGACGCCTTCTCGTCCGACGCGGTGCCGGCGCACCTGCTGACCGTCGAGGCGATGAAGGGCTACCTGGCCAAGCTGAAGCCCGACGGCGTGCTCATCGTCCACCTGTCGAACCGCAATCTCGAGCTGCGCGCGCCGGCCATGGCGGTCGCCGAGGCGGCGGGCGGCTTTGCGCTCATCCAGCGCCACAGCCCCGCCGAGGGCAGCCCGCCGCTCTGGGAGTCGGCCGAGGACGCGATGATCGTCACCCGCAGCCTGGCGGCGCTCGCGCCGTACGAGGCCGATGGGCGGTGGTCGCAGACCGACCCGACGGCGGCGCGGCCCTGGACCGACGACTACATGAACCTCGCCGGGGCGATGTACGCGCAGCTGAAGGTGAACTGGCCCTGGCTGCCCTAGGCGGCCGGGGTCTCCACGGCCACGATCGCCTGGGCCAGCAGGCCCTCCTGACGGCCGGTGAAGCCCATGCCCTCGGTGGTGGTGGCCTTTACGCTGACGCGGTCCAGCGGCACG
This sequence comes from Phenylobacterium sp. LjRoot97, assembly GCF_964254345.1. Taxonomy (NCBI): domain Bacteria; kingdom Pseudomonadati; phylum Pseudomonadota; class Alphaproteobacteria; order Caulobacterales; family Caulobacteraceae; genus Phenylobacterium; species Phenylobacterium sp. LjRoot97. The sequence continues at coordinate 2,052,212 of NZ_CAXUTH020000001.1, forward strand.
CCCAGGAGTTCGGCGAGGCGCTGACGCATGGCGTCGCGGTGGGGGCGGATCTTGGGCCGTTCGCAGACCAGGGTGACATCGGCGTTGATGATCCGGCCGCCCTTGTTCGTCAGGATTTCGACCGCGTGCAGCAGGAACCTGTCGGACGCGGCGCCCTTCCACTGCGGGTCGGAGGGCGGGAAGTGCTCGCCGATATCGCCTTCGCCGATGGCGCCCAGGATGGCGTCGGTCAGGGCGTGGAGCCCGGCGTCGGCGTCGGAGTGACCGATCAGGGTCTGGTCGTGGTCGATCTTCACCCCGCAGAGCCAGACCGCGTCACCGGGACCCCAGCGGTGCGCGTCGACGCCCTGGCCGATGCGGGTGATGTGCGCGGCGCCCGCCAGTTGCTCGGCCATGGCGAAGTCCTCCGGATAGGTCAGTTTCATCAGGCGCGGATCGCCGGGCGCGATGGCGACCTGGCCGCCGTTTCGCTCGACGACCGCGGCGTCGTCGGTCGGTTCGGCGTCGGCCGGCCAGGCGGCGTAAGCCGTCCGCAGGACGTCGAGCCGAAAGGCCTGAGGCGTCTGCGCGCGCCATAGACCGTCACGCGGCACGGTCTCCACGACGGCGTCGCCGCCGCGCTTGAGGGTGTCGGCGACGGGCAGGGCGAGGACGGCGCCGTCGGAGCCCTCGATCGCCGCCAGCAGGCGTTGAATGTGCGCGCTGGTCAGGAATGGGCGCGCGGCGTCATGCACGAGCACGGCCGAGGCGCCGTCCCCCTCCAGGGCGGCCAGGCCCTGCTGGACCGAATCCGCCCGCGTGGCGCCCCCGCGCACCGCGACGGCGCCCGGTACGCCGCGCAACAGTTCGGCCGCCTCGTCCAGCCAGGCCTCGGCGACGACGATGACAATCTGTCGCGCCCCCGCGGCCGCGAACGCGTCGATCGACCAGGAGAGGATCGGGCGGCCAGCCAAGCTGCGCCAAGGCTTTGGCGCGCCAGGGCCGGCGCGTGTGCTGGAGCCTGCGGCGACGATGACGGCTGAGAAATCCATGCCGTCTGTTTAGGGCGCGTACGCCTGCTGTCTAGGCTTTACGGCAGTGCACAATTTGCCTAAAACAGAGGCGATAGGGGTGACTATAAAATGAGCAACACGCTCAAGATCGGGGATGTGGAGGTCGGCGGCCGGGCCTGGATCGCGCCGATGACCGGCGTGTCCGACCTGCCGTTCCGCAAGGCCGCCAGCAAGTTGGGCGCGAGCTATGTCGCGACCGAGATGGTCGCCTGCGCCGAGTTTTCAAAGGGCCGTCCGGATGTCGTTCGCCGCGCGGCCGTCGGCGAGGGGCTGCCGCTCATGGTCGTCCAGCTGGTCGGCCGCGATCCCGGATATATCGCCGAAGGCGCGCGCCTGGCGGCTCAGGCCGGGGCGCAGATCATCGACCTGAACTTCGGTTGCCCGGCCAAGGAAGTGACCGGCGTGCTGTCGGGCTCGGCGCTGATGCGCGAGCCGGATCTGGCGGAGAGCCTGATCGCGGCGGCCGTCGACGCGGTCGACGTGCCGGTGACGGTGAAGATGCGGCTGGGCTGGGACGCGGCGTCGAAGAACGCACCGGACATCGCTGCGCGGGCGCAGGCGCGCGGGGCGCGGGCCGTCACCATTCACGGCCGCACGCGCAGCCAGTTCTACAAGGACTCCGCCGACTGGAGCGCGGTGCGTCCGGTCACCGAGGCGGTCTCCATCCCGGTCATCGTCAACGGCGACATCATCGACGGCGACAGCGCGCGCCGGGCTCTTGCTGCGTCGGGGGCCGATGGCGTGATGGTCGGGCGCGGGGTCTACGGACGGCCCTGGGTCGCAACGCAGATCGAGACCGAGCTGGCCGGCGGCGTGTTCGAAGAGCCGCTGGCGGAGCGCCGGCTGGAGATCGCGCTGGAGCACTTCCGCGACAGCCTCAACTTCTACGGCGACCGCCTGGGGCTGCGGATCTTCCGCAAGCATCTGGCGTCCTACATCGAAAACGCGCCCTGGCCCGAGACGGCCGAAGGGCGACGGGCCGCACGCTCGACGCTGTGCCGCCTGGATGATCCGGCGGAGGTCGAAGCTGGCCTGACCGCCTTGTGGTGTGACCCTCAACCGAGACTGGCCGCATGACCAACCAAACCCGCGCGGCGCCTAACGGCCTGAACCTGGAGCTTCTGAAGTCGAGCGCCTTCGACATCTCTCCGGAACCGGCCCTCGTGGTCAGCCGCGAAGGGGCGCTGGTCGCGGTCAACGAGGCGGCCGAGGCGCTGTTCGGCCAAGGGCTCGGCCTGCTGACCCGTGGGCGGTTCGGAGCGGCCTTGCCGCCGGGGTCGGCGCTGGTGTCGCTGCTGGACCGGGCCCGGGAGGAGGGCGTTCGGGTCCGCGAGCGGGGTGTGGAGATCAGCCTGTTCGGTCACCCGTCCTTCGAGGCGGACGGAGCGGCCGCGCCGCTCGGCGATGGCTCGGTCCTGCTGACCTTGCACGTGAAGGGCGGAGCGCTCGGCGGCGAGCGGACCGGCGCTGAGCAGGCGGGCCTGCGGACCATCGTCGGCCTGGGCCACATGCTGGCCCACGAGATCAAGAACCCTCTGGCCGGCATACGCGGGGCGGCGCAACTGCTGAAGATGGGCGCCAAGGCCGAGGACGCGCCGCTGGCGCAGCTGATCGTCGACGAAACCGACCGGGTTCGTCGGCTCGTCGATCGGATGGAGGCGTTTTCTGACGACGCTTTGCCTGACTGCAAGCCGATCAACATCCACCAGGTGCTCGACCGCGTGAAAGCGCTGGCCGCCAACGGCGTCGCCGACGGCTTGCAACTGACCGACGACTACGACCCCTCGCTTCCGCCGGCCTATGGCGACGAGGACCAGTTGATCCAGATCTTCCTGAACCTGGTGAAGAACGCCGCCGAGGCGGCCCATGCGCGCGGCGACGGCCGCGGCGCGATCACCGTCCACACCGGCTATCGCCACGGGGTCAAGGTTCGCGCCGCCAAGGGGCATGTCCTGCGCGGCGCGCCTCTGGAGATCCGGGTCCAGGACAACGGCCCGGGCGTGCCCGCGCACCTGCGTGAGAGCCTGTTCCAGCCGTTCGTCAGCACCAAGACCCACGGGGCGGGCCTGGGCCTGGCCCTGGTCGCCAAACTGGTCGCCGGGCACGGCGGCCTGATCGATTTCGAATCCGAGCCGGGGCGCACGACTTTCCGTGTGCTCCTGCCGATCGCGTCTGGAGAGGATACGCCGGCATGAATGCGATGACGAACGCCAGCAAGAAGATCCTGATCGCCGATGACGACGCCTCGATCCGGCTGGTGCTGAGCCAGGCGTTCACGCGGCTGGGCTACCAGGTCCGGGCCACCGGCAACGCCACGACGCTGCTGAAGTGGGTGTCGGACGGCGAGGGCGACCTGGTCGTCACCGACGTGGTGATGCCCGACGAGAACGTGTTCGACGTGCTGCCGCGCATCCGCAAGGAGCGGCCGCGGCTGCCGGTCATCGTGATGAGCGCGCAGAATACCCTGCTGACGGCGGTCAACGCCGCCGACGCCGGCGCGTTCGACTACGTCTCCAAGCCCTTCGACCTGGACGACATGACCTCGGCGGCGCGACGTGCGCTGTCGCGGCCGGCCGACACCGAGGCCACCAAGGCCCAGGCCCGCGCCGTTCGCGACGAGCGACTGCCGCTGATCGGACGCTCAGGTCCCATGCAGGACGTCTATCGCACCATCGCCCGGCTGGTCGGCGCGGACCTGACGGTGCTGATCCTCGGCGAGAGCGGCACCGGCAAGGAGCTGGTGTCGCGGGCGCTGCACGACATGGGCCGGCGCAAGGACGGCAAGTTCGTGGTCATCAACCTGGCGGCCGTCCCGCGCGAGCGGGTCGAGGCCGAGCTGTTCGGCCGGGACGACGGCGACTATGGCAAGCTGGTCGAGGCCGACGGGGGCACGCTGTTCCTCGACGAAATCGGCGACATGCCGCTGGACGCCCAGACCCGCCTGCTGCGGGTGATCGACGGCTCCGAGCAGTCGGTGAACCCGAAAACGGGCCGCCCGCCGAACGTGCGGATCATCGCGGCGACCAACCGCGACCTGCGGGCTCTGATCCAGCAAGGGCTGTTCCGCGAGGACCTGTTCTTCCGCCTCAACGTCGCGCCGCTGCGCCTGCCGCCGCTGCGCGATCGCACCGAGGATATTCCGGACCTGGCCCGGGCCTTCCTGCTGCGCGCCAACCGCGAAGGCCTGCCGGCCAAGACCATCGACGCCAGCGCCCTGGAGCGGCTGAAGCTGCACGGCTGGCCGGGCAACGTGCGCGAGCTGGAGAACCTGATCCGGCGGATCTGCGCGCTCTATGGCGAGGAGCTGATCACCGCCCGCATCGTCGAGCGCGAACTGGCCGATCAGCAGCCGGCCATCCCCGGCCACGAGGGGCCGGTGACGCTGGCGACCCTCGTCGAGCGGCACCTGGGCGGCTACTTCGCCGAGCAACCAGACGGCGTGCCGCCGCCAGGCCTCTACGATCGGGTGCTCGAGGAGATCGAGCGGCCGCTGATCCAGCTGACCCTGGCGGCCACCCGCGGCAACCAGGTGCGCGCCGCCGAGATCCTGGGCCTCAACCGCAATACGTTGCGCAAGAAGATCCAGGACCTGGGCGTGGAGATGGCCCGCGGCCGTCGCTAGGCCTCAGGTCAGAGGCTCGACAAGCGCCGAGTAGACCAAAGTGCGCAGCTCTCGGCGGATGGGATAGGCCGACGAGGGCAGCACCTGGGTCATGAACACCACTGAGAGATCCTCGGCCGGATCGACCCAGAAGGCGGTGCTGGCCGCGCCGCCCCAGTAGAACTCGCCGTCGCTGCACGGCACCAGGGTGCGCGGCGCGTCCTGCACGACGGCGAAGCCGAGGCCGAAGCCGACGCCGGCGTTGGTCGCCTCGGAGAACAGCGAGCGCGACAGCTGGGTGAGGTCCTTCCCGTCCGGCAAGTGATTGGCCGTCATCAGGTCCAGGGTCTTGGGCGCGATGAACTGGACGCCGTCGAACTGACCGCGGTTCAGCAGCATCTGGCAGAACTTCATGTAGTCGGCGGCGGTCGAGACCAGCCCGCCGCCGCCGGAGACCAACGACGGCGGTTGCAGGTAGGGGCTGGTCGTCGCGTCGTCCTGCAGGTCCAGGCCGCCCTTCGGGGTGGCGCTGTAGCAGGACGCGAACCGCCCGCCCTGGCCTTCGCGGACCTGGAAGCCGGTGTCGGTCATGCCCAGCGGCGTGAAGATCCGCTCCTGCAGGAACTGCTCGAACGGCATGCCGGCGATCTTGCCGACCAGGTAGCCGAGCACATCGGTGGAGACCGAGTAGTTCCACGCCTCTCCCGGCGAGAACTCCAGCGGCAGGGTCGCCAAGGTTTCGATCATCGCGTCGAGCGGCAGGGTGCTGCCGATCTCGCCGACGCCGGCCTTGCGATAGGCGGCGTCGACATTGGTGCGGTTCTGGAAGCCGTAGGTGAGGCCCGAGGTGTGGCGCAGCAGGTCGACCATCTGCATCGGACGGGCGACCGGCTTGGTCAGGAAGCCGCCGGTGATCCCGGCGTTGAACACGCCGAGGTTCGCCCATTCCGGAATGAAGCGGTGGACCGGATCGTCGAGCGCGACCTTGCCTTCTTCGACCAGCATCATGAACGCCACCGAGGTGATCGGCTTGGTCATCGAATAGATGCGGAAGATGGTGTCGGCCTCGCTGGCCAGGCCGCGGGACACGTCGCGTCGGCCGCCGACGAACTCGTGCACGATCTCGCCGTGGCGGGCGATCAGCACCTGGGCGCAGGGCATCCGGCCGGGTTGCAGGTACTTCTCGGTGATGAAGCGGTCGAGCTTGGCGAGGCGGTCGGGGCAAAAGCCAAGGGAACGGGGATCGGCCATGTCGGGTCCTGGTCGTTGACGGCGAAGCGGACGCCAACAGACCTGAACCAGCCGGGCGCGCCAAGTCCCGACAGCCAAGCGGCGCGCGAATAGCGATGGGAGCGCGCCCCGGTGCGCGCTCCCATCTCTGTCAGGCCTGGACGGGTTCGCCGGCCAGCTGGGCCGCGCGCACCCGGCGGCGGGCCTCGACCGCCAGGGCCAGTTCCTCCAGCAGCTCGACGGACGTGCCCCAGTCGATGCAGCCGTCGGTGATGCTCTGGCCGTAGGTCAGCGGCTGACCCTCGACCAGGTCCTGGCGGCCGGCCACGAGGTGGCTTTCGATCATCACGCCGGCGATCCGCTGGTCGCCGGCGGCGACCTGGGCGGCGACGTCGCGGGTGACGGCGGGCTGGTTCTCCGGCTTCTTGCCGCTGTTGGCGTGGCTGACGTCGATGATCACGCTTTGACGCAGGCCGCTGGAGGCGAGCTCGGCGCAGGCCGCCGCGACGCCGGCGGTGTCGTAGTTGGGCGTCTTGCCGCCGCGCAGCACCACGTGGCTGTCGTCGTTTCCGCGGGTGGCGGCGATGGCGGCGCGGCCGTCCTTGCCGATCGCCAGGAAATGGTGCGGCTGGCTGGCGGCCTTCACCGCGTCGACCGCGATCCGCAGATTGCCGTCGGTCCCGTTCTTGAACCCGATCGGGCAGGAGAGGCCGGAGGCCATCTCGCGGTGGATCTGGCTTTCGGTGGTGCGGGCCCCGATCGCGCCCCAGCCCACAAGGTCGGCCAGGTACTGCGGCGTCGTCACGTCGAGGAACTCGACCGCGGCCGGCAGCCCGAGGGCGTTGACCTCCAGCAGCAGCTTGCGTGCGAGCGGCAGGCCCTCGTCGATGCGGAAGGTGCCGTCCAGGTGGGGGTCGTTGATCAGCCCCTTCCAGCCGACCGTGGTGCGCGGCTTCTCGAAGTAGACGCGCATGACGATCTCGAGCTGGCCCGCGAAGCGATCGCGCTGTGCGGCCAGTCGTCGCGCGTAGTCCATCGCCGCGACGGGATCGTGGATCGAGCATGGGCCGATGACCACGACCAGCCGGTCGTCGTCGCCATGCAGGATCTGGTGAATGGTCTGTCGGCTATCCGACACGAGGGCGCCGATGGCGTCGCTGGCCGGCAGGTCGCTCATCACCTGCGCCGGCGAGGCGAGGGGCTTGATGTCGAGGATACGTAGGTCGTCGGTGGTCACTGGTGCGCTCCGGGTGGTTTCAGTCTCCGGCGGCGCAAAAGAAAAGCCGCCAGGTGCTGGCGGCTGGGTGGGTCTTGCGTCCTATGACAGCGTGCTGTCGCGCGATCCCCTTCCTCCGCCAGCGGCATCGGAATAGCCAAAATACCAAAACGAATATTGGCTGGTGGCGAGGATCATCGCCTTCATCGATAGCGCACTGGCGGGCCGGTGTCATCCCCAAGCAACCGTGAAGCTTGAGTGCAACATCACTGTTGAATTTGGGGCACAGGTGGTTAGGGTCGCCGCTGCAATGGCGTCTCTGAGTCACGATGGCGGAACTCACGCGACGCCCGCCGCGCGGATCTGGCGGGCGTTGCAATCACGCTATGTGCTTGGCGGCGGCTACGCGCTGGCCGCGGTGCTCACGGCGGTGGCCATCCTGCTCGCCGCTTCGCCCCCCGAAACCGGGCCGCTGGCGCCCGCGTCCAAGAACATCCTGGCGATCCTCGGCCTCAACCTGGTGCTGATCCTGGCGCTCGCCGCGCAGGTCGGGTTCCGGGTGGCGACCCTGATGCGGGCGCGATCGACCGATCCGGCGGCGCGGCTGCACGTGCGGTTCGTGACGCTGTTCGCGCTGGCCGCGGTGGCGCCGGCGATGGTGGTGGCGCTGTTCTACACCGTGCTGGTCAACCGCGGCGTCGAGAACTGGTTCTCCGAGCGGGTCCAGACCGTGGTCGAGAACTCGGCGACGGTGATGCGCTCCTATGTCGACGACCAGAGCCAGTTCGTCGACGAGCACGTCACCCTGATGGCCAATGACCTGAACCGCGCCGCGCCGGCGCTGCAGGTCAGTCCCGTGACCTTCAGCCACTTTCTCGCCTACCAGGCGTCCTACCACGCGTTCCCCGCCGCCTATCTGATCGACCGGGAAGGTCGCATCCTGGCGCGGGCCGAGGCGGTGGACGTGGTCGGCTTCCAGGCGCCGCCGCCCTCCAGTTTCGCGGCCGCCGACGAGGGATCGATCTCGGTGTCGCCGAACCTGACGCGGGCGCTCACGCGGCTCACGGCCTATCCTGACGCCTATCTCTATGTGACGCGGCCGGTGCAGGCCGGGATCGTCAACCAGTTGCACGAGGCCGACCGGGCGGTGACCGCCTATCGTGAGGCGGCCGAAAGTCGTGCGCGAATTCAACGCGTTTTCGCGCTTTCCTACATCGAGACGGCGATGCTGGTGCTGGTCGGCGCGGTGTGGCTGGGCATGGGGGCGGCCAGCGCCATCTCGGCTCCGGTCGGACGGCTGGTGCAGGCGGCCGGGCGGGTCGCGGGCGGCGATCTCGACGCCCGGGTCGATACGTCCGAAGATCCGGAAGAGCTGGCCGTGTTGTCGCGCGCTTTCAACAGCATGACGCACGATCTTCAGGCCCAGCAGGCGGCGCTGAAGCGCGCCGGCGACGAGGCCGAGGAACGTCGCCAGTTCATCGAGACCGTGCTGGCCGAGGTGTCCGCCGGGGTCATCGGCCTCGATTCCGACGGCCGGATCTCGGCCGTGAACCGCCAGGCGCGCATCCTGCTCGACCTCATCGAGGGGCAGACCAGCGGGCGGCGACTGGCGGAGGTGGCGCCCGAGTTCGTGGCCATCGCCGACCGCGCCGACGCCGTCGGGGAGGCTGAGGCCGAGGTCGACGTGGCGCGGGCGCGCGAGACGCACCGGCTGCGCGTGCGGGCTAGCCGCTCGGAAGGCGGGCTGGTGCTGACCTTCGACGACATCACGCGGCTGGTCTCGGCCCAGCGCAACGCGGCCTGGCGCGACGTCGCCCGGCGTATCGCCCACGAGATCAAGAACCCGCTGACCCCGATCCAGCTCTCGGCCGAGCGCCTGCGCCGCAAGTTCCGCAAGGATGTCGCCCAGGAGGACCTGGAGACCTTCGACCGCTGCACCGACACCATCGTGCGCCAGGTCGACGGGATCGGGCGGATGGTCGACGAGTTCTCGTCCTTCGCCCGGATGCCGGCCCCGAAGTTCGCAGCGCAGGACGGCGCCGAGTTGGTCCGCGCGGCGGTGTTCGCCCAGCGGGTCGCCGCGCCGGACATCGACGTCGAGCTGCTCGACCCGACCCCGCAGGTGACGCTGGTGGCCGACGGGCGGATGCTGGCCCAGGCGCTGACCAACATTCTCAAGAACGCCGCCGAGGCGGTCGCCGCCCGCGTCGCGGTCGAGCCCGAACCGAAGGGCCGCATCACGGCGCGCCTGATCTCGGACGAGCAGGGGGTGCAGGTGATCGTCGAGGACAACGGCGTGGGCCTGCCCGACAAGGACCGCGACCGCTTGACCGAGCCCTATGTCACGACGCGCGAGAAGGGCACCGGGCTCGGCCTGGCGATCGTCAAGCGCATCCTGGAAGACCATGGCGGCGAACTGATTTTGACCGATGCGACGGGCGGACGCGGCGCCCGTGCAGTGCTGAAACTTCCCACGGCGGCGCCGGCTTCGCCCGACGCCGCCGCCGGACCTGAGCCCAGAGCTCAAGACGCAGGAGTGATGTGATGGCGGCTGATGTACTGGTGGTCGACGACGAGGCGGACATCCGTGAACTCGTCGCAGGCATCCTCTCGGATGAAGGCTATGCGGTGCGCACGGCCAACGATTCCGAGAGCGCGCTGGCCGCCATCAAGTCACGCAAGCCGGCCTTGCTGATCCTCGACATCTGGATGCAGGGCGGGGGGATGGACGGGCTGGAACTGCTCGACCTGGTCAAGACGCTGGATGCGGACATCCCGGTGATCATGATCTCCGGGCACGGCAACATCGAGACGGCGGTCAGCGCCATCAAGCGCGGCGCCTACGAGTTCCTGGAGAAGCCGTTCAAATCCGATCGCCTGCTGCTCTGCGTGGAGCGGGCGCTGGAGACCAGCAACCTCAAGCGCGAGAACCGCCGGCTGCGGGCCCAGACGATCCAGCCGGACGGGTTGATCGGCAAGTCGGTGGTCACGCAGCAGCTACGCGGCCTGATCGCCAAGCTGGCCTCGGCCAACAGCCGGGTGCTGATCGCCGGCCCGCCGGGGTCGGGCAAGGAGACGGTGGCCCGGCTGATCCATGCGGCCAGCCCGCGGACCCGCAACGAGTTCGTGGTGATCAGCGCCGCCGGCATGACGCCCGAGCGCGTGGACACCGAGCTGTTCGGCGAGGAGCTGGAAGGCGGGCGCCCGGCCAAGATCGGGGTGTTCGAGCGCGCCCATGGCGGGACGCTATACCTCGATGAAGTGGCGGACATGCCGCGCGAGACCCAGAGCCGTATTCTGCGGGTCCTGGTGGAGCAGCGATTCCGCCGCGTGGGCGGAGAGCAGGACGTGCAGGTCGATGTTCGGGTGGTCTCCTCGACCTGCCGCGATCTGCGCGAGGAGATCAATGCGGGCCGCTTCCGCGAGGATCTGTTCCACCGCCTGAACGTGGTGCCCGTCAGCGTGCCGGGGCTGTCGGAGCGGCGCGAGGATATTCCCGAGCTGATCGACTACTTCGTGAACCGGATCTGCGAGGCGACCGGCATGCCGCGCCGGCGGCTGGCCGACGACGCGCTGGCCGCGCTGCAGGTGCGGGCCTGGCCGGGCAACCTCAGCCAGCTGCGCAACAACGTCGAGCGCATGCTGATCCTCGCGGCCGGCGATCCCGGCGAGCCGATCAGCGCCGAGATGCTGCCCAACGACGCGGTGGTGAACGACAGCCCGTCGAACCTGGGGGCCGAGAAGATCATCGCCCTGCCGCTGCGCGAGGCGCGCGAGGTGTTCGAGCGCGAGTACCTCAACGCCCAGATGCTGCGGTTCTCGGGCAACATCTCGCGGACCGCGGCCTTCATCGGCATGGAGCGCTCGGCCCTGCACCGCAAATTGAAGTCCCTGGGCCTGTCGGGCGCCAGGCCCATGGAAGAAGAGGACGCGTAAGGTGGGGCGTATCGCCTATGTGAACGGGCAGTTCGTGCGGCACGGCGAGGCCGTTGTGCACATCGAGGACCGCGGCTACCAACTGGCCGACGCGGTCTACGAGGTCTGGGCCCTGTTCGACGGCAAGCTGGCGGACGCCGAGGGGCACTTCGCCCGGCTGGAACGCAGCCTCTCCGAGCTGCGCATTCCGATGCCGATGAGCCGCGCGGCCCTGACCATCGTCCTGCGCGAGGCGGTGCGCCGCAACCGGATCAGCGAAGGCCTGCTCTACCTGCAGGTCGGCCGTGGGGTCGCGCCGCGCGGACACGCCTTCCCGGACCAGCCGGTCCCGCCCGCCGTGGTGATCACGGTCTCTCCGGTCGATCGGGCGACCAGCGAGGCCAAGGCGGCCAAGGGCGTGAAGGTCATCACCACGCCGGAGAACCGCTGGGGCCGCTGCGACATCAAGACCGTCGGCCTGTTGCCCAACGCGCTCGCCAAGCAGGCGGCCAAGGAACGCGGCGCGGCCGAGGCCTGGTTCGTCGACGAACTGGGCTTCGTGACCGAGGGCGCTTCGTCCAACGCCTGGATCATCGACGCCGACGGGGTGCTGCGCACCCGCGACACCAACGCCAACATCCTGCGCGGCGTCACCCGGCGCACGCTGCTGGACGTCCTGCGCGACGAGGGCATGAAGGTCGAAGAGCGGCCGTTCACGCCCGCCGAGGCCGTCGCCGCGAAGGAGGCGTTCATCACCGGCGCCGGCAGCCTGGTGCTGCCCGTCGTGGCCGTCGACGACACGCCAATTGGAAATGGTGAGGTCGGACCGGTGGCGATGAAGCTCCGACGCCTCTATATCGAGCGCGCGAGGGCGACGGCCGTCTGATGCGAGCGGCGCGATTGCGCCGGTCACACCCGCCGGTCTAGCCTCATGCATGTGTGTGGGAGGCGTGTTGCCTCCCGGAACAGAAAAAAGGGCGACAAGCCATGTCCGGCAACGAAAAGAAACAGAACCTCCAGGACACGTTCCTGAACAGCGTCCGCAAGTCGAAGACGCCGCTGACGATCTTCCTGGTGAACGGCGTGAAGCTGCAGGGCGTCGTGAGCTGGTTCGATAATTTCTGCGTGCTTCTGCGTCGCGACGGCCAGTCGCAGCTGGTCTATAAGCACGCCATTTCCACCATCATGCCGGCCCAGCCCGTTCAGCTCTATGAACCGGCGGAAGACGAGGGCGATTGACCTCCAAGTCCATCGATCGTGAAGCGCCCCCCCAGGGGGCGCTCGTCATTCATCCCCAGCGAGACGGCCGCGACTCGGCGCGCAGCTCGCAGGCGCGTCTGGACGAGGCCGTCGGCCTCGCGCTGGCGCTCGACCTTGAGATCAGGGACGCGATCATCGCGCCCCTGCGCAAGCGCACGCCTGCGACCCTGTTCGGCAGCGGCAAGGTCGACGAGATCGGGGCGCTCTGCGCCCAGCTCGACGTCGATGTCGCCGTCGTCGACGACGCTCTGACGCCTGTCCAGCAGCGCAATCTGGAGAAGGCCTGGCAGGTCAAGGTGATGGACCGCACGGGCATGATCCTCGAGATCTTCGCCCGCCGCGCCCGCACCCGAGAAGGCATCCTTCAGGTCGAACTGGCCCGGCTGTCCTACGAGCGCTCACGGCTGGTCCGCACCTGGACCCACCTGGAGCGCCAGCGCGGCGGCTTCGGGGTCATGGGCGGTCCCGGTGAGACCCAGATCGAGACCGACCGGCGGCTGCTGGCCGAGAAGATCGGCAAGCTGAAGCGCGAGCTGGTCGAGGTTCGGCGAACCCGCAACCTGCAGCGCGGCGCGCGCCAACGTCACCCGTTCCCGGCCGTGGCGCTGGTGGGCTACACCAACGCCGGCAAGTCGACCCTGTTCAACCGCCTGACCAAGGCGGACGTGATGGCGGCGGACATGCTGTTCGCCACGCTCGACCCGACCCTGCGGATGCTGGACCTGCCCGATGGGCGCCCGGCGATCCTGTCGGACACGGTCGGCTTCATCTCCGACCTGCCGCATGAACTGGTCGAGTCCTTCCGCGCCACCCTGGAGGAGGTGAAGGAGGCCGACGTCATCCTGCATGTGCGCGACATCGCCAGCGAGGAGAGCGAGGCCGAGGCGGAGGACGTCCGCACGGTGCTCGACCGGCTCGGTGTCGACGTCGAGGAACGCAACGTCATCGAGGTCTGGAACAAGGCCGACCTGCTGGAACCCGAGGATCGCGAGCAGGTGGCCGGCGACGCCCGGCGTCACCATCCGCCGGCGGTCATGGTCTCGGCCGTGAGCGGCGAAGGTTGCGACACCCTGTTGGCGACGATCGCGCGGCTGGTGGACGACGCGCCGCCGGTGTCGGTCAAGCTCTCGGCCGCGGACGGCGCAGCCATGGCGTGGCTCTACCGGCATGGTCGGGTCACGGACCGCATCGACGACGAGGATGGCGGCGTCCGCATCGCCGTGCGGCTGAACGCCCAGGCCCTGGGCCAGTTCGAGCAGCAGTTCCCGAGAGTGGACCTGACGCCACTCTAGGCCTTCTCGGCCGCCTTGGCCGCGTCCCAGAGCGCGTCCATTTCTTCGAGGTCGGACTGGTCCGCGGACTTGCCGCGCTTGGCGAGCTCGGCCTCGATGAACTGGAAGCGCCGGGCGAACTTGGCGTTGGTCGAACGCAGCGCATCCTCCGGCTCCAGGTCCAGCTTGCGGGCCAGGTTGGCGCAGACGAACAGGATGTCGCCCAGTTCGTCGCGCATCCGGGCGACGTCACGGCCCGCCGCGATCTCGACCTCCAGCTCGGCGGTCTCCTCGCGCAGCTTGTCGAGCACGAACGAGACGTCCGGCCAGTCGAAGCCGACGCGGGCGGCGCGGGCGGTCAGTTTCACGGCGCGGGTGAGGGCGGGCAGGCCGGTCGGCACGTCGTCCAGCAGGCTCTGGTTCTTGCCCTTCCTGGCGCGTTCCTGGGCCTTGATGACCTCCCAGGCGCGGGTCTGCTCGGCGCTGGTGCGCTGTTCGTCCTCGCCGAACACATGCGGGTGGCGGCGGATCATCTTCTCTGAAATGGCGTCGGCCACGTCGTCGAAGGCGAAGGCCCCCTGTTCCTGCGCCATGCGGCTGTGGAAGACGACCTGCAGCAACAGGTCGCCCAGTTCCTCGCGCAGGTCGTTCAGGTCGCCGCGCTCGATGGCGTCGGCGACCTCATAGGCTTCCTCGACCGTATAGGGCGCGATGGTCGCGAAGGTCTGCTCCAGGTCCCAGGCGCAGCCTTCATCAGGGTCGCGCAGCCGCGCCATGATCGAGAGCAGGCGGTCGATGGGGCGCTGATCGCCGGGAGTGGAGCTCATGGACTACTCGGCAGCCTCTGCAAGTTTGGCGTCCTTCATATCGCGAGCCGCCAGGGCCGCGCGAATTTCGGCGTGGCGCTCCGAGGTCAGCGGGAAGCCCCAGACGATTATGCTGGCCGCGATCGACATCGCCGCTGGGACCGCCGCGAACAGGACGGCCAGGCCCTGGAGGCCGGTGTCGACGCCCGTGCCCTTGGGATCGAAGCCCATGGCCTGCAGCAGCGGGAAGCTGATGCCGACGGCGGCGGCCGAGCCGACCTTCACGGTGCCCGACAGGATCGCATAGAGGAGACCCGTGCGGTCGACGCCGCTGGCGAGACGTTCCTCGTCGCCGATGTCGGCCATCATCGCCCGCAGCAGGAAGGCGCCGGCCGCATAGGGCACGCCGATCATGAACATCAGAACCGCGGCCGGAATCATCGCGCCCTGGGGGATAGCGAGCGAGCACAGCGTCAGGCCGGCGTAGACGACGCCCGACACCGCCAGCGCCCGGTGCTTGGAGATCTTGTACGAGAGCCAGGTCCAAAGCGGTGCGCCGACCAGGCCGCCGATGAAGTAGATCAGCAGCAGCAGGCTGGCATCGGCGTGGGAGAAGCCCTTCACGCGGCCGAAGAAGAAGAAGAACAGGGCGCCGGTGATCGCCGGTCCCGTGCCGATCAGCAGGTCGGCGACCAGGATGCGCACCACGGTCGGGCGCTTGAACAGCGCCAGGTACTCGCGGAAGCCAGACTTCTTGACCTCGGAAACGACCGGCGGTTCGGGAACGCGCCACAGGGCCAGCGCCACCGTGATCGGCATGAGGATGACGATGAACCAGCCCATGGCCTGCACGCCGGCGCGGTGTCCGGTGACGCCCAGCAGCGGCAGCAGCGCGGGCAGGGTGAGCACGAAGATCATGCCTACGACATTGCCAGCCTGCCACCAGGCATAGATCCGAGAGCGCTGGTCGTACTGCGGCGAGAGCACGGCGGCCCAGGCCAGTTGGGAGAGGCCGGCGATTGAAACGCCGGCGTAGACCACCAGCAGCCAGAGCCAGAGATAGCCCGTGGATACGCCGGGCTTGGCCATGAACAGCATATAGGACGCCAGCATCAGCAACGGCGCGCTGATCGCGAACCAGAGCTTGAAGCGGCCGAAGCGCGAGCGCGTGCCGTCCATGACCCCGCCGATGTAGGGGTCGAAGGCCATGTCGAGCAGCCGCACCAGCATGAACGCCATGCCGACGGCGCCGAGGCTGAGGCCAAGTTCGTTTGCGTAATACTCGGGGAGATAGACCACGAGCGGCAGGCCGAGGCCCGCCAGCGGGAGACACGGGGCGGCCAGGGCCGCCAGTGTCCAGTTGGAACGCCGTTCCGCTTGCGCGGTCATCTCACTCATCCCCTGACGCTTCCGGATCTACGGGCGTCCGGCGAGCGGCGCGATCTGAACCCTCAGGCCCTGGGGTGGCAAGGCCTATCGGCGTTATCGGCCTGCGTACACATTGCCGCGGCCCAGTTGATAGGCGAAGCGGTTGAAGGCGTACTCGGCATCCGACCAGGTGGTGGTCAGGCGCGATTGGCGGATGTCGCTTTCGTACCAGTCGTAGCGGATCGGCGTGACCTCGCCGTCGACCGAGATGGCGCGACCCTCGATCTTGGCGCCGCCGACGCCGAAGCTCTCCATCGACAGCCCGGGCTTGTCGCCGAGCTGCTTGAAGGTCGGGCGATTGGGCCGCGCATCGACGAGGGTTAGTTCCAGGCGGCCGCCGGCCAGGATGCCGGTGCGGTGCATCTCGCGCTCCACGTCCTTGCGCAGTTCGGTCGCGAGGCGCTCCACGTCGCGGACGCCGTATTCCTCGGCGGCCTTCTTCTGCAGTTCAGGGCTGAGCGTGACCTCGACGCTGGCGACGGTCGGCATCGGTTCGGCGAAGGCCGACCCGACGAGGGCGAAGGTGGCGAAGGCGGTGAAAAGCAGGGCGCGCATAACTGGCTCCAAACGGAAAGGCGACACAGTCTGTCTGAGTAGATGGGGCGCACGACCGCCTGTCGCAAAGCCATCATCCAAGCGTGACCATAGTGTGGCGCGCGGCCGGGGATCAGGCTTGACCTGAAGGGGGCGGCGCCCAAGTCTGCCCGGCAGGGGACGGGCATGTTCAATCGTCAAACGGAGACGACCAGTGGCGCACAAGTTCGAAATCTATAAGGACAAGGCCGGAGAATTCCGGGTTCGCTTCAAGTACAACAGCGAAACGATGTTCTCGACGGAAGGCTATTCGTCGAAGGCGAGCGCTCAGAACGCGATCGATTCCATCAAGAAGAATGGCCCGGGCGCCGAGGTCGAAGACAACTCCTAAGCAGATGCGTCCGCCAGGCGTGCGAGTTCATCGCGCGCCTGTGCGGCGATCTCGAACGACCTGACCCGGGCCGCGTGGTCGTAGACCTGGGCGGTGACCATCAGTTCGTCGGCGCCGGTGCGGCGCACGAAGTCGGCCAGGCCCTGACGCACACGCTCGGGCGACCCGACGATCGAACAGCTCAAGCTCTGTCGCAGCATCGCCCCGCCCATCTCGTCGAGGCGGCCGTCCGGGTCGTCGACCGGCGCCGGCAGCGGCCCCGGGCGGCCCTGGCCGAGGTTGATGAAGGCCTGCTTGAGCGACGTGAACAGCCGCTGGGCCTCGGCGTCGGTGTCGGCGGCGGTGACGTTGACGCCCAGCATCACATGCGGCTTGTCCAGGTGCTCCGACGGGCGGAACTGGCTGCGGTAGACGTTCAGCGCCAGCTCCAACTGGGCGGGCGCGAAGTGCGAGGCGAAGGCGTAGGGCAGGCCCAGCGCCGCGGCGAGCTGCGCGCCGTAGGTGCTGGAGCCCAGCATCCAGAACTCGACGTCCAGGCCGGCGCCGGGCACGGCGCGGATGAGCTGGCCCGGCTTCACCGGCTCGAAGTAGTTCATCAGCTCGATCACATCGCGCGGGAAGTCGTCGATATCGCCGGCCAGCGTGCGGCGCAGGGCGCGCGCGGTCGCCTGGTCGGATCCAGGCGCGCGGCCGAGCCCCAGGTCGATACGGCCGGGATAGAGCGAGGCGAGGGTGCCGAACTGCTCGGCGATCACCAGGGGCGCGTGGTTGGGCAGCATGATGCCGCCGGCGCCGACCCGGATCGTCGAGGTTCCCTCAGCGACATAACCGATGACGACTGAGGTGGCGGCGCTGGCGACGCCGGCCATGTTGTGGTGCTCGGCCAGCCAATAGCGCTTGTAGCCGTAGCGCTCTGCGTGCTGGGCGAGGTCGCGGCTGTTGCGCAGCGACTGGGCGGCGCTGCCGCCTTCGACGATCGGCGAGAGATCGAGAACCGAGAGATCAACCATCAGCGCGATATAGGCGCTTGCTGCGCCGCTGGGAGGGGCCAAACGCCCGAGCCGACGAAGATCTCACTATCGGAACAGGGCGAGCAGCAACGACGGGCCTTGGTTGGCGATCCGCAACGCTTGGATCGCAAGCTGCATCTTGACGTCCAGGGCCGTCAGCCGCGCGCTTTCCTTGGCCAGATCGGCGTCCACCAGATTGCCGATCCCGGAATCGTAGCTGTCCTGCAGCTTGGAGCTCATCTCGAGCTGTCGGTCGAGCGCCTTGCCGCCGACTCCGAGCTTCGAGAGCGCGGACGACACGCGCTGTGACGAGGCCTCCAGCGCCTTGATGTCGGCCGAGGTGACGCCGCCCATCAGGTCGGCCAGGGTCGAGGAGATCGCCCCGCCGGTGGTGGAGAGGTCGACGTGATCGACGTTGATCGTGGCTGTCGCCTTGGTGTTGGCCAGGGCGCGAATATTGCCGGTGGAGCCGGCCGAGATCAGGTTCACGCCGTCGAAGCTGGCGTTGGAGGCCACCAGGTCGATCTGGCGGCGCAGGGCGACGTACTCGTCGTTGAGCGCCTGGCGGCTGGCGGTGCTGAGGCCGGCCTCGGTGGCGGCCAGCGCCTTTTCCTTCATCTGCGAGAGGATGTCGGAGATGGTTTCGCCCGCGGTCATGGCTGTGTCGACGATCGACTGGCCGAGCTGCAACGAGCTCATCACCGCGTCGAGCGACTTGGATTCGGCCCGCATGTTCTGGGCGATCGCCCAGATGGCGGGATTGTCCTTGGGGCCGGCGATCTTCAGGCCGGTCGAGATCCGGCGCTGGACTTGGGCGTATTCCGTATTGATGGCGTTGAGGCTCTGCAGCGCGATCATGGCGCTGGTGTTCGTATTGACGCTGTTCAGCGGCATGACGAAGCCTCGGTTCCAAGGGAGCGGGCGCGCGCGTCCGCAGGGCGTTTTGCCCCACGCTCAGATTGCCCGCAGCAGCGTTGCAGCTTCGTTACCGCGCGCGGTTAAGCGGCGCTGGCGGGTCAAGGGCGGGGCGGCCCCGGGGCATGGAGCCGCCCCCTGCGGCCGCGCGCATGGGGGCGCTGCGCGGCCGCGTAGGATCAGAAGCGGTAGGCGGCGCTGACCAGCAGGCGGTCGCGCTTGCGGTCGCCGTCGAAGTCGGTGCGGTCGTACTCGGCGCGGACGGCGATGTTGTCGGACATCGCGAACTCGGCTCCGACGCCGAACAGCTTGCCGTCGACGTCCTTGTCGCTGCGGATCACCGTGGAGTTGTTGGTGAAGCGGATCTCGCGCTCGAAGTCCTGGCGCGCCCAGCCGGCGCGGCCGTAGAGCATCAGGTTGTCGGTGGCCAGGAAGCCCAGCCGCGCGGTGACGTCGTAGCCGCGGCCCGGATCGACCTTGACCCGCGCGGTGTCGACACGGCTCTCGATCTTCTTGTCGCCGCCGCTGATCCCGGCCTCGGCGCCGATCACCACGCGCTCAGACACTCGCAGGTCGTAGCCGGCGAAGGCGCGGTAGGCGAAGCCGCTGGCGTCGTTGTCGGCCTTGCGGGCGAAGCCCGGAATGGCGTCTTCGGACTGGACTTTCGAGCCGCCGATCCCGGCGCCGACGTGGAAGCCCTGGAACGGCTCGGCGCTGGCGGCAGACGCGCCGAGCGAGAGGGCGCCGGCCAGGGGGGTGATCCAGAATTTCATACTCAACTCTCCTCGGAAGCGCGGCCGCAACTCGACCGTGCGAGGATCATTTGAGCGGCCAATGTGGAGCTTGGGCGCAGGCCGCGCCGAGCGAAGGCCGAGAGGCGAGGACGTTCAGGCCGGCAGACGGATCTCGAAGCAGGCGCCGCCGCCGGGGCGGGCGAACGCGATCGCCGTGCCGCCGTGCGCCTCGGCGATCGCCTTCACGACGGCCAGGCCTAGGCCCGTGCCGCCGGCGTCGCGCGAACGCGATTCGTCGGCCCGCCAGAACCGTTCGAACACGCGCTCTTCGTCGCCGACGCGCAGGCCCGGACCGCGGTCCAGCACCCGCAGATAGACCATGCCCTCGCCACGGCGGGTCTCGACCCGGGCCACGCCGCCGGCCAGGGCGTAGCGCCGCGCGTTCTCCAGCATCACCAGCAGCACCTGGCGCAGCCGCGCGGGATCGGCGCGCACCGGCGCCGCGCGCAGGTCGCGTTCGATGGTCAGGCCGGCGGCGGTGAAGTCCGGCGCCAGCGCATCGACCGCCGCCTCGATCTCCTGCGCCAGGTCGAGGTTGGCCGGTTGCAGCAGGAGCCGGCCGGCCATGGCCAGGCTCAAGGTGCGCAGGTCCTCGACGATCTGGGTCAACGAGTCGACCTGCAGGATCAGCCCGGCCAGGCCCTTGCTGTCGGGCACGAACACGCCGTCGGACATGCCCTGCAGCCGGCCGCGCAGCACGGTCAGCGGCGTGCGCAGTTCGTGGGCGATGGCCGCCACGCTCTCGCGCATGTCGCGCTCGGCGCGCTGCATCTCGTCGGCCATCAGGTTGAAGTCGGCGATCAGCTGGTGGGTTTCGCCGGCGCCGCCGCCGGCCTCCGGCTGCAGGACGCGCGCGCCCAGGTCGCCGCCGGCGACGCGCCGGGCGGTCGCGGCCACCCGGTGCAGGGGATCGCTGATCGTCCGGGCGAACCACAGCGCGGCGGCGACGCCGGCGGTCAGCGCCACGGCGCCGCAGACGGCCAGGGCGCCGAGCTCCATCAGGCTCAGCTGCGTTTCCAGGCCTTTGTGGACGTCGAGCAGCACCTGGAAGTCGGTGGGCTGCGGCAGCTTGTTGGCCTCGATGGCGTGATAGGCGGCCAGCGCCTGCGGCGGCATCTGCAGCCGCAGGACCTTATCGAGGATCAGGTAGTACAGCGCCATGCCGCCGATCATGATGATCACGGAGAGGACGACGACAGCCGTCATCGCCGCGACCAGCTGGGCGCTCAGCTTCCAGGGGCGGCGCGGCAGGCGGCGTAGGCGGCTCATGGCAGGTGGGCGAGCCGGTAGCCGACGCCGCGGACGCCCTCCAGCAGCTCGGCGGCTCCCGCCGCTTCCAGCTTGCGACGCAGGTTCGAGACGTGACTGTCGACCGTACGCTCCAGCGCGTCGCCGTCGGGCAGGCAGGCGTCGAGCAGCTCGGCGCGGCTGAACACCTTTCGCGGCGTGCGCGCCATGTGTTCGAGCAGCCGGAACTCGGTGAGCGTCAGGTCGAGCGCCTTGGACTCGACGTCGCCGATCACCACGACGGAATAGGCCTGGGGGTCGATCTCCAGCGGGCCCAGGCGCAGCAGGTGGCTGACGCCGCGGGCCTGGGTGCGGCGCAGGACCGCGCGGGCGCGAGCGACGAGTTCGAGCGGATTGAACGGCTTGACCACATAGTCGTCGGCCCCGATGCGCAGCGCCGACAGCTTGTCGAGGTCCTCGGCCAGAGCGGTGGCCATGATCACCGGCGTATCGCCGCGGCGGCGGATTTCCGCCAGCACCTCGAACCCGTCGGCCTTGGGCAGCTTGACGTCGAGCACGACGAGGTCAGGGCGCAGCATCCGATGGTGCTGCAGCGCCGTCACGCCGTCGCCCGCCCGCACCGTCCGAAAGCCGTCGCGGCTGAGATAGGCGTCGAGGATCTCGGCGATCTCGGGCTCGTCTTCGACGATCAGGATGAGGGCGTTGTCCATGGGGGCCACGAGCGGGGCGATTGTGGAGATTGCGCGCAGAACCGGGCCAGCCCCCGCGCATCCGGCCGCCGAAGGTCAGGGGCGGTCGGCGCCTGCGTATAGCTTGACGAGGTCCAGCGCCAGTCCCTGGGCGGCCCGGCCGCCGGGGCCGGACGCGTTGGCGGCGGTCAGAACTGCCAGGCCGCGCTGTGGGCCGACGATGATGACCGAGTGCCAGAGCGTGTTGGAGCCCTCGTGCAGCAACACCGGCCCGCGCGCCCACGGGCGATTGGCGATGACGCCCCAACCGAAGGCGTAGTCATTGGGCTCGCCCGTCGGCGGGGTCGTCAGGGCGGCGATGCTGGCGCGGGTCAGGAACCCGGCGCCGTCGGCGAGGAACAACCGTGCGAACTTGGCGTGATCGGTCAGCGACATGTGCGCCGTGCCGGCAGGGCCAAGGAACGCCGGGGTGTCGGCCTCGGGCGAGCGCGGGTCGACGGCGGCGCCGACGCTGAAGCCGGCGAGCTTGCTTCTGTGGCCCCAGGGCTGCTCGCCGCGCGGCGCGCCGAACCCGGCCGAACTCATGCCGAGCGGCTCGAGCAGCCAGGAGCGCATGGCGTTTTCCCAGGTCTGGCCCGTGATCCGCTCGATCGCCGCGCCGGCGATCACGTAGTTGGCGTTGGCGTAGGCGAATCCACGGCGCGGCGGGCCGCGCAGCGCCCGGGCCGTCAGTTCGCTTCTTTGCTCGATGGCCTCGGCGGGCGAGGACCCGGCGTGGGCGATCCAGGCGGCGTCGACGAGGCCGCGATCGCGCAGCCCGGATCGGTGCCGCAGGACGTCGGCTATGGTCAGGGCGTCCCAGCCGGCGTCGGGCCCCAGGTCTGGAAACAGGCTGCTCACCGGGGCGTCCCAGTGCGTGAGTTCGGCCTGCACCAGCCGGGCGAACAAGGCCGCGGTCATGGCCTTGGTGTTTGATCCGAGATGCCAGCGGTCGGAATGACTTACGGGCGTCTCCTGGAGTTTTCGACGGAGGCCCGCCGCGCCGGACCAGACCACGCCGTTGCGATTGACCACGGCGGCGGCGAGGGCGGGGACACGCGACTTCGCCAGCCGGCTTTCAAGAAGCGGAGCAGCCTTCATCGCCAGGTCGGTCAGGCTGGGTTCGGCGGCGACGGCGGCGGTCATGGTCAGTCCTCGGCGGAGCGCGCACCAGCCGGCGGCTCTGTCGACGATTGATGGATGTCGGGTGGCGCCAGGGTGGATGCAACTCCCGCGCGCTTGGCGGCGCGATGCATCTGCAAAAGCTGAGGGATTTGCCTGGCCGTCGCGTATAGATGGCGTGACGTATTCGGAGTCGTCGATGAACCACTCGCTGGATGAACTGGTCGAAGGCCTTAAATCCCAAGGGCCGGACCGTGATCTGAGCCAGCTCGAACCGGCCGTCTGGCGGCGGGTCGGCGGCGCGCGCATCGAGCGCGAGCCGGCGTTCGGGTTCGCGTCCGTCCGCATGGCGAGCGTGGTCATGGCGCTGGTGGTCGGCGCCGCGGTCGGCAGCGCTTCGGCGGTGGCCGCGGTCGCCGCGCCGAAGGAGACGTCGGTCTTCGCCCTGGATAGCCGGCTTGCGCCTTCGACGCTGTTGGAAGCGCGCCGGTGAGCGGCTTGCGGGGGGCGATCCTGACGGTGCTGCTGGCGGCGCTGGCGGCGGGCCTTGGGGCCTGGGGCGGCGCCACCTATGTGATCAACGCCAAGAAGGAGCCCTCGCTGCATGAGTTCATGCACGAGAAGCTCAGCCTCAGCGCCGAGCAGGGCCGGCAGTTGCAGGCGCTGGAGCGGGAGTTCTCGATCACCCGCAGCGCTCGCGAGGCCGAGCTGCGGATGGCGAATGCCGAGCTGGCGGGCGCCATCAACGCCAAGCACGAGTACTCGCCTGAAGTACGGACCGCTATCGAGCACTTCCACGACGTGATGGGCGAGCTCCAGAAGGAGACGGTCGTCCATATCCTGGAGATGCGGGCGATCCTGACCCCCGAACAGGCCGTGATCTTCGACAGACGCGTGTCGGAGGCCCTGACCGAAGACGCGAAGTGACCGGATCCGACGAGGCGTCCGACGCCGAGCTGACCCGTCGGGCGCTCGCGGGCGAGGATCATGCCTTCACCCTGCTCATGCGCCGCCACAAGGGATGGCTGTACCGTTTTGTCCGCCGCTACGTCGGCGACGCCGACGCAGCCTACGAAGTCGTGCAGGAGAGCTTCGTCGCGGCCTGGCGCAACCTGGCGCGCTATGACGCCGGGCGTTCGTTCGCGAGCTGGATGCGCGCCATCGCGCTCAACAAGTGCCGTGACCGGGGCCGCCGCGAGACGGTGCGCCGGGTGTTCTTCGGCGCCGACCCGGGCGGCGAGGAGGTGGCGGCCGCGCCTGATCCGCAGCCGGGCGCAGACACCAGTCTGATCGCCGCTGAAAGGCGCCGGGCGCTGGACCGCGCGATCGCCATGTTGCCGGCCAAGCTCAAGGAACCGCTGATCCTGACCGCCTTCGAGGAACTCTCGCAGCAGGCGGCGGGAGACTTGCTCGGCGTGTCGGCGAAAACCATCGAAACCCGGGTCTATCGGGCCCGGCGCAGGCTCGCTGAACTTCTGAACGTCGAAGATTTGGCCGATCAGGCCTGAGGGAAGACGATCGGGCGCGCGTATCTCGTTCTGACCGTCCGCTTGACCCTCCCACGATGGGAACCTGTTCTTTTCCCACCATGACTGACACGACCTGTACCCGACCCGTCGGCGCTCCCCCGCGCATGGCGGGCCATGCTTTGAAGGGCCGCCCATGAAGGATTTCGATCGACGCCAACTGCTGCGTGGGGCCTCCGCCCTGGGCGGTGGAGCGGCCCTCAGCGCGCTGCTGCCGGCCTGGGCGCAGAGCGGAACCCCGGGCATCGCCAGCACCCTGCCGACCGTGTCGGGCGAGAACATCGCCCTGACCGTCGGCCACACGCCGTTCAAGGTCGACGGCCGCGCCGGCCACGCGATCACGGTCAACGGGACGGTGCCTGCGCCGCTGGTCCGCCTGAAGGAAGGCCAGCAGGTCCGCCTGTCGGTGACCAACAATCTCGACGAGGACACCTCGATCCACTGGCACGGCCTGCTGCTGCCGTTCGAGATGGACGGCGTGCCGGGGGTCAGCTTCCCGGGCATCAAGCCGGGCGAGACCTTCCACTACGAGTTCAAGGTGCGCCAGGCCGGCACCTACTGGTACCACAGCCACTCGGGGCTGCAGGAGCAGATGGGCCACTACGGCCCGATCGTCATCGATCCGGCGGGCGAGGATCCGGTGAAGTACGACCGCGAACACGTGGTCGTGCTGTCCGACTACAGCTTCATGCATCCGCACGAGATCTTCCGGAAGCTGAAGGCCCACGCCGGCTACTTCAACATGCAGAAGCAGACCGTCGCCGGCCTGCTGAAGGGCGAGGACCAGTCGTTCAAGGACCGCAAGGAGTGGTCCAAGATGCTGATGGACCCCACCGACGTGATGGACGTCACCGGGTCGACCTACACCTTCCTGATCAACGGCCACGGGCCGAAGGACAACTGGACCGGCCTGTTCACGCCGGGCGAGCGGGTGCGGCTGCGCTTCGTCAACGCTGGCGCGATGACGATCTTCAACGTTCGCATTCCGGGCCTGAAGCTCAGCGTCGTGCAGACCGACGGTCAGAACGTGGTTCCGGTCGACGTCGAGGAGTTCCAGATCGCTCCGGCCGAAACCTACGACGTCATCGTCCAGCCGACCGGCGATCAGGCCTACACGCTGGTCGCCGAAGCCGCCGACCGCTCGGGGATGGGCCGCGCCACGCTGGCGCCGCGCCTGGGCATGACCGCGCCGGTTCCGCCGCTGCGTAAGCGCCCGCTGCTCAACATGCGCGACATGGGCATGGACCACTCGGCCATGCCGGGCATGGAAGGCATGGAGATGGACCACTCGGGCATGTCGATGCTCGACCCGCGCAATGCGCCGCAGGTCAAGCTCGGTCCCGGCGTGCAGATGATCTCGCCGATGCCGGCCGACCGCACCGGCGATCCAGGGCAGGGGCTGGAGGACGTCGGCCACAAGGTGCTGACGCTCAAGGACCTCGTCTCGCTCGATCCCAATCCCGATCCCAGGCCGCCGTCGCGCGAACTGGAGATCCACCTGACCGGCAACATGGAACGCTTCATGTGGGCGTTCGACGGGGTGACCTACAGCCACCTGAAGGACCCGATCCCGTTCCGCTACAACGAGCGGGTCCGCGTGGTGCTGGTCAACGACTCGATGATGGCCCACCCGATCCACCTGCACGGCCACTTCTTCGAGGTGGTGACCGGCAATCCGGGACGGCATCCGCGCAAGCACACCGTCAACGTGCTGCCGGGCGGCAAGGTGGCGTTCGACTTCACCGCCGACGAGCGCGGCGACTGGGCGTTCCACTGCCACCTGCTGTACCACATGCACGCGGGCATGTTTAACGTGGTGACCGTGCGTCCCCTCGAAGGAGACGCCGCGTGAGCCGCCAGCTTCTGATCGCCCTGGCGCCGCTCGCCCTGGCCACCCCCGCCGCCGCCCAGCACGAGCATCACGCGCCGCCTGCGGCCGCTCCGGCGGCCGACCCTCACGCCGGCCACGCCATGCCCCCGGCCGCGGCTGATCCGCATGCCGGCCACGCGATGCCGGCGCCTGCCGCCGCCGACCCCCACGCAGGTCATGTCATGCCTGCGCCGGCGAACGTCCCGCCGGCTGGGAATGCGCCGGCGCCGCCGGTCCCGGGCGACTATGCGGCCGAGCGCTACTTCGACCGCCAGGCGATGGCGGCCGCCCGCGCCCAACTCGCCAAGGAGCACGGCGGCGGCAAGGCCTGGAAGGTCATGCTCAGCACGGCCGAGATCCGGCCGGGCTCCGATGAGGACGCCTACGCCTGGGAGGGCGAGTTCTGGTACGGCGGCGACGTCAACCGCCTGGTGTTGAAGTCGGCCGGGGAGGGCGCGTTCGGCGGCGACCTGCACTCGGCCGAGGCCCAGGTGCTCTACTCGCGCGCCATCGGTCCCTATTTCGACCTGCAGGCCGGCGTCCGGCACGACTTCGAGCCTGGCCCCTCGCGGACCTACGCCACGGTCGGCTTCGAGGGCGTCGCGCCCTACTGGTTCGAGCTGGAGGGCGCAGCCTTCCTCTCGCAGAAGGGCGATCTCTCCGCTCGGCTGGAAGGCGCCTATGACCTGCGTCTGACCCAGAAGCTGATCCTCGAGCCTCGCGCCGAGATCGAGCTGGCTGCGCAGGAGGTTCCGGAACTGGGCGTCGGCTCAGGCCTGACCAGCGCCGAGCTCGGCCTGCGGCTGCGCTACGAGTTCCGCCGCGAGTTCGGCCCCTACATCGGCGTCTCGCACGAGCGGAAGTTCGGCGACACCGCCGATCTGGCCCGCGCGGCCGGCGAAGACGTCGAAGACACCCGTTTCGTCCTGGGCGTGCGCGCCTGGTTCTAGTCCTCGCGCCGAGGGCGCGAGCTTAGTTTGGAGACCAAGACATGAAGACCCTGCTTCTGGCCGTCGCGGCCGTCGGCGTCAGCGCCACCGGTGCCCTGGCCCACGGTCAGGACCACAGCGATCATGCCGGCCACGCCGCCCCGGCCGCCGCCGGCAGCGTCGAGGGCACGGGCGTGGTGAAGAAGATCGACGCCAAGACCGGCTCGGTGACCATCGCCCACGATCCGATCAAGGCCCTGAACTGGCCGGCCATGACCATGCCGTTCAAGGTCGCCGACAAGGCGCTGCTGGCCAAGGTCAAGGTCGGCGCCAAGGTGCGCTTCGACCTCAGCGGCCAGACCATCACCGCCATCCGTCCGCAATAGGCGGTTCAATCTCCGGGGCGGCTCCGTCGCCCCGGAGCCTCGCCTTGATCCCGGTCAAAAAATCCGGCCGTACCCGGAAAAATTCTGAGGGGTCGAGAGAGGGCGCGCGTATCCCCAATGAGCGACGATAGGGTCGTTGAGGTGAGGGGATCAGCGTAGTGAGAACGGGGTAAGTCAAGAGCAGTCGCAAGACGATCCGATACACGCCAAGCGGTATTGGACGAGTGGGGATAGTTTCGAAAATACATGTCGCCTGGAAGGCGGCGCGCCGACTCTACGTCGCCGCGTCGAGGCGGTGTGCGGCCTATTCTTCGGAGGATGGCCGTGATCAGCGGTCCTGCTCGTGCAATGCCAAATATGTATAGACATTAGCCGTCGCCGGTCCGCCGCGAGGGCTCCGAAGCGCTCCGTAACGCCGGGAGGGTGGCTCAGGGCGCTTTCTGACAAGGGGGTAGGTATGAACCGTTTTTCCAAGCGCCTGCTGCTGGCGAGCGCGATGCTCACTGGCGCGATGTCCGCCGTTCCGGCCTGGGCGCAGAGCGCCAACGACGTTGAGGAAGTCATCGTCACCGGCAGCCGCATCAAGCGCGTCGATATCAGCGGCGTCGGCCCGGCGACCGTGGTCAGCCAGGAAGAGATCGCCAACACCGGCGTCACCAACGTCGAGACCCTGCTGCAGCGCCTGCCGGCCTCGGCCGGCGCGGCCGGCGGCCAGACCAGCGCCTACTGGACCGGCAACGGCTACGGCACGGCGCAGGTGAACCTGCGCGGCCTGGGCATCAACCGCACCCTGACCCTGATCAACGGCCGCCGCGTCGTGAACGGCGGCACCGGCGCCAACAGCGCCCCCGACCTCAACATGATCCCGACCTCGATCATCGGGCGGATGGACGTGCTGAAGGACGGCGCCTCGGCGATCTACGGCGCCGACGCCGTCGCCGGCGTGGTCAACATCGTCACCATCGACGGCTACGAAGGCCTGAAGGTCTCCGCCAAGTACGGCGTCACCGACGAGAGCGACGGCGAGGACTACACCGTCGACCTGCTGTGGGGCATGCGCGGCGAGCGCGGCGGGGTCACCGCGGCGTTCACCTACCAGAAGACCGAAGCGGTCAACATGGCCAGCCGCGCGCCGTGCAGCCTCGGCGAGAGCGGCGGCCAGCTGGTCTGTTCGTACAGCGGCAACACGCTGGGCGGCCGTGCGCGGCTCGCCGACGGCCGGGTCGTCAATTTCAGCCAGACGCCAGGCCCGGACGGCAACTACTTCGAGCTCTACAACGGGGCTAAGCACGGCTTCAATTCGAACCCGTTCCTCAATGCGGTCTCGCCGATCGAGCGGATCAGCACGGCGTTCCTGGCGAACTACGACCTGACCGACGACGTCCAGCTGTTCGGCGAGTTCTTCTTCACCCACCGCAAGAGCAACCAGCTGGCCACCCCCGGCGGCCTGACCCATCGCCCGACCAATCCGGACGGCACCCCCGACCTGCTGCGTGACTTCACCATCCGCGCGTCGAACCCGAACAACCCGACCGGCCAGGACCTGGTCCTGCTGGCCCGCCGGCTCGGCGAGGGCGGCCCGCGCAAGTTCTTCCAGGAAACCGACACCTACCGCCTGGTCGCGGGCGCCCGCGGCAAGGTCGTCGGCGACTGGACCTGGGAAGCGGCGGTGAACTGGGGCCGCAACACCGGCATCGACGCGATGACCAACATCGCCAACCTGGACCGCGTGCAGAAGAGCATGAACTGCGTGCCCGGCGCGCCCTGCGGCGACTATCTGGGCGAGGGCAGCCTGACCAAGGAGGTGCTGGACTACATCCTCTACACCTCGCGCGACACCGGCGGTAACGAGCAGCGCAGCGCCACCCTCGACTTCTCCGGCACGGTCTTCGAACTGCCGGCCGGTCCGGTCGGCGCGGCCGTCGGCCTGCTCTATCGCGAAGAGGAGGGCTGGCGTGATCCCGACGCTCTCACCGTGCTCGGCATCGGCAACACCAACCAGCAGGATTCCATCGCCGGCTCGATGAAGGCCAAGGAAGCCTATCTGGAAGTCTCGGCGCCGCTGCTGGCCGACCTGCCGCTGATCAAGCGCCTCGATGTCGACGGCGCCGTTCGCTACTCGGACTACGACCTGTTCGGCAGCAACGTGACCTACAAGGCCAGCCTGAACTGGACGGCGATCGAGGGCGTGCGCCTGCGCGCCACCTACGGCACCGGCTTCCGGGTTCCGAGCGTGCCCGAATTGTTCGGGGGCGTCGCCGAAGGCAACCTGACGACCACCGACCCCTGCAGCGGCTACAGCGCCAGCGGCAACGCGACCCTGATCGCCAACTGCCAGGCCTCGGGCGTTCCGGCCGGCTACCGCCAGCTGGGCACCACGATCCTGACCACCAACGGCGGCAACAGCGACCTGCAGCCGGAAGAGGCCAAGACCCTGACGCTCGGCCTGGTGTTCACGCCGCCCCAGGTCAGCGGCCTGTCGCTCACGATCGACTACTTCGACATCGAGATCACCGATGCGATCCGCTCGATCCCGGGTTCGACCAAGCTGGCGGTCTGCTACGCCTCGGCGGGGATGACCCATCCGTTCTGCGGCCCGACCAACTTCACCCGCAGCACCCTGACCGGCGAGGTCAACTACCTCTCGTCCATCCCGGTGAACACCGGCAAGGAAGAGATGACCGGCGTCGACATCGGCATCCACTACGACTTCGACCTGTTCGAGCGCCGGGCGAGCTTCGACTGGAACACCACCTATCTCGGCGAGTACCTGATCACCGCCTATGACGGGGCCGAACCGATCCGCTTCGACGGTCACATCGGCGGCGGCAACGGCGGCTATCCGAAGTGGCGTTCCAACGCCAGCTTCACGGTCACCGACGACAAGTGGACCGGGACCTACTCGGTGCAGATGATCGGCAAGGCGACGGACTTCAACGCCGCGCCGAAGGACATCGGCTATCAGGCGCCGCGCGTGTTCTACCACAACGCCCAGGTCGCCTATCGCATCGCCGACAACGCCGACATCGCCGTCGGCGTGGACAACATCTTCGACAAGAAGGCTCCGTACATCCAGAGCTTCACCGACGGGAACACCGACACCATGACCTACGACCTTCTGGGTCGTCGCGGTTATGTGCGCCTGACCTACCAGTTCAACTAGGTCGGCGCACGACGCTGGACGGGCTACCCCATGGCCCGTCCGGCGTCGGCTATTTGCTGAAGAGAGTTCGACATGCGCCTGCCGGCCCTGGCCCGGAAGACCCACAAGTGGCTCGCCCTGATCATCGCCGTCCAGGCGGTGTTCTGGATGCTGAGCGGCCTCTACATGACCGCGATCCACATCGACATCATCCACGGCGACCATCTGGTGCGCGCGCCGGGCCCGCAGGCTCAGCCCCTGGCCTCGCTGGTCGAGCCGGGGTCCCTGATCCCGGGCGGGACCCGCTCGGTGCGCCTCGACACCCAGCTGGGCCAGCCGGTCTACATCGTCGACGCCATTCCGGGCCGCATGCTCTTCGACGCTCGTAACGGCGAGATGCTCTCACCGCTCGACGAGAAGGCCGCGCGCGACCGCGCCGTGGCGCTCTATGCGGGGAAGGGGGGCGTCTCGAAGGTCGAACTGCTCGACACCGCGCCCAGCGAGATCAAGAACCGCCCGGTCCCGATCTGGCGGGTCGAGTTCGAAGGCATGTGGAAGCCCACGCTCTACATCTCGCCGATGACCGGCGAACTGGTCGCCAAGCGTCACGACCTTTGGCGCACCTTCGACTTCGTCTGGATGCTCCACATCATGGACTACGAAGAGCGCACGGACATGAACAACACGCTGCTGCGCGTCGCCACCTGGATGGCGGTGGCGACATCGGCGACCGGCGGCTGGCTGCTGCTCTACAGTTTCCGCCGCCGACGCCGCGCGCGTAAGACGGCCTGAGGGATCGACCGATGTTCCTGATCCGCACGCTTCACAAGTGGTTCGGCCTGATCCTGGGCCTCCAGATGCTGCTCTGGTCGATCAGCGGGGCGATGATGGCCCTGCTCGATCACCACAAGGTCTCCGGCGAGGGTTCGCTCCGCCAGGTCCCCTCGGTCATGCTGCCGGCCCAGACCCTGCCGCTGCCGCAGGTGGCCGCGGCATTGGGCGAGCCCGTCCTCAAGATGCGTCTGAAGCCGCTCGGCCAAGGCCACGTCTACGAGGCCACGACGCCTTCGGGCGTCAAGCTGCTCGACGCGGCGACGGGCGCGCCGGTCGCCATCGACGCCGCCAAGGCCGGGGCTCTCGCGGCGGCCGTGTTCGCCGGACCGGAAGGCGTCGCCTCGATCCGTCTGGTCGAGAAGCATGATGTCGAGTCGCGCACCGCCGAACTTCCCGCCTGGCGGGTCGAGTTCGCCGACGCCGAGCAGACGACCTTGTTCATGTCGGCGGCGACCGGCGAGATGGTCCTGCTTCGCAACGACACCTGGCGGCTGTGGGACATCTTCTGGATGATCCACATCATGGACTACACCAAGCGGGAGAGCTTCAATCACCCGCTGATCGTCACGGTCGCCAGCGGCGTCACCTGGCTGACCCTCAGCGGCGTGATCCTGTTGTTCCGCAGCTTCCGCCGCCAGGACTTCGCCTACCTGCTCGACCCGATCGAGCGCCTCCGCGAAGGACGCTCGAAAGGCTGACGCCGAGGCCCGGACGACTAGATGTCGATCCGGGCGATCACCGGCTGCGGCAGCAGCCGGATGATCAGCATGACGTAACGCCAGAACCAGGGCCCGTAGACGATCGCGCTGCGCCCGTTCAGGCCCTTGACGATGACCTTGGCCACCGCGTCCGGCGTGGCCCACAGCGGCCCGCCCTTGGGCAGGTCCGCGGTCATCGGGGTGTCGACGAAGCCCAGCTTGAACACCACCGCCTTGGGACCGCCGTGCAGCGCGCTGCGGTGGGCCAGTCCCTGCATCAGCACCGCAAGCCCCGCCTTGGCCGCGCCATAGACGAAGTTGGAGCTGCGGCCGCGGTCGCCGGCGACGCTGCCGATCGCCGCGACCACGCCGTTGCGGCCGTCCGTACGTTCGAGCCGGCGCGCCAGGGCCAGCGCCCAGAGACCGGCCGAGGTGAAGTTGACGTCGATCAGGGCCGCGGCGTGCGCGGCGTCCTGCTCGGCGCGGGTCTGGTCGCCCAGCAGGCCGTGCGCGATCAGGGCGGTGTCGAAGCCGCCGATGGCGTCGGCCAGCGACTGCAACAGCTCGTCCGTCGGTTCGGACTCGACGAGGTCCAGCGCCCGCACCGCGACATTGGGAGAGCCGCGCACCCGCAGGTCGGCGGCGATCGCCTCCAGCCGCGGGCCATCGCGCGCCACCAGCACCAGCTGGGCGCCTTGGGCGGCGAGGTCGCGCGCGACCGCTTCGGCGATGGCTGAGGCCGCGCCCAGGATGAGGACGCCGCGGCCGCGCCAGGCGTTATTGGTCATGTGTTACTCGTCGCCAGAAACGTGAAGAAAACAGGGGGTCGCGCAGCGCCTCGAGCTCGCGCCAGCGCGGATAGCCCGCGCGGAAGGTGGCCGCGGACATCCGTCCGTCCTTGGCCGGATAGATCTTGCCGCCGGCGGCGACGACGATGGCGTCGAGCCGTTCCAGCAGCTTCAGCGTCGCTTCGCCCCGGTTCGGGAAATCCAGCGCCAGCGAGGCGCCTGGACCTTCGAACGAGATCAGGCCGCCTGAGCGCAGGGGGCCAAGGCTCTTGAGCACCGCCAGGAAGGAGCCTTGGCCCGTGGACGCGAGCGTCCGCAGCGCCTCGGCCATGGCGTCCTGCTGGGTCTCGACGGGCGCCATGAACTGGTGCTGGTAGAATCCCGCCGGCCCGTAGAAGCGGTTCCAGCCGCCGATTGCGTCCAGCGGATAGAAGGCGCCGCCATAATGTTTGCGGGCGGTCCCGCGCCGCATCCGCTGCAAGCCGCCATAGGCCGCGTTGAAGGCCTTGAGCGACAGCCGGTTCATCAGGCCGGGCGGCGCGGTGACGGGCACGTTCAGCTTCTGCCGGGGCGAATGGGGCGCCAGTCCGCCGCCCGGAGACCAGTTGGCGCGGTACATGACCCCGCGGCCCAGCGCGCCGCCGCTGGCCGTGCAGTCGATCCAGGATGAGACGTGCTCGAAATAGTGGTCGCTTTCCGCGCTCAGCCGAAAGTACTCGGCGAGGTTGGCGAACGGGACGGTTTCCTCGTCGACGAGCGTGCTCGGGATCGGCGCCAGGGCGATCTCGGCCCAGGCGATCAGGCCGGTCAGGCCCAGACCGCCGAGCGTCGCGTGGAACAGGTCCGGCCGCTCCTGGGGCGAAAGTTCCAGGGCTCCGGCGTCCGAGCGCATGAGGCCGATGCGGCGCACGTGCCGACCGAACGAGCCGGCCCGATGGTGGTTCTTGCCGTGCACGTCGTTGGCGATCGCCCCGCCCAGGGTCACGAACCGGGTGCCCGGGGTGGTCGGCAGGAACCACCCGTGGGGCGTCGCCATGCGCAAGATTTCGTCAAGGCTGACGCCGGCCTCCGCGCGCAGGACGCCGGTCGCCGGGTCGAAGGCGATGAAGCGGTCGAGGCCGCGCATCGAGATCATCAGTCCGTCGGGGTTGAGGCCGCTGTCGCCGTACGAGCGGTGCAGGCCCGCCGCCAGCAGGCTTTCGCTTCCACCGGCTTCCTGAAGCAAGCCAGGCAGCTGGTCCCGATGCTGGGGCCGGGCGACCTGGTGCGTCAGCCGTGGCGTGCGTCCCCATGGCTCGACGACCTGGCTGTGGAAGCTCAGGGCCATGCGACGGTGGCCAACACGAAGGCTGCGACGAGCGGAACCATCAGCTTCCAGCTGAAACGGTCGCTGATCGCATAGGCGATCGGATCCTCGTCCAGCTCACCCCGCCCGGCGACCAGCCAGATCCGGCCGACCCAGATCATCAGCAGGAACGGTGCGACCCAGAGCCAATCGGGTTGTTCGTAGATGTTCGAGGGAAACGCCTCTTCCATCAGATAGGTCATCACCACCAGCACCGAGGCGACGCTGGACGCCGCCCCCAGCGCCAAGACGGCCGGCCCGTCGTCGGTGCGATAGCCCCGGCCGGGCAACGGCCGAGACAGCCCGCCATCGCGCAAATTGTGAATCTCGGCGTAGCGTTTGGCGAGCGACATCGAGAAGAAGAAGAACAGCGAGAACGTCATCAGCCACGGCGAGTGCGGCGTGCCGATCACGGCCGCGCCGATGGCGATGCGGATGGCGTAGAGCGAGGCGAGGGCCGCGACGTCCAGCATCGCCCGACGCTTGAGCCGGAAGGTGTAGGTCAGGGTCAGGGCGGCGTATCCGGCCAGACCCAGCAGCAGGGCCGGGGACGTCGCGAGCGCCAGCCCCGCGGCGGCGATCAGCAGCAGCGGAACGGCGACCGCGACATGCTCGATGCGCAGCACGCCGGCGGCCAGCGGGCGGCTGCGCTTGGTGGCGTGACGGCGGTCGGACGCCAGGTCGGAAAGGTCGTTGATCAGATAGGTCGCCGAGGCGGTCAGGCCGAGGGCGACGAACGCCACGACGCTCATCAGCACTGCATGCGGCTCGGTGAACTTCTGCGAGAGCAGCAGCGGCAGGAACACGAGCAGGTTCTTGGTCCACTGGTGCAGGCGCAGCGCCTTGCGCCAGGTCTTCAGGCTTGGTCGATCACGGCCGAACTCAGCCTCAAGCGGCTTGCCCAGGCTTCGCGCCTGCTGGGCGACGCTGGCGGTCGCGCCCGCCAGCACGATGCTCTCCGCATGCGCCCAGACCTTGAGGTCGGCCCGGGAGTCGCCGACGTAGCAGAAGCCTCCCGGGAAGCGTTCAGCCAGCCGCTCGGCCTTGCGTGCGCCCTTGAGGTTGCGCCCGGCGTCGCTGCCCTCGGCGCTGTCGAACAGCCCGCAGTGACCGGCCACGGCGTCGGCGACGGTCTGGTGAGCGGCGGTGACCAGGTGGATCGGCCGCGACTGCGACCTCTCTCCGCGCAGGAAGTCCAGCAGCGGCTCGTTGTAGGGCAAGGCGGCCGGGTCCAGCGGCTGCAACTGCGCCAGCCGGTCCTTGAACGCCGCGCGGCCGCGCAACAGCATCGGTAGCAGCATGAGCGCGGCCAGCGGCTTGCGGAACACCAGCGCCACGAACTGCTCGACCAAGGTGTCGGTGCGGACCAACGTGTCGTCGAGGTCGACGACCAGCACGCTGGCGGCTGCGCGTTGAGCGTTCGGCTGCAGGGTCATTCGGTGGGCCCGTGGGTTCGGAACGTGTAGCGCTTGTGCAGGGCGAAGCTGAGCACGGCGGGGGACAGTACGCCCACGCCATGGCCGATGGCCTCGGCCCACGGGCGGGCCATGAACCGCGGCAGCAGCCATTCGCCCAGCAACATCGATACCAGCCAGACGACGGCGAAGGAGACGGCGTTCACCGCCAGGAAGCGCATGAACTGACCGCGGCGATCACCCGGCGCGGTCGGAAACACGAAGCGGCGGTTGAGCTCGAAGGCGACCAGCACCCCGACCGCGTAGGCGCATATGACGGCGGCGGCATAGGGCAGGGCGTGGCTGAAGGCGAAGCGGCTCAGCCACTGGGCCGCAGCCGCGGTCCCGCCGACCAGCAGGAAGGCGGCGAACTGCCGGCTCAGCAATGGGCGCAGGCGCTCATGCACGCGGAAGGCTCTCCACCAGGCGTCGCGCATAGCCGATGCTTTCGGATACGCCGCGATCCTCTGGATAGTAGAAGCAGGTATCCGCAATCTGAAGACCGCCCACTGGGGTCTGCGGATCGGGGATCCTGTCGGCGAAGCCGACGTCGCAGACCGGCTGGGCGTAGCGCAGGCGTGCGACGTGGCTGGCGATGCGGTCGGCGGCGCCCAGCGCCGGGTTCACCCGCTGCAGATAGCCGAAGCTTTCCTCGATGAACGACTCGTCGGTCCGCCCGAACGCCGGATTGCCGGCCGGCATGTAGTAGGGGACATAGACGATGTGCCGGTCGAGCGGGCGCAGGTTCGAGAACTCGACGAACCCAGGCGCGCCGATAGCGGCGTCCGAAATGTTGACCCAGAAGTTCGAGCTGACGGGCTTGGCCAGCTGGTGGACGACGCAGACCACGCCGACGTTCTCGAACTGCGCATAGGTGGACGCCAGCTCTGGGTGGTCGGCCAGCATCGCGGCCGCATAGGGCATGGCGACCGTCGAGATCACCTGGCTCGCCTCGAAACGGCGTCCGTCAGCGATCTCGACGCCGCGCACGGCGCTGTCGGCGATCAGAAGCCGGGTGGCGGGGGTGCGTAGATGGATCGTCCCGCCGAGCTTCTCGATGGCGTCGGTCAGCGCCGCGACCAGGGCCTCGGAGCCGCCCTCGATGTAGCCGAGCTCTTCCTGGAACAGCGAGCGGCGCGAGCGGCCCAGCCGCTTGATCCGCTGCCAGACCCAGGCGGCCGAGATGCTTTCGGCGTGCTCGTAGAACTTCAGCTCGAACAGCGGTCGCCAGAGCTTGTCGTAGACCCGCGGGCCGCACCAGGCGCGGAACCAGTCCGCGGCGCTGATCTTGTCGAGCCGCCGCCAGTCCGAGCGCTTGGTCGAGAGATAGGCCTGCAGGCCGTAACGGACCTTCTCGACCAGGCTCATCCCGGGGAAGGTCAGCAGCGAGATCGGATCGCCCCACGGATGCAGCCTGCCGTCGACGAAGTAGCCCATCTTCGTCGGGACCCAGGAGATCGGCGGCAGGCCGAGTTCGGCGAGCAGGGCGGTGGTGTCGACGTCGCTGCGGCAGCAGAAGTGGTAGAAGCGCTCGAGCGACAGGCCGTTGAAGTCGAAGTGCGCGGCCATGCCGCCGGGCCGGTCGCCGGCCTCCAGCACCTCGACCTTCCAGCCCGCCTTGGCGGCGTAATAGGCCGCGGCCAGTCCCATCGGGCCTGCGCCGATCACCAGCAGTCTGTCGTCCGTCCGGGCCATGATCAGAAGGTCAGCTCGACATCGGCGTAGGCGGGGTCCTTCAGGGTGGCGCTCAGCGCCTCGCGCAGGGGCGTGGCGCGGACGCCGAAGATGCCCGGCCAGTCGATCACCTCGAACACGTCCGGCGTCCGCAGCGCCTTGAGCTGGGCGGTGGTGAACGGCGGATTGCGGTCGAAGATCGCGTAGGTCTTCAGCAGGATACTGAAGAGCCAGACCGGAATCCTGACGATAGGCGTGCGCGATCCGTCGATATCGCGGATCTGCCGGATGAGGTCGATGTAGTCGATCCGCTCCTGGCCGGAGATGTTGAACGTCCCCTGCCGCCGCTCCCGCAAGCAGGCGCCGATGATGCTGGCGAAGTCCCCGGCATAGAGCGGCTGACGCAGATAACGCCCGTCGCCCGGGATCGGAAACACCGGCGCGCGCCGCATGAAACGGGCCAGCCACCCCAGATGCTTGCGGTCGAACCAGCCGAACATCAGCGTCGGCCGCAGGATCACGTGCGGCAGCTCGCACCGCGCGACGATCGCCTCCTGCGCCTTCTTGCTCTCGGTGTAGAGGTCGTGGGCCTGGGAGTTCACCACCGACGAACTGACATGCGCCACGTAGGGCCGCTGGCCGCGCGCCGCGGCGGCCAGAACGCGCTCGGTGGCGACGATGTTGTTGCGCCGGAACGCCTCGGGATCGAGACCGCCGATCTGGGCCTGCAGCATCACGACCGCGTCGCAGCCGGCGGCGACGTCCTCCCACGGGCCGGGTTCGGCGAGGTCCGCCGTGATGACCTGAAGCTGCGGATGCAGACGTTTGAGAACGCTGGTGTTCTGCGGGTGCTTGTCGACGGCGACCAGGTCGAACTCGCCCGTGCGCGCCAGCTGGGCGATCAGGTTCTGGCCGACGAGACCTGCTGCGCCGGTGACGAGAATACGCTGGGTCATGGAAGAGCACGCACGTGGAGCGGATGGGCCGCAGCCGGAGGCTGGGAAGATGGGACGATTCTGCGCCGCATCAGGACGCCCCTCCGAGGGTGCAGGTCGAGCCGTCGCCGAGGGTCACCAGCACCCGCGGGCGTGCGGGCGGCCTGGCGACATCGAGAATCCAGCCTACGCCCGGATCGGTGACCATGGGCAGCCCCTGAGGCACGTCCGCGCGAAGCTTGCCGGTGACCGCACCGCCGACGAGCAGGCCGTTGTCCAGCACCATGACGGCTTTCACCGGAGCTCCCGCGGCGACGTCCCAGGCCCAGCCGAACATGCGCCAATCGCCCGTCTTGCGCGCCGCTACGCCATCGAGGCTGCCGCGGCAGCGGTCGGGATCGACGCCGGGATTCGGGACGAGCTTGGCCATGTAGGACAGTTCAGGCGAGTTGAGTTCCCGGATGATCGCCGTGGGCCTGAGCGCCAGGCCGGCCCCCAGGAGGGCGACGAGGCCCAGGGCGACGAGCGCCGTCCGGGCCGGGGCGGCGGAGACGGGCGCGCGCCGGGCGAGGACCAGGCTGATGCCGGTTAGCGACAGCGCCCCGACGGCCACGAGGTCCAGGCTGATCAGCGCGCGGAGCGGCGCTGCGATCCAGACCACCGCCGTATAGAGCGCGGCAGCCGCGGCCAACGTCAGCAGCACCGTTCGTCCGCGCGGCCAAGCGCCAACCGAGACAATGCCGGCCAATGCGAGCGCCAGCACCGCGTCGTAGCTGAACTGATGAATGAACAGCGCCAGGAATGTCACGCCGACGAACAGCGCGTAGCATCCGGCCGCGGCGCCGAGGAGGGGAGCGGCCAGCGCGGCCTGGGGAGTGCGATGGGCCCGTGTTCGCAGAACGCTCCAGATCCCAAAGGCCCCGAGCAGCAGGATCGAGATATTACCGGCGCTGAGGGCGTAGAAGTCCCAGTATCGCAGCCGCCCTGCGAGGTCCGTTTCGCCTGGAGGAATGGGGCGCGACAACGGTTCGGGGCCGGGGCGCGGCGTCGGGGTGAAGAGATAGGCCGCGACCTCGGCCTTGGTCTGCAGCCATTCCAGCGCGGTGTGGTCCCGATATCGCGCCGCGATCCGCGTCGGCAGGGATTCCTGTGAGCCGAGGTGCAGCTCGCCGGTGAGCGCGTAGGACAGCAACGGATCCTCGCTGGGCAAGGCGGTCGCCTTGAATGCGGACCACGTCGCCAGCAGGGCCAGGCCGACGGCGGCGCCGGCCATCAGCGCCTTGGGCGAGCGCCAGAGCCGGGTGGTGAAGTAGATCAGGGCCACCGGAGCCAGGAAGAACGCCGAGGCTGCGTGGCAGAGCACGGCGAACCCGGCCAGGCCCCCGAAGATCATGGTCTCGCCCATAGGGGCGCGCGGCGGTCGGCGCAGTCGGAAAGCGTAGGCGGCCGCGGCGATGCTGAACGCCGCGCCCATCAGCTTTGGCCAAGTGTAGCCGGTGTTGAACAGGGCGAACGGCGTGACGGCGATCAAGACGACGCCGATGGTCGCGAACGCCGCTGGAAGCTTGCCGGCCCGGCGAATGGCCCAGTAGAGCGCCGCGGCCCACAGGGCTGACAGGGCGATGCCGCCGACCGCGAGCGCGGCCGGTTGCAGGTGTCGTCCGTCGTTGTTCGCCTGGAGCAGCGCGAAGATGTCGGCGAACAGAAGGTAGCCGCCGGCCATCAGCGGCGGGCGGTCGCTGAGCGACCAGTCGCCGGGCAGGGTCTGCAGGGGATGGGTGCTGAGCCGCACGGCTTCCGCGAACATGCCAGGCAGCAGATGGTCGGAGGACCAGACCGCCGGTGCAAACCGGCGCGCCGGCTCCCACACTCCCGATCCGGTTCCGCCCAGGTGCAGTACGGTGAAGACCAGGAACGCGGTCAGGAACCACGCGTAGACCGGGCGTCGCTGCGCCCGCCAGACCGATCTGGCGAGGTCCGGGGTCTTCCAGCAGGTCCATGCGGCGAATGCGGCGAGCGCGGCGACAAATATGAGGCCGCCGCGAGGTGGCAGCGGGGTCCAGGCGTAAGCGTAGAAGACAGCCAGAGAGGTCCCGCCCAGGCCCAGGAATCCGGCCAGCACCGGATCGACTCCGCTTCGCGTGGCCCGCGCAACGACGCCGCCCGAGAAGAACGCGGCGAACACGACGACGAACGCCGCAAACAGATAGCCCACATAGCCAAGATAGGACTGCTTGAGGTAGCTCAGCGCAGAGACTGCGTATGGCGGCGCGACGCCGACATTGCGGAAGTCGGAGGTCCCGACGAGCCGCAGGTAGACCTTGCCGCCAGGGCACCAGTCCGCTCCCAGCGGGATGATGGATTCGGTGTAGGTTCCTTCGGTCGCGCCGCCGCTGATGGGCTTGAGCCGCTCGTGACTGGAGCACCGCAGATGAAGCGCGTTGCGCGTCTCGTACTCGCGGACCGCCCCCTGATAGGTGACCCCGACGTAGTCGACCGGCTCGAGCGGGCCCATTTCCAGAGCCATGGGACGTACGCCGATCGGCGACAACGATCGCAGGATGGCGGAGTCACGGGGCGTTCCAGCTCGTAGCGCGCCGTCGAGGTCCGCAGCGTCGCGCAGGGGGTGGGCGTAAGGCCGCCCGACGATGACGTGCGTCTCGACGCCATGCATGGGCTTGGCGGCGGGCTCAGGCGCAAGCGTGATCGCAAGGCTCAGCAGAGCCAGCGCGCCAAGCATCGCCCGCAGCAACCACATGCCCCGATCGCTCCCCCTCGACCCGCCGATGAATCAGCGGGCGTAGACCATAGGGTAGCAGCGTGTAGCGAAGAAGATGCTAGCGGGGGTTGTGGCTCGTGGCAGGTCGTCGCGCTCGGTTCAGCGCAGCGACGCGTTGAGCTTGGCCAGTGCGGCCGCCCCAGGCGTCAGTTCGCGTTCGCTCAGCGTGTTCAGGGGAACGTCGACCGTTCCGAGGTTCTCGTGCAGATCGCGCGCCTCGGGGTCGAGAAACAGCAAGCCGGTCACGATCTCGCCCAGCGCCTGACGCGCCTGCAGATAGGCCAGGGCCCCGACCCGGTCGGACGGATCGTAGTGTTCGGCCAGTTTGTGCAGGTGGAGCACCGACCCGTCGTGCTGGGCGACCGGCACGGTCTCGCCCGGAGCGTAGTCGATGGTGATCGCGTCGCGCGCCGGCACCAGATCCATCCGGTTCACAGCTTCGTTGTGCTCGCGCACATAGTCGTAGGATTTGGTCGAACCGGCGTGATTGTTGAACTGCACGCAGGGGCTGATGCAGTCGATGAAGGCGGCTCCCTTGTGGCTGAGCGCGGCCTTGATCAGAGGCACGAGCTGGTTCTTGTCGCCGGAGAACGAGCGCGCCACGAAGGTTGCGCCCATCTGCAGAGCCAGGCTGACCAGGTCGATGCCGGCGTCGTGGTTGACCACGCCCTTCTTGGACTTCGAGCCCTTGTCGGAGGTGGCCGAGAACTGGCCCTTGGTCAGGCCATACACGCCGTTGTTCTCGACGATGTAGAGCATGTTCACGCCACGACGGATCGAGTGCGCGAATTGGCCCAGCCCGATCGAGGCGCTGTCGCCGTCGCCGGAAACGCCCAGATAGATCAGGTCACGGTTAGCGAGATTGGCGCCGGTCAGCACCGAGGGCATGCGCCCATGAACTGTGTTGAACCCGTGCGAATTGCCCAGGAAATAGTCGGGTGTTTTCGACGAGCAGCCGATTCCCGACAGCTTGGCGACCCGATGCGGCGGTAGGTCGAGTTCGTAACAGGCCTGGATGATGGCGGAAGAGATCGAGTCGTGACCGCAGCCGGCGCACAGGGTGGAGACCGCGCCTTCGTAGTCGCGTCGGGTGTAGCCGAGGGCGTTGGGCTTGAGCTGCGGATGATGCAGTTGCGGCTTGGTGATGTAGGTCATTCGGCCGCCTCCGGCATGGGCCTGCGCTGGCTCATCAGCCGCGTGACCGCTTCGGTGATGAAGCGCGCGGTGATCGGCGTGCCGTCATAGTGCAGCACCGCGGTCAGCCGCGACGGATCGATCTCGCCCTCGTTGATGAGCAGGGTCCGTAGCTGGGCGTCGCGGTTCTGTTCGATGACGAACACCCGGTCGTGCGCGGCGATGAACGCGAAGATCTCGTCGGCGAAGGGGAAACCACGTACCCGCAGCGCATCGAGGTGCAGTCCGGCGTGTTCCAGGCTGCCCAGCGCCTCGTGAACGGCTGGCGTGCTCGAACCGAAGTAGATGACGCCGTCGCGAGTCGCCCGCGTGGCGTTTCGCAGGATCGGCCCAGGCACCAGGCGCCGCGCGGTGTCGAACTTGCGCAGCAGCCGTTCCATGTTGCCGACATAGACCGCGCCTTCCTCGCTATAGCGGGCGTAGGGATTGCGCGAGGTTCCGCGGGTGAAGTAGCCGCCCTTGGTCGGATGCGCGCCCGGATAGGTCCGGTACGGGATGCCGTCGCCATCGACTTCGAGATAGCGGCCGAACTCCACGCCGGCCTCGAGTTCGTCATAGCCGAGGACCTTGCCGCGATCGAGCTTGCGGCTGTCGTCCCACTCGAAGGGCTGGGTCAGCCACTCGTTCATGCCGATGTCGAGATCGAGCATGACGAAGACGGTGGTTTGCAGGCGGTCGGAGAGATCGAAGGCCTGCGCCCCCATCTCGAAACACTCCCCGGGATCGGCGGGCAGCAGCAGCGGGTGCTTGGTGTCGCCGTGACCGGCATAGGCGGCCGCGAGCAGGTCGGCTTGCTGTGTGCGGGTCGGCATCCCAGTCGAGGGGCCGCCGCGCTGGACGTCGAAAATCACCGCCGGGATCTCGGCGAAGTACGAGAGGCCGATGAACTCGGTCATCAGCGACACGCCCGGCCCCGACGTGGCGGTGAACGCCCTGGCGCCGTTCCAGCCAGCCCCGACAACGACCCCGATCGCGGCGATCTCGTCCTCGGCCTGTACGATGGCGTAACGCGCCTTGCCGGTTTCCGGATCGGTGCGCAGGTCCTCGCAGTAGCCGGTGAAGGCCTCCGCCAGCGAGGTCGAAGGCGTGATCGGGTACCAGGCGCAGACGGTCGCGCCGCCGTAGACCGCGCCCAATGCGGCGGCGGCGTTACCCTCGACGAAGATCCGGTCGCCGACCCGATCGGCGCGCCGCACCTTGAGCCGCAACGGCGAAAGATGTTCGGCGACGTAGTCGCGGCCCATGTGCAGCGCCGCGACATTGGCGGCGATCAGCCGGTCCTTGCCGGCGAACTGCTCGGCCAGGAGCTGTTCGATGACGCCGATCTCAATGTCGAGAAGCGTCGCCAAGGCGCCGACATAGATGATGTTCTTGAACAGTTGGCGTTCGCGCGGGATCTGGTAGGCGGCGTTGCACATCGCCGTCAGCGGCACGCCGACCACCGTGATGTCGTCTCGAAACTTGGAGGGCGGCAGCGGCTTGGTGGAATCATAGAACAGGTAGCCGCTAGGCTCGATCTCGGCGATGTCGCGATCCCAGGTCTGTGGGTTCATCGCCACCATCAGGTCGACG
The DNA here is from genome assembly GCF_964254345.1 of Phenylobacterium sp. LjRoot97. NCBI lineage: Bacteria > Pseudomonadati > Pseudomonadota > Alphaproteobacteria > Caulobacterales > Caulobacteraceae > Phenylobacterium > Phenylobacterium sp. LjRoot97. Next base: position 2,095,859 of record NZ_CAXUTH020000001.1, read on the forward strand.
CCGCCTCGCCGCCCGAGATGTCCGGCCTCAGTCACGCGGACCTCGAACCAGGTCGGCAGGCCCTGGATGTTGGATGGGAAGATGTTGCGGGCCGCGACCGGCACGCCCATGCGCAGGATCGCCTTGGCGAACATGCTGTTGGCGCTGGCCGACCCGGAACCGTTGACGTTCGCGAACTTGACGACGAAATCGTTCAGCGCCTCTAGCGGCATGATCCCCCCGCATGGGTCATTTCCAACAGGAACTTCTGCATGTCCCACGCGCCGGTGGGGCAGCGCTCGGCGCAGAGGCCGCAGTGCAGGCAGACGTCTTCGTCCTTGACCATGACCCGGCCGGTCGGAAGGTCGCCGGAGACGTAAAGCGCCTGGTCGTGGTTCAGTGCGGGGGCTTTCAGGCGGCCCCGCAGGTCGTCCTCATCGCCGTTCTCGGTAAAGGTGATGCAGTCGGTCGGGCAGATGTCGACGCAGGCGTCGCACTCGATGCAGGCCGACTCCGCGAACACGGTCTGGACGTCGCAGTTCAGGCAGCGCTGGGTCTCGCGGTAGGCGATCGCCCGGTCGAAGCCCAGCTCGACTTCCAGCCGGACGTCCTTCAGCGCCTCGCCCTTGTCCATCAAGGGCACGCGATAGCGCGTGTCGTTGGCCGGATCGTTGTCGTAGCTCCATTCATGGATGCCCATCTTCTGGCTCGTCATCGACGTGCCGGGAGGCGGCCGCGCGGTCAGATCCTCGGCCTTGCAGAACTTGTCGATGGAGATCGCCGCATCGTGCCCATGGGCCACGGCCCAGATGATGTTCTTGGGGCCGAAGGCGGCGTCGCCGCCGAAGAACACGTTCGGGACGGTCGACTGGAAGGTGAGGGGATCGACCGTGGGCATGCCCCACTCGTCGAACGCCAGGCCGATGTCGCGCTCGATCCAGGGGAAGGCGTTCTCCTGGCCGACGGCGATCAGCACGTCGTCGCACTCGTAGTGCTCGTCCGGCTCGCCCGACGCGACCAGGCTGCGGCGTCCCCTGGCGTCGTACTCGGGGCGCACCTTCTCGAAGGTCACGCCGGTCAGTCGTCCATTGTCGTGAGTGAAGGCCTTCGGGACGAGGAAGTTGAGGATCGGGATGTCCTCGTGGAGCGCGTCCTCCTTTTCCCAGGGGCTGGCCTTCATCTCCTCGAAGCCCGAGCGGACGATGACCTTGACGTCTTCCCCGCCGAGCCGGCGCGAGGTGCGGCAGCAGTCCATGGCGGTGTTGCCGCCGCCCAGCACGATCACCCGCCGACCGATCTTGTCGAGGTGGCCGAACGAGACGTTGCTCAGCCAGTCTATGCCGATGTGGATGTTGGCGGCCGCCTCCTGGCGTCCGGGCAGGTCCAGGTCGCGGCCGCGCGGGGCGCCTGTGCCGACGAAGACGGCGTCGTAGCCCTCGTCCATCAGCGCCTTGAGGCTGTCGACCCGCGCGCCCAGACGAACGTCCATCCCGAGGCCCGTGATGTAGCCGACCTCTTCGTCGATGACTTCCTCCGGCAGGCGGAAGCGGGGGATCTGGCTGCGGATCATGCCGCCGGCCTTGGCTTCGCCGTCGAAAAGGGTCAGCTCGTAGCCGAGGGGGGCGAGGTCGCGGGCGACCGTAAGCGATGCGGGCCCGGCGCCCACCAGCGCCACGCGCTTGCCGTTGGAGACCGCGACGGGCGCAGGCAGGCGACCGGTGATGTCGTCCTTGTTGTCGGCGGCGACGCGCTTGAGCCGGCAGATCGCGACCGGCTCATCCTCGACGCGCCCGCGTCGGCAGGCCGGCTCACAAGGTCTGTCGCAGGTCCGTCCCAGGATTCCGGGAAAGACGTTCGACTTCCAGTTGACCATGTAGGCGTCCGAGTACCTGCCTTCGGCGATCAGGCGGATGTACTCAGGCACAGGCGTGTGGGCCGGGCAGGCCCACTGGCAATCGACGACTTTATGAAAGTAGTCAGGCCCCTCGGTACTGGTGCGGTGCACAATCGCTTCCTTCCCACACGCCATTCTTTCGCGGCTGCGAAGACGAGGGTCAGTGAAAGCAGACTCGCCTTACCGCGACGCAGCGTTCGAGAGGATGGTAGGACCCTATCGTTGCGTGAGCCAATACATTTCTTGCGGCTTCCAACGTCTAAGTGTGCGATTTCGTCGACTTGTGCGGTGGGCGCCGCATCAGAGGACCTGATGGCCAAGGCGCAGCTTGGCGCGGCTCAAGTTGCTGTGAAGCCGGGCGAATTTCACGCGCCTGTTACGCGAAGGGGCTTGGTTGTCGTCAAGCTTTGCTTAACAATTTCGCCAGCCAGCCAAGGAGGTCCTCCGATGCCGAACCAACCGTTCGAAGTCGCGTCCCCGTTCGACGACGCCGAAGTCGCCGATGCCATGATCGATGCGGCCGCCGATGAGGCCCAGGACAGCCAGTCGCTGGAGATCAATCTGCGTCGCGCCCAGGCGGAGCACGCCGAAAACCTGCGCCTGGCTCGCGCCCTCTAGGGCGCGCTACTTGTCGCGCTTGCGGAGCAGGTGGCGCAACGCCGCCAGGCCCGCAGGCGCGAGCAGCACCAGCACCAGCAGCAGATAGATCAGGCTGGCTTCCTCGGGCACGGTCCTAGACCTCGTCGTCGTTCGGAATGTTCAGCAATTCGCCGCAGGCCTTGCAGTGCACGGCGTCGACGTCGTGTCGGCGCAGCCCGCACGTCGGGCAGGTGAAGCGGATCTTGTAGGGCCGGAACAGGGCCTGGGCGAGGCGCACGAACAGCGTGATCCCCGTCAGCATGGTCACGATCGAGATCACCCGGCCCCAGGTTCCTGGAAGGGTGATGTCGCCGAAGCCCGTCGTGGTCAGCGTGGCGATGGTGAAGTAGAGCGCGTCGACATAGCCGCCGATGCCCTCGGTGCGCGCGAAGCTCGTGTAAACGAACCCCGTCATGATGAAGATGAAGGTGATCAGGGTCGACGCGGCCCGAACCACATCCTCCCATCGCGTCTCGTTGTAGCGGCGGCCGACCGTGTCCCAGAAGAACTCGGAGTGGACGAGCGTCCACAGCCGCAGCACCCGCAGGAACGCCAGGTTGAACAGCCAGAGCGGGAACAGCAGCGTCACCAGCACGAACAGGTCGATCCAGGTCACGGGTCGCTTGATCCAGGCTCCCAGATTGTCGCTGGCCAGGGCCCGCGCCAGCAGGTCCGTGGCCAGCACGAAGGCCATGGCGTAGTCGATGAACAGGAAGGCCGGAGTCTCGCGGATCAACGGCGCGGCGATGAAGAAGGCGATCATCACGACGTCGACCGCGATCACCGTCAGCCGGAAGCGGACCGAGCGGTCGGACTTGCCGAAGTAGAGTTCGTGCAACCGTGCTCGAATGCGCGGCGCCAGGCGGCGTTGGCCAGGATCGGGCGGCGAAATCGCGTCGGCGGGCATCGCCCAACCATAGGCGGCTGCGCGGGCAGGGGAAGGGGCTCTAGCCCTCGGACTTCAACGCCTCGTAGGCCTCGGTCGCCTCCAGCCACTCGAGTTCCGCAGCTTCGAGCGCAGCTTCTGCGCTCGCCCGTTGCCGCCCAAGTTCCGCGGCTTTGGCTGGGTTCTCGTTGAAGATCTTGGGGTCGGTCAGGGCGGCGTCGATCTTGCCTAGCGCCTGGCTGGCGCGGGCGAGGACGGCCTCCGCGGCTTCGGCCCGGCGGCGCGCGGTCCCGGTCGGCACCTTGGACTTCGCCGCTGGCGGCGGCTTGGGCGGGGCGACCGGCTCGGCCTCGCGCACCTGGGTGGGCGCCTTGCCGGCCTGCTTGGCGCGATCGATGACGAACTTGGCGTAGTCGTCCATGTCGCCGTCGAACGGCGCGATCGTGCCGTCGGTGGCCAGCCACAGCCGGTCGGCGACCAGTTCCATCAGCGAGCGGTCGTGGGTGATCAGGATCACCGCCCCCTCGTAGTCGTTAAGCGCGTCGAGCAGCGACCGGCGGCTGTCGATGTCCAGGTGGTTGGTCGGTTCGTCGAGGATCAGCAGGTGCGGCTTCTCGGCCGCCACGAGGTTCAGCAGCAGGCGCGCCCGCTCGCCGCCGGACAGGTTGGCGACGGAGGTCTCGACCTTCTCGTGGCCGAGCCCGTACTGGGCCAGGCGCGAGCGGCGGCTGGCCTCCGACGCCTCGGGCATTTCGCGGCGGATGATGTCGAGCGGCGTGTCGTTCGGGTCCAGCGCTTCGATCTGATGCTGGTGGAACCAGCCGACCTTCAGTCGCGCCGAGCGCTTGAGGTCTCCGGACTGCGGCTCGAGCGCGCCGGCGACCAGCTTGGCGAAGGTCGACTTGCCGGCGCCGTTGACGCCGAGCAGGCCGATGCGGTCATCCAGGTCCAGGCGCAGGTTCAGGTGTTTCAGGATCGGCGGACCGCCGGCGTAGCCGGTCGCTACGCCCTCCAGCCGCACGAGCGGCGGCGCCAGCGGGCGTTCGGGCGAGGGCAGGATGAACGGCGCGGTGTGTTCGATCACCACCGCCGAGACCGGCGGCAGCTTGGCCAGCATCTTCAGACGCGACTGCGCCTGGGTCGCCTTGGACGCCTTGGCGCGGAAGCGATCGACGAAGGACTGCAGGTGGGCGCGCTGCGCTTCGACCTTGGCCTTGGTGGCCTCCTGCAGGCGCGCCTTCTCCTCCCGCTGGCGCTCGAACTGGTCGTAGCCGCCGATATAGAGAGTCAGCTTGCCATCGAGCAGATGCAGGATGTGGTCGCAGCTGTTGTTCAGGATCTCGCGGTCGTGGCTGATGATCACCGCGGTGTGCGGATACTTCTTCAGCCGGCTTTCCAGCCAGAGTGCGCCTTCCAGGTCCAGATAGTTGGTCGGTTCGTCGAGCAGCAGCAGGTCCGGCTCGGCGAACAGCGCTGCGGCCAGCGCCACCCGCATCCGCCAGCCGCCCGAGAACTCCGCCATCGGGCGGGTGAGGTCGGCGTTCGAGAACCCGAGGCCCGACAGAATTTCCGCGGCGCGGCTCGGCGCGCGGTCGGCGCCGATCTCGGCCAGTCGGCCATAGATGTCGCCCATCCGCTCGGGATCGGCGGTCTCCAACTCGTGCAGCAGACCGGCGCGCTCTTCGTCGGCGGCCAGCACGGTGTCGATCAGCGGGACCGGCGTGGCCGGATGCTCCTGGTCCACCGATCCGATACGAGCCTGCTTCGGATAGCCGATTTCGCCGTCGCCGGCGTGGAGTTGGTCGAGGATAAGCTTGAACAGCGTCGACTTGCCGACGCCGTTGCGGCCGACCAGCCCGACCTTGGCGCCCACAGGTATGCTGACGCTCGCATGGTCGAAGAAGCGGCGGCCCCAGGAGTCGAAGGTAAGGTCGTTGATCTGCAGCATGGGAGCGGGGGGCCTTAGCAGAGCGCGCCGCCGAAGGCGACCGTCGTGCGCTTGGCGTTGTCACATCCGGCGGCTATAAGCCCGCCACCCGCGCGGGACCCCGCGCCTCCCAAGAATAAGACAAGCAACAGACATGACCGAACGCACCTTCTCGATCATCAAGCCGGACGCGACCAAGCGGAACCTGACCGGTCAGATCAACGCCGTGATCGAAGGCGCCGGCCTGCGCATCGTCGCCCAGCGCCGCATCCAGATGACCGAAGCCCAAGCCAAGAAGTTCTACGAAGTCCACGCCGAGCGCCCGTTCTACGGCGAACTGGTCGAGACCATGACCTCGGCGCCGGTCGTCGTGCAGGTTCTGGAAGGCGAAGGCGCCGTGGCCAAGTATCGTGAAGTCATGGGCGCCACGAACCCGGAACAAGCCGCCGACGGCACGATCCGCAAGCTGTTCGCCCTGAACGTCGGCGAAAACTCTGTCCACGGTTCGGACAGCCAGGACAACGCCAAGATCGAGATCGCCCAATTCTTCACCGACGACCAGATCGTCGGCTAAGTCAGGGAACGGCTAAGCTCTGGTCGCGTTGAACAAGCGCGGCCACGAGCCCCACTCGGTCCATCCAGCGGACCAGCCGCATGACAGGCCCCGTTCGGCGCACGCCGGGCGGGGCCTTCTCGTTTTCGGGGTCAGCGAGGGCGAACGATCTGGCTTGGTCGCAGGTGCGGCGAATGAAACCGGTCGTACTTGTCGGCCACTTTCAGATGCAGGGCGGCGTCGAGCAGGCGCGCCCCGCGCAATCCCGTCGGCGGGGGATCGGCGCTCAACGCGCGCCAGAGGCTTACGGCCTCTCGATGCAAGCGTTCATTGCGGGTCATGCTGTCCATGCCGGTTCGAACAACGCAAACGCACTGAAGTTCCGCCAGAACTTGGTTAACGATTCGCAAATTGCCGGAAGTTGTATTTGAGTTCGCTTTAGTTTTCGGGCTTGCGAACACTTAAGCTTGGGCGGGCCGCCGCTGACGTAGCGGCATGGCTTTCCCGCTGAGTAGCTTTGGGCTAGCTGGTGCCGGACTCTTGCGTTTTGTGGAGGCCGGCTTGAGCGGGACAGAGAGCTTTCCTGAAATCCGTGAGGCCGTGCGCAGGCTGTGCAGCCAGTTTCCAGGCGAATACTGGCGCGAGCATGATCGTGAGCGCGCCTATCCCAAGGAATTCGTCGCGGCGCTGACCGAAGCCGGTTTTCTCTCGGTGCTGATCCCCGAGGCCTACGGCGGTTCCGGGCTCGGCCTGGCGGCGGCGACCGCGGTGCTTGAGGAGATCCATCGGTCAGGCTGTAACGGCGGCGCCTGTCACGCCCAGATGTACACCATGGGCACGATCCTCAAGCACGGCAGCGAGGCGCAGAAGCAGGCCTATCTGCCCAAGATCGCGTCCGGCGAACTGCGGCTGCAGGCGTTCGGGGTGACGGAGCCGACCGCGGGGACCGACACGACCCGCATCTCGACCTTCGCGCGCCGCGACGGCGATCAGTACGTGGTCAGCGGCCAAAAGCTCTGGATCAGCCGCGCCGAGCATTCTGATCTCATGGTGCTGCTCTGTCGTACGACCGCGCGCGAAGACGCCGCGCGGCCGGCTGACGGAATGAGCGTGCTGCTCGTGGATCTGCGCGAGGCGGTCGGGAACGGGCTCACCATCCGCCCCGTGCGCACCATGCTCAACCACGCGACGACCGAACTGTTCTTCGACGGCCTGCGAGTGCCGGCGGCGAACCTCGTGGGCGAAGAGGGCAAGGGCTTCCGCTACATCCTCGACGGCATGAACGCCGAACGCATCCTGATCGCGTCGGAGTGCATCGGCGACGGGCGGTTCTTCGTCGATCGGGCCAGCAGGTACGCGACCGAGCGTGAAGTGTTCGGTCGGCCGATCGGCCAGAACCAGGGCGTCCAATTCCCGATCGCCCGGGCGCACGTACAGGTCACCGCCGCCTCGCTGATGGTCGACAAGGCCGCGGCCATGTTCGACGCCGGCCAGCCCTGCGGCACGGAAGCCAACATGGCCAAGATGCTGGCGTCGGAGGCCTCGTGGTTCGCGGCCGACACAGCGATCCAGACGCATGGCGGCTTCGGCTTCGCCGAGGACTACGACATCGAGCGCAAGTTCCGCGAGACGCGGCTCTATCAGGTCGCGCCGATCTCCACGAACCTGATCCTCAGTCACGTGGGCACCCACGTGCTGGGCATGCCGAAATCGTTCTGAGGGCCGGGGATGTACGATCTTCTGAAAGGCCTGCGGGTGGTCGAGGGCTCGGCGTTCGTCGCCGGGCCGACCTGCGGGCTCTATCTGGCGCAGCTCGGCGCCGAGGTGATCCGCTTCGACAACATCGGCGGCGGGCCGGACTTTCGCCGTTGGCCGCTCAGCGAAGGCGGCGAGAGCCTCTATTGGGAGGGGCTCAACAAAGCCAAGAAGTCGATCGCCATCGACCTGTCCCGGCCCGAAGGCCGCGAGCTCGCGGCGCGCCTGGCCGCCGCGCCTGGCGACGAGGGCGGCGTCTTCGTGACGAACTTCCCGGTCGAAGGCTTTCTTTCTTATGAGAAATTGAGCGCGCTGCGACCGGACCTGATCTGTGCGCGGGTCATGGGCTGGGCCGATGGCGGCCCGGCGGTCGACTACACCGTCAACAGCGCGATCGGCGTGCCGATGCTGAACGGCTTCCCCGAGGAGCCGCGGCCGGTGAACAACGTGCTGCCGGCCTGGGACCTGCTCACCGGCGCCTATGCGGCGTTCGCCCTGGTCTCGGCGCTGCATGCCCGCCAACGGGACGGCAAGGGGCGGGAGATCCGCATTCCGCTGTCCGACATCGCGGGTACGACCATGGCCAATCTCGGCTACCTCGCCGAGAGCCTCGGCGGCCAGGATCGCCAGCGGATGGGCAACGACCTGTTCGGCGCGTTCGGCCGCGACTTCCTGCTGAAGGGCGGTCAGCGGATCATGCTGGTGGCGATCACGCCCCGGCAATGGAAAGGGCTGATCCAAGTGCTGGAGATCGAGGCGCCGGTCGCGGCCCTGGAAGCCGAGCTCGGCGTCAGCTTCGCCGCGGACGAGGGGCTCCGCTTCGATCACCGCGCGCGCCTGTTTCCGCTGTTCGAGGCGGCGTTCGCCCGTAAGACGCTGGCCGAGCTGAAGCCGTCCTTCGACAAGGAGGGCGTCTGCTGGGGGCCGTACCAGCCGATGAGCGCGGCGGCGGAAGATCCCCGGCTGATCAAGGGCAACCCGGTTTTCGCCGAGGCGACCCATCCGAGCGGCCGGACCTATCCGACGGCGGGCTTCGCCGGAACGATCCCGCAGGACGAGCGCCGGCCGGCCGGCGGCGCTGCGCGTCTGGGCCAGCACACCGACGAAGTGCTGGCGCAGGTGCTGAAGCTCTCGGCCGGCGAGATCGCCAGTTTGCATGACGCCGGCGTGGTCGCCGGTCCGGAGGGACGATGAGCAGTACAGTCGAGGTCAGCGAGCCGTCGCCCGGGGTCAAGGTCGTCACTCTCAGCCGTCCGGACGCCGCGAATGCGCTCAACACCGCCATGGGCGAGGAACTGCTCGCGCTCTGGACGACCCTCGCCAAGGACGCTTCGGTGCGCGTGGCGGTCCTGACCGGCGCGGGCCGGTTCTTCTGCGCGGGTGCGGACCTCAAGGAACGCGACGGCATGAGCGACCAGGCCTGGTCGGACCAGCACGTCATGTTCGAGGCGATGATCCGCGCTCAGTTGGCCTGCCCGTTCCCGGTCATCGCCGCGGTGAACGGCGCGGCCATGGGCGGCGGCTGCGAGATGGCGCTCGCCTGCGACTTCGCCTGGGCCTCGGACACGGCGCGGCTCGGCCTGCCGGAAGTCGGGCTCGGCATCATTCCTGGGCTGGGCGGAACCCAGTACATCGTCCGCGCCGCCGGCGAGCGCCGGGCGGCCGAGCTGCTGATGTCGGGTCTGCCGATCGATGCGGCCCAGGCGCTCGACTTCGGTCTGGTCAACCGCGTGACCCCGCCCGACGAGCTCATGCCGCAGGCGCTGGAACGCGCTCGCGTGATCGCCGGCAAGGCGCCGCTCTCGGTCAAGGCGCTGAAGAAGGTGGTGCGCGGCGGCGCGGCCTTGCCGCTGGACAAGGCCATGGCGCTCGAGCTGGTCGAGTACAATCGCCTCTTCAAGACCAAGGACCGCCGCGAGGGCGTCGCGGCGTTCAATCAGAAGCGGACGGCGGTGTTCAAGGGGGAGTAGCTCCCCCTTGATCGGCTCAGGCGGCGGTGAGTTCTCCGCAGACGAAGGCGTCCTCACCGGCGTGCAGCAGGCCGTCGAGCACGTCGGGCAGATCGTGCGGATCGACGATCAGGATCAGGCCAACGCCGCAGTTGAAGGTCCGGCGCATCTCGTGCTCGGCGACGCCGCCGACCTCGGCCAGCCACTGGAACACCGGCGGCATCGACCAGGCGTCCCAGTCGAACTTCGGAACCAGCCCGTCGGCGATGGCGCGCGGCGGGTTTTCGATCAGCCCGCCGCCGGTGATGTGGGCGCAGCCCTTGATGCGGCCCTTCTTGATCTGGGGCAGGACGCTCTTGATGTAGATCTTGGTCGGGGCCATCAGCGCTTCGGCCAGGGTCTTGCCCTCTTCGAACGGCGCGGGCGCGTCCCAGGCCAGACCCGAGCGCTCGACGATCCTGCGGACCAGCGAATAGCCGTTGGAGTGCGGACCGGACGATCCCAGGCCGATCAGGATGTCGCCGGGCTGCTGGGCGTCGAGCTTCGGCAGCACGCCGTTGCGATCGACCGCGCCGACGCAGAAGCCGGCGAGATCGTAGTCGCCTTCGGAATACATGTCGGGCATTTCGGCGGTCTCGCCGCCCACCAGCGCCGCGCCCGCCTGGGTGCAGCCCTCGGCGATGCCGGCCACCACACGGGCGGCGGCGTCGACGTCGAGCTTGCCGGTCGCGAAGTAGTCCAGGAACATCAGCGGCTCGGCGCCCTGGGCCAGCAGGTCGTTGACGCACATGGCCACGAGGTCGATCCCGACCGTGTCATGCTGGTCGGTGTCGATGGCGATCTTGAGCTTGGTGCCGACGCCGTCGGTCGTCGTGACCAGCAGCGGATCGTCGTAGCCGGCGGCCTTCAGATCGAACAGCGCGCCGAAGCCGCCGAGCGCCGCATCGGCGCCGGGACGACGCGTCGCCTTGGCCAGAGGCTTGATACGCTCTATCAGGGCGTTTCCGGCATCGATGTCGACGCCGGCCTGGGCGTAGGTGAGGCCATTGGGCCGGTCGGTCATGTGACGCCTTTGGTGCTAGGACGACTAGAAATTGGCCGCTGCGCGCATCGGGCGCTTGCAGACTCGGCCCTGCGCGAGCGTATAGCTACTTGATGACGCCGATTACAACTACCGCCGACCTCCAGGCGTTCTGCGACAAGATCAAAGACCAGCCTTTCGTCGCCGTGGACACCGAGTTCATGCGCGAGACGACCTATTGGCCGAAGCTGTGCCTTATCCAGGCCGCGGCGCCGAACGCCGAGGCTGTGATCGATCCGCTGGCCGACGGCATCGACCTCGAGCCGTTCCTGGAGATCCTGCGCAATCCGAAGATCGAGAAGGTCTTCCATGCGGCGCGCCAGGACGTTGAAATTTTCAACAACCTCAATGCGATGCCGACGCCGCTGTTCGACACCCAGGTGGCCGGCATGGCCGCCGGGTTCGGCGAGCAGATCGCCTACGACGCCCTGGTTCGCCAGATGCTCAAGGTCGAGATCGACAAGTCGTCCCGCTTCACGGACTGGGCGCGCCGACCGCTGACCGACGCCCAACTGGTCTACGCGGTGGGCGATGTGACGCATTTGGCCAAGCTCTATCCGATGCTGCGCGCCCGTCTGGAAAAGGACGGCCGCCTGGCGTGGGTGGTCGACGAGATGCAGGGCCTGACCGATCCGGCGATGTACGACGTCAGCCCGGAGAACGCCTGGAAACGTCTGCGACCGCGCCGGCACACGGCCAAGTACCTCGCGATCTTCAAGGCGGTGGCCGCCTGGCGCGAGCGCACCGCTCAACAGCGTGACCAGCCGCGCGGCCGGATCCTCAAAGACGACGCCATCGACGAGATCGCGACCCAGGCGCCGACCGACGCCGACGGGCTCGACCGCCTGCGCTCGGTGCCGAAGGGCTTCTCGGGCTCGCGGTTCGGGCCTGACCTGCTGGCGGCGGTGCGCGAGGGGCTGAAGGATCCCGAGGCATACGCCCCGGTGATCGAGAAGACCAAGCACCAGCCGTCGCCGGCCGCCGGCGCGGTGGTCGAACTGCTGAAGGTGCTGCTCAAGGCCCGTTCGGAAGACGCCGGCGTGGCCTCGAAGCTGATCGCCACGGTCTCGGATCTCGAGCAGATCGCCAATGACGACAACGCCAAGACCCAGGCCCTGACCGGCTGGCGGCGCGAGGCGTTCGGCGAGGACGCCCTGCGGCTGAAGCGCGGCGAACTGGCCCTGGTGCTGGACGGCGCGCGCGTGCGGGTCGTCGAGGTGCGTCGCGCGCCGAAGAGCAAGGCGACCGAAGCGGCGGAGTAGACCTCCGCCGTTGCGGCCCTTAGCTGGCGAGCGCCGTACGGCTCGCCAGCCGCTGGCTAAGCAGCGCCGTCAGCAGCGCGGCCGCCGGCATCAGCCCCCCGGCCCACGTGACAGCCGCCAGTCCAGGCCCGTGGTCGATTACCGCGCCGCCTAGCCATGCGCCGACCGCGTTACCCAGATTGAAGGCCGCGATGTTGAGGCTGGAGGCCAGGGTCTGGCCGGCCCCGCCGGCCGCCTCCATCAAGCGCAGTTGCAGCGGCGCAACCGTGGCGAAGGCCGCCGCGCCGAGCAGACCGGTGAACGCCACCGCCGCGACCTTGCTTTCTAGCGCAAAGCTCATCGCCAGCATCACCACGGTGAGGGTGGCCAACGTCCCGATCAGCGCCGGATTGAGCGCCCGGTCGGCCGCCTTGCCGCCTAGGTAGTTGCCGGCCACCAGGCCGCCGCCGAACACCAGCAGGATCGGTGAGACGGCGGAGATCGGAAAGCCGGTGATCTGCGTCAGGATCGGCTGGATGTAGGTGAAGACGGCGAACACGCCGCCGAAGCCCAGCACGGTCATCAGCAGCCCCAGCAGCACCTGCGGGCGGCGCAGCACGGCCAGTTCTTCGGACAGGGCGCCGGCTTCCACCGTTTGCTCGGCGCGCGGCACGAAGGCGGTCAGCACGGCGGCCGCGAAGACGCCGATCCCGGCGACGGCCCAGAAGGTCGAACGCCAGCCGAAGCTCTCGCCGAGCCAAGCCCCGAACGGCACGCCGACCAGAGTGGCGGCGGTCAGACCGGTGAACATCAGGGCGATGGCCGAGGCCCGTTTGTCGGGCGCGACGAGACCGGCGGCGACCACCGAGCCGACCCCGAAGAATGTGCCGTGCGCCAGCGCGGTCATCACCCGGGCGATCATCAAGGTCGTGTAGTTCGGCGCGAGGGCGCAGGCGAGATTGCCGAGCGTGAAGATGATCATCAGCGCGATCAGCGTCGTCTTCCGCGGCAGGCGGCGGGTGGCGATGGTCAGCAGCGGCGCGCCGGCGAAGACCCCGAGCGCATAGCCGGTGATCAGCAGGCCGGCGGCGGAGATCGAGACGCCGAGGTCGCCGGACACCTGCAGCAGCAGGCCCATTATGACGAACTCGGTGACGCCGATGCCGAAGGCGCCGGCGGTCAGGGCGTAGAGGGCGATAGGCAAGGCAGGTCTCCAGGCAGCGATCGGCGCTAGATGGAGCTCTTCGAGTATGTGAAGTAGATTGCCTCTGGGCACATCACTTGTGAGTTCAATTCAATGTCGCGCGCGGAAGTGAACCGCTCGACCGAGATGGAAGTGTTCGTCCGGGTCGTCGAGACGGGCGGCCTGTCGGCGGCCGCGCGGGCGCTCAAGCTGACGCCATCTGCCGTGAGCAAGCTGGTTTCGCGGCTGGAGGCGCGGCTCGGCGCGCGATTGCTGAACCGTTCGACGCGGGGCCTGCAGCTGACGCCCGAGGGAGAGGCGTTCTTCGCGCGCAGCGTCCGGGTGCTGGCCGACATCGAGGAGGCCGAGCGTGAGGTGCTGGCCGGGGCGGCGCCGCGCGGCCGGGTGCGGGTCAACAGCGTGGTCGATCTGGGCGGTCAGTTCATCCTGCCACTGGTCCCGGCGTTCCTGGAGCAGCATCCGGAGGTGACGCTCGACATCGTGCTGACCGACCAGGTCGTCGATCTGCTGGAGGAGCGGGCCGACGTGGCGATCCGGATGGGCGCGCTCCGCTCGTCGAACCTCACCGCCCGCAAGCTGGGCGAGAGCCGGGCGGTCGTGGTCGGATCTCCCGAGTACCTCGCAAGGCGCGGCGTGCCGACACGGCTCGAGGATCTGGCCAGTCATCACCAGCTCGACTTCACTTTCACCCGCAGCGTCCGCAATTGGCCGTTCCTGGGGCCTGACGGGGAGGTGGTCTATCTCCCCGGCGCGGGCGGGGTGCAGGTCGGCGACGGCGCGAGCCTGCGGCGGCTGGCGTTGGCGGGCGCGGGCCTGGCCCGGATGAGCGTCTTTGCGGCGGCTGAAGACATCCGTGCCGGGCGGCTGGTTCCGGTGCTCGAAGCGTTCAACCCCGGCGACATCCTCGAGGCGCATGCCGTCTTCGTCGGGCAGGGCGGCCGGCTGCCGGCCAGGGTCCGTGCGTTCATCGACTTTCTGGCCGCGAACATCCGTCTGCCGACATCCTCCTGACGAAGCTGTGGATAACTCTGAGCGCTTGCGGCGCTTGGCGTATCGCCGTTCGTCGACAATCTTGCGCACCGCTTTTCCACCGAGCACGGATATTTTTGCGCGTGGCCGCGCTTGCGTGAGCGGCGCATCGGCGCGAGGCTCGACTTGTCGAAAGGAAACGCGGCGCACCGAACCGGGAGACCGGCCAGAAAGCGAGCGGAAGGCTCCAAGAGACGCAGCCAAGGGGCGACCCAAAGCAGCAGATCAAGGGGTCACGACGACGGACACGGCCGACCAGAGAAATCTCGCCCGCCGAAAAAGTCGAAGACCTCAGACCTTCAGGCCTCCGGGCCTGGAATGAGAAGGCGACGCCGTGGGAAACCACAGCGCCGCCTTCTTGCTATTGGGCGTCCTGCTTGCCGGCGTCCGTCAGCGCGCCGTAGACCAGCGGATACGAGATCGAACGGACCTCCGGCGTATCGCGGCCCGGGATCGAGCCGTTCAGGTTCTGGATCATGCCGACGAAGACCAGATCGTTGGTCGGGTCGATCCAGAACCACGTGCCGAACGCGCCGCCCCAGTAGTAGCTGTCCTTGCCCTGGGGCGTCTCAGCCTTGGCCGGATCCAGGATGACGGCGAAGTCCATGCCGAAGCCGACGCCCTGCATGCTGGGGCCATAGAGATCGACCAGGACCCCGTCCTTCAGGACGTTCTGGCGCATCAGCTTGACGGTTTCCGGCTTCAGGATGCGTGCGCCGTCGAGTTCACCGTCGTTCAGCAGCATCTGCGAGAAGCGCCAGTAGTCCTCGGTCGTCGACATCAGACCGCCCGAGCCGGACAGCAGGGCCGGCTTCACCGACGGATCGACCGGGTTCGGCGGGACGATAAGCTTCTTGGCCGTATCGTAGGAGTGGATCGACGACACCCGCGACACGTTGGCGGCGGGCACGGCGAAGCCCGTGTCGGTCATCTTCAGGGGCGCGAAGATGCGCTGCTGGAAGAAGGCGTCCAGCGGCTGGCCCGACAGCTTCTCGACGATGTAGCCCTGGATGTTGACGCTGGGGCCGTAGCGCCAGTCGGCGCCCGGCTGGACAGCGAGCGGCAGCTTGGCCAGCTTGTCGATCATCGCCTGCAGCGGCTGGTTGCGGTCGGTGACGTCGGGTGCGTAGCCGCCGGACACGTCGAAGCCGGCCGTGTGGCTCATCAGCTCGCGCATGGTCATCGGGTGCGACTGGGCGACCAGGGTCCCGTCCGGCCCCTTCACCTTCAGGTCGGCGAACTCGGGGATGTACTTGGCGACCGGGTCGTCCAGCTTCCACTTGCCCTCTTCGTAGAGGATCATCATCGCCACGCCGGTCACCGGCTTGGTCATTGAGGCGATGCGGAAGATGGTGTCGCGCTTCAGGGGCGCGCCCGTGCCGACGTCCTGGACGCCGTAGGCGTCGAAGTGGACGACCTTGCCATGGCGGGCCACCAGGGTGGTGACGCCGGCCAGCCGCCCGTCGTCCACGAGGCCGCGGAAGCTCTTGTCGAGGGCGGCGAGACCCTCCTTGGACATGCCGACATCGGCCGGGTCGGCCAGCTTGACCTCGGCGACGGCCGGCCCGGCGATGATGGCGGCCGAAGCCAGCAGCCCGACGAGCAGGCCCTTGCGCGTGATGCTCATGACGTTTCCCCCCAGATTCTCGTTGTGCGAATTCTAGGGGGAGGTACGTCCGCGTGGCTAGAGCTGAGTGCTCCCTTAGAGGCCCAGCGCCTCCTTCATCACGCGATTGACGCCCGGCTGGTCCATCAGGCCGCGGATTTTCGACGCTCCGGGACCGCGAGCATAGGCCGCGACGTCCTCGCCGGTATGCGCCGCGCTCATCAACGGGACCGCGGCGTAGGTAAGCCGGTCCGGGTCGTCGATGTCGGCTTTGGTCGGGACGGAGCGGGCTTCGCCGGCGGCCGGCGCGCCCGGGCCCGACGCATACATCAGGATCGGCACAGTCAGGCCATCGAGCGCCACCGGCGGGTCGTCGTCGTTGCCTTGCAGGACGCCGAGGATCGAGGTGTCGCGCGCGCCGCCGTTGATGGTCAGCCCGTGGCTGTGGTCCGCGGTGACAATGATCAAGGTGTCCTTGGGGTCGGTCATCGCGGCGGCGGCGGCGATCGCTTTCGAGAATTCCACCGTCTCGTTGAGGGCCTCGCCGGCCAGGCTGACGTGGTGCGCCTTGTCGATCAAGGCGCCCTCGACCATCAGGAAGTAGCCCTTCTTGTTGGCGGCCAACCGCTCGATGGCCTGGGTGGTCATCTGCGTCAGGGTCGGCGCGTCCGTGCCCGTCGCCTGGCGGGCGGTGTCGCGCATCATGTTGTTCGGCGCAAACAGGCCCAGGAGCGGCGCGCCGTTGTTGGGGGCGGCGGCGAGTTCGGTTCCGGTCTGCACGTAGACGCCACCGGCCGTGCGCCACTCGGCGGTGAGGTCGCGGCTATCCATCCGCTTGCCGTCCTCAGCCACGAAGTTGGCCTGCCCGCCGCCGAGCATGACGTCGAAGCGCTTGGCCTTGGGGACGTCCAGCATCTGCCGGGCGATATCGATGCAGCCGGCTTCGACCGCTTCCGGCGGCATGTCGGCGTCAGACTGCCAGCGGCGCGCCGGAGTATGCGCATAGAGCGAGGCCGGGGTGGCGTCGGTGATCGCAGCCGTCGTGACCACGCCCACCGCCAGTCCGGCCTGCTTGGCCTGTTCGGCCAGGGTGGGCGCAGACTGACCCTTGGTCGACGCGCAATCGGCGAACTTGATCTGGTCGGTCACGCCGAGCGCGCCGTTCAGCGTGCGTCGGCCGGTCAGCAGCGCCGAGGCGCCGGCGGCGGAGTCGGTCACGAGGCTGTCGGTCGAGTAGGTGCGCACCAGCGCCAGGTCGGGAAACGTCTCGAACGACAGCGAGTTGGACGCCCCGTCGACGCCGCGCTTCTGGCCATCATAGATCCGCGCCGCGGTGAGGGTCGAGACGCCCATGCCGTCGCCGATGAAGAGGATGACGTTCTTGGCCCGCTCAGCCGCCGAGGCCGGTCCCGTCGCCAAGGCCAGGGCGCAGAGCCCCGCCGCCAACTTGCCGCTCATGTTCGCCAAGGTCACGCCCTCCATACTGCTGGGCGTCCTCTTGGTGGTGATTGGCTACAGCGGCGTGACGCGCCGATGACAGCTTGATTGCAGTCGTCTCAGCCGACCTGGAGTTTCAGCCGCAGGGCCTGGGCCAGGGCCTGCGCCCGCTTGGTGGTTTGCTCGCCGAGCAGCATGTCGCCCCAGCCGTCCTGGGCGGACAGGATCAGCCGGTCCCCGTCGATCGTCAGCGTCGAGTGCTGCAGCAGGCTGGCGTTGCGCCCTGAAAGGTCGCAGCCCAGCCGGATCGCCGAGCCGAGCGCACGGGCCCGTTGGCGGCGTTCCGTCGAGAGCACCTTGGCGACGGTTTGCGGGTCCGGCGTGCTCGGGGCCGACGAGTGCCGCGCGAAGGCGGCGCTGGCCAGAAAGGCCCGCTCAGGGTGGTTCATGCCGGCGATCGGTGCGCGCAGAACCTGCTCGAAGGCCAGTTCGCCACGGTGATCGGGGTGCAGGCGCGCGCCAAGGTCGGCCAGTCGGCAGGCCGCGGCGATCAGCGTCGGCTCGCGAATTCCAAACACCGGCTGGAGCCGGCCGAAGGCCGGTTGCAGCCATTGGTGAAGCGCCGCGCCCAGGTCCGCCGACAGGCCGCGCACCGTGGTCAGGGCCTCGCAACCTTCGATCAGCGGATCGCGGGCGGCTTCCTCAGGCGGCATAGCTTCGAGCAGCAGCCCCTCGCGCAGGCCATAGGCCGAGATCACGATGCGTTCGATGCCCAGGCGCTCGATCAGGGAGTCCAGCACGAGAGCTGAGTAGGGAAGGGTGTCGAAGCGCTTCTTCGACAGCCCCTGCATCCGTTCCAGGCTGTTCTTGGACTGCCGAGCGACGAAGCGGGCGACGTCGACCGCGTCGGACCGGTTCATCTCGTACTGGTGGGCGACGCGGAGCGGGTAGTCGGCCATCTCCATGTGCAGGAGCGCCAGGTTCCGCCAGGCGCCGCCCACCGCGTGGAATTCCCGCGACCGGAAGGCCAGGCCTGCGCCGTCTATGCGCTCGTCGATGACCTTGCGGACCTTGTCGACCTCAAGCGGGCGGGGCGCGCCGAGCGCGAACGGGCCCAGCGGCAAAGTGATCCCGTCGCGCGGGGCGGCCGGATCCAGGTGAACGAGCTCGAGGCTCGAGCCGCCAAGGTCGCCGACGACCCCGGCGGCGTCCGGCTGGCCGGCGACGACGCCGAGCGCGGCGTACCGCGCCTCCTCAGATCCGGAAATCACCCGCAGGCGCAGGCCAGTCTCCATCTCCACCCGGGCCAGGAAGGCCGGGCCATCGGAGGCCTCGCGCACCGCGGCGGTCGCCACAGCGAAGATATCGGCACGGTTCCAGCCGCTCAGAGCGGCGCGAAACCGGCGCAAGGCGATCATCGCGGTCTCGACGCCGTCGGGCGAAAGTCGGCCGGTGGCTGGCAGGTCGCGACCGAGGCCGGCCAGGGCCTTCTCGTTGAAGACGGTCCAGATCGCCCGGCCTTCCAGGCGGTAGATGACCAGGCGCACCGAGTTGGAGCCGACGTCGATGACGGCGGTCTGGCGCGAACTCGGATCCTGAAACGCGTTAGCCCCAGGGTCGCCTTGGAAAGCCCGGCTATCCGCGCGGGGCCACATGATCAATCGCGCGCGGCATGTCCTTCACCTTCTCTCCCCGGCCCGACAGGCTGGGGTTGGTCATGAAGTACTCGTGCGCGGAGAAGGCGCCCGGGTGGTCCCATGATGGATCCCGGGTATAGCGGCCGTCCGCGTCGAGCGTCCAGCTTTGCGCTTCATCCTTCAGATTGGCCACCATGATCTGCTGCAAGACCTGCTGGTGGACCGTCGGGTTCTCGACAGGCGTCAGGCATTCCACGCGCCGATCGAGGTTGCGGGGCATCCAGTCGGCCGACGAGATGAACACCCGGTTCTCGGCCGAGGGCATCGCCGCACCGTTGGCGAAGGCGACGATTCGGGCGTGTTCCAGGAAGCGGCCGACGATCGACTTGACCCGGATGTTCTCGGACAGACCGGACACGCCGGGGCGCAGGCAGCAGATGCCGCGGATCACCAGGTCGATCGAAACGCCGGCCTGGCTGGCTTCGTACAGCGCGTCGATGATCACCGGATCGACCAGCGAATTCAGCTTCGCCCAGATGCCGGCCGGCTTGCCCTCACGGGCCGCCTGGACCTCGCGCATGATGAAGGTCAGCAGGTCGGCTTTCATGGTCAGCGGCGACGGCGACAGCTTTTCCAGGTGCTCGGGCCGCGCGTAGCCGGTGATGAAGTTGAACACCTTGGCGCTGTCGCGGCCGAGCGCCGGATCGCAGGTGAACAGCGACAGGTCGGTGTAGATGCGCGCCGTGACCGGGTGATAGTTGCCGGTGCCGAAGTGGCAGTAGGTGCGCAGCTGGTCGCCTTCCTTGCGGACGACCATCGAGAGCTTGGCGTGGGTCTTGTATTCGACGAAGCCGAAGACGACGTGCACGCCGGCGCGTTCGAGGTCGCGCGCCCACTTCAGGTTCGCCTCTTCGTCGAAGCGCGCCTTGATCTCGACCAGGGCGGTGACGTTCTTGCCGTTCTCGGCCGCCTCGATCAGCGCCGCGACGATCGGGCTGTCCGACGACGTCCGATACAGCGTCTGTTTGATCGCCAGGACGTTCGGGTCGCGGGCCGCCTGGCGGATGAACTGGATCACCACGTCGAAGCTCTCGAACGGATGGTGGACCAGGATGTCCTTGGCGCGGATCGCCGCGAAGCAGTCGCCGCCATAGTCGCGGATCCGCTCGGGGAAGCGCGCTTCGAACGGCTTGAATTTCAGGTCCGGACGATTCGACGGAATGAGCTGCGAGAGCTCGTCCAGGCCCAGCAGACCGTCGATGAGGATGATGTCCTCGTCCTTGGCGTGCAGGTTCTCGACGATGAACGAGCGCAGGTCCTGCGGCATCGCCGCTTCGATCTCGACGCGGACGACCGAGCCGAGCCGGCGCTGCTTCAGGCGCACCTCGAACTCGCGGACGAGGTCTTCGGCCTCTTCTTCGATTTCGACGTCGCTGTCGCGGATCAGGCGGATGACACCCAGGGCCTCGACATCGCTGTCGGGGAACAGCCGGTCGAGGAACAGCGCGGTCAGGCTTTCCAGGCTGATGAACCGGCGCTCGGGGCGCTTGCGGCGGCTGGGCGGGGCGGGCAGCTCCCAAAAGCGCGCGACCTGCGCCGGGATCGGCACGAGGGCGTAGAGCATCCGACCGTCCGACTTGCCCTTGAGCTTCAGGACGATCGAGAACGCCAGGTTCGGGATGAATGGGAACGGATGAGCCGGATCGATCGCCAGCGGCGTCAGCACCGGGAACACACGCGACAGGAAGATCTCTTCCAGCGCCTGCTTCTCGGTCGGGCTGACCTCTTCGGGCATGACGACCGTCAGGCCTTCGCCGGCCAGTTCCTTGCGCAGGCCGCGCCACTGCGACTGCTGGTCGGCCATCAGGTTGGCTGCCTCGGCGTTGACGCGCAGCAACTGCTCGACCGGGGTCAGGCCGTCCTGGGAGACGACGCGGACGCCTTCGCGGGCCTGGGCCTTCAGGCCGGCCACGCGCACCATGTAGAATTCATCGAGGTTGTTGGCCGAGATCGACAGGAACCGCAGGCGCTCGAGCAGCGGGTGGCGCGGGTTCTTGCTCTCGTCGAGCACGCGCTCGTTGAAGGCCAGCCAGGAAAGTTCGCGATTGAAGAAGCGATCGGCGGACCCGAACAGCTCCGGATCGAGGGCCAGCGGGCTGGCGTCGGCCGGCCGCGGCGAGGGGGCGGCGTAGGTCATCGAGGGCGCTTCCGTAGACATGGGCTGGTTCTGGACCAGCCCTTCGGGTCCCGCAAGTCATCACTCGAAAAGGTCAAGATTCTCCATATCATCTTCAAGAATCTGTCGCGCAAGCATGCGCGAAATGGGGCGTTGTTCATCATCAGCGGCTTCATCCAGCCGCTTCACGATCTCGCGCGCGCATGGGATCGACCGTTCCATGCGGCGCAGCAGATATGGATAAACCTCTTTGGGCGGGCGAATGCTCCGCTCTCGGAAGAATTTTCTTAAGACCCCCTCCAACACTTCATCGTCCGGCTCCTCGATTTCGGCGACGAGCAGGGCGTTCAGGCGCGAACGAAGGTCGGGGAGCTGGGCGCGCCAGGCGGCCGGCGCCTCGCGCGCGGTCAGCAGCAGGCCGGCGCCCTCGCGGCCGGCCATGTTGATCAGGTGGAACAACGCCTCGTCGTCGACGCCCTGGTCGACGTCTTCCAGCAGCACCGGTCGGCCCGCCGCGGCGGAGATGTCGGGAATGACCCGGTCCATGATCAGCGCGCCGGCGCGCTGGGCCCACTCGCGGGCCAGATGGGTTTTGCCGCTGCCCGCGGGGCCGAACAGCGCCAGCGCGCCGCCCGGCCAGGCCGGCCAGGCGTCCAAGGCCAAGATGGCCTGCGCATTCGAAGGGCCGACGACGAAGTCTTCCCGGCGGTATGAAGCGGGACGTCGCAGCTTCAGACGTAGTTGCCGCGTCATGCGCCAAGTCCAGACAACTGAAACAGAAGGGTCGTTTACCAAGCCGGACTAGGTCGGTCGACGCGCCGGCAAGCTGGGCTTGGGGATGATTTGCGGTTTTTGCGGGAGAAATCGGCGCGAGCAGGCATCAATTCCGCCGCTTCGCCAAAGCCGGCGTCTCGGCTCAGGCTTCTACCGGCCGGGTGCGGTCGCGCGCCGACATCAGCGACCAGCCCTCTGGCCGGAGCAGTTCGATTGGCGAGAAGCGGACCTTGTAGTCCATTTTCTCCGAGCCGCGGACCCAGTAGCCAAGATAGACGTAAGGGATCTGGGTCAACTGCGCCTGGACGACATGGTCCAGGATCATGAACGACCCCAGACTGCGCCGGGTCAGCGTCGGGTCGTAGAACGAATAGACTAGGCTCAGGCCGTCGTTCATCAGGTCGACCAGGGCGCAGGCGATCAGGTCGCCGGGGCCGCCGTCCTTCGAGCGCAGCCGATACTCGATGATGTGGGTGCGGACCGCCGTGTCTTCGACCATCGCCACATAGTCGGGCCAGGTCATCTCGGCCATGCCGCCGTCGGCATGCCGGGTGGTCAGATAGCGGCGGAGCAGGTCGAACTGCTCCATCGTCGCCTCGGCCTCGACCAGGTGGCGCTCGAGATCCTCGTTGCGGTTCAGCACCCGTCGCTCCGAGCGCGAGAACTCGTAGTCGCTGGCCGGGATTCGCGCCGACACGCAGGCCGAGCAGCTTTCGCAAGCCGGGCGGTAGGCGATGTTCTGGGAGCGGCGGAACCCGACCTGGGTCAGGCTGTCATTGACGCTGGCGCCGTCGGACAGCGGCAGATGCGCGAAAACCTTACGCTCGTGCCGGTCCGGCAGGTAAGGACACGGGCTGGGCGCGGTCAGGAAGAACCTGAGCTGTCGCGTCGGAAAGTGCTGCGTCACGGACCGCTCTCGAAACAGTGCGCCTGGACCGATTAGGCGTCATGGGAAGCTCGGGCGCAAGGTCCCATGCGTCAGCGAAGCGAACTCCTCATTGCAGACCGTGATCCGGCGGCAGGACCGGGGCCTCGCGGAGCAGGACGATGGCGATGCGGCGGTTGCCGGCCAGGGTCGGATCGTCAGGATACAGCGGTTCGGAGTTGGCCTTGCCGGAAACCTGATAGACGCGGTCCGGATCGACGCCGGCCGACTGCAGGACCCGGCGCGAGGCGTCGGCGCGTCCGGCCGAAAGTTGCCAGTCGCCGTCGGCCTTGACGCCGTTGGGCGACATGCTGGTGTGGCCCGAAACGCTGATGCGGTTGGGGAGCTGATTGACCACGCGGGCGACAGCGCGCAGCAGCAGCTTGGCGCGGTCGTTAGGCTCGGTGCGGCCGTTGGCGAACATCGAGCGGCCTTCCTGGTCGACCAGCTGGATGCGCAGGCCCTCAGGCGTGACGTCGATCAGGATGTTCTTCGACAGCTCGGCCAGTTCCGGCATGTCCTGCAGCGCCTGGCGCAGCGAGGCGGCGGCCGACGCAAAGGCGGCCTGTTCGCGCTGCAGCACCGCTTCGCGCAGGGCTTCGGTCGAAGCCTCGCGGGCCATTTCCTTGGCGGCGTCGGTCTGGGTGCCGTCGTTCGGATTGCGCGACTCAGGCGCCATTTCCTCGATCATCGACTGCGAGCCGGCGGCCATGGCGCCGTCGTCGCCGAGCGCCGTCCCGCCGAGGATGCCGCCGGAGCCCGACGTGCTTTCCGACACGCTGGCCGGGGCGAAGTAGTCGGCGATGCCGCGCTTCTGCTCCGGACTCGTGGTGTTGATCAGCCACATCAGAAGGAAGAAGGCCATCATCGCGGTGACGAAGTCGGCATAGGCCACCTTCCAGGCGCCGCCGTGGTGGGCGTGCCCGTGACCCTTCTTGACCTTCTTGATCAGGATAGGCGCTTCGCCCATCGCCATGGTGTTCTACCCCGGAAGCCCTGATTTCCCGGCAAACTGCGCGGGAGGCCGTTAAGATGGCGTTGAGCTTAAGAAGGAAGTTGGAATGAAAGTCGCGTTCGTGGGCCTGGGCGTCATGGGCTTCCCGATGGCCGGGCATCTGGCGAAAGCAGGCCACGAGGTGACCGTGTTCAACCGCAGCCCGCAGAAGGCCCAGGCCTGGGCGGCTCAACATGCCGGCGCCGCGGCCGGTACGGTCGCCGAGGCCGCCGATGGCGCGGAGGTCGTCTTCCTCTGCGTCGGCAATGACGACGACGTGCGGGGCGTCGTCGCCCAGGCGCTGCCGGCCATGGCGGCGGGCGGCATTATTGTCGATCACACCACCACCTCGGCGAAGGTCGCGCGCGAAATGGCGGCGCTGGCCGAAGCTGGCGGCCGCTGGTTCATCGACGCGCCGGTCTCCGGCGGCCAGGCCGGCGCCGAGAACGGTCAGCTGACGGTCATGTGCGGCGGCGATCCGGCCGCCTTCGCGCGGGCCGAGCCGGTCATCGCCGCCTTCGCCAAGGCGACGCGCTTGATGGGCGGTCCGGGGGCCGGGCAACTGACCAAGATGGTCAACCAGATCTGCATCGCCGGCGTCGTCCAGGGCCTGGCCGAAGGCATGCACTTCGCCAAACGCGCCGGCCTCGATCCGCTGGAGGTCGCCGCGGCGATCTCCAAGGGCGCGGCTCAGTCCTGGCAGATGGACAATCGCTGGGCGACGATGGCCGAGAACCGCTTCGATTTCGGCTTCGCCGTCGACTGGATGCGCAAGGACCTGGGCCTGGTGCTAGACGAGGCACAGGCTAACGGCGCGAAGCTCGACATGACGGCGCTGGTCGACGGCTACTACGCCGAGGTCCAGGAACTGGGCGGCAATCGCTGGGATACGTCCAGCCTCGTGGCGCGGCTGGAGAAGCCGTGATTGAAATTCGTCCGGCGCGGCTGCCGCACGATATTGAAGCGATCGAGGCCATTGATCGTTCGTTTCGGACCGATACGGCCCTAGCGCCGATCCGCGGGGACCACGGTATCGAGTTTCTTCCTTATGGCGTGGCGGTGGAGAAGGTGCTGCCGCTCGACGACCTGCGGGATGTCGAACGCTCCTGGGACACGGCCTGGGTCGCTGTTCTCGACGGAACGCTGTGCGGGTTTGCGGCGGTCGGCTTCCAGGAGTGGAATCGGCGTCTGGCGCTCTGGCATCTCTATGTGGATGCGCCGGTGCGCGGCCAGGGGGTGGCTCGCCGCCTGATCGACGTGGTAGCGGCGCACGCGCGGCGCCTTGGCGCACGCCATGTCTGGCTTGAGGCGAGCAGTGTGAACACGCCCGCCTTAGAGGCGTACAAAGCGCTGGAATTCCAAGTCACGGGCTTTGACCTGACGCTCTACGATGGCACCGAGTCAGAGGGGGAATTCGCGCTATTTCTCAGCCGAGAGGTCGAGGACTAGCGCTGTCGAGGCGGGTACTACCCCAGCCGCGGCAGAACCTGCCGTTCCAGCAGCGGCGCCAGTCGCACGCTGGGCGGGGACTTCGGCTCGATCCAGAGCAGTTCCTCGATCTCGGCCTTAGGCAGCACGCCGCCCGCGACCTCGGCAAGGTAGATCGCGCCATAGACCCGGGTGTCGGGCTCATTGGCGGCCGGTGCGTCGTAGGTGCCGAGGTGCTCGGCGCTGATCAGGTCGCAGCCGAGCTCCTCGCCCAGCTCGCGTGAGAGGGTGTCGATGTCGGCCTCGCCGGGGTTGCGCTTGCCGCCCGGCAGCATGAACGCGTTTGTGCCGCGCTTGCGCACGGTCAGCACCCGGCCGCCATGGTCTCGGATGACGCCGGCGACGATCTCGACGGCCTTCACGCCCCGAGCATCCGCGCGGCGCGCGGTGCGAAATAGGTGATGATCCCGGCGGCCCCGGCGCGCTTGAAGGCGCCCAGGCTTTCCAAAATTGCGCGTTCCTCGTCGATCCAGCCGTTCTGGGCGGCGGCCATGATCATGGCGTACTCGCCCGACACCTGGAACGCGAAGGTCGGCATGTTGAACTCGCGCACGACGCGGCTGACGATGTCCAGGTAGGGCATGCCCGGCTTGACCATGACCATGTCGGAGCCCTCGGCGATGTCGAGGGCGACCTCGCGCAGGGCTTCCTCGGCGTTGGCCGAGTCCATCTGGTAGGTCTTCTTGTCGGCAGGCCCGGCGGTGCCGAGCTTTCCCGAGCCGATGGCGTCGCGATAGGGGCCATAGAACGCCGAGGCGAACTTGGCCGCGTAGGACATGATCATCACGTCCTGCAGGCCTTCGGCCTCCAGCGCCGCACGCAGCTTGCCGCAGCGGCCGTCCATCATGTCCGACGGGGCGAGGATGTCGCAGCCGGCCCGCGCCTGGACCAGGGCCTGTTCGACCAGGCGATCAATCGTGGCGTCGTTGGCGATCTTGCCGTCTTCGATGATCCCGTCGTGGCCGTGGTCGGTGAACGGGTCGAGCGCCACGTCGCACATGATGCCGACCTCAGGGGCGGCTTCCTTCATCGCCTTCACGGCGCGGCAGACGACGCCGTTAGGATCGGCGGCCAGCGTACCGGCGGCGTCCTTCTTGGCGCCGTCGATGTGCGGGAAGATGGCGATGGCCGGAATGCCCAGCTCCCGGGCCTCGACGGCGGCCTTGGCGCAGAGGTCGACCGAGAGGCGCGAAACGCCCGGCATCGAAGCGACGGGAACCTCGCCGTCGCCCTCGTGGACCACCATCGACCAGATCAGGTCGGCGGGGGTGAGGACGCTTTCTCGGACCAGGCGTCGGACCCAGTCGGCCTGGCGCAAGCGGCGGAGACGCAGGGCGGGGTAGGCGGCGAGGGGGGGCATGCTCATGAGCGCGCGCTGTGACCCATCCCCTGCGCCGACGCAAGCCTGATGAAGCCCAGAGCCGGCGCGAAGATCAGCCAGAGGCCGCCGATCGCCGAAAACAGGCCGGTGCCGGCGAATAGGACGATCAGCGTTCGATCGACCGTCACGTCCGAGAGCCTGACCTGAACCTGATCAGGGACCTTCCATCCTTCCAGCCGGGTGACTTGGAACAGCTCTCCGGCGATGCTGACCACGGCGCCGAGAAAACAGAGGCCGGCGGCCAAGGCGATCACGAACGCCACCCAGAAGATTCGGATCTGGAAACTGTAGTGTGAGCCGATCGGCGCCGGCGCCTCGTCGCGCTGGGAATAGGCGATGATCGCCGCGATCAGCGCCGGCACCCCGGCGAAGAACACCGCCGAGAACAACAGGGCGTAGTTGATGAAGGCGAGATTGCGCGCCGACTCGCCGATGCGCCCGCCGCCCGTCTGGACCGCCATGCGTAAGACCCCGAGAAAGACACGCCCCCGCGCGTCGCGTCGTTGACAGGTTGCGCCAGCGGAGCGACTTGCTCAAGTCAGCCTCTCAAACCCAGGTTCGAGCGAATGGATTTCACCCTCTCCGACGATCAGCGCGCAATACAGGAAGCCGCCCAGGCGTTCTCCGAGGCGGAACTTGCCCCGAACTCGGCGCGCTGGGACGAGGACAAGCACTTCCCGACGGACGTGCTGCGCAAGGCCGCCGAGCTCGGCTTCGCCGGAATCTACATTGGCGAGGATGTCGGCGGCTCGGCTCTGACCCGCCTCGACGCGTCGATCGTCTTCGAGGCCTTGAGCTACGGCGACGTCTCGGTCGCGGCCTATCTGACGATCCACAACATGGCCTCGTGGATGATCGATCGCTTCGGCTCTGACGAGCTGCGGCGAAAGTACCTGCCGCGACTCACCACGATGGAGCTGATCGCCAGCTATTGCCTGACCGAGCCGGGCTCCGGCTCCGACGCGGCCGCGCTGCGCACGACGGCGACACTGGATGGCGACCACTACGTGCTCAACGGCTCCAAGGCCTTCATTTCCGGTGGCGGGGTCTCCGATCTCTACGTCGTGATGGCGCGGACGGGCGAGCCGGGCGCCAAGGGCGTCTCGGCCATCGTGGTCGAGAACGGGACGCCGGGACTCTCGTTCGGCGCCCAGGAGAAGAAGATGGGCTGGAACGCCCAGCCGACGGCCCAGGTCAATTTCGACAACGTCCGGGTCCCTGTCGAGAATCGGATCGGCGGGGAGGGCGAGGGCTTCCGCTTTGCGATGATGGGGCTCGACGGCGGGCGGCTGAACATCGCCTCCTGCTCGCTCGGCGGGGCGGCCTTCGCCCTCGATACGGCCCAGGCCTACATGAGCGAGCGCAAGCAGTTCGGGAAACAGCTCGCCGATTTCCAGGCGCTGCAGTTCAAGATCGCCGACATGGCCACCGAACTGGAAGCTGCGCGGCTGATGGTGCGGCGGGCGGCGAACGCGCTCGACAACCGCGATCCGCAGGCCACCAAGTACTGCGCCATGGCCAAGCGCTTCGCCACTGACGCCGGTTTCGACGTCGCCAACCAGGCGCTGCAGCTTCACGGCGGCTACGGCTATCTGAAAGACTATCCGCTCGAGCGAGTCGTGCGTGACCTGCGGGTCCACCAGATCCTCGAAGGCACCAACGAAGTCATGCGGGTGATCATCGCCCGGGAGATGTTCCGGCAATGACCGACGAAGTCCTGATCCGCGTCGAAGGCGAAGTCGGGCGGATCACGCTCAATCGGCCCAAGGCCCTGCATGCCCTGACGACGGCCATGTGCACGGCGATGACCGACGCGCTGCTGGCGTGGCGCGCCGACCCGGCGGTGAAGCTCGTCTTGATGGATCACGCGGGCGAGCGCGGCTTCTGCGCCGGCGGCGACATCCGGATGCTGGCCGAGAGCGGAGCTGGCGACGGCCGCGAAGCCCGCGAGTTCTTCTTCATCGAATATCGCCTGAACCACCTGCTGTTCGAGTACGCCAAGCCGGTGGTGGTGATCATGGACGGCGTGACCATGGGCGGCGGCGTCGGCTTGGCCATGCCGGCCGGCTATCGCGTGGCGACGGAGCGGACGACCTTCGCGATGCCGGAGACCGGCATTGGCCTCTTTCCGGACGTCGGCGGGGGCTGGTTCCTGCCGCGAATGCCCAGCCATATCGGAACCTGGCTGGCCCTGACCGGCGGACGCATCAAGGCCGCCGACTGCGAGTTGATCGGCGTGGCCACCGATTTCATCGAGAGCGGCAAGGTCGAGGCGCTGAAGACGGCGATCATCGCCGATCCGGCCGCCATCGACGGCTTGCTGACCGAGTACGAAGGCGACGCCGGCCGCCCGCCCCTGGCCGCGCACCAGGACGAGATCGACCGGATCTTCGGCGCAGACACGCTGGAGCAGATCCTCGCTGGACTGAAGGCGGCGGGGACGGAATGGGCGGCCGAGCAGCTCAAGGTGATGGCGACCAAGTCGCCGCAGACCATGAAGGTGGCGCTTCGCCAGCTGCGTCTCGGCGGGAACATGGAGTCCTTCGCCGAAAACATGACGATGGAATACCGTATCGGCGCCCGTGTCGTGCAGCGGCACGACTTCATCGAGGGCGTACGCGCGGTCATCGTCGACAAGGACAATGCGCCTCGCTGGAACCCCGCGAGCGCCGAGGGCGTCACCGAAGCGATGCTCGACGAGATTTTCGCGCCGCTTCCTTCCGACCAGGAGTGGTCGCCGCTACCCTGAGCAGACAACAAGGATCGACGGAGCTCGGCTAACGGCGATCCGCATTAGGGATCTGACATGCGTATCGCCTTCATCGGATTGGGAAACATGGGCGGCGGCATGGCCGCCAACCAGGCCAAGGCAGGCCGCCAGGTCGCCGCTTTCGACCTCGCCGCGGCCGCTGTCGACCGCGCTAAGGCCGCCGGTTGCGCGACGGCGGGATCGGTCGCCGAAGCCGTTCGCGACGCCGACGCGGTGGTGACGATGCTCCCGGCCGGGCCTCACGTCCGCAAGGTCTACGCCGAAGAGATCCTCCCCAACGCACCGAAGTCCGCCCTGCTGATCGACTGCTCGACCATCGACGTCGACAGCGCCAGGGCCGTGGCTGACATGGCCCGTGACAAGGGCTTCCGCTTCGCCGACGCGCCGGTCTCGGGTGGCACGGCGGCGGCCGACGCCGGCACGCTGGCCTTCATGGTGGGGTGCGACGAGGCCGACTTCGCCGAGGTCGAGGCGGTCATCCAGCCCATGGCCCGCGCGGTGATCCGCGCCGGCGACCACGGGGCAGGGCAGGCGGCCAAAATCTGCAACAACATGGTCCTGGGCATCTCGATGCTGGGCGTCTGCGAGGCGATCGCCCTGGCCGAGAAGCTCGGCCTGGATCCGGAGCGCTTCTTCGAGATCGCGTCCAAGTCGTCGGGGCAATGCTGGTCGATCACCAGCTACTATCCCTGGCCGGGCCCGGTGGAGACCGCGCCGTCCAACCGTGGATACCAGGGCGGATTCGCCACGGCGATGATGCTCAAGGACCTGAAGCTGGCTCAGCAGGCGGCCGCGACGGCCGGCGCCGCGGCTCCGATGGGGGCGCAGGCCGAGGGACTTTATGCCCTATTTGACCGTCTCGGCTTCGGGACTACGGACTTTTCCGGAGTTCTGCAGATGCTGCGCGGTCGGCTAGACGAGCTGCACGGCTGAACGCGCGAGCTTACGGTGCGTCATCGAAATCTGAATGATTACGTATGACGAATTGTAGACAATCGATGCCCGCGGCGCGATAAGCCGGGCAATTGCAAGGGGACCGCTCCGCGGCGCGAGATCGTCGAACGCCTCGGGCGGAGTTCAAGTCGATGGATTATAAGAGCGCCTTCGCCACCGCCCTCGAACAGATCCGTTCGGAAGGCCGTTACCGGGTGTTCGCCGACTTGAAGCGTCACCGCGGGCAGTTCCCGCAGGCGACCTGGACCCGTCCGGACGGTGGACAGTCGGACGTCGTGGTCTGGTGTTCCAACGACTATCTCGGCCAGGGCCAGAACCCAATCGTGACCGACGCCATGCACCAGGCGATCGACGAGGCCGGCGCCGGCTCGGGCGGCACGCGCAACATCTCCGGCACGACGCACTATCACGTCGAACTCGAGCACGAGCTCGCCGACCTGCACGGCAAGGAAGCGGCGCTGCTGTTCACCTCGGGCTACGTGTCGAACGAAGCTTCGCTCTCGACCCTGTACAAGATCCTTCCGGGCCTGATCATTTTCTCGGACGAGCTGAACCACAACTCGATGATCTCGGGCATCCGCGCCGGCGGCCGCGCCCAGCGCCGGGTGTTCCGCCACAACGATCTCGAGCACCTTGAGCAGCTGCTGGCCGAAGCGCCGGCCGACGCGCCGAAGGTGATCGCCTTCGAAAGCGTCTACTCGATGGACGGCGATATCGCCGACATGGCCGGCACCGTGGCGCTGGCCAAGAAGTACGGCGCCATGACCTATCTCGACGAAGTCCACGCGGTCGGCATGTACGGCCCGCGTGGCGCCGGCGTCGCCGAGCGCGACGGCGTGATGGCCGAGATCGACATCATCGAAGGCACGCTGGGCAAGGCGTTCGGCGTCATGGGCGGCTACATCGCTGCCGACGCGGTCATCGTCGATGCGATCCGCTCCTATGCCGACGGCTTCATCTTCACGACCTCGATCCCGCCGGCCCTGGCCGCGGGCGCGGTGGCTTCGATCCGCTACCTCAAAGAGCACAACGAGGTCCGCGTCGCCCACCAGGAGCGCGCCGAAGCGTTGAAGGCCCGTCTGCGCAAGGCTGGCCTGCCGGTCATGCCGTCGGTCAGCCATATCGTGCCGGTGCTCGTCGGCGACCCGGTGCACTGCAAGATGATTTCGGACATCCTGCTGACCGATTTCGGCATCTACGTGCAGCCGATCAACTATCCGACCGTGCCGCGCGGCACCGAGCGGCTGCGCTTTACGCCGTCGCCGGCGCACACTGACGGTATGATGGACGCCCTGGCCGAAGCCCTTGAAAAGCTTTGGGTTCACTGCAACGTCGCCCGCGTGGGCGGACAGGCGGCTTAAGGTTCGTCCTTGCCGCCGGCGCCAGGCGGGCGCATACCCGCCAAAGTTCGATTCACTGGAGACCCACCGGGTTCACTGATCAAACGAGAGCAAGGGCGGCTAAGCCGCCCCGCCTACTTCCCTCGACGTACGCCCCGGCCAAGGCCGATTTGCTTGGCGAAGTCGGACCTGCGCGCCGCATAGGCCGGCGCAACCATCGGATAGTCCGGCGGCAGGCCCCAGCGCCGGCGATAGTCTTCCGGACTCATGTCGTACCGAGAGCGCAGGTAGCGCTTCAGCATCTTCAGCTTTTTGCCGTCTTCGAGGCAGATGATGTAGTCGTGCTGGATCGAGCGACCAATTGGGACCGCGGGCCTAGGCTTCTCTTCGGGAGCTGGCGCAGGACCTTTGCTGAGCCCTTCAAGCGCGCCGTAAACGGACCTGATAATCTCGGGGACCGCCTCGGCGGCGACAGCGTTGCGGCTGACGTAGGCGGCCACGATATCGGCCCCAAGCCGCATCAATTCCTCGCCCGAACGAACCTCGGGCTCGGCTTCAATACTCATTCAGGACCCCCTGAGAACGCAATGACACGCGAAGCGGGCGCATCGGCGCGCGCCCCTCCGTGGGGGTTCCAACGCTGCACACAGAAGATCGTTCCATGCCGTTGGATCGTAGGTCCGATGGCGCTAAAGAGCGCAGCACGAGGCGCTCACCCATATTTCGCCTCCCAGGTTTCCCGAAAGGCCCGCCCATGACCGTTCACGCCCAAGCCCCCGCAGACGCCTTCTTCTCGGCCAGCGTCGCCGACACCGATCAGGACATCGCCGCCGTGCTGTCGGGCGAGCTGAAGCGCCAGCAGGATCAGATCGAACTGATCGCGTCCGAGAACATCGTGTCCAAGGCGGTGATGGACGTGCAGGGCTCGGTCCTGACCAACAAGTACGCCGAAGGCTATCCGGGCAAGCGCTACTACGGCGGCTGCGAAATCGTCGACGTGGCCGAGCAGATCGCCATCGACCGGGCCAAGCAGATCTTCGGCTGCGAGTTCGCCAACGTGCAGCCGCATTCGGGCAGCCAGGCCAACCAGGCCGTGTTCATGGCGACCATGAGCCCCGGCGACACCTTCATGGGCATGGACCTGTCGGCTGGCGGCCACCTGACCCACGGCAAGAACGTGAACCAATCGGGCAAGTGGTTCCGTCCGGTCGCCTATGGCGTGCGCCAGCAGGATCACCTGATCGACTACGACATGGCCGCTGAGGTCGCGCTTGCCGAGAAGCCGAAGGTGATCATCGCCGGCGGCTCGGCTTACAGCCGTCACATCGATTTCGCGCGCTTCAAGGAAATCGCTGATAGCGTCGACGCGCTGCTGATGGTCGACATCGCCCACTATGCCGGCCTGGTCGCCGGCGGCGTCTATCCGAACCCGTTCCCGCACGCCGACATCGTGACCACCACGACCCACAAGACCCTGCGCGGTCCGCGGGGCGGCATGATCCTGACCAACTCCAAGAAGCTGGCCAAGAAGATCGACTCGGCGGTCTTCCCGGGACTGCAAGGCGGCCCGCTGATGCACGTGATCGCCGCGAAGGCCGTTGCGTTCGGCGAAGCCCTGAAGCCCGAGTTCAAGCAGTACGCCCGCCAGGTCGTCGACAACGCCCGCGCGCTGTCGGACAGCCTGCAGACCGCCGGCTTCAAGATCGTGTCCAACGGCACTGACAGCCACCTCATGCTGGTCGACCTGACGCCGAAGGGCGTCTCGGGCTCGGACGCGGAAGTGGCGCTGGAGCGCGCCCACATCACGACCAACAAGAACGGCATCCCGTTCGACCCGCTGCCCCCGATGCAGACGTCGGGGCTGCGCGTCGGGACGCCGGCCGGCACCACCCGCGGCTTTGGTCCGGGAGAATTCCGCCAGATCGGGACCTGGATCGGCGAGGTCCTCGATGGCCTGGCGCAGGGCGGCAACAATAGCGCCGTAGAAGCCAAGGTCCGCGACGAAGTGCTGGCGCTTACGAAACGCTTCCCCATCTACGGCTAGTCCCTGTATTTAGGGGTCTGGTTGGCCGGAAGGGGCTAGATCATGCGGTGCCCGTTCTGCGGCCACGCCGAAAGTCAGGTGAAGGACAGCCGCCCGTCGGAAGACGGCGCGGCTATCCGACGCCGTCGTATGTGTCCGGAGTGCGAAGGTCGTTTCACGACCTTCGAGCGCGTGCAGTTGCGCGAGTTGACGATCGTCAAGCGCGCCGGGCGGCGTGCGCCGTTCGACCGGGACAAGCTGGCGCGATCGATCGCCTTGGCCACCCGCAAGAGGCCGATCGAGCCTGACCGGATCGAAAAGATGATCTCGGCGATTGTCCGGCAACTCGAAAGCATGGGCGAAACCGAGCTACCCTCGTCGGTGGTCGGCGAACTGATCATGAAGCACCTCAAGAGCCTCGATGACGTCGCCTACGTTCGCTACGCGTCGGTCTATCGCGACTTCCGCGAGGCCGGCGAGTTCGCGACCTTCCTGGGCCAGGAGGGCCTGAGCGACGGCGACGAGGATGGCCGCTAGCGTCACCCTCAAGCTGGCGACTTCGCTCGACGGTCGCATCGCCACGTCGCGTGGCGAAAGCCGCTGGATCACCGGGCCGCAGGCGCGTGAGGCGGTGCACGGCCTCAGGGCCGAGCACGACGCCGTACTGGTCGGGGTGGAGACCGCCCTGGCCGACGATCCCGAACTTACCGTGCGGCTGGAGGGTTGGCGCGGGCCGCAGCCAGCCCGCGTGGTGCTGGATAGCCGTCAGCGGCTTGCTGACGATTGCAAGCTCGTGGCCACGGCGCGGGACGTGCCGACCTACGTCGTTTCAACCACGCCGCCCGAGGCGCGTCTGGTGGACGCCGGCGTGCGGGTGCTTCAGGTCCACGCCGTCGGCGAGGAACGGCCCGAGTTGCATGACGTGGTGGGAACCTTGGCAAAAGAAGGCCTGCAGCGACTGTTCGTCGAGGGCGGCGGCCAGGTCGCCGGCAGCTTCCTGCGTTGCGGGCTGGTCGATCGCCTGGAGTGGTTCCGTGCGCCGATTGTGATCGGCGGGGAGGGGCGGCCGGGAATCGGGGCGCTGGCGCTCGACGCGCTGGCCGACGCCCCGCGGCTGCGCCGAGTTGAAATCCGCGAGGTCGGCGACGACCTCTGGGAGCGTTACGAGAGGATCTGAATGTTCACCGGCATTGTCACCGATGTGGGCCGGCTGCGCGCCGTCCGCGAAACCAACCGCGATCTGCGTTTCGAGGTCGAGACCAGCTTTGATTTGTCGACGATCGACATGGGCGCTTCGATCAGCCACGCGGGTTGCTGCCTGACGATCGTCGAGAAGGGCGACAACTGGTTCGCGGTCGAGATTTCGGGCGAAACGATCAGCCTGACCACCCTGGGGACCTGGAAGGAAGGCGATCCCGTCAACCTGGAGCGCGCCGCCCGAGTCGGCGACGAACTCGGCGGCCATATCGTTTCCGGGCACGTCGACGGCGTCGGCGAGGTGATCTCGGTCGAATCCGAAGGCGGCTCGCATCGCGTAAAGATCCGCGTCCCGCGTCCGCTGCACCGCTTCATCGCACCTAAGGGCTCGATCACCGTGGACGGCGTGTCGCTGACCGTGAACGAGGTCGAGGACGACGTGTTCGGCGTGAATCTGATCCCGCACACCTGGGATGTGACGACGCTGGGACGCCTCAAATCGGGCGTGAAGGTCAATCTCGAGATCGACATGCTCGCTCGCTATCTCGCCCGCTGGCGAGAAACGGCCTAAAGGGTCCCTCCAAACAGAGACTGGAGCCCCATGCTCGAAGACAAAATCCGCATCCTCATCGTCGAGGCGCGCTTCTATGACGATCTGGCCGACGAGATGCTGAAGGCCGCCGCCGACGTGATCACCGCTCACGGCGCCGAATATGACGTCATCAGCGTGCCCGGCGCGCTGGAGATCCCCGGCGCGATCGCGATCGCCGAGGAGGGCGGGCAAGGCCCGGCCGGCAAGCGCTATGACGGCTATGTCGCGCTCGGCACGGTCATCCGCGGCGAGACCTACCACTTCGAGATCGTCTCCAACGAGTCGGCCCGCGGGATCATGGATCTGACCGTCGGCAAGCGTCTGGCGATCGGCAATGGCATCCTGACGGTCGAGGACGAGGATCAGGCCTGGGCGCGCGCCAAGGCGAGCGAGGGCGACAAGGGCGGCGGCGCCGCCCGTGCAGCGTTCGCGATGATCGGCCTCAAGCGTCAACTGCTCGGACAAGACTGATGAGCCGCAGCCAACGTTCCGTCGCCCGTCTCGCCGCGATCCAAGCCCTCTACCAGATGGAGGTGTCCGGTGTCGGCGTCGAGGCGGTGATCCGCGAGTTCTCCGATCACCGGTTCGATCGCACGCTGGAAGGCGACCCGGAGGGCGAGGGCGCAACCCTCGCCGCCGCCGATGAGGCGTTCTTCGCCGACCTCGTGCGCGGGGTCGTCGGCCACCAGCGGGAGATCGACGCGACGGTCGCGGGCCGGCTGGCCGCGAACTGGCGCCTGGAGCGTTTGGACGCCACCGTGCGCGCGATCCTGCGCTCAGGCGTGTTCGAACTCTCGCATCGTCCGGACGTGCCGACTGAAGTCGCGATCAACGAATATGTCGAATTGACCAAGTCGTTCTTCGAAGGTCCCGAGGCGGGCTTCGTCAACGGCGCCTTGGACGCGGTGGCCCGCGATGTCCGCGGCTGACGAGCCGCACGAAGATCTGCCCGATGAGTTCGGGCAGATCGCCCGCCTCTATCGCCCCCTGACGCGGGGCGCGCCCGAGGCGTTTGATCTGCTGGACGATGCGGCCGCGATTCCCGCGCGGGTCGGACAAGACCTCGTCGTCACCAAGGACGCCATGGTGGAGGGCGTTCACTTCCTGCCCGGAGAGCCGCCCGAGACTGTGGCGCGCCGGCTTCTGCGCGTGAACCTGTCCGATCTCGCGGCCAAGGGCGCTGAGCCGTACGGCTACTTCCTGGCGACGGCCTGGCCTGCGCACTACGGCTGGACCGAGCGGCGACGGTTTGCTGCGGGACTGGCTCAGGACGGCGAGGCCTTCGGGCTGGTGCTGTTGGGCGGCGACACCGTCTCGACGCCCGGGCCGCTGACCGTTTCGCTGACCATGCTTGGCTGGGCGCCAGCCGGCCAAATGATCCGGCGCGGAGGCGCGCGTCCTGGCGACCTGCTGATGGTGTCGGGTGTGATCGGCGACGGATGGCTCGGGCTGGCCGCGGCACGCGGCGAGGTCGAGGATCCCGACGACTACCTGGCCGGGCGCTACCGGCTGCCGACCCCGCGGCTCGACCTGCGTGCGCCTCTGCGCGCAGGTGCAAACGCGGCCGCCGATGTCTCCGACGGTCTGATTGCGGATGCTGGTCACATCGCCCGCGCCAGCGAGGTGAGCCTGCGCGTGGACCTGGACGCTCTGCCGCTTTCCCCGGCCGCAGCGGCCTGGGTGGACCTGCAGCCTGATCGCCCGAAGGCGCTGGCCCTGCTGGCCTCTGGCGGCGACGACTATGAGGTCGTGTGCACGGGCGTTTCGCCCATCGCCGGTTTCACCGTGATCGGGGCCGTTTCCGAGGGCGCGGGCGTCGAGGTGACTTGCGGGGGCCGCATCGTGGAGGCGGGCGCCGGCGGCTGGCGTCACGATTGAGGCGAAAGCTTCCGGAAATGCCTTTGCGCTAAGGAAGCGGCATGATCCGCCGCGCCCTGATAGCCAGCCTGCTTGTCGCCGCCGTCGCCGGACCGGCGTCCGCGGCCAAAACGGAAGAGCCGTCGAAGGACGCGCCGATCGGCCAGTACGTCGATGTTCTTCCGGTCGCGGTCCCGATCATGGCCGAAGGACGGCTGGTCAACTACGTGTTCGTGACCATCCGCGTGAACCTCACGTCGGCCGCCAACGCCAGCAAATGGCGTGGCAAGGAGCCGTACTTCCGCGACGCGCTAGCGCGGCTGGGCAGCCGCGGGGCCTTCGGCGACCCGAAGGACTATGCGTCGGTTGATGCGCCGCGCCTGACGGCGGCCTTCCAGCGCGAAGCGGTCGCGATCGCCGGCAAGGACGTCAAGAACGTCGTCATCACCGCCCAGACCCCAAAGCAGCGTCGCGGCCTGCCCAAGCCCGGGCCGCGGCCGACGCGAACTGAAATCCAGCCCTAGCGGATACGCAGCTCACGCCTGTCGTCGCGTAACCCCGGTCAACGGGGCGTTGCACGCATGCGTTACAACTGGCAACGTCTCGCTCATCAATAACGAGCGGCGGACCAACGGCGCTCCACTTGAGGGAAAACGACAGGGGCCTGGAGCGTCGAGCACCGCCCAATCGTGGGCGGCGACCGGCGTCTTCGCGCAATCGATAGGGGCGCTTAGAACATGAGTCTTACGCTTACGCTGGTGATCGCCGCCGGCCTATTGGCGGTGCTCTACGGCATCGTGCGAACCGCGCAGTTGTTGCGGGCTTCACCTGGTAACCCACGCATGCAGGAGATCGCCGCGGCGATCCAAGAGGGGGCGCAAGCCTACCTGCGGCGTCAGTACACGGCCATCGGCATCGTCGGCGTCGTGGTCCTCATCGCCGCGGCGATTCTGATCGGCCCGCTGGCGGCCGTCGGCTTCGCGATCGGCGCCGTGCTCTCGGGCGCGGCCGGTTTCATCGGCATGCTGATATCCGTGCGGGCCAACGTTCGTACGGCCCAGGCCGCCTCGGAAGGGCTGGCCAAGGGGCTTTCGCTGGCGTTCCAGTCGGGCGCCATTACCGGCATGCTGGTCGCGGGCTTCGCCCTGGTCGGCGTCGCCGGCTACTACGCCTTCCTGATTGGTCCGCTGGGCCATGAGAACACCAGCCGCGAAGTCGTCGACTCGCTGGTCGCGCTTGGCTTCGGCGCGTCGTTGATCTCGATCTTCGCCCGCCTCGGCGGCGGCATCTTCACCAAGGGCGCCGACGTCGGCGGCGACATGGTCGGCAAGGTTGAGGCCGGCATTCCCGAGGACGACCCCCGCAACGCCGCGACCATCGCCGACAACGTCGGCGACAACGTCGGCGACTGCGCCGGCATGGCCGCCGACCTCTTCGAGACCTACGCGGTGACCACGGTGGCCACCATGGTCCTGGCGGCGATCTTCTTCCGCGGCAGCGATGTGGTCGGCAGCATGATGCTGCTGCCGCTGGCCATCTGCGGCGTCTGCATCGTCACCTCGATCATCGGCACCTTCGGGGTTCGCCTGGGCAAGTCCAACAACATCATGGGCGCGCTCTATCAGGGCCTGATTGTCACCGGCGTGCTGTCGGTCGCGGCGATCTACTGGGTGGTGACGTCGCTGGTCACCGGTCCGCTGGAAGTCCACGGCAAGACCTTCGACGCGATGAGCCTGTTCTGGTGCGGAATCACCGGCCTGGTCGTCACCGCTTTGATCGTGGTGATCACCGAGTACTACACGGGCACGGGCTTCCGGCCGGTGAAGTCGGTCGCCAAGGCCTCGGTCTCCGGCCATGGCACGAACGTCATCCAGGGTTTGGCCATGTCGCTGGAATCGACCGCCGCCCCGGCGCTGGTCATCGTTGTCGGCATCATCGTGACCTACGGGCTCGCGGGGCTGTTCGGCATCGCCATCGCCACGACCGCGATGTTGTCGCTCGCCGGCTTCATCGTCGCGCTCGACGCCTTCGGGCCGGTGACCGACAACGCCGGCGGCATCGCCGAGATGGCCGGTCTGCCGCCGGAGGTTCGCGTGACCACCGACGCCCTCGACGCGGTCGGCAACACCACCAAGGCCGTCACCAAGGGCTACGCCATCGGCTCGGCCGGTCTCGGCGCACTGGTGCTGTTCGCGGCCTACACCGAGGACCTCAAGTACTTCGCGGCCAATGCGACGCCGGGTTCGTTCTTCGACGGGCTCGGGGCCGTGGCCTTCGACCTCTCCAATCCGTACGTCGTCGTCGGGCTGCTGATCGGGGGGCTGCTGCCCTTCCTGTTCGGCGGCATGTCGATGACGGCCGTGGGCAGGGCGGCCGAGTCGGTCGTCGCCGAGGTTCGCCGCCAGTTTAAGGAAAACCCCGGGATCATGACCGGCGAGGTCAAGCCGGAGTACGGCCGGGCCGTGGACATCCTCACCAAGGCGGCGATCAGGGAAATGATCGTGCCGTCGCTGTTGCCGGTGTTCTCGCCGATCGTGCTGTTCTTCGTGATCAACATGATCGCCGGCAAGGTGAACGCGTTCGCCAGCCTCGGCGCGATGCTGATGGGCGTGATCGTCACCGGTCTCTTCGTCGCCATCTCGATGACGTCGGGCGGCGGGGCCTGGGACAACGCCAAGAAGCTGATCGAAGAGGGCCATCATGGCGGCAAGGGGTCCGAGGCGCACAAGGCCGCGGTCACCGGCGACACCGTCGGCGATCCCTACAAGGACACCGCCGGCCCGGCCGTGAACCCGATGATCAAGATCACCAACATCGTGGCGCTGCTGCTGTTGGCGGTGCTGGCGCACGGGGCGGCCGGCTAAGTCCGCAACCGCACCAAAAAGATCAGGCCCCGGAGAGCGATCTCCGGGGCCTGTTTGATTCTCTGCTGATGGGCGGCGTTAGCGACGGTCGCCTGGACGCGTGCCCGGAATGCCCTCGTCGTCGGCGTTGGGCAGCATGCCGCCACGACCGACGTTGCCCAGCAGCTGCTCGAGGATGGTCAGCTCGCGGCCCCGGGTCGGGGTCTCGCGGCCGTTGAAGGCGATGACCTTGCCGTCCTTCAGGGTCATGGTGTCGACGGTCTTCACGACCTCGCTGTCCTTGTCGAACGTCACCGCCACAACGTTACGCGAGGTGACGACGGGGCGGCGGAACGCCACACGCTCTTTCACCTGGTCGATGTAGAACCAGACGTTCGGGTCGAAGGTGGAGGTGGCCGAGGGCGAGCCGAGACTGGCGCGTACGGTGGACTTGGTGTCCGTACCGACCTTGACGTCCTTCGGGTTGGCTTCGATGGCCTGGAAGCCGGAATAGGTCGTAATAGGCGCGCAGGCCGTAGCGGAGGTCAGCAGACCGGCGGCGAGTGCGGCATAGGCGACGCGGCGAAACATGTGCGAACCGGACCTGTTCAATTCTTCGAGGCTTTGACCTATCGCTCGCCGCCCCTTAGTTCAATGCCGCCTGTATCTGCGCCTGACGGCGAAATCGAGGCCGAGATGTTCCTGGACCGCTTCTTCCGCCCACGCACGACCCTGGCCATGGGTCAGAAGTTGTATGCCGGCGTCGTTGCGCAGGCGCGCACGCCCGCGCTCTACGAGGCCTATGGCGTGCCCGATACGGTCGAAGGCCGCTTTGAGCTCTACACGGTCCACGTCTTCCTGTTGTTGGATCGGCTGCGCGGGCAGGGCGGTCGCGCCGGCGAAACGTCGCAGGCCCTGTTCGACACCTACCTTGGCGCTTTGGACGACGCGCTGCGCGAGATGGGCGTCGGCGACCTTTCGGTCGGCAAGAAGATGCGCAAACTGGGCGAGGCCTTCTACGGCCGGGTGAAATCCTACGAATCGGCGTTCGCGGCCTTGCCGCAGACCGATCACCTGCACGCCTTGCTGGGCCGGACGGTCTACGCCCAGGGCGGAGGCGAACATGTCGCCGAACTTGGCGAGTATGTCGTGCGCCAGCGCGCCGCCCTCGCTGATCTGAAGCTCGAGAGCCTGCTCGAAGGCCGTGCGGATTGGGGCGCGGCATGAGCGGCTGGCGTCATATGGTGCGCCTCGCCGATCTGGCCCGCGGGCCGGTCAGCGTCACGCTGGAGCCCGATGCCGAGACGCGCGCGGCGATCGCCAAGGAACTCGGCCTCGTGAGCCTGCCCGCCTTGCAGGGCCGCGTAACGGCCCGCGCCTGGCTTGACGGCGCTGAGATCGGCGGCCGCTTCATGGCGACGGTCGAGCAGATCTGCGGCGTGACGCTCGATCCGTTCGAGTCGCGACTCGACGGCGACTTCCTGGTTCATGCGCTTCCCGCCGGGAGTCCCAACGCCCCAGCCGAATCGGAAGGCGGCGAGGTCGAGATGAGCCTTGAAGCGCCCGATCCGCCGGATGTGCTCGCTTCAGATGAAATCGATCTGGCCGGCTATCTGGTCGAGCATCTGGCGCTAGAGATCGATCCGTTCCCGCGCAAGCCGGGAGTGGAGTTCGACTACCAGCCGGACGTGGCTGAGGAATCTCCATTCGCGGTCCTGAAGCGCTTGAAGGACGATGGTGCGTGATCGGCTCTCCATTTGCATCAAGGCGCCTCGGGCCATATTCTGAGAATGCTTGCGGCGCGACGCTGTGAGGGGTGAAAACGGCGCCGTGACGAAATCCCTGACCATTTCAATTGATGCAATGGGGGGCGACCACGGTCCCTCCGTCGTGGTCCCCGGCGTCGCCCTGGCGGCGGCCGAGGCGCCCGCGTTGCGCTTCCTGCTGCATGGCGACGAGACGGCTATTCTAGCCGAACTCGCCAAGCATCCAGCCCTCAAGGACCGCGTCGAGGTCCGCCACGCGGAGCGTGTGGTGGCCATGGACGAGAAGCCCGCCCAGGCGCTGCGCCGGGGCAAGGGCACGTCGATGTGGTCCGCGATCGAGTCGGTGAAGTCCGGCGAAGCCCAGGGTTCCGTCTCGGCCGGCAACACCGGCGCCTTGATGGCGATCTCGCTCTTGATCCTGCGCATGAGCGTGGACGTCGAGCGGCCCTGTCTGGTGGTCGGCTGGCCTGGGGTGAAGGGAATCACCACGGTTCTCGACGTCGGGGCCAACGTCGATTGCGACGCCGAGCGCCTGGTCGAGTTCGCCATTCTGGGCGAGGCCTTCCATCGTGCGGCCCACGGCGTGGCCAAGCCGACCGTCGGCCTGCTGAACGTCGGCGCCGAGGACATGAAGGGCCACGAGGAAGTCCGCCAGGCGCATGGAATCCTGCGCAGCGGAAAGTTCGATCTGGACTATCGCGGCTTCGTCGAAGGCGACGACCTGTTTCAGAACAAGGTCGACGTTGTCGTCACCGACGGATTCACCGGCAATGTGGCGCTGAAGACCGCCGAAGGCGCGGGGCGCTACATCAGCGGTGAACTGCGTTCGGCGCTGACAAGCAGCGTCATTTCGAAGCTCGGCGCGCTGCTGGCCAAGTCCAGCCTGATGAAGTTCCGCGAAAAGCTGAGCCCCGACGCTGCGGCGCCTTTGCTCGGCCTCAATGGGGTGGTGGTGAAGAGCCACGGCGGCGCGTCAGACCGGGACATCGCCGCCGCGATCCGCATGGCCTCGAAGCTCGCGCAAAGCGACTTCGCAGCGGAGATCGAACGGAATATGACGCGGCTCACCGCCGCGGTGGCCGAACAGCAGCCGCCGGCCGTGGATGGAGCCGCCTGAGTGACTAAAGTTCTGCGTAGCGTCGTGACCGGTGTCGGGGGCTATCTGCCCGACGAGATCGTCACCAACACCGATCTGGCCCAGGTCGTCGACACGTCCGACGAATGGATCATCGAGCGCACGGGTATTCGCCAGCGCCATCGCGCGGCGAAGGATCAGCCCGTGTCCGACCTGGCTGTCGAGGCGGCCCGCATGGCCTTGGAGGCGGCGGGCAAGACGCCGGCCGACGTCGATCTGATCATCGTGGCGACGACGACGCCCGACCTGACCTTTCCGGCGACCGCGACCATCGTCCAGCGCAAGCTCGGTTGTCCGGTGGGCATCGCCTTCGACGTTCAAGCCGTGTGCTCTGGTTTCGTCTACGCGCTCTCGACCGCCGACGGCTTCGTTGCGCGCGGTCGCTCGAAGTGCGCGCTGGTGATCGGCGCCGAAACGATGACGCGCCTGATGGATTGGACCGATCGCGGCACCTGCGTCCTGTTCGGAGACGGCGCCGGCGCGGTCGTGCTCGAACCGCAGGAAGGCGAGGGGACGACGGCCGATCGCGGTCTGCTGGGCTTTGCGCTGCGCGCGGACGGTACGAAGCAAGACCTGCTCTACGTCGACGGCGGGGTCTCGACCAACGGCCAGATCGGGCATCTGCGCATGCAGGGCAACCAGGTCTTCCGGCATGCGGTCGTGAATATTTCCGAGGCGATCTTCGCCGCCGCTGCTGACGCGGGCGTCGCGATCGACGATGTCGACTGGTTCATCCCGCACCAGGCCAACCAGCGAATCCTCGAGGGCGTCGCGAAGCGCGTCGGCATTCAGGAGACGAAAGTGGTCTCCACCGTGTCCGAACACGCCAACACCTCGGCGGCGTCGATTCCGCTCGCGTGGTGGAAAGCGATGCAGGACGGCCGGATCAAGCCGGGCCAGATGCTGCTGCTGGAGGCCATGGGCGGCGGTCTGACCTGGGGCGCCTGCGTGGTTCGTCTGTAACGTTTGTTGCGAGACGCTTGCGTCTGGCGCGCGTAGGCGCGAGGGTGCATTTCAGACAATGACCCGTGAAGTCTTTGACCTGACGTGACAATCAGGTAGTGACGGCGGGTCAACTATTAGAGTAACGGTGTTTTTTCGGGGTAGGGGCGTTCATGAAAGGCGCGACGGTGACGCGGGCCGACCTGTGCGAGGCGGTTCATGAGGAAGTGGGGCTGACCCGGCAGGATTGTTCCGAGTTGG
Organism: Phenylobacterium sp. LjRoot97; assembly: GCF_964254345.1. Lineage (NCBI taxonomy): Bacteria > Pseudomonadati > Pseudomonadota > Alphaproteobacteria > Caulobacterales > Caulobacteraceae > Phenylobacterium > Phenylobacterium sp. LjRoot97. The sequence goes on from NZ_CAXUTH020000001.1 coordinate 2,140,094, forward strand.
TCGAGCGTACGCTGGAACTCATGGCGCAGGCCCTCGAGAAGGGCGAGCAGGTGAAACTTTCCGGATTCGGCGTGTTCCAGGTGCGCGAGAAGCGCGCCCGCATGGGCCGCAATCCCAAGACCGGGGAACCGGCGGCGATCGAGCCGCGCCGGGTGATTGGCTTCCGGGCCTCCCAGGTCATGAAGGCGCGGGTGGACCGCGCCCTGGCGAAGTGAGGAAGGCGGCTAAGTGGCCAAGGGCCCGGACGCCTTTCGGACGATCTCGGAAGCAGCCGACGAGCTGAACGTTCCGCAGCACGTGCTGCGATTCTGGGAGACGAAGTTCTCCTTCATCCGACCGATGAAGCGTGCGGGCGGCCGGCGATTCTATCGTCCGCAGGACATTGCGGTCCTGCGCGGGGTCCGCGCGCTGCTGCACGACGCCGGATACACCATCAAGGGCGTCCAGAAACTCCATAAGGAGCAAGGCCTGAAGCGGCTTCTGGCCGCGGCGGACGGCGATGTGGGGCCACGGCCTGAGGGCGTGGCGCTGGACCTCGCCAACAGCGATTTGACCGAGGAAGGCCGCGAGCGCCTGTTGTTCGCGCTCGACGACCTGCAGAGCGCCAAGCGGCGTCTGGACACGTTGCTGGACAAGGGCTGACGGTCCGCGCCGGGCGAGATCGTCGTCGGACTTCGAAATTCAGCTTGCCCGCTCCGCCCAAGTGGTTAGAAGGGCCGCTCGCCGATGTCGGAGCGTGGCGCAGCCTGGTAGCGCACTTGACTGGGGGTCAAGGGGTCGCAGGTTCGAATCCTGTCGCTCCGACCATCGGCGAATTGGCCTTCGCGGCCTCCCCCCGCACAATAGTCGAGGTCGATTTTCGCAGACGCGGCGCTGCGCGCGAAAATTGTAGTGGCGCTGAGTTGCCACTAAAATTTGAGACTCGATTAACTAAGCCTGACCATCAATGCCCGGCATTGTTTGGGAGGGAACCACAATATGAAATCCTTGATTGGCGCTATTGCGGCCGGTTCGTTTGCTCTGGCCGGTTCGGCCGCTATGGCGCAGCCGGCGGTCGGCTCGTACGTCCAGGTGAACCTGGGCGCCGGCGTGGCCGGACAGACTGAATTCAACGTGTCGGAGCCGGGCTTCTCGGGCTCGCAAGACGCGGACGTCGATCCGGGCGTCTTCGGCAGCGTCGCCGTCGGTTGGAATTTTGACAACAGCATCGGGGTCGAAGCCGAGCTGCTCTACGGCAAGAACGATCTCGACACCGGCGATATGGATCGCGTCCTCGGCTACAACCTCGACGCTTCGGTCCAGACGACCGGCGTGATGGCCAACGCCTTCTACAACATCGGCGCTCTGGGCCCGGTCAACGCGCGCATCGGCGCGGGCGTGGGTTACGGGCAGTCGGAGTACGAGCTGCTCGGCGAGAGCGACAAGGGTGACGGCGTGATGTGGCAGGTCCTCGTCGGGGCCGGCTATCCGATCAGCGACAAGGTCAGCCTGGACGTGGGCTATCGCTACCTGAAGAGCGCGGAGTACGAAGTCTCTGACGCGACCACGAAGGTGAGCGCCGAAACCGGGGCGCACGTGCTGACGGTCGGAGCCCGCTTCGGGTTCTGATGTGCGCAGGCCGCCCGGCGACGGGCGGCCTCGCTACTTTCCGCGGTTCATCCAGCTGATGAGCGGCAGGATCGGCACGCCCCAGGCAAGTCCGCCGATCCCATAGAAGGCCAGCTGCGCAGCCCAGTGATCGGGCAGTCGCTCGCCGATCATCGTCATGATCCAGGCGTAGAAGCCCAGGAACAGGACGATACCAATACCACCAATGAACTTTCGGACGCGCGCGCTCATGCCATGCCTATAGGCGCCCGCGCGCGCGCCGTTAAGCCCCTAGCGCTTCTTGATGAGGCCCAGGAGGAACAGCAGGACGATCGCGCCGATCGTGGCGACGATGAAACTGCCGATCCAGCCGGCGAAGCTGAAGCCGACGAGGCCGGCAAGCCAGCCGCCGAGCAGCGCGCCGACCACCCCGACGAGCAGATTGGTCAGCAAACCGTGGTCGCGCTTCATCACTTTCTCGGCCACGAAGCCGGCGGCGATGCCGATAACGATCCACCCGATGATACCCACGCCCTGCATTGTCTTGCCCTCTGGTTGAGTCCCACTCACCAAATGCGGTCAAGCTTCCGTGGTTCCGCCTCCCGAGCATGGACCTGCGGCGCGATCTCCGATAGCGGATCGCCGTAAGAACGCCCTGAAGAGCCTGCACTTTAAGTCATGACCTCGTTCCTTCGTTCCGACCGGTCGCGCCCGGTCGCGGTTTGGCTGTTCATCGTCGCCGCCCTGGTGCTGGCGATGGTGGTCGTGGGGGGCGCGACGCGCCTCACCGATTCCGGCCTGTCGATCACCCAGTGGAAGCCCGTCACCGGCGCGCTGCCGCCGATGTCGGCCAAGGATTGGGCGGACGAGTTCGCGCTCTACAAGCAGATCCCGCAGTACCAGCAGGTCAACAAGGGCATGACCCTCGAGGCCTTCAAGGCGATCTATTGGTGGGAGTGGAGCCATCGGCTGCTCGGCCGGCTGGTGGGGGCGGCCTTCGCCCTGCCGTTCGCCTACTTCCTGATTCGGCGCGAACTGCCGCGGCGGCTCGTCGTTCGCTGCGTGGGGCTGTTCGTCCTCGGCGGCCTTCAGGGCGCAGTCGGCTGGTGGATGGTCGCGAGCGGTCTCGTGGAACGGGTCTCGGTGGCGCCCGAGCGCCTGGCGATTCACCTCGGCCTGGCGTTCGCCCTGCTGGGCGCCCTGGTCTGGACCGCGCTTGACGCGTGGTCCGGCGCGCCGCGGCAGACGGTGCCCAGCCCCTGGACCCGGGGCGCATGGGCTCTCATCGGGCTGATCTTCTTCCAGATCCTGCTGGGGGCGTTGGTGGCCGGCAACGACGCCGGCTTCGTCTACAACGACTGGCCGCTCATGAACGGCGCGCTGTTCCCGCAGGACTACGCCAACGACGGTCTCTGGGCGACGCTGGCGCACAGCCAGGCGGCCGTACAGTTCAACCACCGCATCGTGGCCTACCTGCTGACGATCGTCGGCCTGGCGATGGCCTGGGTGGCCTCGCGTTCGCGCTACCTGCCGGCGGAGGCCAAGCTGCTCGCCCAAGCCACCGGCGCGGCCATCCTGCTGCAGGCGCTGCTGGGCGTCGTGACCCTGGTCGCCGGGGTGCCCGTTTGGCTTGGCATGGCCCATCAGGTGACGGCGGCTCTGGTGCTGTCGCTGGCCGTGGCGTTTGGCTGGCGGGTGCGCCGTCCCTAGGCCTTGAGGGATCGCCAGGGCCCGGTGATCGCGAGCGTGCAGCCGGGCGAGTAGATGTTCACGAACAAGGTCGACCCGTCGGGCGAGAAGCAAACGCCGGCAAGCTCCGATGTCCCGCGGATCTTCGCCCCAGGCAGGGTCTGGGCGTTGCGACCGATCGTGTAGACCTGCCCCTGGGGCGTGATGGCGCGCAGGTAGTTGGTGCCGCCGACCTTGTCCTCGCAGGTGACGATGTGTCCCCAGGGCGCGATGGCCAGGTTGTCGGCCATCTCCATGACCCGAATGTCGGCGGGCTCGACAAACAGCTGCAGGCGACCGGGCTCGTCCGCTTCGCCGGCCTGGCCCTCGTGCGCGCTCGGCACATAGCGCATGACCTGGCCGTGGAACTTCGGTCCGCCGCTGGTGCAGGTGAAGAAGAGCTCGCCCTGGCCGAAGAAGATGCCTTCTCCGCGGGCGAACCATGAGGCGCCGGCCGCCTTGCCGCGCTGGCGCAGGTCGTTGTTGGGGTTGTCGACCCCGTCGAGATCGACCCAGCGAACGTTGCGCCAGTCGCCTTGCTTCCAGGACACCGCATCCCAGTTGCGCGGATCGCCGTCGCCGACCACCGCGAGCGCCTGCAGCCGGCCGCCCGCCTGCAGCTTGCGCCGGTCGTTGGGCAGGTAGCGGTAGAACAGGCCTTTGCCGTCGATCTCGTCCTCGGTCATATAGATGACGCCGGTGCGCGGATCGACGGCGCAGGCCTCGTGCTTGAAACGGCCCATCGCGGTGAGCGCCACCGGCTCGGCCAGCCCGCGCAGGCGGGAAGGGACCTCGAAGACCCAGCCGTGATCCTTCTTCACGCCCTGGCCCGCCTTCACGACCGTTTCCTCGCAGGTGAGCCACGAGCCCCAGGGGGTGACGCCGCCAGCGCAGTTGACCGCCGATCCGGCGAGGCTGAGGTGCTGGGCCTTCAGTTCGTGGGTCTTGAGGTCGTAGATCAGGGTGCTGGTCCCGCCGCCGAGCGGCAGGCCCTCGCTGTCGGTGTCATAGAGATCGGAGGCGGCGATCTTGCCAGCCAGGCTGCGGTTGTCGCCGAAGGCGGTGATCTGGATGTCGCGGGGCGGGGGGCTGATCTCGTGGTTGCGCACCAGGGCGACGCGGTTGCGGCCGGCGGGGAAGCAGCCCATGCCGTCCATCTTGCCGGCCGCGACCAGTCCGTCGTCCATCTGGTCGCCGGCGCGCGAGATCACCTTGTAGGAAAAGCCCTCGGGCAGGTCGAAGATCTCGGCCGGGTCGCGGCGCAGCGGGCCGTAGCCTGCGATCTCGCTGGCGTAACCCGGGTTGGAGTAGCCCTCGGCGTCGGCGGTGACCTGGGCGTTCGCATATCGCGCCAAGCCGGTGAAGGCGGCGGTGGCGGCTGCGGTCTGAAGGAACTGGCGACGCGACGCGAACATGGGAATTTTCCAGCATGGCTCATGGACGAGACGCGACCATAGAAGCTTGAGTGCTGAAATTGACGGTATTATGATACCTATCGCAGCAAAGCCTTGCGTGGCAACGTGTTGCGCGCTTTGTGTCGCAATCGGTGTTGACAGGCGGTTGGTAACCCCGTACTAGCCGCGCCCTCGCCGGGACCTTTCTCGTCCCGCCAACCTAACGGACCCGTTCCCATGATGAAGACGACGGCTTCGCTGAAGCCCGCCGACGTCGAGAAGAAGTGGATCGTGATCGATGCAGAGAACGCCGTGGTCGGCCGTCTCGCTTCGTTCATCGCCATGCGTCTTCGCGGCAAGCACCGCCCGGACTACACCCCGCACGTCGATTGCGGCGACTACGTCGTCGTCGTCAACGCCGACAAGGTGAAGTTCACCGGCAAGAAGCTGCAGGACAAGACCTACTACTGGCACACCGGCTATCCGGGCGGCATCAAGGAACGCACCGCGGACAAGATCCTCGGCGGCAAGTATCCGGAGCGCATCCTGGAAAAGGCCGTTGAGCGCATGCTGCCCAAGGAAAGCCCGCTGGCCCGCAAGCAGATGACGCACCTGCGCATCTACAATGCCGGCGAGCATCCGCACGAAGCGCAGAACCCCGAGAACATCGCGTTCGCTTCGCTGAACGCCAAGAACGTGCGGAGCCTGTAAGACAGATGTCCGAGACCCAAGGTTTCGAGGCCCTGCAAGGCCTCTCGTCCAACCCGCAAGCCGCTCCGGCTGAACCGAAGATCGACGCTCAAGGCCGCGCCTATGCGACCGGCAAGCGCAAGAACGCGATCGCCAAGGTCTGGATCAAGCCCGGCAAGGGCACGATCACGATCAACGGCCGCGACCAGGAAGTGTACTTCGCTCGCCCGGTGCTGCGCATGATGATCGCCCAGCCGTTCCAAGTGACCGATCGCGTCGGCCAGTTCGACGTCATCGTCTCGGTCGAAGGCTCGGGCCTGTCGGGTCAAGCCGGCGCCATCCGCCACGGCCTGTCCAAGGCTCTGACCTACTACGAACCGGCCCTGCGCCCGGTCTTGAAGCCGCACGGCTTCCTGACCCGCGACAGCCGCGTCGTCGAGCGTAAGAAGTACGGCAAGGCCAAGGCCCGCCGCAGCTTCCAGTTCTCGAAGCGCTAACCGCGCGCGAGCACTCGCGTTTGGGAAGGGCGCTTCGGGCAACCGAGGCGCCCTTTCTGTTTTTCGGCCTAGATTTCTGGATCACCGACCATGGCCCACACCGTATTCATCGATGGCGAAGCCGGCACCACCGGCCTGCAGATTCGGCAACGGCTGGAAGGCCGTCGCGATCTCGAGCTCGTTTCGATCGATCCGGCCAAGCGAAAGGATCCAGCCGCGCGGGCCGAGTTGCTGAACGGGGTCGATGTCGCGATCCTCTGCCTGCCGGACGACGGCGCGCGTGAGGCTGTCTCGCTGATCACCAATCCCGCCGTGAAGATCGTCGACCCGTCGACGGCCCATCGGGTCGATCCCGCCTGGGTGTTCGGGTTCCCGGAATGGAAGCCGGGACACCGCGAGGCGATCGTGGCCTCCAAGCGCATCACCAATCCGGGCTGCTGGTCGACGGGGTTCATCGGCCTCATGGCGCCGCTTGTCCGGGACGGGCTGGTGCCGGCCGACACGCCGATCAGCGTGCATGGCGTCTCGGGCTACTCCGGCGGCGGCCGTGGGCTGATCGAGGAGTTCGAACAGCAACCCGCGCCGCAGGGCACCCAGGACGCTTACCGCGCCTATGGCCTGCCGCTGACCCACAAACACCTGCCCGAGATGATGGGCTACACAGGGATGCAGCGCCGTCCGCTGTTCGCGCCGGCGGTCGGACGCTACGCCCAGGGCATGCTGGTCGAGATCCCGCTGCACCTCTGGGCGATGCCGAAGCAGCCGACGCTGACTGCCCTGCGCGACTCGCTGGCCGCCGCCTATGAGGGCGAGGCCTTCGTGTCGGTGGCCTCGGAAGCCGAGTGCGCCGCCGTTGAAAAAGCCCGCGCGGGAGCAGCCGGCTACAACGCCGATCTGGATCCGGAGGCGCTGAACGGCACCAACCGCATGAAGCTCTACGTGTTCGGCAACGAGGCCGAGGGCGAAGCGCGGCTGGTGGCGGTGCTCGACAATCTGGGCAAGGGCGCTTCGGGCGCGGCGGTCCAGAATCTGAACCTGATCCTCGGGTTGGCGGAAGGCGAGGGGCTATGACCCTGCGCCGGGCCAACCCCGCCGACGCGGCGCCGGTGGCCCGGCTGCAGCGGCACGTCGTAAGCGTATCGCTGCCCTACCTCCCGGACCTCCACACGCCCGAGGAAGACCTCTGGTTCTTCAGCGAGCGGCTGTTTCCAGAGAACGAGGTGTGGGGCGCTGAAGTTGACGACCAGATCGTCGGTTATGTGGCGTTCAAACCGGGCTGGGTAAGCCATCTCTATATTCACCCGGACCACCAGGGGCAGGGGATCGGCCCGCAGCTGCTCGCCAAGGCGCTCGAGGACGGCGCGCCACGGGAATTGTGGACGTTTCAGCAGAACGCGCGAGCCCGCCGCTTTTATGAGGCGCGCGGTTTCGAACTGGTGCGGCTGACGGACGGCGCCGACAACGAAGAAAAGACCCCCGACGCGCTCTATCGCTGGGCTGGCCGCTAGGCTTGCATCCGCCTGCCGGAGAGCGCCGTATCTCCTGGCATGAGCAAGATCGACCGACGCGCCTTCCTGATGGGATCGGCTCTGGCTTGCGTCCCGGCTTTGGCCGCCGCGGCTGACGATCCCTATGCCGCCTCGCCCTGGCGCAAGCTGTCCGACGCCGAGTGGCGCAAGCGCCTGGATACGGCGACCTACAACGTCCTCCGTAGGGAGGCGACCGAGATGGCCGGCACCAGTCCGCTCAACAAGGAAAAGCGGAAGGGAACCTACGTCTGCGCCGGCTGCGCGCTTCCGCTGTTCGTTTCTCAGTGGAAATTCGAGAGCGGCACGGGTTGGCCCAGCTTCTACACGGCCATCAAGGGCTCCTTGGGCAAGAAGACCGACTTCGCCATCGGCGTGCCGCGGACGGAGTATCACTGCGCCAGGTGTCTTGGACATCAAGGCCACGTCTTCCCGGACGGACCACGACCCACGGGCTTGCGGTACTGCAACAACGGCGATGCGCTGAGGTTCGTCTCGGCATAGCTTGGGCGCATGCCGACCATCTATTTCCTGACCCACCCCGAGGTCGTGATCGATCCTGCGGTCCCGATCACGCGTTGGCCGCTGTCTGACGTCGGGCGCAGGCGGATGGGGCGCTTCATCGAGATGCTAGACGGGCGAGGTCTTGCCGCTGTGCTGTCCAGCGACGAGCAGAAGGCGTTGGACGGCGCGGAGATGATCGCGGCGGCGCAGGGCGTGCCGCACCTGATCGATCCCGAGCTCGGCGAGAACGATCGCGAGTCGACTGGGTTTCTTGCGCCACCGGAATTTTGGGAGGTCGTCGAGCAGTTCTTCAGCCGGCCGGACGAGAGCATCCGCGGCTGGGAGCGGGCGCGGGACGCACAGGCGCGGATCGTCCGGGCGGTCGAGCGGGCGGTGCGGGAAGCGCCGGCGGGCGACCTGGCGATCGTCTCGCACGGCGGCGTCGGCAGATTGCTGGCGGCGCACCTGGACGGTGTTGAAATCGGCCAGGAGGCCAGGCCCGAGCACCCGGGCGGGGGCTGTTGGCTCGAGGTCGACCGGGGTCAGTTGACGATCTCGCGGTCGTGGAACTCGATCGCCGACGCCTGATTTCTCGGCAGGTATCCGACCGAGGCTTCCAGCAACCTGCCGAGGCTACTTGGCGATCGCCGCCAGCACGTGGTCGACGCCGCGCAGGACGGCGTCGGAATGGGTCAGGCCAAGCAGGGTCGCGTGCTGGGCCTTGGGCTCGTTCTCATAGTAGCCGGCGCGGGAGTTCCGTTCCGGCGCGCGGCGGACGACGTTCCAGGCCGACATGCGGTTCTCGTCTCCGGCGGTGATCACGGCGACGGGCCACTTAGGGTCCAGTTGCACGGCCGCAGCCTGCACGGCGCCTTGAGGCCAGACCAGGACTTCGTCGGAAGCGGTGCGCGCGTGTCGGCCGGAAACGAAGGCGTGGCGCTTTTCGGCCTGTCCCTGTGGCGGCAGCCCGATGCGGTCGCCCATGTAGTAGGCGATCTTCGTCAAGCCGAGGCTGCCGGCGATGGCGCTCACGCGGGAGACCATCTGCACGCGGTTGAGGAACTTCTGAGCCGCCGGGTTCGCCGCCATCTCCGGCGTCGTCGCCTCGAGCAAGACCAGGCCGGCGACCTGCTCGGGATGTTGTCCGGCGTAGAGACGGATGTGCTGCCCGGCCATCGAGTGGGCCATGAAAACAAAGGGGCCGGTTTCCCCTGAGGCGGCGATCAGCTTGGCCAGATCGGCGGCGATCGCGGCACTGTCGCGGGGTTTGGGGCCGGGATCCGAAAAGCCCATGCCCGCGCGGTCATAGGCGCAGGAGCGGATCCCCTTGGCGGCCAGCCGCTGCTGGATCGCGGCGAAGTCGGCGGCCAGCCCCCAGGCGCCGGCCTCCATCCAGATCACCGGCTGGTCCGACTTCGGGCCCGCACAAACGAGGCGCAGCTTGCGGCCGCCGATGTCGACATAGCGGCCGCTGGGCTCGAACGGGCCCGACCAAGCGACCAGAGCCAGGCCCGAGCCCACCCACAGGGCGAGCAAGGCCGCCAGCCCCAGCAACACCGTCTTGATCATCACGCCCCCGAAAGCTCAGCCGCCTAAGACTTCACCTTCACATAGGAACCGGGCGCGGCCTCGATAGGGGCGAACTTGCCTTTCGCGGGATCGCGGGCCGGGACCAGGCCGCCGGACTTGGCCCGTAGCCACTCGGCCCAGTGCGGCCACCAGGAGCCGGGCGTCTCGACGGCGCCGCCCATCCACTGCTCGACGCTCTCCGGCAGATTGCTGTTGGTCCAGTGCTGATACTTGTTGGCCACCGGAGCGTTGATCACGCCGGCGATGTGGCCCGAGCCGGCGAGGGTGAAGGTCACCGGACCGCCGAACAGCCGCGCGCCGCGATAGACCGAGCGGGCCGGTGCGATGTGGTCCTCCTTCGAAGATTGCACATAGACCGGGGTCTTCACGTTCTTCAGGTCGAGCTTGACGTTGTCGAGCACCAGCTCGCCCTTCGACAGCGCGTTCTCACCGTAGAACTTGCGCAGGTAGAACAGGTGCAGCGCCTTGGGCATGCGGGTCTGGTCGGAATTCCAGAACAGCAGGTCGAAGGGCTTGGGTTCCTTACCCATCAGGTAGTTGTTCACGAAGAACGACCAGATCAGGTCGTTGGCGCGCAGCGAGTTGAAGGTCTCGGCCATGGCCTGGCCCGACAGTACGCCGCCGGCGGCGTCCATCTGCTTTTCCAGGTCGGACAACCAGTCCTCGTTGGTGAACAGCAGCAGGTCGCCGGCTTCGGCGAAGTCCTGCTGGGCGGCGAAGAAGGTGGCCGAGGAGATCCGCTCGTCGTTCTTGGCCGCCATGTGCGCCAGCGACGAGGAGAGCAGGGTGCCGCCGATGCAGTAGCCGACGGTGTTGACGCGATCGACGCCGGCCTGGGTCATCGCCGCGTCCGTGGCCGCGTAGATGCCTTGGTGCATGTAGTCTTCGAACGTCTTGCCGGCGAGCGTCGGATCCGGATTGACCCAGGAGGCGACGAACACCGTGAAGCCCTGGTCGGTGAGCCAGCGGATCATCGAGTTCTCGGGGCGCAGGTCGAGGATGTAGAACTTGTTGATCCACGGCGGGAAGATCAGCAGCGGGATCTCGTGGACCTGGTCGGTCGTCGGATTGAACTGCAGCAGCTGCAGGATCTCGTTCTGGAAGACGACCTGGCCTGGCGCGGTGGCGACGTTCTCGCCGATCTTGAACATCTGATAGTCGGTCTGGCTGATCGCCAACTGACCGCCGCCGCGGGTCAGGTCCGCCGCGAAGTTCTCCATTCCCTTGACCAGCGACTCGCCGCGACTGGCCATCGCTTCGCGCAGCGCCGCCGGATTTGAGGCCAGGAAGTTCGACGGCGAGAAGGCGTCGGTGAGCATCTTCATGAAGAACTCGACCCGGCGCTTGGTCATGCCATCGACGCCGTCGACCTCGGCGACCAGTCCGTTCAGCCAGTTCGACGTCAGCAGATAGGACTGCTTGATCACGTCGAAGACCGGGTTCTCGGCCCAGTCCGGGTCATTGAACCGCTTGTCGCCGCGCTCGGGCTGGACCACCGGCTCGACGGTTTCACCGCCGGCTCGGCGGGCGGCGCTCTGCCAAAGCTCGAGATAGCGTTGGAACAGATCGGCCTGGGCGCGGACGAGGCGATCGGGCTGGGCGATCAGACGCCCCATCACGTCGGTCAGGGCGGGGGCCACGTGGAACGGATCGGGCTGCAAGCCCGCAGGGCGCTCGGCCTGGCGCAGGGCCGCCTCGGCGATCGCGCCCTGTGCGGTCAACGCGGCTCGGGCCAGGTTGGTCGAGAGCTTCTCCATCATCTCGCGCTGTTCGGCGCTCAGCTGCTCGAAGCTCGACGCGTTCGCGGCTTCAGGCGCAGCCCGCGCCTCGACGGCGACCTCTGGCGGCGGCATGGCGGCGGACTTGGTCTTCGCGGCCTTGCTGGCTGCCTTGACCTTCTTCTTCGCCTTGGCTTTCGGCGGCGCCGTGGCCTGATCGCTCATCGCCCGTTGTCCTCCCGCATGCGCATTCCTTTGGAGCGAAAGCGCCCACGCTCTTCCGCCCGACGCGATAGTGGCATAAGACCGAGACGGAAATGAACGCGCCGCTTCGACTTTTTGCATGTTCGTCGCTTGGAGCCTCCGCCCGGGCGCTGCTCGGTTGCGCTTCGCTGGCCGTGCTGGCGGCGGGATGCGCGGCCAATCCGTTCTCTGAAGCCAAGGTGGATCCGAATTCGGCCGTGGCCGAAGACGTGGCGCGGATGGCCCATGAGTCGCGGGCCTTCCCGACCTTTGCCCAGATCCCGCCCATGCCGGCGGCGCAGCGGCCGGTCGCTGAATGGGGCAAGGCGGCGGACCAACTTGAGATCGCCGGGGCCAAGGTCGATCAGGCGACGGCGCCGAACACCTGGACGTTGACCGGCACAGAGCGATTCGTGGCGCGCGCCCGTTCGCAGGCTGGTCCGGATATTGGGTCGGACGCGTCGACGACACCGTCCAGCGAGGCGTTCGCCAAGGAACTTCGGGAGCGAGCTACCCCGCCTCCGTCGCCGCGGTAGTTCGGCAGGCGGAGGCAAAAATGACCTTGAACCTGCTTGGCTCGCCCCGTCGCGGGGGCTATCCATGCGCGACTTCAGCTCCCCATCGCCGCGAGCGTCGCGGCCAGAGCTCAAAATGACTCCCGAATTCCACCGTATCCGCCGGCTCCCGCCCTACGTCTTCGAAGAAGTGAATCGCATCAAGGCGCGGCTGCGCGGCGAGGGCGTCGACATCATCGACTTCGGCATGGGCAACCCGGATATGCCGACGCCCAAGCACATCGTCGACAAGATGATCGAGACGGCGCGCGATCCCAAGGCGGGTCGCTACTCCGCCTCGAAAGGCATCGCCGGCCTGCGCAAGGCCATGGCCGGCTATTACAAGAAGCGGTTCGACGTCGAGCTGAACCCCGACACCGAGGTCATTGCGACGCTCGGCTCGAAGGAAGGCTTCGCGAACCTCGCCCAGGCCCTGACGGCGCCCGGCGACGTCGTCATCTGCCCGAACCCGGCCTATCCGATCCACGCCTACGGCTTCATCATGGCCGGCGGGGTGATCCGCCACGTGCCGGCGCCGTCGCCGGAAGAGTACCTGGCGGGGATCAGCCGCGCGGTGAAGCACTCCGCGCCGCCGCCCAGCGTGCTGATCCTGTCCTATCCGTCGAATCCGACGGCCCAGTGGGTCGATCTGGACTTCTACAAGGAGGCCGTGGCGCTGGCGAAGAAGCACGACATGCTCGTGCTCTCCGACATCGCCTATTCGGAAATCTACTTCGAGGACAATCCGCCCCCGTCGATCCTGCAGGTCGAGGGCGCCAAGGATATCGCCGTCGAGGTCAATTCGCTCTCCAAGACCTACGCCATGGCCGGCTGGCGCGTCGGCATGGTGGTCGGCAATGCGCGGATGTGCGCGGCGCTGGCGCGTGTGAAGTCATATCTCGACTACGGCGCCTACACGCCGATCCAAGTCGCGGCCGCGGCGGCGCTGAACGGCCCGCAGGATTGCGTCGACGAGATCCGCGCGATCTACAAGGGCCGTCGCGACACCCTGGTGTCTTCGATGAAGCGCGCCGGCTGGGACATCCCGCCGCCGCCGGCCTCGATGTTCGCCTGGGCTCCGCTGCCGGAGAAGTTCAAGGAAGCCGGTTCAATGCTGTTCGCCAAGCTGCTGATCGAGGAGGCCGGTGTCGCCGTCGCTCCGGGCGTGGCCTTTGGCGAGTACGGCGAGGGCTATGTGCGTATCGGGCTCGTCGAGAACGAGCACCGCATCCGGCAGGCGGCGCGCAACGTGAAGAAATTTCTGGCCAACGCCGAGGAGATCCTCGGCCGGGCCCACAACACCATGGCGGCGCAATGAGTAAAACTGAGTGGCGGGTCGGCGTCGCAGGCCTGGGTACGGTCGGCGGCGGCCTGCTGAACTTCCTGTCGGATCAGGGTGGCTTCGCGCCGGCTGGCGGCCAGGCGGTCGTGACCGGCGTGTCGGCGCGTTCGCGGTCGCGCCCGCGGCCGTTCGATATCTCGAACCTGCCCTGGTATGACGACCCCGTCGAGCTGGCCAAGTCGCCGGACGTCGACATCTTCGTCGAGTTGATCGGCGGATCCGACGGTCCGGCGAAGGCTGCTGTCGAGGCGGCGCTCAACGCCGGCAAGCCTGTCGTGACCGCCAACAAGGCGCTGATCGCCGAACATGGCGCGGAACTCGCCGCCCTGGCCGAATCCAAGGGCGTGCCGCTGCTGTTCGAGGCCGCGGTGATGGGGGGAACTCCGGCAGTGAAGATGCTGCGCGAGGCCATGGTCGGCGACGACGTGAAGTCGGTGGCCGGCATCCTCAACGGCACCTGCAACTACATCCTCTCGGAGATGGACAGCGGCGGGCGTTCGTTCGCCGACGTGCTGTCCGAGGCTCAGCGCCTCGGCTACGCCGAATCCGATCCGACCATGGACGTCGGCGGCTTCGACGCCGCGCACAAGATCTCGATCCTGGCCGCGCTGGCGTTCGGCTGCGCGCCGAACTACGCCGCCGCCGAGATCGAAGGCATCGATCAGGTCGCGTTGCTCGACATCCAGCTGGCCAAGGACCTGGGCTACAAGATCAAGCTCATCGCCTCGGCGGACCGGTCCGACGAGGGCGTGCTGGTGCGCGTTCACCCGACCCTGGTGGCTCAGAACCATCCGCTGGCCCAGGCCGGCGGCGCCCTCAACGCACTGTTCATCGAGGGCACGCGGATCGGCCGGATCTTCATCCAGGGGCCCGGCGCCGGCTCGGGACCGACCGCGGCCGCCGTCGCTGCTGACATCGCCGACGTAATGACGGCCGCCAAGCGCCCGGTCTTCCAGGCTCCGGCCAAGTCGCTGAAGCCCTTCACGCCGGTCGACCCGGCCCGGAGCCTGAGCCGCGCCTATCTGCGGTTCCTGGTCAAGGACGAGCCCGGCGTCATCGCCGCGGTCTCCGAGACGCTGGCGGAGGCAGGGGTCTCGATCGAGAGCTTCCTGCAGAAGCCGGTGGAAAACGCCGAAGGCGTGCCGATCGTGCTGACGACGCACGCCGTGGCGGAATCGGTCCTGACGGCGGCGATCGACCGCATCGCCAATCTACCGGCGGTGCTGGAAAGACCGCGCCTCTTGCGGATCGCCCGCATATAAGAATCCACGGATAGTCTGCGCCGATCGAGGCGCTGGGAGAGACGGATGAGCTCGCAAGATCTGGATCGCGGTCTGGTTATGGACGCGGTCCGGGTGACGGAGATCGCTGCGATCGCCGCCTGGAAGCTGGTCGGGCGGGGCGACGAGAAGGCCGCCGACCAGGCCGCCGTGGACGCCATGCGCACGGCGCTGAACGACCTCGACATCAACGGCGAGATCGTTATCGGCGAGGGCGAGCGCGACGAGGCCCCGATGCTCTACATTGGCGAGAAGGTCGGTCGCGGCAAAGGCCCGGCCATCGACATCGCGCTCGATCCGCTGGAAGGCACGACCCTGACCGCCAAGGCGATGGCCAACGCGCTGGCCGTGATGGCCTGGGCGCCCAAGGGCAGCCTGCTGAACGCGCCCGACACCTACATGGACAAGATCGCCTGCGGTCCCGGCTATCCGGCGGGCGTGATCGATCTCGACAAGACACCGGCCGAGAACGTCAGAACGCTGGCGGAGGCCAAGGACGTCGATCCGTCGGAAATCACCGTCTGCGTGTTGGATCGCCCGCGGCATGCCGAGATCATCGCCTCGGTCCGCTCGGTGGGCGCGCGTGTTCACCTGATCACCGACGGCGACGTCGCCGGGGTGATCAACACGTCGGATCCGACGACCGGCGTTGATCTCTACATCGGCCAGGGCGGCGCGCCGGAGGGCGTTCTGGCCTGCGCGGCGCTGAAGTGCGTGGGCGGCCAGTTTCAAGGTCGCCTGGTGTTCCGTAACGCCGACGAGAAGGCGCGTGCGGCGCGGGTCGGGATCACCGACCTCAACAAGAAGTACGATCTGCACGAGATGGTCCGCGCCGACGCGATCTTCGCGGCGACCGGCGTCACCAACGGCGCGCTGCTGGACGGCGTGGCCTACGAGGACGGCTTCGTCCACACCCACACCTTGGTGATGAACTCCTCGACCCGCACGGTGCGTGAAGTGCGGATGAAGCGGCCGGTCTAGGGCCGTGCCGGACGGGGACACGGCGGCAGGTTATCTCGGCGTTGCGCGGTCGCTCACTGGGCGTGCGTGGCGCGAGCGGCCGGCCGATCCCGCCGTCGTACGCCGTCACCAGCTGGCGCTCGGCCTTTCTGAACCCCTGGCGCGGGCGCTGGCCTCGCGTGGGGTCAGCGCCGACGGCGGCGAGACCTATCTCAATCCTACGCTCAAGGCGCAGTTCCCCGATCCGTCGAGCTTCCTCGACATGGACCGGGCCGCAGCGATCCTGATCGACGCGCTGCTCGCGAACCGGTCGATGACCGTGTTCGCGGACTACGACGTGGACGGCGCCTCGAGCGCCGCCCAGCTGGTCCGCTGGTTCCGTGTGATGGGCATGGAACTTCCGATCTATGTCCCCGACAGGATGACGGAGGGCTACGGCCCGTCGCCAGCGGCGTTCCGCAAGATCCGTGAATCCGGGGTCGACCTCGTCGTCACCGTCGACTGTGGCGCGGCCGCCTACGAGGCGCTGGCCTGCGCCAAGGAGATCGGGCTCGAAGTGGTGGTGATCGACCACCACCTGATGCGCGACCAGATCCCCGACGTCGCCGCTTTGGTGAACCCCAACCGCCCCGGTTGCGAGTCGGGGCAGGGCGTCCTAGCCGCGGCGGGGGTGGCCTTCGTGCTTCTGGCGGCCCTGAATCGTGAGGCGAGGGGGAGGGGCCTGTTTCAGGACCGGGCTGAACCGGACTTGCGCCAATGGCTGGATCTGGCGGCCCTCGGCGCGATTTGCGACGTCACCCAGCTCGTCGGATTCAATCGCGCGCTGACGGCGCAAGGCCTGAAGGTGATGTCGGCCTGGCGCAATCCCGGCCTGAAGGCGCTGCTGGAGGTCGCGAAGGGCTCCGGTCCGGCGAGCGTCTTCCATGCCGGCTTCATACTTGGCCCGCGCATCAACGCCGGCGGCCGCATCGGCCGCTCGGACCTCGGCGCTCGGCTGCTGTCGACCGACGACCCCGAAGAGGCGGCCGCCCTCGCTGTGGAGCTCGACGCCCTCAACGCCTCTCGCAAGGAGGTCGAGAAGGAAATTTTCGACGAGGCCGTGAGCATCGTCGACCGTGAAAGCAACCAGATGGACGCGCCGATGGCGCTGGTCGCGGCTGACGGCTGGCATCCCGGCGTGATCGGCATCGTGGCGAGCCGCCTGCGCGAACGCTACCGCAAGCCGACCATGGTCATCGGCGTCGATCGCGCTGCGAACGTCGGCAAGGGGTCGGGGCGGTCCCAGCCGGGCGTGAACCTCGGCCGGGCCGTGCAGGCCGCGTTCGATGAGGGGTTGCTCCTGGCAGGCGGCGGACACGCCATGGCGGCCGGCTTGTCGGTGCGGCCGGAGCTCATTCCCGATCTGCGGGCTTTCCTCAACGAGCGCATCGCCGCCGAGGCCGAAATCGCGGCCGCTGAGGACGCCTTGGATATCGACGCCTTGGTCACGGCGGGCGGGGCCGACAGGGGGCTCTGGACGGCCTTCCAGGCGATGGCTCCCTTTGGGCCCGGCAATCCCGAGCCGATGTTCGCGGCGGCCAATGTCCGCGTCGAGCGCCCCATGGCTCTGCGTGGCGGCCACGTGCGGGTCACGCTGACCGACGGGTCAGGCGGCCGGCTGAAGGCCGTGGCCTGGCGTGCTGAAGAGACTGAGCTGGGCCGGGCGCTGCTCGGCGGGGCCGGAGCGATCCACGTCGCCGGTCGCCTGAAGCCCGATGACTGGCAGGGACGCGAGAGCGTGGAGCTCGAAATCGAAGACGCCGCTGACCCCCGTCGCGTTGGCTGAGCCCTGAGCCAGAAGGGCCTAGGGCCTCTGCTTCGCGTTCGAATAACGGTGTGCTGAAAAAGGTTTGAGCAAGGCGCTTGCGCCCCCGAAGATTCGCCCATATAGACACCGCTCTCGCGGACGCGGTCCCTTCGTCTATCGGTTAGGACGCCAGGTTTTCAACCTGGAGAGAGGGGTTCGACTCCCCTAGGGACTGCCACCGCGAGGCTCCCCAAAAGCACCCATTCACGACGCTGGCGCGAAGATTGCGACCGCCGCGTGTGCTGCGCGTGAAATGCCCCATTGACGGCACTAGCGTAACGAGAACACTGTTCTAGTTGGCCATATCCGAAAGGATCGGGGGGAGACCGGGGCCAGAGGGGCAGATGTCTGGTTACGAATTCGAGGGATTAGGTCCACACGAAGAAGCCGTGCGGATCAGCGGGCGTGTGAAGTGGTTCGACGCCGGCAAAGGTTATGGATTTGTCGTTCCTGACGACCCCAATCAAACGGGGCTCAAGGACGTGTTGCTTCACGTCACAAGTCTTCGCAATTCGGGCCGCGAAAGCGCGCTCGAAGGTGCGGTGATCGTCTGTGACGTGATCCGACGTCCAAAGGGGTGGCAGGTCGCCGAGGTGCTGGAGGTGGATGAGAGCTCAGCTCCGCCACCCTCGGACCGCCGACGACACGACGAGGGGCATCACGGACGCAGCTTCGATCGCGGGGGCTTCGGCGCCCGTCCTCAGCGCCGTCCGTTGACTCCGCGTGGTCCGTTGGAGCGCGCCAAGGTGAAGTGGTTCAACCGCGCAAAGGGCTACGGTTTCGTAGTTCGCGATGGGGAGACCGGCGACATCTTCGTGCACATTGAAACCCTGCGGAGGTCCGGGATTGAGGACCTGCAGCCGGGCGACGATGTCATGGTGCGGTTCGCGGAAGGCCCGAAGGGGCTTGTCGTCGCCGAGATCGAGTCTGTAGGTCTGGCCTAGAGTCTTTCGGGACTCTCGACCTGGGGGCGCGACGCTCGTCGCGCTCCGGACCCACTGCTCGGAGGTTTCCGGTGCCTAGTCAGATGAGGCTGCGACGCGGCCTGACCGTGCTCGTCGGCGCGCTGTCGCTTCTCGCGGCGTGTGCGCAGGAACCGGCGGCGCAAGAGGCTGCGACTCACGCTGCGCCTGCACCTTCAGGTGCGGTGTCGACGTCGGGCGCCGGCGCGGTCGGAAAGCCGCCTGCGGGTTTCGAGGCGCTGGAGGCCGTGACGCCGTCCGGCCGAACCCGTTTCTTCGTCGAGATCGCCGACACCGACGCCGAGCGCGAGAAGGGGCTGATGTTCCGCAAGGAAGTGCCGCCCGACCGCGGCATGCTGTTCGACTTCAAGACGCCGCGTGAGGTGGCGTTCTGGATGAAGAACACCCTGATCCCGCTGGACATCATCTACATCCGCACGGACGGCACGGTCCTGTCGATCGCCCGCAACACCACGCCGCTGTCTGAGGCGCCGATCCCTTCAGGCGGTCCAATCGTCGGCGTCCTGGAACTGGCCGGCGGCCGGGCGGGTGAGATCGGCCTGATGCCGGGCGATCGGATCGAGCACCGGATCTTCAAGCGTGACTGACAAGGATGTGGTGCCGGCGCCTCCGGCCGGGTTTGTGCCGTCGGGCAGCCGCGGTCCGTTCTCAAGTCACAATGGACCATATTTTCACCGCGCCGAAATGGGCGACGTCACCGAGCAGGCCTTCTATGCCTTGCCGCGCCACGCCAACGGCCTGGGGTTGGTTCACGGAGGCATGCTGACCGCTTTTCTCGACGGTCTGATGGGCGCTGCGGTCTATCGCTCCGCGCGCCAGACCGCGGTCACGATCCATCTCTCGATCGATTTCCTGCACATGGCGCGGGTCGGGGAGTGGGTGATGGGCGAGGCGCGGGTGACGCGCGCGACGCGTGACGTCGCCTTCGTCGAAGCGCGTGCGCACGTGGCCGGCACGGACGTCGTGCGTGGATCCGCTGTGTTTAAGTTGATGCGTCGCCACGGATAGGCGGCGGCGCGCGACTTTGTTCAATTGCGGGAAAGGCCAAAGCCTTATATCCCGCCCACGCCGGCTCTTCGGGGTGTAGCGCAGCCTGGTAGCGCATCTGCTTTGGGAGCAGAGGGTCGCAGGTTCGAATCCTGCCGCCCCGACCACGCCGGTAAGAATTCTATGAGGCTTCGCATGCTCGCGCGCATCTATCGTCCGGCCAAGAACGCCATGCAGTCCGGCAAGGCCAAGACCAAGGACTGGGTGCTGGAGTTCGAGCCGGACTCGGCCCGTCGCTCGGACCCGCTGATGGGCTGGACCCTGACCAGCGACATGAACGGCCAGATTCGTCTGTCCTTCGAGACCAGCGACGAGGCGGTGGCTTACGCGCAGGCGCACGGCATTCCGTTCCAGATCACCGAGCCGAAGGCGCCCAAGCGCATCCTGAAGGCCTACGCCGACAACTTCGCCTACAATCGCAAGCAGTCCTGGACGCACTAGCGGCCTGCCAGGCGCCCATAGCTCAACCGGATAGAGCATCCGCCTTCTAAGCGGACGGTTGCAGGTTCGAGTCCTGCTGGGCGCGCCAGACCGCCGGGCGCCTTGGGCGTTCTAGTCGCTGGGGGAGCGCTCGTGACCGGCTTCAAGACTTCCGCCGCCGTCCTTGCGGCGATCGCCATGCTAGCTGCAGGCCCTGTCCACGCCGCAGGGCTGAGCGTCCAGGAACAAAAGCTCGTCAAGGCCGCCGCCGCCGAGGAGGCGCGCTCCCTGGAGTTGCTGGAGACGCTGGTCAACATCAACAGCGGCACCCTCAACAAGCCTGGCGTCGAGGAAGTTGGTCGCCGGATGCAGGCCGAGCTGAAGGCGCTCGGTTTCGACGTCCGTTGGGTCCCGATGGCGCAGGTCGACCGCGCGGGGCATGTGGTTGCGGTTCACAAGGGATCGGGCAAGGGGCGGCGGATGCTGCTCATTGGTCACCTCGACACGGTTTTCGAACCCGACAGTGCGTTTCAGAAATATGTCCGGCGCGGCGACATCGCCGAAGGGCCGGGCGTCAACGACATGAAGGGCGGGCTGGTGATCATGGTCGCCGCCCTGCGGGCCATGCAGGCCGCGGGCGCGCTGAAGGACGCCGACATCACCATCGTCCTGACGGGTGACGAGGAACGCGGCGGCCGGCCGCTGTCGGTATCGCGGGCCGAACTGATCAATGCCGCGAAGGCCAGCGACTTGGCCCTGGAGTTCGAGGGGCTCGCCCAGGAGAACGGCAAGGACATGGCCTCGATCGCCCGGCGGTCGTCGACCGATTGGACGCTGACGGTCACGGCGAAGTCGGGGCACTCGTCGGGGATCTTCATCGACACCGTCGGCTACGGCGCGGCCTATGAGTTGGCCCGGATCGTCGACGCTTTCCGCGAGCAAGCGCGCGAGCCGAACGCGACCTTCAACGTCGGCTACATGCTGGCGGGAACTACGGCGGCGGCCAACGCCAGCGACACGGGCGGGGTCGCAGGGGGCAAGACCAACATCATTCCGGCCGAGGCCGTGGCCAGGGGGGACCTGCGCACCCTGTCTAACGCCCAGACTGAGAGCATTCGCGCCAAGATGCGGGCCATTGTCGCCCAGCCGCTGGCCGGGGCGAGCGCGTCGATAGCATTCGACGACGGTTATCCGGCCATGGCGCCGAGCGAGGCGTCTCGACAACTGCTGGGACGCCTCAACGAGGTCAACCGCGACCTTGGGTTCGATCAGATGGCTGAGCTAGACCCGTTGAAGCGAGGGGCCGGCGACATCGGTTTCGTGGGAGATATCCTCCCGGGTCTGATCGGCTTCGGCGCAGCAGGCGCGGGCGCTCATGCGCCGGGCGAGACCATGGACGTCAAAAGCCTCGATCGGCAGACGAAGCGTGCGGCGCTGTTCATGAGCCGGATGGCCCAGCCCTAGCGAGCGGCGGCAAAGGCGTCGAGGCCGCGCCGCAGGTCCGCTACCAGGTCATCCTCGGCCTCGAGGCCGATATGCAGCCGCATCAGCGGGCCGTCATAGGTCGGCGCGAACTTGCGCTTGCCCAGCTGCGGATCGCTGACGATGGCCAGGCTTTCGAAGCCGCCCCAGGAGAAGCCCAGGCCGAACAGCTGCAGGGCGTCCAGGAAGGCGTCGGCGGCCTGCGGCGCGCCGCCCTTCAGAACGAACCCGAAGAGCCCGCAGGCGCCGCTGTAGTCGCGGGTCCAGAGGGCGTGCCCCGCAGTGCCCGGCAGGGCCGGATGAATAACTTCGGCGACCTCTGGCTGTTCGGCCAACCATCCAGCGATCCGCAGCGCGGCGTCGCCCTGGGCCTTGAGCCGGGCCGGGAGCGTCCGCAGGCCGCGCAGCATCTGGTAGGCGTCGTCGGCGGAGACCGACCAGCCGAGGTTATGCACGCCGTCTTCGAGCTGCCGCACGAGCGCGGGGTCTCGCGCAGCCGCCGATCCCATGAATACGTCGGAGTGGCCGCCGACATACTTGGTCAGCGCCTGGACGCTGATGTCGATACCATGCTCCAGCGGCTTGAAGAGGTAGCCTGCGCCCCAGGTGTTGTCGGTGAGTGTCAGAATGCCCCTGGCCTTGGCCAGCGCGGCGACGGCGGCCAGGTCCATCATTTCGAAGGTCAGCGACCCCGGCGATTCCATCATGATCAGCCGGGTCTTTTCACCAACCAGATCGATCAGCGACTGCGGCGACAGCCGCGGGTCGAAATAACGGACGCTGACCCCGTAGCGCTTCAGGACGTTGTCACAGAACCGCCGGCTGGGCTTGTAGATGTTGTCGGCGGCGAGCACCTCGTCGCCCGCCTGCAGCACCGCCAGTACGGCGCCGGTCACCGCCGACAGGCCGGACGGGTAGAGGCAAACACCCTCCGCGCCCTCCATCTCGGCCAGCGCGCACTTGAGCGCGTCGTGGGCGGCGAGGCCCGCGCGACCGTAGGTCAGGAACGAATCGTCGTCGTATAGCGCCGCCGCGTTGGGCAGTAGGACCGTCGAGCCCTTTTGAATCGGAGGGCCGACCGTCTTGACCAGTTCGCAGTCACGCGCGCCAGCGCGGATGAGGCGAGTTTCTGGGGTGACGCGGGTTGACGGGGTGGAGCGAACTTGAGCCATGATCGCATGGCACTTAGAGCCTCCACAGCTATGCAATCAAGGAGGGCGGCCAATCTCTCGGCTCAGTATTTCTACGAAGACCACCAGCATCATCGCCTCGGCGCTGTTGTTGGCCGCCTGCGGGAAGGAACAAGCCGCGCCGCCGCCCGAACCCGCGCCGATGGTCGAGACAACCGCGCCGGCCGGGGCCTACAAGCCGAAACCGAGCCCGACCCTGGCTGCTGTGAAGGCCCGCGGGTGGGTTTCCTGCGGGGTCAATCCGGGTTTGCCGGGGTTCGCCTTCGCCGATGACCGTGGAACCTGGCGCGGCTTTGATGTCGATATCTGTCGGGCGGTCGCCGCCGCTACGCTCGGCGACGCCAAGGCGGTGCGCTTCACGCCGGTGGACGCGGCTGATCGTTTCCAGGTGCTGCGCAGCGGAAAGATCGACGTGCTGTCGCGCAATACGTCCTGGACGTTGGCGCGCGACGCCGGAGAGGGCGTCGATTTCGCGGCGATCACCTACTTCGATGGGCAGGGGTTTCTGGCGCCGAAGTCCCTGAACCTGACGAGCGCGGACGAGTTGAACGGCGCGCGCATCTGCGTCCAGCAAGGCACCGCCAGCGAGACCAACGTCGAGGATTACTTCAAGGCCCGGGCCCTCAAGTACACGCCGGTCGTGGCCAAGACCGAGGCCGAGGCCCGCGCGCTCTACCAGGCCGAGGGCTGCGACGCGTTCACGGCTGACGTGTCGGCGTTGGCGTCGGCCCGCTCGGTGATGAACAGCCCGAACGCGCATGTGATCCTGCCGACGGTGATCTCCAAGGAGCCGCTGGCGCCTGTGGTGCGTCAGGACGATCCTGTCTGGACCGACATCGTGCGCTGGACCGTCTATTCACTGATCCTGGCCGAGGAGATCGGCGTCACCTCGAAGACCGCGGCCGAGCTGGCCAAGAGCTCGGTCGATCCGAGGATCCGGCGGCTGCTGGGGGCGGAGGGCGACTTCGGGCCGCTGCTGGGGCTGCGCCGCGACTTTGCGCTGCAGGCGATCATCCAGGTCGGCGCCTATGACGAGGTCTTCGCCCGCAATCTCGGGGCGCAGTCGGCGCTGAACCTCGAACGTGGGCACAACGCGCTGTGGAATGCGCCGAAGCCAGGTCTGCTCTACGCGCCGCCCGCGCGCTAGGGGCCGGTGACGACGGGCGCGCCGGCCAGGCCGCCCCACTCGGACCAGGACCCATCGTAAACCGCGGCGCGAAGCCCCAGTCGGGCGAGCGCCAGGGCCAGGACCGATGCGGTCACGCCGGAACCGCAGGTCGTGACGATCGGCTTGGCGAGATCGACGCCGGCCTGCTTGAAAGCGGTCTTGAGCGTGTCGGCGGGGCGCAGCGTGCCGTCGTCGGCGACGACCTGTTCCCAGGGCAGGTTCGCCGCGCCCGGCATATGGCCCGATCTTAGGCCGGCGCGCGGCTCAGGCGCGTCGCCGCGGAAGCGGGCGGCCGAGCGCGCATCGACCATCGTGGCCTTGCCGGACTGCAGGATGGCCTGGACGTCCTGGGCATTACGCACCAGCTCGGCGTCGAACTTCGGCGCGACGGCGACGGGCTCAGGCGCCACTTCGCCAGCCTCGACGGGCCGGCCTTCGGCGAGCCATTTGCGCAGGCCGCCGTCGAGAACGTGGACCTTGTCGTAGCCCATGGCGCGCAGCGTCCACCAGACGCGGGCGGCTGAGCGGATGCCGTGGACGTCGTAGACGACGATGTCGGTCTCGCGCGACAGGCCGAGCGCGCCGGCGGCCTCGGCGAAGGCTTCGGGAGTCGGCAGCATGTGCGGGAGGTCGGTGTCGTGATCGGCGACATGATCAATGTCGAAGAAGACGGCTCCAGGAATATGCCGCTGGAGGTGTTCCTCGCGGCCGTTGCGCGCTTCGGTGGGCATGTGCCAGCTGCCGTCGACGACGCGGACCGATCCGAGGCGCTCGGCCAGCCAGGCGGTGGAGACGACCGGATCATCCATGGCTAGAGCCAGCGCGGGATCGGAAAGCCGCGCTCCGCCAGGAACGCCGGATTGAAGATCTTGCTCTGGTAGCGGGCGCCCTGGTCGCAGAGGATCGTCACGATGGTGTGGCCGGGGCCGAGGTCCTTGGCCATGCGAATGGCCCCGGCGACGTTGATGCCGGTCGAGCCGCCCATCACCAGCCCCTCGTGCTCGACCATGTCGAAGATCACATTGAGCATCTCGACGTCGTCGATGCGGTAGGGGTGATCGACGCTCAACCCTTCGAGGTTGGCGGTGATCCGGCCCTGGCCGATGCCCTCGCTGATCGAGGTCCCGTCCGACTTCAGCTCGCCGTCGGCGTACCAGGAATAGAGCGCCGCGCCGTGCGGGTCGGCCAGACCGATCTTGATGGCCGGGTTGCGGGCGCGCAGGCCCTCGGCGACGCCGGCGAGCGTGCCGCCCGAACCGACCGCGCAGATGAAGGCGTCGACCTTGCCGCCGGTCTGCTCCCAGATTTCCGGGGCGGTCGTCTCGACGTGGGCCTGGCGGTTGGCGACGTTGTCGAACTGGTTCGCCCAGATCGCGCCGGCCGGCTCCTTGGCGTTCAGCTCCTCGGCCAGGCGGCCGGAGTAGCGGACATAGTTGTCGGGGTTGGAGTAGGGGACCGCGTCCACCTCGACCAGCTCGGCGCCGAGCAGGCGGATGGCGTCCTTCTTCTCCTGGCTCTGGGTGCGCGGGATGACGATGGTGGTCTTGTAGCCGCTGGCCGCCCCGACCATCGCCAGGCCGATGCCGGTGTTGCCGGCCGTGCCCTCGACGATGCGCCCGCCAGGCCGCAGCAGCCCGCGGCGTTCGGCGTCGCGCACGATATAGAGGGCAGCACGGTCCTTAACCGACGACCCCGGGTTCATGAACTCGGCCTTGCCGAGGATTTCGCATCCTGTCGCCTCGCTCGCTCGGCGAAGGCGGATCAGGGGCGTGTTTCCGATGGCGTCGAGGACGCTGCTGGCGACGGTCATAGCCGACTACTTAAGCCGGGCCGCAGGCGCAGAACAGGGGGAAAGCCCGCAGCTTTCGTCGAACCGACCTAAGCTGTTCTGAGGCTCAGGCCCGCGAAAGACTGAGCTGCACGACATTGGTCCGCTCGGTGCGGAAGCCCGCCTCGCAATAGCTGAGATAGAACCGCCAGAGTTTGCGGAACCGCTCGTCGAAGCCCAGTTCGGCGATGCCGTCCCAGGCGCTCTCGAAGCGCTGTCCCCATTCGGCCAGGGTGTCGGCGTAGTCCTGTCCGAACCGGCTGATGCCGGTCCAAGCCAAGCCGGCGGCGCTGGTCACGTCCTTGAGCCGGGCCTCGGACGGCAGCATCCCGCCCGGGAAGATGTACTTCTGGATGAAGTCGGCGCGGCGCCGATAGGATTCGAAGATCTCGTCGCGGATCGTGATGATCTGCAGGCCCGCGCGGCCCCCCGGCCGCAGCACGTCGCGGATCTTGCCGAAGTAGGTCGGCCAGTAGCGTTCGCCGACCGCCTCGAACATCTCGATCGAGGCGACCCGATCGAACTGCCCCTGGACGTCGCGGTAGTCGATCATCCGGATCTCGGCGCGTTCGGTCAGGCCCTGTTCGAAGATGCGCTTGCGGGCGAAGTCGAACTGTTCCTGCGAGATGGTGATGCCGGTGACCTTGGCCCCGACTTCCTTGGCCGCGTACTCGGCGAACCCGCCCCAGCCGCAGCCGATCTCCAGCACGCTCTGGCCGGGTTCCAGTCCCATGCCCTGGGCCAGCGAGCGGTATTTGTTGGTCTGGGCGAGCTCCAGCGCCTCGCCATCATGCGAATAGCGCGCCGACGAGTAGGTCATCGTCTCGTCGAGCCACTGGGAATAGAAGGCGTTGCCCAGGTCGTAGTGGGCGTGGATGTTCTTGCGCGAGCCCTTGCGGGTGTTGGCGTGCAGGTTGTGGCCGATGAAGTTCACCGCGCGCACGAGCGGATTGCCGATGAAGAAGCGCGCCAAGCGGTCGAAGTTCATGCTGACCGTGCTGAGCACCGCCGACAGGTCGGGGGTGTCCCACTCGCCGGCCATGTAGCCTTCAGCGAAGCCGATGTCGCCGGCCGCCAGCACCCTGCGCATAAAGCCGAAGTCGTGGACGATGATGCGCCCGTCGATCCCAGGATCGGCGCCCTTGATCCGTAATTCCTGGCCCGATGGCGTGACGAAGGTCAGGGAGCCCGCCCGCCAATTCAGCGCCATGAGGCGCGCCGCAAACCGGAATGCGGCGGGCGCGCCGGCGAGGGCCGGCAGCTTGCCGAAGGCCCTGGGTGAGGCGGCCAGGGCCGCCAGCGATGGTTCGTGCGCCAAGCTCATGGTCGCAACCCTCGATTTTCACACCTGCAACACTGCATTTGGGATTGAATAGAATCAACTCCAGTACGCGAGAGCGGTGGAGCTGGTTGCGGAGGTTCACGTTTTCGCGCTTGTGAACCGGGCGCACGCGCGCCACTTAGGCCAAGGCGCGAGCGCGCCGCAGATCACCCCAATCCGAGATTATCATGACCGCACTGACGCTTAATCGCTGGAATCTCTCGATCGGCGACGGCCAGCCGCTGGTCGTGATCGCTGGCCTGAACGTCATCGAAGACCTCGACCTGGCGCTGGAAACCGGGCGCCACCTGAAGGCCGTCACGGCCGAGCTGGGTCTGCCGTATGTCTTCAAGGCGAGCTTCGACAAGGCCAACCGCTCGTCGGTGAAGAGCTTCCGTGGCCCTGGTCTGAAGGAAGGCCTGAAGATCCTCGCCGAGGTGAAGGCGCAACTGGACGTTCCGATCTGCACCGACCTGCACGAGGTCGAACAGGCCGAACCGGTCGCCGCCGTCGCCGACCTCGTGCAGATCCCGGCGTTCCTTTGCCGTCAGACCGACCTGGTGGTGGCGACGGCCAAGGCGACCGGCGCGGCCGGCGGCCTGGTGCACGTCAAGAAGGCGCAGTTCCTGGCGCCTTGGGACACCAAGAACATCCTCAGCAAGATCAAGGAAGTGTCGGACGTCGGCGTGATCCTGTGCGAGCGCGGCTCCTCGTTCGGCTACAACAATCTGATCGTCGACATGCTGGCGATCCCGGAGATGAAGAAGCTCGGCGCGCCGGTGACCATCGACGCCACCCATGCCGTGCAGCTGCCCGGCGCCGACCCGCGCACGGCGGGCGCCTCTACCGGCGGGCGTCGCGACGGCGTCGCGATCATCGCCAAGGCGGCGGTCGCCTCGGGCGCCAACGGCGTGTTCTTCGAGTTCCATCCTGACCCGGACAAGGCGCTTTGCGACGGCCCGAGCTGCCTGCCGCTCGACGGCGCGCGCGACCTGCTGGCCAGCGTCAAAGCCGTCCATGCGGCGGTTCAGTAATCGGCGTAGGCTCTGAGCATCATGGACCTGGCGGCCCTTCAAAAGATCCTTTCGGCCCTGTCGGGCGCCCGCATCGCCTGCGTCGGCGACCTCATGGTGGACCGGTTCGTCTATGGCGACGTGACCCGCGTCTCGCCGGAAGCCCCGATCCCGGTGCTGGCGCGCAAGCGCGAGCTGGTGATGCTGGGCGCGGCGGGGAACGTGGCGCGCAACGCCGCGGCGCTGGGCGGCGAGGTCTGCCTGGTCGGGATGATCGGCGGCGATCCTGAGGGCGTCGAGGCCCTGCGGCTGATCAAGGCCGAGGAGGGCGTCGAAGGCTTTGTGGTCACCGACGCCGCGCGGCCCACCACCTTGAAGACCCGCTTCGTGTCCGGCGGCCAGCAACTGCTGCGCGTCGACATGGAGACCAGCGGCCCGGCGAGCGGGGATGTCGAGCAGCGGCTGGTCCGCACGGTGCGCGACGTGGCCAAGGACGCGGGCGTGATCCTGCTGTCAGACTACGGCAAGGGCGTGGTGACGGCCGCCGTCATCGAGGCCTGTCGGGCGTCCGGCGCGCTGATGATCGTCGATTCCAAGGCCCGGTCGTTCGCTCGCTATGGCGCTGTCGACATCGTCAAGCCGAACGCCGCCGAACTGGCCCACGCCACCGACATGCCGACCCAGACCGACGCCGAGATCGAGGCGGCGCTGGCCCACGCCCTGACGCTCTGCGAAGCCAAGGCGATCCTGGTGACCCGTGCGGCCAAGGGCATTTCGCTGGCGGTCCGCGGCGAGCCGGTCCGCCATTTCCCCGGCGTGCCGCGCGAGGTGTTCGACGCTTCGGGGGCCGGCGACACCACGCTGGCCGCGCTGGGCGTGGCCCTGGCCGCCAAGGTCGACGTCGCCGACGCCATTGAGTTCGCGATGCTGGCCTCCGGCGTCGCCGTGGGGAAAGCCGGCACGGCGGTCGTGACGCCTGAGGAGATGATCGAGGCGTCGATCACCGCGCACATGGCGCCGGCCGAAGCCAAGATCGCCACGCCGCAGCGCATGGCCGACGAGATCGCCCGCTGGCGGGCCAAGGGCCTCAAGGTCGGCTTCACCAACGGCTGCTTCGACATTCTCCACCGCGGGCATGTCGCCTATCTGACCCAGGCGCGGGCCTGGTGCGACCGGCTGATCGTCGGCGTCAATTCAGACCGCTCGGTGCGCGCGCTGAAGGGCGAGGGGCGGCCGGTCAACGACCTGGAGAGCCGCGCCATGGTGCTGGCCGGGCTCGGTTCGGTCGACTTGGTGGCGCCGTTCGACGAGGACACCCCGATCACGCTCATCGAGGCCGCCAGGCCGGACGTGCTGATCAAGGGCGCCGACTACGCCGAGAGCGAGGTGGTCGGCGGCGACTTTGTGAAGTCTTATGGGGGCGAGGTCAGGCTGGCCCAGCTCGTGGACGGCTATTCCACGACCGCCGCCATCGCCCGGATGCAGG
Organism: Phenylobacterium sp. LjRoot97; assembly: GCF_964254345.1. Classification (NCBI taxonomy): domain Bacteria; kingdom Pseudomonadati; phylum Pseudomonadota; class Alphaproteobacteria; order Caulobacterales; family Caulobacteraceae; genus Phenylobacterium; species Phenylobacterium sp. LjRoot97. Next base: position 2,169,491 of record NZ_CAXUTH020000001.1, read on the forward strand.
AGAAGGCATGAGCCGTCGCATCATCTTCGTCACCGGCGGGGCCGGCTTCATCGGCTCGAACATCGTCGCCAAGCTGGCGGAGGACCCGTCTCTGGACGTGGTGGTCTGCGATCGGCTGCGCGAGGCCGAGCTCGGCAAATGGCGCAATATCGCCAAGCATCCGATCGGCGACTTCGTGGCCCCTGAGGCGATGTTCGACTGGCTGGAAAAGCGCTGGCGGGACGTCGAGCTGGTGGTCCACATGGGCGCGGTGTCGTCGACGACCGAGCCCGACGCCGACAAGATCATCCACTCGAACTTCACGCTGTCCCGCGACCTGTTCCGTTGGTGCGCCGACCACCAGCGCCGGTTCGTCTACGCCTCCTCGGCGGCGACCTATGGCGACTCCACCGACTTCCGAGATCGCGACGACCTGGAGTGGCTGGCGGGTCTGCGCCCGCTCAACACCTATGGCTGGTCCAAGGCGCTGTTCGATCTCTTCGCCGCGCGCCAGGCCGCGCGCGACTACGCGCCGCCGCAATGGGTGGGTCTAAAGTTCTTCAACGTCTACGGGCCGAACGAGGAGCATAAGCACTCGATGAAGTCGGTCGTCTCGCAGATCTGGCCGAAGGTCCGCGACGGCCATGCGGTGCAGCTGTTCAAGTCGTATCGCGAGGGCGTGCCGGACGGCGGCCAGACCCGGGACTTCGTCTATGTGCGCGACGTCGCCGACGTGATCGGCTGGTTGGCCAAGAACGAACAGGTCAACGGGATCTACAATCTGGGTTCGGGGACGGCGCGGACGTTCGAGGACCTGGCGCGCGCCGTCTTCGCCGCCGCGGGCCGCGAGCCGGAGATCGAGTACACGCCGATGCCGCCGGCGATCCGCGACAAGTACCAGTACTTCACGCAGGCCAACATGGAGCGCCTGCAGACGGCGGGGTACAACCAGCCGATGACCAGTCTGGAGGACGGCGTCAGCGACTACGTGAAGCGCTATCTGTCCCAGCCCGACCACTACCGCTAGGCGAAGGGACGAATGGCCGATCGTCCTAAGGGTTTTCGGCGTCTGGCGGCCGCCACGATCTTGGTGGTCGCGCTGGTGCTGTCAGCGGCGGCCTACGTCTGGCGCGACGATATCCTGCGCACCCGGCTCGATCCCAAGGAGCCATTCCAGATCTACGACCCGCCGCCGGCGCCCGACTATGCGCAGCGCTCGGCCTGGGCGTTGATGCCGAATGCTCCGGAGGCGCCGACGGCCGAGGAACCGCCGGCCGATGTGTTCTTCGTCGCGCCGACCACCTACGACGGCGGCCGCCACTGGAACGCGCCGATCGACGATCCGCAGGCCGACCGGCTGTTCCGTGAGGTCATGGCGCCCAACTACGCCGGGCCGTTCGTCCGGGTCGGGCGGATCTTCGCCCCGCGCTATCGCCAGGCCAGCCTCTACACACTGATGACCCTGCGCGACGACGCCAAGGAGGCGCGCCGCTTCGCCTATGGCGATGTCGCCGAGGCGTTCCGCTACTACGTGGCCCACTACAACCAGGGCCGGCCCTTCGTGATCGTCGGAGTGGAGCAGGGCGGGACGCTGGCGGCGCGGCTGATCGCCGAGGAAGTCGCGCCCAATCCGGCCCTGCGCGCGCGGGTCGCCGCCGCCTATCTGATGCAGACGGTCGTGCCGTCCGACAAGCCGCCGCTGGCGCCGTGCATCGCGCCCAAGCAGACCGGATGCCTGGCGGCCTGGGCGTCAGTCTATGAGGGCGAGCCGGAGCGCGCCCAGGCGCTGCTGGACCGTTCGCTGGTCTGGGGCGACGCCGGGCAACTGGTCAATCTCGGCGGCCGCACGCCGATCTGCTTCAATCCGCTGTTCGGGGCCGTGGTCGACGCCGAGGCCCCCGCGCGCCTCAACCTTGGGGCCACCAACGCCACCGGGCTGGAGTGGGGAGCGCGGCCGGCCTTCCTGACCCGCCAGGTCGGGGCCCAATGTGAGAAGGGCATCCTGAGGGTGACGCGGCCGAAGTCGCCGTCGCTGAAGCCGTCGGGCTCCTGGACTGACCGGCGGCGAGCGCCCGGCTACAACGTCTTCTTCGCCGACCTGGAGGCCGACGCGGGGGCCCGGGTTGCGGCGCTGATCGAGCGCGGGGCCAAGCCCGTCGATTGACCCCGGCGGGCTTCGGGGATCATCGTCTCGTCAGCGCAGGACAGGAGACGCCGGATGGACAACCGCCAGATCGTTCTTGAGCAGATCCCGCAGGGCAAGCTGACGCCGGAGCATTTTCGGCTGCAGACCGCGCCGGCCCCGACGCCCGCGGACGGCGAGGTGCTGGTGCGCACCCGCTACATCTCGCTGGACGCGGCCAACCGCGCCTGGATGCAGGGCGCGACCTACCGCTCGGCGCTGCAGGCCGGCGACGTGATGGCCGGCGGATCGGTCGCCGAAGTGGTGGAGAGCAAGGCGGCGGGCTTCAAGGCCGGCGACCTGGTGTTCGCCGACACCGGCTGGCAGGAGTACGCCGCGGTCCCGGGCAAGGGGCTGTCGCCGCTGCCCGAGCTGAAGCCGGTCACGCACTTGATCAGCGTCTACGGCGTGGCGGGACTGACCGCCTATTTCGGGCTGATGGAATGCGGCCGGCCGCAGGCGGGGGAGACCGTCGTGGTCTCGGCGGCGGCGGGCTCGGTCGGCTCGATCGTCGGGCAATTGGCCAAGATCAAGGGTTGCCGGGTGGTGGGGATCGCCGGCGGGGCCGAGAAATGCGCGTGGCTGACGGACGAGCTCGGGTTCGACGCGGCGGTCGACTACAAGGCCGGCGACGTGCGGCGCGCGTTGCGCGCGGCCTGTCCCGACGGGATCGACATCTACTTCGACAATGTCGGCGGCGAGATCTTCGAGGCGGCGCTGTTCAACATGAACAATTTCGGCCGGATCGCCTGCTGCGGCGCGGTCTCGCAGTATGACGGCGCGGCGCCGGCGCATGGGCCGCGCGGGGTGCCCGGCCTGATCGTCACCAAGCGGCTGAACGTGCGCGGCTTCATCGTCTCGGACTTCTACGACCGGCGCGACATCGCGCTGGCCGAGCTGCAGGCCTGGGTCGCGAGCGGAGCCCTGAAGGTGCAGGAGGACGTCATCGAGGGGCTGGAGAACACGCCCGCGGCGCTGGTCGGCCTGCTGGCCGGCGAGAACCGCGGCAAGCGGATGGTCAAGGTCTAGGGGGCGTCCTAGCCGGCGTCCTTCAGGGGCGAGCTCGGCCGCCAGTCGAACAGTTCCTGCAGGACGCGCACGGCCTGGCCGCGCGGCGAGGTCAGGTTCGGATCGCGCTCGATGATCAGTCGCGCGTCGTCGCCGGCGGTCGCGATGAGGTCCTTGTGCGCGACGGGATCGGCGAAGACGTAGGCGGGGAAGCCCGACTGGCGCAGGCCGAGCGCGTCGCCGCCGCCGCGCAGCTCCAGGTCGCGCTCGGCGATCAGGAAGCCGTCGTCGGTGCGGCGCAGGATGTCGAGGCGCTTCTGCGCCGTCTCCGAGAGCGGCGGGTCATAGAGCAGCACGCAGGCGCTCTCGCGCGAGCCGCGGCCGACCCGGCCGCGCAGCTGGTGCAACTGGGCCAGGCCGAAGCGTTCGGCCTGCTCGATGACCATGATCGTGGCGTTCGGCACGTTGACCCCGACCTCGACGACGGTCGTGGCGACCAGCAGGCTGATCCTGCCGTCGGCGAAGTCAGCCATGACCGCGTCCTTCTCCGGGCCGGTCATCTTGCCGTGGACGAGGCCGACGCCGGGCCCGATCTTGGCCCGCAGCTCGGCGGCGCGCTTTTCGGCGGCCTTGAGGTCGATCAGTTCGGATTCGGAGACCAGCGGACAGATCCAGAAGGCCTGGGCGCCGTGGGCGATGGCGTCGCGCAGGCGGGCCTCGATCTCGTCCAGGCGGCTGGTCGGCACCGCGCGGGTGGCGACGGGCGTGCGGCCCGGCGGCTTCTCGTCGATCCGCGAGACGTCGAGGTCGCCGTAGACGGTCAGCTCGAGGGTGCGCGGGATCGGCGTCGCCGACATGGCGATCAGGTGGACGGCCTGACCCTTGGCCTGCAGCCGCTGGCGCTCGGCGACGCCGAACCGGTGCTGCTCGTCGATGACCGCCAGCTGCAGGTTCTGGAAGCCGACGTCGTCCTGGAAGAGGGCGTGGGTGCCGACCGCGACCTGGGCGGCCCCGGAGGCCAGAGCCCGCAGTTTTTCGGCCCGCGCCGCGCCCTTGTCGCGGCCGGTCAGCAGGACGGCGGTGATCGCGTGCTGCGACAGCGGGCCCGAGAGGGTCTCGAAATGCTGGCGCGCCAGGATCTCGGTCGGGGCCATCAGCGCGCTCTGGCCGCCGCCGGCGGCGACGTCGGCCATGGCCAGCATGGCGACCACGGTCTTGCCGGAGCCGACGTCGCCCTGGACCAGGCGGCTCATGCGGTCGCCGGCCTCGAGGTCGCGGCGGATGTCGGCCAGGGTCCGGTCCTGGGCCCCGGTGAGGCGGTAGGGCAGGTCGTCGCGGACCTTTTCGGCGAGATCGGAGGCGGCGATCCTGGCGGCCGGTTCGGCGCGGCGCTCGGACTTGCGCTGGGCCATGGCCAGCTGGTGGGCCAGCAGCTCGTCATAGGCCAGGCGCCGCGCGTGGGCGGTCTGCGGCGCGAGGTCGAGTTCGGACTGCGGGGCGTGCATGAGCTCCAGCGCCTCGCGCCAACTGGGGAACCGCTCGCGGGCCAGCCAGGCGGGGTCCTGCCATTCCGGCAGCTCGGGCGCGCGGCCGAGGGCTTCGAGCGCGAACTTGCGCACGGTGCGGGCCGGCAGGCCGGCGGTGGCCGGATAGACCGCCTCGAAGGCCGGGATGTCCTCGGCGCGGTCGGGGGCGACGATGTAGTCGGGATGGGCGATCTGCAGTCCCGCGCCGAAGCGCTCGACCTTACCGCTGACCAGGCGCTTGGAGCCGAGCGGGTGCTTGGCCTCGAGCTGGCCGCCGAAGCTGCCGAAGAACACCAGGCTGAGCACGCCGGCGCCGTCGTAGGTCTCGACCCGCCAGGGCTGCTGGGGGCTGCGCGGGCGCTTGTAGGCGTCGATCTGGACTTCGAAGATCTGCACCGCGCCTTCGACGGCGCTGGCGACGGTGGCGTGCTCGCGGCGGATCACCGAGTGCGGGCGCAGGAACGCCACGTCGCGCACGATCGGCCCCGCCAGCTTCTCCAGCAGGGGCGCCACGCGCGCGCCGACGCCCTTGAGGGTCGTGATCGGCGCATAGAGCGGAAAAAGAATCTCGGGCCGCATGGGCGGAACATAGCGCGACCATGGACAGCCTGCGGCGCCCATGATGAAGTTCCGCAAAACCCAGGGGGGAATTTCATGCGTAAAGCGCTTCTCGCGGCGGCGAGCGTCGTCTTGTTGGCTGGCTGCAGCCCGGCGGCCGAGCAGGTCGAGCAGGCCAAGGCCCCGGTCGCCGAGCCCGCGGTGCCGGTCGATCCGACGTTCACCGGCCTGACCCGGCCCAAGGGCGACGCCCAGTTCGGCTACTACCTGCCCGCCAACGAGGTGAAGGTCGGCGACTACCGGCTCGACAACCTGCACATCGCCGGCCAGATGGGCTTCAACGACTGGGAAAAAGGCGCGCGGACCAAGACCTACGCGCCGGTGATGCTGGAGTTCGTCGACATCACCAGCCCGGCGCGAAAGAACGCGCTCGGCAACGTCGTCTATTCGGTGAAGCTCAAGGTTCTGCCCGAAGCCTACGCCGTCACCGACGAGCGGATCCGCCTGGTCGGCAAGCATCCGAAGCTCGGCGACGTGCGGCTGGACGTGAAGCTGGACCCCGCGGCGCTGAAGAAGACCAAGGGCGTGAAGGGCAAGGACGGCCTGACCGTCGCCCAAGGCGCGCTGCAGGTCGGCGACACGCCGTTCAAGGATGTCGCCTTCACCTGGCGGGGCGGCGACTGGGGCTGACGCGTTTTCGGCGAACGCGCTCTGGCGCGTGTGGGCGTAGCGGCCTATATCGGCCGCTCGCCCATGAGTATCGATGACACACGACTGAAGCGTTTGAAGTTCCGGGCCTGGCACCGGGGCTTCCGGGAAGCGGACCTCATCCTGGGGCCGTTCGCGGACACCTACGCCCATAAGCTCACGGCCGAGCAGCTCGACGCCCTCGAGGCGCTGATGGAGCAGCCGGACCAGGATCTCTACGAGTGGATCGTCGAGCGCACCCCGACCCCGCCTGAGTTCGACGGTGAAATCATGGGCATGATCAAGACCTTCCGCTTCGAAGCTTTCGAGGCGAGGGGAGGGCCCCGTGGCGGCTGACGGCTTCCGCGCGCCGACGGCGGCGGAGACCCGGCGTATCGCACAGGATCCAGGTCGGCTCGACCTGGTCGGCGCGCCCGAGGGCTTCGACGCCCTGGTCATGGCCGACATCGTCAAGGCCCGCGGCGGCCTGTCGGTGTTCGTCGCCCGCGACGCCTCGCGGCTCTCGGCGTTCGTCGATGCGTTTTCGTTCTTCGCGTCCAGTGTCGAGGTCGTCCGCTTCCCGTCGTGGGACTGCCTGCCCTACGACCGCATCGGGCCCTCAGCCGGCGCCGGCGCCGAGCGGATGACCGCCCTGGCCCGCCTGGCCAAGGGCTTCGACGCCAAGAAGCCGGCGCTGCTGGTCACTACCGTTCCGGCGCTGATCCAGCGCGTGCCGCCGAAGTCGATGGTCGAGGGCGGAGCCTATTCGGCCACGGTCGGCAATGTGGTCGAGATCGCCGATCTCGAGCGCTACTTCGCGATCAACGGCTATCAGCGCGCCTCGACCGTCTCGGAGCGCGGCGAATTCGCGATCCGCGGCGGGGTGATCGACGTCTTTCCGCCCAACGCCGAAGAGCCGGTTCGCCTGGACCTGTTCGGCGACACCCTGGAATCGATCCGGGGCTTCGATCCAGAGACCCAGCGTTCGACCCGGCAACTGAAGGACATCTCGCTGCTGCCGGTCAGCGAGGCGTTGCTGGACAAGGACGCGATCTCGCGATTCCGCCGCGGCTACGTCGAGGCTTTCGGGGCGCCGGGCGGCGATCCGCTCTACGACACCGTCAGCGAGGGCGGCCGCCGCGCCGGCATGGAGCACTGGCTTCCGCTGTTCTACCCGGACATGGCGACGCTGCTGGACTATCTGCCCGCCGACACCCTGATCGCCCTGGACCATCTGGCCGACGGGGCCCGCGACGAGCGTCTCTCGATGATCGAGGACGCCTACGACGCCCGCGCCCAGGCCGACCGCAAGGTGCACTACCGCCCGCTGGAGCCGACGCGGCTCTACATGGACGTCGACGAGTACCGCGAACGGCTGGCGGTTCGGCCGACGCGGCGGTTCTCGGCGTTCCAGGAGGTCGAGGGCGAAACCGTCATCGACATGGGCGCGCGGCTCGGACGGGTGTTTACGGCCGAGCGCCAGCAGGATTCGGTGAACCTGTTCGAAGCGACCGCCGACCACGCCAAGCGACTGGTGGGGGAGGGCAAGCGGGTCCTGTTCGCGTCCTGGTCCGACGGCTCGTCCGACCGCCTCGGGGCGATGCTGGCCGACCACGGCCTCAAGAACATCTCGCTCGCGCCCTACTGGGACGCGGCGCGGTCGGCCGACCCAAAGATCTTCCAGCGCGTGGTGCTGCCGCTGGAGTCGGGGTTTGAGACCGACAAGCTGGCGGTCATTTCCGAAACCGACATCCTCGGCGATCGCCTGGCGCGCCCGCGCCGCCGTCGCCGGGCCGCGAACTTCCTGGCCGAGGCCTCGTCGCTGACGCCAGGCGATCTCGTCGTCCACATCGACCACGGCATCGGCCGCTACGAGGGGCTGAAGACCCTCGACGTCGCCGGCGCCCCGCACGACTGCCTGGAACTGCAGTACGGCGGCGAGGCCAAACTGTATCTGCCGGTCGAGAACATCGATCTGCTCACCCGCTACGGCAGCGACGGCGAGAACGTCCAGCTCGACCGCCTCGGCGGCGCGGCCTGGCAGGCCCGCAAGGCCAAGGCCAAGGAACGCCTGCGCGAGATGGCCATCGGCCTCATCCGCATCGCGGCCGAACGGGCGACCAAGGACACCGACGCGATCACGCCGCCGCACGGGGTGTTCGACGAATTCTGCGCCCGCTTCCCGTACGAGGAGACCGAGGACCAGCTCAACGCCATCGGCGACGTGCTGGAAGACCTGGGCGCCGGCAAGCCGATGGACCGCCTGATCTGCGGCGATGTCGGCTTCGGGAAGACCGAGGTCGCCCTGCGCGCGGCCTTCGTGGTGGCGATGAGCGGCCAGCAGGTCGCAGTGGTCGCGCCGACCACGCTGCTGGCGCGCCAGCACTACAAGACCTTCTCCGAGCGGTTCCAGGGCTGGCCGGTGAAGGTTCGCCGGCTGTCGCGGCTGGTGCCGGCCAAGGAGGCCAGCGAAACCCGCACGGCCCTGGCCAACGGCGAGGTGGAGATCATCGTCGGCACCCACGCGGTTCTCAGCAAGCAGGTCGGCTTCAAGAACCTCGGCCTGGTGATCGTCGACGAGGAGCAGCACTTCGGGGTCAAGCACAAGGAGAAGCTCAAGGAGCTTCGCGCCGACGTGCACATGCTGACCCTGACCGCGACCCCTATCCCGCGCACGCTGCAGATGTCGCTGTCGGGCATCCGCGAGATGTCGATCATCGCCACGCCGCCGGTCGACCGGTTGGCGGTCCGGACCTACATCACGCCGTTCGATCCGGTCGTCATCCGCGAGGCGCTGCTGCGCGAGAAGTACCGCGGCGGCCAAGCCTACTATGTCGCCCCGCGGATCAGCGACCTGCCGGACCTGCAGAAGTTCCTGCGCGAGCAGGTGCCTGAGGTGAAGTTCGTGGTCGGCCACGGCCAAATGGCGCCGACCCAGCTCGAGGAGGTGATGAGCGCCTTCTACGAGGGGCAGTACGACGTGCTGCTGTCGACGACCATCGTCGAGAGCGGCCTCGACATCCCGACCGCCAACACCATGGTCCTGCACCGCGCCGACATGTTCGGCCTGGCGCAGATGTACCAGCTGCGCGGCCGCGTCGGCCGGGCCAAGGCCCGCGCCTACGCCTACCTGACCACGCCGGCCGAGAAGCAGATCACGCTGTCGGCGGAGCGTCGCCTGAAGGTGCTGCAGTCGCTCGACAATCTGGGCGCGGGCTTCCAACTGGCCAGCCACGACCTCGATCAGCGCGGCGGCGGCAACCTGCTGGGCGACGAGCAGTCGGGCCATATCCGCGAGATCGGGGTCGAGCTGTACCAGCAGATGCTGGAAGACGCGGTCAACGAGCTCAAGGAACTGGCCGGCAAGGGCGAGGCGTCCGACCGCGGATGGTCGCCGCAGATCAACACCGGCGCCGCCGTGCTGATCCCCGACGACTACGTGCCGGACCTCAATGTGCGCCTGTCGCTCTATCGACGCCTGTCCGACGCCGAGAAGGCGGGCGACCGCGAAGCGCTGGCCGCCGAGATGATCGACCGCTTCGGTCCGCTGCCGGCGGAAGCGGGTCAGCTGCTCAAGGTAGTGGCCATCAAGGGCATGTGCCGCGAGGCCAATGTCGCCAAGATCGACGTCGGGCCGAAGGGCGCGGTCGTCACCTTCCGTGGCGACGAGTTCAAGAATCCCATGGGTCTGGTCGGCTTCGTGCAGAAGAACCAGGTGGCCTGGAAGATCCGCCCCGACCACAAGGTCGTGGTGAAGGGCGAGTGGGAGACCCCTGAGCAGCGCCTGGCCGCGGCCGAGGGCATCCTCAGCGAACTGGCGAAGCTGGCGGCCTGATCCGTCGATCCGATTGCGATCGTCGCGCCCGCGACTCTCGCAATGGTGGATTGCGGTTTGCCTCTACATCCTGAGCGTATAGAACCCCGCGCCGTAGCGATGATCACTGAACGGTGATCGCAGTCGGGTAAACGCTGCATCGGCAGGTTCGCGCCTGCCGGTGTCGGGGGGGTGAGATGGGTAAGATCGTCCTGTGGGATGGACGGTCGCGTACGCACGCGTCGTTGGACTTAGAGGCTCGACCGGCGGAAGCCGGCACGTCGGAGGATATGCCGACAATCCCGATGGAGCGGCTCGTCGCCGCCGATCCAAGCGGTGGCGGCCGAGTTGCGATCGAACTGCCAGACGGGGTTCGCGCGGACTTGGAGGCGAGCGCGCGCAGCGCCGGCGTGAGCGCCGGTGATGTGGCCAGGGCGATCGGCTTGATTGCGTTGGCGCGGCTGACCGATGTCGATCGGCAGTACGTGGCGTTGGGTGGCGACGAGCGCGGCCGGGACCTGCTGAGCATCGGCGTCGACGAGGCGCGTTCGCTCGGCGAGCAGGCCCAGGCGGTGGCAATCGCGAGGCGGACGCCGACCGGCGACGACGCGTCGCCGCGACTGGCCCTGGATGTCAGGACTGGCGGCTCGGCGCCGTCCGACGCCGAGGGCGGGTTCGATCTGCGCCTGGAGTTCGATCTCGCCGCCTCGCCGGGAACGGTTTCGGTCTTTCATGCCGCGGGCGTGTCGCCGTCACGGGCGTCGGCGATCGCCGAGTTGCTCGTCGCCCTGACGGGACGCCTCTGCGCCTCGCCGTCGGTCCCGACGGCCCAGACCCGGTCCAGCGCGCTGGCGACGCCCGGAGCGCTTCCGGATCCGACTGCGACGCTGACAATCGGCGGCACGGAGCTCGTTCACACCGCGTTCTTGCGAACGGCGCGCGACACGCCCCAGGCCATCGCCCTGCGTCATGGCCGGCTGGCCTACAGCTACGCCCAGGTCGAGGCGCGTTCGAGAGACGTCGCGGCGCGGCTGCATGCGTCGGGTGTCGGGCGAGGCGACCGGGTGGCGATCATCGCCGAACGCGGTCCGGCTTTAATCTGGGCGATCCTTGGGGTCCTGCGCCTGGGCGGGGTGTTCGTGGTGCTCGACAGCGCCTACCCCGAACAGCGCCTCGCCGAGCTGGCGGCGATCGCGGCGGTCGGCGCCGTCATCGGCGCCGCTGACGGCGAGGACGTGAAGGCCCTTGCGGCGCGGATCGCGGCCAGCCGCAGCGTGCCCATCGTCTATCCCGGCCGGGAGTTACTGTCGAAGGGAGAGGGGGCGGGTCTCGACGCCGCCGAGCCGACCGATCCGGCCTATCTGCTGTTCACTTCGGGCAGCACCGGGGTTCCGAAGTGCGTCGCCGTCGGCCACAGGCCGCTGGTGAACTTCGTGACGTGGCAGGCGGCGAGGTTCGAGCTCGGCGCCAGCGACCGGTTCACCATGCTGTCGGGGCTGTCGCACGATCCGCTGCTGCGCGACGTCTTCACGCCGCTTTCGCTCGGCGCCTGCCTGATGATCCCTGAGCAGAGGGCGATCTTCGAGCCGGGCGGCCTGCGGCGTTGGTTCGAGGACGTCCGTCCCACCACCGCGCACATGACGCCGGCCATGGGGCAACTGCTCTGCGCCGGGGCGAAGGCCGAGGCGTTTCCGGGGCTTCGCCACGTGTTCTGGGGTGGGGACCTGCTTCGTCCGGCGCTGCTGACCGAGATCGCCCGCGTCGCCCCTAACGCGGTCAACGTCAATTTCTACGGGTCGACCGAAACGCCGCAGGCCGCAGGCTACTTCGTCTTCGACGGCGACTTCGGCTGGAAGACGGTTCCGGTCGGGCAAGGCTCCGGCGGCTTTCAGCTGTTGATCGTCGATCGTGATCGGCAGCTGAAAGGGATCGGCGAAGTGGGCGAAATCGCCGTCCGCTCGAACCTGCTCAGCCTGGGCTATGTGGTCGGCGGTGAGATCCAGGCCAGCACGAGCGGCGACAGCTATTATACCGGCGACCGCGGCTTCTATCTGCCGAGCGGGGACGTCGTGGTGCTTGGCCGCCAAGACGACCAGATCAAGATCCGCGGCTATCGCGTCGATCTCTCCGAGATCACGGCGGCCCTGCTGGCGCACCGCGATGTCCGGTCCGCCATCGCCCTTGCCGAGGGAGGGGCAGGCGCACCGAGGATCGCGGCGTTCGTGACCTCCGACCGCTCCGACGCGAACCTGCAACAAGACATCCTGCAGTTCCTCGCCGAGCGGCTGCCCAGCTACATGTCGCCGAGCAGTCTCGTGCGACTGGAGGCGATGCCGCTGCTGCCCAACGGGAAGATCGACCGCATGGCGCTGCGGGCCAGCACATCGCCGGCCGAGCCGCCGCCCGAGCCGGCCGGCCGCGCGGCCGGCTCGCCCAAGGAACGGGCGCTGGTCGAGAAGTGGTCCTCGGTGCTCGGACGCCGGGACATCGCCCCGGGTTCGTCGTTCGTGAGCATCGGCGGGGACAGTCTGTCCTATGTGCAGCTCTACCTGGCCACCGAGGAGGTGCTGGGCGTCGTTCCCGACGGCTGGCACCTGATGGCCCTGCGCGACATCGCCGCCACGGCCGCGCCGGCCAAGCGCTTCTTCAGCGACGTCGACACCTCGATGATCATCCGCGCGGTGTCGATCGCACTGGTCGTGGCCGGGCATTTCGCCCTGCTCGACTATGGGGGCGGGGCGACGAGCGCGCTGTTCCTGGTGTCCGGGTTCATGATCGGCGGCCATCAGCTGTGGGAGGTGTTCGAAAAGAAGAGCGCCAAGCCCATCCTCAAGATGTTGCTCAACGTCACGATCCCGGTGGCGCTGTTCTCCTATGCCCTGTTCTTCGCCAAGGTGCTGGCCGGGCAGGAGGCCTCGTGGTCGCTGGCCTTCTTCTACAAGAACTTCCTGGCCTACACCCCGAGCGAGAAGCAGTTCTTCCTCTGGTACATCCACTGCATGATGCAGATGCTGGCCATCCTGTATCTATCGGTGCTGCTGATGGGGCAACGGCGCCTGGAGCCGGACCGGAAATGGTCGTTCCTGGCGGCGTCGTTCGCAATCGCCTGCGTGTTCCGGTTCGTGGTCCCGTTCCTGATCTATCCCGACTACCCCGAAGCGACGTCGGATCCGCTGCTGGTCGTGAACCTGCTGCCGACCACCCACTATGCGACGTTGATCCTGGGGGCGATGGCGGCCTGTGCGGACACGCCGCGCCGGCGTTTGGCGGCGATGGTGTCGGCCCTGGCCTATGCCGCGGCGACCTACTTCACGCTCGAGGTCATGAGCTGGCTGTTCATCCTGGCCTCGGCCTTCACCTTGCTGTTCGTGCGCCGGCTGCCGGTGCTGAAGCCGTTCGGGCGGGCGATCTTCCTGCTGTCGGGCGGATCGCTGTTCATCTACCTGACCCACTACCACGTCCGGGTCGTCCTCAACGCGGTGGGCGCGCCAAACTGGCCGCTGCTGCAGGTGGCCTGCGCGCTGGTCGGGGGAATCCTGGTCTGGGTCGCCTGGAACAAGGCCCAGGCGGTGAGCGCGCGGCTGCGTAGCTCAGCCCCGGTCGCGGTGGAGGCCGCCGGCTAGCTCGCCTTCTGGTGTGCCCTGGCCGCGGCTTCTTCGAGCGCCTTGCCGACGTTCTCGGGCGAGGTGACTTCGGCCACGCCGATGTCGAAGTCGACCACGAACGGCGGCTGGCCGTCGCCGGCTTCGAAGGCGGTGCAGCCGATGACGGCGGCGATCCGCTCGCCGGCGGCGCGCGCGGCGGCCTTGCCGGTGGCGGGCAGGGCGAGGGCGAAGACCTCCTGGCCCAGGCGCGCGGCGGTGTCCTCGACGCGGACCAGGCGGCCGATCATCGAGCCGATCTGCGGGATCGCCCGATCCAACCAACCGCCGGCGCGGGCGGCTGAGACGTCGGTGCGCTCGGCGACCTTGAGCACGCAGACCGACAGCGGACGGCCGCGGGCGCGTGACGCCTGGGCCAGGCGTCCGACGTGGCGGGCGAAGAGATCGCGGGTGAAGAGCCCGGTGGCGGCGTCCATCAGGCCGGAGGTGCGCGCCATCTCCAGCGCACGTCGGATCGCGGTCTGGCGACGATAGCTGCGCGCCAGTTCGAGCACGCGGCGGGCGGTTTCGGTTTCCGGGGTCTCGGGCGAGGCGACGTCGGAGACGCCGCGATGGTAGGCCTCCGACATCGTCACATAGCTCTCCTGGCGCATGTAGAGCAGCGCAGGCGTGTGGTAGAGGCGGGTGTTGCGGCGCATGCCGGCGGCGATGGACAGCGCTTCCTGGCTGGTGTCGCCGGCCCACAGCACCACGGCGTCGAACGGGCGCTCATGCAGGTAGTCGAAGGCGGTGTAGGCGGTGAACGCGCCCACCACCTCCGCGCCCGACCGGGTCAGGGCGTTGGCCAGGGCCAGGAACTGCGGCGCCGGCTCGCCGATCGCCAGCACGTGGTAGGGCGTGGGGTCCGGCTCGGGCATGTCCAGCCGGCGGCCGCGCTCGGCGAAGGTCTCGAGCCGCAGCTCGAACTCTTCCTCGGCGACGGCGGTGCGGACCAGGGTTTCCAGCCGCATGACCATCTGGGCCGGATGCACCGGCGCGGCGAGGGTCAGGTCGAAATCGTAGGTGTCGAGCTCGGGGCCCGGATCGCCGATGGCCACCACCGGCAGGCGGCGCGGGGCGCAGGCGGCCTTCAGGCGCCGCGCCATGGTCAGCGCCTCATGGCCGCCGCTGGCGAGATCGACGATGGCGGCTTCGACATTGAGGTCGGCCAGCGCGGCGACGGCGGCGTAGGGGCCGCGGGCCGTCACTGTACGCCAGCCGAGGCGGTCGAGCCCCTCGGCCAGCGGCCCGGCGACCGCGTCGTCCCGTGCAACGATCAAGACTCGCGCCTGGACGCCCGCCGTCATTCGCTTAAACCCTGGCCTCTCGGTCGCGCGCCCGCCCAGGCTGGGCGGGAATCGACGTGCGCAACAACTATACAGCCGCAAGGCGAATGGCACAGCGACGCCGAGTCGCAAGCCTGTGGAGGAGAGACAGGATGGAGCAGACGCTGAAGGGCCGCGTGGCCGTGATCACCGGCGCGTCGGGCGGGCTGGGCGCGCATTTCGCGCGGGTGCTGGCGCAGGCCGGAGCCTCTGTGGCGCTGACGGCGCGCCGGCTGGACCTGGTCGAGAGCCACGCCGGCGCGATCGCCGGCGACGGCGGCCAGGCGATGGCGCTGAAGCTGGATGTCGCCGACGCCGCGGCGATCGGGCCGGCCTTCGACGAGGTCGAGGCGGCGCTGGGGCCGATCTCGATCCTGGTCAACAACGCCGGGGTCGGCGGCGAAGGCTTGGCGCTGGATCTGTCGATCGAAGACTGGGACCGGACCTTCGACGTCAACGTCCGTGGCGTGTTCTTCGCCGCCCAGCAGGCGGCCAAGCGGATGATCGCCTCGGGCGTCGCCGAGCGGGGCGAGGCGCGCATCGTCAACATCGCCTCGATCGCCTCGCACACGGTGCTGCCGGGCCTGTCGGCCTACTGCGCCTCGAAGGCGTCGGTGGCGATGCTGACCCGTAGCCTGGCCCGCGAGTGGGCGCGCAAGGGCGTCGCGGTCAACGCCATCTGCCCCGGCTACATCGAGACCGACATCAATTCCGACTGGTTCAAGACTGAGGGCGGGCTGAAGCAGATGAAGGCCTTCCCGCGTCGGCGGCTGATGGAGGCGGGGGACCTGGACGCCTCGCTGCTGATGCTGAGCGGCCCGGCGGCGCGGGCCATCACCGGCACAGTGATCACCGTCGACGACGGCCAGTCGCTGCCGGGCGGCGGCTGAGGCGGTTGGCTGACGGCGCGTCATGGCCGCTAGGTTTGGCCCAACGAAACAGGGAGACGTCGCATGGGTAAGGGACCGCTTTCAGGGCTGAAGGTCATCGAGTTCGCCGGAATCGGCCCGGGTCCGTTCTGCGGCATGCTGCTGTCCGACCTCGGCGCCGACGTCGTGCGGATCGACCGCAAGGGGCAGGGGCGCTCGTCGCCGGCCGACATCACCAGCCGCGGCCGCCGTTCGATCGGGCTCGACCTCAAGAACCCGGCGGCGATCGAGACCTGCCTGAAGCTGATGGAGAGCGCGGACGCGGTGTTCGAAGGCTTCCGGCCGGGCGTCATGGAGCGCCTGGGCCTGGGCCCCGACGTCGCCCTGAAGCGCAATCCTAAGCTGGTCTACGGCCGCATGACCGGCTGGGGACAGACCGGGCCCTACGCCAACGCCGCCGGCCACGACATGAACTACATCGCCATCACCGGGGCGCTGCACGCGATCGGCACCAACGACAAGCCGATCCCGCCGCTGAACCTGGTCGGCGACTTCGGGGGCGGGGCGCTCTACCTGGCCTTCGGTCTGCTGGCCGGGGTGCTGAACGCGCGGGCGACCGGCGAGGGCCAGGTCATCGACTGCGCGATGAGCGACGGCGCGGCCTCGTTGATGTCGATGTTCTACGGCTTCAAGGCCAGCGGCATGTGGAAGGAAGAGCGGCGGGCCAACCTGCTCGACGGCGGCGCGCACTTCTACGACACCTACCAGTGCGCCGACGGCAAGTGGATCTCGATCGGTTCGATCGAGCCGCAGTTCTACGCGCTGCTGCTGGAGAAGACCGGGATCAACGACCCGGCCTTCGCCGCCCAGATGGACCGCGGCGCGTGGAACGACCTGCGCGACAAGCTGGCCCACGTGATCGCTCAGAAGACCCAGGCCGAATGGTGCGAGATCATGGACGCCACCGACGTCTGCTTCGCGCCGGTGCTCGACCTCGATGCGGCGCCCAAGCACCCGCACAACGTCGCGCGGCAGACCTTCGTGGAACTGGGCGGGGTGGTGCAGCCGGCGCCGGCGCCGCGCTTCTCGGCCACGCCCGGCGAGATCCAGGGCCCGCCGCCGGCCATCGGGGCCCACGACCGCGAGGCGCTGGGCGACTGGGGCTTCTCGGCCGCGGCGATCGACGAGCTGAAGGCGGCCGGCGCGCTCGCCGGATAACATGGCCAGATAACAGAAAGGCCCCGAAGCTCGCGCTTCGGGGCCTCGTTCGCCACGCCTGGGGCGAAGCTTATTTTTCCGGCGCGCTGATGGTCTTCAGCTCGGTCACCGAGGCCTTCTGAGCCGCGTGCTCGTCGGCCGGCAGCGGGATCAGGCCGCGCTGCTGCAGATAGCCGCCCTTGCCGGTCGCGGCGTCAGAGACGAACGCGTTGACGTATTCGCGCAGGCCCGGAATGACGCCGACATTGGCCTTCTTCACGTAGATGTAGAGCGAGCGCGACACCGGATAGGTGCCGTTCGAGATGGTTTCGAAGGTCGGGGCGATGCCGTCGACCGTCGCGGCCTTCACCGTGTCGAGGTTGTTCTCGAGGAACGAGTAGCCGAACACGCCGATGGCGTTCGGGGTCTTGGTCAGGGTCTGGACGATGGCGTTGTCGTTCTCGCCGGCGTCGACCCACGCGCCGTCCGAGCGGATCGTGTGAGCCTTGGCCTTGAAGGCGTCTTCGTCCTTCTCGCGCAGGGCTTCGAGGGCGGGCAGCTTGCGGGCGCCCTTTTCCAGGCCCAGTTCGACGAAGGCGTCGCGGGTGCCCGAGGTCGGCGGCGGACCGTAGACCAGGATCGACTGGGCCGGCAGGCCGGCGTCGACGTCCTTCCAGGACTTGGCGGTGTTCTTGGCGAAGCCGTCGCCCTGCGGCAGCTCGGCGGCCAGACCGCGATAGACCTGCTCGATCTTGAAGTTGTAGACAGGGCCGCCCTTGGCGTTGGCGATCACGATGCCGTCAAAGCCGATCTTGATCTCGACGATGTCGGTGACGCCGTTGGCGGCGCACTGCTCGAACTCCGACTTCTTGATCGGGCGCGAGGCATTGGCGATGTCGGGGAAGCCCGCGCCGGTGCCGCTGCAGAACAGCTTGAAGCCGCCGCCGGTGCCGAGGCTTTCGACCTTGGCCGGGCGTCCGCCCGTGGTCTTGGCGACGTTCTCGGCGACGCGGGTCGCGAACGGGAACACGGTCGAGGAACCCGCGGCCCACACTTGATCGCGGCCGCTGGCGCTGGGCCCCGCGGCCTTTTCGGCTCCGCCCTTAGGGGCTTGCTGGCCGCACGCGCTGAGCGCGACGGCGGCGACGGCGAGATAGGCGAAAGTCTTCATGATCTGGCTCCGCTCCGGTACGGCAGAGGCGCTAACATTGTTGTTTGACGGTTCTGTGAAGGTTGGATGACGAACGCGTTCGAGCTGAACAGGTTCTACGAACTGCGTTCAGCGGGGGTTCAGGCCGCGCAGCCCATCCTTGGCCACGGTCGGTCGTCGTCACTCCCGTCCCTCGATACGGCGACCGGCCCGATGGCATGACACGCCCATCGGCGGCGCGTCGGTCCCCCAGCAAGGGCCGGCGCGCCGTTCGGCGTGGGAAGATCATCGCTTGCGCCGCGAGGCGAGCTTCAGCACCTTCCGCGCCATGTCGCTTAGGCAACGAATCCTGCGCGTGCGGGAGATGGACTGGGATCCCTCGCATTGGCTGCGTCTGGCGGTCCTGATCATGGGGCGCGCGCTCCGCCGTCTCTGGGGGCGGGACGTCATGCTCTACACGGGCGGGGTCTCGTTCTTCATCATGCTCGCGGTGTTCCCGGCGCTGGCGATCGGCATCGGGCTCTACAGTCTGCTGGCCGATCCGAACGAGGTGGCGCACCAGGCCGAGGCCCTGGCCCGGCTGATGCCGTCTGGCGCGCAGGCGATCTTCCAGGCCGAACTTGAGCGCCTGGCGCAGACTCCGTTCCACTCGGTGTCGGCGCAGAGCGGGGTGGCGCTGGTGGTCGGCGGCTACGCGGCGCACCGCGGCTTCAAGGCGCTGCTGGCCGGATTGTCATTCATCCACGACGAAGAAGCGCCGCGGGGTTTTCTCAGCTTCAACCTGCTGGCGCTGGCCGTGCTGTTCGCCGCGTTCGCGATGCTGGCCTTCTTCTCGGCCATTTTCTTCTACTTCCGCTTCATCGCCGCCGCCTTCGGACTCAAGCCGATGGCCGGGGTGCCCTGGCTCTACAGCGAATGGACCTGGGCCAGTTTCGGCCTGACCTTCGCGATGACGCTGATCTACCGGTTCGCGATGTCCAGCCGGCCGGTCGCGTGGCTGCCGTCGATCCTCGGCGGGGTTTCGGCGGCGATCCTCTGCCTGATGGTGTCGTGGGCCAGCGCCTTCTATGTCGAGCAGGTGGCGCACCTGGGCGCGACCTACGGCTCGGTCGCGGCGGTCGTGGTGTTCCTGATCTGGCTGTCGTGGAGCGTCAACGCGGTATTCTTCGGCGGCGCCTTCGCGACCGAGATCGAGGCCGTGCTGCGCGAGCGCGAGCGGCGCGTCGCCTGCGAGGCCGCTACGCCGGATCTGGCCGCGCCACGAGAAAACTGAGCACGCCGTCACGCTCGTCGGTCTCGACGACGACGAAGCCCGCGCCGTTTGCGAAGTGCGGGACGTCAATCCTGGCCAGCGGATCATCGGCCAGCAGCCGTACCTTCACGCCCGGCCGGGCGTCTTCCAGTGCGCGCCGCAGCCGCAGGGTCGGCACCGGGCAGCGGTGGCCGCGGGCGTCAACGGTGATCTCGTCGGTAAACATCTTGTGCGGCCATACAGCCAGAAGGGCATGAACCCAAGCGGCGCCGTCGCGTTGTCGCTCACTTACGCCGAACGACGGGGGGAGGGCGCATGACCGGCAGCTTCACAACCAACGTACCTGCGCGGCTCGACCGCCTGCCCTGGAGCCGCTTCCACTGGCTGGTGGTCGCCGCGTTGGGGATCACCTGGATCCTCGACGGGCTGGAGGTGACGCTGGTGGGGTCGCTGTCGCCGGCGATCTCGGAAGGGCTTGGCCTCACCACCACTCAGATCGGCCTGTCAGGCAGCGCCTACATCCTGGGCGCGGTGCTGGGCGCGCTGGTGTTCGGGCGTCTGACCGACACCTTCGGGCGGCGGCGGCTCTTCACGATCACGGTGGGCGTCTATCTGCTGGCGACGATCGCCACCGGGTTCGCCTGGGACTTCTGGTCGTTCATGTTGTTCCGGTTCCTGACCGGCGCCGGTATCGGCGGCGAGTACGGGGCGGTGAACTCGGCCATCCAGGAACTGATCCCGGCGCGGCGGCGCGGCTACACCGACCTGGCCATCAACGGCAGCTTCTGGCTCGGCGCGGCCCTGGGGGCGATGGGCTCGCTGATCGTGCTCGACCCGAACCTCGTCGACCAGGCCTGGGGCTGGCGGCTGGCCTTCATCATCGGCGGCCTGCTGGCGCTGATCGTCATCTGGGTCCGCCGCTACATCCCCGAAAGCCCGCGCTGGCTGATGACCCACGGCCACCCCGAGGAGGCGCTGGCGGTCGTCGAGGCGATCGAGGCGCGGATCGAGCGCGACACCGGCCGGTCGCTGGGCCCGACCAGCGAACTGCCGACCCTGCGACTGCGGCCGATGCGGACCTCGTGGTTCGACATCGCCCGTTCGTTGGTCGTGCGCCACCCGAAGCGCACGGTCCTCGGCTTGGTGCTGATGGCCACCCAGGCCTTCTGCTACAACGCGATCTTCTTCACCTACGCGCTGATCCTGACCAAGTTCTACGAGGTGCCGGCCGCCTCGATCGGCTGGTTCATCCTGCCCTTCGCGGCCGGGAACTTCCTGGGCCCGCTGCTGCTGGGCCACTTCTTCGACAGCGTCGGGCGCAAGCCGATGATCGCGCTGACCTACGGGCTGGCGGGCGCGCTGCTGTGCGCCACCGGCTGGATGTTCTCGGCCGGGTTGCTGACCGCCACGACGCAGACGGCGGCCTGGACGGTGATCTTCTTCTTCGCGTCCGCCGGAGCGAGCGCCGCCTACCTGACGGTGGGCGAGAGCTTCCCGCTGGAGACGCGGGCGGTGACCATCTCGCTGTTCTATGCGTTCGGTACGCTGCTGGGCGGGGTCGGCGGACCGGCGCTGTTCGGCGCGCTGATCGACAGCGGCGAACGCGGCCAGATCTTCTGGGGCTACCTGCTGGGCGGCGTGCTGATGTTGAGCGCAGCGGTCGTGGAGCTGTTCCTGGGCGTCGCCGCCGAGCGCAAGCCGTTGGAGGAGATCGCCCCGCCTCTGTCGGTGATCGACGACGTGCCCTAGGCGGGCCAGATCGCGGGCGCAGTGCCCAGCGGCGTCGTCGGCCGCGCCCATCGCGCCGGCGTCGCTGACATCTGCACGGGCGGCCGCAGGTGGCGCACGCCGCCGAAGCCGGAGGGCGAGTCGATCCGCCAGCTGTCGATCTCGGCGGGTGTGGCGATTTGAATGGCGGCGAGGTCGTCCGGGGACTTCAGGCCCAGGCCGCGGAGCCAGGCCGCCGTCTGGACGAGCGATACGCGGACCAGATAGCTGCCGCCATAGCGGGCCCTCCGCTCCAGCGCGACCAGCGTCCCGAAGGCGGCGAGGAATCCTGTCGTGTAGTCGGCGACCGCCGCCGGCTGAAGCTTGGGCGGGCCGTCGCCGCCGTGAATGTCCGCCATGCCGGTGACCGTCTGGGCCAGCTGCTCCCAGCCTGGCCGGTTGGCCCAGGGGCCTTCGTGGCCATAGGCGTTGATCGAGGTGTAGACGATCCCGGGCCGCAGCTTGGCGAGGTCGAGCGGGCCAAGGCCCAGCCGCTCCAGCGCGCCCAGACGGTAGCCCTGGCTGAACACGTCGGCCTGGGCGACCAGCGCCTTCAACTGGGCGAGCTGCGCCGCGTCCTTCAGGTCGAGCCAGGCCGAGAGCTTGCCGTGGCCGACGTCGCTGATGAAGAACTCGGTGGCCGGCAGGTTGGGCGAGGCGACGTAGAGGACGTCGGCGCCATGTTGGGCCAAGGTCTTGCCGCAGGTCGGGCCGGCCAGCACGCGGGTCAGGTCCAGGACACGGACGCCCGAAAGCGGCGCCTCTACTTGACCGGGCAAGGGCATGGGCGGGCCGTCGGCGATCTTCACGACCTCGACGACCGGCCGGGCGGCGAGGGTGCGTCCCTGCTCGGAGGCGTCCCATTCCTCGGCGGCGCGGACCATGGCGCCGCAGACGCCGGCGTCCGCGATCGCGTTTTCCAGGTCGAGCGCGTTCCACTTCAGCGCCTGCGCGGCGACCGCGGCGGTGTCGGCCGGCGAGCCCATCAGGCGGTGCAGCTTGGCGGCGCTGGCCGGGAAGCTGGGATGCAGGAAGACGTGGCGACCGTCCTTGGTCGGGAAAAATCCCATCGCCGGAGTGCCGCGTCCGCCGCCGCCGGCGTCTTCGGGGCGCTGGGGCGGCGCGCGGTCGGGGTCTTCGAAGACCTGCAGGGCGAAGCTGATCAGGGATGCGCCGGCCTCGCGGGGCGAGACGCTCACCTGCTGCGTCTGGCCCGAGCGCAGGGTCCAGAGGTCGGCGGCCAGCGTCCCGACAGCGGCGAGCGCTGCGGCGGCGCCAGCCTCGGCCTGGAAGCGTGTGGCCATGGCCGCCGGCTGATCCTCGATGTGGACGAAGTCAGGCCTGGGCCGACCCGCCAACCGCATCAGCTGTTCGAACGCATGATCGGCCGTGGTCATCGGCTGTCCCCCGTGTCGTCAGTCAGCGAAGACCAGTTCGGCGGTGGCGGCGGGCAGGACCCGAAACTCGCCGGCGGCCAGGTCGTCGGGCAGGGCGAGCCCGCCGATCCGGTCGCGGTGCAGAGCGTTTACGTGGTTGCCGACCGCGGCGAACATCCGCCGGACCTGATGATAGCGACCCTCTTCGATGATCAGCCGGGCCTGACGTTCGCCGAGCGGCTCGAGGATCGCCGGCAGCAAAGGCTTTTCCTCGCCTTCGAGCATCAACGTCCCGGCGGCGAAGATCTCGCCCTCGTGGCCTTCCAGCGGGCGGTCCAACTCCGCGACGTAGCTCTTCTTCACATGACGGCGCGGGGAGATCACCCGGTGCAGGAAGTCGCCGTTGTCGGTGATCAGCAGCAGGCCGGAGGTCTCCTTGTCGAGCCGGCCGACGGTCGAAAGGGCGGGATCGCGCACCCGCCAACGCGGCGGCAGGAGGTCGTAGACCCGGTCGCCATACTCCTTGTGCGAGCAGACCACGCCGAGCGGCTTGTGCATCATCACCACCATCGGCGGCGGCGGATCGACGGGCTTGCCCATGATCCGCATGCGTTCGGGCAGATCCGCGCCGATGGCGATCCGCGCCCCGGCGTCGGTCAGCGCCACGCCGTCCAGGATGACTTCGCCGGCGGCGACGAGGCCGTGCATCTCCTTGCGGCTACCGTAGCCCAGATTGGACAGCAGCCGGTCGAGCCGCATGGTCGGCGTCTTGCTCATTTGCGCGCCTCGTAGATCTTGAAGCCGCCGCCGTCGGCGACCGGCGTCACCGCCTTGAAGGCCTCGGCCAGCGCCGCTTCGTAGGGCAGGTGCCGGTTCGCGGTCAGCCAGAGCCGGCCTCCGGTCCGCAGGCTGTCGGCCGCGGCGCGGATGAAGGCCTGGCCCAGGCGCCGGTCTTCCTGGCCGCCGTCGTGGAAGGGGGGGTTCATGACCACGAAGTCGAGGTTCGACAGGTCCTTGGCCGCGGTCCGGACGTCGGCCCAGACGAATTTCGCCCGCGGATCGACGACATTGTGCTCGGCGCATTCGACGGCGCGGCGATCGAGATCGATCAGCGTCAGGGCGGTGACCGCGGGCGAGGTCAGCGCTGCGCGCGACAGCCAGCCGACGCCGCAGCCGAAGTCCGCGCCCGCGCCGGACAGCGCTGGAAGGTGCTGGAGCAGCAGGTCGCTGCCGGAATCCAGACGGTCCCAGCTGAACATGCCCGGCTGCGACCAGAGCCCGCTGGGCAGGATGCGGGGCGCGCCGTCGGCGATGGCGGCGGCGAGGTCGAGAGAGACGTCCGGGCGCTCGACCTCGCAGATCCGATGGTGGCGGCGGGAGGTCTCGGCGACCTCGCAGCCGAGCGCGGTGAGGGTCTTCTTCAGGCGAAGTCCGCCGCGGTCCTTCGGCGCGGCGGCGGTCAGCGCGCCGCCGGGGCGCAGCACGCGCAGAGCCTGGGCCAGCAGATAGCGGGCCTCGATGGCGCCGCCCGGCACGAGCAGCGCCAGTTCGTCCTGGCTGGCGTCGGCCAGGCCCGCGATGTCCGTGGAGCCCGGGATCAGCGGCGAGAGCTGGGCGGCCCCAGGGGGCGTCTCGATGACGTCGGAGGGCGGATTTCCGTAGACGGCTGAAGGCAATGGCTGGGTCCGGGGAGCGTCGAATCTGTTGCGTCATCTGTAGCCCGTCGCAATCGGACACCGAAGTTGAGTTGGCGGCGACCTGCGACGGGTTCAGGTGTCTTCGCATGGCGAGCATCCATTCGACAGCCGTTGTCGCGCCCGGCGCGCAGATCGACCCCAGTTGCGAGATCGGTCCCTATGCGGTGATCGGCCCTGATGTGCGCATGGGGCCAGGCAACGTGGTCGGGCCCCACGTGGTGCTGGACGGCCGCACCGAGATCGGCGCCGACAACCGCTTCATGGCCTCGTGCTCGATCGGGGCCAGCCCGCAGATCACTGGCCGCGCCGCCGAGGCGGGGCGTCTGCGGATCGGCGACGGCAACGTCTTTCGGGAGTTCGTGACCGTCCACGCGGGCGGAGATTCGACCACCGTCATCGGCGCGCGCGGGCTGTTCATGGCCACCGCGCATGTCGCGCATGACTGCGTGCTCGGCGATGACGTGGTGATGGCCAACGGGGCGACGCTGGCCGGGCATGTCGTGATCGGCGACCGGGCCCAGCTCAGCGGCCTCTGCGCGGTCCACCAGCACGTGCGGATCGGCGAGCTGGCCTTCGTGGCCGGCGGGGCGATCGTGACCCAGGACGTCGCGCCCTACTGCCTGGTGCAGGGGGACCGTGCGCGGCTGGTCTCGCTGAACGCGGTCGGCCTGCGCCGGGCCGGATTGGCGGCGTCGGAGGTGTCGGCCCTGAAGCGCGCCTTCCGGTCGATCTTCCACGGCGACGGGCCGCTGGCCGAACGGCTGGCGGCGGCCGAGGCCGGCCTTGCCGACGAACGGGTCGCGCGGCTGATCGGCTTCATGCGCGCCAGCGTGCGCGGAGTGATCGCCACGCCGCGGCGAAGTCTTCCGGCTGCGGCGTAAAGCGCGGCGCTACGCCTCAGCTTGCGGTTTGTCCCGCAATGGGCCAATTCGTTGGCCCGTGCCCGGGGGGCGAGTCCGGATTGCACCACATTCCTGTGGAACTGGTCCGCGCTTGGTTGTGGAATCGCCGGCGGCCACGGCAGGGACGTACGAGGAGTTTTGCCAACATGTCAGTGTCAGCCCCGAACGGAACGCGCCCGGCGGCCGCCCAATTGAAGCCCCGGATCGTGGTGTTCGGAGTCGGCGGCGCCGGCGTGAACGCGGTCAACAACATGATCGAGCAGGGGCTGGAGGGCGTCGACTTCGTCGTCGCCAACACCGACGCCCAGCAACTGTCGCTGTCGCTGGCCAGCCAACGGATTCAGCTCGGCGTGCAGGTCACGCAAGGGCTGGGGGCCGGGGCCAATCCGAACGCCGGCCTGAGCGCCGCCGAGGAGTCGGCCGAGGACATCATCCGCTATCTGGACGGCGCCGACATGGTGTTCATCACCGCCGGTATGGGCGGCGGCACCGGCACGGGCGCAGCGCCGTTCGTGGCGCGCTGCGCCCGTGAGCGCGGCATCCTGACGGTCGGCGTGGTCTCCAAGCCGTTCCGATTCGAAGGCCGTCACCGCATGCGGCTGGCCGAGGCCGGCCTGCAGGAGCTGCAGCAGTACGTCGACACCTCGATCATCGTGCCGAACCAGAACCTGTTCCGCGTCGCCACCGAGCAGACGACGTTCGCCGAAGCGTTCGGCATGGCCGACCAGGTGCTGCACTCGGGCGTTCGCTCGATCACCGACCTGATGGTGCTGCCGGGCCTGATCAACCTCGACTTCGCCGACGTGCTCAGCGTCATGGGCGGCATGGGCGCGGCGATGATGGGGACGGGCGAGGCGACCGGCGCGGACCGCGCGGCGGTGGCGGCGCAGAACGCCATCCAGAACCCGCTGCTGGACGAGACCTCGCTGGCCGGCGCCAAGGCGGTGCTGATCAACGTCACCGGCGGCACCGACATGACGCTGCTAGAGGTCGACGAGGCGGCGAACGTGATTTCCGACCAGGTCGATCCGGACGGCAACATCATCTTCGGCGCGGCCTTCGATCCGTCGCTGGAAGGCAAGCTGCGGGTGTCGGTCGTCGCGACGGGCATGAACTCGGCGAACGGCCGCGAGGCGGCGGCGCCGTCAGCGCCGGCCCCCGAGGCGGCGCCTGCCCACGATGCGGCGCAGGGCGCGACCCCGCGCCGCTTCTGGTGATCGCGGCGGCCCTCAGAACGTAAAGGTCAGGCCGATCAGCGGACCGCTGAACGAGGCGTCGTAGTCGATGCGGTCGCCTTCCCACTTCGTGGAGTAGAAGCGGTAGCCGGCCTCGGCCGTGATCAGGTCGCTGAACCGGTAGCTCAGGTAGGCCTGGACCTCGTAGAGGCTTTCGGACGAGACGCCGAAGCCGCCGGCGGTGGCCAGGCCGACCACCCCGAAATGTTCGCCGATCATGGTCTTGCCGCGGACGCCGATGACCGGGTCCCAGAGATCTTCCTTAGCGCCGAAATCGATCTGGCGGTTCGGGGTGCTGACCGCGACGTCGGCGTCGATGCCGAGGTAGTGCGCGCCGCCGAGGATATCGACCGAGGCGCGGTCGGTCTCGTAGGCGCGCCAGTAGCCGACGATCATGCCCTTGGTGCCCGAGATGGTGACCTTGCCGTCGGCGTCGGGCAGGGGGCCGGCGGCGATATCCTTGTCGGCCTCGACCTCGTAGTAGGTGAGGTCCCCGAGCACCCCGAACTTGCCGTAGCGGACGTCGGCCGAGCCGGTGAACGCGCCGGACAGGCCGATGTCGTCGAAGTTCACCTGGACGTCGGGATTGACCGTTGGGCGCGAACCGCCGCGGCCGGAGGCCAGAGCCACGTCGCCGGTCGGGAACGCGATCCAGACATAGGGCGTGACTGAGATGGTCCAGTCGTCCTCGGCGTGAGCGGCGGCGGGAAGCCCGGCCGTCGCGGCCAGCAATGCGAGTATCCCGATCCTGCGCATGTTGCGTCTCCTGGCGAAGCTTCCGGGAGACTGGGCCATGCAGCCGCGCATTGCTGTCAGGGTAAAACCCTAGACGAGGTACGCGAAAAACCTACTCGACGGGCTTGCGCAGGTAGACCTCGTGATCGAGCTCGCCTTCCCATTTGGCGACCGTGACGGCGGTCGACAGGTCGCTGGTGGCGCTGGTGATGGTGCGGGTCATGTCGAGCAGCCGGTCGAACGGCAGGATGAAGCCGACGACCAGCGCGGTCTGCTCGGCGCCCAGACCGATGACCTGCAGCACGGCGGCCAGCATGAACAGCGAGGCCGAGGGCACAGGGGCCGTGCCCAGCGCCACGACGGTCGTGGCCAGGGCCAGCATCACGTACTGCGAGAAGTGCAGGTCGATGCCGAACGCCTGGGCCGACAGCACGGCCAGCAGGGCGACATAGAGCGCGGTGCCGTCCATGCTGAGCGTCACGCCCAGCGGCATGGCGGTCGAGGTCACCGCGTGGCTGACGCCGAGGTTCTTCTCGGCGACCCGCATGGCGACCGGCAGGGTGGCGGCGCTCGACGAGGTCGAGAAGGCGATGGCGACGACGTCGGTGATGTCGCGGAAGAACGGCAGCACCGGCAGCCGAGCGATCAAACGCACCAGGCCGCCGTGGATGATCAGGGTCTGGAACGCGCAGCCCAGCACGAGCGCCGCGGCGAGCTTCAGGACGTGGACGAAGGCGCTGGGGCCGGTGGTGCCCATCACCCAGGCGACAAGGGCGAAGACGCCGAAGGGCGCCACCTCCATCACGAAGCGCACGATCTGCAGCATGATGTCGGCGCCCATCTGGAAGAGGCGGCCGACCGGTTCGGCGCGCGGCGCGATGGTCAGGATGCCGAGGCCGACGAGAATCCCGAAGAAGATCACCGACTGGACGTTGCCTTCGGCCAGGGCGGCGATCGGGTTGGTCGGAATGATGCTGATCAGGTGCTCGCCGAGACTGGGCGGGGCCTTGGCGATCTGGGCGGGGGCCGCGCCGGCGAAGTCCATGCCGACGCCGGGCTGGAAGATCACGCCCATGGTCATGCCGACGCTGACGGCGATGACGGTCAGGGTCAGGTAAAGCGCGAGGGTCTTGGAGCCGATGGCGCCCAGGCGCTTGGGATCGCCCATGCTGGCGATGCCCGAGACGATCGAGAAGAACACTAGCGGGGCGACGACCATGCGGATCAGGCGGATGAAGACGTCGCCCATCCATTTGAGCTGCACGGAGGCCTCGCCGAGCGCCAGCCCGACGATCGTGCCCAGCACCAGCGCGATCAGGATCCGTTTCCACAGGACCACGCCGAACCAGTAGCGGCGCAGCAGCGCGCCGGCGCCGCGCGGAGGCGGGCCGTCGTCAGCCGCGGTGCGGGCGTCTTGCTCGGTCGCCATGAAGAGTTCCCAAGGTGCGGGGCGTGCCCGACGATAGTGGCCTGGCTGCGCGGCGCGCTAGTGCGCTGCGCAGCCGCAGGGTCAGTTGCAGGAACCGGCGGTCGGCGCGTGCGGCACGCCCACGCCAGGCAGGGCGTCGGTGGGCTTGCCGTCACGGACCACGAACTTGCCGTTCACCAGCACCTGCTCGGCGCCGACCGACAGCAGTTCCGGCTGCACGTAGGTGGCCTTGGGGGCGTAGGTCGCCGGGTCCAGCACCACGACGTCGGCGTGGTAGCCGGGCTTCAGATAGCCGCGGCCCGTCAGTCCGAAGGTGTCGGCGGTCAGACCGGTGCTGCGATACACGAAGTCGGTCATGCTGACGGTCTTCTCGGTCTTGACGTACTTGGCGTATTTCTCGGCGAAGCTGGCGTACTTGCGCGGGTGCCCCTCGGAACCGTCGGACGAGGTCATCACCCACGGCTGTTGCATGAACGCCTTGATGTCGGCTTCGCTCTGGTTGAACGAGGCCACGCCCGCGTCGCCGCGCTGGAGGATGCGCACCGCCGCCTCGATCGGATCGACGCTCCAGGTCTTGGCGATTTCGGCCAGGGTCTTGCCCATCGCCTCGCCGACCCGGGTGCGGGTGAGCAGCAGCGAGTCGGCTCCGCCGCGGCGGCGCATGTTCTCGGCCATCTCGGCGCGGATCTTCGGGCCGAGCGTCGGGTCGGACAGGCGCTTCAGCATCGCGGCCTCGCCGTCGACCTGCGCCCAGCGCGGCAGCAGGGCGGCCGAAAGCCCGGTGCCCGAGGCCGCCCAAGGATACTGGTCGGCGGTGACCTTCAACCCGGAGGCCTGGGCCGCCTCGACCATCTTGATGATCTCTCCGGCCTGGCCCTGAACGTCGACGCCAAGCGCCTTGATGTGGCCGATGTGGACCGGGATGCCGGCGCCGCGGCCGATGTCGAAGACCTCTTGCACCGCGCCCTTCAGCCCGATCGTGTACGAGGACTCGTCGCGGATGTGGCTGTCATAGGTCCCGCCGCGCTTGGCCGCTTCCTTGGCGAGCGCGATGACCTCTTCGGTCTTGGCGTAGCTCTGCGGGGGGTAGAATAGGCCGGTCGAGAGGCCGAGCGCGCCCTCGCACATGGCCTTGGCGACCATGCCCTTCATCTGGTCGAGCTCGGCGGCGTTCGGGGCGCGGTCGGAATCGCCCAGCACCCGCTGGCGCAGGGTCCCGAAGCCGACATAGGTCGCGACGTTGGATCCGACGCCGTTCTGTTCGAGCTTGGCGAAGGTGTCCTTCACCTCAGGCGCCGCGCGGCCGTCGCTGCCCACGAAGACGGTCGTCACGCCCTGCATCGTGGCGGCCAGGTTGCGGCGCATGCCGGCGTCGGCCGATGACAGGTCCTCGAAGTAGTGGGTGTGGGGATCGATGAAGCCGGGGGTGACGAGCTTGCCCTTGGCGTCGATGGCGGTCGCGGCCTTGATCTTGGCCTCGGCGGCGTCGCCGACGAAAACGATCTTGCCGCCGGTGATGGCGACGTCGGCCGTGACCCCGCCGCCCTGGCCGCCGTCATAGACGGTCCCGCCCTTGATCAGGACGTCGACCTGCTGACCCGACTGGGCGTGGGCCAGGCCGAGCGCGCCAGCCGAGAGCGCCAGAACGCTCGCGCCGGCTACGGCGATCTTCTTGGACGTCGTCATCAAGCATCTCCCCCAAAACAGACGCCTACGGCGTCGTCAGCAACTGTCGTCCCGCGCCCGCGCTGCGCCTAGCGTCAGAGGCTTGGCGACGCCATAGCCTGCGGGCATGGCGTCCCCCAGAAGCCCGGCGCGGCCGGCGTCAGCTTCCCGGCCTCCAGGCGCACGCCCCCCGGGTGATCGGCCTTGAGCCACAGCGGCCCATCCAGGTCGACGAACTCGGCTTCGGCCGCCAGCAGCAGGGCCGGGGCGATGGAGCGCGAGCTGGAGACCATGCAGCCGATCATCACGCCGAATCCGCGGGCCCTGGCCGCCGCCAGCAGGTCGAGGGCTTCGGTCAGGCCGCCGGTCTTGTCCAGCTTGATGTTGACCACCTGGTAGCGCCCGGCGAGATCGCCCAGATCGGCGGCGACGTGGCACGATTCATCGGCGCAGATCGGAATGGCGGGGGTGAACCCCGCCAACTGGTGATCCTCGTCCGCCGGCAGCGGCTGTTCGACCAGCGCCACCTTGAGCTCCAGCAGCAGGGGCTGGATGTCGCGTAGCAAGTCGAAGCTCCACCCCTCGTTAGGATCGACGATCAGCTGTGCGTCCGGGGCCGCTGCGCGGACGGCGCGCAGGCAGGCCTCGGGCTGGGCGGCGTCCACCTTCACCTTGATGACGGGCGCGCCGTTCATCGCAGCAGCGGCGCGGCCCATGGCTTCGGGTTCGTCCAGGCTGACGGTCAGGGCGATGGTCACTGGCGCCGGCTCGGGCTGTTGCAACAGCTCGGCGACGGTGCGCCCTGAAAGCTTGGCCTCGAGATCCCAGAGCGCGCAGTCGATGGCGTTGCGGGCCGCGCCGGGGGGCAGGGCGCGCAGCAGCTCAATGCGGGTCATCCCGCCGCGAACCGCTTCGGCCACGGCTTCGACCTGGGCGAGCACGCTGTCGAGCGTCTCGCCGTAGCGCGCGTAGGGGACGGCCTCGCCGTGCCCGATCTGGCCGTCGTGCCCGACGTCGACGGCGACCACGTCGGCCGCCGTCTTCACCCCGCGCGAGATCCGGAACGGCGCGGCTAGCGGCCAGTGTTCGCGGCGAGCTTGGAAGGTTCGAAGCATTCGATCAGCCTGTCGACGATGAGATTGACGCCCATGGACACCGGGTCCTGAGCCGGCAGGCCCAGCAGATCGCTAGCCTCGGCGCAGGCGCGTTGGGCGGCGTCCGAGCTCATGCCCGAGGTGTTGAGCGCTACGCCCACGGCGATGACGTCGGGACTGGTGAGCCGGGCGGCGGCGAGATTGGCTTCCAGGCAGGTCTTGAGGTCGGGAAGCGCGCGGCCGGGGAGCCCGCGCATGCTTTCGCGGCCGGGCTGGTGACAGATGACCAACGCGTCGGCCTGGGCGCCGTGCAGAAGGCCGAGCGAGACGCCAGCGTAGGACGGGTGGAAGAGCGAGCCTTGGCCCTCCAGCAGATCCCAGCCGCCGTCGTGACGAGCCGGCGAGATCTGCTCGGCGGCGCCGGAGATGAAGTCGGCGATGACGGCGTCGATCGGCACGCCGGACTGGGCGATGAAGATGCCGGTTTGACCCGTGGCCCGGAAGTCGGCCTTCAGGCCGCGCGCCTGCATTTCCTTTTCGAGCGCCAGGGTCGTGTACATCTTGCCGACCGAGCAGTCGGTGCCGACGGTGAGCAGCCGCAGGCCGGCGCGGGGACGACCGTTGCCGACCGGGATGTCGGCGGGCGGCTCACGGACATCGAACAGCTCCAGTCCGCCGGCCGCGGCGGCCTCGACGATCTCCGGGTGGTTGCGCAGCCGATCATGCAGGCCCGAGGCGACGTTGAGGCCGGCGCGCAGCGCGGCGACGACGTCGGCGACGATGCTCGGCCCCATGATCCCGCCGGCGTTGGCGACGCCGATGATCACGGTCTCGGCGCCCTTGGCCTTGGCTTCGTCGAAGTCGAGATGCGGCAGGCCCAGGGTCTGGTTGCAGTTCGGACCGCGGAATTCCCCGACGCAGGCCTGCGGGCGCCAGACGGCGACGCCGCGCGACGTCTTCACCGACAACTCGTCCTGAGAGTCGCCAAGATAGAGGAGAAACGGGGAGGGGATCATCAACAGCTCCAGACCAGCCAGGGCGCGCCTGGCGGGCTGGATCATGTCGTCCGGCGGCTCCGGCGATAGGTCAAAGACGGGGCTGCGATATAGCCGCCGGTTATGTGTGCCGCTCGGCGAGGGTCTGCTGCAGGACCGCGATGAAGTCGCGCGCGGGACGCGAAGGCGGCCGGTCTTCCAGGTAGATGCAGTGCACTCCGAAGGTCACTTTCGGGGTCAGCGGCCGGAAGTCGAGCTCGGGACTGAGGCTGGCGCGTGCGGTGAACTCGTCGACCACGGCGACCCCCGCGCCGTGCCGCACCAGGGCGGCGGCGACATAGTAGGTCTGGACGAAAATGCGCTCGCTGCGCCCGGGGTCGTCCTGAACCACTTCGCTGGCGAACAGGGCGCCGACCGGGCCGCTGCCGGCCAGGCTGATGAGGTCGCGATCGCGGGCCGCGTCGAGGCTGAGCCGCTCGGGCGCATCGGGCATTTCGTCCTTGCGATACAGCATGACCAGCTCGCCCGACCCGATGCGGACGTCGGCCAGGCGAGGGTGACGCGGGGCGTCGTAGGCCACCGCCAGATCGCTGTTGCGCTCGTACAGCGCCTTCAGGATGTCGTCGTTGTGCAGGGTATGGATATCGAAGGAAACATTAGGCCGTTGCTGGCGAAACCGCGCGACGGCGGCTGGCGCGACCCCCAGCCCGAGGGACGGCAGGACCGCCAGCCGGATGTGTCCGTCGCCGCCGGCCCGCAGGTTCCGGGTCGTCTGCCGGAGGGATTCGATCCGGCCGTAGATATCGTCGACCTCGCGGAACAGGGTGTGCGCCTCATCGGTAGGCACAAGGCGCCCTTTCACGAGGCGGAACAGTCGAAATCCGATCCGGCTCTCGGCGTGCTTGAGCACCTTGCTGACCGACGGCTGGGAGACGTTGAGGGCGCGGGAGGCGGCGCTGACGGAGCCCGACTGGTAGACCGCGTGGAAGACTTCGATGTGGCGCAGGTTCATCGAAGAACCCGGAACTGAGACCATGACCATTCCCCCTCAACGCCACTGAAACCCTGATGCGCAACACCGTGCGTGCGGGGTCGCGTCGATTTCACGCGACTGCGGAATAGCCGATCATTCAGCGCCGCCACAGGGGGCATCTGCCGCACCCGGAAGATTCCGCCGCCGCCCCCGAACCCATGAGCTTCGGTTATGGGCTGAGGAAGCCTTCGACATTGGCGTCACGGGGTCGCCGACCAAAGGTCCGCGTCGACAACACGACGGGCGGCCGCAAGCGCCGTTCGCATGACGGGCATCGACGAGGGGACCATGCGAAATATCACGACTTCCTACGGCCGCGCTGCGGCCTGCGGCCGGCTGCGCAAGACGGCTCTGGCGGGGGCCAGCAGCCTGGTGATGGCCTGCCTGGCGCCGGCGGGTCCGGCGCTCGCCCAGGATCTGGTCGACGAGCTCGTCGTCACCGCCAGCCGCGTGAACCGCTCGGGCTTCGACGCCCCGACACCGACCACGGTCGTCGGCACCGAGAACCTGCAGGCGGTCGCCGCCACCAACGTCGCCGACATGCTGAACACCCTGCCGACCTTCGGCGGCGGCACGACGCCGTCCACGACCTCGCACAGCTCGCAGAACGCCGGCGCGAACTTCCTGAACCTGCGCGACCTGGGCAACAACCGCACCCTGGTGCTGGTGGACGGCCGTCGGCACGTGCCGACGACCGCGAGCGGCCTGGTCGACATCAACGTGATCCCGGCGTCGCTGCTGGGCCGGGTCGAGGTCGTCACCGGCGGCGCTTCGGCGGCCTGGGGCTCGGACGCCGTGGCCGGGGTCGTGAACCTGATCTTCCGCGAGGATCTGGAAGGCCTTGAGGGACAGGTCCAGGGCAGCACCAGCCAGTACAAGGACAACGAGGAGTTCAACGTCGCCCTGGCCGGCGGCTTCCGCTTCGCCGGCGGCCGCGGCCACTTCATGGCCGCTTCCGAGTTCGTCGACATGAAGGGCGTCGGGGCCGACCGCGACTGGTTCCGCGAGCACCAGCAGGTCATCGCCAATCCGGCCTACCGCGCCGGCAACGGCCAGCCGCAGAATCTGCTGGTCCCCAATGTCACCGCCTCGGTCGCGACCTTGGGCGGCCTGATCACCGACGGCCCGCTGAAGGGGCTGCAATTCCTGTCGGGCGGGGTCACCGCGCCGTTCCGATACGGCAACAATCTCGGCACCCAGTACCACACCGACGGCGACGGGCTTTATCCGGGGGACATCATCAGCCTGATGACCCCGCTGACCCGCGCCAACCTGTTCACCCGCACGACCTATGACGTCACCGACAACGTCGAGGCGTTCGTCGAAGCCTCGGTCGCCTATGCCGAAACGACCTTCAACCTGTCGACGTCCTACGACCTGGGCACGCTGACCATCCGCCGCGACAACGCCTATCTGCCGGCCAATGTCGGGGCGCTGATGGACGCCAACGGCATTTCGACCTTCCGGATGGGGCGCTTCAACCGCGACATCGCCTTCAACGTCGTCGACAACAAGAACGCCACCTCGCGTATCGTAGTCGGCCTGAAGGGCGACTTCGGCGACGGCTGGAACTGGGACGCCTACTACCAGTACGGCCAGAATCGCTACGCGGCGCGGATCTTCAACAACCGGATCGCCGCCAACTTCACCAGCGCCCTGGACGCGGTGATCAACCCGGCGACCAACCAGATCGTCTGCCGCTCGACCCTGAGCGCGCCGGGCAACGGCTGCGTGCCGATCAACCTGTTCGGCGAGGGCTCGCCCTCGGCGGCGGCGATCGACTACGTCACCGGCAGCCAGCATCTGGTCGCCAACATCGAGCAGCAGGCCGCCGCCGCCAGCCTGTCGGGCGAACCGTTCTCGACCTGGGCCGGACCGGTCTCGATCGCGACGGGCCTGGAGTACCGCAAGGACTCCGTCGACCAGCGCGTCGACGCCATGGCCCAGACCGGGCTGTTCTCGATCGGCAACCCGAAGGCGATGAAAGGCTCCTACGACGTCCAGGAAGCCTTTGTCGAAACGGTGATCCCGCTGGCCAAGGACATGGCCTTCGCCCAATCGCTGGACTTCAACGGCGCGGTGCGGGCGACCAACTACTCGACCAGCGGCACGGTATGGACCTGGAAGGCGGGCTTCACCTACGAGCCGTTCGACGGGCTCAAGTTCCGGGCGACCCGTTCACGCGACATCCGGGCCCCGAACCTCTCGGAGCTGTACTCGTCCTACGTGCTGACCTTCTCGTCGATCACCGATCCGGTGACCGGGCGACAGTCGACGGTGCGTTCGCCGCAGCAGGGCAACCTGGCGCTGCAGCCGGAGGAGGCCGACACCTTCACCGCCGGGGTCGTCTATGAGCCGGCCTTCGCGCCGCGCCTGCGGCTGTCGGTCGACTACTACGACATCGACCTGCAGGGGGCGATCTCGACGCTGACCGGGCAGAGCATCGTCAACCGCTGTGCGGCCGGGGCGGCGGATCTGTGCCGCTACATCACCCGCAACCCGGACGGGTCGCTGAACGAGGTGATGCGGACCTTCATCAACCTGTCCAGCATCCAGGTGCGCGGCGTCGACACCGAGGTCAGCTACTCGACCCCGCTGTCGAACATCTTCGAGGCCGTCGACGGCGACCTGACCCTGCGTTTCCTGGCCAGCTACCTCGACCGATATGTCACCAACGACGGGGTGACCTCGCTCGATACGGCCGGCGAGGTCGGCAACAACCGGCCGCACTGGCGGTGGACGGCGAGCGCGTCCTACGAGAACGGTCCGTTCAAGGGCTACATCCAGGGCCGCTATGTCGGCGAAGGCGTCTATGACGTCGAGCAGACCTATGACGACGCCCATGTCGACAGCCAGTTCGTAACCACCGCGTCGGCCGCCTGGAAGATCAAGGACGACGGGGCCCGCTCGCTCGAAGCGTTCGGGGTGATCAGCAACCTGTTCGACGTCGATCCGCCGGTGTCGCCGAACACCTTCATCTTCGGTAGCCCGAACTCCGGCGCGGCGCACGACATCGTCGGACGCCGGTTCACGGTGGGCCTGCGCTTTACCTACTGACCATGTAGAGCTCGCGGCCTGGTCTCAAGCGGCCAGGCTGCGGACCTTCACTTCGCAGAAGCCGGCGCGGACTTCATGCGGCGGCGGCCGGCGATCAGGGTCGCGGTCCCGGAGGCCAGCAGCGCGGCGGCGCCGATCAGCCAGGGGCAGTGCGGCTGGCCGGCCGCGCCGCAGATGACGCCCAGTTCGGCGACGCCCCGCGCCGCGAGCCAGGCCATCTCGGTGCTCACGGCCGCGCCGACGAGCATGGCCGCTCCAGCGGCGGTGATCAGGTCCGACTTCAGCTGTGTCATGGCGTCCTCACTGGATGGCGTACAGCCATAAGAACTAGCCGCCCGAGCGGCGCCTTGACCGAAATCAATGCCCCTACGGCAGGGGGCGGCCATCTCCCAGGTGCTGTCACCATGACTCGCTTGGGGGACCATGACTACCTTGCCGGCTCCAGAGAGCAGAGCGCCGCGCGACGCGGTCCTTCTGTTCATCACAACGGGGATCTGCGCGTTCGCCGCGCTCCTCGCCACCGCCTTCACCGAAGACCCGCTGTTCCGGCTCCAGGGCTGGATCTTCCTGGGCGCCTTCCTGCTCGCGCTGTCGATCATGACGGTCGCCATCAACTCCGGCCGCCTGCAATCACCGCAGGACCGCTACGCCGACGGCGTGGTGAGGGCAGGGGTCATCGCCACCATGTTCTGGGCGATCGTCGGCATGACCGCCGGCGTGTTCATCGCCGCCCAGCTGTCGTGGCCGAACCTGCTGTATTTCCCTGAGCACGGCTGGCTGAACTTCGGACGCCTGCGTCCGGTGCACACCTCCGGCGTGATCTTCGCCTTCGGGGGCAACGCCCTGATCGCCACGTCCTTCTACGTGGTTCAGCGCACCTGCCGCGCCCGCCTGGCCGGCGGCGTCTGGCCGTGGTTCGTGTTCTGGGGCTACCAGCTGTTCATCGTGCTGGCGGCGGTCGGCTATGTCGCCGGCATCACCCAGTCCAAGGAATACGCCGAGCCGGAATGGCTGGTCGACCTGTGGCTGACGCTCGTCTGGGTGGCCTACCTCTTCGTCTTCCTGGGCACGATCTGGAAGCGCAAGGAGCCGCACATCTATGTGGCCAACTGGTTCTACCTGGCCTTCATCGTCACCATCGCGCTGCTGCACATCGTCAACAACCTGGCGGTCCCGGTCAGCCCGCTGAACAGCCGCAGCTACTCGCTGTTCGCCGGGGTGCAGGACGCCCTGCTGCAGTGGTGGTACGGCCACAACGCCGTCGGCTTCTTCCTGACCGCCGGCTTCCTGGCGATGATGTACTACTTCGTGCCCAAGCGCGCGGAGCGGCCGGTCTACTCGTACCGGCTGTCGATCGTGCACTTCTGGTCGCTGATCTTCATCTACATCTGGGCCGGCCCGCACCACCTGCACTACACGGCGCTGCCGCAGTGGGCCCAGACCCTGGGCATGACCTTCTCGATCATGCTGTGGATGCCGTCCTGGGGCGGGATGATCAACGGCCTGATGACCCTTTCCGGGGCCTGGGACAAGCTGCGCACCGACCCGGTCATCCGCATGATGGCCGTCGCGATCGCCTTCTACGGCATGGCCACGTTCGAGGGCCCGCTGATGTCGATCCGCGAGGTCAACGCGCTCAGCCACTACACCGACTGGACCATCGGCCACGTGCACTCCGGCGCGCTCGGCTGGGTCGGCTTCATCACCTTCGGCGCCGTCTACTGCATGGTGCCGTGGCTGTGGAAGAAGGACGGCCTCTACTCGCTGAAGCTGGCCGAGTGGCACTTCTGGATCGCGACCCTGGGGATCCTTCTCTACATCTGCGCGATGTGGGTTTCCGGGATCATGGAAGGCCTCATGTGGCGCGAGTACACGCCGCAGGGCTTCCTCGCGAACTCCTTCGTCGAGACCGTCGCCGCCAAGCATATCGAGAACGTCATCCGCACCCTGGGCGGGGCCATGTTCCTCGCCGGCGCGGTGATCATGTCCTACAACCTGTGGCGTACGATCCGCATGCCCAGCTCTGCGCCCAGCGCCCAGAGCCTGAGCGGTCCCGCCCCCGCGCTCGTCGCGGCGCAGTAAGGCGAGGCCGACCATGTGGAAGCACCACACCAAGCTTGAGAAGCACTCCCTGCCGCTGGTCATCGCGATCCTGATCGTGGTGTCCATCGGGGGGATCGTCGAGATCGCGCCGCTGTTCTGGCTCGAGAGCACCGTCGAGGAGGTGGAGGGCGTGCGGCCCTACACCCCGCTCGAACTGGCCGGACGCGACATCTACATCCGCGAGGGCTGCTACACCTGCCACTCGCAGATGGTCCGCCCGCTGCGCGACGAGGTCGAACGCTACGGCCACTACAGCCTGGCGGCCGAGAGCATGTACGACCACCCGTTCCAGTGGGGGTCCAAGCGCACGGGCCCCGACCTGGCCCGCGTCGGCGGCAAGTACTCGGACGGCTGGCACAAGGACCACCTGGTCGACCCGCGCTCGGTCGTCCCGGAGTCGGTCATGCCGCCCTACGCCTTCCTGGCCGAGAAGGCGCTCGATTACCGCGACATCCAGGACAAGATCCGCGCGATGACCAAGGTCGGCGTGCCCTACACCCAGGACATGATCGACAACGCCAAGGACGACCTGGAGACCCAGGCGGATCCTTTCGCGGCGGCCAGCAAGTTCCAGGCCCGCTATGGCGGCAAGGTCATCCAGCGCGACTTCGACGGCGAGCCCGACCGGCTGTCCGAAATGGACGCGCTGATCGCCTACCTGCAGATGCTCGGCACGCTCGTCGACTTCAGCACCTACGAGGCCAAGGCCCCGGAGAACCGTCGATGAGCGATCTCTCCTACGAGACCGTGGCGCGCTTCGCCCAGCAGGGCGGCCTGATCTACTTCGGTCTGATCTTCCTCTGTGGCGTCGTCTACGCGCTCTGGCCGCGAAACCGCGAGGCGTTCAAGCGCCTCGCCAGCCTTCCCCTGCAAGATGATGAGGCCCCCGATGTCCAAGCGTGAAGCCGACGAGGTCACGGGCGTCGAAACCACGGGACACGAGTGGGACGGGATCCGCGAGCTGGACAACCCGCTGCCGCGCTGGTGGCTCTACATGTTCTGGGCCGGCATCGTCGTGGCCGCCGTCTACTGGATCCTGATGCCGGCCTGGCCGGGCGTGCGCGGCTACACCCAGGGCGTGCTCGGGCAGTCCGATCGCGCCGACGTCGCCGTCGCCCTTAGCGACCTGCAGACCCTGCGCGGGGCGCAGGCCGCGCGCCTGAAGACCGCCAGTCTGGAGGAGATCGAGCGCGACCCTGAACTGCAGGCCTACGCCCAGGCGGTCGGCCAGTCGGTGTTCGGCGACAACTGCGCCACCTGCCACGGCACCGGCGGGGTCGGGGCCAAGGGCTACGCCAACCTGCGCGACGACGTCTGGCTGTGGGGCGGCTCGCTGGAGGACATCCACCACACCATCGAGGTGGGCATCCGCTCGGACCATCCGCAGACGCGCTTCTCGCAGATGCCGGCCTTCGGCCGCGACCAGATGCTGACCGCCGCCGAGGTTTCGGACCTGACCGAGTACGTGGTCGCGCTCTCTGGCCGGCCGGCCAACGCCGCCGCCGTGCGCCGCGCGGCGCCGGTCTATCAGACGCAGTGCGTGGCCTGTCACGGCCCGACCGGGACCGGCGACCAGAAGCAGGGCGCGCCGAACCTGACCGACCAGGAGTGGCTGTACGGCTCCGCCCGCGCGGACATCCACGCCCAGATCTGGAACGGCCGCAACGGCGTCATGCCCAGCTGGAAGGCCCGGTTCGATCCGGAAACCCTGAAGGCGCTCGCCGTCTACATCCACGCCAACGCCGGAGGCCAGTAGGGCCATGACCGTCGTCATAGACAGGACCCGAGCTTCCGCCCCCAAGCATGAAGCGGGTCCCGTCTCGGCCGCCGCCCGGGCCCGCAAGAGCGCGGATCCGGGCGGCGGTCTCTACAAGCCGCGCGCCCCGATCTATCCCAAGCTGGTCCATGGCCGCTGGCGGGCGATCAAGTGGGCGGTGATGATCGTCACCCTGGCGATCTACTACATCACCCCGTGGATCCGTTGGGACCGGCCGGGCGTGCTGCCCGACCAGGCGGTGCTGGTCGATTTCGCCGGACGCCGGTTCTACTTCTTCGACATCCAGCTCTGGCCGCAGGAGGTGCACTTCATCACCGGGCTGCTGGTGCTGTCGGCGCTGGCGCTGTTCCTGGTGACGGCGCTGTTCGGCCGGCTGTGGTGCGGCTACGCCTGCCCGCAGACGGTCTGGACCGACCTGTTCATCTATGTCGAGCGGCTGTTCGAGGGCGACCGCAACGCGCGCATGCGCCTGGACGCCGCGCCCTGGTCGCTCGACAAGGCCTGGCGCAAGATCGGCAAGCACGCGACCTGGCTGGGCATCGCCTTCGCCACCGGCGGGGCGTGGATCTTCTATTTCCACGATGCGCCCAGCCTGCTGCGCGACTTCTGGACCCTTCAGGGCCCGGTCACCGGCTACGTGTTCTGCGTCCTGCTGACCTTTACGACCTATGTCTTCGCCGGGACCATGCGCGAGCAGGTCTGCATCTACATGTGCCCCTGGCCGCGCATCCAGGGCGCGATGCTCGACACCAATTCGCTGCAGGTGACCTATCGCTACGACCGCGGCGAGCCGCGCGGCGCGCACAAGAAGAGCGCCGGCTGGGAAGGCCGCGGCGACTGCGTCGACTGCCACCAGTGCGTCACTGCCTGTCCGATGGGCATCGACATTCGCGACGGCGCGCAGCTGGAATGCATCAACTGCGGCCTCTGCATCGACGCCTGCGACGAGATCATGATCAAGGTCGAGCGGCCCACCGGGCTGATCGCCTATGACACCGACGCAGCGGTCGAGGCGCGCGCAGCCGGCAAGCCGGCGGTCTATCGGCTGATCCGCTCGCGCACGGTGTTCTACGCCGTGGCGCTGGCGATCGTCGGCGGGCTCATGACCTGGGGGTTGCTGACCCGGCCGACCCTGGACGTCCACGTCCTGCACGACCGCAACCCGGTTTTCGTGCGGTTGCACGACGGGGCGGTGCGCAACGGCTACACGATCAAGATCGCCAACCGGACCTTCCAGGCCCAGACCTACACGGTCGCCTTCGACGGGCCGAAGGGCGCGATCCTGAAGACGCCGGGCGACCGCGCCAGCCAGGACGTGCTGAAGATCGAGGTCCCGGCCAACGAGGTGCGCGCCGTGCGCGTGTTCGTGACCCTGCCGCCGGACGCCGTCACCGCCGCCAACATGTCGGCCGCCTTCGTCGTCGCCGCCCCGGCGGCGCAGGAGCGGACCGAGACCACCTTCCTGTCAGGAGCTGCGAACGCGCCATGACCGCCCGCGCCGTGAAGAAGCCGTTTCGTGTCACCGGTTGGCACGTGTTGTTTTCAGTGGTCGCCTTCTTCGGGGTGGTGATCGCGGTCGACAGCCTGTTCCTGGTGCTGGCCTATCGCTCGCACCCGGGCCAGGTGTCGGTGACGCCGTACGAGGACGGCCTGGCCTACAATCGCGCGGTCGCCCAGCGCCGCGCCCAGGCGGCCGTCGGGTGGACCGCGACGGCGGCGCCGGACGCCGACGGCGTCGTGGTCGAGGTCGCCGACGCCCAGGGCCAGCCGGTTTCCGGCCTGCAGCTGACCGGCCTGCTGCGGCGGCCGGCCACCGAGACGGGCGAACTGCCGCTGACGTTCAAGGAAGCCGCGCCCGGTCGTTATCGCGCGCCCGCCAAGCCCGCGGCGGGAGCCTGGGACGTCCACGTCCAGACGCAGGGCCAGGTCTTCCAAGCGGAGCGCCGACTGACATGGCCATGACCGCCGCCGTTCGCCACGACTACTCCGCCTTCCTCCGCCCCTCCGACGATGGCGGCCGCTCGCTGGAGCTGCTGGTCAAGGGCGCGCGCTGCGCGGCCTGCATGGCCAAGATCGAGGGCGAGGTCCGCACACTGTCGGCGGTGGAGTCGGCGCGACTGAACCTGACCACCGGCAAGCTCACGGTCGGGTTTGCGTCGGGCGCGGGTGATCCCAGCCTGGTGCTCGAGCGTCTGGGCGAGCTCGGCTATCCGGCGACGCTCTATGACCCGGGCAAGGCCGCCGCTGCCCGCGACGCCGAGGGCCGCAAACTGACCCTGGCGCTCGGCGTCGCCGCCTTCGGGGCCGGCAACGCGATGATGTTCTCGGTGCCGATCTGGGCGGGCCTGTTCGGCCAGGAGCTCG
This sequence comes from Phenylobacterium sp. LjRoot97, assembly GCF_964254345.1. NCBI lineage: Bacteria > Pseudomonadati > Pseudomonadota > Alphaproteobacteria > Caulobacterales > Caulobacteraceae > Phenylobacterium > Phenylobacterium sp. LjRoot97. The sequence continues at coordinate 2,211,908 of NZ_CAXUTH020000001.1, forward strand.
GCCCGGCCACCCGCACCCTGATGATGTGGATGAGCGGCGTGATCGGCGCGCCCTGCGCGGTCTATGCCGGGATGCCGTTCTTCGAGTCGGCCTGGCGCTCGCTGCGCTCGGGCCGCGCCAACATGGACGTGCCGATCTCGATCGGGGTGATCCTGACCCTGGTGATCTCGTTCATCGAGACCGTGCTGCGCGGCCGCGACGCCTATTTCGACGCAGCGGTGACGCTGCTGTTCCTGTTGCTGATCGGCCGCTGGCTCGATCACCGGCTGCGGGCCAGCGCACGCAGCGCCGCCGCCGACCTGCTGGCCATGCAGGCGCCGTCCGCGACGCTGGTCGGGGAGGGCGGAACCGAGCGTCGCATCCCGCTCAGCGAGGTCGCGCCGGGCGACGAACTGATCGTCCGCCCGGGCGAACGGATCCCGGTCGATGCGGTGATCGCCGCCGGGGTGTCCGAGCTCGACAAGTCGATGCTGACCGGCGAGACGCTGCCGGTCCGCGTCGCGGCGGGCGAGGCCTGCCAGGCCGGGGCGCTGAATCTCGGCGGGGTGCTGCGGCTGCGCGCCGTCGCCCGCTCGGAAGACTCGGCGGTCGCGGCGATCGCCCGGCTGGTCGAGGCCGGGGCGCAGTCGCGCTCGAAGTACGTGCAATTGGCCGACAAGGCCGCGGCGCTCTATGTCCCGGTGATCCATTCGGCGGCGGCGCTGACCTTCGTCGGCGTCTGGGCCTTGGGCCTCGGGCCGCGTGAGGCGCTGCTGCGCGCCGTGGCGGTGCTGATCATCACCTGTCCCTGCGCCCTGGGCCTGGCGGTGCCGGCGGTGCAGGTCACCGCCTCGGCTCGCCTGTTCCGGCGCGGCATCCTGGTCAAGTCGGGCGCGGCCCTGGAGCGGCTGGCCGAGGTCGATCATGTCGTGCTCGACAAGACCGGGGTCCTGACCGAGGGCAGGCCGCAGCTCATCGATCCCGTGCCAGGCGCCATCGCCATGGCCGCGCCGCTGGCCAAGGCCTCGGCTCACCCGCTGTCGCGGGCGCTGGCCGCCCACGCAGGACCGACCCTGCTGGCCGACAATGTCGTCGAAACGCCGGGGCAGGGGGTCGAGGGCCTGATCGGGGGCCGCCGCGCCAGGCTCGGCCGCGCAGCCTTCGTCGGCGTCGCCGGCGCGCCGGCCAGCGAGACCGAGCTGTGGTTCGGGATCGAAGGCGGGACCAAGGTCCGCTTCGTGTTCGCCGACCAGCTGCGCGCCGACGCGGCAGCGACGATCGCGGCGCTGAAGGCGCGGGGGCTGAGCGTCGAAATCCTGTCGGGCGACACCTTCGCCGCCGTGGCGCGCGCGGCCGAGCAGGCGGGGATCGAGACCTGGCGCGCGGCGCTGACGCCGGCCGATAAGGCCGCGCTGGTCGCCGAGCGCACAGCCGACGGCCGCAAAGTGCTGATGGTCGGCGACGGGCTGAATGACGCCGCCGCCCTGGCCGGCGCGCACGCGGGCATGGCCCCGGGCACGGCGCTTGACGCCAGTCAGAACGCCGCCGACCTGGTGTTCTCCGGCGAGCGGCTGGAGGCGGTCGTCGAGGCGATCGACGTCTCGCGCTCGGCGCGTCGGCGGGCGCTGGAGAACTTCTCGTTCGCGGCGCTCTACAACCTCGTGGCGGCCCCGGCCGCGATGCTCGGCTTAGTCAATCCGTTCGTCGCCGCGCTGGCGATGTCCGGTTCGTCGCTGGTCGTGACCCTGAACGCCCTGCGCACCGGGGCGGGGAGACGCTGATGGACATCCTGATGTTCCTGGCCCCGGCCTCGGTGGCCTTGGCGCTGGTGGGCCTTGGCGCTTTCTGGTGGACGCTGCGCAGCGGCCAGTACGAGGACCCGGTCGGCGACGCGTCGCGGATCCTGGTGGAACACGATCAGCCCGATTGACGGATATCACGGCGGCTGTCGGCGGATCGGGCGAGAAGTCCCGGGACACCACAGGAGCTGCCCGTGACCCTCACCGCGCTCAGAGACCCCCAGGCCCTGGTCGATCTCGTCGCCCGCTTCGACGGCCGCGCGCCGCGCTACACCAGCTATCCGACCGCCGTGCAGTTCACGCCGGACGTCGGGGAGGCGGCCTACCGCGGCTGGCTCGCCGGCCTGCCCGCGAGCGACCCGGTGTCGCTCTACATGCACATCCCGTTCTGCGCGCGCCTGTGCTGGTACTGCGGCTGCAACACCCGGGCGGTGAACCGGCACGAGCCGATCGCGGCCTATGTCGGCAAGCTGCTCGACGAGATCCGGCTGCTGGGCCAGGCGCTGCCGTCAAAACTGCCGGCCAACGCCCTGCACTTCGGCGGCGGCACGCCCAACATGCTGGCGGTCGAAGAGCTCGACGTGCTGTTCGCCGCGCTTGGCGAGGTCTTCGACCTTTCACCCGACATCGAGGTGGCGACCGAAATCGACCCGCCCGCCCTGACCCGCGACTGGGTCATGGCCTGCGCGGGTCATGGCTTGCGGCGCGCCAGTCTGGGCGTGCAGAACCTCGACCCGCAGGTGCAGGCGGCCGTCGACCGCAAGGGGACCATCGAGGAGGCGGCCCGCTGCGTCGGATGGCTGCGCGAGGCCGGCGTGACCTCGATTAATTTCGACCTGATGTACGGCCTGCCGCACCAGACCACCGCCAACACCCTGGCGACCATCGACGCGGTGCTGGGGCTGCGGCCCGAACGGCTGGCCCTGTTCGGCTACGCCCACGTGCCGTGGATGAAGTCGCACCAGCAGCTGATCGCTGAAGATGCGCTGCCGGGGCCGGCCGAGCGCCTCGACCAGAGCGAGACCGCGGCCGAGCGCCTGATCGCCGAGGGCTATGTCCGCATCGGCCTGGATCACTTCGCACTGCCGAGCGACGAACTGGCGATCGCCCTGGACGAGGGCCGGCTGCGCCGCAACTTCCAGGGCTACACGACCGACGCCGCCAAGACGCTGATCGGCATGGGCGCGTCGGCGATCGGCGCCTTCCCGCAAGGCTTCGTGCAGAACGTGACGAGAGAACTCGATTGGCGCGCGGCGCTGGAGCGCGGCGAGCTGCCGGTCGCGCGCGGCGTGGCGATCACCGACGAGGACCGGTTCCGCGGCGAGATCATCGAGCGGCTGATGTGCGACTTCGCAGTGGACCTGCACGCGGTGTGCGCCCGCCATGGACGGTCGCTGGCCGATCTGGCGCTGATCCTGGCGCGGCTGGAGCCGTTCCGGCGCGAAGGCCTGCTGCAGGCCGAAGCCGGCCGCGTCGAGGTGATCGGACACGGCCGGCTGGTGATCCGCTCGATCTGCGCGGCGGTCGACGCCTACTTCGACGCCCAGCAGGGCCGGCACGCCAAGGCGTTGTGAGGAAGGATCGGGGGAAGAGTTAGGATCAGGCGGCGGCGAGGTCTTCCAGGGCCTCGCGGTCGCGGACCCGGAAGCGGCGGCAGCTCTCGAACTCGACCACGCCGGAGGACTGCAGCTGGGTGATCATCCGGGACACCGTCTCGATGGTGAGGCCGAGATAGTCGGCCATGTCCTGACGGCCCATGGCCAGCTCGATCGCCGGTTCGTCCCGACGTTGGGACAGGCCGAGCAGGAAGCTCGCCACGCGCTCGCTGGCGCTCTTGCGGACCAGCAGGGTGAGGTGCTCGCGGGCGCTTTCGAGATCGCGCACGGTGGCGTCCCACATCAGGTCCTTGAGTTCGTCCGCCCCGCCGGCGGCCAGCATGGCCTGACGGCTGGCGGCGAGGATCACGCAGTCGCTGAGCGCCTCGGCCCCCATGCTGTGGCTGCCGGTCGTCTCCAGGCCGAACACGTCGCCGGGATAGTAGAAGTCCCCGATCGGACGGCGGCCGTCGGCCATGAAGCGCGAGGTGCGCACCGTGCCGCTGATCATGCGATAGACCAGATCGGCGCGCTCGCCCTGGCCATAGATCTCTTCGTCCTTGGCGAAGGACATCGGCACGCCGATCCGGCTGATCAGGTCGTGGTCGTCACGGAGGATCGTTTCGCTGCAAGTCATACCCAACTCCCGATGACCTTTGACTAGGACGGGGCGGGCAGGCGGAAAATTTCGGATCGTCCCTTACGGGCGGGCCCTTACGTACTCCTACGGAGGTCAGTTCACGCGGCGGGTGCGCCCGGCCCAGTAGGGCTCGCGCAGTTCGCGGCGCAGGATCTTGCCCGAGGCGTTGCGGGGAAGGGCCTCGATGAAGTCCACGCTCTTGGGGGCCTTGAAGCCGGCGATGCGGGTGCGGGCGAAGGCGATGATGTCCTCCGGATCTGGGCTGGTCCCGGGCTTGGGCGCGACGATGGCCTTCACCGACTCGCCCCATTTGTCGTCGGGCACGCCGATCACGGCGACCTCCGCGACGTCCGGGTGGCCATAGACCGCGCTTTCGACCTCGGCCGGATAGATGTTCTCGGCGCCCGAGATGATCATGTCCTTCACCCGGTCGTGGATGAAGAGATAGCCGTCCTCGTCGAGGTAGCCGGCGTCGCCGGTGCGCAGCCAGCCGTCGGCGGCCACGGTCGCGGCCGTCGCCTCGGGCAGCCGCCAGTAGCCGGCCATGTTGGAGACCGAGCGGATGGCGACCTCGCCGACGGTGTTCGGCGGCAGGCTGGCGCCGGCCTCGTCGACCACCTTGATCTCGACCCCGGGCATCGGCAGGCCCGCGGCGCGCATCCGTGCGTTGCCCGCCGGGTCATGGTCTTCCGGCGGCAGGTAGACGATGGTGCCGCAGGTCTCGGTCATGCCGTACTGCTGGACGAAGCCGCAGCCGAACACCTCCATGCACTCGCGCAGCAGGTCCAGCGGGATCGGGCTGGCGCCGTAGAGGATGTACTTCAGGCGCGAATAGTCGACCTCGCGGGCCCGCGGCTGGCGCACCACGATCTGCAGCGCGGCGGGGACCATGAACATCTTCGAGACGCGGTCGTGCTCGATGTAGTCGAGCACCTTGAACGGATCGAATTCGCGCGCGACGACGCCCTTGGCGCCGTTGACCAGGCCGACGATGCCCCAGCCGGTGCCGCCGATATGGCCGACCGGCATGGCGACCAGGCTGATGTCTTCCGGCGCCCACTGGTTCCAGGACATGGGCGTTTCCTGCGCCCGGCGACGGCCGCCCAGGATGTTGAGGTGGCTGAGCATCGCGCCTTTCGGGCGGCCCGTGGTTCCCGATGTGTAGAGCTGCACGGCGACGTCGCGCTCGTCGATCTCAATGGCGGGGTCGCGGGCGGGCTGGGCGTCGCGCCAGGCCTCGTAGGTCGGCCAATCGCCGGCCCCGGACTCCATGGCCACGACCTTCAGTTCGGGCAGCTCGGCGGCGACCTTGCGCGCGGGCTCGAGCACCTCGGGGCCGACGAACAGCATCCTGGCCTGGGCGTCGCCGGCGATGTAGGCGACCTCGGGCGGGGCCAGCCGCCAGCCGATCGGGGCCATGATCACCCCGATCTTGGCGGCCCCGAACAGCAGCTCGAAGTAGTGGTCGCTGTTCTTGCCGAGATAGGCGATGCGGTCGCCCTTGGTCAGGCCTTCGGCAAGCAGCGCCTGGGCCGCCTGATTGCTGGCGGCGTCGAACTGGGCGTAGGTCGTCTCCCGCCCCTCGAAGGTCAGGGCGACGGCGTCCGGCCGCTCGCGGGCGTGGAAGCGCGGCGCGTCGGCCAGGGTCGGAATGGCGTTGAAGTCGACGGACGTTTGGGCCACGGGCGGCCTCCTTAAAGTCCGAGCACCAGGCGGGCGATGATGTCCCGCTGGATCTCGTTGGAGCCGCCATAGATCGAGGCGGCGCGATTGTTCAGGTATCTGGGCATGGCGGTCAGCACTGCGTCCGGCCCGATCGGCGGAATGTTCGAGCCGGCCTCGCGGGCGGCCGGCTGGTCGGCCGCGGCATAGACGCCGGCGACCTCCAGCAGCAGTTCGTCGATGCGCTGCATGGCCTCGCCGCCCTGGGTCTTCAGCATCGAGGAGGCCGGGCCTGGGTTCTTGCCTGACGACAGCTCGGCCAGGATGCGCTGCTCGGAGACCTCGATGGCCTGGACGGCGATCTCGGCCTCCATCAGCCGGCGGCGGAAGCTGGCCTCGTCCAGCAGGCCGGCCTCGCGGGCGGTCCTGCGCAGCCGCTCCAGCATGACCTTCAGGCCCGGGGCCGAGCCGCCGCCGCGTTCGAACTCGAGCAGGTACTTGGCGACCGTCCAGCCCTGGTTCTCCTCGCCGATGCGCCCGGAGACCGGAACCCGGACGTTCTCGAAGAACACCTCGTTGACCTCGTGCTCGCCGGCCAGGGTGATGATCGGCCGGACCTTGACGCCCGGGGTCTGCATGTCCAGCAGCAGGAAGGTGATGCCGGCCTGGGGCTTGCCCTCGGCCAGCGTGCGGACCAGGCAGAACATGCGGTTGGCCCAGTGCGCATGCGTGGTCCACAGCTTGGACCCGTTCAGCACATAGTCGTCGCCGTCGCGCTCTGCGCGCAGCTTCAAGGCGGCCAGGTCCGAGCCGGCGCCGGGCTCGGAGTAGCCCTGGCACCAGTAGTCCTCGCCCGACAGGATGCGCGGCAGGTAGTGGGCCTTCTGCGCCTCGCTGCCGTAGCCCATGATCACCGGCCCGACCATGCGCAGGCCCATGGGGGCGAGGCTCGGCGCGCCGGCCCGCGCGCACTCGGCGGCGAAGATGTGCCGCTGCATCTCGTTCCAGCCAGGACCGCCATAGGCCTTGGGCCAGCTTGGCGCGGCCCAGCCCTTGGCGTGCAGGATCTTCTGCCAGGGCAGGCTGTAGCGCTTGTCGATGAAGACGCTGGTGGCGCGGCGTCCGGCCTCGCGCAGGTCGGGGGGCAGCGCTTCCTCAAGGAAAGCGCGCACCTCGTCACGGAAGGCCAGTTCTTCGGCGGTCAGATCCAGGTTCACTTGGCGGGCGTCCTAGAAACGTCCGCGCAAGGTAACGCCGTAAGTCCTCGGCGGCGCAAGGAAAGTCGCGAAGGTGCCGGTCTGCAGCGGCTGGTCGACGACGACCTGGTTGTAATCTTCGTCGGTCAGGTTCTGGGCCCAGAGCTCGGCCGACCAGCGCTCGTCCTGGCTGGCGAGCACGAGGCGCGCATTGACCAGGGTCAGCGGCGGCTGGGACTTCAGCGGGTCGAGGTTCGAGCCGGTGTTGTACTCCGAGGTGTACTTGGCCGAGAGGCTGGCGCGGAACTCGAGGGTCTCGCTGACCGGGCGCTCGTAGCTGACCGTGCCGGCCGCCGACCACAGCGGGGCGTAGGACAGGCGGGTGTTGGGCAGGCGGGGCGAGATCCCGGCCGGCGGCACGAAGTCGCCGAACTGGGTCTCGGCGTAGGTGGCGCCGCCGGTGAAGCTGAGCCCCTCGACCGGCGGGCGCCACATCAGGTCGACGTCGACGCCGCGCGAGATTACTTCCGGGATCGAGGCGACCAGCCAGCTGATGCCGGTGTAGGTGTTGAGCTGGAAGTCCTGGTAGGTCTGGTGGAACAGGGCCGCGTTGGCGACTAGGCCGTAGTCGGCGGTGTTGGTCTTCACGCCGAACTCGTAGCTGACCACGGTTTCGGCCGGGAAGCTGGTGTCGGGATTGATCACCCCGGCGGCCAGACGCGCGCGGTCGAGGTTGAAGCCGCCGCTCTTGAAGCCTTCGGCGTAGGAGACGTAGGCCATCACGCCCTCGTTGAAGCGATAGCTGGCCTTCAGGGTGCCGCTCCAGCGGCCCTCGCTCTGGTCCTGGTTGGTGACCACGTTGTTGAAGGCGGGGTCGGAGTGCGGCGCGCAGATCGCTCCGCGCGCAGCGGCCGGGATCGGGCGAACCAGCGCCGCGGCGCAGGCGTTGGCCGGCGCGGAGTTGGTGTAGTGGCTGCGCACCGACTTCTCGTCGTCGGAGTAGCGCAGGCCGAGGGTCAGCTCGAGCGCGTCGGTGACCTTCCAGTTGTTGTTGGTGAACAGCGCCCAGCCCTTGGAACTGTGGTCGTAGCTGTCGCGCGGCCCCGTGCCGGCTGGGAAGTTGGTCCCGAACGGCAGGCCGGTCAGAACCGAGACGAAGGCCGGGTTGGGGCTGCCGGTCGCCGCCGACAGCAGCAGGCCGAAGTAGGGCTCGTAGGCGCTGCCGAACGTGGTCGCCGCAGCGGCTTTCAGATCCTCGTCCGAATAGAAGGCGCCGATCAGCCAGTTCACCGTCTCGGTGGCGCCGGCCAGGCGAACTTCCTGGGAGAACGCCTTGATCTGATTGAAGCTCGAGCCATCGGCGGCGCGATACCAGATGTCGGCGGACGAGAAGTCGATGTCCGAGCCGTTCTCCGCCCGCCAATCGCGGTAGGCGGTGATCGACGTCAGCACCATGTCGTCGTTGATGTCCCAGTCGACCTGGGCCGAGACGCCCTGATCGGTGATCTTCGAGCCCATGTCGCGGTTGGCGTTGGCGATCCGCGCGCCGGGGTTCGGCGGGCGTTGGACGCCTTCGTCGCCAGCCAGCGCGTCGACCAGCGCCGCTGTCGGCCCCGCGACGGTGACGAAGTTCACGCAGCAATGCTCGTCGCGGTTCGAATAGTCGGCCAGCAGCTTGACGCTGAGGCTCTCGGTCGGGGTGAACAGCAGCTGGCCGCGGACCGTGTAGTAGTTCTGGTCGGTGTCGTCGGTGCGGGTGCGCGGTCCGGCTCCGACGTGGACATCGGCGAAACCGTCGCGCTCGCGCTTGGCCGCGTACAGGCGGCCGGCCAGCTTGTCGGCGACGATCGGGCCGGTGACGCTGCCGGCCACGCCGAGCGCGCCGTAGTTGCCGACGGTCAACTCGCCCGCGGCCTCGAAGTCGAACGAGGGCGCCTTGGTCAGCACGTTGATGACGCCCGCTGAAGTATTCTTGCCGAACAGCGTGCCTTGCGGCCCCTTGAGGATCTCGACGCGCTCCAGTTCGCCGAGATCGCCGAAGGCCACGCCGCTTCGGGCGCGATAGACGCCGTCGATCACCGTGCCGACCGAGGATTCCAGGCCGGGGTTGTCGCCGATGGTGCCGACGCCGCGGATCCGGGCCGAGGTCTGGGCCTCGCTGGTCGACGAGGTCACGCTGAGGCCGGGGGCCAGGACCTGGAGGTCCTTAATGTCCCGAACGCCCGCATCCTGAAGTTGCCGCTGCGGAAGGGTGGTGACGACGATCGGCACGTCCTGCAGGTTCTGCTCGCGCTTCTGGGCCGTAACCACGAGTTCGGCGACGGTCCCCGATTCTTGCGCGATGGCCGGACCTGCCGCGCAGGCGAGCGCGATCACCGCCCACGAGGCGGTCGTCAGTGCTTGTTTCATCATCCCTCCCGTCGCCGGCCGCGCCGGCTAACCGTTCTTGCACGTCGCCGTCTTGTCGCGGCGAGGCGGGAATGCTTGCAGAAGCAGGCTTTGAGGGACAAGCTAACGGATGTGATAGGCGCCGCAGGGGAGGCAGGCCGTCGTGGCGTTGAGCGCTGAGTCTCACGAGGAGTACGAGCTGATCGAGGCCTTGGCCGGCCAGGTTCGCGACCGTGGCCGCGAGATCGACTTGCCCTATGTCGCGGTCAGCGCCGACATCGGCGATCCCGAGCCGATGCGCGATCGGCATGGCCGGCCATTCGCCGAAACCCTGTTTCAGTGGCTCGACCCCGGGTTGCAGTACTGGAAGGATCGAGGCTTCGCCCTGCGTTCGGCCTTCGTGTTCGCCTGCCGCTATACGGCCGAGCCGTTCTACTTTCAGGATGGCCGCTTCGGCGCCTGGCGGCCCTCGCGGCGGCTTGAGTCGATCGATGTGGTGCAGAGCGCCGACACGGTCGAGATTGGGACGGCGATCATCGCGCCCGTCCATCTGCCGGGCGGCATTATCGGGGCGATCGTCTGGGCGTCTCCAGAGGTCTTCGATGTGCGGCCGGTGTTCGAGCAGCGCGCCGCCGAGCTGTCGATCCTCTCGCTCCGCTTCATGGCCGCTTACAACGATAGGGGCCTGTCGTCGGACGGGCTGGTTCACCTGACCCGGCGCGAGATCCAGTGTCTGAAGTGGGCCGCCAAGGGCAAGACGGACGGTGAAATCGCCGAGATCGTGAAGATCTCGATGCCGACGGTCCGCTTCCACATGCGCAACGCCGCCGACAAGATGGGCGTCGTGGGTCGGCCGCAGGCCGTGCACCGCGCCTCGGTGCTCGGCTATGTCGGCGAGCGGAGACCGGCAGGTCGCGCTTGAAAGGTCGGCCTTCGTCGCGCCCAGGTCCGGCCTGGTCGTAGTTGCCGCGGTGAAATCAGTTTTCGGCGACGACGCGTCGCCTGTCCGGCTCTGGGCGTTAGGGTGCTCACCGACCCGAGGCAGGAGACCTAAGATGATGCAGGCGATTTTCGCTCTGGCGCTGGCGCTGACGGGCGCGGCGGCCGTCGAGCGGCCCTCTACGCCGTTGATGGCGCACGACAGCGGCCTGCCGGTCACCGAGGTCACGATCGAAGGTCACGGCCCCTATCGGTTCGTGATCGACACTGCTGCGAGCAACACCGTCGTGCTGCCCAGCCTGCATGCCGCCTTGCCGGTGAAGCTCGAGAAGAAGGGCGGACTGGAGGTCAATGGCGCCGCCGGCAGCGCGGAGGTCGCCACCGTCCTCATTCGGACGCTGGAGACGCAGGGGCGGCGGTTCACGGGGCTGACCGCATTCGACATGCCGCCGGGGCCGGTCGATGCGCTGCAGGTGCATGGGATCCTCGGCGCCGACGTCCTGGCGGAGGGGGTGCTCGACGTGGATCTGGCGCAGGGGCGCTGGGCGCTGCGCGACGCGATTCCGAGCTTGCCGGCTTCGGCGACGAAGCATCGGGCTGCGATCACGCTGGACGACGCCCTGGCGCCGCGGGTGAAGGTCTGGCTGGACGGCTACCCGATCGACGCGGTCGTCGACACCGGGGCGCGGGTGACGATCGTCAACTGGCGCGCGGCGAGCCTGCTTGGCCTGACACGGGAGAGCGAAGGCCTGCGTGCAGGCAGCGCCGTCAAGGGCGTCAGCGGGCACTCGAGCGCCAACGCGGTCCACACCGCACGAAAGTTGGAGGTGGCCGGCGCGCTCATCGAGCGCCCGGAGTTCCGGATTGCGGACCTGCCCGTGTTCGAGGTGGTCGGCCTAGCCGACAGACCGGCGATGATCCTGGGCATGGACCAGCTGGGTCGCTACCGCACCATCGTCGACTACAAGGGCCTGGAACTCGTCCTGATCGCTCCGGCGGGGTGAGAGGGTGGGCGGCAGGCCCGCGCGGAGCCTAGAACTTCGGCGTGTTCGAGACCGGCGTGCAGGTTCCCGCGAAGCCGACCTCAGAGGGGCTTACGATGCGGATCGCGCCCGTCAGCCGATTGACCTGGATCTTCCAGGTGGTGGTGGTGAACATGGCTTTGCGATCGTAAGACGCGGTGATTTCGTGCGCCGTCGCTACGACGTTTGAGAGTTCGCGCTGGCGGCCATCGGGATAGGTGAAGCGACCCGTGGAGCCTGTGAACGTGGCGTAGGCGACCCCAGTTCGGATGACGTTTGTGGTCGCGGTTCCTGTCGCGCTTCCATACCCGGCGCGGGTCGTCAAATCGACCGTCTCGCGTGTGACCTCGGCGGCCATGCCCGTCGCAAGCCAGGTTGAGGTTCAACGCCGGCGCTTCGGCGGAGATCGCTTGAAGCAGAATCGCAGTGAACATGGCCCCTCCAGACGTGGGCCAACTTACAGCGCATCGAGGGGTTGTGAAGGCGTCGCCCACGCGGGCTCGGCTCTGCCCGCCTCAGCTGGCGGAAGGGGTGGGATTCGAACCCACGGTAGGCTTTCACCTACGGCGGTTTTCAAGACCGCTGCCTTAAACCACTCGGCCACCCTTCCGGAAGGAGGGGCCTATAGCAGGGGTCGGTCGGCGTCTCCACCCATCGTCGATGCTTAATGAAATTCGCCCTGGCGTTAACCATGGCTCAAGTCTCGCGCGCGAACATGAAGGCCAGCGCTGGGGAGCGTAGGTTTGAAAGAGGGGGCGGCCATGGCCCGCATCCGTTCGCGTTCGCCGGTTCGCGGCGTCGTTGTCGTGCTTATGGGAACCGCGGCGCTGGCCGCCTGCGCCACGCCCCAGCCGCGCTACGCCGCCAAGCATCCGACTGTCGGTCCGACGCCTGGCGTGCTGCCGAACGGAGCAGGGGGCCGCTACAAGGTCGGCTCGCCCTACGAGGTCGGCGGCGTCTGGTACGTGCCCAAGGAAGAGCCGGGCTACGACCAGGAGGGGACCGCCACCTGGTACGGTCAGTCGCACCACTTGAAGACCACGGCCAACGGCGAGGTCTTCGACCGCTACGCGCTGTCGGGGGCGCATACGACCCTGCCGCTGCCCTCGATCGTCGAGGTCACCAATCTCGAGAACAACCGCACGGTCCAGGTCCGGGTCAACGACCGTGGTCCGTTCAAGGGCGGCGCGGTGATCGACGTCTCGCAGGAGGCCGCCCGCCAGCTCGGGTTCGAGCAGCAAGGCACGGCGCGGGTCCGCGTGCGCTATGTCGGGCCAGCGCCGCTCGGCGCGCCCGACGCTGGTCTGCGCTATTCGGCCTACACGCCGTCGCCTGCGCCGTCGCAATCGCCCCCGGCGCCGACCCCGTATGCGGGGCTGAATCCCGGGCCGGTCGAGACGCCTGTGGCGTCCCAGCCGCTGGCGCCCCTGACGCCGGTCGCCTCGACGCCGGTGCAGGCGCCGTCGGCCGGCGGCGGGCTGATCTATCGGGTCCAGGCCGGGGCGTTCTCCGACCCCGCCAACGCCCAGCGGGTGGTCAGCCAGCTCGGCTCTGCAGTCGTCGCCAAGGTCGAGCCGTTCCAGCGGGCCGACGGCATGACCCTCTACCGCGTGATGGTCGACGGGACCGCGGACGAGGGCGAGGCCTTCGATCTGCGCGACCGGGTGGCCGCCTACGGCTTCACCGAGGCGCGGGTGGTGCGTCCCGGCGCCTGAGCCGCATCGCCGCCGGCGACAGTTGAGCGCTGGACAAACGGGCCGAAGCGGCCATTTTGGCCGGCGTGACGCGTGGGCGGTTCATCACTTTCGAAGGCGGCGAGGGCGCGGGCAAGTCGACGCAGGTCCGGCGCCTGGTCGCACGCCTGCAGGCCGCCGGCCATGACGTGGTCGCCACGCGTGAGCCCGGCGGCTCGCCGGGGGCGGAGGCGATCCGCAACCTGGTGCTGAAAGGCGACGCCGATCGCTGGAGCCCGGCCACCGAGACCCTGCTGATGTACGGCGCGCGGCGCGACCACATCGAGCGGACCATCCTGCCGGCGCTGGAGCGCGGCGCCTGGGTGGTCTGCGACCGCTTCGCCGATTCCACCCGCGCCTATCAGGGCGGAGCCGGCGGGGTCGATCCGGCCTTCATCACCGCGCTGGAGACCTTCATTCTCGCCGACGTCCAGCCGGACCTGACCTTGGTCTTCGATCTGCCGGTCGATGTCGGCCTGGCCCGCGCCGAAGCCTTCGCCAAGGCCGACGGCCACGCCGAGACGCGGTTCGAATCCAAGGGCGTGGCGTTCCACGAGCGCCTGCGGGCCGCGTTCCGCGCCATCGCGGCGGCTGAACCGGACCGCTGCGCGCTGATCGACGCCGCCCAGGACATGGACAATGTCGAGGGCCAGGTGTGGCGGGCGGTCGAGAGCCGGCTGGTCCATGGCTGACGCCGCGCCGCATCCGCGCCAGGTCTTCGATCTGAAGGGCCACGAGGCCGCCGAAATGGCCTTCGAGGAGGCGCGCGGCCGCGGCCGGTTGCACCATGCCTGGCTGCTGACCGGGACTGAGGGGGTCGGCAAGGCGACATTCGCATTTCGCGCCGCCCGCCGCCTGCTGGGCGCGCCGCCGAACCCGGCCTATGGGGTGCTGGGCGCCTCGCCGGACCATCCGGTCAGCCGGCAGATCATCGCCCGCTCGCACCCGGACCTCATGGTGCTGGAGAAGATCGGCGAGGACGGCAAGCCGCGGAAGCTGATCCCGGTCGACGAGGCTCGCAAGCTCACGGACTTCTTCTCCAAGTCCCCGGCTTCGGCGCCGCATCGCGTGGCGATCATCGACGCGGCCGACGACCTGAACGTCAACGCCGCCAACGCGGTCCTGAAGACCCTGGAGGAGCCGCCGCCGCGCGGGGTGATCCTGCTGGTCTCGCATGCGCCGGGCGGTCTGCTGCCGACGATCAAGTCGCGCTGCCGCCGGCTGGGCTTCCAGCCGTTGCCAGAAGACGCGGTCACCGCCTTCGTCGAGGCGCGGACCACCGCCAACCCCGAGGACGCCATTCGGCTGGCCCGGATGTCGAAGGGCGCGCCGGGCAAGGCCCTGGCCCTGGCGCTGGCCGGCGCAGTGGCGGTGGACGACGCGGCCAAGGAAATCCTGCTGTCGCTGCCGAACGTCGACGAAGGCCTGGCGCTGTCTCTGGCCGATCGGTTCCGCGGGGCGGAGGGCGCGGCGCAGTTCAATCTGCTGCTGGAGCGGCTCGCCGAGCGCGTGCACGGCCACGCCATGCGGCTGGCCGCAGAGGGCTATGGCGGGCTTGATCGCTGGGCCGGAGCATGGGAGACGCTGCAGCGCCTCCCGCGGGAGGTCGAGGCCGTCAATCTCGACCGTGCGGACGCGTTCTTCACGGCCCTCACCGAACTGCGCGCCGCCGCGCGCGCCTGAAATCTCCGAATGCTGATCGACAGCCACGTAAACCTGCACGCGCACCAATTCGATGAAGACCGCGACGCGGTGATCGCCCGCGCCCGCGCCGCCGGCGTCGCGCTGATGGTCAACATCAGCGACAAGGTCTCCGGCTTCGCCGCCGTGCGCGCCCTGGCCGACCATCCCGACATCTGGTGCACGGTCGGCACGCACCCGCACGAGGCCAAGGAGAACCCCGACCTTTCGGCGGCGGAGCTCGTGGCCATCGCCGCCGACCCGCGCGTGGTCGGGATCGGCGAGACCGGGCTCGATTTCCACTACGACCTCAGCCCGCGCGACATCCAGGCCAAGGTGTTCCGCCAGCACGTCGCCGCCGCGCGCGAGACCGGCCTGCCGCTGGTGGTCCATACGCGCGAGGCCGACGACCTGATGGGCGACATCCTCGAGGAGGAGTACGCCGCCGGGCCGTTCAAGATGCTGATGCACTGCTACACGTCCGGCGCCGAGCTGGCGGCGCGGGCCGCGGCGTTGGGCGCCTGGTTCTCGGTGTCGGGCATCGCCACCTTCAAGGCCGCCGAGGACGTCCGCGCCGTGGTCCGCGAGATGCCGGCCGACCGCATCATCGTCGAGACCGACTGCCCCTATCTGGCTCCCGTGCCGCATCGCGGACGCCGCAACGAGCCGGCCTATCTGCCTGACGTGCTGAACAAGCTGGCGGAGATCCGCGGCTGGTCGAGGCACGACGCCGAGAAGCGGACCGAGGACGCGTTCTTCGCCCTGTTCGACCGGATCCCGCGGCCATGAGCGGGCGGCTGGAATTCACGATCCTCGGCTGCGGCTCGTCCGGCGGGGTGCCGCGGGCGGACGGCGACTGGGGCGCGTGCGATCCGGCCGAGCCGAAGAACCGCCGCCGCCGCTGCTCGCTGCTGGTGCGGCGGCTGGGGCAGGGGGCCGACAGCGACACCACCCTGATTGTCGACACCTCGCCTGACCTGGTCTGGCAGACGTCGGAGGCGGGGGCCAAGCGGCTGGACGGGGTGCTGCTGACCCACGACCACGCCGACCAGACCCACGGCATCGACGACATCCGCGCCTTCTTCATCCGCCAGCGGGCGCGGATCCCCTGCTACATGGATCCACCGACTGCGCTCAGCATGCAGCGCCGGTTCGGCTACGTCTTCCAGGGCGAGAACGGCTATCCGGCCATCGGCGACATCACACCGCTGGCGCCGCACGGCGAGCATTGGGCGGTCGACGGCCCCTCCGGCGTGATCCCGGTCACCACCTTCGATCAGGACCATGGCGGTGTGAGGTCTGTCGGCTACCGCTTTGGAAATGTGGCTTATTCCAGCGACGTGGTCGGGTTGGACGAGGCGGCGTTCGCGGCCCTGGACGGCCTGGACGTCTGGATCCTCGACGCGCTGCGCTGGCGGCCGCATCCGACCCATGCGCATGTCGACCTGGCGCTGGAATGGATCGCGCGCGCGCAGCCGCGCCGGGCGATCCTGACCAACATGCACATCGACCTCGACTACGCCGAGCTGGCGGCGCGGCTGCCGCCAGGGGTCGAGCCGGCCTTCGACGGCCTGCGTTTCGAACATGAACTGAGTGGCGATTTATCATGATTTCCTCGCCGCTTAAGCTTGGCTTCTTGGCGTCCAAGAACGGCACCAGCATGCGCGCCATCGTGGCGGCGGCGCGGGCGGGCGCGCTGTCGGCCGAGCCGCGGCTCGTGGTCAGCAACAATCGCAAGGCTGCGGCCCTGGCGTTCGCAGCCGAGCGCGGCGTGCCGAGCCTGGTGATCCCCACGCAGTCGGATCCGGACGCCGCGGACGCAGCGCTGTGCGGGGCGCTGGAGGCCGCGGGGGTCGAGCTGGTGATCCTGTCAGGCTATCTGCGCCATCTGGGGCCGCAGACGCTGGGCCGCTATCGCAACCGCATCCTGAACATCCATCCCGGCCTGCTGCCGGCGTTCGGCGGGGAGGGGATGTACGGCCGCCGGGTGCACGAGGCGGTGATTGCGGCCGGCGTCGCCGAGAGCGGCGCGACGATCCACGCCGTCGACGAGATCTACGACCACGGCCCGGTGATCGAACGTCGGACGGTCCCGGTGCTGCCCGGCGACGCGCCGGAAGATCTCGAAGCGCGGGTGGCCGCGATGGAGCCGGCCTTTTTCATCGAGACCCTGGCCCGCATCGCGTCCGGCGACCTGCGTCTGCCGGACTAGCCGGCGTCCTTCGCCAGCGTCTTGACGATCTTCACCCGGGAAAAGTCCTCGGCCGCGCGCCGCTCGAAGCCGAAAGCCTTGGCCGTAGTCAGCATCCCGGTGTTCTCCCGCGCCACGTCGCCCCAGACCTCCGACAGCCCCTTGGCCGCCGCGTAGTCGAGGATTTCGCCGAGCAGCAGCCGGCCCAGGCCCTTGTGCTGCTGGTCGGTGCGGACCATCAGCGCGAACTCGGCGGTCTCACCCTGCGGATCGCCGGCCAGACGCGAGACGCCGATGATCTTCTCACCGTCGTCGACCACCAGCGCCATCTCTCGGTCGTAGTCGATCTGCGACAGGCGCTCGGGCCAGCCCGGGGGCAGGGTGCGGAAACCCGAGCGGAACCGCAGGCGCACGTCCTCGGCGCTGCTCGCCTCGACCATGGCGGCGATCGCCGGGCCGTCCTGCGGGCGGATCGCGCGCAGCGTCACCGGCTGGCCGCCGACCATGATCTGCCGCTGCAGGCCGTCGGGGTAGGGGAGGATGGCCATCCTTCCTGACGCCTCGTCGGGCGCCCGCAGCCGGATCCGCGCCGCCAGGGCCAGGGCGCCGGACGCGTCGGCGAGCAGGGGATTGATGTCGAGTTCGGCGATTTCCGGTTCGCCGGCGGCGATCTGCGAGACCCGGACGATGACGTCGGCGATGGCGTCGAGGTCGGCGGCGGTGTGGTCGCGGAAGCCCTGCAGCAGGCGCGAGACCCGCGTGCGGCCGATCATGTCGCGGGCCAGCACGTCGTCCAGCGGCGGCAGGCCGATCACGTGGTCGGCGGTGACCTCGACGCTGATCCCGCCGGCGCCGAACATCACGATCGGTCCGAACAGGCTGTCCTGGGCGATCCCGACCAGGAGTTCGCGCGCTTCGGGCCGATGGACCAGCGGCTCGACCACCAGGCCTTCGATCCGGGCCTGGGGCCGGGCCTTGGCGACGCGCGCCAGCATCGCCTGGGCCTCGATCTGGGTTTCCAGCGCGCCCTCGAGCCCGAGCACGACCCCGCCGAGTTCGGACTTGTGGCTGACGTCCGGCGACAGGATCTTCAGCGCCACGGGGCCGCCGATCTCCTCGGCGATGCGGCCGGCCTCCTCTGGCGTCGCCGCGTCGCGGCCCTCGAGCGCCGGTACGCCATAGGCCTTCAGCACCTCTCGTGCTTCCGGGTCGGTGAGGGTCAGGCGCCCGTCGGCGCGGGCCTTGGCGATCACCGCGCGGGCCGCAGCGCCGTTGGGCGCCGCCATGGCGCCGGGGGTGCGGATCAAGGCTTCCTGGTTCTTGCGGTGATCGACCAGGTGCATGAAAGCCCGGACGGCCTCGTCGGGGGTCTCGTGCGCCGGCACGCCCGCCGCGGCCAGTCGCCGGCGGCCCTCGGCGACGGCGGTCTGGCCCATCCAGGCGCTGAGCACGGGGCGATGGTAGCGCTTGGCCTTCAGCACCTCGACCACGGCGTCGGCGGCGGCAGTGCTGTCCTCGACCGCCGTGGGGCAGTTCATCACCAGCACGGCGTCGGCGTTGCGATCTTCCAGCATGATCTCCAGCGCGCGGGCGTAGACCGGGGCGTGGGTGTCGCCGAGGATGTCGACCGGATTGGCCCCGGACCAGTGCTTGGGGGCCGTGGCCGCCAGCTTTTCCATGGTTTCGGGCGACAGCTCCGCCAGCCGGCCGTCGCGGGCTTCCAGCGCGTCCGCCGCCATCACTCCAGCGCCGCCGCCATTGGTCAGGATCGCCAGGCGGTCGCCGTAGACCCGCATGCCGGCGCCGAGGGTCGACACCGCGTCGAACAGCTCGCGCAGGCCGCCCACACGCAACATGCCGGCGCGTCGCAAGGCCGCTTCGTAGACCAGATCGGCGCCGGCGAGGGCGCCAGTGTGGGAGAAGGCGGCCTGAGCGCCGGCCTTGCTGCTCCCGGCCTTGACCACGACCACGGGCTTGGCGCGCGAGGCGATGCGGCCGGCGGTCATGAACTTGCGCGCGTCGGTGATGCTCTCGACGTACAGCAGGATCCCGTGCGTGTCGTAGTCGAGCGCCAGGTAGTCGAGCAGGTCGCCAAAATCGACGTCGGCCGCGTCGCCGATCGTCAGAACGTGCGAGAAGCCGACGCCGCGGGCATGGGCCCAGTCGATCGCTGCGGCGGCCACAGCGCCGGACTGCGAGACCAGCGCCAGGCCGCCGGGCGCCGGCGACAGGTGCGCGAAGCTGGCGTTAATACCTTGGCGCGGCGACATGAACCCCAGGCAGTTGGGGCCCAGGATCCGCATCAGAGTCGGCTTGGCCGCGTCCAGCATCTGCTGGCGCAGCGTCGCATCGACGCCGGCGCTGATCACGATGGCGGCGCGACAACCGGCCTGGGCCAGCTCGGCGACTACCGTCGGGACAGACGGCGCGGGCGTGGCGACGACCGCGAGGTCCGGAACCAGCGGCAGATCGGCGACGCTGCGATAGGCGATCGACGAGCGAATCGCCCGGGCGCTCAGCGACACTGGCAGCACCGGGCCGGAGAAGCCGCTTTCCAGCAGATTGCGCGACAGGACCTGACCGACCGAACCGGGCGCATTGCTGGCGCCGATCACGGCGATCGCATTGGGATGAAACAGCGCATCGAGGTTTCGCGTCGTCATGCCGGGCCGCCGTCTGCACTGTCAGCCAGGAGATTCTGGCCGGAGCCGCCAAGACACCGCGGGAGCGCCTGTCGATCAAGTCGGCTTGGCGCTCAGCGGCGAATCCCGCAGCGTCGGGGCTGAATCATCAATTGCCGATAATATTCCTTAGGCGATAAATGGATCGGCCAAATCACCAAACGTAGGAATCGCTTCGGCACAGTGGCGCGGGTTCAGAGTTTCCGTTCCCAAAGGCTGCGCGCCCGGCTTTCAAGCGTAGACGCTGAGGTCCATTCGCGTCTGGGCGGAGCACACTAGCCTCACTCCCGGACCGTGGGCGGCGTGCTTCCAGGCGACGCCGCCAGGCGGCGCTAGTGCTGACGCTTGTGTCCCCAAATGCTGGTCTTGTCGTGGCGCACGACGCGCCAGTTCTCATCGATATCGCGTGCGCCCCAGCCGTACTCGATCTCGAAGCCCGATGGCGTTTGGGCGTAGAACGACACCATGTGGTCGTTGGTGTGCTTGCCGAGCGTATTGGTCAGCGGAATGTTCGCCGCGTTGATCCGATCCAGCGCGAAGCCCACGTCGTCGAGGCTCGCCACCTGCAGCATGAAGTGGTTGAGCCGGCGCGGCACGGGCAGCGGCACCAGCGCCAGGGTGTGGTGGCGCGGATTGCAGTGGTAGAATTCCAGATCCATCCCGAACTCCTCGGTGATCTGCATCCGGATGATATCGGACAGCCGGAAGCCCAGGACTTCACTGTAGAACTTTCGGTTCGCGGCGATGTCGGCGGCTGACAGCACCACGTGGCCCAGCCCCTGTTCTCCGGTGACGAAGCCAGTGACGCCGGCGGGCGAGACGAACGGAACCTCCCCGCGCTGGGTCGGGCCGTAGTAGATCTCCACCGCAAGCCCCTGGGGGTCGGTGCACGCGATCATGCCCATCACGCCCCGAAGCTTCAGCAGTTCCTCGGCGCCGCGCTCGTAGGCTACGCCGGCGCCGGACAGGCGAGCGGCCATCGCCTCGAGGTCGGCGGCGCCCGTCACCTCGAAGCCGATATAGGCGATGTCGTTCTCAGGGCCTTGCTCGACGCTGACGCGCCAGCCCTGGGCGTCGATACGGAAGCGCAAGCTCCCTTCCGGCGCCTCGACCTGCATCATGCCCAGGGTTTCGGTTCCGAACCGGGCCCAAGCCTCAAGATCATCAGCCTTGAAGCCGACATAGCCCAACGACGCGATGCTCATCTCGCAGCCCTCCCCTTTTCCCGATCAGCCGCCGAAGCCGCCCTTGGCGGCTCCCGCCGGGCCCCGCGCCAGGAAGCCCAGCACCAGGTTGTTGAATTCGTCGGCGTGCTCCACCTGAGCCCAGTGGCCGCAGCGGTTCAGGATGACCGCCCGGCTGTTGGGGATGAGGCTGGCGGTTTTCAGCGTCACCTCCATGGGCACGGTCTTGTCGTCGCGGCCGTGGATCATCAGGGTCGGAACCGAACTGATGGCGAGCTTGCCCATCAGTTCCTCGATCCCTCCAAACGGGCCGCCTTGGCCCAGCGGGCCGCCCTTCAGCCAGTTGGTCAGGTGCTCGCGCTGCGCCAGCGCCCCGTCCGAGCGCTGCTTGGTCAGCTCTTCGGTCACGAACGAGGCGTCGTAGACCATGACCTCGACCAGCCGGCGGAAGTTCTCCGGGCTCGGGTTCATATAGGTCTCAGCGATCACCCGGATGCCCTGTGAGAGACCGCCCGGCGCAAACATGTTCGGCACCCCGAACAGCCCCGAGCCCATGGTGATCGCGTGGCTGATGCGATCGGGGTAGCGCGCCATGAACTCAAGCGTCGCCGCGCCGCCCATCGAATTGCCGACCAGCGCGGCCTTTTCGATGCCCAGCTCGTCCATCAGCAGCTTCACTGCCTCGGCATTGGCCGCGTTGCGGGGCTCTGCGGACGCGTCATAGACCTCGGATCCACCCCAGCCTGGAAAGTCGAGCGCGATCACGTGGTTCGTGGCCGCGAGCACACGCATATTTTGATGAAAGTTGCTCCAGCCGGTCGCGCCCGGGCCGGTGCCGTGCAGCAGGATGATCGGATAGCCTTCGCCGACCTCGTTGTAGTGCAGCTTCCAGCGCTTGGTCTGGACGAAACGGCTGGTGGACCCTTCTGTAAAGGCGGCAGCGTCGATAGCGGACATCGGGCGTTCCTCGGGTGCGTTTCTGATTAGGGGGCGGTCGCCGCGCGGGCCTTCAGGTCCAGCGCGACGTCGACGATCATGTCTTCTTGGCCGCCGACCATGCGGCGCTTGCCAAGCTCGAGCAGGATGCTGCGAACATCGAGACCGTAGGTCTCGGCCGCCTTCTCGGCGTGGCGCAGGAAGCTGGAGTAGACCCCGGCATAGCCGAGGCTGAGGGTCTCGCGATCGACCCGGACGGGCCGGTCCTGAAGGGGCCGCACCAGATCCTCGGCCGCGTCCATCAGGGCGAAGAGATCGGTCCCGTGCTCCCAGCCGTAGACGTCGGCGGCGGCGATGAAGACCTCCAGCGGCGCATTGCCCGCCCCTGCCCCCATGCCGGCGAGCGAGGCGTCGACCCGGATCGCGCCGTTCTGCACCGCGGCGATGGAGTTGGCGACGCCGAGCGAGAGGTTGTGGTGGGCGTGGATGCCGCGTTCGGTCTGCGGCTTCAGCACCCGGTCGTAGGCCTGCAGGCGCGCCGCGACGTCGTCCATCGTCATCGCCCCGCCGCTGTCGGTCACGTAGACGCAGTGAGCGCCGTAGCTCTCCATCAGCAGGGCCTGCTGGGCCAACGCTTCTGGCGGACTCATATGGCTCATCATCAGGAAGCCGGAGACATCCATGCCGAGCTCGCGAGCGGCCTCGATGTGCTGCTTGGAGATATCGGCTTCGGTGCAATGGGTGGCGACGCGGACCGAACGCACCCCAAGCTCATAGGCGTGCTTGAGGTCGTGGATAGTGCCGATCCCGGGCAGCAGCAGCGTGGTGAGCTTGGCGTGGCCGATCACCTCGGCGACCGCGGCGATCCAGTCCCAGTCGGTGTGCGCGCCGAAGCCGTAGTTGAACGAAGACCCGGACAGGCCGTCGCCGTGCGCGACCTCGATGGCGTCGACCTTGGCGTCGTCCAGCGCCTTAGCGATCACCCGCACATCGTCGAGCGAATACTTGTGGCGGATGGCGTGCATGCCGTCACGAAGGGTGACGTCCTGGATGTAGAGCTTGCTCATGCGAGGGCGCCCTGGCGCTGAACCATCCGCTCAGCGGTCTTCAGCGCCGCCGAGGTCATGATGTCGAGGTTCCCCGCATAGGCCGGCAGGTAGTGCGCCGCGCCTTCGACCTCGAGGAACACCGAGACCTTCAGGCCGGCGAAGGCTTCGCCCATTTCCGGGATCAGCAGCCGCTCGTTGTCGGTGATCGTCTCGAACTGAACCTCCTGCTTGAGGCGGTAGCCAGGCACATAGGCCTGGACCTCGGCCACCATCTCCAGAATTGAAGCGCGGATGGCCTCTTCGGCGCCGCCCTCACAGAGGCAGTAGACGGTGTCGCGCATGATCAGCGGCGGTTCGGCCGGATTGAGCACGATGACCGCCTTGCCGCGCCGCGCGCCGCCGACGACCTCGATGGCCTTGGAGGTGGTTTCGGTGAACTCGTCGATGTTGGCGCGGGTGCCTGGTCCGGCCGACTTGGAGGCGATCGAGGCGACGATCTCGCCATAGATCACGGGGCTGACCCGGTTCACCGCCGCGACGATCGGGATCGTCGCCTGGCCGCCGCAGGTGACCATGTTGACGTTGGGCTGATCGAGGTTGGCCAGGCCGTTGACCGGCGGGATCGTATAGGGGCCGATCGCCGCCGGTGTCAGGTCGACGATCCGCTTGCCGTGGGCGCGCAGGACCTCGTCGTGGCGCGCATGCGCCCCCGCCGAGGTGGCGTCGAACACGATCTCGATGTCCTTGAAGCGCGGCATCTCCACTAGGCCGTCGATGCCGTCGGACGTGATTGGCACGCCCAGGCGTTCGGCCCGCTTCAGCCCGTCGGAGGTCGGATCGACGCCGACGAAGGCGCCCATCTCCAGCACCTCGGACAGGCGCATGATCTTGATCATCAGGTCGGTGCCGATGTTGCCCGAACCGATGATGGCGACCTTGGTCTTCATCAGACGGCCCTCAGAACGAGCGGGTCGAAGCCGTCGATTTCCACGCGGTACTCAGCCGGAGTCAGGCCGACCATCGGGCCAAGGGCGCCGGAGAGAATGATCTCGCCAGCCCGGAGCGGCTCTCCGACTTCGATCGACGCATCAGCCAGCCAGGCCAGGGCGTTCAGCGGATCGCCCAGGGTGGCGGCGCCGGTCCCCTGAGAGATCACTTCGTCGTCGCGGAACAGCCGCATCGCCCGCTCGGGTAGCCGGGAGTCGGGTCCAAAGGGCCGCCACTCACCCACCGCAAAGCCGCCGCTCGAGGCGTTGTCGGCGATGGTGTCGACGATATCGATGTCCCACCCGGTGGCGCTGTCTACGATCTCCACCGAGACGGCCATCGCCTCGACATACGGCGCAAGCGACGCGCCGGACAGGCCAGGCTCGGCGATGTCGCGCCCCAGGCGCAGCGCGAACTCCGCCTCGATCCGCGGTGCGATCAGGCCCTTGAGCGGAACCTCGCCTGAGCTGAAATCCATGTCGTTCAGCAGCACCCCGAAGTCCGGAGAGTCGACGCCAAGCTGCCGCTGGACCGCCTCGGAGGTCAGACCGATCTTGCGGCCGACCCGACGGCGGCCTTCGGCCAGCAACCGGTCGATATTGATCTTCTGAACGGCATAGGCTGCCGCCACGTCCTTTGGCGGCAACTGACCGCGCACGGCGGCGATGGGCGCTCCGACGCGCCGGGCCTCTAGAAGCTGGTCGGCCACCGACCGGATTGTCGCCTCAAGCGTCGCCGTCATTGGGTCCTCCATCACGGTGTTGTCCCGCACCCTGGCCCCTTCCGGGAAATCGATAGTCGCGAAGCCACCCATCGACGGGATCGATGATCTAGAGCGTGGCGAGCCGGTGCACCGCGCCCTGCGCATAGGCGACCGGCGCTGCGCGAGCGCCCAACCGGACCTCGCTGACGGCCGCCGCGACAATGGTGTGGGTGCCGTAGTCGAATGCGGTGTCCGCCCGGCACGAGAGGCTCACGGCGCCGGCCAGGAACGGCGCCCCGTCCGAGCCGTCGCGCCAGTCGCCGGCGGCGAAGCGGGCGCGCTGGGGCGTGCTCCCGGCGAAGGTCTGGCAGAGCTCGGCGTTGGCCTCGTCGAGGAGGTTCACAGAGAAGCTCTGGCCGGTCGTCAGCGGCCCGTGCAGGCTGCGCCCACGATCAATGCTGATCAGCAAGGACGCCGGATCCAGACTTAGCGCGGTGACGGCGGTCGCCGTCATGCCCACCCGCGCCCCATCGGTTCCGCGCGCGGCCAGCACGCAGGGCGTCGCGGCGAGCCGGCGCAGGGCCTGGGTGAGATCGGCTGAGAGCGCGTCGGGCGTCGCCATGACTAGAGGGCGAAGTCGCCGTTCGGGGCGCCCAGCAGGACGCCGCCTGCGTTGAGCGCGCCCTTGTCGGCGTTCAGATAGGCGTGGTTTGACGCCGCCTGCACGTCGCGGAAGTAGCGTTGAAGCGGGTTCTCCTGGCGGATGCCGCGGCCGCCGCCGGCCTTGAAGAGAAGCTCGATGGCCTGCATCGCCACACGCGACAGATGCTGCGCCTCCCACTTGCAGCGGACACGCAGTTCCAGCGGAATCGGTTGGCCGGCCTGCACATAGCTGTCGAGCTCAGCGAAGTTGGCGTCGAGCAGCGCCCGCTGACTGCGGATCATGGCGTCGGCCTGGGCCAGACGCTGGCGCACGAACGGATCGTCGGCGGCCTTGGCGCCATCATAGGCGCCGAGGCGAACCTGCATCTGCTCCACGAAGGCCTCGCGCGCGCCCTCGGCCATGCCGAGCGTCACGACCGCCAGCGTGTAGGCGAACACGATCCCGAACGGATAGCGGAAGGTCGACGCCGTGAAGGTCGCCAGGCCTGGATCAATGCCGAGGAAAGAGTCGGAGAACTTGTGCGTCAGGTGCTCAGGCACGAAAGCCTTTTCGACAACGATGTCCTTGCTGCCGGTGCCCTTCAGGCCGAGCACGTGCCAGGTGTCGTCGATCCTGTAGTTGCTGCGCGGGATAATGAAGGCCCGTACGTCCGGCGGCAGGCCCGGCTCGGACGGGGCCCGCCCGCCGAGGATCGCCCAGTCGCAATGGTCGCAACCGCTCGAGAACGGCCAACGACCGCTAACCAGGAAGCCGCCGTCAGCACGCTCCACCGTCCCGAATGGAGCATAGGACGACGAGAGCCGCACCGAACTGTCCGCGCCCCAGATGTCATGTGCGGCCCGCGGGTCGAGCAGGCCGATCTCCCAGTTGTGGACCGCGACAAGGCACATGCACCAGGCGCTGGAGGGGCAGCCCTTCGCCAGCTCGATCGCGACGTCGAACAACGCCTTCGGCTCCATTTCGTAGCCGCCGTACTGGGCCGGCTGCAGGATCCTGTAGAAGCCCGCCGCTTCGAAGTCGGCGACGGTCTGCGGCAAGACACTGCGCGCGTCTTCGGTGGCCTGGGCGCGTTCGGCAAGCGTGGGCACGAGCGCCTTCGCGCGTTCAAGCAGGTCCGCGGCGGTGGGTCTCTGGTCGATGGCGATCTTGTTCATGTCGTCCTCCCGTCCCCTGTGTGAAGGAATCGGGGTGACACCAGAACTTTTCTGTTCTGATCTGAGCCATAGATATCTCGAATGGCTGGAGTGCCATGGACGACCTCGAACGCAGCCTGCGGCAAACCAACCTGAACCTGCTTCCGGTGCTGCGTGAGATCCTCAAGCATCGGAACCTGACCCGCGCCGCGGAAGAGCTGAATCTTACCCAGGCCGCCGTGAGCAACAGTCTCCGCCGACTGCGAGATCACTTCGGCGACGATCTGCTGGTGAAGGACGGCCGCGGGCTGCGGCTGACCGAGAAGGCGCGACGGATGGTCGGTCCGCTGGAGGCGGCGTTGGCGGCGGTCGCCGACGTGCTCGCCGGCGAGGCTTTCGCGCCGGAGCGATCTCGCCGACGCTATCGCATCGCAACCGCCGACTATGTCACCGCCGTCCTGACGCCCAACCTCACCCGCCTGCTGGGCGAAGAGGCGCCGCTGATGAGCGTCCAGATGGTCACGGCCCGCGGGCGGTCGGCCGAGGACCTCCGGCTCGAGAACATCGACATCTTGATCTCGCCTCGGCAGATCATTTCGGCCGCCATCTTCGATGCACCGCGGGTGATGGCTGAGTTCGCGTTCGAGGATCTGGCGCGCGACCCGTTCGTTTGCCTCGGCCGGGCCGACGACGCCGACCTGGCCGCAGGCCTCAGTAGAGAGGCCTATCTCGCCCGCCCGCACGCGAGCTTCTTCCTGGACCTCGACGTTCACGCCAGTCTTGAGCACGCCTATCTGCTCGAGAACGGAATTGGACAGTTCGATCGGCTGCTGACGTCCGACTTTTCGGTCCTGCCGCTGGTGGCGGCGGCGAGCGATTGCCTGACCCTGGTGCCCTCGAGCCTGGCCGCGGCGGCCATCCGTAGCCTGCCGCTACAGTCCGTACCCTCGCCCCTCCCCGTCCCGGACCTGGAACTGGTGATGATCTGGCTCAAGCGCCGTGACGCCGACCCGGAGATCAGATGGCTACGAGAGGCATTGCGACGGTGCGCACCAGCCTTCTCGCCGCTCGACCCATCCGTCTGATCGATAGGTCGCTGCGCCTTATCGATTTGGCCTGATGCGCCCGCGATCCGAGAGTGGAGCAGGATGCGCGTCCATGCGCCTGCTTTGGAAATTTTGAGATGCAGCCCAAATATTCGACCGCCATCGCCATTGCGGGCGCCGGCCCGGTCGGCATGACCTTGGCCATTGATGCAGCCCTGCGCGGCGTGGATGTGATTTTGATCGAGGCCCGTGCGGCCGGCGAACCGCCGAGCGCCAAATGCAACACTGTCGCTGCGCGGACGATGGAGACCTTTCGCCGACTCGGCGTTTCCGAAGCCGTCCGGGCCTCCGGCCTGCCGGACGACTATCCGACCGATACCACCTACTGCACCTCGATCACCGGGCACGAACTCACCCGCATCCGCATGCCCGCCCGCGCCGAACGGAGCCAGCCCGGCTTTCACGACAGCGATTGGCCGACCCCTGAGTCCATGGTGCGCGTCAGCCAGCTTTACCTTGAACCCATCCTCTACGAGCGCGTGAAGTCGCTGCCGAACATCACCGTGCTCAATCGCACCTCTGTCGACGCCTACGACCAGGACCCCGAGGGCGTCACCCTTCACTGCAAGGGCGATGACGGCGAAGAATTCGATATCCGCGCCCAGTACCTCGCCGGCTGCGACGGCGGCAGGAGCACCATCCGCAAGGCCATGGGCGTCAGCCTGGTCGGCGACGCCGAAATCTCCCGCACCCGCAGCACCCTGATAAGGGCGCCAGGCCTGAAGGCGCTGTTCGGCGCACGTCGGCTGGCCTGGATGAGCTGGGTGCAGAACCCCAAGCGCAGCGGCACGGTCATCGCGATCGACGGCGAGGACGTCTGGCTTGTGCACCGGGGAGTCGGAGCCAGCGAAGCCTTCGAAGATGTGCCGTTCGACGAGTCCATTCGTGACGTGCTCGGGGTCGACGAGAGCTTCACCTGGGAAGTCCTGAACCACGAAGACTGGATTGGCCGCCGCATGGTCGCCGAACGCTTCCGCGATGGCCGGGTGTTCATCGCCGGCGATGCAGCTCATCTCTGGGTGCCGTTCGCCGGCTATGGGATGAATGCCGGCATTGCGGACGCCACGCACCTGTCCTGGTTGCTCTGCGCCGTGCTGAAGTGCTGGGCGGACGCCAGCATTCTCGACGCCTACCAGGCCGAGCGCCAACCGATCACCGAGCAAGTCTCGCATTTCGCGATGAACAAGGTTCTCGAGAACGTCGAAGCGATGCGCTCGGGCGGTACGATCCCGCCCGCGCTCGTCGCCGATACGTCGGAGGGCGAGGCTATCCGACGGTTCCTGGGACAGCGGCTGTTCGAGATCAATGTCCCGCAGATGTCTCCGGAAGGGCTCAACTTCGGGTACTATTACGAAGGCTCGCCAATCATCGCCTATGATGGCGAGGCTGCGCCCACCTACGACATGGGAAGCTTTACCCCTTCGACCGTCCCGGGCTGCCGCCTGCCCCACTTCCGGCTCGCCGATCGTGGCTCGATCTACGATCAGCTGGGAGCGGACTACACTGTGCTCAGTTTTGGCGCCGATGTGGCCCCGCTGGTCAAGGCGGCTGAGGCCACCGGCGTTCCGTTGAAGGTCGTTCGGGCAGACCGCCCCAACGATGTGGCCTTCCAGCATGAGCTGCTGATCGTTCGCTTTGATGAGCACATCGTCTGGCGCGGAAACGAGGCTCCGGCCGACTCTGTCGCACTGATGTCGAAGCTCAAGGGAAGCACTACAGCGATCACGGCCTAACAGCTTGCCGCTGGGCCCATCAAGGGCCCAGCGGTTTTCGAGTTAGCTGACAACCGCCGCCTTCAGGTTTCGGGAACCGGCCCAGAACAGCGCCGAGGCGACCAAGCCGAAGAGCGAGCACAGCACCAATGACCAGCGAACTCCTCCCGCCTCTCCCAGGCCGCCAGCGAGGGTGTCGCTGACCAGGCCGACCAACAACGGTCCGAGGCCCAAACCGAGAAAAAGCACGAAGCTCGATTGGAGCGATGCGGCAGTCGCCCTCGTATCCGGCCGCACCACGCTTTGCAGCGCTGCAAAGGTCGGCCCTAGCCAAAGCGCCCCGAGGACGCCTGGAGGAATCAGAAGCAGCAGCGCCATACCGGTGTCCGGCGTCAGGAAAGCCGCGACCTGAAACGGGATCGAGAGTGGCGCGGCGATCGCCGGGATCAGCAGCAAGTTGGTAGCGTCGCGGCGGCCGAGACGATCCCCGAGGTAGCCGCCCAGCCAGGTGCCGAACACCCCTCCGATGCCGGAAATGAGCCCCAGGCCCAGTCCGACCATGGCCAGGGGACCAAGGTGCAGCCCCGTCACATCTCCAATTTGGGCTGCGACCTTGGCCAAACCCTCCTTGTGCACGCGGAGGAAGAAGGAGCCGAGAAAGGCCACCTGGCCGTAACTGACCAGGGCCTTTGCGGCCGAGGCGAGGCAAACCCACCAGAAGACCGAATTGCCCTTCAGCTCGGCGAAGCACTCGCGCACGCTGCGCGCTGGCGGGCGGTCGGATACGCCTGAGCGCGGATCCTTCAGGGTCAGTCCGGCGACGATGGCCAGCAGGATGCCCGGTACGCCGGCCAGAAAGAACGCCACCCGCCATCCGAATTGATCCGCCAGCACTCCGCCTAGGGCGAGCGCAACCAGCCCGCCGACCGAGATTCCGAGCGAGTAGGTCCCCATCGACGAGGCGCGTTTCTCCTTTGGGGCATAGTCGGCGATCAGGGACAGCGACGGCGGCTGGCACCCGGATTCGCCAAGTCCCACGACCACGCGGGCGAGCAGGAGTTGAGTATAGTTCTGTGCCAGGCCGCAGGCGGCGGTGAACGTGCTCCACACCAGCAGCGCCCCGGTGATCACCCGCGCGCGATTGGTCCGGTCGGCGATGATGGCGATCGGGATGCCGGTGATCGTGTACAGGGACGCGAACGCCAAGCCGGTCAGCAGGCCAAGCTGGAGATCAGACAGGCCGAGGTCCCGCTTGATCCGCTCGGCCAGGATGTTGACGATCTGGCGGTCGAAGAAATTGATCAGCGCAATGCAGAACAGCAGCCAGACCACGTAGGTCCGGTAGGCTTTGGAGGCGGCTGGCGCCGCGCTCTCGTCGGAGGTTTCAAGGCTGGCGGCCGACACGGGGCGCACTCCTGCTGTTCCCAGGAACAAGGACGGGCGCCGGCAAAACGCCGCCGCCCGTCAGGTCCAGAGGAAGGTTGAGTTAGAAGGACTTGGTCACGGCCACGCCGTAGGTCCGCGGGTCGGTGATGAAGCCGTTTCGGAACAGCACGCTGTCGGACAGGAAGAAGTCCTGCACGTCCTGCTCGTTCGTGAGGTTCTTCACGAACGCCTCGAGGGTCACGCCGTTGGTCGGATTGGACACCTGCGCCGAAAGATTGATGTTCTCGCGGCTGTTCAGACGGTCGGCCTCAGTGTTGTAGACCCGGGCGAAGGTTTCACCCTGGCGATAGTAGTCGGCGCGGACGCTGGCCTCCCAATCGCCCACGAGGGTCCAGTCGTATTGCGCGCCCAGGTTCAAGGTGGACTTCGGCGCGTTCGGCAGCTGGTTCCCTTCAAGGTTCTTGGCGATGCCCTCGCTGGCGGCGGGGTTGAGGCACACCGTCAGCATGCTGGTGATCGGCGCGCCGGCGTTGACCGCATTGATGGCCGAGGCGATCAGCGCCGGCGGCGCGATGCAGGTCTGGCCGGTGATCGACTTGATCACGGCGAAGTTCGGGTTGCCCGCAGTCCGGTCGAAGGTGTCGATCGAGGCGCCATTCTTGATGCTCGAGTCCAGCAGACCCAGCGATCCGTTGAGCTGCAGCCCCGGCAACGGGCTCCACATCACTTCGAAATCTGCGCCGTAGACCTCGGCATCGACGTTCTCGATGACCGACTGGCGGTTGGCGATCTTGGAGACCTGATAGTTTTTGTAGTCGTAGTAGAAGGCCGTGACGTTCACGCGCAGCGAGCCATCCAGCAGCGTGTTCTTCGTGCCGATCTCGTAGGCGTTGACGTACTCTGGATCGAAGACCTCCGTCACGCCGGCGAAGCCAACCGCCGCTGCCGGGTTGAGGCCGCCCCCCTTGTAGCCTTTGGAGTAGAAGGCATAGACGAGGGTGTCGCTGGTGAAGCTCAGTTCGGGCTGCCAGTCGACGCCAAAGCGGCCGGTCAAGGCGTCGAACTTGGCCTTCTGCTCCGGCGGCGTGCCGGGCGGATAGCCCCTGCCCGGCTGCAGGATCCGGGTCGGGATGTTCTGCGCGACCTTCTCGTCTTCCGTGTAGCGCAGACCGCCGGTGACCTTCACGCCTTCAACGGGCTTCCAGTACAGCTCGCCGAACGCGGCGGAGGCTTTCAGGCGGTAGGGCTGCTGGGACAGGAAGTAGTTGTGGCCATCTCCGCTGGGCGGGTTGTTCGGGTCGACATAGATGCATGTCGCCGACGCTGGCGGACAGTCGCCGGTCCCCTGGGTCGCATAGCGGAAGCCGGTGAAGCCGTTGGCGATGATGTATTGGCGGTTGTTGTTGGCGTAGTCGAGATAGATGCCGCCGACGTTGAAGTTGACCGGGCCGTCGAAGTCCGATTGCAGGCGCAGTTCCTGCGTCCACTGACGGGTCGCGACGGTGATGTCGTCATAGGTCGACATCCGGTCCGACAGCCCGATCTGCGGATCGTTCAGGACACCGCCCGGGGTCACCGGCGTGACCAGGAACGTCGTCGTCGGTCGCGCACGGGTGTAGTCCGACTTGGTGTGCTGCTTGGTCTCGCTCCACGACGTCAGCGAGGTCAGCGTAAGCTGGTCGGTGATGTTGAAGGTCGTGTTCCAGAGCGCCACGTCGCTCTTGTTCTCGTAGATCGGATCGAACCGAGACTCGATGTCGTAGAGCCCCGGCGTCTGCATCTTGCCGGCGTAGGGATCATCGTTCACCAGGCCGCCGCGCAGCGCGAAGATCGTCTCGACCGCCGCTAGATAATTGGGCGTACCGAGCGCGTCCGACGCGTAGACGGAGGTCGCGCGGCAGCCCTGGCCCAACAGTCCGCGTTGCAAACGCGCCGTCACCGGATTGGTGGACACGCTGGCCCCGCCGACGCTGGTCGGGCCCTCGTCCTTCGAGCAGTACTGCTTGCCGATCCGCGAGCGATGATCATCCTCTCGGAAGTGGTCCCACATGAAATAGGTCGCCAGGCGATCGGTGGGCTCCCAGGCGATGGTCCCGCGCAGCCCATAGAGGTCACGGTCGTCGATATCGGAACCGGTGATGATGTTATTGCCGAAGCCGTCGCGTCGCGAGGAAACGCCAGCCAGGCGCACCGCGAGGTTCTCCGCGATCGGCAGGTTGATCATGCCGCGCAGCTTGATCGAGCTGTAGTCGCCCAGCTCCAGTCGGGCGTTGGCGCCGAAGTCGGGCTTCGGCTTGGCGGTGATGATGTTGACGACCCCGCCGGTGGCGTTTCGGCCGAACAGCGTCCCCTGCGGACCGCGAAGAACCTCGACCCGCTCGACATCGTAGAAGTCGGCGTCGGCAAGGGTGTTGGTCGTCAGCGGGGCGTTGTTCAGGTGGATGCCGGTCGCAGCGTCCCCGGTCACGGTGCCGGTCTTCGAGCCGATCCCCCGGATGACGAAATTGAAGCCGCCTCCGTTGGTGCGCGAGAAGGTGACGTTCGGAATGGCTTCCTGAAGGTTCTGCCCGCCGTCGATCCCGCGGCGGTCCAGTGACTCTTGGTTGAAAGCGGAGACAGCGATCGGAACGTCCTGCAGCGACTCTTCGCGCTTCTGCGCGGTCACGACGAGTTCCTCGATGACATTGGTCTCTTGCGCGTAGGCGGACGTCGCCGCCAGCGCGCCGGCCGAGACGCTGGCAATCAGGCCAGCACGCAGTTTTCCCCCGAGTGGCATAGTTCTAGTTCCTCCTTGTGGAAGCTCTTGGCGGCTCTTGTGCAGGCCAGTTCGGCCCAGGCCCGGCAGCGCACGGCGGCGCTCCGATCAGGAGAGCTTCACGGCTCGGGCCACGATCGTTCAGTCGATAATCCTGATGTTTCCATCGGCGGGACCGATGGATGGCCGCGGCCGCAATACGTCGCTGGCGGCCCATCGAAGGGGTCGATGCAGCCATCAGCACTATCGATTTGAGATGTTCCCGGCCGGCGCCCAGGGTCTCGGATTGTCCCGCCACCGAGTGCGACGCGTGAAGGTCAGAGAACCTTGGGAGGGCCTATGAAAGCCGACTATCAGGCCGACATCACCATTGCAGGCGCCGGGCCCGTCGGCATGTCGCTGGCGATCGACGCCGCGCTCCGGGGCCTCAAGGTCGTCATCCTCGAGCAGCGCGCGCCCGGGGCGCCGCCCTCGACCAAGTGCAACACCGTGGCGTCGCGGACGCTGGAGGTGTTCCGGCGCTTCGGCCTCGCCGATCAGGTGCGAGCGTCCGGCCTTCCCGACGACTATCCAACCGACTTCCTGATCACGACGTCGCTCGGCGGCCAGGAGATCGGCCGCATCAGAATGCCGTCGCGCGACGAGCGCTCACAAGGCGGATGGCCGGACAGCACATGGGAGACCCCCGAACCTGTGGTTCGGGCCAGCCAGCTCTATCTTGAGCCGATCCTGTACGCCCGCATGCTGGACCTGCCAGGCATCACGGTGCTGAACTCGATGCGGGCGGACAGCTTCGAGCAGGACGCGGACGGCGTCACCCTGACTGCCACGGACGTGGTCAAGGATGTCCAAGTCACGTTGCGCAGCCGCTTCCTCGTCGGCTGCGATGGCGGCCGCAGCACCATCCGCAAGCAGCTTGGCCTTCGTCTGACGGGTGACGACGAGATCAGCCGGACCCGAAGTTCGCTGATCCGATCAAAGGACGTGCTGACGAAGTTCGGCGATCACCGCCCGGCCTGGATGACCCACGTGCTGGGCAGGCAAGGCCGCGGCACCGTCATTGCGATCGACGGACGCGAGCTGTGGCTCGTCCATCGGGCGACCTACGACGGCGACTTCAACTCGATCGACCTCGATGGCTCGCTGCGCGATGTCTTGGGAATGGGCCCCGACTGGACATACGAACTGCTGAACCACGAAGACTGGGTCGGCCGGCGCATGGTCGCAGAGCGGTTCCGCGACCAGAATGTCTTCATCGCCGGCGACGCCGCGCACCTTTGGGTGCCCCTGGCCGGATACGGCATGAACGCTGGCGTCGCCGACGCCATGAACCTTTCCTTCGTCCTCGCTGCAGTGCTCAAGGGGTGGGCCGACCCGGCGATCCTCGACGCGCACGAAGCCGAGCGGCATCCGATCACCGAACAGGTCTCCCGGTTCGCAGCCGGTATGGGACAGCAGAACCGCGACGCCTACGAACTGACCGACGAGCTGCTCAAGAAGTTGGAGGGCAGTAGCCCCGAAGACGCGACCTTCCGCTCGGCGTTCGGTGCGGCCGCGGAAGAACGCAACCGCCCGCAGTTCGCGCCAGCAGGCCTCAACTTCGGTTATTACTACGACGCTTCACCGCTGATCGCCTATGACGACGAGGCGCCGCCTTCCTACAGCATGGGCCAGGCTACGCCCTCGACTGCGCCTGGCGCGCGCATGCCTCACTTCTGGATCGACGAGGCGGGCACCCAGTCGATCTATGACCTGCTTGGACCCGACTACACGCTGCTCAGTTTCGGCCCCCAGGAGCTGACGCGGCTCATCGCCGCGTTTCACGACGCCGGAGTCCCCCTGAAGGTCATCAACGCCGAACGCCCGGACCGGCCCGAGTTCAAGCACCGTCTGTTGATCGTGCGGCACGACCAGCATGTCGCCTGGCGGGGAGATTCCCCACCCGAACAGCCGCAAGCCTTGGTCGCGCGCCTGCGAGGTGCGCTGCCCAGCCCCTCGCCCGGTCGACAACCTGCCCTGGCTTCCGCAAGCTAACCGAGCCCGGCCCCTCTCCGGAAACTTAAGATTTGCTGCTGCGCCGCCATAACCTGAACCTCCTTCCGATCCTGCGGGAGCTTCTGCGCACCCGAAGCGTGGGCAAAACGGCGGAAATCGTCGGCCTGAGCCAGTCGGCTGTCAGCGCGGCGCTCGCAAGGCTACGGGAGACCTACCATGACGACCTCCTGGTCATGGTCGGGCGACGTCTCGAGCTCACCGAGAAGGGCGCCCAACTGATCGAGCAGACCGAGCGCGCCTGCCTGGAGGTCGAGAGCCTACTGCGGCCGCCGGAATTCGACCCCTCGACCGAAACCCGGCGCTTCGTCGTCGCCACCGCCGACTATGTGACCTTCCTGCTGGCCCCTACCCTTGCCAGGCTCTTCGCAGAACAGGCGCCCAACGCCTCGGTCTATTTCGTCGACGTTCCGACTGACCTCCAGTCCCAGATCGTCCGCGGCACGGTGGACGTCGTCGCCATCCCGGATGACACGGCCACGGGCCTGGGGCGCGATATCTCCTCGGCTCTGCTATTCGAAGACGACATGGTCGTGATCGCATCACGGCGGCATCGCACCTTCGATGCTCCCTTGACCCGCGAATTGTACGAGGCGAGCCGCCATGCACGGTTCCGCATGTCCCCCAAGAACACCGCCACCCACCAGGACGTGAACTTCCGCCAGATCGGCGTCCATCAGCACGATCTGGTCATGGTCCAGCAGTTCCTCAGCCTACCCGGGATCGTGGAGGCCTCCTCGACCCTGGCCCTGGTCCAGCGCCGGCTCGCCGAACGCTTCCAGCGCAGCCACGAGATAGACATCCTCGAAGCCCCCTTCCCGCTCTCGCCGATCAACTTAACGGCCTACTGGGGCCGCGCGGTGGAACGCGATCCGGCCCACGCCTGGTTCAGGGGGCTTCTGCTCGAGGCTGGTCGCCAACTGCCCCGACCGACAAGTTTGCCTGCCTGAGCGGTTGACGTCTGCTCCGCGCCAACTGAGCCCGACTAGGTCGGTCACGGGACACCAGGGATCTATCGCAAAAGACAGCCCCGCATCGTGCGATGTCTAGTGCCGCGTCTCATGGACAAGGCTCAGGTCGTAGCCCAGCGCCGCGGCTTTGGTCATGATTTCGGCCCGCAGCTTGGCGGACGGCCGGGCCGAGCGGCTCAGGAGCCAAAGATAGCGGCCCGACGGCTCGCCGACGATCGACCA
Source organism: Phenylobacterium sp. LjRoot97 (assembly GCF_964254345.1). Classification (NCBI taxonomy): domain Bacteria; kingdom Pseudomonadati; phylum Pseudomonadota; class Alphaproteobacteria; order Caulobacterales; family Caulobacteraceae; genus Phenylobacterium; species Phenylobacterium sp. LjRoot97. Next base: position 2,248,273 of record NZ_CAXUTH020000001.1, read on the forward strand.
TGAATAGTCGTCGGCACGGTCCAGCACCCAGTAGTCTCCGACATAGAATGGACCGAAGAAGGAGACCTTCAGCTTGGCGTCGCCGCTATCGGCCACCACCTTGGCCCTGCCCTCTACCCTCTTCAGCTTTCCGCCCGGGCCTCCTTGCCGGCAGGCGTTGATGACCGAGACGAGCCCATCGTCGCGAAGCGAATACTCGGCCGTCACCTCTTCGCAACCGCGCTCGAAGCCATTCTCGTAGCGGCCCACTTCGTACCAGAGACCGCCATAACGGTTCAGGTCCACGGACTTGGCTGGCTGTGGAACGGCCGAATTGCCGACGGGGCCGCGCTCAAGGGTGGCGCAAGCCGGCAGGGCCAGGACGGCGGCCGCCAGCAGGAGAGATCGTACGTCGCGCATTCGGATCATGGGAGGGGCGCTTTTCTGCGGAATTGAACAGGTTTGGGTTCACGCCGCTCGCGCGAGCGAGAGCTGAATCACATCGGTGCGCGCGGACCGGAACCCCGCCTCGCAGAAGGCAAGGTAGAAGCGCCACAGGCGTCGGAAGCGTTCGTCGAACCGCACGTCCTGCGCGCGCACTTCCTCCCAGGCCGCCTCGAAACGACGCGCCCATTGGGCGAGCGTGTCGGCATAGTCGCCGCCGAAGCGTTCGACCTTTTCCCACCGGAGGTCCGCCTGCGCGATCACCGGCGACACCATCGACTCCGAGGGCAAGAAGCCCCCTGGGAAGATATACTTTTGGATGAAGTCCGCTCGGGCGGCGTAGCCGTCGAACAGGTCGTCCTGAATAGTGATCATCTGCAGGCCGGCTCGGCCCGCCGGCGTCAATACGTCGTGGAGCTTGCTGAAAAAGGCCGGCCAGTATTCACGGCCCACCGCCTCGAACATCTCGATCGAGGCGACACGGTCGAACTGTCCCTCGACATCTCGATAGTCGATGAGCCGGATCTCCGCCCGTTCGGCCAAGCCTGCCGCGAACATGCGGCGCCGGGCGAACTCGTACTGTTCGCGCGAGATGGTGATCGCCGTCACGACGGCGCCGACCTCGCGCGCTGCAAATTCCGCAAACCCGCCCCAACCGCACCCGATCTCCAGGACGGTATGGCCAGGCTGGAGCTCCATCATCTGCGCCAGGGAGCGATACTTGGCGCGCTGGGCCTCCTCCAGCGGTTGGCAGGGCTCGTCGAAACGCGCGCTGGAATAGGTCATCGAGGGATCCAGCCACGCCTGATAGAAGGCGTTCCCGAGGTCATAGTGGGCGTGGATGTTGCGGCGCGCTCCGCTGCGGCTGTTGCGGTTCAATTTGTTTCCCAGCCAGTTGACCGCCTGGATCATCCGGCTGCCGTCGTAGAGACGGCGAATGTGCTCATAGTTGTGGACCAGGGTCTCAAGCAGGACGGCCAGGTCGGGCGTGTCCCAATCATCGGCCATAAAGCCCTCGGCAAATCCGATATCGCCGCTCTTGAGCACGCGGACGACGAAGCGATAGTCGCTGACCGTCATTTCCGCCGAGTGACCAGCTTCCGTGCCGGTCAACACGCGTTGGGAGCCGTCCGGGAGCTTCAGAGTCAATCGCCCCCAGGTCCAGTTGGCCGCAAGCCGCCGCCAGAACGCATCGAAGAACGGCGACGCCGGCTGGTTCGCCCTGCGGTCGGAGCGGAAATTCGCAGCCCGCCGCGGCTGGCGGGCGCCGGAAAGGATCATCGGGCGGCCCCGCTTGCGGTGCGGACGCGAGGTGCGGCAGGCTGAATCGTGACGGGTTCACGCGCTGGCGGCGGCTGGCGGGTCAACGGGACGCCTCTGAACCAGAGCTTTAGAGCCTCCCAGTGAATGGCGGCCATCACCTTGAGGGTCATGAAGGGGAGGAAGAGGACCGCCGAAAGAAGTTCAGTGTCCTGCAGCGGGCGGCGTCTGGCCGACATGGCGGCCGTGATCAGCAGACCGTTTGCGGCCAATCCCCGGACCGTCAGATTCAAGCGCTCTTGCGGCGCACGACCGCGGAACTCGTAGTTCATGTCCATGCCCATGAAGGGCGAGACGTAGAGGTCCTTGGCCGCCTTTTGGCGGATCAGGCCGGCGGCTTGATCCTCGGGACGGATGGGTACGACATAGGAATGGCGTCGGCCAAAGGTGTTCGTCACCTCATAGACCATCGCCGCCAGCCGCCCGTCAGGCCGATGACAGAAGTAGAAGCTGATGGGATTGAACACGTAACCCAACACGCGCGGCATGGTGAGCAGACGGATGGGACCGTCTCCGATGTCGATCCCGGCCCTGTCGAGCCAGACCGTGATTTGGCGACGGAGCGTCTCGTCTGATCCATCGCCATGGTCACGGTCGTGGAACGACAGCAGGTTGAACCGATTGCGCGAGAAGAGCCGCAGCCGTCGGTTGGCCCCGTCAATGTCGGCAAGGTCCAACAACAGCCAGAAGACGCGATAACCGAATCTGTGCGTCACGGGCCGGGTTCGCTGATGGGTCACCCGGCCCAGATAGAGCGCCGAAGTCTGCATCAAGCGGCCTTCCCTATGGCGCTCGGCGCTGCCGCTGACAGATGGATGCGTCCGCTCTCGCGCTCGACGGACCACGGGCGTCGCACGCCGCCGAGTTGTTCTGCGACCGCCAGCCCTGACTGCAGGCCGTCTTCATGGAAGCCGGCGCCGAAATAGGCTCCGCAGAACCAGACTCCGCCCCGCCCCTGAATGTCCCAGAGCCGCTTTTGGGCTTGGATGGCGGCCGGATTGAAGACCGGGTGCTCGTAGATCTCGCTGCGCAGCAGAGCTCCAGGCTTCGGCGGGCGCGGCGGGTTTAGCGTGACGAACAGGTCCTGACCCGGCAGGCCCTGGAGCCGGTTCATCCAGTAGGTGACGCAGAGCCCCTCGCCCGTACCGATGTAGTTCCAACTCGCCCACGCGCGGCGCCGGCGGGGCATGAGGCCGCGATCAGCGTGCAAAACCGTGAGATTGCGGCTGTATTTGATGGCGCCGAGAATCTGCCTTTCCAGATCGCTCGGGTCGTCGAACATGGCCAGAGCCTGGTCGGCGTGGGCGCCGATCACGACGTGGTCGAAGCGTTCAACACGTTCTTGGTCGTCGTGGATCAGCACCCCCTGGGCGGTACGGCGCACGGCCCGCACCCCGGCGCTGAGACGTATGTCAGAGATATTCCGGGCCAGTTGCTCGACATAGGTGCGACTGCCCCCCTCCACCGTCCGCCACAGGGGCCGATCGACAAGCTTCAAGAGCCCATGATTGCCGCAGAACCGGATGAAGGCTTCGGCAGGATAGTCCATCAACGTGTGGGCGGGAGATGACCAGATGGCGGCCGCCATAGGCAGCAGATGATCATCGCGGAAGGCCTCGCTGAAGCCCTGAAGCTTGAGGTAGTCGCCCAGGGTCAGGTCGGGGTCGGTCAGTCCGGCCAGATCGCCCGGGGCCTGTCGATAAAACCGCAGGATCTCGCTCAGCATCGACCAGAAGCGCGGACTGACCAGGTTACGACGCTGTGCGAACAGCCCTGGCGCAGCGTACTCAAAACGCCCCTCGTCCAGGGACACGGCGAAGGACATGTCCGTCGCGCGGCTCTTCACCCCAAGGTGCGAAAGGAGGGCGATGAGGTTGGGATAGGTCGCGTCGTTGAAGCAGATGAAGCCTGTATCGACGGGGACCTCGCCCATCGGCGTTTCGGCGGTCACCGTATTTGAATGGCCGCCCAGCCGATCGGCCTTTTCGTAGACCGTCACCTGGTGACGCTGGGACAAGAGCCAGGCCGAGGACAGGGCGGCGATCCCAGAACCCACCACAGCCACTTTCAGAGGGGCGCTGGCGGCGAGGTAAGGCGACATGGAAGGCTCCGGCAAAGCCCGCGCCTCACAGCGGTGCGAGCAACTCCACTACGCGCCGCCGCCTCCAGCGGATCGGGATTGATCCAGATTTTTCCGCGAACCGTATTAGGCTCCATGCATGGTGAAGCCCCATCTTTCGCATCCTCGGCCAAGCGTGATGGTGCGATGAACACCGAGGCCGACGACGCGCTTTTGCACGACCGGCTGATTGAGGCCGTCGCCTTGCGGCGAGATCGCGAGGCCTTTGCCCAGTTGTTCGAGCACTTCGCCCCTCGCCTCAAGGCCTGGCTGATGAAGTCCGGGACCAGCGCCGCGGCGGCGGAAGACTTCGCTCAGGACGTCATGCTGACGGCCTGGCGCAAGGCCGACCTGTTCGACGCGCGCAAAGCTCGCGCCGCGACCTGGATCTTCACCATTGCTCGAAATCGGCGCACTGACGCGTTTCGTCGCGACTCGCGGGTTCCGCCTCTGCCGCACATCGATCTCGCCGAGGATGAACTGGCGCGCCCGGACGACTTGCTGGTCATGGCTGAAGACGCCCAGCGCGTGCGCAAGGCAATGTCGCGGCTGAATCCGGATCAGGTGGAGGTGCTTCGCCTCGCCTTCTTCCTAGACAATCCGCATTCTGAAATCGCTCGGCAGCTCGACCTGCCGCTGGGCACGGTCAAGTCCCGAATCCGCAACGCCATGATCAAGCTGCGCAGCATCCTTGAGCCGTCCGAGGAGGCGTCCCAGTGAACCCTGCTCATAACCCCTCCGAAGAACGCTTGCTCGCCTATGCGGCCGGCACGCTAAGTCCGCCCGAAGCAGTGGTGGTGGCCGCCCATCTCGCCTTGCGCCCAGCCAATAGCGCCTGGGTGAAACAACTACAGGCGATCGGCGGCGAGTTCCTCGAAGAAGCTCAACCCTCGGCGCTTTCTCAGGGCGCGCTGGCGCGCGCCATGGCCCGGATCGAGACCGACGCCGGCGAGGTGCGGACGCCGCCGCCCTTGAATGACATGCCCGAACTGCCTGAGCCCCTGCGAAACTACGCCCTGGGCCCGTGGCGGTGGATCGGGCCCGGCATCAGAGCGCGTGACGTCCACGCGCCGCGCGACGGCGACTGCCGGGTCATCCTGCTGAAGATCGACCCCGGCCGAGAGACGCCCCGACACACCCACGGCGGGGTCGAACTTACCTGCGTGCTGTCTGGCGCCTACGCCACGGAAACCACGCGGTTCGACGTCGGCGACCTGGAAGAGGCCGATGAGGCGGTGTTGCACCGGCCGCGCGTCGTGTCCGACGAGCCGTGCCTCTGCGTCGTCGCCCTTGATGGACAAATTCGGCCGGATGGGTGGCTGGGTCTGCTGATCCGCCCCTTCATTCGGCTGTGATCGGCGGCCTGCTGGCGCTGTGGGCCGCAGCGGCCCTCGTCCTGGTGCTGGTCATGACCGCCGCCTGGGTGATTCAGCGCGGCACCGGACAAGGCGGGTGGGCCGACGCGTTCTGGTCGCTGGGCCTGGGCGCGACGGGCGTCCTTGTGGCGCTATTCCCGCTGGAAGGCTCGCCGCCCACGGCGCGCCAATTGCTGGCGGCGCTGTTGATTGGCGCCTGGGGTTTGCGGCTGGGCCTGCACATTGCAGCGCGCGCCGCAACGCAGCCGGAAGACGCGCGTTACGCCCGGCTGCGCCAGGACTGGGGCGCCCATTTTCAGGCGCGGATGTTCGGCTTCCTGATGCTGCAGGCCGCCGCCGCGACGCTGCTCGCCCTCAGCATCCTGGTAGCTGCGCGCAAGCCGGGGGCGGATCTATCGGCGCAGGATGGCCTTGCCGCGCTCATCTTCATTAGCGCCTTGATCGGCGAAGGATGGGCTGACCGCCAGTTGGCCGCTTTCAAAGCCGATCCGGCTCATCGCGGCAAGATCTGCGAGACGGGCCTTTGGGCGTGGTCGCGCCATCCAAACTACTTCTTCGAATGGCTCGGATGGTGCGCCTGGCCGGTGTTCGCAATCGACCTGGGCGGCGGCTGGCCGTGGGGGTGGCTCGCCCTCAGTGGTCCAGCCTACATGTACTGGCTGTTGACCCGGGTGTCTGGCGTGCCGCTGCTGGAAGCCTACATGCGCCGCTCGCGCCCACAGGCCTTCGCCGCGTACGCAGCGCGAACCAGCGCCTTCTTCCCCCGCCCGCCGCGCCGCTAGGCGACGCGCAGCAGACGCATGGCCGGGGCGCTGGCATCGCCGAGGAGGCCGCCAATCATCGTCCCCTCCCCCTCTGGCCTTCAGGCAATCCTGGAGCGAGCTCCTCGTAGAAGGGGGCAACGTCTCGCCCGGGGGTGATGATCGTGGGCTCGCGGGTTCCTTCGATGAGCACCACGCGCTCTGACGGCATGACGACCATGAGGTCGCTGTCGCCATCAGTGCGCGTGGCGTCGGAGGCTCTGAGGGTCAACAATCGGCCCGCAGCTGGGTCTTCAGACCATCAGACGTTGCATCTGGCTCCGGCGCGAGCGCCGAACCATAGCTCCGGTCAAACCGAAGCCGGTGATCATCATGGCCCAGGTCGCAGGCTCCGGAACCGCGCCTGTCGGCCCGAGCGGCGCGATGGAGGTGCGGAAATCGTCGATGATCACATAGTCCGCAGAGGTGGTCGTGAGCCGCGCGCTGCGGATGCCATTGGCCTTGAGGCCATAGAAGTTTCCTGCGTTGCTGGCCCCGGTCGGCGAGATCTGAACGCTTTCGAGGAGACCGCCGAGCGCGTCGTAGGCGCTGAGCGTCCAAGTCAGGTCCGAGGCGCCGAAGAAGAAGCCAAAGCCGGTCAGCGCCTCGTCGAAGCCGATGTCGACCTGGCTATGGATGACGCTCTTTAGCGATTTCCCAAGAGCGTTGAATTGGCCGCCGTACTGCGTGTCTACGCCAAGCGCCCCTTTCGGAGTCTTGAAGGTCACGCCGCCGGTGGAAATTTGGCTATAAAAACCCGTGGCGATGGACTCGAAATCGATCGCGGAGCCGCCTGACAGACCCGTAGCCGCTTCGATGCCGGCCCGCGTGGTCTGGGTGACGATGGTCGCCGCATTTGCGGGCTGGACAGAGAGAAGCGCGCACAACACCGCGCCCCCCGAGAAGATAGACTTGAGCTTCACTTGGAAAGCGCTCCCTAGTTTCCGTGACATGGCGAAGCTCTAGCTCCGGCGCGCAGGCTCTACTTCCACCGTTCGAAGGAGGATGAAGGCATTGCGCGACGCGGGCGCGCGCCCGGCGAAGCCGGTCGGTCGGGGCACGCCATCGAAGAAACGAGACGACCTCGCCGCGAGACCGTGCGCCGCGAGGCTGCCGCGGGTGAAAGCCCCCCCAGCGAAGCTCGAGACCGTGCGCAAGGGTCTCCCATTCGGGGTATGCAGCCCGCAGACATCGGGAGGTCCGGCCCGACCGCCGTGAGCGTGAGCAGCCGCCTCCTTCGAACGGGGGAAGCTGCCGGGATCGGCCCCCGCTAGTGCCGGGCCAAGTCCAACAGCAGAAGTCCCGATATGTCCCATCCTATCATGATCGGCACGGGCGCCCTCGCCCTTGCGTTCGCTCTCTCAGGTTCGGCCTTGGCCTTGGATCCGGAGTTTGAGGCGCTGCGCGCCGCAGCCCGCAAGCACGAGGCGCAGGCGGCCAGCGCGCCCAAACCGGCCACCCCAGCCAAGCCGACCGGGCCCTCGCTCGCCGGGTTTGTCCCTGCCGCGCCCAGGGGCTGGCGATTGATCAACAATCCGAACGACGACGCCGAGGGGCTCGTAGATCTGACCCAGCAGGCCTCCGGCCGCTACGCGCCGTCCAGCGGAGCCGCGGGCCAGAGCGTGGAGATCACCATTCTCGCCAAGAGCGACCTGATCGGCGGCGGGATCCCGCAACTCGGCCGGGATGCGTACAGCGGCACTGAGATCTCGGAGGTCTCGATCGGCGGCAAGATAGGTTACCTGTCCTGGCAGGCGGCGACCGGCGCGGGCCAACTGACCTTCAGTGTCGGGCGCTATCAGATCATCGTCGCCGGCCGCCAGACGACGCCCTCCATGTTGAATCAGTTCGCCGCGGCTATCGACCGTGTCCGGCTGGAGGCGGCTTGACCGCTCGCCTTGAGCGCTACCGATCGGACCTCCCGCGGCACAAGAGTAAGCCCGCCCTAAGGCGCCCGCTCAAGCCGCGTCCCGCCCAGGTGCAGCGTCTCCGGGTTCGTACTTGGCGAGATCGCGGGCGGCGTCGCCAGGAAGAAGCGCGCCACCGTCCCGGAGCGATAACGCAGCTCGAGGGTGCCTCGGCGTATTGTATAGACGCCCTCCCCGCCTTCGACCGCCCGACCGCTGCGATCTTCCCCCACGGGCGCGAGCGCCGCCCAGGCCGTGTAACTGAGCAGCCCGGTCTCGCGGAAACGGCCATCGGCCTGCAGGGCGAGCAATACCAGCGGCGGACCGCCGGCCGGATCGAAGACGCCCCAGGTTCCGCTGAGCGGCTGATCGAGCAGGTGCATGCGCCGATAGCTGGTCTTCGGCGCGGCCTTTCGCAGTACGTCCTCTCCGTCCAGCGCGAACTGGGTCGAGGTTCCCGATCCTGCGTTTTGGAAGACCACCTCTCCGCCCCGAACCTGATAGGTCCCGCATTCGGCGTAGCGGCACGCCTGCGTCCAGTCGACTGGCGCCCCAAGTCCCTCGGCCGGAGAGTTGCGGAAGGCCCGGCCGTCGGCCAGGAACGTGTAGTGGTCGGCCTTGACCTTGCCGCTGATCCCGTCGCTGCGCAGGCCATACCAGACGCCCTCGACGCCTGCAGCGCAGGCTGGACCGGCGATGCAGAGCCCGCCCGCGAGGGCGAGCGCGCCCGCGCGGACCAACCAGATCCAGGACCTTTCGCCGCCGCCGCGCATTACGAGGCCCGCACGAGTTCGACGCGGCGGTTCTTGCCACGCCCATCGTCGGTGTCGTTCGCAGCGAGCGGCCGGTTGTCCCCGTAGCCAGAGGTCGACAGGCGGTCCGCGGCGATGCCGGACTTGACCAGCCAAGCCTTCACGGCCGCGGCGCGCTGCTGGGAAAGCACGAGGTTGGCGGCCTGGCCGCCGACATTGTCGGTGTGGCCCTCGATCCCGATCTTCAGGTCCGGATGGGCAGCGAGCATGTCGCGGACCTGACTCAGCACGGGTTCGGAGTCTGCGCTGACCGCCGACTTGGCGCTGTCGAAATTGATGCCATAGACCGCGATGCGCCCCTCCGCCGCGAGCCCCTCGTAGAGCTTGGACGCGTCGACCTTGTAGACCTGCTGCATGCGTTCCGGCTCGACCACGACCACGCGCGACACCGGCTCGCCGACGTTCGGGTCGATGAGAATGTTCACGTAGATCGCCGGTTGGCCGCCCTGATCGAGGACAAAGGCGCCGAACAGCGCCCCGTCGCGGGCGCTCTCCATGGATGGCAGCGAAGCGACCTTGCCCGTCACCACCACCCTGAAGCCGGCCTCCTTCAGAGCGGCTTCATAGTTGCGCATGACCTGCAGGGCCGAGATCCCGCCCTGATGGATATAGAACGTCTTGTAGACCCGCCCCTCCACCTCTTTGCGCGTGATGAAGGGCTTGGGCGTCGCCTTGTAGCCGATCACCAGGTCGGTGGCGTCGAACTCCTTCTCGTCGTGACTGTCGATCAGGGCGCCGGGATAGTGCTTCACCACCGCGTGCTCCTTGAAGGAGGCAGGGTCCATCTGAGCGTGGACCGGCGCGGCGACGAGGCAGAGCGCGAGAACGGTGGCTGCGGCGAAAGCCGGTCGGGTCATTGCGGGTCTCTTTGTTGAGGATCGAGGGCCGGAGGCTCGGGCCGCCAGGGCCGATCAGTTCGGGGATACGAGTGGAACAAGGGTGACATCGTCCGACGATCAGGAGCCGGTCTGCGACGCCCGAACGGGTCAGGGCTCGACCAGTGGAGGGATGTCATAGTCCTCGGGAGAAGCCGGGGTGGGCGATGTGGGCTGTGGGGCCGGCTTCGGCGGCGGCTCGACGAGCGGGACGATCCCGTCCTCGTCAGGGACCGCCCAAGGAGGCGGCTTGGGCGGTGGAGTTTGGCCGACCAGCGGAACGATGTTGTCCAACGCTTCCTGCGCCGCTTCCCAGCTGATGTAGGCCTTGGGGTCGCGCTTGAATTTGAGTTTGAAAGGACCGTGGCCCGAGAAGCCGGGAATGAGCCCATTGCCGGAGTCGGTGCTCAGCTGGACCGGATAGGCGCGCTCGCGCTCCTCGCCGCCATCATCGACCTCTTTGACGATGAGCTGAACCGTGCCGTCAGCTAGATAGCGAAAGTCGCCAGCAGCGCTATTGCTGGGCTGGTCCGACGGCGGCTGACCCTGGCCGCGGGTGTAGTAGGCGATGCGTGCAGACCTTAGTCCGCTCGTGTCCTCGGTGATGTCGAGCAGCACCCGGTCGACGATGATGTTCTCCCCAGAGGGATCGACCACGAACGGCGTGCTCAGCGCCCAGTAGTCGCAATTGAACCAGGCCACAGGTCGGCCCTTCACGGGCGTCGGATGGCAGATCGAGCCCTTGCCTGCGCGCTGGAACCAGACCACGCCGGTAATCTGAAAGATCGCCGCGTTGATCTGCCGGTCGATCCCCGCCAGCTCACGAAGGATCGATCGCATTGAGGCGGAGGTGGGTTTGGTCTTCAACTCGGCCTGCAGCTCTTCGCGCCGCCGGGTAAGGTCTTCGAGCCGTGCATGGGCGACGTCCATCGGATCGTTCTCGATGACCTCGCCAGGCGGGACGATGACCACCAGCCGGCCCCAGGATTCGATCGCTCCGGCCGTCCTTAGCTTGATCGCCACGCCGTTGACCCTGGCCCGGGCATAGGCGTCGACCTGCCCCCGCGTCGGTTCGTCCTGCTGCAGGTTCTCGCGCTCCAGCCCCTCCATGAGCAGCAGGTGCTTCTCGACCAGCGGAGGAATGTCGTCCGGCGTCACCGCACTTGCAGAGGCCTCGTCGACGACCGGCGCCTTGGCGCTTTCCAGATAGGTCTGGATCGGACGGCTGGCCGACCGGCTGCGCCGCTCGGCCTCGCCGCGCGCCACCGCGGCCCGGACCACCTCGTCCAGTTCGGCGTTCATGCGGTCGCTCGCCGACTGCTGGGCGATCAGTCCGCCGAACGACTCGCCCCCCGATAAATTGACTTCGATCTGCGGCGCGGCGCGAACCGCCGAGGGCGTCCCGGCGCCAGCGGCCAGGACGCTGAAAAGCGATACGAGAATTCTGGTCTGCACCGACTTCAGGCCTTCCGGCAGCTCAGCTTGGCGGACTCGGCCTCGATCGCCTTCAGCCTGGCCTTGGCGGAGGTCGCATCAGCGCCCTTCCCGGTCCCACGGACCTTGTCGAGACCCTCGCTCGCCTGACCGTGGATTGCGCTTTCGACTTCCTGGCCGGCGTACTGAGCCAGGCGGCTGTCGCCCAGATCGACGCCGGGCGCATAGACCAGGGCGCGGCCGGCGACCCCGGCAAGAAATCCTGCGGCCTTTCGCGAGCGCGCGGCCCCGAGCTCTCCGCGGAGCTTCTCGCCTTCGGCCGCCAAGGCGGTGCAGCGCGCCGCCGCCTCGGGCGGAATGGCGTCAGCCGCGGCCGACGGCGCGCCCGCCGCCAGTGCGGCGGCGAAGACTGCATGAAAGATCATCGTAGCGTCCCTTGTTTCGGTCCCTCATGAAAGCTCACGATGGCGGCGGCTTCCCCCATCCGGGGGAAGGACGCCGCCTTTCTCCCCCCTATCCAGGCGTGACAGGCGCAGATGACGGCGCCAAAGCCTGGAGGCCCGCCTTGTTCCGCTATCTCCCCATGCTTGCCGCGCTTGCGGCGGGGCCCGCCATCGCTGCGCCGCTGGAGGCGCCGCTGAGGGACCAGTCGGCGATCCTTCGATACGAGATCGAGGTCGTGGGGCGGACGGCGGGCAAGCCGCTGCTGCAGCGGCTGATCGTCGAAACTCCGGTTGTCGCCAAGGAGAGCAGCGGCTTTCATCCGCTGGCCCGCGACTTCACCGATGCGCAGAACTCCGAAATCGCCGCCATGTCCGAGGCCACGATGTCGGCGGGCGACGGAACCGCCGACATGCTCGAGTCAAATCGGCTGGTCGTAGCCATGGAGACGGCCTGCTCTGCCGGCGAGAGCTCCGGGTGCGCCGCCGCCCGCGCCCGCTTCCAGGCGGCCGAACAACGGCTGTCCGACCGCGGCGCGGCCATCGCCCAGGCGCAGGCCCAGGTCGTCAGGCGCGATGAGGACGACCAGCGCTTCCTCACCTTCGCGCCCGGCTCGGACGGATGCGGCGCGGTTCGCTACGAGCATCAGCTCGGCGACGTAAAGACGGCTGGCGTCTATCCAGGACCGGGCGACCCGAACGCCTCGCTGGTCGCCTGCATGACGATGGTGGTGCTCGACCGCCGCGACGGGGCGATCGCCCTGCTGATGTCTCCTGCGACCCTCAAGCTCGACCAAGCCCGGATCATCGACCTTGAAAGGCTCCAGGGCGTGCAGGAGGCCGAGGGGCTGCGGTTCGGCGCCCTGCGGATGTCGGTGACCTTGCCCATGCTGCCGACCGCGGGCCCCGAGCACGACTATGCCGGCGAGCGGACGATCAAGACGGGGGCGTTCAGCTACCGGTTCCGCTGGACGCTGAAGCGGAGCTGAACGCCTCAACGGCTCAATACTTCTGCAGCTCTGCGGTATCGATGCTGCGCGCGAAGGCCACCATCTGCTCCGTCGTCACGGCCCCGCCCTGGATTCCGACCAGGACCCGCCCGACTCGCATCTCCAGAACGCCGCCCTGTTCCTTGGCGTCATAAGTCAGATAGGCGTCCAGCCCGTTGACCTTGACCTGCGAGACCACGAACTGCGGGGCGAACTGGCTCGGACCGAGCGGCCGCGGCGACTGGAACCTCGAAGGCATGTCGTGCGGGCTCGGGCGGCTCAGGGTGACATACAGAAGTCCGCGGGCGCCCGGAGCGTCCGGCCCGTAGCCCTGGTTGACGGACGGCTCCATGCCGTTCTCGTCGTCCGTCTCGTTCGGCGGCATCGGCGACGACCAGCCCGCCGGGGGCGGCGGAATGAATGGCGTCATTCCCGACTTCGGCTCGACAGCTCCGGCCCGGCCAGCGCAGAGCAACAGCGCCGCGACCAGGGCCACTCGTGTGACCGCTTTGTTCCCGCGTTGGTTCGCCACGTCACTCCACTCCCTTCTGGATGAAGTCGTCGGCCTTCATGCCCGCGGGACAGGGTCCGGCGTAAACGCTCTCGACCTGGACCGTGGCCGCCGCGCCCACCTCCTTGCCGTCCGGGCCGTAGATGCGTGTCGTCGAGGTCGAACTGCTGCGGCGGGCCTCGCGGCGGACCTCGCCGGTGACGACGCTGCGCAGGCCGTCCTTTTCGCAGACGAGCTCGTAGCTGTAGCCGTTGGCACGCGTCTGCCGGCTCGCGGTGTTGCAGCCGGCCGCGCCTTCCTTGCCGCCCGAGGTCTCGGATCCGGCGCTGTCGGCCCCCTGGCAAGTCTGGTTTTCGCCGAATGCCTTCTTGCCGTTGACCGTGGTGGTCGTCTTCCAAAGGCCTGCAAGCGGCGCCTGCGGCGTCGTAGCGGCCTCGACTTTCTCGCTTTGGCTGGGATCGGTCTGGGAGCAACCCGCCAGGGCCAGCGGTATGAGGATCGGAAGCAGTCTGCGCATGTCTCACCAGTTTCGGCCAAGGCCGGGCTGAAGCGCGTCGAGCGCGCGGGATGACGGCGGCGTGTGATCCCCAGGCGAATGGAGCCGACCTTGCGGGGGACAAGCTCCGCCAAGCGCCGCAATGCCCCACCCCGGCGTTTCCCTCTTCCACCGAAAGGGGGAGCCGCTCATCCCCTTCGAGGTGCGTCCCACCGCCGGATTAGGCCGCGGCCTGTTCGCAGGACGCGCCGGCAAGCCGACCTGATCGGCGCGTCCGCGGCATCCTTCGTATGGCGGAAGCGCATCGCCCGGCGGGGCGGCACAAGGCGGCTCCGAACCCAACAAGGACGCCAAGACATGTTGATCTTCAGCCTTGCCGCTGCAGTTCTCGCGAGCGCACCGGCCGCGCCGCCGCCGTTGACGGCGCAGATGACCTTCACCAGCGCGGCTCCGCGACCAGGCCCCGCGGGAAAGGTGGAGGTCTTGGCCTCTCCCCAGGGCGCGGTCTTCCAGGTCAGGCTCGACGACCTCCCCCCTGGCCCGCATGGCTTCCACGTCCACACCTCCGGCTCGTGCGACGACACCGCCAATGCCGCGGGCGAACCCATCGCCGCCGGAGCCGCGGGCCCGCACTGGGACCCCGAAGCAACCCAGGCTCACCAAGGTCCCCATGGGCAGGGACATCTCGCGGACCTCCCGCGCATTGAAGCGGACAGTGGCGGTCGCGCTGCTGTGTCCGTCGTCGCGCCGCGCATCACCGAGATTCAGGCGTTGAAGGGGCGCGCGCTCGTGGTCCATGTGGGCGCCGACACCTATTCCGATACGCCTGAGGCGCTGGGCGGCGGCGGTCGTCGTCTCGCCTGCGGGGTGCTGCGCTGAGCCCTGCGCCGAAGATGATGATGCATCACGCAGATCCCCCCCGTCGTTCCCGGGAAGCGAGCCGACGGCAACCTGCACGCCTCCCCTATTCGAGGGACGCGGCGAGACCTCTCCTCCTGCAGAAGCCGACCTTCGCTACACGAAGGCCCCCCATGATCAGGATCACCTTGCCCCCGCAGTTCAGAGGCGACGATGGCGGCCTGTGGCTCGCGTCAGGCGCTCGCCCGCAAACGCGCCTACTCGCGCGCCGCCTGCCCTCTCGCCATCGAAACAGAGACGGAGTGACGCGGACGATGCTGCTTGCAGGCGCCCTAGCCGCCCTGTTCACCGGGACCGCGCAGGCCCAGGTCCATCTCAAGGAAACATGGACCGTCGAGGGCGCGAACGGCCACTTCCTGACCTCCATCCAGAACAGCGGCGCGGCCTATGGCTTCACCGAGGCGCAGACCGCGAAGCTGCGTCTCCAGGGCGCCAAGGCGATCGAACTCCTCAAGGCCGTCCCCAGCGTCTCCTCGCCGCCGCCGCCCGCCTGCTCGCTGATCCGGACCCGCGAAAACAACACACTTCATCCCGGCGGCGTCGTCGCGTCGGATATCGCCGTCACGACGCCGGTCCTCGGCGAGGACGGCAGGTGCGGCGGCCCGCCGATCATCCATCTGACCGAGATGAGCACCACGATCTACCTGAACCTACCAGAGGGCCTGCCGACGAAGTCCCCTGTCGACGACGGGGTCGACGACGACTGGCGGGTTCTGCACATCCTCGACCGCCGTCCCGGTTATCTCGAGCTTCCGAACGGCGTCTATTTCCACGAATCCAGGGCCGAGCTGATCAAGCCCATATCGATCGAACGCTACGCTCGCGAGCAGTTGAGGATATTGACCGACGGCGGCCGGCACGACGGAGGACCGCTCGCAGCGGAGTGGGAAGGTCGCCTGGCGAACTGGAGCCCCCAGGAGCGGGCCGGCGACGCATGTCTGGAAGCCGACCTGTTCATGGCCAGGCCCGACAACGGTTGCCAGGACGATCGCAAGGCGTGGGAATTCAACACCGCCTTCTTCGATTCGACACGCCCCAGTGACGTGCAGATGATCGCCTTCGACTTCCCGGGGCTGCTCAACGACGAAAGCGCAGCCTCATGGTCGGTGCGCGAGCCGATCCCACGCCTCCTGGACCGGCGAGCTCTCGCCGCGCTCCTCGCCCGTCCCTGATCCGCGCGTACGGCGAGGTGCCGCCCTCTCCCATCTACAGCTAACCGAGGAGGCGCCTGGCCAGGCGAGGCTCCAAGCGTTCACGGTCTTGGCGCACATCGCGGACCCGTCGCTGAGGCCCGCCAGCTCAACTCGATCAGCGACATGTTCGGACGTCAAAATGCGCGTATTCCTGGCGGATGATGATCCTGTCACTCTCAAGCTGCTTGAAGCACTCCTGAAGGCGTTCGACGACGTCGAGATCGTCGGTACGGCAAACGACGGCGACCTCGCCGCGGAACTCATCCCCTACCTGGCGGCGGATCTTGTCCTCCTCGACGCCTGCCTTCCCGGATGTTCCGGCCTCGACCTGGCCCGGCAGTTGAACGGGCCGAACAGGCCCGAAATTGTCTTTGTCACCGCCTTTCACCAGTTCGCGGCCGAGGCCTTCGAGCTGGACGCAGCCGACTACCTGCTGAAGCCGGTCAGCGCCGCGCGATTGGCGCTTGCCGTTGCGCGCGCCCGGCGGCGAATGGGACTGTCGCAAGCCCAGCCGCCAACCGCCGCGACGGTCCGTTCACAGCCGACCTACCCCACCAGCTTGTGGGTGCCCCACAGGAGGGGAGCCCTGCGGATCAATGTCGATACGATCGATTGGGTGGAGGCCGCCGGTGACTACGTGATCCTCCACACCGCCAGCCGCGCGTTCATGACCCGCGCCACCATGAACAGCCTGGAAGCCAGCCTCGACCCCGCAATCATGATGCGTGTCAGTCGGTCAGCCTTCGTCCGCATCGGCGCGGTCACCGCTATTGAGAGAGTGGCGCGACGAAAGCTCCTGCTTCGCTTGGCCAGCCATGCCACGGTCGCGGTCGGCGAGACCTACGCGCGAGACGTGATGGCGGCTTTTGGTCTTCTGCGGCCGCTCGCGGCCGAGTGACGCCGATCGGCCTCGGGTGAGCCGAGGTCTATCCGGAGCTAGTCGCTTCCAGGTCCGAGCGAACTGCTGCGAGGTAGGTTCTGCCGACTGGGACGGTCAGTCCTCCCGTCAGTTCTATGAGCGTCTGATGACCGTCGCGGCGCAAAGCGGCGACTTCCTTTCGCGCGACCCACCAACGTCTGTGAGCCTGAAAGCCAAGCTGCGGGGGCAGGATCTGCACGGCCTCGCCAAGCCGCATGGTGATGAGCGCCGAACCGCGGCGCGTGTAGACCATCAGGTAGTGATCTTGCGCCTCGAGGGCGAGCAGGTCCCGCCCCAACCGGTCGGGAACACGCTCGAAGAATTGGTCGGCGTTCAGGTCGGCTGCCGGCGGCATGGGGTTCGCGGAGCCCAGAAGACGCCACACCGCGATGCCGGTGATGACCAGTTGGACCGACGCCACCGAGAGATAGAGCGACACCAGGCTTCCCGGCGGTGTCGAGCGTCCAAACACCACGTCGAGCGTCCACGCCACGACGAACATCATCGGCAGGGTCGAGACCAATCCGACGAGCGCGAGTGCGGCGATCTTCGGCAGGCGAGCCGCCGCCAAGGGACGCACGATCTGCAGGGTGGCGATCGCCAGCACGTAGCCGATCGCCACGAGGCCGAACCAGTAGGCGTAGCGCTGCGGGGACGCGAGGGACTGGAAGGAGCCGAACGGGCCGGCGAACCCCAGAAACACCCCCAGCGCGATCGCCCCGTAGAAGCTGATGAAGAGCGGCGAGGTCCAGGTTCGGGAGGAGATTGAGGGCATCATGCGGCGTTGGCGAAAAGCGAAAGCTATTCGCGGAAATCGGCGTTGTCGAGCCGGCCGGATGTGAGCTCCAAAGGACCTATCCCGTCGCCAAATTTCCGGACGCCAATGACTGTTGCCCATCACATGGACCGCCATCCCCGGCGCCTCGACACACCGCTTCCGCTTCTGCGCCAGACCTCGTCCCTAACTGACACGAGCGAATGCCCGCGGCTTCCCCCGTTCGACGCACGGTTGTCGGCGCGGGGAGCTTCTGGGGCGAGCGCTACGGCTTTCGCACCATGAGCGCCGCTTCGCTTGAGGCCGGCGCCGGCGAGGTTCTGATCGAGACCATGTGCAAAACCCTCGACTCGATCGGCGTCGCCCTGCTGGTCGTGGACCGCGCAGCGCGGGTGCGGTTTCGCAACGACGTGGCGCGCGGCTTGATCGACAGCGGCTTCCTACGCCTTGAGGCCGACAGGTTGCTGGGGCAAGTGCGGGCCGACACCGTGCGCCTGCATCGGGTGATCGAGGCCATGGCGCGCGCGCCCGGCGCCCCGCCCCGCACGATCACGCTCGAAGGCCTAGAGGGCGCCGCCGGTCACTCCGCCAGCATCGCGCCGGCCTGCGATCCCGGTGGGGAGCCGATGGCCCTCGTCGCCCTGAGCGCGCCCTCCGCGACCATCGCCCCCGACCGCCTGCGCCTAGCGTTCGGGCTGACCGCAGCCGAGACCCGCCTGTTGTCGGCGCTGGTAACCGGCGAGCGGCTCGCCGAGTACGCCGAGCGCACCGGCGTGAAGCTATCCACCGCAAAGACTCATCTCCGGGGGTTGTTCAACAAGGTCGGCGAAAGCCGCCAAGCCGACCTGATCCGGCGAGTGATGGATGACGCGCTCCTGCGCTCTCCTTGGGACCGCGCGGCAGTGGCCTGAAGCAGAGCCGGGCTCCCTAGCGGCATTGGCGAAAAGCCAACGCCATTCACGGAACCGGCATTGTCGAACCAACCGGATGCGAGTTTCACCGACGTCACCGATCGCCACTTTTGGGACCCCAATGACCATCGCTCTTCGCATAAACGGCCAGACCCGGCACGTCGACGCACCGCCCGACCAGCCGCTTCTGTGGGTGTTGCGCGAGCAACTGAACTTGAAGGGGGCGAAGTATGGCTGCGGGATCGGCGCCTGCGGAGCATGCACGGTCCATATCGACGGTCACGCCGTTCGCTCCTGCGTCACCCCGGTCGGCGCCGTCGAGCAGGGCGCCGTCACCACGATCGAGGGGCTCGCCACGAGGGGTAAGCTCCATCCGGTGCAGCTGGCCTGGATCGAGGAGGATGTTGCGCAGTGCGGCTACTGTCAGGCCGGCCAGATCATGGCGGTCGCCAGTCTGCTGGCTCAGACGCCGAACCCGTCGGACGACGAGATCGACGCCCAGCTCACCAACCTCTGCCGGTGCGGCGCCTACACGCGCATCCGTACAGCGATCCACCGCGCCGCTGCGCTCATGAAGGAGCGTGTCGGATGAGCGCGGCCAGGTTGTCAGCGTCCCGGCGCGACCTCTTGAGGGCGGCGGCCGGGGCCGGCGCCCTCTTGGTGTTCGCCCACCCGCGTGCCGGCCTCGCCGCGGCCCGCTTCGTCGGCGAGATCGGCCCCTTTGTCCGCATTGACGTGGATGGTGCGGTGACGATCGGCTACCACGTCGGGGAGATGGGTCAGGGTGTATCGACCTCTCTGCCGATGCTCATCGCAGAAGAACTCGATGTCCCGTTCGAGCGCGTTTCGATCCAGGCGATGCCCCTGCACCTGGCCCGTAACGCTCGGGGCCAGGCCCGCTCCTACCTGGGCGCCGGCCAGAGCACCGCCGGGGGCTCGAACAGCGTAAGGTTGGGCTTCACGCCGTTGCGGCAGGCCGGCGCGCGGGCGCGACGGATGATCCTCGAAGCAGCGGCCGAACGCTGGCGTCTTCCGGTCGAAGAGCTCACCACCCAGGCCGGGGTCGTGCGCCATGCCGCGTCGAGCCGCACCGCCACCTATGGCGAACTGGCCGGCGAGGCTGCGAAGCGGCGTGAACCGGTCGGCGAGATCGCCCTCAAGACTCCGGACAAGTTCTCCGTCATCGGCAAACCCCAGCGGCAGCTGGATGCGGTCCGGATCGTCCATGGCGAGCCGCTCTTCGGGATCGACGCGATGATGCCGGGCATGCTCCACGCAGTCATCGCCCGCTGTCCATATCTTGGCGGAAAAGTCGCCACCCTGGACGAAGTCCACGCGCTCCAGCTTCCGGGCGTCGTCGCGCTGGTGCCCATTCCCGTCGCCGACGCGCCAGCGCCGCCCCTCACCCCGCAGGGCACGCCGCTGGCGACAGGCGTGGCCGTCATCGCGACCTCCCTCTGGGAGGCGTTGCAGGCCCGCGACGCGCTCAAGATAACTTGGAGCCGGGGCGCAGGAGCCGCGGCCGAGGAAAGCACGGCCCGCGCCTATGCCGAAACCTGGGCGAAGATGGAGGCGACCCCGGGCGACGTGGTTCGGCAGGACGGAGACTTCGCCGGCTTGCACGCCCCGCAAGCGCAGATGATCACCGCGCGCTATGAAGCCGCAATGGTCGCTCACGCCTGCATGGAGCCGCCAAACGCCATCGTTTCGGTCGACCCTGACGGGCGGCGCGCCCAGGCGATCATCGCGACTCAGGCGCCGGACATGGCCGCGGCGACCATTTCGAAGATCACCGGAATCGATCCGCTGCAGATCGACGTCACGCTGATGCGCATGGGCGGAGGTTTCGGCCGAAAATACGACCAGGACATGGTCGCTGAGGCGGCCATCATCGCCAACTCGATCAAGCGCCCGATCAAGCTCGTCTGGAGCCGCGAAGACGACTTGCAGCATGATCTCTACCGACCGGGCGCCTGCCACATCCTCGATGCCGCGGTGACCCCGAGCGGCCGCATTCTGGGCTGGCGGCATCGTCTGGCGACGCATTCAAGGGTGGCGGGCGCCGCCGGCGCTCCTGCGCCGCGGTTGACCGAGTACTACCCCGACGGCTTCCCGGCCGGCCACGTCCCCAACATGCAGGTCGAGTACCACCTGCTGCCCTCGGCAGCCCCACGCGGCTCCTGGCGTGCCCCCGGCCACGTCGTCAACGCCTTCGCCATCGAGTGCTTCCTCGATGAGATCGCCGCCGCGTCAAACCGGGACCCCATCGAACTTCGCCTCGACATGATCGGAGCCGGCGCCGCGCACAGCTACATGTACCTGCCCCAGATGCCGCGCCACATCTTCGATACCCGGCGCTATGCTGCGGTCATCCGACGAGCGGCCGAGGCGTCCGGATGGGGCAAGCCGCTCCCCAAGGGCCGCGGGCGCGGGTTTGCGGCGCATTTCACGTTCGAGAGCTATGTCGCCGAGGTCGTCGAGGTGACCGTCGCTGATGGCAGCTTGCGCATTGACCGGGTCACCGCCGCTGTCGACGCCGGCACGATCATCAATCCAAACGGAGCTCGCGCCCAGATCGAGGGCAGCATCAACGACGGCTTGTCAGCCGCGCTGGGCCAGGCGATCACCGTGAAAGACGGCCAAGTCGAGCAGCGCAACTTCAACGACTACGAGATGCTGCGTATTGAGGGCGCCGCTCGGCGCATCGACGTGGACTTCATCGAGTCGCATGAGCCCCCTACCGGCCTCGGCGAGCCGGGCCTGCCGCCGCTTGCGCCGGCCCTGGCCAACGCAATCTTCGCCGCGACGGGCGCACGCCTGCGCAAGACACCGATGCTGCCGGACCTGGGCCCTGTGCTGGCCCGGTCGACTAGGAGGTAGTCCGACGCGGGCTTGCCTAGCGAGGCGGAGGCGTGACGCCCGATCCAGCCGTTGCCCAGTAGGAATATTGACCAAATCGTCAGGTGTAAATTGCGCATCGAGGCCTAATTATCCCTTGTCACGACCGCTCGCGCGATATTTGATGACCAAATAGTCACCGAATGGCGCGACATGAGCTTGATCAAGATCGACGACATCGCCTTCGTCCGTTTCCAGGCGCCCGACCTCGCGCAGATGCGGCCGTTTCTCGAGGATTTCGGCCTGACGGTCGCCGAGTACGACGGACGTTTGTACGCCCGCGGCAGCGGCGAGAGCCCTTTCCTGCACGTGACGGAACTGGGAGCGCCGGGCTTCGCTGGCCTCGGCCTGCGGGCGGCCTCGCGCGCCGACCTGGATGCGCTGGCCGCGGCGGAAGGCGCGCAGGTCGAGCCCCTGGACGCGCCCGGCGGCGGCCATGTGGTCCGATTGACCGACCCGGATGGTCGGCTGGTCGAGGTGGTGGCCGGGCAGGCCGCGGCCCCGCCGCTCCCCCTCCCCGAGCGCGAGGCCTGGAACACCGCCGCCGCGCGTCGCCGTCTACGTCAGACCAAGCGGGTGACCGGCGGTCCGGCCCATGTCGTGCGCCTGGGGCACTGCGTCCTGAACGTCTCCGACTTTCGCGCCGTCGAGCGCTGGTACAAGGAGCGGTTCGGCTTCATCACCTCCGACGAAATCGCGCTGACGCCGGAGTTTTCGGTCGGGGCCTTCCTGCGCTGTGACCGCGGCGATGCGCCGACCGACCACCACACGCTGTTCCTGATCCAGGCGCCCTCGGGGCCTGGTTTCAACCACGCCGCCTTCGAGGTCGCTGACTTCGACGACCTGATGGCCGGCCACCAGACACTGAAGGACGCCGGCCGCCACGCGGAATGGGGCGTCGGCCGTCACATCCTGGGCAGCCAGATCTTCGACTACTGGCGCGACCCCTGGGGCCACACGCTGGAGCACTGGACCGACGGCGATCTGTTCACCGCCGCCGACGGCTCGAACGTCGCCAGCCTCACCGACCTGATGGGGGTCCAGTGGGGCCCGGCCGCGCCGCCCACCATGGGCTGAGCGGCGGATTTTACGGAGAACCTTGCATGAAGCTCGCGACCTTCCAGGCCGGCGACGCGCCGGAGCTCGGCGTCGTCATCGGCGATCGCATCATTCCGCTGAGCCGCGCGGCGCCGGGACTGCCGGCCGACATGATCGGCTTGATCGCGGCCTGGCCGCAGGTCGAGCGCGAAGTCCGCGCCATCGAGGCGGCGGCGGCGGGCGCCCTGCCCCAGGCCCAGGTGCGCCTGCTGGCGCCGATCCGGCGGCCGGGCAAGATCATGGCCATCGGCCTGAACTACGCCGACCACATCGCCGAGAGCAATCTGGGCACGCCCGAGCATCAGGTCTGGTTCTCCAAGGCCCCGACCGCGGCCAACGGCCCGTTCGACCCGATCGACGTGCCGAAGGTCTCCCAGGCGCTGGACTACGAGGCCGAGATGGTCGCTGTGATCGGGGCCGGCGGCCGCCATATCGGCAAGGCCGACGCGGCCAAAGCGGTGTTCGGCTACTGCGTGGGTAATGACGCCACCGAACGCGCCTGGCAGCACCGGACGCCACAATGGGTGATCGGCAAGTCCTTCGACACCCACGCCCCGTTCGGTCCCTGGATCACCACGGCCGACGAGGTCGCCGATCCGCATGCGCTCGGCATCCGCTGCCAGGTCAACGGCGAGACGCGGCAGAATTCCAACACCCAGCATCTGGTGTTCAACGTCTGGGACCAGATCGAGCATCTGTCGCAGGCCATGACCTTGGAGCCCGGCGACCTGATCTTCACCGGCACGCCGGGCGGGATCGGCGCGGCGATGAAGCCGATGCAGTTCCTAAAGGCCGGCGATGTGGTGCGCATCGAAATCGACGGCCTTGGCGCCATCGAAAATCCCTGCGAACCGGAGCCTGACCGTGGCTGACGGCTTCGACTGCGACGTCCTGGTCGTCGGCCTGGGCCCGGTAGGGGCGATGCTCGCCCTGCTGCTGGCCCGCGGCGGCGTCAGCGCCATCGCCCTGGATAAGGACACGGCGGTCTATCCCCTGCCCCGCGCCGCGCACTTCGATCACGAGATCATGCGCCTGTTCCAGCAGGTCGGGATCGCCGAGGAGGTCGCACGTAACGCCCGGGCCGCGCCGGCCTACGAGTTCCGGGCGGCGGACGGCCAGGTTCTGATGCGCATCGACCTGCCGCAACTGGCTCCCTGCGGCTGGGCGGCGGGCTACATGTTCCACCAGCCGGCGGTCGAGAACGCGCTGCGCGCGCGGCTGGAAGCCGATCCACGGGCGCAGGTACGCCTGGCCCATCGCTTTGTGGGCCTGGCGCAGGACGGCGACGGCGTGACGGCGACGGTCGCCGGCTCCGGCGGCGAGGCGCACATCCGCGCCCGTTATCTGGTCGGGTGCGACGGCGCCTCCAGCGCGGTGCGCGAGGCGATCAGCGGGGCGCTTGACGATTATCGCTTCGATGAGCCCTGGCTGGTGATCGACGCGGTCGTCGAGCCGGGCGCGCGGCTGCCGGACGTAAATCTGCAGATCTGCGATCCGGCGCGTCCGACCACCTGCGTGCTGATGGGCCCGGGCCGCCATCGCTGGGAATTCATGCTGCTGCCGGGCGAAACCGCCGAGCAGGTGCTGGACGACGGCTTCATCGCGCCGCTGATCGAGGCCTGGGATTGCGGGCCGGTGCGCATCGAGCGCAAGGCCGTCTATCGCTTCCACGGTCTGGTGGCCAAGGATTGGCGCGTGGGGCGGGTGCTGCTCGCCGGCGACTCCGCGCACCAGATGCCGCCGTTCGCCGGCCAGGGCATGTGCTCGGGTCTGCGCGACGCGGCGAACCTGGCCTGGAAGCTTCGGGTGGTGCTGCGCGGCGAGGCCGAGGAGGCTCTGCTCGACACCTATCAGGCCGAACGCGAACCGCACGTGCGGACCTATATCGAGCTCGCCATCGGCATGGGCCGGGTGGTCTGCACCCAGGACCCGGCTCTTGCGGCCCAGCGCGACGCCGGAATGCTGGCCCAGCGCGCGGCCGGCGTCGCCCCGCTCCCCCCGGCGGCGCCGGCCCCGCTGGCCAGCGCCGCGGTCCTGGTCGGTTCGTCGGGCGCCGGCGCGCTGTTCCCGCAACCGGTCTGTCCGCAGGCCGGCCGGCTGGACGACGCCATCGGCGAAGGGCCGTGGCTGATCGTGCGCGAGCCTTGCCCCCATGCGGCCGAATTCGCCATCGCGCTGTCGGATCCGCGTCTTGCCCCGTTCGCCCGCGATATCGACGGCTGGCTTGAGCGTCATGGGGCCTCGGCCGTACTTGTCAGGCCCGACCGCTATGTCTTCGGCGCCGGCGAGCCGGCCGAACTTTCAGCCGCGTATCGTCACGCGCTGCGCCTCGCCTAGGAGTTCTCATGTTACGTCTGCACCACTCGCCCATGGCCTGTTCGCTCGCCAGTCGTTTCGCCCTGGCCGAAGCCGGTCTCGCCCATGAGGTCGTGGTCGTCCGCACGGCCCGCGGCGAGAACCGCACCGAGGCCTATCTGCGGATCAATCCGCGCGGCAAGGTCCCCGCCCTGCAGACCGACGAGGGCGTGATCACCGAGTCGACGGCGATCTTGCCGTTCATCGCCGACCTGGCGCCGCAGGCCGGGCTGCTGCCGCCCGCGGGAACGTTCGCGCGTGCCCAAGCCCAGTCGTGGCTTTCGTTCCTGTCGAGCACGGTGCATGCGGCCTATACCGGCGCCCTGCGCGCGGAGGGCTTCGAGGGCTGTGACCCTGAGGCCGTCCGCGCCGTGCATGTGGCGCGGGTCGGCGTGGCCTTGCAGGAGATCGACGCCCATCTGGCCAAGCAGGACCATCTGCTGGACGCCTTCAGCCTCTGCGACCTCTATCTGCTGGTGTTCCTGTTGTGGCGCGGCGCGCCGGCGGTGGCCGGCAAACTGCCGCCGCTGCCGAACCTCGACGCCTTCCAGCAACGGATGCTGGCCCGCCCGGCGCTCGCCGTCATACTCGGCGAGGACATGAAGCTGATGGCGGAGGGCTAGGGCGGTGAGCGGCAAGCGGATCGAGCGGGCGCAGCAGACGCGGGCGGCGCTGGTCGCGGCCGGACGGAGGCTGTTCTGCGAGCACCCGGTGGACGCGGTGGCGATCGACGACATCGTCCAGGCGGCCGAGGTGTCGAAGGGCAGCTTCTACAATCACTTCCCTGACCGTGACGCCCTGGTCCGCGAGATCACCGCCGAGATCCGCGCCGAGGTCGAGCGGGCGGTCACCCGCGCCAACGCCGGCGTCGCCGATCCGGCCAAGCGCATGGCCCGGGCGGTCTGCGTCTACCTGCGCTACGCGGTCGACGATCCCGAGCGCGCCGGGGTCCTGGTGCGCATGCACAGCGGCCACACCTCGATTTCGACGCCGCTCAACAAGGGCCTCGTCGACGACATCGCCGACGGTTTGGCCCAGGGCCGCTTCGCGGTCGCGACAACGGAGTCGGGCGTCCTCTTCGTGCTTGGCATCGCCCAACTGGCGTTGATCCGCGTCACCCAGGAGCCGACCGCGCCGTTCGCCGTCAGCCTGGCCCAGCAGATGTGCACCTTGCTGCTGCGCGGCCTGGGCGTGCCGGGCGCCGAGCCCGAGGCGATCGCCGCGCAGGCCGCCGATGACATCGTTCGCCAGGGCGCGTTCCAGAACGCGTCGCCAGCCAAGGGAGCGGCCCATTGAGCCTTCGCCCCATCTCACCCTTTGAGGGCATGGACGTCCGCACGTTGGTGGACAACCAGGCGCGCTTGCAGGCTGGTCGCCCCTGGCTGAGCTGGGAGCCGCTCGACGGCGAGCCGGCGAGCTGGACCTATGACGCCTTCGCCAAGGTCCTGCGCCGGTTCGCAGCTGGGCTGCAGGCGCGCGGGGTGCAGCCCGGCCAGCGGGTGCTGGTCCACCTGGACAACTGCCCGGAGTCGGTGATCGCTTGGCTCGGCTGCGCCTATGCCGGGGCCGTGGCGGTGACCACCAACGCCAAGTCCAGCGCCGACGAGATCGCCTACTTCGCTCAGCACAGCGGCGCGGTCGGCGCGATCACGCAGCCGCGGTTCGCGGCCCTGGTCGCCGCGGCGGCGCCGGACCTGGCCTGGCGCGTGGTCACCCAGACCGACAACGGCGCACCGGCCGAGCCGGTCGCCGGCTTTGAACCCTTCGCGGCGATCGCCGCCGAGCCGGTCGCCGGCTTTGAACCCTTCGCGGCGATCGCCGCCGATCCGGGCGTGCTGGCTGAGCGGCCGCACGACCCCTGGGCCGACTTCGCCATCCAGTACACGTCCGGCACCACGGCGAGGCCGAAGGCCGTGCTCTGGACCCACGGCAATGCGCTGTGGGGCGCCAAGTCCTGCGCTCAGAACGAGGACCTGCGGCCAGACGACGTGAACCTGACGCATCTGCCGCTCTTTCACACCAACGCCCAGGCCTATTCGGTGCTGGCCTCGCTGTGGGCCGGCGCGCACGTGGTGTTGATGCCGAGGTTCTCGGCATCGCGCTTCTGGCCGGTGTCGTTGAAGCACGGCGCGACCTGGACCTCCGTGGTGCCGTTCTGCGTCAAGGCGCTGGCGGCCCAGCCGCTGCCCGCCGTGCACAACTATCGCTTCTGGGGCAACGCGATTTGCGAGCCGGCCTGGGACAAGCACTTCGGCGTCAAGACCATCGGCTGGTGGGGCATGACCGAGACCATCGCCCACGGCACGGTCGGCTCGGCCCGTCAGCCTGACGCGCCTATGTCGATGGGCCGCCCCGCCCCTGGCTACGACATCCACGTGCTCGATGACGACGGCCGGCCTGTCGCGCCAGGCGAGACCGGAGACCTGTTCGTTGGCGGCCAGCGGGGCCTGTCCTTGTTCAAGGAGTATGCCGGCGATCCGGCCGCCACGGCCGCTGCGTTTCGCGACGATGGGCTGTTCATCACCGGCGACCGGGTGCGTCTCGGGCTCGACGGGTTTCTCCATTTCGCCGACCGCTCCAAGGACATGCTGAAGGTCGGGGGTGAGAACGTCGCGGCCTCGGAGATCGAGCGCGTGATCGCCGGCGTGCCGGGCGTCGCCGAGGTCGCCGTCGTCGCCAAGCGCCATCCGATGCTCGACGAGGTCCCGGTCGCGTTCGTGATCCCTGCAGCCGGTGCTGAGGCCGAACTCGAGTCTCGGATCCTGGCGGCCTGCGCCCAGGCGCTGGCCAGCTTCAAGCAGCCGCATGAGATCCGGCTGGTGGAGAGCCTACCGAGATCGACCCTGGAGAAGGTCGCCAAGGCCGAGCTGCGCGCCTTGCTCGCCGACAGCTGACAGCTGACACGGCGACACCTCGCCTGGCGGGTTGACCTTGCGGCGTGCATGGGTCCAAGCCGCACGCAAAGCGACGGATCCGGAGCACTCCCGTGGACTTCTCGAAACTGCAGGCGACCAGCAAGATCACCGACCAGTGGTCCTATCCCCAGGCCCAGGCCAACCGCTCGGGCCTGCTGGCGGTGTCGCCGGGTCACAAGCTCTATTGGGAGGAGTACGGGAACCCGGAGGGCGAGCCGGTGATGTTCCTGCATGGCGGCCCAGGCGGCGCCTGCGCCCCGGTGATGTCGCGGTTCTTCGACCCCGACCGCTATCGGGTGATCCTGTTCGACCAGCGCGGCTGCGGGAAGAGCGAGCCGACCGTCGCCTCGGCCGGGCCGAAGATCGCGCTGGCCGACAACACGACCGATCACCTGGTCGACGACATCAACGCCCTGCGCGAGGCGCTGTCGATCACAGGCAAGATGCACGTCTTCGGCGGCAGCTGGGGCAGCACCCTGGCGATGGTCTACGCCATCCGGCACCCGCAGAACGTCGCTTCGCTGATCCTGCGCGGCATCTTCCTCGGCACGCGCGAGGACCTGCTCTACATGTACCAGGGCAACGCGGCGGTGTTCGAGCAGACGCCGTTCGAGCTCTCCGAACCGGGCTCGTATGTCACCTATCCCGACGAATGGAAGGCCTTCGTCGAGCTCATCGCGCCGGCCGATCGCGCCGACATGATGGGCGCCTACAAGGCGATCTTCGACATGACCCCGGCGAACGACGCCGAGCGCGAGCGCCAGCTGCAGGCGGCGGTGGCCTGGTCGGTGTGGGAGGGCACGATCTCGAACATGATCCCCGACAACGCCGACTCCGGGAAATTCGGCGAGGCGGACTTCGCCCTGTGCTTTGCGCAGATCGAGGCGCACTTCTTCGCCAACCAGCTGTTCCTGGAGCCCGACTACATCGTCCGCAACGCCAAGGCCCTGGCCGGCGTCCCGACCCACATCGTCCATGGCCGTTTCGATCAGGTCTGTCCCCTGCCCCAGGCTTCGCGCCTGGCCGCAACCCTGACCGAACTGGGCGCGCCGCCCGCGACCTTCGTGATGACCAACGCCGGCCACAGCGCCATGGAGCGCGAGACCGCCATGGCGCTGACTGCGATCATGGACGGCCTGCCGCGGCTCTAGCGGTCAGCCGCCCTCGATGATCGTGCGGATGCGGGTGGCCAGGCTCTCCATCGGGAACGGCTTGCTCAGCACGTGCATTCCAGGCTCCAGCCGCCCGTTCGAGATCGCCGCGTTCTCGGTGTAGCCGGTGATGAACATCACCTTCAGGTCCGGCCGGCGCAGACGGGCGGTGTCGGCCATCTGCTTGCCGTTCATCCCGCCCGGCAGGCCGACGTCGGTGATCAGCAGGTCGATGACGACATCCGATTCCAGCAGCTTCAGCCCGGTCGCCGCATCGGCCGCCTCGATGGCCTGGTAGCCGAGCTCGGCCAGGGTGTCGCTGACCAGCATGCGGATGGTCGGCTCGTCGTCGACGATCAGCACGGTCTCGCCGCGTCCGGCCGGAGGTTTGGGCGGGCGGTCGGCGGGTCGTTCTTCCAGCGCATCGCCCTGGTGGCGCGGCAGGTAGATGCGCACGGTCGTCCCCTCTCCCACCTCGGAATAGATGCGGATCTGGCCGCCTGACTGCTTGGCGAAGCCGTAGATCATCGACAGGCCCAGGCCGGTTCCCTTCCCGGCCGGCTTGGTGGTGAAGAACGGCTCGAACACCCGGGTCAGCAGCTCCGGACTGATGCCGCGCCCGGTGTCGCTGACGGCGACGGCGACGTACTGTCCGGGCGGCAGGTCGCGATCGGCGCCGGCCGCCTCGTCGATCAGGGCGTTGGCGGTCTCGACGATCAGCCGGCCGTCCTCGCCCATCGCGTCCCGGCCGTTGATGCACAGGTTGAGGATCGCGTTCTCAAGCTGGTTCGGGTCGCAGTTGCAGGGCCAGAGCTCGGCGCTGAGGTCGGTCTGCAGCACGATCCCCGGCCCGACCGTGCGGCGGACCAGCTCCTCCATGCCGGCGACCAGCTTGTTGGCGTCGACCGCCTTCGGCTGCAGCGTCTGGCGGCGCGAGAAGGCGAGCAGCCGATGGGTCAGGGCCGCGGCCCGCGAGGTCGCCCCCTGCGCGGCGGTGATGTAGCGCTCCAGTTCGTTGAGCCGGCCCTGGTCGAGCCGCCGGCGTATCAGGTCTAGGCTGCCGGTCACCCCGGTCAGCAGGTTGTTGAAGTCGTGGGCGAGACCGCCGGTCAGTTGGCCGACCGCTTCCATCTTCTGGGCCTGGAACAGCGCCTGACGCGAGCGCTCCAACTCCAGCTGGGCCTCACGCAGCTCGGTCATGTCGCGGGTGATCTTGGCGAAGCCGATCAGTTCGCCGTCGGCCAGCACCGGATCGATCACCACCATCGCCCAGAACCGGGTGCCGTCCTTGCGCAGCCGCCAGCCCTCTGCGGCGAAGCGGCCTTCCGACCTGGCGACCAGCAGGGCCTTCTCCGGCCCGCCTGCGTCGCGGTCCTCCGGCGTGTAGAAGCGCGCGAAATTGTCGCCGATGATCTCGGCGGCGCTGTAGCCCTTGATCCTCTCGGCCCCGGCGTTCCAGCTGACCACTCGGCCGTCGAGGTCGAGCATGTAGATCGCATAATCCACGACCGACTGGATCAGCCGCTCATAGATGCGCTCGTCCCTGGCCTGCGGCGCCTCGATGGAATGCTTCATACGTCCCCCACAACCCGACCGTCCTCAATGCGAACCATCACGCCGTAAGAAGGCTAATGACCGCCGCCGCATCGGGTTCCCCCACGTGAATCTAGGCGCCGCCGGCCCTCTGGCGCTAGCCTTCTCTTCAACAATGTCATGCATGGGAGGACGCCGTGGCTCAGCCGCCAAAGGCCTGCATCATCGGCGCCGGTTGTTCGGGGTTCACGACCGCCAAGCGCCTGAAGGATCACGGCATTCCCTATGACTGCTTCGAGCTGTCGGACGACGTCGGCGGCAACTGGTACTACCGCAACCCGAACGGGCTCTCGGCCTGCTACGAGAGCCTGCACATCGACACCTCGAAGTGGCGGCTGGCGTTCGAGGATTATCCGGTTCCGGCCGACTGGCCCGACTTCCCGCACCACGCTCAGCTCTTCCAGTACTTCAAGGACTACGTCGACCACTTCGGCCTGCGCCCGACCATCACCTTCAACACCGCGGTGGAGAAGGCGCGGCGCACGGACGATGGCCTTTGGGAGGTCAAGCTCTCGACCGGGGAGACCCGGCTCTACGACGTCCTGTTTGTCTGCAACGGCCACCACTGGAGCCCCCGCGTCCCCGACTATGACGGCGAGTTCAACGGCGCGGCGTTCCACAGCCACGCCTATCGCGACCCGTTCGATCCGGTCGACATGCGCGGCAAGAACATCGTCGTGGTCGGGATGGGCAACTCGGCGATGGACATCGCCTCCGAGCTCGCCCAGCGGCCGATCGCCAAGAACCTCTGGGTCTCGGCCCGACGCGGCGTCTGGGTGCTGCCCAAGTACATGAACGGGCGTCCGGCCGACAAATCGGCCATGCCCTCCTGGATGCCGCGCAAGCTCGGGCTGTCGCTGGCCCGCGCCGCCATCAAGAAGTCAATCGGCCGGATGGAGGACTACGGCCTGCCCAAGCCGGACCATGAGCCGCTGGAGGCGCACCCATCGGTGTCGGGCGAGTTCCTGACCCGCGCCGGCTGCGGCGACGTGAAGTTCAAGCCGGCGATCGAGCGGCTGGAGGGCGACCAGGTCCGGTTCGCCGACGGCAGCGTCGAGGACGTCGATGCGATCATCTTCGCCACCGGCTACGACATGCGCTTCCCGTTCTTCGACGATCCGGCGCTGGTTCCGGACGCCGACCATCGGCTGCCGCTGTTCAAGCGGATGATGAACCCGGCGGTCCCGAACCTCTTCTACATGGGCCTGGCCCAGCCGCTGCCGACCCTGGTCAATTTCGCCGAGCAGCAGGCCAAGCTGGCGGCGGCCTATCTGGCTGGCCGTTATCGGCCGCCGCCGCCGGCCGAGATGGCCGAAACCACCACCCGCGACGAGGAGGCGCATCTTGGCCAGTACTATCGGTCCAAGCGCCACACCATCCAGGTCGACTTCGGCGTCTATGTCGCCGACCTGCTGAAGGAGATCGACCGCGGCGAGGCGCGCGCGAAGGCCGCCGGCTACGCGCCGCCGATCGCAGCGCGGGCCGGCGTCTCGGCCTAGGCCGCGCAGTCGTCTCCCTTCATTCCGGTCATCCCGGCGAAGGCCGGGACCCAGGTCATAGGGTGCTGACGAGCTGTGAAATCACGCTCTGCGGCTGATGCATCTGGGTCCCGGCCTTCGCCGGGATGACCGGGGCGTTCTCTAGGCCGCCCGGGTCACGCCGAACCGGCGCAGGACGTTGTGGGTGATGGTCTCGACGAACGGATCCTGCGCCTTCAGCCCATGCGCCCACTCGGTCGTGCCGGTGTTGAACACCTCGCCCTCGCCGCGCTTGAAGCTGGCCAGCACCGCATGGCCGCGCAGCACCGCGGCCTGCGCCTCTGGGCTGGAGTCGCCGAACACGACGTTGGCGATGACGTCCAGCTTCTCGGGCGGGATGATCGGGTTGTAGCCGCGGCCGGCCTCCTCGCCGAACGCGCACGGCGCAATGCCGATGATCTCCAGGTTGGCCGGCACGCCGACGCTAGGGATCGCCTTGGGCAGGCCGTCCTGGCCGAACTCGAACTTGCAGCCGTCGCTCTCGTAGCCGATCAGCGGCAGGTCGCCGCCCAGGATATCGCCATAGAACAGGTCCGAGCCTTCCAGGGCCCAGTGCTTGTCGTCGTAGATCGTGAAGCCGCCCTGCCCGCGCGAGACGCACATGCCCAGGCGATGATAGCCGGCGAACACGAAGCTCAGACCGGTCAGCGCCGCCTCGGGCTGCTCGAAGGCGGCGTGGGACCACAGATGGGTGGCGTCCTTGGCCGGCACGTCCTCGGCCTCGAACCCGCGCCACTTGTGGCAGATCAGGGTCTTGCCGTCGTTCTCCCAGCGCACCTTCCAGAAGCAGGTGTTGCCCGACAGAATCCCGACCTTGCCGCCGGCGTCGACGAACCGTTCGACCTGCGCGCGCTGGCCGCCCGACCAGTACTCGCTGTGGCCGACGAAGAACGCCGAGGCGTAATCCTTCAGGAGGTTGGGCTCGGCCTCCAGGTCATAGTCGGTGAACACGTCGAAGGCGTAGCCCTCGCGCTCGGCCCAAGCCACGAACGCGTGCTCCCACTTGTTGAGGAAGCCGGCCGAGCCGTCATAGGGCGACACCCGATGAGCGGCCATCCAGGCCGGGTCGCTGGCCCAGGGCCGCTCCTTGAAGCCGCGCTTGCGGGTGTTGACCAGTCGCGGCGCGTCGGCCGGCGCGGCGGCGATCAGCGGCGCGAACGGGCGTTCGGTGGACAGCACGCCGATCGCCTGGTCCATCGCCTGGTCGAACGGGACCTGCCCCCTCATCAGCCCGGTGACGTTGGAATAGGCGTTGGCCCCGCCCCACCAGTTGTAGGCGTGATAGGTGTTGGTCGCGAGGACCAGCGCCGCGCGTGACCTGGGCGCGCCAAGCGGCGGCTTCACGCAGACGAAGTGGTGCGTCTCGGCGCCTGCCGCGTCGGTGAGCGTGATGTCGTAGTAGCCGGAGCGCCAGTCGGCCCCGACCTCGATCTCCAGCGTCGGCCGCCAGCCGCAGCCGTCACGGTCGACGTTCGCGGGCACGGGCTGCAGCTCGGTCGCCACCCCGTCCTGCGTCAGGACCACGTCCTCGGACCCGCCGATCCGGGTGATCTGCAGCCGGCTCGGCCCTTCGGCGCTGGCCATCAGGGTGAAGCGCTCGAGAGGGCGAACGCTCAGACGATCCGTGTAGCACCCCAGCATATGACACCCTCCCAACGGCCACGATGTTGTGATAGTTTTTATTATTGCAGGGGGCTGCGACGTTCGCCAACCCGCAATTTCCCTTAGCGCTTGATGCACGCGGTTTGAGCCGCTGTCGCCGCCAGAACACGCATCGCCGCCCACTTGCCGCCCAGCCGCAGAGGCCCCCTTGCGCTATGATAGCTTTTGCTATCTCAAGGGCCCGCATCGCGTTTGCGACAAGAAGATCACGGGGATGAATATGAAGACGTTCTGGTTGATGGGCTGCGCCCTGGCGGCGCTTTCGACGGGCGCGGCGCACGCGCAGGACAACACGGCGACGGTCGAGGAGATCGTCGTCACCGCGCAAAAGCGCTCCGAAAACCTCCAGGACGTGCCGGTCGCGCTGACCGCCATCACCGGCCAGGCGCTGGCCAACCAGGGCGTCAACAACGTCGTGGCGCTGAACAACCTCGCGCCGGGCCTGCGCGTCAGCAGCGGCGACGCCGCGGCCAACCCGAAGATCTTCATCCGCGGCGTCGGCCTCAGCGACTTCAACCCGAACTCGTCGAGCGGCGTCGGCGTCTATGTCGACGGCGTCTATATCGGCTCGCCCCTGGCCCAGATGGCCGGCTTCTTCGACCTCCAGCAGGTCGAAGTGCTGCGCGGCCCGCAAGGCACGCTGTACGGCCGCAACACCAACGGCGGGGCGATCAACGTCACCACCAAGCGTCCGACCCAGACCTTCACCGCCGACGTCGCGGCCGAGTACGCCACCTACAACGCGGTCAACCTGACCGCCGCCGTCGGCGGCCCGATCGTGGAGGACAAGCTCGCCTTCCGTGTCGCCGGCCAGTACGTCGCCGACGACGGCTTCACCTACAACCGCGTCACCGGCAACGACGTCAACGCCACCGACTATTGGGCCGGCCGCGCCCAGCTGCTGTTCACCCCGACCGAGGACTTCGAGGTCCTCGCCCAGGTGAACCGCTTCGTGAACCGCGGCGACGCCACCGCCCCGCAGCACCGCGCGCTCTTCCCGGCGACGCCGGAAGCGGCTGGCCCGACCGGCTTCTGCGCCCCGACGCTCTACGCCAGCGGTCTCTGCACCGACCTGCTCGGCTATGCGGATACCGACAACGACCGCTACGCCGGCGACTACAACCTCGAAGGCAAGGACAAGGTCGACCTGTTCGGCTCCTCGCTGGAAGCCAACTGGGACCTGGGCGCGGTCTCGCTCGTCTCGGTCACCGCCTACCAGTGGGCGCACCGCAACGCCCTGGAGAACACCGACTCCAGCCCGCTGCAGATGATCGAGATCAACTACCTCTCGCGCTCGCAGCAGTTCACCCAGGAACTGCGCCTGCAGTCGAACGACCCGGCCGCGCGCCTGAAGTGGGTCGCGGGCCTCTACTACATGGACGAGACGATCAAGAACGCGACGCAGCAGGACATCCTGCGCGACCTGCGTCCGCTGTTCACGACGCCCGACAATCCGACCGGCGTCAGCCTGGAAAACAGCGTCGCGGTGTTCGGCACGCCCTACACTCAGAAGACCAAGGGCTATGCGATCTTCGGCCAGGCCGACTACTCGATCAACGACCGCCTGACCGCGACCGTGGGCCTGCGCTGGTCGGCCGACGACAAGGACTTCAACTACCGCAGCACCGCGGAAGGCTCGATCGTTCTGCTGGAGTCTCAGCAGAGCAAGACCTTCTCCGATTGGTCGGGTCGCCTGGGCCTGCGCTACGCGGTCAACGACGACGTCAATGTCTACGCCACCTACAGCCGCGGCTATAAGGCGGGCGGCTTCTTCGGCGGCCTGGCGACCACGCCGGAAGAGCTGGAGCCCTACGACAACGAGACGCTCGACGCCTACGAAGTCGGCGTGAA
Source organism: Phenylobacterium sp. LjRoot97 (assembly GCF_964254345.1). Lineage (NCBI taxonomy): Bacteria > Pseudomonadati > Pseudomonadota > Alphaproteobacteria > Caulobacterales > Caulobacteraceae > Phenylobacterium > Phenylobacterium sp. LjRoot97. Next base: position 2,283,552 of record NZ_CAXUTH020000001.1, read on the forward strand.
GTCCGAGCTGTTCGACCGTCGCGTGCGCCTGAACATGTCGGCTTTCTACTACGACTACCAGAACCAGCAGGTGTTCGCCCAAGCCCTGCGCAACGGCCTGACGGTCCTCGTGCTCGACAACGCCGCCAGCTCCAAGGTCTACGGCGCCGAGGCCGACCTGACCGCGCGTCCGACCGAGAACCTCTCGATCAACGCCGGCCTGTCGCTGCTCAACGCCAAGTACGGCGAGTACGAGTCGGACGGCGACGACTTCACCGACAACCGCCTCCCGCAGTCGCCGAAGGTGACCTTCAACGCCGCGGTCAACTACACCTTCCCGCTGGCGTCGGGCGCCTCGATCGTGACCAGCGCCGACGCGGCGTACTCGTCGAAGATCTACTTCGACAACTCCAACGCCGATCGCCTGTCGCAAGACGGCGTCTGGATCGCCGGGGCGCAGGCCAGCTGGCGTTCGCCCGACACCTCGATCGAGGCCGGCGTGTTCGCCCGCAACGTGTTCAACGAGGACTACTTCGTGTCGATCTCGAACATCGACAGCCTCGGCCAGGACCTGCTGACCTACAACAAGCCGCGCAGCCTCGGCGTGTTCCTGCGCTACCACTACTAAGACCGAACAACTGAGCTCCGGCGGCCCTGGCGTCTAAGTACGCCAGGGCTTAGCCATGCTTTCGCCGGACGTCCCGGCCCTGCTATACATTTTGCGATCGTCGATCCGGCGAGAACCTGGAATCAAATGGCGAAACGCGCATCCGCTTCAGCCGCCGCAGGCGCGGCTCCCTCGCTCGACGCCAAGTCCCTGCCCTCGCGGCCGCGCGGCAAGAACACCTATGAAGTGGTGCTGACGACCGCCGGCGAGGTGCTGGCCGAGGTCGGGTTCGAGCGGCTGACCACCAATCTGGTCTGCGAACGGGCGGGGCTGACCCCGCCGGCGCTCTATCGCTACTTCCCGAACAAGTACGCGCTGGTCTCTGAACTGGCCCGCCGGCTCATGGAAGCCCAGGACGAGGCCGTCTTCGAGTGGCTCGAGGAGGGCGGCGCGATCTCGACGACGCTCGATGAAGCGGTCGAGAAGAACCTGCGGCTGCAGAAACGGCAGATCGAGATCACCCGCAGCCAGCCTGGCGGCCTCTGGATCCTGCGCGCCATCCGCGCGGTCCCGGCCTTCCAAGAGGTCCGCACGGCTTCGCGCAACACGGTGCTCGACCGGATGTTCGAGGTGCTGCGCCAAGCCTATCCGAATGTCAGCGACGATCATCTGCGCACCGCCATGCGGCTTTCCGAGCAGATGACCTACGCCGCCGTCGAGATGATCATCGAAGACCCCACCCTCGACGACGACAAGGTCGCCGAGGAGGTCAGCTGGATGGTCAGCCTGTACTATCACCAGCTGCGGAAGCGCACCGCGACGCCGTCAGCAGGCCAATAGCCGTCAGGGCGAGGACGAGGAGCACGGCCGACAGGCCAATGGCGCCCCTCACCTCGTCGTTGCTCACCACGAACGAGGCGACCAACGGGCCGAAGCTGCTGCCCAGCAGTTGCGCGGTTCCCAGCTGCATGGCCGCGCGCCGCGTGGGGTCGAGCTGGATCAGCAGCAGCGTCTGGAACGGCAGGGCGAACAGCCAGAGGAAGCCGAACACCGCCACCGCGCCCATGAACAGGGCCGCCTGCGGGGCGCCGAACAGGATCGCGAGGATGCCTCCGTTCAGCGCGCCGACGGCCAGCAACACGATCCCCGGCCGCTGCCAGCGCCGCGCGGCCAGCGTCGCCGCGGCCCCGCCCGCCACCTGCATGCCCAGCGCCACGGCCACCGCCAGGCCGGCCTGCTTGGCCGACATGCCCGAGAGCTCGGCCAGCGGCTCGAGATAGACCCAGAGCGCGACGATGAAGGCCATGAACAGGAAGCAGGCCGCCAGGCCCAGCAGCGGACGCAGGCCGATGCCTCCGCCGCCTTTCTCCGCCTTCGGCAGCGGCGAATAGCTGTTGGCGCCGGCCAGGGCCGCGACGGCGGTCAGCAGCGAGATGACCCCAAGCGCCTCCAGCGCGCCGTTGATGCCGAACCACGGTACGACGGTCGCCGGCAGCACCGCGGCCAGGACCAGCTGCGCCAGCGTCTGCACCGTCACGAAGACGCCGGAAAGGTGCTCGGGGCGCTGGGCGCGGGTGATGGTGCTGATCGCCGCCCACAGCATCAGGCCCGCGAATACCCCGGCCGCGCCGCGCATGGCGATCACCGCGACGCCGCTCGCAAAGCAGGTGCCGAACATCGCGCCGGCATGGGCAACGCACGCCAGCGCCAGCTTCAGGCGGACCCGGTCAGGCTTGAGGAACGCCGCGGCCAGGCCGCAGGTCAGGCCGAGCGCAAGCAGCTCGACGGTCGCGGCCAGGCCGATCTGCGAGGCGGTCAGCCGTCCCTCGGACTCAAGTCCGCCCAGGACGACGGGCTGCAGGCCCGCGATCAGCAGAGCCACGACGCCGATGGTCAGCGCGATGGTGACGTCCCGACGGCTGGCGGCGGGAGCGCCCGCCACGCTGAGGGCCGCGGTCACGACTTCTGGCCGTAGGATTTGAAGCGCTGGAGGATGGTGTCCATCTCCTGCTTGTCGAGCAGCTTGGGGCCGCCGATCGCCAGCGTGCCCCAGTAGACCGCCGACTGTTCCTCGACCTCCTCGGCGATGGCGAGGGCGGCGTCCAGGTTGCGGGCGACGACGATCTGGCCGTGATTGGCCATCAGCGCCGCGGCGCGGCCGTCGAGCGCTTCGACCACGGACTGGGCCAGTTCGGCCGAGCCGAAGGTGGCGTAGGGCGCGACCGGCACGCTGGAGCCGCCGCCGACGGCGACCATGTAGTGCATCGACGGGATCTCCAGCCCGGCGCAGGCCAGGATCGTCGCGTGCCGCGAGTGGCAATGGACGACGGCGTTGGCGTCGGGGCGCCGCGCCAGCAGCCCCCAATGCATCTGCCATTCGCTGGACGGCTTCAGGCTGCCCTCCGGCGTCGAGCCGTCGGGGGCCACATAGACCATCTGCTCGGCGCTGAGCAGCGAGGGCACCACGCCGCTCGGCGTCACCAGCATGCCTTCGCCGAAGCGGGCCGAGACGTTGCCCGAGGTGCCGCGGTTGAGGCCGCGGGCGTCCATCGCCCGCATCACATAGGCCATGCGCTCGCGCAGCTGGCCTTCGTCCATCTTCTGAGCCATCAGGCGCTCTCCGCCGTGCGCGCCGCGGTCATCGCCGCCTGCGTCGCGTCGAAACTCTCGAGCTTGCCCAGCGTCGCCAGGCCTTGCGCCACCTGCGCCGCCGTCGCGGTGGCGAACCGGCAGGCTTCCAGCGGCTCCCAGCCGCGATTCAGCGCGGCGATGAAGCCGGCGCAGTAGGAATCGCCGCAGCTGGTGGTGTCGATCGGCGTGATCCTGTGAGCCGGCAGCGTAAACCGGCCGCTCGGCAGCACGATGTAAGACCCCTGCCCGCCGTTCTTGATGATGCAGGCCTTGGCGCCCAGGGCCAGGAAGGCGTCGGCCGCGGCGTCCAGATCCTCGGTCCCGGTCAGCGCCAGGGCCTCGGCCGCGCTGGGCATGAAGTAGTCGACGTAGGGCAGCAGGCGCTCCAGCTCCTGCAGCGCCGAGGGCTGCGGCGAGATCAGGTCGCAGGTGATGATCGCGCCGGCCTCATGCGCCGCGCGGAGCAGCTCTGCGCCCGGTCCGCGGTCCAGTTTCGGCCCGCCAACGCCAGCATAGTGGAGGAAACGCGTCTCCCGCGCGGCGGCCAGGACCTCGTCGGTGACGGTGGCGAACATGCCTGCGCCCAGGGCGTGGAAGTTCGGCCGCCGGCCTTGCGAATCCACCGCCAGCACGGTTGTCGATGTCGGGGCCCCGTCCATGGTCGTCAGCAGCGAGGTGTCGACGCCGGCCTCTTCCAGGGCCATGCGCACGAAGCGCCCGATCAGGTCGCCGCCGACCGCCGAGGCCAGTTTCACCGGCACGCCCAGCGTCGCGGCCACCATCGCCGCGCCTGCGGCAGTCCCGGCCGGGGCGCAGGCGATGCCCTCGATGAGGGTCGTGCCCTCGCCGCTCGGCAGGCCGTCGATCGGCCGCGCCACGACGTCCAGCGTCGTCAGTCCAATGGTCAGCAGTCCGGACTTCATCGGTTCTCTCCCCTACGCCTTGATTAGTAAGCCCGGCTCGCTAGGATAGTCAAAACTATCTTAGAGGGGCCGACATGGTTTGGACGAACAGCAAGGACAGCGAACTGCGTGAACGGGCGCAGGCGGTCATCCCCAACGGCATGTATGGCCACCAGTCGGTCATGCTCCTTCCCGACGACTATCCGCAGTTCTTCGACCGCGCCCAGGGCGCCTACCTCTGGGACATGGACGGCAACCGCTACGTCGACTTCCTTTGCGGCTATGGCCCCAACCTGTTCGGCTACGCGCACGCGGGCATCGACCAGGCCTATTTCGACCGCGCCAAGCTCGGCGACACCATGACCGGCCCGGGCGAGGCCATGGTCCTGCTGGCCGAGGCGATGACCGCCCAGGTCAGTCACGCAGACTGGGCGATGTTCTGCAAGAACGGCACCGACGCCACGACCATGGCGATGATGATCGCCCGCAACCACACCAAGAAGAACACCATCGTCCTGGCCAAGGGCGCCTATCACGGCGCTGCGCCGTGGTGCACGCCGGTCAAGAACGGCGTCGCGCCGTCGGACCGCGCCAACCAGGTGTTCTACGAATACAACGACGTCGAGAGCCTTGAGGCCGCGGTGAAGGCGGCCGGTTCGGATCTGGCGGCGATCTTCGCGTCGCCGATCAAGCACGACACCTTCATCGACCAGGAACTGCCCAACCCCGAATACGCCCGCCGGGCCCGCGAGCTCTGCGACGAGCACGGCGCGCTGCTGATCGTCGACGACGTCCGCGCCGGCTTCCGGCTGGCCCGCGACTGCAGCTGGGCGCTGGTCGACGTGAAGCCTGACCTCTCTACCTGGGGCAAAGCGATCGCCAACGGCCATCCGATTTCCGCCCTGCTGGGTTCGGACGTCTGCCGCTTCGCTGCGGCGACGATCTACGCCACGGGGTCGTACTGGTTCTCGGCCGCGCCGATGGCCGCGGCTCTGGAGACCCTGAAGCTGATCGCGCAGACCGACTACCTGGAGCACACCATCGCCCTGGGCGAACGGCTCCGCGCCGGCCTCGACGAATCGGCGGCCCGTCATGGCTTCGCCCTGCGTCAGACCGGTCCCGCTCAACTGCCGCTGATCATGTTCGACGACGATCCGACCTCGGCGAAGGGCTATCTCTGGAACAACGCCCTGCTGAAGCGCGGCGTCTACTTCCACCCCTGGCACAACATGTTCATCTGCGCGGCGATGACGACGGCCGACATCGACCAGACGCTGAACGCCGCCGACGACGCCTTCAAGGTGGTCAAGGAGGCCGGCCCGCTGGAGCCGGTCGCCAAGCTGGCGTTCCTGCACCAGATGGTCGACGGCCACTAGGCGGCTAGCGCCCGCCCTCGACCCAGGACACGCCGGCCGTCAGGAAGACCTCGGCCAGAGCCGCCTCCAACTCCAGCGCCTCCCAAGGGCGCATGGGGTTGAGGGGGCTCACCAGGTCCGGCAGCAGCCTCACGCCGAAGCGGCGGGCTGGACCGCTGGCCTTGTATCCGGACTTGTGCTGGTCGAAGCGCATGTCCGGATCGCGGGAGGTCTGGCCGACATAGAGGCCCCAGGGATCGGGCCGCCGGTCGTCATGCAGCAGAATGACATAGACCGACTGCTTGGCGCCGGACGCGCCCCGCGTCGTGGCGCGCAGGCTCAAGGCCGCGCGCCGCGCTCGTCCCAACCAGTCAGGCGCCCCCTGGATCATGGCCGCCAGCCTACCGGCTTGCCCCGAATGGAGCGAGCCTGACCGCTAGAAACTGCGGCGGGCGCTCTGGCGCCAGTATCGACGTCTTAGAGAGTGGTCCGCCGACCGGCGCCGGTTCGCCACACCCCTCCGCAGGTTTCCCCATGTCTCTTGCGAATAGTTCGCAGTCGCTATAGGTCGCGTAGGTGCAGTTTGCAATTCACTCGCAATACCGGCGCTGATGACCATCGCGCATGGGCGGACAGGAAACACAGATATGCTGAAGATCACGACCCTGGCGCTGAGCAGCGCCCTGATGCTGGCGGGCGCGGCCCAAGCGCATGAAGTCTGGCTGGAACGCGACGGCGCAGGCCCCGCCCGCGTCTATCTGGGCGAGCCCGCCGATCCGGTGCCGCCGAACGGCGACCCCGAGTTTCCGAACCTGAAGGCGCCCGTGGTCTTCACGGCCGATCCGGCCGCGCCGGCCGCCCTCACCCGCAAGGCCGACCACATCGAAGCGGCGGTAAAGACCGCCGGCGACGTCCGCGCCAAGGACGACAACGTGTTCGAACCGTGGAAGGGCCAAGGCGACAAGATGGAAGGCGCCGCCTACTACGCCCGCGCCGGCCGCGCCGAGACCGCGACCAAGCTCGACCTCGAGATCGCGCCGGTGGCCGCGAACAGCGACACCTTCGTCGTGGTGTGGAAGGGGCAGCCGCTGGCCGACGCCTCGGTGAACATCGTCAATCCGGACCGCTGGCAGAAGTCCTTCAAGACCGACGCGGCCGGCAAGGTGGCCGTGCCGACCAGCTTGAAGGGCCGCTACCTGCTGGCGGTCAGCCATCCGGTCGACGGCGAGGCGACCATCGCGGGCAAGCCGGTCGCCAAGGTCTATCACACTTCGACCCTGACCTTCGTGAAGTGACTTGCCTGACCCTGGCGCCGGCACAGGCGCCGGGGTCAGATCCCTAGGAATACAGAGGGCCTGGCGGCGCTCAACGCCCTGACCGCGCTCGGCGAGGCCGCGCGTCCGGCGCTTCGAGCGCGGCGCCGGCAGTCAGCGGGACACCCGGCCTATCCGGTCTTCCCGATGGCTGGCCGGGCCTAGTTCGCGGCCATCCAGTCCACGCAGGCGTCCAGGATTTCGGCCAGGACCTCCGGGTCCTTTCGGCCGCTCTTGGCGGGGGCGTGGAACGAATGGTCGGCGAATTCGGCGAGCGTCAGGCTCGCCCGCGGGCGCAGGCCCGCGACGGTTTGGTTCAGCAGATCCAGGCGGGCGAACTCGTCATTGGTCCCCTGCAGGAACAGCATCGGGAGCTTGATCTCGGCGAGGTGCGCTGCTCGCTCGACGCCTGGCTTGCCCGGCGGGTGCAGCGGGAACGCGAAGAACACCAGTCCCCGCACTCCGGGCAGCGGCTGCTCGGCCTGAGCCTGCGAGGTCATCCTGCCTCCGAACGAGCGGCCGCCGGCGAACAGCGGCAGGTCGGGCGCAAGTTCGGCGCCCTTGGCGACGGCGGCGCGGACGGCTTCATGCGCTAGGGCTGGAGAGTCCGGCCGCTTCGAGCCGCGCTCCATGTAGAGGAAGTTGTAGCGCAGGGTGGCGATGCCGCGCGCCGCCAAGCCCTCCGCCGTGGCGGCCATCGCCTTGTGCGCCATGCCCGCCCCGGCGCCGTGCGCCAGGATCAACGCCGCGCGGGCGCCTGCGGGGCGCATCCACAGGCCCGACACGCTGCGCTCCGCATCCAGCGGAATGACGACTGGATCCATGACTACAACCACTTCGACCGCTTGAACTGGGCATAGAGCCCCAGGCAGATCACGATGATGACGACGATCACCAACAGATAGCCGTAGCGCCACTTCAGTTCCGGCATGACCTCAAAGTTCATGCCGTAGATGCCGGCGATGGCCGTCGGGACCGCCAGGATCGCGGCCCAGGCCGCCAGCCGCCGCGTGATCACGCCCTGGCGCTGCTGTTCCATCAGGCTGCTGGCCTCGAACACGGACGAGAGCACTTCCCGAAGCGTCTCAACGAGCGAGGCGACTCGCCGGAGGTGGTCGTAGACATCGCGGAAGTACGGCCGAACGTCCCAGTCGATGCACGGCATCTCATGGTGCTCGAGGCGGCTGGCCACTTCCTCCATCGGGCCCAGCACCCGCTTGAAGCGCATCAGTTCGCGGCGCAGGGCGAAGATGCGCAGCACCTCGGCGCGGCTCAGGAAGGCGTCGAGGGCGTACCGCTCCATCTCCAGCACCTTCTCCTCGATCGCATCGACGATCGGGAAGTAGCCGTCGACGATGAAGTCGAGCACGGCGTGCAGGACGTAGTCGACGCCGTGCTTCAGCTGGGCCGGCGCGGCCTCGAGATGCTCGCGCAGCTCCAAGTGGGCGCGGGCCGAGCCGTGGCGGACGGTGATGATGTGGGTGGGGCCGACGAAGATGTCGGTCTCGCCATAGCCGATCGTCTCGCCCTCCAGGTGGGCGGTGCGGGCGACCACGAACAGCTGCTCGCCATAGACGTCGACCTTCGGCAGCTGGTCGGATTTCAACGCGTCCTCGACCGCCAGCGGGTGCAGGCCGAACCTCCGCTTCAGGATGTCGAGCTCAGGCTCGGTCGGCTCGAACAGGCCGATCCAGGCGAACTGGCCCGGCTCCAGCTCCAGGCTCGCCGGATCATGCAGGTCGATCCCCCGCACCCGCCGGCCCTCGCCATAGACATAGGCGGCAATGACGCTCATCGGGGCTCACCACGAACAACGGGAATCGGCGGCAGTGTGCGCCTCCCCCGCCGCCCGGGCCAACCCGCCTAGCTGGCGAGCTCTGCGAGCTGCGCGGGCTGCTGTGCAGCCGCCTGCGCGGCGACGTCGCCGACGACGATCAGCACCGGCCCGTCGAGGTCGCCAGGGATCATCTCGGCCAGGCCGGCGAGCACGCCCGTGAACAGCCGCGCCTCAGGCCGGCCCGCGTTCTCGACCGCCAGGACCGGGGTCGCCGCGAGCCGTCCGGCGGCCAGCAGACGGTCGCGGATCTCGCCCGCGGCCGCGCCGCCCATGTAGATCGCCAGCGTCGCTTCCGGATCGGCGGCGGCGCGCCAGTCCTCGGCCAGGCTACCATGGTCCAGCCGCGCCGTGGTCAGCACCACCCGCCGGGCCTGGCCGCGGTGGGTGAGCGGAAAGCCGAACTGTGCGGCCGCCGCCGCCGCTGCGGTGACGCCGGGAATGACCTGCGCCTCGATCCCGGCCGCCTGCAGCGCCGCCATCTCCTCGCCCACCCGGCCGAACACCGACGGATCGCCGCCCTTCAGCCGCACGACGTTGAGGCCGCGTCGGGCCAGCCGCACCATCAGCCGGTTGATCGTCGTCTGGGCCATGCTGGTTCGGCCGGCTCGCTTGCCGGTCTGGATCTTCAGGCAGTTGGCCGGCGCGAGGTCCAGGATCTCCTGCGGGACTAGGGCGTCGTAGAGCAGCGCTTGGGCCTCGCCCACCGCCCGCGCTGCGCGCACCGTCAGCAGGTCAGCCGAACCCGGCCCTGCCCCGACGAGTAGAACGCGTCCTGGGTCACGCGGCATGGCGCACCTCCTTGCTTTGGGTCTGAGCGATGATCCGGGCGATCTCGGGCCGGCAGGATCCGCAGGACGAACCAGCGCCCGTGGCCTCGCTGACGGCGTCGACCGAGCCGGCGCCGGCCGCGATCGCCGCGCCGATCTTGTCGGCCCGCACGCCTCGGCAGGCGCAGACCAGCGGCGCGCTATCGACCACGCGGCCCGGGGCTCGGCCGATCAGCAACGCCGTGCGGTCGAGCGCGCTGAGAGCCTCCTTGGCGAACAGTTCGGCCAACCAGTCGCGCGGCGGCAGCGCCCCACTGGTGGCCGTAAACAGCACCCGGTCCAGCGCCTCGCCGGCCAGATAGGCCTCACGCAGGCTGCCGGCGGCGGCGTCCTCGTACCGTAATGGCTCGCCCGAGACGCCTTTGACGAGGGCTCGGCGGACCGCCTCGCGTTCAGCCTCGTCGCCGCGTCCCGCGAACTCGTGCAGCTGGCAGCCGTGCTGCGGGATGCGCCGCCAAACGAGATCGAGGCCGGCCGGTGCCGCCCAGCCTTCGCGGGCGATGAAGAACCCGCGCCACGTCTCCCGGTAGGGCCGCACCCGCGCCGGCGTGTGCTTGAACTCCGGCTGCCCGGACTGTGGATCGACCGCCGCGGCGACCAGTGGGTTGGCCCGGCCGCTGGGCGCGAAGGCCTGCGTCCAGTGCATGGGCATGAAGATCGATCCCGGCCGCTGCCGGTCGGTCACCTTGGCCAGCGCCACCGCCTCGCCCTGCCCGGTCTGGACCCGCGCCAACGCGCCGTCGATCACGCCCAGGCGCTCGGCGTCGGCCGGGTGCATCTCGACATAGGGCTCTGGCGTGTGGCGGCAGAGGTCGGGAGCCAGAGCCGTGCGGGTCAGCGTGTGCCAATGGTCGCGCACCCGGCCGGTGTTGAGCGCCAACGGGAACGACGGATCGGTCGCCTGCGCCGGCCCCTTGGCCTGGGTGACCACCATTCGCGCCCGGCCGTCGGGAGTTTGGAAGACGCCGTCCTCGAACAGCCGGGCCGTACCGCCGGCCGCCGTCACCGGCCATTGCACCGGCTCGAGCGCCTCATAAGCCTGCGGCGTGAGGGCCGCCAGCGGCCCCAGCGCCAGCATCCGGCCCTGGTTCTCGTAGTTGGTCAGGCGCGCCCATTCGCGGAACACCTGGGCGGGCGAGCGCCAGTCGAAGGCCTCGGGCCAGCCCATGGCGCCGGCGACGTCGGCGATGATCCGCCAGTCCGCCCGCGCCTCGCCCGGTGGATCGAACAGACGCCGCTGGCGCGAGATCCGCCGCTCGGAATTGGTGACCGTGCCGTCCTTCTCGCCCCAGGCCAGCGCCGGCAGCTTCACATGCGCGAAGTCCATGGTGTCGGTCTGCGCCATGCAGTCGGAGACCACCACGAACGGACAGGCCGCCAGCGCCGCACGGATCTTGCCGGCGTTCGGCAGGCTGACCGCCGGATTGGTCGCCATGACCCACAGCGCCTTGATCTTGCCGTCGGCGATGGCGTCGAACATATCGATCGCCTTCAGGCCCGGACGCGGGGCGACGTCCTGTGCGCCCCAGAACCGCGCCACGCGGGCCCGCGAGGCGTCGTCGAAGTCCATGTGCCCGGCCAAGGTCGTGGCCATGCCGCCGGTTTCGCGGCCGCCCATGGCGTTGGGCTGGCCAGTGATCGAGAACGGGCACGCGCCCGGTTTGCCGATCCGGCCGGTGGCCAGGTGGACATTGAGGATCGCCGATCCCTTGGCCACCCCTTGGGCCGATTGGTTCGCGCCCATCGAGAACAGGCTGACCGTCCGCGGGGTCTGCGCGAACCAGTCGAAGAACTGCTGCAGGTCGGCCAGCGGGACGCCGCAGTCGGCCGCCACCGCCGCGGGGGACTGGTCGTCATGCGACAGCGCCGCCTTCACGGCGTCGAAGCCGGAGACGTGCGCGGCGATGTAGTCGGTGTCCAACGCGCCGCGCCGGTCCAGCTCGGCCAGCAGCCCGTTCCACAGCCGAACGTCGCTCTGCGGGGCCAGGGCCAGGTGGAGGTCCGCGACCTCGGCGGTGTCGGTGCGGCGCGGGTCGATGACCACGTGCCGCTGGCCGCGCGCCCGCGCCTGCTCCATGCGCCGGAACAGCACCGGATGGGTCCAGGCCGCGTTGTGGCCGGAGAACACCACGAGATCGGCGAGATCGAGGTCCTCGTAACAGCCCGGCACCAGGTCGGCCCCGAACGCCTGCTTGTGCGCCACGACCGCCGAGGCCATGCACAGCCGCGAGTTGGTGTCGATGTTGCCCGAGCCGATGAAGCCCTTCATCAGCTTGTTGGCGGCGTAGTAGTCCTCGGTCAGCAGCTGGCCCGAGACGTAGAACGCCACCGAGTCCGGGCCGTGCCGCGCGATGGTCTCGCGAAACCGCCTGGCGACCAGCGCCGTAGCCTCGTCCCAGCTTGCCGCCCGCCGGCCGATGACCGGCGTCTGCAACCGCCCGTCCAGACCGACCGTCGCCCCTAGCGCCGAGCCCTTCGAGCACAAGCGGCCGAAGTTCGACGGATGCGCGGCGTCGCCCGCAACCTCCAACGCCCGCCCTTCCGGCTTGCCCGCGACGCCGCAGCCGACGCCGCAATAGGGGCAAGCCGTACGAACCGCGCCCCCGCCCATCGCCTCAGCTCCGTCCCAGCAGCAGGCGGCCGTCGCGGACCTCCAGCGGTACGACCGGCGTACAGCCCTTGCCGCGGTCGGCGCCCATCGGCTCGCCGCTGGCGAGGTCGATCGACCAGTTGTGCAGCGGACAGGCCACCGCATGGCCGTGGACGATGCCCTGGCTCAACGGCCCGCCCTTGTGGGGACAGGCATCCTTCAGCGCGAACACCTTGCCGTCGCCGGTCCGGAAGATGGCGATGTCGCCCTCCGGAGTCGGCACCCGGCGCGCGCCGCGCAGCGGGATGTCGGTCACCGCCCCGACATCGGTCCAGGCGATCGAGTCTTTCACCAGCACGTTCATGACGGCGCGAACTCCATACGGCGGCTAAGCGGGTTGAACTCTTCGGCATGGCGGCCGGCGACACGTTCGGCCCAGGGGTCGATGCGCGAGAACCTCTGCGAGTAGGCGAACCGGTCGTAGAGCGCCTTGCGGCCCTCGGGATCCTCGACCTGAGCCTTGATGCTCTCCAGGCCGACGCGCGCCATCCACTTGTAGATCCGCTCCAGATACCAGCCGTTCTCGCGATAGAGCTGGGTGATGGCGCAGATGGTCCAGACCGCCTCGTCCTCGCTGGCGACCTTGGTCAGGATCTCGGTGCCCTGGATGTGCAGGCCCGCCGCGCCGCCGACATGGATCTCGTAGCCGCTGTCGACGCAGATCACCCCGATGTCCTTGCAGGTCGCCTCGGCGCAGTTGCGCGGGCAGCCGGAGACGGCCAGCTTGACCTTGGCCGGCGCCCACGAGCCCCACATGAACTTCTCCAGCCGCACGCCCAGGCCGGTGGAGTCCTGCGTCCCGAACCGGCACCAGTCCGAACCGACGCAGGTCTTTACGGTCCGCAGGCCCTTGGCGTAGGCGTGGCCGCTCACCATGCCGGCCGCGTTTAGGTCGGCCCACACCGCGGGCAGATCGTCTTTCCTGACCCCCAGCAGGTCGATGCGCTGGCCGCCCGTGACCTTCACCGCCGGCACGTCGAACTTCTCGACCACGTCGGCGATGGCGCGCAGTTCGGCGGCGCTGGTCATGCCGCCCCACATCCGCGGCACGACCGAATAGGTGCCGTCCTTCTGGATGTTCGCGTGGGCGCGCTCGTTGATGAACCGCGACTGCTTGTCGTCGCGGTACTCGCCCGGCCAGGCGCACAGCAGGTAGTAGTTCAGCGCCGGCCGGCACGAGGCGCAGCCGTCGGGCGTCGCCCACTCCAGCCCCTGCATGGCGGCCGGGATCGACTTCAGCCCTTCGGCGACGATCCGCCGGCGGACCTCGTCGTGACCCTTGGGCGTGCAACCGCACACCGGCTTGGGGCCGGTCTGCGCCTGGAAGCCGTCGCCGAGCGTCAGTTTCAGCAGCTTTTCGACCAGCGGCGTGCAGGAACCGCACGATGCCGACGCCTTGGTGACCGCGCGCACCGAGTCCAGGGTCGAGAGCCCCTGCCCGGTGATCGCGCCGGTGATCTCGCCCTTGCAGACGCCGTTGCAGCCGCAGACCTCGGCCTCGTCGGCCATGGCGGCAACGGCTGCGCTAGGGTCCAGACCCCGAAGGCCCTCCGTCACGCTTTGGCCGAAGATGAGGGTCTCGCGGATGTCGGCGACCTCGGCGCCCGACTTCATCAGGTCGAAGTACCAGGGCCCGTCTGCGGCGTCGCCGAACAGCACCGCCCCGGCCACCTTGCCGTTCTCCAGCACCACGCGCTTGTAGACCCCGCGCCCGGCGTCGCGGAACACGATGTCCTCGCACTCGGCCCCGCCGCCGAACTTGCCGGCCGAGAACACGTCGACGCCCGACACCTTCAGCCGCGTCGAGAGCACCGAGCCCTCGTAGGCCCCCTCGCCCTGGGTCAGGGTCTGGCCCAGCGCCTTGCACATCTCCCAGATCGGCGCGACCAGGCCATAGCACTGGCCCCGGTGCTCGGCGCACTCTCCGACCGCCAGGATCGCCGGGTCGGACGTGCGCATGGCGTCGTCGACGACGATCCCGCGGCCGATCTCCAGGCCGGCTTCGCGGGCCAGCGTCGTGTTGGGACGAATGCCGACGGCCATCACCAGGATGTCGCACGGCAGCACCCGGCCATCCTTGAGCCGCAAGCCCGCAACCTTGCCGTCCTGGCCGACGATCTCCTCGGACTGGGCGCCCAGCACCGTGTCGACGCCGCGCTGGGCCATGGCCTCGACCAGCAGGAAGCCGGCGGAGGCGTCCAGCTGGCGCTCCATCAACACGTCCATCAGGTGGATGACGGTCGCCGCCATGCCGCGCCGGACCAGTCCATACGCCGCCTCGATGCCCAGCAGTCCGCCGCCGATCACCACGGCCTTTGCGCCCGGTCTGGCGGCGGCCGCGACCATAGCCTCGACGTCGTCCAGGTCGCGGAAGGTGACCACGCCCTCTAGGTCCGCGCCCGGCAGCGGCAGCCGCACCGGGTCCGAGCCTATGGCCAGCAGCAGCCGGTCGTAGGGCTCGGCCAGGCCGGACGCCGTGCGCACGACCTTGGCCTCGCGGTCGATCTGCGACACCGCATGACCGGCGTGCAGGGCGATGCCGTTGTCGCGGTACCAGGCCTCGTCGTTGAGGACGATGTCCTCGAAGGCCTTCTCCCCGGCCAGCACTGGCGAGAGCATGATGCGGTCATAGTTCACCCGCGGCTCGGCGCCGAAGATGGTGATCTCGTAGCGGTCAGGGTCGCGCTTGAGCACTTCCTGGACCGCCCGGCAGCCGGCCATGCCGTTGCCGATGACGACGAGCTTTTCCTTGGGCATCGTAAGGCTCCCGGTCACTGAGGAAGTCAAAGGCGAAGCTGGGCGCCGGCGGTCTGCGCGCCCCAGGTCTGGCGCCAGCGCGCCTTCACCCCGGTCAGGCAGGCCAGGGCCAGAAGGGCCAGCCCCGCGAAGGCCAGCAGACCCGGCTGGTAGCTGCCGGTCGCCTGCTTGGCCCAGCCGAGGCTGGCGGCCAGGTAGAAGCCGCCGATGCCGCCGGTCATGCCGACCAGGCCGGTGACGACGCCGATCTCCTTGCCGAACCGCTGCGGCGCGAGCTGGAACACCGCGCCGTTGCCGGCTCCCAGCGCCATCATGCTGAACATCAGCACGCCGAGGGCGATGTAGGGATTGGTCGCCTCGAAGCTGGCCAGGGTCAGGCCGACCGCGGCCAGCATGTAGACGACCGTCAGGGTGCGGACGCCGCCGAAGCGATCGGCGAGCGCCCCGCCGACCGGGCGGATGAACGAGCCGGCGAACACGCAGGCGGCCGTGAAGAAGCCGGCGGTCACCGCGGACAGGCCGTACTCGGAGTTGAAGTAGATGGTCAGCGACGACGACAGGCCGACGAAGCCGCCGAAGGTCACGCCGTAGAGCAGCATCAGCCACCAGGCGTCGGCGGTGCGCAGCACGCCGAGGTACTCGGACAGCTGCTTGGGCGGCGGACGGTTCGGCGCGTCCTTGGCGAAGATCAGATAGACCACGAAGGCGACGGCCAGCGGCAGCACCGCCAGGCCGATGACATTGGTCCAGCCGAAGGTCTGGGCCAGGCCCGGGGCGAACAGCGCCGCCAGGGCGGTGCCGGAGTTCCCGGCGCCGGCGATGCCGAGCGCCAGGCCCTGGTGTTCCGGCGGATACCAGCGCGAGGCCAGCGGCAGGGCTACGGCGAACGAGGCCCCGGCCACGCCCAGCACCACGCCGAGCATCAGCACCTGGTTGTAGCTGTTGATCCCCATGAACCAGGCCAGGCCCAAGCCGGCCATGACGATGACCTGGCCGATCAGGCCGGTCTTCTTGGGTCCGATGTGATCGACCATGACGCCGGCCACCAGCCGCAGGAGCGCGCCGGACAGCACCGGAATAGCGACCATCAGCCCCTTCTGGCCGGGATCGAGGTGCAGGCTCTTGGAAATGGCGACGCCCAGCGGTCCCAGGATCACCCAGACCATGAAGCTGAGGTCGAAATAGAGGAACGCCGAGAGCAGGGTCGGCGTGTGGCCCGACTTTAGGAATGAACGACTCAGCATGGCTGGTTGGCCCCGTGCAGGAATGAACGGAAGCGGCGGCGTCGCCGAAGGCGGAGGTCCGCCCGTCATCGGGCGGTTTCCAGAGGCCGCGAACGCCGTTGTCCTGAGGCCGAGACCAGCAGAACCCGGGTCGCTGTGGGCGTCACGTGCAAATCAGGCGCGAACCGAGAGGTCTTTGCTGCAGCGCAAAATCTCGGCGCCGGCCGAGGGCCGTGATCGGATTTTAGGCGTTCTGACCGGCGCGCGCGGCTTCGTAGAGATCGAGGCGGTAAACCTGTCCCGCCACGGACGAGGCCTCTGCGTCGGCGGCGACCTGGCCCCAGCGCGCCATCTGGCCCAGCAGCCAGGCGGCCTGCGCCGGGCGCGGGGCGTTGGCCCCGTCGCGATGGAAGATCACGTCGTCCAGACTGGCGGCGATAACCGAGCGGGGCGCGTCGACGTAGGGAGCGCCAGCCAGCAGACCCGAAAGCTCGCCGCGATGTTCGGGAGCGTCGCACCAGGCCGCGGCGGCGATCAGCGCCCGCAACAACCTGGCCAGGACCTCGCCGTTCTCCTCGGCCCATTCCTGGGTCACGCCCAGCACCTTGTCCGGCGCCCGCCCCCAGAGTTGCGAGGCGCGGACGGCGACACGCCCGGCGCCTGACGCCACCGCGACGCTGCTCCAGGGTTCGCCCGCGCTGAAGCCTTCGATCACCCCGTCGGCCAGCAGTTCGGCCATCCGCGATGGCGCGGCGACCGTCAGCCGGATGTCGTTGTCCGGGTCGACTCCGGCCGCCGCCAGCCAGTCGCGCAGCAGATAGTTGTGCACCGAGTACGGATAGACGACCGCGAAGGTGAGCGGGCTCGCCCCTTCCTTGCGCCGGCGCGCGATCAGTTTGGCGAGCGCCATCGCCTCGCCGTTCTCGCCCGGCGCCGCGGTGAGCCGAGTCGACAGCGTCACGGCCGCGCCGTTCAGGTTCAGCGCCATCGGCGCGATCATCGGCGTCGGCTCGCTGCCGGCCCCCATCGTCGCGGCCAAGGCCAGCGGCGCCAGCATGTGGGCGCCGTCGAGCGCCCCGACCGCGACCTTGTCGCGGATCGTCGCCCAGGACACCTCGCGGCTCAGCTCGACCCTCAGCCCATGCGCTTCGAAGAAGCCTCGCTCCTTGGCGATCACCAGCGGGGCGCAGTCGGTCAGGGGCACGAAGCCCAGTCTCAGGACCTCGCTGCGGCTCATGCGCCGTCTCCCTTCAGCACGCCCGCAAAGGCGAGCAGGTCCGCCGCGACCGCGCCCAGCGGCCGGCCGGTGTCCATCGAGAGCTTGCGGAGCAGCCGATAGGCCGCATCCTCCTCCAGCCCTCGCTCTTTCATCAGCAGCGCCTTGGCCCGATCGACCGTCTTGCGCGAGGCCAAGTCCGCCTTGGCGCGCTCCAGGTCCTGGCGCAGCTGGCTCATCAGCTGGAAGCGGGTCATCGCCACCTCGAGGATCGCGCGAACCCGGCCGACCGCGAGGCCATCGACGATGTAGGCGGCGACCCCTGCCCGCACCGCCTCTTCCGCCAGCCCTGGCTCGGAGCGGTCGACGAACATCACCACGGGGCGCGGGTTCGCCAGGCTGGTTTCCCGCAGGCTCTCGAGGGTGTCGCGGTCCGGGCTGTCTGCGGCGACCACCACAACGTCCGGACCGAAGCGCGCGACCTCCGCCTCGACGAACACTGCGGCCCGCCGGACCTCCAACGGTTCGACGCCGGCCAGGCCCTCGGCGACGAGGGCGGCCCGGGCGGGATCAGGATCGATGACGAGCACGCGCATGCCGCTCGACTAAGAGCGAGGCGCGGCGCTTGAGCAGGGGGCGAGGCCCTCCCTGGTTGTTTGCAACCTTGAAACGCCTATCGATCGGTCAGCCGGCGCCCGGTTTCTCAGCAGAATTGTCGCGCGACATGCACGCCAGCAGCGCATCGCGCTCGCCTAGCGTGTTCGCGCCGCGGATTCGCCCGACGACCGCCGGCGGGCAGGTCGGCCGCGCCAGTCCGGCGCGTTCGGCCAACCGAGCCAACGGCCAGCCGGGCTCGGCGTCGGCTGGCAAGGTCGAGAGACTCAAGACCATGGGGAGATGCAGTCCGGCGAAGGCGGCGCCGGGCTCTTTAGCCTCGATCAGCGGAGCCAAGTCCGAGGCCAACAAGGTCGGCGCGTCGACCGCGAGGACCAGCATGCGCATGCAGCCCGCCTGGCGCAAAGCCTGGGCCCCGGCCAGCACCCCGCCGACCGGCCCGCCCAGCGGCGGCTCGTCGCGGACATGCGGCAGGCCATGCGATGCGCCGCCGACGGTGATCACAGGCTTCGCCCCGACCGCCGCGGCCAGGGCGGCGACGCGCTCGACGGCGGTGATCCCGCCCCAGAGCTGAGTGGCCTTGTCGGCGCCCATCCGTCTGGAGGCGCCGCCTGTCAGGATCATCGCACCGAGCGCGGAGCTCATCTGGTCGGCGGGCCTAGCCGCACTTGACCTCTTTCACGACGCCGGTGGCTGCGTCGTACACGAAGTTCAGCCGCCGCGCATTGAAGTCCATGGTCATCGGGCAGGTCGTGCAGACCACGCGCTGCAGGTTCGGCAGCACCGGCACCGGGATCTCGGTCCGCGGACGGCCGACGAACTTCTGCGCCTCGGCCGCGCCGCACTGATCCGGCTCCTTCGGCGGCGGGGGCGGCGCAGGCGGCGGGGCCGGCTTCGGGGGCGCAGGCGGCGGAACCGGCGGGCTGTCGGCGCAGGCCGCCAGGGCCATCAGCGTCGCGCCAAGGATGATGAACTTCTTCATGCCTGTTTCTCCCATCCCCGCTCTTGTTGCTTCCAGTAGACCGCGGGATGCCCCTTGGCCTTGACCGCTTTCCACTGACTGCGCGCGAGCGCCAGCTGGGCGTCGTCGCGACCGTCGAACACGATCATGCATCGGGCGTACCCGACAAGGTCTCCCGGCTCGGCCCCGTCGACGACGAAGAGCACGTCGGCTTCGTTCGGATTGTCCATCTCCAGGGTCAGCAGGATCGGTTGACGCGCCTTCTGGGGCTCATCCGAGGTCCCGTGCGGCAGGAAGCTGTCGTCACGATAGGACCATAGCCAGCCGTCGAGATGCTCGATCCGGTCCGCCTCGCGCGCCCGCACGATCGCCTTCCAGCCGCGGCCGAGCGTGCGCTCAAGCAGGTCGGGCAGCACCTGATCCAATCCGGAGCGCTCCAGGTGGTAGAACCAGACCTCGCAGGGAGCCTCGCTCACGCGCTCGCCTTCAATCCCAGGAGCCGGGTCAGGGCGAGCATGGCGTTGGTCACCTCCGTCGGGTGCGCGGCCATGGACAGGTGATGCAGGTCGCGCCGCAGGGTCGGCCATCCTAGCCGCCGCGCCTCGCCCGCCTCCCGTTCATAGGCCTTCGAGAGCCGCAGGAAGCCCCAGCCGACGTCGCTCGGCAAGTCCATCTGCGGCGCGGTCTCCTCGAACCAAGCCAGCGGCGTGGCGGCGAGTTCGCCGATGAACCGTTCACGCAGCGGGCCTTCCGGCAACAGGCTCTCCAGCGCGCCGGGGGGAAACCACTGGTCCCAGGCCGGGACCATGCCGTCCTCCGCCTTGGCCTTCAGGCTCGCCACCAGGCCGTCGCCCGCGGTCTCGAACCAGCAGCGGCCGGGATGCGGCGGGATGGCGTCGACATAGAGTACGCCGCGGACCTGGCCCTTTGCGGCCGCGACGACGGAAGGCGCCAGCCCCCCCGCGGCCGAGTGAACGGCCAAGACGAAAGGGCCGCCCTGGCTCAGCACCTGGGCCGCTACGGCCTGAGCTGCGCTCGCGTAGTAAGGCGCCGCCAGCGCCGCCATCGGCGGGATCACCGGCCGCGTCGACTCGATCCCGCGCGCCGCCAGTTCGGCCGCGACCGGGCCCCAGGGCGCTGCGCCCGTCAGCGGGCTGTGAAGCAGGATGAATCGCATTGGGGTGCTTGTAACGCATATGCGGCTCGATGCTCCCCCTCTGGGGGAGCTGTCAGCCCATATAGCTGACTGAGGGGGACTTTGACCCTGCTGAGCGAGAGCAGTCCCCCTCCGTCTCGATGCTGCGCATCGATCCACCTCCCCCAGAAGGGGAGGATCTGATCGAGCCTCAGCCCTCGTACTTGTCCTGAACCATGCGGTTCAGCAGCCGAACGCCGAAGCCGGTCGCGCCGTCCGGGATGGTCGGGACGGTCGAGGGCTTCTTCCAGGCGGTCGAGGCGATATCCAGGTGCGCCCAGGGCACGTTGTTGACGAACCGCTGGATGAACAGCGCCGCGGTGATCGAACCGCCCGGCCTGCCGCCGGTGTTCTTCATGTCGGCGATCATCGAGTCGATGTTCTTGTCGTACTGCGCGGGCAGCGGCATGCGCCACAGCGGCTCGCCCTCGGCGCCCGAAGCCGCCAGCAGGTTGGCCGACAGTTCGTCGTTGTTCGAGAACAGGCCGGCGTAGTCGTTGCCGAGGCTGATGATGATCGCGCCGGTCAGGGTGGCCAGGTCGACCATGAACTTCGGCTTGAAGCGGTCCTGGCAGTACCAGATGGCGTCGGCCAGCACGAGGCGGCCTTCGGCGTCGGTGTTGATGATCTCGATGGTCTGGCCCGAAATCGAGGTGACCACGTCGCCCGGACGCTGGGCGTTACCGTCGGGCATGTTCTCGACCAGGCCGAGGATGCCGATGGCGTTGACCTTGGCCTTGCGGCCGGCCAGCGCGTGCATGAGACCCGCCACGGCGCCGGCGCCGCCCATGTCCCACTTCATATCTTCCATGCCGTCGGCCGGCTTGATCGAGATGCCGCCGGTGTCGAAACAGACACCCTTGCCGACGAAGGCGATCGGCTGGGCCGACTTGTCGGCCGCGCCATACCACTTGATGACCGCCAGCTGGCTCTCGCGGGCGCTGCCCTGCCCCACGCCCAGCAGGCTGCCCATGCCGAGCTTTTCCATCTCGGCCTCGCCGAGGATCTCGACCTCGAGGCCGAGACTCTCGAGCGCCTTCACCCGGCGGGCGAATTCGGCGGGATAGAGAACGTTCGGCGGCTCGGAGACCAGGTCGCGCGAGAACGCCACCGCATCGGCCAGCGCCGCCAGCGGAGCGAAGGCGGCGAGCGCCTTATCAGCGTCGTCGGCGACGATCTGGGCCTTGGCGATCGACGGCTTCTTGTCCGCCGGTTCCTTGGTCCGGTAGCGATCGAAACGGTAGGAAGCCAGGCGCACGCCCAGGCCCGCATGCGCCGATGAACCGCCGGCCGGCAGTTCGACGCGCAGAGTCGTCAGGCCCGAGGTCTTCACGGCGTTGTAGGCGCTGGCCGCTGCGTGCTCGGCGCCGACATCGTCGAAGCCGTCCTTCTTGCCTGCGCCGACCAGCAGGATGCGGCTCGCCGCCCCAGCCGCGCCCAGCACGTCCAGGACCTGGCCTTTGGCGCCGGTGAAGCGCTGGGCCGCGGCCGCACGCGCCAGCGCCCCGCCCGCCTGGGCGTCGGCCTGGCCGGCGGCGCCGTCCAGCACCGCGCCTTCGAACACCACCAAGGCCAGGGCGCTCTTCTCAGGAAGCGCCGCGCCAGCCGCGATGAACTCGATCTCCATCAGTCTCGAACTCCGAATAGAATTTGGGCCCGCGCCCACCTGGCTCGCAAGCTTGGCTGTTCTTGCGGCGGTTGTGTGACGCGGCGACGCATGATTTAGAGCAGGTTCACGTCCAGGGCGCGCAAAATCCCCGGCGAACCCCACTTTTCTGCCCATGCTGCTGATCGACCGTTATCTGCTCCGCCAGCTCCTCGGACCGACCGTGATGGCCACGGGCGCGCTGGCGGCTGTCGCCTTGCTCTCGCAAAGTCTGTCGGCGCTGGACCTGATCGTAGGCCAGCGGCAGAGCGCCCTCGTCTTCGCCAAGGTGACGCTGCTGGCCATGCCGCAGCTGGTCAACATGGTGCTGCCGATCGCGGTGTTCGTGGCGGCCCTGGTCTCGCTCAACCGGCTGCACACCGAGCAGGAAATCGTCGTCTGCTTCGCTGGCGGCATGAGCCGCTGGCGCGTGATCGCGCCCGGCTTGCGGCTGGCTTCGATGATCACGTTGCTGGCGCTGGTGATGAACCTCTGGATCCAGCCGCTGGCGGCCCGCGAAATGCGCGAGACGCTGTTCGAAGTCCGCACGGATCTGGCCTCGACCCTGATCCGCGAGGGCGAGTTCACGAACCCAGCCCCGGGCCTGACCGTCTACGCCCAGTCCGTCGACGCCACAGGTTTAATCCACAACCTGTTCATCCACCAGGAGAAGGACGGCGGCGGCGCCACTACGTACACGGCCGAGGAAGGCCGAATCGAGAAGCGCAACGGCAAGCCGGTTCTGGCCATGCATCGCGGCTCGATGCAGGAGTTCGATAAGGCCGACGTCCTCAACTACCTGACCTTCGACGACTATCCCTACGAACTCGCGCCGTTCATGCGCAGCGACGAGCTGATCCACTTCAAGCCGTCGGACCGCTATCTGCACGAGCTGCTGTTCCCCGACCTGACCCAGGACTGGGAGAAGCGGAACCAGCTGAAGCTGCTGGCCGAGGGCCATAACCGCATCGCCAGCCCGCTCTACAACATCGCGCTGATGGCGCTGGCCTTCACCGCGATCATCGGCGGCGGATTCAGCCGCATGGGCTATGGCCGGCGCATCGCGATCATCAGCGCGGTGGCGGTCGGGTTCCGGATCCTTGGCTTCGTGGTCCAGGCCGCGTCGGAAGAAGCCGCCTGGCTGAACGTGCTGCAGTACATGGTGCCGGTCGCGGCGACCTATGTCGGGCTGCGCGGCATATTCCGCGAAAAGGTCTCGCGTTTCATCGACATGCGGCTGAAACCTCATCGGATCAGCCGCCACGGGGAGGCCGCCGCATGATCGGCGCCGGCAAGCTCGAACGCTATGTGATGGGCCGCACCCTGGCCGGCGTCGGCGCGGCGCTGGCGGTGATCTCGGCGGTGATCATCCTGGTCTCCTTCGTCAACCTCTCGCGTGAGGTCGCGGTGCGCGCCGACGTGGGCGTCGCCCAGCTGTTCGGCCTGACCCTGCTGCAGGCCCCTTCGGTCGTGCTGCTGCTGTTGCCGTTCGTGTTCCTGTTCGGCGGTATCGCGGCCTATGTCGGCCTCAACCGCCGATCCGAACTGGTCGCCATGCGCGCAGCCGGCGTCTCGGCCTGGCGTTTCATCCTGCCGTCCGCGGCAGTGGCCTTCCTGATCGGCGTGGCCGTGGTGCTGGTGTTCAACCCCCTCGCCGCGACCTTCAGCGCCAGGTACGAATCCGACCGCGCCAACCTGATGGAGAACTACCTGACCGACGCGCCCAAGGAGGTGTGGCTGCGCCAGGGCGACGACCGGACTCAGATGGTCATCCACGCCAAGCAGCGCGACACCGAACAGGGCCGCGTGCGCCTGCGCTCGGTTTCGGTCTTCGTCTATCAGAAGGACCGCGCCGGCCGCCCTGAGTTCAAGCGTCGGCTGGAAGCGGCCGAGGCCCAGCTCTATCCCGGCTATTGGAAACTCTGGGACGTGCGCGAGGCCAGCGCCGGCGAGAGTTCCGTGCGCTCCGACTCGCTGTCGATCCGCTCGACGCTGGACGCCGAGTCGGCGATGGAGCGCTACGCGGCGCCGCAATCCGTCGCCTTCTGGCGGCTGCCCGACGCGATCCGCCTGACGGAAGCCGCCGGGTTCTCCGGCAACGGCTACCGGCTGCGTTTCCAGCAGCTCCTGGCCACCCCTGTGCTGTTCGCGGCCATGTCGATCCTAGCTGCGGCGTTCTCACTTCGCCTGGCGCGGCTTGGCGGGCTGGCGGGCCTGGCTGGGGCCGGCGTCGGGCTGGGCTTCATCGTGTTTTTCTTCAACGAGTTCTCGGGCGCGCTGGCCGGCGCCGACATCATCCCGCTGTTTGCGGCAGCCTGGGCGCCGCCTTTGGTGGCGCTGCTGTCGGGCGTCGCGCTGCTCTGTTACACCGAAGACGGTTGAATCGCCGGACTGACCGGCTATGCATCACGCCTTGGAGCTTTCTTCCGACGAAGGATGCTTCGGTCTCAGGGAGCCTTGAGCAAAGCCCGATCTAGGCGGATCGGGCTTCGCTCTAGGGTCCGCGCGAGGGGAGTTCATGAGTCTCGGCAGGCGTTCAGCCTCAGCCAAGCGCGGCCTGCTCGCGGGCGTGGCGCTGATGGTGTTCTGCGGCGCGGCCCAGGCGCAGGAGGCCGCGCGCGCGGCCCCGCCGTCGCCCGACGGCCTCGCGCCCGGTCAGCTCTACATGGAAGCCGACCTCGTCATCCGCGACGACAAGAACAAGATCACCACGGCCAAGGGCGAGGTCGAGGTCCGTTACCAGGGCCGCACGCTTCACGCCCAGGAGCTGATCTACGACGAGGCCAAGGGCCTGATCCGGGCCCGCGGCGACACCTCGATCATCAACGCCGACGGGTCGGTGCAATACGCCGATGAGATCGTCCTCGACGACGAGATGAAGGCCGGGGTAGCGACGGGTTTCTCATCGCGGCTGCAGCAGAACGTGAAGATGGCGGCGGCCAGCGCCGTCCACCGCTCCAACACCATCAACGAGCTGAATCGCGCGATCTACACGCCGTGCGACATCTGCGCGACCGATACCAAGACCGCCAAGTCGCCGACCTGGTCGATCCGGGCAGACAAGGTCGTCCAGGATAAGCAGCGCCAGCTCGTCTACTACCGAAACGCCGTCATCCAGGTGAAGGGCGTGCCGCTGATCTACCTGCCGATCTTCTGGCATCCGGATCCGCAGGCGGAACGCAAGTCCGGCCTGATGCCGCCTGAAATCTCGTTCTCCGACCGCCGTGGCGTGTCGTACGAACAGCCCTACCTATTCGTGCTGTCGCCGTCTGCGGATTTGACGCTAAGTCCTCAAATCAACACGAAAGTTAACCCGCTGCTTAATGGAAAGCTGCGCAAGCGGTTCTATTCCGGCGGGCTCGAGGCGCGGTTCGGCTACACCTATGACGACGACATCGCCGCCCCCCAGGGCCAGAGCGGCGACGAGACCTCGCACAGCTACATCCTGGCGTCCGGCGCCTTCGCCATCAATGACAAGTGGCGCTGGGGCTTCACCGCCGAGCGGACCTCCGACGACCTGCTGTTCGACAAGTACGACATCGGCGGCGTCTACGAGGCGCGCGGCCCCTACGTCGCCGACGACCGCCGCCTGATCAGCCAAGTCTATACGATCCGCGAGGACCAGCGGTCCTACTTCTCGGCCGCGGCCTTCACCATCCAGGGCCTGCGCCCGGACGACAACGACCGCACCTTCCCGATCGTCGCGCCGCTGATCGAGTCACGCTGGGAAGCGGAGCCGGCGGTCCTGGGCGGCCGTTTGCGGGTGCGCGCCAGCGCCGTCGCGCTGACCCGCGATCAGTCGCCGATGAACGCGCCGCCGCAGCGGCTCGACGGGCTCGACAGCCGCCGCGCCACCGCCGAGGTCGATTGGCGCACCACCTTCGTCTCCAAGGCCGGCGTGGTTGTCTCGCCGTATGTCCAGGCCCGGATCGACGCCTACTCGATCGACGACAACCTGCAAGGGGTGCTGTCCAACGGCTCACGCTCGGACAGCCTGATGCGCGGCCTCGGCGTCGCCGGGGCTGATGTAAGCTATCCTTTCTTCAAGCGTTACAAGAACTTCACCGCAGTTCTTGAACCAATTGTTCAAGTTGCGTTGTCGCCCGACGTCAAGCAGGTCGTGCTTGGCTATGACACGACGGGCGCGCCGATCTATCTGAACGAAGACGGTCTCGCCTTCGAGTTCGATGAGACCAATCTCTTCCGGCCCAACAAATTCCCCGGCTACGATCTCTACGAGGACGGCATTCGCGCCAATGTCGGCGGCCGGGCGTCGATCCTCTGGGACGATGGCCGCAGGGCCAGCTTGCTGATCGGCCGCTCGCTGCGCACCGAGGACAACGACGTCTTCACCCAGGCCAGCGGCCTGCGCACCAAGTCGTCCGACTGGATCGTAGCGGCGTCCGCAGAGCCGATGCGCGGACTGTCGCTGTTCACCCGGGCCCGGCTGGATTCGGAGGACTTCGACCTGGCCCGGGCGGAGGCTGGAGCCAACGTCAACTCCAAGTGGGGCTTCGGCTACGTCCGCTATCTGCGCGACCGATCCAGCCCGATCGCGACGGACACGAACGGCAGGGTCGAGAATTTGGACCTGGGCGGCGAAATCTACGTCACCAAGAACTGGTCGTTCACCGCCTACGGCAACCGCGATCTGCAGGCCGACGCCTGGGTCGTCCGCGATATCGGCGTCGCCTATCGCGACGAGTGCCTGCGGCTCGACGTCTACTATCGGCGCGAAGACGCTATCGGCAATCGCCTGGGCGCGACGGAGTCTGTCGGGTTCCGCCTAACCCTCGCCACATTGGGCGAACCGATATATGGCAACTGACAACCGCGGCCGCCCTGAGGCGCCGCCCGCTACGGCTACGCTAAGGAAGACCTCATCCATGATCCGCGCGCGTAAAGTCACGGGCCTTGCGGCGCGCGGCGTCGCCTTGGCCGCCGCCTTCGCCGCCGCGGCTGCGCCGCAGTACGCGTTCGCCCAGGCCCCCGCCGCTGCTCCGGCGACCGCCGCGCCTGCGCCCGCTGCACCCGCTGCGCCGCGCGGCCTTTCGGAGTCGGTCGCGGCCGTCGTCAACGACGACATCATCTCGACCTACGACCTGGCCCAGCGCATGCGCCTGCTGATCGCCACGTCCGGCATCCAGCCGACCCAGCAGAACATCGCCCAGTTCCAGCGCGAGGCCCTGGTCTCGCTGGTCGACGAGCGCCTCCAGATCCAGGAGCTCCGTCGCCAGGAGAAGGAACAGAAGATCTCGCTCATCGCCGACCGCGCCGAGATCGACGAAGAGCTGACCGACATGGCGCGCAACAACAACATGTCGCTCGAGCAGTTCACCAACTCGCTCGCCGGCCAGGGCATTGGCGTCGAGACGCTGCGTGAACAGGTCCGCGCCCAGATCAGCTGGCAGCGCTGGATCCGTGGCCGCTACGGCTCGCGTCTGCGGGTCGGCGAAGATCAGGTCAAGGCGATGCAGCAGCGCATGGCCGCCGCCGCGTCCAAGCCGCAGTACCAGATCAGCGAAGTGTTCATCGACTCCAACCGGGTCGGGGGCATGGAGACCGCCGTCAACGGCGCCACCCAGCTGATTTCCCAGATGCAACAGGGCGCCCCCTTCCCCGCGGTCGCCCGGCAGTTCTCGGCCTCGGCCACCGCCGCCAATGGCGGCGACGCCGGCTGGGTGAGCGCCGGCGAAATGGCGCCGGAGATCGATGCGGCGCTCGAGCAGATGCGTCCGGGTCAGCTGTCGCAGCCGATCTCCGTCCGCGACGGCGTCTACATCATCTTCCTGCGCGACAAGCGCTCGGGTTCGACGGCGTCCGTCGTCCACCTGAAACAGGCCGCAGTGGCCCTGCCGCAAAGCGCCACTGAGGCCCAGGTCGCGGCCGCCACCGCCACGCTCGAAACCGTCCGCAGCCAGGTCACCAGCTGCAACGACATCGAGGCCAAGGCCTCCAAGGTCAACGGCGTCGTCGCCGGCGATCTTGGCGAGACCGAGATCAAGGATCTGGCGCCCGCGTTCCGCCAGGCGGTCGAGACGCTGGAAGCGGGTCAGATCTCCGGGCCGATCCGCACCAATGCGGGCCTTCACATCCTGGCGGTCTGCGGCAAGCGCGCCGGCGGAGCCGAAAGCTTGACCGCCGAGCAGATCGAAAGCCGGCTCTATGGCCAACAGCTCAGCATGATCGCGCGGCGGTACATGCGTGACCTCCGGACGTCGGCGACGATCGAGACCCGGTGACCGCGCCCGACCAGCCGCCGCTCGCCCTCACCCTCGGCGATCCCGCCGGGGTAGGCCCGGAAATCACGGTCAAGGCCTGGAACCAGCTGCGCCATGAAGGCCCGGCCTTCATGGTGGTCGGCGACGTCCAATCGGTGGCCTCCGCCTCCGGCGCCAGCATGCGCACTGTTCGCCGGGTGACGACGCCCAAGGAGGCGGTCGCAGTGTTCGGCGAAGCGCTGCCGGTCCTCGACATCCCCCTGCGCAGCCCGGTCATCGCCGGCCAGCCGTCGTCGACGGCGGCCTCGGCGATCATCCGCTGGATCGAGACTGCGGTGGGCCTGGCCCTCTCAGGGGCGGTCAGCGGCGTGGTCACGGCCCCGATCGCCAAGGCGCCGCTCTATGCCGCCGGCTTCGGCTTTCCTGGCCATACCGAATTCCTCGGCGAACTGACGGCCGGCGCGGCCTATGAGGGCGCGCGCGGCCCGATCATGATGCTGGCGGTGCCGGGCCTGCGCACGACTCTCGTCACGGTCCATGAGCCGATCTCCAAGGTGGGCGCGCTGCTCAGCGTCGATGCGATCGTCAACGCCGGGCTCGTGACCGCCCAGGCCCTGCGCCGGGACTTCGGGATCTCCGAGCCGCGGCTTGCGGTCGCCGGGCTCAATCCGCATGCCGGCGAAGACGGAACTATCGGCCGCGAGGATGTCGAGATCATCGCCCCGGCGGTCGCGGCGCTGCGGGCCCAAGGCGTCGCCGCCGCTGGGCCGACCCCTGCCGACAGCCTGTTCCACGAGGCCGCTCGCGCGCGCTTCGACGCTGCCGTCTGCATGTACCACGACCAGGCGCTGATCCCCGTGAAGATGCTCGACTTCTGGGGCGGCGTGAACGTCACGCTCGGCCTGCCGATCGTCCGCACCTCGCCCGACCACGGCACGGCGTTCGACATCGCCGGACGGGGCCTGGCGCGCCCGGACAGCCTGATCGCCGCCATCCGCATGGCCGCCGAGATCGCCGCCAATCGCGCCGCCTGAGTTCGGCGCGCCGGCGATCGGTTCCGTCGTGCGCGACTTGCCGACTCCAGCCGGACATGTCCTCTTGCCGCCGGTCTGTTCCGGGGGAATTCCACGTCATGCTCAATCGT
The DNA here is from genome assembly GCF_964254345.1 of Phenylobacterium sp. LjRoot97. NCBI lineage: Bacteria > Pseudomonadati > Pseudomonadota > Alphaproteobacteria > Caulobacterales > Caulobacteraceae > Phenylobacterium > Phenylobacterium sp. LjRoot97. Next base: position 2,312,630 of record NZ_CAXUTH020000001.1, read on the forward strand.
CGCCGCCTGCTCGCCGCCTCCGCCGGCGTCGCCAGTCTCGGAACCCTCGGCCAGGCCCGCGCCCAAGGCGGCGCCCAGGCTCAGGCGGAAGCGATCTATGACCGCATCTTCGAAGGCATGCTGGCGGCCGATCCTCTCAATGCTTCGGGTCTTGGTCTCGACAAGGACGCCCGCGCGCCGCTCAAGTCCCGCGTCGGCGACCGCTCACAGGCCGGGCGCATGGGCTCCTTCCAACCGCTGATCGACGCTCGCGACGCCCTGAAGGCCGTCGACCGTTCGGCGCTCTCGGGCCGCAGCGTCACCGAGTACGACACCGTCACCTGGTACGCTGATCGTTGCGCCGAGGGCGCGCGCTTCGCGTTCGTCGGGGTGGATTCCTACGACTATCCCGTGCCCTACGTGCTCAGCCAACTCACCGGCTGCTATCAGAAGGTTCCGGACGCGCTCGACACCAAGCACGTGATCGAGACCGAGGCCGACGCCGACGCCTATCTCGCCCGCCTCACCGACTTCGCCAAGGCGATGAACGACGAGACGGCCCGCGCCAAGGACAACGCCGCCCCCGGCCTCGTGCCGCCCGACTTCATCCTCGACAAGGCGCTGGCCCAGATGAACGCCCTGGCCGCTCAGAAGGGCGAGAGCTCGGGCCTGGCCGCCTCGGTCGGCCGCCGCGCCGCGGAGAAGGGACTCGGAACCGATTGGGCCTCCAAGGCCGCAACGATTGTCGATGGACCTGTGGCCCAGGCCCTCGGCGCCCAGATCGCGCTGCTGACCGAACAGCGCCGCACGGCCGTGCATGACGCCACCGTCTCGCGCCAACAGATCACGGCGGCCTTCTACGAGTACGCGCTGCGCTTCCACACCACGACCAACCTGACGCCGGACGCGGCCCATAAGATCGGCCTGGAGCAGGTCGCCGACCTCACCGCCCGCCTTGATCCGCTGCTGAAGGCCCAGGGCCTGACCCAGGGCACGGTCGCCGCCCGCCTCGACGCCTTCGCCAAGGACCCGGCCCAGTTCTATCCGAACACCGATGGCGGCCGTCAGGAGCTGCTGGCCGAGTTGAACCGGCAGATGGCGGCCGTGAAGGCCGCCGCGCCGAAGATGTTCAACACCATCCCCAAGGGCGGCATGGAGATCCGGCGCGTGCCGCCGGCCATCGAGATCGGGGCCCCGCGCGGCTACGCCGAAAGCGGCTCGCTCGACGGCTCGCGGCCCGGGACCTACTACATCAACCTGCGCGACACGACCGAATGGGCCAAGTGGGCGCTGCCCACCCTCACCTATCACGAGGCGGTCCCCGGGCACCTGTTCCACGGCGCGCTGGTGCAGGAGGCCGGCGCCTCGCCGATGCTGTTCAAGAACATCGGCTTCACCGCCTATGGCGAGGGCTGGGGTCTCTATGCCGAGCAACTCGGCGACGAGCTCGGCATGTACGACGCCTATCCCGCCGGCCGTATCGGCTGGCTGCAGTCGTTCCTCTACCGCGCCGCCCGGATCGTCCTGGACACCGGCATCCACGGCAAGGGCTGGAGCCGCGAGCAGGCCATCGCCTACATGCGTGACACCGTCGGCCTGCCGCTCGGCGCGGCGGAGAACGAGATCGACCGCTATGTCGTCTGGCCGGGTCAGGCCTGCGGCTACAAGATCGGCCATACCGAGATCGACCGCCTGCGTTCCAAGGCCAAGGCGGCCCTGGGTCCGAAGTTCGACATCAAGGGCTTCCACGACGCCGTGCTGCTCGGCGGTTCGCTGCCGCTGGCCGTGCTCGAGCGCGTGGTCGATCAGTGGACGGTGTCCCAGCGCTGATGAAAGACCCGGCCGACCTCGCCCGTGAGCTGACCATCGACTTCGTCGGCGGCGCGGTCGGCCATCGTCACCGTTTCGGCGGCGGCCGCGGCCAGGATCTGCCGCGCGCTGCGGGCTTCGTGAAGGGGGTCACCCCCACGATCATCGATGCCACGGCGGGCCTGGGCCGTGACGCCTTCCTGCTCGCCTCGCTCGGCGCGCAGGTGACGCTGATCGAGCGCTCGCCGCACGTACACGCGCGCCTCGCCGCCGGGCTGCAGGCTGCAGCCGACGATCCGCGAACGGCGGAGGTCGTCGCGCGCATGACGCTGCTGCACGGCGATGCGCGCCTGCTGCTGCCGACCCTGGCCGCCGACGTGGTCATCGTCGATCCGATGCACCCTGAGCGCACCTCCACCGCCCTGGTGAAGAAGGACATGCGCCTGCTGCGCGACCTGGTGGGGACCGACCCGGACCAGCTCGAACTGATGCAGGCCGCGCTCGCCTGCGCACGCAAGCGGGTCGTCCTGAAGTGGCCGCGCAAGGGACCGCCGATGCCGGGTCTGCGAGCGCCGTCGCACCAGATCGTCGGCAAGACCCTGCGCTGCGACGTTTTCATGACGGCCGCCGCCTGAGATAATGGGCTCATGAGCGTCGCCTTCACCAAAGAGGGAGACAGCGAGTCGGTCGCCGCCGACCTCCCTGATCGCCCGATCTCTCCACACCCGAACCTGGTCACCGCCAAAGGTCTGGCCGAGATCGACGACGAGCTCGCCAAGGCTCGCGCGGCCTACAGCGCCGCCCAGACCGCGGGCGACGTGCACGCCGACCGCACCGCGATGGCCCGCGCCACCCGCGACCTGCGCTACTACGGCGCCCGTCGCGCCAGCGCCCAGCTGGTCGAACCCGACCTGTCGATCGACACAGTTCAGTTCGGGCGCAGCGTGACCTTCGAGCGCGAGGACGGCCGACGGCAGACCTACGCCATCGTCGGAGAAGACGAGGCCGATCCCGCCAGCGGCTCGGTGTCCTACATCTCGCCCCTGGCCCGGGCCCTGCTCGGCAAGACCCTCGGCGACCTCGCCGAGGTCAACGGCGCCGAAGTCGAGGTGATCGCGATCAAGTGATGCCGGCGATCTGACCTGCCGGCGAACCGATCTACAGCACAGGTGTTGTCCTTTGAGCTCGCCGCCCGCCACCGGGCGACGCCGTGAGGAGTAGACATGACGCCCCCGAACCCCCGCTCGACGCCTGCAGCCGACCGCGCGCCCAGGGGGGCGAGCGCGCCGCGCCAGCGCCGCAGCCTGGAGCAGATCATCGAGGGGGTGCGGCGCCAACGCCGACACATCATGATGCTCGACGGCGCTGATCCGCTTCGTGGCGGCGTCGCCGACTAGCCTTCGGCCAGCAGACCCAGCAGCACGTCGACGCAGGCGGCCGAGTTGCGCGCCGCGGCCTCGACCATCTCGTCATAAGTCAGGTGGCTGTCGGCTCCGGCCAGGTCCGAAAGCGTCCGGATGACGTAGAGCGGCGTGTTCCAGGCCCGCGCCACGACCGCCACGGCCCCGGATTCCATGTCGATGGCGTCGGCCCCCAGTCGCGCATGCAGTTCGTCGCGCGTCACCGGGCAGTTCAGGAAGTAGTCAGCCGTGACCACTCCGCCGAGGCGCGCGTCCAGCCGTCCCTGCATCGCGCTGGCCAGCCGCGTCAGGACCTCCCGCACGACAGCGTCCACGGGTTCAGGCGCGCTCAGCACCGGCGCTCCGACCGGGATCACCCCGTAGGCCGTCGGCGTGAAGGCGCCGGCTGTGACGATCCCGTAGTCGTGCACCGCCAGCCGCTCGGCCAGCAGCACCGAACCGACCCCAAGCGCCGGGTTCAGCCCGCCGGCGACGCCAGAGAAGATCAGGCTGCGCGCCCGGAAGACCGACAACAGCAGCGTCGCCGCAGCCGCGGCGTTGACCTTGCCGATCCCCGCCTGCGCCAGCACCACGGCTTCGTTGCGATAGAGCGCCCGCCAGACCTTGGTCGGTCCGTGGACTTCCGGCTGCGGATCGGCGTGCAGGACGTTCCGAAGGGCGTCCATTTCTTCCGGCGTGGCGCAGAGGATCGCGTGCATGGGCTCCGCTTAGCACGACCTCAGCGCCGCTGCCCCTCTTCCGCGGCGCGCAGCACGAAGGCCAGGATCTCGGCCACCGCGACATAGAGACGCTCGGGGATCTCGGTCTCCAGCTCGATGGTCGACAGCGCCTGCGCGAGCACCGCGTTCTGCTGGATGGGCACGCCGTGCGCCTGCGCCGCCTCGATGATCTTCTGGCCGATCACGCCGCGGCCGCTGGCCACCACGCGCGGCGCGTGCGGCGCGTCATAGGTCAGGGCGACGGCCAGGGTCTTGCGTGGGTCCTGGCTCATGAGGTCTGGTCCACCAACTGGCCGGCTTGCGGGTCGGCGATCCGCGGCGCGCCGGAGTGCACGGCGATCTCGGATCGGAAGTCGGCACGCGCCAGAGCGGCGCCGAGCAGCTCGCGGCCCTCCTCAAGTCGCGCGAACCCGGTCTCGCGTTCGGCCCACAGCCCGACGATCGCCTGGCCGCCGGCCAGCGACACCCGCGCGTGGATCGGTCCCAGCGGCTCGATGTCCAGCGAGAACACGGCGCGCCAGGTCGGCTGGTTTTCCCCACCCTTGCCGCGGCCGTCACGGCTGATCTCGAACTGCGCCACCGCCGCGCCCTGAGGGGTGGTGAACGGCATTTCGAACATCCAGCGGGTCACCTGCGACTCGACCGGGTGATCTTCGCCGGCCGGCATAGAGGCGATCTGCAGAAGCTCCTGCCGGGCGACCGCGCTCTCGGTCTCGGCGAGCAGCCGCTGGCCGATCTGGCTGGGCGCGGCGTCGGCCGGCAGACTCGGACTGGCGGCCGGCTGGGCCCTCGGCCCGCCCGCGCGATAGGGCGGCGGCGGCGTGCGCGCCGGAGCCCTGGCGTCCGGCGAGCGCGGGGCGCCGGCCAGCCAGGCGCTCAGCGCCTGGCGCAGCACCAGCAGCCCGGCCTTCATGTCCTGGCCCATCGGCGACACCTGCGGCGCGGCCGCCAGCTTCGCCTCCAGGAACAGCCCCGACTGCGACAGCGCCTTGGCGACGTCCGGGCCGCCGACCCGTGCATCAAAGGGCGTCGCCTGGGCCAGCACCTGCGCCGCCGCAGAGCGGACGGGACTGGGCAGGGCCGGATTTCCAGCCGCCTGGGTAAGGTCCGCCATCAACGGCGCGAGCCCGCCCTGTCGCACCGCCGCCTGCTGAGCGGTCTGGGCTAGAAGCTGGGCCTGCACCTGTCCCGGATCGATGTCGATCGACGGCGCAGCCGGCGGCGTCACCGGAATCACCGGCCGCACCGGCGTGACCGGTATCGCCACCTGCGGCGTCAGCGGGCCTTGGATCGGGGTGATCGACACGAACGTCTCACCTGCCAAAAGTTGCCGACATGTTACCGGCCGGGAGTGAAGCTCGGCTTAAGATCGCTTGGCCTACGCCGACCACGACTCTGGAGATCCATCATGACCGACGCAGACATCGCCGGCGCCGAGGTGATCCGCTGGCTGGACAGTCCTGACGCCGACCCGAACCTGCTGATCGGATGTGGCTTCGACGACGGCGACTGCGAGGACCTCCTTCCGGTCGTGGCGGTGGACCTTGGCGCCCGCCGCATCACCTATGCCGCGGCGGCCGGAACGCGATCGGTTCCCTTCGCCCGACTCGCCGATGGGGTGGTCGTTCCCAGCGACGCCCTGCGCGCGGCCGTGCTGGCCGCGACCCCGGCGAGCCTGCGCGAGGAGAACGCCGCTTATGACGAGATCCGCGATGTGGTCCCGCATCGGCCGCCCTCCCGCGAGGATCTCCTTGTGATCCTGGATGCGGTCCGCGATCACCGACGCGGCCTGACGCCGGACCGCGACACGCGCCACCTCCGTGCCAAGGCGCTGAAGCGCAGCGGGGCATGGACGGCTGGGGTCGCCATCGCGGCCGGCTGGCGCGAGGCGGCGATCGCGGCCGGCGTCTGGCCGCAGGGCGACGTCGCCATTCATCTGGCGCGGTTCCAACGCGAGGCCAAGGACGCCCGCGGGTCGCTCGCCACGCTTGCCGATCTTCGTTTCGCCCGGCCGGCCTTGAACGAGCGCCAGCGCGCGATCATCGCCACCATGGAAGGCGCCGCGCATGCCGATCTCTACGAAGCCCAGCGCCGCAACGCCGAGCATCTGGAGCGCGCCTTCGCCTGCGCGGCCCAGGCCTGGGCGATCGCCCCCAAGGACGAGGAGGCCAACGCCCTCTATCAGCGGCTCCACGCTCTGACGCCCAAGCGCCCCTAGGCGGCTGCCGCCCGCGCCTGCTATTGCGGGCGCAATGACCCTCGACCAGCTCCCGCCCCTGCGTGAAACCCTCGCCGAGCATGACCTGCTGGCCAAGAAGAGCTTCGGCCAGCACTTCCTGCTCGACCTCAACATCACGCGGAAGATCGCGCGTCTGGCCGAGGTCGGTCCCGGCGACCATGTCATCGAGGTCGGCCCTGGCCCCGGCGGGCTGACCCGCGCCCTGCTGGAGACCGGCGCAAAGGTCACCGCGGTCGAGGCTGACCCGCGCTTCGCCCCGCTGCTGGAGGAGCTCTCTGTCGCCTCCGGCGGCGCGCTCACCGTGCGGCTGGAGGACGCGCTGAAGACGAACGAGGCCGAAGTGGCCGCCGGCGCGCCGGCGCACATGGTCTCCAACCTGCCCTACAACGTCGGCACGCCGCTGCTGATCAAGTGGCTGACGGGCGCCTTCACGCCGGCATCCATGACCTTGATGTTCCAGAAGGAAGTCGCCGACCGTATCGCCGCCGAGCCCGGATCGGAGGCCTATGGCCGGCTGTCGGTCATCGCCCAGGCGACGAGCCACGCGGCCGTCGTCATGGACGTCCCGGCCCGCGCCTTCACCCCGCCGCCCAAGGTCGCCTCGGCGGTCGCCAGGCTGACCCCGCGCGCCGATCGCCCGGCGCCCGAGCGCCTGGACGCCCTGCAGCGCGTCACCGCCGCCGCCTTCGGCCAGCGTCGCAAGATGCTGCGCTCCAGCCTGAAGGTGCTGGGCGGCGCCGAGCTCTGCGAGGCCGCCGGCATTGCACCGGAAGCTCGCGCTGAGACCATCGACGTTGCCGGCTTCCTGGCGCTGGCCGACGCCCTGCGCGGCCGCTCCTAGCCGCCGAACATCTTCGCCCGCAGCCGGCGCATACCGCCGATCCAGCGGTCGTAGTCGGCGGTCTTGCGCTGCATGTAGGTCAGCACGACCGGATGCGGCAGGATCAGGAAGCTCTCCGCCGCCAGCCCTTGCACGACGCTCTCAGCGACGTCGTCCGACGTCAGCACGCCATCCAGGTTCTGCGGCTGCGAGGCGCTGTCGCCCTGCCGCAGCATCGCGGTGTCGACGCCCTGCGGGCACAGGATCGAGACTTTGATGCCCTGGTCGCCGTGGGTGATGGCCAGCGACTCCGCGAAGCCCACCGCCGCGTGCTTGGTGGTTGAATAGACCGCCCCGCCGATCTGCGACAGCAGCCCCGCCGCAGAGATGGTGTTGAGCAGATAGCCGCCGCCGCGGGCCTGCATGCCGGGGATCACCGCCCGCGCCGCGTGGACGTGGGCCATGACGTTGACGTTCCAGGCCCGGTTCCAGATCTCGTCCGGCGACGAGGCCGCGTTCTGCTTGTCAGGGTCGCCGTCGCCGACCCCGGCGTTGGAACAGAAGAGGTCGATGCCGCCGTGCCTCGCCTCGACGTCGGCGACCATCGCCGCCACCGCCGCGCCGTCGCTGACGTCCAGCGTCACCGCCTCGCCGCCGATTTCCTTGGCGACCGCCGCCGCGCCGTCGCCATTGCGGTCGGCCACGATCACCGCCTTGGCGCCCTCGCGTGCGAACCGCCGCGCGAGCCCCGCACCGATCCCCTCGGCGCCGCCGGTGACGACGACGACCTTGCCCTTAACTTCCATGGAAATGCGTCCTCTTGATCAGGCTTGAGCGGCGTCGGCGTAGCCGGCGTACGAGTTCTTCATGCTGGCGTGATTGAGCAGCATCTCGGCGACCTGCTTCTCGCCCTTGGCGTCGAACACCCGCGTGCGCACCCAATAGGATTCGGTGCGCTTGCTTTCGGCCAGCGCGGCGATCTCCCGGCGCAGCACATATTCCTCGCCGACGAACAGCGGCCCGTCGACGAGCCTGATCTCCTGGTCGGCGAACAGCCCGACAGCCGGTCCCTTCACCGGGAACGCGGCCTCGCGGCTCGAGTATTCGAACAGCACGCTCAGCATCTCGAACGGGATGATCGCCCGCCCCCAGGGCGAAGCCGCGCCGTCGGAAAACCAGGGCGAGGTCTCGGTGATCTTCGCGAGTTTCTGGTTCAGGCTGAACGGATAGAGCGCGCCCATGTTCTGGTCGGCGTCCATCTTCACACGCTCGTCCTTAGCGCCGGTCATGCCGACCTTCAGGTCTTCCAGGATCAGCAGCTTGCTGGGCGGGCGCAGCGCCGCCATGCGGGCTTCCAACAGGCTCGGCTCGGTCTGCAGCCCGACGCTGGCGCTGGCCTCCAGCACCGGCGTGCCGTCGGCCTTCTCGGCCCAGATGCGCGTGCGCGTCGCGCCCTCGGCGGGGATCTCGGCGAACGCGCGAACCTCTTCGCCTTCGACCACCATGTTCAGGAAGTGCGAGGAGATGCAGCCGCTCTCGTACCAGCGCTGCCCCCAGATCTTGGCCAGCAGCGGCTGGAACTGGCTGAAGTGCGTCGGCCCCTCGATCGGCCCGGCCCGGAAGCCCAGCTTCTCGGCCATGGCGTCGTCGTGGATCGAGGTGTGCCCGCCATACTCCTGGTCGGCCAGCATCTGCGCCGGCTTGCGCAGCGGACCGGCAAGGCTGAGGGGCGTATCGAAGCTCATGGGGCGTCTCCTGTGTCGTCGGACGCCCGAGGGCGCCGTCCACACGTATAGACCGACGCGGACCAGAGTCGAACGGGCGTTTGAATTACCCTTGGTCTCTAGGCGGTCATCGCCGCCCGCCGCCGCCGCAAAGTCGCCCCCGTTAGCGCGAACCCTCCGATCATCATCGCCCATGTCGCCGGTTCGGGGACCGGCGCGTAATCCTGGAAGGTGACCGACGCGGTGACGACTTCGCCGTTCCAGGTCTGGATGTTCAGGCTAGCCGCAAGGTCGGAAAAGTTGAGGCGCTGGTAGCACAGACTGTCGGGCGGCGGCCCGCACGGCTGGTCGATCTCAGTGGGCAAGACCAGCCGCGCATAGCCCCGACGATCGCCGAGAGCTTGCACGCAGCCATTCGCAAACGAACAATCCAGGTTCCAGTCGGACTCGTTGTACCCGACACCGCCAACCGCCCACGGATCGTAGTAGCCGAATGTGGTCCGATGGAAGCCGGCGACCGAGGCGCCCTTCAGATCGCCCGAACTCCATTGGAAGACAACATAGAGGTAGGGCTGGCCCGACGGCGGAAGCACGATCCGCGCGCCCTCGGAATAGTAGGCTCCGTCGGACTCCAGATTGCCCATGTCGAGGGGAAGAGTGGTCGCGCTTTGCGCGCCGCCAGCCATAAACAGTGCGCCCAGCACCGCAGCCAATCCGAGCATATTGCGCATTTCGCTCTCCCCAGGGTGGCGTTAACCAACGCCCTGCCTTGGGGAGAGTCAATGGGTAGATCGCCTTGGCGTCACCCACTCACCGTGCTGATCAGTGAGGCAAGCCCGAATAACCGTAGTCGAAGACGCCGTAGGGCCGCCCATTCCAGTAGTGGCGATAGCCGTTCTTCTCCTGGCCGATGGTCAGGGCCAGGGTTCCAGTCTCGCCGATCGGCATGACGCTGGTGATGTAGCCGCTGCGATAGCCGCCGGTGCCGACCGCGACGCCGACCTCGCCGTGGATCTGGCGATCTCGCGGCAACCTCACGCCTTCGCCATACGCCTCCTCGGGCGTCGTCGCCGCCGGCGAGTCGGCCAGCCAGCGCCTGATCTGTTCGGCGGTGTCCAGCGTCTCGGTTTTCGGGGCGGCCGCTGCCGGAGCCGCCGGCTCGGCGGCGGCCAGATTGATTTCCGAGGGCGCGACGCCGGTGGCGCCGGCGGTGCTCATCGCCTCCTGGGCCTGGGCGACGCTCGCCGTCAGGACCAGAGCGGCCGAGGCCGCCAGAATGGTACGCGTACGCATATCGAAAGGCGCCTCCAAGCGCGCCGTAGCTTAAGCAGCCGATATGGGCGCTCGTAAGGCGCTAGCCAAGCAGCGAGGCCGTTCCGTCCCAGGCCAGTTTGGCGCCGACCGCGATCAGCAGGACATAGATGATCCGGTAGAAGTTCCCGGCCGGGACCCGTCGGACCAGCCAAACGCCGGCCCAGGTCGAGGCGATGGCCAGCGGCAGCAACGCCAGGGCGGTCATCATCGCCTCGCGCGTGAACTGGCCTAGCGCCCAATAGGCCGGGACCTTCATCCAGTTCACCACGGCGAAGAAAATCGCGCTGGTGCCGATGAACACGTCGCGCGGCAGGTTCTTGGGCATCACGTAGATCTGGAACGGCGGCCCGCCGGCATGGGCGATCTGGCTCGTGAAGCCCGCCATGATCCCCGCCAGCACGCCGCGCCACGGCAGCTTCTCAGGCTTGGCCGGCTTCGGCAGCGCCGAACCGCGCTCGGCCCAGAGCCGCATGACCGCAAAAACGATCGAGATCGCCCCAACCGCCAGCTCCACCGCGCCTGGCTTGACGAACGCCGCGAGCGAGTAGCCCAGCGCAATGCCGCCCGCCGCGCTCGGCAGCATCACCACCAGCACGTTCTTGTCCCAGGTCTTGCGGAACGACCAGACGCTGACGACGTCCTGCACGATCAGGATCGGCAGGGTGATCGAGGCGGCCAGCACCGGCGACACCGCCAGCGCCATCATCGGCACCGCAATGACCCCGATGCCGGAGAAGCCGCCCTTCGCCAGGCCCAGCAGAATCACCGCCGGGATCGCCACGGCGTAGAAGAAGGGGTCGGTCAGCAGCGGAGGTTACTTCCGCTTGCCGAGTTCGGCGGCGATGTCCTTGACGTTGTGGCCGACCTTGCGGTGCGCGGCGATGACCTGTTCGGGCTTCACGCCCCAGCGCTTGGCCCAGAACGCCACCTCGTGACGCTCGCGGATATCCAGCCGCACGTTGTCGCGGAAATCCCGCTTGCCCTTGGGTTCGGCCATGATCGCCTCCGTGATCGGCCCTGGCCTACCAAGTCCGTCGCGCGGCGCCTACCCGCCTGGACGCGAGCCGCTCGGCCGGCTGACCACGAACGCGGCGCAGGCCCCGAGGGCGGCCGCCACCGCCAGCGCCAGCCAGAGCCCCGGATGCACCGACAGGAAGAAGACCGCGAACCCAAGCGCCATGCCCGTGCACGCCAGCACCTTGGCCTTGCGCGGGATCGCTCCGTGCGCCCGCCAGTCGCGCACCAGCGGCCCGAACTGTTTGTGGTTGAGGATCCAGGCTTCCATACGCGGCGAAGACTTGGCGAAGCAGGCCGCCGCGAGGATCAGGAACACCGTCGTCGGCAGCAGCGGCAGGAACGCTCCCGCGATCCCCAACGCGGTAAACCCCAACCCCAGAACCAGATAAAGCGCGCGCGTCATGCCAATTGAGAACTTCTCTCAAAAGGCGGCGTCGCGATAGGGGTCAGCGCGTCGTTTCTGCGACGCGTCGCGCCAGCGCCACGTTCACCGCCTCGTAAGCCGGGGTGAAGTCACGCGTGATCTTGGCCTTGCTCCAGGTCGCCGGCAGCAGCCCGCCCAACACCTCTGTGTGCAGGACGTGCGTTCCCTGCGCGTGCGGCGTCAGCAGGAACCCGTGGCGGCCGGCGAACAGCAATGGCACGTGCCCCGACCAAGCGAGCTCCCGCGCGGGCTCGGCCGCTACTATTCGCACCGTCTGGCGGATGACGCCCTGACCGGCCAGATTGCGGAACACCATCTTCGCCTTGGTTCCGACCTTGGCCTGCCCGTGGGCCTCGAGGTTCAGCGGGTTCCACTCCACGTAGCGCTCGAAATCGGCAAGTACGGCCCAGACCGCGTCCGGCGTGGCGGGAATGATCGCTTCGGTGCGGATCTGATGCATGGCGCGACTATATTCGCAAACCAGCCGCGGACTGCCATTGTCGAGCCATGGCGAACACCGACCTCGCAACGCGGACCTACAATCACGGCTGGCGGCTCGACCCGATCATCCGCAGCTTGTTGGACACCGACTTCTACAAGCTGCTGATGCTGCAGCTGATCTGGAGCCTGCATCCCGACGTCCACGCCACCTTCTCGCTGATCAACCGCACCCGCCACGTGCGCCTGGCGGAGGTCGTCGACGAGAGCGAGCTGCGCGCCCAGCTCGACCACGCCCGCACCCTCTCGTTCTCGAAGAAGGAGCTGATCTGGCTGGCCGGAAACACGTTCTATGGCGAGACCCAGATGTTCAAGCCGGGCTTCATCGCCTGGCTCGCGGACTTCCGGCTGCCGCCCTACGAGCTGACCCAGCACGACGGCCAATACGAGCTCAGCTTCCACGGCCCGTGGACCCACACCACCATGTGGGAGATTCCGGCCCTGGCGATCATCAACGAGCTGCGTACCCGCACCGTCCTGCGCGGTCAGGGGCGGTTCGCCCTCGACATCACCTACGCCCGCGCCAAGGCCAAGCTCTGGGAGAAGGTCGAACGACTGCGCAAACTCGACGGCCTGCTGATCTCCGACTTCGGCACCCGACGCCGCCACTCGTTCCTCTGGCAGCGCTGGTGCGTGGAGGCGCTGAAGGAAGGTCTGGGCGACGCCGTGCTCGGCACGTCCAACGTCCTCCTCGCCATGGACGGAGATCTCGAGGCAATCGGGACCAACGCCCACGAACTGCCGATGGTCGCCGCTGCGCTGGCCAAATCCGACGACGAACTGCGCGCTGCGCCCTACAAGGTGCTCGACGAGTGGCGACGCACCTACGCCGGCAACCTGCTGGTCGCCCTGCCCGACGCCTTCGGCACCCGCGCCTTCCTGTCGGACGCGCCCGACTGGGTCGCCGACTGGACCGGGTTCCGTCCCGACAGCGCCCCGCCGATCGAGGGCGGCGAGGAGATCATCGCCTGGTGGAAGGCGAAGGGCCGCGACCCGCGCGACAAGCTGCTGGTCTTCTCCGACGGCATGGACATCGACTCGATCGAGGAAGCCCACCGCCACTTCGCCGGTCGCGTGCGGATGAGCTTCGGCTGGGGCACCAACCTGACCAACGACTTCAAGGGATGCCTGCCCGGCGGCGGCGACGCCCTCGATCCCATCTCGCTGGTGTGCAAAGTCACCGAGGCGAACGGCCGCCCAGCCGTGAAGCTCTCTGACAACCCCGAAAAGGCGACCGGCGATCGCGCCGAGATCGTCCGCTACCTGCGCGTCTTCGGCGAGGCCGGACGCCACGCCCATCCGGTCATCGTCTGACCCCTGCGCCAAAACGTCTCATCCGGGTTTGCAACCAATCTGCGCCGGCTGCGCTTCCTCCCACTGTCTCCGGGGTTGTTCTGTGCGCGCCGGATGCGCGTGGAGGCTGCAAGGTCAAGCTAAGCGTTGATAGGCCCGCTCCCTGGGGGAGCGCGGCCCTTGAATCATACCTGATGCTATAATAATTTCCGTAAGGCCTTATTGCGCCGCGCATCACCCACATACCATTGCCACTATTATGCCTTATCACGGTCCTTTGATGGCCGAATTGCCCCGCCAGATTGGAGATGCCTCGGGGGAGGCCTCACAGATGTACGGGAGACCTCATGCGTTCCATCTTCACCTACGGGGCTGCGGCCCTCGCCCTCGCCATCGCCGCTCCGGCCTTTGCTCAAGACGCTTCTGAGCCGACCGCCCCGCCGGCGAAGGACGCCAGCGCCACCGCCGCCACCCTGGCCGTCGGCGCAACCGTGAAGGACAAGACCGGCGCCAGCATCGGCACGGTCACCGAAGTGAAGCCCGACGCCGCCGGCCAGCAGGTCGCGACGATCAAGATGGGCTCGGACACCTTCGCGGTCGAAACCAGCAAGCTGGCGATCGCCGACGGCTCGGCGACCATCAACGCCACGGCCGACGAACTGAAAACGATGCTGAAGAAGTAGATTGCTTCGAGCGCGTCCCGGACCTCCAGCCGGGGCGCGCTCTTCCTTTTGCCCAGACGTGTCAGGCTAGCCTTGCGCAGGAGAGCCCGTCATGGATCCGGCCAGACGGTGATCCGGCCAGACGGTCGAGGCGGCGCTCGAAAATCCGCTCCACCGCCTTGGAAGTCAGCGGAAAACGTAGACGTCCCCGCCGGACCGCTCCGGCAACGGCCCCGCCGCAATCGTCAGCTGCGCCCGTCGCCCGCCACAGACACACCGCATGCGATCGGTGAACGCCCGCAACGGCAGTCCGCCGAGCCCCTGCGCGACCCAGTGGGTCGGATCGCACGGCGCGGCCCGCTCGCATCCCGGCGAGGCGCATCGCGCCACCAGGTGCCGGTCCAGCCCCACGCACGCCAGCAGCGGCTCGCGCTGCGCGTTGATCCAGTCCTCATTCTTCATGTTCGCCTCCAGCGGCAGAACAAAAACAGAACATGAGGACATGCGCGACTCCGCCCAGGTTGATCGTCCGGACCGCCCTCCAACTCAGACGGGAGCGACCAGTCGCAAGCATCGGAAGAGTCGCGGGTTCTCAAAACAACAGAGGCGTCCACAGGGGGCGAATTCCTGTGAACGCCTTGGCGTCAGGCGCCGACGACCGCTCCGCGGCGGCGGCGCAACACCGCCCCGCTCAGGCCCAACCCGACGATCATCATCGCCCAAGTTGCGGGTTCGGGGATGGCGCTTGAGATGCTGAAACCCTTCATCTCCGCTCCTCCCCAACCAATGAACCGGATCTGAGAGATGGGCTCATCGGATACGATGGCGAAGCTCACCGATTCCTTCTCGGCGATAGCGAAGTCAGCGATAACCACACCATTGACCTCGATCTGCATCGAACTCGTGCCTTGGTACGATCCGATTGATGTCCGAAACGCGCCGATCCGCTCGCTCGGCGTGATCGTCAAGGGCGAGCTCGCGCCGAAGTAGATGCCGGGGAAAGTGACGTTGTCATTGTAGAGCGCCAGGTAGGACGCCGAAAAGCTGACCCCTCCGACAACGTAAGGCGATGGCAGTTGATACGATTCGACTCCCGGTTCGAACTCACCGGTGAACCAATTCCCAGTCCAGGTGCGATACGGCGCATCGACCGTCACAAACGCTGCAGCGCTCGCCGAACCGGCAATCACCGCCGACGCCGCAATCGCTACCAATCCGAGCAACACGCGCATGCAATCCCCCCTGAATTGCGTTAACCAACGTGTTTGTAGCGGTGCTGTCAATCTACGTCGCGATCACCCCGTGATGATCAACGCAGCTATTCCTCCAGCAGCGCCTCGACGAAGTCGGGCAGCCACGGATTGCGGCCCGGCTTCATCCGCTCGGAGCGGTAGATGTGCCCGAGGTCGGCATAGGCCCGATCGAAGTTCTTGTTGACGATGACGTAGTCGTAGAGCCGCCAGTGCTCGATCTCGTCCTTGCCCTTGACCAGGCGCTTCTGGATCACCTCTTCGCTGTCCTGAGCCCGTGCGTGCAGCCGGCGCGACAGGTCCTCCCACGACGGCGGCAGGATGAACACCCGCACGCTGTCGTCCGGCGCGGCGTCGGCGACCTGCTTGGCGCCTTGCCAGTCGATGTCGAACAATACGTCCTTACCGGCCTCCAGGGCCGCCATCACCGGCGCCTTGGGCGTGCCGTAGCGATTATCGTGCACGTCGGCCCATTCGAGGAACTCTCCCCGCTCGATCATCGCATCGAAGGTCGGGCGGTCGACGAAATAGTACTCACGCCCCTCCTCTTCGCCCGGGCGCGGCGCGCGCGTGGTGCACGAGATCGACAGCATCAGGTCGCTATGGTCGGCGACCAGCCGCCGAGACAGCGACGTCTTGCCCGCACCAGACGGCGAGGACACCAGCAGCATCATCCCGCGGCGGGTGGTTTCCCAGGGCCTGGGATGGTCGTGTCCGTCAGTCATTCGTCACTCTTCGCACGTTCAGAGCGCCGCTTAACAGATAGCGCCCTTTCAGCGGAAGGCCCTCAATGCGCGGCATGGGGACCGCCGCGCGGCTGGCGGGGCCTACTCGACGTTCTGCACCTGCTCGCGGAACTGCTCGATGGTGGCCTTGAGCTCCAAGCCTGTCGTCGTCAGCGCCCCCAGCGCCGACTTCGAGCACAAGGTGTTGGCCTCGCGCATGAACTCCTGGGTCAGGAAGTCCAGCCGCCGGCCCTGCGGCCCTTCGGCGGCGATATGAGTCCTGGCCGCCTCGACGTGCGCGCTTAGCCGGTCCAGTTCTTCGCGCACGTCCGCCTTCACCGCCATGGCCGCAGCCTCGGTGACGATCTTGTCCTCGCTGACCGCCTCACCGACCAGTTCGGTCATCCGCCGGGCGAACCGGTCCCTGATCGCCACGGGCTGCCCTTCGGCAAGGCTCTTGGCCTCGCCGACCAGGGCTTCGATCTTGTCGACCAGCCCGATCAGCACCGCGGTCAGCGCCAGGCCTTCTTCGCGGCGTGATGCGGAAAGCGCCTCCAACGCCGCGCCGATCGACAGAGCGATCGCCGCCTGCAGCGCGGCCTGAGCCTCGGGATCGTCGCCGCCCTCGGCCGCCTCGATCACCCCGCGCAGGGCCAGCAGTCCGTCCAGGCTCGGCGGACCTGCCTTGCCGGCCGCGATCAGCCCCTCGCCCATCGCCAGATAGCGCGCCAGAACCTCTTCGTTGATCCGCACCTCGACGCCGCTGTCGGTGCGCTTGGCCTGGACGCCGACATTCACCTGGCCACGCGCGAACCGCGCCTGGGTTCCGTCACGCGCGGCCTTGTCCAACTGGTCAAATCCCGGCGGACCGCGGAACCGGACCTCCAGATTTCGCCCGTTCACCGAGCGCGCCTCGACCGCCCAGGTCCAGTCGCCGGCTGCCCCCTCGGCCCGGCCGAAGCCCGTCATCCCAGAAAGCGGCATGGAAATCCTCGAAGCTGCGCAATTTCCGGCAGTCTACATGGCGCGCAGACGCCGAAGCCAACCGAAACGCGCCGGCGGCTTTTCAAATGTCCAAGGTCGACTCGCCGACCGCTTCAGCGTCAAGTTGCAGGCGAGACTGTACGGAGGCCGCCATGGACGTGGTCCGACGCATCGCCGGCGCCGCGGCGATCTACTTCTGCGCCTTGTTCACCGCGCTCGGGGTGGCCCGGCTGGTGCGCGATCTGGTGGACCTTGTGGGGATCGAACCCGTGTTCGGGGTCATCGCCGGAGCCTTGATCGTCGCCTTCGCCCTGTTGCCGTGGGCGGGATTCGCGGTGCGGGCCTTCGCCATTCCCCCGGCTCTCTCCCAGCGGCTGGCCGTCGGCGTCGGTGCAGTGCTGATGCTGTTTGTCCTGGCGGTGATCGAACTCACCTTCTTCCGCCGCTTCTTCACGGCGGAACTGGCCCAGCCCAATGATCGTATCGCGGCCTGGGCCACGCTCATCCTGCTGCTCTACGCAGCGGTGCTTCCGATGTTCCGCGCACGCCGCGACCCGCGCGATTAGCGCGGGCCGCAGACGCCTCGGTCGTCCCTAGCGGCGGACGATTTCGACGCGTCGAGCGTCGACGTCGGGTGTCGCGACGGGGCCGTTCTCGACGGCGGTCGGGGCCACCATCTCGATGCTTGACGCCGGAACGCCAGAGGCGACCAGCCGGTCGCGAACCGCTTCGGCCCGTTGCTGAGCCAGACGTTCGTTCAGCGGCAGATTACCGGTGCGGTCGGTATAGCCGGTGATGCCGACCCGCAGGTTGTCCTGCTTGATCGCCGCGGCGGCTTCCTCGATCAGACGCCCGTCATCGGGCCCAATGGCCGCCGAGCCCAGCGCAAAGTGGACGTTGGCGGGAAGACCGACAATGGCCGCCGGCGCGACGGGCGCCGGAGCGACCGGAACCGGGGCCACGGCTTCAGCCGGAGCGGTTCGTACGGGCGGGGCCACGGCGGGCGCGGCGGGTCTCACCTCGGCGACGGGAGCGGTCGGCGTCGTGGCCTGCCGGCCGAGAAAGAACCAGGCCAGCAACGCCAACGCCGCCAGACCCAACAGCCAGGGCAACAACGCGCCCATCCCGGAGCGACGCGCGGGCGCCGCGGCCGGGCCGCGGGCATAGACCGGCGCGGCGGGCGGCGGGCGGTCTTCAACCCGGTGCGCGCGATCGCCGAAGTCGGCGACAGTCGCAGAGGCGTCGGTAGCCGCGCTCGCCACTGACGCAGCCGCAGCGCCGGCCCCGACGGCGCCGGCGGCCATCGCCGCCTTGCCGATGCCGCCCGCCACATCCGTGCCGCCGAACACCGACAGTTTCCGGAAGTGCTCGGCCAACAGGTAGTAGACCGTCACCCGGTTCTTGGTCCGATCCGCGCTCATCCGTTCGCCGACGCCCATGATCGCGTCGTCCAGCTCGGCGTCGCTATGCGTCAGGCCGAGCTTCTTCTTCAGGTAGTTCTCCCGAACCCGGCGCAGTTCCTCGGGTTCTGTGAAGGAAACCAACGACGAGTCGCGGTTATGCAGGGCGATCCCGCAGTAACGGATGATCGCGTCGATCACCTTGGAATCGGCGTTGGGAACGTACTTCCTGACGTCGATGGCCCAGTCTTCCGCCATGGCCTGTCCTCCGATCGTTTGACGGGCGTCGAACAGGCGCGCGAGGGATCGCGTCCAGAATCGACCCCTCACCGATAGGACCATGGCGAGATGCGGGCGCTAGGGCCGTTTGCGGAGTGGGTCGAGGGATTTACCTTAGGAATCTGCGGTCGCGCTTAGCGCTTCTCAACGCCGGCATCGACCGCTCAACCTCGGGATCTAGACGCCCCCGCTAGCGGCCGGCCTGCTCCGCGGCCTTCTCCTGAAGGGCGCCGGCCTTTTCCTGAAGCGCGGCCGCAGCGCGCTGCTTTTCGACCGTCCGCCACTTGGCGACGTTCTTCAGATGATCGTCGTAGGTGGTCGCGAAGACGTGGCCGCCGGTGCCGTCGGCGACGAAGAACAGATGGTCGCTGATGGGCGGATCAAGCACCGCCGCCAGGGCCGCCCGGCCCGGGTTGGCGATCGGCGTCGGCGGCAGGCCGTCGATTTGATAGGTGTTGTACGGGTTCGGCTGGGCCATCTCCGAGGCGCGCAGCCCACGGCCCAACGGCTTGCCGCCATTCAGCCCGTAGATGATCGTCGGGTCGCTCTCCAGCCGCATGCCCTTGCGCAGCCGGTTGACGAACACGGCGGCGACTTCGGGCCGCTCGCTCGCGATCCCGGTCTCCTTCTCGACGATCGAGGCGAGCGTCACCGCGTCCTCCGGCGTCTTGATCGGCAGGCCGGGCTGGCGCTTCTCCCACAGCAGGGCCAGCAGCTCGTCGCGGGCGTCCATCATTCGCTTCAGCACGGCCGAGCGATCCTCGCCGCGTTCGTACTGGTAGGTCTCGGGCAGGATCGAGCCTTCCGGCGGGGCGGCCACGACGCCGCTCAGGTCCGGGCGCGCCATCAGCGTGGCGACCGCGGCTTCCGAGGTCATGCCCTCCGGGATCGTCACCTGATGGATGATGATCTTGCCGTCGCGGATGTCGCGCAGGATCGAGGCCAGCGAGGCGCGGCTCTTGAACTCGTACTCGCCGGCCTTCAGCCCCTTGGCCGCGCCGGTGAACTGGGCGGCGGCCGCGAACACCGCCTTTGAGCGGATGGCGCCGGAGCGCTCCAGGGTCGAGGCGATCTCGGTCAGGCCCGCGCCCTTGCGCAACATGACCACGCGGGTCTCACCGCCGTCTGTGGCCGGTCCTGGTCCCTGGTAGGACCACAGGGCCCAGGCCAGGACCAGGGCGGCGACGACGCCCAGCGTCGCCGCGGCGCTGCCCAGGATGATCCTGAACTTGCGCGCAGGCGGCAAGGCGCCCGACGGCTTGCGCCGCCCGCGGGCGGCCGACTTGCGCGGCTTGCGGCTCACGAGACCTTCTTGAACACCACGGAAGCGTTGGTGCCGCCGAACCCGAAGCTGTTGGACAGCGCCACGTCGATCTTCATCGGCTTGGCCTTGTTCGGAACCAGATCGATCTCGGTCTCCACCGACGGATTGTCGAGGTTGATGGTGGGGGGCGCGATCTGGTCGCGGATCGCCAGCACCGTGAACGCCGACTCGATGGCGCCGGCGGCCCCGAGCAGGTGGCCGGTCGCCGACTTGGTCGACGACATGGTCAGGTTTTTCGCCGCGTTGCCCAGCAACCTGGTGACGGCGCCCAGTTCGATCTCGTCGCCGAGCGGCGTCGAAGTCCCGTGGGCGTTCACGTAGTCGATGTCGGCGACGTCGATGCCGGCGTCCTTGATCGCCGCGCGCATGGCGCGGAAGCCGCCGTCGCCGTCCTCGACCGGGGCGGTGATGTGATAGGCGTCGCCAGCCAGGCCATAGCCGGCCACTTCGGCGTAGATCTTCGCGCCGCGCGCCTTGGCGTGTTCGTATTCCTCCAGCACCAGCACGCCGGCGCCCTCGCCCATCACAAAGCCGTCGCGGGCCTTGTCGTAGGGACGGCTGGCCTTCTGCGGCTCGTCGTTGAAGCCGGTCGACATGGCACGGCAGGCGATGAAGCCCGCGACGCCCACCGGGCAGATGGCCGCTTCGGCCCCACCCGCAACCATCACGTCAGCGTCGCCGTACTTGATCAGACGCGCAGCGTCGCCGATCGCGTGGGCGCCGGTGGCGCAGGCGGTGACGACCGAGTGGTTCGGCCCCTTGAAGCCGTGACGGATCGAGACCTGACCAGACGCCAGGTTGATCAGGGCCGAGGGAATGAAGAACGGGCTGACCCGACGCGGGCCCTTCTCGAACAGCTCGACGCTGGTCTTCTCGATGGTGGCGAGGCCGCCGATGCCCGAGCCGATGATGACCCCGGTGCGTTCCTTGTCTTCCTCGGATTCCGGGACCCAGCCCGAATCCTTCACGGCTTCGTCGGCCGCGGCGATCGCGTAGAGGATGAAGTCGTCGACTCGACGCTGGTCCTTCGGCGCCAGGGTGTCGTCCGGGTTGAACGAACCGGGGACGTCTTCACCGCCGCCGCCGCGTCCGTCGACCCGCGGCACTTCGCAGGCGACCTGACAGGCATAGTCGGTGGGATCGAAGGTGGTGATGCGCCCCGCCCCGGACTTGCCCTCAAGGATGGCTTTCCAGGTGATCTCGGCGCCTTGGCCGAGGGGGGTCAGCAAACCGATGCCGGTGACGACGACACGACGCATGAGCGGGCCTCCAAACGCAGACCGCCGCGAACTCCGAAGAGCTTCGCGGCGGCCGAATATTCAATGAATTCCGTGGGTTCGCCTTAGGCGCCCAGGCGCTCACCGATGAACTTCACCGCATCGCCGACGGTCTGGATGTGCTCGGCGGCGTCATCCGGGATCTCGATGTCGAACTCTTCTTCGAAGGCCATGACCAGCTCGACGTTGTCGAGGCTGTCAGCGCCCAGGTCGTCGATGAAGCTCGCCTTTTCGGTGACCTTCTCGGGGTCGGCGTCCAGATGTTCAATGACGATCTTACGCACGCGCTCGAGGATGTCGGACATTCGCTTAAGTCCCTTGTGTTTGTCTAAATCCATCTGCGACGGTCGACGGGATGTCAACCGTTGCAAACATACAGGTTGAGACCTTCGCCTCGCCGGTTCGGGCGGCGACGTAGCATGTTCGCCACGGCCACGCCAGCGGGCTCAGATCATGGCCATGCCGCCGTTCACATGCAGGGTTTGACCCGTCATGTAAGCGGCCTCATCGCTGGCCAGATAGACGCAGGCGGCGGCCACTTCGCCGCCCGAACCCAGCCGTCCAGCGGGGATCGTGCCCATGATCTGGGCCTTCTGCTGCTCGTTCAGGGCGTCGGTCATCGGGCTTTCGATGAAACCGGGCGCCACGCAATTCACCGTGATCCCACGGGACGCGACCTCCTGGGCCAGCGCCTTGGAGAAGCCGATCATGCCGGCCTTGGAAGCGGCATAGTTCGACTGCCCCGGATTACCCATCACCCCGACGACCGAAGTGATGCCGATGATTCGGCCGTGGCGCCGTTTCATCATGCCGCGCATGGCCGAACGGCTGAGCCGGAAGTAGCTCTCCAGATTGACCTTGAGGACCGCGTCCCAGTCTTCGTCCTTCATCCGCATCAGCAGGCCGTCGCGGGTGATTCCGGCGTTGGCGACGAGGATGTCGACCCCGGCGCCGGCGGCCTCTTCGGCGCGCGACAGCAGGCTGTCGACCGATTCCGGATCCGACAGGTTCGCCGGCACGGCGAAGGTACGGCCGCCCAACTGCTGGGCCAGATCCTGCAGCACCGCCTCACGCGTGCCGGACAGCACCACGGTCGCGCCGGCCGCGTGCAGGGCCTTGGCGATCTCGCCGCCGATGCCGCCGGTCGCACCGGTGACCAGGGCGGTCTTTCCCGTCAGGTCGAACATCTCAGAGTCCCTTCGCGAAGGCTTCAAGGTCGGCGGGCGTGTTCAGCGGCGTCGCCTCGGCGTCCGGGGCGATGCGCTTGGCCATGCCCGAGAGCACCTTACCGGCGCCCGCTTCGGCGAAGCGGGTCACCCCGCCCTCACCGGCCAGCCAGATCATGCTTTCGCGCCAACGCACGCGGCCGGTGACTTGCTCCACCAGCAGGCGGCGGATTTCTTCGGGATCCAGCGTCGGGCGCGCCGTGACGTTGGCGACGACGGGCGCGCGCGGCGCGATGATCGTGGCGCTGGCCAGGGCCTGGGCCATCTCGTCGGCGGCCGGCTGCATCAGCGGGCAATGGAAGGGGGCCGAGACGTTCAGCGGAATCGCCCGCGCGCCCAGCTCCTTGGCCTTCTCGATCGCGACGTCGACCGCGGCCTTGTCGCCCGAGATCACCACGTTGCCGTTGTTGTTGTCGTTGGCGACGACGCAGACGCCGACTTTCGAGCCGGCTTCGGCGGCGGCTTCGGCCAGCGCCACGTCGGTCTTCGGACCGATCAGCGACGCCATGGCGCCGGCGCCGACCGGGACGGCCCGTTGCATGGCCTGGCCGCGCAGCTTCAGCAGGCGGGCGGTGTCCGCCAGAGTGATCGCGCCGGCCGCCGCCAAAGCCGAGTATTCGCCCAGCGAGTGGCCCGCCACGAAGGCGGCCTTCTCGATGCTGACGCCGAATTCCTTCTCCAGGGTCCGGGTCACCGCCAGCGACACGGCCATCAGGGCCGGCTGAGCGTTCTCGGTCAGGGTCAGGTCGCCTTCGGGGCCCTCGCGCATCAGCGCAAACAACTTCTGGCCCAGGGCGTCGTCGACTTCCTGGAAGACCTCACGCGCCGAGGCGAACGCCTCGGCGAGGTCCGCGCCCATCCCGACAGCTTGGCTGCCCTGGCCAGGAAAAATGAAGGCGAGGCTCATGGCGCGTCTCCCACGCACTTACGATTCCGAGCCGGGAGGGTTAGGGGATAAGCCAAGCCCCGGCAAGGCGGCGATCGAGAACGGGAGGACGTCATGCGCGCGGTGATCCGGCGAAACAAGCAACTGGTCTGCGACGAGATCGCCGACCTGAAGCCCGATCAGGGTCAGGTGCTGGTGCGCACCCTGGCCTGCGGAATCTGCGGCTCGGACCTGCACGCGTTGCACCACATGGAGCACATGATCGACCTCACCCGCCGCGCTGGGGGCATGGGCGACGGCTTCGATCCGACCGCCGACACCGTGTTCGGCCACGAGTTCTGCGCCGAGATCCTCGAGCACGGCCCCGGAACCACTGGCGCTCTCAAGGCCGGCACGCGGGTGGTTTCGATTCCCGCCACCCTCACCCCGGTCGGCGGCGTCGAGATGCTCGGCTTTTCCAACAACCTGCCCGGCGGCTTCTCCGAGCGGATGATCCTGTCCGAAGCGCTGCTGCTGCCGGTGCCGAACGGCCTGCCGACCGACAAGGCCGCCCTCACCGAACCGTTCGCGGTCGGCGCCCACGCCGTGGCCAAGGCCAGGCTTGATCCCAACAGCGTCGCGCTGGTGGTCGGCTGCGGCCCCGTCGGGCTGGCGGTGATCGCCGGCCTCAAGGCCCGCGGCCACGGCCCGGTCATCGCCGCGGACTTCTCGCCCCGCCGCCGCGCCGCCGCCGAGATGCTGGGCGCGGACGTCGTCATCGATCCGGCGGTGGAAAGCCCGCACGCCCGCTGGGAGGGCTTCGGCGTGCCGACCGCCCGCGCCGCGCAGAACATGGTCCGGATGATGGGCGGCAGTTTCGGCCGGCCCGTGGTGTTCGAGTGCGTCGGATCCCCCGGCGTGCTGCAGAGCCTGATCGAGGCCTCGCCCGCGGGGGCGCAGATCGTCGTCGCCGGCGTCTGCATGGAGACCGATCGCATCGAGCCGGCGATCGCCATCACCAAGGAGATCGAGCTGACCTTCGTGTTCGGCTACTCGCCCGAGGAGTTCGCCGCGACCCTGCACGACATCGCCGAGGGCCGCATCGACGTCAGCAACGTGGTCACCGGCACCGTCGGGCTCGACGGCGTCGCCCAGGCCTTCAAGGACCTCGGCGACCCCGAGGCGCACGTGAAGATCCTCGTCCAGCCCTAGAGCTTCATGGGGCTGGCGTAGCCCGTCAGCTCCAGATAGCCGCGTCCGCCTTCGCTGCGCACGGCCCCCTCCCAATAGACGGGGCCGCCAGAGGCGCGGCTGTCCAGCTCCTGATCGTCGAACAGCGGCGTCAGCGTCCAGCGCCGCTCGCCGACCGGCGTCTGCACGGTCACCGTCCGCTCGATGGGATAGACCGCGCCGGTCCGCGGCGAACGCCAGTTGCGCTGCGCCGAGAAGCGCACTTGGGAGGGGCTGAACCGGACGGTCCGTCCATCGGCGCCGCGCAACGAGCCGCCTGCCCACAGCGCCTTGCCGGACGCGTCGCGGACCTGGAACGCCATCAGCGCGCCGCCGTCGTCGAGATTGAGCCCGACCCAGTCCCAGCCGACCGCGGCGGGGTCGAGCAGGGTCGACGACCACTCCCGGTCCAGCCAGGCCGTGCCGGTCACCTTGACGGCCTTGCCGCCGCGATAAACCGTTCCGACGACCCTCAGCTGGGGCAGGCTGTAGTAATAGCTGGCCTGGGTCGCCAATGGTCCCTTGCGGCTGAAGCCCCCCTCGCCTTGCAGCAACACCGGCTGGGTCGGGGTAAAGGCCAGATCGAGGTCGAAATCCTCTCCGGCGACCTTGGTGGTGAAGCGTCCATCTGCTCCCCGCCGCAGCCGCCAATCGTCGATGACCAGGTCCGCGTCGCCGACCGCAGCCTCCGCCAGGCCGAACCCTGCCCGGGCGATACGCTGCCCATGGATCAGCTTGCCGACCGACGGGTCCGAGATCGCGGCGTGGGCGAACAGGATCTGGCGCGGCGCGAAGGCGCTGGGGTTGTCGCTCGCCGTCGGCGGACGCGAGCGGAAGAACGTCACCTGGAAGCCGAGGTCCGCGCCATCGGCGGTCTTCAGCCAGCCGGTCACGTACCACCACTCGGTCCGGAAGCTCGGGTGGGCGCCATGATCGGCCGGGAAGCGCAGAACCGCCCCAGGCCGCACGACCGCATAGCCTGGCGCCCAGGCGGCGAGCAGCGCCAGGAGCGCGAGCATCATGCGGCGCATCACCAGTCCTCCCGCACGGCGCGGACGGCGTCCGCCGAGACGGCTCGTCGCCCCGCCAGCAACGCGGTGCCGGCGGCCGAGGCCACCAACGCGACGCCGACGCTGGCCAACAACGCCCAGGGAAGCTTCGTCTCCATCGTCCAGTGGAACGACTGCGGGTTCACCACGTGGATCAGCACCTGGCTCATGATCAGCCCGAGGCCGATCCCCGCCAAGCCGCCCACCGCGCCCAGCAACGCCCCTTCGGTGGCCAGCGTCGCCACGATCTGCCGTCGCGTGACGCCCAGGTGCCGCAGCATCCCGAACTCCTTGGTCCGCGCCAGGGTCTGGGCCGAGATCGTCGCCGCCACGCCCGCCAGCCCGACGACGATGGCGATCGCCTCCAGGCCGTAGGTCACCGCGAAGCTCCGATCGAACAGCCGCAGCGCCATGTCCCGCAGCGCCCGCGGTTCGGCCACGGTGACGCGCCCCGCCAGCCGCTCTGGCGCATTGGCCTCAAGAGCCGCGGCCACCGCCTTCCGATCGGCGCCCGGCGCCAAGGTCACCGACGCCTCGCTGCGCGTGCGATCCCCGGTCAGGGCCGTGTAGTCGTGGCTCTCCAAGGTCACGGCCCCATGCTGCCGGGCGTAGTCCCGCCAGATCCCGGTCACGAAGAACCCCTTCGAGGGCGCGCCGCCGATCGGCAGGTCGATGCGCTGCCCCACCTTCCAGTCATAGAGCCAGGCGGCGGGCTCCGACACGAAGACCGGTATGGTTCCGGCCGGGGCCTCTACGGTACGCCCGATCATCGGCGGCGCACCGGCGTCCAGGCCGCCCTCCGGACGCGCGACCAGGGCCAAGGGCGGCGCGTCGGCGCTCATCCGCAAGGTCGTCGTCCGCATGAACGCGATCCGCGCCACACCGGGCGTCGCAGCGAGCCTGGCCTGCTCCTCGGGATCGAAGCCGCCGCCCGTGCCCGCCGCCTCGATCCGCAGATAGAGGTCCGCCGGCAGCACCTGGGCCAGCCAGTCCTCCACCGAGCCACGGAAGCTGGAGACCATCACCGCCATCGCCACCATCAGGCTGGTGCTGGCGACAACGCCGCAGAGCGCCACGGCGGCCTGCGAAGGCGCGCCCCACAACCGCTTCACCGCCAGGTCCGGGGCGATGCTGGCGAATGATCGTCGCTTGAGCCCCGACAGCAGCACCCGCGCCAGCCGCGGCATCGCTGCGACCCCGCCCGCCAGCAGCAGAGCCATCGAGGCGTAGCCAAGCAGCGGCACCCCGCCGATCGCTGGCGCGAAGGCCGCCGCAGCGCCCAGGGCCAGCAGCACGGCCGAGGGCCAGATGGCCGGAGTGGTGCGCGGATCGACGGAGTCGCCCGCGTTCTTCAGCGCCACGGCTGGCTGCGCGCGAGCCGCTTCGCGCGCCGGCGCGAGGCTGCCGACGACCGCGGTCGCTAGGCCGAGCGCCAGGAACAGCAGGGCGGGTCCCGGAGCCAGGACCAACTGCGGCTTTGAATCTCCGAAGTAGCCCCCGCCCAAATCGCCGCCGAGCAGTGTCAGTGCGCCATCGGCGAGCGCGAAACCCAGGCCGATGCCGATGACGCCGCCCGCCAGTCCAACTCCGACGCCTTCGGCCATCACCTGAGCGAGCAGCGAGCGCCGGCGCACGCCCAACACCCGCAGCAGCGCGAACTGCGGTCGGCGGCGGGCGACCGAAAGCGACTGCGCCGAGTAGACGAGGAACCCGCCGGTCAGCAGCGCCATCAGCGCCAACATGTCGAGATTGACCCGGTACGCCCGGCTGAGGCTGTCGCTGCGCCGCGCCTCGCTCTCTTGGCTGGCCAGTTGGGCGTCGCCCGGCAGCACCGCCCGCAGCTGCTCGGCCACGCGGGTCACGTCAGCCCCCTTGTCGAGCTTGAGGTCCAGCCGCTGAAGGCGGCCAAGCGTTCCAAGCCGCCATTGCGCGGCGGCGATGTCGAGCACCGCCAGTCGGCGCTCGTCGCCAGCGCCGGGCAGCACGCCTGCGATCCGGAACGCCGCCCTCTGGCCCCCGGCGCCCAAGGTGATCTCCTGACCGACCGATCGCCCTTCCAAGGCGGCCGGCGACAGGAACACCGCGTTCTCGTCGAACGCCGCCTCCATGGTCGGTCCCCTCGCCTCGTCGCCTTCGGCGGCCAGGGGGCGGCCGATCAGGCTGGGGGTCACGTAGGCGGCGCGCAGCACGTCGAGCCCGAGCACGGTGAGCGTCTCACCTGGACGGTCGGTCGAGGCCTCCAGCTCGACGACGGGGCTGACCGCGGAGACGCCCTCGGTCCGCGCAAGTTGGGGATACAGCGCCTCGGCGAAGCCGCGCGTCGTCGTCGAGCGCACCTGAAGTTCGGCCTCGCCGTTCACCGCGCTGACGGCCTTGGAGAATTCACTGAGCGCCGAGGCGTTGACCAGGTGCACGGCCAGGCCGAGCGCCACCCCGACGGCGATGGCCGCGGCGGCGGTGATCACGCGCATCGGATGGGCCCGCCACTCGCCCAGGATCATCCAGCGGGCGGCCAGGCCGCGCTGCTCAGGCGCGTGGGCGTTCGACAAGACCGTCTCGTCCCAGGATGAGCGTGCGATCTGCGGCGGCGGCGGCGACCTCCGAGTGCGTCACCAGGACGACGGCGGCGCCCGAGCGCCGCACCTCGTCGGCGAACACCTGCAAGACGCGGTTGGCCGTCTCCGGATCGAGATTGCCGGTCGGCTCGTCGGCCAGCAGCAGGGCCGGTTCGTGGATCAGCGCCCGGGCGATCGCCACCCGCTGCATCTCGCCGCCCGAAAGCTGGCGCGGATAGTCGCCTGCCCGACCCGGCAATCCCACCGCGGTCAGCATCTGGTCCGCGCGTTCCAACGCCGTCTCGCTCCGCCGGCCCTGCAGCGCCAGCGGTAGGGCGACGTTCTGGCCCAGCGTCAGATGCGGCAGGATATGGAACGCCTGGAAGACGAAGCCGACCCGGTCCCGGCGCAGCAGCGTGCGGGCGTCGTCGTCGAGACCGGCCAGATCGACGCCGTTGATGGCGATGGTCCCGGCGTCGGCCTGATCGAGGCCGGCGATCAGGTTCAGCAGGGTTGACTTGCCGACCCCGGATTCGCCCATGATCGCCACGAACTCGCCGGCGGCGAGCTGCAAGTCCAAGCCCGAGAACAGGACCCGCCCGCCGGGCACCGACTTGGCGAGGTTCGAGATCTGCAGGACGGGCGCGGTCATCGGCATCATTCTAGCCTGAACCGCGCCCTCCGCAGCTAGGACGGTTTAGGCGGAGGCGGCGCCAGGCGGCGCTGGGCCAGCGCGGTGCAGGAGGCCACCCCGATCGGGCCGGTCTCGTCGTAGACGCGGGCGTCGCCCACGGCCACGCCGTCGTCGGCGCCGTGATAGACGCTCTCGAAGCCCACCCACTCGGTGTCCGGCAGCTTGTGCAGGTAGAGCGTCACGTCCGAGTTGATGTAGCCCAGGCCCTGGTCGCCGACATGAGTCAGCGGGCTGACGAAGTCGCAGGCCACCGCGACGCGCTGGAACGGGGTCAACGGCTCGCCCTCGACGATGTCGCGCACCTCGCTCATCCAGGTGCGGCGCTGCTCGGCCGTGGCGAAGCCGCCGCTGATCGGACGCGAGGCCCACATGCCGCCCATGCCGCCGCGATTTTCGGGCTCGGGAATGTCCAGCGGCGACGGGACGCTCCAGTTGCCCGGCTTCCAGACATTGCCTTCCGAGTTCTCGGTGCGCTTGAGGAACTGGCAGGTGGCGCGCGCCATGCTGACGCCGCCGGAGATGAACTCGGCGTCGATCACCCGGATGCGGCCGCTCTCACGCACCACCTTGGTGGTGACCTCGATCGGATCGAAGCCCGGAAGCTTGTACATGTCGACGGTCAGGCGCGCGGGGATGAAATCCGCATCGCCGTGCTTCTGCTCGAGCACGAAGCCGAGAAGACCGATGATGACCCGTCCATGGAGGGAGTTGGGATTCCAAGGACCGCGGCCGGCGGGGGTTGGGACGTAATATTGACCGTCCCGTTTGAAAAAGGGTTCGTTCGTCATGGCGCGGGACCATGACGGATTCCCCTGGCCCAGCCTAGTTTGCGGCGAATTCGGAAGGGCTTTCCCTGACTGGCGGCGAAGCGACGCATTTCATTTCGCCGCGACGCATTTGCGCGCCGCAAACGGACTACCCTAAGCTCGACCTTGGCAAGATCACTCCGAGAGGCAGTTTGCAGATGCGTTTCCAGTTCCTTGGAAAATTGGCGGCCGGCGCCATGTTGAGCGGCATGACCGCGCTTCCCGCCGCCGCCCTGCCCGATCCGAACGATCCGTATGTCTACATGGAGGAGATCGAGGGCCCCCGCGCCATGGCCTTCGCCAAGGCCGAGAACGATCGCTCGCTGCCGCAGCTGCAGAACGACCCGCGCTACGCCAAGCTCTATGACGACGCCTTAGCCATCGCGACGGCCAAGGACCGGATCACGGTCGTGGGCTTCGCCGGCGACGGCGCCCTGCGCAACTTCTGGCAGGACGCCGAGCATGTCCGCGGCCTGCTGCGCTCGACCACGCTCGACAGCTACCGAACCGGCAAGCCGGAATGGCGGACGGTCCTGGACATCGACGCCCTGGCCAAGGCCGAAGGCAAGAACTGGGTCTACAAAGGCGCGACCTGCCTGCCGCCGAACGATCGGCTTTGCCTGATCGAGCTGTCGGACGGCGGCAAGGACGCGGTCGTGGTCCGCGAATTCGACATCCAGACCGGCCAGTTCGTGCAAGGCGGCTTCCTGCTGCCTGAAGGCAAGCACCGGGTGACCTGGGTCGACGCCGACACCCTGGCCGTCGCCACCGAGTGGACCAAGGGCGAAGTCACGACCTCTGGCTATCCCTATGTGATCAAGCTGCTGAAGCGTGGCCAGGCGCTGGCCGACGCCCGCGAGGTGTTCCG
This sequence comes from Phenylobacterium sp. LjRoot97, assembly GCF_964254345.1. Taxonomy (NCBI): domain Bacteria; kingdom Pseudomonadati; phylum Pseudomonadota; class Alphaproteobacteria; order Caulobacterales; family Caulobacteraceae; genus Phenylobacterium; species Phenylobacterium sp. LjRoot97. The sequence goes on from NZ_CAXUTH020000001.1 coordinate 2,343,081, forward strand.
CGGCAAGGCCGACGACGGCGGATACGGCGTCAGTCCGATCGCGCTGCGCGACGCCGACGGCAAGCTGCAGGCGCTGATCGCCCACCGGCCGCTCGACACCTTCAACGCCGAACATCACCTGATCGCCGAGACCGGCGCGAGGAAGCTGCCGCTGCCGCTGCGCTCGTCGATCCAGGGCCTGCTCGACGGCCAGGTGCTGCTCACTCTGGAAGAAGACTGGGCCGCCCAGTCCGGCAAGTCCGGCGACCTGATGGCGCTGGACCTGACCCAACTGAAGTCACAGGCCGACAGCCCGAAGGCCGTGCTTGTCCTGCGCCCGACCGACAGCCAGTCCGTCGAACAGGTGGCGACCACCCGCAACCGGCTGGTCGTGGCGCTGTACGACAACGTCAAAGGCGGCGTGCTCAGCTTCCGCCACGACGACAAGGGCTGGACGTCGACCAAGCTCGACCTGCCGACGGACATCTCGGTCGGCATCGCCTCGGCGTCGGATCACGACGATCAGCTCATCCTGCAGGTCGCCGGCTTCCTGACCCCGTCGACGCAGCTGCTCGCCGACGCCGCCAGCGGGTCGCGCGAGACCTTGCGGACTCTGCCCGCGCGGTTCGACGCCTCCCAACAGGTCGTGGAGCAGCACTGGGCCGTCTCCAAGGACGGGACCAAGGTGCCGTACTTCCTGGTGCGCGCGAAGGGCATGAAGTTCGACGGCGCCACGCCGACGCTGCTCTACGCCTATGGCGGGTTCCAGGTCTCGCAGACCCCCGGCTACGCGGCGACCGTCGGCAAGCTGTGGCTGGAACGCGGCGGCGCCTATGCGATCGCCAACATCCGCGGCGGCGGCGAGTTCGGCCCGCGCTGGCACGAGGCCGGACTGAAGCTGAACCGCCAACGGGTCTATGACGACTTCTTCGCCGTCTCCGAAGACCTGATCGCCCGCAAGGTCACCAGCCCGGCCAAGCTCGGCATCATGGGCGGCTCGAACGGCGGCCTGCTGATGGGCGTGGCCCTGACCCAGCGGCCGGAACTCTACAAGGCCGTGGTGATCCAGGTGCCGCTGTTCGACATGATCGGCTACACCCACATCGGCGCCGGCGCCTCGTGGGTCGGCGAGTACGGCGACCCCGCCAATCCGGAAGAGCGCAAGGTGATCGACACCTACTCGCCGTACCAGAAGCTGGCCAAGGGCCAACCCTATCCGCGGGTGTTCCTGGAGACCTCTACCAAGGACGACCGCGTCCATCCGGCCCATGCGCGCAAGGCGGCCGCCCGGCTCAAGGAGCTCGGCTACGACTACCTCTACTACGAGAACATCGACGGCGGTCACGCCGCCGCCGCCAATCTCAACGAGACCGCCAAGCGTCAGGCGCTCGAATACACCTATCTCAGCCAGCAGCTGATGGACTGAAGGCGGCGCCCGGGCGGGCCTCCACCCCCCGGGCGTTCACCTCGTCGCCGCACTCCGAACAGGTCATCACCGGCTGGAAGTCACAGCCGCAGGCCTTGTGCCGGCGCAGGATCGGCGGCCCGCGGCCGTCGTCATAGTGCCGGTCGCCCCAGCTGACGACGGCCAGGATGACGGGATAGAGGTCGAGGCCCTTCCCGGTCAGCCTGTACTCATGGCGGACCGGGCGGTCCTGATAGGCGACCTTTTCCAGCACGCCCTCGTCGGTCAGCACTTTCAGCCGGTCGGCGATGATGGTGCGCGAAATGCCCAATCGTTCCTGGAACGCCTCGAAGCGCCGCACGCCGAGAAAGCAGTCGCGCAGGATCAGCAGCGTCCAGCGGTCGCCGATCACCGCCACCGACCGCGCCAGCGAGCACGGCTCGCGGCTGAGTTCATCCCATTTCATCGCCGGCTCCATTCGCCGTTGACCAAGTCCAGATTCGATACCATGGTCCGTCCAGAAAATAAATGGACTGGAGAAACACCATGGCCGCATGTCTGGTGGTGGGCGCAGGCGACGGGGTGGGCGGCGCGATCGCCAAGGCCTTCGCCGCCGAGGGTTACGAGGTCTGCATCACGCGCAGGGCCCGCAATCTCGAGCAGCTCGAGGACCTCGCCCAATCGATCCGCGACAACGGCGGCAAGGCCCGCGCCTACGGCGTCGACGCCCGCTCCGAAGACGAGATGATCGCCCTCGTCGACAAGATCGAGGCCGAGGTCGGCCCGCTCGAAGTCGTGGTCTTCAACATCGGCGCGAACGTCTGCTTCAGCCTCACCGACACCACCAGCCGCGTATTTCACAAGGTCTGGGAGATGGCTTGCTTCGCCGGCTTCCTGACCGGACGCGAAGCGGCGCGGGTAATGATCCCCCGCGGCCGCGGCACGATCCTCTTCACCGGCGCCTCGGCCTCGCTGCGCGGACGTCAGGGCTTCTCGGCGTTCGCCGCCGCCAAGCATGGCTTGCGAGCCCTGGCCCAGTCGGCCGCCCGCGAGCTCGGTCCGCAGGGCATCCATGTCGCCCACGTGGTCGTCGACGGCTCCATCGATGGGGTCTTCTCGCGCGCCAACATCCCCGACCTGGAAGCACGGCTGGAAGGCGACAGCATCCTCAAGCCGGACGAGATCGCCAGCAACTATGTCTGGCTGCACAAGCAACAACGCTCGGCCTGGACGCACGAACTCGATCTGCGTCCCTGGACCGAGACCTGGTGAGGAACGCCCCATGACCAAGACCGTCGAGTTCATCTTCGACTTCGGCAGCCCCAACGCCTACCTGGCCTACGGGGTGCTGAAGGACATCGCGGCGCGAACCGGCGCCCAGGTGGTGCTGACCCCCTGCCTGCTGGGCGGCCTCTTCAAGATCACCGGCAACCAGGCGCCGATGACCGCCTTCGGCGGCATCCAGGGTAAGCTGGCCTACGAGGCGCTGGAGACCAAGCGCTTCGTCGCCAAGCACAAGCTCGACCGCTACCAGTTCAATCCGCACTTCCCGGTCAACACGCTGCTGATCATGCGCGGGCTGGTCGCCGCGCGACGGCAGGGCGTCGAGCAGGCCTATCTCGACGCGGTCATGGCGGGGATGTGGGAGCGCGGCCTGAAGATGGACGACCCCCAGGTCGTGGCCGGGGCGCTGACCGAGGCCGGTCTCGACGCCAAGGCGATCCTCGAAGCGACCCAGGACCCAGAGGTGAAGGCCGAACTGCTGGCCAACACCGAGCGCGCCGCCGCTCGGGGCGCCTTTGGAATCCCCACCTTCTTCGTCGGCGACGAGATGTTCTTCGGCAAGGAGCGCCTTGGACAGATCGAGGAGGAGTTGGCGGCCTAGCGCCGCCGGCTCGAACCGGTCTAACTCTCGCATTCGGGGGAGCTGGAGCCGGCCATGGACGTGGATTCGACAGGCGGGGCGGTCACGGGCGCCATGATGGCCGCGGCGATCGAGAAGCCGACCGGCAAGGCCGGCGAGCATAGCCACAACTGCGACGACTGCGGCGCCGCGGTCGCCGGCCGGTTCTGCGCCAACTGCGGCCAGCCGGCCCACACCCACCGCACGCTGCTGCACCTGGGCGAAGAGATCCTGCACGGGGTGATGCACTTCGACAGCCGGATCTGGCGCACCCTGCCGCTGCTCGTCGCGAATCCGGGCCGGCTGACCCGTGAATGGGTGCTCGGCAAGCGGACGCGCTACGTGTCGCCGCTGGCGATGTACCTGTTCACCGTCTTCGTGATGTTCATGATCCTGAGCTTCATGCCGGTGAACACGCAGATCCAGGCCGCTGAGACCGCCGTGCGCGACGCCGCCAGCGGCCCGGCCTCCACCGGCACCACCTTCATGATGGCCACCAACGCGGTGGTGCAGGCCGAGACGGCCCTGGAGAACGCGCCAAAGGGCGATGATCCGGCCTCAGTCGCTAAGCGGGCGGAGCTGACGACGCGATTGGCCGCCGCGCGCGAGGCCGAGAGGGCCGCCGACGCGGCGATGGCCGAGTCTCCCACGGCGCCCAACGTTGCGGTCATGGGCGCGAACCTGGCCGACAACCTGCGCGACGCCGCCGCCAACGGCGACCTCAAGGTCAACACCGGCGACGAGGCGCTCGACAAGAAGCTATTGAAGAAACTGCAGAACCCCGAACTGACGCTCTACAAGCTGCAGCAGACCTTCTACAAATTCTCGTTCCTGCTGATCCCGATCTCGATCCCCTTCGTCGCCCTGCTCTTCCTGTGGAAGCGCGGCTTCACGCTCTACGACCACGGGGTCTTCGTGCTCTATTCGCTGACCTTCATGGCGATGCTGATCATGGTCACGGCGGGGCTCATGCGCGTCGGCGGCGCGATCTCCGTTATCGCGGCGCTTGCGGCCACCGCGATTGTTCCTGTGCACATGTTCGCCCAGGTGAAAGGCGCCTACAGCCTGTCGACCTTCTCGGCGCTCTGGCGCACCGGCATGCTGCTGCTGTTCTGCACCCTGGCTCTGGCCCTGTTCCTGGCCGCGGTCGTGATGCTGGGGGTCGCCGGCTAGAAGAACTGCGCCAGATTGCGACGGACCCGTTCGAGCACAGGCTCGTCGTTCTCGTCGATCTCGAACGTCTGGCCGGTGATGGTCTCGAAGGCCTGGATGTAGACGGCCGCCGTATCGACGAGCATCTGCGCCGGGATCTCCGGGATCGGGTCCTTGTAGGGATCGCAGCGCTCGGCGACCCAGGCGCGGACGAAGTCCTTGTCGAAGCTGTCGGGCCGCTGGCCCGCGGCGAAGCGCTGCGGATAACTCTCGGCGAACCAGTAGCGGCTGGAATCGGGGGTGTGGATCTCGTCGGCCAGGATGATCTGGCCGTCGGCGTCGACGCCGAACTCGTACTTGGTGTCGACCAGGATCAGGCCACGCTCGGCCGCGATCTCCTGGCCGCGCGCAAACAGAGCCAGGGCGTACTTCGACAGCGTTTCCCACTGTTCGGCGGTCAGCAGACCCTGCTCGACGATCTGCGCCGGGGTCAGCGGCTCGTCGTGGCCGCCGTCGAACGCCTTGGAGGTCGGCGTGATGATCGCGTGCGGCAGCTTCTGATTGTCGGCCATGCCGTCGGGCAGGTGGTGGCCGTACATCTCGCGCTCGCCCTTCTTGTAGAGCGTCAGGATCGAGGTGCCGGTCGTGCCGGCCAGGTAGTCGCGCACGACGATCTCGACTGGCAGGATATCCAGACGGCGGCCCACGACGACGTTCGGATCGGGATAGGCCAGCACGTGGTTAGGACAGATGTCCGCCGTCTTCTCGAACCAGAAGCGCGCGGTCTGGGTCAGGACCTGGCCCTTGAATGGGATCGCCGCCAGGATCCGGTCGAAGGCGCTGATCCGGTCGCTGGCGATGATGATCCGCCGGCCGTCCGGCAGGTCGTAATTGTCCCGCACCTTGCCGTAGTAGGGCTTGGGCAATTCGGGAATGATCGCGTCGCGCAGAACGCGGTGAGCGTTGCGAGCCAGGGCCGTCTTGTCCATGGGGGTATCCGCGCCGGAGACTTGAAGCGGCTCTCTAGCCTATTGCGTGCCCGGAGCGCTACTGGCCCGCGCCCATCGTCTGAATGATCCGCGCGATCGCCGGCAGCATCAGCACCCCGATCAGGCACGGGAAGATGAACAAAATCAGCGGCACGGTCAGCTTGACCGGCAGCGCCAGCGCCTTTTCCTCGGCGCGCAGCATGCGCTTGGCGCGCATGTCGAGCGAGAACACCGACAGGGTCTCGCCCAGGCTGGTGCCCATCTCCTCGGCCTGGCGCAGCATGGTGGCCAGGGCGCGGGCGTCGTCGATCCCGAGGCGGTCGGCGAACGAGGACCACGCGTCCTTGCGCGCCTTGCCGGCCCGCAGCTCCAGGGTCAGCATCCGCAGGTGTATGGTCAGGCGCGGATAGCGGCGCACCAGTTCGTCGGCGACGCGCGACACCGCCGCGTCCAGGCTGAGCCCGGCCTCGACCGACGCCACCAGCAGGTCCAGCAGATCGGGAAAGCCGTCGCCGTATTCCAGCTCGCGGTTCTTCTGCCGCGCCTTCAGCACCTGGTCGGGGCCGAGAAGCGCCGCGCCAGCGAACACGCACGCCACCGCAACCGCGGCCATGCCGCCGCCCTTCAGCGCGAACGGCAACACGGTGATCACCGCCAGCGTCGCCACCGCAAGCGCTGCGGCCCGCGCGCCGAGATAGTAGATCGCCGCGTCGCGGCTGAAGAACCCAGCACGGGTCAGCCTCATGCGCAGCTCGGATATCTGCGACGGATCGCGGATCGCCGCCTGCTGGCCAAGCCGGCGCACGCCGTCGGCCAGCCGTCCGACCAAGGGAGCCTGCCCCAGCGAGTGGACGCCCGCCGCAGACGTCGCCGCGCCTGGCGATTGGAAGCGGGCCCGGCGTTGGGCTCGAAGCCGCATCTCGCCGGCCATCACCGCAGCCCCGCCGAGTGCGGCGACGGCCAGCAGCGCGAACGCCGCCAGAGTCATCAGGTTCTGGATCTGCGCGAGGTCCATGGTCAGATCCGCATGTCGATCATCTTGCGCATGACGAGATTGCCGATGAGCATCCAGACTCCGATGACGACCAGCCCGATCCGCACCATCGGAACGTGGATGACGTCGCCGTAGAAGTCCGGCGACAGCAGGATGATCGCGCCCGCGGCCAGGAACGGAGCGGCGGTCAGGATCAACGCCGAGGCGCGGCCCTCTGCGGTCGCCGCCTTGATCTTCAGGCGCATGCGCAGCCGGTCGCGAACCGTGGCGGCATTGAGCTTCAACAGGCCCGTCAGATTTCCACCGGCCTTTTCCTGCAACCGGACGGTGGCGGCGAACAGATCGACGTCGGGATGCTGGCAACGGACCGACATCCGGTTGACCGCCTGTTCCAGCGTCGCGCCATAGGCGATCTCGTCGGAGGCCATACCGAACTCCGAGCCGATCGGATCAGGCATCTCACGCCCGACCAGGCCCACGGCCGTCGGCACAGGGTGTCCGGCCTCCAGGCTGCGGACGATAATCTCCAGCGCCTGCGGCAACTGCTGCCCCAACGCCACCGCCCGACGACCGGCCTTCATCTTCAGATAGCCGATGGGACCGACGACGCCGAACAGCACTGCACCCAGCGGGATCGCCAACAGCTGCCGTGTCCCAGCGAAGCCGAGAACCGCGCCGGTCAGCGCCAGACCCGCCGCGATCGCCAACCAGCGCCGCCCATCATAGGGCACGCCGGACCGGACGATCAGCTCACTGAGCCAGGCCCAGCCGCCGCGCGCGTCGCCGGCGGCGTTGAGCCCTCGCTGCTTTCGCAGCTCGACCACCAGTTCGGCGATGCTGCCGCCCGTCCGCTCTGCGACCAGCAGCCGGCGATTGACCTGTTGCTTGACCTTGGCGGTGCGAAGCAGCCCGACGGCGGCCTGTACGGCGGCGAACACCGCCGCGAACACCAGGACCAGATAGACCGAGGTCGCGTCGAACGACATCAGCCAAGCACCCGGTTCGGATCGAAATAGGCGGTGTCGTAGGCGATGCCGCGACGCATCATCTCGTCCAGGCAACGCGGCCGCAGGCCCGAGGCGCGGAACTCGCCGTGCACGACGCCATCGGCGGTCGTGTGGCTGCGGTGGAAGGCGAAGATCTCCTGCATCTGGACCACCTGGCCCTCCATGCCGACGATCTCGCTGACGCTCATCATCTTCCGCTTGCCGTCCGACATCCGCATGATCTGGATGATCATCCCGACCGCCGAGGCGATCTGGCCGCGCACGGCCTCGGGCGACAGCTTCATCCCCGACATCGCCACCATCTGCTCGAGCCGGGTGATCGCGTCGCGCGGGGTGTTGGCGTGAATCGTGGCCATCGAGCCTTCGTGGCCGGTGTTCATGGCCTGCAGCATGTCGAAGGCTTCCTCGCCCCGGACCTCGCCCAGGATCACCCGGTCCGGACGCATCCGCAGGGCGTTCTTGACCAGCTCGCGCTGGCGGATTTCGCCCTTGCCTTCGATGTTGGGCGGCCGGGTTTCCATGCGCACGACGTGCGGTTGCTGCAGCTGCAGTTCGGCCGCGTCCTCGATGGTGATCAGGCGCTCCTTGTGGCTGATCGCCGAAGAGAGCGCATTGAGCAGCGTCGTCTTGCCCGAGCCGGTGCCGCCCGAGATCACCGTCGAGACCCGCGCCTTGATCGCCCCGTGCAGGAACTCGGCGACGCAGGCCGGCATCGCGCCCACCTCGACCAACTTGTCCAGCGTATAGGGCTTCTTGGAGAACTTCCGGATCGAGACGCAGGCGCCGTCGATGGCGATCGGCGCAATGGCCGCGTTCACCCGGCTGCCGTCGGGCAGCCGGGCATCGACCATCGGCTGGCTCTCGTCGATCCGCCGCCCGACACCCGCCACGATCCGATTGACGATCCGCAGCAGGTGGTCGTTGTCGCGGAAGCGGACCGGCGTCGGCTCCAGCTCCCCTCGCCGCTCGACATAGACCTGGAACGGGCCGTTGATCAGGATGTCGTTGATGCTGTCGTCCTTGAGCAGCGGCTCGATCGGACCAAGCCCCACCATCTCGTCGTGGACCGAGGCGCCCAGCTCCTCCAGCTCGCTCGTGTTCAGCACGAGGCGCTCGGCGCGCGCGAAGTCGGCGACCAGCACCATGACCTGCCGCCGCAGCTCGCCTTCGGCCAGGCTCTCCAGCTTCGAGAGATCGAGTTCCTCGATCAGCCGCGCATGCAGCTTCAGCTTGATGTCGAGCAGGTGATCGGTCGGCGCGGGGGCCGGCGGCGGCGCAACCGGCTCCGCCGACCGAACCTCAGGGGCCGGCTGTGCAGGCCGGGGCGCAAGTGTGAAGCGTCCCATCAGGCGGCCCTCCGCGAACGCCAGCCGCTGCGACGGGCCGCCGGGCTCTGGACGCCCAGCAGCCGATCGACGACCGCCGAGACATCGCGGACGATCTTGGACTTCGGCCGGTGCTGGGAGATGGGACCACCCAGGTTCACCGAGGCGGCGGCCGCCTCCCAATCCGAGCTGATGCCAGCTTCGGCCTTGCGCTCGAGCGCCCGCTCGGCCTCGGCGACCGAGGGCGCGGGACCGAACATTCGGGTGGCCAGGCGATTGAGCACGACCCGAGTGCGGACCCCGACCGGCAGGCCGGCCTCGATCTCGCCAGCCAGGGCGCGGGCCGCCAGCAGCGCGGGCACCGTCAGCTCCGAGACCACGAACACCTCGTCGGACCCGGCCAGGACTTCCAGCGTCCAGGGCCGCCGATGCCGCGGCATGTCGATGATCACGAAGTCATAGGCCTCGCAGGCGATCTCCAGGATCCGCAGCACGGCTTCCTTGGAGATTTGCTCGAAGGCCAGCGGATCACGCGGGCAGGCCAGCAGGTCGAGGCCCTTGGCGATCGGAGTGGTGAACGCCGCGAGCAGGGCCGCGTCCATCCGCTCGGCCGCCGGTCCGAACTCGGCCAAGCCCATGGCCGCAGTCGCGCCGAGATAGGCGGCTGCAGCCCCATCGGCGAGATGCAGGTCGATCAGGCATACGGCGTGGTCACGATTGGCGCGCGCCGCCAGCAGCGCAGCGAACTCGATCGCCAGGGTGGTCGCCCCGGCCCCGCCGACCGCGCCCACGACCGACCAGCAACGCGACGCGCTGTCGGCGGCCGCCGGCGCCTGCGCCCCGGCCGCGTCCAGAAGTCCGAACACCGCCTCGCGCACCTGGTCGTCGCTATACGGCGGCTCCAGCACGTCCGACTGCGGCAGCCGCATCGCGATCCGCACGAGTCCGGCAGGCAACCTCGCGCCGACCAGCAGCACGGGCGGGGCCTGGCCTGACGCGGCCAGCGCCTCCAAGGCGGCGGTCAGGGCCTGCGGCTCCAGGCTGTCGACGTCGACCAGCGCCAGGTCGACCGACGCGCTGCGGGCTTCGGCCAGCCGCTCAACCCCGGCCATCTCCAACGCCGCGCCGAACAGCGGGCCGCGGGCCAGTGGGGCGAGGCTTGGCCCAACCGCCAGGACGCGTCGGCCTAGAAGGCTCCAATGGGTCATGACTGCGACCTCGAACTCACACGTTACTGTCCGGCCGGGCCGGTTCCGACCGGCGCCGACAGCGGCTTGTCGAGCGCCATGCCCATCAGGAGCAGGTCGATGGGATTGGTTTCGCGGCCCGCCATGATCCGGGTCTCGCCGGTCAGGTCGTCGGCCGTGGCCAAGCGCGGCGTGATGATGATGACCAGTTCGGATTCGTGGCGTTTCCAGCGCGCCGAACGGAACAGCGCGCCGATCACCGGCACCTGCCCGATGCCCGGCAGCTGCCGGACGGCGTTGCTGTAGTCCTGCTGAAACAGGCCGGCGACGGCGAAGCTCTCGCCGGACTTCAGCTCCACCGTCGTCGCCGCGCGCCGCACGGTGAGCGACGGCACTTCCATCCCGTTCAGGCGCAGGTTGGCGCTGTTGTCGAGAGCGCTGACCTCAGGGGCTACCAGCAGCCGGATCAGGCCGTTGTCCTGGACGACCGGCTCGAAGTCTAGCTTCACCCCGAACTGGCGGAATTCGATCGTCACCGTGTCGCGGCCGTTCGGCACCGGGAACGGGAACTCGCCGCCGGCCAGGAAGCTCGCCTTCTGGCCCGACAGCGCGACCAGGTTGGGGCGGGCCAGGGTGCGGACCACGCCCTTTTCCTCCAACGCCTGCAGCATCAGATCGATATCGACCGAGCCGATCGACCCGCGGACCTGCAGCGCGCCCTGCGGCGTGCTCGGGCCGATCAGGCCCGAACCGCTGGCCAAGGCGAAGTTGATCCCATCGGTGGCCGTGAGGTTGAATCCGACATCCTTCAGGTCCGAACGTCCGGCTTCCAGCACCCGGACCTCCAGGATCACCTGCTGCGAGGCGCGGACGGTCAGGGCGCTGGTGACGTTTTCCGGCGCGAACTTGTCGGCCAGGGTCTTGGCCTTGGCGGCGACGGCGGTCGTCGAGACCTCGCCGGTCAGCAGCAGGCCCTCGCCCAGGTTCCGTACCTTGATGACCTCGCCGGGGATCGCGGCCGCCAGATCGGTCTGCAGCGCCTCGGCGTCATAGCCGACGCGCACGTCGACGACCTCCTGAAGCGCACCGCCCTGGCCGTAGATCAGCAGGTTCGTGGCGCCCAACGCCTTGCCGCGCACATAGAAGCTGCGGTCCGTGGTGGCCACGATCTGCGCAGTGTCGGGTTGGGCGACCACGATCTTCGAGGCTGGACCATCCAGCCGAAATGAAAGCGACTTGTTCTTCGGCACGTTGATCGTGCGGCTACGCACGGCTTCGCTCACGAAGGTTTCGGCATGGGCCGGCGCCTGACCCAGGCCAAGGGTGCAGGCCAGAACGGCCAGGATCGTACGCGACATCTGATTGACGCTCTTCATAGGGGTCACTCGCCGGGGTGCTTGGCCCCGCCCTCCCCCTCGACAACTGTGATCAGCGAGCGGCCCGAAGCCACGCTGGACTGCGGCGCCCGCCAGGCGCGCGCTGCGACGGCCGGCGCCCCGCGGGGCGCAGCGCCGACGACTTCCCGCACGCCGATCGGCGCCGCCTGTTCGACCTCGGCCTGCCCCAGCGCGCGCAGCGCCAGCGAGAGGGCGCCTAGATCGGCGGCGACCGCCAGCTTCTGGGCGTCTCGGACGCTGACTTCCAGGGTCGCGGTGCTCGGCGCTTCGGGCTTGTTCGAGGTCGGATCGGCGTTGAGGTCGACGCCCAGCACCCGCACGTTCTGGATCACGACCTCTGCCTGCAGCATCTTGTGGCTGTCGTCGTCCGACAGGTTGCGCATCAGCACCACGTCAACGCGGTCGCCCGGCAGCGCATGGCCGCCGACGCCGGAGACATCGGAAACCCCGATCGTGTAGGCCCGCATCCCGGCCCCGATCTCGGCGGCGACGGACGGACGCGCGCCCGGGCCGCTGAGCTTGGTCGGCAGCAGCGGCTCACGCGCCAGGATCGGCGACAGCGCCACCGGCGCGCCGCCGTGGTCCTGGGCCAGAACCTGATCGATGGTGGCGAAGGCCCCGGCCGGCGCGGCGTCACGCGGGATCTGCACGAGCTTGAGATGGCTGGCGTCCAGGCGCTCGCCGTACTTGATATCCTTGGCGGCGACCACGACCGGAACGCCGCTGACGACTGGTGTGGGAGCGGCGGCGACGGCGACGTTGCCATGCGCCGGCAGGGCCACCTTGGCCACGAACAACGCCCCCAGCCCGAGCGCAGCCGAGGCGCCCAAGCTCACCATAGTCCCAACACGCATCGCCCCACCCCTGGATGCTACGCAACATCAATGAGTTAGGGGGACCGCTGTTGCGATAACCGTAACAAAGAAGGTCAACGCCGCGTCAACTAAGGCCAAGCTTGAATCGACCGGCGTTCGATGAGATCCGTGGCCCATTCCGCGCGCAGACAAGCCGACGCCGGGCGCCTATAGTGCAAGGGATTCCGGAGGATCCCACATGCGCCGTCTCGCCCTCGCCGCCGCCATCGCGGCGCTCGCCGCCACCCCCGCCTTTGCGGCGCTGAAGGAGGGCTCCAAGGCCCCGGACTTCACCGCCCAGGGCTATCAGGCCGGCAAGCCGATAACCTTCTCAATGGCTCAGGCCCGCAAGAGCGGGCCGGTGGTGCTGTACTTCTTCCCGGCCGCCGAGACCTCGGGCTGCAACCTCGAGGCCCGCCTGTTCGCGGAGTCGATCGACCAGTTCAAGGCCCAGGGCGCGACGGTCATCGGCGTCACCGGCGGCAACCTCGACAAGCTGGCCTCGTTCTCGGCCGACACTGAGAAGTGCTCGGGCAAGTTCCCCGTCGCCGCCGACCCCGGCGCCAAGATCGCCGGCACGTACGACGCCGCCTTGGCGGTCAAGCCCGGCTGGTCGAACCGGACCTCGTACGTGATCTCGCCGACGGGCGAAGTGATCCACGCCTACTCGGACATGAAGGCCAACGACCACGTCACCGAGACCCTCACTGCGGTGAAGCAATGGCGGGTCAAGCATCCGAAGTAGACCTGCGAGCGACACACGGGAAAAGCCTTGCCCTGCAACCGCTTTTCCCGTACTAGCCCGCCTCTTCACGGAAGGCGGTCTTGGGCCGGAACGCGAAAGGATCGGGAAACTCCCGGTCGCCGCGCCACAAGAGCCATCGTTTCCGACACTTACCCGGTGTCGGGCGCGCCGCCTTCCAAATGGGAAAAGGAAAACATGGCGCTCTACGAGCACGTTGTTATTTCGCGGCAGGATATCTCGCCGCAACAGGCTGAAGCCCTCAACGACCAAATCAAGGCTCTGATCGAAGAAGGCGGCGGTTCCGTCGCGAAGATCGAGTACTGGGGTCTGCGCAACCTGACCTACCGCATCAAGAAGAACCGCAAGGGGCACTACTCCCTGCTCGCCATCGACGCCCCTCCGGCGGCGGTGAAGGAGATGGAGCGTCAGCTGGGCCTGAACGAAGACGTTCTGCGCACCCTGACCGTCCGCGTCGAGGAACTCGACCTCGAGCTCTCCCCGGTTCTGGCTCGCCGCGATCGCGAACGCGAACCGCGCCGTGAAGAATTCCAAAGCTAAGAAAGGGAGGGATCACAATGACTGACGAAACCTCCGCCGCTCCGGCGGCCCCGGCCGCTGGCGGCGCCCGCCGCCCGTTCTTCCGCCGCCGCAAGGTGTGCCCGTTCTCCGGCGCCAACGCTCCGAAGATCGACTACAAGGACGTGAAGCTGCTGCAGCGCTACGTCTCCGAGCGCGGCAAGATCGTGCCGTCGCGCATCACCGCGGTGTCGGCCAAGAAGCAACGCGAACTGGCTCGCGCCATCAAGCGCGCTCGCTTCCTCGCCCTCCTGCCCTACGTCGTGAAGTAAGGGGGACCGACACATGAAAGTTGTTCTGCTCGAACGCGTCGAAGGCCGTGGCGGCCTGGGCGACGTGGTCACCGTCAAAGACGGCTACGCCCGTAACTACCTCCTGCCCCGTCAGAAGGCCCTGCGCGCGACCGCCGCGAACCTGAAGATCTTCGACGCCCAGCGCGCCGAGATCGAAGTCCGCAACCAGAAGGCCAAGGACGCCGCCGGCAAGTCTGGCGAAGCCCTGGACGGCACGTCGTACATCCTGATCCGTCAGGCTGGCGAAACCGGCCAACTCTACGGTTCGGTCACCGGTCGCGACGTGGCCGACATGGTCAACGCCGAAGGCGGCAAGATCGACCGCTCGATGGTCGTTCTCGACAAGCCGATCAAGACCCTCGGCGTCCACCCCGTGAAGGTTCGCCTGCACGCGGAAGTGACCGTCAGCGTCAACATCAACATCGCCCGCAGCCAGGACGAGGCCGAGCGCCAAGCCCGCGGTGAAAACGTGATCGCCTCGCAGTTCGAGGAAGATCGCGCGGCCGATGAGCAAGCCGCCCAGGACATGCTGGAAGGCGGCGCTGGCCAACAGGACGGCGACTTCGGCGACCACTAACGCCGGACGCAGTCCCAAGACTTCAGGAGCGGCGCGGATCTTCGGATCCGCGCCGTTTCTTTTGAACTGCACTCAAGATTGTAGTTCCAACCCCGCACGCGCCATGATGTTCTGGTCGGCCACGACCGACAGGGGCACGGCATGACGGCGGCGCAAGCAACCAGCGCAAATTTTGACTTCGGACGGGTGGTTTCAAACACCTTCCGTGTCGTCGGCGCCAATCTGCGTGAGCTGTCGATCCTCGCCCTACTGCTGGCCGGCCTGCCCGCTGCGGTCATGGGCTGGGGCCAGATCGTCCTGACCGGCGCCAGCGGGACCGGAGAAATCGGCGACCTCGGCCTCGCCTCGGCGCTGATGGGGATCGGCTTCCTCGCCCTGATGATCGGTTCGGTTCTGCTCCAAGCGTCCACGATCCGGGTGGCGGTGGGAACCTTGAACGGCGACAAGCCGTCGGCCTTTCGAGAACTCGGCAAAACCTACAGCGTGCTCTTGCCGCTCATCGGCCTCGGCATCGTGATGATGTTCGCGTACGGCATTGCGTTCCTGCTGCTCGTCGTGCCGGCGATCATTCTGGGCGTCATTTGGGTCATCGCGACGCCCGCCTACGTCATGGAGCGCCCAGGCGTGTTCGGCGCGTTGGGCCGAAGCCGCGACCTCACTCGGGGCCACCGGTGGCCGATCTTCGGGCTGCTGGTGGTCTACTTCGTCGCCTACTTCGTCGTTTCCGCCGTGCTCGGCGGGATCTTCGTCGCCTTGAGCATGATCGGCGGCGACCTCAGCGCGATGGCGATCTCCTCGACCATCAGCAACGCCCTCGTCGGGGCGATCTCGGGCGTCGTCACGTCGGCTGGAATATCCTCGATCTACTACGAGTTGCGGATGATCAAGGAAGGCGTCGGCGCGGCCCAGCTTGCAGCCGTATTCGACTGATCGCGTCAGGCGGCGTGCTTGTCGCGCCGCCGCCGCCCCATCAGCATCCGGCTTTCGAGCCGCCCCCGTAGCGCGGCGTAGTAGGCGCTGAGGAAGTCGTAATCGTCCTGATCCGGCGATGCGGTCCAGCCGATCTTGGTGGTGATCCGCTCGGCCACTGCTCGGACCGTGCGCCGGTCCCGGCGGCGGATCACTTCCTCCAGCACATGCAGTTCCTTTTCGCCGTATGCGTCGAGCTGCGCCGGCGTGAACGGATAGCGGACCAGCCGTTCCGAACCCTCGACCGCCATGTCGCGCGCCAGGCGCTGGCGCGGCGTGCGCACGATCCAGGTCCCGCCGACCAGGTCGCCGATCCGCAACCGGTCGCGATTGAACAGCGGAAACAGGGCGAAAATTCCAACCCACACCACGCCCAGCAAGTACATCCACGCCTGTCCGCCCCCCTCCTGGGTGCGGACCATGATCACCGACAGCGGCATGAACACTTCCAGTTCACGCATGGCGTTGCGGACCAGCACCGCCTCGGCCCGCAGCCGCCCGCCGTCGCGGGCTGCGACGCGCAGGCCCAGCATCCGCTTGCCCGGCGTCGCCGCCGCTGCGCTCAGCTCGAAGGCGGTGAAGTAGAAGTTGCGCAACAGGAATGCGATCAGCAGCCAGATGATGGCGGCGATTTCCATCCCGGCCTGCCCGCCGCTGGTGACCCCGGTCGCGATGGCCAGGATCGTCAGCCCGAGCAGCGCCGCCGCGATGATCAAGACGTCGATGAAGAACGCCGCCGCCCGTTGCCCGCCGTCGCCGATCTGCAGCCGCAGATCGACGCCCTCCGGCGTCACGAAGGCCCGCGTGACCTTGTCGAAGGCATCGCTCACGAGGCGCTCTCCCGACGCGGACCATAGAAGTATGCGCCCCACAGCAGCGCCGTCCCGAGCGCCACCGCGTAGCGGATCAGGTCGTGATTGATCAGCTGCCGGCCGAAGCCCTCCAACAGACCCGCGAAGAACAGCATGACCACGACGCCGGCCATCACCGCGCCGGCGGTGCGCCCCGCCGCGGCCAGCGAGTCGAGGCGCGACAGCGCGCCGGGGAACGCCAGGCTCCAACCGACCCGGATCCCGGCCGCGCCGGCCAGCATGACGGCGAACAACTCGGTGACGCCATGGATCAACAGCCAACCGCCCAGCTCGAAGCCCAGTCCGCGGCTGAAGTAGAGCGACAGGAAGGCCCCCAGCGTCGCGCCGTTGTAGATCAGCAGCATCAGGGTCGGGACGCAGAACGCGAAGCCGAGCGCGAAGGCCAGCAGCGCCACCTGGGCGTTGTGGGTGAACAGGAAGGTGGCGAACACCGACAAGCCATCGCCCGAGCCTCCGCCGTCATAGAGCATCTCGCGCAAGGTCTCAGTAGCCGCGGCCGGGTCGCGGCCGCCAGCCAGGCCCTCCGGGACGAACACGTGGTACCACTGGGCGTCGTGCGCGATCAGCAAGGCGGCCGCGACCGCGCCGAGCGCCGTCAGCAGCGCAGCGACGAGCGTTTCGCGCCAGACGCTGCGCACCGCCGCCGGCCAGTCCTGCCGGAAGAAACCGCCCAGCCGCTCCAGCAGAGTCGAACGCGAGCCGTAGACGAAGAAATAGGCGCGCGCCGAGAGCACTTCGAGATAGTCGATCAGGCTGCGGTCCAGCGAGGTCTCGCGCGCCACGCTGAGCGCCGAGAGCGTAGAGCGGTAGAGGACGGGGATCGCCAGCAGCTCCTCGTCGGTCAGGCTCGCCGCCGACCGCTTCTCGACAAGGTCCATCAGTCGTTCGAGCCGCTTCCAATCGGCTTCCCGCTCCTCGCGGAACCGCTGGCTCTTGAGGGCGCTCACAGCAGGTCCCTCCGCTTGAGGTCCAGATAGGCGTTGATCACCTCGGTCCCGATCCGATCGGCCGGCGTCTCGACGATATGCACGCCCAGCCGTCGCAGCCGCGAGATCACCAGGTCACGCTCGCGCAGCAGGCTGGCGGCGAACACGGCGCGGGACACGTCCTCCGGCGTCTTCGGCTCGGCGGCGACCATGCCTTCGAGTTCCTCGTCCTTCAGCACCACGAACATGATCAGGTGCCGGCCGACCAGTCGCCCGACCGACTCGATCATCAGCTGCGCGGCTGTCTGGTCGGTGAAGTCTGTGAACACCACGACCAGCGAGCGCCGCTGCAGTTCCCCCGCCAGCACCGAGAGGCCCAGCGCATAGTTGGTCTCCTCGGTGGAGTAGTCGATGCGCCCGGCCATCTGCTGCAGGACCATGAACGCGTTCGGTCCGCCGACGGCGCCAGTCGACAGCCGCGGCGCTGAATCGAAGGCGAACAGCCCTGCCCGGTCGCCCGACCGCAGGCAGGCGTGGGCCAGCAGCAGCGCCCCGTTGATCGCGCGATCGATCCGCGGCGCGCCGTCCACGGGCTCGCTCATCGCCCGGCCGCAGTCCATCGCCATGACGACGTTGTGGTTGCGCTCGGTCCTGAACTCCTTGGCCAGCAGCGCGGCGTGCCGGGCCGACTGCTTCCAGTCCACGGCGCGGCGGTCCATGCCCGGCTGGAAGTCGCGCAGGGCGTGGAACTCCGATCCCTCGCCGATCTCGATCTGCGCCTTGGCCCCGAACAGAGCGTTGCGCGCGAACAGCCGCACGGCCTCGTCGCGCACCCACTGCAGGTCGGTCGTGATCGCCAGGTTGTAGTCGAGCTCGAAGGTCTTCTGCTTCCAGACCAGGCCCAGGGGCCCACGCCAGCGAAGCCACAGCGACTCCAGCTTCACCAGTCCGCGCCGCTGCGGGGTGAAGGCCACGAGGATCTCCGCCACGCCGTCGCGAACCTCGGCGAGCGCGGTGCGGGCCTCCAGGCCCAGCCGCTCGTCCGCCGCCAGCGCCGCCTCGACCGTGCCCGGCGCGGCGCCTTCGAACCGCGCGACGAACCGCGCTGCGCCAGGCCGCGCCACCGCCGCGCTCAGTGCGGGCAGCGGGTCCAGCGCCAGGCGATCGCGCGCCGCCCCCAACATCGCGTCGAGCGCCATCAGCAACAGCAGGCCTGCCGCCCAAACCGCGCCTACGACCCACAGGGGCTCGGCCACGCTCCCCGCGATCAGCGCAAGGGGCGCTCCGGCCGCGACGGCCAGCGCAGCGCGTCGCGTGGGGTAGATCACCGCGGGGCCGCCACCTGATCGATCAGCGCGGCCAGCACCTGATCGACGCGCCGCCCTTCGATCTCGGCGGCCGGCGACAGGATCACCCGGTGGCGCAGCGCCGGCGGAGCCAGGGTCTTCACGTCGTCGGGAATGACGTAGTCGCGCCCGTCCAGCGCTGCGTGCGCCCGCGACGCCAGCGCCAGCATGGCGCCCGCCCGCGGCGACGCGCCGGTCTCGATGTCGGCGGATTCGCGGGTCGCCCGGATCAGGTCGACGACGTAGGCCGCCACCTCGTCCGTCAGCCGCACCTGGGCGACCGCTTCGACCGCCGCGTCGACGCCGGCGCGATCGAGCACCCGGCGCACGCCCAGGTCCTGCGGGCTCGGCAGCCCCGCCCGAGAGCCGTGTCCCAGCACGATCGCCAGTTCGTCGTGGCGCTCCGGATAGTCCAGCACATGCTTGAACAGGAACCGATCCAGCTGCGCCTCCGGCAGCGGATAGGTGCCCTGCTGCTCGATCGGGTTCTGGGTGGCCACGACCGTGAACCGCGGGCTCAGCTCATGCGACTGGCCGTCGATCGTGATCCGCCGCTCCTGCATCGCCTCCAGCAGGGCCGCCTGCGTCTTCGGCGGCGTCCGGTTGATCTCGTCCGCCAGCAACAGCTCGCAGAACACCGGCCCGCGCGTCAGGGTGAAAGTGCTGGTCTGGAAATTGAACAGGTTGGCGCCGATGATGTCGCCCGGCATCAGGTCGGGCGTGAACTGGATGCGGCCGTACTCGAGGCCGAGGC
The DNA here is from genome assembly GCF_964254345.1 of Phenylobacterium sp. LjRoot97. Classification (NCBI taxonomy): domain Bacteria; kingdom Pseudomonadati; phylum Pseudomonadota; class Alphaproteobacteria; order Caulobacterales; family Caulobacteraceae; genus Phenylobacterium; species Phenylobacterium sp. LjRoot97. The sequence continues at coordinate 2,362,331 of NZ_CAXUTH020000001.1, forward strand.
TGGCCGCGAAGGTCTGCGCCAGCAGGGTCTTGGCCGTGCCCGGCGGGCCTTCCAGCAGCACGTGGCCGCCCGCAAACAGTGCGGTCAGCAGCAGATCGACCGCCGCATCCTGGCCGATGACGGCCTTGGCGATCTCGCCGCGAATGCCGTCGGCCAGCGCCTTCACCTCAGCGACGTTCACGCGTCATCTCCTGTCTCCAACGATAGAGGTCCCGGGCGACCTCCATCAGGTCTCCCTTGGTGCGCGCCGCGCGGGCGCGTTCGATCAGGGTCGAAATCCGATAGGTCGAGCCGCCCGCCGCCCCCAGCCGGTCGAGGACGCCGTCGAGTTCGTCGCCCTCCAGCCCGCGCGGCGCTCCGACGGCGCGGGCCGCCTCCGTGCGCACCAACTCGCCATAAGGCGCAGCCATGCGGTGCTCGCGGCGCGCCATTCGCACCAGGCCGGCGGTGTTGTCCGCCAAGGCGCGCTTGCCCAGGGCCACGGCGCGCGCCTGGCCTCGCGCCGGCCCGAACCGTACGGCCGCCTGAACGCCGACCAGGAGCAGCGCCGCCAGCAGGCAGAGCGTCGCGCCCAGCAGCGGCGGCTCCAGCATCAGGCGCAACGGATTGAGCGAGCGCTCGAAGCCGTGAAGCGTCAGGTCGAACACGACCGGCGTGCCCTCGGCGCGGATCACCGAGAGCATGGCGATCGCCGCGCGCGCGCCGTCCAATCTCTTCATGCCCGCGGTGTCCAGGAAATCCGGGTCGGCGAGCACGTAGACGCCGGTCTTCTGGTTCATCACCAGCACGCCCCGTCCAGCCTCATCCACCACGACCGGGATCCAACCCGGGCCGGACAGCGTCCGCAGATTCTCGACGGCCGGCTGCACGCCCACCGCACGACCGTCGGGCCGTCTCAAACGCACGGCTGCGGTTCCAGGCCGCTGCTGCAGGGTCAGTCCGCTGCGCCAGGCGGCCGGCAGCACCTTCAACGACGCATCGTCGCCAAGGGGCGCGGCCACGCGCACCCACGCCCTGCGGACCGGATGCGGAATCGTCACCCACTTGGGCAACACCACCAGGGTCGGGCCGTCGTGCTCGATGTCGCTGACCCGGCTGCCGCTCGTCCCAGGGCCAGGGGTGAGCACCAGCAGCCCTTCCGCGGCCGTCGCCGACAGCTCCCCGCGCCGCATGACGACCGGGGTTCCCGACGCTTCCAGCAGCCGCGCGACCGCGGCAAATCCAACCGCTGAGCGCGACAACGCATGCCCTTGGCCGTTGTCGCCCGAGCGCAGCTCCGGTTCGTAGGCCGCCAACAGGCCAAGCCCGGCCAGTGACACGCAGCCGACCAGCACGAGCACCAGCATCACCATGGGCGAGAACGCCCGGCTCCGATCGCCGGTCATGCCCAACCCGCCGGCAGCGCGAAGGCTTCGTAGTCGCGCCGGCACTCGGCGTAGTCGGTCGCCTGCACCGGCGCGCCGCCGAACAGGCTGCGTTCGACCACCCGGCCGATCTGGGCGAAGGCTGGCCGCGCGGAGGGCGGCAACGCCGACAGTCCCGCGATCTCGCGTGTGGTCAGGGCCGGCCGGACGGTCCTGGGTCGCCGGCTCTCGATATCGGCGACGCTGCGCAGCAGGATCAGGTGCGCCGCCTCGGCATAGCGTCCTTCAGCCGCCAACGCGTCAGCCGCCGCCAGCAGGTCGCGGGCTGCGGCCACGTCCGGCCGCCATTCGGGAACCGCCTCTGTCGCAAGAGTCTTGGGCTTGGCCGCCGGCATCCGCAGACGCAGCACCTCACGCACCAGCGCGTAGAGCACCAGGGCGGCGATGACCGCCACGCCGATCCAGAACACCCATTTCAGCAACGGCGCGATCGCCTGGAACGCCTCGGCGATCCACTTGAACCACTCCGGGGTCTTGGGCGGCTGGAAGTCGGCGCGGTCGAACTGGAAGCCGCGATCGCGCAACAGTTCCGCATGCGCCGCCGCAAGCGGATCGCCCGCCTTGTCGACAGGGGCGCCTGCATCCACGCCTCGTTGCATCGCCACCCCGGAACAACCGATCCTTGATGTGTAGGGCCAGGATCGAACGTCGTCGACTCCAAGCTTGGACGTGAATCGTGGACGCGCCTGGCGCCGAGCGTCCCCTTGCTACCCAGAGTTTTCCGGAAAGCGTTGCAATTATGTTCTTTCGGAAACCCTCAGCAATTCCTACCATTTCGCTAGGGCCATAATCCGACCGCCAAAAGGCGGGAAAAATAAACTGGGGATATCAATGAAGTATCGCGTACTGTTGCTTGCGGCGACTTCCGCCGCGAGTCTGTTTTCTGGCGTGGCTTACGCCCAATCGGGCGCCGGCGAAGTCGAAGAGCTGGTTGTAACCGGCACCCGAACCGAAGGCCGCTCGCGGCTCGAGACCCTCGCTCCCGTGGATGTGATCAGCGCCGACGCGCTGCAGCAGCGCGGCACGACCGAGTTGGCGACCGCGCTCGCGACCTCGGTCCCGTCCATCACCTTCCCGCGCCCGTCCAACACCGACGGCACGGACGCCATCCGCCCGGCCACCCTGCGCGGCCAGGGCCCGGACCAGACGCTGGTGCTGGTCAACGGGACCCGCCGCCACGCCACCGCGCTCGTCAACACCAACGGCTCAGTCGGCCGCGGCTCGGCCGCCGTCGACCTCAACGCCATCCCGTCCACCGCCATCGACCGCATCGAGGTGCTACGTGACGGCGCCTCGGCCCAGTACGGCTCGGACGCCATCGCCGGCGTGATCAACATGCGCCTGCGCGAAGCCGCCAGCGGCGGCGGCCTGTCGGTGACCTACGGCTCGTACCTCACCAAGTTCGACGGCTACTATGGTCGCAACGACGACATCAGCGACGGCGCCACCACCACGGTGTCCGGCTGGCAGGGCCTGAGCTTCCTCGGCGACGGCTTCCTGACGCTCTCGGCCGAGTACCGCTCGCGCGAGAACACCAACCGCAGCGACATCGACAAGCGCGTCACTCCGAACCGCATCACCTCGCGGTTCGGGGACGCCGACGTCGACGACATCTCGTTCTACGCCAACGCCGGCAAGTCGCTGAACGACGTCTGGGATCTCTACGGCTGGTACGGCTACCAACACCGCGACGCCTCCAGCGCCGCGACCTACCGGCTGCCGACCGACACCCAGCAGAACATCCTGTCGGTCTATCCGAACGGCTACCTGCCCTATCTGACGACCGACTCCGAGGACAACAGCGCCGGCCTGGGCGTCCGCGGCCAGATCGGCGGCTTCAACGCCGACTTCAACATCGTCTACGGCAAGAACGACATCGACTTCGGCGTCCAGAACACCATCAACCCGTCCTATGGCCCGACCTCGCCGACCTCGTTCCAGGCCGGCGGCCTGACCTATGACCAGCTGGTCTTCGGCGCGGACTTCAGCCGTGAATTCGACGTCGGCCTCGCTGGCCCGCTCAACGTCGCCTTCGGCCTCGAGGCCCGCAAGGAGACCTACAAGGTCAACCAGGGCGAAGTGGCGTCCTACGCCCGCGGCCCCGTCGCCGGCGTGACGTTCGGCTCGCGCGGCTTCACCGGCTTCACCCCGTCCAACGAGGTGGATGTCGATCGCGACAACGTCGGCGTCTATGTCGACCTGGAAGGCAAGGTCACCGAGCAACTGACCCTGTCGGCCGCGGTCCGCTACGAGGACTATTCCGATTTCGGCGACACCACGACCGGCAAGCTCGCGGCCCGCTACGAGTTCACGCCTGAGTTCGCCATCCGCGGCGCGATCTCGACCGGCTTCCGCGCGCCGGCGCTGCAGCAGCAGTACTTCACCTCGACCTCGATCCTCTACATCGACAACGTCCCCTACGAGACCGGCACCTACCCGGCCACCAGCCCGGTCGCCCGGGCCCTGGGCGCCGAGCCGCTGAAGGCCGAAAGCTCCGACAACTACGCGCTCGGCTTCGTCTTCCGTCGCGGCGCGTTTGAACTGACTGTCGACGGCTACAAGATCGACGTGAAGGACCGGATCGTTCTGTCGGAAACCCTGACCGGCAGCCCGACCGCCGCGCCGGGGACCAACGCGCGCGTGATCTACGATCTGCTCTCGCCGCTCGGCGCGACGGCGGCCCGCTTCTTCATCAACGGCGTCGACACCGAGACCGTCGGCGTCGACGTGGTGGCGCGCTACCGAATCGTCGACGAACAGGCCGGGACCTTCGATCTGACCGCCGCGGCCAACTACAACGACGTCGATGTCACCAAGACCCCGGTGACCAAGGCGTCGATCCTGCCGACCCCGACGTCGCTGTTCGCCCGCCAGGCGACCATGCGGTTCGAGGACGGCACGCCGAAGCACAAGTTGGCTCTGCAGGGCGACTGGAACCGCGAGGCCTGGGGCGCGACCGTGCGCACCACGATCTACGGCGACGTCCTTTCGCCGGGCGCGGCTCTGGACGGCAGCGGCGACAACCACACCGGCACGCGCGGCCTGGTCGACCTGGAAGCCCGCTACACCTTCCCGATCGGGCTGACCGCCTCGGTCGGCGCGGACAACGTCTTCGACGTCTATCCGCGTCAGATCACCCCGAACCAGAACACGACCTCGGCGGCGCCGTTCTCGTCGTTCTCGCCGTTCGGCTTCAACGGCCGCTTCGTCTACGGCCGCCTGGCCTACAAGTGGTAGGCTAGGACTTACGTCCGGAACTGACGCGGCGCAGGGCTATCCAGCCCTGCGCCGTTGTCGCTCGAGCTATCCACAGGGGCGACATTTCTCCTGTGGGTTCCCCTGACATCGGCGCAGACCGCCCCCCTCCGGGTTAGGTATCTGTAAATCGATGTCCATCGTCCCAGCCCTCGATCTCCGCCCCGCCCAGAACGACGCCGCGATCCCGCATGCGCCGGCGAACATCGAGGCCGAACAGGCCCTGCTCGGCGTCCTGCTGTACGACAACGCCGCCTTCGAGCGGCTCGGCGACTTCCTGCAGGCCCGCCATTTCTACGAACCGTTCCACCAGCGGCTGTTCACCTCGCTCGAAACCGCCGTCCGCAAGGGCCAGCTGGCCGAGCCGATCCTGCTGGCCGAGCAGTTCAACCGCGACCCGGCGTTCGAGGAACTGGGCGGCATCCGCTACCTGGCCGACCTCGTCGACCGCGCGCCCCCGGCCGCCAACGCGCCGGACTATTCACGTGCCATCTACGACCTGGCCCTGCGCCGCGACCTGATCCGGATCGGCGGCGAAATCGCCCTCACCGCCCAGCAAGGCGACGCCGACCGTTCGGCCCGCGACCAGATCGAGGCCGCCGAAGCCCAGCTGTTCACCCTGGCCGAGGCGGGCGGCACCAATCAGGGCTTCGTGCCGTTCGCCGAAGCCGTCCACGGCGCCGTGACTCTCGCGGCCGAGGCGCACGCCCGCGACGGCGGCCTCGCCGGCATCTCGACGGGCCTGCTCGACCTTGACCGCAAGATCGGCGGCCTGCACCCCTCCGACCTGCTGATCCTCGCCGCCCGTCCGTCGATGGGAAAGACTTCGCTGGCCTGTAACATCGCCTTCGACGTCGCGCGCCACTACGCGTGGGAGCCGCAGCCCGACGGAACGAAGAAGACCGTCGCCGGCGGCGTCGTCGCGTTCTTCTCGCTCGAAATGTCCGCCGACCAGTTGGCCATGCGTCTGCTGGCCGAGAGCTCCGGGGTTTCCGGCGACAAGCTGCGCAAGGGCGAAATCGACGCCATGGAGTTCAGCCGCATCCGCGACGCCGCCCTGGAGATCCAGGACGCGCCGCTGTTTATCGACGCCACCGGCGGCATCACCATCGCCAAGCTCGCCGCCCGCGCCCGCCGCCTGAAGCGGACCCATGGCCTCGACCTGATCGTCATCGACTACCTCCAGCTCGTCACCGGCGGCGACGGCAAGAGCGACAACCGGGTGCAGGAAGTCTCGATGATCACGCAGTCGATGAAGGCCTTGGCCAAGGAATTGGCGGTGCCGGTCATCGCGCTCTCACAGCTCTCGCGTCAGGTGGAAAACCGAGAGGACAAGCGTCCCCAGCTCTCCGACCTGCGGGAATCGGGCTCGATCGAACAGGACGCCGACATGGTCATGTTCATCTACCGTGAGAGCTACTATCTCGGCCGAGCCGAGCCCCGCGAAGGCACCCCAGAACACCTGACCTGGCAGGAGGAGATGGACCGCTGCCAAGGCACGGCCGACGTGATCATCGCCAAGCAGCGTCACGGTCCCATCGGCACGGTGAAACTGTCCTTCGACTCGGACATCACCAAGTTCGGCAACCTGGCGCACAGTCACTTCTACACGTCCGACGAATAAGCCGTCGGGCAAGCCCTCTTCACCGATCGGAATAGGCCCGGCCTCGCGCCGCCTGCCGGCCTCGGCTATGGGACAGGCGATGTCTTCCTCCTCTCCCGCGCGCCTGACCATCGATCTCGACGCGCTCGCCCACAACTTCGCCGTCCTGCGCGCCGCCGCCCCTGGCGCCGACGCCGCTCCGGTCATCAAGGCTGACGGCTATGGCCTGGGCGCCGGTCCGGTCGGCCGCCGGCTGTGGGCCGAGGGCGCGCGCGCCTTCTACGTCGCGCGGTTGTCGGAAGGCGTGGCGCTGCGCGCTGAACTCGGGCCCCAGCGTCCGGCCGCGATCTACGTGCTGGACGGCTTCTTGCCCGGCGACGGGCCGCGTCTGGCCGCATCCGACCTGACCCCTGTGCTGGAGAGCCTGCCCCAGATCGAGGCTGCGAACGCCTACGCCGCCTCGGCCGGACGGCTGCCCGTGGTGCTCCAGGTCGACACCGGCATGAACCGCCAGGGCGTCACGCTCGAAGAGGCCAGGGCTCTCTCGGCTTCGCCCGACCGGCTGCGCCACCTCGACGTCCAGGTGCTGATGAGCCACCTCGGCTCGGCGACCGATCCCGCCGACGCCCGCAACGCCCTGCAGCTCGAGCGCTTCAACCAGGTGCGGCCGCTGTTTCCGGAGGCCCGCGCCAGTTTCGCCGCGTCGGCCGGCATCATGCTGGGCGAGGACTACCGCGCGGACATCATCCGCCCGGGCATCAGCCTCTATGGCGGCGGCCCGGAAGAACACCCCGATCCCCGGCTCCAGGCCGTGGCCAAGCTCGAGGCGAAGATTCTCTACATCCGCAACGTCCAGCCCGGCGAAACCATCGGCTACGGCTCGCGGGTCGTCGCCCACCGCCCGATCCGCATGGCCGTTGTCGGAGCCGGCTACGCCGACGGCGTCATTCGGTCTTCCCAGCGCGGCGGCTACGCCTGGTACGCCGGCGCCCGCCGCCAGGTGCTGATCGTGACCATGGACCTGATCGGCGTCGACCTTGGCCAGTCCCCGGCCGCCATCGGCGACTATGTGGAGCTCCTCGGTCCAAACGTGCTGATCGACGACATCGCGACGGCCGCCGGCACTGTGGCGCACGAATGCCTCGTGCGCCTCGGCGGCCGCCCTGACCGGGTCTACCTCGGCGCGGTCTAGCCCTTCGACAGGGCTTCCAGCTTCGCCGGACCGACCGCCGCCACCGCCGACTTCAGGTCGTCGATGCTCGCGCCTTCGCCCTCGGCGGCGACCATGAACCGGTCGCCGACCAGCACGCTGTACTGCCCGTGCTTGCTGGTCTTGTCGTACGACTCCTGGGTCATGCGGCCGTCAACCTTGCCGATCTTCTCGTACTTGCCGTCGCTCTCGCTCGACGACTGCATGTTGAAAGCGCTGGCCATGCCCGCCAGCGCGCCCGCCGCGCCCAGGTCGGTGACGCTGAGCCGGATCTTGGCGTCGCCCTTGGTGTAGACGCCCTCGGCCTGCGAACCGGCGACGCCTGCCGCGCCGCCCGACCCCGTGGTCAGTTCGGTGCGCGCGTAACCGGCGATCCCTTCAGGCAGATAGGCCTTCAGCACGTCGGGTTGCACGGCCTCCGGCGCCTCGCCGCTCTCGATCTGCTTGGCGGCGGCCTCCATCTGCTTGGACGCCTCTTCAAGCTTGCCGAGGTCCACCGACTTGTCGCCGATCTGCACGGTGTTGGAGCTCAGCGCGCCGGCCGCGCCCATACCGACCATGCCGAACGTGCTGATCGCACCCAGAACCGCGCTGATCACGATCGACAGCACGATGGCCACGACGACCGATACGGCGGTGTAGCCGAAGGCCTTCTCCTGCGGCGCCTTCATCAGCTTGGGCAGACCCAGATAGAGCAGATAAAGCCCGTACAGCGATCCCAGCACCGCCAGCAGCCCCAGCATGGGGATCAGCGAGAACACGCCGGCGATCCATCCGGCCGTGCTCGAATAGACCGCGACCTTCATCGCCTGGACCCGGTTCTTCTGGCCGTCGAACGACGGGGCCAGGCCATCGATGATCAGGCCCATCACGAAGACCATGGCCAGGTTCAGCACATAGCCGGCCACCGCGCCGACGATTCCGAACAGGATCGGGATCTTGATCCCGAACGCGCCGCCGATCACCGCTCCGCCGATCAGGCCGCAGATCGCCGGGATCAGCGCCAGTATGGCCGCATAGTTCCTGAACAGACCGCCGGTCGTCGCCGGTTCGGTGTCGATCACGTCCCAGGTCGCGCCCGGCTTCAACAGGATCGACTTAACTCGTTCGACCAGACCCGACGTCGCGGTCCCCGGTTCAACTGCGCTCATTCACGCCTCCAGCCCTTGAAAACCCATCGCCCTACTCGCGTAACGCGAATCTATCTCACGCCGTGCGACGGACGCCAACTTCGGGGCGACGGACTTGATCCGCTAGCCTCGCTAGACTGCGCACTTATTACGAATCATGGAGTTCGCATGGCCCGCGACGGCGCCGTCTATGTCTGCCAGTCCTGCGGCGCGGTGCAGAGCAAATGGGCCGGCCAGTGCCCTGCCTGCAGCGCCTGGAACACCCTGATCGAGGAGGTCCAGAGCCGTCCGCCAGGGGCCCTCGCGCCCAGCAAGGCCAGCCGCGCGCGGGGCGTCAACTTCCAGGGTCTGGAAGACGAGGTCCCCGCCCCGCCCCGCATCTCCACCGGCGTCGACGAGTTTGACCGCGTCTGCGGCGGCGGCGTCGTGCCGGGCTCGGCCATCCTGCTCGGCGGCGATCCCGGCGTCGGCAAGTCGACCTTGCTGCTCCAGGTCGCCGCCAACGCCGCGCGTCGCGGCGTGCGCTGCGCCTACATCTCCGGCGAGGAGGCGATCGAGCAGGTTCGGGGGCGCGCTCAGCGCATGGGCCTGGCCGATGCGCCTGTGCGCCTGGCCGCCGAAACCTCGCTGCGCGACATCCTCGACAGTCTCAAGCGCGAGAAGTTCGACCTCGTCGTCATCGACTCCATCCAAACCATGTGGAGCGACGCGCACGAGGCCGCGCCCGGTTCGGTCACCCAGGTCCGCGCCGCTGCCGGCGAACTCGTGCGGCTGGCGAAGAAGCAGTCCGTGGCCATGATCCTGGTCGGCCACGTCACCAAGGACGGCGCCATCGCCGGTCCGCGCGTGGTCGAGCACATGGTCGACGCCGTCCTGACCTTCGAGGGCGAGCGCGGCTATCCGTTCCGGATCCTGCGCGGGACCAAGAACCGCTTCGGCGCCACCGACGAGATCGGCGTGTTCGAAATGGGCGACGCCGGGCTCGGCGAAGTGCGCAATCCCTCCGCCCTGTTCCTCGACACCTCGGGCGAGCGCGCCGCGGGCGCTGCGGTGTTCGCCGGCATCGAGGGCTCGCGCCCGGTGCTGGTCGAGTTCCAGGCCCTGGTCGCGCCCTCGGCCTACGGCACGCCGCGACGGGCGGTCGTCGGCTGGGATTCCGGACGCCTAGCGATGGTGCTGGCCGTGCTGGAGGCTCGTTGCGGGCTCTCGCTCGGCGACCGCGACGTCTATCTGAACGTGGCCGGAGGCTTGCGGGTCACAGAACCGGCCGCCGACCTCGCCGCCGCCGCCGCCCTCGCCTCCTCGGCGCTCGACGAGGCCCTGCCGCAGGACTGCGTGGTGTTCGGCGAGATCGGCCTGTCGGGCGACATCCGCTCGGTCAGCCGCATGGACTCCCGCCTGAAGGAAGCCGCCAAGCTCGGCTTCAATCGGGTGCTCGGGCCGCAAGGGCTCGACGGCGGCGGCGCCATGAAAGCCATCGGCGCGACGCGGCTGGCCGACGCCATCCGGCGCATCGGCGAATGTCAGTGGGAGTAGCCGGCTTGCCCTGGTTCGACATCATCGTCCTGGCGATCCTGCTGATCTCGGCCGCCGTCGGCTTCTTCAGCGGCGCGACCCGCGAGATGGTGCGCGCGCTTTCCTTCGTGCTGGCGGCCGTGGTCGCGGTGTTCGGCCTGCGCTGGACCGCCCCGATCGGCCGCAGCCTGCTGGAGGACCCGCCGTGGGCCGGCGCGGTAGTCGCCGGGCTCGCCGCATTCGTCGTCGTCTATGCGACATTGCGCGTCACCGGCGGGGCCATGGTGCGCAGCGTGCACAGCACCCATGTACTGGGCGTTCTGGACCGCACCATCGGTCTCGGATTCGGCCTCGTGCGCGCGCTCGTGGTCCTGGGAGCCATGCTTTTGGCCTTTCAGGCGGCGACTCCGCCGGATCGGGTTCCGGGATGGATGACAGGTGCGGCGTTTTATCCTCTGACCAGCGCGGCGGCCAAAGCGCTAAAGGCCTTCGCGCCCAAGGGCTTAGACATGGCTGGTAAACTTGCGCCTTCGATTGGAGACGCAGTTCGTGAAGGTTCGGCGACGGACCGGGGTGACTCTGCGGACGCCCAAGGCTATGACCCGCGCGAACGACGCAGGCTCGACGATCTGGTGGAGAAATCCCGATGACTCAGGATCAAGATCGATGGCGCCAGCCGACCTTTCGCGATCCTGACGACGATACCCCGCGACTCGAGTGCGGGGTCTTCGGCGTCTACGACACCGCCGCTGCGGCGGCCGTCACCGCGCTGGGTCTGCACGCCCTCCAACACCGCGGCCAGGAGGCCTGCGGCATCGCGGTCTTCGACGGCCAGCGCTTCCATACCGAGCGCCACATGGGGCATGTCGGCGACGCGTTCGCCGGACCTGACCTGGTCGAGCGCCTGCCTGGCCACTCGGCCATCGGCCACACGCGCTACTCGACGGCTGGCGGCAGCTTCATCCGCAACGTCCAGCCGATGTTCGCCGACCTCGAGGCCGGCGGCGTCGCCCTCGCCCACAACGGCAACCTCACGAACTTCCTGACCCTGCGCGAGCAGCTGGTCGCCGAGGGCGCGATCTTCCAGTCGACCTCGGACTCGGAAGTGATCCTTCACCTCCTGGCCCGTTCGCGGAAGGCCAAGTTCGTCGAACGCTTCGTCGACGCGCTCTCCAAGATCGAAGGCGGCTACGCCCTCGTCGCCCTGACCAACAAGAAGCTGATCGGCGTCCGCGACCCGCTGGGCATCCGCCCGCTGGTGCTCGGCGACCTCGACGGCAAGCCGGTCCTGGCGTCCGAGACCTGCGCCCTCGACATGATCGGCGCCAAGTTCGTCCGCGACGTCGAACACGGCGAGATGGTGGTCATCGACCACAAGGGCATCCGCAGCATGAAGCCGTTCCCGGCGGCCCGCGCGCGTCCCTGCATCTTCGAATACGTCTACTTCGCCCGTCCGGATTCGGTCGTGAACGGCCGCTCGGTCTACGACGTGCGCAAGCGCATGGGCCGCCGCCTCGCCCAGGAAAGCCACGTGCCGGTCGACGTCGTCGTGCCGGTGCCGGACTCCGGCGTGCCGGCCGCGCTCGGCTACTCGCAGGAAACCGGCGTGCCCTTCGAGATGGGCATCATCCGCAACCACTATGTCGGCCGGACCTTCATCCAGCCGACCCAGGGCGCCCGTGAACTGGGCGTGCGCATGAAGCTCTCGCCGAACCGCAACGTCCTGGCCGGCAAGCGGGTGATGCTGATCGACGACTCGATCGTCCGCGGCACCAACTCGGTCCGCGTCGTGCGCATGGTCCGCGAGGCCGGCGCCGCCGAGGTCCACCTGCGTTCGGCCTCGCCGCCGATCAAGTGGCCCGACTACTACGGCATCGACATGCCCGACCGTGAGCACCTGCTGGCGGCCAACAAGTCGGTCGAGGAGATCGCCAAGATCCTCGACGTCGACTCGATGGGCTACCTGTCGGTCGAGGGCCTCTACGAGGCCATGCAGGCCGCCCCGCGCGACCCCGCCAACCCGCAGTTCACCGACCACTACTTCACCGGCGACTATCCGACCCGCCTGCTGGATCGCGAGATCGCCGAGGGACGCAACGACGGCGCCGACCGTCAGCTCTCGTTCCTGGTCGACGCGTGAGCCGCGACTGCAGCCTTTCCTCCGGGAAAGGCTCCTACGCGAAGAGTTGAGGCGTGACTGACGCCAAGGCCGCCGTTGCGCGCACCAGCCTCCAGGGCCGGCTGAAGTCCCTCGGCCTGGATTGGTACATCGCCGCGATCGTCGGGATGGTGGTGCTCGCCTCCTTCCTGCCGGCGCGCGGCGCGGCCGCGCCCGTCGTCTCGGACCTCACCAAGGCCGGCATCGCGCTGGTCTTCTTCCTGCACGGCGCCAAGCTCAGCCAGGAGGCGGTGATCAAGGGCCTGCTGCACTGGCGGCTGCACGGCCTGGTGCTGGCGACCACCTTCGTCCTCTGGCCGCTGCTCGGCCTCGGCGCTTCGGCCCTGCCGGGCTGGATCGTGCCAGCCGCCCTCGCCCCCGGCCTGATCTATCTGGCCTGCCTGCCCTCGACGATCCAGTCGGCGATCGGCTTCACCGCCATCGGCAAGGGCAATGTCGCCGCCGCGGTCTGTGGGGCCTCGGTCTCCAACCTGCTGGGCATGTTCATCACCCCGCTGCTGGTCGGGCTGTTGCTGGGCGCCGAAGGCGGCGGCCTCTCGCTCTCGTCCTTCGAGGCCATCCTGCTGCAGCTGCTGGCCCCGTTCCTGGCCGGCCAGCTGCTGCGCCGCTGGATCGGCGGCTGGATCTCGCGCCACGCCAAGCCGCTGGGCCTGGTCGACAAGTTCTCGATCCTGCTGGTCGTCTACAACGCCTTCTCAGGGGCGGTGGTCGCCGGCATCTGGTCGAAGGTCTCGGCCTTCGACCTCGTCCGCATCATTCTCGTCTGCCTCGTGCTGCTGGCGATCTCGCTGGGCTTCATGATCTGGGTCGCGCGCGTCCGCGGCTTTCCGAAGGAAGACGAGATCGCCATCGCCTTCGCCGGCTGCAACAAGAGCTTGGCGGCCGGCGTGCCGATGGCCGGCGTGCTGTTTCCGGCCGCGACGGTAGGGTTCGTGCTTCTGCCGGTGATGCTGTACCACCAGTTCCAACTCATGCTCTGCGCTGTGCTGGCGCAGCGCTACGCCCAACGTCCGCTTCAAGAGCCAAGTCATGACTGAGTCCCTTCCCCTCGACGGCCGCATCGCCCTGGTCACCGGCGCGACCCGCGGCATCGGCCGCGAATGCGCCCTGGCGCTCGCCAAGGCCGGCGCTCACGTCATCGCGGTGGGGCGCAACCAAGGCGCGCTGGAATCACTGGACGACGAGATCAAGGAGGCTACCGGCAAGCCGGCCACCCTGGTGCCGCTGGACCTGCTGAAGGGCGACGACATCGACGGCCTGGGCCTGGCGATCCACCAGCGCTTCCAGCGCTTGGACATCCTGGTGCACGCCGCGGCGATCCTCGGGGGCCTGACGCCGGTCTCGCACATCGACCCGCCGATCTGGGACCGGGTCGTCAGCGCCAACCTGACGGCGACCTATCGCCTGATCCGTTCGACCGAGCGGCTGCTGCGTGAATCGGACGCCGGCCGCGGCCTGTTCTTCACCTCCGGCCGCGTCGAGCGCCCGAAGGCGTTCTGGGGCGCTTACGGTGCGACCAAGGCCGCTGTCGAGCACCTGGTGCGCACCTGGGCCGACGAACTGGAGAACACGACCGTCCGTGCGGCGCTGATCGATCCGGGCGCCATGCGCACCAAGATGCGCGCCGAGGCCATGCCCGGCGAAGATCCGATGGACCTGCCGCACCCGTCGGAGATCGGCCCGCTGATCGTGGAATTGGCGCAGGCCCAGCTGGGCCTGCCCAAGGCTAATGTTTGCTTCGACGCGTGGAAGTCGGCCGGGACGCTCGCTTCGGCTTGACGCCGGGGCGGTTCAGCTTGGCGGCGCGGCCCTTCGGCGTGGGGCCCGCGCCGACCTTCGCCTTGCCGGGCGCGACCTGCTTGGTCTTCGGCTTCACCTTTGGCTTCGGCTTGTCGGCGACCTCGGTCGCCGCCGCAGCAGAGCCGGCCGCCTTGGCCCGCACCGCAGCCACGCCCTTGGGCGCCGCAACCTTCTTGCCCAGCTTGGGCGCGAACGTCGGCACGGACGACCTCGGGGCCGGCCCGCCCTTCTCCTCGCCCTCGGCATAGGGGTTCTTGTTCGACTTGACGGTCAGCCGCATCGGCACGCCAGGCATGTCGAAGCTCTCGCGCAGCGAGTTGATCAGATAGCGGCGGTAGTGGTCCGGCAGCTGGTCGGCCCGGCTGGCGAACAGCACGAAGGTCGGCGGGCGGGCCTTGATCTGCGCCATGTACTTCGGCTTCACGCGACGGCCGCCGACGGCGGGCGGCGGGTGGCGCTCCAGCGCCATCTTCAGCCAATCGTTCAGGTCGCGGGTCTTCACCTTGGTCGACCAGTCGCCGTGCACCTTGAACACCGCCGGCATCAGCCGGTCCAAGTGCCGTCCGGTCTCGGCCGACAGCGCCACGACCGGCGAGCCGCGCAGCTGCGGCAGCAGCCGGCCGGCTTCCTCGGTGAGTTCCTTCAGGGTCGCGCCTTGATCCTCGATCAGGTCCCACTTGGTCAGGCAGAAGACCAGGCCGCGTCCCTCGCGCTCGACCAGGTCGGCGATCTGCAGGTCCTGGATTTCGAACGGGTGCGTGGCGTCCATCACCAGGATCACCACCTCGGCGAAGGTGATCGCGCGGATGGTGTCGCCGGTGGACAGCTTCTCGAGCTTCTCCTGGACCTTGGCCTTGCGGCGCAGGCCAGCTGTGTCGACCAGCCGCACCGGGCGGCCGTCCCACGTCCAGTCGACCGGGATGGCGTCGCGCGTGATCCCGGCCTCGGGGCCGGTCAGCAGCCGGTCCTCGCCGATCATCTTGTTGACCAGGGTCGACTTGCCGGCGTTCGGCCGGCCGACGATGGCGATGCGGATCGGCTTCTCGCCGTCCTCGTCCTCGTGCTCGTCGTCGACCTCAGGCCAGACCGCCAGCAGCGCCTGATAGAGATCGGCCATGCCTTCGCCATGCTCGGCCGAGATCGCGACCGGCTCGCCGAGGCCCAGGCCGAAGGCCTCGTTGACGCCGACTTCCGACGCTTTGCTCTCGGCCTTGTTGGCGGCCAGGATCACCGGCTTGTCGTGCTTGCGCAGCAGCTCGGCGAACACTTCGTCCATCGGCGTCACGCCCTCGCGGGCGTCGATGACGAACAGCGCCACGTCCGCCTCCTCGATGGCGGTCACGGTCTGTTGGCGCATGCGCGATTCGAGGCTGTCGTCGGTGACGTCCTCGAAGCCGGCGGTGTCGATCAGCTCCAGGTCGATATCGCCGATCCGGCCAAGCGCGAACTTCCGGTCGCGGGTGACGCCGGGTTGGTCGTCGACGATGGCGAGTTTCTTGCCCGCCAGCCGGTTGAACAATGTCGACTTGCCGACATTGGGCCGTCCGACGATAGCGAGCCGCATAGGCATCTAGATCAGGTTCCGCTTAGCGCAGCGCGATCAGTTGCGCCTTGTCGGTCGCAACATACACCGTGCCGGCGACGGCGATCGGGCTGATGAGGGTCGGCGAACCGAGGTTCACGGTGTTCTCGACGGCGCCTGTCTTGGCGTTGAGGGCGACCAGTTCGCCGGTCGACCCGGCCACGATCAGCTTGTTGGAGGCGAGCAGCGGGCTCGACCAGATCGGCCGCGTCGTGAACTTCTTCTTGCCGATGCCCATGAAGCCGCCGCCGTTCGACTCGCGGTCCTTGCCGAGGTCGGTGATCCAGTAGATCTGGCCGCTCTCGCGCGCCACGCAGATCACTTCACCGGCCTTGGAGACCACGTAGACGACGTCGCCCGCCGGCCACGGCGAGGTGATGCCGGTCACCGGCAGGCTCCAGCGCGCTTGGCCGCTGCGCAGGTCGGTGGCGGCGAATACGCCCGAGTGGCTGACCGCGAACACGTCGCCCTGGTAGATCACCGGACGCCCCGGAATGTCGCGAATCTCCGACAGCGCGTTGTTGCGGTTCGCGCGGCTCAGCGCCTCGTTCCAGAGGTCGTTGCCGTTGCCCGCTCGCAGCGCCACCAGTTCGCCCGAGCCGAACGAGGCCACGACCGTATCGCCCGACACCGCCGGGCTGGAGGCGGCCAGGATCCGCGCCGATTCCGACAGCGCCTGATAGGTCCAGCCCGTCGCGCCGGTCGCCGCATCGAAGGTCAGCAGAGTGTTGTCGACCGCGACCGTGAACACCCGGCCGCCCGACACCGTCGGCGCCGCGTGGATCGGCTGCTCGGTGCTGGTGCGCCAGGTCACCGCACCGGTGTCGGCGTTGAGCTGGGCGGCGAAGCGATAGCCCGAGGTCACGTAGAGCTTGCCGTCGGCCAGGGCCAGGCCGCCGCCGAAGGCTTCCTTGTCGCGCTTGGAGTCGGGACGCAGGTTGGTGCGCCACAGCTGCGCGCCCGACTGGGCGTCGAACGCCGAGACCGACGCCTCGCCGTCCATCACATAGATCTTGCCGTTGGCCGCGACCGGCGTGGCGGTCACGTGCGCGCCGCGGTCGGACCCGGCGCCGAAGCCGCGCTTCCAGGCGATCGACAGGCTGCCGCCCGCCTCGACATGGCCCATCGACTGCTCGGGCGAACCTCCCGGCAGCGACCAGCTGGTGTTCACTTCCGGAGTCGGCAGGAAGAAGTCGGCGCCCTTCAGGGCCTCGGCGACTTCCAGGGTCTGGTCGGCCGCAACGATGGCGATGCGTTCGCCTTCGGAAGCGGTTTCCTGCGGGCCTTCATCGCCCTTGTTGAACGGGTTGAGCCGATTGACGGTCGAGCAGCCGGTCACGGCGACGCTCGCCGCCAGGAACAGAGCAAGGAGGCTGGTACGGCGCATGGACGTCATTGGGCTCCGGGGGCGGACTGTTGCGGGGCGGCCTGGGGCGCGAGGCCCGGCGGGACCGCGCCGGGCGGCAGCTGCACCGGCGGCGGCAGGGCCATGGCGGCCTTCACGGTCGCCGGCAGGGCCTTGGCCGAGCCGGAATCGATCAGGGCCTTAGCCGCCTCCGCACGCTGGCGCGAAGCCTCGCCGGCGTCGGCCATCAGGCCGATCACCGTAAAGTCGCTACGCGCGCCGGCCAGGTCGCCGGCCATCAGCTTGGAAAAGGCCAACGCCTCGCGCGCCTGGGCGCGATAGGGGCGGCCTTCTTCGGTGAGCGGCGTCAGGCGCGCCTCCATGTCCTTCAAGGGAGCCGTGTCCAGCAACGCGAAGGCGGATTTGAGGCGAGCGGCGTCGCCGATGATGTTGTTCGGCGCAGCTTCGGCGGCCTCGTCGAACAGCTTCACCGCCTCGGCGGTCTTGTTGTCGGCGATCTTCAGGCCGCCCAGGTGCTGCAGGGCCAGCGACTTGTAGGCCTTGGAGGAGCCGTGCCCCACCTCGCCCCACAGCCGGATGGCGTCGTCGCGGCGTCCGGCGTTAAACGCCTCGATCGCTTGCGCGTACTTTTCGGACGCCTCGGCCGCCGCCTGGCTGCGGAAATGCTGATAGCCCCAGACCGCCAGGGCGGCGACCAGCGCCACCACCAGCACGCCGCCGAGAATCGGCAGGACCCTCAGGGCAATCGACTTGTAGCGCTCGGAGCGAAGCTGCTCCTCGACTTCATCAAAGACATCGACCACGTCGGGGGACTCCGCGCGAATAGGCGTTAGTGTTCAGAGCGGCGGAACCTATAGCGGTGGGCGCGCGGCTGCAACGGCGGACCGTCGCCGCAGGCCGCGCTCAAGGCCGCGGCGCGGCGATCGCCTCGAAGCCGGCCGCGCAGTAGTCGAACAGCCGTGCGCGCACGGCCGCCAGATCGGTCGATCGGCACAGGCCCTCCGACAGCTGGTCGATCCGGCCTGTCTCCGACAACGCCAGCATCATCGACCCGGTCAGGAACTGGTAGCCCCAGTAGAGATCCGGCAGCTGCGCCTGGGGCATCACCCTGCGCAGGGTGTCGATGAACTGGTGGACCACGGGGTCGAAAAAGTGGTGCATCGTTTCGCCGCCCCAGGCCGGGGTGTTGTTCACCAGCGCCACCAGCCGGAAGTAGTTCTTCCAGCCCGGCTCGCCGGTCAGCGACATCTCGATCAGCGGCTCAATGAACGCCGCGACGACGCCGCGCGGCGTCATCACGCCGCCGCTCTGCGCCTCGTACGCCGCCATGGCCTCGACTCGGACCGCATTGAGAATCTCGGCGCGCCGCGCGAACACCGCGTCGAACAGGTCGCGCTTGGCCCCGAAATAGTAGTGGATCAGCGCCGTATCGACGCCTGCTTCGGCCGCGACTTGGCGGGTGGTCACCCCATAGAACCCGTGTGCGGCGAACAGCTGCTCGGCCGCGTCGAGGATGGCCTTGCGCAGGTCAGGCCCTTCGCCCTTCTTGCGTCGGCCGCGCGTCGGCGGGGCCGGTTTCGCCGTCCGGGTCACTTGGCGCCCCTTTCGACGCCCTTGGCCAGGCAGGTCACCGCCATGTCCGCGGTGACGTTGCCGACGGTGCGGAAGATGTCGGGAATGGTCTCCACCGCCAGCAGGATCGGCAGCAGCTCCAGCGGCACGCCCATGATCAGACAGATCGGCCCGGTGGTCGTGAAGAAGGTGATCTGGCCGGGCAGCCCGACCGAGGCCAGGCTGATCACCGCGGCCACGCCGATCCCGGCCGCCAGCAAGGCCGCATTCAACGGCACGCCGAACACGTGGGCGCAGTAGATGGCCACGCCCAGGTTCGCCGCCGGACTGGTGATCCGGAACAGCGAAACCGCCAGCGGCAGCACGACGCCGATGCTTGCCTCGGACGCGCCAAGCTGGCGCGTGCCGGCGATCATCGCCGGCAGCGAGGCGATCGAGGACTGGGTCGAGAACGCCACCGCCTGGGCCGGGGCCGCCGCCCGCGCAAAGGCCAGCAGCGGCACGCCGGCCGCCAGCGCCAGCAGGTATGAGAGCAGCCCGACCGAGATGCAGACGCCCGACAAGATCAGAATGTAGTGGCCGAGCGCGCCGGCCGCGCCGAACCCGGCCTTGGCCCCGACGATCAGCGCCAGGGCGAACACCCCGATCGGCGCAACCAGCAGCACCCACTGGACCAGCACCAGCATGGTGTCCATCACCGCCTGGAAGACGTTCGTCAGTCCGTTGCGCAGTTCGGTGCGGATGCGGGTCAGCGCCAAGCCGAACAGCAGCGCGAACACCACCAGCGGCGCCATGTTGGTCTCGGCCGCCGCCTCGATCGGATTGGTCGGGATGAAGGCGCGCAGCCATGCGCCCATGGTCGGGAAGTCCGGCACCTTCTGGGCTGAATGGCCCGCCGCCTCGCGCAGCCCGGCGACCGCCGCCTGCGGCGCCGGCCACGCAGCCAGCACGCCCGACACCGCCAGCGCCGAGAATAGCGCGCTGGCCAGCAGCAGCACGCCGAACAGGCCCAGCGCCCGCGCCGCGGTCCCGCCGGCCGCCGCGGTGCCGGCCGCCGCCGACACGCCGACCACCAGCAGCGAGAAGACCAGCGGCACGATGGTCATGCGCAGGGCGTCCAGCCACAGCCCGCCGATCGGATCGGCGACGGCGATGATCTTGTCGATCGACGGATGCTCGGCCAACGCGGCGCCAACCATCAGGCCGGCGACCAGGGCGAGCAGAATACGCACGGTCGTCTGGGCGCCGGCCGCCCGGATCACGTTCAAAAGCTTGGCCATCGGCCTGAAACTAGTGCGCGTTCGGGCGCCCGCGAAACCGGATTTCACTTCGCTGAGGCGATCCGGGCTCGGGTCGCTCGTCAGATCGGCGTCGACCGGCCGCAATGCACTTCATGTCAGCATTATCGCATAGGACGTTGTTTTTATGTGGATTGCAGACCTCATCCCGACACACGTCCATGGCGGGACACCCTGCTCCCGCACGGCGCCGCAGCATCGAAACCATCTATCTATTCAATAGGATAAGTTGATTGGGCTGGCCGCCCAATTGGTCCTAAGCTTCGCCCATCAGGGAGGACCGGCGATGATCATATCGCTGCCTCCGGTCAGCGCGGACCTCGAAGCCGTCGGCCGGAGACTGAAAGCCGTCCGCGAGGCCAGGGGCCTGGCGCTGGACGATCTCGCCGACCGGGCGAGGATTCCGCACACGCAGCTGTCGATGGCCGAACACGGCCGATTGCGCCTGCCCTCGACGCAGATGCACGCGCTGATCACCGCGCTGCACGTCTCGCCCCGGATCCTGTTCGAACCGGGGCTGGACGTTTCCGGATTGCGGCGGTTCTAGCCGGCCTTGGCGAAGTAGATCTCGGCCGGTCCCGGGAAGCGGCGGGCG
Organism: Phenylobacterium sp. LjRoot97; assembly: GCF_964254345.1. NCBI lineage: Bacteria > Pseudomonadati > Pseudomonadota > Alphaproteobacteria > Caulobacterales > Caulobacteraceae > Phenylobacterium > Phenylobacterium sp. LjRoot97. The sequence continues at coordinate 2,382,860 of NZ_CAXUTH020000001.1, forward strand.
CGGACGTCGTCGGCATAGCCGGCGACCGCCTTGCTGATCTCACCGCGCAGGTCGCCGTAGCGACGCACGAACTTGGGCGTCCAGTCGAACAGGCCCAGCATGTCGTCGGTGACCAGGATCTGACCGTCGCAGCCGGCCGAGGCGCCGATGCCGATGGTCGGGACCGAAATCGCCTCGGTGATCTCGCGGGCCAGACCCTCGGCCACGCCCTCGACCACGACCGCGAAGGCGCCGGCCTCGGCGGTGGCCTTGGCCTCCTGCAGGATGCGGGCGCGCTCGTCGCCGCCCTTGCCCTTGGCCTTGAAGCCGCCGTCGACGTGCACCGCCTGCGGGCGCAGGCCGACGTGGCCCATCACTGGGATGCCGCGCTTGACCAGGTAGTCGATGGTGTCGACCACGGTGGGGCCGCTCTCGACCTTGATCGCCTGGGCGCCGGTCTCCTTCATCACCCGCGCCGCATTGGCGTAGGCCACTTCAGGCGAGCCCTCGTACGAGCCGAACGGCATGTCGACGACCACCATCGCCCGCTTCGACGTCCGCATGACCGCCTGGCCATGCAGGATCATCATCTCCAGCGTCACGCCGACCGTGTTGGGCAGGCCGTGCACGACCATGCCCAGCGAGTCGCCGACCAGCAGCAGGTCGCAATGGTCGTCGAGGATCTCGGCCATCGGGGCGGTGTAGGCGGTGAGGCACACGACCGGCACCCCGCCCTTGCGGGCGGCGATATCGGGGGCGGCGATCCGCCGTACGGTTTCCTGACGCTGAGCCGACATCACTAAAACTCCTCGAACACTCGGGTCACCACGAAGCCGATGGCGAGCACCGCCATTCCGCTGGCGATCCATACCACGGAAGAGCCCGCCGGCAGCGCTGCGAGCAGATCCGAGCGCGGGGCCAATTGCTGCACCCCGGCCTGGAGCAGGCGCGTGGACCCTTCCGACGCGTTCTCCACCTGATGGACGAAGTTGGACATGATCAGCTGGCTGGCGCCGATGACGCCGCCGGCCAAGCCCGCGGCGCCGATGATCCAGCGCCGGATATTCCAGCCGCGGTTCAGCTTGCGCTCCACAGACACGGCGAAGGCCTTCTCGTCCGAGAAGGCCGGCGGTTCGGCGAAAAGGCGTTCAAGACGCCGCTCGAATTCGAGCTCAGCCATTCCCGCGCCTCCCTTCCAGCGGAGCGCCGTCGGCCGGCGCCAGTCGCGCTCTGAGCTTCTCCAGACCACGTTTGACATGCGACTTGACCGTTCCAAGCGGCAGATTCAAGGCGTCGGCCGCCTCGGCATGGGACAGCCCCGCGCCGTAGCACATCGACACGCAGATCCGCTCCGCCGCGCCCAGCCCCCGCAAAGCGTCGTCCAGGTCCATACGGCCGGCGGCGTCGGGCGTCGCGGCGACGTCCTCGTCCGCCGCGGTCAGCGCCGCGATCTTCCGTTCGCGCTGCAGGCGGCGCAGATAGGCCCGCGCCGCGATCTTGCGGACCCAGGCGACGAACGTGCCCTGCCCGCGGAACTCGCCGATCCGCTCGAAGGCGGTCAGGAACGCGTCCTGGGCCACGTCGTCCGCCTCGGCTGGCGGCGCGCCCATCCGGCGCAGCAGGCCGCGCACCGCCGAGCCATGCCGACGGACCAGCTCGCCGAACGCCGAGCGGTCGCCCGTGGCGGCCAGCGCGGCCAGTTCCACGTCATGGGCGCTTGCGAGCCTGTTGTTTTGAGAGCCCGACATCAGGGGCTTTCCCCTCCCCTTTGCGGGCTACTTGCCGCGGGAGATGAACGACAGCGCGATCAGCGCCAGCCCGATGAAGCCGGGGAACGCCGCCACGCCCAGCATCGGGTACAGCGCGTCGGGCTCGGAGAACGACACCGCCACGCCCAGCGAGGCGAAGCCGATCGCCACGCCCAGCCAGATGATCCCGGCGCGCATGTCGCGATACGACGAGGGCGGGGCCTTGGCGTCGCTGGTCAGCGCCTGGACGACCTCGGGCGGCAACTCCGCGCCCTTTTCGATCGACGCGCGCAGCGTCTCCTGGAGCTTCTGACGCTCCTGACTCTTCAGGTATCGCGGCACGATGACGATCGCGGCGATCATGGCGAAGAACCCCAGCGGGACCAGGATATCTTCCATTGTGCTCTTCCTTCTCTCAGTGCGGGTGGCTCATCGGCCCCGTTCTGATGGGAAGAGGCGCCGACCTAAGCGTACGGATGCAGGCGGGCGCATGAAATGTTCTTCATGTTGGTGAAGAACGCCCCCGCCCCTCAACCTAACTGAACTTCGCGGTGTAGGCGTCGGGCTTGAACCCCACCAGCAGCTGGCCATCGACGTCCAGAACCGGACGCTTGATCATCGACGGCTGCTCCAGCATCAGTGCGATGGCCTTGTCCTGGTTCAGGTTGGCCTTGTCGGCGTCCGCCAGCTTCCGGAACGTGGTGCCGGAGCGGTTCAGCAGCACCTCCCAGCCCACCTGGCCGGCCCAGCGCTCCAGGCTCGCACGGTCGATCCCGACCGCCTTGTAGTCGTGGAAGCCGTAGGCCACACCGTGATCGTCGAGCCAGGTGCGCGCCTTCTTCATCGTGTCGCACGCCTTGATGCCGTAGATCGTGATGCTCATCGGTCGAATCCGCCTGGGTCTAGCCAAGCTCCGACTTATCGCGACTACATCGTCAGCGCCACGCGCCCTTCGACCCGACCGGCCCGCAGATCGTCCAGCACCGCATTGACCTCGGCCAGGGGCCGAGCGGTCACGGTGGCCCTCACCTTGCCGTCGGCGGCGAAGGCGATCGACTCGGCCAGATCCCGGCGCGTGCCGACGATCGAGCCGCGGACCGTGATCCGCTTGAGCACGACGTCGAAGATCGGGGTCGGGAAGTCGCCGGGCGGCAGGCCGACCAGCGCCACCGTTCCCCGCCGCCGGGCGCAGGCGATGGCCTGTTGAAAGGCTGACGGCGACACCGCCGTCACCAGCACCCCATGCGCGCCGCCGTCGGTCAGACGCTGCACGCGCTCGATGGCGTCCGGCTGACGCGCGTCGACCGCCAGGTCCGCGCCCAGGTGGGACGCCAGGTCCAGCTTGTCCTGGGCGACGTCGATCGCCACGACGTTCAGGCCCATGGCCTTTGCGTACTGGATCGCCACGTGGCCCAGGCCGCCGATGCCCGAGATCACCACCCACTCTCCGGGCCGCGCCTCGGTCTCCTTCAGCCCCTTGTAGGTCGTCACCCCGGCGCAGAGGATCGGCGCCATGGCCACGAAATCGACGTCCTTGGGCAGCCGCCCGACGAACGGGGCGCTGGCCAGCACGTACTGCGCATAGGCGCCGTTGACGCTGTAGCCGGTGTTGCGCTGGCGCGTGCACAGCGTCTCCCAGCCGGTCTCGCAGAACTCGCAGGCCCGGCAGGCGTCGTAGAGCCACGGCACGCCGACCGCGTCGCCTTCCTTCAGATCGGCGACCCCCGCGCCCACGGCGGCCACATGGCCGACGCCTTCATGGCCCGGCACCAACGGCAGGGTCGGCTTGACCGGCCAGTCGCCGTCGATGGCGTGCAGGTCGGTGTGGCAGACGCCGCAGGCCGCGATCTTGACCAGCACCTCCCCCGGACCCGGCTGCGGGATCGGCAGTTCCTCGATGGTCAGCGGCTTGCCGAAGGCCCGCGCGACGGCGGCTTTCATGATCATGGGCGCGCTCCTGCGGGACTCGTCGCATCACGAAGTCGCTCGCCCCCGGCGCGGTTCCACGATGCCAGGCCCGCTCGGCACGAAAAAGGCCCGGCGGAGCGTTCCGCCGGGCCTCTTGTCTCGACCGTCAGCGCCCTTAGCGGGCGGCGACGATGATGATCTCGACCTTGTAGTCCGGGGTGGCCAGCTTGGCCTCGCCGGTGGCCCGGGCCGGGGCGTCCTTGCCATCGACCCACTTGTCCCACACCGCGTTCATCTCGGCGAAGTCGGCCATGTCGGCCAGCCAGATGGTGGCGGTCAGGATCTTGGACTTCTCGCTGCCCGTCGCGGCCAGCAGCTTTTCGATCTGGGCCAGCACCTGCTGGGTCTGGACGGTGACGCTCTCGCCCGGCGCGCCGACCTGACCCGCCAGATAGACCGTGTCGCCGTGGACGACGGCCTGGCTCATGCGGGGGCCGGCTTCGATACGTTCGATCGCCATGGGGCTCATTTCCTTCTCAGTTTGAATATCGCGAGATCGCCAGATCCCGGGTGTCGATGGCGCTCGCAGCGCCGCTGATCACGTCGGCGATCACCTGCCCTGATCCGCAGGCCATCGTCCAGCCGAGCGTGCCGTGCCCGGTGTTGAGGTAGAGGTTCCCGATCGGCGTCGCGCCGACTACGGGGGTGCCGTCCGGGGTCATCGGCCGCAGGCCCGACCAGAAGCTCGCCGCCGCGGCGTCGCCCGCCCCCGGAAACAGGCTCTGCATCGAGTGCTCCAGGGTCCGCCGGCGGCGCGGATGCAGGTCGTTGTTGAAGCCGGAAATCTCGGCCATGCCGCCGACCCGGATGCGATCGCCCAGCCGGGTGATCGCCACCTTGTAGCTCTCGTCCAGCAGGGTGGAGACCGGCGCGCGCTCGGCATTGAGGATCGGGGCGGTGATCGAGTAGCCCTTCACCGGATAGACCGGCAGCTTCATCCCGAACGGCCGCACCAAGGCCGGCGAATAGCTGCCCATCGCCACCAGGAAGGCGTCGGCCGTGACCTCGCCCCGACTCGTCCGCACGGCTGCGATGCGGTCGCCCTCCTTGCGCAGGCCGGCGATGGCGGTGTCGAACTGGAACTCGACGCCCAGGCCCTTGGCCAGTTCGGCCAGCGCATTGGTGAACTTGAAGCAGTCGCCGGTCTCGTCATGCGGCAGGCGCAGGCCGCCGACGATCGGCTCCAGCGCGTTGGCCAGGCCCGGCTCGGCGCCGGCGCAGCCCGCCGCGTCCAGGACCTCGTAGGGCACGCCGTACGACTTCAGCACCTCGACGTCCTTGCCGATGCCGTCCAGCTGCGCCTGGGTCCGGAACAGCTGCAGCGTACCGCGGCTGCGCTCGTCATAGGCGATGCCGGTGTCCGCCCGCAGGGCGATCAGCAGGTCGCGGCTGTATTCGGCCAGCCGCACCATGCGGCTCTTGTTGAGCGCATAGCGACCTTCCGTGCAGTTGCGCAGGATCGACAGCAGCCAGCCGATCGTCGCCGCGTCCAGCTTCGGCCGCAGGATCAGCGGCGCGTGCTCCATCAGCAGCCACTTCACGGCCTTGGCCGGAACGCCGGGCCCTGCCCAGGGCGAGGCGTAGCCCGGCGAGATTTCGCCCGCGTTCGCGAAGCTGGTCTCCAGCGCCGGTCCCGGCTGGCGCTCGAGCACCGTCACCTCGTGACCGGCCTTGGCGAGATAGTAGGCGGAGGTGACGCCGATCACCCCGCCGCCCAGGACTGCCACCTTCATGCGTCGATCTCCGCGCGCGCGTCATGGGTCAGGTAGGTGCGCGAATAGCGCTTCCCCAGCCCGGTCAGAATTTCATAGGCAATGGTCTCGGCGCCGGCCGCGACGGCTTCCAGCGTCTGGTTGAGGCCGATCAGGTCCACGAAGTCGCCTTCGCTCAGCGCCCCAGCCGGCAAATCGCTGACGTCCAGGGTCATGCTGTCCATCGACACCCGCCCGACGATCGGCAACCGAACGTCGCCGAAATAGGCTGCGGCCCGGCCGCCCAGCCGTCGAGGCCAGCCGTCGGCATAGCCGACGCTCACGCTCGCCAGTCGCCGCGGCTCGCGCGCGACATAGGTCAGGCCGTAACCGACGCCGGCGCCGGCTTCGATGCTCCGCAGTTGGATCACCCGCGCCTCCAGTCGCACGACCGGGCGGACAGGGCTCGCCGCCCCGTCGATCGGCGCCGCGCCATAAAGCGCCAACCCCGGACGCACGAGGTCCTGACGGAACTCCGGAGCGATGAACACGCCCGCGGAATTGGCCAGAGAGCGCGGGAGAGCGGGCCCGATGCGATCGGCCAACGCCTCGAAGCGCGCCAGTTGCTCCTGGTTCGCCGCCGCCCCCGGGGTGTCGCCGCAGGCCAGGTGGCTCATCACCAGCACCACCTCGACATCGTCCATCAGGCCGGCGGGAAGGTTGTCGATGTCGCCAGGCGCCAGGCCCAGGCGCGACATTCCGCTGTCGACCTGGACGACGCACGCCAGCCGAACGCCCCGCCGCCGGGCCTCCGCTCGCCAGCGTTCAATCTGAGGAAGCGAATTCAGCACCGGGACGACGCCCGCGTCGGCGCAGACGGCTTCAGCGCCCGGCGGCAGACCATTGAGCACGTAGATCCGCGCCTCGGCCGGCGCATGCGTGACGAGTGACAAAGCCTCAGTGATCACCGCCACGAAGAAGTCCCGGCAGCCGGCCTCCGCCAAGGTGCGGACGACGCGCTCGGCCCCGAGGCCGTAGGCGTCGGCCTTCACGACCGCGGCGGCGCGGGCCGGCGCGGCGCGCTCGGCGATGAGCGAATAGTTCGTGCGCAGCGCGGCAAGGTCGATGGTCAGGCGCCCGCCCGCCAGGGCCTCGGCCGGATCCTCGAAATTCGCCATCGCTCGCCTCCCGTCTGTCGGCGCGCTAGAGGCTACTCGAAGATTATTCGAACGTTTCGCCTCATCGTCGTATATTCAACGACCACGCGGCACATTGCGCATCTTTCTTGCACAACCAAGCAACACATGACCATCGCCCTGGATGACATCGACCGCAGCCTGATCCGACTCCTTCGGCTGGACGGCCGACGGCCCAACAGCGAACTGGCCGCCGAGGTCGGGCTGTCGGCCTCGGCCTGCCTGCGTCGCATCCGCATGCTCGAGGAACGCGGCGTCATTCGCGGCTACACCGCCATCATCGCCGCACCGGATTCCGAAGGTCGGATCATCGCCATCGTGCGTTTGACCCTCGAGAAGCAGACCGAGGAGTATCTGCGCCGCTTCGAGGCCGCCGTTCGCGAGCACCCCGAGATCGAGGAGTGCTACCTGATGACCGGCGACGTCGACTACATCCTGCGGGTCTCCGGCGCGAGCACCGCCGACTACGAGGCGATCCACACCGACATCCTCTCGCGGCTGCCCGGCGTCGCGCGCATCCATTCCAGCCTGGCGATGCGCAACGTCCTCCAGCAGCGCCCCGCCCGCCGCAAGGCCGGCTGATCCCGAGCCCGGAGGCCCGAGCGCACGAGGGGCCTCCTCGGTGGTTTTCGTCCCACAGATCGCGTTGTTGGTAGCATTTTACTTCAGCCGCGGGCCCGCCCGCGAGATGGCCCCCCGCCGGCGTCGACGCCGATGGCCGGCACGGGGGAAGCAAATCTGCGCCGCCGTTCAGACACCGGGATCTGGAGGATCGATTTGCGCACCTTTCCGGCACTCGCCATTGGTCTGATGCTGTCGACAACGGCGGTCCCCGTCGTGGCCGAGGCCGCACAGTGCACGCGCGGTTGGTCTGGCTCGGTGCAGTATTTCCGATCCCAAGCCGACAGCAATTCCAAGACCGTGGAGCGCGTCTCCCGCAAAGGCGTCGACACGACCACCTGGTCGATGACCTACGAATACGCTGCGCAGATCGCCGTGCGACCTGCGCCCGAGCCTGACCAGAGCCTCGGCCGTGCGAACATCAACCTGAGCTCGATCTCGACCGAGACCACGGCCGCCAACGACCAGCACATTTGCCCCGGCACGCGGACCCCGCGCGCCATGTCCGGCGCCTTCGTCACCAAGAGCCAGACCCGCGCCAACGGCAGCGGGCTCGAGGCTGGCGTCAACATCAGCATGAGCTCGAATGGCGAATACACCGTCGGCGTTCGGCTGCCCGAAGTGAAGGGAACCGCCTCGGGTTCGACGTCATCGAGCTACAGCGGCCAGTGCACCCCCAAGCAGGGCGTGAACCAGAGCATCGCCGACATGCCCACGACCATCAACGGGCTGACCTTCTCGAGCAGCGGCGAAGACCGGGTCTCGCCCTCCGACCCCGACCGGCTGTCTGGCAGCCACTCGGTCACGTCCTTTGGGACGACCGAAACCCTGAAATGGAACCTGCGCCGCTGCGGCGGCGCGCTGCGGCTGGTCGAGGTCAAGTTCGAGGACATGCGCTTCCCGACCTGGGAGGCCTGGCAGGAGATCTCCGAGCAGAAGGGCACGATCGACGGCAACATCGTCCGTGTGACGGCCACCGTCGCCAATGACGGCCCCGACGAGAAGTCGGCGACCATCAAGTTCCGCGAGACCTACAAGGGCGACAAGTGGGACGGCGACAAGCCTGACAGCCTGATCGAGGAGCTTTCGGTCACGGTCCCAGCCGGTGAGCAGGCCGAGGTGTCGTTCAAGTGGGATTCCTCGGGCTACGCCTGGTACGACGACGGCCGGCCGAGATTGGTCCAGCGCATCAGGACCGAGCTCGAAGACGCCGGAAAGAAGGTCGACGACAAGACCCAGAACCTGAAGGTCGCGCCTAAACCGCTCGTACTCGTGCACGGCCTATGGTCGAACTGGCGCGCCTGGGAGGTCTGGCAGAACATCCTCACCACCAGCCACTCCTACGACTGGAAGGCGTTCCCGGTCGGCGAAAAGCCTGAGCACGGCCGTATGCGCACCGGCGATGAAGTGGGCAATCTGGGCCCGACCAACACCATCGCCCAGAACGCCGTCGAGCTCGGCCTCTACGTCAAGTACGCCCAACAGGACCGCAACGCCTGGCACGTCGACATCGTGGCCCACTCGATGGGGGGTCTGATCAGCCGGCGATACATCCACGCGACCATGCCGACCTATCCCGACGGCAAACCGCAGGTCTCGCACCTGGTGATGCTCGGCACCCCGAATATGGGCAGCCGCTGCGCGGACATGATCAGCGCGCCGATGGAAACCGCCGGGGAGTCGATGGACGCTCTGCGCGATCTGCGGCCGAGCGTGGTGGCCCAATTCAACGCGGCCCACGCCAACCGCAAGGGCGTCGAGTTCTCGGTCCTGGCCGGAAATCCCCTGCCCGCCATCTGCTATATGTTCGACGCCAACGACGGCGTGGTGACCGTTCCCTCCGCGACCTGGACCATCGCCGACACCGAGCAGCAGAGCGTCCTGCATACGAGCATGACCGGCGTGGAGGGCTTCTCGTCCTTCGTGAAGCCGCGGGTCGCGATCGGCCCCAAGGCCGCGGCCCAGCCGGTGAAACTGTCGGCGCTCAGCGCCCTTGGCCAGGGCCTCGACGCCTCGGACGGCAGTGCGGCCGACGTCGCCGTCCCCGACTTCTCGCAGATCGCGAAGCTGGCCCCGGGCCAGACCCTGAAGGTCGTCATCCCGGTCAGGCAGGCCCGAAACCTGGGCGTGACCTTCGTGGCCGCCAGCCAGGTCTCCGCGACCCTGACCGACGACAAGGGCGCCGTCGCCGCCGAGAACCTCGCGGGCAAGCCCGAGGCCAGCCAGATCTTCAGATCGCTGTACGTCGAGAGGCCGATCACCCCGGGCGACTGGACGTTGACCCTTCGGAACGAGGATCAGGTCGAACGCAAAGTCGTGCTCTCGACCTGGTCGAGCCCGAGCTGACCCTTCCGGCAGGTAAGTGCGGTCAGCGGCGGAAAACCTGCCGCTAGCCCCCTATTCCCACTCGATCGTGCCGGGCGGCTTGGAGGTCACATCGTAGACGACGCGGTTCACGCCGCGCACCTCGTTGATGATCCGCGTGGCGCAGCGGCCGAGAACTTCCCAAGGAAATTCAAAGAAGTCCGCCGTCATCCCGTCGGTCGAGGTGACCGCCCGCAGGGCCAGAACGTCCTCGTAGGTGCGCGCATCGCCCATCACCCCTACCGTCTTAACCGGCAGCAATACGGCGAACGCCTGCCAGATGCTGTCGTAGAGCCCGGCCTTGCGGATTTCCTCGAGATAGATGGCGTCGGCCTGCTGCAGCACGGCGACCTTTTCGCGGGTGATCTCGCCCGGAATACGGATCGCCAGACCCGGGCCAGGGAACGGATGGCGGCCGACGAACTGCGGCGGCAGGCCCAGTTCGACGCCCAGCACCCGCACCTCGTCCTTGAACAGTTCGCGCAGCGGCTCGACCAGCTTGAGCTTCATGTAGTCGGGCAGACCGCCGACATTGTGGTGGCTCTTGATCACCGCCGACGGCCCGCCGCGCGCCGAAACGCTTTCGATGACGTCGGGATAGAGCGTGCCCTGGGCGAGGAAGTTGGCCCCGTCGATCTTCGCCGCTTCCTTGTCGAAGACGTCGATAAACAGCTTGCCGATGGTCTTGCGCTTGGTCTCCGGGTCCGAAACGCCGGCCAGCTCGCCGAGGAAAAGATCACCGGCGTCAACGTGGACGAGCGGAATGTTGTAGTGATCGCGGAACATGGTCACGACCTGGGTGGCCTCGTCCTTCCGCAACAACCCGGTATCGACGAACACGCAGGTCAGCTGGTCGCCGATCGCCTCGTGGATCAGCACCGCGGCGACCGAGCTGTCGACCCCGCCGGACAGACCGCAGATCACCTTCCCCTCGCCCACCTGGTCGCGGATCTTCTGGACCATCTCCTGGCGAAACGCCGCCATGGTCCAGTCGCCCTTAAGGCCGGCGATCTTGTGGACGAAGTTACGCAGCATCAGCGCGCCGCGGGGGGTGTGCGCCACCTCCGGGTGGAACTGGATGCCGTAGTAGCGGCGGCCTTCGTCGGCGATCACCGCAAAGGGTGAGCCTTCCGACACCGCCACCGCCTCGAAGCCCATCGGCAGGGCCGTGACCTTGTCGCCGTGGCTCATCCAGACCACCTCGCGGTGGCCGATCCCGCCCAGGCCGTCGAGCAGCGGGCTTTCCTTGACGATCTCGATCTCGGCGCGGCCGAATTCGCGGGTCGTGCCCGGTTCGACCCGGCCGCCCAGTTCGGCGCACATGGTCTGCTCGCCGTAGCAGATGCCCAGCACCGGCACGCCCAGTTCGAAGATCTTCTTGGTGACGGCCGGGCTCTCGTCCTCGTGGACGCTGGCCGGGCCGCCGGACAGGATCACCGCCTTCGGCGAGAAGCCGCCTAGCACGTCGTCGATCTTGTCGAACGGATGGATCTCGCAATAGACGCCGCTCTCGCGAACCCGACGGGCGATGAGTTGGGTCACCTGGCTGCCGAAATCGACGATCAGGACTTTCTCGTGGGCGGGCTGGGTCATTGCGGGGTCCATTTGGCGCGCTCAAGCACGGCGACGAAGAAGCCGTCGGTGGCCGAGCTGCGGGGCGAGAGGCGAAGGAAACCCTCCGCCGTGAGATGGGAAACGAGGTGCGGGTTCTGGGTGGCCGGGATCACGCGGAAGTCCATCCAGCGCTCGAGGAAGGCCGCGACGCGGTCCTCGTCCTCCTCGGGCAGTACCGAACAGGTGACGTAGACGATCCGCCCGCCAGGCTTCACGAACTGGACGCCGTGGTCGAGCACCGCGTCCTGGTCGGCCGTGCGTTGCGCCAGGGTCGCCGGCTTCAGCCGCCACTTCGTGTCCGGGTGCCGACGCCAGGCGCCGGTGCCGGTGCAGGGCGCGTCGATGAAGACCACGTCGATCTTGCCGTCGAGCCCCTTCAGCGCGTCGGCGTAGATCGGCGAGCGGACCTGCAGGTTCCGCACCCCGGCCCGCTCGGACCGGCGGACGGTGTCGGCCAGCCGCCGCGCTTCGCTGTCGTAGGCGTAGATCTGGCCCTTGTTGGCCATCGCGGCGGCCAGGGCCAGGGTCTTGCCCCCGCCCCCGGCGCACAGGTCCAGCACCTGCTTGCCGGCGATCTCACCGGCGGCCTCCGCGGCGATCTGTGAGGCCAGGTCCTGGACTTCGAACCAGCCCTTGGAGAAAGCCGGAACGGCCTCCAGCGATTGGCTGCGCTGGCTGGGATCCGGCGCGGCGATGCGCAAGGCGTTGGGCAGGACGCCGGTCGGCTCGGCGTTGAGCGGCACCAGCGCCTTCAGCGCCTGCTCGGCGTCGGTCTTCAGGGTGTTGACCCGCAGGTCCACCGGCGCGCGCTCGGACAGCATCGCCCCTTCGAGAGCCGCATCGTGCCCGAAGGCGCGACCGAACGAGGGTTGGAGCCACTCGGGATAGTCGCCCCGGATCGACGGCGGCGCGTCGGCGAGGTCGCGGGGCTGCACCAGGGCCGCACGCTCGGTGTCGCTGAGCTCGCCGGGCCCGTGCGGCGCATCGGCCGCGGCCTCGGCGATCCGTTCGACCGGCCAGTTCCACAGCACGTGCAGGGCGCTGAACACCGCAGCCCTGGGGCTGTCGTCGCCCATGCGCCAAGCCAGCGAGCGGCGGCGGCGCAGGACGTCGAGCACCAAGCCCGAGACCCAGGCGCGGTCCTTGGAACCAGCAAATCGCGACGCATCGCCCCACGCCTTCAGCGCCAGCTTCACAGGCCGGTGGCGCGTCTCGACGTCGGTGAGAATCTCGATGGCTGCGGAGAGGCGTCCGCCGTCACGCAAAGGCTATTCTCATAGTCAGAGGAAGATGGCGGCCACGACCGCCAAAGTGCCGCCGAACCCTACGAACCAGACCAGGCTGCGCGCAAAGGGAACGGCGAGGATGTAGGCGAACGGGTGCAGTGCGCGACCGACGACATAGAGCAGCGAGCCCCACATCGTCAGATCGCCGAGCTTGGCCGCGAGGTACGCCACGACAACCGCCGCGGCGTGAAGCGGAAACGTCTCCATGAAGTTGGAGAACGAGCGTTCCAGCCGCGCGGCGTTTCCAGAAAGCGGCCGGGGTTCGTCACGCGGCCCCCTGCCCCACTCCAGTCCCTGCTGCCCCCGAGCCGCGACCGCCGCCCAGATCAACTGCACCAGGCCGATGATCACGGCCACGCCCAGCAGCTTCAGTTCGACGGCCATGGTCATCAGACCGGGCTCGTATAGTTCGGAGACTCGCGGGTCATCATCACGTCATGAACGTGGCTTTCGCGAAGTCCCGCGCCGGTGATGCGGATGAACCGCGCCTTGTTGCGGAAGGTCTCGAGGTCCGGCGCGCCCACATAGCCCATGGCCGCCCGGAGGCCGCCGACCATCTGGTGCACGATGGCCCCAATCGGCCCCTTGTAGGCGACCTGGCCCTCGATGCCTTCCGGCACCAGCTTCAGCGCCGAGACTTCCTTCTGGAAGTAGCGGTCGGCCGAGCCGTTGGCCATGGCGCCGAGCGAACCCATGCCGCGGTACGCCTTGTAGGAGCGGCCCTGATAGAGGAACACCTCGCCCGGAGCCTCGTCGGTGCCGGCGAAGGCCGAACCCATCATGGCCACCTGGGCGCCCATGGCGAGCGCCTTGGCCAGATCGCCCGAGTACTTGATGCCGCCGTCGGCGATGACCGGAACGTCGGTGCCCTTGGCGGCGCGAACCGCGTCGGCGATGGCGGTCAGCTGCGGCACGCCCACGCCCGCGACGATGCGGGTGGTGCAGATCGAGCCCGGACCGATGCCGACCTTCACGGCGTCGGCGCCGGCGTCGATCAGGGCCCGCGCGCCTTCATAGGTGGCGACGTTGCCAGCGACGATCTGCACGCGGTTGGTTTCGCGCTTCAGGCGGCCGACGGCCTTGGCGACATCGGCGTTGTGGCCGTGGGCGGTGTCGATCACCACCACGTCCACGCCAGCGTCGACCAGCGCCATCGAGCGCTCGTAGCCGGCGTCGCCGACGGTCGAGGCGGCGCCGACCAGCAGGCGGCCCTGGGCGTCCTTGGCCGCTGACGGATAGGCCTGGGCCTTTTCCATGTCCTTGACCGTGATCAGGCCGACCGCGTGATAGTCGTCGTCGACGACGATCAGGCGTTCGATCTTGTGCTTGCGCAGCAGCTCACGAGCCTCGGCCTGGGTGACGCCCTGGCGCACGACGATCAGGTTGTCCTTGGTCATCAGCTCCCGGGCCGGGATGTCGTCGCGGCCCTCGAAGCGCATGTCGCGGTTCGTCAGGATGCCGACCAGCTTGCCCGTGCCCGGCTCGACGACCGGAAAGCCCGAGATCTTGCGGCGCGCCTTGATCTCGCGGACCTCGCGCAGCGTGGTCTCCGGGTGAATGGTCAGCGGATTGATGACCATCCCGCTTTCGTAGCGCTTCACCTCGCGGACCTGGTCGGCCTGCTCCTCGACGGTGAGGTTCCGGTGCAGCACGCCCAGACCGCCAGCCTGGGCCATGGCGATGGCGAGGCGGCTTTCGGTGACCGTGTCCATGGCGGAGGACACGAGGGGAATGTTGAGACTGATTTCGCGAGTGAACTTGGTGGCGGTGTCCACCTGGGTGGGCATCACGTCGGACGCACCCGGTTCCAGCAAAACGTCGTCGAAGGTGAGACCTTCGCGAATGTCCATGTAAGGCTCCATTTTGCGAGCCGCGTATAAGCCCTCTCGGGCGCTCCCGGCAAGGGCCGGATCGAGCGTAATCATGCCGCAGCGTGCTCCTTTTGAGGTTGGTGACGGTTCTGAAGGCCGAAAGTCATGGCGAACATGACCAGGCAAAGCCCCGACGACAGCGCCAAGGCCAGGGTCGGCGACTCGGCCAATGCAAGGCCGTAGAGGGCTGGACCGGCCACCTGCAGCACGAGCGCCGGGCGCGACAGCAGGGCTGAGCGGTAGCCGTAGTTGGCGGGCCCGAAGAGGGTGAGCGGCAGAACGCCCTTGGCGACCGTGATCATGCCGTTGCCCCCGCCCTGCCCCAGCGCCATCAGGGGCGCGGCCTGGGCGCCGAGTGCGGCCAGGCAGGACGCGCCAAGCGGATGCAGCAAGGTCGCCAGTCGCGTGGAGATCAGGATCGGCACGCGGCGCAGGACTGTGAACTCGGCCAGGCGCACGCCGACGGCCGCAAAGCCGACCAGCCCGGCGACCGCGGCCGCGCGGCCAGGGGGGAGGCCGAAGCTCGCCAGCAGCCTGGGCAGGTGGTTGGCCATGGCGCTGGAAATGAACCAGGCGCAGGCGAAGATCGTGGCGAGCTGGATCATGCGGCGGTCCCAGACCACGGGCGCGGCGGGCTGGTCGGCCGCATGGCGAGCGTGCGCAAGGATCTTTGGCGTGACCACTGCGACGAGCGGCAGGCAGATCAGCAGGTGTACCGCCGCCCAGGCCAGGCAGGCGCCGCGCCAGCCCCAGGTCTCGGCGAGCCAGGCGGTGACTGGCCATCCGACGGCTGAACCCAATCCGCCCAACACAGCCACGCCGGTGATCGGCCGACGGGCCTCCTCGCCGTAGAGCGACACCAGAATGGCGAAGGGCGTGCCGTACATGCCGATGGTCATGCCCAGGCCAAGCACCGCCATGCCGAGGCCAAGGCCGATCGCATCAGGCGCCCAGCCGAGCAGGGCCAAGGCCAGCGCAAAGATCACGTTGGAGGCCAACAGCACGACCTTGCCGCCTCGCCGATCGATCCAGCGGCCCGCGGCGGTCGAGAGGATCGGCGACACCGCGAGGGACGCTGACGTGAGCGCGAACAAGACGGTCGGAGCGAGATGAAGGTCGCGGGCGATCGGGTCGCCCAGGGCGCCCATCAGGTAGTAGCTGGAGGCGAAAGCGACGATCTGGCCAAGGCCCAGGATCAGCGTGACGAGCAGCTTAGGCGGTCGCGACTGGGTGGGCTCTCCTGACATGGCGAGCTTCTGAGGCAATTGGTCTTTTGAGGAAAACGATATATTCGACGCGAGATGTTCGAAAATCTCACATCACGAGCCATCCCCTCGCTGAACGCCCTGCGGGCCTTCGAGGCGATGGCGCGCACTGGCCGGGCGACATTGGCGGCCGACGAGTTGAACGTCACCCACAGCGCCGTCAGCCGCCAGGTCAAGGCGCTCGAAGACCAACTCGGCGTGCGACTGTTCAGCGGC
This sequence comes from Phenylobacterium sp. LjRoot97, assembly GCF_964254345.1. Lineage (NCBI taxonomy): Bacteria > Pseudomonadati > Pseudomonadota > Alphaproteobacteria > Caulobacterales > Caulobacteraceae > Phenylobacterium > Phenylobacterium sp. LjRoot97. Next base: position 2,398,679 of record NZ_CAXUTH020000001.1, read on the forward strand.
CCCAAGCACCGGCTGGAGCTGACCGACGCCGGCCGGCGGTTGCTGCCCGCGCTGACCTCGGCCTTCGATCAGATCGCCACCGCCGTCGGGCAGGTCCGCGCCGGCGGCGAGGACCTCTTGATCGCGGTGAACGCCAGCGTCTCGGTGAAGTGGCTGATCCCGCGGCTGGCCCGCTTCACGGCCGCCCACCCGAACGTGAACCTGCAATTGGCCGAGTTGCCTTCGCACGCCACGTCATATCGCGGGGCGCATGCGGTCGTCCGCATCGTTCCGAGCAGCCGCCTCAGCGAGCCGGAGACGACAGGCTTCATCGCCAACCACCTGGGCCTGGTGATGTCCCCCGCCCTCGCCGAGCGCTTCGCCGGCGCGCCGCAGGCCGCGCCGCGGCTGACGGCCCAGACCCATCCGCAAGGGTGGGCCATCTGGGCCGCCTTGACCGGCGTTGATCTGCCCCCGGGCCCGGAGCAGCCGTTCGCCCACCTCCACTTCGCGATCGACGCCGCGATCGCCGGACTGGGAGCTGCAGTCATGCCCTGGCCGCTCGTAGCGGACTACATCCGCAACGGACGGCTGGTCGCGCCGATGGGCTTCCGCAAGGCGGAGAGCGCCTTCGCGATGACCGCGACGTCGGGAGTCACCAGCCGTGCGCTCGACCGGTTCCGCGACTGGCTGCTGGCTGAAGGCGCCGGGACCGCCCCCGCGCCAGTCAGCCCTTGAAGCCGGTCGCGATCAGATAGACTTCCGAGGAATCGGCGCGGCTGGCCTTCGGCTTGAGGTTCTTCACATCCGTGAAGTGCCGCTTGAGCAGGCCGATGACCTCCGCCGTCTCCCCGCCCTGGAATGCTTTGGCGACGAATGCGCCGCCCGGCTTCAGAACGCTGATCGCGAAATCCGCGGCCGCCTCGATCAGACCCATGATCCGCAGGTGGTCGGTCCGCCTATGGCCCACCGTGTTTGGCGCCATGTCCGACAGCACGACGTCCGGCAGCCCGCCCAGCAACTCGATAAGCTTGGGGCCGCATTCCGGATCGGTGAAGTCCATCTCCAGAATGTGGGCGGGCGGCAACGGATCGACGGGGAGCAGATCGACCCCGACGATGTTGGTGACGCCGCGCTCGATCGCCACCTGCGTCCAGCCCCCGGGCGCCAGGCCGAGGTCGATGACCCGCGCGCCAGGCTTCAGAAACTTCAGACGGTCGTCGAGCTCGGTCATCTTGTAGGCCGCGCGGCTGCGATAGCCGTGCGCGCGCGCCTTGGCCGAGAACGGGTCATTGATCTGCCGATTCAGCCAGGCCTGCTGGGACGGCGTGCGATCCTTGGCCGTCTTGAGGCGGGCGGGTTTTCCCCGGCCCTCTTCCAGTCCGCCAGACGGCGGTTTGACCATACGCTTGCGGGGAGGTTCGCTCATTCGGAAGCGTTTACAGCGGAACCCGCGCTCGATCCACGGCCGCGCCGACGGCGGCGTCGGCGTTTGCGCTTCCCGGCCCCCGACATCAGCGACATCAGGATGCCTTCTCGCAGTCCGCGGTCGGCGACGCGCACGCGTGTGCAGGGCCAGAGTTCCTGCACCGCCTGCAAGATGGCGGCGCCGGCCAGCACCAGGTCAGCGCGGTCAGGCCCGATGCACGGCTGTCCGGCGCGCTCCTGGGGACTGAGCTCAAGCAGCATCTGGGCGGCGGCGTCGCATTCGGCCCGGCTCATCCAGATCCCGTCGACGACGCTGCGATCGTAACGCCGCAGACCAAGGTGCATCCCCGCCAGGCTGGTGATCGCGCCGGAAGTCCCAACCAGATGCGCAGCGCCCGCGTCGAATATCGGCCGCAGTTCGTCCGCGTGCCGGAAGCCGGCGAGTTCGCGTTTTACGGCGTCGACCATGGCCCGGTACCAGGCCTCGGTCGCCCGTTCGCCCTCCGGGAAGCGCTCGGCCAGAGTGACCACGCCGATCGGAATCGACAGCCACGCCTTGATCGGCAGTTGTGAGGCCGAGAACTTGCCGAGTTCGGTGTCCAAGCCGCCTGCGGTCAGGTCGACCCACGAAAGCTCCGTCGAACCGCCGCCGACATCGACCACCAGCGCAGCCTGCGCCTGGCGATCGAGCAGGTTGAGGCAGCCGGCCACCGACAGGTGCGCCTCTTCCCGCGGCGTGATGATCTGAAGATTCAGTCCGGTCTCGGCGGCGACCCGCGCCACGAACTCCGCGCCGTTGTCGGCCGCACGGCAGGCCTGAGTGGCGATCGCCTTGAGCTTGATCACCTTGCGGCGGCGCACCTTTTCGGCGCTGACCTTGAGCGCGGCGAGCGCACGTTCCATGGCTGCGTCAGATAGTCGCCCCGTCTGCGAGAGGCCTTCGCCGAGCCGCACGATGCGCGAATAGGCCTCTACGACGCGAAATCCTCGCCCCATAGGGGTTGCGATGAGCAGGCGGCAATTGTTCGTACCCAGATCGAGCGCGCCATAGCACGGCGAATCCGCCGCCGACGCGACCGGGGGTTTCCGGGACCCGGAGTCTGCAATCCGATCAAGCGTCGCGGTCACCGGAACGGCGACCAAAACGCTTGCATTTCAAGGCCTTGGAGCACGTTCCGCCCGAACGCGCTCAACAGCGCCACCCTCATGGACCGACATCCGTCCCTAGCAGGCGCCGACGCCGGCGCCTCGTTTCACAGGCGACTGTAGCAAGGCCGTTCGCCTCTCGGAAGGCGCGCACTTGCACTGCGATCGATGAGCAGTACGTTCACCTCCCAGTTAGGCGCCGGGATCTAGAGTCGGTTTTATGGACGCTCGAATCGAAAAAAGCGGACGAGATCTGGTGGCGCCTCCGACGGTGCTCACCGAAGCGCGTCTGGCCAAGTACGCCATCGGACAGGTGGTCCGTCACCGGCACTATCCGTTCCGCGGCGTGATCTTCGACGTGGACCCGACGTTCGCCAACACCGAGCAATGGTGGCTGTCGATCCCTGAGGAAATCCGCCCCCGCAAGGACCAGCCGTTCTATCACCTGCTGGCCGAGAACGAGGAAAACGCCTACGTCGCCTATGTCTCGGAGCAGAATCTGATGCCCGACGACAGCGGCGAGCCGGTCGGCCACCCGCAGGCGGCGCTGATCTTCGAATCCTTCGAGGAAGGGCACTACGTGCTGCGCCCGCGGATCAGTCACTAGGCCAGTGGCAAGGACGTTCCACGCGACGCCAACCATACGCAATCTTTATCCGCCGAACCCCGATTTTTCGGCATAGTTCGAACGGAAGTTTCGCGGCGACGCGCCCATTGTACCTGCCATGAGCGCAGACGGTTTCAACACCACCCCGCCGCCCGGAGCCCGGGCCGATTGGACCATCGACCAGGACTGGCCGAGCTATACCCAGGCCGAGCATGATGTCTGGACGACGCTCTATGAGCGCCAGGCGCAACTGTTGCCTGGTCGCGCCTGCGACGCCTTTCTGAAGGGCCTGGACGCCCTTGATCTGCATCGTGGCGGCATCCCTGAGTTCGAGCGGATCAACGCGGAACTGCGCAAGCTGACCGGCTGGTCGGTGGTCGCCGTGCCCGGGCTGGTGCCTGACGACGTCTTCTTCGACCACCTGGCGAACCGGCGCTTTCCAGCCGGGCGGTTCATCCGCCAGCCGCACGAACTCGACTACCTGCAGGAGCCTGATGTCTTCCACGACGTCTTCGGCCATGTGCCGATGCTCACCGACCCGATCTTCGCCGACTACATGCAGGCCTATGGCGAGGGCGGGCTCAAGGCGCTCGGCCGCGGCCAGCTGCACAATCTGGCGCGACTCTACTGGTACACGGTCGAGTTCGGCCTGATGGAAACCCCGCAGGGCCTGCGCATCTATGGCGCCGGCATCGTTTCGAGCCGCTCGGAGTCGATCTTCGCGCTCGACGACCCGTCGCCCAACCGGATCGGCTTCGACCTTGAGCGGGTGATGCGCACCCCCTACCGCATCGACGATTTCCAGCAGGTCTACTTCGTCATCCCCTCGCTGAAGGCGCTGCGCGAGACGACGCTCGCCGACTTCTCGGCCATCTACGCGCGGCTGGACGGAGCCGAGGACATCGCCATCGATGCGATGGCCCCGGGAGATCGCATCTTCACCTGCGGGACCCAGGCCTATGCCGAGCGCGGCGGTCGGCTGGCGGGCGGCTAGCCGCCGGCTTTCTCTCGGTCCAACAGGGTCTGGATGCCCTTCTGGACCTCGAGCCGCGCCGCGGGCGTGAACACGCGATAGCGCTGGGCCTTCGGGCCCGAGGCGACGCTGATCTCCTCGTCGGTGACGTAGATGAAGCGCCCCTGGAACGCGCCCGTCATCGGCAGGCCGGTGGTCATCCGCAAGCCTTCGAGGCGAACGGCGCAGTTCTCCAGCGTGTCGATGTTCGGCGCGATCGGTCGGAAGTCGGGCTTGCCGTTCATGCCCTCGACCATGCGCCAGCAGACGCCCGGATTGCTTGGAGCCGTCAGCGGCTTCTCGCACGCCGTCAGCAGCAGAGGCGCCAGAAGGACCGAAATCAGCCGTCGCATCGTCAGTAGTCCTTGCGCCAGCGAACGGCGAGCTTGCCGTCCCCCTGGCTGGCCAGCTTCGAGATGATGGACAGGTTACGTCCGAGTCGCCACTCCACCTGGGCGGAGGGGCCGTCGCGCCCTCCCCCGGTGATTTCCAGGTAGACGTCATCGGTCAGATACTTGCCGCCGGAGACGGTGACGCCGGACTCGTCGCCGCCGGCCAGCGACAGCCTGTCCAGGCCTGCGAAGGTGCGCAGGTTGCCGACCACGTCGAACCCGCCGCCGCCGGCCAGCGACGAGAGGGCCGAGGCCAGCTGCGCGGCTTCCAGCGGCGAAAGCTGCGAGGCCGAGCGTCCGAACAGCACCTGCGACAGCACCTCGTCGTTGGGCAAGGTCGGGACCGAGGTGAGAGTGATCTCCGGCTTGGCCGCCGTGCCGCGGATGCGCACCACGGCGGTCAGCGACGGATCGTCCCGCGTCGCCGACAGGTCCAGACGGATCGCCTGCGGCGAGGTCGCCAGATAGACCACGCCCCGATCGTCGAACTCGAAGCGCTTGCCGGCGAAGTCGTACTCACCGCGCACTACGCGCGCCGTGCCCGACAGCGTCGGGCGCGCCGTCGTACCGCCGACCCTGGCGTCCAGCGACAGCTCGACGTCCAGTCCTTTGCCGCGCAGGTAGATCCGCCGCGGAGCCTTGAGCGTGACGTCGAGGGTCATGGCCAGCCCGCGCCGCGCCACCGGCTGCAGGGAGCCGGAAACGTCGACCGGCTTGTTGCGCTCGATGACGTCCATGTTCACGACGCCGGAACCGCCAGTCAGCTTGGCCGCCACGTCTGCGCGATCGATGGTCAGGTCGCCCGCCAGGCGCACCTTGCCGTCGGCGGCGCGGTCGAGGGTCGCCTGCCCGGAGGCAGAGGCGGTCGCAAGATCATTGTCGATCAACCTGAAATTCTTCAGGTCGAGCTTGAGTGTCGAAGCTCCGTCGCGGAGCAGGCTCAGCCGGCCGGATCCGGCCAGCGAGCCGCCATGCCCGTCCGCCCCGGTCGCCTGCACGATGTTGACCGCGTTGTCCGCCAGGGTCGCGCGCAGCGTGACGTCGGTGAGCACGAGCCCCGTCGCGCCATCAGAGAAACGGCCGTTGTCGACCTCGGCCTGCCCGACGGCCCGCGGGTCCGCCAGGGTGCCGCTGAGCGTGCCTTGCATCTGCACGTGGCCGGCCAGCTCGCGTTCGCCGCCCACCAGCAGGTCCCAGAGCGGCTTGACCTCTCCGTCCGCGAAGAACTTGCCACGCATCGGCTGCGTTCGGGCGATCGCGATGCGGAACGGACTGGCGCTGGTCTCGGTCGGAAGGACGACCTGGGCGTTGGCGCGCAGGCCATGTTCGTTGGTCACGGCGGCGTCGAGTTCGAGGGAATCCCCGGCCAGCTTCGCCTTCAGGACGCCGTCCAGGCCCTGCTCACGCGGCGATCCGCGGCCACGAGCATCGTCCAGCTTGGCTTCCAGCGTTCCGTCCAGTTGGCCGCCACGGCCGGTCAGGGTCAGCGTGCCGTCGGCGCGGCCCGTCAGGTCGGCGTTGACTAGGCCAAGCCCCAGGTTCTGCACTTGCGCGCGGATGTCGGCGGCGTCCTTTTCCAGGCTCGCATCGAGGTCAATGCGCCCCCCGTCCGAGGCGACCAGGCGCAGGCGCGCGCTGCGCTCTGCGCCCCCGAAACGCAGGACCGCCGGTTCTACGGTCTTCATGTTCCGGCGGCCGTAGGCGCCGTCGCCGGCGAAGGTGAGTTCATAGCCCGGATCTTGCGCCGACAGCGTGCCGCCGCCTTCCAGGCGCCAGCGCTCGCTGGCCGAAACGCCCTGTAGTCGAGCCTGGTACGGCAACCGCGACAGGGGACCGTCCGCCGTCACGGCGCCGTTGCGGACCGCAAAGCGAGAGCCCGGCAGCACCGCATCGTTGGCGGTGAGGTTCAGCGTGGCGCGTGGGCCGCCTGGCGCATCGACGACCTTCACCGCCCCCGCGACCGCCCCGCCGTCGAGGAACGCGCCCTTGACGACGCGCACCTTGAGATCGGCCGCTGAGGGCGTCGCCTTCCGGAGCGATACAGCGCCGCTGGCGGTCAACCCTCCGGCGTCCAGCGACAGGTCCGACAGGTCGACCCCGCCCCGTGGAAAGCTGAAAGCCGAGTGCGCCGCCGCCGGGCCGAATTCGCTGGCCGCGGTCATCGAGACAACGCCGCTGGAGGCGCCCGTCCCGCGCATGAAGCTCAGGGTCAGCTTGGCGCCCTTGAGCGGCAACCGCGGCAAGTCGATGGCCTCGATGTCCGCGAGCAGGTCGGCGCGCGGCGACGAAGGCTTACCCGTGACGGCGCCCGTCCCGCTGGCCTTGCCGGTGATCTCGACCGGACCGGCGCGGAACGGACCGTTGGCCGACCAGTCGAGTTTGAATCGCATATCGCCCGCCTCGTCGAGCACCCCGGCCGTCGTCGCGTTGATCGCCGCCCCGTCGAGCGCGCCGCGCGTGATCGAAACCTTGCGGCCAGCGACGTCGGCGCGGGCCTGCAGGCTGGGCGTCGGACCGAGCAGCCGATCGAGCTCTGAAAAGCCGGACGCGAACCGTGCGCCCTTGGCGTCAAGGGTTAGCGCCCAGGGCTTGCCGGCCCCGCCTTGGCTCGCCGACCAGTCGGCGGTGAGCGCACCACTGGCGCCGGCCCGCGCCGCCGCCAGGTTCGAGAACGCCGCCGTGCCCTTGAAGTTGAGACCGCCCAGCAGACTGCGGCCACCGCTGGCGTCGACTTTCAGCCCTGCGCCGTTGGCCTCGACCTTTCGCAGCATCAAGCGGCCGTCGGCCAGTCGGGCGGCGTCGATCACGGCCGTCGGCCGCGCGCCCAGCAGCGCTGCGGCCAGGCCCGCGCCGCGCCCGCCGGCCCCGGCCAGGCGCCCTTCGATCGCCAGGACCTTGTCCTTGCGCGTGAATTCGAACGGCCCGGAGACCCGATCGAGGTCGTACTGACCGAGCTTCAAGCGGGCCACATCGGCGGTTCCGGCGAACCGCAGATCGTCCAGCGTCCCCGTCAGCACGCCGTCGACGCGCCCAAGGCCCATTGAGGGGCCGCCGGTGACCTTCGACAACTCCCGCGCCGAGGCGGTCAGCGCCACGCCCTTCGGCCCTGTCCGGCGCTCGCCGAGGTTCGCCTTGCCCTTGGCGGTGACGGCGACGTTGTCGGACGTCAGCTCCGCCTGCAAGTCGAACAGCCCCTGCTCGGCCTTGCTGCCCGTCACCACGAACTGAACCTGGGGGCCGAGCCTCGCCACCAGCGCCTGGGTATGGGTCGAGGCGGCCAGTTCGACGCGGCCCTGCGCCGAGCCGCCTTCCGGGCCCCAGACGCCGGACGCGTCCACCGGTCGGGACGCGCCGCTTTCGGCGACAGCCGAGAACCGGCCGGTCGACGCCTCGCCCTTCGCCCTGACGTGCAGCAGGAACGGCTGATCCGGCGCGAGACCGAGCGCTCCAGCGAGCGCGCCGCCCTGGGCCTCTCGCGCGTCGGCCTCCAGCACCAGAGGACGGCCGCCGCCGAAGTCGAACTTGGCGTCCAGGTGGTCGCCGGGGTGCAGAACGCTGGCCGCTTTCACCGCGCCCTTCTGGCCCCCGTTGCGGCGCATGAGCTCAATCGAGGCTTCGACGTCGTAGACCCCGCGGGTCCGCGCCAACTCCGGCATCAGTTCGACCCGACCGCTCGCACGGTCGATGACGACGTCGATCGGCATGCCTGCCGAGGGACGCTTGGGCTCGGTGACCGGGCGTCGATGGACGACGAGATGTTCGGCCGTCACGTCGGTGGCGTGGAAGCGCCGCTGGACGAGGTCGCGGAACACCCACTTGAGACGGAGATTACGCCCCTCGAGCCAGACGCCCTTGGGGTCGCGGATCTCGACTTTGCGAACGCTGAAGTCGCGCCAGACGTCGCCGCTCAACCCCTCTAAGTACAGCCTGCCGAAGCGACCGACCTTGAGGCCGTTGGCCCGCGTCTCGATGATCGACCGGCCTTGGGGCGAGAGCGCCCCGTATCGCCCGGTGAGCAGGGCGGCGGCGGCCAGGGCGACGAGCAGCGCGCACGCCACAAGCAAGACCAGGCCCCAACGCCGGCGGGCCTTCTTCTTCGGCGCGGCCGGAGCCTCTTCGATCTCGTTCGGCGTCTCGCTCAAAAGCTCTGCCCGATGCTGAGATAGATCTGGAACGCCGGGTCGCCTTCGCGCTTGTCGAGCGGCACGGCGATGTCGGCGCGGATCGGGCCGAAACCGAGATCGTAGCGAACGCCGATCCCGACGCCGACGCTGAAGTCGTCGCCAGTGGGAAACTCGTTGGTGCCGACCGCGCCCGCGTCCACGAACGCGACGACGCCCCAGCGCTCGCCGACCTTCTGGCGCAGCTCGAGCGATGTCTCCAGCAGCGAGATGCCTCCCTCCGGCGTGTTGTCGATGTCGCGCGGGCCGATGGCCTGATAGGCGTAGCCGCGAACCGAGCCGCCGCCCCCGGCGTAGAACCGGCGGGACGCCGGCACCTCGGGGATGCTGCCGCCGATCATCGCCCCCGCCTTGACGCGGCCCGCGATCACCGTGCGCGCCTTGGCGTCCACTGGAACGTAGACCGTGCCTTGGCTCTGGACCTTCAGATAGGCCATGCTCTCGTCGCCGATCAGGTAGGTCGGCTCGGCCCGCACGTCGAGCCGCCAGCCCCGCTTGGGATCCAGCGGATCGTCGGATCGATCGAGCGCACCGGCCGCCAAGCCAGCCACCGTGAGGAGCCGATCTCCCAGAGAAGAAACCTGGATCGTCTGCTTCTCCTCGACCGTGCCGTAGTCGAGCGACCCGCCGAGGGTGAGGTACGATGTCTTCCGAAAGCGCCGGGTGACGTCCGCACGAATGCCGACGCCGGTTTCGTCGTAGGCGTCGGTGCGGTTCGAATAGGCGCCGCCGCCGGCCTTGAGCGACTGTTGCGGACGCCGCCAGTGCGGCAAGGTCAACTCCGCGTCCAGGCGACTGTCGATGTTCGAGGCGCGGGCCAGCAAGGCCAGAGTGTCGGCCCGGCCCAGAACATTGTAGCGCGTCCAGCGCGCGTCCGCGCCGAAGCCCTCTGTCGTCGAATAGCTCGCGCCGAGTTCCAGGGTCCGCGACTTGCGGTCCGAGAGGCTCAGCAGGATCGGTCGCCGTCCATCGGGTTCGGCCTGATCCTTGGGCGCCAGTGAGACGGTGACGGAGTCGTAGACGCCGGTGTCGAGCAGCCGGCGTTCAAGCTCGCCGACGTCCTCAGGGTCGTAGACTTCGCCAGGCTTCCACGGCGCCAGGCTTTCCAGCCAGCCCGGGCGGCTACGCCCGCGCTCCCCGACGATTTTCAGCCGGCCCAGGTGCACCAGTTCGCCCGCCGCAATCTTGTAGGTCGGCTGGACGGTGCGATCGGCGTGATCGACGATGACCTCTCGCGGCTGGGCCGCTGCATCGGCATAGCCCCGTTTCTGGACCGCCGCGACGATCCGGCCTTCGGCGTTGATGACGTCGACGGCCCTACCGGGAGCGCCGGTGGCCAGGCCCATGACCACCTCCCCCGACTGGCGAACGCTCTCGATAGGCTCCGGCGAGATCCAGTCGATCTGCGGATCGGAGAGCGTGAACAGCGGGCCGGGCGTGACGCGGACCAGAGCCGTCGGCGGATCGCCGTCGCCAACGTCAGGATCCACCTCGGAGGCGTAGTAGCCCTCGGACCGCAGCACCGCGATCGCGTCTTCGCCGGCCTCGTTGGCCCGGCGGCGGGCCTCGAAGCGGTTGGAGATCGGTTTGTCCGTCTCGCCGACGGCGCGGACGATCGCCTCGCGCAGGTCGCTGTCGAGTTGTCCTTCGATGGTCGCGCGCGGAGACTCGGCTCGAGCCGTTCCAGACGCACAAATGGCCGCCGAGGCGGCGACCGCGACGACCAATCGTCCCACGCCAATCCTTTCACATGCGCCCCCTCCATCGGTGTAGCCCGCGTCGCGCTCGCCTGTCACCCACCACCGATAGATGAAGGCGCCACACGCACAGGCGCCAATCTGCACAATTCGTGGGCGCCCACGCGGGGCGCGCCGGCTGGGTCGGATTTCGCGCTTCAATCGCGCCCGCCTTTCCTAAGCTTTTCCCAGCGAACTGCAGGAAAGGGCTGGCGGGTGGAGTACGGCGTGGCGACCCAGGACCCTGATTGCACGACGGGCGCGCAGGCGGTCCAACCGCCCGCGACTCCCTATGATGAAATGGTCACCGGCGCCGGCGGCGTGCGCGATCACTATGCGGGCCTGCATCAGCGCATCGCGACCCTGGCCCCAGCCGACATGGCCGAGCGCCAGCGCACGCTGGAACGCTACTTTCTGCTCCAGGGCATCACCTTCACCGTCTATGGCGGCGAAAGCAGCACCGAGCGGATCATTCCGACCGACCTCCTCCCCCGCATCATTCCGGCCGCGGAGTGGGAGCGGATCGAGGCCGGCCTGACCCAGCGCCTGCGGGCCCTGAACATGTTCCTCGCCGACATCTACGGCGCCCAACAGATCCTGATGGACGGCGTAGTCCCCCGCGAACTTGTGCTCGGCGCGCCCTCGTACCGGCGGGAGATGCAGAACCTCTACGTGCCGCATGAAGCCTACGCCAACGTCTGCGGATCGGACCTCATCCGCCAGCCGGACGGCGCTTTTGCGGTGCTGGAGGACAACCTGCGCGTCCCGTCCGGCGTCTCCTATATGCTGGCCAACCGCGAGGCCTCGCGACGCACCTTCCCCGGCTCGTTCCGCGAGGCGGGCGTCCGGTCCATCGACCGCTACCCCGACCTGCTGCTGACCACCCTCAAGAGCATGGCGGCCGACTGGCGGCCCAATCCGCAGATCGTGGTCCTGACTCCCGGGGTCTACAACTCCGCCTACTACGAGCACGCCTATCTCGCCCGGCTGATGGGTTGCCCGCTGGTCGAGGGTCGCGACCTCGTCGTGCATGACAACATGGTCTACATGCGCACCACGACCGGCCTGCGACGGATCGACGTGATCTATCGCCGGGTCGACGACGACTTCATCGACCCCCTGACCTTCCGTAGAGACTCGGCGCTGGGGTCGGCCGGCCTGTTCAACGCCTACCGGGCCGGCAACGTCGTCATCTGCAACGCGCCCGGCACCGGCGTCGCCGACGACAAGGCGGTCTACGCCTACGTCCCGGCGATCATCCGCTACTATCTCGGCGAGGACGCCATCCTGCCGAACATCGAGACCTACCTCTGCCGTGAGCCATCGCAGTTGGCGCACGTGCTCGCAAACCTCGACAAGCTGGTGGTCAAGGCGGTGGGCGCCTCGGGCGGCTACGGCATGCTGGTCGGTCCGCACGCGAGCCGCAAGGAACGGGAAGCGTTCGCCGCCGCCGTCGCGGCCGACCCGGCCAACTACATCGCCCAGCCGACGATCCAGCTCTCGACCGCCCCCTGCCTGATCGACGGCGAGATCGAACCGCGCCACGTCGATCTGCGCCCCTTCATTCTCTCGGGCGAGAAGATCGTCGTGACCCCAGGCGCCCTGACCCGCGTCGCTCTCAAGAAGGGATCGCTGGTCGTGAACTCCAGCCAGGGCGGAGGATCCAAGGACACCTGGGTGCTGGAGTCCACGCCGCCGGGAGCTCAGCCATGATGCTCGCTCGCGTGGCCGACAGCCTCTACTGGATCGGCCGATACGTCGAACGCGCCGAACACCTGTGCCGCCTCAGCGACGTGATGCTCAACGCCACACTCGACCGCAACGAAGCCGCCGGGCTCGTCTCACGCATTGTCCTGTCGGCGGTCGGCGACACCGAGCGCCATCGCGCCGACGATCCCTACCAACTCGCCTTGGCCCTGGCGTTGGACCGGCATGATGGCGGCTCGATCGTGTCGTCCCTGGCGCTCGCGCGCGAGAACGCACGGCAGGTCCGCGACCAGATCACGACCGAGACCTGGGAGCGCCTCAACATGCTCCACCTGCGGGTCACGGCCAGCGACGCCGCCCGGGCCTTCGGCGACGGCCCTTCCGCGTTCCTGCACGAGATCATCGCCGACCTTCACCTGTTCAAGGGCGCCGCAGACGCCACCATGAGCCATGGCGAGGGTTGGCGCTTCCTGCTGCTGGGCGTGCACCTGGAGCGGGCCCAGCTCATCGGTCGCCTGTTGGAGGCCTGCTTCGGCCTGCGCCGCGCGCCGGAGGACCACATGGCGCTGATGGGCGTTCTGCGGATGAGCTGCGCGCTGGAGCCCTACCTTCGCCGGTTCACCTCCGACGTGCAGCCGCGCAAGGTTCTCGAGTTCCTGCTGCTCGACGAGGAGTTCCCCCGCTCGATGCGCTTCTGCACCGCCCGGATCGAGGAGTACCTCGGTTCGGCCGCACGGCATGCAGACGCCGGCGGCCACTCGCCGCCCGAGCGCCTCGCCGGGCGTCTAAGGGCGCGCCTGCAGTATGCCGACATGGACGAATACGACGGCGCCAGCGGGCTGATCTCCAGCGTGCTGGAAGACTGCGCCGCGCTCCATCAGTCGATCTACGACACCTTCGTCGCCTATTCCCTGGAAACCCGGCTGCCGGCCTAGGACCTCATCGCCCATGCTTCTCGAAGTCCGGCACGTCACCCAGTATCACTATGCCGAACCTGTGCGCGAAAGCGTCATGGAGGTTTGGATGCAGCCGCAAAAGGCCGCTCGCCAGCGCCTGGTCTCCTTCGACCTCGACGTCGATCCGGCCGCGCAGCTGTTTTCCTACGCCGACCCCTTCGGCAACGCGGTCTACCATTTCGACGTCCCGCATCCACACGACCGGCTGCGCATCGTCGCGAACGCCGCCGTCGAGACGCAGGCGCCGCCCGCCCTGCCCGACGCGCTCGACCATGGCGAATGGGACCGTCTGCGCAGCGATTTCGTGCGCGGCGAAAACTTCGACTTCCTGACGCTCGGCGGCTTCGCGGCGGAAACCGACGCGCTGCGCACCTACGTCGCCGAGCACGGCTTGGACGAGTTGCGCCGGCGCGACCCTCTCAACGCCGTGCGTGCGCTGTCGGAGACAATCTACACCTCTTTCGACTACGAGCCCGGCGTCACCCATGCCGACAGCCCGATCGATCTGGCGCTCGGCGCCGGGCGCGGCGTCTGTCAGGACTTCGCCCACATCATGATCGCGATTTGTCGCGGCTGGGGCGTTCCCGCGCGCTACGTCTCCGGGTATTTGGTCACCGACCGACAGGCTGGCGACCGCTCAGACCCTGACGCGACCCACGCCTGGGTGGAGGTCTTCCTGCCGTCGCTGCGCTGGGTCGGTTTCGACCCGACCAACAACGTGCTCGCGGGCGAACGCCACATCGCCGCCGCCGTAGGCCGCGACTACAACGACGTGCCGCCCTCGCGCGGGGTCTACAAGGGCGACGCCGAAAGCCAGCTCGCGGTCGGAGTATCGGTGCGGCGCGCCCGCACCGCCCCAACCGAGCCGGAATTCATCCGCATGGCGCAACCCTCTTTCGCGCGCGGCGGACGGCGGCGGCCGACTGGCGTCCCGGCCTACGACCAGCAGCAACAACAGCAACAATAGCCGGTCAGTCGAAGGGAAAGGTCACCATCACGACGCCGGTGGTTTCCTGCCCGCCCGCGGATCGGTAGGCGGCGCGGGCCGCAGCGTTGTCCTCCTCGGTCAGCACCCAGGCCTCGGAGCAGCCCAGGGCCCGGCCCTTGATCAGCAGCGCGTCCAACAGGTCGCGCGCGAGGCCTCGCCGCTGATGGGTCGGCGCGACGCCGACCTCGTTGATCCAGAGCTGGGGCGGCTTGTCCGGGTGGACGTAGTGCACCGCCGACGCGAAGCCCACGACCACATCGCCGTCGACCGCCACAGCCAGGTGATGCCGTGGATCGGCGAGAAACTCCGCCCAGATGACCGGATCGATCGCCCGGTCGAACACCTCAGCGGCGACCTGCCCCAGTACAGCCAGATCGCCGGATCCCAAGAGGCGAATGAACGGCTCGCCCATCGCCGCTAGCCTGGGAAGACGTACGCGCGGCTGACCGAGAGGTTGAGCTTCGCACCAGGCCTCAGGTCAGCCACCGCTTGGCGCGCAAAGGCCGCCTCAAGCCGAAGGCCGCCGGGCGTGGCGCCGTCGATCCGCGCCACCGCGCCTTGCGGGGCGATGTGGTTGGCGACAAAGCCGAAGGTCCCCTCGTCCGCAGTCGGTGACAGCACAAGCTCGTGGGGCCGCACATAGGCCACCGCCGCGCCGTCGGCGACGCCCGAGACGGTGAACTGAACGTCGCCCTTGCGGAAGCGACCGCCCTTCACCTCCCCTTCGATACGGTTGGATTCCCCCACGAAGCCGGCGACGAAGGCGCCAGTCGGATTGTCGTGGATCTCCTGCGGGGTCCCGACCTGCTCGATTGCGCCCTGATTGAGGATCGCGACGCGGTCAGCCAGTTCCAGCGCTTCTTCCTGGTCGTGGGTCACGAAGATGGTCGTGACGCCGGTGGCGTCGTGGATGCGACGAAGCTCTTTGCGCAGCGACTTGCGCACCGTGGCGTCGAGCGCGCCGAAAGGCTCGTCCAGCAGCAGCACGCTCGGGTTCACGGCCAGGGCGCGGGCCAGGGCGACCCGCTGGCGTTGGCCGCCTGACAACTGCGCCGGATATCGCTTGCCCAGTTCGCCGAGCTCGACGAGGCGGAGCAGTTCATCGACCCGCTGAGTGATCTCGGCCTTGCTCGGCTTGGTCGCGCCCTTGCGCACGTCGAGACCGAAGGCGACGTTCTTCGCGACCGTCATATGCCGGAACAGCGCGTACTGCTGAAACACAAAGCCGACCCGGCGCGCAGCGGCGCCGGCGTAGGTCATGTCCTGTTCGCCGTACAGAACCTGACCGCTGTCGGGGAACTCAAGCCCGGCGATGACCCGCAGCAGCGTGGTCTTGCCCGAGCCCGACGGACCAAGCAGCGCCAGCAGTTCACCGTCGGCGATCTCAAGGCTGACGCTGTTGAGCGCGGGATATCGCCCAAAGGTCTTCTCCACCGAACGGATGGAAATGGTCATTTGCAGCGTCTCGCGATCAATGACGGCCCGGCCGCGACGGCGGCTGGGCGATTTCAAGCAGGGTCTTCAGCACCAGGGTGACGACCGCCAGGAAGCAGAGCAACGCCGCGACGGCGAACGCGCCGACGAAATCGTACTCGTTGTAGAGTATCTCCACGTGCAGCGGCATGGTGTTGGTCAGGCCGCGGATATGCCCCGACACCACGGAGACCGCGCCGAACTCGCCCATCGCTCGGGCGTTGCAGAGCAGGACGCCGTAGAGCAGGCCCCAGCGGATGTTCGGCGCCGTCACGCTCCAGAAGGTCCGCAGGCCCGAGGCTCCCATCGAGACGGCCGCCTCCTCTTCGTCCACGCCCTGTTCCTGCATCAGCGGGATCAGTTCGCGCGCGACGAACGGGAAGGTCACGAAGATCGTCGCCAGCACGATGCCGGGCACCGCGAAGATGATCTTGATATCGTGATCGATCAGCCAGGGCCCGAACCAGCCCTGGGCGCCGAACACCAGCACGTAGATGAGCCCCGCGACCACGGGCGACACCGAGAACGGCAGGTCGATCAGAGTGATCAGGAACGGCTTGCCCGGGAATTCGAACTTGGCGATCGCCCACGAGGCGCAGACCCCGAACACGATGTTGAACGGCACGGTGATCACCGCGGTGATCAGGGTCAGCTTGATCGACGCGCGGGCGTCCTCGGTCCCGATCGCCTCGAGGGCGGCGGGCAGTCCCTTGCGCAGGGCCTCGAAGAACACCGAGACCATCGGCAGCACGAGGACCGAGGCTAGGAAGGCGGCGACGATCGCCAGGATCAGCGCCTTGGCCCAGGGCGGATCTTCGGTGGGGTGGCGAAGCCGGCTCATGCGGCGAGCCTCCGCGCCCAGGCCTGGATGGCGTTGATGACGAACAGCATGAGGAACGAGACCGACAGCATGACGACTGCGATCGTCGCCGCGCCGGCGTAGTCGTACTGCTCGAGCTCGATGATGATCAGCAACGGCGCGATCTCGGATTTGTAGGGCATGTTGCCGGCGATGAAGATCACCGAGCCGTACTCACCGACCGCGCGTGCGAAGGCCAAGGCGAAACCGGTCAGCCACGCCGGGCCGAGCGCGGGCAGGATGACCCGGACGATGGTGTCGAGGCGCGTCGCGCCCAGACTCGCCGCAGCCTCTTCGACGTCGGCGGCGAGGTCGCGCATCACCGGCTCCAACGTTCGCACGACGAACGGCAGGCCGATGAAGGTCAGGGCTACGATCACCCCCAGCGGCGTATAGGCCACCTTGATTCCGGCGGGGGCGAGCAGCGCCCCTATCCAGCCGTTGGGTGCGTAGAGCGTGGCCAGCGCGATGCCGGCTACTGCGGTCGGCAGGGCGAACGGCAGATCGATGATCCCGTTCACCAGGCTCTTGAAGGGAAACTGATAACGGACCAGCGCCCAGGCCGTCAGCAGCCCGAACACGCCGTTGATCAGTGCGGCGATCAGCGCCGCGCCAAAGGACAGACGGTAGGCGGTCAAGGCCCGCTCGTTGAAAGCCGCCTGCAGAAACTCCGAGGCGGATTGCTCAGATGCCTTCAACGCCACCGCTGACAACGGGATCAGCACGATCAGCGACAGGATCGCGAGCGTCAGCCCCATGGTCAAGGAGAAGCCCGGAATCGCCGAGCGCCGCCGGATCAGCGGCCTTCGTGACGCGACACGTTCGGTCGGCGTGGTCGCCGTCATCGTTACAGCCCCGGTTCAGACGCATTAACGCCGAGACGCCAAGTTCGCTGCGTCCGGTCAGGGCGTCTGGCTAATTCCCAGCGCCCCCATCGACAATATAGTTTTTCTTACATCGCCGAGCGAAAGCCTGAGCAGGCTTGACCACACACGCAGCCGTCGCGCCCCGTTTGGCCGATCCTGGGGTGTCGAGAGAATTGGTAGGCCGGGTGAGGTTCGAACTCACGACCATTCGATTAAAAGTCGAATGCTCTACCACTGAGCTACCGGCCCACGTCGCCGCGCCCAGGGGGCGGCGGCGAAGAGGCGCGGACCATATGCGGGCGGCCTGTCCGGAGCAAGAGCGCTGCTGCAGCTTTCCAACAGGTTCTCCCTGCCCTTAGCATCCCCGCCATGCGCAATTTTGTTCCCGCCCTGATTCCGCTTCTGCTTGTCGGCGGCTGCGTCACCCCGCCGGCCGACGGCTCGGCCAAGATCCAAACGACGTCCGAAGCCAAGCGTGAAAGCATGCAGGGGGCCGTCTCGGCGCCGCTACGCGACGTCAACCTGCTGCAGACGAAGATCCCGACCGTCCTGCTGGAGGCGATGGCCGACCCCTATCAGCGACCGCAAGCAGCGACGTGCGAAGCCATCGCCGCGGCGATCCTCCCGCTCAACGGCGCGCTGGGCGCTGATCTGGACGAAGCCGCCGTGGACGAGGACGACCTCATGGATCGTGGCAAGGGCGCGGCCCTGGGCGTCATGGCCGGCCTGGCGTCCGACGTGATTCCCTTCCGTGGATGGGTGCGGAAGCTCTCCGGCGCCGAGCGCCACGACAGCATGGTTACGGCCGCGATCACCGCTGGCGGCGTGCGCCGCGCCTACCTGAAGGGCCTCGGCGAAGCCCGTGGCTGCCCCCCGCCGGCGACGCCGTCGCACATCCTCACAGGGACGCCGGTGAAGTCGCAGGAGTTGAAGCCTCGCTACCCGGTGCGCTGACGGGCCTTGAAATCACGACGGAACTGCTCGAACCGCCCTTCGGCGATCGCCTCCCGCATAGCGGCGGTGAGGGCTTGGAAATGGGCGATGTTGTGCCAGGACAGCAGCACTTGGCCGAGGATCTCCTCGGACTTCACAAGGTGGTGCAGATAGGCCTTCGAGTAGTGCGACGAGGCCGGGCAGTCGCTGGCTTCGTCCAGCGGCGTGTCGTCCTCGGCAAAGCGGGCGTTCTTCAGATTGATCGCGCCCTCCCAAGTCCATGCCTGGCCATGGCGGCCCGAACGGGTCGGCAATACGCAGTCGAACATGTCGACGCCGCGGGCGACGGCTTCCACCAGATCGATCGGCTTGCCGACCCCCATCAAGTAGCGCGGCCGGTCCGCTGGCAGCATGGCCGGCGCGTAGTCCAGCACCTCGCACATCGCCTCGTGCCCCTCGCCCACCGCCAGTCCGCCCAGCGCATAGCCGTCGAAGCCGGTCTCGATCAGGCGCTCCGCCGATTCCTTGCGAAGATGCTCGAAGGTCGAGCCCTGCTGAATGCCGAACAAGGCCTGAGCCTCGCGCGCGCCGAACGCGTCCTTCGAACGCTTACCCCAGCGGGCCGACAGCTGCATCGCCTCGCGCGCCCGTCCCTCCTCCGCCGGCCAGGCCACACACTCGTCGAGCTGCATGACGATATCGGACCCCAGAAGATCGGCCTGGATCTCGATCGAACGCTCCGGTGTGAGCACGTGCTTGGAGCCGTCGATGTGGCTCTGAAACGCCACGGACTCCTCGGTGACCTTCGCGATCTTTGACAGCGACATGACCTGGAAGCCGCCGGAATCGGTCAGGATCGGCCGGTCCCAGCGCATGAACCTGTGCAAGCCGCCCAAACGCGCGACCCGCTCGGCGGTCGGCCGCAGCATCAGGTGATAGGTGTTGCCCAGGATGATGTCGGCGCCGGTCGAGCGTACCTGATCGACTGTCAGCGCCTTCACCGTCGCCGCAGTGCCGACGGGCATGAAGGCAGGGGTGCGGATATCGCCGCGCGGAGTCTTCAACACGCCGGTGCGCGCCGTGCCGTCGGTCGCGGCGATCTCAAAGGGGAATGCGGCCACTAGTTGGCTCTCCAGAGCAGGCTGGCGTCGCCGTAGGAATAGAACCGGTATCCATCGGCGATGGCATGGGCGTAGGCCGCCCGCATCGTCTCGAGGCCGGCGAACGCGCTGACCAGCATGAACAGGGTCGACTTCGGCAGGTGGAAGTTGGTCATCAGCCCGTCGGCGGCGCGGAAGCGATAGCCGGGCGTGATGAAGATCGCCGTCTCGTCGGCGAAGGGCCGCACAACACCGTCCTCGCCGGTGGCGCTCTCGATCAGGCGCAGCGACGTGGTGCCGACGCAGACGATACGCCCCCCCGCAGCCTTGGCCGCGTTGAGCGCTGCGGCGGTGGACGCGTCGACCTCGCCATACTCGGCATGCATGCGGTGTTCCGACAGGTTTTCGGTCTTCACCGGCAGGAACGTGCCGGCGCCGACGTGCAGCGTCACGAACTGCAGCGTCACGCCCATGGCCTTGAGTTCGTCGAGCAGCCGTGGCGTGAAGTGCAGGCCTGCGGTCGGCGCGGCGACCGAGCCTTCCTCGTCCGCATAGACGGTCTGGTAGTCGGCCTTGTCCTGAGAGTCTTCACCGCGTTTGGCCGCGATGTAGGGCGGCAGCGGCATGGCCCCGCGTTCGGCGATCGCCGCATCGAGGTCGGGCCCTGCCAAGTCGAAGCCAAGGGTCACCTCGCCCCCCTCGCCCTTTTCGATCACCGTGGCGTCGAGGACGCCCAGCAGGCAGGCGCGGTCGTCGGTCGAGCCGAACCGCACCCGATCGCCAGGCGCGAGCTTCTTTCCGGGCTTCATGAACGCCGACCATCGCGAAGGCGACAACCGCTTGTGCAGCGTCGCCTCGACCGCCACGTTCGAGCCTTCGCGGACGCGTCGACCCTTGAGCCGCGCAGGGATCACCCGGGTGTCGTTGAGCACAAGCACGTCGCCGGCGCGCAATTGCGCGGGCAGATCAGCGACCTTCACGTCCCGGAGCGGCGAGCCTTTCGACACCAGCAGCATGCGTGCGGAGTCACGAGGGGTCACCGGCCGCAGGGCGATACGGTCGTCGGGAAGTTCGAAGTCGAAATCGGAGAGCTGCATGGACGCGCTTGAAGCGCACGGGGCAGCCCACCCGTCAAGCGTGGCCGCGTGTAAGCTCGCGCCATGAGCCTCGTGCGATTCGTCCTCCGCGGCGTCGTCCTGCCGCTTGGCGCGCTGTCCGCGGCGGCGGCCGTCGCCGCGCAAGGCGGGCGTTTCAGCGACGGGCTCGACGTTCTCACCCACTTTGCGCCGCTCTATCTGGCCGGCGGCGCGCTGACGTTGACGGCGGCGATTTTCGCGCATCGTCGGTTGGCTCCCGCGCTGCTCGGCGCGGCCGCGGTGATCGGCAGCCTGGCCCTGATGCTGCCGGAGTTCATGCGCCCCCAGAGCCCCACGCTGCCGCCCGGCTCTGCGGGCCAGATCAAGATCATCCAGTTCAACGCCGCGCGCGACAGCCAGGGTCTGGAACAGCGCCTGGCCTGGCTGACGGCCGAGGACCCCGACGTCCTGGTCGTCGAGGACTCGCGCGCTGTCTTCCAGACGGCCGTCACACAACGGCTCGGTCGGCAGATGGCTTGCGGCAAGACCTGCGAGGTGGCGATCTTCACGCGCGCGCCCGCCAGGCAGATCGAAGCGCCGCGACGCGGCCGCAAGGGGCTGGGCCCGGCCGTCACCATCGCCCATCTGGGCGACGCCATCGGCGACTTTGCGGTCGTCGGCGTCCACTACGTTTGGCCGACCGACCTGCGGACCCACGCCGAGAACAGCGCCCGTCTGCAGGAACTTATCAAGGGCCGCGCCCCTGAGCGGCTCATCCTGGCAGGCGACTTCAACTCCACGCCGTGGTCGTTCTCACGCCGTCGCGAAGACGCCGCCCTGGGACTGGAGCGCCGCACGCGTGCGCTGGCGACCTATCCCGCCAACGGCCCGTTCGGCCTTGCGCTGCTGCCGATCGATCATGTCTATGCCGGACCGGGCTGGCGCACGGTCTCGGTCACCCGAGGCCCGCGCCTGGGCTCAGATCACTATCCTGTCGTGGCCGTATTGGCTCCAAAGCAGAACTAGCCGATGCGTTCGCTTCGCTTGCTGATCACCAGCCTGATGGCCCTGACCGCATTCGGCTGCGCGGGCTGGGCGCTGGCCGCCCACGGCGGCCGCTGGAGCGTGCGGCTCGACGTCCTGACCCACTTTGCGCCGATGCTGCTGGCGCTGTCTTTGATCCCGGCGGTCTATGGACTGATGTTCGAGCGACGCGGCGCACGCCTGCTCCTTACCGCCGTCTCGACCGTCGCGATCGCGGCCTCTGCGACACTCTTGGCCCCGGAGTATCTACGGCAGGCCAGCCCGCCTGCGCGACCCGACGCGCCCGGACAGATCAAGCTGATCCAGTTCAACGCCTGGGAGCGCAACAGCCGCGAGGTCGCCACTGTTCAATGGTTACGCGCGCAGGACCCCGACATCCTGGTGGTCGAAGAGGCCAGCGTGATTGCTCCGGCCCTGAAGCGCGCCTTTGACGGCTATCACGTCAGCTGCGGCGACTGCAGCGTGATGATCCTTTCGAAGGCCAGGCCCATCGCCAACGAGGTCCCGGTGCCGCCGGGCGCCGACGATATCCGCCCGCCGATCGCCGGGGCCACCTTCCGCGACGAGCGCGGCGAGTTCAGTGTCTTCGGCACGCATTACACTTGGCCGATCTATGGCGGTTGGCAGCAGGCGCAAGGTCGGGTCATCGCTGGCCTGCTGGAGCGCTTTCCAAAGGACCGCCTGATCCTGTCGGGGGACTTCAACTCCACGCCCTGGTCGTTCAGCCGGCGGCGCGAGGACGCGAATTTCGGACTGGAGCGACGGACCCGCGGGCTGTTCACCTGGCCCGCCGACCGCGGCCCATCGGGCATGCGCCTGCCCTTCGCGCTGCTGCCGATCGACCATGTCTACGCCGGTCCGGGATGGCGCACAGTCCGGGTCGAGCGCGGACCGTTGCTGGGCTCGGACCACTATCCGGTCATCGTCCTCCTGGCACCGTCACCTTAACGCCAGCCGCGCCTTGCGCAGGGCCTCTCGCAATTCGCTGCGGCGGGTCAGGAACTTGCTCTCGCTGTCGTCGCGCCGCCGTTCGAGCGCGCGCCTCTCGTCCGCAATCTGCGCCAACTCGGCCGCGTGGCGTTCAGCGGCGGCCTCCAGTTCGGCCTCGAGTTCGGCGATCTTGCGCAGCTGCGCCGGCGTCGGCCCGCGTGGCTTCTTCGGGGCCGCGGGCTTCGGCGGCGGAGCCGGCTTGTCGGCAACCCGGCGCTTGGGGACCAGCGGGGTGACCTTCGAGGGCCGGCGCAGCACCTGCCCAGGCTGCGCGCTGGCGGCGGCTATGAGATCAGGGTCGACCGTTTCGCGGGCGCCGCCGGTCTGGAACAGGTCCTGATGTGCGCCCCAAGCCGCCAGCGCCTTGGCCCGAGAGGTCGCCGCCACGACATAGTCGGTGAAGCCATCCGAGGTGACGAAGACCTTCAGCCGCGCCACCGCAGCCTCCTAGCCGAGCGACGCGAGCTCCCGCGTCAGGTTGTCCCGCGCCTGGGCGTCCAGCCATTCGGCGAACGCCGGATCGGGAAAGATAACCTGCGCGTCGAGAAAGCGTTGCAGCACGCCGGCGCGGCCCTTGCGCCAGAGGTCGTCCGGGACGTGGGCATATTCTTCACGGACCGCGCGCCCGTAGGCGTCGTAGCGGTCGGCCGGCGCGCCGAGAATCGCCAGGTCGATTGAGACCAGCAATTCGCCGAGCCGATCTTCGTCTTCGACCTCATGGCCGGCCGTCAGAAGGATCAGCCGCGCCACCTCCTCGCGGGCGTGGATCGAGACGTCGAAATCTCGCAGATCGGCCTTGGCCATCTGCGCGCTCTTGGCCTCGTTGTCCGCAGCCGACGGGTCGTAGACGGCGTCGTGCCACCAGATGGCATAGGTCAGGATCTGGCGTTCGGTGTCGGTGAGGTCAGGGACCTGATCGAGCAGCGCCAGGCACTGCTCGATGTGGGCCCGCGTGTGGTAGCGGCGATGCGGCTGCGCATACGCCGCTTCCAGGTTCGGCGTCACGCGGCGTCGGCGGCGACGCGGGCGGACAGAATCTTGCCCGGAGCGCGCGGCGGCTCGCCCTTGGGCAGCGCGTCGACCGCGTCCATGCCTTCGACCACTTCGCCCCAGACCGTGTACTGGCCGTCGAGGAAGGTGGCGTCATCCAGGCAGATGAAGAACTGGCTGTTGGCCGAGTGCGGCGCCGAGGTCCGAGCCATCGAGCAGACGCCGCGGACGTGCGGCTCGCGCGAGAATTCAGCCTGCAGGTTCGGCTTGTCCGAGCCCGAGGTGCCGGTGCCGGTCGGGTCGCCGCCCTGGGCCATGAAGCCGTCGATGACGCGGTGGAACACGACGCCGTCGTAGAAGCCCTCGCGCGACAGCTCCTTGATGCGCTCGACGTGGCCAGGCGCCAGGTCGGGGCGGAGCTTGATCGTCACCGGGCCCGTGTCGAGGGTCAGGATAAGGGTGTTTTCCGGGTCCATCACTTCACCTCCGATGGGACTTTGATCTCGCAAACCGAGAAATTCTCACCCATCCGGGCGCGGACGCTTTCGATCTCGGCCTTGAACCAGGCGCTGTTGGGATCGATCACGCGCACCTTGGGGCGTTCAGACGCGGGGATATCGGCCAGGATGCGGACCTTGTCCATCTTGTCCTGCGGCGGAGCCACCGGCTCGCCGACCTTGATCGCGCGCACGACGTCGAGGCCCGACACGACCCGGCCCCAGCCGGTGTAGCGGCGCTCTAGCGACGGATAGGTCTGGCGCATCAGGAAGAATTGGCTGTTGGCGCTGTCCTCGCCCTGCCCCCGGGCCATGGCGGCGACGCCCGGACAGTACAGCGGCCAGGCCGAAATCTTGCCGTCGGCGGTCATCGCCATCAGCATTGGGCTCTGGCTCTTCACCGGCAGGGACTTGATGAAGCCCACCTGGGCGACGTTCTGGTCGGCCGCCTGCACGAAGCCGGCGTCAGGACCAAGACGGAACAGGAACTCTTGAGTCAGGTCCGGCTTGTCGCTACCGCCGGTGCCACGGTCCTCGGGGTCTCCCGTCTGAGCCATGAACTCGTCGATGACCCGGAAGAAGCTGCGGCCGTCATAGAAGCCGGCGCGGGTCAGTTCCTTGACCCGTTGCACATGGGCGGGAGCCGCCTCAGGCAGCATCTCGACGATGATCCGCCCCTTGTTGGTGTCGATGACCAACAGGTCGTCCGGATTGGGCGTGCGCCAATCGGCAGCCGACGGAGCGGGCGCGGCTGCGGGAGGCTTTGCGGCGGGCGCCTGGGCGGCGGCCGGGGCCGCCATCGCCAGGACGGCGGCAGTGAGCAACAGGGTTCGGATCATGCGCCCCTCGTAGCGGGCAACGCGCGATACCGCCAGCCCGTCCGCCGACGTCAGCCGCGGCCGACCTTGGCCATCAGCGCATCCTTGATGGCCGGACTGACGAACTTGCTGATGTCGCCGCCGAGGACAGCGATTTCTTTGACCAGCTTTGACGAAATGGCCTGGTGACGCGGATCGGCCATCAGAAACACCGTCTCGACCTCGCGATCGAGCTGCTGGTTCATCGCTGTCATCTGGAATTCGTATTCGAAGTCGGCGACTGCGCGCAGACCGCGCACGATCACCTGGGCGCCGATTTCGCGGGCGTAGTGCATCAGCAGACCTTCGAACGGCTGGACGACGATCTCCGCTCGATCATTGAGGTGCTGGGTGGCTTCGCGCAGAATCGCGACGCGTTCTTCCAACTCGAACAGAGGGCCTTTGCCGGCGTTGATCGCCACGCCGATGACCAGCTTGTCCACGAGTTTTACGGCCCGGCCGATGATGTCGGTATGGCCGTTGTGGATCGGGTCGAAGGTCCCCGGATAGAGCCCCACACGCGTCATTCGACGTCTCCCCCCTGTTGCGGTGCAGCAGGATTTCACCGGCACGGGCCGCGAAAGCAAGCCCAAATCTCACCCGCAACCGTCAGCTGAACCAACGGTTGCGCGTAGCGAGGATACGCGGCGGCGCTATTCCGCCGCGTCACCTTCGATGTCTGAATCATCGGCGGCCGCATCGCCGCCGCCCTGGTCGGCCAGGCGCTCGACGGACACGACGTGCTCGTCCTTGCTGGTGCGGAAGATCGTGACGCCCGAGGTATTGCGACCGACCATGCGGACCTGGTTGACCGGCGTGCGGATCAACTGGCCCTGGTCGGTGACCAGCAGTATCTCGTCGAACTCTTCGACCGGGAACGACGCCGCCAGGCGGCCGCCCTTCTTGGTGAGGTCCTGAGCCAAGAGCCCCTGCCCGCCGCGTCCAGTGCGTCGGAATTCGTAGGCGGAGGTCCGCTTACCGAAGCCCTCGGTCGAGACGGTGAGAATGACTTCCTCGGCCGCACCCAGTTCGGCGATGCGCTCGACGCTGAGCGTGACGTCGCCCTCAGCCTCGTCGTCGTCTGGCGCGGAGACCTCCTCGACGTCGTCGCCAGTGGCCCGGCGCATGGCGTTGGCGTGTTTGACGTAGGCCGCCCGCTCGGCCGGCAGGGCCTCGACGGAGCGAAGAATCGCCATCGAGATCACCTTGTCGCCCTCAGCCAGGCGGATGCCACGGACGCCGGTCGAGTCACGGCCGGCGAACACCCGGACTTCTTCCGTCGCAAAACGGATGCAGCGGCCAAGAGCGGTGGTCAGCAGGATATCGTTCTGCTGAGCGTTGCAAAGGCCGACACCAATGATCTGGTCGCCGTCATCAAGCTTCATGGCGATCTTGCCGTTACGCTTGATGCCCTGGAAATCGGAGAGCTTGTTGCGGCGGACGTTGCCGGACTTCGTGGCGAACATCACGTCGTACTGAGCCCAGGCCGCCTCGTCTTCCGGCACCGGCAGGATCGAGGTGATGCTCTCGCCCGGCTCGATCGGAAGCAAGTTTACGAACGCCTTGCCGCGCGAATTCGGGTTGCCGACCGGCAAGCGCCAAACCTTGAGCTGATAGACCTTGCCTCCCGACGAGAAGAACAGCATCGGCGTGTGGGTCGAAGCTGAGAAGACGCGGGTGACCGCATCCTCTTCCTTGGTCGCCATGCCCGAGCGGCCTTTGCCGCCCCGGTGCTGGGTGCGGTACGTGGTCAGCGGCGTGCGCTTCACATAGCCGCCGTGAGTGACGGTGATGACCATCTCCTCACGGGCGATCAGGTCCTCGTCTTCGACGTCGGCGTCGCCATCGACGATTTCTGAGCGGCGCGGCACGGCGAAGGCGTCGCGCACGGCCACCAGCTCGTCGCGGACGATCGCCATGACATTGGCGCGTGCCGACAGGATGGTCAGGTGCCCCTGGATCGTGTCGGCCAGTTCCCGGGCCTCGCCGAAGATTTCGTCGCGGCCGAGGCCGGTCAGGCGAGACAGCGTCAGGGCCAGGATGGCCCGGGCCTGCTCTTCCGACAGCCGGATCAGAGCGCCGTCGATGACTAGCGTACGCGGGTCGGCGATCAGTTCGACCAGCGGCAGCATGTCGCCGGCCGGCCAATCCTTGGCCACCAGGCGTTCGCGCGCCTCAGCCGGGTCCTTGGAGGACCGGATGATGTGGATGAACTCGTCGATGTTGGCGACGGCGATGGCCAGACCGACCAAGACGTGGCCGCGGTCGCGCGCCTTGCCGAGCTCGAACTTCACCCGCCGGACGACCACTTCCTCGCGGAAGTCGACGAAGGCCACGACCAGGTCGCGCAGGTTCATCTCGCGCGGGCGCCCGCGGTCCAGCGCCAGCATGTTGACGGCGAAGGACGATTGCAGCGGGGTGTAGCGATAGAGCTGGTTCAGGACGACGTCGGGCGAAGCGTCGCGCTTCATCTCGACCACGACCCGCATGCCGTCGCGGTCGCTTTCGTCGCGCAGGTCGGCGATGCCCTCGATCTTCTTCTCGCGCACCAGTTCGGCGATGCGCTCGACCATCGCGGCCTTGTTCACCTGATACGGGATCGAGTTGATGATGATGGCTTCGCGATCCTTGCGGATCTCCTGGATGTCCGCCTTGCCGCGCATGACGACCGAGCCGCGGCCGGTCATCAAAGCATTGCGCGCGCCCGAGCGGCCGATGATCTCGCCGCCGGTCGGGAAGTCGGGACCAGGCACGATGTCCAGCAGGGCGTCGAGCGAGACCTCGGGATCGTCCACATAGGCCAGGCAGGCTTCGATCACCTCGCCCAGGTTATGCGGCGGAATATTGGTGGCCATGCCGACGGCGATGCCGCCGGCGCCGTTGACCAGCAGGTTGGGGATCCGCGACGGCAGGACCACGGGCTCCTGCTCGGTGCCGTCGTAGTTCTCCTTGAAGTCGACGGTGTCCTTGTCGAGGTCGGCGACGACCGACATCGCCGCCTTGCTCATGCGGCTCTCGGTGTAGCGCATGGCCGCCGGCGGGTCGTTGTCGACCGAACCGAAGTTGCCCTGGCCGTCGATCAGCAGCAGGCCCATGGAGAACGGCTGCGCCATCCGGACCATGGTGAAGTAGATCGAGGCGTCGCCGTGCGGGTGATACTTACCCATCACGTCCCCGACGACGCGGGCCGACTTCACGTATGAACGGTCGGGCGTGTGGCCCTGCTCGTTCATCGAGAACAGGATGCGGCGGTGGACAGGCTTGAGGCCGTCGCGCGCGTCCGGCAGGGCGCGGGACACGATGACGCTCATCGCGTAGTCGAGATAGGAGCGCTTCAGCTCGTCTTCGATCGCGATAGGGGCGATGCCCCCACGCCGATCACCGTCCGGCGGGGTATGGGTTTCGTCGGTCAAGGAGAGGATTTAGCCGTTTAGAATCGGACACAAAGCTAGGTTCTGTTGTTACCATCCCGGAGGCCGTAAGGCCAAATGTCCGTACAGTTTCGAACCCAGGTGCTAGATCTCATGAAATATGCCCTCGCAGCCCTCGCCGCCACCCTTTTCGCCGGGACGGCGATCGCCGCAGACGCGCCGGCCAACCAACGGATCGAACTGAAGAATTCGGCAGGCGCCTCGGTGGGCTCGGCCACCCTGACCAATGCGCCCAAGGGCGTGCTGATGCGCGTCGAGATGAAGGGGGTCGCTCCGGGCTGGCACGGACTCCACTTCCATGAGAAGGGCGATTGCTCGAAGTCTGACTTCACGTCGGCCGGCGGCCACGTGCACGGCGGCCCGACCATGGTGCACGGCCTGCTGAACCCCGACGCCAACGAAGCCGGCGATCTGCCGAACATCTTCGTCGCCGCCGACGGCACGGCGAACGCCGAGATCTTCACCACCTTCGTGTCGCTGGGCGGCGTCGATGGCCGTCAGGACCTGACCGACAAGGACGGCTCGGCCATCGTCGTCCACGCCAACGCCGACGACCACACGACCCAGCCGATCGGCGGCGCCGGTGCACGCATCGCCTGCGGCGTCATCGCCGGCGGCTAAGCGCCCGCCCGCACCCTGACTGCGCCGCCGCGAGCCCGGCCCGCGGCGGCTGACGTCCCCTTCCGGATCATCACCATGCTGAACCGCCGAGACGTCCTGCTCGCAGGGGCCGCCTCCCTAGCCGCCTCGCCTGCCGCCGCGCAGAGCACAGACGGCCGCCGGCTCACGGCGTTGATGGACCAGGCGATGCAGGCCGCCCTCGCCGCCTCGCCGCAGCTTATGACGCTGACCGGTCTCGATACTGGCGCGAACGCCGCCGCCAAGCATCGGCTGGACGATCGCTCCGACGCGAGCCTGGCGAAGATGAAGGCGCTGTTCGAGCAGATGGCGGCCGACCTGCGGCCGTTCGATCCGGCGACGCTGCGCGGCGGCGACCTGCTCAACTACCAGACCGCCGCCTACCTGGCCGACGTCACGCTGCAGGGCTACAGCTTCCCCTATGGCGACCCCGGCGTCGGCGGTGCGATCCCTTACATCGTCTCGCAGCTCAGCGGGAACTACCGCAGCATTCCCAGCTTCCTCGGGACGCAGCACGGGATCGCCAGCAGGGACGACGCCGAGGCCTATCTCGATCGCCTGGCGGCCTTCGGCCCCTCCCTCGATCAGGAAGCCGAGCGCGTCCGAACCGATTTCGCTCTGGGCGCGACGCCGCCTGACTTCATTCTGCGCTCTACGGCCGGTCAGCTCACGGCCATGCTGGCTCCAGCACCGACGGCGTCGGAACTCGTGACCAACCTGACCCGCCGCACGACCGAAAAGGGCCTGGACGGGGATTGGGAGGCGCGCGCCGCCAGGATCGTCGAGGCGAGCGTCTACCCTGCGCTGCGCCGCCAACTGCACCTGCTGCAGCAGGCGCTGCCCACGGCCTCGCACGACGCCGGCTGCTGGCGCCTGCCCCAAGGCGAGGCCTACTACCGCTTCGCCGTCCGGTCGTTCACGACGACCGACATGAGCGGCGACGAAATCCACCGCCTCGGGCTTGAACGCGTCGCCGAACTGACCGCAAGGGCGGACGAGATCCTCAAGGCCCAAGGCCTGAGCCAGGGCTCGGTCGGCCAGCGGATCTCCGCCCTGCGCCGGCGCCCAGACCAGATCTATCCGAACACCGACGCTGGCCGCGCGCAGCTGCTGTCCGACATGAACGGGATGGCCGAGGCGATGCGCAAGCGGTTGCCCGCGTACTTCGGCGCTCTGCCCCGGGCCCCCGTCGAGATCGCCCGCGTCCCAACGACGATCGAGGCTGGAGCTCCCGGCGGTTCGTATCAACCAGGCTCTGTCGACGGCTCGCGCGCCGGTATCTTCTACATCAATCTACGCGACACGGCCGAGCAGCCGCGCCTGGATCTGCCGACCCTGGTCCACCACGAGGTGCTGCCGGGCCACCACCTGCAGATCGCGCTCGCCATGGAGGCCAAGGGGCTGCCGCTGATGCGGCGTATGCCGCTGTTCTCAGGCTATTCCGAAGGCTGGGCGCTTTATGCCGAGCAGCTCTCCGACGAAATGGGCGCGTTCGAGGACAATCCGCTGGGTCGCCTCGGCTACCTCGCCTCGCTGCTGTTCCGCGCAGCGCGGCTGGTCGTCGACTCCGGCCTGCACCACAAGCGCTGGAGCCGCGAACAGGCGATCGCCTACATGGTCGACACGCTCGGCGACAAGGAGACCAGCGTCACGCGCGAGGTCGAGCGCTACTGCGTGCAGCCGGGCCAGGCGTCGAGCTACATGCTCGGCCACCAGGTCTGGGTACAGTCCCGCGACGCGGCCAAGGCGCGGCTGGGCGACGCCTTCGACATTCGCGCCTTCCACGACGCGGGCCTGCTCTATGGAGCCATGCCGCTCTCAGTGCTCAGCGCCCATCTCGACAGCTGGGCGCGCAGCGGCGGCCGCGTCGCCTGACGCCCCCCTACTTCGCCGTGACGTTCATGACCGCCAGGCTCATGGCCATGACCCCGGTGCGGATCGACGGCTCGGCGGCCGGCGCGAAGAACGGAGAGTGGTTCACCGGCAGCGCCGCGCCGCTCTTTTGCGCCTCGGCGATCGTCTTGGCGTCGTAGCCGCCGATGCCGAAGTAGACCGACGGCGTGCCCGCGATGATGAACTCGGAATAGTCTTCGCTCGCCGACCCTGCCTGCGGCTGGACGACCGCATTGGCGCCGAACGCCGCCTGGAAGACCTTCGCTGTCCGTTCGGTCAGCGCTGCATCGTTGATCACCGCCTTGCCGCCGGGAACGATCTTAACCGTCGGCGCCGGCGCGCCGGCCATGTCGGCGACCGCCTTGGCGGTCCGCTCCACACCGGTGAGGATCTTGTCGCGCACCGCGCCGTCCTGGGTGCGGATGGTGCCCCGCAGCTGCGCGCTGTCGGGAATGATGTTGCCGGCGCTGCCGGCCTGGAACGACCCGATGGTCACGACGCCGAACGCCGCCGGATCCTTTTCGCGACTGATCACGCTCTGAACGTCGACCACGAAACGAGCCCCCATCATCACCGGGTCGATAGTGGCGGCCGGCATCGAGCCGTGCCCGCCGCGCCCGGCGAACACCACGTCCAGGCTGTCGGAGGTCGAACTGACCGCGCCGGGCTTGTAGTAGACCTGCCCGGCGAGCCCCGGACCGACGTGCAGCGCAAAGCCGTAGTCGGCCTTGCCGAAGCGCTTGATGAAGCCGTCATCCAGCATCGCCTTGGCGCCGTTGACGGTTTCCTCAGACGGCTGGGCGACGAACATGACAGTGCCGCTCCAGCGCGCCTTGGCGGCGATCAGGGCGCGCGCCGTACCGATCCAGGCGGCCATGTGCACGTCATGGCCGCAGGAATGGGCGACGAAGGTCTCCTTGCCGTTCCAGGTCGCCTGCGCGCGGCTGGCGTAGGACAGACCGCTCTTCTCCTCCATCGGCAGGGCGTCGAGTTCGGTACGGACCAGGACCGTCGGACCGGGACCGTTCTTCAGGACAGCTACGACGCCGGTGCCGCCGACTCCCTCGGTGACCTCCAGGCCAAGAGCGCGCATCTCGGCCGCGAGCTTGGCGGCGGTGCGCGTTTCCTGGAAGCCGAGCTCCGGGTGGGCGTGCAGATCCCTGTAGAGCGCGTCCAGCTGCGCGTAGTCTCCGTTCAGCGTCTGGGCCACCTGCGCCTTGGCCGCTTGCACATCGAGCGTCGCGGCCGTGGCCGGCGCGGCCGCCAGAACGAGAACCGCCGCCGAAGCGGCGCACGACAGCATTTTCATGGGAAGCCCCCGAGAACTATGGACGAGCAGTGATCTAGCTCGACCGCTGGGCCAAGGCCAATCACAGCCGGAATCGAAAAGGGCCGGCTTCGCAGCCGGCCCTTTTGATCTGTTGCGTGACGCCTAGAACGGGATTTCGTCGTCCAGGTCGGCCGAGAAGTCTTCCCGCGGGCCGGAGCTCTGGTTGCGCGAGCCGCCGCCGAATCCGCCGCCGCCGCCGCCGCCGCCGTAACCGCCGCCGCCACCGCCGCTGCCGCCACCGTAATCGCCGCCGTAGTCGCCACCGCCGCTGCGCTCGCCATCACCGCGGCCGTCGAGCATGGTCAGTTCACCGCGGAACTTCTGCAGGACGATTTCGGTCGAGTACTTTTCCTGGCCCGATTGGTCAGTCCACTTGCGGGTCTGGATCGCGCCCTCGATGTAGACCTTCGAGCCCTTGCGCAGATACTGCTCGGCCACCTTCACGAGGTTGTCGTTGAAGATCACGACTCGGTGCCACTCGGTCTTTTCCTTGCGCTCGCCCGAGCTCCGGTCGCGCCAGGTTTCCGACGTCGCAATGCGGAGGTTGGCGACCCGATCGCCCGAATTCAGGCTACGAATTTCAGGGTCGGCGCCGAGATTGCCGACCAGAATGACCTTGTTGACGCTGCCCGCCATGAGCTTGTCCCTTGCTTTCCGTGCTTGCGGGCTTTCGCCCAAGCGCGCGACGCTAGACGACCCGCTCGCACGGATCAACGTCGATGTTCTCTATCTGTTCACGACGTTAACGCTTAGTCCACAGCGATTTGGTCGCGGGCAGCGGCCTACTGCTCGGCCTGCTGCGGCATCGCGCCGGGGATCGCCAAGCGGCCATCGCCAGTACGCACCAGCGCCAGGTAGGGATGCTCTTCCAGCGAGGGAGCGGTGAAGATCCCGCGGCGGTCGATGAAGATGAAGCTGCCCTTGTAGGCTCCGGTGATCTCGCGGACCGAGCCGCCCATGCGCAGGAAGCGAACCCGCATGCTCTCGAGCTCGGCCGCGCAGTGTTCGAGCGTCGGAACGTCCGTCTTCAGCTTGTGGTACTTCAGTTCGCCGTCCGCCGTGCGGGTGACGTTCCAGCAGATCCCCTCCCCGCCCGGCGGCAAGGTGCGCTTGGAGCACGCCGCCAGCGCGACGATGGAAAGGCCAGCGACGAGGGCGAAGCGGAGCAGCATGGGGTCAGCCTATAGTCGCGATTGCGGCGGCGGCAGGGCGAATCCCTAGCCGATCGAAGAGATCGAGCAGTTCTGCGCCTGTTCGGCCAGCGGACGGAAGCTGCGATTGTCGCCCGACACCTCCACCTTGCCCGGCACCAGGCGCAGCGTCTGCTGCATCCAGCGGCCGTAGGTCGCTCCGCCGGGCCGCTCGCAGCGGCCAGCGAACAACGTCTGAACGCAGGCGTTGAGGGACAGCTCGTTGGGCAGTTTGCGCCAACCGCCATCGACATAACGCCAGCAGCTGCCCGCGGGGGCATTGGTCGCCGCCGGCGTCTGGGTCGGCGCGGCCGGCGTCGGATTGAGCGGTGTTACGGCCTCGGGCTGCGGCGGCAGCGGCGTCAGCATCGTGCCGGCCTGGTCAGCGGCGGCCAGATTGCCGGCCTCGTCGACACCGACGTCGAGCGCGCCGGTCGCCACGCCGTTGCGCTTCGCGCATTCGGCGAGGGTCATTTCGCCGACATACTGCCCGGCCACGAAACAACGCAGCGGCTTTGCCGGATCCAACCGGCCGTCGTCCGGCGCGCCCGTCTCAACGACCAGGCCACCCTGCGAGGCGGGCGGCGGCGCAGGCTTTTCACCCTTACCCTTGTTGACCATGACGCTCGCGATGATCACGCCGGCCAACAAGGCGAGCGCGCCGCCGACAAGGGCCAGAAGCGTGCGCCGATCTTTCAGGAATTCCATGCGCTCTCGCTAGACCGTGCGTGTGACGGTTTCAAGCGCGCGTCTGGTCAGCCGCCGGTCAGGCGGTTGAGGCCTGCCTGATAGTTCGCCAGTTGGTTCTTGAGATAGGCAGGCACTTCGCCAGTCGCCTTCTTCGTCTCGCTGGCGGGCTTCATGCCCTGTTCGAGGTCGCGGTAGGCGCCGCGCAGCACCGACATCGCCATGGTCAGCTTGTCGATGGCCGCCTTGATGTCTTCCTTGGTCGACAGAGACAAGTCGCGGGGCATCTTCAGCCCGTACATCGCCGAGCCTCCGTCGCCCGGGACCGTCTTGTCGTCCTTCATCACCGTGCTGCGGACGAAGCCCTCATGCAGGCCGAGCGCCTCGAGCGCGTCGAGCCCGCCCTTCCCGCCCAGAATCTCCAGGCTGGACCGGCTGTTCTGCGGCCGAATCTGCAGCTTGCGCACGTCGCCGTCAGACACGACCTCGGCTTTCACGCCGAACGACGTCGCACGTTGAATCTTCTTCGCCAGGGTATCGAGCGTGTCGGTCGCCTCGATCGTGATCGTCACGGCCGGGCCGCCGATCCGCCGTCGGATCTGGAAGGTGTCGCCCGGCCGCGCCGAGGTGGCCGAGGTGACGAGCTGGGAGTCCGAATAAGCGACCTTGCCGCTGGGTAGCCCGAGCCGGTCCAAAGCGCTGGCGCCTGCCGGATCCACTGCGATCGACGTCGGCGTCGTCATCTTCTCCGAACCGGTGAAGCGTTGCGACCAGGCGACCACGCCCGTGCCGATGTCGAGCCCAACCGCAAAGCCGTCGACCTTGCCGACGGCGTTGTCCATGCCCGGCAGATCGGTCTTGGTGGTGCCGGTCAGCCAGACCTTGCCGTCGGCGACCGTCATCGCCGTCGCGCGGTCGTCGCCGCTGCCGCCGTAGTAGGCGATGGCGTCGGCGCTCCCCGACAGGTCCATCGAAATCCGCGCCGCAAACGCGTCCACGCTGCCCGACGAAGGCCGGGTCGTGTTGGCGACGCCGAGAGTCGCGCCGGTCGATCCGGCGATCACGATATTGCCGCCGTCCATGGTGATGCCCGCGACCGAACCGCCGCCGAGCGTGCCGAGGCTGCGTGTCGCCGACAGCCCCGGCGCCTTCGGATCGGTCATGTCATAGCGACGAAGCTTGACCTCGCCGCCCTCGATCGAGGCGACCACGACATTGGTTCCATCGACGACCAGCCCGGCGGGCTTGTCCTCGCCGGAGGTGCCGAACTGGGTCGTCGACTTCAGGCGGCCTTCGGCGTCGAAGGCGCGCAGATAGTTGTCCCAGTTGCCGTTCGACGTCTGGCCGGGCATCGCGCCCTTGGTGCGGCCGAGCACGTAGAGCGATCCGTCGGCGCCGAAGGCGACGCTGGTGGCCTCGTCATCGTCGCGCGCGCCCATGCGCTGCGACCACATCTCGTCGCCGGCCGCGCTGAACACGGCCACGAAGCTGTCGGGCTTGGTCTCGTCGACGCCGTTGTCGGCCTTCAGGACCTTGGGGATGGTCTCCAAGGCGCCGTTGCCGATGGGCACCCCGCTGGCGGCGAAACCCCCGGTGACCGAGCCGGACACCGCGATCTGCCCGTCCGGACCGACCGCGAGGCCCAAGCCCGTCGCATCGGCCGACGCGCCGAGCGTGCGCGTGTAGACGAGCTTGCCGGCCGAATCGAACTTCATCAGCGCGACGTCGCCTGCGCCCTTGATCGTCTGGCCGTCGACGGTGTCGTTGACGTCGGCCAGCAGGTAGAGCGAGCCGTCCGGACCGGTGACGGTCTTGTGGACCTTCTCCACGCCCTCCGGCAGCGCGACGTTGAAGACCCGCCCCTCGACCCAGTTCACGTCGCCGGGACGGCGCACTGCGTCCGACGTCGTGCCGGTCTCGAACTTGATCAGTTCTTCGGTCAGCTTCGGCTCAGGCGTGACCGTGACCACCTTGCCGTCCTCGACCTTCGTGGTCTTGGCGGGTTTCGGGTCGCCGGCGGTCTGGGTGATGTAGACGGCCGGCGACGTCGTCGGCGCGGAAAATGTCAGGATCTCAGTCGTATCGCCCTGGATCTTCAGGGCGAACTTGTCCGGCTCGGTGCCCAGCTTGATCGTCCGGCCGTTGACCTCGGTGGTCTTCTCCGCGCCGGCGATCTTCTCGACCGCGAAGCGCGTGGAAAAGCCCGCCGAGCTGAGCTTGGTGTTGATGTACTTGACCACCTCGTTCATCGAACGGGTCGTCGAGCCCATCTCGGCGAGGTCGAAGTCGATCGTCGTCTCGACCTTGTTCGGCAGCCGGATCTTGACGCTGAACTTCATGTCCCCCTGGAACGCGTCGACCGCCTCGGTCGCCGTTCCCTGGTGCAGGGGCGAGGTCATGTACTTCGGCACCGTCTTCGGCACCCCGACCGTCCCCTTGGCCTTGTCGGCGACGTCGCCGTAAGTCAGCCGCAGCTTGTCGAAGTTCGCGTCGTCGATATAGCCCGACATCTCCGCCATGCCGCGCGTGAAGGCCGCCTGGATTCGCTTCAACTCGGCGGCGCTGGTGTCCTTGCCGTCGGCCTTCTTGGCCAACGCCTCGAGCGTCGACAGGCCCTGGTGGATCGCGAAGAGCTGCCGGTAGTCCTCGCTGGCGCCCTTCACGTCGAGCTGGGTCTGGTACTCGTCGATGAACTTGCGGCCCATCATGACGCTCTTGAGCATCTCGTCGGCCTTCGGGGCCGCGGACAGAGTGCTCCAAGGCGGAGTCGGGGCCTTCTTCACCGACGAGGCGACCGTCGTGGAGGTTCCGCCCACAGCGGCGCTCAAGCCGTTCTTGGCCTGATAGTACCCAAGCAACAGATTGGTATCGAGGCTGATCACCTAGGCCACCGACTCACGCAATTTCCCAACCGCAGATTGCGCCACAAGGGCTGACGAGGTGTTAAGGCCGCGGTCGCCCAGGCAAATAAAAGGCCCCGGAACCTAAGGGATCCGGGGCCGGGTACGCTCTCCTCAGACGGGCGTCAGCCCTTGAACAGCTGCAGGATCACCTGCGGCTGCGAGTTGGCGATCGAGAGCGCCTGGGCGCCCAGCTGTTGCTGGACCTGCAAGGCCTGCAGGCGGGCGCTTTCCTTGGCGATATCGGCGTCGACCAGGTTGCCGATCCCGGTCTCCAGCACGTCCTGCAGCTTCGAGACGAAGGTGACATGCTTTTCGATCTGCTTGGCCTGGGCGCCCATCTCGGCCAGCGCCGCGGTGACCTTGCCGATCGCCAGGTCGAGCGAGGCAAGCACCGACTTCGTGGAGCTGGTCGTGCCGGTCAGCGCCGTACCATCGAGATTGATGATCGATCCGGAGATCGTGAAGTCCTGCGGCGTCAGTGCGATGTAGCTGTCGCCGTCTGAGTTCGCGAGGAAGTTGAGGTTGGCGGTCAGCGAGCCGTTGAGCACCGAAACGCCGTCGAACTCGGCCGACGACGAGAACTGGCTGATCGCTTGCAGCAGCGTCTGGTATTCGTCGTCGAACGCCTTACGGGTCGAGGGCGAGGCCGAGTCTTCGGCGGCGCCGACGACCTTTTCCCGCATCTGGACGAGAATGTCGCTGATCTGCTGGCCGGCGCTCAAGGCGACGTCGGTGATAGAGGTCGCGCGGTCGAGGCTCATCTTCACGGCGCCGAGCGAGCTGAAGTCCGCCCGCTGCTTCTGCGCGATCGCGTAGACCGCGGCGTTGTCCTTGGCGCTCGAGACCCGCAGGCCGGTGTTGATCTTGTTCTGAACCTGCTCCAACTTTTCGTTGGTGGTGTTGAGGTTCTGGAGCGCGATCAGCGCCGACTTGTTCGTGTTAACGCTCATCGCCATGGCGCCAATCTCCTTCAGAGAACCCATGAATGACGCGCGACTCGCACGCCGAAACTATGGTTAACGCTAGGAAGCGTATGGTTTCCGAAAGATTAACGACGATGCGCCAATAGCCGCAGACCCGTTGTCCGGGCTGCGGTTGCGCCCTGTGGACAGGCGCGCGACAGAGCCCGCGATGCGGGCGCAGCGAAACTCAGGCCTGGGTCGCGATCACCGTTCCGGCCACGTAGGCCTCGGCGTCCCGCATACGCAGCACCTCTTCACGCGGCAATTGCAGCACCACCTCGCCGGTACGGCGGTCGATGGTCTTGTAGACGAAGCTGCCCGCCTGCCCCTCTTCGATCACCAGCCGCAGATCCGGCTCCGGCGACGGCGGCGCAACGGGCGCGGGCGCGACGACCGGCTTGGCGGCGATCTGGGTGGGTTCGATATCCGGTAGCGCCGCCACGACTGAGAGCTTGCTCTCCATGGTTCCATTCGCCCGAGGCTTGCGCCGTCCGACGACCCCAGTTGCGCGCAGACGGCGGAGAGGTCGCCCTCCCCGCCGCCGACGCAGGGCGCGACCGAAGCCGCGCCCCTTTTGGCCTTATCGGAACAGGCCGAGCAGAGTGCTCGACGACTGGTTGGCGATGCTGAGGGCCTGCACGCCAAGCTGCTGCTTGGTCTGCAGGGCTTGCAGCCGCGCGCTTTCCTTCGCCAGGTCGGCGTCGACCAGGTTGCCGACACCGGCGTCCAGGGTGTCCTGGAGCTTCATGACGTTGGTCATGTGGGTGTCGAGCGCCTTGGCGCCCGTGCCGAGCTTCGAGAGGGCCGAGGAGACGTCTTGGATGGCGTCTTCCACGTCCTTCACGTCCGCCGAACCCACGGTGCCGGTCAGCGAGCTCAGCGTCGCGGCGATCTTGGTGTTCGACTTCGACAGGTCCACGTGGGCGATGTCGATCGTCGCGGTGGCGTCGGCGTTGGCGATCGACTTGATGCTCGAGCTGTTGACCGTGGCCGCCGAGATCAGGTTGACGCCGTCGAAGGTGGCGTTGTTGGCGATCGTGTTGATCTGATCGCGCAGCGCCGTGTACTCGTCGCTGAGCGCCTGCTTCGAGGCGGACGACAGACCCGCTTCAGTCGCCGCCAGGACCTTTTCCTTCATCTGGACGAGAATGTCCGAGATGGCGGTGCCGGCCGACATAGCGACGTCAGCCACCGACTGGCCGCGTTGCAGCGACGAGACGACGGAGTTGAGCGAAGCCGATTCGGCGCGCTGATTCTGAGCGATGGCCCAGATGGCGCCGTTGTCCTTGGCCGACGAGATCTTCTGACCGGTGTTGATCCGGTTTTGGACGACGCCGAGCTCTTTGTTGGTGGTGTTGAGGTTCTGCAGGGCGATCATCGCGCCCTGGTTGGTATTAACCGAATTCATGGCCATACGCGTGGTTCCTTTTCTCGGAGACCGGCGTCGTTTTGACTGCCGGAGGCTTTTTGCCCGCCCCACACGAAGCAAGTGCGGGGCCACGCCAGCCAGCAAATATCTATTTGAATATATTGCGCTTTTCGCATTTACCCGGGGTAAACCACACCCCAGGGCCATGGAAACGCCCTGACCCGGCAATATTTGCCTGGCGACGCCGGCATTTTTTGCCGATCGGCAAATATCTTCCACCCGCCACACTAGCCCCAAATGCAAAGCGCCGGCCACGAGGGCCGGCGCTGAATTCGAGAGCGGCGTTAACGAGTTGCGGCGGTCAGGCTGCGGCCGGCGCGTCGGCGCGCTGGGACAGCGCCTGCATCATCATCTTGTTGATCTCGATGAGCGTGTCGAAGTTGTCCTCTCCCCGCATCACCTCGCTGGAATGACGCCCGACGAACAGGCTGAGCGAGATGATCCCGGCGCGAATCTGCGGCGGCAACTTGTTGTCAGGCTCGGAGCAGTCGCGCGCCAGCGTCGACCAGAGCCGCCGGTTCCAGTCGATGGCGTCGATCCGCACAGCAAAATCAGCGACCGGAGCCTCGGACGCCACGATCAGCGCCCGCGTCACCTGGCCGAACAGCCGGTACTCAGCGTCCTTAGGGGCCTCAGCCCGGCTCGCCGCCTGCTGGTAAGCTCGAAGCGACATTCCCCAACCTCTCGTCTTCGTACTCGATCAACTTCCGGCACAGCATGAGCGCCTTGTAGTACTCGCGCGCCATGGCGTGCTTTGAGATGGCCACGCACTCCGCCAGCACTTCCGGATTCCGGATCACGCTCATGAACTCGGTCAGACGTTCGGCGAACTCGTCGTAGTAACGACCAGCCCCCCCGTCATCGAGATACATCATCATCATCGGGAAATAGATGCGACGGGCCGGCGTGGCGGCGTCCTCGGGCTGCATGATGTCCTTCTCGCGAAGGACCGACGCCTTGTTCTGCAGGACCAGGGTCGTACGGCGATCGCCGTTCTGCACCACCGCGCCGTTGAGAACGAATTTCTCGCCGGGCTTCAGGGACAGTTTAAGCGGCATTCCTCAGTCTCCAATAGAGGCACGTCGCCCAACCCGCCTGCACTCGGCAGTCCGATTGGGCAAGGCTAGATGCGAGGGGTTAACCGGACCTTGCGACACCCCTGTCGCCCCAGAACATTAGCAGACCGTTAAGCATGTTTTTTCAAGATCGCAGCATGCGGGATGCTGGGACGGCGTAATGAGTGTGACTTCGAATCCAGGCGTCGCAGCTCGCGCCCCTTCCAAACCGTACGGCGGACTGGCCGGCGACTCGGCCTCAAGCGAGGCGGTTGGCCGACTGCAGAACGAGCTCGGCTCGCTCAAGGCCGCCCACGCAGCTCTGACACATCTGAAGCAGGCCCTCGGCCTCATTGCCGCAAAGGACTACGCGCGGGCTCGCGTCGCGGCGCAGAAGGCCGTCGACCGCAACCCGGCGCTCGTTCACGCTTGGCATCTGCTGGCGATCGCCCATGAGCACCTGGGCGACTGGCCCGCCGCCCTCCAGGCCTACGAGCGCGGCCTGGCGCTAGATCCGACAAACCCGCCGATCACCAACGACCTGGGCCGCCTCGCCTCCAAGATGGAGATGTATCCCCAGGCCGAGGCGCTGTTTCGCCACTACCTGTCGTTCCGGCCGTTCTCGGCCGAGAGCAGCAACAATCTCGCCAATGTCCTGCGCGAGCAGCTTCGCTACGACGAAGCGATCGAGGTCCTGAAGCCCGCCATCCAGGCCCACCCCGAGCGGGTCATGCTCTGGAACGCCCTCGGGGTCGTCCTCGAAGAGCGCGGCGAGGTGGAACAGGCCAATGTGTTCTACGCCGAGGCGGTGCGCCTCAATCCCCTCGACGGTCGGACCCGCTACAACCTCGCCAACACGCTATTCGCCCTGGGGCAGCGAGATGAAGCGATCGCCGAGTGCCGGCGGGCGATCGCCGATTCGCAGTCGCCGGACGACATCACCGGCATGCGCTTTGCTCTCGGGACGATGCTGCTGGGAGCGGGCGAACTGGCTGAGGGCTGGGACACCTACACCGCGCGGCTCGATCCGACCTATCGCGACCCCATTCAGTTCCTCACGCCCCGGCCGCGGTGGGAGCCCGGCGCCGACATCGCCGGACGACATCTGCTGCTGTTTGGCGAACAGGGCCTCGGCGACGAGATCCTGCTTGCGAACCCCATCGACGACGTCTTGGCCGCGCTCGGACCGAGCGGGCGACTGACCTTGGCGATCACCGACCGCCTCGCGCCGCTGTTCGAGCGGTCCTATCCCCATGTCAGGGTCGGTTCGCACGTCACCATCAAGCGCCTCGGAAGCAACGTCCGCAGCGCCCCGTTCGTCGAGGACTGGGCCGACGTCGATTTCTGGGCGCCGCTCGGCGAAGCCACCCGGCAGTTCCGCCGCAGCGTCGACGCCTTTCCCCGCCGTCCTGCAGGCTTCATGACGGCCGATCCGGAGCGGGTGCGTCACTGGCGCGGGGTGCTGGACGAGTTGCCTGGGCGCCGTGTCGGCCTGCTCTGGACCAGCATGCTGATCGACACGGCCCGCTACCGCTACTTCGCGCCTTTCGAGGCCTGGGAGCCGGTGCTTAGGACGCCGGGCGTCAGTTTCGTGAACCTGCAGTACGGCGACCAGAGCGAGAGCATCGCCCGCGCCAAGCACGACTTCGGCGTCGAGATCATCCAACTTCAAGGCATCGACCTGAAGAACGACCTCGACGACGTCGCGGCCTTGACCTGTGCGCTGGACCTGACGGTCGGCTTCTCAAACGCCAGCTTCAATCTGGCGGGAGCATGCGGGGCGCCGGCCTGGCTGCTCACCTCAAGCGACGCGTGGTCTCTCCTCGGGGCCGATCACTATCCCTGGTACAGTCAGGTGCGGGCCTTCTGGCCCGA
This sequence comes from Phenylobacterium sp. LjRoot97, assembly GCF_964254345.1. Lineage (NCBI taxonomy): Bacteria > Pseudomonadati > Pseudomonadota > Alphaproteobacteria > Caulobacterales > Caulobacteraceae > Phenylobacterium > Phenylobacterium sp. LjRoot97. The sequence continues at coordinate 2,440,890 of NZ_CAXUTH020000001.1, forward strand.
GGCCACGTGCGATTGGGGATCGCTGATGAGAGATCTGGCCGAAGCGCTGGCCGATCATGTCGACGCCTCGGGCGTCGCCCTCACTCGCGCGGAGGCCTGACCATGGCGATTTTCGACGAAGGTCCCGTCGGCGACGCCGCCGCCCCGGAGAAGCTCGCCCGCCTGAGTGCTGAGATCGCGTCGGCCAAGGCGACCCGGGAAGCGCTGAAGTCCCTGCGCGTCGCCCTGGAGCACGCCGACCAAGATCGCTTTGCAGAGGCCTGCACAGCCGCCGAAGAGGCGCTGACCCACGACCCGAGCCTGGTGCTGGGCTGGCACCTGCTCGGCATCGGTCGCGACAAGCTCAATCAGCGGGCGCCGGCGCTCGACGCCTATGAACGCGCCCTGTCGCTGTCGCCGGCCGATCCGGACATCGCCCATGACCTGGGCCGGCTCGCCTTCAAGATGGACATGCTGCCTCAGGCCGAGGTGCTGTTCCGTCACTGCCTGAGCTTCAAGCTGGGCGCGCGCGAGCCGTCCAACAACCTGGGCGCGCTGCTCCGTCGCCAAATGCGGTTCGACGAGGCCATCGACGTCGTGCGCGTGGCGCTGATGGCCGAGCCGGAGTCGGCCATGCTGTGGCTGACCCTCGGCACGATCGTGGGCGACAAGGGCGACATCGATCAGGCCGAGATCTTCTACAGCGAGGCGCTACGCCTCGAGCCCGATTACGCCAAGGCGCACTACAACCTTTCCAACATCCTCTTCACCAAGCGCCGGCACGAGGAGGCGCTGAGCCATTGCCGACGCGCCATAGAACTGTCCGATGTCCCCCAGGACACCTCGATGATGCGCTTTGCGCTCTCCACCATGCTGTTGGCGCGGAGCGAGTTGACTGAAGGCTGGTCCTACTACGACGCGCGGCTTGAGCCGACCTATGCCGAGCCGATCCACTTCATCGTGGAGCGGCCGCGGTGGGCTCCCGGAACGGATATTGCCGGTCGTCACCTGATGCTGTTCGGCGAGCAAGGCCTGGGCGACGAAATCCTCTTCGCCAACCTGCTCGACGACGTCCTGGCCGAACTCGGCCCCGAAGGCCGCCTGACGGTGGCTGTCACCGACCGGCTGCTGCCCCTGTTCCAACGCAGCTATCCAAACGTCCGCTTCGGAGCCCATGTCACGCTGAAGGGCGACGGTCGCGCCTTCCGCGGCGCCCCGTTCATCAAGGACTGGGATGAGATCGACTTCTGGGCGCCGCTGGGGGCGATGCTCAAGACGCATCGCGCCGCGCTCTCACAATTTCCTGCCCGCCCGTCGGGCTACATGAAGCCTGATCCCGCACGCGTGCAGCATTGGCGCGACAAGCTGGCGACACTCCCCGGCCTCAAGGTCGGGGTGCTCTGGACCAGCCTGGTCATCGACTCCAGCCGCCACCTCTACTTCGCCCCGTTCGACAACTGGCGGGCCGTGCTGCAGACGCCGGGCGTGACCTTCGTCAACCTTCAGTACGGCGACCAGTCTCAAGCCATCGCTCATGCGCGAGAAGCCTTCGGCGTTGAGATGCACCAGCCGTCGGGCATCGACCTGCGCAACGACCTCGACGACGTCGCTGCGCTTTCGGCGGCGTTGGATCTGGTCGTCGGCTTCTCCAACGCCACCTTCAACCTGGCGGCCGCCAGCGGCGCGCCGGCCTGGCTGATCGCTGTGGAGTCCGCCTGGACCCGGCTCGGGACCGACCACTATCCCTGGTACAGTCAGGTTCGCGCCTACTCGCCGGAGAATCCCGGCGACTGGACCTCGGTCATGGCCGAGATCGCGGCCGACCTCTCCGAGGCCGCAAACGGTGGAACGCGAGTCGTCGCGGCGGGTTGATCCGACGATGCGTCCGCCGCGGGCGCCTGAAGTCAGGAGAGCGATCATGCCGGGTCTGCGAGAAGACGACGGCTACGACGACCAGGACAACGCCGAGACGTTCGACGAAGCCAACCTCGATGATCGCGAGCAGGTCGGCGAGATGCGGACCTTCGAAGAGATGCCCGATCTGTTCGACGCCACCCAGGCCGAAGGCGATCGCGACGACGACGAAGCCGAGGCCTATGACGCCGCCGACTTCGACGAGAACGAGTTCGACGACGACACCCTGGAAGAGGATCACGAGCTCGACTACCGCGCCTCCGCCGAGGATTTCGACGACGATGAGAACGAATTCGACGAGGACGAGGTCGATTCCGATTCGATAGAGGGCCTCGAAGAAGTCGCCGACGCGGACCTTGTCGCGGGCGGCGAGGACGACTTCACCAATTTTCAGTCCAAGGCGGTCAGCGACGAGGATCTGCGCCTTATGGGCTACGCAGCGGCCGGTAAGTCAGACGCCAGCGACGAAAGAGCGTTGGAAATCGGCCTCGAGGACAGCTTTCCCGCGTCTGATCCCGTTTCGGTCACAAACCCCCGACGCTAGGGAAGGCCCGCGACCTTTTGCGACAAACGCCGCGGAACAGCGCTCAATCAGCTTGAATGTCCCGCTTGGGTCTTTAGTTTGCACCCAGGTTGAAACATTTGTTCGAAAGCGGGCGCCATACTCGCCCGTCCCAGGGAGCGCGAATGAGCCAGCGTTTTGAAGGCACCGACAATTACGTCGCCACCGAGGACCTGAAGGTCGCAGTCAACGCGGCTGTCGCGCTGGAACGGCCCCTGCTGATCAAGGGCGAACCGGGCACCGGTAAGACCGTGCTGGCCTATGAGATCGCCAAGGCGCTCGACGCCGAGCTGATCACGTGGCACATCAAGTCCACCACCAAGGCCCAGCAGGGCCTTTACGAATACGACGCGGTCAGCCGCCTGCGCGACAGCCAACTCGGCGATGAACGCGTCAAGGACGTCCGCAACTACATCAAGAAGGGCAAGCTCTGGGAGGCCTTCACCTCCGACAAGCGCCCGATCCTGCTGATCGACGAGATCGACAAGGCCGACATCGAATTCCCGAACGACCTCCTGCAGGAGCTCGATCGGATGGAATTCTACGTCTACGAGACCAATGAGACGATCAAGGCCGTGGTCCGTCCGATCGTGATCATCACCTCGAACAACGAGAAGGAACTGCCGGACGCATTCCTGCGCCGCTGCTTCTTCCACTACATCCGCTTCCCCGACGCCGACACGATGAACGAGATCGTCGAGGTCCACTATCCGGGCATCAAGCAGAAGCTCGTCGCCGAGGCGCTGCGCATCTTCTACGACATGCGCAAGGTGCCGGGCCTCAAGAAGAAGCCGTCGACGTCGGAACTGCTCGATTGGCTAAAGCTGCTGATGGTCGAGGACATCGACGAGAATGCGCTGAAGGAAAAGGATCCGACCAAGCTGATCCCGCCCCTCCATGGCGCGCTGCTGAAGAACGAACAGGACGTCCACCTGTTCGAGCGCCTGGCCTTCCTTGCTCGCCGCGAAGGCGCTGGGAGCCGCCCCGGCCAACAATAGGCTTACGGCGAATTCACTCGACGTTTCAAAGCGCTCCGGTCACCGTCGCCATGACATGACCGGAGCGTTTTTCGTATGAAGGCTGCACTTCTCCTCGTCGCATCGGCGCTGACGCTCGCGGCCTGCAACCGCGAGCCGCCGCGCGCGGTGGCCAAGCTCGACTGCCCGAGCACCGAGGGCGAACTGACCCGGATCAGCATCGCCGCCGACGGCAAGTCTTGCGCCTACCGCTCATCCGACGGCGCGGAGGTCAGTCTCGAACTCACGCAGATCGCCGACACGCCGCAACAGACCCTCGCCAGGATCGAAGCCGAGCTGCGCAGCACGCCCGGGCCGATGACTCCCGAGGCCGAGGCCGCCCAGGCCGAAGCCGGCGCCAAGATCGCCACGGCCGCAGCCATGAAGGCGAATGTCGGGGCGATGGCCGCCGAGGTGGCGCGTGTTCATGCCGAAGCCGCCGCAGACGCCGGCCTATCGGTGTCATCCAGCAAGCTCGACGACGCCGGGAGCAACCGCATTGATCTGCCGGGGGTCCACGTGTCCGAGTCAGGCGACAGCGCCAATGTCCGCATTGGCCCGCTGCGCGTCGACGCGGACGGCGAAGACACCACCGTCAACATCTATCGCGACGTCCGGATGCGGGGCGAAGCGCTCTCACGCGAGAAGCGCGGCTTGCGCGCCACCTTCATCTACACCGGCAAGGACCTGCCGGCAGGCTACCGTTACGTCGGCTTCGAGGCCGGCGGGCCGAAGAGCGGCCCGCTGACCGTGGCCAAGGTCCGCTCCAAGCTCGACACCGAGTCCGGCGACAAAATTTATCACGACGTCCAGGAGTTGGTGCGCCGCAACGGCGGCGTCTAGCCCGCGGCCTGAACCTCGACGACCTTATAGGTCAGCGGCCGGCCGTCCTCGTCCGTGACGGTCACGTACTCGCCGACCGCGAAGCGATGCTCGCCCAGGCGATGCACCGGCTCGTCATCCGACGTATCCTCGTCGTCGTAGTCGAAGAACCAACGCGTGCCACGGCGCGACAGTCGGCCGTCAGCCGCGTCCTCGTCGGGGGCGAAGCGGCGCACCACGCATTCCGAGCGCGCCTTGGCGTAGGCGTCGGCGTCGAGCAGGCCGTCCGGCGTCAGCGGCGCGGTCAGGGCGTAGCCTCGGTGATCGTCGCCGCCGGCGAACTCGGTGCCGGGATTGCGGGCGAGCCGCATCACGATACGCGACAGGGTCATGTCCTGAACCTCTAGCTCTAGTGGGATAGGAAGAGTGACGGCTGGTCGGCCGACAGCAGGGTGCGGGTGGTGCCGCCGAAGATGAACTCCTGCAGCCGCGGATGCCCGAAGGCGCCGGCGACGAGAATCCCTGCCCCGGCCTTGCTCGCCGCGTACAGGAGCAGCGGCGCGGCGTCGCCGCTATCGGGCAGGATGTCGACCTCCGCCTTCACGCCGCGGGCGGCGTAGTAGGCCTGCAGCCGTTGCGGGTCGAAGCTGCGCGAGGTCGCCTTCGGCGCCGCAAGGATCACGACGTGCTTCGACTTCTCCAGCAGCGGCATGGCCAGGCGCGCGGCGCGCGAGGCCTCCTTGCCGCCGTCCCAAGCCACGGCGACCGGGCCGCCGACGGAAAAGCCGTCGCGGGCCACCAGCACCGGCCGCTGCTCGTCGGCGACCATCTGCTGGAACGCCTCGGCCAGCGGCCCGCGGCCGCGGGCGGAATCGTTGTTGAACACCACCACGTCCGACAACCGGCTCTCGGCCGAGAGGCCGGCCCAGACCGGCGTCTGCAGGGCGATGAACTGTCCCTTGGCGTACGGCGTTGCAGCCATGGCGGCCCGGGCGTTCTTTTCGCCGGCGACGGCGGCTTCCTTCAGGGATTCCAGCGCGGTCGTCTGGACCCCGCCAAGAAAGCCCTCGCCCATCCAGGGCATCACGTCGGCGACGTCGGCCGGGGTGTAGACCCCCGCCATCTCGGCGCCGAACGGTTCGGCGAGTTTGGCCGCGGCCGCTATCACGGCCTTGTCGCCTTCGCCTCCCGACAACGGCGCCATGATCCTAGCCCAGCTCATCGCAGTTCCTTTCTCGCCCCGGCTTGCCGCCCATCTGGAGCCTCCATCGCACGCCGCGCATTGATCTTTGGCAAGTCCTGCGTCAGTTCACGACCTTGACCATGGAAGGAACGCATCGGTGAGCAAAGGGCTGCGTACATCGCGCAAGGAACCGCGCGCCTGGCAGCGGATGCTTTCGGGGCGCCGGCTCGACCTGCTGGACCCCTCGCCGATGGACATCGAGGTCGAGGACATCGCCCACGGTTTGGCCCGCGTCGCGCGGTGGAACGGGCAGACCACCGGCGAGCACGCCTTCTCGGTCGCCCAGCACTCGGTGGTGGTCGAGGAGATCTGCGCGCACATCCAGCCGGACCTCGATCCGCGCTGGCGGTTGGCGGCGTTGCTGCACGATGCGTCGGAGTACGTGATCGGGGACATGATCAGCCCGTTCAAGGCGGCGCTGGGGGTGGATTATAAGAAATTCGAGGAGCGGCTGGAAACGGCGATCCACGTCCGCTTCGGCATCCCCGCCAAGGCCCCGGTCGCGATCAAGAAGCTGATCAAGCAGGCCGACCGCGCCTGCGCCTTCTTCGAGGCCACCCAGCTGGCCGGCTTCAGCCACAAGGAGGCGCTGGAGTTCTTCGGCGCCCCGCCGGCCGGCTACGCGCTCATCATCGACCCCCTGCCCCCGGCGCAGGCGCAAAGCCGTTACATTCAGCGTTACAATGTACTCTCCGAGGCGGCGGGATTCGCCTCCGCCTCAGCCGACGCCGCCTTCGACACCGAGTAGCGCCATGACCCTGATTGTCTGCGGACTGGCCGAGGTGCCCGCGCTCATCGCGGCCCGCGCCCCGTCGCACATGATCACCCTGCTGGACGCCGCCAGCATGATCGACACCCCGGCCGGCCTGCCCGCCGAGCGCCACCTGCGGCTGTCGGTCAACGACATCGCCGAGCCGATGGACGGCCTGATCCTGCCCAGCGCCGACCTCGTCCACCAGCTGCTGGCCTTCGGCCGCGCCTGGGACGCCCACGCCCCGATGATCGTCCACTGCTGGGCCGGGATCAGCCGCTCCAGCGCCAGCGCCTTCATCCTGGCCTGCGACCGCAACCCCGCCGCCGACGAGCACCTGATCGCCATGCGCATGCGGCGCGCCGCCAAGCACGCCTACCCCAACCGCAAGATCATCGCCCTGGCCGACGACATCCTCTCCCGCCGCGGCCGCATGGTCGACGCCGTCGAGGCGATGGGCGACTACGAATACGGCGGCTACGGCGTGCCCTTCGACTTCGCGGCCGCCCACTGATGGCGCAGGCGCCGGTCGTCATCGGACTGTCGGCCGTGGTCGTGGCCGTGCGCGACGGCGACGCCGTGGTGCTGACCGTGCGCCGCGAAGGCCAGCTGGCCAGCCTGCCCTTCGGCCCCTTCGACCCCGACGCCCACCGCACCTTCGAGCTGGCCCTGCGCGCCTTCGTGACCGCCCAGACCCGCTTCGACCTCGGCTATGTCGAGCAGCTCTACACCTTCGGCGACCGCGGCCGCGACGCGCCGCTGGCCGACATGGGGCAAGGCTCCAGCGCCGCGCGCGTGCTCTCGGTCGGCTACCTGGCCCTGACCCCGACCCCGGTCGACACCACGGGCCCCGACACCGCCTGGGCCGACTGGTCGCGGTTCTTCCCCTACGAGGACTGGCGCGAGGGCCGCCCCGAAGCCCTCGACGCGCTCGAGCCGGCGCTGCGCCGCTGGGCCGGCGGGCGCATCGAGAAGCTGGCCCGCGCGCGGCTGGCCTTCGCGCTGGACGGCGCGCCCTGGAACGAGGAGCGGGTGCTGGAGCGCTACGAGCTGCTCTACGAGGCGGGCCTGGCCCCCGAGGCCGCCCGCGACCGGGCCGAGGCGCCCGGCGCCCCGTCCGAAGCCCTGGCCGCGGCGCTCGGCGAGCCGATGGCCTCCGACCACCGGCGGATCCTGGCCACCGCCCTCTCCCGCCTCCGCGGCAAGCTGAAGTACCGCCCGGTGGTGTTCGAGCTGATGCCCGACGCCTTCACGCTCTCGGCCCTGCAGCGGGCGGTGGAGGCGATCGCCGGCGTGCCGCTGCACAAGCAGAACTTCCGCCGCGCCCTGGAGCGGGCCGAACTGGTCGAGGGCCTGGGCCGGGTCGACTCCGAGACCGGCGGCCGCCCCGCCGAACTGTTCCGCTTCCGGCGCGAGGCGCTGAGCGCCCGGCCGGTTTCGGGCCTGGCCCTGCCGCTGCTGCGCGACTAGCGCGCCGCTTGCGTGGGATGGCGCGGTCTAGGCCGCCCGCATCCGGCCCCGATTGGAAGTCTCAGCGGATGGGCGAGTGAGCGGGAAAGTAGGTCGGTAGCGAAGTCGGCGCGCCATTCACTGGCGGCCCACCGTCTGCGTTACACCAGCTTCCCAGCGTCTCTCCCGTGTTGGCGTCGGCCACAAGGTTCACGACCAAACAGCCGCCGTGGACGAACTCTGGGAAACGCTCTGGCTGGGCGACGACATGCATCCCAGCGGGCGCCCTGGTCCAAGGGCTGGGCGTTCGGACATAAACGCCGAGCCAAACGTCGAGCGGAGCTGCAAGAGTGAAGGAGCCAGACGTGGTGAAGGGAAGATCCTCGTCGTTCCGGATTGTCGCCCGCATGAAGTAGCGGACGTATTGATCCTTGCGGAGACGCCGGTCGGGCAGCACCGCGCGGGTGTCCGAAACTTCTGCGGTTGCGCGCGCTCCTGCCGACGCGGGATCAGCCAAAGCCAGAACTATCGCGAGTAGCGGCGCCATAGGCACAGAATGTCAGGCCGAGCGCGCCCTAACCACCCCTGCTGCTGATCGCAGCCATGCCCTTTCCGGCCGATCTGATACACGTCCCTTAACGGCGGCAACGACGTCTGCGACCGCAGCGACGAATTGCGGGACTCCGCTTTGCGGTGGGTGAATGAGTGAGCAGAATGTGGATCTAGTGCTTGGGGGAGCGTTCCCGCACGAAGGTCATCTGCATGGTCCGTTGGTTTGGTTCAGCGAGCTTGTCGGCGGCCACCCGCGTCAGCACGAGGTGCTCGGTCCTAAAGTCGACCGTTCCTTCCCCAACCGGCCGCGCGCCGCATGCTATGCTTCGCCTGACTGAAATCTGAGTCGACTCGTGCCGAGCGAAACCCTGCGATCCCTGATTGGCGTGAGGTTCACCGAGCGGCCCTTCCGCGCGTATGCGCTCGCCATTGGCCAGGCGACGCTAGCTTGGAACGACATGCATGAGCACCTAGGCCGCCTATACGGCATCGTCCTGACGCGCGGCGTGCGCACGGCTCAGTTGGAAGAATGGCAACGCTCGCGCGTTGATAGGCAGAAGCGGAACTGGCTTGGCAAGGCCGTGAATGAAATGGTGCCTGAACCGCCGGGCTGGACCGAAGAGCTTCGCCTCTATGTTCCTTGGTTGCTTCGCGAGATCGGCGACATCGAGGATCGCCGGAACAACGCCGTCCACGTCCCACTCCACCTTGTCGCCGATGTCGATGCCCTACCTGTCCAGGACCGCGCGCACTTCCTCAAGGCTGGCGAAGTGCGCGCCCACACCTGGGCCCACAACACGCGGGCTAAGATGATTGCCGAGAAAACTCTGCTCGCCGAATACCGCGCCTGCCGCGACGCCGCCGTCGACGTGCGCGACTACATCCGCCTCATCGGCAACTGCGTCGAGCAACGCCGCCGCCTACAACAGAACGTGGCCTGGCCCAGGATCCCCCGTCGGCTCCTCGCTCGGGCGCCTGACAGCATCCGAGAACACCAGGATCGCACCGCATGGCCGGCTTGGGCACTGAAGCGGCTGCGGGAGAGTAGGAGCCAAGATCCGGGCGGATAAGGCGAAATACGGCGAGCAGGCTCCGCCTGCGCCCCCGCGCGCGTCACGTCGCCTTCTTTAGCATCTGAACTTGGTAGCCGACGCTGAACCCATCGCAGTAAGGAAATGTACTCACATCGATGCCGGCTAGAAGCGTTTTCAGACGCTGACCCTCGCCTGACGGCACAGCTACAGGGACGACTTCCACATCCCAGCCGGCTGAAATCGCGACCTGCCTTGTACCTCCGACTGTCGGCTCGTTGGGATCAGCGATCATCTCATCAATGACGCCGTGCGGATCGAAGTCCTTGCCGGCTGCTTGCCATTGGTTGAGGCGCTCAACGAACCTTGTCGACTGCCCCAGCATCCCGATGACATCGGGGTGCGCGATTGGCGCTCGCTCAGACTGCGCGCGCCACACTCCGTCGACTTGGCGAGGTTCAATGGCCACGGCTACGCGAGATTTCTCCACCTCACATGCTCCGAACACAACGCCTTCAAACAGTAGTGGCGGGGCCGGTGGTTTGCTCTCCGCGATGTACCGGTTTGCTGCTTCCTCGATCCAGCTTGCCACGGCGAACACAGATGGGAAGACGCTGTCTCCATGCCTCACTAGATTGGCTAAGCAGTTCGAGACGACGGCGTATGCGCTCAAGGCCGCGAGCGATGAGCCTGCATAGGCGAAGCCATACGTGCGATGGCTCAGATCCTGCTGATCCTTCCCGGCTGCGCGACTCTGCATGTTGAGTAGCAAAACCTTAGGGCCAGCATCCGTGTACACGTGACCTGGTCCCGAGATGCGAGTATCTGCCACGACCTGGAGGATGTTGCCGGTCCTCCAGTAGACCACAATTGTCACTGTGTTTTCCTAGAGGATCATGTTCAACGCCGGCCGCGCAGTTTGATGTTCGCGGGCCGTCGTTGTGTCTGCCGGGGCAGTAGTGCCGAGCGGCCCTGAATATCTACTGGAACCCGTCGCCTTCCGATGAGACGGCCGTTTAGCTTCACTGACACGTCCATGTGGTGGACGCCTGTGTAAGCAGAGTGCCGGCTAACGCTGAGTCCCGAGCCGGCGATGTGTCCGAGGTCGTTTACGAATTCCGCTTCGTCGCCCTCATTGCGTACGACCCAGCTTAAAACTGCGCCAGCGGGCAGCGAGGCTGCATTCGCTAGGGTGAAGGTAACGGTGCAATCCTTCGGAATGGGGCCAATCCCATTCTGCCCCCGGTAGCGCTGGCGAAGGATGCCGTCAGTCACCGCCTCGACGGCGACCTCTGGCACAAATGTCTGCGCGACGATGGCGCGGCTGCTGAACTTGGCCATCTCCACCACCACCTCCTCGTCACCAGGCGCTGGGAAGAAGTGGACGAAGGCCTCCGACCATATTTCCGCGCTCTCCGCCGAAGTCAGAGCGCCCAGCGCTCGGCCACAGCAACCGAGGAGTTCGTACAATTGCTCTACGAAGGCCTCGTTGCCCTCGCGGTCCAACCGGTTGAGGTCTTCCCGCGGGTCCTTCGGATTCGTGACTGCATAGCTGCGCTGAAGTCTCGCGTGGATTGCCGAGACGAGCGCCTGAAATACCTCGTCATCGCCGCTGAGTGTGTTGAAATCGAGCCTGACGTAGGCCTCGCCGGTCAGCACGGTGAGGAGGATAGAACTGGGCCGTCCTCCCTCCTCAAATCGAAGCGCCGCCCACATTTTGAGGTACCGGACCATACGCCGTGCGCGGGGCCGACCCGCCTCGTTGATGGTAGAAGTCCACCACTGATAGATTGCCTTGGGGTCGCTAGCCTCCCACTCGTCATAGGCGGTTGCCAAGGCCCGCGCATCGCGATCGCTGTCCAGATGGTAGGCCGGCACGTCGATGTGAAAGTCACCCGTGAAATGGATGCGCGAGCATCGGGGCTTAGCGGGTGACACCGAGGTGGCGTCGTTGTCCGCGTTGGCCGCGTACTTGGTAAGCGCCCGTTGCACCATGTCCTTGAGGTCGACGGGGCCGTGCGCGCCGTCCTCAGGTTCTCCGGACCACTGGTAGTAAACACCTAGGTCGATATCAAACTCTTCACCAGCGCGGGCGGGGCGAACCTGCGTGCCGAACTTGTAGGATCCTTGCAGCCAGGACCTCATCGAGCACCCGGACTCCGAGCCCAACTCGGCTAGCAGATACTCAGCGAGGTGGTTCCACCTCGCTTCTTGGGCTTCGAACTGCTCGTCCGATGGCCGCACACGCCAGTCCAGCGTCCGTTCCGGATCTGCCGTCGAGAAGAATAGCGAAGCCGCAATGCCCATCGCCGCAACCCCCTATTTGCGATTGAAGAATTGCGGCTCGGCCGCGCGGTGATTGAAAAAGGGCGTCAACGTCCCTTTGCCCGAGTGTTCCTGCACCGATACCTGTGCGAGCCCGATCAAGTCGGCAGCCGCAGCCGAAGTGGCCACGTCGAGGCCAAGCTCTCGCTCTTGCTCCGGTGAGCGGACAGTATCAATGCGCACGTAGTTGTCGCCGAGCCGATGTTTCACCATCGCGTCAGCAAGCAATTGCTGCGACGCGATCATGACGCTCGGTAGCCGCTCGCCCTCCATCCAAGCCATCCAACCCATGTCAGGATTGGCCGTATTGGAAATGGAAAACTTGGAAGTGGTGGTGCCGATGCTGAGCAGCCGAACTTCGGCCAAATCCTGACCGAGGAAGTGCTGTGCTTCGTGAATGGCCAACAGGTCCGGCGCGTTAGCATACAAGCCCCCGTCGGCGAACAACTGGCCGTCAATCTGGTGAAGTGGAAAGAACGTTGGCGCGGCCGAGGTGGCCAGCGCGACGTCGGTGACACTGAGCTTCCAGTCCCGCGTGAAGGTCTCGTGGTGATCCGTTTTGAAGACTTGCGGGCCACCCTTGGTCAGATTGACTGCAGCGACCATTACTCGGTGACGTAGTTGGCCGATCAGTGTGCCCGCCGGCACCACCTGCTCTATGACGCGGCGTAGCGGTTCGGGCCGGTACTTCGCACGGCCCACGTTGGCTAACAGCGCGACTCTCTTTTGCATCTCGCTTCTCGGCGCGCGGCGTTCCGAGAAGATTGCGCTTCCGTTCTCACGGATGGCGTCGCGGATGGCCGCCGCTGGAGTGCCCGCGGCGAGACCGAGTGCGATGATGCCGCCAACTGACGTCCCGGCCACTAGGTCAAAGCACTCCATCAACGGCCGGCCGGCCTCGGCCTCCAGTTCGGCGAGAACGCCCGCCGTGTAGAGCCCGAGAAAACCACCCCCAGAGAGGCAAAGAATCTGAAAGGTCAAGGTGGACTCCAGCCAGATAGGGATAACGCCCACTCTGCGGATAGCGGGAGCAGTCATGCCCAGGTAACGCCATGAAGCCTGCGCCACTCATATCGCTCAGAAACATGTACTCATGTTCAGGCCCCACTCGTATTTCCCGGATGATGAGGCGACGGTCAAGCTCTGCCCACTTTCGTTTGCTGAACAAGCGACGATCAGACCTTCATCGTTGTCACGTCGGAGTAGGTGCGCTGAGCGGTACCATAACCGGTCCACACCAGCGCAGCGGTGGCCCTGAGCGGACCTTCCGATGGCCAGCTGAAAGCCCGATGCGAACGCGCCGGAACAGCGCCATCCCAAGAGCGGACCACGTAGATGTCGGCTAGGAGCCCCTAGCTGACATCGACGACGACCACGCTCTGCCTAGGCCCCGCTCGCGCCAAGGGCGGGCGTCCGTGGGCGGCCGGAAGGCGGACGCGCCCCCTGCCCGGCGCTTTGCGCGGCAGTCGGCCTGTGGTCCAATTTTCCGGTCGGGGTTGCTTCCCCTGGGGCTGCGAACCTGACATCGCTGCCGCGACATGACCGACCTGCCTATATGCGTCGCCGCGCTCTATCGATTTTCGCCGTTCAGCGACTGCGCGCCGTTGCGCGAGGCGCTGGCGGCCGTCTGCGCCGAGCATGGGATCAAGGGCACGCTGCTGCTGGCGCCGGAGGGCGTCAACGGGACCATCGCGGGGACGCCGGACGGGATCGATGCGGCGCTGGCCTATATCCGCACGCTGCCCGGCTGCGAGCAGCTTTCGGTGAAGATCTCCCGCGCGGCGGTCATGCCCTTCTACCGCATGAAGGTCCGGATCAAGCGCGAGATCGTCACCATGGGGCAGCCGCACATCGATCCCCTGGCGGCCGGGCGCCACTTGTCGTGCGACGACTGGAACGCCCTGATCAGCGAACCGGACACGCTCGTCATCGATACGCGCAACGACTACGAGGTCCGGATCGGCACCTTCGCCGGCGCCGTGAACCCGGGAACGCGGAGTTTCCGGGAGTTTCCCGACTGGTTCCGCGCCAACCGCGAGGCCCTGCTGGGCGGGCGGGCCTCGCCGCCGAAGATCGCCATGTTCTGCACTGGCGGCATCCGCTGCGAGAAGGCGACCGCCTTCCTGAAGTCGGAAGGATTGGACGCCGTCTATCACCTCGACGGCGGCATCCTGAAGTACCTGGAGACGCAGAGCGAGCCGACCAGCCTCTGGCAGGGCGAATGCTTCGTCTTCGACCAGCGCGTGGCGCTCGGCCATGGTCTGGCGCCCGGAAGCCATGTGCTGTGCCGCGCCTGCCGCATGCCGGTTACGCCGGAGGAACGGGACTCGCCGCTGTTCGAAGACGGCGTCAGCTGCCCGGCCTGTCATGGCGAGCGGGACGCCCAGCAGCGGTCGGGGTACGCGGAGCGTCAGCGCCAGGTCGCCCTGGCCGCTTCGCGCGGCGACGACCACTTCGCCAGCGGGCCGCCGGCCAAGCCTGACCGCTAGAAGGCGCTGAGCCGCGCGTCTGCGACCGCGGGACGCGCGACCCTGGGTTTCGAAGGCGCCAATCCCAGGTCGCGCGGGCGCCGGCGGCCTGGCCGCCGTCCCGTCGCGCGGGGAATTATCTAATCAATGTTCAGTTTCCCCTGCGTCGCCCCCTTGATGCCGTCGCCGATCTGCCCACTATGGTTCGAAACAAAGGTATGGGGAGTGACGCCGATGACCGATCAAGCTGGCGATCAACGCGCCTGGAGCATCGTTGAGACCTCCGCCTTCGACCCCGTGGCGCGGGTCAATCCGCACGAGCGGCTGAAGGACCTGCGCGAGCAGTGCCCGGTGCACCGCGACGAGCCGGTGAAGACCTGGTTCCTGACCCGCTACGGCGACGTGCGCGACACGGTCAACGACCGCAGCCTGTGGCGCCACTGGAGCCGCTCGGAGGAAGGCGCCCTGCTCCGCCGCATGGACCGCGATCCCGACGCCCCGCGCCTGGACAGCATCCTGTCGCTGGACGAGCCCGACCACAGCCGCGTGCGGCTGCCGCTGGCCAAGACCTTCTATGCCCGCATCAACGCCATGAAGCCGCAGATCGAGGCGATCATCGACGAGGTGATCGACGCGGTCCCGCACGGCGAGCCCTTCGACCTGATCGGCGACGTCGCCATCCCGATCCCGATCCTGGTCATCGCCACCATCCTCGGCGTCGAGCGCGAGCGGTTCCGCGAGTTCCGCGAATGGTCGGAGGCCTCGATCCTCGGCCTCAACCCGCTGCGGACCCCCGAAGAGACGCAGAAGATGGAGTGGGGCTCGGGCAAGCTCACCGACTACTTCTCGCACCTGATGGAGCAGCGCCGCGCGGCGCCGCAGGACGACCTGATCAGCGACATGGTCAAGCTGCAGGCCGAGGGCGCGCCGCTGTCGGACGACGAGATCCGAGTCAATCTCTCGGCCCTGCTGATCGGCGGCAACCTGACCACCACCGACCTGATCGGCAACGGCGTCTGGCTGCTGCTTAACCACCCGGAGGAACTGGCCAAGCTGAAGGCCGATCCGAGCCTGGCGGCCGCCACGGTCGAGGAGATCCTGCGCTTTGAATCGCCGGTGGCGATCACTAACCGGGTGATTTCCGAGGAGCGCGAGGTCGGCGGCTGCCCGATGCACGTCCACCAGTCGGTGATCACCTCGCTGCACGGGGCCAACCGCGACCCGGAGGTGTTCGAGGACCCCGACCGCTTCGACATCACCCGCAAGCACGTGCCGCACGTCGCCTTCGGCGGCGGCAGCCACATCTGCATCGGCGCGCCACTGGCCCGGATCGAGGCCAAGCAGGCCCTGGTGCGCCTGTTCGCCCGCTTCCCCGACCTGCGCCTGGCCGGCGACGAGCCGACCTGGCGGGCGCTGCCGTTCTTCCGCGGGATGGAGGCGTTGGTGGTGGCGGGGTGATGGGGGTGGACGCCTGACGGCTTTGCGCCCCTTGCGGACATCGGCGGAGGGCCTGAAGGCGGACCTCCGATTGGGGGCCTTCAAGTCGCACGCGCCAGAGGATGCGACGCGAGCGCCTCCCTAAACGGGTGACGAAGGGGCGACGAGCGCTAGAGCTTGCTCGTAGTCAGCGCCGAAGGCTACTCGGGTGATATCGGCCGTTGGGTGACGCTCCAGTTCGGCATCCCATTCTGCCGCAGGAGTGATCTCTCGCATCACGAGGTGGCCATCGGCGATCTCGTGAACGTTGCCGATGTAGCAGACCTCCGGGTCGATCTCTTCGCAGTGGATCGTGATGAGGCGAAAGGCGCGCCCCGCCGTCTCCAACAAATCTTCTATGCTCGCAAGCGATACAGCGGGCGCGTTCGAGGTCGTTTCACCGCGTCGAGCTAGCGCAGTTTCGATGAACACCGCGTACGGATCGTCCTCGATAGCAACGATGTCAGGCCGACGGAAACACTCGAAACCGTCAAGCCGGATCCCATCGTTCACCACCGCCACCATGACAAACCCGGGCCCTATGCCCAGTACGCGGCCACGCACGACCCATTCGTCGTACCGCGTCGTCAGCCGAACAAGCCGGCGCTCGGCCATAGCCGAACTCAGCGCCTTGGCGATTTGGGTAGACTTCAGCTCGGCCATTGGTCGGTGGGTATCCGAAGCGCACGCGCCACGCTACGTCTCTGATCCATCGCGGAAAGGTGGGCGCTGCGAGCAGCAGCGAACGATAGGAGGGCTTAGCGCCTGACGGCGGGCGCCCTAGCCCCGGGCCAACGCGCTTGCTGCCTTGCCGTCATACTGGCCGCCGAAGCTACTCTTCAGGCGGGCCATGATGGTTCCGACGTTGGCGTCGGGGTTCTTGGCCCGGAAGTCGTTGATGGCCTCGCGCAGCTCCGATTCCGTCATCTGCTTCGGGCCATACGAAGAAAGGATCGCCAGTTCGGTTTCAGCGGCCGTCGTGCGCTGGTCGACCCTCGACGCATCGCTGCCGGCTTCGATCAGGCGGGCGCGCTCGCTCGCGAGGTTCTCCAGCGTCAGTTTCGTATTCTTCAGGAACTTCGCGACCGTTGCGACGACCTTTTCGTCAGTGACTTCCGTCACGCCGCGCTTGAACTCTTCGGTCGTGATCTGCGTCGCTTCGCCGATCAGTGTGGTGAGCAGGTCGGCCTTCAGGCGGTCGTTCAACTTGCGCGCCGCGAGTTGGTCAGCTCTGAGCTCGTCAAGCAAAGCCATGTCGCTGTCCTTTCAATCACTTTGTTCGGTCGTTCTGTAGCGGGGGAAGCAGGCCGCCAGTCAAGCGCGGTCGCGCCTTTGGGCCATCGTAGCAGGCCCCCCGCAATATCCTCGTCCGCATTCCATCAGCCCTGCGCCAGAAAGCGCCCATGGCTCGGAGAGGCGCAAAGCGCCCTTCGCCCATCAGCTGAGCGATCTCTCGGTGCGCGTTGACGTAGCGGGCCCGCTCACCCATCGTCGCCTTTGCGACCCGGGTGCTGGTCGGAGCGCCACTGTCGTCGCTGACCGGGGATTGGATTTTCGTGGGTTGACGCACGCCGGCCGAGCGCCCGGTTCAGCCTCTGCTGGCTCGGGCGCCCCGCCGTGCAGACGAGTTAGTGGAACAGGCGGCGCAGCATCGGCCGCATGCCGTCCCAGAGCCGGTCCTTCAGCTGAATGCGCAGCGGGGGATCGGCCTGCGTCGGGGCCGCCGGCCCGGGCCCGCCGCCCTTCGCCAGGACCAGCACCTCGATCTCTCCATCGGTGAAGTAGCGATTGCCCCCGCCGTTGCGCCCCGCCAGCGTGGGCCCCACTCCTGACACCTGATAGGCGCTGGTGGCTCGCCTAGCCGATAGGATTTGCTCGGCGAGCAGGTCGCGCTCGGCGTCGATGTCCGGTGCGATGTCGTGCGTGACTTGTCCGGTGTCGGCGCTCAGGCCGACGCCACGATCGTAGGTGGCCGAGCCAAGCCACACCGGCCGCCCCTCGGTCCCGACATCCAGCACCTTCCACAGCCGTACGTGATGGCGCCGCCTCGCGCTGGCGCCGCTCGCGCGCTCGAATGCAAGATCCTGCCTTCTGCCATCATAGAACAAGGCGCTGACCGGGGCGCGAGGATCGGGCCTGTCGACCAGCACGCTGCGCACGATGCCCAGGCTCGAACGCGTCGTGAGCGGATCGGCCGGCTCCCACCCGATGGCCTGCATGGCGGCGGCGATGTCGCCCTCCTCGCCAACCAGGCCGATGTTCAGAGGATCGCCCGGAATGTCGGCGGAGGTGCGGGTCACCATCGGACGCCCTACCAGCCTCGGTTGCCGCTCATAGTGGCGCCAGGCCGCCGGCAGTAGAACATAGGCCGAGAGGCCATAGAGCATCAGGCCGACCAGCCCGGCCGCGGCGAGCCCCGCTATCCTCCTGGTTCGCTGCGTTCCCACCCGCTGGAGGCTCGCATTATTCTCGCCTCAAGTCCCCTCAAGCGGCGGAGGACGACTCGGCGCGTATCCGTGGCTCACGTGGAAAGTCGAAATAACTTGGGCGGCGCTCCAAGACTAAACTCGCGCTCTCGCCTCACAGTTAAGCATTATTCAGCAAGACGGCCCGACAATCGCGACGTGTTGCGCAGTGTAGAGCGCTGCGGAAGGCCGCTGCGGGGCGGCGATGAATGGGGACGACGCTGTGGCCCGAGATGGTTCTGTGTTCGGGATCGGCCGCAGCCGGTTGTTGCTCCGCGCCCTGATCGTGCTGGGCTGCCTGCTGGCGGTGGTCTCGGCGGTGCGCTTCCAGGCCCCGGAACTGCTCGGCCAGAAGAAGGTGCTGACCGACTTCGACGCCTTCCACCTGGCGGGCCGGCTGGCGCTCGAGGGCCGGGTGTCGGAGGCCTATCACGCGATGTCGATGTTCGGCGCCCAGATCGAGATGGCCGGCTCGGCCGCCTTCATGCCCTGGACCTATCCGCCGCCGTTCACGCTGGCGATGCAGGGTCTCGCAGGGCTTCCGATCGGCGCGGCGTTCCTGCTGTTCGCCTTGGGGAGCTTCGGCTTCTACGTCTGGGTGCTGCGGCGGATCGCCGGCCCCTGGCTGCCGGGCGTGGTGATGGCCGTCGCGCCGGCGATCCTGCTCAACCTGCGCACCGGGCAGAACGGGTTCCTGATCGCGGGCCTGATCGGCGCCTTCCTGCTGGCGTTCCGCGACAACCGCCGCCTGGCCGGGCTGCCGCTGGGGCTGCTGATCATCAAGCCGCACCTGGCGGTGGCCGTCGGCCTGATCGTGCTGCTGCATCGCCGCTGGTCGGTGGCGGTCATCGCCGGGGTGGTCGGGCTGGCCCTGCTCGCGGTCTCCACGGCGGTCTACGGCGTCGGGATCTGGCTCGACTTCCGCAACGCCGTGGGCGAGGCCAGCCGCTTCCTGGCGGCGGGGTATTACCCGCTGTTCCGCATGAACTCGGTCTATGCCGCGGCCCATAGCCTGGGCGCTGGGCCGGCGGCGGCGATGACGCTGCAGCTGGTCAGCGCCGTCGTCTCGCTGGCGATCCTGGCCCTCGCCTGCATCAAGGGCGTGGCGTTCAACCGCCTGGCGGCCCTGGCCTGCGCCGCGACGGTCTGCGTCAGCCCCTACGGCTACGACTACGACCTGACGGTGCTGGGGGTGGGGATCGCCTTCATCTTCCCCGAGATCATGGCGCGCGGCACGGGTCGGCAGTTCCTGGCCTGGTTCGCGCTGACGTGGCTGGCCTGCGGCTATGGCCTGGCGTGGTCGACGGCGATGCACGACGACGGGTCGGGCGTCACGCTCGATGCGAGCCATGGGGGAATTTCCCTGACCGCGCCGGTGCTCTGGCTGCTGTTCGCGCTGACCTATCGCATCCTGGTCCGGCCGCCGGCGATCGAGTCGGAGGACGCGCCGGCGCAGGCTGCGCGCCCGGCGCAAGACGCCGCGGCCGCCTAGCGCGCCAGCACCACGTGCGTGGCCCCCTCGCCGGCCACGTGCTCACTCACCACAAAGCCCATGGCCGGCAGGTCGAGGCCGGCGAGCAGTGCTTCGCCCTGGCCGAGCAGGACCGGGGCCAGGGCCAGGTGCATTTCGTCGATGGCCCCGGCGCGCAGGTACTGGCGCACGGTGTCAACGCCGCCGCCGATCTTGACGTCGAGGTCGCCGGCCGCGGCCTTGGCCTGATCCAGCGCCGCCTCGATCCCCTCCGTGACGAAGATGAAGGTGGCGCCGCCGGCCATCTCGATGGGCTCGCGGGGGTGGTTGGTGAGGATGAAGGTCGGGGCGTGGTAGGGCGGGTCATCGCCCCACCAGCCCTGCCAGCCCTCGTCCGGCCGCCAGGGACCGCGGACCGGGCCGAACATGTTGCGGCCGAGAATGAAGGCGCCGAAGCCGCTCATGGCGCGCTGGGCGTAGGCCTGGTCGACGCCGTCCGAGCCGCCGTCCTGGCCCTGCATGGCGTGGAAGAAGCGGGTGGCGAAGGCCCACTGATGCAGCTGCTCGCCGCCGCGGCCGAGCGGATGCTCCACGCTCTGCCCGGGGCCGGCGCCGAAGCCGTCGAGCGAGATCGAAAAGGCCCCTACCCGCACCCGTGACATCGCCGCCTCCGCAGTTGGTCGGGCATCCTATGCCGAAGACGCGGGTGTGTCCCGAGCCGGCGCCGCGGCAATCTAACTTCGGCGCGGGCGGGTAAAGCCCGATATCGCGCGCTGGAACGACCGCCAGACTGCCCACCCCAATCAGTTGGCGAGGACAGAGGCGATGGCGAAGAAACCGAACATCCTGATCATGTGGGGCGACGACATCGGTCAGTCGAACCTGAGCTGCTTCACCAAGGGCATGATGGGCTACCGCACGCCCAACATCGACCGCCTCGCCGACGAAGGCATGGTGTTCACCGACTACTACGCCGAGCAGAGCTGCACCGCCGGCCGCGCCAGCTTCATCACCGGCCAGGGCGGGCTGCGCACCGGCCTGACCAAGGTCGGGATGCCGGGCGCCAAGGAGGGCATGAAGGACTCGATCCCGACCATCGCCACGGTGCTGAAGGCGCAGGGCTACGCCACCGGCCAGTTCGGCAAGAACCACCTCGGCGACCGCGACGAGCAGTTGCCCACGATGCATGGCTTCGACGAATTCTTCGGCAATCTCTACCACCTGAACGCCGAGGAAGAGCCGGAGAACCCCGACTATCCGGACGCCAAGGAGTTCCCCAACTTCCGCAAGCGCTTCGGTCCGCGCGGGGTCCTGCACTGCAAGGCCGACGGCAAGGGCGGGCAGTCGATCGAGGACACCGGCCCGCTGACCAGGAAGCGCATGGAGACGATCGACGACGAGGTGACCGAGCGGACGGTCGCCTTCATTCGCGAGCAGGTGAAGGCGGGCGTGCCGTTCTTCGTCTGGTTCAACACCACGCACATGCACTTCCGCACCCACGTGAAGCCGGCCAGCCGGGGCCAGGCGGGACGCTGGCAGAGCGAATATCACGACGTGATGATCGACCATGACAAGGCGATCGGCGTGCTGCTCGACCTCGTGGACGAACTGGGCGTCGCCGACGACACCTTCGTCATGTACTCGACCGACAACGGCCCGCACTGCAACTCGTGGCCGGACGCCGGCACCACGCCGTTCCGGTCCGAGAAGAACACCAGCTGGGAAGGCGCCTATCGCGTGCCGGCGCTGGTGCGCTGGCCGGGCAAGATCCCGGCGCGCTCGGTCTCGAACGACATCGTCTCGCACCTCGACTGACTGCCGACCTTCGCCGAGATGGCCGGGGCCGCGTCGATCAAGGAAGACCTGAAGAAGGGCGCCACCCTCAACGGCAAGAAGTTCAAGTCCCACCTCGACGGCGACAGCCTGGTCGGTCACCTGACCAAGGGCGAGAAGAGCCCGCGCAAGGGCTTCATCTACTTCACCGACGAGGGCGAAGTGGCCGGGCTGCGGATGGACAACTGGAAGGTCGTGTTCATGGAGCAGAAGGCCGAGGGCACCCTGGAAATCTGGGGCCGGCCGTTCGTCACCGGACGCATTCCGAAGCTCTACAATCTGCGCACGGATCCCTACGAGTTCGCCGACATCACGTCGAACACCTACTGGGATTGGTACCTTGATCGGGCCTTCATCCTGGTCCCGTGCCAGGACATCATCGGCGACTATCTCGAGACGATGAAGGAGTTCCCGCCGGCGCAGCGCGCGGGCAGCTTCAACCTCGAGAAGGTGATGGACACCCTGCAGTTCGGCGCCACCGGCGGCTCCTGAACCGACGACGGCCTGGGCGCGCGGCGGGGCGATCGTCGCCCTGCCGCGCCGGGTCGCCCTAGAACTTCTGGGTCAGGCTGACCGTGAAGTTGCGCGGGGCGCCGTAGCGATACTGGCTGAAGTAGCTGATCTGGCTGTAGTAGGTCTCGTCGAACAGGTTATCGACATTGACCTGCACGACCGTGGTGTCGGTGATCTCGTAGCGGGCCATCAGGTTGACCAGGGCGAAGGCTTCCTGCTCGATCCGGGTCGGAGCGGTGGTCACCGGATTGACGGCCAGCGAGTAGATGGTGTCGCGCCAGCTGACGCCGCCGCCGACGGTCAGGCCGTCGAGCCCGCCGCCGAACTCCCCATCGAAGGCATAGGTGGTGAACAGCGAGAAGCTCTTGCGCGGCTGGTCGGTGTTGACCTTGGCGCCGGCGGCGTCCTCGACCTCGAACTGGGCGTAGCTGGCGCTGACGTTCCAGTTGGGGTTGATGCGGCCGGTGGCTTCCAGCTCGAAGCCGGTGCTCTCAGCGCCGTCGGCCGGGGCGTAGGCCTCCTCCGGCGGGTTCGAGCCGGGGACCATGACGCCGGTGGGCTGGCCCAGGCCGTCCTGCTGGATCTTGAAGACCGCCACCGAGGTCTGCAGGCCGTCGTTGAAGAAGGCGCTCTTCAGGCCAAGTTCGTAGGCCTTGCCGGTGATCGGCTCGAGCGTCTTGGCGTTGATGTCGCGCACGTTCTGCGGCTGGAAGATCTCGGTGTAGCTGGCGTAGAGCCGGTGCTGGTCGGTCAGGTCGTAGAGCGCGCCGACATAGGGGATGACGACGTCGTCGGCCTTGTAGTTGTCGGCCGCCCCGCCGTTGATCCCGCTTCGCTCCCAGGACGAGAACCGCGCGCCGCCGATCACCTTCAGCTGGTCGGTGATGTTGAGACGGGTGACGGCGAAGAAGCCGGTCTGCTCGGTCTTGTTGTCGGTGTACTGGGTCGCCGCCGGGCCGAACACCGGCTGCGGGAAATTGCCGTCCCAGGTGTAGATGCTGGTCGCCGGGGCGAAGGCGTTGGGGCCGCCGGCCTGGTAGTAGACGACATCGGAGTTCTGCTTGCTGTAGAGCGCGCCCAGCGTGAAGTCGTGCTCGCGGCCGAACAGCGAATAGTCGCCGTGCAGCTGGACGTCGAAGCTGTCCTGGGTGGTCTCGCCCTTGCTCTTGTAGGGCCAGGTGGCCAGGCCGACGCCGGTGGTGCGGTCGATGGCGCCGAACAGGTAGAGCAGCTGCGAATCCTGCTCGTTGATCAGCCGGTTGTAGTTCAGCGAGACGCTCCAGCCGTTGTCGAAGCTGTGCGCCAGGTTGGCGAAGTAGTTGGTGTTGGTGGTGTCCCAGTAGGACCAGTTCGCCGCGGTGTTGGTCGAGACCGGCAGGCTGGTCAGGCCGCCGTCGGTGTAGAAGGTCGGCAGCGCGCCCCAGAACGCGGCGTTCGGGTTGGTGTCCTGGCGGCTGGCCCCGGCCCGCAGCAGGGTGTTGACGGTCAGGTCGGCCTCGACGACGCCGTAGAACACCGACTTCTCGGTCGACTGGCGGTCGAAGTAGGTGTCGCGGTTCTCGTACTTGGCCACGACGCGGCCGCGGATCCGGCCGTCGCTGGTGGCGCCGGAGACGTCGGCCTCGACCTGGAACTTGTTCCAGCTGCCGGCGGCGGCCGACACCGAGCCGCCGAACTCGCGGGCGTCGGCGTGCTTGCGGACCAGGTTGATGGAGGCCGAGGGATCGCCGGCGCCGGTCAGCAGGCCGGTGGCGCCACGGACGATCTCGACCCGCTCGTAGATCGCCATGTCGGCGACGGTCTCGCCGGAGTCGCCGGCCAGACTCCACGACAGCGGCACGCCATCGATCTGGTAGTTCTTGATCTCGAAGCCGCGGGCGTTGAACACGTTGCGGACGTCGTCGACCTCGACCATCGAGACCCCGGCGGTGTTGCGCACCACGTCGGCGATGGTCGTCAGGTTCTGGTCGCGCATCCGCTGCTGGGTGATCACGGTCACCGACTGCGGCGTCTCGCGCACGGTGAGGCCCAGGCCGGTGGCGGTGTCGATCTGCTCGTCGACCGTGTAGCGGCCGGTGACCACCAGCTCGTCGACATTGGTGTCCTGCGCGCTCGCCGTCCCGGCGATCGCCGCCAGCGCCACGCCCGTCAGCAGCCCCAGTTTCCGTTGCATTCGATGTCCCCCGACATGAGGAGCCTGCGACCTTCGCTACTCCTAATAATGCGAGTTAGTCGCATTAGCAGTCGATGCCGCGGGGCACAAGTGCGGCGGTCGAACGCATTTGCGTCGCCGAACCTCTTTCATCGAACAATGTTCACCGCCTAAAGTGCCCCGAGTCACCAAGGGGGAATTCCAAGATGCATCGCAAGCTCGCCGCCGGCCTGGCCGCGGCCGCCATCCTTGTCGCCGGAACGCTGGCGCCGTCGCAGGCCGCCTGGGCGCAGAGCGCAGGGCCGAAGCTGTCGGGCTCGGACCAGAAGTTCTTCAAGCAGCGCAAGCGGGTGGCGATCCCGGCCTATCACGTCACCTACATCACCCAGCAGCAGGGCACGGCGGTGGCCTCGATCGCGGCGCGCTCGCGGTTGAACCTGATGCTGGAAGGGGTGGACGACGCCACCATGCAGACGCTGGCCAATGACGCGCACGCCGACCTGGTGGCGCAATTCAAGGCCGCCGGCTTCGACGTGCTCTCCGACTCCGAAGCCGTGGCGCTGACCGCCGGCGTCGCCGCCGCGCCGAACAACCGCGATGTCGTGGCGGTCGGCCCGTCGATCACCATCGGCAAGTCGGTGAAGATGGGCTGGACGGCGATGGGCGCGCAGGCCGCGCCGCTGCTGACGCCGTTCCACAATCCCAGCAATTCGCCGATGGGGCGTATGGCGTCGATGGACGCCACCGGCAAGCTGGGCGCGGCGGCCCGCGACGCCGACGCGGTGGCGGTGATCTCGCAGGTGGTGATCGACTTCGCCGACATGGAGGCCAAGACCGGCGGCGATTTCCTGGGCCGCTCGAGCGCCGGGGTGTCGTCGAACCTGCGCTTTGGCCTGCGGGCCGGATCGGGCGCGCAACTGGTCAGCGCCTTCGACCGCGGCCCGGCCTTCGCCGGCGGCTGGAGCCTGCTGACCGACTATCCGATGGCCGGTTCGTTCGCGACCATCTCGGAAGGCGCGGCCGGCGTGCGGGTGGGCTCGATGGGCGCCACGACCGACCAGAACTACCAGATCAAGGATCGCGCCCGGGGCGACGCCGTCGTCGTCGACCTGGCGGCCTGGAAGGGCCTGGTCCAGCAGGCCTACCGGGCCCAGAACGCGGCGATCGTGGCGGCGGCGGTGAAAGGCCGCGGCTGACGCGCTATGATCGCGGCATGAGCCTGCCTCCCCTCGCCGTCCGCCCCGACGATGTGCTGGTCGTCATCGATCCGCAGGTCGATTTCTGTCCCGGCGGAGCGCTGGCGGTGGCGGGCGGCGACGAGATCATGCCGCTGATCAACCAGATCGCCGCGCGCTTCGAGCATGTGGTGATCACCCAGGACTGGCACCCGCGCGACCAGATCTCGTTCGCCTCCAACCATCCCGGAGCGCAGCCGTTCAGCGCGGTCGAGGTCGACTATGGGCCCCAGACCCTGTGGCCAGACCACTGCGTGCAGGGCACGCCGGGCGCGCAGCTGCATCCGGCGCTGCACGTGACCCACGCCCAGCTGGTGCTGCGCAAGGGCTATCACCGGGAGGTCGACAGCTATTCGGCGTTCTTCGAGAACGACAAGTCGACGGCCACGGGCCTGGCCGGCTACCTGCGCCAGCGGGGCCTGAAGCGCTGCGTGTTCGTCGGCCTGGCGCTGGATTTCTGCGTCCGCTACTCGGCCGAGGATGCGCTGGCCGAGGGCTTCGAGGCGGTGGTGATCCCGGCGGCCAGCCGCGCCATCGACCTGGACGGCTCGGAGGCTGCGGCCATGGCCTCGTTCGCGGCGCTGGGCGTCGCCCTCGCCGCGCCTTAGGGCCGCCGGCCCATGCGGGCGTAGGCCTGGCGCGGGATTGGTCCCGGCGCCAGCCGCGCGGCGCGGCCGAGCGCCGACAGCGTGACCTTGGCGGCCGCCAGCCGAGCCGGATTGGCGCCGAGCCCCAGCTGGCTCGCGACGCCCGGCGGCAGCAGGTCGATGCTGGCCTCAACCACGAGCGGCTGCAGCGCACGCCCGACCAGGCCC
Source organism: Phenylobacterium sp. LjRoot97 (assembly GCF_964254345.1). Taxonomy (NCBI): domain Bacteria; kingdom Pseudomonadati; phylum Pseudomonadota; class Alphaproteobacteria; order Caulobacterales; family Caulobacteraceae; genus Phenylobacterium; species Phenylobacterium sp. LjRoot97. Next base: position 2,466,962 of record NZ_CAXUTH020000001.1, read on the forward strand.
ATCGGCGAGGTCCGCCGCACGATGCCCAGGAACTCGTCGATGATCGGGTGATGCACGAGCTGCGGCCGCATCGCCTGCATCCGCTGCGCCGTCATCGCCGCCGAGGTCGACGGATTGCGCGCGCCGAACGCGCGGCCGACCGCCCCGCCCTCGACATAGTAACGATCCTGGTCGGCCCGGCTGAGGCCAGGGTCGACATAGCGCTTGTAGGCGTTGAGGAAGCCGTAGGCGGCCGTCAGGTGAACCCAGTCGGCGAGGTCCGGATCGAGGGCGTGATAGTCCTGCCCCTCGGGCGTCTGGCCGCGCACGCGCTCGTGCATCCGGGTGACCATGGCGATGCGCGCGTCGGCCTCTGCGGTCGGCGCATAGGTGGTGATCATGGTCGCCTCGCCGGTGCGGCGCATGCGGGTCAGCGGATCGCTGGCGAAGATCGAATGCTCCCAGACGCCGGTGCGCACCCGCGGCTCGGCCAGTTCGAGGATCACCGCCGCCACGCCGCCGATCGCCAGGGCGATGGGATTGGCGTGCACCCGCCAGGCGACCGAGTCGGGGCCATAGAGGCCGGGATCGCCCTTGGGCTGGGAGTAGTCGACCCGCGACGGCCCGAAGATCCGCCGGTCGAGCGCGCTCGCCAAACCGGCGCCGGGCGCGTCCAGCACCGCCCGTGTCGAAGTCTCCAAGCTCATCTCGCCTCGCGTCTGCCTGCCCGCAGCCTAGCGAGAACCTAAACGGGCGAACAACCTGACGGTTCTGTCAGGCGCTCAGGCGACCTTGGATACCGGCGGCGGCGCCTCCTGCGCCTGCTGGGCCTGCCACTGGGCGCGCAGGGTGTGGCTGGTGTCGCGGCTGGCGTCATGGCTCCAGCCCGGCGGGCCGAAGAGGTAGCCGAGCGCGTGGCGCGGATGGCGCGAGACATCCGCCAACATTCCGGCCCACTCGTGAAACGCCACCCGCAGAATGTTGAAGTCGCCGAGGTTCTTGACGATGCCATAGCGGCACGGCTCCTCGTCCAGCTCGGGCTGGAAGGTGCCGAACAGCTTGTCCCAGACGATCAGGATGCCGGCGTAGTTGCGGTCGAGGTAGCGCGGGTTGCGGGCGTGATGGACGCGGTGATGCGAGGGGGTGTTGAACACCGCCTCGAACCAGCGCGGCATCCGGCCGATCGCCTCGGTGTGGATCCAGAACTGGTAGACGAGGCTGATCCCCTTCTGGATGGCGATCATCGCCGGCGGGAAGCCGAGGAAGGCCAGCGGCAGCCACAGCGCCCAGGTTCCAGCGATCCCGCCGGTCCAGGTCTGCCGCAGCGCGGTCGAGAGATTGTAGTGCTGCGAGGAGTGGTGGTTGACGTGCGCGGCCCACCAGAACCGGCGCTCGTGGCTGAGGCGGTGGAACCAGTAGTAGGTCAGGTCCTCGAGCAGGAAGATCGCGATCCAGGCCCAGACCGCGGTCATCGGGATGTCGAACAGCCGGTGCTGGTAGACATAGAGCGTGGCCGCGGCGACGACGCCGCCGACCAGCAGGCCGGCCAGCGTGCTGCCCAGGCCCATCACCAGCGAGGCGGCGGTGTCCTTGGCTTCATAGTTGGTGCGGGTGGCGCCAAGCCGCGCCAGCGCCACCTCCAGGATGATCGCCAGGATGAAGAACGGAGTGGCGAGCGTGACGGGATCGAGGCTCATGCGGCGCGGCGATCCTCGCCAGGGCCAGGGGCCGGCGGCCAGTTCGGCAGCGCCAGCCGCGCGACCGGCGCGGCGACGTCGGAAAGATCGAGCCGCACCACCCCGTCGCGGAAGGACGAGGCCACGGCCTGGGTCCAGGGGATGTGACGGGCGACATAGCCGTCGCCGACCTCGCAGAGCACCAGGGCCGCGGCCCCGGATTTGGCCAGGGCGCCGCGACCGTCGACCGCCACCCAGATGCGGTCGATCGGACGGCCTGGAAACTCCTGCGCCAGCAGTTCCAGGGCCTTGGCGTCAGTCAGCGGCGTCATCGGCTTGGCGATCTTGGCCCAGGCGGCCAGGCCGACCAGCACGGCGATCGCCGCCGCCGACGCAGCGAACTGCACGAAGAATGCTTGCGACACTTACGGTCCTCCCCGCAGGCAGGGTCCGCCCGCGCAACGTGACCGTCAAGTGACAGCTATCTAGGCGCGAGGCTTTGCAAACACCGGCGGCGCTCCGGCCGCGGCGCGGCGGCGCAGCACTTCGCGGGCCACCAGGCCGATGATCACCAGGCCGCCGAGGGTGATGGCGGCGATGGTGGTCAGATGCGCCTCGCCCAGGGCCTCGAGCTCGGCCAGGCCCTTGGCGGCGAAATAGCCCGGCGCGAGGATGGCGAGCACCCAGACCACGGCCGACAGGGCGTTGGCCAACTGGAAGGTCCGGCGGCGCATCTGCAGCAGGCCGGCCACCAGCGGCACGAAGGCGCGCAGCGGGCCGAAGAAGCGGCCGATGAAGATCGAGGCCGCGCCATACTGGCGGTTGAACAGGCGCGTACGGGCGACCTTGCGGCGGTGGCCCTTGAACATCGGATGGCGCAGGGCGCGAGGGCCCAAGCGACGGCCGAGCTCGAACGACACGGCGTCGCCGATGATCGCGCCGGCGACGCACCAGAGCACCACTTCGACCGGATCGAGCACGCCCGCGGCGATGAGCCCGCCGGCCATCACCATCAGGGCGGTGGCCGGAATGAAAGCGCCGATCAGGGCCAGAGATTCCAGCAGCGTGACGAGGCCCAGCACAAGGCCAGCCCAGGCCGCATGCCGGGTGATGAAATCTGCAAGACTCTGAATGAACGCTTCCATGGGAGGAGCCCGATATGGGCCTGCTCCCGCGCCTGCGCGAGGGGGCGCAAGGCCGCGGCCGGCAAGTTTTTCCGCTTGTGGCGCATATGTCTCAGACCGCGCGGAGAACCGTCATTTGTTCTTGCTATGTTCTCCCCTTGCGTTATGCTGGGCGGATGCATGAATCCACCGAGATCGAGGGCCCGCGCAACCGCGCGGTGACGCCGTTCTGCGAGACGATGGCCGCGCAGATCTGCACCCGAGTGGCGGCCGGCGAAAGCCTGCGGGCGATCTGCAAACCGCGCGACATGCCGGGCGCGGCGACGGTCCATCGCTGGGCCGCGGTGCGGCCGCAGTTCGGGGCCGCGCTGCGAAAAGCCCAGGCCGAAGCGCAGGCCGCGCGGCGGGACGCGTTTCGCGCGGGCGCCGCCGACCGGGCCTGGAAGCGGGCTCGCCCCTGGGCGCGGCCGGACGCCTACCGGGCCGAGGTCGGCGAGGAGATCTGCCGGCGGCTGGCCAGCGGCCGCAGCCTGCTGGAGATCTGCGGCGAGGCCGACATGCCGGTCACCGGCACGGTCTACGAATGGCTGCGCGCCCATGACGACTTCGCCGCCATGTACCGGCAGGCGCGGCGGATGCAGGCCGAGATGCTGGCCGATCTCGCCTGGGCGATCGCTTCCGAAGCCCGCGTGGGCGACGTGAAGGTGGCGCGGCTGCAGTTCGACGTGCTGCGCTGGCGCGCGGCGCGGCTGGCGCCCAAGACCTATCGCGACGAGGACAAGGACGAGACCAAGGGCGGGCTCGAGGTCTATCTGCAGGACTTCACCAGCGGCGCGATCCTGGCCGGGCCGATCTGGTCGGGACCGGGCGCCTAGCCCTCCCCTCCGCCTTTCGTCAGCTGTCAGGGAAACTTCACGCAGGTTTCGCGCTTTCTGGGGTGGCGAAACGACGCGGGAGTCCTATCTGTGCAGCTATCGGAAGTGAGCCAGCGAGCGACGCACATGTGTCGATGTCATCTTAAACAGGGGCGAATGCCGGCCTGACCTCGCCCAGCGGGCGCCATGCGATGGCCGTCTGCATGCTCCATCGTGAAGCTCCAGAACGGGGCGTTCACGAACCCCGAAAGTTAGTAGAGTAAAAAGGAGCTCACATGGCTCTTCAGATTTTGGTTGCGCCCGCCGGCGACGGTTGGGCTGTCCGTTCAGAAGCCTTTGACAACGAACTTATCTTTGAAGCCGGGGGTCGCGCCGAAGCCGCCGCCCGCGCGCTCGCCGACCGTTATGCGCGCTCGGGAAGCGCGGCCGAGGTGCAGATCTTCCTGCGCAACGGCGACCTGGCCGGCCGTTTCCTTCATCGCGCCGCCGCATGACCGCAGCGCGTCCTTGTCATGAAGAGGGGGCCGCCGCCTGACGGCGGCGCGTCCTTGTGAGCGGGCCGCCGCCTGACGGCGGCGCAGCGCACCCCCCATGAAAAAGGGCCGCCCCCGCAAGGAGGCGGCCCTTTCCATTTTGGGCTCGAACTCAAGGAAGGGGAGCGATCACGCTCCCCGCCCCCGGCTTAGAACTTGCGGACGTAGCCGACCGACCAGACGTCGGCCTTGCCGGCGTCGTCCTCGAACTCGTGACGCGTGTAGTCGGCGCGCACGCCGTTCTTGTCGTCGACGAAGTACTGGCCGCCGACGCCGTAGTTCCAGCTGTTGCCGTCGGCCTTGGCGATCGCGCCCGGGACCGAGACCTTGCCTTCGCTCTTGCCGTAGCCGACGCGGGCGTAGAGGTCGGCGTTCGGGGCCACCGGCAGGAAGCCGACGCCGTAGATGGCGGCCTGGTTCTTCAGCTGGGCCTTGCCGCTGACGCCGCCGATATTGACGTCGTCCTTCTTCACGCCGAAGCCGAGTTCGCCCTCGACGCCGAGATAGGGGTTGAAGCGGGCGCCGAGACGGCCCTGGATCGCGCCGACGTCAGCGCCTTCCAGATCGTGGTGGCTGTAGCCGACCGAGCCGTAGCCGGTGACGGCCTGGGCGTTGGCGGCGACGGGGACCATGGCGACAGCGGCGACGGCGGCGATGAGAGAAATGTTCTTGTTCATGTTTTTTACTCCGTACTTAGGCGTGGCGATCTCCAGCCACGTGACCTTGGTCGCGCTCAAACAGGGCGAGAAATGGCCCCTGCCGGGACAATCAGAAGACGAATTATGTCTGTTGCCTTGCGGCCACATCGACCGCTGACGCCGTAAGCGAACGTGCTATCACTGTGATCCGAAGCTCCCCGTGCAACGAGAGGAGCGGTCGTCGGAGACAGCGTTTTGCATCAAGCCGTGATCGCGGCCACGGGCCTTTACACCCCGCCGCACAGCCTCTCGAACGCCGAGTTGGTCGAGACTTTCAACACCTATGTCGAGCGGTTCAACGCCGCCAACGCCGAGGCGATCGCCGCCGGCGAGGTCGCGGCCCTGACCCCGTCCTCGGCCGAGTTCATCGAGAAGGCTTCGGGCATCAAGTCGCGCTTCGTGGTCGACAAGACCGGCCTGGTCGATCCGGACCTGATGCGTCCGATCATTCCGGAGCGCTCGAACGACCAGATCTCGGTCCTGGCCGAAATCGCGGTCGAGGCGGCCAAGCAGGCGATCGAGCGCTGGGGCAAGGACGTCAGCCAGATCGGCGCGGTGATCTGCGCGGCCTCGAACATGCAGCGGGCCTATCCGGCGATGGCCATCGAGGTGCAGCAGGCGCTGGGCATCGAGGGCTTCGCCTTCGATATGAACGTGGCCTGCTCGTCGGCGACGTTCGGGATCAAGACGGCGGCGGACTTCGTCGGCTCGGGCTCGGCCCGCGCGGTGCTGATGGTCAATCCGGAGATCTGCTCGGGCCACCTGAACTTCCGCGACCGCGACAGCCACTTCATCTTCGGCGACGTCGCCACCGCGGTGATCGTCGAGCGCGCCGAGGACGCGACCGGCGGCTGGGACATCCTGGGCACGCGTCTGAAGACCCAGTTCTCGAACAACATCCGCAACAACTTCGGCTTCCTGAACCGCGCCGCCCCCGAGGGCGCCGGCCAGGCCGACAAGCTGTTCGTGCAGGAAGGCCGCAAGGTGTTCCGCGAGGTGGTGCCGATGGTCTCGGAGATGATCGTCGCACACGCCGGCGACCTGGGCATCGACCCGACGGGCCTCAAGCGCATGTGGCTGCACCAGGCCAATATCAACATGAACGAGCTGATCGGAAAGCGCGTCCTGGGGCGCGAACCGGCGCCCGGCGAGAACGTTATCATCCTTGATGAATATGCGAACACGTCGTCGGCCGGTTCGATCATCGCCTTCCACAAGGCCAACGACGATTTCGCCAGCGGCGACACGGGCCTGATCTGCTCGTTCGGCGCCGGCTATTCGGCCGGGACGGTGTTCGTCCGCAAGCGCTAGCGCGGCCACGTGCCGCGTCGGCCTCCGGGGACCTGAGGACTAAGCTTCAGTCTCCAGTTCCCCGGGGAGTACCCAGATGGCTTATGACGACGTCCCCGGCGGCGACCCGCGCGGTCGCTGGTGCCCGAAGTGCAAGCTGCCGATCAAGGCCGGCGAGCCCACCACCAACATGCACTTCAAGGAAGACCCCGACGGCGTGCGCGGCCTCAGCGGCCCCTGGCACGGCGAATGCGCCCGCCCCTACTGGGATACGATCACCCCGGCGCTGGACAAGCTGCGCCGGGCGTTCGGGGGCTAGCCCTCCAGCGCCTTGATCATGTCCACGCGCGGGGCGTGACGGCCGCCTTCGAACTCGGCGGCCAGGAAGGCGTCGACGAGGTCGAGGGCCAGGCCCTCGCCGATCACGCGGGCGCCCATCGAGAGCATGTTGGCGTCGTTGTGCTGCCGGATCATGCGGGCCGAGAAGGTGTCGGAGCAGACGCCGCAGCGCACGCCCTTGACCTTGTTGGCGGCCATCATGATGCCCTGGCCGGTGCCGCAGACGATGATCCCGAACCGGCAGTCGCCTGACGCCACCTGACGAGCGGCGGCCTCGCCCTGCTGCGGATAGGGCACGCTTTCGGGCGTGTTCGGGCCAAGATCGAGCACCTCCCAGCCGAGGGCCGAGACGTGGGCGGCGATCGCCTGGCGGAGCGCGATGGCGGCGTGGTCGCTGGCGAGGACGATGCGGTTGTTGCTCATGGGCGTGCTCCTAAAGGTGCTCGACCGCGCAGCCAAGGTCTTCGCAGATGCGATCGGCCAGGATCTTGCGATGGCAGCCGCGATGATCGGCTTCGAAGCAGAGCAGCGCGATCTTGCGCTCGGCCGCCAGTTCCTTGGCGGCGGCCAGTTCCAGCTGGGCGGCGGGCTCGGCCAGGTGGTCCTCGAAGATGGCGGTCATCTCGGCGATGCGGCCCTTGCGCGCAGCTTCACGACCCGGCTTGGGGGTGCCGAGCTGGCGCAGGTGGACATAGCCGATGCCGGCGTCGGCCAGGCTGGCGGCGAGCAGGGTCTTGGAGAACCCGGCGCGGCGCGAGGCCGCCACCGCCCGCACGTCGACCAGCAGCTCGACGCCGGCCGCCTTGAGGCGGTCGATGACCGCGTCCTGGGTGGCGGCTTCGTAGCCGATGGTCGCCAGCGGCTTCATCCGCTGCGGCCACGCGGACGGACCGCGGCCTCGGCGGCGTCCTGCTGGGCGCCGCGGGCCAGGTCCTCGGCCGCGTCGTTGGTGCTGGCGCGGGCCAGGTCCGGACGGATGACGCCGGCATGGCTGGCCAGTCCCAGGGTCTGCAGCGCGTCCTCGCCCTCCTCGCCGAACACCGAGCGGACACGCAGCTCGCGCTGCGACAGCGGGATCTCGAAGCCGCCGTTGCGCAGCGCGTCCTCGATCGCCCAGGTGTAGGCCGCGTGGGTGGCGTTGGGCCGCTTAACCGCCTCCAGCGCCGGCCAGACGACCAGCTCGAACGATAGGCCGCTCTCGCCGAAGCCGATCAGCCAGACCTGGGTCTTGCGAACCGAGGTGTCCTTCATCGTGAACGGCACGGCGTGGGCGGCGCGCAGGACCGCCTCGCGCACTGCTTCCTTGTCGACGCCGTAGGCGACGCGGAACGGGATATGCATTCGCCGCGCGCCGTTCTGATGGGTCCAGTTGGTGACCGGCTGCTCGATCAGGCGCGAGTTGGGGATCAGGACGTCGAGGTCGTCGTTGTTGCGGATGCGGGTGGCGCGTGGACCAATCTCGGCGACGACGCCGCGCTCGCCGGTCTGCAACTCGATGTAGTCGCCAATGCGGATCAGCTTGTCGAACAGCAGCACCAGGCCGGAGATGAACTCCTTGACGATGCCCTGCATGCCGAAGCCGAGACCGACGCCGAGCGCCCCGGCGAACAGGGTGAAGGACGAGAGGTCGAGGCCGAGGGTCGAGAAGGCCGCGATGATCCCGAAGATCACCAGGCCGTAGGTGCTGAGCTTCTCGAAGATGTAGATCGAGGGGGCGGCGTCGGTGTCGACCCGGCCGCGGATGCGGCGGATGGCGCCGGCCGCCAGCCGCGCGGCCAGCAGCGACACCGCCACGATGAGGATCGCCGCCACCAGCCCGCCGACGGTGATCACGGTCTTGCCCAGACGGACAAGCTCGAAGGCCATCAGGGACTGAAGGTCGGCGGCGATCTCGCTGTTCATGCTCAGATCTTGTCCGGGTAGACCGGCGCGATGTCCACCGGGATATCCTTCAGGGTGGCGATCACCGTCTCGGCCTCAGGATCGAGCTTGGCGTACTTGTCGAAGAAGGCGTTCATGCCGGCGTAGTCGCCGTCGCCCTGCAGCTTGATCAGCTCGGCCAGCAGGCTGGTGAGGCCGGCCTGCATGGCGTCGTCATCGACCTTGAAGCGCTTGGCGGCCGGATCCCAGACCAGCGCGCCCTTGGACTTCAGATAGCCGTACTGCAGCGCCGCGCCGCGGCCGTGGGCCTCGCCGGCGCCGAAACGGGCGGCGCGGAAGATGCCTGCGGTGTAGCTCGCAAACAGCTGGGAACGCTCGGCCTTCGGCAGTTCGCCCTTCTCCATCATGTAGAGGATGTTGTAGGCGCCCATGACGTCGGCCTTGGCCTCCTCGGCGGTGCCGGCGATCTCCTTGAGCTCGGCCGAGACGGTGGTCGGGCGGCCGTCAACGACGATCGAGCCCGGGCCGAGGCTGTGCGACAGCTCGTGGAACAGGGTCTCCAAGGTCATGTACTTCTTGCTGACCAGGGCGGCCTGGTCGGCGACCAGCACGCGCTCGCCCATCGGCTTGAGGATGCGGTCGTACTTGGCCCCGAGCACGTTGGAGAGCACGACCTTCTTGGCGCCTTTGGCTTCGCGCACGCGCTCGTCGTTGGGCAGGTTGAAGGCGATGGTCTGCGGACCGACGGTGTTGTCGCCGCCGCCGCGGACCTGTTCGGCCACCGCGATGGGCGACTCGCCGCCGCGGGCGAAGTTCTTGTACTTGGCGTCGACCGGGAGGTTCTCCTCCATGGCCCGCAGGTAGCCCTTGTACTTGTCCAGCGCGCTGCTCTCGGCCGGATCCTTCAGGGTGACGAAGGCTTCGAAGGCGGTCTTCTGGCCGTAGAGCTCGTCGGTGTAGGTCTCGTAGGGGCCGATCGCGACCTCGATCGGCGTGCCGGCCAGGTCCATCCAGGCCATCTCGGACTCGAAGTAGTCGTTGGTGCGGAAGGACTGGGCCCGCAGGGTCAGGAACTTCTTCAGACTGGGGTTGGTGGTGATGGCCGCCGCCTTGTCCAGCAGAGCGGCGGCGCGGTCGAGCTCGGCCTTGTACTCGACGTTGTAGGGCACGGTGACCAGCTTGCCGCCCTGGCGCTTGACCACGGTGTAGCCGTCCATCAGCGCGGCCTTCTCGGCCGGGTGAGCGGCGATGTAGGCGTCGAGTTCGGCCTTGGTCAGGCCCTCGGGATAGAAGCCGTGGCCCGGCCCCTGCCCCGCCGCCTGGCGCTTGTAGATGGCGGTCATCTCATCGGCCGCCTGGATCAGCAGGTTGACCACCTGGCGCTCCTCGGCGCTCAGGAAGCCGGTCTCGATCTGCATCTCGATACGGGCCAGGCCGTCGTGGGCGACGGGGGCGGCGGCCATGGCGGCCGCGGGCAGGCAAAGGGCCGCGATCAGCGGCGCAACGAACCTACGCATGTCAGTGATTTAGCTCCGAGAAGCCGCCTCCAAGGCGGCGTTTGCCCGGACGTTAGCGAGGGGGCTCCCCGTCGTCGAGGACGGTGAGACGCCGCACGGTCAGTTCGTCGATCTCCAGGCGCTTGATCCGGGCCCGGCCGACCGAGACCCGGCCGACCGCCAGCTTGCCGATCGCCAGCGCGCCGACCGCGAAGGCCCCGAAGGCGATGGCGCCGAGCGCCACGCTGCCCATCGCGCCGAAGCCGACGGCGCCGGCAGGGGTGGCGCGCGGGGCGAGGTAGACCGGATGGGCGCGGACGCGGCGCGGCGCTGGATCGGCAGGGACGACGGGGTTCCGGCGGGCGCGCAGTTCCAAGGCCATGTCTCTCTCCCTTCGGCTTGCCGCGAGCCTAACCCCGCGGCCGCCCCGAGCGCTAGCCGCGCGTGAGCGTGGTCATCACCAGCTCGCAGCGGAAGTCGAAGCCCAGCGCCTGGTAGAGGGCGATGGCGCCGGTGTTGTGAGCGTAGGAGTGGAGGAACGGAACTTCGCCTCGCGCGCGGATGCGGGCCGCGACCTCAAGCATCAGGCCGGCGGCGAAGCCGCGACCACGATAGGCCGGGTCGGTGCAGACGCCGCTGACCTCGGTGTAGCCGGCCGGCTGCATCCGCTCGCCGGCCATGGCCACGAGCTTGCCGTCCATCTTGACCCCGACGAAGCGGCCCAGCTCGTGAGTGCGGGCGAAGAACGGACCCGGCGCGGTCTGGGTCGCCAAGGCGAGCATCTGGGGGGCGTCGGCCGCGGTCAGCACCTCGATCGGAAAGGCCGGCTCGCCGATGGGGTTCGGGCTTTCGGCGACCATCTGCCAGCAGAGCGCCTGGCTGCGGACGGCCAGGCCCGGGATCAGCGGGGCCGGCCCCTCCTCCACCACCGCCACGTCGCCTTGCGTCGCGACCAGGTCGGCCAGGTCCGCGAGGCTCTGCGGCGAGGAGTCGGGCAGAGCGGCGAACAGCCCGAACTCGGGAGCAAAGCGGACAGCGGCGCCGTGCTGGTGCGCGAGGTGGGACTGGCGGCCGGTCAGGGCCGACCAGACGGGGCGATCAAGCGGATGCGACATGGCGCCTGAATAGCGCCGCGCGCCGAGCACGTCATGGCGAGCATCGCATAACGATGTTATCGTTAATGCGCGCAACAGGAGCAAGCCGACCATGGCCGAGCCAATCGTCGTCAAGCTGACCGACGGAGTCCGTCCGTTGAACGTCGTGGGCGAGCAGATCACCGTGCTCGCCGGCGGCGACCGCACCGGCAGCTACGAAGTCTTTCACCAGGTGGGACCGGAAGGCAGCGGCCCGCCGCCGCACAGCCATCCCTGGGACGAGGCGTTCTATGTCGTCGCCGGCGAGATCGCGTTCGGCATCGGCGAGCAGGAACTGCTCGCCCACGCCGGCACCTTCGTCCACCTGCCGGCCGGGACCACCCACTGGTTCCGGTTCGGCAAGGGCGGCGGGGAGATGATCTCGCTGACCTCGCACGAGGGCGCGTCGCACATGTTCACCGACTTCGACCGGGAAGTGTCGCCGACGGCGCCGGACATCGGCAAGCTCATCGAACTCGGCCGGCCCTATGGGCTGACCGTGGACGTGCCCGCAAATCTGGACGCCTGATTCCGTTTTGAGGCGTTCAACCTGCGGAGGACGCCATGAAACTCGCAGCCTGGACGACGGCGACAGCACTCTGGCTGGTGTCGACACACGCCCTTTCCGCGCCAGCCCCCGGCAGCCGCGAAAACGAACTGACCTGCGTCGGACTGATTGGAGCCGGTCTCGCCGGAGCTTCGGCTGCGCAACCCCCGGAGCCGCGGGCGATCGCCGCCCTGTCGATGGCCTTCGGCTTCTATATGGGCCGCGCCAGTCAGCTCCAGCCGAAGGCCACCCGGCAGGAGGTGGACGGCGCCCTGAACAAGCTGAGCAACGAGCAGAAGAATGCTCAGGCGAACCTTTGCCTGAAGCAGGCCAGCGAACAGATGGCCACGATCGTCAAATGAGAGCGGCCTCGCGTCCGCGCCGGACGTAGATCGCCAGCGCGGCGACGATCGCCAGGACGGCCGTGGCCGCGGCGAGCGGCCAGCCCAGGGTGGCGACGATCGGCCCGCCGGCGGCGGCGCCGAGGCTGCCGCCGACGAAGTAGATAACCATGTAGGTGCTGTTCAGCTGGGCTGGACGCAACGGGTCCAGGGCAAGGACGCGGCGCTGGTTGGCCACCTGCGCAGCGAAGAGCCCGACGTCGAAGAGCGCCAGGGCGACGAGCGTCAAGGCTGCGTAGGCCAGCCCAGAGACCATGGCGACCGTGCAGGCCAGGGCCAGGACCAGGCCGGCCACGACGACGGCGCGGCTGCCGAAGCGGTCGGCGAGACGGCCGGCCCACGGCGTCGCCGCCATGCCTGCCAGCCCGGCGAGCGAGTAGAGGCCCACGGTGGTCGGCGCCAGCCCGTAGGGCGGCAGCGAAAGGGCGAGCGATACGCCGACCCACACCAGGCTGAAGGCGAAGAACCACAGCGCGCCCGACGTCGCGGCGATCAGCAGGTCCGGATAGGTGCGCAGGAGCTGGGGCGCCCCGAGCAGTCCCGACAGCCATGATCCTGCCGGGCGCGGGACGTCGCGCGGCAGCAGCGCTCGCCCGATGATGGCGCAGAGCAGGCACGCGGCCGCCACGATCAGCAGCATCGCCCGCCAACCGACCGCGTCGGTCAGACCGCCGCCGATGATCCGACCAAGCAGGATGCCCGCCGAAATCCCTGCCGTGACGCCGCCCAAAGCGCGCCCCTGACGGTCGGGCGCCGAGTGCTTGGCGGCCAGCGTGCTCATCTGCGCGCCGGTGCTGGCGCAGACCCCGGACAACAGCAGCCCTGCGCCGAGGACTTCGACGGAGGTCGCGAGCGACGCCAGGATCAAGGCGCCGGCGAGCGCCGCAAGTTGGGCGGGCACCAGTGTGCGGGCCGACAGGTGATCGACGAGCGGCACGAGAAGCGCCAGTCCCAGCATGTAGCCGAGGATGGGCAGGCCCGCCGCAACGCCGACGGCGGCCAATGACGTGTTCAGATCGGCGGCGATCAGCCCCAGCTCAGGTTGGACCGTGTAGCTCGTCGACGTGGCGACGGCGGCCGCGCAGGCCAGGAACAGGATCTTGCCCGCGCTTAGATGCGAAGGAGGCGGGAGGTCTTCGGTGGCTTGGGTCATGCCCCCCGTGTAGCGGCGACGGGCCCGCGCATCTGGCGCATTCCGGCCCCCTCCAGGAAAGGCTTACCCCAAGGCCGCCCAGGCCTGGTCGCGATAGCGGTCGATCGCCGCGCGCAGGCCGGAGACGCCGGGCCCGTGGCGGAGGATGTCGCGGGACACCGAGGGGATCACCCTGCCCCGCGCATGGGCGAAACGCGATCCGACGGTCGCGAGATCCGCGCCCTGCGCGCCGACGCCGGGGGCCAGGATCAGCGCCCCGGGCAACCGCTCGACGATGGCCGCATCGTCCTGCGAAACGGTCGCCCCGATCACCGCGCCGACCAGACCGGGCGTCGCGGCGTTCTGCGCCGTCACGGCGTCGGCGAGGGCCTGCGAGACGGTCCGGCCGTCCCCCATCCGTGCCGACTGCAAGGCGCGCCCTTCGGGGTTGGACGAATGGACCACGACGAACACGGCAGCCCCGGTCGCGGCGGCGCGATCGAACATCGGCTGGAGCGCGTCAAAGCCGAGATAGGCGGTCACGGTCGCCGCATCGCCGCCGAAGCCGCTGTCCGCCCCCAGCATGGCGCCCGCATACCCCTGCATGGTGCCGGCGACGTCGCCGCGCTTGGCGTCGATGAGACTGAGCACGTCCTGCCGGCGCAGCTGGGCCGCGGCCTGGGCCAGCTGGGTCATGCCCGCAGGGCCGAACCGCTCGAAGAAGGCGGCCTGGGGTTTGACCACCGCAAGGCTGTCGCCCACCGCGTCGAGCACCGTTTCGCAGAAGCGCTGCAGGCCGGCGGCGTCGCTTGCGAGCCCCCAATGGGCGAAGACCTCGGCCGACGGATCAAGCCCCAGGCACAGGGGCGAGCGGGCCGCGGCAAGATCGGTGAACCGTTCGGAGAAGCTGAGCATGGCGTCCTTGACCTGCAACGCCGGCCGGCATGCGGCCGGCAAGGATTGGAGGCAAGCGATCAGACCGCAGTAGCTTGTTCGAAAATCTCACACCGACTTCGCGGCCGGCTCCTGGAACCGCAGTTCGACGGCCGCGCCGCCGCTGCCCCCGGTCCAACTGACGTCGCCCAGGCCGGACGCCAGCGACTTGATCAGACGCATGCCCAGGCCCTCTTCGGCCAGGCCATCGATGCCGGAACCGTCGTCCTCGATCCGAAGGAGATAGCCGGCGGCGTCGTTGCGTCCGGTGACCTTCACCCTGCCCTGCCGGCCGTCTTTGAAGGCGTGCTTGACCGAGTTGGTGACAAGCTCGTTGACGATGAGGCCGATGCTGACGGCCTGTTCGGCGCTCACCTCCACGGGATCGCAGGCGACCTCGATCGCGACGCGGTCGCCGTCGAGCAGGCTGGACGACAGGCGTTCGACCAGGCCGCCGAGATAGGGCTGCAGCTGGACGGCGTCGTGCGCCTCCTGCTGATGGAGCATGGTGTGCAGGTCGCTGATCGAGCTGATCCGGTCCGCCGCCTTGGTTAGGGCGTTGGCGACCTCGGAGCCCGCGCTCCGCGCCTGCAGCATCAGCAGCGAGGCGACGATGGCGAGGTTGTTCTTCACCCGGTGGTTCAGGTCGACGAACAGCTCGGACTGGCGATCGGCCGCCTGGCGTCGTGCGGTGACGTCGACGAAAAGCTGCCCGAACTGGGTGTCCGACAACCGCATCATGTTGACGTCGTACCAGCGGCCGCCCGCGACGTCGGCGAACTCGAAGCGGACGGACTTGCCCGCGAACGCCCGTCCGCAAGCAGCGATCCAGCGCGGATCGGTGTCGGGCTGCACCTCGAGCAGCCGGCGGCCGACGACGTCGGCCGCGCCGGCCACGCGGCTGCAGAACACGGGATTGGCCTCGCGGATCCAGTAGTCGGTCAGCCGCCCGTCCGGTCCGAGAATGGCTTCACAGACGACGAAACCCTCGGACATGTTGTCGAAGACCGCGCGATAGCGGCCCTCGATGCCGTCGTCACTGGCCGTCCCGTCGTTCACATCCCGCCTCAGACCGCGCTGTCGGTGCTCTCTTCCTACGGACTACCGCCGCGCTGGTTCCATGTCCGGCGACAATTCGTCCGAAGCCGGGCGCGCCGCGCCCGGCTTCGGCCTGTACTGGCGAGGCGTTACTGGAACGACTTGCGCAGGTTGATCCCGATGGTCCGCGGCGGGGCCGAGAACACCGAGGTGCGGGCCGCCGAGGTGGCGCCCACCGACTTGGAGAAGATCGCCGCCTCGTCGAGCAGGTTGGTCACGAAGAGGTACGCGCCCCACTCGCCGTCGTCGGATTCGACGCCAAGACGGGTGTTGATCAGCTCATAGGAGTCGATCTTGCGCGCATAGACGAAGCTGGTGCGCAGTTCGTTGTACGAGCTGCCCATGTGGTTGAAGTCGACGCGGGCGAAACCGTTGAGCCCTTCGGCGACCGGCCAGACGTACTGGGCCGAGATCGCGCCCTGGAACTTCGGCACGTAGGGGATGCGGTCGCCCTTCAGGCCGGCGTTGGGGATGGTGGTCCCGGCGCCCGGCTGGTCCTGGGTCAACTCGGCTTCCATGACCGAGAAGTTGCCGGTGATGGAGAGGCCCGAGAGCGGATTGACCGCGCCTTCGACTTCCAGGCCGCGGATGCGCGCCTTGCCGGCGTTGCCGATGTAGCTGAACGCGCCGTTCGGGGTCAGAATCCGAACCTGCATGTCGCTCCAGTCGATCTGGAAGATGTCGGCGTTGAGGGTCGCGCGGCGATCCCAGAAAGCCGACTTCACGCCGACTTCGTAGTTCCACAGCTGGTCCGAGGCGTACGGGGTCAGGTTGCCCGGCAGGCCGAGCACCTGGTTGGCGCCGCCCGGGCGATAGCCCTGCGAGGCCTCGGCGTAGACCATCACGTCCGAGGTGATCTTGTAGGAGCCGTTGAAGCGGAACACCCAGCCGGTTTCCTCGGACTGGACGTGGGTCGGCGGGGTGACCACCGCGCCCACCAGGATCGACGGGACGAGCGTCTCGCCGATGATGTCCTTGGTGTACTTGAAGTAACGGGCGCCGGCCGTGAGGTTCAGCTGCTCGTTGACGTCGAAGGACAGCTCGCCGAACACCGCGTACTGCTTCAGGGTGTCGTCGATCACCCGGCCGGTCATCACGACTTCAGGCTCGTAGAGCGCGCCGGTGCGCGGATCGACGCCGACCTGCGGGTTCCAGACGACGGTCTTGCGGTCCGAGAAGAAGCCGCCCGCGGTCCACTGCAGCGCGCTCTCGTAGTTCGAGGTGAAGCGCAGCTCGGCGGTGTAGGTGTCCATCTCCTGCTGCGGCTTCAGCACCGACGGATACTGGGTGTCGACATAGGCGTAGTAGGCCGACAGCTGGTCGGTGCTGCAGGCCGAGCCGCGGTTGTAGAGCGCCTGGCAACGGGCCGCCGTGCGGAAGCCCTGCATGAACTGGGTCACGTCCTGCGTGCTCATCAGCTCGCGGCGCATGTACGACACCGAACCCACGGCGGTGACCGGGCCGAGGTCGAGGTTGGCCGTGGCGCTGTAGAGGTCCAGGTCGTCGGTCTGCGGCAGCTGCGTGCGGGCGTCGGACTTGTACTCGCCGACCGCCGGGAACCAGCTCGGGGCCTCGGCCTCGGTGCGGTTGATGTAGGCGGCCAGGTCGATGGTCAGGTTCTCGGTCGGCTCCAGGCGCAGCAGCGCGCGGCCGCCCCAGGTCTCCATCTCGTTGATGTCGCTGAGGTTGAGATAGGTGTTGTCGATGTAGCCGGCGGCTTCACGATAGAAGCCGACCACGCGCAGCGCGGCCTTGTCCTGGGCCAGCGGGATGTTGACCATCCCCTGGGCCTCGTAGTTCCAGTCGCCGGCACCTTCGGTCTTGGAGAGCGAGGCGTCCACGGCGCTGTCGAACACGTAGCTTGGCTTCTTGTAGATGGTGCGCAGGGTGCCGCCCATCGAGCCGGAGCCGTAGAGCGTGCCTTGCGGGCCGCGCAGGACTTCGACGCGCTCGACGTCGAACAGGCGCAGTTCCGGGGTCGAGCCGCCGGCGTTGTTGCCCGCGCCGATCGAACCGGTCACCGGGGTTTCGTCATAGTAGACGCCGACCGTCGGCTCGCCGGCGGCGTTGATGCCGCGGATCACGACGCGGCTGAACGACGGGCCGCTGTTGACGAAGGTCAGGCCGGGAACCGTCGCGCCGAGGTCGGCGATCGACTGCACGCCGGAGTTGGCGATGGTTTCCGAGGTCACCGCCGAGATCGAGATCGGCGTGTCCTGCAGGTTGGTCGCGCGCTTCAGCGCGGTGACGACGACTTCCTCGACCGCCGGCGGCTGGGTGGACTGGGCCAGGGCCGGGCCGGCCACGGCGACGGTCGCCGAGGCGCCAAGCAGGGCGACGCGGAAAGAGCGGCCAAGGCCGCTGGTACGTTGGACTGACATGACTGTGTGAACTTCCCCCAAGTATCGTGCCGCCGGGCCCGCGGGCTCGGCGGCGATCGTCAAAATTCGTGCGAGTGGAAGCCGCCCCCGGCAGGGGGCGGCAGCGGCTATTTCATTTCCGCCAGGGCGTAGAGGAACTGCGCCTGGGCCATGGTGGCGTCGACGTAGCCGGCCACCTTCGGATTGGCGGAGTCGATGACGATGAACTCGTCCGGCGCGTGCGCCCCCGAGCCGAAGCCGACGCCGAAGTGGATGGCGGGCCGGGCGACCGGCGGCTGGGTGAACAGCGAGCCCGGCCAGGAGCCGGCGCTGCGCGGCGAGAGCGTCACCGGGATGCCCATCTTCTTGTAGGCGCCGAGCGCGGCCTGGACGACGCGGGCGTCCTCGGCGGTCTCGGTGGGATCATAGCCGCCCGAGACGTTGATCTGGACGTCCTGGAAGCCGCGCTTGTCGAGGTGTTCGCGCAGCTGGCGGACGGTGTCGTCGTAGGTCTGGTTCGGGACCATGCGGATCTCGAGCTTGGCCTCGGCGCGGCTCGGCAGGATGCTCTTGCCGCCCGGGCCGGTGTAGCCGCCGACCAGCCCTTGCAGGTTGATGGTCGGCTGCGAGAGCAACCGCTCGATCGACTTCTCGTAGCTGAGGTTGTCGATCCAGGCCTTGTTGCCGTAGGCCTGCTTGAGGGCGGCCTCGTTGGTCTTCTGGGCGAGCTGGCCAATCAGCTCCTTTTCCCGCGCCGAGAGCGGCCGGACCTTGTCCATGAAGCCGTCGAGCGTCGGGGTGTTGCCGTCGGCGCTGGTCAGGGTTGCCAGCGCCTGGACCAGACGCCAGATCGGGCTGTCGATGCGGGCCTTCTCGGACGAGTGGATGTCGGTCTTCGGACCGATGCCGGTCTTGGAGCCGTCGACGATCAGCTGCAGCTCGACCGGGCCCTTGGCGCCGAGGGTGAAGGAGACCTCGCCGGTGGTGCGGTCCTGCGAGGGGCCAGGCACGTAGATGCCCTCGCACTTCTGCAGGATCGGCAGCACCTTCGGATGGGTGGCGATCTGGCGGAAGTGCGGAGAAGCGATCTCCTCCTCGCCTTCGCAGATCAGGGCGATGTTGACCGGCGGCTTCTTGCCGGCGGCGCGCATGGCGCGCAGGGCGTTGAGCAGCGCGATCTGGCCGCCCTTCGAATTGGTCGCGCCGCGGCCCATCATCACCGTGCCGAACGGCGCCTTTTCGACCAGACGGCCTTCGAGCGGCGGGCTCGACCATTCCTTCGGGTCGTACTGCTTCACGTCGTACATGAAGTAGACGCCGATCCAGCGCGGGGCGCCGACGTCCAGGGTGGCGAACACGCCGGAGACGCCGTCGGTCGGGATGATCTCGGCGGTCTGGAAGCCGGCCTCCTTGGCGATCTTGGCCATGTAGGCCGGGCCTTCGACGACGCCCACGCCCTCGGCCGCGACGGTCGGCAGCGCGATCCACTCCTGCAGGCGCTTGATGGCGTCGGCCTTGTCGGCCTCGGCGGCCTTGCGGATCACCGCGAGGTCGGCGGTCGTCGCGCTGGCCAGGCCGGGCGCGAGGAAGGCGCCGGCCGCAGCGGCGGCGGCCCCGGCCATCAAACTGCGACGGTCGGTCGAAGGACGGTCGTACTGGTCGGACATTACTTACTCCCGGTGAGCGGCGCTCGTCTTACTGTCTTGCGCGAGCCGCAAGCTCGCGATGGCCGGACCCAAAGCCCCGCGACAGCGCAGCTACAGAGAAGTTCCCGACTCGCCAAGTGATGTAGTCGACTCTGGAGTGACGGAACCCGCGCACTGTTGCCGGAAGACCAGCTTTATCTTGGCCGATACCGGAAAGTTTCAAATGTAACCATGGACGCAACATGCCGGAGATTGCCCGCAATGCGCATGAACATGCCGTGACAGCGCCAGTATGGGGCACATAAGAAAGGGGCCGAGCGCTCCAGACGCTCGGCTCCCGCCTCCCCGCGCCGCCGCGAAGGCGGCGCGCCCCTCCCTGTCTGCAAATTAGTTCCGGTGCGGAATAACCACCGGCAGGGTCTCGAAGCCGTGCACGAAGGCCGACCAGTTGAGGGTCGGTTCGCCGACGACCTTGATCTCCGGGAAGCGCTTGAGGATCTCTTCCCAGATGATGGTCAACTGCATCTCGGCCACGCGGTTGCCGACGCAGCGGTGGACGCCGAAGCCGAAGGACATGTGCTGGCGCGGCCGCTCGCGGTCGATGATGAACTCGTTCGGGCGGTCGACCATCTCTTCGTCGCGGTTGCCCGAGATGTACCACATGGCGACCCGCTCGCCCTTCTTGATGGTCTTGCCGCCCAGTTCGACGTCGCGGGTGGCGACGCGCGCCATGTGCGCCAGCGGCGTCTGCCAGCGGATGGTCTCCGACACCATCGACAGCACCAGGTCATGGTTGGCGCGCAGCTTGGCGTACTGCTCGGGGTTCTTGTTCAGCGAATAGACGCTGCTGGAGATCGTGTTGCGGGTGGTGTCGTTGCCGCCGACGATCAGCAGGATGACGTTGCCCTGATAGGTGGCCAGCTCCATGTCGCGGGTGGCCGGATTGTGGGCCAACATGGAGATCAGGTCGCCGGACGGCTCGGCGTTGACGCGCTGGTCCCAGAGCTCCTGGAACGCCGCGAAGCACTCCATCATCGCCTGGCCCTTGTGCTCCCAACTCTTCACCGGGCCGTGCCCCGGCTGGTTGGTGACCATGTCCGACCAGTAGGTCAGCTTGCGGCGGTCCTCGAACGGGAAGTCGAACAGCGTGGCCAGGGTCATGGCCGTGAGTTCCTTGGACACCAGGTCGACCCAGTCGAACTCCTTGCCGATCGGCAGCGAGTCGAGGATCTGGCCGGCGCGTTCGCGCACCAGCGGGGCCATGTTGTGCAGGTTGGACGGGGCCACCGTCGGGCTGACCGCCTTGCGCGCCCGGCTGTGCTCGGGCTCGTCCATGGTGATGAAGCCGGCGCCGCCGCGGCGACGGACGCCCATGACCTTTTCCTGCTCGGCCATCGCCACCTGATTGATCAGGGTGATGCCCTCGGCCGAGGAGAAGTTCTCATGGTCGGTGTCGACCGCCATGATGTCGTTCCACTTGGTGATCGACCAATAGGGGCCGTACTCGCTGTCCGGCGTAAAATGGACGGGATCTTCGCGGCGCAAGCGCTCGAACACCGGCCAGATGGAGTCGTCGTAAAACCGCGACACCTTGGCGGGGTTGAGCTGTTCCAGCGGCATGGCGGCGATTTCGGCGGCCGCGTCGGCAGCTTGAATCTTGGCGGAGATATTCATGGCTTCCTTCCCAGGTCGCGCCCGCCATCTTTTGATTTCGCCCGGCAGCAAACGGCACCGGACGCGCGGACTTAGGGGAAGGTTGAGCGCACTCCGGGGCTATGTCAACGGCGATTGACTTAGCAAGCGGCCGGCTTGCCGAACGTTGATCCGCTAGCGACGTTTATGACCGGACGCCCGAGGCGGGCGATCAGGGAAACGCCATGGCCAAGAACACGATCTGCATCTGGTACGACACCGACGCCGAAGCCGCCGCGCGCTTCTATGCGCAGACCTTTCCCGACAGCGAGGTGACCGCCGTGCGCCGCGCGCCGGGCGATTACCCGTCAGGCAAGGAAGGCGACGTGCTGACCGTCGAGTTCACGGTGGCGGGCGTGGCGTGCCTGGGCCTGAACGGCGGCCCGACCTTCAAGCAGGACGAGGCGTTCTCGTTCCAGATCGCCACCGACGACCAGGAGGAGACCGACCGCTACTGGAACGCGATCATCGGCAACGGCGGCCAGGAGAGCGCCTGCGGCTGGTGCAAGGACCGCTGGGGCGTGTCGTGGCAGATCACGCCGCGGACGCTGACCGAGGCGATGGCGGCCGGCGGCGCGGAGGCCAAGCGGGCGTTCGATGCGATGATGACCATGGGCAAGATCGACGTGGCGGCGATCGACGCGGCCCGGCGCGGCTGACGCGGCGAGAGACCTGACCGGCGCCCCGACGTCGTGTACACAAGGGGCGATGACTGAGACGCTTGTTCGCCCAGCCCCCCGTCGGCGCGACGCCGAGGCCACTCGCGCGGCCATCCTGAAGGCGGCGAAGAAGCAGTTCGCGCGGGTCGGCTACGACTGCACCCTGCGCGACATCGCCGGCGAGGCGGGCGCTGACGTGGCGCTGGTCAAGCGCTACTTCGGCGGCAAGGAGGCTCTGTTCGTCGAGGCGCTGAAGGACTCCTTCCGGGCCAACGAGCAGCTGGACTGGGACCGCGCGAACTTCGCAGGCGAAATGGCGCTGATGCTGGCCGGAACGCCGCACGACGACGAGGCCAGGACCCAGCGCTTCCAGTTCCTGCTGCGGGCGGCGACCTCCCCGGCGACGGCCCCGCTGCTGAACGCCCTGGTGCAGGAGCGCCTGCTGGTCCCGATCCGCAACTGGCTGGGCGGGGACGACGCCGAGGCGCGCGCCCGGGTGCTGGCCGGGGTCTATATCGGCTTCCTGGTCGAGCGGCTGATCCGCGGCGAGGCGCTGGAAAGCCGTGAGCGCGAGGTGTTCATCGAGCGCGTCACGGCGGTGTTCACCACCCTGATCGCCTAGGTCCTAGCGCCAGGCGAAGACCGGCTGGTCGAGGTCGGCGACGCGGGTGACGCGGCCGGCGACGATTTCCCGCAACTGATAGATCAGCGCCGCGGTCGGGGCGTGGATGTGGTGCTCGCCGAGGTTCAGGCGGATCAGCGGCCGCTCGCTTTCCGGAATGGTCTCGAAGGCCACGGCGTCGTCGCCGGCGATCTGGTCGAGCCGGAAGCGGTGGACGGACGCCACCTCGTCCGGATTGGGCGCCAGGGCGCTGGCGTCCTCCAGCCAGGTGACGACCGGGGCGATCGCGTAGCCCGAGCGGCTGGCGTAGTCGTCGAGCACCCCGAGGATGCTCGACGGCGCCAGATGCAGGCCGAGCTCCTCGTGCAGCTCGCGCAGCGCCGCCTGTTGCAAGGTCTCGCCGTCGTCGCAGCGCCCGCCCGGCAGCGCCCACTGCCCGGCGTGGGCGCGCAAGGTCGCCGAGCGGCGGGTGAGCAGGAAGGCCGTCTCGCCCGAGCCGTCGCCGGCGTCCACCAGGGTGATGGCCACTGCTGCGTGCTTGAGCTGGGGCCCGTCGTAGGCCAGGCGCGGGAACGCCTGGCAACGGGCGGCCAGCTCGGCGCGGAAGGCGGGCGTGAACGGATAGCTCATGCCCTGCCCTACTTCGCCGCTTGCAGCTTGTCCTGGGTCTTGGTGTCGAAGTCGCTGGCCTCGTGGCGCTCCCAGAGCTGGGTCGAGGGCTCGCCCCAGGTGCGGTTGACCATGCGGCCGCGCTGGACGGCCGGGCGCTCGGCGATCTGGTCGGCCCAGCGTTGCACGTTCTTGTACTCGTGCACGGCCAGGAACTCGCCGGCCTCGTAGAGCACGCCCTTGGCCAGGCCGCCGTACCAGGGCCAGACGGCGATGTCGGCGATCGTGTACTCGTCGCCGCCGAGGTACTGGCTCTCGGCGAGGCGGCGGTCCAGCACGTCGAGCTGGCGCTTGGCCTCCATGGCGAACCGATCGATGGCGTATTCGATCTTGGTCGGGGCGTAGGCGTAGAAGTGGCCGAAGCCGCCGCCGAGATAGGGCGCGCTGCCCATCTGCCAGAACAGCCAGGACATGGCCTCGGCGCGCTTGGCCGGATCGGTCGGCAGCAGGGCCCCGAACTTCTCGGCCAGGTGGACCAGGATTGCGCCGGATTCGAACACCCGGATCGGGGTCGGGCCGCTGCGGTCGAGCAGCGCCGGGATCTTCGAGTTCGGATTGATGTCGACGAAACCGCTGCCGAACTGATCGCCGGTCCCGATGTTGATCAGCCAGGCGTCGTACTCGGCGCCCGCATGGCCCAGCGCCAGCAGCTCCTCGAGCATCACGGTCGCCTTGATGCCGTTGGGCGTGGCCAGGGAGTAGAGCTGCAGCGGATGGCGGCCGACCGGCAGCTCCTTGTCATGGGTCGGGCCGGCGATCGGGCGGTTGATGTTGGCGAAGCGCCCGCCGTTTTCCTTGTTCCAGGTCCAGACCTTCGGCGGGGTGTAGTCGGTCATCAGCAGGCTCCAGGCGTGCGGGCGAGCGAGGCGCCCGCCAGATTGCGGCGTGTCGGGTGCAAAGGTGGGGCATGGCGAGCCCCCCGCCAAGGGGCGCTCGCGCCCGGTCAGTGGCCGAACGGATTGCGGGTCAGCGCTTCGCCGACGCTGGACAGCGCCGAGGCGCGGGCCCGGGAGATGGCCGCCTCCAGCCGCACGACGTCGGCGCCGGGGATGATTTCGCCGGCGACGACGAAGGTCGGCGTGCCCTTCAGGTCCAGCTTCAGCGCCAGTTCGCGGGTGTCGGCGAGTTGCTCGGCCAGCGCCGGATCGCGCGCAGCGGCGTCGACCTCCCGCGGGTTCAGCCCTTGCTGGGAAAGGATACGGTCGACCCGCGCGGGGTTCAGGTCCTTCTGCGCCATCAGCGCCCGGTGCAGCGCCAGCCCCTTGGCCTTGCCCTGGGGCGTGAGGGCGGCGCGGGCGGCGTAGTCGGACGAGCTGCCGAACACGGGGTACTGCTTGAAGACGAAGCGAACGTCCGGATTGGCGGCGATCAGCCGATCGATGTCGGGCGAGACGGCGCGGCTATAGGGGCAGCGATAGTCGAAGAACTGGACGACCGTGGCGCGGCCGCCGGGGTTGGCGACGAAATCGCGCGGGTCGCGCTCGAGCGCAGGTTTGGCCTGCGCCAGCACGGCGCGGGCCTGGGCCGCCTTCTTGGCCTGCAACTTGGAGGCGGCCTCGCGGATCACTTCGGGATGCGCGAGCAGGTAGGCGCGCAGCTCGCGCTCGAACGCGGCGTCGTTCTGCGCCGCGCCCTTCTGCGGCGCGTCGCAAGCGGCCAGGGCGAGCACGCCCAGCCCTGCCATCAGGGGTTTCAATCTCACCACGCCCGCCCCTCGGATCGACGTCGACAGCCACGCCCCAGACCGCGCTCCAGCCAGTCCGGATATTGACTTCGCGTTAAGGTAACCAGGATTGTAACCATTACTCTTAAATTGAAATACATCGCGATACTGCAGTCTTCGCCCAGGAAATTGATGGGCGATACAGTTGAAACTGCGCTTCCTACATCACGTTCTTGCCGCCGCGCTCGGGACCGCCCTGTGCGCCCCGACCCTGGCCGCCGCCGGGCCGATGGAAGACGCGATCCTGGCCGAGATCAACTTCGCCCGCGCCTATCCCCAGGAATACGCCCGGCGCCTCGAGCGTGAACCGGTCACCCGCTGGGAACAGGCGCTGATCGACGCCGGCGAGCCTGCCGACCACGCCGCCTACATCGAAGCGGTCGCGTTCCTCAAGCGTCAACGGCCGCTCTCGCCGCTGCGCCCCGACGACATGCTGACCTCGGCGGCGCTGGAACACGTGTCGATGCAAGGCCCGGCCGGACACATCGGCCACGCGAGCGCCAACGGCGAGCGGTTCTACGACCGGGTCCGCCGCCACGGCGCGGCGGCGGCGCTGTCCGCCGAGAACATCGCCTATGGCCCGCCCTCGCCCGAGGACGTGGTGCGCGCCCTGATCATCGACAGCGGCGTACCGGACCGCGGCCACCGCACCAACATGTTCACCGCCGCCTTCAAGGTGGTCGGCGTCAGCTGCGGCCCGCATCGCGATTACTCGACCATGTGCGTGATGGACTTCAGCGCCGCGCCCTCGCCGCGCATCATCACGGCCCAGCTCGACAAGATCCGCGCGGCCGACGAGTAGTCGCAAAACCGAATCAGTCCAGCATCTCGTCACGGTATTTCTCCTGACGGGCGAAGGTTAACCGTCGGCCGGGGCGTAGCAACCGTGCAACGCCAAAGGGTTAGCGTGCTTTACAATTGATTACGCGCGTTTTCCTGGACGCCGTTGTACTATATGGTCGAGTTTGAAACGCTCGCCTTAAAATGGTGGCGAGCCCGGCGCGAGAGCGCCTCTTGTGAGCATCGCCGTGAAGCGGCGGATGCTCGTCAGTCTGGGGGGAACGACATGGCGATCGCCAAATATGTCGTCATGGGTGCGATTTTGAGTACGGCGGCCGCCGCACCCGCCGCCGCCGAAGATTGCTTCATCAAGGTCTCACGACCGGCTGTGGCCAAGCCTGCGGCGCCGAAGGCCGCTGCGCCGCACCGCGCCGTGAAGCCCGCGAAGGCCAAGCCCGCCGCCAGCGCCCAGGCGCGCAAGCCGGCCACCAAGCCGCGCACTGCCGTCGCCGCAGCCAAGCCGGCTGCGCCGATGAAGAAGCTGCCGGAGTCGTCCTACGCGATGCGCACCGACGCCGCGCTGGCGCCGCCGTCGACCGAATGCGACACCAAGCCGTCGATCATGGCGGCCCTGCCCCCTGAAGCGCGTCCGCCCGCCCAGCGCCTGCTGGACGAAGTGGCCGGACCGCCGGCCGAGACGGCCGACGCCTCGCCGCCGATGAGCCTGGCGGCCCTGCCGGTCAGCAATCCGGGCGGCGGCGGCTTCCCGAGCATGTTCGGTCCGCGCGGCGGCGGCGGCGGCGGCACCTACATCGCCCCGCCCGGCGGCGGCGGTGAAGATCCGACGGATCCGACCGATCCGACGACGCCGACGACGCCGACGACGCCGACCACGCCGACGGATCCTACCGACCCGACGACGCCCACCACACCGACGACCCCGACCAACCCGACGGATCCCACGACGCCCACGACGCCGACCGATCCCACGGTTCCGACGACGCCCACCACGCCGACGACCCCGACCACGCCGACGAGCCCGGTCCCCGAGCCCGGCACCTGGCTGATGATGATCGTCGGCTTCTTCGGCCTGGGCAGCATGGTGCGCCGCTCGCGCGCCGCCGAGCGGGCCAACGCCAAGACCGTCTAGGCCGGCCAAGCCAGGCTGGACCTGAAAACTAGAAAGGCCGCGCTGATCGCGCGGCCTTTTTCGTGTCTGGACGTCAACCTCGCCGACGGCGGGCTGCGACGCCTGGGGCCCGCCTGCCGGCGAGCTCCAGGCGCAGGATGACTAGCGGTCCTTCTCGATACCGCCGACGGCGGCCTGGGCCGCGGCCAGACGGGCGATCGGCACCCGGAACGGCGAGCAGCTGACATAGTCGAGACCGACGCTCTCGCAGAACTCGATCGAGGCCGGGTCGCCGCCATGCTCGCCGCAGATGCCGAGCTTGACGTTCGGGCGGGCCGCGCGGCCGCGCTCGGCGGCCAGGCGGATCAGATCGCCCACGCCTTCCTGGTCGAGGCTGACGAAGGGGTCTTTTTCGAAGATGCCCTTCTCTAGATACGCGCCCAGGAACCGGCCCGAGTCGTCGCGGCTGATGCCGAAGGTGGTCTGGGTCAGGTCGTTGGTGCCGAACGAGAAGAACTCGGCGTTCTGCGCCAGATCGCCGGCGCGGATGGCGGCGCGGGGCAGCTCGACCATGGTGCCGACCTGATACTCGATCTCGCGGCCGCGTTCCTTGAGCACCGCCTGGGCGGTCTTGTCGGTCAGCTGGCGCAGGTAGCGCATCTCTTCGCCCTTGGCGACCAGCGGGTGCATGATCTCGGGGATCGGCGCGGCCTTGCCGCTCTCGGCGATCTCGCAGGCCGCCTCGAAGATGGCGCGGACCTGCATCTCGTAGATCTCGGGATACGAGACGGCCAGGCGGCAGCCGCGGTGGCCGAGCATGGGGTTGGTCTCGTGCAGCTCCTTGGCGCGGCGCATGAGCTTGGCGGCGTCGATGCCGGTGGCGTCGGCGACGGCCTGGAGGTCGGCCTCGGTGTGCGGCAGGAACTCGTGCAGCGGCGGGTCGAGCAGTCGGATGGTGACCGGCAGCCCTTCCATGATCGTGAACAGCTCGACGAAGTCGTTGCGCTGCATCGGCAGGATCTTGGCCAGCGCGTTGCGGCGGCCGGCCTCGTCGTCGGCGAGGATCATCTCGCGCACGGCGGCGATGCGGTCCTCGTCGAAGAACATGTGCTCGGTGCGGCAGAGACCGATGCCTTCGGCCCCGAACTGACGGGCGGTGCGCGCGTCGAGCGGGGTTTCGGCGTTGGCGCGGACCTTCAGGCGGCGGGCCTTGTCGGCCCACTCCATCAGGGCGGCGAAGTCGCCGGTCAGCTCGGGCTCGATCATCTGAACGGCGCCAGCCAGGATCTCGCCGCGCGAACCGTCGATGGTCAGGATGTCGCCGGCCTTGAAGACGCGGCTGCGGACGCGCAGCTCGCCGGCCTTGCCGTCGATCTGCAGTTCGCCGGCGCCGGAGACGCAGGGACGGCCCATGCCGCGGGCGACCACGGCGGCGTGGCTGGTCATGCCGCCGCGCGCGGTGACGATGCCGCGGGCCGCATGCATGCCGTGGATGTCTTCCGGGCTGGTCTCGTCGCGAACGAGGATGACCGCCTCGCCCGCCGAACCGAGACGCTCGGCCTCGTCGGAGTTGAAGACGATCTTGCCGGTGGCCGCGCCGGGCGAGGCCGGCAGGCCAGTGGTGACCACGTCGCGCGGGCTGGCCGGATCGATGGTCGGGTGCAGCAGCTGGTCGAGGCTGGCGGGTTCGACCCGCATGATCGCCTCTTGCTGGGTGATCAGCCCCTCGCTGGCCAGGTCCACCGCGATCTTCAGCGCCGCCTTGGCGGTGCGCTTTCCGTTGCGGGTCTGCAGCATGTAGAGCTGGCCCTGCTCGACCGTGAACTCGATGTCCTGCATGTCGCGATAGTGCTTCTCGAGCTTCTCGACGACGGCCTTGAACTGGGTGAAGACCTCGGGCAGCGCCTCTTCCATGGAGAGGGCCTTCTCACCCATCTCCTCGCGGGCGATCTTGGTCAGGGCCTGCGGCGTGCGGATGCCGGCGACGACGTCCTCGCCCTGGGCGTTGATCAGGAACTCGCCGTAGAGGCGGGCCTCGCCGGTCGACGGATTGCGGGTGAAGGCCACGCCCGTGGCCGACGAGTCGCCCATGTTGCCGAACACCATCGACTGCACGTTGACGGCGGTGCCCCAGCTTTCCGGGATGTCGTGCATGCGGCGGTAGAACTTGGCGCGGTCGTTCATCCAGCTGGCGAACACGGCGCCGACGGCGCCCCAGAGTTGGGCGTGCGGGTCCTGCGGGAACGGCTGGCCCAGCTCCTGCTGGACGGCGGCCTTGTAGTCGGCGACGACCTTTTCCCAGTCCTCGGCGGTCAGGCCGGTGTCGACGGTGACGTCGAGACGTTCCTTATGCTCGTCGAGGATCTCTTCGAACATGTGGTGGTCGAGGTCGAGCACCACGGCCGAGTACATCTGGATGAAGCGGCGATAGCTGTCGAAGGCGAAGCGGCGATCGCCCGAGAGCTTGGCCAGGCCCTCGACGGTCTCGTCGTTGAGGCCAAGGTTGAGGACGGTGTCCATCATGCCCGGCATCGAGGCGCGGGCGCCCGAGCGGACCGAGACCAGCAGCGGATTGGCGGTGTCGCCGAACTTCTTGCCGGTGATCTTCTCGACCACGGCCAGGCCGGCCACGACCTGCTCCTTGAGCTCGGCCGGGTACTGCTTCTCGTTGGAATAGTAGTGGACGCAGGCCTCGGTCGTGATGGTGAAGCCGGGCGGCACCGGGAGGCCCAGAGACGACATCTCGGCCAGGTTCGCACCCTTCCCGCCGAGGAGGTTCTTCATCGAGGCGTCGCCATCAGCGCTGCCGCCCCCGAAGGAATAGACCCAGCGCGACTTGGTCAGCGTATCGGTCGACATTCCTAAGGCCTCCTTAGCCCGTCACTTGCGAGAAGTCCGCGACCCGCTCCATGAGGTCGCGAACCTGCACGAGAAGACGCAGGCGGTTCTCGCGTTCCGCCGCGTTTTCAGAATTCACTAGCACCGCCTCGAAGAAGGCGTCGACCGGCGCGCGCAGTCCCGAGAGGGCACGCATCGCGTCGGCGAAGTCTTCCTGCTGCAATGCCTGAGCCACAGCCGGCTCAGCGGCCTGGAGGGCGGCGATCAGGGCCCCCTCCTCCTTCGGCGCGGCCGGCATGCCGACGGCAGGGCCAGCCGGAAGCTCGCCCTTCTTCTCCTCGGCCTTGAGGATGTTGCCGGCGCGCTTGTAGCCGGCCAGCAGGTTCTGGCCGTCGGCGCCGGTCAGGAAGTGGTCGAGCGCCTCGACCCGGGCGACGATGCGCACGAGGTCGTCGTCGCCGAGCGCGAACACCGCGTCCACGAGGTCGTGGCGCTTGCCCTGGTCGCGCAGGGCGACCTTCAGGCGATCGGCCAGGAAGCCCAGGACTTCGTCGGCGACCACGCCGTACGGGCGGAACTGGTACTGGACCTCGCCTTCGGGCGGATCGCCGGCCGGAGCCGAGCGGTCGAAGCGGATGTCGAAGTCCTCGGTCGTCGAAACGACATAGGGCACGCCCTCGAGCAGCGCGTTCTCGAATTCCTCGACATAGGTCTCGAAGACTTCCGACGGCGAGCGGTAGGCCGGGCCCAGATAGCCGGTCGTGCGGCGGGTCGAGACGTAGAGGG
This sequence comes from Phenylobacterium sp. LjRoot97, assembly GCF_964254345.1. Taxonomy (NCBI): domain Bacteria; kingdom Pseudomonadati; phylum Pseudomonadota; class Alphaproteobacteria; order Caulobacterales; family Caulobacteraceae; genus Phenylobacterium; species Phenylobacterium sp. LjRoot97. Next base: position 2,497,001 of record NZ_CAXUTH020000001.1, read on the forward strand.
CGCGGCCCGGATCGACGTAGCAGCGCAGCGACTTGTACCAGTCGGCGACCAGTTCGCGCACCGGCGCGCGGGCTTCCGACCCCAGCAGGATCCGGATGATACCGAGCGCGGCGCGGCGCAGCGCATAGGGGTCGCGCGAGCCGGTCGGCTTTTCGTCGATGGCGAAGAAGGCGACCAGGGTGTCGAGCTTCTCGGCGATGGCCACGGCCATGGTCACCGGGGTGTCCGGGGCCTCGTCCTTGGCGCCGACCGGGCGGTAGTGGTCGCGGATGGCGTCGGCGACGACCGGGCTGATCTTTTCCTCGCGGGCGTAATAGCCGCCCATCAGGCCCTGCAGTTCCGGGAACTCGCCGACCATGCCGGTGGCGAGGTCGGCCTTCGACAGGCGCGCGGCCAACACGGCCTTGGCGACATCGGCGCCGACGCGCGGCGCGATGGCCTTAGCCAGCAGCTCCAGGCGTTCGACGCGTTCGGCCAGGGTGCCGAGCTTGGCGTGGAAGGTGACGCCGGAGAGCTTGGTCAGGCGATCTTCCAGGGTGACCTTGCGGTCCTCATCCCAGAAGAAGCGGGCGTCGTTCAGGCGCGCCGACAGCACCTTGGCGTTGCCGCGGGCGATTTCCTTGCCGCCGTCGGCCGCCTCGATGTTGGCGACGGTCAGGAAGTTCGGCGCCAGCTTGCGGCCGCCATTGCCGTTTCCACGGCTGGGATCGGAGACGGCGAAGTACTTCTGGTGCGTACGCATCGAGGTGCGGATCACCTCGGGCGGCAGGTCCAGGAAGGCCGGATCCATGTCGCCGAGCACCGGGGTCGGCCATTCGGCCAGGCCGGCGACCTCGTCCAGCAGCCCGTCGTCGTCGACCAGTTCCAGGTTGCGCGCGAAGCACAGGGTGCGCGCGCCGTCCATGATGCGGTCCTTGCGCTCCTCGGGGTCGAGGATCACGAAGTGGGCGGCCAGCTTGTCGCGGTAGCTGTCGAAGTCCTTCACCTTGAAGGGCTTGCCGGAGCCCATGAAGCGATGGCCTTCGGTGACATCGCCGGACTCGACGCCATCCACGTTGAGCGGCACCACGGCGCCGTCGAACAGGAAGACGATGCGCTTCAGCGGCCGCACCCAGCGCAGCGTGCCGCGGCCCCAGGTCATCGACTTGGGCCACGGGAAGTTGCGGATCACGTGATCGAGGATCTCGGCGGCGATCTCGGCGGTCGGGCGGCCCTTACGATGGATATGGGCGAACCAGACGCCGTCCTTTTCCGTGAGCTGGTCACGGGTCAGGCCGGTCGAGCGCAGGAAGCCGTCGATGGCGGCGTCGGGCGAGCCGACGCGCGGGCCCTTGCGCTCCTCGTGGCGGTCGCCCTGAGCTTCCGGCAGCCCCTCGGCCACCAGGGTCAGGCGGCGCGGGCCGGAAAAGGTCTTCAGACCTTCGGGCAGCAGGCCCTGCTCGGCCAGCCGCTCGCGGAACATGCGGTCGAGGTCGCGCGCGGCCTGCACCTGCATGCGCGCGGGAATCTCTTCGGAGAACAGTTCGATCAGAAGCTGGGGCATCAGTTAGCTCCGGCCTCAAGCGGTTGCGGGGAGAACAACTCCGCCGACTGAGCGCGTTGAGCCGCATTGGCGCGAGCGGTGAGCGCTCGCGTTGTGAAATGGCCGTAGAGCTTGCCGCCCTTCGAATACTGCCAGTCGGAGATCGCCGTCTCATCGACGTCGACTTGGTCGCCCAGCTTCAGGGCGCCCAGATCGTACGGCTCATTGGCGAGTTCTCCGGTCACTTTGCCGTCGGCCCGGCCGATGACGTTCACCCAGATGTTCTCGGTGGCGCCGCCGCGAGTCTCGAAGGCCGCCTTGACAGCATAGTCGCCGTAGCCGGCCGGCTTGGCGTCGAACTTCGCCCAGAACACTGGCAACGACTTGCGGGCTTCGGCCGACGCCGCAGTGAGGGCCGCGTCCTGCTCCTTGGAGAAGATGACCTCTTGCTCTGGCGACCGCGCCGTCTCCCGCGCGCACGCAGATAGAACCGGACCGACGGATGCCGCAATGGCGACGAGAGTCGTAAGGACAGCGCGTTTCACGCGTTGCCGCCTTCGTTTTCGACCCACGCCTCGGCGCACATCTTGGTCAGGTCGCGGATGCGGCCGATGTAGCTCTGGCGCTCGGCCACGGCGATCGCGCCGCGGGCGTCCATCAGGTTGAACAGGTGGCTGGCCTTGAGCACGTGGTCGTAGGCCGGCAGCACGGTGCGCTGGCCCTGCGGACCGCGGCCGTCGAGGATGCGCGGCACCTGGCGTTCCATGTCCTCGAACTGACGCTTCAGAGTGTCGACGTCATAGAGGTGGAAATTGGCTTCCGACTGCTGGCGCTCGTTCTCCAGGAACACGTCGCCGTAGGTCATCGGCAGCGGGCCGTCTGGATCGTTGAACGCCAGGTCGGTGAAGTGATCGACGTTCTGCAGGTACATGGCCAGGCGTTCGAGCCCGTAGGTGAGCTCGCCGGCCACCGGCCAGACGTCCAGGCCGCCGACCTGCTGGAAATAGGTGAATTGGGTGACTTCCATCCCGTCGCACCAGACTTCCCAGCCCAGGCCCCAGGCGCCGACGGTGGGGTTTTCCCAATCGTCTTCCACAAACCGGATGTCATGCAGGCGGGTGTCGAGGCCGATCGCCTCCAGGCTGCCCAGATAGAGCTCCTGCAGGTTCTCCGGGTTCGGCTTCAGGATCACCTGATACTGGTAGTAGTGCTGCAGCCGGTTCGGGTTCTCGCCATAGCGGCCGTCGGCCGGGCGGCGCGAGGGCTGCACGTAGGCCGCGCGCCAGGGCTTGGGGCCCAGAGCGCGAAGCACCGTAGCCGGATGAAGCGTACCCGCCCCTACCTCGACATCGTGAGGCTGCAGAATCACGCAGCCCTGGCGGCTCCAATAGTCATGCAGCTTCAGGATAAGACCCTGAAACGAAAGCGGCTTATCAGCTGGCATTGGCAGGGGTTTCGCAGGCGCAAAAAAAGTCGGCGGACCATAGGGCCCGCCGACCTTCGCTTCAAGGCGGAATGCCTTGTTCTAATTGCCGCGCGGCGTGGTCGCCCGTCCGGCGCGGGACAGCGGTTTGAACTTCGCCCTGTTCTCGGGCGTGTCGGCCACAGGTCCATTGGTCACCGCATTGCTGGCGACGGTCGCCGAGGCAGGCACGCCCTGCGCCGAGGCGTCGGCGCTGGCTGGCGGCATCGCCGCAGCGTCGTTGTCGGGCGCCATCATCGGCGCCGCGTCGCCCGGCGGGTTGACGCTGGTGTCGGGCGTAGTGGCCGAAGCGTCGGCTCCAGGCGCGGTCATCGCGCCGGAATGCTGCTGACCCGCCGCAGCAGCGGGCTTGGCTTTCTTCGCGCCTTCACCGGCGTGGGCGGCGCCGCCGATCAGGGCCAGAGCGGCTGCGGCTGTGAGCAGGGTTTTCATGGTCATCGTCATCGCCTCCGAATGATCCACCTGGCCCCCGCCACCAGGTTGCGTCCCGTTCTAGCGCTCGGCGCCGCGCTTTTGTTCCGCTCCAAACCGCAGGCCCGACGGGCGCAAACGCCCGCTGGAGCGCCAATTCGCCTGAAATTTGGGCGCCGCACCCCCGTTCTGCACAGCAATCGTGCCTCCCGCGCCTTTTCATTGATCAGAAGTTACCGGGCGCCGTTCCGCGGGCCGCGCGTCGATAGCGTCGCCCTTAGCCGTCGGAGGGGGGATGCCAGCCGCATCTTCCGGCGGATGCGGGACAAATCGAACGCGCGCCCCCCGGCTGGGGACGCGCAGGAGCAGGCGATGAAACTGATCATAGCGGTCGTCAAACCCTTCAAGCTGGACGACGTGCGCGAAGCGCTCGTGGGCGCCGGCATCGAAGGCCTGACGGTCTCCGAGGTGAAGGGCTACGGCCGCCAAAAGGGCCAGACGGAGATCTACCGGGGCGCCGAGTACCAGGTGAACTTCGTGCCCAAGGTCAAGCTGGAGGCCGTGGTCGACGACGCGGCGGCCGACAAGGCCGTCGAGGCCATCAAGGGCGCCGCCGCCACCGGCAAGATCGGCGACGGGAAGATCTTCGTCCTCAACGTCGAGGACGCTGTGCGCATTCGAACCGGCGAGACCGGCACGGCGGCGCTGTGACGCGCGCCGAACTCATCGGGACAAGGGGATAACGACAATGAACACAACGAGATTCAACAAGCTGGCGGGCCTGGCGCTCGCCGCCGCGCTGGCGGGCGGCGCGCTCGCCCCGGCGTTCGCGCAGGAGGCTGCTCCGGCCGCCCCCGCCGCAGCCGAGGCGGCGGCGCCCGTCGCCGCTGCGCCAGAGGCCGCGCCCGAAGCGGCGCCCGCGCCGGCCGAGGCCGCGCCCGCCGAAGCCCCGGCCGCAGAGCCGACCCTCGACACCGGCGACACCGCCTGGGTGCTGACCTCCACCGCCCTGGTCCTGATGATGACCATCCCGGGCCTGGCGCTGTTCTACGGCGGCATGGTCCGCCGCAAGAACGTCATCGCGACGGTCGCCCAGTCGTTCGCCATCACCGCCGTCATCTCGGTGGTCTGGATGGTCGCCGGCTACTCGCTGGCCTTCAGCACCAACTCGAACGAGGGCCTCAACGCGGTCATCGGCGGGCTGGGGAACGCGTTCCTCTCGGGCGTGACCATGGAGAGCACGAACGGCCTGGCCGCCACGATCCCGGAATCGGTGTTCGTGATGTTCCAGATGACCTTCGCGATCATCACCCCGGCGCTGATCGCCGGCGCCTACGCCGAGCGCATCAAGTTCTCGGCCATGCTGGTGTTCACCGTGCTCTGGTCCCTGCTGGTCTACGCGCCCACCGCCCACGCGGTCTGGGGCGGCGGCTTCCTGGGCGGCGACGGCGTCCTCGACTTCGCCGGCGGTACGGTCGTCCACATCAACGCCGGTGTCGCGGGCCTGGTCTGCGCGCTCGTGCTCGGCCGCCGCAAGGGCTACGGCAGCGAGAACATGGCGCCGCATAACCTGGTGCTGACCATGATCGGCGCCAGCCTGCTGTGGGTCGGCTGGTTCGGCTTCAACGCCGGCTCGGCTGTCGGCGCCAACTCGCTGGCCGGCGTGGCCATGCTGAACACCCAGGTCGCCACCGCCGCGGCCGCCATCGCCTGGATGCTGATCGAGTGGGTCGAGCGCAAGAAGCCCGGCATGCTGGGCCTCGCCTCCGGCGCCGTGGCCGGCCTGGTGGCCATCACGCCCGCCGCCGGCTTCGTGAACCCGCAAGGCGCGCTGATCATCGGCCTGCTCGGCGGCGCCGGCGGCTACTTCGGCGCGGTGTGGCTGAAGCGCCTGCTGAAGTACGACGACAGCCTGGACGCCTTCGGCGTGCACGGCATCGCGGGCATCGTCGGCGCTCTGCTGACCGGCGTCCTGGCCGACCCGAAGGTCAACAGCCTGGGCGAAGGCGCGAGCCTGATGACCCAAGCCTGGGGCGTCGGCGTCACCATCGCCTTCACCGCCGTGGCCACGTTCCTGATCCTGATGGTCGTGAAGTACACGATCGGCCTGCGGGTCAGCGACGAAGCCGAGGTCGAAGGCCTGGACATGTCGCAGCACGGCGAAGCCCTGCACGACTAGATCGCCTCAAACGGGGGGATGGGAACGGGGGGCCTTCGGGTCCCCCGTTTTCGTTTCGGCGCGTGGGGATCAGGCGTCCGGCCAGGGGCCGCCAAGGCGACAGCGGACGGTCCACCAGTCCGGGCGCAGCGCGGCCACGCGGGCGGCCAGGGCGTCAGCCTCGATGTCGCTGGCGCAGATGGCGAAGCAGGTCGCGCCCGAGCCGGACATCCTGGCGATCAGGGTCTCACGCTCTTCGGCCAGGGTGGCCAGCACGTCGCCAACCTCGGGCGCCAGGCCGATAGCCGGGGCCTGGAGATCGTTGCTCATCATGCCGAGCCAGGCGGCCAGCTCCTCGACGCTCTCGAAGGCGGCCGGCATCGGCGGCGGCTCGACGTCGCCGAAGTCGCCCAGGGCGTCGAAGGCGCGGTAGACGGCCGGGGTCGAGACCTCGACCCGCGGATTGACCAGCACCGCCTCGATGGTCGGCAACTGCGGCGCCGGGGTCAGCAGCTCTCCCCGCCCCTGCGCCAGCACCGGCCGGCCCCAGAGGCAGGCCGCGCCGTCGGCGCCCAGCGAGGCGGCGATCGCCTCAAGCGCGTCATCGTCGACCTGAACGCCCAGCGCGGTGCGCAGCAGCCGCAGCGCCGCGCCAGCGTCGCTGGAACCGCCGCCGAGGCCCGCGGCCACCGGCAGCAGCTTTTCCAGCGAAAGCCCGACCAGCGGCTGGGGGCCGCGGGCGCGGGCCAGCAGGGCGCGGGCGGCGCGCAGCACGAGGTTGTCGCCCTCGCCCGCCAGCATGCCGCCGAACGGGCCGTGGACGCGAACCGACAGGACGTCGGCTTCGTGCAGCACGACGCGGTCGCCGACATCGGCGAAGGCCATCAGGCTGCAGAGCGGATGGTAGCCGTCAGCGCCCGGCGCGCCGACGTGCAGGAACAGGTTGATCTTCGCCGGAGCGAAGGCGATCGGGCTCATCGGCTACTGGCCGGCGATGCGCGGCGCGGCGGACGGGCCCTTCGGTCCCTGGCCCGAGGCGAGCTTGGCCTCGACGTCGGCCTTGATCTTCGGATCGGGATCCAGGGTCAGCACGCGCCGCCACTGGTACTCGGCCTCGATGCGGCGGCCGACGCGCCAGTAGGCGTCGCCGAGGTGATTGTTGATCTCCGGATCGCCGGCTTCCAGCTCGACCGCCTGCTCCAGCAGGTCGACGGACTTCTTGTAGTCGCCAAGCCGGTAGTGCGCCCAGCCGAGGGAATCGATCATCGCCCCCGACTGCGGGTTGGCGGCCACCGCCCGCTCGACCATGCCCAGGGCCTCGGCCAGGCGCTCGCCGCGGTCGATCCAGGTGTAGCCGAGATAGTTGAGCAGTTCCGGCTCGTCGGGGCGCAGCTCCAGCGCCGCCTTGAGGTCGCGCTCGCCTTCGGGCCAATGACCGGCGCGCTCGTAGGCGACGCCGCGCATGTAGAGCAGGCGCCAGTCGGCGGTGGAGTTGGCGTCGATCAAGCCGCTCAGCACCTGGGCGGAGTCGTCGTAGCGCTCGTTGGCGCGCAGCAGGTCGGCGTAGGTGAGCTTGGCCTCGGCGTCGCCGCTGGCGGCGGCCTCCTGGGCCATCTTCAGCGCCACGTCGGACTGCTTGGCGTTCTGGTAGCTCCAGGCCAGCTTGCTGCGCGCGGCGCTGTAGTCGTTCGAGCCGGGCTTGGGCCTGGCGTAGGCCGCGCGGGCGCCGTTGACGTCGCCAGCCGCCTCCATGATGTCGCCGACCATCAACCAGGCGGTGTCGCGGCCGGGATCGAGCCGCAGGGCCAGGCGGAGGTAGGCCAGGCCGAGCTGCTCCTGCTTGGCGGCCAGCATGGTCGCGGCCGGGGCGACCAGCACCTGGGCCGCGCCCTGGCGCAGGTTCGGCGCGGCCGGAGCCGACTTGCCCGCGGCGGCGCGCGCGCGGGCGCTGATCAGGTTCTCGTTGTTCGGCTGGACGGCCAACGAGCGGTCATAGAGCGCGACCGCGTCGGCGCGGCGATTGCGGCGCTCCAGGAAGGCGCCATAGGCCTGGACGGCGATGTCGCCGGGGGCGTCGCCGCCGGTCAGAGCCTTGTAGTCGGTCTCGGCCTCGTCGTAGCGGCGGGCGCGCTCGAAGAGCCAGGCCTGGCCGAGCTGGCCGAAGTAGTCGACGACGCGGTCGCCGCGCATCTCGGGGCGCACGAGCGAGCCTTCGGTGTCGCCGGCCATGGCCGCGGCCCAGGGGGCGAGCAGCGCGGCCGCGCCGCGATGCGGAAAGCCGATGGCGTCGCCGGAGAGCGCAGCCTGCGCCTCCTTGCCTTTGCCCTGCGCCATCAGTTCGACGGCGACGACCAGCTGACCGAGCCGCTTGGTGGCCTCGGAGGCGTCGGCGCCGTTGGGCGCCAGCACGGCGGCTTTCGGAATGTCGCCGGCCAGCACGGCGGCGGTGAAGGCGCGGTCACGGAGCAGGTCGCTGGAGCCGCCCTCGAGCTCGGCGCGCTCGAAGTAGGCGGCGGCCTCGGCGCCGGCCCCGTCGTTGAGCGCCCCCTGCCCGGCCAGGAAGGATCCGTAGGCCGAGCCGCCCATGCCGTCATTGACGGGCGGCGTCCAGGCGACGTCCTGGGGCGCGGCGGTGGCGCAAGCGGTGACGAGAAGCAGCGGAGCGAGGGCGACAAGCAGACGGCGCATGCGTGCGAAACTCGGCGCTTTCGCGGGCGAGTTCAAGGCGTGGTCGACGAACTCAGGTGAAATCGCGAGCCCAAAGAAAGAAGGGGGCCGCGAGGGCCCCCTTCGGTCTCTTACATGTTCGGGTAATTGGGCCCGTCGCCGCCCTGCGGCGTCGTCCAGTTGATGTTCTGCGACGGATCCTTGATGTCGCAGGTTTTGCAGTGGACGCAGTTCTGGAAGTTGATCTGGAACTTCGGATTGTTCCCCGCCTCGTCGTACAGCACCTCGTAGACGCCGGCCGGGCAGAACAGGCGCGCTGGCTCTCCGAACCGCGGCAGGTTCACGTTCACCGGGATGCTCGGATCCTTGAGCTTCAGGTGCGCGGGCTGGTTCTCGTCGTGGTTGGTCGACGACAGGAACACCGACGACAGCTTGTCGAAGCTGAACACGTTGTCCGGCTTCGGATAGACGATCGGCTTGTAGTCCTTGGCCAGGCCCGTCGATTCCGCATCGGTCTTTCCGTGCTTCACCGTGCCCCACGGCGACCAGCCGCCGAAGATGTTGGCGATCATGGCGTCGGCGGCGCCGAGCCCGATGCCGGGGATGGTGCCGAACTTCGACCACAGCGGCTTGAAGTTACGGACCGCCCACAGCTCCTTGTGGATCCAGGACTTCTTGTAGGCGTCCTCGTAGCCCGAGAGCTCGTCGCTCGAGCGACCGCCCTGGATGGCTTCGAAGGCGGCCTCGGCGGCCATCATGCCGCTCTTGACCGCGTTGTGGCTGCCCTTGATGCGCGGGACGTTGACCATGCCGGCCGAGCAGCCGAGCAGCACGCCGCCCGGGAAGTAGAGCTGCGGCAGCGACTGCGAGCCGCCCTCGGTGATGGCGCGGGCGCCGTAGGCGACGCGCTTGCCGCCTTCCAGGTAGCCGCGGATGGTCGGGTGGGTCTTGAAGCGCTGGAACTCATCGAAGGGCGAGATCCACGGGTTCTTGTAGTTCAGGTGCACGACGAAGCCGATGGCCACGTAGTTGTCCCCGAAGTGGTACATGAACGAGCCGCCGCCGGTGGCGTTGTCGAGCGGCCAGCCGAAGGTGTGCTGGGTGAGGCCCGGCTCGAAGTTCTCGTCCGGCACCTGCCAGAGTTCCTTGATGCCGATGCCGAACTTCTGGGCGTCGCGGCCGTTGGTGAGGCCGAAGCGGGCCTGAAGCTGCTTGGCCAGCGAACCGCGGACGCCTTCGCCGATGAAGGTGTACTTGGCGTGCAGTTCGATCCCGGGCTGGTAGTCAGGGCCGTGGTTGCCGTCCTTGTCGACGCCGAACACGCCGGCGACGACGCCCTTCACCGAGCCGTCTTCATTGTAGACGACTTCCGAGGCGGCCATGCCCGGATAGATCTCGACGCCGAGCGCCTCGGCGTGGGTGGCCAGGGCGCGGCAGACGTTGCCGAGCGAGGCGATGTAGTTGCCGTGGTTCAGCATCCACTTCGGGAAGGGCAGCCAGGAGACGTCCAGGTCGCCGTTCGGGCCGAGGATCACGAACTTGTCGCGGGTGACCTTGGTCTCCAGCGGAATGCCGAGTTCCTTCCAGTTGGGCAGCAGCTCGTTGATGCCCTTGGGATCGATCACCGCACCCGAGAGGATGTGGGCGCCGACTTCCGAGCCCTTCTCGAGCACCGCCACCGAGACCTCTGTCCCAGCGGCTTCGGCCAACTGCTTGAGGCGAATGGCCGCCGACAGCCCCGAGGGCCCGGCGCCGACGATCACGACGTCGTATTCCATCGCTTCGCGTTCAATCGTATCAGTGGCGATGGTCTCGCTCATGATCCCCGTAACTCCCAAAAGGCCGCGCCGGGGTTCCCCTCCCCCTTGTTTCACGCGGCGTTGATCCGTCGGGCGACTTATCCGAAGCTTGTACAAGGGCGGTCAAGCGCGAACTCGGCTATAGACGCTCTTTAAAGAGTACCATGAGCCAAGCCGTGCCCTTCGATCGTGTCGCCGAAAGCCTCCTCGCCTTCTGGGCGGAAGCGGGCGTCGACGCCATGCTGCATGATACGCCCATCGATCGGATTGAGGCGGGCAAGTTCGTGCCCCCCAAGCCGCCAGAGAAGAAGCCGCTTGCCGCGCCGCCTACGCCGGTGCGCGCCGGGACCGGTGCGGACGTCGCCAGCGCGATCGCCCAGGCGCGGCAGCTGGCCGCGGCCGCGCAGGACCTCGAGGCGCTGAAGGCGGCGATCGCCGGATTCGACGGCTGCTCTCTTAAATTTGAAGGCGCGCGCCAGGCGGTGTTCGCGCGCGGCGCGGCCGACGCGCCGCTGCTGGTGATCGGCGAAGGTCCCGGCGCCGACGAAGACGCGCGCGGCGAGCCGTTCGTCGGCCGCGCAGGCCAGCTGCTGGACAAGATGCTGGCCGGCGCGGGCCTCAGCGGACGGGTGTTCATCACCAACACCGTGTTCTGGCGTCCGCCCGGCAATCGCACCCCCTCGGCGCAGGAACAGGCTGTCTGCCAACCGTTTCTGGAGCGCGCGATCGAACTGGTGTCGCCCAAGATGCTGCTGCTGGTGGGGGCGCCGTCGGCCAAGTCGATGCTCAAGCGCGACGAGGGCATCCTGTCGCTGCGCGGCCGCTGGTTCGAGTGGCGCTCGGAGGCCGGAAACCTGGAGTTGCCGGCCATGCCGACCCTGCATCCGGCCTTCCTGCTGCGCCAGCCCGCGGCCAAGAAGAAGGCCTGGAGCGACCTTCTGACCCTGACCGAACGGCTTGATCGCCCTGACCGTGGCGCTTAAGACTTAACCGTCACGAGAACTGAGGGTCACGTTGTCCGCGCGCAGAGGCGGCGACGTGGGGATCGCATGCGGGCACGCAAGGGCATGCGGATCGCGGTCTTGGCCATGATCTGCTCCGCCATCGCCGGAACGACGAACGCTGCGCCACAGGCCCTGAGCCCGTGGGACGCCAAGCGCTACGCCGCCGCGTTCGACGCCGTCGACCGCGGCGACTTCATCGACGCCGAAATGCAGACGTCCGAGATCAAGGATCGTTCCTTGGCCGGCCACCTGGCGTTCCGCCAGCTCATGCACCCGGGCGGGCACGTCGCGAGCTATGACGACCTGGCCAAGTGGCTGGACCAGTACAGCGACCTGCCCGGCGCCGAGCGAATCTACACCCTGGCCAGCAAACGCAAGCCGGCGATCGCCAAGCCCCTGAAGGCCCCCTTGCTGGCCGGCGCCGATTGGCGACGGGTCGAGATCACCGCCCAGGGGATTTCCGGCAAGGCTCCGGCCGACCGCACCCGCAAGGCGCGCGAGGCCTTCTATTCGGGCGACGTGCAGACCGCGATGGATCTGGCCCCCGCCGTGGGCGAGCGCTGGATCGCCGGCCTGGCCGCCTATCGCCTCAAGAACTACGCCGTCGCCCAGACCTTCTTCAGCCAGGTCGCCCGCGACGAAGAAGAAGACCCGTGGCTGCGCTCGGGCGCGGCTTACTGGGCCGCGCGCTCGCTGGAGCAGACCGGCGACACGACCCGCGCCCAGGGCTTCCTGAAGCTGGCCGCGCGCCACCCGACGACCTTCTACGGCATGATCGCCGAGCGCCGTGTGCGGCTGGAGGCGCTGGATCGCGTCTCTGAAGCCCCGCCCCTGCCGCCGCTTGTCACCCGGGAGATCGTGCCGGCGACCTTCGCCTCCGCGCCCAGCGCGCACCTGACCCCGTTCATCCGCGACGACGCCCGCGCCCACCGCGCGACGGCGCTGGCCCAGATCGGGATGCCGGTCGAGGCCGGGCTGGAGCTGCGGGCGGGCCTGGCGATGGCCAAGACCGAAGCCGACCGCTCGCAGTGGATGTCGCTGATACTGGCGCTGAACGCGCCGCTGACGTCGGACGCCGACGTCGCCGCCTCGCTGCCGGCCGCCCGCTCGTTCGCCGAGCCTGACTATCCGACCCCGGTCCTGGAACCGAAGTCCGGCTTCACCATCGACCGGGCGCTGGTCTATGCGATCGTCCGGCAGGAAAGCCGCTTCAACCCGCAGGCGGTCTCGCCGGCCGGGGCGGTCGGGCTGATGCAGGTGATGCCGGAAGCGGCCGCCCGCGCCGCCGGCGACGACAAGCTGAAGGCGGACATGAGCCCGATGTTCGACCCGGCGTTCAACCTGCGCGTCGGACAGGACTATGTGACCTGGCTTATGGAGCGCGGCGTCGGCTACGACATCCTGCGCACGGTGGCGGCCTATAACGGCGGCCCCGGCACGCTGCTGAAGACGGCCAAGATGGTCGGCGACGAGGGCGACAGCCTGATGGTGATCGAGAGCCTGCCGAGCCAGGAAACCCGCAACTACGTCGAGAAGGTGATGGCGGGCTACTGGACCTATCGCAAGAAGTTCGGCCTCGACACCAAGACCCTCGACGCCCTGGCCCAGGGCGCGCGCTCGGTCGACGCCCGGCTCGACCGCTAGCTGAGGACCGGCGCGCGGCCGACGCGGCGGCGCAGGGCGGCCAGATCGTCCACGCCGTCCAGCCCTTGCGTCCGCGCCAGCACGCCGGCCAGCTTTGGCCCGGTCAGGCGTTCGAGGAGGCCAGGTTCGCGCGCGACCAGCAGGGCGGTCCCGCCGCCCTCCTCCAGACGCCGCCGCACGCTCTCGTCCCAGCCCGGCCGCAGGCGCAGCGACAGCGGCAGCGCCAGCACATAGTCGCCCCGGGCCCGGCGCAGGGCCGCGGCGAAGCCGGTGACGAGGTCGGCCCCGGCGTCTTCGCAGATCGCCACGGCTGCGTCGGTCGAACCGCCGTCGACGACCAGCACCTCGCGCACCAGACCGTCGACCGCAGCCGGCACCAGGGCCGCCAGCAGCGCGGCGAGATCGCGGTCGGAATCGGCCGAGGTGACGACGACGGAAATCATGCCCATCAAAGGTGACGCTTCGCGGCCTGCGTCAACATTGTTCTTGTTTTGTTCGCGCCCAATGCTATGCTCGCCGCTGTGAGCACTTTCACCCAGCAGATCACTGTTCGCGGCCGCGGGGCGCGGTCCAACGCCAGCGGCCGGTTCGAGAGCCAGGCCCGCGAGGCGTTCGATGACGGCTGGACAGTGGAGGACGCCGAGCCCCAGCAGCTGAAGACCACGCTGAGCCCGGAGAACGCCCGCACGATCATCAGCAAGAACGACAGCCCGGACGTCGGCTTCTCCCGCTCGATCAATCCCTATCGCGGCTGCGAGCACGGCTGCATCTACTGCTACGCCCGCCCGGCGCACGCCTATATGGGACTGTCGCCCGGGCTCGATTTCGAGAGCCGGCTGTTCTTCAAGCCGGACGCGGCGCAGCTGCTGGAGAAGGAACTCTCCTCGCCTCGCTACCGGCCGGAGTTCATCCACATCGGCGGCAACACCGACCCCTATCAGCCGGTCGAACGGACCACGCGGATCACCCGCGGCGTGCTGGAGGTGATGCTCCGCTTCGGACACCCCTGCTCGATCATCACCAAGTCGGCGCTGATCCTGCGCGACCTCGACGTGCTGGCCGCCATGGGCCGGCGCAACCTCTGCCGGGTGGCGATCTCGGTCACCAGCCTGGACCGCAGGCTGGCGCGCAGCATGGAGCCGCGGGCGGCGACGCCCGAGCGGCGGATCGGCGCGATCAAGGCGCTGGCCGACGCCGGCGTGCCGGTGGTGGTGATGTTCGCGCCGGCGATCCCCAGCCTCAACGACCACGAAATGGAGGCGGTGCTGGAACGGGCCGCCGAGGCCGGGGCCAGGGGCGCCGGCTATGTCGCCCTGCGGCTGCCGCGCGAGATCAAGGATCTGTTCCGCGAATGGCTGGAGACCGACCATCCCGACCGGGCGCGGCGGGTGATGTCGCTGGTGCGCCAGATGCGCGGCGGACGCGACTACGATCCCGAATGGGGCAAGCGCATGCGCGGCGAAGGTCCGATCGCCGAACTGATGTCGCAGCGCTTCCACGCGGCCAAGAAGCGCTTTGGCCTGGACGAGAAACTGCCAGCCCTCGACCTGTCGCAGTTCAAGGTTCCAGCGAAGGCGGGCGATCAGGGCGATCTGTTCGGGGGCTGATCCTGGCCGCACGCCCACCGAGCAGTTTGCCCGGGCGCCGCTTAAGCTATAGCTTGTTTTCGCAAGGCGCGTGGGGAAAGTGCATGAGCAAAGCAACGACAACCAAGGCGCCGGAGCCGCTGGCGCGCACCGTCCTGGCCAGCCAATGGGGGCTTTTGGCCGCCGAGCTCATGTTCAGTCTCGCCTGCCTGATGGAGCTGGGCGCTCTGCGCCAGTATTCAGACGCAACGCCTGATCTGCCCTATGAAGACGCGCCGCTGGGCGACGCCGTCAATCTGTTGGTCGGCGTCAGCGGCGTCGCCTACACGCTGGTTTATCTCGTCGCCGGCTTTCTCACCTTGAAGTGGATCTACCGGGTCAATCTGAACGCCTCCCTCCTCGCGCCCAGCAAGGAGGTCAGGCCAGCGTGGGCGGTCGGATGGTACTTCATCCCCTTCGCCGCCCTCTACATGCCGTTCAAGGCCATGCGCGAAACCTGGCAGATCAGCCAGTCGCCGCAAGGGTGGCGAAACGTCGAGACGCCGCCCCTGCTGCGCTGGTGGTGGGGCCTGTTCATCCTCAACGGGCTGCTCGGCAACATCAGCACTCGGCTGAGTTTCTCGGCGAAGTCCGTCGACGAAGTCGCAAGCAGCAACCAGTTCAACGTTCTGACGAGCATCGTTGCGGTCGCGCTGATCCTGGTCCTGATGGCTGTGGTCCGCCGGGTGACCGAGGTCCAAAGTCAGGCTCTGAGCATCGCAGTGTTCACCGAGCGTGAGACGGGCGCGCCCGCTTTTGTCAGCGGCTGAACACCCCGACCAGCTCGACGTGGGGCGACCAGAGGAACTGGTCGACCGGTAGGACCCGCTCGAGGGTGAAGCCCGCGTCGATCAGGGTGCGGGCGTCGCGCACGAAGGTCGCCGGGTTGCAGGAGACGCCGATGGCGCGGGCCACGCCCGAGCGGGCGATCTCGGCCGACTGTTCGGCCGCGCCGGCCCGCGGTGGGTCGAAGACCACGGTATCGATGCGCTTCATCTCCTCGGCCAGCACCGGCCGGCGTGTCAGGTCGCGGGCCTCGGCGGTGATCCCATGCAGGCCCGGCGCCGTGGAGATCGCCGCGCTGAGCGCGCGCACGGCCGGGGCCGCGCCGTCGACGGCCAGGACGGGCGCGACCGCCGCGAGACGGAAGGTGAAGGTGCCGACGCCGCAGAACAGGTCGGCGATCCGCTCGGCGCCGGCGGCGGACTCGACGACCATCGCGGCCATCGCCGCCTCGGCCTCGGGCACCGCCTGCAGGAACGCCCCGGCCGGCAGAGCGACGGTCGCCGGCCCGATGCGGACGGTCGGCTGGCGGGCCATGTAGGCGACCTCGCCATCCATGGTGACGCGCGCGAAGTCGGCCTCCGCCGCGAACTCGGCCATGCGCATGCGCGCGTCAGCCGATAGCCCGCCGCTTTTGCGCTCGACGCCGCTGATGTCGATATCGAGGCCCGTGGAGGTCAGCGTCACGTGCAGGGTCGGCGCGGACTTCGGGTGCTCGAACAAAGGCGCGGCCAGCCGGCGCAGCGCCGGCAGCGCGGCCTCCAGGGCCGGATCGGCGATCGGACAGGCGCTGATGTCGACGACGTCCCACGACTTGCGGGTCTTGAAGCCGAGGCGCGCGGCGTCCTTCTTGCCCTGACGGGCGTGGAGCGCCAGGCGGCGACGGGTGTGCGGCTTGGCGGCGAAGGCCGGCAGGACCTCCGTCTCGATCCGTTCGCGCGCCAGGGTGCCGATCAGCCGCTCGACCTTCCAGGCCAGATAGGCCTCGTGTTCCCAGTGCTGCAGGGCGCAGCCGCCGCAGACGCCGAAGTGCGGGCACGGCGGGGTCACGCGCTGCAGGCTGGCGGCCAGGATCGCCTCGACCTCGCGGCGCTGCGGGCCGGCCGCCAGGCGCACGCGCTCGCCCGGCAGGGTGAACGGCGCATAGAGCGGACCGGCCGCAATGCCGTCGCCCTCGCCGCCTACAGCCTCGATCAGAACCTCGACCGGCGGACCGGACGGGGCTTCGGTGGGTCGGGCCCGATGAGGCCGGGGACGTCGCATGCTTGAAACTCGCCTGATGGCGCCGACCCCGCAATCCCAGGCGGGACAAGGCGTCAACGAAGATGAACGTACATGAACAGGCCACTCAAGCACCGTTCAGACTCGTTCAGCCAAGTTCCATAGCGCAGGCGGGGCTTCGGCGCCGCCTCCGAGTTTGAATGAAGGAGAAGCCGATGAAACGCGCTCTTGCTCTCGCCGCCGCCGGGATGATGGCCATCACCGTGCCCGCCGTGACGTTCCCGAGCGTCGCGTCGGCGCAATCCTACGACCCCTGCCGCGAGCAACAGCGCCAGAGCGCCAACAAGGGCACCATCGTCGGCGGCCTGGTCGGCGCGCTGGCCGGCGGCGGCGTCGCCGCCAAGGGCGCCAAGACCGAAGGCGCCGTTCTGGGCGGCGCGGTCGGCGCCGTGGCCGGCCACGAGATCGGCAAGCGCAACAGCAAGTGCAGCAACTATCGCCCTGCCCCTGCCCCGCGCCCGGCCGCCCGCACCAGCAGCAACTATCAGCGCAGCAGCTACAGCCAGCCCAGCAACTGCCGCTGGGTGCAGGACAACTACGGCGGCCGCAACCACAGCTACGAGGTCTGCCGGGGCCGTGACGGCGTCTGGCGTCCGAGCGGCCGCAGCTAAATCAAGAACAAGACCAACATCGCATCAGTCCCAAGAGGGGTAATCCGCAATGAACTTCCGTTCGACCTTCGCCAAGAGCGCACTTGCTGGCGTGGCCGGCGTCATGGCGCTCGGCTCGGCCGCCGCCATCCCCACCTTCGCGGCCGCCCAGTCGGCGCCGTACTACGGCAACAGCTACGGCAACACCTACTACGACCCCTGCCGTCGTGACTCGACCAACCGCGGCACGGTCGGCGCCCTGGTCGGCGGCGCGCTGGGCGCGGCGATCGGTTCGAACGCGGCGGCGCGCAACGCCCGCACCGAAGGCGCCCTGCTGGGCGGCGCGCTGGGCGCCCTGGGCGGCGCGGCGGTCGGCAAGAACTCGGCGGCTTGCGGCGGCACGGCCTATCGCGCCCCGCAGACCACCTACAACGGCTACTACGGCCAGCCGGCCGACAGCGGCTACTACGCCCGTTCGTACGACGACCGGCGCGACTACGACCGCGGCCAGCCTTATCGCGTGGTCGAGCGTCCGGCCGCCACCGACGGCTGCACCCTGGCCGAAAGCCCGATTTATCTGCCCGACGGCCGCACCCAGAAGCGTTTCGTCCGCGTCTGCCCCGACGCGAACGGGAACTTCCAGGTCGTCGACTAAGCCTCCCAAGGGGGAGCCCGTCGGCGTATTCGACGGACGGAAGCCGCTCGCGCCACCCCGCGCGGGCGGCTTCTCCTTTTTTGGATCAGGCCCTCTGGGCCCAGAGCAGGAACTCGAGGTTCCCGTCGCCGCCGGCGATCGGACTGTCGGCGGTCTCGCGAACGGCCCAGCGTGAGGCCGTCAGGAACGCCGCGACCTCGTCCAGCGCCCGGCGGCGCGCGGCCTCGTCCTTGACCAGCCCGCCCTTGCCGACGTGCTCGGGCCCGACCTCGAACTGCGGCTTCACCAGCGCGACAAGATCGGCGGCGCCGGCCGCGAGCGCCAGGGCCGCAGGCAGCGCCTTGGCCAGGCCGATGAAGCTGACGTCGGTGACGATGAGATCGGGGGCGACCGGGATCAGGCGCGGGTCGAGGTTGCGGGCGTCGACGCCCTCCAGTCCCACCACGCGCGGATCGCCCGCCAGCTTGGGATGCAGTTGTCCGCGCCCGACATCGACGGCGTAGACCCGCGCCGCGCCGCGCAGCAGGCAGACCTCGGTGAAGCCGCCGGTCGAGGCCCCGACGTCGACGACGGTGCGGCCTTCGACCTGCACCGGCCAGAGGTCCAGGGCGTGGACCAGTTTCAGCGCCCCGCGCCCGACATACGGGTGGGCGGCGACGGCGGCGATGTCCGCGGCCTCGTCGATCAGGTCTGAGGGCTTGGAAAGCACGCGGCCGGCGACGCTGACGCCGCCGGCCTCGATGGCGGCCCGGGCCTTCGCGCGGCTGTCGAACAGGCCCTGTTCGACCAGGACGACATCCGCGCGCTTCTTGCCCAAGCCTTGTCCAGGCGGGTTAGGCCTGCTCCTCCACGAACAGCTTCTTCAGCTCGTTCTTGAGAATCTTGCCGTTCGGGTTGCGAGGCAAGGTCTCGTGCCAGAACCGGACCTTCACCGGCACCTTGAACGCCGCCAGATGCTCGGCCACGTGGGCGCGGAGCTCTTCTTCCGTCGCCGAGGCGCCCGGCTTGAGGGTGACGACCGCGGCCGGCTCCTCGCCCAGGGTCCGGTGCGGAATGCCGACGATCGCCGCGTCCATCACCGCCGGATGGTCGTAGAGAACGTTCTCGACCTCGATGCAGTAGATGTTCTCGCCGCCGCGGATCAGCATGTCCTTGGCGCGGTCGATGATGAAGCAGAAGCCCTCTTCATCCACGCGGGCCAGGTCGCCGGTGCGGACCCAGCCGTCGACGAAGGTCTGGGCGGTGGCTTCCGGCTTGTTCCAGTAGTTCTTCACGACCTGCGGGCCGCGGGCCCAGAGCTCGCCCACGACGTTGGGGCCAAGCACGGTGACGCCGTCGGCCGGGTCACGGATCTCCAGGTCGCTGACCGGGACCGCCGGGCCGCAGCTGTCGGGACGGTTGGCGTAGTCCTCGGCGCCGTGGGTGGTGACGGTGGCGCAGGTCTCGGTCATGCCCCAGCCGTTGCCGGGGGCCGACTTCGGGAAGGTCTCCTTGATCTTGCGGACCAGTTCCGGGGCCGAGGGCGCGCCGCCGTAGGAGACCGACTCCAGCGAGGAGAGGTCGTAGTTGGCGCGGGCCGGATGCTCGATCAGCTGCCAGGCGATGGTCGGCACGCCGCCGGCCGACTGGATCTGCTCGCGCTGGATCAGCTCGAAGGCGCGGATGACGTCCCACTTGTGCATCATCACCAGCTTGGCGCCGCCGGCCAGCGACGGGTTCAGCACGGCCATGCAGCCGGTGACGTGGAAGAACGGGATCGAGATCAGCGACGAGCGTTGCGGCGCGGCGGGATCCGGCTCCGGCGGCTTCTCGCCGCGGCGCAGGAAGGCGCGCGCGCCGGCGACGGCGCCGGCCATGATGTTCGAGTTGACGCCGCGCTGGGTGGCCAGGGCGCCCTTCGGCTTACCCGTGGTGCCCGAGGTGTAGAAGATGGTGGCGTCGTCGTCGGGATGGATGTCGACCGGCGGCAGCGCCTGGTCCGGCAGGCTGGCCCACTCGTTGGCGCCGCCCAGCACGCTTTCCAGCGTGGTGACCTGGGGATGGGCGATCTCTTCGCGCGAGCGGCTGACATAGACGCGGACCAGGTCCGGGCAGTTGGGCAGGTGCTCGGTCAGGCGCTCGTAGCGCTCGGCGTCCATCAGCACGACCTTGCTGCCGGAATCGGTCAGGCCGTACTCCAGCTCGGGGCCGGTCCACCAGGCGTTCAGCGGGGTCACGATCGCGCCCAGCGAGGCGGCGGCGTAGAACGCCACGACCCATTCGGGCAGGTTGCGCATGATCACGGCGACGCGGTCGCCCTTCTGGACGCCGTCAGCCTGCAGCTGGCGGGCCAGGGCCGAGACGGCGCGATAGAAGGCTTCGTAGGTGACGCGCTCGTCTTCGTAGACGAGGAACACCCTTTCGCCGTGGGCGCGGCCCAGCTCGACGATCGAGCGCAGCGACGGCGGCAGGTTCTTCCAGGTCCGGGTGGGAACGCCGCGGATATCCACCGTCTCGATCTCGGCCGGGGATCCAGGCGCAGTGATCAGCGCGTGGGCCTGGGCGATGGACATGGCGGGCCAGCCAGCGGGCAGCACAGCCTCGGACATAGGCGTTCTCCTAATGCTCGCGCGGGCCTTGAACGCGCCCGCGTCGTCGTAGGTGAACAAGCATAACCTAGCTCCGGGTGCAAACGTGCGTTTGACGCGGCGGCAGGTAATCGCACCAAAGCTGGACGAACGCCGCCCCGCCGACCATTCATCGGCGAAGCGGCGTAACGCGGGTGGCTAGACCACGGCCTCGAGCAGGCTCAGCGCATGCTCGAGCTTGGTCTTGGCGGCCTCGGACTCGGCCAGGCGCTCGCGATTCTCCTCGACCACCTCTTCCTTGGCGTTGGCCACGAAGGCCGGATTGCCGAGCTTCTTCATCACGTGAGCGATGTCGGAGGCGTGGCCCGCGATCTCCTTGGCCAGGCGCGCGCGCTCGGCGGTCAGGTCGATGAACTCGGCCACCGGCAGGGCCAGGGTCGCGCCGTTGACGACGAAGGGGATGGCCCCCTGCGGCGCCTGATCGACGAAGTCGACCTCGGCCACGCGCAGCGTCTGGGCGATGACCGCAGCGTTGGTCTTGAACACCGCGCGCTGGGCGTCGGTGGCGTCGATGACCAGCAGCGGCGGGCGGGCCGAATGCGGCACGTTCAGCTCGGCCTTCACCGAGCGGCCTTCGCTGACGGCCGCGACGATCAGGCCGATCTCGGCGTCGGCGTCCGGATCGATCAGGGTGTCGGGCAGCTGCGGCCAGCGGGCGGTGATCAGCATCCCCTCGCCGCGCGGAGCGCCAAGGTCGGCCGTCTGGGCCCACAGCTCCTCGGTGAGGAACGGCATGACCGGGTGCAGCAGCTTCAGGATGACGTCGAGCGCCCAGGCGGCGGTGGCCTGGGTCTCGGCCTTCAGCGCCTCGTCGGTCCCGTTGAGCAGCGGCTTGGAGAGCTCGACGTACCAGTCGCAGAAGGTGTTCCAGATGAAGCGGTAGAGGCCGTTCGCGGCGCCGTCGAAGCTGCAGCCTTCCAGCGCCTTGGTGATCGAATGAACGGTGCGAACCGTCTCGCCGACGATCCAGCGGTTCAGCACGCCCTTCACATTGGCCGGGTCGAAGCCCTCGGCGCGGGCGCAGCCGTTCACCTGCGCGAAGCGGGCCGCGTTCCAGAGCTTGGTGCCGAAGTTGCGGTAGCCCTCGATGCGCTGGCGCGAGAGCTTGATGTCGCGCGCCTGGCCCGACATGGCGGTCAGGGTGAAGCGCAGGGCGTCGGCGCCGAAGTCGTCGACCAGCTCCAGCGGGTCCATGACGTTGCCCTTGGACTTCGACATCTTCTTGCCCTCGGCGTCGCGAACCAGGGCGTTGATGAAGACGCGGTCGAAGGGCACTTCACCCATGAAGTGGATGCCCATCATCATCATCCGGGCGACCCAGAAGAAGATGATGTCGAAGCCGGTGACCAGGGTGCTGGTCGGATAGAACCGCTCCAGGTCGCTGGTCTTCTCGGGCCAGCCCATGGTCGAGAACGGCCACAGGCCCGACGAGAACCAGGTGTCGAGGACGTCGTCGTCCTGGCGCAGGTATTCCTCGTGGCCGTAGTGGTCGAGGGCGGCGGCCTTGGCCCCCTCCTCGCTCTCGGCGACGAAGATCTTGCCGTCCGGGCCGTACCAGGCCGGGATCCGGTGCCCCCACCAGAGCTGGCGCGAGATGCACCACGGCTCGATGTTCCGCATCCACTCGAAGTAGGTCTTTTCCCAGTGGCGCGGCTCGAAGACCGTGCGGCCTTCTTCCACCGCCTTGATCGCCGGCTGGGCCAGGACCTTGGCGTCGACGTACCACTGGTCGGTCAGGTAGGGCTCGATGACCACGCCCGAGCGGTCGCCGTGCGGGACGGCGTGGCGGGTCTTCTCGATCTCGCGCAGCAGGCCGAGTTCCTCGAAGGCGGCGACCACCTTCTTGCGGGCCGCGAAGCGGTCGAGGCCCTGATACTCGGCCGGGGCGTTCTCGTTGATCTTCGCATCTTCGGTGAAGATGTTGATCATCGGCAGGTTGTTGCGCTTGCCGACCTGGTAGTCGTTGAAGTCGTGCGCCGGGGTGATCTTCACCGCGCCCGAGCCCTTTTCCGGATCGGCGTACTCGTCGGCGATGATCGGCACCGGGCGACCCACGATCGGCAGGCGGACGGCGCGTCCGATCAGGCCCTTGTAGCGCTCGTCGGTCGGGTGGACCGCGACGGCGGTGTCGCCGAGCATGGTCTCCGGACGCGTCGTCGCGACGACGATCTCGCCGGAGCCGTCCTCTAGCGGATAGGCGAAGTGGTAGAAGGCGCCGTCGACTTCCTTCTGCTCGACCTCGATGTCGGAGATCGCGGTCTGGAAGTGCGGATCCCAGTTCACCAGGCGCTTGTCGCGGTAGATCAGGCCCTGCTTGTGGAGGGTGACGAACACCTTGCGGACCGCGGCCGAGAGCCCGTCGTCGAGGGTGAAGCGCTCACGGCTCCAGTCGCAGGAGGCGCCCAGGCGGCGCAGCTGGTTGGTGATGGTCCCGCCGCTCTCGGCCTTCCATTCCCAGACCTTGGCGATGAACTCGTCGCGGCCCATGTCGCGGCGGCCGATATTGCCGGCGGCGGCCAGCTGGCGCTCGACGACCATCTGCGTGGCGATGCCGGCGTGGTCGGTGCCGGGCAGCCAGAGAGCGGCTTTGCCGCGCATCCGCTCGAACCGGGTCAGCACGTCCTGCAGCGTGTTGTTCAGCGCATGGCCGATGTGCAGCGAACCGGTGACGTTCGGCGGCGGGATGACGATGGAGAACGGCTCGGCGGCCGGATCGGCGCTCGGCGCGAACGCGCCGGAGCCCTCCCACATGGCGTAGAGGCGTTGTTCGGCGGTCTTGGGGTCGAAATTCTTTTCAAGCATTTGGGGCGCTGCATACATTTTCGAGCATCGGCGTGGAAGCGCGATGACATGGGAATCCGCTCATCCCCGCGCCAGCGGGGATCCAAGCGGACTCGCGAAAACGAAAATGCAGACCCGGCTTGGGGGCCCGGCGAACCGGGTGAGCGGTGCTCGTGTTCGCCTAGCGTACGCCGCCGCGGGCGATCCGCTCGACTTCCTTGTCGACGGTCTGCTGGACGATGCCCGGCAGATTCTCGTCGAGCCACTGCTTGAGCAGCGGGCGAAGCAGTTCGCGGACCACGTCCTCCAGCGTGCGGCCCTCGGCCGGCATCTGGATGGAGCGCGACAGCTGACCGAAGGCCGAGGCCGCGGCGCTGGCCGCGACCGCGCCGACCAGGCCGTCGCCGATCTCGACCGCCGGTGCGGGCGGCGCCGGGGGCGGCTCGTAGGCAGGGATCTCGGGCTCTTCGCTCACCGACGGGGTGTAGACGTCGAGGTCGCCGAGCGACTCGATCTTGTCGGTCAGCTCCAGCGCGCCGTCGTCTTCCTCGACGACGGGCTCCGGCTCGGGCTCGAACACCGGCGCGGTCGCCTGGACGGGTTCGGGTTCGGGCTCAGCTTCGGGAGCCGCGGCGTCCGCCGGCGCGTCATCTTCGGAGATGATGCGTCGGATGGAGGCCAGGATCTCCTCCATCGTCGGTTCTTGCGAGGTCTGTTCAGACATTTCAGGGCCGCCGGTGGTGCGAAAGAGAATCCGTCACGCCAAGCTTGGCGCGACGGTGTGATCCTGCAATTTCCGCCAGAAGGCGCAAGCGCCTAATCGCCTCACAGGCGAAACCGTGCACTAAAACTTTAACCCTATTTCGGCGCGGCGGGAGACGGAGCGGCCATCGGTTTCTCGACGGTCTTGGGCGTGAACACGCCGTCGACCACGGCGATCGGCTCTTCCCACGGCACCCAGCCCCAGGTGATCCGGTTGCTGCGGAAATTGGCGCTGGGGTCGTAGCGCGTCAGACTCGGCTCCAGAATCGGCGCTTCCAACTGGCCCATCTGCGCCAGCACCAGCGAGCCGGCGACGAACTCGTCGCGGCGGGCGCTGACCTGCGAGAGCTCGGCGTTGCGCAGCTCCTGCTCGGCGTTCAGCACGTCCAGCGTGGTGCGCAGCCCGACCTGCTGCTCCTGCTTGGTGCCCTCGGCCGCGATTCGGGCGGCCTTCACCTGCTGGTCGGTCGAGCTGATGCTCGCCTTGCTGGCCAGGTGCTGGTTCCAGGCCTGGGTCAGGCTCTGCATGACCGAGCGGCGCGCCACCTCGACGTTGATGCGGTCGGCGTTGTTGCGCTCCATCGACGCGCGCACGCGCGACGAGACCAGGCCGCCGGTGAACAACGGCACGGTCAGGGTCGCTCCCGCGCGGACCGCGCGCGACGAATCCTCGCCCTGCCAGGGATCGGCCGTGCCGCTGTAGCCGACCGAACCGGTGAGCCCGAGGTTCGGCATGCGCTCGGCGCGAGCCGCTGCGACACGAGCCCGGCTGCCCTGCTCGGTGTACTGCGCCTGGCGGATCTGCGGATTGTTGATCTCGGCCGCCTCGTAGGCCTGGGCCACGTCGGCCGGCAGGAAGGACGAGATCGGCGGCTCCGGCGCCAGATCGCCCGGGTTCTGGCCGACGACCGAAGCGTAGACCGCGCGGCTCGACGCCAGCTGGGCCTGGGCCTGCGAGAGCTGGGCCTCGGCCGCGGCCAGACGGGCCTCGGACTGGGCGACGTCCGTGCGGGTGATTTCACCGACCTCGAAGCGGGCCTTGGACTCGTCGAGCTGGCGCTGGAGGACGCGGACGTTCTCTTCGCGGATACGCAGGCCTTCCTGGTCGCGCCGGGTGTCGGCGTAGGCCTGGACGACCGACTGGATCACCGTGGCCTCTGTGCGGCGCAGTTGCTCGCGGCCGGCCAGGATGTCGGCTTCGGCGGCGTTCACCGCCGCGGCCACGCGGCCGCCGGTGTAAAGCGGCTGGCTCAGTTGCAGGGTGGCGCTGGCGCTGTTGTCGTCACGACGGCCGGCGACCAGGGTGTCGCGGATGCCGTCGCCGTTGGTGTCGATGTAGTCGCCCTGGCCGGGGGTGCGGATGTCGGCATAGGCGACCGAGCCGGTCACCGAGGCCTGCGGGCGATAACCGGTGCGGGCCTGGACCCAGTTCTCGTCGAGCGCCCGCTGCGTGGCGCGCTGGGCCTGGAGGGTCGGGTTCGAGTCGTACGCAAGCGCGATCGCCTCGGCCAGGGTTTCGGCGGACGCGGGCGCGGCGATCGTGAGCGCAAGTCCTGCGCTGTAGACCGCGGCCAACAAACCTCCGCGACGACTATTGAACATGGTTATCCCCGAAACGGCGTAGTGAGACCGGGTCCTATATGACCGGCTATTCAGCGCCGGACTAGTGGGCGCGACCTTAAGCTTTTTTCACCCCAAGGTTTCGGCCATGTTTCACGTGCGCCATCTGCACGCGAGGATCGCCTCGACCTAGAACGCAAACCCCGCCTTCGGTTCGAAGCCCGGCAGAACAGGCGCCATGGCGTCAAACAGCGTACGGCGGCCGACGCCGTCGTCGGCGCGGACATAGTAAACAGCTTGACCGGTAGGTCCGTTCCGTTCGACCACCAGGAGACGGCCGCCAGGGGCCAGCGCGTCGAGCCAGGTCTGCGGCGCCCGAGTGACGGCGCCTTCCACCACGATCAGGTCGTAGTCGCCGCCCGGGACGGCCTTCAGTTCCTCGGCGTCGAAGCGCGTCACGTCGAGGCCGACCGCCTCGAGAACCGCCGCGGCGTAGGGAGCGGCGATCGCCAGCACCCGCTCGCCCTCGACCGGCTTGGCCGCCTGCAGCAGCTTGGAGACCTCGCGCGGGCGCAGCAGATAGCGGCCCGGGGCGTATTCGACATCGACGTCGGCATAGGCCTGGAAGCCCCGGTCCGCGGGGATCAGCGCTTCGCGCGGAATCGCGCGCATCGCGTCGTGCAGACGCACGTCCGTCACGTCATTGGTGCGAACTTGGCTCTCGACCATGTTGAGCCGGGCTGCGGCGAAATCGGCGGCCATGATTCCTCGACGGGGCAGACGCAGAATAAGAAACTTGGCGCGCTTATAGGTCCGCCGCTGACGTGAAGGCAATCGGCCCATGAGAGAGGCGAGAGAGGATTGCAGGGAGCGGCCTGTTCTGTTAGCGATCCGCCCTCCCCGGCTCCGGCCGGCGGCGGCCTGATGGCGGAGTGGTGACGCAGCGGACTGCAAATCCGTGAACCCGAGTTCGATTCTCGGTCAGGCCTCCAAATTTTTCCCAGCAAAATCAAGACGACAAGCTCTAGACCAGCGCGCGTGCGGGCGTCCGCCTGCCACAAGCTCGCATCGAGTAGTAGCGAGTCGAGGTCCCGAGGGGACCGGAGATCCGATCGGCGTCACGCGCGACGCAGGTCGTTGACGCGTTAGTCGATTGTCAGAAGATTCACGGCGATGCTTCGCCGGACGATCGGGGAAGGTCCCGGGGGGGAATAGAGAATGAAACAAGCCATCATCATTGCAGCATGCGCCTTCGGCCTTGCGGCGCCGGCGCACGCCGAAACACTTCGCCAGCAGTTCCCAAACTCGAAGGACGAGGTCTACGCCGCCCTTCTCCAGGCGCTTCCCGCCTCGGGATTCAAGATCCAGGAAGAGAGCGCAGCCATGGCCCGCGTTTCCGCCAAAGCCCCCATGTCCGCGATGTCATTTGGCGAGCGCATGACCCTAAGCGTCGTCGCCGTCCCCTCGGGAGGGAGCATGCTCGAATATACCGGGGCTCCGGTCATGTCCTCGAACATTGTCGCCGAGGGCCGCGTCGTGAAGCACTTCGACAAAATCGTGTTTGCGGTCGGGGAGCGTCTGACGACGCCGACGCCGGCGTCCTAGCGCCGTGTCGCCCATGACACGTGTGACGGGACTGAGCACACCCCGGAAGGGATTTCCCTAGCTTTCCTTAATAGGCGGGGCTTCTATGTTGTCCATGGGAGCCCGTTGCGCCGCAGAAGCGCCGTGGGGTTGGAAGGTGGGCTATGGGCGACAGAACTGTCAGCCAGACAAGCGGGACGCTGACCCGCAGTCGAATGAGCGACCTTGTCGGACGCCTCGCGATCCTGCTGCGCGACGCACAACCGCCGTTCATGCAGCGCTCTGAAATCCGTGACATGCAGCCGTGGAATCTGCGTCAGGGACCGCCTGGAAACGCCCCCTAGCCGGTCTCGTTCCTACCGCAACGCCATCGTTCTGTAGTTCGCACGACAATTGACCTGCGATTTCCGCCCCCGCCGGCGGAAATCTGCGCAGGGTTACGCGACGGGCGCCTTGCCGCGCCTGCGCCAGCCAATAGTTTGTCCGCAACGAGCGGAGGATTGGACATGGCTGACTTCGGAAGCGAACTGGGACTCGAGGAATTCCGCACCGAGGCCCGCGCCTGGCTGGAAGAGAACTTCCCGGCCTCGCTACGCGGCAAGCCCGGCGTCGCAGCCGCCCTCATGGAAGGCGAGAAGCCCGAGGGCGACGTCCTGCTCTGGATGCAGCGCATCGGCGAAAAGGGCTGGGGCACCCCGACCTGGCCGACCGAGTACGGCGGCGGCGGCCTGAGCGGCCAGCAGGCCCGCGTGCTGCAGCAGGAGATGGCCAAGATCGGCGCCTTCAACCCGCTGACTTTCGGCATGGGCGTGACCATGGTCGGCCCGACGATCCTCGACTACGGAACCGAGGAGCAGAAGCGCAAGCACATCCCGCCGATCGTGCGCGGCGAGATCCGCTGGTGCGTAGGCTATTCCGAGCCCAACGCCGGCTCGGACCTGGCCTCGCTGCAGACCAAGGCGACCGACGCCGGCGACCACTGGACGATCACGGGCCAGAAGACCTGGACCTCGGGGGCGCAGTATTCGCAGTGGTGCGGCGCGCTCGTGCGGACCGACTCCAAGGCCAAGAAGCATGACGGCATCACCTTCATGCTGATCGACATGCAGCAGGACGCCATCGAGACGCGGCCGATCGCGCTGATCGCCGGCGCCTCGCCGTTCTGCGAGACCTTCTTCAACGACGCCCGCGCCGAGAAGGACGCGGTGCTGGGCGAGCTCAACGTCGGCTGGACGGTCGGCAAGCGGCTGCTGCAGCACGAGCGCGCCAGCCAGACCGGCGCGGCGAACGGCCCGCGGGCGACGCCGATGCAGGACATCGCCAAGCGCTATCTCGAGCTCGACGCCGACGGCCGCATCGCCGACACCGACCTGCGCACGCGGCTGACCCGGCACCTGATGGACGCCCAGATCCACCGGCTGACCCTGGCGCGCGCGGCGGCCGAATCGAAGGGCGCGTCGGGGGCGACCAACGCCGCCTCGGTGCTCAAGAACTCGGCCACCAACGTCGCCCAGACCCGGGCCGAACTGACCGTCGAAATCATGGGGCACCAGGGCCTGGGCTGGGAGGGCGAGGCCTTCAGCAAGGACGAGATCGAGACGGTCCGCAGCTGGCTGGGCGGCAAGGCGATGTCGATCTACGGCGGCTCGTCCGAGATCCAGAACAACATCATCTCCAAGCGGATCCTGGGGCTGCCCGACAACACCCAGTCGGCCTGATCCCCTGGCGGGGGCGCCCGTGTTGGGTCACAACTGATCCGAACACGGCGCGCCGGGGGATTCGGGAATGGCCACGGGCGACAAGCGGGTCGAACTGACGCTGCGGGGCCTGGCCCTGGGCTGCCTGATCACGGTCGTGTTCACCGCCGCCAACGTCTATCTCGGCCTGCGGGTCGGGTTGACCTTCGCCTCGTCGATCCCCGCGGCGGTCATCTCGATGGTGATCCTGCGGGGCCTGAAGACCTCGACCATCTGGGAAAACAACATCGTCCAGACGGTGGCCTCGGCCGCCGGGACGCTGTCGTCGATCATCTTCGTACTGCCCGGCCTGGTGATGGTCGGCTGGTGGACGGGCTTCCCGTTCTGGACCTCGTTCTGGATCTGCGTGATCGGCGGGGTCCTGGGGGTGATGTACACGATCCCGCTGCGCCGGGCCCTGGTGACCAATTCCGACCTGCCCTACCCCGAAGGCCGCGCCGCGGCCGAGGTGCTGAAGGTCGGCTCGGGGTCGCGCGACTCGTCCGGCGGGGCCGAGGCCAAGGCCGGGCTGGCCGCCGTGGTCGTCGGATCGCTGGGCTCGGCCGCCATCTCCGCCGCGGTCGGCATGCGCGCCCTGGCCGGCGAGATCGCGGTCTGGTTCCGCCCCACCCCCACCACCGCCACCGGACTGGCCGGAGGCCTGCAGCTGGCGCTGATCGGCGCCGGCCACCTGATGGGCGTTGCGGTCGGAGTCGCCATGCTGGTCGGCACGATCATCGCCTGGGGCGTGGCGGTGCCGATCATGACCCACCTGAACCCGGCCGCGACCGGAACCGCGGCCGAGATCGCCCAGGCCGCCTGGGCCCCGAACGTGCGCTTCATCGGCGCCGGCGCGATCGGCGCGGCGGCGATCTGGACGCTGGCCAAGCTGGCCGGCCCGGTCTGGATCGGCCTGGCCGGGGCGATCCGCGCCTCAGGCCTGCGCGCCGCCGGCAAGGGCGCCGACCTGCCGCTGACCGAGCGCGACATGCCGATCTGGATCGTCGGGGCGGTGATCCTGGGCAGCCTGCCGCCGCTGGCGGTGCTGCTCTACAGCTTCCTGAGCGCCGGCCCGCTGGAGAGCGTGATCTGGCCGCTGATCGCCGGCGGGGTGCTCTATGTCGTGATCGCCGGGTTCCTGGTGGCGGCGGTCTGCGGCTACATGGCCGGGCTGATCGGCTCGTCCAACAGCCCGGTCTCGGGGCTCGCCATCCTCTCGGTGCTGGGCGCTTCGCTGCTGCTGGTGCTGCTGGCCGCGAACACCGTCGGCCCGACCGGCCACGCCGCCCTCGTCGCCTACGCCCTGTTCGTGACCGCGGTGCTGCTCAACGTCGCGACCATCGCCAACGACAACCTGCAGGACCTGAAGACCGGCCAGCTGGTCGGCGCCACGCCCTGGAAGCAGCAGGCCGCGCTGATCGTCGGCGTCGTCGCCGGCGCCTGCGTGATCCCGCCGATCCTCGACATCCTCAACAAGGCGTTCGGCTTCGCCGGCGCGCCGAACCTCCACGCCATCTCGGACCAGCCGCTGGCCGCGCCGCAGGCGGTGCTGATCTCGACCCTGGCCAAGGGCGTGATCCAGGGCGACCTGCCGTGGATCTATATCGGCGTCGGCGTGGCGCTGGGCGTCGTGCTGGTCGTCGTCGACGAGCTGCTGCGGCGGACCGGCAAGTACAGCCTGCCGCCGCTGGGCGTTGGGATCGCCATCTATCTGCCGGCGGCGGTGACGCTGCCGGTCGTGCTGGGGGCCGTAGTCGGCTGGATCTATGACCGCTGGGTCAGCCGCAAGCCGCATGGGGCTGCGGCCCAGCGGCTGGGCGTGCTGCTGGCCTCAGGCTTCATCGTCGGCGAGAGCCTGTTCAACGTGGCGCTGGCCGGGCTGATCGTGGC
Organism: Phenylobacterium sp. LjRoot97; assembly: GCF_964254345.1. Lineage (NCBI taxonomy): Bacteria > Pseudomonadati > Pseudomonadota > Alphaproteobacteria > Caulobacterales > Caulobacteraceae > Phenylobacterium > Phenylobacterium sp. LjRoot97. Next base: position 2,527,563 of record NZ_CAXUTH020000001.1, read on the forward strand.
GACCAACAATCCCTCGCCCATCGCCGTGGCCCCCGAGGCGTTCCCCGAACAGACAATGTGGGCCGGGGCCGGCGTCGTCGCGCTGACGATCCTGTGCCTCTATCTCTGGACCGAAGCGCGGGCCCGCAAGCTGCCGCCGGAAGCGGCCTAGGAGCGGGGCGACAGCCGGGCGATCACGCCGGCCACATAGGCGCGCATGCCGCCGGACATCGACACGGCCCCGTCGCTGAGCAGCCATTGCAGGCGCAGGCCGTCGAGCACCGCGGTCATGTTCGCCGCCTCAACCGCCGGGTCGAAGTCGCCGACCAGATCGCCGGCGCGGCGCGCCTCCTCGAAGGCCTGGGTCAGCATGGCCCGGAAGCGGTCGTAGCGGCCGACGAAGTAGGCGTTGATCTCGGTCTCGCCCGAGAGGTTTTCGGCCGACAGCGTCACGTCCAGCGCGGTCAGGATCGGATCGGCCTCCAGGTCGGCGCCGAACTCGGCCATGCGTTCGAGCAGCGGCAGCCCCTGGACGTCGCGGACCTTTTCCAGGGCCTCGTCCTGCTCGCGGTCGCCCTCGGCGATCACCGCCAGCAGCAAGGCGTTCTTGGTCGGGAAATGATAGAGCAGCCCGGCGTCGGTGATGCCGGCCTCCTGGGCGATCGCCGCCAGGCTGGAGCCCTTGAACCCCTGACTCGCAAACAGCCGCCGCGCGGCCTCCAGCACCGCCGCCCGGCGGGCCCTGCCCCGCGGCTGACGGGTTCCAGGAGCGCTGGCGGTCTGGGCGGGGGCACGCGTCGTGGTCATCCAAATGAACCTTGCACGGAAACCTAGCGCCTGCTAGCTGTTGGCCAATACCTAGTGATTACAAGAATTCTAGTGCGCGGTCGGTTTCCGGGGTGGAGCCGCATGTCCGCGCCGCTCTAGGGAGGGGATCCATGCGTAGATTTCTGCTTGCCGGCGCGGCTCTGGCCGCGATGGGCGCCGCCGAGACGGCCGCCGCCCAGGACGTCGCGCTCGACGAGGTGGTGGTCACCGCCCAGAAGCGCACCGAGAACCTGCAGGAGGTGCCGATCGCGGTCAGCGCCATCGGGCAGGACCGGGTCGACCAGCTGCACGCCACCAAGCTGTCGGACCTGACCGCCGTCGCGCCGAACTTCAGCGTCGAGAAGGCCAACGGCACGGTCTACATCCGCGGCGTCGGCGGCGGCGGCCGCAACATCGGCTTCGGCGGCCGCGCCGGGGTTTATCTGGACGGCGTCTATATCGGCCAGGTCGCCTCGCTCAATCAGAGCCTGCTCGACATCGACCGCGTCGAGGTGCTGCGCGGGCCGCAGGGCCACCTGTTCGGGCGCAACAGCGTCTCGGGCGCGGCCAACATCATCACCCGCGCGCCGGGCTACGAGTTCGGCGGCGAGCTGATCCTGGGCGCCGGCAACGCGAATTACGGCAGCTTCGGCCTGCGCGCCGACCTGCCGATCGTCGCCGACAAGGTGCTGGCCAAGGCCTCGGTCGGGCTGGAACGCCGCGACGGCTTCACGCGCAACCTGTTCAGCGGCGACACTATGATGGGGTCGCTGGATTCGCAGTCCTATCGGGCGGCGGTCCGCTTCCTGCCCAACGAAGACCTGACCATCGACGTCAGCGCCGACTACATGCGCGACCACTCGTTCCGCGGCGGTCCGGAGGCGGTGTCCAACCTGACCGGCGGCGGGACCACCGATCCGAACGCGCCCGCGCCCTGGGTGGTCAACACCAACACCCCGCGCTTCAAGCACGCCGAGACCGGCGGCGCGGCCCTGAACATCAACTATGAGCTGGCCGGCGGGTCGACGATCACCTCGATCACCGCCTACCGGATGAGCAAGCAGGCGATCCAGGCCGACAACGACTACAGCCCGATCGACTTCCTGCACACGCTCTACCAGGACGAATTCAAGCAGTGGACGCAGGAGCTGCGCCTGGCCTCGCCGAACGAGGGCCGGCTGCGCTACGTGGCCGGGACCTTCCTGTTGAGGGAGGACGCCGACACCGACCGTGTCGCCGCCTGGGGTCCGATGGTCGGGGCGCTCGGCCTCGGCATCCCGCCGAACTCGAACACGCCGTCGTCGGCCAGCATCGAGACCACGTCGTACGCCGCCTTCGGCTCGCTGGACTTCGACATCACCGAGCGCTTCATCCTGAACGCCGGCGGCCGCTACACGAGCGAGAAGCGCAAGCTGCTGTTCAACCTCGACGGCTCCAACAGCGGCCTGGTGGGCATCGCCACCCTGAACAACTTCCGCGACGAGGCCGACGAGAACCGCTTCACGCCGAGCGTGGGCGTGACCTTCAAGGCGAGCGAAGACGTCAACGTCTACGCCAAGTACTCGACCGGCTTCAAAAGCGGCGGCTGGAACATCGACTTCCTCAACCGCAACCAGGTCCGCGACCTCAACAACGACGGCCGCGCCGACTTCGCCTTCGACACCGAGACGGTCCAGTCGTACGAGATCGGGGCCAAGACCGAGCTGTTCGACCGGCGCCTGCGCCTGAACCTGGCCGCGTTCATCGCCGACTACGACGACTACCAGATCAACCGCTTCGTGCAGTTCCCCGGCGGGATCACGGTCATCCAGCTGTCCAACGCCGCCAAGGTGCACACCGAGGGCGCGGAGCTCAGCGTCGAGGCGCTGCCGATCGCCGGCCTGCGGCTGACCCTGGACGCGGCCTATATGGACGCCACCTTCGACGACTTCAAAGGCGGCGGGGCGGCCGGCAGCGACGCGACCGGCAACGAGCTGCCGTTCTCGCCGAAGTGGTCGGGCAGCGCCTCGGCCCAGTACACCATCGACCTGCCCTCGATGGGCTCGGAGCTGACCCTGTTCGGCCAGTACGCCTACCGCTCGCGCACCTATGCGGGCCAGGAGAACCTGGCCAACCAGGTGCTCGACGCCCGCAACATCGTCAACGCGCGGGTGACCCTGACCCACATCGACAGCCGCTGGGCCGTCAGCCTGTGGGGCGCGAACATCACCGACGACGACTATCTGACCAACCGCACCGCCGACTTCCTGGGCACCCGGTTCGTCGAGCGCGGCGAGCCGCAGACCTACGGCCTCGAGGTCACCGCGGCGTTCTGACGATGCGCCGCCGCGACCTCCTGATCGGCGCCGCCGCCAGCGCCCTGCCCTTCGGGGCGGCGGCGGGACCGCGGCGGGCGCCCAACATCGTCCTGGTCCTGGCCGACGACCTGGGCTGGGGCGATGTCGGGGCCTATGGCGCCACGGCGATCCGCACGCCGAACCTGGACCGCATGGCGCGGGAGGGCGCGCGGCTGACCAGCGCCTATTCCAGCGCCAACATCTGCACGCCTTCGCGGGCTGGGATGCTGACCGGCCGCTACCCGATCCGCACCGGGCTCGGCTACGACGTCATCCGCCAGGGCGACACCCACGGCCTGCCGCCGTCCGAGATCACCCTGGCCGAGATGCTGAAGCCCGACTACGCCACCGCGCTGGTCGGCAAGTGGCACCTCGGGCACGCGGGGCCGTACTGGCCGCCGACCGTGCAGGGCTTCGATCAGTTCTTCGGCCTGCCCTACTCGCACGACATGAAGCCGCTGGCGCTCTACGACAGCCGCGGCCCCGGCGGGACGCTGGCCTCAGAGACGGTCGACTCGCCGCAGCTCACCGAGCGGTTCTTCGAGCGCGGGTTGGCCTTCATCGAGGAGAGCCGCGGCCGGCCGTTCTTCCTGATGCTGGCGCTGACCGCGCCGCACTATCCGCTGGAGCCGCCGCCGCAGTTCGCCGGACGATCGGCGGCCGGGGCCTATGGCGACGTGGTCGAGGAGATGGACGCCGGGATCGGGCGACTGCTCGACAGGCTGAAGGCGCTGGGCCTGGAGCGCGACACCCTGGTGATCGTCACCTCCGACAACGGCCCCTGGTTCGAGGGCTCCAGCGGCCCCTGGCGCGACCGCAAGGGCGGCGGCGGCTGGGAGGGCGGCTTCCGCGTGCCGTTCATCGCCCGCCAGCCGGGGACCATCCCCGCAGGCCTGGTCAGCGACGCGCCCAGCATGAACATCGACCTGATGCCGACCCTGGCGGCCTGGACGGGGCGGCCCCCGCCGGCGGCGCAGCTGGACGGCCGGGACGTGTCCGACATTCTGCGCCGGAAGGGCGCAGTCTCGCCGCACGAGGAGCTGCTGTTCTTCAACAACGAGGACGTGGCCGGGGTGCGGGTCGGGCGCTGGAAGTACGTCACGCGCTCCTACTATCGCGAGGGCGAGCTGCCGCTGGACGCCTATGACTACGGGCTGCTGTTCGACCTCAGCGCCGATCCGGGCGAGACCTACAATGTCGCCAGCGCGCACGCCGAGGTTCTGGCCGACATGAGAGCCCGGGTCGCACGGGCCCGCGCCGAGTTCGGGCCGCTGGCCAAGGGCCGGCGCAAGCCCTAGGCGGCGCGGCGCTCCAGGGCGCGGACGATGCGGCCGTGCAGCCGCCCGTCCAGGACGTAGAACCACATGATCGCCGCCGAGACCGCGAAGCCGAGCATCGAGGGCACGGTCATCATCAGGTGCAGGCCGCGCAGGGTCTGGGGCCCCTGCACCGCGCCGGCGACGTAGTCGGAGGCCTGCAGCAGCACGCCGGTCAGGCCGATGCCGAGGCCGAGCGCCACCTTCTGGCCGAGGGTGACGACGCCGAACACCGCGCCCTCGACCCGCGCGCCGGTCTTCCACTCGCCGACCTCGACGGTGTCCGGGATCAGCGACCACATGGTGATCGGGATCGCCGCGCCGCCGATCTGGACGAGGCCGAGGATGGTCATGACCACAGCCGGATCCTTGCCGCCATAGGCGTAGAGCCCCGCCAGGCCGGCGGTGGCGAGACCTGCGCCGCAGAGCCAGGCGACGCGCTTGGACCAGCGCCGGCCGACCCAGCTCCAGACCGGGGTCAGCAGCATCACCGCGGCGATCTGGATCGCCAGGCCGGGGCCGGTCAGGTCGGGCCGTTGGAGGTAGTAGGTGAAGTAGTAGACCGTGACCTTGCCGCTGATCACGGTGGCGACATTCACCGCCACGATGGCCGCCAGCAGGATCAGGAACGGCCGGTTTTCAAGCAGGGCCCGCAGCATCGTGCCGAAGGCGGGCGGCGCCTCGTCGCCGGGCGGCTGCTCGCGGGTGCGCAGGAACATGACGACGAAGGCCGCCGAGGACGCCGCCCCGACCAGCAGGGCGAGCATCAGCCAGCCGACCTGCGGGCTCGGCCAGAGGGCGACGAACGGCTGGCTGCCGAGGGCCACGGCCAGGGCGGCCAGCGCCCCGCCCCAGACCTTGAAGGTCGCCAGCATGTTGCGCTCGTCGGCGCTGGTGGTGATCGCCGCCGAGAGCGAGCCGTAGGGGATCGAGACCGCCGTATACGCGGTGCGGAACAGCATCTGGGCCAGCAGCGCGAAGGCCAGCGGCCAGGGCACGTTCAGGAACGGCTGCACGAACATCAGCGCGTAGGCGCCCGCCAGCGGTGCGGCGCCGAGCAGGATGTAGGGCCGATAGCGCCCCCAGCGGGTGCGGGTGCGGCTGGCGAGGAGACCCATGAGCGGGTCGATCAGGCCGTCCCAGATCATCGCCGCGCCGAACACCAGCCCGGCCGTCGCGCTCGGGAGCCCGAGCACGTCGGTGTAATAGAACAGCAGGAAGAAGCTCGTGCCGTGCCAGTAGAGGTCGGTGCCGAAGCAGCCGAGCCCGTAGGCCGCGCGAACCCGCCGCGCCTCGCTCACGCGGCGGCGCGCTGCAGGTCCCGCAAGGGACGGAAGCTGATCATCCGGAAGCCCTGCGCATCGAGGAAGCCGCGGGTGGCCGGATCCATGGTCACCGCGTGGTCGTCGATGCGGATCAGCGGCTCCTTCTTGTCGTAGCCGCGCAGCTCGGGTCCATCGAGCACCGGATGGACGTTGACCTCGGCGACGCCGGCCGCCAGCCGCGGCAGCGCCGCCTGCAGCAGTTCGCCGGTCGGGCGGCCCCACTCGGAGACGAACTCGTCGTTGCAGACCAGGCCGGCGTCGGCGGCCAGCCGGCGGCCCGAGACGCCGAGATGCGCCTCGAGCTTCGGGCCCAGCATCCGCAGCGGCAGGTCGTACTCCTGCGCCAGCTGGACGTAGACCTCGATGAAGCGCTGGTCGATCTGGTTGGCGCCCATGTGCGAGTCGAGGTGGGTGATGTCGACGCCCCAGGCCAGCGCCTGTTCGATCTGGGCCCGGCACTCGGCCCGGACCTCGTCGATCTGGGCGCGGGCGAACACGGCCGCGGCGGTCGAGGGCAGGAAGCCGTCGGCGTCGTGCAGCGAACGGCCGCCGGTCAGCGAGCGCCAGCGATAGCCGGGATACTCGGCCGTCAGGGTCAGGTGCACCCCGAGGTCGAGATCGGAGAACATGTCCACCGCCTCGCGCGCCCAGGCGCATGGCACCATCAGCGTGCCGCTGGTCGCGACGCCCTGGGTCATCGCCTCGTAGCAGCCGAGATTGGCGGCGTGGCTGGAGCCGACGTCGTCGCAGTTGATGATCAGCAGCCGCTCGTCGGCGCCGTAGCCGAGGCGCTCGACCAGACTCTTCGCAGGCTCCATGGCGTCCCTCCCCGGACGTTATTGGTAGTTCAGGCCGTGTGCGGCGAGCATCTCGTCGAGCATCGGCGCGGCGATATCGATGTCGCCGACCAGCGGGTGGGCCAGCAGCGCCTGAAGGGCCACGTCGCGGCTGCGGGTCACCGCCGCCTGGACGGTCAGGCTCTCGTGCGCCTTCACCGCCTGGACGAGGCCGCGATAGGCCAGCGGGATCTCGCCCACGGGCAGCGCCCGCGCTCCGGCGGCGTCAACGTGACAGACCGTCTCGACGGCGGCATTGTCAGGCAGGCCCGCAACCGCGCCCTTGTTCAGCGCGCTCATCACGATGTGCGCGCCGCGGTCGTTGAGGACGGCGTCGAGGGTGTCGAAGGTGACGCCGCTGTAGCCCTCCCCGCCCCGGCGGATCAGGGCCGGCGGCTTGGCGGCGACGGCCGGGTCGGCCGCCTCGGCCAGCACCTCGGCCTCGATGTCCATGACCGTCTGGGCGCGGGTGCGCTCCGCCAGCATCATGGCCTCGAACTCGCCCCGGCGATGGAAGTAGAGGTCGCCGTACTTCTCGACCGGGATCGCGCCCAGGGTCGGGGCGATCTTCAGGGCCGAGGCGAACAGCGCGTCGTTGGCGGTGTAGCTGCCCGCCAGGTGGGCGATGGCCCGGGCGGTGACGTCTTCGTCGCCGGCGGTGATCTGGTGAATGAAGCCCAGGTGGTTGAGGCCGACGCTGGCGATCTGCACCTCGCCGAGCACCGGCGCGAGGATCTTGCGCAGGCGGTGCTGGAGCAGCGGGATCGACGAGCAAAGGCCGAGCAGCTTGGCGTCGGTGTGGTTCAGCACCGCCTCGGTCACGATGCCGCTGGGGTTGGTGTAGTTGAGGATGAAGGCGTTCGGCGCGACCTCGGCGATCGTCCGGGCGATGTCGATCATCACCGGGATGGTCCGCAGCGCCTTGAACATGCCGCCGGGGCCGGTCGTCTCCTGGCCGATCACCCCGTAGCGCAGGGGAATGGTCTCATCGAGCTGGCGGGCGGCCATGCCCCCGACCCGGATCTGGGTGACGACGAAGTCGGCCCCGGCGGCGGCCTGTGCGAGGTCGGAGCTTTCGCGGACGGCGATCTTCGCGCCCTTGGCGGCCACCATCCGGCGGGTCAGGCCGGCCATGACCGCGAGCCGCTGCGGATCGCTGTCGGTCAGGCTGATCTCGGCGACCGTCAGGCCCTGGCGGTCGAGGACGCCTTCGACGATCTCCGGGGTGTAGCTGCCCCCCGCGCCGACGATGCAAAGGACGATGGGACGCATCAGGCGGCCTCCAGTTCGGCGAGCTTGGCGAAGAACGGCTGGGGATCGAGGCCGGCGCGGAAGGCGGCGAACACCGCCGCGCCGTGCTCCGGCGGCAGCGCCACCGGGGTCAGGCGCGCATCCGGCAACTGGCGGCTGAGCATTTCGCCGAGCCGCAGCTGGAAGGCGGTTCCGCCCTGGGTGATGACCCCGCCGCCGAACGCGGCCTCGAACGGGGCCCCGATCCGCTCGCCCATCACCCGCATGGTCAGCACGTAGTCGTCGGCGGCGCGGGCGACCATCTCGGCGGCGGCGAGATCGCCGGCCTGCCAGGCGGCGAAGACCACGGGGGCGACGGCCATGCGGCGCTCGCGCGCGGCCTCGTCGCGGAAGGCCCATTCGGCGAAGCGTTCGGCCGGCACCGCGCAGTGGGCCAGCACCCGGTCCTTGAGCTCGGTCGGCTCGGCGCGGCCGTCGATCATCCGGGCGGTCTGGGCGAAGGCGGCGCGGCGGACGTCGAAGACCTCGGCGACGTCCAGGCTGTCGTAGATTGTCTCGCCGCCATAGGCGCTGCGATAGGCGGTGGTCACGCCGCTGCCGTGCTGGAACAATGCGACCGCCTCGGCGCGGGAGACGCCCCACAGCGCGACCAGCCCGTCGTTGACCAGTTCCAGCCGGCCCTCGAGGCCGAACCGGGCGGCGATCAGGCGGTGCTGCTCGGCCTGCTCGTCGGGATAGTCGACGCCGCTGAGTCCGATGGCGACGCGCTCGACGTCGGCCAGGGCCACCTTCGCCTGCTCGCACAGCCGCGCCAGCACCCGGCCGACGACCTTGTAGAAGCGCAGGTCGGGCAAGCCGACAATGGCCGCGCCGATGTCGCGGACACGGGCGAGCACGCGCCCCGTCTCATCGCAGAGCACGGCCGCCGTCTTGGCGCCGCCGCTGTCCAACCCGATGAGGAGACGCCTGCTCAATTCACTCATTCCCTAGCGATCGCTCAGCGATTCCTAGCGACCACTAGGATTTTTCGCAACAGGCAAAAATAAAGCGACCGGCGCGTGGGGTGCGCCGGTCGCTCCAGGGGCGGCCGGGGGGGCTGCCGCCAGTTGGAGCGCCCCCGGGCAGCGGGAGCGCTCCAATGGTTCTCAGACTTAGAACTTCGCCTGCACGCCGACGAAGAAGTAGCGGCCGATCACGTCGTAGGTGTTCGGATCGGTGTTGCCCTCGATCGGCGAGGACAGCCGCGGGGCTTCCTTGTCGAACAGGTTCCGGACGCCGCCCGAGACCGTGTAGCGGTCGAAGGAATAGGCGGCGCGGACGTTGTGGTAGAAATAGGCGTCGACTTCCGGAGCGGCGATGCCGGCCTTCGGATTGGCCGAGCCGGCCAGGATCGCGTTGGCGTACTTGCGATCCTTCACCGAAGACAGGAACTCGGTCTGCCAGGACAGCTCCAGGCCGCTGCTCGAATAGTTGAGCTGGCCGGTCCAGCGCCATTCCGGGATCGCCGGCGTGTCGCCGCCGACGGTGCCGACGCGGTCGACGACCGGAGCCGTGGCGTTGGCCTGGAAGGTGTTCTTGTCGACCCAGGTCACGAACAGCGAGGCGCGCAGGCGCGCCGGGTCGCCGCCGATGCCCCAGTTGTCCATCGTCCAGCCGTAGTTGGCGGCGATGTCGAGGCCCGAGGTCTGCAGGCTGGCGACGTTGGCCAGCGGCACGCCCCAGTCGATGATCTCGTAGGTCGAGCGCGACCGGGTGAAGGTCTTGCAGAACTCGCTGTTCACGTCGTTGCTGGCGAAGCACGAGGCCAGCGTCCCTTGCGGACCGCCGCCCAGGCGCTCGATGGCGTCATCGATCTTGATGTCGAAGTAGTCGAGCGTGAGGTTGAAGCCCGGCAGGAAGCTGGGGGTCCACACGGCGCCGATGGTGACGGTGTCGGAGGTCTCCACCTTCAGGTTCTGGTTCGAGACCAGGCGCGCCTCGATCGCCGCGCCGTTCTGCTGGTACGAGCCGATCGCCGAGGCCGGGACGCCCTGGGCGACGCACAGCGCCGCCACCTGGCCGCTCGGGTTGGCCGTGCGCGAGCACGGGTCGATCATCGCCGGGTAGGTGTTGATCATGCCCCCGAACAGTTCGGCGATGTTCGGCGCGCGCGCCGCACGCTGATAGAGAGCGCGCAGGCGCACATCGCTGTTGATGCGCCATTCGCCGCCCGCCTTGTAGGTCTCGACCTTGCCGGCGGTGGAGTAGTCCGAATAACGCGCGGCGAGTTCCAGGCCGAGGTAGTCGACGCCGGTCATGCCGGCCAGCAGCGGGACAACGGCTTCACCGTAGAACTCGGTGACGTCGTACTCGCCGGCCGTGGCGTTGCGTTCGCCGAAGCCCGCCGAGGCGAAGTCCAGCAGCACCGGCGCGGGGTTGTCCGAGCTGGCGACCGAGCGGTGCTCGGCGCCGAAGGCCAGGCCGACTTCGCCGGCCGGCAGCGAGAACGGCGAGCCGGAGATGTTGGCCTGCAGGATCTTCTCGGTCAGCTCGGTGGTCGACAGGTTGTCGACGCGCAGGAAGTTGACCAGGGCCGGCGACCAGTCGGTGAGGTTCGTCACCAGCACGCAGCGCGGGTTGCCGCTGGCGCACTTGGTCGGGTCGGTGGCGCTGGGGGTCGAGGCCTCGACGAACATCCGGCGCGAGATGTCGCCCTTCTGAACTTCGGTGGTGGCCAGGTGGCTGTAGCTGTAGCTGGCGTCCCACTTCCAGTCGCCGAGGGTGCCCTCGAAGCCGCCGAGCACGCGGTAGAGGTCGCGGGCGAAGGCGATCTCACGCTTCGGGAACTGGCTCGGGGCCTCGAAGCGCAGCGCGAACGGCGCGGTCGGGTTCGAGCGCGCGGCGAGCAGCGCCGCCATCTGCGGGCTGACGAAGGAGGCGTTGTACGGCAGGCCCGGGACGTTGGTGGTCTCGCGGATGTTCGGGGCCGTGCGGGCCAGGATCGCGCTGGACTTCACGTTGTTGTAGCCGAAGTCCAGGTAGCCCTGGATCGTGTCGGTGAAGTCGTAGGTGCCGCGGCCGTAGACGTTGGTCCGCTGCAGCGGCGTCTGGATCGCGTAGTCCTGCTGCAGTTCGTAGTTGGTGTCCGTCGCCGCGATGAACGGGCGCGGGATCAGGTTGTCCAGCGCGTAGTCGCGGTTGGTGAAGCCGCCCGTGCCGTTCGGGGTCGGGATGCCGATCAGCGTGCCGCCGACCCGGCCGGCGGTGCCGCTGCGGACGAACACGCCGTTGGAGTCGATGGTCGAGTAGCGCGACAGTTCACGCTCGTTGCCGCGCAGGGCCGCACGGTCCTCGTAGTTGACGTACATCATGACGCTGGCGCGCTCGCCCGAGGCGCCGAAGGTCAGCGAGGTCGACCAGTCCTGGGCGTCGCCCTGGCCGGAGATGCCGTACTGGCCTTCGACCTGCAGGCCGTCGAACTTGTCCTTCAGGATGAAGTTCACGACGCCGGCCATGGCGTCCGAGCCGTAGACCGCCGAGGCGCCGCCGGTGACGACTTCAACCCGCTCGACCAGCGAGGCCGGGATGTTGTTGACGTCGACGATGCCCTGCTGGTTCGAGGCCATGAACCGCTTGCCGTTGACCAGCACCAGGGTGCGCTTGGCGCCCAGGCCGCGCAGGTTGAGGTTGGCCGTGGCGTCCGCCTGCCCCGTCACGTTGGTCGACTTGGTCGCGCCGGCGACCAGCTGCGGCAGCGTGTTGAGGTACTCCTCGACGCTGGCCGAACCGACCACCTTGATGTCCTCGCCCGAGACCGTGGTCACCGGGCTGGAAGAGACCAGGTCCTGGCGCGCGATCCGCGAGCCGGTGACGACCACCTCCTCGACCGCGTCCTGGGCCATGGCCGGCGTCGCCGCCGCCAGGATGGCGATGGCGGCGACGCCGCATTTCAAGAAGGCGCTACGCCCGTAGTTCTGCATCTGTCTAATCCCCGTCTTTTTGTTTGTAGTGGCCGCCCCGGCGGCCGGCGCCCTTAGGGCTTCTCGTTGCCGAACAGCAGCACCCAGTCCGACTCGGCCTGGATCCGCGCGAAGAACGACCAGGTCGAAATCTCCATCGCCTTGCGCAGGTGCGGCTTGGCGAGGTCGTATTCGGCCCGGAGGATGTAGTACTGGGCCAGGCTGTAGCTGGTGGACGACTTGATGCCGTCGGAGTTGCTGAAGGCCTTGCCGGTGTCGCGCTCGGAGTAGAAGTCGAGCGGGTCGCGCAGCTTCTTGAACAGCTGGATGCCGTCGAAGTAGTTGTTGCCCTCGGGATTGTCCCGCAGGTCGTACAGGTCGACGTCGTAGTTCTTCAGCAGCTGCTTGGCTTCGGCGTAGCGGGTGCCACGGGCCAGGGACAGGTACTCCCAGTACAGCGAAGCGGTGACGTCGGGCGGACCGCCCGTGCCCTCGCCGATCTCGCCGGCGCGGCGGAACCACTTGGCGGCGTTGTCGAAGTCGTGCTTGGCGAAGTAGGCCTGACCCAGGTGGTAGTAGGTGTAGAACTGGACCACGTCCGGGCTGGCCGGGAACGGGCCGAGCTTCTCGCGCTCGAGCGGCTTGTTCTCATAGAGCTTGGCCGCGCGCAGGCCGTCGTCGATCGACTTGTCGAACTCACGGATGCTGAAGTAGCGGTGGGCGCGGTGGCGCAGCAGCTTCGGCGCGTCCGGATACTTCTTCAGCGCGACGGTCAGGACGTCGATGGCGTCCTTGGGCAGGCCCTGATAGCCGAGCAGGCGCGCGTACCAAGTGGCGCTGTCGACGGTCATGTTGGCTTCGTAGGCGACCTTGGCGGCGTCGGCCGCCTTCTGCAGGTCGTCGCCCGAACCGACGTTCACCGGATTGCGGCCCTTGGCGTAGAGCGCGTTCCCGAACAGGTCCTTGCCCTGATAGCTGTCAGCCTGGGCGCTGGCCGCGCCCGCCGCTGCGAGCGCAATCGCCGCCGCCGCGCCCGCCAGAGCGAACCTGAAACCACTCATCGAAAATCTCCCAAAATAATCACACACATGCGCCCGGGGGGACGGCCTACCCGATCACGTCGCGGTAGAGCCGGCGGACGTTGTTTCCCATCAGCTTGTCGATCTGCGCCTGGCTGTAGCGGCGCTTGCGCAGCTCCTCGCGCACCACGTCCATGCGGCGCGGGCCGTTCATGCCGTCGAGGTACAGCGGCCAGTCGTCGGCCGAGATCTGCGAGCCTTCCTCGTGCAGCAGGATGCGCAGTTCCTCGGCGGTGTCGGGGATCACCCGATGGTCGCGGTCGCTGCCGATGCAGACGTGCTCGATCCCCGCCACCTTCACCGCGTGGTCGATGTGGTCGAAGTAGGCGTGACGGTTGTTCGCCTTCTCGCGGGTCAGGAAGGTGCGGATCTGGGTGACGCCGACCAGACCGCCCTTGGCGGCGACCGCGCGGATGTTGGCGTCGGTGGTGTTGCGACGATGGTCCCAGAGCGCCTTGCAGGCGGTGTGAGAGACGATCAGTGGACGCTTCGAGGCTTCGACGGCGCCGGCCATCGTCTTCATCCCCGCGTGGGAGAGATCGACGAGCACGCGCTCGGCCTCCAGGCGCGCGACCATCTCGCGGCCGAACGGGGTGATCCCCGGATCGTCGTCGACGAAGCAGCCGGCGCCGGAACGGTTGAGGTCGTTGTAGGTCAGCTGGATCGAGGTGACGCCGCGAGCGCGCAGCACCGCGATCTGGCCGGGATCGGCCTCGACCGGCGTCGAGTTCTGCAGATTGTAGAAGACCGCGATCTTACGCTCGGCGGCGGCGCGGTCGACGTCGGCGGCCCTGATCGTGCGGATGAACTGCGCCGGCAGGCCGTCGTAGTAGCGGTCATAGAGGTCGATGTCGGCGTTGGTCTGGGCCAGGGACTTGTCGGCCTCGACCTTGGGATCGGTGATGGTCACCGCGATGGCGCGGGTGCCGCTGGCCAGGATCTGCTCGACCAGCTCGGGCGTATAGACGGTGCGCATCTCGCCGAGGGCGTCGAACACGACGGCCGGTTCGGCGGCGGCGAAGGCGCGCGGAGCGGAGGCGAACGCCGCGCCCGCCAGCGCAGCCTGCAGCAATCCCCGTCGCGTCGCCATGGAGCCCCTCCCCCTGCTGGACGCGCACTGCGTCCCGTCGAAGGCGGCGCCGACGGCAATCTGTAAGCTGAACGCCCCGACCTTCTTTACATATTAGAAGGGCGGCTTTCGCTTTTGGCAAGCTTGTTATGCAGAAATGTAAAGATTGGCAGGGAACGAACTGACAATATGGAAGCTACCTCCCGGCAGGCTCCACCAGATTGGCGGGCAGGAAGGGCAGATCCTTCTGCGAAAAGTTCTCGGACAGCACCATGTAGGTCTGGGTGCGGACCACCCCGTCGATCAGCTCGATGCCGTGGAGAATCGCTTCGAGGTCTTCGTACTGGCCGGCCTCCAGCTCGACGATCACGTCGAATTCGCCGGTGATGGTGCAGACGTAGCGCACCGTCGGGAACTTCATGATGACGTCGAGAATCTCGTTGGATTTCCGAGGCTCGCGGTTCAGCAGCACGTAGGCGCGGATCGGCGCATTGGCGAAGGTCGGCTTCAGCTCGACCGTGTAGCGGCTGATCGCCACCTCCTCGAGCTTCTTCATCATGTTCTGCAGGGTGGGCCTGCTGACCCCCAGTTCCTTGGCCAGGTCGGTCACGCTCTTGCGCGCATCTTCGCGGAGAAGCTGCAGCAGCTCCTGTTCGCGCTTGGAGAGAGTCGTCATCAAGGGGCCGGGTTCCTGCTGTGCCTCATGCGCGGAGTCCGCGCGTGAGTCCTTTCTAGTCCGCTATTTCCATCACGGAAAAGCGCGATCCATCACACGTGACGATTTGGTCAAATTATTTGCAATTTGCAAAGCCATGCGCCGCATGTAGAAGCAATCTGACAAGAAGAGGCGCGGTTCGCGCCACATCCCGGATCATCGAGTTCATGTCCAACGGCGCGTCGCAAGCCCTTTACGCTCCTATCCCCGCCAATGTCGATATCGCCCGCCCAGCGGCCCGTGCGGCGTTTTTGCGGGCGTTTCTCGGTGAACAGCCGGACGGCGACCTCGCGGTCTCCAGTCCGGTGGACGGGACGGTACTGGCGCGGCTGAAGATCGATTCGGCGGCCGAGATCGACGCCAAGATCGCCCGTTCGGCGCGTGCATTCGAAGCCTGGCGCCAGGTTCCGGCCCCGCGCCGCGGCGAGCTTATCCGCCGCTTCGGCGAGACCCTGCGCGCCGCCAAGCGCGACCTGGCCCAGCTGGTGACGCTGGAATGCGGCAAGGTGCTGAGCGAGAGCCTGGGCGAGGTCCAGGAGATGATCGACATCTGCGACTTCGCCGTCGGCCTGTCGCGTCAGCTCTACGGCCTGACCATCGCCTCGGAGCGTCCCAGCCACCGCATGGCCGAGACCTGGCATCCGGCCGGGCCGGTGGCGGTGATCAGCGCCTTCAACTTCCCGGTGGCGGTCTGGGCCTGGAACGCGGCCCTGGCCATCGTCTGCGGCGACAGCGTGGTCTGGAAGCCGTCCGAAAAGACTCCGCTGACGGCGCTGGCCTGCCAGAGCTTGTTCGCGCTGGCCGCCCAGGACTTCCACGAAGCGCCGGAGGGCCTGCTGGAGGTGGTGATCGGCGCACGTGCGGCCGGCGAGGCCCTGGCCGACGACCGCCGCTTGGCGGTGATCAGCGCCACCGGCTCGACCCGCATGGGCCGCGAGCTGGCCCCGCGCGTGGCCGCCCGCTTCGGCAAGGCGATCCTGGAGCTGGGCGGCAACAACGCCGTCATCGTCGCACCGAGCGCCAATCTGGATCTCGCCCTACGCGCGGTCGTGTTCGGCGCGGCCGGCACCGCCGGCCAGCGCTGCACCACCACCCGGCGGCTGTTCGTGCACGAGAACGTCCGCGCCGAGTTCGTCGACCGGCTGAAGCGGGCCTATGGCTCGCTGCGCATCGGCGATCCCTTCGACGACGGCGTGCTGGTCGGGCCGCTGATCGACAGGGCGGCCTTCGACGGCATGCAGGCGGCGCTGGACGAAGCCCAGGCGCAGGGCGCGGTGGTCACCGGCGGCGACCGGGCGCTGGCCGAGCTGCACCCCGAGGCCTTCTACGTCCAGCCGGCGATCGTCGAGCATGCGGCCGCCGACGCCAACGTGATGACCGAGACCTTCGCGCCGATCCTCTACGTGCTGCCCTACACCGACCTCGCGGACGCGATCGCGCGCAACAACGCCGTGCCGCAAGGGCTGTCGGCCTCGATCTTCACCAACGACCTGCGCGAGGCCGAGCTGTTCACCAGCGCCCTGGGCAGCGACACCGGCATCGCCAACGTCAACCTCGGCACCTCCGGCGCGGAGATCGGCGGAGCGTTCGGCGGCGAGAAGGAGACCGGCGGCGGCCGCGAATCCGGCTCGGACGCCTGGAAGGCCTACATGCGCCGCCAGACCCAGACCGTGAACTACGGCTCGGACCTGCCGCTGGCGCAGGGGGTCGAGTTCCCGATCTAGGGCTTTCCGTAGAAGCCCTTAAGGAGCACTCACGAATGTTCCAGCGGGGTTGATAGCGTCACCGTGGGCTCATCAGACAGGAGCCCACCCAATGTCGCTCGACACCCTCTACCTGGCCATGGTCGTCGTCTCGTTTTCCGCTTTCGCGCTGACGCTCGGCGGCGTGTCGATCTGGAGCGCGGCGGGCGGCGGGAAGCGCTGAGCTAGCCTCGCTCCGCGAGCATGGCCATACGAACCAGCTCCGACAGGCTGGCCGCCTTCATCTTGGTCATGACGTTGGCGCGATAGATCTCGACGGTGCGCGGGCTGATCCCCAGATCAAAGGCGATCACCTTGTTGGCGTGGCCCGCCACCAGACCTCCCAGCACCTCGCGCTCGCGGCCCGACAGGCTGTCCATGCGCGCGGTGATCTGCGCCGCCTCGGCCGCGCCCTGGCGGTCCTTCTCGCCGTCGCGCAGCGCCGCGGCGATCGCAGCCAGCAGCACCTCGTCGTCGAACGGCTTTTCGATGAAGTCGGCGACGCCGGCTTTCATGGCCTCGACCGCCAGCGGCACGTCCGCGTGGCCGGTGATCATCACGATCGGCAGGCGGAACCCCTGCCCCTTCAGCCGCCGCACCAGCTCGATGCCGGTCATTTCGGGCATTCGCACGTCGGTGACGACGCAGCCGCTCGTGACCTCCGGCAGGGCTTCGAGGAACGCCACGGCCGAGTCGTAGGTGCGCGGCGCGAGATTCGCGGTCTCCAGCAGGAAAGCCAGGGAATCGCGAACCGCCGGATCGTCGTCGATCACATGCACCAGTTCGTCAGCCATCGAGTTCCTCGTCCGCAACGCTGCGCAGCGTGAAATGGAAGGTGGCCCCGCCGCCGGGCGTGTTCTCCACCCAGATTCGGCCCCCGTGCGCCTCGACGATCGTACGCGAGATCGAGAGCCCGACCCCCATGCCATGCCGCTTGGTGGTGATGAAAGGCTGGAAGAGCTGTTCGGCCACTTCGGGGCTGATGCCGGGACCGGTGTCGGACACCGTCACCTGCGCCAGGTCGTCCGGCGCCGACCGGGTGATGATCTGCAGCTCGCGCCGGGGCGACTCGTCCATCGCGTCGATGGCGTTGCGGATCAGGTTCAGGATGACCTGCTGGACCTGGACCTTATCGGCCAGCACGTGCTTGACCGCCGGGTCGAGGTCGAAGGCCACCCGCACGCCGTGTTCCTTGGCGCCGACCAGGGCCAGGGCGCCGGCCTCCTCGATCAACTTGGGCAGGCTCTCGACCCGCCGCTCGGTCTCGCCGCGGGCCACGAAGTCGCGCAGGCGGCGGATGATCTGGCCGGCGCGTAGGGTCTGCTCGTTGGCCTTGTCGAGCGCCTCGCTCAGCCGCTCGCGCGGGATCGGGTCGTTCGCGAGCAGGCGCACTGAGCCGCGCAGATAGTTGGCGATCGCCGACAGCGGCTGGTTCAGCTCGTGCGCCAGGGCCGAGGCCATTTCGCCCAGGGCCGTGAGGCGCGAGATGTGCACCAGTTCCGACTGCAGTTCCTTGAGCCGCGCCTCGGTGCGCTGGCGCTCGGTCAGGTCCCGGACGAAGCCGGTGAAGAAGCGGCCGTCGGCGGTGCGCATCTCGCCCACCGAGAGCTCCATCGGGAAGGTCGAGCCGTCCTTGCGCAGACCGACGACGACGCGGCCCAGGCCGATGATCCGGCGCTCGTGGGTCTTGTAGTAGCGCTCGAGATAGTCGTCGTGCGCCTCCTTGTGCGGCGCGGGCATGAGCAGGCTGACGTTGCGCCCCATGGCCTCGGCCGCGGTCCAGCCGAACATGTGCTCGGCGGCGCTGGAGAACGACTGCATGATCCCCTGCTCGTCGATCAGGATCATGGCGTCGGGGACCGTGTCGAGGATCGAGCTGAGGTGCGCCTCGCGCGCGGCCAGGTCGCGGTTGACGGCGGCGGCCTCGCGCCGCGAGCGCTGGAAGGACTCCCCGCCCACGACGATGGCCGCGGCGACCCCGGCGAAGACGATGGCGCTGGCGATGTCGGCGTCGCTGATCGGTCCATGCCGCTGAGCCAGGAAGAGACCGCACCAGACGCCGAGCATCGCCGCCAGCGCGCCGGGCGCGAGGCCCGAGTGGGCCGAGGCCAGAACGACGGCCGGCACGAACACCAGGAAGGCGACGCGGTCGCCGACGACCGGGGCCAGCAGGACATGGGCGGCGACGCCGGCCAGGGTGGCGAGGATGGCCACCGCCGCGCCGATCCAGACGTTGGACGAGCCGTACTGCAGAACCTGGCCTTCCTTGAACCTGTTGCGCCGCCTGTCCGATATCGCACCGGCGGGCGCGGCGAAGCTAGGGGATACCCCTTAAGAGGAAGACACGGATTCTGTCCAAGGCGCCGCACGGGTACCTGTTCGCCATCATCGGAGCAGGAGCCCGAACATGACCGCCCCCCTCGTCGACACCAGCGTCCACCACAAGCCGCAGGGCGTTTCCGACAGCGTCGCCTTCGGCTTCGTGAAGCTGCTGCGCTTCTGCGCCGACACCTTCTTCGCCAAGCGCTACGGCCACCGCGCCGTGGTCCTGGAGACCGTCGCGGCGGTGCCCGGCATGGTCGGCGCCACCCTGACCCACCTGAAGTGCCTGCGCCGCATGTGCGACGACAAGGGGTGGATCAAGACCCTGATGGACGAGGCCGAGAACGAGCGCATGCACCTGATGACCTTCATCGAGGTCAGCAAGCCGACGCTGTTCGAGCGGTTCGTCGTCGTGGCCGTGCAGTGGGTGTTCTACCTGTTCTTCTTCGGCCTCTACCTCGTCTCCGCCAAGACCGCCCACCGCGTGGTCGGCTACTTCGAGGAAGAGGCGGTGATCAGCTACACGCACTACCTCGCCGAGATCGACGAAGGCCGCAGCCCGAACGTGCCCGCGCCGGAGATCGCCAAGCGCTACTGGGGTCTGCCCGACACCGCGACCCTGCGCGACGTGGTCCTGGTGGTGCGAGCCGACGAAGCCCACCATCGCGACGTGAACCACGGCTTCGCGAATGAGATGATCGGCCTGCCGCAGGTCCCGGTCGCCCCCTGCCCGCCGCACGCGCAACTCGAGCCGACCTGGAAGGCCGCGGCCTGACCATGGGAACCGCCGTGCGCCCCGCCCCGCTCCTCCTCGTGGATGACGACCCGGCCGTGCGCACGGCGCTGAAGTTCGCCCTGGAGATCGACGGCTACGAAGTCGAGACCTTCCCCGACGCCGAGAGCCTCGCGGCCTGCCCGCGGCTCCCGGCGGACGGCTGTCTGGTGGTCGATCTGCAACTGCCGGGAATGGACGGGCTGGAACTCGTCGAGGTGCTGCGGCGCCGGGCCGTGCGGTTGCCGGCGCTGCTGATCACCACCCATCCGAACGCGCAGGTGCGCAGCCGCGCCCAGGCCGCCGGGGTCGACATCGTCGAAAAGCCGCTGCTGGCCGAGACCCTGGGCGAAGCGATCAACCGCGCGCTGACCGCCCCGCCGCCGCCCTAGAGGACGGTCCGGACCCTGAACAGCTCGGGGAAGAACGAGCCTTCCAGCGCCTTGGCCAGATAGGCCGCCCCGGCGCTGCCGCCGGTGCCGCCCTTGAAGCCGATGATCCGCTCGACGGTCTTTAGGTGCGCAAAGCGCCACTGCTGGAAGCGGAACTCCAGGTCGACAAGTTTCTCGGCCAACTCATAGAGATCCCAGTACTTATCCGGATCGCGATAGACCGCGGTCCAGGCCGCCTCGACGGCCGGATCGGCGACGTGCGCCTGACGCCAGTCGCGGTCCAAGACCGCCGCCGGGATGTCGAAGCCGCGACGCGCCAGCAGGGCGATCGCCTCATCGTAGAGGCTGGGCTCGGCCAGGGCGGCGACCAGCGGGGCGTGGACCTCGGTCCCCTCGTGGACGCGCAGCATCGAGGCGTCCTTGGCTCCCATGACGAACTCCAGCATCCGGTACTGGAACGACTGGAAGCCCGAGCTCTGGCCCAGGTGCGGCCGCAGGGCGTGGTAGTCGCTGGGGGTCATGGTGCCGAGCACGTCCCACGACTGGATCAGCTGGCCCTGGATGCGGCTGACCCGGGCGATCATCTTGAAGGCGGGCCCCAGGTCGTCGGCGCGGATGTGCGCGCGGGCGCCCTGAAGTTCGTGCAGCGACAGCTTCAGCCACAGCTCGGAAGCCTGGTGGATGATGATGAACAGCAGCTCGTCGTGCTCGTCCGAGCGCGGCTTCTGCGAGGCCAGCAGCGTGTCGAGGCCGAGATAGTCGCCGTAGCTCATCGCCGGCGGGGTGTGCAGCTTCTCGCTCATGTGACGGCCGAGACCTCGTGATAGCGGGCCTGCCGCCACTCGCCGCGGGCCATGATGTCGGAAATGATGTCCGCCGCGTCCCAGACGTCGACGTGGCGGACATAGAGCGGGGTGAAGCCGAAGCGCAGCACGTCGGGGGCCCGGAAGTCGCCGATCACGCCGCGAGCGATCAAGGCCTGCATGATCGCATAACCGCTCTCGTGGGTCAGGGCGACCTGGCTCCCGCGGGACGCGGCGTCGCGCGAGCATCCGAGGTCAAAGCCTTCGCAACGCTCAAGAACCAGGTCGAGGAAGAGGTCGCCCAGGGCCATCGACTTGGCGCGGACCTGGCTCATATCGACGCCGTCGAACGCCTCCAGCGAGGCCTCCAGCGCCGTCAGGCCGAGCACCGCAGGCGTACCGCAGAGGCCGCGCAGCACGCCGGGCGCGGGCGCATAGTCGTCGCCGAACGCGAACGGCGCGGCGTGACCCATCCAGCCGGTCAGCGGCGTCTGAAAATCGGCCTGCAAGTGCTTGGCGATAAACAGGAACGCCGGGGCGCCAGGCCCCCCGTTCAGGTACTTGTAGCCACAGCCAACCGCGAGGTCCGCGCCGCAGCCGTTGAGGTCCACCGCCAGCGCGCCGGCCGAGTGGCTGAGGTCCCAGAGAGCCAGAGCGCCGACCGCGTGGGCGCGGGCGGTCAAGGCGGCCATGTCGTGGATCGCGCCGGTCTTGTAGTGGACGTGGGTCAGCAGCAGCAGGGCCACGTCCTCGTCCAGCGCCGCCGCCAGGTCCGCGCGCTCGACCACCCGCAGCTCGACGTCGCCCAGCAGGTCGCGCAGGCCCTGAAGAATGTAGAGGTCGGTCGGGAAGTTGCCCGGCTCGGTGACGATGACCTTGCGGCCCGGCCGCGCCTTCAGCGCTCCGGCGGCCAGCTTGAAGAGGTTCACCGAGGTGGAGTCCGCGGCGATCACCTCGCCCGCCCCCGCCCCGATCAGCCGGGCGATCCGGTCGCCGACGCGCGACGGCAGATTGATCCAGTCGGCGGTGTTCCAGCTCTTGATCAGGTCGCGGCCCCATTCGTCCTGCACCGCCGCCTCCAGGCGGGGTCGAACGTTGCGGGGAAGCGCGCCCAGCGAATTGCCGTCGAGGTAGATCACCCCGGCCGGCAGGTCGAACAACTCGCGCCGCGCCGCGAGCGGATCGCGGGCGTCGAGGTCCAGACAGTCATTGCGGCTCAACATGACGCCGCTCTATCCGCGATCAGCGCCCTCCGCCAGGGCCGGAATCACCCGTCAGCGGGGCTCCGGCGCATAGCTTGGCTGGTCGATGGCGATCTGCTCGGTGATGTTCGCCCGCAGCGCCGCCAGCAGCCCTGGCGTTGCGGCGTCCATCTCGCCAGCCCGCAGCCGCGCGCAGAGGTCGGCGTTGAGGTCCGAGAGCGAGCCCTCACGCCCCAGCAGCGCGCTGAGCCGCTCGACCGCCGCCGCCTCCGCGGCCGGGCCGGCCTGCAATTCGCGCTTCACGACGCTGAGCGCGTTGGCGGCGACGCGGGCCAGGAAAGCGTCGCGCGGTCCGAGTTGAGGACGCACGCTGTCGATCCAGCGGGCCACGGCCTCGACCAGTTCCTCGGCTTTGGGATGTTCGATCACAGGCCGTTCTCCAGCAGCGTGACGAGATCGATCTCGGTCTCGGAAACCCGCCGGCCGATCATCGGGCGTTCGACCGAGCTTTCGGCCCCATTGGCGTAACTGGCGTACATCATCAGGCACATGACGCCCCACTTCAGCGAGCCCAGCGCCTGCCAGTAGAGCACCCGCGAGAGCGGGATCTCGGCCCCGCCGCCGGCGACGTAGCCGGCCAGCAGGTCCTCGTAGCGGCCAAAGCCCCCGACCGGCAGGTCGGCGCGGCCGAAGCGCCAGGAGTTCACGCAGATCCAGCCGAGGTCCTCGGCCGGGTCGCCGCAGTGCGACAGCTCCCAGTCCAGCACCGCGCTGACGCCGCGCTCCGGATCGATCATCAGATTGCCGTTCCGGAAGTCGCCGTGCAGCAGCACGGCTTCGCGCGGCGGCGGGGCGATCTTCTTCAGGTGCTGGAAGGCCAGCTCGAGGATCGGCCGCTCGGCTCCGGACTTGCGGTACACCTCCTCATAGCGGGCCAGTTCCTCCAGGGCGTCGACGGTCTTGAGGCCGGGCGGCGGCGGGACGGCGTGGATCTGGGCGAGGATCTCGCCGCACTGGCGGGCGAGCCTTGGCCTCACAGCCTCGAACCTGGGGTCGGAGACGATCTTGCGGCCGAGGGTCTCGCCGGCGACGCGACGGGTGATGTGGGCTTCGCCGAGGCCGTCCGTCGGCCGGGCCAGATGCACCAGCTCGGCCACCGGCGCGCCGGCCGCGTGGGCGGCCGTGATCAGCGCCGCCTCGGTGGCCAGCGAGACCGAGCGGCCCTCCTCCGGCGCCATCGGCGCGGTGCGGCGGCGCAGGACCAGCTCATCGCGCCGCTCGCGGCCGACCAGGGCGAAGGCCCAGGTCTCCATGCTGGCGCCGCCGGAAAGGCGTTGCAGGCCCTCGACGCTCGCCCCCTCGCCGGCCAGTTCCGGCGCCAGCCTCTGCAGCCCTTCGAGCACCTGATCCGACATCCGCCGCGCAGCCTCCCTTGGCTTTTGCGCGATCAGGGCGGGGTTTTGCGCGGCTGTAAACGGCTCTCGCCGCGTCAACCGCCGCTGAAAGTCCAGTTCACCCCGCCGGCGGCGGTCAGGTTCAGGGCGCCGCCGGAGAGCCGATAGCCGTAGCTCTCGCTGGCCGCCGCCTTGGGGCCGCGCGAGGATTTGCCCGGGTCGCAGCTGTCGCGGGAGCTCTGCACGCCGCTGGTGACGTCGAAGATCAGGCGGTCGCCCTCGGCCCGCACCCGACCGCTTTTCTCCTCCCGGATCAGCAGCTTGCAGTCGGCGCTTTGCGCAGATGCTGGGCGGCTCTTGTCGATCGTCCAGGTGAAGCCGCCGTCGGGCGCGATCACCAGCGACATCGCACGCTGAGTGCGCATCGGCACGAACTCGCTCTGCAAGGTCGTGGTGGTCGAGGCGCCGCCGTAGCCGCTCGTGCCGAGGACCATGCCGGTCGCCGACATGCTGGGCGAGATCTTCAGCTTGGGAACCAGGGTCAGCTCCTGGCCGTCGGACTTCTGGGACCAGGCCCCGGCCGGAACCCCGGCGAGCGCCGGCGCGGCGAGCGAGAGCGACGCGAACGCGCCGAGCAGGAGAAGACGCATGCGGACCTCCAAACGTGGAACTCCGCCCGCCTACCCGCCCACCCTTGGCCGTTCGAGGCGCGCGCGACGGATCACGCCGAGCAGGCGACGGATCGACCGACACCCCTGACCCGGCGGAAGCGCAAACCTGGGTTAGGCTGCTTCGCAAAACAGGGAGAGACGCGATGGACTTCAGCCTGCCGCCCGAACTGTCCGCCTATCTGGACGAGCTGGACGCCTTCATCGAGGCCAAGATAAAGCCGCTGGAGAACCAGGACGACAACATCCGGTTCTTCGACCACCGCCGCGAATACGAGCGCACCGACTGGGACGCCGGCGGCCTGCCGAAGAAGGAATGGGAAGAGCTGCTGGGCAAGGCCCGCAAGCTGGCCGACGAGGCCGGCCACCTGCGTTACGCCTGGCCCAAGGAGATGGGCGGCAAGGCCGGCACCAACCTCGACATGGCGGTGATCCGCGAGCACCTGGCGGCCAAGGGGCTGGGCCTGCACAACGACCTGCAGAACGAGCACTCGATCGTCGGCAACAACCCTTTCATCCTGATGTTCAAGGAGTTCGCGACGAACGCTCAGTACGAGCGCGACGGCGACAAGCTGCTGAACGGCGGGATGCGGACCGGCTTTGGCCTGACCGAACCCAACCACGGCTCCGACGCCACCTTCATGGAGACCACCGCCGTCCGCCAGGACAAGGACGGCCAGCCCGGCTGGCTGATCCGCGGCGAGAAAATGTGGACGACGGGCATGCACGTGGCCACCCACGTCATGGTCTTCGCGCGCACGTCCGGCCAGGACGGCGACGCCACCGGGATCACCTGCTTCATCGTCCCGGCGGACGCGCCCGGCGTGAAGGTCGAGGAGTACCTCTGGACCTTCAATATGCCGACCGACCACCCGCGCGTCAGCTTCACCGATGTCTGGGTGCCCGAGGATAGCTACTGGGGCCAAGTCGACCGCGGCCTGGGGCTGGGCCAGTCGTTCGTGCACCAGAACCGCATCCGCCAGGCGGCCTCGTCGCTGGGGGCGGCGGTCTACTGCATCGAGGAGAGCGTCAAGTACGCCCGCGCCCGCAAGCCGTTCGGCAAGGCGCTGGCCGAGAACCAGGCCATCCAGTGGCCGCTGGTCGAGCTGGCCACCCAGGCCGAGATGCTGCGGCTGCTGATCCGCAAGACCGCCTGGGACATGGACCGCATGCCGCACAAGGAGATCGAGAAGCAGATCTCCGACAAGGTGTCGATGTGCAACTACTGGGCTAACCGGCTGGTCTGCGAGGCCGCCGACCGGGCGATGCAGGTGCATGGCGGCATCGGCTATTCGCGCCACAAGCCGTTCGAGCACATCTATCGCCACCACCGCCGCTATCGGATCACCGAGGGCAGCGAGGAGATCCAGATGCGCAAGGTCGCCGCCTTCCTGTTCGGCTACCTCGGCCCGCGCCGGGCGCAGTTCAAGGAAGCGGCCGAGTAGTTCAGGTCATGAGCTTGGCGAACATCGTCTTGCGGTCCGCCGCAGGGCGAGTTCGCCGAGAGGCCGGGACGCCTCAGGCGTAGGCAGGCGCGCCGTAGAGACGGTCGAACAGAGCCGGCAGGCTGTCGGGCAGGCCCAGCAGCGGCCCGGAGGACAGCAGCAGCACGACCTCGTCGCCGCGCAGGTGCGACAGCGCCTCGGTCGCGGCCTGGGCGTCGGCGACGCCTTCCACGGCGATGCCGGTCGCCTGGGCCCGCATCAGGATCTCTTCGAAGGTCGACTGATGGTGGCTGCCGGCGCCGTGGACCGGCGGCGGGCAGATCAGCACGCGCGAGGCGCCGGTGAACACGGTGTCGTACCACGGCAGGGCGTCACGGCTGCGCCAGCTGAAGGTGTGCGGCTCGAACACCACGACCAGCGGGCGGTCCGGATAGTGCAGCCGCATGGCGTCGATCGCCGAGTGCGCCTTCTCGTAGGAGCTGCCGAAGCCCTCGATCACCGGGATCTGCGACGTGGTGGTCAGGCGGTCCAGGCGGCGGCGGATGCCGGCGAAGCTGGCGACGCCCGCGGCCAGCGCCGCCTCGGTGACCAGACCGCGTTCCAGCAGGTAGGCGGCGACGCCGACCACGTTCTCGACGTTGTGGGCCCCGAGCAGCTGGGTGGTGAGCGCGATCGTCCGCCCGCCAGGACCGATCAGATCGAAGGCGGTGGTTTCGCCGAACACGACATTGGCGGCGTACCAGCCGTCGCAGGGCTTGGTGTCGTACCAGACCACGCGCGCGGCGGTCTCGCCGGCCACGGCCCGCGTCGCCGGATGCTCGCGCAGCACCGCCAGGCCGCTCTGCGGCAGCTTGCGCAGCAGGATCCGGAACGGCGCCTCGTATTCCTCGAAGGTCGGGAAGACGTTGACGTGGTCGTGGACCAGCGAGGTCAGCAGCAGGTGGTTCGGATGGTAGAGCTCGAACTTGGAGCGCGGATCGGCCGAGGAAACGATGTACTCGTCGCCCTCCAGCACCACTTCGCCCTTCCCCCACTGGCCGGTGGCGGGCAGCGACGGCGAGATGGCGCCGACCATCCAGCCCGGGCTGGTCCCCGCCTCATGCAGCACATGGGCCATCAGGGCGGTGCAGGTCGACTTGCCGAACGATCCGGCGACGACGGTGACCGCGCGATCGCGGGTCGCCTCGCCCAGCATCTGGGCGAAGGTGGTGACTCGCACGCCGCGGGCGCGGGCGGCGATCACCTCGGGATTGGTCTCGGCGCCGAGCTTGGCGCTGGTCCCGAGAACCAGCACGTCGAGGCCGTCCGGCAGGTTGGCCGCGTCGAATCGGCGGTGAAACGGAAAGCCCAGTCCCTCGACATAGGTCGACATGGGCGGAAAGACATCTTCGTCCGATCCGGAGATCTCGTGGCCCGCGTCGCGCATCATCAGGGCCACGGCGCTCATGCCCGCCCCAGCTATGCCGGTGAAATGGATACGCATTTCCGCCCTACGTCTTGCGATTTCGCCCCTGGTAGCGGCGAGCGCTCGGCCCGTCGAGAGGTCTCGGCGTCGCGCCCGTCCATTGGCGGACAGGAGCGTTAATCGCCACTTAACCATCGGAGCGGGACCATGGCGGCGTCTTCCTTGAAGACACCCCACCATCACCGAACTTCGATTCAAGCCCGGCTCCGGCCGGGCTCTTTTTTTGCTCTGTGGACAAAGTCGATTTGAGCGCTTGCGCACCCGGCCCGTGCTGGGTATATCGCCGCCTCCAACGTGATCCCCGATAGCTCAGTTGGTAGAGCAGTCGGCTGTTAACCGACTTGTCGCAGGTTCGAGTCCTGCTCGGGGAGCCACTTGGACTTTTGGGCGCAGCGCCCGCCCCCTCCCAACATTCGAGACGACCCACTAGCAGTTGAGCTGTGTGGACGATCCGCACCGCAAGTGGCATGAGCGCCTATGCGCCCCGACCTCCTGCTGACCCTGAACGCCTTGCGCGGCCTCGCGGCCATCTGCGTCGTGCTCTACCACCGAGCCGAGTGGTTCGGCCCCAACTTCGCTTTCCCGCACGCCTACCTCGCGGTGGATTTCTTCTTCATCCTGAGCGGCTTCGTGGTGGCGCGGGCCTACGGCAGAAAGCTCGGCGATGCGATGAGCGTGCCGGACTTCGCCGTCATCAGACTTCAGCGCCTGTACCCGTTGATCTTCGCCAGCGTTTGCCTGGCGGTCGTCGTGGCGATCGCAAAGGCGGCGACCACCGACGGCGATCTGCCGCCAAACTTCGCAGCATCCGTCGTCGCCGGCCTGCTTGTGGTTCCGGTTGTCTGGGACACCCAGAGCTGGCCGCTCAATTCGCCCATGTGGACGCTGTTCCTCGAGCTGTGCGCCAACCTGGCCTTCGCCGTGATGGCGCCGCGCCTGCGCGGATGGCGGCTTGCGGCGCTCGTCGCGGCGCTGGGCGCGATCTTCCTGGTCTTCCAGGGGGCCATCTATGCAGGCGCCCCGGACACCCGCGATGCGATCGCCTGGGGCTTTCCGCGCGTCGCGTTCTTCTTCTTCCTTGGCGCGCTGCTGGAGAGGGTCCACGCCCCGTGGCTGCGGATCGGCCCAATGCTGGGGTCGGCGCTGATGCTGGCGTCGTTCGCCATTCCAAAGGATGCGGAGATCGCCCGCCTGCTCACGGTGCTGGTGCTTTATCCCGCGCTCGTCTTGGGCGGCGCCAACCGCGAACCCGCCACCAGGCTAGGCGCGCTGTGGGCGGACGTCTCCGGCCGCATCTCCTACCCGCTATACATCCTTCACATTCCGCTCCTGGGGATGCTGGCAGGCGCCAGCCTGGCCGTTGGCCTGCCGCAGCAGCCTGCGTCCATCCCCGAAGCGGTTGTTCGCGTCGTGCTCGTTGCGGCGGCGTCGTGGGCGGCGCTCAAGCTCTTCGACGAGCCGCTGCAGGCGCACTTCAAACGGCGACGCTTGATCGCCCGGCGAGTCTAGCGCCCCCGCTAGGCGCTGCGCCTGAGCACGGCCGCCAGCAGCACCAGAGCCGGCACCGAGCCGATCGCGCGCGCCTGACCGATGGTGACGGTGAACCTCGCCGCGCGCTGCTTGCCGCCCAGGCCTTCCGGAGAAGGATCGATCGACCAGTCCACCCCGGCGCCCAACAGGCGCGTCGCCAGGGTCTTGGCGTGCCGGTAGTCGCCAAGCAGGGCCAGATTCAGGGAGATCTGATCGGTCGCATCCAACGCGAGGACCCCGGCGAGTTGGCCCGCGACGACGCCGGCCTCAGACCTCAGCAAGGGCCTGGCCCTCACCTCCAGGTATCCGGCGCAATCCTGGCCAGCCGACGAACCCTCACTACGCATAACTCGAAATCCAACCACGCAAGCATGACAAACTAGAGACCTAGCGACACGCACAGTGCCGCTATCTAGATCAGTCTGTATTTCAAGCGTGACAATTTCGACTTCACATAATTGAGCGCGTTCATTGAACAGCGCCTCTCTGCACTCATCAGATCGTTTCATTGGCGACTATCTGGCGGCGCGTTGCCATGGCCACGCCGGGCGCTAAGCTGCCGCTCGAACCGGGAGTGAGACGATGAAGCGACGGGTGTTTCTAGGCGCGATGGCGGCGATGGCGGCCGTCCCGGCCGCGGCCCAGCCCGCCGCAAGCCCGGTGAAGGTCCGACTGGAGACGGCGGACGGCCCTATCGTGCTGGAGCTCTACCCCGACAAGGCGCCGATCACGGCGAACAACTTCCTGCGCTACGTCGACGAAAAACGCTTCGACGGAGCCACCTTCTATCGGGCGTCCAAGGTCCCGAACGCGCCCGAGTACGGCCTGGTGCAGGGCGGCGTGCAGAACGATCCAAAACGGGTGCTGAAGCCGATCGCGCACGAGCCGACCACCAAGACCGGCCTGTCGCACGTCAACGGGGCGATCTCGATGGGCCGCACCGATCCCGGGACGGCCACCTCCGACTTCTTCATCTGCGTCGGCGACATGACCTACATGGACGCCGATCCCAAGCAGTCGGGCGACAACCTGGGCTTCGCGACCTTCGGCAAGGTGGTCGACGGCATGGACACGGTGAAGAAGATCCTGGCCTCCCCCACCTCGCCCACCGCCGGCGAGGGCGTCATGAAGGGCGAGATGCTGGCCCAGCCGGTGAAGATCATCACCGCCCGACGCGAGGCCTCCTAGGAGCGCATGGCGCGCTCCAGCGCCTCGTAGACCCGGCCGTCTGCGCACTGGGCGACGTTGAAGCGCATGTAGCCCCGCGCCGACTGCGAGAGGCTGAAGGCGTCGCCCGGCGCGAGGACGACGCCGTCGGCCAAGGCGCGCTGGGCGACCGGCGCGGCGTCCAGGCCGGCAGGCAACGCCATCCAGAGGAACATCCCGGCCTGCGGCGTCAGCCACGGCTCGAACCCCAGCCCGCGCAGGCGCCGCAGCGCCTCGCCGCGAGCCCGCGCCAGTCGCTCGCGCAGGCCCGCGAGAT
Source organism: Phenylobacterium sp. LjRoot97 (assembly GCF_964254345.1). Taxonomy (NCBI): domain Bacteria; kingdom Pseudomonadati; phylum Pseudomonadota; class Alphaproteobacteria; order Caulobacterales; family Caulobacteraceae; genus Phenylobacterium; species Phenylobacterium sp. LjRoot97. Next base: position 2,557,432 of record NZ_CAXUTH020000001.1, read on the forward strand.
AGCGGCGGTACCCGCCGTCGATGAGGATGGCGTAGGTCAACTCGGCCGCCAGCTGCCCGCCGCCGAACGAGGTGGCGACCTTGAGGTCGACGAGATCCTCGATCCAACCGCCCCGCGCCGCGATGAAGCCGCAGCGGGCGGCGGCCGACAGCGTCTTGGAGAAGCTGCCGATGTGGACCACGCGGTCGAGACCGTCGAAGGCGGCCAGTCGCGGGGCCGGCTCGATCTCCAGGTCGGCGTAGATGTCGTCCTCGATGATGGTCACGCCATGCCGCTCGGCCAGCTTCAGCAGGCGGTGGGCGACCACCGGGGACAATTGCGCGCCTGTCGGGTTCTGCGGACCGGAGTTGGTGATGTAGAGCCGTGGCCGGTGCTCGATCAGCGTCCGCTCGAAGACCTTGAGATCGGGCCCGTGCGGCGTCCAGGGCGCGCCGACGACCTTGGCGCGATGCGCGCGCAGCATGGCGTGGAAGTTGAAATAGCAGGGATCGTCCACGATCACGGTGTCGCCAGGCTCCAGCAGGAACCGGCACACGAGGTCGATCGCCTGGGTGCCCGACTCGGTCAGCATGATCTGGCCAGGCGGCGCGTCGACGCCGTGCTCGGCCAGCCGCCGCGACAGAAGCTGACGCAGGGCTGGCGAGCCTAGCGGCGGGCCATAGTCGGTCAGGTAGGCGTGATCGGCCCTGGCGAGGCTGCGCAGCGCCCGCCGCACCGCGTCCTGCGGCATCCACGCGCTCGGCAGCCAGCCGCAGCCCGGCATCAGGGCGTCGGGCCGCGCCTCCAGCGAATGGCGCGACACCCAGAGCGGGTCGATGGAGCGGTCCAGCCGCGGCCCGATGTCGGCCAGCGCCAGGGGCGGCGTGCGGCCGGCGACATAGAAACCCGACCCGCGCCGCGCCTGGATCACGCCTTCCGCCGCCAGCCGGTCGTAAGCCTCCACCACCGTGGACTTGGAAACTCCCATGGCCTCGGCGAAGGCGCGGATCGACGGAGCCTTCGCGCCAGGCTGCAGCGCCCGAGCGGCGATACGCTGGCGGATGGCGCCCATCACCTTCTCGACGCGTGTGCCGTCACCCTCGACCGTCATCCGTATCGCCATCCTGATCAGTACAGTTTGTCGCAATTGTACCGCACCGTTCCTGGCTGATCGAGCATCCATCGGCGCATACCCGCCACGAACGGAGACATGGACATGGACGCCAAGGCGCGCGGCTGGCTCGACGGCTTTCTGGGAGTAGCGATCTTTTCGGGCTCGCTGCCCGCAACCCGGGTCGCCGTCGCCGACCTGTCGCCGACGTTCCTGACCGCGGCGCGGGCGACCATCGCCGGCCTGCTGGCGATCGGGCTGCTGGCGCTGTTCCGGGCGCCGAGGCCGGAGCGACGCGACCTGGCCCCGCTGGCGATGATGGGCCTGGGCGTGGTGCTGGGCTTCCCGATGCTGACCGCGCTGGCCCTGCAGCACGTCACCGCGGCCCACTCGATCGTGTTCGTCGGCCTGCTGCCGCTGACCACGGCGGTGTTCGCGGTGCTGCTCGGCGGCGAGCGGCCCAAGCGCTCGTTCTGGATCTTCGCCGTCATCGGCGCGGCGCTGGTCGCGGGCTTCGCGTTCAGCCAGGGCGGCGAAGGCTCCATGCAGGGCGACCTGCTGATGGTCGCCGCCATCGTGGTCTGCGGCCTGGGCTACGCCGAAGGCGGCCGCGTCTCGCGCCGGCTGGGCGGCTGGCAGGCGGTCTGCTGGTCGCTACTGCTCTGCCTGCCGCTGATGGCCCCGGCGGCGCTGCTGAGCCGCCCTGTGGACTTTGCAGCGGTCAGCGCGCAGGCCTGGACGGGCCTGGCCTATGTCTCGCTGTTCAGCATGCTGATCGGATGCGTGTTCTGGTACCGCGGCCTGGCCGCGGGCGGCGTGGCGGCGGTCGGGCAGCTGCAGCTGCTGCAGCCCTTCATGGGCCTGGCCCTGGCGGCGAGCCTGCTCGGCGAGCCCGTCGGCTGGTCGATGGCGGCGGTGACCGCCGCAGTGGTGCTGTGCGTGGCGGGGGCCAGGCGCTTCGCCTGATCCCCGCCTCGCGGAAGTCTTAGTCCTTGGCGCGTTCCTGGTAGGTCCAGTCTTCGGTGAGGATCACCACGCGCGTGCCGGGGGCGATGTACGGCGGCACCATGATGCGCTCGCCGTTGGTCAGGATGGCGGGCTTGTACGACGACGAAGCGGTCTGGCCCTTCACCGACGGCTCGGTCTCGGCGATCTCGAAGGTCACCAGACGCGGCAGTTCCATGGCGATCGGCACGCCTTCGTGCACCGACAGCACCACCGTCAGACCGTCGGTCAGCCACGGCGCGTTGTCGCCGACGGTTTCCTCGGACACCACGACCTGGTCGTAGGTCTCGGGCTGCATGAAGTGGTAGCCCTCGCCGTCCTGGTAGAGGAAGTTGTAGTTGCGGTCGTCGACGAAGGCGCGTTCGACCTGCTCGGTCGTGCGCCAGCGCTCGGACACCTTCACGCCGTCGGCGATGCGGCGCATGTTGAGCTGGGTGACCGGGGTCCCCTTGCCGGGGTGGATATTTTCGGCGGTCAGGACGACATAGAGCTTGCCGTCCATATCGACGACGGCGCCTTTCCTGAGCGAGCTGGCAGCGACCTTCACGTAGTTCGTCCTCGAGCCTATTGGGAGGCCGGGCATCGGCCTCGCGCGATTCCGCCGAGCGGCGGTCTTGGCGCGCACCTATACGATGAAGGCGAAATTCGCCAGTCATGATCGAAATGGCCGCATAAGGGACGCCTGCGCCGATGACTTCTCAATCGCCCTGGTGGCGGGCCGACATCCATCAGGACCGCCGCCCGTTCCTGCTGGCGCGCGGCGCGATCACCCGAGCCGTACGGCGCTGGTTCGAGGACCGGAGCTTCACCGAGGTCGAGGGGGCGGCGCTGCAGCTCTCGCCCGGCAACGAAGCCCATCTGCACGCCTTCGCCACGGAAATCATTGGCAATTCCGGCGAGACCTCGCCGCTCTACCTGCACACCTCGCCCGAGTTCGCCTGCAAGAAGCTGCTGGCGGCGGGCGAGACGCGGATCTTCGATTTCGCGCGGGTCTGGCGCAACCGCGAGCGCGGGCCGCTGCACCATCCGGAATTCACCCTGCTGGAGTGGTACCGCACCGGCGAGCCCTACGAACAACTGATGGCCGACTGCGCCGATCTTCTGCGGCTGGCGGCGGAGACGGCCGGGGCCAGGACCCTCACCTATCGGCAGCTATCCAGCGACCCCTTCCAGGAACCCGAACGGTTGAGCCTGCAGGAGGCCTTCCAGCGCCACGCCGGCATCGACCTGCTGGCCACGGTCGCGGCGAGCGGCGAGACCGACCGCGACGGGCTGGCCCGGGCCGCGATGCAGGCCGGGGTGCGGATCGCCGACGACGACGTGTGGGCCGACGTTTATTCGAAGGTGCTGGTCGAGAAGATCGAGCCGAACCTGGGCATGGGCCGCCCGACCATCCTCTGCGAATACCCGATCAGCGAGGCGGCCCTGGCCCGGCCCAAGGCGGCCGACCCACGGGTGGCCGAACGCTTCGAGCTCTATGCCTGCGGGGTCGAGCTCGCCAACGCGTTCGGCGAGCTGACCGACCCGGTCGAACAGCGACGGCGGTTCCAGGCGGAAATGGACGAGAAGGCCCGCGTCTATGGCGAACGCTATCCGATCGACGAGGACTTCCTGGCCGCCCTGCCCCACATGCCGAACGCCTGCGGCTCGGCGCTCGGCTTCGATCGGCTGGTGATGCTGGCGACCAGCGCCAGCCGCATCGAGCAGGTGGTCTGGACGCCCGTGGCCGACGTCGCGCGCTAGGCCGCATTTGCCCGCGGCCCCCGCATGAGCCATATGCGGGCGCGATGAGCACGCTTCGCAAACCGAGCGACCTGGTCGCCGCCGGACTGGCGCCGCTGGAGCGGCTGCCGGAGCTCGAGCGCGTCGCCGCGCGCTATGCGCTGGCCATCACGCCCGACATGGCCGAGCTCATCGACGCCGCCGACCCGGCCGATCCGATCGCGCGCCAGCTGATGCCGGACGCGGCCGAGCTGGACGCCACGCCCGAGGAAAGCGCCGACCCGATCGGCGACTTTGCCCACAGCCCGGTAGAGGGGATCGTCCACCGCTATCCCGACCGGGTGCTGCTGAAGCCGACCCACACCTGCGCGGTCTATTGCCGTTTCTGCTTCCGGCGCGAGATGGTCGGGCCCGAGGGGCTGTCCAACCTGACCCCCGATCAGCTCGACGCCGCGTTCGAGTACATCGCGCAGCGACCGGAAATCTGGGAGGTGATCGTCACCGGCGGCGACCCGTTCGTGCTGTCGCCGCGGCGGCTGGCGGACCTCTCGGCCAGGTTGGCGGCGATCCCCCACGTGAAGGTGGTCCGCTACCACACCCGCGTGCCGGTGGTGGACCCCGCCGCCGTCACCGACGAACTGGTCGCGGCGATCCAGTGCGACGGCAAGGCGGTCTATGTCGCCCTGCACGCCAACCATCCGCGCGAACTGACGGACGCCGCCCGCGCCGCCTGCGCCAGGATCATCGACGCCGGCCTGCCGATGCTGAGCCAGAGCGTGCTGCTGAAGGGCGTAAACGACGATCCCGAGACGCTGGGCGCGCTGATGCGCGGCTTCGTCGAGAACCGCATCCGGCCCTACTACCTGCACCAGGGCGACCTGGCGCCGGGCACCAGCCATCAGCGCACCAGCCTCGACGAGGGCCGCGCGCTGATGAAGGCCCTGCGCGGCCGCTACTCCGGGCTCTGCCAGCCGACCTACGTGCTCGACATCCCCGGCGGCCACGGCAAGGTCCCGGTCGGCCCCAACTATGTCGGCGAGACGAGCGTCGAGGACCCGAACGGGATCCTGCACGCCTACCCGCCCAAGCGCCCCGATTGAGCGAACGCCGTTCCTGAACTAGCCTGGCCGTGTCCGCGGCAGGACGGGGGAAACGCGTGGCTTCGAAGCGCTCAATCCTGACAGCGATCGTCCTGGGCGGGATCGTCGCCGCCACCCTCGACATCGGCGCGGCGATGCTGATCAGCGGCGCGAGCCTGACCACGATCCTGCACTTCATCGCCAGCGGCCTGATCGGCAAGGCGGCGTTCGACGGCGGCGTCGCGACGGCGGTGCTCGGCGCGGCGCTGCAGGAACTGATGGGCCTGATCATCGCCGCAGTGTTCGTCTGCGCGAGCCTGGTCGCGCCCGGGCTGCGGCGGGACTGGATCCCCTGGGGCCTGGCCTACGGCGTCGTCATCTACGCGGTCATGAACTACGTGGTCATGCCGCTGTCGGCGATCGGCCGGATTTCGACGTTCAGCGTCGAGGGGCTGATCAAGAACGGCCTGGCCATGCTGGCGTTCGGCCTGATCGTCGCCTGGTTCGCCAAGCGGAGCCTGCCGATCGAGGGGGCGCCCTCTAGAGGTCCTGTTTAAGGCGGGCGATCAGCAGGTCGCCGACCTGCTCGATGGCGGCCGAGACGTCTCGGCTCCAGGCCGCGGGGTCGACGGTCACCTCATAGGTGCGGGTCTTCGTGGCGCCGACGCCCGCCAGAACGCCGATGGCCGAGCCGACCGCGTCATTGAGCTTGCTGGCGTTGGTGGTGGTGTCGACGGCGGAAACCACCGAGTCCGGCATGACCACCGGCGAGGTCAGGGCGTAGCGGAGCCGGTGCCCCAGATCCATGGGGGTCGACTTGGCCTTGGGCGTGATCACCCACATCTGCGTGTCGACCGGCAGCAGCGCGACATTGGCCTTGCTGGACACCTTGGCGGTCATCGGACGCATGCCGAGCACGCCGCGGCCGCGGGCCTGGATCTCGGCGAAGTCCACCACCATGCGCACGCCCATGACGCCGGCGCCGAGCTCGTTCATGGCCATCTCCTCGGGCACCTGGGAGCCGGTGGTGGTCATGGTGTCGCCGAAGGCCTTGGCCCGGCCGTCGTTGGGCGTGAAGTAGAATTTCAGGCCGGGCGGCGAGTAGAAAGCGCTGCGATTGGCCTTGCCTCGCGCGTATGGGGCCGGCTTGGCCATGTTCATCAGCCGCACGAGCCCCGGACTGCGAGCCATCGCGTCGTCCAACGGAATGACCGTGACGCCGGCCGCGGCCAGATCCGCAACGAAGTGGGCGTAGAAAGCGTCGGTGATCGCCTGCATGTCGGCCGCATCGGGCCCGTTCAGGCTGTAGCTGACCTGGGACTGCGACAGGCCCTGGCCGGTCGAGGCGGCGCCGGAGTGGGTGACGAACTCGACCTGGAACGACGGGATCACCACCTGTCGCAGGCCGCGGGCCGCGTCGCGCTCGTTCTGCCAGATCAGCGAGCCGCCAAGCTGGGAGAGATCATCGCCGGCGGCGAACTCCAGCGGCGGGCTGACCGGCGCGGTCTTCGGTCCGAGGTTGATCAGCGGCTTGGCCGCCTGGGCGCCTTCGGATGGCATGAGCGCGAGCAACAGAGCCGCCAGGCAAACCCCACGATACCGCGCATTCATGATCCAGCCCCCCGCGCGCCCTCTCGGCGCCTGGGCTTTGGTTACGCCGTCATGCTCTCAGCGCCTTGTATAAATTGGACATCGGCGACGGCCGACCGCCGCCCCCCCGCCTTCGGCGATCACTCCCAAACGAGCCGCCCGGCTAGTCCGCGCTCACGATGCTCCGCGCCACAGCTTCGGCGACCTTGATGCCGTCGATGGAGGCCGAGAGGATGCCGCCGGCGTAGCCTGCGCCCTCGCCGGCAGGATAGAGGCCGACGGTGTTGAGGCTCTGGAAGTCCTTGCCGCGGGTGATGCGGACCGGGGACGAGGTGCGGGTCTCCACCCCGGTGAGCACGGCGTCGGCGTGGTCGAAGCCGGGGATCTGGCGCGCGAAGACCGGCAGGGCTTCGCGGATAGCCGCGATGGCGTAGTCCGGCAGACAGGTCGACAGATCGGTCGGGGTGACGCCCGGGCGGTAGGACGGGACGACCTCGCCCAGGCCGGTCGAGGGCTTGCCCGCCAGGAAGTCGCCGACCCGCTGGCCGGGCGCGGCGTAGGTCCCGCCGCCGGCGACGAAGGCTTGGGACTCCCAGCGGCGCTGGAGCTCGATGCCGGCCAACGGGTGGCCGGGATAGTCCTCGTCCGGGGTGATGCCCACGACGATGCCGGCGTTGGCGTTCCGCTCGTTGCGGGAATACTGGCTCATGCCGTTGGTGACGACGCGGCCCGGCTCCGACGTCGCGGCCACCACCGTGCCGCCCGGGCACATGCAGAAGCTGTAGACCGTGCGGCCGTTCGAACAGTGGTGCGAGAGGCTGTAGGCCGCCGCGCCCAGGTCCTCGTGCCCGGCGTTGGTCCCGAAGCGGGCGCGGTCGATCCACGACTGCGGATGTTCGATCCGGAAGCCGAGCGAGAACGGCTTGGCCTCGATGTGGACGCCGCGGTCGTAGAGCGCGTGGAAGGTGTCGCGGGCGCTGTGGCCGAGCGCCAGGACCACGTGGTCGGCCGCGATGTAGCCGCCGTCCTGCAGGTGCAGGCCGCGCAGGCGGCGCTGGCCGCCCTCCTCCACGATGTCGAAGTCCTCGACCTTGTGCTCGAATCGGTACTCGCCGCCGAGCGCCTCGACCTTTTCGCGCATGGCCTCGACCATGGTCACCAGCCGGAAGGTGCCGACGTGGGGATGGGCCTCGGTCAGGATCTCGGGCGGAGCGCCGGCGGCGACGAACTCGTTCAGCACCTTGCGGCTGAGGAAGCGCGGGTCCTTGACCTGGCTGTAGAGCTTGCCGTCCGAGAAGGTGCCCGCCCCGCCCTCGCCGAACTGGACGTTGGATTCCGGGTGCAGCTTGCTGCGCCGCCAGAGGTCCCAGGTGTCCTTGGTGCGCTCACGCACGACCTTGCCGCGATCGACGATGATCGGCTTGAAGCCCATCTCGGCGAGGATCAGACCGGCGAACAGCCCGCAGGGGCCGGCGCCGATCACCACCGGGCGCTTGGCGAGGCCCGCCGGCGCCTGAGCGACGTGGCGGTAGGCCATGTCGGGCGTCGGCTGGACGTTGCGGTCGCCGGCGTGGCGGGCCAGCACCGCGGCCTCGTCGGTCACCACGACGTCGACCGTGTAGACCATCAGGATCGCCGACTTGCGTCGCGCGTCGTTGGCGCGGCGGAAAAGCTGCATCGACAACAGGTCGGCGTCGACGATCCCCAACTTGGCCAGGACCGCGGCGCGGAGCGCGGCCTCGGGATGGTCGAGGGGAAGCTTGATTTCGGTCAGGCGCAGCATTGGGGGCTAATAACCTTCCCTCCCCCTTGTGGGGAGGGTGGATCGACGTAAAGCGTCGAGACGGGTGGGGATCGAGCGGCCCTGCCCCACCCTGACCGCGCTGCGGTCTGTCCCTCCCCATGAAGGGGAGGGAAAAGTCACTCGACCGGCACCGTGTAGTTCAGCGCCAGGCGGCCGCCGTCGGGGTAGATGGTCTGGCCGGTGATGTAGGAGCTGTCGTCGCTGGCCAGGAACACCGCGACGCGGCCGATCTCGTCGGCCTCGCCGAAGCGGCCGAGCGGCGTGCGCTGGAGCACGCGGCGACGGGCGTCGTCGTTCTCGAGCACGCCCTTGAGGATGTCGGTGACGATGGTGCCGGGCCCGATGGCGTTCACCCGGACGCCGTGCGGCGCCAGGCCCAGCGCCATGGCCTTGGTCAACTGCGCCAGGCCGCCCTTGGAGGCGACGTAGGCGAGTTGCCCGGGGATCGCGAGCACGGCGTTGATCGAGGACATGTTGATGATCGAGCCCCTGATCTTGGCGTCGACCATGTGGCGGGCGACCGTCTGACCGACCACGAACGGCGCGCGCAGGTTGACCGCCATCACCCGGTCGAAGTCCTCGAGCTCGGCGTCGAGAATGTCGCCGGCGACCAGCATGCCGGCGTTGTTGACCAGCACGTCGATCTTCCCGAGCAGCCCGGCGGCGCGGATCACCGCCTTGCGCGCGGCGTCGGCGTCGGCGAGGTCGCAGGCCAGGGCGTGAACCTGCCGGCCGCTGGCCAGAGCCAGTTCTTCCGCCGCCGCCGTCACCCGCGCCTCGTCGAGGTCGAGCAGGACGAGGTCGCAGCCCTCGGCGGCGAAGGCGCGGGCGCAGCCCAGGCCGATACCGCCGGCCGCGCCGGTGATGAGCGCCGAGCGCCCCGAAAGGCGGCCGCTCACCACGCGCCCGTGTTCGGCATCGAGACCCAAGGCTCGGCCGGATCCTTGCGCGGCCCGGCCTGCAACAGCTCGATCGAAATGCCGTCGGGCGAGCGGACGAAGGCCATGTGGCCGTCGCGCGGCGGGCGGTTGATCGTCACGCCGCCGTCCGCCAACCGTTGGCAGGTCGCGTAGATGTCGTCGACCGCATAGGCCAGGTGGCCGAAGTTGCGGCCGCCCTGATAGTCCTCGGGGTCCCAGTTGTAGGTCAGCTCGACCATCGGGGCCTTGGCCGCAAGGGCCGCTTCGCGGTCCTGCGGGGCGCAGAGGAACACCAGGGTGAATCGCCCGCCCTGATTTTCGGCTCGGGAGACTTCGACCAAGCCCAGCTTGTTGCAGTAAAAGTCCAGCGAGGCGTCGAGGTCGGTAACCCGAACCATGGTGTGCAGGTATTTCACGGTGGCGTTCTTTCCTTGCAGACGACGGTTATTGGAGCGTCCGCGGCGTTAAAGAGCAAGCAAGGCCATGCTGCAATCCTGCGGCGCCGGGGGCACATTATCCGTCCTTTAGGTTGTCTGTCCGCGATTTCATTTGCAGTCGCAGAACGGCGGCATCAGAAGACGTCAAAAGCTGATTTCTGCGGTCCGGGCGTACGACTGCGATTCAGATGCGGTCGCGACTTCGTTGCTGCCCGGGGGGAAACGACTGAATGCGTATCAAATCACAGTACCTGTTTGTCATTGCCGTGGTTGTGGTGCTGGTTCTGGCCTTCACCGTCGGCACGCTCGTCAGCCGTTCGGGTAAGTCCGGCAAGGCCGAAGCCAAGACCGCCGGCGCTGACGCCCTGGCGACCGTGCAGGCGGTCCTGACCCCTGAAGCGACGCATGAGTACCTCGTGGCGATCCGCGGCCGCACCGAAGCCGCGCGCAGCGTCGTGGTCCGCTCGGAAACCGCCGGCGTCGTCGCCGCCACCCCCGCTGTCGAAGGGTCGTTCGTGCGCAAGGGCACGGTCCTGTGCCGCCTGAACGTCGACGCCCGTCAGGCGACGCTGGATCAGGCCCGCGCCAACATGCGCTCGCGCCAGTTGCAACAGAAGGCCTCCGCCGAGCTGGCGGCCAAGGGCTATCGCTCGCAGACCCAGGTGCTGCAGGATCAGGCCAATCTCGACAGCGCCTCGGCCACGGTGCGCCAGGCCGAGCTGGGCGTCGAGCAGATGAGCATCCGCGCGCCGTTCGACGGCGTCTTCGACAAGCGCGACGCCGAGGTCGGCGCCTATCTGGCCCCAGGGCAAGCCTGCGGCACGATGATCGAGTTGAATCCGCTGCTGATCGTCGGCGATCTGCCGGAAACCGAGGCCTCGAAGGTCAAGGTCGGTTCGACCGCCAGCGCCCAGCTCACCTCCGGCGAGACCCTGGCCGGCAAGGTCCGTTACGCCGCCCGCGAGGCCGACGCCCAGACCCGCACCTATCGCATCGAGATCACCACCGCGAACCCGCAGATGACCCGCTCGGGCTTGTCGGCGGCGGTGCGGATCAACGCCGGGTCGGGCCCGGCCCACCTGGTGCCGCTATCGTCGCTGGTGCTCGACGCCGCCGGCCGCCAGGGCGTGCGCTACGTGCTGGCCGACGACAAGGTCGCCTTCGCGCCGATCAAGGTGCTGGAGGAGACCCCGCAGGGCATCTGGGTGACCGGCCTGCGCGGCCCGGCCCGAGTGATCACCGTCGGCCAGTCGTACGTGGCCGAAGGACAAAAGGTTCGAGTGGCCGCGGCGAGCTAGGCGCGCCCCTGCTCATCAGGAGACGAGGCTATGATCGGACCTCTGATCGATGGCGCGATCAAGCGGCGCAAGGTGGTGCTGGCCGTCACCCTGATCGCCAGCCTGTTCGGATTTTTCGCCTATCTGTCGATGCCGCGGGAATCCAACCCGAACATCGACTTCCCGTTCATCACCGTGGTGGTGCCCTATCCCGGCGTCAGTCCCGAGGACGCCGAGCGGCTGCTCGTGCGGCCGCTGGAGACCGAGCTGCAGACGATCGAGGGCGTCAAGGAGATGAACGCGGTCGCCCGCCAGAGCATGGCGATCGTGAACCTGGAGTTCGAGGCGGACTTCAACAAGGACAAGGCCCTGGGCGAGGTCCGCGCCAAGGTCGACCTGGCCCGCGGCAAGTTCCCGCCTGACGCCGAGGAGCCGATCATCGAGGAGGCCAACGCCTCCGGCGAGCCGATCATCGGCATCGTGCTGTCCGGCGCGGCCCCCGAACGCACGCTGTTCCACATCTCGCGCACGCTGCAGGACCGGCTGGAGAGCACGCCGGGCGTGCTCGAGGTCTATCTGAACGGCGGCCGCGAGGAGCTGCTGGAAGTCACCATCGATCCGGTGCGCATGGAGGCGGCGAACGTCTCGCCCGGCGAGTTGGCGCAGGTCATCGGCCGCAACAACCAGCTGGTCCCGGCCGGCAACCTGGAATCCGGGGCCGGCAAGTTCGCGGTCAAGGTGCCCGGCGTGGTCAACCAGCCGGCCGACATCCTGGCCCTGCCGATCAAGAAGAACGGCGACCGGCTGATCACCGTCGGCGACATCGGCGATGTGCGGCGCACCTTCAAGGAAGCCAACTACATCACCCGCTTCAACGGCCAGCCGGCCTTCTCCGTGGACGTCGCCAAGCGTTCGGGGGCCAACGTCCTCGACACCGTCAAGGAGGTCCGAAAGGTCGTCGCCGAGGAGCAGAAGCGCTGGCCCGAAACGGTCAAGGTCTCCTACATCTTCGACGAGAGCGACTTCATCGGCCGCACCCTGGTGGTGCTGGAGAGCGGCCTGCTGATCGCCACCATCCTGGTCATGCTGATCATCGTCGCGACCTTGGGCATCCGCCAGGGTCTGATGGTCGGCGCGGCGATCCCGGCCTGCTTCATGCTGGCCTTCCTGATGCTCAACGCCACCGGCGTGACCCTGAACCAGATGGTGATGTTCGGCCTGGTGCTGGCGGTCGGCATCCTGGTCGACGGCGGCATCGTGGTGGTCGAGTACGCCGACCGGAAGATGGCCGAGGGCATGTCCAAGGAGGAAGCCTTCGCCGCGGCCGGCAAGCGGATGTTCTGGCCGGTGCTGAACGGCACGCTGACGACGCTGTGCGCCTTCCTGCCGTTCCTGTTCTGGAACTCGATCCCCGGCAAGTTCATGAGCTTCCTGCCCATGACGCTGTTCTACGTGCTGGGCGCGTCGATCTTCATCGCGCTGATCTTCACCCCGGCGCTGGGCTCGATCTTCGGCCGCAAGGCCGCGGTCGACGAAGCGCATCTGGCCGAGATCGAGAAGTCCGAACGCGGCGACCCGCGCGAGATGACCGGCTTCATGGGCTGGTACGCGCGCACGGTCGACACGCTCGGCCGGCACCCGACCACGACCATGTTCGCGACGCTGGCGATCATCGTGCTGGTGGTCATCGCCTTCCGCGCCGAGAACAAGCCGACCGAGTTCTTCCTGCAGCAGGACCCGGAGTACGTCTCGGTCTACGTCAAGGCGCGGGGCAACCTGTCGCCGCAGGCGCAGGACCAGATCGTGCGTCAGGTCGAGAGCCGGCTGATCGGCCAGAAGGGCGTCAACTCGATCTTCGTGCGCTCGGGCACCGCCAGTCCCGGCGGCGGGCCGAACTCGATCCCCAACGACACCATCGGACGGATCAGCCTGGACTTCGTCGACTATGAGGAGCGGCTCGAGCTCGGCCTCGTCGGCAAGGACATCGCCAACGAGGTGCGCAAGCGGGTGGCGGGCATTCCCGGTGTCGAGGTCGAGGTGCGCGAGCCGCAGGGCGGCCCGCCGACCGGCAAGGACGTGCAGGTCGAGCTGCGCAGCCCAGACCCGGCCGCGCTGAACAAGGCCGCCGACCTGGTGAAGGCCAAACTGGCGACCGACCGCCAACTGCACGAGCTTGAGGACAACCGCACCTCGCCCGGCATCGAGTGGAACATGACCGTCGACCGCGAGGCGGCCGGCCGCTACGGCGTCGACGTGCTGACCGTCGGCCAGGCGATCCAGTTCGTGACCGGCGGCGTGCTGGTCGGACGCTTCCGGCCCGACGACGCCGACGACGAGCTCGACATCCGCGTCCGCTTCCCGCGGGAGAGCCGCAACGTGGCGGCGTTCGACACCCTGAAGATCCCGACCCAGTTCGGCCCGGTGCCGGCCAGCTACTTCATCAAGCTGGCCCCGGCCCAGCAGGTGACGACGCTGCAACGGCGCGACGGCCAGCGGCTGGCGGTCATCCAGGCCAACACCATCGAGGGCGTAGCGGCGAGCCACAAGATCGCCGAGCTGCGGCCCTGGTTGGAAAAGGCGAACATCGATCCGAACGTGCGCTGGAAGTTCACCGGCGCCGACGAGGAAGGCCAGGAGGCGGCGAAGTTCTTCGTGACCGCCATGGCGGTCTCGCTGTTCCTGATGGGCGTGATCCTGCTCTGGCAGTTCAACTCGTTCTACGGCGTGGTGGTGACGCTGTCGGCGGTAGCGCTGTCGACGGTCGGCGTGCTGCTGGGCGTGGTGGTCAACATCCACCACACCTTCGACTACATCTCGGTGATCATGCTGGGGACCGGGGTGGTGGCCCTGGCCGGCGTGGTGGTCGGCCACAACATCGTGCTGGTCGACACCTACTACCAGCTGCGGCGGGCGGGCTTCCCGGCCGACGAGGCGGCGGTGCGTGCGGCGACCCAGCGGTTCCGGCCGGTCATGCTGACCACGCTGGTGACCGTGGTCGGCCTGCTGCCGCTGATGTTCCAGTTGCACCCGAACTTCCACGGCCTGCACCTGGAGTACAAGGCGCCCGGGTCCGAGTGGTGGGTGCAGTTGTCGGGCGCGGTGGTCTGGGGCCTGTCCTTCGCCACCCTGCTGACGCTGATCCTGACGCCGGTGATGCTGGCCGCCCCGAAGGTCTACGGCCAGCGGTTCGGCTGGCTGGCCGATCGCCTGGGCCTGCGCCGGCGCAAGCGGCGCAGCAGCGACGTTGCGACGGCCGGCGAGACCGAAGTCGCCAAGGCCGCCGAGTAGAGGCTCAGACCTCGCGCGCCAGCCGGCGACGGTTGGCGCGCACGCGGCGGCGGTAGATCGCCATGGCCTTGGTCGGACCGGCGTGGGGCGAGCCGCTCATCGCGCCGAGCGCCAGTTCGGTCTGCGCGGCCATCGCCGCCGACACCTTCTCGGCGACCATGCGCTGGGCCTCAGTTGCGGCCCCTGCCCCGCCGCCCGCCAGCTTCATCATGCGCAGCGCCACCACCTGGCTGGACTCGGCCCCGAGCCAGAAGGCGTCGATCGACAGCTTCAGCCAGGGATTGGGATTGAACATCGGCGCGCCTTGAGCAACTCGGGTCGCGGACCCTAGACCCAGTCGACGGCCGCCGTCACGCCTCGCGGGTCTGGCGACGCCAAAGGGCCGCATACTCGCCGCCCTTTTCCAGCAGTTCGGCATGGCGGCCGCGTTCGACGATGCGGCCGCGGCGCAGGACCAGGATCAGGTCCGCATCGACGATGGTGGACAGGCGGTGGGCGATGACCAGGGTCGTGCGGCCGGCGCGGACCTTGCGCAGGGTCTCCTGGATGGCGGCCTCGGTCGGCCCGTCGAGGGCGCTGGTCGCCTCGTCGAGGATCAGCAGGCGCGGATCGGCCAGCAGGGCGCGGGCGATGCCGACGCGCTGACGCTCGCCTCCCGAGAGCTTCAGGCCGCGCTCCCCGACCAGGGTGGAGAGCCCGTTCGGCAGGCTGTCGATGAAGCCGCCGAGCTCGGCCGCCTCGGCCGCGGCGCGGATCTCCGCAAGGCTGGCCCCCGGTCGCGCAAAGGCGATGTTGGCGGCCATGGTGTCGTTGAACAGGGCCACGTCCTGCGGCACCAGGGCGATGGCCTGTCGCAGCGAGCTCTGCTGGACCTTCCGCAGGTCGACGCCGTCGAGGGTGATCGCGCCGCTCTGCGGGTCGATCAGGCGCAGGGCCAGGCGGATGGCCGTGGTCTTGCCGGCCCCGGACGGGCCGACCAGCGCCACCGTCGCGCAGGGCGGGGCGTGGAAGCTGACATCGATCAGGCCGGTGGAGCGGGCGTCGTGGCGGAACTCGACGTCCTCGAAGGCGATGTCGGCCCCGCGGCCGCTGGCCGGCGGCAACGGCCGCGCGTCCGGCGCATCGACGATGTCGGGCTTCACCGCGCGCAGCTGGACCATCTGCTCCATGTCGATGAAGGCCTGGCGGATCTCGCGATAGTTGAAGCCCAGCATGTTGAGCGGGCCGTAGATCCCGATCAGCAGCAGGATCGCCATGGTCACGTCGCCGATCCGCATGCGGCCGTTCATGACCTCGTAGCCGGCCATGATGGTCATCAGGGCGAGGCCGAGGTTCAGGATCAGGGCCTGGATGGCGTTGAGCATGGCTAGCGAGGCGTTGGCCCGGACGCCGGCGCGGACATAGTCGGCCATCGCCGCCTCGTAGCGGTCGACGGTGCGTTCCTCCGAGCCGAAGGTCTTGACCGTCTCGTAGTTCAGCAGGGCGTCGACCGAGAGACCGGCGCTGCGGCTGTCGGCCTCGTTCAGCTCGCGCCGGTGGCTGAGCCGCCAGTCGGTGATCTTGAAGGTCAGGACCGCGTAGAGGACGATGGTGACGAAGGCCGTCGCGGCGAAGCGCCAGTCCAGCCGCATGGCCATGACCGCCATGGCCAGCACCAGCTCGATCGCCGTCGGGCCCAGGTTGAAGACCACGCTGCGCATCAGGAAGTCGGTCGAGCGCGCGCCGCGGTCGATGACCCGCGCCAGGGAGCCGGTCTGCTTGCCCTGGTGGTAGTCGAGCCCAAGCGCCAGCGTATGGGCGAAGGTCTCGGTCGCCGCCTTGGCCATGGTCGACTGGGCGACGACGGTGAAGATCATGTCGCGCAGGTTCGGCGCGAAGGCCGACACCAGTCGCAAGGCCGCGAAGGCCGCCGCCAGCATGACGAAATCGAAGCCCAGGGCAGCGGCCTGCCCTGCGCCAGGCGCCAGGCGGTTGATCGCATCGCCCAGCGCGACCGGCGCAGCGACGCCCGCCGCCTTGCCCGCGAACACCAGGGCCAGGGATGCGGCCACGCGCCAGCGCAGACCCGGCGCGCCCGAGCGCATGACCAGGGCGGCCAGATCGCCCATCGAGCGCCAGAAATCGAACTTCACCGACGCCGGAGCAATCGCGTCGGGCTGGCGGCGCGCAGCCATGGCCGGGGTCATAGCAGGCTCACTTCAGCAGGATGGTCGACTGGACGCCGCCGCCCGGGGTCATCCAGTCCACGCGCAGACCGGCCGGCACTGAGGTCGCGCGGAACGGACCGCTGGCGAGGGCGGCCGCCGGCGTCGCCTCGATCTCGACCGGATTTTCGGTGGCGTCGCCGAAGACGTCGATCTGGCGACGACCCGCGGGCAGCGCCTGGGTCAGGGACAGGACGTAGCGGCCGCGGGCGTCGGCGCGCCCCTCCGCCAGCTTGCGGCCGTCGACATGGACGCTGAGCGCCGCGCCGGCCGGGGCGCGCCCCGAGACCACCGCCCCGCCCTCGCGGTCGAAATCGACTGCATCCATGTCGTTGCGGCCCGCTCGCCCGACGCGCAGCGCGCCGGCTCCAGCCCGAAGCAGCGCGGCCTCGCCATCGGGCGTCAGCAACAGGTAGCCCTCGCTCTGCACCGTGCGGCCGCCCGTGGTGGCAGACAGGCCATAGATCTGCGGCTGGGTTCCGCGGGGCGTCGTCAGCCCCCAGAAGCCTTTGGAATCGGCGTCAGCGAACAACGCTTCGCCTTCCGGCGTCGCCAGCCGCACGCGCGCCCCCGCCGGCGCCGCGCCATTGACCAGCAAGCTCTCGCCGTCGAGCCGCACCTGGCTGACCACCGGCGGCGTCAGGTAGCCGGCGTCGGCCTGCGTCGGCGCGCCCTTGGCGGGCGTCGGAGCGCTCGGCGCCGGCTCCTGGCCGCAGGCGGCGAGCGCCAGGGCGATCGCCGTCAGCAGCGGCAAGCGGAAGGTGGCGCGGCGTCGGGTCAGCTTGAAACTCCTTGGATCTCGGCCTAGCTAATCGGTCTTTCCCGGCGCCTTCGCAAGCGCGCCGCGTTGATTCTCCAGGAGCTTCATCAAATGGGCGACGCGCCCGACCGCCTCGACTCCGTCTGCGTCTTCTGCGGCTCTTCGGATGCGGCCGATCCGGCCCTTCTGGCGAGCGCGGCCGAGCTCGGCCGCGGCCTGGCGGCGGCGAAGCTGACGATGATCTACGGCGGCGGCGGGGTCGGCCTGATGGGCGCCTGCGCCATCGCCGCGCATGAGGCCGGCGGCAAGGTGCTGGGTATCATTCCGGCCTTCCTGAAGGAGCGCGAACGCCGGCTGGACGTCGTCGAGACAGTGACCGTCGAGTCGATGCACGAGCGCAAGATGATGATGTTCGAGCGTTCGGACGGCTTCGTCGTGCTGCCCGGCGGCATCGGCACCCTGGAAGAGGTGGTCGAGCTGTTGTCCTGGCGGCGCCTGGACCTGCACGGCAAGCCGGTGGTGTTCTACAATCCGGACGGCTTCTGGGAACCGCTGTTCCACCTGTTCCAGCACACGGTCGACCAGCACCTGACCCCGCCCAGCTTCATGCACAGTTGGGTCGCGGTCGACACGATCGATGAGATCATCCCGGCCCTGCGCCGCGGCGTGCCCGCCGGGTCCGACGCCGCCGCAGACGTCGTCCATCTGACCTGACGTTTCAGATGCTCCCCCACTGGGGGAGCTGTCGGCCGCATGGCTGACTGAGGGGGACTTTGACTCAGCTGTCAGAGAGCAGTCCCCCTCCGTCTCAGCGCTGCGCGCCGAGCCACCTCCCCCAAAGGGGGAGGATCTAGCCCTTCCTGACCCGCTCGAGCAGCACCACTTCGCCGTGATAGTCGGCGCGGGCGTACTCGCGGAAGCCGGCCTTGTCGGCGGCGCGCAGCGAGGGTTCGTTCTGCGGGCTGATCATGCAGACCGTGCGCCCGCCGGCCAGGTTGGCGTCGGCCCAGGCCAGGGCCGCGGCGATCGCCTCGCTGGCGTAGCCCTTGCCGTGGACGGACGGGCTCAGCACCCAGCCCATTTCCGGCGTGTCGCCGAAGCCCGGCTGGAAGTCTCGCATGAAGTCGGCCAGGCCCAGCTCGCCGACGAAGCGGCCCGACGGCTTTTCGCAGATCGCCCAGAACCCGAAGTCCATCTCACGCCAGTGGCCGACGTAGCGCAGCAGCCGCGCCCAGGATTCCTCACGCGTGAAGGCTCGGCCGCCGATGTAGCGAATGACGTCAGGGTCGCGCCACAGCGTCGCGCAGTCGTCGAGATCGGCCTTGGCGTGCGGCCGCAGGATCAGCCGCTCGGTCTCGATGACAGGTGCGATCACTTGCTGACGACGTCCCGGAAGCCGTTGACGATCGGATAGCGGCGATCACGGCCGAAGGCCCGGGCCCCCACCTTCACGCCCGGCGCGGCCTGCCGGCGCTTGTATTCCGAATTGTAGAGCAGCCGCTGGATGCGCTCGACGGTGTCGGGCGCGTGACCGCGGGCGACGATCTCGTCCAGGGTCGCCTCCTCCTCGACCAGCCCGTGGAGGATGGCGTCGAGTTCGGCGTACTCCGGCAGGCTGTCCTGGTCCTTCTGGTCGGGACGCAGCTCGGCCGACGGCGCCTTGGTCAGGATGCGCTCCGGGATCGGATCGGCGGCGACGCCATAGGGATCGTTGGCGTTGCGCCAGTCGCAAACGGCGTAGACCTCGGTCTTGTAGATGTCCTTGAGGACGTTGTAGCCGCCGCACATGTCGCCGTAGAGCGTGGCGTAGCCGACCGCCATCTCCGACTTGTTGCCGGTGGTCATCAGCATCAGGCCGAGCTTGTTGGAGAGCGCCATCAGCGAGACGCCGCGGGCGCGGGCCTGGATGTTCTCTTCCGTCAGGTCCGGGGCCTTGCCCTCGAAATGCGGGGTCAGCATCTGGGCGAAGGCGTCGATGGCCGGGACGATCGAGATCTCGTCGAGGCGAATGGACAGGCGTTTGGCGCAGTCCTCAGCGTCATCGAGGCTGTCCTGGCTGGTGTAGCGCGAGGGCAGCATGAAGCAGCGGACGCGGTCGGGGCCGAGCGCATCGGCCGCCACCACGGCGCTGATCGCCGAGTCGACGCCGCCGGACAGGCCCAGAAGCACGCCCGGGAACCCGGACTTGTTCACGTAGTCGCGCAGGCCCAGGACCATGGCGCGGTAGACCTCTTCCGGGCCCGAAACCCAGTCGGCCATCGGCGCCTCGACGCAGGCCCAGCCGCCCTGGCCCTTTTCCCAGACGGTCAGGGCGAAGGCTTCCTCGAACATCGGCAGGCGCATGACCACCTCGCCCTGCGCCGAGAGCGCGAATGAGCCGCCATCGAAGACCAGTTCGTCCTGGCCGCCGACCTCGTTGACGTAGAGCATCGGCAGGCCGGTTTCGGCGACGCGGGCCTTGGCCACGCCCATCCGCTCATGGTCGGCGGTGCGGCGGAACGGCGAACCGTTGGGCACCAGCAGGATCTCGGCGCCCTGGGCCTTGAGGTCGGCGCAGATCGCCGCCGACCAGATGTCCTCGCAGATCGGCGCGCCGAGCTTGACGCCCTTCCATTCGAAGACGCTGGCCGAGGCGCCGGCCTCGAACACGCGCTTCTCGTCGAAGACGCCGTAGTTGGGCAGGTCGCCCTTGATGGCCAGGCCCTTGATCTCGCCCTCGGCGAGGAAGGCCAGGGCGTTGTGCGGACGTCCGCCCGGCTTGGCGTTGGGCCAGATGACGCCGACCAGGGCGGCGGGGCCGTCCCGGGTGTCGAGGGCCAGCCGCTCGACCGCGGCCTTGCCGGCGGCCCAGAAAGCCGGCTTCAGCGCCAGGTCCTCGGGCGGATAACCGTTGATGAAGAGTTCGGAGAAGACCGCGATGTCGGCCCCCGCCGCCTTGGCCTGCGCCAGGCGTTCACGGGCCAGCGCCTCGTTGTGGGCGATCGCGCCCACGGTCGGGTTGGCTTGGATGGCGGCGATGACGAGGCGCGTGGACATGCCTGTCATGTAACGTCCGTCATCGAGCTGGACTAGAGCCGGGACGTGCGTGCGGCCAAATTCGCCGCCGCGAAACCATCATCGCCCCGCAAAGAAAAAGGGCGGCCCCGAAAGACCGCCCTTGAAACCTAGTCGTCCCGGTGGACCCGTTCGCGGCGCTCATGCCGCTCCTGGGCTTCGAGGCTCAGCGTCGCGATCGGACGGGCTTCGAGGCGGGCGACGCCGATAGGCTCGCCGGTGTCCTCGCAGTAGCCGTACGATCCGTCCTCGATCCGCCGCAGCGCTTCGTCGATCTTTGAGATCAGCTTGCGCTGGCGATCGCGGGTGCGGAGCTCCAGGGCTCGGTCGGTTTCCGACGTCGCCCGATCCGCCAGGTCAGGATGGTTCTCTGTCTCGGTCTGTAGGTGAGCCAGAGTTTCCCGGGACTCCCGCAGGATGTCCTCTTTCCAGTTCAGCAGCTTTTGCTTGAAATACTCGAGCTGCCGCTCGTTCATGAATTCCTCGTCCTCGGAAGGACGATATTCAGGCTTTTCCGCCAACATCGTGGCCGTGCTCATAGACGCCTCAAGCCCCCTCGGTACATCAACCCGACGAAACGCGGGCCGCTTATACCAAATAGAAATCCGCTTTCAACGAACCTCGCTCTCCGTAGGCCATTACGCCGCACGATTCGCGCGCTCGAGTTTTGCTAGCTCAACGGCAGCACGGGTTTCAATCTCGTTCAATACACCTTCTAGGCGTTCGTCATCGCAGCCCTGACGCTCGTCGGCGATCGCCCGTTTCAGGCGCTCTAGATCGTCTACGGACACGTCGCCGGAAAGGAGTGCGATCTTCACGTCTTCGAGAACGTCGAGGATCTTGCCGGCGCGCCCGACCGCGCGGCGGCGGCGCTCCAACGGCCCGCCGATGTCCTGCAGGGCAAGGATAGCATCGACGCTCATCACGCCGCCGACGCCGCCGGCGCGAGCGACCTGCGCTGCGCCCGCAGCCGCTGGGGGCTGGGCGATCTGGAACCCTTCTCCACCGGCGGGCTTAGCCTTGCCCGGTCCGGCGGCGGATCCGACGCCGCTTGTTCCGCTGACCTTCATGAAAGGCCCTCTACCATGCTTCGTCCCAAATCTCTCGGGGCAAGCTTATGGTATGGTTAATGCCGGGCAATTTCTGCCGCCAGGCGCCTCCCGCGCGGCGCCGACCCAAGCCTCACCATTGATTTTGCTGACTATTTGAACTGGCACGCCCGTCGCAAGGGACCAGCAAGCTATTTGCCGTCCGTATTGCGTCGAGGTCCCATGCGTCGAACCTTCCGCCTCTTCAGCGCCGCGTTCATCGCCGCCGCCCTGGTTTCGGGGCCGGCCTTCGCCAAGTCGCGGATCAAGGACATCGTCGAATTCGAGGGCGTGCGCGACAACATGCTGGTCGGCTACGGCCTGGTGGTCGGACTCAACGGCACCGGCGACAGCCTGCGCAACGCCCCGTTCACCCGCCAGAGCCTGGAGGCCATGCTCGAGCGGCTGGGCGTCAACACCCGCGACACCAACCTCAACACCAAGAACGTCGCCGCCGTGATGGTGACGGCCCGCCTGCCCGCCTTCGTCGCCACCGGCGCGCCGATCGACGCCACGGTGTCGGCGATGGGCGACGCCAAGAGCCTGCAGGGCGGCACGCTGCTGGTGACCCCGCTGATGGGCGCCGACGGCCAAGCCTATGCGGTCAGCCAGGGCACGGTGCAGACCGGCTCGATCTCGGCCGGCGGCGCGTCGGGTTCGTCGGTCTCCAAGGGCGTGCCCACGGCCGGGCGGATTGCCGGCGGGGCCATCGTCGAGCGCGAGATCGGCTTCCAGATGGCCAACATGGGCGAACTGCGCATGACCCTGCGCAATCCCGACTTCTCGACCGCCCGAAAGATCGCCGACGCGGTCAACACCCGCTTCCCCGGCTCGGCCCGCGCCGACAACCCGACCATCGTCACGCTCCGCTCGCCGGGCGGCCAGGACATGGTCTCGTTCATGTCGCAGGTCGAGAACCTGAGCGTCGAGACCGACAGCCCGGCCAAGGTGGTGATCGACGAAGTCGCCGGCGTGATCGTCATGGGCGAGAATGTCCGCGTCTCCACCGTCGCCATCGCCCAGGGCAACCTGACCATCACCGTGCGCGAGAGCCCGGCGGTCAGCCAGCCTGCCCCGTTCAGCCAAGGCCGCACCGCGGTGGTGCCGCAGTCCGACGTCCAGGTGGACGAGGAGAAGGGCAAGAAGTTCATCACCCTGCGCGACGGCGCCTCGCTGGCCAGCCTGGTCGCCGGGCTGAACGCCCTGGGCGTCACGCCGCGGGACATGATCTCGATCCTGCAGACCATCAAGGCGGCCGGCGCGCTGCAAGCCGACATCGAGGTGATGTGATGGACCTGGGCTCCACCTTCAGCATTCCGACCCCGGCGACGCAGCAACTCACCGCCGAACAGCTGGCCAAGCGCGGCCAGATCGAGAAGACCGCCAAGGACTTCGAGACGTCCTTCCTGTCGGTGATGTTCACCCAGATGTTCAAGGACGTCGGCGCCGAGGCCCCGTTCAACGGCGGCCACGGCGAGGCGGCGTTCAAGTCGTTCATGAGCGACGCCATGGCCAAGCAGGTGAGCAAGGCCGGGGGCGTGGGTCTGTCCGACCGCGTCGCCCAGGAAATGTTGAAGCTTCAAGGTTTGAGTTAGGAGAGTTTGGCATGGCGATCTCCGCCACGGACGCGACCGACCGCGTCGAACAACTGATCGTTCTGACCGAGCGCCTGACCGAGCTGATCGCGCACGAAGCGCTGGCGTTCGAGGAGCGCCGGCCGCAGGACGCGGCGATGCACATCGAGGAAACCTCGAAGCTGGCCAACATCTACCGCCATGAGTCGGCCCGCGTGCGCGCCAACCCGAACCTGGTGGCCGGCGCGCCGCTGATGCAGCGCACCCGGCTGATCCGCGCCACCGAGGCGTTCGACGCGGTGCTGGCCCGGCAGGGCCGCGCCCTGGACGCCGCCAAGACCGTCACCGAGGGACTGGTGCGGGCGATCGCCGAGGAAGTGGCCTCCAAGCGCAACACCGGCTCTGGCTATGGCCGCGGCGGCGTCGCCGCGCCCGCGCCCTCGGCCACCTCGATCACGCTGAACAAGCGGGCATAGAGGCCCCTCGCCTCTTCGGGCTGATAGCCCTGCTGAGGCTCGGCGTAGAAATTAAACGCTTGTTTGACCCTGGGTCATGAGCCTAGTTTGGCCTGGTCGTCGGGCTGTTCCGGCGACCGCGTTCTCAGGGCGGGGTGAAAGTCCCCACCGGCGGTAATGGCGGCCTTGGCCGCACGAGCCCGCGGGCGCCTGGCGGCCGATAGGCCGGCAGGGACAGCAGATTCCGGTGTGATCCCGGGGCCGACGGTTAGAGTCCGGTTATGAGAACCGCTGGCGACGGCCAGTCCTTGGCGCATCCGTGCGCTGGGATTCCCCTGGCCGGGGCCTAGCGTCTCCCTGAGTCGTGGTTTCAACCCATCTCAGGGATCTGACCATGACTGTCACCCACTTCGAAGTCCCCACCGCCAACGGCGCCTTCCGTCTGGCGCGCATCGCGTTCGTCCAGTCCGGCTGGCACAGCGAAATCGTCGACAACGCCTATCAGGGCTTCCTAAAGGAGATCGGCGGCCTCGGCTTCTCCGAGAGCGCCATCGACCGGTTCGAGGTGCCCGGCGCCTTCGAAATCCCGCTGCACGCCCAGACCCTGGCCAAGACCGGCAAGTACGCGGCCATCGTGGCGGCCGGCTTCGTGGTCGACGGCGGCATCTATCGCCACGACTTCGTCGCCTCGACGGTGATCTCGGGCCTGATGCAGGTCCAGCTTACGACCGAGGTTCCGGTGTTCTCGGTGGTGCTGACGCCGCACCACTTCCATGAGCACGACGTGCACCAAACCTTCTTCCGCGAGCACTTCCTGACCAAAGGCGCGGAGGCGGCCCAGGCGGTGGCCAAGACCATCGCCAGCCTGGCCAAGCTCGCCGCGGCGGCGTGAGGCATGGGATGATGCAGGAGATCGTCCGCATCCCGCCCGGCTTCCAGCGGCACTTCCGGCAAAGTCCGGTCACCGCCCCCTGGGAGCCGATCTACAGCCGCCGCACCGACACGGCCGTCGTGCTGGGGCTGGTGGCCGAGGCCGCCCACACCAACAGCCGCGGCATGGTGCATGGCGGGCTGATCAGCGCCCTGGCCGACAACGCCATGGGGCTCTCCTGCGCGCATCGGCTGGGGCCGGACGCCAGCCTGGTCACGGTCAACCTCGCCCTCGACTTCCTGGGCGCGGCCAAGATCGGCCAGTGGCTGGAATTCGACACCGTGTTCGTGAAGCCGGGCTCGACCCTGGCCTTCGCCCAGGCCTTCGTCACCGCCGACGGAGAACCCTGCGCGCGGGCCAACGGGACCTTCCGCGTCGTGCGGAAGGCCGCCGCCTAGGCCCACAGCGTCAGGCGGCCTCGGGCGTGTCCCGGGGCCGCCACCCGCTGGCCAGCAGGTGCGCGGCCAGCGACTCGGCCGCCTCCAGGGTCATCCGTTCGAGGTGATCGAGCAGCGCCAGGCGGCGGTCCGGCTGCGGCGTGTGCGCGTAGAGCGCGCAGATCACGTGCAGGCGGCTGCGGATGCTGGCGGGCGTCGGCGGTCCGGCGGCCGGCGCGGCCTTGGGCAGGCCCAGGTCCAGGTCTATCGGGCCGGCGTCTGGCGGTTCGCCGCTTGCGCCGGACTCCTCGACCTCGTCATACAGCGGGCCGATCATCTTGGTTTCCCCTCCCCCTCAAGCCACCAGCGCCGCATCGCGGCACCGCAGGCCGTTCAACTGTACGTCCGCCTCGCCGAGCCGCACGCCGAGCAGGCCGGTCAGGGCGTTGAGCACCCCGTCCAGCGGCGCGGCGATCGCGCCCAGCGTCCCCGACAGCGCCGAGGTGATCGGGCCAAGCCCGAGGCCGATCCCGAGGATGTCGACGTCGAGATCCAGATTGCCGAGCAGGCTGGAAACGGTCGCCTTGGCGATGTCGTCGGTGGCGACGGTCTTGATGGTCCCGGCCTGGATGTCGGCGCGGGTGAAGCGTGCGGTCTTCCACGACTGACCGCCGATCTGCACGTCGGCCTTGGCCGTCGCCTTGACCAGCAAGAGGTCGGCGACCTTGGCCCGCGAGACGGTCAGGTTCTGCTTGAAGTCGTTGAGCTTGCTGGTGTCGACCTCGCCGATCACGAGCCGCCCGACGCTCGGCCGCACCGACAGCGTCGCCGCCTGGGCCGAGAGGCTCTCGGGACACTCCATGCCGGACAGCTTGGCTTCGCCCGATGCGGCCTCGACCAGCACCGGCAGGGTGATCGGCTGGGCGCCGAGCAGGCCGAGCACGCTCAGCGCCTGGGCCTTCAGATAGAGCCTGGTCTGGGCGGTGCGGACCACCACCTGGCCGTCGCGATCGACGGTCAGCCAGGGCGAGTTGTTCGGCCGCTCGCCGATCGCCAGCCAGACGTCGACGTCGGTGACGCCCGGCACGCTCGCGCCGAGGTCCAGCTTCACTTGCCGCCCCTCGCCCGCCAGCACCACCAGGGCGTTGGCCAGGTCCTGGGCGGCGAGCTGGATCTTCGCGCCGCTGCCGCCGGCCACGTGGTCCTGGGTCCCATAGGGGCCAAGGTCCAGCAATGCATCCAGCTTGATCTTCTTGCCGTCGCCGGCCGCCACGGCCAGCTTGCGCGCGGCGCTGGCGGCCTGGATGTCGCCGCTGCCTTGCAGGACGTCCCCGAGGATCTTCAGCGCCTTGCCGGTGGAGATATCGGTCCCGAGGACCTTGTCATAGGAGGCGGCTTCGAGATCGGCGTTGAGGCGCAGCAGGTCGGAGTACTTGAAGAGATCGACCTTGGCCCCCGCCAGGGCGTTGTAGTCCATGACGCTGAGCGACACCGTGCTGCCGGTCAGGCCGCTGAGCAGTTGGTTGGCGATCCCGCCCTGCAGCGAGGCCAGGCGCGTGCCGATCGAGAAGCTGGCCATGTCGGCCCGCGCCGCCGTCGCCCGGCGGGTCAGAGTGATGGTGTCCCGGTTGAGCAGCAGGCGGCCGAAGAACAGGTCCGCCTCGCCGCTGACCGTGACCCGCGCCGCGCTGGGATTGGATCCGCCGGCCTGGAAGCGCGCGCTGGGCGAGACCGACGGGTCAGGATTGTAGCGGCCGAGCGCGACCTGGACGGTCAGCGGCCGCCCCCAGCCGTTGTCGGCGGCCGTCGCCTGCGCGGCCGAGGTGGCGCTGCCGACGTCGCGGGCCGCCGAAATCGCCGCCAGGTCGGCGATCCCTTGCAGCTTACGCGACTGCAGGAACAGCGACCCGACGTCGACGGCGAGCGCCGCGGCGCCCAGCAGAGTGATGAAGCTCATCGCCATCATCATCGAGACGCTGCCGCCGGTGTCCTCGGCCAGGCCGCGCAGGGGCGTGGGACGCAGGCGCATCAGTAGCCGCCCAGCCGCACGGCGGCGCTGCGCTCGATCTTCGGCGACGGCATCGGAACCAGCTTGGCCATGCCCCAGAAGCCGGAGTCCGACGCGTCGTAGACGACCTTGACCGAGAGGCGCTCGTTGGTGCGGGCGATGGTGACCACCGCCCCGGCGGGATTGAGGTAGGCATAGTCGTTCATGCCCGCGGTCAGCGAGCTCTGCGCCAAGGTGCGCCGCTCTGTATCGTCAAGTCCGGAGATCGCGGCGCGGGCGCTGTCGTTCGCCAACTGCTGTACGGCATGGGCGATCCAGAAGTATCCGCCGTAGCAGACGATCGCGAACATCAGCACGATGAGTATCGGCCCGACGAAGGCGAACTCGATGGCGGCTACGCCCTGCTCGTCATTCCTGAAGCTATTCCTGCGGCCTGAAGCCCGCATGTCCCCACCTCTTGCTCATTTCTTGAGCCTTGCCGTTCAGGGATCATGCGACCTCTCGCGTTTTCGCAGAGTAATCGCGCAAAGTACGCAAAATGCGCGACTTTTGGGAAAAGACGATGTTCAGTTCTCACGTCGTTTTTGGGTTGCACTCGGCTACGAAGCAACGCAAGCGTTTGGTTAAGCGTAGTTAGGCTTGGGGGCGAGCCTTCCGGGAATTGCGCACTCCGCGGAATTCACGCGAAGCTCGAAGCAGAGATGAACAACGGCCACGGAGAAACTTCGGTCGTCACAGCCGGAGAGATCAGCCGGAACTTCGGGCAGTGGCAGGATCGAGCACTAGGCGGCCCGGTCATCGTCACTCACCACGGACGACCAAGAGTTGTCCTGGTGTCGGCCGACTACTACTCAGCCTCGAAAGAGGACGCCCCATTTCACCAGCGTGAAGACCAGGCGCCGTCCTTTGAAACCAGCCAGCACGCGATCCTCGACCATGTGACCGAGGCCTTCATGGCCTTGAACGCCCAGCTGCACATCACCGCGGTCAATCACGTGTTCGAAGCGCTGGTCGGCCATAGCGCCTCGCAGATCGTCGGCCGCTTCTGGGAGGAGCTGTTTCCACCCACCGCACGGACGCTGATGGGCGAACAGCTCAAGCGCGCACTGCGCAGCGGCGAGACGCTGGAGTTCGAGGCGCCGGGCGACGCCCCTGGCGTGCGCCGCTACGCCTTCCGCGCCTTCCCCTATCCAGGCGGGGTGGCGGTGCTGATCCAGAACCGCACCGCCGAGCGCGAGATGCAGGCCCAGTTGCACGAGGCGCGGGCGCTGGACGCGGCGCTGTCGATGCTGCCGCAGGTGATGGTGCTGCGGCTCAATGTGCGCGGCGTGCTGACCACGTTGGATGCGGGCTTCGCCAGGCTGCTCGGCTTCTCGGTCGACGAACTGGTCTCCTGTCGGCTGCCCGACATCGCCCGCCCACGCGACCGCGCCGAATTGACCGCCGCGCTCGAGGCGGTGCTGCAGGGCGGTCAACCGAGCCAGATCGCCACCACGCTGCTGGTCAAGGACGGCGGCGAGCTGCCGGTCCGGATCGGGCTGGCGAGCGTGGTGCGCGACGTCGTGCCCGACGGCCTGATCGCCGCCGTCACCGTGGACGCCAGCCAGGCCTAGTCCGCGCCCAACCGCACTTCGCGATCGACGTCGATGGCGTCCAGGAAGTCGCGATCGTGGCTGACCACCAGGATCGCCCCGTCGTAGCCGCGCAGCGCCGCCTCCACCGCCGCGATCGAGTCGAGATCCAGGTGGTTGGTCGGTTCGTCCAGCACCAGCAGTTGCGGCGGCGTCTCCGACATCAGCATGCAGGCCATGGCCGCGCGCAGCCGCTCGCCGCCGCTGAGCGCCGAGACCGGCTTCTCGGCGGCGACGTTGCGGAACAGGAAGCGGGCCAGCGCAGCGTGAGCGTCGTTGCGCGTGGCGCCGGGGTTCAGGCGCTGAAAGGCCGCCACCAGCGTCTCGCCGGGCCGCAGCATGGCCGTCTTCTGGTCGAGCAGGGCCGCCCGGGCGCCGTGGGTGACGCGGCCGGCGCTCGGCGCCAGCTCCCCCGTCGCCAGTCCGATCAGCGTCGACTTGCCGGCGCCGTTGCGGCCGGTGATCGCGACCCGTTCCGGGCCGGTGACGCGCAGCGACACCCCCTGCAGGACTGGCCGCGCCCCGGGATAGGCGAAAGCGACGTCGTCGAAGGCCAGCACCGTCTTGCCCGCCGCAAGGCCTGACGGCGGCAGCTCGAAGGCCAGTCGCCGCAAGCGTTCGACGCGCCCCTGCGCCTCGGCCAGATCGCCGGCGGCCTGTTCGCGCAGCCGCGCGGCCACCTGCCCCTCACGCGCGCCGGAGTTCTCGGCGCGCTCGGCCATGCCGCCGAGCAGGATCTTCGGCTCGCTGCGCTTGGCGGCGAACTTGCGGCCGGCGGCGTCACGACGGTCCTTGCGTTCGCGTGCGACCTGGCTCTCGCGCTCGACGCGGGCCAAGGCCCGCTCGGCGTCGGCGAGGTCGCGGGCGGCGGCGGCCTCCTCCTGCGCCTTGCGCTCGGCATAGAGGTCGTAGCCGCCGCCGTAGACCTTGGCGCCCAGGCTGGTCAGCTCGACGATGCGGTCCATCTGGCGCAGCAGCGCGCGGTCGTGGCTGACCACCACCGCCCCGCCCTTCCAGCCGGCCAGCACCTGGGCGATCAGCGCGCGGGCCTCGGCGTCGAGGTTGTTGGTCGGCTCGTCGAGCAGCAGCAGGTCAGGCTCGCGGGCCAGCAGGCCGGCCAGCGCCGCGCGGGTCGCCTGGCCGCCGCTGAGCTCGGCGGCCAGACGCCCCGGTTCGAGGCCCGGCAGGCCGACCTGGGCGAAGGCCGCCTCCAATCGCGAGGGCAAGGCCCAGTCGGCGTCGTCGAAGTCGTCTTCTGTGCCCTCGCCGGCCTCGATGCGGCCCAGGCGCGCAAGGTCGCCGGCCAGCCCGAGGACGTCGGCGACGCTCGCGCCCGGCGGCGGCGCCAGGGCCTGGCGCAGCACGCCGACACGGCCGCGCACGACGACGGACCCGGCGGCGGGCGAGATCTCGCCCAGCATCAGCCGGATCAGCGTGGTCTTGCCCACGCCGTTACGCCCCACGAGGCCGGTGCGTTCGGCCCCGAAGGCGAGGGTCAGGTCGTCGAAGAGCGGATGGCCGTCAGGCGTTTTGTACGAAAGGCTGTCGAGCGTCAGAAAGGCGGACATGGAAAACCGTGGACAGAGGGGCGTTCGGGACGAGGTGGGTGTCCGTCGCGATGTCCATGGTGCTGCCGTCTCCTTGCGGTGAGCGTCCGATATAGGGGCCGGCGGGCGGGATCGCAAATCGCGGTTTCCGGACCTGTCGTTGCGGTGGCGCTTGCGATCGGCGTCGGCCATGCGGATTTGAAAGCAAGAGCCGGAGTTTCACGGTCCTGACGGAGGCCTATCCCATCGCTCACCAGATCGATGGAGCATTTGAGATGCAGATCGCATTCGAGACCGAGAGCGCCCGCTGGGCCGCATTGGCCGCCCGCGACGCCGCCGCCGACGGCGCGTTCTTCTATTCCGTGCGCACCACGGGCGTGTACTGCCGGCCCTCCTGCGCCGCGCGGCCGGCGCGGCCGGAGAACGTCGCCTTCCACGCCACCACCGAAGACGCCGAAGCCGCGGGTTTTCGCCCCTGCAAGCGCTGCAAGCCCGACCAGGCGCCGCTGGCGCAGCGCAACGCCGAGGCCGTCGCCGCCGCCTGCCGGCTGATCGAGAGCGCCGAAGAGGCGCCGGGCCTGGAAGTCCTGGCCGCAGAGGCGGGCATGAGCCCGTTCCACTTCCACCGGATCTTCAAGTCGGTGACCGGCGTGACGCCCAAGGCCTATGCCGATGCGCGGCGCGCCGAGCGGGTCCGCCGGGCGCTGAGCGAGACCGGCACCATCACCGAAGCGATCTACGACGCCGGCTTCAATTCCGGCGGCCGCTTCTACGAGCAGTCGGACAAGGTGCTGGGCATGACCCCGACCCGGTTCCGCGCCGGCGGGCAGGCCGCGCAGATCCGCTTCGCGGTCGGCGAGTGCTCGCTCGGCTCGATCCTGGTCGCGGCCACGGACAAGGGCGTCTGCGCCATCTTGTTCGGCGATGATCCGGACGAGCTGCTGCGCGACCTACAGGACCGCTTCGACAAGGCCGAGCTGATCGGCGGCGATGCGGCGTTCGAGGCGCTGGTCGCCCAGGTCGTCGGCTTCGTCGAGCAACCGCGGCTCGGCCTCGACCTGCCGCTCGACGTGCGCGGCACGGCGTTCCAGCAGCGGGTCTGGCAGGCGCTGGCCGAGATCCCGGCCGGCGAAACCGCCAGCTATGCGGACGTCGCGGCGAAGATCGGCAAGCCCACGGCGGTCCGCGCTGTAGCCCAGGCCTGCGCGGCCAACGCCCTGGCGGTGGCCATTCCCTGCCACCGGGCGGTGCGCAACGACGGGGCGCTGTCGGGCTATCGCTGGGGCGTCGAGCGCAAGCGCGCGCTGCTGGATCGCGAGGCCGCGGCGTGAGCGCCCTGGCCTCCATCCCGACCGGCGAAGGGCGCCTGGCGTCCTTCGACTGGCCCCAGGTCGAGCGCGACCTCGACGCGCAGGGCTCGGCGCTGTTGCCCGGCCTGCTGACGCCGGACGAGTGCGCGTCGATCGCCGGCCTCTATGGCCGCGAGGACGGCTTTCGCAGCCGGGTGGTGATGAGCCGCCACGGGTTCGGGCGCGGCGAGTACCGGTACTTCGCCTACCCCCTGCCCCCTCTGGTCGGCGGTTTGCGGACCCGGCTCTATCCGCGCCTGGTCCCGATCGCCAATCGCTGGAACGAGACGATGGGGATCGCGGTGCGCTACCCCGACGACCACGCCGCGTTCCTGCAGCGTTGCCACGAGGCGGGGCAACAGCGGCCCACGCCGCTGCTGCTGCAGTACGGGCCCGGCGACTACAACTGCCTGCATCAGGACCTCTACGGCGAGCACGTCTTCCCGCTGCAGCTCGCCGTGCTGCTGTCGGAGCCGGGCCGCGACTTCACCGGCGGCGAGTTCGTGCTGACCGAACAGCGGCCGCGCATGCAGTCGCGAGCCGAGGTCGCGCCGCTGTGTCAGGGCGACGGCCTGATCTTCGCGGTCCACCACCGGCCGGTGCGCGGAACGCGCGGCAGCTACCGGGTCGTCATGCGCCACGGCGTCAGCCAGCTGCGCAGCGGCCAGCGCCACACCCTGGGCGTGATCTTTCACGACGCCGCCTGAAAATCAGGCGCTCGCCTGCGGGCCCGCAACTGAGGCTTGCGCAGACTCCCCGGAATGCTGAAGGTTCGGGCCTTCAAGTTTCGGGGAGTGGCGTTGGTGTTCAAGTTTGGTCTTCCGCTCGCGGTCCTGCTCGCGAGCGCTTCGCCGGTTCTGGCCCAGGCCCCCAAGGTCAAGCCCGAGACCAAGATCCTGCACGAGAACCTGATCGTGCTGGACACCCACTTCGACACGCCGGCCAACGAGGCCAATCCCAGCTTCGATATCCGCGCCCGCAACAAGGTCGAGGACGGCAGCCAGGTCGACTATCCGCGGATGGTCGAGGGCGGCGTCGACGGCGGCTTCTTCGTGGTGTTCACCCCGCAGGGCGCCAACACCAAGGAGGGCAACATCGCCGCGCGCGACCACGCCCTGCTGCGGACCATGGTGATCCACGAGATGGTCGCCAAGAACCACGACATCTTCGCCCTGGCGACCAAGGCCGACGAGGCCGCGACGATCAGCCAGAGCGGCAAGCGCTTCGTCTACATCAGCATGGAGAACGGCTCGCCGGTGGCTGGCGACCTGACGCTGATGAAGACCTTCTACGACATGGGCGTGCGGATGATCTCTCCCGTCCACTTCGCCAACAACGACCTGGCCGACAGCGCCACCGACCCCAAGGGCCCGATCCACGGCGGTCTGTCGGCGGAGGGCAAGCAGTTCGTGGCCGAGGCCAACCGCCTGGGCATGCTGCTCGACGCCAGCCACGCCTCCGACCAGGTGCTGGACCAGATGCTGGACCTGTCGAAGGCGCCGATCATCCTGTCGCACTCGGGCGCCAAGGCGATCTACAACCACCCGCGCAACGCGCCCGACGACCTGCTGCGCAAGCTGGCCGCCAAGGGCGGCGTCATCCAGATCAACGCCTTCTCCGGCTACATGAAGGACATGCCGGACATTCCGGAGCGCCGGGCGGCGCTGACGGAGCTCAACAAGACCTGGGGCCCGGTCCGCGACATCCCGGCCGACAAGCGCGAAGCCTATCGCGCCGCGCGCAACGCCATCGAGGCCAAGTACCCGATCGCGCGCGCCAACATGGACGACCTGATGAAGCACATCCAGCACGCGGCCCAGGTCGCCGGAAAGGCCCACATCGGCGTCTCCGGCGACTTCGACGGCGGCGGCGGCATCGAGGGCTTCGACGACATCACCTACTTCCCGGCCCTCACCGAGCGGCTGGTCGCGGCGGGCTGGACCAAGGACGAGCTGGCCGGCTTCTGGGGCGGCAACGCCCTGCGGGTGCTGAAGCAGGCCGACGAGCTCAAGGCCAAATAGCCGCCGCTTGCCTGACGCGGCGGCGGCGGGCGCAGGCTCCTTCGAAAGTTCGGAGGGCCTGCGATGTACGAACACCTCGACCTGCGCCAGGACGGCGACGTCGTCTGGGCGACCATGAACCGGCCCGAGCGGCTGAACGCCCTGAACCGCAAGCTGGTCGAGGAGCTGCGCGACTTCTTCGTCGGGCTCTATTGGCGGCGCGACGTGCGGGTGGTGGTGCTGTGCGGCGCCGGCGGGGCGTTCTGCGCCGGGCTGGACCTCAAGGAGCGCAACACCGCCGCGCCGGGCGGCCGCTCGGTCGGCGCCAGCCTGACCGGCCAGCGGCAGATCAGCGAGATCGTCATCGCCATGCGCCGCTGCCCGCAGCCGATCATCGCCTGCGTCGACGGCGCGGCCAGCGGCGGCGGCTTCGCCCTGGCCCTGGCCAGCGACGTGCGGATCGCCACCCCGAAGACCCGCATGAACGCCGCCTTCATCCGCATCGGGCTGTCGGCCTGCGACATCGGGGTCAGCTACTTCCTGCCGCGGATGGTCGGCTCGTCGGTGGCGGCCGAGTTCATGCTGACCGGCCGCTTCATCGACGCCGAGCGCGCCTACCAGCTGGGCCTGGTCAGCCGGGTGGTCGCGCCGGAGGCGATGCAGGCCGAGGCGCAGAGCTTCGCCGCCGACATGCTGCACGCCACGCCGCTAGGCCTGCGCCTGACCAAGGAGGCGCTGAACCACGCCATCGACGCCCAGGGCCTGGAAGCGGCCATCGCCATGGAGGACCGCAACCAGATCCTCGCCAGCCTGGACGGCGACTTCGGCGAAGGCGTCGCCGCCTTCCTGGAAAAGCGCCCGCCCCGCTACGAGCGGCGCGAGGGCTAGCTACTCGCGGTCAAGCTCGTCGAGCAGCCGGCGTAGGCGAGCCTTCTCCTCGTCCGACAGCGCCTGGCGGTGGGCGAAGTGCGCGACCATCGGGGCCAGTTCGCCGCCGAACAGGCGGTCGAGCAGGCCTTGGCTCTCGGCGGTCACGTACTCGTCGCGAGCCACCAGCGGAGCGTAGAGCGTGCGGCCGTCCTGCTTGCGTGAGGCGATCGCGCCCTTCTTGAGCAGGCGATTGACCAGCGTCTTGACCGTCGCCTCGCCCCAGCCCTGGGCCGGGGCCACGGCCTTGACCAGTTCGTCGGGGGTCAGCGGGCCGCCGGACCAGAGCGCCTCCATCACCTGGCGCTCGGCCTCGGTGATGCCGATCACGCCGCCAGCCGGCGCAGACGCGCGTCGAGGTCCTGGTGGCAGATGACCGCCAGGGCCGACGCCGCCAATCCCAGCATGACCTGGAACATCGCCTCGGCGTAGCCCGGGGCCAGCACGGCCATGGCCGGGGTCGGCCGCACGTTGGCCAAGCCCATGAAGCCACTGACCAGGGTGAAGGACGCGCCGAACAGGCCCAGCAGCAGCGCCCCGACCCACATGCCCTTCAGATAGCGCAGGCCGCCCACCGAACGGCTCGGTTGCGCCGACAGCGATCGGCCGAACCCCAGCGCCCACAGCGCGACCGCCGCCACGCCCATGACCATCAGGACCAGCATGACGCCCTGGTTCAGGCGCGAGGCGTCGAGAAACACCTGGGCGAAGTTCAGCCGCTCGAACTCCGGCACGACGACCGGGTTCATGGGATCGGGCTGCGGAATGACCGTCGTCTGCATCGCTTCCTCCAAATTACGTTTGTAGTTCGCAATTGGATTACACGTGTAAATCGACTCGTCAAGCCTGGGCCACGCCGATGGCTAGACGCAGACCACCCCCGACCGCGCCTCGGTGTAGGCCCCGCCCAGATAGGCCACCTCGCCGTTGACCAGCACCGCGTCGATGCCGCGGGCGTCGCGGACGTAGCGCATCCCCTCGCCCGGCATGTCGAACACCGGGCGCTCCTCAGCCCGGTCGATGGTCTGCGGGTCGAAGACCACGATGTCGGCGGCGTGGCCCGGCGTCAGCCGCCCGCGGCCCTTCAGGCCCCAGATGTCGGCGGTCTCGGCGGTGATCTTGCGGACCGCATGCTCCAGGCTCATCAGCCCCTTGCGGACGAACTCGCTGAACAGATAGCCGGTGTCGCCATAGGTCGAGAACGAGGCGATGTGGGCGCCGCCGTCGCTGGCCCCGATGTGGACCAGCGGGTGAGCCAGCATCGGGCCGATGCGGTCGGTGGCCTCGTGGCCCATGTCGGCCGCCAGAAACGCTACATCCAGGCCGTGGGCCAGCGAGATGTCGATCAGCGCCTGGGCCGGGACCTGGCCGCGTTCGGCGGCGATCTCGCCCAGGGTGCGGCCGACCATCTCCGCCGGCGCGGCGTCGCCGCCGCGGACGATCAGACCGCCCATCATCCGCTGGCCGCCGTCGGGGCCGAGGTCCTCGACCATCTTGGCCACCGTCTCGGGATCGGTCAGCGAGTGGAGCCGCGCCTCCAGCGGCTGGCGCAGCACCCGCACCCAGCGCGGCAGCCGCGCGAAGAACAGGCTGGGCCGCAGCAGCGAGAAGCTGATGTCGATCGGCCGGGTCTGCATCTGCGGCCAGACCCGCGCGCCGCGGGCGAACTGTTCCTCGACCCGGGCCAGGATCCGCGGGGCGTTGTCCGGGGTCGAGGTGTTGTCGAACACCGGCGAGAAGGTGGTCGGAATGGCGTGCTTGAGCGACAGCTCGGACAGCTGGTCGATGCGGGCGATGGTGATGTCGACGTCGTAGAATTCCGGCACGCACTGGAGCATGCGGCCGAACTCGCCGAGCACCGCCGACAGCGCGTCCAGTTCGGCGAAGTCGGCGAAGCGGCTGGGCACCGGCCGGCCGTGCTCGTCGAGATCGACGAAGCTGGTCGAGAGGCCGACGGCGCCGGCCTGCAGGCACTCGCGCAGGACCGCCTGCATGGCGGCGGTCTCTTCAGCCGTCGCCGTGCGCTGCTGGGCCGCCTCGCCCATCACCCACAGGCGGATGACGCTGTGGCCGACCAGCGGCGCGACATTGATCGACAAGTTGCGGGCGATGGCGTCGCGATAGCCGGCGAAGTCCTCCCAGCTCCAGTCGAAGGCCTGGGTGAAGGCTTCGGGCGGCATCTCCTCGATCTGCTGGAACATCCCCACGACCTTGGGGCGGTCGGCGGCCTTCAGCGGCGCCAGCGACAGTGAGCAGTTGCCCGGCACGATGCAGGTGACTCCGTGCTCCAGAGCTGGGCGCGCCGCGCCGTCCCACAGCAGCTGGACATCGAAGTGAGTGTGCGGATCGATGAAGCCCGGGGCGATGACCCGCCCGCCGGCGTCGATCTCGCGCCGGGCCGGACCGGACACCTCGCCGACCGCGGCGATCAGGCCGTCCTTCACCGCCACGTCGCCCTTGAAGGCCTTGTCGCCGGACCCGTCGACCACGAGCCCGTTACGCACGATCACGTCGAACATGTTTCCTCCAGCAGCTTGCGCCAGGAATGCCCGGCCAGCTCATCCAGGTGCGCCGCCCCGCAGGCGGCCATCAGCTCCAGGCCTTTCTCGGCCTCCAACACCAGCACGCCCTCGCCGCCGTTCGGATAGCGCAGGCGCAAGACCAGTTCGGCCGAGCCGTCATGCCCGGCGGCGATCTCCGCTCCGGCGATCACGGCCTCGGCGCTCATCGCCGCGGCGGCTCCACGAACACCACGTCGCTGCCGAGGATCAGACCGGCCGGCTTGCGCATGGCGAAGATGTGGAGGTTCCAACTGCGGATCTGGTCGACGGCGCTGTCCAGCGGCTCGTCAGGCAGCGCCCTGGCGGCGAGGTCCTGCACGCTCTCGCCCGCCATCGGGGTCACGAAGCGCCGCTGTCTGGTGAGTTCCATGGGCATCCTCCGTCGTTCTTTGGACGAAAGCGTGCTCGGCCCTCCGCCGCGTAAGTCGAGCGGAAATCATGGCCCTGCTGACAAGACTGGTGACAGGTTTGTGCGGTCCGCGCGCTAGAACCTGCCGGTGATATCGCCGCAGCGGGTTTGTTCCCCTAACGTTCCCGTGTTATCGGTGAGTCTCGGAACTACATTGGACGGGAGCCGCTGAGGGCATCAGCGGCTGCAAGCGTTTTCCGGAAAAACATGGCCGAACAGCTCAACTTCATCCGTGTCCGCGGCGCCCGCGAGCACAATCTGAAAGACGTCAGCGTCGACATTCCGCGCGGCGAACTCGTCGTGCTGACCGGGCTCTCAGGCTCGGGCAAGAGCTCGCTGGCGTTCGATACGATCTACGCCGAGGGCCAGCGCCGCTATGTCGAGAGCCTCTCGGCCTATGCGCGTCAGTTCCTCGAACTGATGAGCAAGCCGGACGTGGACCTGATCGAAGGTCTCTCCCCGGCGATCTCGATCGAGCAGAAGACCACCAGCCGCAATCCGCGCTCGACCGTCGGCACGGTGACCGAGATCCACGACTACATGCGCCTGCTGTGGGCGCGGGTCGGGATCCCGTACTCGCCGGCCACCGGCCTGCCGATCGAGAGCCAGACCGTCAGCCAGATGGTCGACAAACTGACCGCCCTGCCCGACGGCGAGCGGATCTACCTGCTGGCCCCCGTGGTGCGCGGCCGCAAGGGCGAGTACCGCAAGGAAATCGCCGAGTGGCAGAAGGCCGGCTTCCAGCGGCTGAAGATCGACGGCGAGTTCTATCCGATCGAGGACGCCCCGGCGCTCGACAAGAAGTTCAAGCACGACATCGACGTGGTCGTGGACCGCCTGGTCACCAAGGGCGGGATGGAGACGCGCTACGCCGACAGCCTGGAGACCGCGCTGCGGCTGGCCGACGGCATCGCCACCGCCGAGTGGGCCGACACGGCCGAGGGCGAGAGCGAACCCAAGCGGCTGATCTTCTCCGAGAAGTTCGCCTGCCCGGTCTCGGGCTTCACGATCAGCGAGATCGAGCCGCGGCTGTTCTCGTTCAACAACCCCTATGGCGCCTGCCCCGTCTGCGACGGCCTGGGGGCCAAGCTGGCCTTCGACCCGGACCTGATCACGCCCGACAAGGACAAGACCCTGCACAAGGGCGCGATCGCGCCCTGGGCCAAGGGGCCTTCGCCGCTCTACACCCAGACCCTGCAGGCGCTGGCCGCGCACTACGGGTTTTCGATGGACATGCCGTGGTGGAAGCTGCCCGAGGGCGCCAAGACCGTGGTGCTGTACGGATCGGGCAGCGAGAAGATCAAGTTCGTCTATGACGACAACGCCCGTAAGTACGAGGTCAACAAGACCTTCGAGGGCGTGCTGCCAAACCTGGAGCGCCGCTGGCGCGAGACGGATTCGTCCTGGGTGCGCGAGGAACTCGGCCGCTATCAGTCCGAGACCCCCTGCGAGGCCTGCAACGGCTACCGCCTGAAGCCCGAAGCGCTGGCCGTGAAGATCGACGGCAAGCACATCGGCGAGGTCAGCCGCCTGTCGATCCGCCACGCCGGCGAATGGTTCACCGACCTCGAGAACCATCTGACCGAAAAGCAGATGGAGATCGCCCGGCGGATCCTGAAGGAGATCAACGACCGCCTGCGGTTCCTGGTCAATGTCGGGCTCGACTACCTCAACATGAGCCGCGCCTCGGGCACGCTGTCGGGCGGCGAGAGCCAGCGCATCCGGCTGGCCAGCCAGATCGGCTCGGGCCTGACCGGCGTGCTGTACGTGCTGGACGAGCCGTCGATCGGCCTGCACCAGCGCGACAACACCCGGCTGCTGGAGAGCCTGAAGGGCCTGCGCGACCTCGGCAACTCGGTCTTGGTGGTCGAGCATGACGAAGAGGCGATCATGACCGCCGACTACGTCATCGACATGGGCCCGGCCGCCGGCGTCCATGGCGGCGAGATCGTGGCCGAAGGCACGCCCCAGCAGGTGATGGACAATCCCAGCAGCATCACCGGCCAGTACCTGTCGGGCGTCCGCGAGATCGAGATCCCGGAGGACCGCCGGCCGATCTCGAAGAAGAAGGTGCTGCGCGTCGTCGGGGCCACCGGCAACAACCTGAAGAACGTGACGGCGGAGATCCCGGTCGGGACCTTCACCTGCATTACCGGCGTGTCCGGCGGCGGCAAGTCGACCTTCACGATCGAGACGCTCTACAAGGCCGCGGCCCGGCGGCTGCACAACGCCTCGGACGCCCCGGCCCCGCACGACAAGATCGAGGGGCTGGAGAACTTCGACAAGGTCATCGACATCGACCAGTCGCCGATCGGGCGCACGCCGCGTTCGAACCCGGCGACCTACACCGGCGCCTTCCAGCCGATCCGCGACTGGTTCGCCGGCCTGCCGGAGTCCAAGGCCCGCGGCTACGGCCCTGGCCGGTTCAGCTTCAACGTCAAGGGCGGCCGCTGCGAGGCCTGCCAGGGCGACGGGCTGATCAAGATCGAGATGCACTTCCTGCCCGACGTCTACGTCACCTGCGACGTCTGCCACGGCAAGCGCTACAACCGCGAAACGCTCGAGGTGCTGTTCAAGGGCAAGTCGATCTCCGACGTCCTGGACATGACCGTCGAAGAGGCGGCCGACTTCTTCAAGGCTGTGCCGACCGTGCGCGACAAGATGGAGACGCTGAAGCGCGTCGGCCTGGGCTACGTCCAGGTCGGGCAGTCGGCGACGACGCTGTCGGGCGGCGAGGCCCAGCGGGTGAAGCTCAGCAAGGAGCTGTCGCGGCGGGCGACCGGCAAGACGCTCTACATCCTCGACGAGCCGACGACCGGCCTGCACTTCGAGGACGTCAAGAAGCTGCTCGAGGTGCTGCACGAGTTGGCCGACCAGGGCAACACCATGGTCGTCATCGAGCATAACCTCGACGTCGTGAAGACTGCTGACTGGATCGTCGACTTCGGCCCCGAGGGCGGCGACGGCGGCGGCGAGATCGTCGCCCAGGGCAGCCCCGAGCAGGTCGCGGCCAGCCCCAAGAGCTGGACCGGGCGCTACCTGGCCGAGATCCTCGAAAAGCACGACAAGCGCCGCAACGAGCGGCGGGCGAAGCTGCGGGCCTAACGACCGCCGAACAGCGGCAGGGTGTCGGGGGCCAGCGCGCCCTCGATCTCCAGCATGCGCAGCTTGGTGTCGGCGCCGCCGGGAGCCGAGAAGCCGCCCTTGCGGCCTCCGGCCGCCAGGA
The DNA here is from genome assembly GCF_964254345.1 of Phenylobacterium sp. LjRoot97. Taxonomy (NCBI): domain Bacteria; kingdom Pseudomonadati; phylum Pseudomonadota; class Alphaproteobacteria; order Caulobacterales; family Caulobacteraceae; genus Phenylobacterium; species Phenylobacterium sp. LjRoot97. Next base: position 2,597,745 of record NZ_CAXUTH020000001.1, read on the forward strand.
TGCGGTGGCATGGCACCACGATCGGCCAGGGGTTGGCGCCCAGCGCCTGGCCTACGGCGCGCGACAGGCTGACGTCGCCCAGTCGGCGCGCAATGTCCCCGTAGGTAAGGGTCTGGCCCGGCGGGATCGCTCGGGCGATGGCGTAGACCTGCGCCGCCAGCGGCGCGATCGCCCCGTCGTCGAGCCCCACTTCCAGCAGATCGCGTTTTTCCCCCCGCAGCAGCGCCTGCATCCCGGCGATGGCCTCGGCCACAGCGGGCGGCGGCTCGCGCTCCTCCGCTTCCGGATGGCGGCGGGCCATGCGCGCGCGGGGATCGCCGCCTTCGCTCAGCGGCAGCATCACGCCCGTGAGGCCGCGGGCGTTCCAGGCCGCGCCGCAGACGCCGATGGCGGTGTCGAACAGGGCGAAGCCATCACTCATGGGTCGATCCTAGCACCGGGCCCTCCCCGTCGCTCGCGGCTTTCGGACTCTCACGTCACGGGGTTCGATGAGGCTTGCATTCAAACGCGCGTTCGAAATAGCCTCGCTCCCATATTTTAGCGATTAGGGAGCGACCCAATGAAACTTTACGGCGCGCCGATGCCGGCGCCGAACCCCCGCCGCGTGCGCATCTTCCTGGCCGAGAAGGGCGTTGACCTGCCCGAGACGCCGGTCAACATGATGAAGCGCGAGCACAAGTCTGCAGACTTCCGGGCCAAGAACTCGATGGGCCAGTTGCCGGCCCTCGAGCTGGACGACGGAACCTGCATCTCCGAGACCGTGGCCATCTGCCGCTACTTCGAAGAGACCCACCCCGAGCCGCCGCTGTTCGGCCGTACCGCCGTCGAGAAGGCGCTGGTCGACCAGTGGATCCGCCGCGTCGAGTTTGCGGTGATGATGCCGGTGGGCAACTTCTGGCGCCACGCGCACCCCTACACGGCCGCGCTGCTGACCCAGTTCAAGGACTTCGGCGAGTCGAACAAGGAGACCTATCAGGGCGCCCAGAAGTATCTGGACCGCGAGCTTGAAGGCCGCGAGTTCCTGGTCGGCGACAGCTACACCATGGCGGACATCTGCCTGCTCTCGACCGTCGACTTCGCCGAATGGATCGGCCTGCCGGTCGAGGACGAGTTCGCCAACCTCAAGGCCTGGCGCGAGCGGGTGAAGGCCCGGCCGAGCGCTGACGCCTAGGCGTCAGCCGCCTTGGTGAGCCCCCGATACGCCACGGCGGCGGGGGCGATCACCACGGCGTAGTAGATCGCGGTCAGCCAGCCCGAGACCAGCAGGTAGAGCACCGTGGTCAGGGTGAAGTAGGACTGCACGGACGTACTGTCCGGGCTGAACATCTTGCCCGCGGCCTGGAGGTCGCCGCCCTTGGCGATGGCGACCGCGGCCGCGAAAATCACCAGCACCAGCAGCGACATGGCGATGATGCCGCAGATCGCCAGGACATAGGCGCCGGTCAGCTTCCAGAACTGTCCCTTGGTCAGCCGCCAGGAGTCGAAGATCGCCAGGCGGTGCTCGGCGAAGGTGATGGCCGGAGCCAGCGACAGCCGCACGGCGGTGTAGAACAGGACGCCCAGGATAAAGAACTCGATGACGATGCCCATCATCGCGCCTGCCCCCTGACCGGCCAGCATCATCACCAAGGCCGCGATGAGACCGGCGACCAGCACCGCGGCGATGACCGCGGCGAGCGCCAGCAGGAAGTAGACGAACGTCAGCAGGGCGAGCCGGACCTCGTCCATGCCGAGCTTGAGAAAGGCGAAGCCGCGATCCTCGGGACGCAGGGTCACACGATAGACCGCCGCCGCCATCAGGCACTGGAACAGCAGGCCGAAGATCATCATCGGGAACAGCACCGTGACCATCTGGCCCAGCGCGGCAGGGTCGGGCGTGTCGGCCGGCCCCGCCTCGAGCAGGGCGCTGGCCTCGCGGCCGGCGGTGGTCAGGTAGATCGCGCTGCAGATGCTGACGAGGAAGCACAGCACCGCCCAGACAAGGACCGTCCTCGGGCGTTCGCGCGTCAGTCGGAAACCCTCGAAAGCGGCGTCAGTCGCCGAAAACGCGCTCATCTCAATCCTCTGGCCGAGCCGTCGTCTAAACGAGTCGGCCGCTATTTGGCTGCGGATTCTGGTGGGCGAGGTCAACCTTCGCAAGGCCCCGCTCGCGAAGTGTTACGATCGTTGCTAGATAGCCACGCATGTCGATCAAACCAGTTCATATCGTCGGCGGGGGCCTGGCCGGTTCCGAAGCCGCTTGGCAAGTCGCCCAGGCCGGAGTTCCGGTCGTCCTGCATGAGATGCGCCCGGTCCGGAAGACCGACGCGCACCAGACCGACGGCCTGGCCGAACTGGTCTGCTCCAACTCGTTCCGGGCCGATGACTGGACGGGCAACGCGGTCGGGCTGCTGCACGCCGAGATGCGCAAGCTGGATTCGATCATCATGGGCTGCGGCGACGCCAACCAGGTGCCGGCGGGCGGCGCCCTGGCCGTCGACCGCGACGGCTTCTCGCAGGCGGTCACGGCGCGACTGGAAGCCCACCCGCTGGTCACCATCGAACGCGAAGAGATCGCCGGCCTGCCGCCGGCCGAGTGGGACAATGTCATCGTCGCCACCGGCCCGCTCACCTCGCCGGCGCTGTCCGAGGCGATCCTGCAGCTGACCGGCGAAGGCGAGCTGGCGTTCTTCGATGCCATCGCCCCGATCGTGAACTTCGACTCGATCGACATGGACGTCTGCTGGCGTCAGTCGCGCTACGACAAGGCCGGCCCAGCCGGCGACACCGCCGCCTACATCAACTGCCCGATGGACAAGGCCCAGTACGAGGCCTTCATCGACGCCCTGCTGGCTGGTCCGAAGTCCGAGTTCAAGGACTGGGAGAACGTCCCCTATTTCGACGGCTGCCTGCCGATCGAGGTGATGGCCGAGCGCGGCCGCGAAACCCTGCGTCACGGGCCGATGAAGCCCGTCGGCCTGACCAACGCCCACAATCCGGACGTGAAGGCCTACGCCGTCGTTCAGCTGCGCCAGGACAATGCGCTCGGCACGCTGTGGAACATGGTCGGCTTCCAGACCAAGCTGAAGCACGGAGCGCAGACCGAGATCTTCCGGACCATTCCTGGCCTGGAGAAGGCGGTGTTCGCGCGGCTTGGCGGCCTGCACCGCAACACCTTCCTGAACAGCCCCAAGCTGCTCGACGGTCAACTGCGGATGAAGACCCAGCCGCGGCTGCGCTTCGCCGGTCAGGTGACGGGGGTCGAGGGCTATGTCGAGAGCGCCGCCGTCGGCCTGCTGGCCGGCCGCTTCGCCGCCGCCGAGCGCCTGGGCGCTCCGATCGAGGCCCCGCCCGCCACCACGGCGCTGGGGGCGCTGATCGGCCATATCACCGGCGGTCACATCGACGCCGGCAAGGGCTCGTTCCAGCCGATGAACATCAACTACGGCCTGCTGCCGCCGCTGGACGCCGCCGGCCCGAAGCGTCGCGACGACGGCAGCCGCATCGGCGCCAAAGAGCGCGGCCGCAACAAGAAGCTGGCGGTGGGCGAGCGCGCCCTCGCCGACCTCGACGCCTGGGTCGCCGGCGCGCCGGCTCTGGCCGCCGAGTAGGCTGCTAGAGCCGCCCCCGGGCGCTGGCCCAGAACAGGCGCAGGCGGGCCTCCAAATCGGAGGCTCGCCGCCCCTGCGCCCTGACCCGCGCTAAGGTCGCGTGGGCCACGGCCGGGAACGCGGCCACCGACATCCCCTGCCCGGCGGCGAGCGCCTCGGTCAGCGCCGCGTGGGCGGCCTCCCCCTCCATGCCCGCGGTGCCCATCAGCATGCCGATCGCCCAGGCCTCACCCGCCCGTTCCGCCCGGGCGAAATCGGCTTGAGGATCGAGGATCCGCGCGACGGCGCGAGCCGCGCCGCCAGCCGAGCCGCGCGCCCATTCCAGGGCGTCGGCGAGATTCATCGGCGCAGGGTCCAGTTCGCGATAGCGGGCGTCGATCATCGCCTCCAGCGGCTCGCGCGGCAGGGCGTGACGGTCGATGGCGGCGGCCAGCGCCTGGGCGGTGGGATGCTGGCGCACGGGCCGTCCCTCGAACACCTCGTCCAGCACCTCGCGCCACCAGGTCAGGCGGATCTCGCCCATCAACGCGTTGGACGCGACCTTCGGCGCGCGGGCGAGCTCATAGTCGAAGGCGTAGACCGCCATGGCGTCGGCGCGGGCTGCGGGGTCGGCGATGAAGCGGCTGGACAGCCAGCGCTCGGGGTCGAGGCGGCGGGCCTGGTCGTCCAGGTCGGCGGCGGGTTGGGTCTCAGGCATCTCACACAAGCAAAAGGCCCGCCGGGTGGGGCGGGCCTTCCGATCTTAGACCTGTTCGGGAATTAGCCGAAGATGGTCTGGTTCATGGTCATGGTCACCAGCATCGGCAGCGACAGCAGCGTGTTGGTGCGCGAGAACAGCATGGCCAGCTTGCCGGCCTTGGCCTTGGCGTCGGCGTCGCCGTCGACGATGCCCAGGGCGATCTTCTGGTTCGGCCAGATGAAGACCCAGACGTTGAAGAACATGATCGTCGCCAGCCACATGCCGACGCCGATGAAGGTGTGCTGCGGCACCGAGAAGCCGTCGAGCGCGCCCAGGGTGAACGCCTGGAACAGGTAGCCGCGGTTGAAGGCCAGGATCACGCCCATGATCCAGGTGGCCAGCGCCGCGTAGCGGAACCAGAACAGCGCCTCGGGCGCGATGTACTTGGAGACGGCGGGCTTCAGCTCGGCCGGGATGTCCGGCATTTTCCGGATCTGGACGAAGTTGAAGTAGTACAGCAGCCCGATCCAGAGGATGCCGAAGAAGGTGTGCATCCAGCGGAACACCGCCTGCCAGAAGATCGCGTCAGCCGAGCCGTAATGGCTCATGTAACCAACGACCATGATCACAGCGAGCAGGAAGCTCACGATCATGGTGTTGCGGAAATTGGACAGCAGTCCCTGCATGTCGATGCCCCTCTTGTTTCCAGCCCTTGGGGATCGGGTATAGGGCGCTTCGCAGCCGTCGAAAAGCCAAGCTTAGACGGCGATCAGGGCGGCCGCGAGCTTGCGGCCTTCGGCCGTCAGGATGTTGTAGAGCCGGCAGGCGGCCGGCGTGTCCATGAACTCGAGGCCCATGCCGGCCCGTTGCAGGGCCTCGCGCACCGCCCGCGGCGGCAGGGCGTTGTGGATCCCCGCCCCCAGCAGCACGAACTCCACCTCGCCTCGGCCCGCGGCGATGATCTCCGCGAAGTGGTCGGGCGACAGCTCGCCCATCGTACGGACGGGCCAGGTCCTGGCCTCGTCGCGCACGATCAGCAGGGAGCCCTCGTGGCGGCCGGTGGAGAGGCGGAAGCCGCCGTCTCCGTAGGCGTCGATCTGAGGGGCGTCCCTGGCCATGGCGCGCCTAGCGGGCGGTCATGGGCTTGAGCGGCTCGGCCGGCTCGTCGCCGCGCTTCACACCCCAGAGCAGGATGATCGGCAGGGCGACGTAGATCGACGAGTAGGTGCCGACGACGACGCCGAACACCATGGTCACGACCAGCGGCAGCAGCACCGGACCGCCGAAGAACACCGCGCCCGACAGGGCCAGAATCGCCGTGGTGCCGGTGATCAGGGTCCGCGACAGACGCTCGTTCTCGGACTTGTTGATGATGTCCGCCAACGGCGCGGTCTTGTACTTGCGCAGGTTCTCGCGAAGCCGGTCGAAGGTGATGACCTTTTCGTTCATCGAGTAGCCGATCACGGTCAGCAGCGCCGCGATCGAGGTCATCGAGAACTCGAGGTGCGTTAGCGAGAGCATGCCCAAGGTCAGCAGCACGTCGTGGAACACGCCCACCACGGCGCCGAGGCCGAACTGCAGCTGGAAGCGGAACCAGATGTAGAGCAGCATCAGGAACACCGCGACGCCCAGGGCCATGAAGCCGCTGGTCATCAGCTCGCCCGATACCTTCGGCCCCACGACCTCGACCTTCTTGAAGGTGATGCCGGGGAAGGACTTGGAAAGCTCGGTCTTGATGGCTTCGGCGCCCTCGACGGGGTCAACGCCCTCGGCGGTGCGGAAGCGCAGCATCGCGCCGTTGGGCGCGCCCAACTGCTGGACCTGAGCGTCCTCGCCGCCGACCCGCATCATCGTCTGACGCAGGGCGCCGATGTCGGCCGGGCCCACGGTCTGCACTTCGATCATCGAACCGCCGATGAAGTCGATGCCCAGGTTCAGGCCCTTGGTGAAGAACGACACGCCCGAGAGCACAATGAGGATCGCCGAGAAGATCGCCGCGTAGGGCGCCAGACGCACGAAGTTGAAGTGGAATTCGCGCGGCAGAATTCGGATCAGAGGCCACATGTTCTCAAATCCTAGACGATCGGCAGCGCCTTCGGCCGGGTGGCGCGGAACCACAGACCGATAAGCACTTGGGTGATGACGACGGCGGTGAACACCGAGGTGACGACCCCGATGAGCAGCGTCCAGGCGAAGCCCCGGATCGGGCCGGAGCCGAACTGGAACATGATCAGCGCGGAGATGGCGCTGGTGATGTTGGCGTCCATGATCGAGACCAGGGCCAGGGAATAGCCGTGCTCCAAGGCCGCGATCGGCGATCTGCCGGCGTGGGCCTCGTCGCGTATCCGTTCATAGATGAGCACGTTGGCGTCGACCGCCACGGCCAATGTCAGAATCAGACCGGCGATGCCGGGGAATGTCAGCGTCGCCTGTGTGAGCGACATGATCCCCAAGATCAGCAGCACGTTCACGATCAGCGCGATGGCCGAGAACACCCCGAACAGCCCGTAGGCCAGGATGATGAAGACGATGATCGCGACGCCGCCGATGACGAGCGAGATGATGCCCGCCTTCACGGCGTCGGCCCCGAGTTCGGCGCCGACCGTCGACTGCTGTTCCACCTTCAGCGGCGCCGGCAGGGCGCCGGCGCGCAGCAGGATCGCCAGATCGTTGGCGGTCTGCGGGGTGAAGTTGCCGCTGATCTGACCATTGCCGCCGGTGATGGCGCTCTGAATGACCGGGGCGGAGATCACCTTGCCGTCGAGAACGATGGCGAAGCGCTTGCCGAGGTTCTGGGTAGTGGCGTCGGCGAAGCGGCGCGCACCCTGGCCGTTGAAGCGGAACGACACGACCGGCTGGCCCGACTGCTGGTCGAACTGCTGCTGGGCGTCAGTGAGCATCTCACCCGTGACCAGCGCGCGCTTCTTCAGGACGTAAGCCTGCGTAGAACCGTCGTCGCTCGGGTAGAGGGCCGAACCGGGCGGCACGCGGCCGGCGGCCATGTCTTCCGGCGTCACGGTCTCGTCGACCATCTGGAAGGTCAGCTTGGCGGTCTGGCCGATCACGTCGCGCAGGCGCTGCGGGTCGCTTTCACCCGGAGCCTGGACCACGATGCGGTTCACGCCCTGACGGACGATGGTCGGTTCCTTGGTGCCCAGTTCGTCGATCCGGCGGCGCAGGATCTCGATCGACTGATCGACCGCGCGGCCGGCCTCGGCGTTCATCGCGTCCTGCGACAGCGACAGCACGATGCGCCCGCCGCCGGCCGAGGAAACCGAGATGCCGCTGCCGCCCGGCGCCGCGGCCGTAGCCGCCGCGACCGTGCTGCGCAGCTTGTTGACCGCGGTGTTGGCCTGGGCCGGATCATTGATCAGCACGCTGACCTGATCATTAACCAGCCGCAGCTCGGCGAACTGGATGTTGGCCTCGCGCAGCTGGGTGCGCACGTCTTCCAGCAGGTTGGAGAGCTTCTCCTGCTTGAGCGCCGCAGTGTCCACTTCGAGCAGGAGGTGCGAGCCCCCCTGCAAGTCCAGGCCGAGATTGAGCGTCTGCTTGGGCATGAAGCCCGGCAGGCTGTCGCGCACATTGGCGGGCAGCATGTTCGGCAGGGTGAACACCACGCCGAAGATCGCCGCGAATACGACGGCGATCACCTTCCAGCGCGAAAGATTGATCATGTGTGCGTCGCGCCCTTAGGCCTTGGAGTCGTTGGCCGGCGCCGGTTCCCCGCGGACGCGGACCTCGGCGATCATGCCCTTCACCACCTTGATGGTGACGCCTTGGGCGATTTCGAGGCCGATCTCCTTGTCCTCGACGCGCACGACCTTGCCGATCACGCCCGAGTTCAGCACGACGGTGTCGTTGCGCTTCAGGTTGGTGATCATCTGCTGGTGCTGCTTCATCCGGCGCTGCTGCGGACGGATCATCAGGAAGTAGAAGAGAACGACCAGGCCAACCAGCGGCAGGAACTGGATCAACATGGCCTCCGTACCGCCGGTAGCGGCGCCGGCGGCGGTCTGGGCGAAGGCGGGAGTGGCGAACATGGCGCTCCGAAGCTCAATAGTCGGGCGCGTCTCGGCCCGGTTTTTCAGGTCGGCGGAAGCTATGCGCTGCGTCTTCGTTTTGCAATGGAAGCGCCGTGCGGCTAAGCACCTTCGCTATGGAAGACGCGTTGAAACCTGTTCTCGTCCGCATCGCCGAAGCCCTTGAACGACTGGCGCCGCCGGCCAAAGTAGCCCCCTCGTTCGAAGGGGCGCGATTGTTCCGCCACGATCCCGTGACTGGGGCCTTCCATCCCGCGCCCGACTATCCGCTGCCGCTCGAATCCCTGCTTGGCATCGAGCGCCAGAAGGACCGGTTCCTCGAAAACCTGCAGCGCTTCGCCAAGGGCCTGCCCAGCAACCACGTCCTGCTCTGGGGCGTGCGCGGCACCGGCAAGAGCTCGATCTCCAAGGCCGCGTTCATGCAGATCTCGCAGAACGCGCCGGACCTGAAGCTGGTCGAGGTCGATCGCGACCAGGTGACCGAACTGCCGTCGCTGTTCGACGAGTTGCGCGGTCGCTCCGAGCGCTTCGTGGTGCTGTGCGACGACCTTTCGTTCGAGGAAGGCGCCGCGGCCGCGAAGGCCCTGAAGTCGGCGCTGGAAGGCGGCGTCTCCGGTCCGCCGAGCAACGTGCTGTTCGTGGCGACCTCGAACCGCCGCCACCTGATGCCGCGCACCAACACCGAGGACCGCGGCCTCGTCGCCTCGGCCGAGGACGCCGAAGAAGAAGTCAGCGTGTCGGACCGCTTCGGCCTGTGGATCGGATTCCCGCCGATGGACCAGGCCACCTACCTGGCGGCGGTCAACGCCTATGCGCAGCGCTACGAGCTGACCGACCCGAACCTCGACCGCCGCGCCCTGCAGTGGGCCCAGTTGCGCGGTTCGCGCTCCGGCCGCGTCGCCTACCAGTTCATCCGCGATCTGGCCGGCGAACAGGGCAAGCACCTGCCGCTCTGACCATGGCTTGACGGGCTTCTCCCCACCGGGAGAAGCCGCCCTACCCTACTTCGGCAGCACCAGCTTGGGATCGATCGGCCGCGCGCGCTCCTGCGGCGTCGGGGCGTAGCGCACCTCGAAGTGCAGCTGCGGCTCGGAGACGCCGCCGGTCGAGCCGACCTGGCCGACCTGCTGCCCCTGCACGACCTTCTGCTGCATCTTCACATCGACGCGCGCCAGGTGACCGTAGGCCGTGACCCAGCCGTCCGCGTGCTTGATCAGCACCAGGTTGCCAAAGCCCGGCACCTGGTCGCCGGCGTAGACGACGTCGCCGGCCGCGGAAGCCCGAACCGTCTCGCCCTGCGATGAGCGGATGTTGATGCCGTCGTTGCGCTGGCCGGTGCCCTTGGGGCCGTAGTCCGAAACCAGATCGCCGCGCACCGGCCAGACGAAGCGGCCGCGTCCGAAGCTGGAAATCTGAGCGTCGGTCGGCGTGCCGCTGGTCGGGGCCGGCGTGCTCGGCGTGGGAGCCGGGGTCGCAGGCTTCGGCGGCGGCGGCGGCGCGGGACGAACCGGCGTCGGATAGGCGGGCGCAGGCGTGGTCGCTGGCGGCGGCGTGTAGGGCGGCGGCGTCGTGGTCGCAGGCGGCGTGTAAGGCGCAGGTGCGACAGGCGGCGGCGTGTACGGCGGCGGCGCTGGCGCCGGCGTCGGGCGCGGCGCAGCGACTTCCTCGCGGATTGCTCCGCGGTCGCGGTAGCCGGCCGGCAAGATCACCTGGCGGCCAGCCTTGATCGACGCCCCGACCCGCAGGCCGTTGGCGTCGGCCAGGGCCTTCTGGGTGACGCCGAAGCGACGGGCGATCAGGGCCATGGTGTCGCCCTGCCCGGCCACGTAGGCCTTGGCCTTGGTCGCCGGGCCCTTGAGCACCTGACCCGGCTGCAGCGCGTAAGGCGCCTTCAGCTTGTTGTCGTCGGCCAGATCTTTGCGGGTGGTGTCGAGGCTGCGGGCGATGGCGTCGAGGTTGTCGCCTTTCTTGACCGTGTAGGTCTTCGGCTTGCCCTCGGTGTCGACCACCTTGCCGGTGACGCGCATGCGCACGGTGGTCGCCGGCTGGTCGACGACAGGCGGCGGCGCAGGTTGGGTGGTGCGCGGCGGCGTGTAAGGGGGCGTATACGGCGGCGTCGCCGCGGGCGGCGGCTCGTAGCTGCTGCTGGAGGCCACCGGAACCTGGGTGCGGACGACCGTCGGTCCCCTGTCCTTGTAGCCGTCCGGCAGGATCAGGCGCTGGCCCGGCGACAGCGGGGCGTCGACGTCGCGTTCGTTGGCCTCGGCGATCGCCGCCGCGGTGACGCTGAACCGGCGGGCGATGGCGAACAGGGTGTCGCCCGATTCCACCACATAGGCCTTGCTGTTGGCCGTGCGCGGGCCCTTCAGCACCTGGCCGGGACGCAGCGCGTACGGCGCCTTGAGATTGTTGTCCTCGGCCAGCTGTTTGCGGTCGGTGCCCAGCGTGCGGGCGATGGCGTCGAGGTTGTCGCCCTTCTTGACGGTGTAGTCCTTGGCTGGTCCGGCGGTGTCGACCACGCGGCCCGCGACCGTCGTGCGGGTGACGGTCTGCATGGCCGGAGGCGCGGGCGGCAGGGCCGGAGTGGTCGTCGGCGGCGGCAACGGGCGCGCCGGCTGGATGCTGGGCAATGGCGTGGTCGAGACCGGCGGCGTCGGCCGCGCCTCAGGCAGCGGCTCGGACGGACGCACGACCGGCGGCGTCACTGGCGGCGGCTGGCTGGGCGCCGGATTGGGCCGGGTCGGGAAGTTCGGACGTACGGGCTCAGCCGTGGTGCAGGCGGTCAGCGCCGTGCCGGCCAGGAGGAACAAAACCGTACGCGAAAGAGAAAGCGTCATCGCCGCTCCGGAGAACATTGGATCGGAATCAGTCGAGGCGTCAGGGTTAATGATGGGTTACGGCCGACGCCCAGGCCACCCAATTAGTCGTACCTCACGGCTCCTTGGCGACGCCGTCGAGCAAAGGAACGAAGCGGACGTCGGTCATGTGTTCGGCCCGGAAGCCGCCCGCCCCGTCGCCGAGATAGCGGATCAGCCTCTGAACCGGGCCCTTGCCGACGGGTGCGACCAGGATGCCCGAGGGTTTCAGTTGTGAAAGCAGGGCCTTGGGCTCATCCGGCGCCGCCGCTGTGACCAAAATGCGGTCAAAAGGCGCCTGCTCTGGCCAGCCCAACCCGCCGTCGCCGAAGCGGGTGATGATGTTGGTCAGGCCCAGTTGCTTGAAGCGGGCCTCGGCCTCGCCCAGCAGCGTGCGGTAGCGCTCGACCGTGTACACCAGCCGCGAGATCTTCGAGAGGATGGTGGTCTGGTAGCCGGAGCCCGTGCCGATCTCCAGCACGCGCGAGCGCGGCTCGACCTGCAGCGCCTGGCTCATCAGGCCGACGATGAAAGGCTGGCTGATCGTCTGACCGCAGGCGATCGGCAGGGCCGAATCCTCGAAAGCCCTTTCCTTGAAAAGGTCCGGGGTGAACAGCTCGCGCGGGGTCGACTCGAGCGCCGCCAGCACGGCCGGGTCGCTGACGCCCTGGGCGCGCAGCGACAGCACCAGTCGTGCGAGTTGGACGTCCCGCCCCTCTTCGCCGTTGTCGTCTTGCTTGCCCATATCCGCCTCAGGCCTTCGGCGGCGCGCCCCCGAGCACGCCCTTCAGGCGAAAGACGGTTTCGGCGTGAGTCAGGTCGATATGCAAGGGGGTGACGGAAATCTTACCGTCGTAAATGGCCCGCAGATCGGTCCCGTCGGCCGGCTGCGACATTTCGTGGCGGAAGCCCATCCAGTAATAGTCGCGGTTGCGCAGGTCGGTGCGCTTCTCGGCGTGGCGCACGGCCACATTGCGGAACGTCTGGCGGGTGACCTCGACCTCGGTGATCTCGTCCGGGTCCCGCGAGGGGAAGTTGACGTTCATCACCACGTCCTTGGGCCAGCCGATCTCGACCAGCCGCTTGACGATGCCAGGGCCGAAGCGCTCGGCCGGGGCGAACATGTCCTGGCCGTCGACCAGCGGCCAGCCGGTCTGGGACAGGGCGATCGAGGGGATGCCCATGGCCATGCCCTCAATGGCGCCGGCGACGGTGCCCGAGAGGGTCACGTCTTCGGCCAGATTGGCCCCGCGATTGACCCCCGACAGCACCAGGTCGGGCTTCAGCCCGCCCATGAGCTCGGTCACCGCCAGCATGACGCAGTCGGTCGGGGTTCCGGTGGTGGCGAAGCGGCGATCGTCGAGCTTACGCACCCGCACCGGGTCGGACAGGGTCAGGGCGCGGCTGGCGCCGGACTGCTCGTACTCCGGCGCGCAGATCCAGACGTCGTCAGTCAGCGCGCGGGCGATGTTCTCCAGGGCGACGAGGCCTTCAGCGTGGATGCCGTCGTCGTTGGTCAGGAGGATTCTCATTCGCCACCGATATGCGTCAGGCCGGGAAGATAGCGGTGCAGCGCCTGCGGAATGGCGATGCGGCCCTTCTCGTCCTGATAGTTCTCCATGACAGCCACAAGCGTCCGGCCGACGGCCAGGCCCGAGCCGTTCAGGCTGTGCACGAAGCGCGTGCCCTTCTCGCCGGCCTTCTTGGTCCGCGCGTTCATGCGCCGGGCCTGGAAGTCGCCGCAGTTCGAGCAGGAGCTGATCTCGCGGTAGCGGCCTTCCGACGGGATCCAGACCTCCAGGTCGTAGGTCTTGCGGGCGCCGAAGCCCATGTCGCCCGTGCAGAGCAGCATGGTGCGGAACGGCAGTTCCAGCGCCTTGAGGACGGCTTCGGCGCAGCCGACCATCCGCTCGTGCTCTTCCTGAGACTTGTCCGGGGCGGTGATCGAGACGAGCTCGACCTTGTAGAACTGGTGCTGGCGGATCATGCCGCGGGTGTCGCGGCCCGAAGCCCCCGCCTCAGAGCGGAAGCACGGCGTCAGCGCGGTCATGCGCAGCGGCAGCTCTTCCTCGGCGACGATCTGGTCCATGACCATGCTGGTCAGCGGCACTTCGGCGGTCGGGATCAGCCAGCGGCCGTCAGTGGTCCTGAACAGGTCGTCGCCGAACTTCGGCAGCTTGTCGGTGCCGTAGGCGGCCGCGTCGTTGACCAGCAACGGCGGCGAGACTTCGGTGTAGCCGTGCTCCTGGGTCTGCAGGTCGAGCATGAACTGGCCGATGGCCCGCTCAAGCCGCGCGATCTGGCCCTTCAGCACCACGAACCGCGCGCCGCTCATGCGTGCTGCGGCTTCGAAGTCGATGAGACCCAGGCCGTCGCCGAGGTCGACGTGATCCTTGGGATTGGAGATGGCGAAGGGCTCGCCCCAGCGGCGGACCTCGACGTTCTCGTGTTCGTCGGCGCCGACGGGCACGTCGGGCAGCGGAATGTTCGGCAGCGCGGCCAGCAGGTCCTGCAGCTCGGTCGAGACGGCCCGCTCGACCTCGGCCTGTTCGGCCAGCACGCCCTTGACCTGCTCGACCTCGGCCATCAGCCGCTCGGCCTCGGCTTCGTCCTTCTTGGCCTTGGCCTGGCCGATCAACTTGGAAGCCTCGTTGCGGCGGCTCTGGGCGGTCTCCAGGGCGAGTTTGGCGGCGCGCAGCTTGGCGTCCAGCTCGACGGCTTGAGCGGCGGCGCCCGATCGTCCCTTCGCCGCCCACGCCTTCTCGTAAAGCTCGGGGGTTTCGCGAATGGCTCGGATGTCGTGCATGGGATCGCCGCAGGTGGGAGTAAGCGGACTTCTCTAGAGCGCGTTGGTTAGCGGGCCAACCCCTCGCGCCCTCAGACCACCGCCACGTCCGTGCCCGCTTCGTCCTCTTCGCGCTTGCGGCGGATCTCGATCAGCTTCACGCACCAGATCGAGATCTCGTAGAGCAGGATGATCGGCACCGCGAGCATGGTCTGGCTGATCGGATCGGGCGGCGTGACGATGGCCGCGACCACGAACACCCCGACGATGGCGTAGCGGCGGCCAGACGACAGCGCCTTGGACGAGATCAGGCCGGCCATGCCCAGCAGCGTCAGCACCACCGGCAGCTGGAAGCAGAGGCCGAAGGCCAGCAGCAGCGTCGTCACCAGGCTCAGGTAATCGGAGACCTTGGGCAGCAGCTCGACCGTGACCCCCGCGTCGCCGACGATCTGCTGGGACAGCGAGAACCACAGCACGAACGGCAGGATCACGTAGTAGACGAGCGCCGCGCCCATCAGGAACAGGGTCGGCGAGGCCAGCAGGAACGGCAGGAACGCCTTGCGCTCGCGCTTGTAGAGACCCGGCGCGACGAAGCCGTAGACCTGCCAGGCCAGCACCGGGAAGGTCAGCACCACCGCGCCGAACCCGGCCAGCTTCAGCTTGGTGAAGAAGAATTCGAGCGGCGCGGTGAACACCAGCTTCAGCTTCTCGGCCCCGGCGACCTCGGGCACCTCGCGCGCGCCGATCAGGGCCAGGAACAGGTCCTTGGTCCCAGAGAGGAACTTGGCGATGTCGAAGCCGGCGGCCTGCTGCGCGTGAGCCGCCTGCTCGGCCGCCAGCAACTGGGCGGCGATGGCGAACGGATGCAGCAGGAACATGTAGATCTGTTTGGAGAACCCGAAGCAGATCGCGAACCCGATGGCCATGGCCAGCACGCAGACGATCAGGCGCGAGCGCAGCTCGACCAGGTGATCGAGAAGCGGGGCGCGCGAGGCCTCGATCTCGGATTCGTCTTGATCGTAGGAATTGCTCACGCCTTGGCTCCCGCCTTGGGCTTTGCGGCGGACTTCGGCTTGGCCTTGGCGGCCTTGGGCGTAGACGCCTTGGACGCAGACGCCTTGGTCGCAGGCTTAGCGGCGGCTGGCGCCTTGGGCTTTGCGGCGCGAGCCTTCGGCTTGGCCTCTTCGACGATGGGCGCAGGCTCGGGCGTGGGCTCGGGCGTGGGCTCGGGGGCCGGCGGGTCGTAGGCTTGGGCGACCGACGGCGGGAACTGGACGCCGCTGCCCTGCAGGCTGTCGCCGATCTCCTTGAAGACCTGGTCGACCTGGGCCTTGGACGCATCGGCCGCGGCCGTGTCGGCCAGCTGGCCGCGGCGCATGGCTTCGACTTCCTTGCGCAGCTCGTCCAGTTCGGACTGGCGCGCCATCTCGTCGAAGCTGGCGCGGAACTCGTTGGCCATACCGCGGATCTTGGCCGTGAACTGGCCGAGCTTGCGCAGCATTACAGGCAGGTCCTTGGGGCCCACGACGATCAGAGCGACCGCCGCGATGACCAGGAGTTCAAGCCCGCCGATCTCGGGAAGCATTCGTGAGGCAGCCTAGACGTAAGAGCCCGCGCCGGTCGGAACCGGCGCGGGCGAAATGTTGGACGGGACGGGCGCGGTTAGCCGCGCGCTTCGTCCTTCTCGCGCTCGGTGTTCGGCAGCGGCTTGCTTTCCGCTGAGGACGGCTCGTCCTTCAGGCCGTCACGGAACGCGCGAATGCCCTTGGCGGCGTCGCCCATGATGCCCGAAAGCTTGCCGCGGCCGCCGAACAGCAGCGCCACGACCACCAGAACGATCAGCCAGTGCCAAATCGAAAATGAGCCCATCAGGCCAAACTCCTTAACGTCGGCGGCCACCCGCGGCCGCGCGCCCGCCCCCTGTTGAGAACGGAATATAGTCGGTCACGCTGCAAGACGCCAACGCGTCCTACTGCGCCGGATCGTCCTCGCCCAAGAAATCGGTGTGGAACTCGGGCGCTTCGTCATCTCCGAGCGGGTCTTCCTCGGGCATTCCGAGCCCCGAAGGGTTGGGAACGTTGAAGTCCGGCGGCAGGTCGAGACTGAGCAGCCCGGCCGCCTTCATCTCCGCGACCCCGGGCAGATCGCCGAGGTTCGCCAAGCCATAGTGCTCGAGAAAGGCGTCGGTGGTGCCGTAGGTCACGGGACGGCCCGGCGTGCGACGGCGACCGCGCATGCGCACCAGTCCAAGCTCCAGCAGCACGTCGAGCGTGCCTTTGCTGGCCTGCACGCCGCGCACCGACTCGATCTCAGCGCGGGTGACGGGCTGGTGATAGGCGATGATCGCCAGGGTCTCCTGGGCGGCCTTCGAGAGGCGCCGCGGCTCCTCGCGCTCCTCGGTCATCAGGAAGGCCAGGTCCTCAGCCGTCTGGAAGCGCCAGCGGCCGGCGACGCTGGCCAGCTCCACCCCCCTGCCCTCGTAGGTCTTCTGCAGGGCGGCGACCGCCGCCGGCACGTCGGCGTCGGCCGGCAGCCGCTTGGCGAGGTCTTCCAGGCTGAGCGGACCTGCGGCGGCGAACAGCAGCGCCTCGATCTGGCGTTCGGTGTCGCCGCTCATGGCCGCAGCTCCTTGCGAGCCCGCAGATAGATGTCGGCGAAGGCTTCGAGCTGGCGGGTCTCCAGCGCGCCCTCCTTGACCAGTTCCAGACTGGCGGACAGGGTCGAGGCCACATAGGAGGCCTGGCTCGGCCCCTCGCCGGTCGGCCGCAGCGGCGCAACGCCGGTCAGCGGGGTCCAGCGCTCCAGGTCAGGCAGCATGTGACGCAGGCGGTCGCGGGCGTCCTCCAGCGGATAGGCCTGCTGGACGCGCGGCGTGTAGTGGCGGCCCTGCTCCTTGCGGCGCTGGTCGATGTAGGCGCTCATCAGGCCGTAGAGGTCGCCCTCCAGGCGGGTGGACGGAACCACCTTGATCGCTTCAGGGTCGCCGCGGACAAACACCTCGCGGCCCAGCTGGGCCCCGTCGCGCAGGGCGTCGGCGGCCTTGCGCATGGCGTCGAGCTTGGCCAGCCGGAAGGCCAGCTGGGCGGCCATCTCCTCGGCCGGAAGCTCCTCGGCCTTGGGGCGTTCGGGCCTGGGCAGCAGCAGCCGAGACTTGAGGTAGGTCAGCCAGGCGGCCATCACGAGATAGTCGGCGGCCAGCGAGAACCGCACCCGCCGCGCCTGCTGAACGAAGCTCAGATACTGGTCGGCCAGCTTGGTGATCGACAGCTGGAGCAGGTCGACCTTCTGATTGCGGGCCAGGGCCAGCAGGACGTGCAGCGGCCCTTCGTAGCCGTCGATGTCGATGACCAGCGCATCGCCGTCCTCGGCCGCTGTGTTCGCGGCTTCGAAGTCGAGCGTGGGCTGGAAGCCGCTCACGCAGCCCACCTTCCGTCGAAGGCGGCGTCGAACCGGGCGCGAGCCTCTTCGAGGTCAAAGGGCTCTGGGACCTTGGCCAGCCGGCCGAGCGCGGCCTTGGCGCGGCGCAGCGCCTGGCCGGACAGCGGCTTGGTCCCGGCCAGCACGGCCTTCATCTCCGCCATGTCGCCGTTGCAGTGCAGGACAACGTCGCAGCCGGCGGCCAGCGAGGCGCGGGCGCGATCGGCGAACTCGCCGCCGAGCGCCTTCATCGACAGGTCGTCGCTCATCACCAGGCCGTCGAAGCCGATCGCCCCGCGGATCACCTGGCGCATGGCCTTCTTCGACGTCGTCGCCGGCAGCTTGGCGTCGACGGCCGAGTAGACGACATGCGCCGTCATCGCCATCGGCATGTCCGAGAGCATCTTGAACGGCGCGAAGTCCCAGGCGTCGAGCTCGTCGTAGGACGTGTTCACGACCGGCAGATCGTGGTGGCTGTCGGCCATCGCCCGCCCATGGCCGGGGATGTGCTTGATGACCGGCAGCACGCCGCCGGCGATCAGGCCCTCGCAGGCGGCGCGGCCGAGCAGCGCCACCCCGTCGGGGGTCTTGGCGTAGGCACGGTCGCCGATGACGTCGTGAGCGCCGGCCACCGGCACGTCGAGCACCGGCACGCAGTCAACGTTGATGCCCAGCGTGGCTAGGTCATGGGCCAGCAAACGCGCGCCAAGCCGGGTGATCTCCCGGCGCAGCAGCGGATCGTTGGACGCCAGCTCGCCGTAGGCGCGCCCTGGCGGGTAGCGCCGCCAGTGCGGCGGCCCCAGGCGCTGGACCCGGCCGCCCTCCTGATCGATCAGCACCGGCGCGTCGGGCCTGCCGACCGTGGCGCGCAGCTGGTCGACCAGCTTGCGCACCTGGTCCGGCGTCTCGACATTGCGCGCGAAGAGGATGAACCCCCACGGCTGCACGTCGCGGAAGAAGGCCTCCTCCTCCCGCGAGAGCGTCAGGCCCGAGCAGCCGAGGATCGCCGCGCTGGTCACTTCACGAAGCAGTTCTTGCCGGCCGCCTTCAGCTTGTCGCAGAAGGCCGAAGCGTCCGCGCGGCTGGCGAAGCCGGTGACCTGCGTGCGGTAGAGGGTCGAGGTCCCCTTCTGGACCGCCTCGACCTTTTTGCCCTTACCGGGGGCGCCCGCGACGGCCTTGCTCCACTCCGAGTCCGCCAGCGCCTGCGACGAGAAGGCGCCGATCTGCACCGAGGCCGAACCGCTGCCGGCGGCGGCGGGCTTGGGCGCCGGCGCCTGGGCCAGGGCCGCGTCGATCGACTTCGGCGCCGGAGCGGCAGGCGGCGTGACCTTGGTCACCGGAGCGGCGGGCGGCGCGACGGCCGGACGCAGGCCGCCCGACGTGGTCGGGCCGATCGGCGCGGCCGAGACGGGCGAGGTCGGGGCCGGACGCGGCGGCGGCTGCACGGTCACCGGAGCCGGCCGGGCCTGCGGCGTTTCCGGCGGCGCGGTGAAGTTCGGCGCGGCCGGGGCCTCCGAGCCATCCTCGGAATGATAGATCTGCAGCCCGGCGGCGGGATCGGCCGGCTGGGCCTCGGCCGGCGGCGCGGCCTTCATCTCGGCAACCGGCGCGCCGACGGTGCGCGGCGCTTCGCCGGCCTCGCGCACGCCCGAGCGGTAGAACATGACGATGGCGACGACGAGCGCGATGAGGACCAGCGCGCTCAGGATCAGCATGACGGGCGCAGGACCGCCGCCCCGCACCGGTTGGCGCGCGTCGAAGGACAGCGGCGCGTCGGTCGGGGGGGTATAGGCGCCGCGATCGGGGTCGGACATGGAAGGCTCCGAAAAGGACTCGGTGGCCGCAGCGCGAATCGCGCGCGGCGTTTCAGTGAGTTTACCGAAGGGAACCGGGCTTCGAAGCCAGCCCTACGCCTAATTCCAGACGTCGAGGTGGAAAAGTCGGCGGTGCTCTTCGATGGCGAACCGGTCGGTCATCCCTGCGATGTAGTCGCACACTACTCGCGCCCGCCCGGCCTCGTCGCGGTTCTGCGAGCGAGCGAACCACTCGGTCGGCAGGACGTCGGGTTCGGCCATGAACAACTGGAACATCTCGGCAAGAATGCGGCGGGCCTGACTGCGCGTTCGATTGACCTTCCAGTACCGGTACATGCGGTTCATCAGGAACTCGCGCAGTCGCGACAGGTCCTCGCTCATGTCCCGCGAAAAGGAGACGAGCGCGTGGTCCATGTTGCGCACGTCCTCCGGCGTGGCGACCTTGGCCTCCAGGGCGCGGCGATGAGTCTCAGCCAAAACGTCGTCGACCATGGCCCCGATCATGCGCCGGACGGCCTCCAGGCGCGTGATCACAGGGTCAACGCCCGGATAGTCCTTATAGACCCCTGCCAGGATCGGCCCGATCAGCGGCACGTCCAGCAGGTCGTCGAGCGTGAACAGGCCGGCGGCGACGCCGTCGTCGACGTCGTGATTGTTGTAGGCGATGTCGTCGGCCAGGGCGGCCACCTGCGCCTCGGCCGAAGCCCAGGTCGACAGTCTCAGATCGTAGTCCTTGTTGAACTCGGCGATCGAGGCCCACGACGGCCGGTCGAGCTTATCGGCCACCGGACCGTTGTGCTTGATGATCCCTTCCAGGGTCTCCCACGTCAGGTTCAGGCCGTCCCAGCCCGGATAGCGGCGCTCCAGCTTGGTGACGACCCGGAAGGTCTGCACGTTGTGGTCGAAGCCGCCGTACTTCTCCATCTGGATCTGCAGCTCGTCCTCGCCGGCGTGGCCGAACGGCGGGTGGCCGAGGTCGTGGGCCAACGCGATGGTCTCAGCGAGGTCAGCCTCGAAGCCCAGGGCCGTGGCGACCGAACGAGCGATCTGCGCCACTTCCAGCGAATGGGTCAGGCGGGTGCGGAAATGGTCGCCTTCATGCGCCACGAAGACCTGAGTCTTCTCCTTGAGTCGCCGAAACGCCGTCGCATGGATGATCCGGTCGCGGTCGCGGGCGAAAGGCGTGCGAGTGCGGCTCTCCGGCTCGGAAACCTTGCGGCCCAAGGATTTTGCGGAATCTTCGGCGTACGGCGCGCGGGGCGGAAGGATCATCGGGTCTCGGTTTGACGACGCCCTCTTGGACGAAGGGCTTGGCGATCTCATATAGTCCAGGCAGAGGTTTTCCGCAGTATGACTACGACCGAACTCACACTCTCGTCCGCGGCCGCCAAGCGGCTGCACGAAATCGGCGCCGCAGAAGGCAAGCCGATCATGCTGCGCATCGCGGTAGAGGGCGGCGGCTGCTCCGGCTTCCAGTATCAGTTCGATCTGGTCGACGCCGCCGAGCCTGACGACCTGAAGATCGAGCGCGACGGCGCTGCGGCCCTGGTCGACGAGATGTCGCTGGTGCTGCTCAAGGGGTCTGAGATCGACTTCGTCGACGAGCTGGCCGGAGCCGAGTTCAAGGTCCGCAATCCCAACGCCAAGTCCAGCTGCGGCTGCGGCGTCAGCTTCTCGATCTAACCGGAATCAAAAAGGGCGGGAGCCGCGGCCCCCGCCCCTTTCGAGCCCTTAGCGCGAGGGCTCAAGCTTGGTGTTCAGCACCCAGCCGACATTGTCGTTCTCGTCGGCGACCTCCCACCAGAGGCCTTCCTTCTGGCCGGTCGGATAGAGGATGGCGCCCGGCTGCAACGCGCGGACCATCGCGCCCTTGGCGTCGGGCGAACGGCGCATGTTGACCGGAGCGGTGGCCGTAAAGGTCTTGGTCGGCGAAGCCTGGGCCGAGCCGGCCGAGTTGGCCACCAGGCCCAGCTCGTTGACCATCTTCGAATAGGCCTGGATGAAGGACAGGGTGACGATACGGCCCGTCTCGGTGTCCTCGTAGCCGCCGCCCACGGCGCCGCCGAAGCCGGTCGAGCCGAAGCCGCCGCCGCCGGCGCTCCAGCCGATGTCGTTCTTCACCGCGTAGCCGTCGGTCACCGCCACGGTTTCCGTGGTGCGGACGTTGGTCAGCGAGAGCACGGTGTTGGCTTCCAGCTTGCGGGTCTTGATCCCGCCGACCAGCGCGCCGGCGGTGCCGCCGATCAGGCCGCCGGCGATGCCGGCCAGAGCCGAGCCGCCAGCGTTGCCGTCGGCCGCCTGCAGTTCAGCCACGAGCACGTAGTCGGCGGCCTTGATCTGGCCCTGGCCGACGTTCGAGCCGCGCTGCATGCCCAGGCCGGTGCCGATGTCGCGTTCGGCTTGGGCGGCGTTGAGGCCCGCGCCGCGGTCGACCAGGTTGAAGCAACCCGAGCGCTGGACGATCGAGCGCAGCAGCTTGGCCGGCGGGGCGAGGTTGTACTGGTTCCAGCCGCGCGGATCGTCGCCGTTGGTGATCGAAAGCGTGCCGAGCTTGCGGGTGCAACGCGGCACCTCGGCCGACGCGGCTTCCTGCATCTTCTGCGCGTTAGACGCCTTGGCCGGCCGGCCCTGAGCGAACGCACCAACCGGCGCCGCAGTCAGCACTGCTGCGCCGACCATGGCCAGCTTTGCAAAACGCGACATGAATACCCCCGTGCAATGACATTTGGTCGCAGGTAGCTAGACCATCATTGCCGCGAGGTCACGTACGTTCGGAGGGGTTGAGCCGCGGAGATGGCGCCTCTAGCGTCCCGACCCCAATCTGGAGCAGTCGATGCGCATCGCGACCTGGAACGTAAATTCTGTCAACGCACGCCTCGAGACGGTGCTGCGCTGGTTCGAGGAGGCCGCTCCGGACGTCGCCTGCCTGCAGGAGATCAAGTGCGTCGACGAGAAATTCCCGGCCGAGGCGTTCGAGCGCCTCGGCTACAACGTCGCCGTCCACGGCCAGAAGACCTACAACGGCGTCGCCATCCTCTCGAAGGCCCCACTTGAGGATGTCCGCAAGGGCCTGCCGGGCGATGATTCCGACGAGCAGGCGCGCTATCTCGAGGCGGTGATCAGCGGGCCGCGCCCGGTGCGGGTGGCCTCGATCTACCTGCCCAACGGCAACCCGATCAGCACCGAGAAGTTCGACTACAAGCTCAACTGGATGGCGCGGCTGAACGCCCACGCCCGCGAACTGCTGAGCTATGAGGAGCCGCTGGCCCTGGTCGGCGACTACAACGTCATTCCCGAGGCGCGCGACGCGGCTCATCCGGAAAACTGGCTGGGCGACGCGCTCTTCCAGCCGCAAAGCCGCGAGGCTTTCCGCGCGCTGCAGTGGCTGGGGTTCACCGAAGCCTACATGACCGCCGACGGCGCGCCCGGGGCCTATACGTTCTGGGATTACCAGGCCGGCGCCTGGCAACGGAACAACGGCATCCGCATCGACCATGCCCTGCTCTCGCCTCAGGCGGCGGACCTGCTGCGCGGCTGCGTGATCCACAAGGACGTCCGCGGTTGGGACAAGCCGTCCGACCACGTCCCGCTGGTCGTCGAGCTGGAGGTCTAGTTCGTCGCAAAGCGGTTGCCGCAATTCCGGCCCGATCCTAGCTGCACCATGAATTCATCGGAGGTGTTCCCCATGCGAGTTCTCATGATTGCGACGCTCGCCCTGGCGGCGTCCGGCGCCCAGGCCCTGGCCCAGGACAGCGCGGCCAACGCATCGGCCGCAGGCGGCGCCTCTTCGGAAGCAACCGGTCACCTCGCCGCCGCCGGCGTGCAGGCGGTGGTCGGCGTCGCCGCCCTGCCCGTCAGCGCCGCGGCTGGCGCCTCGGTCGTCGGTGGCTCGGCGGTGGCGAGCGCAGGCGCGGGATCGGCCGCGGTCGGCGGCGGCCTCTCCGAAGCGGCCGGCGCCTCGGCCGACTTCGCGTCCGGGCCGCTCAAGGTCGACGACAAGGTCGTGGTGTCGCCCGACCCGATGCCGGCCGTGCCCTACAACGCGCAGAAGCCGAATCCCTGATGAAAGCCCTTCAAGCCGCCCTGGCCGCGGCGGCGCTCAGCTGCGCCGCCGTCCCCGCGAGCGCGCAGGACAGCTCGGTCCGCGCGATCTCCCCGCACCTCAGCGCCGAACAGGCCGCCGCCTTCTCCAAGCAGGTCGAGCGCGACCTGGCCGCAAAGGGCGCGCGAGTGGCGATGGTGTTCCGCGCCGGACGCATGCGCGACCAGCTGCCCGAGGGCATCGCCTATACCCACGGCGCCTTCTGGGTCTATCGCGACATCAAGACCGCCGACGGCGGCACGATCAAAGGCTACGCGGTCTACAACCTCTATGCGGGCAACGGCTCGGACTGGTCCAAGACCGAGAGCCGGCTGGTGCAGGACTTCCCGCTGGACTTCACCCGCGGCTCCACCGTCGACGACATGGCGGTGATCATCCCGAGCCCGGAGATGCAGCGCCGCATCCTGGCGGTGATCGACAGCCCGACCTACCAGAAGGTCCATAACCCGGCCTACTCGCTGGTCGCCAATCCGTGGGCGCGCAAGTACCAGAACTGCAACAACTTTATGCTGAACGTGATCGGCGCGGCGATCTGGCAGACGGACGATCCGCAACGGATCACCGCCAACCTGAAGGCCCACTACAAGCCGACGGTCGTGAAGACCAACGCCGTCGTACGGATGTTCGGCCCGATCGCCGACCAGCGGCTGCGGACCGACGACCAGGACGCCACGGTCCGCACCGCGACCTACGAGTCGATGGCCGAGTTCATGCGCGAGAACAACATGTTGCAGGAAGCCTACGTCTTCAACTTCCAGCGCTGAGCTTCTCCTCCCGGTGGTTCGGGGCTAGCGTGACCGCGAGAAGCTGCTGGGAGATCCGCTATGGGCGCGGCCGAGCTGGTCGGGGTTGCGGCGAGCCTGAGCTTTCTGGCGGGCTGGCGGCTCTACGCATGCATCGCAGCCGCGGGTCTGGCCATGCGCTTCGGGCTCATCGACCTGCCGCAGAAGGTCCAGGCGCTGGACGCCTTGGCCAACCCCTGGGTGATCGGCGTCGCCGGCCTGGGCGCGATCGCCGAACTGGTCGCCGACAAGGTGATGTGGTTCGACAGCCTCTGGGACGGCGCCCACACCTTGATCCGCCCGTTGGGCGGGGCGCTGCTGGCGCTGGCCATCGTCGATGCGTCGGACCCGGCCTGGCAGGTGATCGTGTTCATGCTCGGCGGCGGCGCAGCACTGCTGAGCCACAGCGCCAAGGCCAGCGCCCGCGCCGCGGTGAACACCAGTCCCGAGCCGGTCAGCAACATCGCCGTCAGCGGCTTCGAGGACGTGATGACCGCCGGCGGACTCTGGCTGGTGCTGAGCCAGCCGCACATCGCGCTCGCCGTGGCGACCGTGCTGCTGCTCTGCGCGGTCGGCGTTATCTATGTCAGCTGGCGCGTTCTGAGGCGTCTCAAGCGCTGGTGGTCGAGCGACCCCAGCGCCTGACCCCTTACCCTCTGAGCTTGCCGAGCAGGTCGGCGACGCCGCCGAGACCGCCGAGGCCGCCCAGCGCTCCTGCCAGACCTCCGGCCGGGACCTGGCCGTCGGGCGTCAGATGATCAATCACCTGCGGCAGGATCTGCGCCAGCGTGCCGGCCGCCGCCTGCGGGTCGACGCCCAGCTTGGCCGCAAAGTCGGCCAGCATCCCAGACGAGAGCACCGACTGAATCTGGTCCGCGGAGATCGGCAGATTGCCGCCCGTCGAGACCCACGACTTGGCGATTTCACCGAGGCCGCCCTGTTCGAAGGCGCCGATCAGGCCGCCCAGGCCGCCCTGCTGTTGACCGAGAAGGTCGGTGATCGCGCCGATCGGCGAGCCCTCGCCGCCCGCGCCGCCCAGAATTCCGTCCAGCAGACCCATGTCGCGCTCCTGTCGTCAGGTGATCTGAAAGTCTTCGGGCATATGAGACACCACCTGCGTGACACTTCAATCATTGGCGGGCGGCCGCTCTTCTCGGCTCTGGCGAACGGCGCTAGCGTCAGCGCATGAGCGAATGGCCCAGGCTTTTCCTGCTGTTGGCGCTGGCTGGCGTCGTCGTCACGCTGCTGGGCAGCGCGGCGGCCTGGCTGATGGACGAAGAGCGGCGCATCCGGCGCGCGCTGAAGCGGGTCCTCAAGGGGCCGGCCGAGGCGGTCATCATCGCCCGCGGCCGCGGGCGCGGCGCAGGCTTCAACACCTCGACGGGACTGATGGCGGTGGCCTGGGACGCCGGAGCCTGGCTTCTGATCTACCGGCTGGACGAACTGATGGGCGCCGAGGTCATCGTCGATGGCCAGGTGGTGGCGCGGGCCTATCGCGGCGAGCCGCGGCGCGCCCTGGACCAGACCCTCGAGCACGCCGCCCGCGTCACGCTGCGGCTGATCTTCGACGATCCGCACCATCCCGACTTCGACCTGGACCTGTGGCTGGCCGGCGACGAGGCGCGTCGGCGCGCCATCTCGCCGGGCGACGCCATGCAGGAGGCCAACCGCTGGCTGGCGCGGGCCGAGGCGATCCTGCGCCGCCCGATCGCGCCGCGCGTCGCGGCGTCCATGCCAGGGCCGTCGGCTGCGCCATTCGACGACGATGACGACGAAGAGGCGCCTTTCCAGCTGGGCAGCGACGAGCGGCTGCTGTGACGCGCTAGCCGAGGGCGAAGTCGACGCCGGCCTGGGCGTGGACCAGCGCGGTGTCGATGACCGGGCGATCCAGGTCGTCCGGCGACAGCAGCAGCCCCACTTCCGTACAGCCGAAGATCACGCAGTCGGCGTCAGCGGCGCGGGCGATCATCGCCAGCACCTCGGCCTTCGAGGCCGACGAGATCACGCCCTGGCACAGCTCGTCATAGATGATCGCGTGCAGCCGCTCGCGTTCTACATCGTCGGGGATCGAGGCCTCGACGCCGTGGGTCTTCAGGCGATCGCGGTAGAACGGCTTCTCCATGGTGAAGCGGGTGGCCAGCAGCAGCGGCCGCGAGCAGCCGGCCGACTTCACCGCATCGGCGGTGGCGTCGGCGATGTGGATCAGCGGCACGCTCACCGCGGCCTGCACCTGGTCGGCGACGAGGTGCATGGTGTTGGCGCCGATCATGATCGCCTCGGCGCCGGCCAGTTCGAGCTTCGCAGCGGCCTTGGCCAGCGCCTCGCCGGCCGCCTGCCAGTCGCCGTCGGCCTGCATCTGGGCGATCGGCGCGAAATCCACCGACCACATCAGCAGCTGGATGGAATGCAGGCCGCCCAGCCGCTCGCGGACCAGCCGGTTCATGGCCTGATAGTAGAGCGTGGTGCTCTCGGCGCTCATTCCGCCCAACAGTCCGACCGTACGCATGTAAGCCTCTACTTCGTTGACTTGGCCCCGCCCCTGCCGAAGCGTGGGGCATGGCATTGAGCTTCACGCCTCGACTGCGCGAACCGATCATGCTCGGCGAGATCACCTGCAGCATCCGGATCTGGCAGTCGCCTCGCGTGCGGCTCGGCGGCCGCTATGCGCTGGGGCCTGGGCAGGTCGAGGTGACGCGTCTGTGCGAGATCGACCTGGCCGACGTCACGCCCGATCTGGCTCGCGCGTCCGGCTTCGCCGACCTCGACGACCTGATGTCGGTCGCCCGCCACGGACGCGGCGAGCGGGTGTTCCTGGTGGAGTTCCGCTACCTGCCTACAGCGCCGCCTTGATCGCGCCGACGACCTCGTCGTCCAGCGGCTCGGTGCGCGGGCCGAACGCGCGGATCAGCTTGCCGTCCTTGCCGACCAGGATCTTGTGGAAGTTCCAGACCGGCTCGGCAGGCTCGCCCAGCACTTCCTTCGCCCATTTGTAGAACGGGTGGGCGGTGTCGCCCTTGACGTCGGTCTTGCCGGTCAGCGGGAAGTCGACGTTGAAGCGGGTCTCGCAGAATTCCTTGATCTCGGTCTCGGTGCCCGGCTCCTGACCGGCGAACTGGTTGCAGGGCACGCCCAGCACCACGAACCCTTGATCGCGATAGTCGCTGTAGAGCTTCTCGAGGCCGTCGTACTGCGGGGTCAGACCGCATTGAGAGGCCGTGTTCACCACCAGCACGACCTTGTCCCGATAGGTCTCAAGCGGCAGATGGCCGCCTTCGATGGTGTGGAACTCGAAGTCGTAGGCGAACTTGGTCATGGCCGTGCTCCACCGATGGGGTTGAGCAAGCCTAACGCCGCTAGCCCCGATCCTCCAGCGCCTGTTCGACGGCTAGGGCCAGATCGAGCGCCCGGGCCGCTTCATCGGCGGTCACGATCGGGCGAGGAGCCTCCCCCCGCACGGCCGCTAGGAAGCCCTCAACGCTGGTCGCCAGGGTGTCCTTCACCGCCGGCGCGTCGGCATAGTCCTCGTTCAGCGCGAAGCCCGTGGTGTTGCGGAATTTGCGGCTGATGAAGTCGATCTCGACCTCGCCGGACGGGTAGACGAGCTTCATGCTGCGCTTGCGCTCCAGCGCCATGCGCGAGGAGTCGAACACGGCGGTGAAGCCGTCGTCGAACGTGACCTCGGCCCGCGCCTGGTCCCAGCCGCCGGAGAAGTCGACCGTCCCCTCGCCCTCGACCGCCACCGGCTGGGCGCTCGACAGCGACAGCGCCAGGTCCAGGTCGTGGATCATCAGGTCGAGCACCACCGAGACGTCGAGGCTGCGCTCGGACGGCGTGCCGTGGCGGATCGATTCCAGCCGCAGCGGCTGCTCGGGAATGTCGAACAGGCCCATGGCCTGGAACACCACCCGCTCCTGGTGGCCGCAGGCGACGACGAGGTTCTGCTTGGCGGCCTCGGCCATGATCTTGTCGGCGTCGGCCAGACTGATGGCGATCGGCTTTTCGATGTAGACCGGCTTGCCCGCCTTCAGCGCCGCCAGCGCGCCCTCGATGTGGGCGCTGGCCGGCGAAGCGACCGTGACGACGTCGCAAGCCTCGAGAAACTCGTCGAGCTTGTGGAACGCCCGGCCGCCCAGCGGGACGGCCAGAGCCGCGGCGCGATCGGGGTGATGGGTGTCGAGCACCGCCGACAGCACAGCCCCTTCAGCGCCCGCATATTTGCGCGCATGGTGGCCGCCGAACACGCCGGCGCCGATCACGCCGCCTCGCAGGGGTTCGCCCATGGATTCGCTCCGCAACCAACTCTAGCGCCGCGGCTTACACGGAAGCCCCACTCGACGCCACCTGCGCTGAGCGCCAACATGGGCCGCAACGGACGACAGGCGGGCAAGGGAGACACCGCAATGACCACCTCGCGCGAGGTCCGGCTCAAGAGCCGCCCCGTCGGCACGCCGAACGCCGACAACTTCGAACTGGCGTCCGTCACCCTGCCCCCGCCCGCCGCCGGCGAGGTCCAGGTCCGTAACGACTGGATGACCGTCGACCCCTACATGCGCGGCCGCATGAGCGACGCCAAGAGCTACGCCGCCCCCTTCGCGCTGGGCGAAGCCATGCATGGGGGCGCTGTCGGCACGGTGATCGCTTCCGGCGACGAGAGCTTCAAGCCCGGCGACCTGGTGCAGTCCAACTACGGCTGGCGCGAGGCCTTCAACGCCCACGCCTCGATGGTGCAGAAGCTCGACACCATGGGGCTGCCGCCGCAGGCGTTCCTCGGCGCGGCCGGCATGCCGGGCATGACCGCCTATGCCGGATTGCTGCGGGTCGCGGCCTTGAAGGACGGCGACGTGGTGTTCGTTTCGGCCGCCTCCGGCGCGGTCGGCTCGATGGTCTGCCAGATCGCCAAGCTCAAGGGCCACAAGGTGATCGGCTCGGCCGGCGGGGCCGAGAAGGTCCGCTTCCTGAAAGACGAACTGGGGGTCGACGAGGTCATCGACTACAAGGCCGCGCCCGACCTGATGAAGGCCCTGGAAGCCGCCGCTCCCGAAGGCATCGACGTCTATTTCGACAATGTCGGCGGAGAGCACCTGGAGGCCGCGCTGAACTCCGCCCGTCCCTTCGCCCGCTTTGCGCTGTGCGGCATGATCTCGATGTACAACGCCACCACGCCGCCGCCTGGCCCGCGCAACATCGCCCAGGCGGTGGGCAAGCAGATCCGCATGGAGGGGTTCATCGTCTCCAGCCACTACGACCTGCTGCAGGCCTTCCACCACGACCTCGCCGAGTGGCACGCCGCCGGCAAGCTGCAATGGCGCGAGACGGTGCTCGAGGGGATCGACCGCGCGCCCGAGGCTTTCCTGAAGCTGTTCTCGGGCGAGAACTTCGGCAAGATGCTGGTCAAGCTTTTCTGAGGACGTTGGCCGCTCAGGAACGAGCCGCTACAAGCCCTGGGTTAGTTACTGCCGGAGTTCTGCGTGTCCCGCCTGTTCAGCGCCTATGTGATCGTCGACTGGAGCGCGGCCGCCAAGCCCGCGACCGGCCCCGACTCCGTCTGGATCGGGGTCATGAAGCGCGACCTGCGGTTCCGGCTGTCGTTCGAAGCCTTCAACCCCTCGACCCGCGCCGAGGCCGAGAAGAAGCTGGCGGAGATCCTCGACGACTTCCAGAAGCGCGGCGAGCGCGTGCTGGTCGGTTTCGACTTCCCGCTGGGATTCCCGCGCGGCCTGGCCA
Source organism: Phenylobacterium sp. LjRoot97 (assembly GCF_964254345.1). Lineage (NCBI taxonomy): Bacteria > Pseudomonadati > Pseudomonadota > Alphaproteobacteria > Caulobacterales > Caulobacteraceae > Phenylobacterium > Phenylobacterium sp. LjRoot97. The sequence continues at coordinate 2,627,538 of NZ_CAXUTH020000001.1, forward strand.
AGGCGCTGGCCTTGCCAGGCGAACTGCCCTGGCGCGCGGTCTGGGACCAGCTCGACAAGATGGTCAAGGACAAGGCCGACAACACCAACAACCGCTTCGGCGTCGGCTCGGAGATCAACCGCCGGCTGACCGGCGGCCCATTCCCGTTCTGGGGCTGCCCGCCGAAGGACGCGCTGACCACGCTGCAGCCCAAGCGCACCCGCGCCCATGGACCCGACGACCTGCCGGAGTTCCGCCACGCGGACCTGGCGGCCAAGGGCGCGGCGTCGATCTGGAAGCTCTATTACAACGGCTCCGTCGGCGGTCAGGCGATCCTGGGCATCCCCGCCGTGCGCCGCCTGAAGCTGGCCCGCGGCGAAGCCGTGAAGGTCTGGCCGTTCGAGGGCGGCTTCAAGGCGCTGACCGAAGCCGACCTGGCGGGCGTCGAGGTGGTGGTCGCCGAGGTCTATCCGTCGATCTACAAGGCCCAGCCGCAGCCAGGCGAGATCAAGGACCAGGCGCAGGTGCGCGTCACGGCCGAGCACTTCGCGCGATTGGACGAGACCGGCAAGCTGGGGGCGATCTTCGGCGCGAAGAACACGGCTGCCGATGTTATCGTCGACGCCGAGACCGAAGAAGGCTGGATCCTGGGCGTCGAGGCCTAGGCCGCCGGAAAGCCAGAGCTCGCGCCCCCTCTTCGCTCATCCCGGCGAACGCCGGGACCCAAGCGGCGCTTCGACCATGATTGGAGCGCCGCTGGCTTGCTTGCGAGTTTGCTTGGGTCCCGGCTTTCGCCGGGATGAGCGGTAGGAGATCCGCCGCTCAATCAGGCTGCGGCCGAGGTTTCCGGAACCCGGTCGCTGGCCCGGCGGCGGCGCTCGACCACCGGCGGGCTGCGCAGCGACTGGATCCACATCGGAACCCAGACGGCGAATGCGCCGGCCGCGTCGGCGGCCAGGTCGCTGAAGCTGACGCCGCGATGGGTGAACATCTGCGCCACCTCGATAGAGCCGCCCAACATGACCGCCGCCAGGGTGATTTCCAGGCGGCGGTTCTTCGGGAACGCGACCATCATCAGCGCGGTCAGGCCATAGAAGGCGATGAAGTGCGCAGCCTTGTCGGCGGGCACGAAGTTCTTCTCCACCCCCTGCAGTCCGGGCGTGATCATGCCGATGCCGCACACCAGGGCGGCGGCGACGAGCAGGAAGCGAGCAGCGATCTTCGGCGAGAGAACCATGGGCGGCACCCTCGCAGATCAGCGTGAATCGACGGTTCACCGCGCGAAAAATAGTTCCGCTACAACCCGCGGCGCGCCAGCATCCAGAACCGCGCGCTGAGCAGGCCGGCCGAGAGGAACGAGGCGGCGATCACCGCCCAGACGATGCCGTTCAGCCCGATCTTCAGGTGGATCGCCAGGAACCAGGCCAGCGGCATCATCACCAGGACATAGCTGGTCAGGTGGGTGAAGGTCGGCAGCCAGACGTCGCCGCGCGCCCGCAGGGCCTGGGCGATGACCACCTGCAGGGCGTCGACCAGGAAGAACAGGCAGGACAGCACCAGGGCCGCCGCGGCCATGGCCAGCACCAGCTTGTCGGAGGTGTAGGCCTGGCTGATCAGGCCGGCGGTCGGCCAGATGACCAGCGAGATCACCAGGCCGAAGACGGCGGTCATGCCAAAGCCGATCAGGCCGGCGCGGGTCACGCCGCGGGCGTCGCGCGCGCCATAGGCGCGGCCGACCATCACCGCCGTGCCGGTCGACAGGCCCAGCGGCACCATGAACACCAGGGCCGCGACGTTGAGCACCACGGCCCAGGCCGCGACGTGCAAGCCGCCCATCCAGCCGGCGAAGATGTTCATCGAGGCGAAGGCCGCGACCTCGAAGAAGTTCGAGGCCCCGGCGCCGTAGCCGATGCGCCGTTGTTCGACCTCGGCGGGCTTGTCGCGTTCGGGCTTGTTGAACACGCCCAGCGCCCGCGCCTCGGGCATGCGCCAGATGTAGGCCAGCATCGCCAGGGCCAGGAACGTCCGCGCCCCGGTCGTCGCCCAGGCGCCGCCGACCGCGCCCAACGCCGGCAGGCCGAAATTGCCGGGCACCAGGACCAGCAGCAGCGCCAGGTTCACGCCGTTAGCCAGCCACATCATCACCGCGCCGGGCTTGGGCTTGCCCAGTCCCTCGAGCCAGAAGCTGGCCGCCACACTGAACGCGTAGCCGGGCAGCGACAGGGCGAAGATCAGCATCGCCTTGGCCGCGCCGTCGGCCAGGTCCTTTTCCAGACCGATGACGTGCAGGAAGGTCGGGCCGGCCGCCAGGGTGATGGCCATCGAGACCACGCCGATCCAGAAGCCGTACGACAGGCCGCGCCTCAGCACCGCGCCGGTCAGCTCGCGCCGCCCCTGCCCGATCCGGCGGGCGGTCATCACCTGCACCCCGGTCAGCAGGCCGACGCACATGGTCACCACCACGCTGGTCGGAGCCCAGGCCAGGGCATGATAACCCAGTTGCGTCGCCGAGAACCGGCCCACGACGATGGCGTCGGACAGACCCATGACCATGATGCCCAGGCGCGACAGCACGACCGGCCACGAGAGCTTCCACAGCTCCGCCGTTTCCTTGCGCACAACGTCGATTTCGCGCTCTCCCGAGGGAAGAGCAGCCTGGGCCGGGTCGGCCATGATCTCACCGGTTTTCAAAGAGGCGCGGAACGTGAAGCCTTCCGGCGCCCGCCGCAAGGGTGGGTTTTGCCCGGCGCCGCTTTTTCAGGCGCCGGGTGGCGCCTTTGGCACAAGCGGCCGTCGGGCCGTGTGCAGCGCCGTCACCATGTTCCGCTCGACCCGCCCCCCAAACTCACGCGCGGCGATCTCGGCCAGGGCGTCCAGCAGGCGTTCGCGATCGGCAGGTTCGTGCTGGGCGACGTCCGAAAACGTGCCGTAGAGAGCGCGAACGGCAGGCGGATCGAGGACCAGGGTCCAGTGGCGAGCCTCGAAACCGATCTCCTCGAAGCCCGCCGCCTCGAGCTCGGCGCGCCGCCGATCTGCATCCAGCGCGAACGGCGGCCCGCCGGGAGCCCCCGCCGAAGGGCTGGTCTCGCCTCCCAGAAGGCTCACCGTCGCCTCGTGAAAGGGATCCGCCCGCGCCGCGTCCCCGAACACGTTCCAGACCATCGCCCACCAGCCGCCGGGCTTCAGCAGGCGCAGCGCTTTCGCTTGGCCCCTGGCCGGCTCGACCCAATGGAACGACGTCGCCGCGACGCCGAGGTCAAAGGCGCCTGACGGCAGGTCCGCGTCCTCGAAGGCATTGAGTAAGACCTGCAGTTCGCTCGAAGCGATCCGTTCGCGCAAGTGGCCGGCCATCCGCGGATCCGGCTCGATCGCCAGCAACGGACGTGCTCCCAAGGCCAGTAGCCGCTCGCTGGCGGTCCCCGTCCCAGCGCCGACCTCGAACACCGCCGCGCCCGCGCGCAGGCCGCAGCGACCGCACAGCGTCTCGTAGACCCAGTCAGGATAGGCCGGCCGGACGGCGTGGTAGCTGGCCGGGTCGCCGCCGAACGCGGAACGGCCCGCCGACCTCGCCATGCCGCCCATGCGGTCAGATCGCCGCGCGCAGCGCCGCTTCCAGGCGTTCTTCCTTGAGCTTCTCGGCCACCAGGAAGGCCAACTCCAGCGCCTGCTCGCCGTTGAGGCGCGGGTCGCAGTGCGTGTGGTAGCGGTCGGCCAGATCGCCTTCAGAGAGCGCCCGCGCGCCGCCCAGGCACTCGGTGACGTTCTGGCCGGTCATCTCCAGGTGGACGCCGCCCGGGTGCACGCCTTCGGCCTCGGCGATCTGCACGAAGCTCTTCACCTCCGACAGGATGCGATCGAAGGGCCGCGTCTTGTAGCCGTTGGCGGCGGTCAGGGTGTTGCCGTGCATCGGATCGATGGCCCAGACCACCGAGCGGCCGGACTTCTTGGTCGCCTGCAGGAGGCGCGGCAGGCGCTCGGCGATCTTGTCGTGACCGAAGCGGCCGTAGAGCGTCAGGCGGCCCGGCTCGTTCTTCGGGTTCAGCACGTCGATGAGCCGCAGCAGGTCGTCGGGCTCCATGGTCGGGCCGCACTTGACGCCGATCGGGTTCTTGATGCCGCGGAAGTACTCGATGTGCGCGCCGTCGAGCTGGCGGGTGCGCTCGCCGATCCAGACCAGGTGCGCCGAGGTGTCGTACCACTCGCCGGAGGTGGAATCGACGCGGGTCATCGCTTCCTCGAAGCCCAGCAGCAGGGCCTCGTGGCTGGTGAAGAACTCGACGCGGTGCAGGTCGGGCTGGCTTTCCGGGGTCACGCCGATGGCGGCCATGAAGGTCAGCGCCTCGCTGATCTTCTCCGACAGCTCACGGTACTTCGCGCCCTGCGGACTGTCGGCGACGAAGCCGAGCGTCCAGCGGTGGATGTTGTAGAGGTCGGCATAACCCCCGCCGGCGAAGGCGCGCAGCAGGTTCAGCGTCGCCGCCGACTGGCCGTAGGCCTGCAGCAGGCGCTGCGGATCGGGACGACGGGAAGCCTCGTCGAACTCCATGCCGTTGATGATGTCGCCGCGATAGGACGGCAGCTCGACGCCGTCGATCGTCTCGACGGGAGAGGAGCGCGGCTTGGCGAACTGGCCGGCCATGCGGCCCACCTTCACCACCGGCTTGCCGCCGGCGAAGGTCAGCACCACCGCCATCTGCAGGATCAGGCGGAAGGTGTCGCGAATGTTGTCGGCGTGGAATTCCTTGAAGCTCTCGGCGCAGTCGCCGCCCTGCAGCAGGAAGGCGCGGCCCTCGGCGACGTCGCCCAGCAGGCTCTTGAGGCGGCGGGCCTCGCCGGCGAACACCAGCGGCGGCATGCCGCGCAGCACCTGTTCCACCTTCGCCACCTCGGCCAGATCCGGATAGTCGGTCGGCACGTGCTTGGCGGGCTTGTTCCTCCAGGAGGCAGGCGTCCAATGTTCGGTCATGGCTCAACTCCGCGCCCGCACGACGAACGGGCGAAGGCTTCTAAACCCAGAATGATTACGCAGTCGATGACGTAGGAAGGCGTTGGGGGCCCTGCTAGGCGTTTTCGCCCCGGCCCTGTCGCTGAACCGCCATGCATCCGGCCGCCGCCAGACCGCCCACCGCCAGCCACCATTCCTGCCAGACGCCGAATGAGACAGCCGAGAAGGTCAGGTAGGCGACCGCTGTACCGACCGCGACGCCGCGGCCGACATCGCGCCGGACCTGGCTCTGACTGGCGATGGCCACGAACCAGAACACCGCGGCCGCCATCGCCCCGATCAGGCCGAGCTCGAGCCAGACCTGCAGAGGGCCGTTGTGCGGATGCAGGGTGATGCCGGGTCCGAACATGCGGCTGGCGTCGATGCCCCAGCCGCGCAGCGGATGGTCGCCGATCCAGTCGGCCGCGTGACGCCAATAGCCCATGCGCATCGACCACGAGAGCGGCACCTCGCGCTCGAGCGCCTGGAACCAGCCGAGCTGGCGCGTGCCCCAAACCACCGCCGGCGCGGCCAGGAACAGAACCGCCGCCAGGCCGCCGATCATCCGCGGCGCCCAGACCGGCCAGCGCCAGACCGCCCAGACCGCCAGGGCGCTGAAGACCAGGGCGATGACCGGGGCGTCGGCGTCCAACCCGAAACTGGCCCCCAAGATTCCGGCCGCCATCAACACGCCCGGCCAGACGCCCGCGCCCGTGCGCCAGCCGGCCAACGCCGCGGCCGGGGTCAGCACGGCGAGCACGAAGCCGCCCTGGGCGACGTTCTTGACCGCCAGGTCGGGCCGGATCGGATCGTTCATCACATTGCGCAGCGCCTGATAGACGCCGGCGCCGGTCAGGGCCTCGATCGCCAGCAGCGCGCCGAGCAGCGCCATACCCCAGGCGAAGATCCGCAGCGCCAAGCTGCGGCTGTCGGCGGTCATCGACCCGGCCGCCCGGAACAGCGCCCAGTAGAGCACGCCCTGCAGGATCAGCTTCATCGCCGTCACCTGCCCGGCCTTGGATGGCTGGAACGGGCTCCAGACCATCGAGACCAGGGCCCAGGTCGCCAGCACCAGGATGGCCAGGGCGGCCGGCCGGTCGCGCTCGTAGCCGCGCAGTGCGCCGAGGCTCAGCAGTCCGGTCAGGCCGACGATCGGCGCGAAGGCCAGCGGCCCGACCCAGCCGGCGACCGGCGCCAGCACAAAGGCGAAGGCCAGCACCCAGCCGTACCAGGAGGTCTCCCGGACCGGAGCGCCGACCTGCGCCGCCGTCACGCCGCCGCGCCCTGGGGCACGTACTTGTCGCGCATCGTCACCAGCTCTTCGGCCAGGGTCGGGTGTACTGCGCAGGTCGAGTCCCACTGCGGCTTGGTCACGCCCATCTTCAGCGCGATGGCGGCCATCTGGATGATCTCCGGCGAATCCGGCCCCACGACGTGGCAGCCGAGGATCTTCTCGGTGCCCGCCTCCACCACCAGCTTGATCATGCAACGCTCGTCGCCCCCGTAGAAGGTCGTCTTCATCGGCCTGAAGCGGGACAGGTAGATGTCGACCTTGCCATGAAGATGGCGGGCGTCGGCCTCCGACAGGCCCACCGAGCCGACCGGCGGCTGCGAGAAGACGGCCGAGGCGACCATGTCGTGATCGAAGCTGGTCGGGTTGCCGTAGAACTCGGTCTGGGCGAAGGCCGCGCCTTCGCGGATCGCCACCGGGGTCAGGTTGATCCGGTCAGTGACGTCGCCGACCGCCCAGATATTCTCGACGTTGGTCTTCGAGAACTTGTCGACGGCGATGGCCCCGGCCTCGTTCAGCGCGACGCCGGCGGTCGCCAGGCCGAGCCCTTCGACGTACGGCTTGCGGCCGGTGGCGAACATCACGACGTCGGTCTCGATGTCGCCGCAGCCGTCCATGTGGCTGACAAGGCCGCTGGCGGTCTTCTCGATGCTCTGGTGCTGGCAGCCGAGCATGATCTTCACGCCGCGCTTCTTCATCTCCTCGGTGACGTGCGAACGAATGTCGTCGTCGAAGCCGCGCAGGATGTTCGGGCCGCGGTAGACCAGGGTCGTGTCGACGCCCAGCCCCGCGAAGATGCCGGCGAACTCCACGGCGATATAGCCGCCGCCGGCGACCATGATCCGCTTGGGCAACTCGGGCAGATGGAAGGCCTCTTCCGAGGTGATGATGTGCTCGGTGCCGGCGAACTCTGTCGGCGTCCAGGGGCGTCCGCCGGTGGCGATCAGGATCTTCTCGGCGGTGACCTCGCCCTTGCCGACCAGCTCGACGGTGTGGGCGTCCTTCAGCCGGGCCTTGGCGTGAACGATCTCGACGCCGGCGTTGCTGAGGTTGGTGACGTAGATCCCCGACAGGCGGGCGATCTCGCGGTCCTTGGCCTCAAGGAAGCGCTTCCAGTCGAACTGCGCCTCGCCGACGCTCCAGCCATAGCCCTCGGCGACCTGCGCCTGGTTGGCGAACTCCGAGGCGTAGACCATGAACTTCTTGGGCACGCAGCCGCGGATCACGCAGGTGCCGCCGACGCGGTGCTCTTCGGCCATGCCGACCTTGGCGCCCGACAGCGCCGCCAGCCGTCCGGCCCGCACGCCGCCCGAGCCGGCCCCGATCACGAAGAGGTCGTAGTCGTACTTCGCCACAGATGACTCCTTACGGCTCGAGGGTGACGACGCCGTCCGGCGTGCCCACCAGGGCCATGTCCGCGAGGTCCAGGAAGAGGCCGTGATCGACCACGCCGGTCACGCTTTTCAGCGCGTCGGCCAGCTGGGCGGGGTCCTCGATACGCCCGCAAGCTGCGTCATAGATGAGGTTGCCGCCGTCGGTTTTCACCGGGGCGCCGTCCTTGAGCCGCAGGCGCGGCGCAATCCCCAGGTCGCACTCGGCCAGCGCGTCGCAGATCCGCAGCGCCGTGGTCTCGTGTCCGAAGGCCACGACCTCGATCGGCAGCGGAAACTTGCCCAGCTTGGCGACGCGCTTTTCGGCGTCGGCGATGACCACGCAACGCCTTGAGGCTTCCCAGACCAGCTTCTCGCGCAGCAGGGCCGCGCCACCGCCCTTGATCAGCGACAGGGCCGGGCCGATCTCATCCGCGCCGTCGACGGTCAGGTCGATGGACTTCACCTGGCCGAGTTCGCCCAGGCGGATCCCCAGGCTTTGCGCCAGTTCGGCGGTCGCCAGCGAGGTCGGCACCCCGACGATGTCCAGCTCGCGGGTCGCCAACGCCTTCACGAACCAGGCGGCGGTCGAGCCGGTGCCCAGGCCGACGGTCATGCCGTTTTCGACAAGGGCGGCGGCTGCCTCGCCGGCGGCGCGCTTCTGGTCGTCTGCAGTGCTCATGGCGGTGACATAGGCCAAGCGCGGGCGGGCCGCGACGTTATTTCTTCGCCCTCTTGGCCTGCTTCGCGGCGCGGAAGCGCGCGGCCCAGCCGGGCTTCTCGACCTGGGCGCTGCGCTCCAGGGCCAGGGCGTCCGGCGCCACGTCGCGGGTGATGACCGAGCCCGAGCCGGTATAGGCCCCGGCCCCGATGGTCACCGGCGCGACCAGGGCCGAGTTCGACCCCACGAAGGCCCCCTCGCCCACATGGGTCTCGAACTTGTCGAAGCCGTCGTAGTTGCAGAAGATCGTGCCCGCCCCGAGGTTGGCCTTGGCCCCCACCGTGCCGTCGCCGAGATAGGACAGGTGATTGGCCTTGGCGCCCGGTCCGACCTTGACCTTCTTGACCTCGACGAAGTTCCCGATGTGCGCCTCCTCGCCGATCTCGGCGCCGGGGCGCAGGCGGGCATAGGGGCCGATCAGGGCGCCGGCTTTCACCACTGCTCCCTCCAGATGGCTGAAGGCGCGGATCACCGCGCCGGTCTCGACGCTGACTCCGGGCGCGAAGACCACGAACTGCTCGATCAGGGCCGCCGCCGCGATCTGGGTGTCCCAGCTGAAATGGACGGTCTCAGGCGCCAGCATCTGCACGCCGTCGGCCAGGAAGTGGGCGCGCCGGCGCTGCTGGAAGACCGCTTCGGCCTGCGACAGCTGCATCGCGGTGTCGGCGCCCATGACCGCGCTCTCCGGCGCGATCGAGGCCTTGACCAGGCCGCCCTCGGAGACCGCGATCTTCACGGTGTCGGTCAGGTAGTACTCGCCCTTGGCGTTGTCGTTGGTGACCTGCGCGAGCCAGCCGAACATGCGGCCGCGGTCGGCGACCATCATGCCGGCGTTGCAGACCTTGACGGCCAGCTCCTCCGGCTTGGCTTCCTTGGCCTCCACGATCCGCAGCACATGGCCGTCGGCGCCGCGCAGCACGCGGCCGTAGAGCAGCGGGTCGACGGGCTCGAACGCCATCATCGCCATGTCGACGCCCGCCGCGCGCAGGTCGAACAGCGGCTCGAGATGATGGGCCTCCAGCAGCGGGCAGTCGCCGTTGAGGATCAACACGTCGCCGTCGAAGTCGGCCAACGCCTCGCGCGCGGCCAGCGCGGCGTGGGCGGTGCCCAGCGGCGGGTCCTGCACCGCCACCGCGGCCGGCCCCAGGCGCGCCTCGACCAGGGCGCGGACGCCGGGGCTGTGGTTGCCGACCACCACGACGATCCGCTCGCAGCCGCTAGCCTGCACGGTGTCGATCACCCGGTCGAGGATGGTGCGCCCGCCGACCTTGTGCAGCACCTTCGGCGTCGGCGACTTCATGCGCGTGCCCTGGCCGGCGGCCATAATCACAGCGGCGCGTCTGGTCATGGGTCGGTCCTTACGAGTCGGCGGATGTTGCAATCATGCGGCGTTTAGCCGAAACGGCGAGCGGTTTCGACGGAGCGTTTCCTTGACCGATCTCAGCGCGCTGGACGGCGCGACCATCGCCTTCGACCTCGACGGAACCCTGGTGGATTCCGCGCCCGACCTGATCGGGACGCTCAACGTCATCCTGCAGCAGGAAGGGATAGCCCCCCTGCCGCTGGACGAGGCCCGGCCGTTCATCGGCCATGGCGCCCGCCGGCTGATCGAGCGCGGGTTCGCGGCCCAGGGCCGACCACTGTCCGCCGACCACATGCCCGCGCTCTTCGAGCGCTTCCTGGCTCACTACAACGAGCACAGCGCCGACCTGACCCGCCCCTATCCCGGCGTCGTCGAGTGCCTGACCCAGATGAAGTCGGCAGGCGCGAAGCTAGCGGTGTGCACCAACAAGCTGACCGGGCTGTCGACGCCGATTCTCGAAAAGCTCGACCTCGCCCGATTCTTCGACGCCGTGGTCGGGGCCGATTCCGCTCCGGCGCCGAAACCGGACCCCCGTCACTTGATTTTCGCCGTCGAGGCGGCGGGCGGGCGGATCGAGCGGTCCGTGATGGTCGGCGACGCCTCCACCGACGCCGGCGCCGCCCGCGCCGCCAAGGCTCCGCTGATCCTCGTCAGCTTCGGCTACACCGAGATTCCGGCGGCCGAACTGGCCCCCGACATCCTGGTCGATCACTTCGATCAGATGGCAAATGCGTGTGTTCGGCTTCTGACCGCTTGCCCGGCGCAAAGCTAGCGGCTATAGGCGCACCCTTCCTGCGGCGGATGCGTAGCTCAGCGGGAGAGCACCTCGTTCACACCGAGGGGGTCACAGGTTCAATCCCTGTCGCATCCACCATTCCTTCCCTTATTCCGCAAAGCCTTTGGCGACCGCTCGGACGGGTCGCCGCAGGCTCGCATGACGTGGGCTCCATACCTCAGGTCGTTTGCAGCCTTGCCTAAGGTGTGAACCCGATGCGGGCGGCCGATGGGAGGCCTACCGCTGCCGTCATGAAGATCGACGTGCCGCTGATTTCGAGCCTCAAGGGCTATCGCATCGGATGGCTGCAGTCCGACGTCATGTCCGGCCTCGCCATCGCCGCCGTCGGACTGCCGAGCGCCATCGCCTACCCGGCCCTCGCGGGGTTGCCGCCGGAAGTCGGACTTTACTCGAGCATCCTGGCCGTCGTGGGCTACGCGTTCTTCGGCTCGTCGCGACAGCTCATCGTCGGTCCTGACGCTGGGACGGTCATGATGCTGACAGCGGTGCTGGTCTCCCTCGGCGTCACAGCCACGGGGGATCGGGTCGTCGTCGCCTCGGCCATCGCGATCTTGGTCGGCGTGCTGTGCTTCGTGGCCAGTCTTCTGCGCCTCGGCTTCATCGCCAACTTCCTTTCGCGCCCGCTTCTGGCGGGGTTCATGACCGGAATCTCGCTCTCGATCCTCGTGGGCCAGCTGGGGCGATTCACCGGCGTGAAGATCGAGAGCGACGGTCTCCTGAGGCCGCTATGGGAAATCGCGACGAAGGCCGAGCTCATCCATTGGCCCTCTCTGCTGCTGGGCGGCGCGCTGTTCGTGCTGCTCCGGGTTATGGGCGCGATCGCCCCAGCGATCCCGGGGCCGCTCGTCGCGGTCGGGTTGGCCACCGCGCTCTCGGCGATGTTCGATTTCAAGGGGCTGGGCATCGCCGTGGTGGGGAAGATCCCGCCAGGCTTTCCGATGCCCGTCGCGCCGATCCCGCACGGTGTTTCCATCGTCGACCTGTTTCTCGGCGCGGTCGCCGTACTCATCGTGAGCTTTGGCGCAGGCATCGTCACCGCCCGCAGCTTCGGCGCGAAGAACCGGTATCCGGTCGACGCCAACCGCGAACTTGTCGGCTTCGGGGCGGCCAACGTCGCCTCCGGGTTCTTCGGAGGCTTCGCGGTGACGGCGTCCGACTCGCGGACAGCGGTCAACGACATGATGGCCGGCAAGACGCAGGTGGCCGGCCTGGTGTCGGCCGCCGCCCTCGCCCTCTCAGTGCTCTTTCTCGCAGACGCCATCGCCCTCCTCCCCGCGCCGGCGCTCGGCGCTATCCTGGCGTCCGCGGCCGTCAGCCTCATCGATCTGCAGACCCTGCGGGAGCTCTGGCGCATCAGCCGCATCGAATTCGCCTTCGCGATGATCAGCATCGCCGGCGTGGTGGTGTTGGGGGTGCTCAACGGCGTGATCGTCGCCATCGCCGCCACCCTGCTCTACGTGATCATGAAGGGCCTCCAGCCCCGGGACGCCTTGCTGGGCCGGATCCCCGGCCGCGAGGGCTTCTACAAGCTGCACCGCTACGAGGACTCCCAGCCGATCCCCGGGCTCTGCGTCTTCCTGCTGCAGGGCAGTCTGCTGTTCTTCAACGTCGACTATGTGAAAGCTAGGATCCGGCAGGTGATCGAAGACCTGCCGCCCGACACCGTGTGGTTCATCTTCGACGGCGCGTCGACGCCGCAGATCGACAGCACCGCCGTCCTGATGCTCGACGACGTCCGGATGTTCGCCGAGGCGCACGGCCTGAAGTTCGCGATGGTCGAACTGCACCAGGAACCGCTCGAAACGCTGACGCGGGCGGGCATCGTCAGCAAGATCGGCGGCGACATGGTCTTTGACGATCTGGAGGACGCCGTGGAGGCCTTTTCGACGCGGCAAGCAGAGACGGTCGCCTGAGCGTCAGTACCGCTCCTCGATCCAGCGGCGGTGCTTCATCGTTTCCTTGTCGTCGTAGGCGTGTTTGTCCGAACGCTCGGGCAGCTTCACCTTCTCGCGCGGCACCGGCTTGTAGTCGATGCGCGACAGCAGATCGGCGATGCAGTTGAGCCGTGCGCGCTTCTTGTCGTCGGACCGAACGATGTACCAAGGCGACAGGTCGGTGTCGGACGCATCGAGCATGTCGTCCCGCGCCCGCGAATAGTCGTACCACCGCTCGCGCGAAGGCAGATCGATGGGCGACAGCTTCCACTGGCGCAGCGGATCGTCGATCCGGGCGGCGAAGCGGCGCTTCTGCTCGGCGTTGCCGACCTCCAACCAGTACTTCAGGAGGATGATGCCCTCCTTGACGACCAGCTCTTCCATCTTCGGAACCAGCTGCAGGAACCGCTTACATTCCTTGCGGCTGCAGAACTCCATGACCCGCTCGACGCCGGCCCGATTGTACCAGCTGCGATCGAAGATGATCACCTCGCCGGCCGCCGGAAACCACTTCAGGTATCGCTGCAGATAGAGCTGACTCTTCTCGCGATCGGAGGGGGCGGAAAGCGCGACCACCTGGAACACGCGCGGGCTCACGCGCTCGGTCAGGGCGCGGATCAACCCGCCCTTGCCGGCTGCGTCGCGCCCCTCGAACACGATGATCACCCGTTGTCCGGTGCTCTTGATCCATTCCTGCAGAATGCAGAGCTCGACCTGGAGTTTTTCCAGCTCGGCAAGGTACTCCTTGCCCTTCATCTTGCCCTGAGCAGAGGCCTCGGCCTCCTGGGACTGCGCGCTTCGGTCGGACATGATCTCTTGTCCTGATGGCTTGGCGCCGTTGAGCCTCGGCCCGCGCCGAAGCCTGCGCCATCGGTGATTTCCCGCCCACTTCGGCGAAAGGCGCCTGAAGCACGCCGAACGCCCGTCGCGGTCCGGGACGGACTACGGCGTCTGTCGCTTCCACTCGTCGTCGGTGAGCCGCCAGCCTCCGCCCAACGCCTTGTAGAGATTGACCGAAGCGATCAGCTGTTCGCCCTGCGTCTGCGCCAGTTCGCCCTCGGCGGGGTAGAGCTGCTGCTGAGCCTCGAGCACCTCGAAGTAGCTGGCGCGGCCGCCGTCGTAGCGGGTCAGGGCCAGGTCGTTCGCCTGTCGCAGGCTGACGATCTGCGCTTCCAGCGCCTGGCGGCGGGCCGCCAGGCGCTGCTGCGCGACCAGAGCGTCAGACGTCTCGGAGAACGCGACCAGCACCGTCTTGCGATACTGGGCCACCGTCTCGTCCCAATAAGCCTTGCGGCCTTCATAAACGGACTTTAGCCGACCGCCGTTGAAGATCGGACCGGCGACGCCCAACGCTGCGCCCCATAGGCCGAACGAGCTGTTGTCGCCGCCGATGCGGAACCCCTCGCCGCCCAGCAGCGCCGACAGTCCCACCCGCGGGAAGTAGTTGGCGACGGCGACGCCGATCTCCGCATTGGCAGCGACCATTTCCTGCTCGGCCGCGCGGATGTCGGGCCGGCGTTGCAGGATGTCGCTGGTCGATCCCAGCGGCGTGGGCGGAAGCGCCTGGGCCATCAGCCCACCCCGCTCGATGGCCCGCGGATAGCTGCCGAGCAGGATGCACAGCGCGTTCTCCTGCTGCTGGATCTGCCGTTCCAGGTCGGCGCTACGCGCGAGGCTGGCGTTGTAGACAGCCTGGGCGCGCTGGACCGGCAGGTTGCTGTCGCGTCCCGCCTCGTAGCGCAGATTGAACAGGTCGAAGGTGCCGCGATAGGTGGTCGAGCTCTCCTTCGCGACGGCCAGTTCGCGGTCCAGCTGAAGGAGGCGGAAGTAGCCGATGGCGACGTCGGTCACGAGCGACAGCATCACGCCGCGGCGGACCTCTTCCTCGGCGAAGACTTTGGCGTTGGTCGCTTCGGTAGCCCGGCGTATCCGGCCCCAGAGGTCCAGTTCCCACGACGCCTCCAGGGCGGCGCCGAGCGTGCCGATGTCCACGTCGTCGGCGGAATTCAGCCCCTGGACCACCGTTCGCTCGCCATTCAATCCGACGCGGTAGTCGACCTGCGGCAGCGCCTGGGAGCGGACCACGCCGAGGTTGGCGCGGGCCTGCTCGATACGCGCGGCGGCGATCTGGACGTCGTAGTTGTTGTTGACCGCCTCGGCGATCAGCTTCTGCAGCGCCGGATCCTGGAAGGCGCTCCACCAGGGCAGGTCGGCATACGACGTCGCCTCGGCCGGGGTCAGCTGCGCCCGAAACTCGGCCGGCGTCTGCACCTGCGGCCGCAGGTAATCGGGGCCCATCGTGCAACTGGCCAGCAGGCCCGCCGCAGCGGCCGCCAACAGGCTGGTCGAGGCCGTCGTCCTCCACGCATTAGTCTTCATCACCGCCGCACCTCTTTATTGCACAGCTGCGAGCATCTTCCTGAACCGCGAGAGCGTGAGCACCGAGTAGGCGGAGCCGATCAGGAACATCTTCAGGATTTCGGGCCAGACCATCGCGGGCGTCGCATCGCGGAACAGCACCGCCTGCGAGAAGCTCACGAAGTGGGTCGAAGGGACGAACTGCATCACGTTCTGCAGGAACACCGGCATGCTCTCGAGCGGGGTGTTGCCGCCCGACAGCAGGCTCATCACGATGAACACCGGGAACGCCAGCAACCCGAACTGCGGCATCGACCGCACCATGGTGGCCAGCATGATTCCCAGCGCCGTCACCGAAAACAGGTAGACGACGAGCCCCGCCGAAAAGAGCAGGATCGACCCGCGGATCGGCACCCCGATTGTCAGCTTGACCACCAGGAACAGCGACAGGATCGCCGCGACGATCACCACCAGCCCGTTGGCCCAGATCTTGGCGAACATCAGCTCGAACGGCCGCAGCGGCATCACCAGCAGATGCTCGATGTTGCCGTGCTCGCGCTCGCGCAGCACGGCCGCGCCGGTCAGGAAGATCGCCAGCACCGAGATGTTGTTGATCACCTGGTTGATGGCCACAAACCAACTCTGCTCGAAGTTCGGGTTGAAGCGCGCGCGGCTGTTCAGCTCGACGAGGGGGGCGTTCTCGGGCTTGTTGGCGCCGGGCCAGAACCCCTGCACGGCCTGATTGATGATGTTCTGGATGTAGGACGGCCCGCGGCCCGCCTGGCTCATCGCGGTCGCGTCGGCGATGATCTGCACCTCCGGCTGCGCGTCGCGCGCCAGATCCTCCTGGAAGTCGGGGGGAACGTTGACGACGAAGGTGAACTTGCCGGTGTCCATCGCCCGGTTGATCTCGGCGAACGAAATCTCCTTGGCCGGCAGGAACATCGGCGGCAGCATCGCCTCCTTGATGTTGCGAGCCGCCTCGGAGTTGTCCTCGTCGACGATGGCGATCGAGGCGTTGACCACGTCCATCACCGCGCGCTTGGCGGGGGTGTAGACCGAGAAAGTGAAGCTGTAGACGATCAGGAACAGTAGCACCGGGTCGCGCGCGAGGCTGAGCAGCTCCTTCAGCCCCAGGTGGAAGATATGGGCCAGCTGCCGCATCTCACTTCTCCTGCTTGGGCAGAAGCGCGACCGAGAGCGCGAAATAGGCCATCGCGATGGCGGCCAGGGCGACCAGGCTGGGCCACAGCGTGGCCAGGCCGAGGGCCTTGGTGAACGTGCCGACGCTGATCGCCTGGAAGTAGGTGCTCGGGAAGATCTTACCGACCAGGGCGGCGCTTCCGGTCAGCGAGGACACCGGCACGAACATCCCCGAGAACTGCACCGCCGGCAGGATGGTGATGATCGCCGCCGCGAAGATCGCCGCCGTCTGGGTGGCGGCGAACACCGAGAGCAGCAGCCCAAAGCCCGTGGTCGCCAGGACGTAGAGCACGCCGCCCAGCACCAGGGTCCCGAGGCTGCCCTTGATCGGCACCTGGAACAGGATCACCGCTAGCGCGACCAGCATCACGAACTGGACAAGGGCGATGACCACGTACGGCAACTGCTTGCCGAGCAGGAACTCGGCCTTGGTCGCCGGGGCCGCGTAGAAATTGGCGATCGAGCCCAGCTCCTTTTCCCGAACGACGCTGAGCGCGGTCAGCATGCTGGGGATCAGCATGAGCAGCAGCATCAGGTCGCCGGGAACCATCGCGTAGATGCTGTCGAACGACTGGTTGTAGAGCGCCCGGGTGTTGAAGTTGACCGGCTGGACGCGCGGCGGCAGGCCCTTGTCCTGGCGCAGCTGGATTTCGTAGTCGCTGGTCGCCTTCTCGATGTAGGTGCGCGAGGTCTCGGCCCGGAACGGCTGGGCCGCGTCGATATAGGCCAGGACCGTGGGCGTGCGGCCGCGATTGAGGTCCTGTTCGAAGCCCGACGGAATCTCGATCGCGAACCTGAGCTCGCCGTTGCGCAGCCGCCGGTCGAGCTCCCGGTAGTCGGTGATCGGCCGCTTCTCGTCGAAGTACTGCGAGCCTCGATAGGCGTCAGCGTAGCGCTGGCTGGCCTGGGTCTGGTCGAAGTCCAGCACCGCATAGGTCAGATTGTTGACGTCGAGCGAGATGCCGTAACCGAACACGATCATCAGCAGCATCGGGCCCAGCACCGCGAAGGCCAGACGCACGGTGTCGTGCTTCAGCTCGATCGCTTCGCGGCGCGCGAAAGCCCAGATCCGGCCCACGCTGAAACGGCTCGGCTCGGCGTGGCTGGCGGCCTCGCCAACGGCCGGCGCCTCGGGCGGCGGGGGCGGCTCGGCGGCCACGACGCCGCCGGCGTCCTTCTGCGCCTTGGCTGCCGCCGCGTCCTCCAGGTAGCCGATGAACGCCTGCTCCAGATTGGCCGCCCCGCGCTCGGCGACCAGGGCCGCGGGCGGTCCTTGAGCCAGCACCTTGCCCGCGTGCATCATCGACATGCGGTCGCAGCGCTCGGCCTCGTTCATGAAGTGGGTCGACAGAAAGATCGTCACCCCCTTCTCGCGCGAGAGGCGGATCAGCAGTTCCCAGAAGCCGTCGCGGGCGACGGGATCGACCCCGGACGTCGGTTCGTCGAGGATCAGCACGCCCGGCTCGTGCAGCACCGCGACCGCCAGCGACAGACGCTGGCGAATGCCAAGCGGCAGGCTCTCGGCCAAGGTGTCGGCGACGGACTCCAGTCCGAAATCGCCCAGCAGTTCCTCGACCCTCGCCTTCCCCGCAGCCGGCGGGAGATCGAACAGGTGCGCGTGCAGCATGAGGTTCTGGCGCACCGTCAGCTCGGTGTAGAGCGAGAAGGCCTGCGACATGAAGCCGACATTCCGGCGGGACTCGACGTCGCCGCCCTTGACCGCCTGGCCGAATAACAGCGCTTCGCCCTCGCTCGGCGGCAGCAGCCCGGTCAGCATCTTCATGGTCGTGGTCTTGCCGCAGCCGTTGGAGCCCAGGAACCCGAAGATCTCGCCGCGCTCGATGCGGAAATCGACATGGTCGACGGCGGTGAAGTCGCCGAACTTCTGGGTCAGTCCATGCGCCTCGATGGCCGGCGGACCGCCGCTCGGCTGGAACGGCGTGATGACCGGCTCACGATGCCCGCGGCGCGCCTCCTCGGGCAGCAGCCGGATGAAGGCGCTCTCCAGGTTGGTCGCGCCGACGCTGTCGAGCATTTCGCGCGGCGTCCCGGTCGCCAGCACCTTGCCGGCGTTCATCGCCACCAGCCACTGGAAGCCCTGGGCCTCGTCCATGTACGCGGTGGCGACCAGCACGCTCATGGTCGGACGGCGCTCGCGGATGCGGTCGATCAGCTCCCAGAACTGCCGCCGCGCCAGCGGGTCGACGCCGGTCGTCGGCTCGTCGAGGATCAGCAGATCAGGGTCGTGGATCAGCGAGCAGCAGAGGCCGAGCTTCTGCTTCATGCCGCCCGAGAGCTTGCCGGCCGGACGGCCGCGAAACGGCTCCAGGTCGGTGCTGCGCAGCAGATCGTCGATCCGCCACTCCCGCTCCTCCTTCGACTGACCGAACAGCCGCCCGAAGAAGTCGATGTTCTCGAATATCGACAGCGTCGGATAGAGGTTCTTGCCGAGCCCCTGAGGCAGGTAGGCGATGCGCGAGGAGACCGAGTTGCGGAAGGCGCGGTCGGCGATGTCGCCGCCCAGGACCTCGACTTGGCCCGTCTGAATCTTCCGCACGCCGGCCAGCATGCCGAGCAGGGTCGATTTCCCGACCCCGTCCGGCCCGATCATGCCGATCATCTTGCCGGCGGGGATGTCCAGCGTGACGTCGTCGAGTGCGACCGCCTTGCCGTAGGACTGGCTGACACCAGCGACGCGAGCGACCCAGCGGTCGACGCCGTCGGTCGGAAGCGACCAACCCTCCTCGCTGGTGCGCACGTCCACTACTGCGCTCCGGGAGCTGCGCCCGTCGTTTTCCAGAGGTTCTGCGGCACGGTGGCCTTCGGCTGCAGTTGCGCCGGCCAGGCCTTGCCGTTGTCCCAGCGCACGGTGCCGACGCCGGGCAGTCCGGTCTTCACCAGCGGCTCGAACTGGCGCAGCCGCTGCGGATCGATCTGCAGCTTCACGCGGAAGGTCAGGTTATGCCGTTCCTCGGCCGTCTCCACGGTCTTCGGCGTGAACTGGGCCATCGGCGAGACGTAGGAGACGAAGGCGCGGACCGGATAGTCGGGGGCCGCGTCCAGCACGATGCGGGCCTCGGAGCCGAGCGGCACCTTCCCCGTCACGTCCTCGGGCAGGTAGACGTACATGAACACGTCGCTGAGGTCGTTGACCGAGTAGACGCGTCCGCCCGCCCCGAGCACCTCGCCCGGTTCGGCCAGACGGCGCTCGACCCGCGCCCGGATCGGCGCACGCAGCACGCTGTCGGCGATCTCGGCGCGGAGCCGGTCGGCCGTCGCGCTCGCCGCATCGATCTGCGAGACCGTCTGCACCGCCTGAGCTTGCGCGCCTTCCAGCTGCGCCTGCGCCGACAGGCTGGCGGCGTGGTCGATTTCGGCCTCGCGCTGGCTCACCGCGCCCCGCGGCACCAGTTCGCGCGACCGCACGTCCTGCTTGGCCGCGAAATTGTAGTCGGCGCGCTTCACCGCCACCTGGGCCAGGGCGACATTGCGGGAATCCCGCGCCGACCGGATCTGCGCCTCCGCCTCGCGCAGCTGCGCCTCGAGGGCGTTGGTGTCCATGCGGGCCACGATCTGGCCCGCTTCGACGGTGGCCCCCTCTTTCACCAGCACCTCGGCGATACGGCCAGGATACTTGGTGGAAACGTAGATCTGGGTCGCCTCCAAGCGGCCATTGCCCTGCGCAAACCCGACGGGCAGCGCCGGCGCCCGCAACGTCATCCATAGAAAGACCGCCGCCCCGATGACCGCGGCGGCGAGCAGGAGCAACACAATGTTCCTGGTCGTCTTCGAGGCCTTCGCCCTGGGCTTGGCGCTTCCTGCGCCAACGACAGGCGGCGGTGAATCGGCTTTGCCCGCGACTGTTCCTGCCATGATCATATCCCGCATCAGAATTGCGACGGATCACTGCACGCTGAACGGACGCTATGCCTTCGCCTTAGGGGGAGGCATCAGGTCGAACACTGAGGAATGGGGCGCGCCCACCGGATGAGTTCTAACGACAACCTTGAATTTACTTGATCCTCCCAACAGCCGAGACTGCGGGTCAATCAACGCCGGCCACCGTGTTTGGCGGCAATTTCCTTCTGCAACGCCATGAAACGCCCGGCGGCGCAGGCGCCGATATACTTCTAGGCCCTTTTGCGAATGCTGTTCTCTTGTGCGGCTGACCGAGGGGCGACGGGCCTCGCCGATGGATAAGCCTCGCCTGCGGCGACGATCACCTGATCAAACTGGCTTATCCAGCCGGACGGACGGCGGCGGCCCGGACCCGCAGCGCGGGCCCGGGCTCCGGCTCACTTGGCCGCTGTTTTCTGCGACGACTTGCTGACCGCGATCGTGACCGTGACACGGCGCGCTTCGGCCGCGTTCTTGGGCACGTCGGGGTCTTGGGCGACGGGCGCGGAGCCCAGCGCGGCGGTGGGGATGAAGTTGGCCGGCGAGATCGCCGCCGATTGCTGGAGATATTCCGTGACCGCCGCAGCGCGGGCCTCGCTGAGCCGCTGGTTGGCCGCCGCGTTTCCGGACTTGTCGGCCCGACCGACCACGGCCAGTCGATAGGCGCCCTTCATGCCCTTCGCCTGCTCGGCGATGGCCTGGAGGTCCTGTTTGCCCTTTTCCGACAGCGTGGCGCTGCCGACCGGGAAGTAGACCTTGGTCCTGCCGGCGGGCACCAGGACGCCGACATTGTCGATCCGCTCGGAGTTGGCGGCGACGGCGGCGTCGGTGCTCACCAGGCCGGCCGAAATCTGCTGGGCGGTCTTCAGGTCGCTGGTCTTGAAGGTGACCTCGCTCGCCGTGACCGCCTCGCCGTTCGGGGTGGTCACGACTTCGACCGGCAATCCGCGGATCAACGCGCTGGTCGGATAGTCGCTGCCGCGCACCCCCAGCACGCCGGTCACCCCGCGCACCTTGGTCTCGCCGGTGAGCGCCACCGACGTATCGCCGGCGTCGGTCCGGACGACCATGGTGGTCCCGTCGTTCGAAATGACCAGACCTTTGAGCGAGGCCGGGTCCTGGGCCAACGCGAATGCAGGCGCGGCCCACAGCGTCGCTCCGATCCCGAGCGCCGCGAAAGTCTTCAACGTCTTCATCTGAAGTCCTCGTTGCCGACCGCAAGGAACAGGTCCCGCCGCCCTTGCGGAGTAGAGTGAACCCGCGGATGAAAGCGCAGGAACAGACGCCGCAGTATCGGGCGAAACCCTCGATCTAGACCAAATTGATCTGATCCAGGCTCAGCGGCCGGCTCCCCACCAGACGGGCCACGCCCAGACGGACCCAACGGAGGGGCCGCCAGGCTGCGCAATACCGCGACGCGACCTCAGGGTTACGCCCGATGCCTGGGTCAGGCGGCGGATGGTTTGCTCGTCCGACAGCGCCGTACGCGCCGGCGAACTCGCAACGGGACTTCCAATGGCAGACCAAGACGTCCGAAAGCTGCGGGGCCTGTGGACGGCCAGCGAGCGCGTCGTCCACGTCAGCCAAGCGATCGTCATCCTCGCCGCTCAGCTGCTGGTGGTGACCTCGATCCTGGTGGCGACCTGGATCCTGTACGCGCTGTTCGTCGAGCGCATGACGAGCTCGCTCGGGTCGATCGACACGCTCGGCGAGGTGCAATCGGCGATCGAGCATGTCTTCGCCGGCGTGCTGCTGCTCATGCTCGGCCTCGAGCTGCTCAAGAGCCTGACCACGTTCTTCACCGGATTTCAGGTTCAGGTGGAGATCATCGTGGTCGTAGCGATGATCGCGGTCGTGCGGCACGTCATGCTCATCGACCTTGGACACACCTCCTGGACAACCCTGATAGGCGCCGCCGCCCTGGTTCTGGCCTTGGCGATCAGCTACGCGCTGGTCCGGGTCCGCGGCCAGAGCGCAGCGAGCCCGCCTCCCCGCACGCCTGACGCGGACGAGGCGAACATCATCAACTGAACGGCGGCAGCCGCAGGAAGAAGTCGTCGTGCGCGAGCGCGACCTTGCGGGCGAACCATGCCCCGCTCCCGACGATCGCCTCCTGATCGCCACGCTCCAGGAGACGCGGGCTGTCGCTGCAACCGGTCCAGTCGATGTAGCGCCGGCTGTCGGTCAGCCGATCCGGAAACTTGGCGGCGACGATCGTCGGGATGACATGCTCTTCGCAGATGTAGGTGCCGACGAGGCGGCTCGACCCGTTCAGCTTTCGCAGTTCCACTGCGACCACGTGCAGCGCCTCCTTCGGCAACGACCACCAGGTCTCGCCCTTGAACCACGGCCCCCAGGGCCGGGACCGGTCGCCAAGGCCGCGGCGCCTGGCGTCCAGCCATCGGGAGAAGCGCTCGACGTGCGGCTTCATCCAGAAGATCAGGGGATCGCGCTCTGCATCGGCTCGCAGCCAGCGGGCGTCGATGCGGAAGCCCTGCATCCGGTCTTCCTCGCGCCCACACTCGGCGTCGATGTAGCAAAGCGGCGGCTGAGCGGATCCAAGATCTCGCAAGATCTCTTGCCGTGAAGCGACCGGCCAGTCTGCGCCGCTGACCAGGTGTGCGTAGTCGAAATCGAAACCAAGCGCTCGATCGATCAGCAGGCCGATCGCGGTCTGCAGACTTCGATGGCCCCACCGCACCGCGACGGGATTCCCGATGACATGCACACGCTCTTGGTCGGGAGGTGGATCATCGCGCAGACTTCGCCACAGCTTCGAGCGCCGGTCTGCGTGAATGATGACCCTGTCCGAACTGCCTAGGGGCGCGAGCCGATCAACTAATGCGTCGAGCTGCTCTCGACCTTCGTGTACGAGCACCAGGTAAATCATCCGCATCCGGACACCCTTGACGCCTGCCTACACAAGAGATTGCCGTAGTGTTCCGGTCGGCTCAATCGTGAATTCTAACAACATCCGGGTTTGCACCCGCCGCCCCGCATGCGGCTCTTGGGCTCACCACGGAGGGTGGCGCCCAGCCGCCGCAGCCACCCTGGGGCCATGGCGAAGATGTTCTTGTTTTGTTTTCGTGCAGCATGTTTCCCACGCCGCCCGACCGCAAGCTTCCCCTGCCCGCCCCCCGTCTCGACCAGGCCCGGTACTTTCCCGGATGCGTGGTGCTGCTCTCCTGCGGCGGATGCGGGTGGCGGCGGCGGTATGATCCGCTGAGGATCGCGCACCGGCTCTACACCCTGGGCGACGGCGGGCTGCAGACGCCGGTCGCCGACGTCGCGGCGCGGATCAAGGCGCCCTGCGCGCGGTGCGGCGCGCGGCGCTGGGACGCCTGCCTGGCCTATCCGCCGGGAGTCGACGAGCGCGAGGCGATGCGCCTGCGCCGACGGCTGCGCGACTAGGCGGCCCGCCGCTCCAGGCCCCGCCACCAGGCGTCGAGCGCCTCCAGCTGCGGCGGCAGCATGACGAACAGCGGCGCGGCGAAGGCGGCCCAGATAGGATCGAACTTGGGGGCCACGGACGTCAGGATCGGGACCTGGGCCTCAAGCCCCGCCGCGAAGGCGTCGCTGAGGCCGGTGCGCTCGGATTCGAGCCGCCCGAACTTGCTCAGCACCACCAGGTCGCAGCCGGCGGCGATGTCGCCGCGCACCGCCTCGCAGGCGGTCACGATGCTGCCGGCGTCGACGCTGCAGGCTTTGGAGCCGCGGCCCAGCGCCTGGAACACCTCGAAGCGGCGCCCGTCGGCCAGGCTGCGCAGCTGGGCGTGGCCGGGGGCCGGCTCCTCCTCGACCACCCCGGCGACGCGCACGCGCGGCCCGAGCCGCTCGACGAAGGCGGCGAACAGCGCCTGGACCTGCGGCGTCGGCGCGCCGCGCACCACGGCGATCGGCGTGGACGGCTCGGGCACGCTCAGGCCTTCGGCGTGAACGGCGCGGGGACGCGCGCGCCGCCCTGGCGGGCGAACATCCAGCCTGGATACTCGGCCGGCAACTCGCTGACCTCGTCGAGGCGCTGGATCTCTTCGGCCGTCAGTTCGAGGCCGACGGCGGCGAGGTTGTCGTCGAGCTGCTCGACCGTCTTGGCGCCGATGATCACGCTCATCACGTGCGGCTTGGCCAGCAGCCAGGCCAGCGCCACGCGGGCCACCGAGGCGCCGTGCGCCTGCCCCACCTCGCGCATGACCTCGACGCAGCTCCAGGCCCGGTCGAGATTCACCGGCGGGAAGTCGAAATTGGTGCGCCGGGCGTTCTCGGGATTGTTCGAGCCTGGCCCGAACTTGCCCGACAGCAGCCCGCCGGCCAGCGGCGACCAGACCATCAGGCCCAGTTGCTCGGACGTCAGCATCGGGACCAGCTCGCGCTCAAGGTCGCGGCCGGCGATGGTGTAGTAGGCCTGCAGGGTTTCGAAGCGGGCATAGCCCTTGGCTTCCGACAGCCCCAGCGCCTTGGCGATCTTCCAGGCGGCCCAGTTGGAGACGCCGATGTAGCGAACCAGTCCCTGGCTCACCAGGTCGTCGAGCGCGCGCAAAGTCTCGTCGATGGGCGTGACCGTGTCGTTGCCGTGGATCTGATAGAGGTCGATGTGATCGGTCTGCAGCCGCTCCAGGCTGGCCTTGACCGAGTCCATGATGTGACCACGCGAGGCGCCGCGATCATTGGGGCCCGGCCCCATCTGGCCGAACACCTTGGTCGCCAGCACCACGTCGCTGCGCTTGACGCCGAGGTTCTTCAGCGACTGTCCAAGCCGCTGCTCGGAAGCCCCGAACGAGTAGACGTCGGCGGTGTCGAAGAAGTTCACGCCGGCGTCCAGCGCCTTGCCCATGATCGCGTCGACGTCGGCCTGGGGCAGCGAGCCGATGGCCTTCCAGATGCCGGCCTCCTCGTTGCCGCCGAAGGTCATGGTCCCCAGGCAGATCTCAGAAACGTAGAGGCCCGTCCGGCCAAGCTGCTTGAACTTCATGCGTCGGCTCCTGGCGTTGTCACCACAGCCTACATATCGGTTCGCGACAGGCGCAAGACAGGCCTCCGCCTTATGGACGCGAGATGATCAGCCGCCGCGAGCCGTCATAGGTCGGCAACCGCCGCCAATGGCCGTAGCGCGTATCCCAGGCGCCGGAGGCGAGATCGGCCGAGAGGGCCGCCACGAACCTCGGCTCGACCTCGGGCGCGACGAACCCCCAGGAGGACTGGGCGCGACGGACGGCCTGGTCCAGCAGGCGCTCGGGCCGGGCGTAGAAGGCCTCGGTGATGCCGTCCACGCAGTCGGCGGCGATCGGCACGGTCTCGATGCTCACTTGGCCGCCGAGACCCTCCGCGATCACGTCGATGTCCGGGTAGCGCTGCTGCTCGGCGGCCAGCAGTTCGGGCGCATAGTCGTTGAGCCACCATTGCGACAGCACCGCGCCGTCGAAGGCGGCGACCACGACCGGACCGCGCGCCACGCGCCGCAGCTCGGCCAGCCCCTTGGCCAGGTCGCGCCATTGGTGAACGGTGGCGACCGCCATCGCTGCATCGACGCTGGCGTCGTCGAGCGGCAAGGCTTCGGCGAAGCCCTCGATGCTCAGGCCAGCCCCCGGCGGCCGTTGAGCCCGCATCACCGCCGACGGCTCCACCGCCAGGACGTAGCAGTCTTCCGGCTCGTAGGACCCAGCTCCTGCCCCGACATTGAGCACGGTCCGCGCCGGGCCAAGGGCCTGGCGGATACGCTGCGCCAGCAGGGGATCGGGCCGCCGCTGGGCGCCATAGCCTGCGCCCGTCTGCTCGTAATCGACATCGCCACCGATGGCCATCCGTCACTTCTCCTCACACTCGCTTGAATGTGCGGAGACCTATTTCCTTACAGCATTCGTCAAAACCGAGTTCGGGTCGTGCTATTCGTGAGCCGAATTCAACAAGGACGATCGTGATGCGCCCCCGTCTGCCGCCGCTCTCGGCGCTCCGCGCCTTCGAGGCCGTCGCCCGCCTGGGCTCGGTCGGCCGCGCGGCAGAGGAGCTGGGCCGCACCCATGGCGCGGTCAGCAAGCAGTTGCAGACCCTTCGCCTGGACGCCGGCGTCCCGCTGTTCGACAAGGTCGGCACGGGCCTGGCCCCCAACGCCGCCGGCAAGCGGTTGGCGGCGGCAGTGGGCCGGACGTTCGACGATCTGGGCGAGGCCTATGCCGAGGTGGTGCGCGACGCCCGCGCCCCGGCCCTGCGGATCGCCTGCAGCGCCAGCTTCGCGATGGGCTGGCTGGCCCCGCGCCTGTCGGGCTTTTCCGAGCGATATCCGGATGTTCGGCTGCAACTCTCCATGACCTCGGCCAGGGAGATGCGCGAGGAACGCGACGCCGACCTGGTGATCCTGTGGGACCGCGCGCCCTACCCGGCCGAGGACCGGGCCCGGGCGATCCGGCTGGCCGACGCCAGTTTCGGCCCAGTCGCCGCGCCCGACTATCCGCTCGAGCGGCGGAACGGCGTCCTGCACGTCGGGCGGCGCATCGCGCACGACCACACCGCCGGAGCCTGGACCCAGTGGAGCCAACTCACCGGCCTGACGGTCGAGGCTCCCGCCCAGGTCAGCTTCCCGCACACCCATCTCTGCCTACAGGCCGCGGCCGCGGGCATGGGCGTGGCCATGGCCGAGCGCCGGCTGGCGGGCGCCGACCTGACCGCCGGCCGGCTGATCGCCGTGGCCGAGTTCGCGGACTTTCCCGATGGATTCGCCGCCATCCCGCACCGGACCCGGCCGCTGTCTCCGTCGGCGCGAACGTTCCTCGACTGGCTGGCGGCGGAGTTGGGCGCGAGCTAGCCCCCGACGTTCACCATCCCAAGAACCACAAGGGACGCCGGCACGTTTGGAAGGACATGACCGCCGACCGCCGGCCCCCTACGCCGCCCGTTCGTCCGCCTCCGCGCGAGATCGGAGCCGTCTTGTTGGGCGACCTGCGGGTCACCGGCAGGGCCTATCGCGCTCGGCTGTGGCGCGAGGACGTGCGCGCGCTGGAAACTCAGGACAGCGACCATCTGGTCGATCGCATGGTCTAGGGCGCCTGGCGGGCCTAGACTGCCCCCACGCCCGCCCCTACGCCCAGAGCTATGAAGCGACTGTTCGATTCCCTCGCCGACTGGGCCGACGCCCATCCAAAGCGGGTGCTGGCGACCGCGGTCGTTATCGGGCTGGCGATCACCTTCGTCCTCCAGAACCGGCCGCCGCCGGCGCTGCAGCTTACCCTGACGCCGGTGGTCGCCGACGTATTGGGCGACCCGGGAACGCCGCGGGTCGGCCCGGCCGACGCCGACGTCGTGGTCGTGCTCTACACCGACTACCGCTGCCCGATCTGCCGGCGGACCGATCCGGCGCTGGAGCGGCTGGTCGAACGCGATCCCAAGGTCCGCGTGCACTACAAGGACTGGCCGATCCTGGGCGAGCAGTCGACGATCGGGGCGCGGGCGGCGCTGGCCGCCGAGCGGCAGGGCAAGTACCTCGCGATGCACCGCGCGCTGATGGCCGACAACGCCCCGCTGAACCCCGCCGAGGTGCGCCGGATCGCCGTCGAGGCGGGCCTCGACCCGACCCGCCTCGATGCGGATTTAGTCCAATACGACAAAGAGATAGACCGTCAACTTGCGGCGCACGGAAACCAGGCCTTCGCGCTCGGCCTGAAGGGTACGCCGGCCTATCTGGTCGGGCCCTATCTCATCCAGGGCGGGCTGGACGACGCGGCCCTGGAGGCGGCGGTGGCCCGGGCTCGCAAGGCCGGGCCGCCCAAGCCTCAGCCCGAGTGATCGGAGACGATTCGCCAGCCCTCGGCGGTCTTGTGGAACACCAGGCTGAACAGGCCGCTGGCCTTCTCGCCATTCGGCAGGTCGAGGTTGAACCTGCCGACCACGGCGGCGTAGTTGGCGCCCAGCGGATCGAAGTCGACGACCTCGGTCGAGAGCTTGGGCATGGCCTTCGGATCGGCGAAACGCGGGGCGTACATGGCCCGGATCGCGTCGTAGCCCTGGATGACCTTTCCACCGCTAACATAGTTGATTTGCGGGGCTTTTTCGTAGCTGGCCATGAAGGTGTCGAGCTCGCCGCGGCTCCAGCCGGCGCTGGCGTCGGCCAGCACCTTGGCGACGTCGGCGCGGTCGTCGGCGAGGGCCGGACCGGCGCTAAGAGCTATCGTCAGGGCGATGGCGGAAAGTGCGCTGAACTTCACAATCGGGCTCCTATTTGCGGCGTATCGTCAGGATTTCGACGGGACGTTCCAGAATCTGTCCTTTTACGAACACCACCGGCGGCGGCGCGTCGGACGGCTGGGACTGGATCTTGCGGACCACGTCCATGCCCTTGGTCACCCGGCCGAAGGCCGCGTAGCCCTGACCGTCGGGATTGCGGGCGCCGCCGAAGTCGAGGCTGGTGTTGTCGCCGACCGTGATGAAGAACTCCGACGTCGCGGTGCCGGGGCCGTCGCGGGCCATCGAGATGACGCCGTCGGCGTGCGAGAGGCCGCTCATGGCGGTGGTCTCGTGGGCGATCGGCGGCAGCATCTGGCCGCGGTGGGCGTCGGTGTCGATGCCGCCCTGGATCACCTGGATCGGGGCCTTGGGATTGGGATCGGTCCCGGCGCGGACGACGCGGTAGAAGGTCGCCCCGTCGAAGCGGCCCTCGTCGACGTAGCGCAGGAAGTTGGCGACGGTGACCGGCGCCTTGTCCGGATAGAGCTCGAGCTCCACGACGCCGAGGTCGGTGGTCATCACCACCGGTGTCGCGGCGAGCGCATGGCCCGCCATCGCCAGGGTGAGGGCCGCGCCCAGCACGGCGCGTCGAACGAGTTGCACGGCCACGGCGGCCCTCCCCTTTGTCAGTCGCAGAGCCGGCGGGTCGCCCCGCCGGCTCCGATGGTTAGAACGGCACCCGGATGTTGGCCCCGATCGTGCGCGGCACGATGCGGATGCGCGCCTCGGGATCGAACGGGCTGGCCGGCAGCGCGCGGATCACGCCGCGGCTGTCGAGCGCGTTGTTCGCATAGACCGAGAACTCGATGCCCTCGTGGGTCAAGCCCGCGCGCAGGTTGACGACGTTGTAGGCGTCCATCTTGCGATACGAGGACTGGGCCGGGCTGAACTGGGTGAAGCGTTCGCCCATGTACTGGTAGCCGGCGTAGACGAAGCCGTCGATGTCGTCGCTGATCGGGAACACGTACTCGGCCGAGCCGCTGAAGGTGAACTCCGGCACGAACGGCGCTTTGTCGCCCTTCTTCGCCTTGAGGTTCACCACGTCGGTCGACAGCTTGGAGTCGATGTAGGCGCCGCCGGCCGTCAGGGTCAGACCCTGGATCGGGTTGGCGGTCAACTCCAGCTCGACGCCGTCGCTGGTCGCGCCGCCGACGTTCTCACGGAAGCCGAAGCCGCAATCCAGCGCCCGCTGGGTCTGCATGTCGTCCCAGACCAGGTGGAAGTAGGCGCCGTTGACGCGGACGCGGCCGTCGGCGAACGAGCCCTTGCCGCCGACTTCGTAGTTCCAGACCTTGTCGGCCGCGAAGGTGTTCGGGTCGCCGCCGCTACGGGTGAAGTCGGCCAGCTCGGCGGCGCAGACGTCCTGCGGCACCGGGGTGTTGATGCCGCCATAGCGGAAGCCGCGGGCGGCCTGGGCGTAGACCATGAAGTCGTCGTTCACGTCATAGGAGACGTTGAGCTTCGGGTTGTAGCCGTCTTCCTTGGAGGTGCGGCGCGGCGGGTCGCTGGGGACGGCGCCGTTGAAGAAGCCCGAGGCGTACAGCTTGTACTTCTGTTCCCAGTTGAAGTAGCGCAGGCCGCCGGTGACGCTCCACTTGCCGATCTCATAGGTCAGCTCGCCGAACAGGGCGTAGGTCTTCACCTCGAGGTCGTCATAGCCCCAGTAGGGGTTGTCGGTCGGCGCGCCGAAGTCGTTCGAGTTGATGCCCATGGCGGCGTCGAAGCCCGGCACCGGCACGGTGTTCAGATAGAAGATGTCCTTCTTGTCGGTAAAGGCGCCGACCACCCAGCTGAACGGACCATCGCCCTGCGAGGCGAGACGGATTTCCTGGGCGAAGTAGGTCGAATCCGTGGTGTCGACCAGCGGGCTCGGCTTCACGCCCGGCATCGTGCCCAGCAGGCCGTCGAGCGAGCGCTTGTTGACCGTCGTGCGGTCGAAATACGAGGTCGAGGAGACCAGGTTCGCAAAACCCAGGTCGTAGTTGAGGGTCAGGTTGTAGATGTCGAGCTTGTCGTCGTAGCCGTCGCTCGAGGTGTAGTCGCGGCCGAGGCCCGGCACGCGCTCGAGATCCTCGGGACGGCCGCCGTCCTTGTAGTGATGCTTGAAGTACGAGAGGTCGGCGGTGAAGTCGTCGGTGACCTGGAAGCGCGCCTCGACGCGGCCGCCGCGGGCCAGACCGTCATTGACGTCCTTTTCGCCGGTCGTGACGTTGTCGATGTAGCCCGGGGTCTTGGTGTAGTAGCCCGAGGCGCGGATCGCGATGCGGTCGTTGACCACCGGCACGTTGAGCAGGCCCTTCAGCGAGAAGCCGTCGCCGCCCTCGTTGACGCTCGACACGCCGTACTCGACCTTGCCGTTGAGGACGTTGAACTGCGGACGATGGGTGATCATCCGCACGGTGCCGGTCATCGAACCGGCGCCGTAGAGGGTGCCTTGCGGTCCGCGCAGGATTTCGACGCGCTCGAGGTCGAACAGCGCCAGTTCCGGGTTCAGCGCGCCCATCGAGATCGGGATTTCGTCGATGTAGATGCCGACGGTTTCCTGGTTCTGGGTGTCGTTGTCGTTGCCGCCGCCGTTGGTGACGCCGCGGATCGACAGGCGCGTGCGGCCCGGGCCGTTCTGGTAGGCGGTCAGGCTGGGCACCGAGCCCAGCAGGGCGGTGTAGCTTTCGGCGCCCATGTTCTGCATGGCCTGCTCGCCGACGACGTTGATGCTCATCGGCACGTCGAGGACGCTTTCGGTCCGCTTACGGGCGGTGACGACGAGTTCGTCGACGACGGCGCTGTCGCGAGCCGACTGCGCATAGGACGGCGCGGCGGTGAGCGCCGTCGCCGAGATCAGAACCGAGGCGGCCAGCAGGCGCGACTTGGTGCTCATGGTCATAGGAATCCCCTCCCGAATGACAGGCGCGCGACGCCGCTCCAGCCGGCGCGCGCAATTTTCGAGGCGGGACCATAGGCGTGTGACGCTTCTGCGAATGATGCGCCAAGCAGCCATTCTGATGCGCGATGCAGTCAGTCGCTGCAGTGCAGCAACCGCAGGTGACACCCCCGCCCCGCGCTACCTTCGGCGGAAGTCCTTGGGCGCGGCGTTGAACCGGCGGCGGAACGCGGCGGTGAAGTTGGTCGGGTGCTCGTAGCCCACCGATTCGGCGATCTCGGCGATGGTCATGCCGCCGTCGCGCAGCAGATCCTTGGCCCGCTCCATGCGCCGGCCCTGGCAGAAGTCGAACACCGTGGTCCCGAACGTTTCCTTGAAGCCGCCCTGCAGCTTGGTCCGGTTCATGCCGACCCGGCGGGCCAGGGCCTCGATGGTCGGCGGATCGGCGAACTCGGCCATCAGGATCTCGCGCGCCTGGTAGAGGCTGTCGCGCTCGCTGCGGCGGACCGGCGAAGCGGCGCGAGGGCCCTGCTCGCCACTCTCGACCGTGTCGACCAGCAGGCAGAGCATCTCCATGACCTTGGCCTCGAGATAGCGCTGACGCAGGGCGCCCTTGAACGAGGCGCCGACAATGTCGCCGACCGCGCTGTGCATGGCCGGGGTCAGCCGCATGCCGAGATGGTTGAAGCCCTGCCCCCTGCGGTCGAGATCGCGCAGCAGCCTGGGCAGTTCGTCCGGCTCCAGCCCCATGATCCGGGCCAGGTTGCCGGCGTGGAAATGCAGGGTCAGCGAGGCCAGCCGCTCGCGGCCGTGAATATGCAGGTCGTAGTCGCGCCCGGCCGGCAGGGTCAGGACCGAGGCGTAGCCCTTCTCGATCCGCACCGCGTTGGGGCCGTCGTCGTGCACGCCGATGCCGCCGGCCAGCACGAAGCGCAGCGAGACGAGGTCTTCCGGCGCGCGGATCGGCAAGGTGTAGTGGTCGTCGTAGCTGCTGTCGGCGACGCAAACGAGCAGGTAGTCGTAGAGCCGAACGACGTCCCAGTGGCCGGCGCCATGCTCGACCGGCAGCCGGGCCGAAGCGGCCGGCCCATGACGCGGCGAACGCGGCCCGTCGGCCACGCGTCCGTTGAACCCGTCATAGATGTCGCGAACCTCGGCGCGCGACGACAGAAGGTCGACCATACCCACCCCGCGCCGGCCCTGTGGCCGGCGGCCGGCAAACTGTCGCACCGCAAAGGAATTGTCACGACGGCGGCAAGCAGCGGCTGCGGGTTTGGTGAGAGATGTTACTTTCCGGGCTCGGTATGGGGAGGGAGTCGACGATGAGCGACCAGAACAAGCCGGCGGCGTCGCTCCAGTGGGGCGTCAAGCAGAGCTTTCGCAACTATGTCGCCATGACCGGCGGCACCACCGAGGTCGGCGGCGGCGCGCAGACCACTGAGGACGGCGCCTTCGTGTTCGCCGCGGCGGACGGCGGGCTCAGCCTGGACGCCGACGGGCGGCTGCAAGGCCGCGGCGGGTTCCTCGGCGAGGTGAAGTTCCAGGCCCACGGCGGCATGCTGTCGGTGTTCCTGGCCGACCCGGCCATCGAGGTGGACGACAAGGGCGCGGCCCTGACCGCCGCCGACACCCCCAAGCGCGACTATCGGGTCGAGGTCGCGCGGCTGGACCTGGCGGCCGCCGTCACCGAGGCGTCAGGCGAGATCGTCATTCCCGTCGGGCTGTCGATCGAGGGCAGCCGGCTGCTCGGCGACCACTATGCGCCGCGCACGGAGCTGGACCCGGTGCGGCTGCGGCTGGGTTAGGACCTCTCCGGTCATCCCGGCGAAGGCCGGGCCCCAGATTGATCCGCGGCAGATCGTGCCTTACGCGCCAAGGCGCAGCCCTACGACTTGGGTCCCGGCCTTCGCCGGGATGACCGGATTTTTGACTGCCTCTAGCCCGCGCGTTCGCCGAACTTGGCCCGCAGGGCGCGCTCGACGCTGGGGGTGACCAGCCAGTCGACGTCCTCGCCGAGGCTGGCCAGCTCGCGCGCGGTGCTGGAGCTGACGTGCAGGAAGGTCTCGCGGCAGATGATGTGGATCATCGGCATGTTGGGTTCGAGCCGGCCGAGGATGCCGTGATAGCGGAATTCGTCGTCGAAGTCGGACGACTGGCGCAGGCCGCGGACGATGTGGGTGGCGCCGACGCGGTGCGCGTACTTGATGACGCTCTCGCCCTGGAACGCTCCGACCTCCACCTGAGGCGGCAGTTCCCGCGGGCCGCCCAACTCAAGGTCCATCACCGACTGGCGGATCAGGTCGAGGCGTTCCTCGGTATCGAACAGGCCGCTCTTCAGCGGATTGATGCCCACCGCCACGTGCACGACGTCGAAGGTGAGCAGCGCCTTCTGGATGATATCCAGGTGACCGAGGGTGATCGGGTCGAACGAGCCGGCGTAAATGGCCCGGGTACGGACAGGCTTCATATGCCCATTGGTCCTGCGCCAGACTTGGCCGTCAAGGGTTCGAACGCCCCACGCTGGGGCTTGCGAGCGCTCCGCCGTCGATCGCTACAGCCGGGGCGAAGGCGCCGGTCTGGGGGCGGGCGAAGATCATCCGGGTCGCCTCGCCCTCGGCCCGCAGCTCGACCGGGCAGCCGTCCGAGAGCCGCACGCCCAGGCCGCTGAGCGCCACGCCGCGGACGACCAGCTCGCCGCCGCCGACCGCGGTCAGCGGGATGACGTTCAGGCGCTCACCGCGCGCGGTGAAGCGAACCGGGGCGCCCGCGTCGGTCTGCGCTTCGGCGATGGACCACGGCCGGGTCCCGTAGACCGCTTCTCCGTTGTCGCGCAGCCAGGCGCCCATCGCCTTGAGCCGGTCGAGCTGCGGCGCCGGGATCTGGGCGTCGTCGCCGCGCGGACCGACGTTGAGCAGCAGGTTGCCGCCCTTGGAGACGCTGTCGACGAGCTCCAGCAGCAGGTGCTCGGGGCTCTCGTAGTCGGCCTCGGTGTCGTTGCGGTTGAAGCCGAACGAGTGGCTCATGCCGCGGGTCGCCTCCCACTTGCGGGCCTGGATGTCGGCGAAGCGGACATATTCGGGGGTGCGGAAGTCGCTGTGCGGCACGGGCGGCGGCACCACCCCGTCGGCCCCGCCCCCGGACTTGGCGGCCTTGGCCTCGATCATCCGGTCGAGCACCAGGCGGGGCAGCTTGTGGCGCAGCAGGCGGGCGGTGAAGGTCGGGGTCTTCCAGCGGTCGTTGACCACGCCGTCGGGCACGGCCGCGTAGTAGGCGGAAAAGAGGTCGTCGAGTTCGCCCTGGTCAGTCGGCCAGGAGATGTCGTTCCAGAGCACGCTGGGCTCGTAGCGGTCGACGAGCTCGCGGGTCTGGGCCGTGGCGTAGGCCGGATAGAGCCCGCCGGGCACCGAGCCGACGAAGTCCATCAGGGTGCGCAGCGGCTCGGGATTGAAGCTCCAGTCGATGCCGCCGGAATAGTAGACGCCGAACCGCATCCCGGCGCGGCGGACCGCGGCGGCCAGTTCGCCGACCACGTCGCGTTCCGTGCGCCAGCCCTGGGCGTGGGGATGGGCCACGCGCGAGGGCCACAGGCAGAAGCCGTCGTGGTGCTTGGTGACCAGCACCACATAGCGCGCGCCCGAGCCGGCGATCGC
This sequence comes from Phenylobacterium sp. LjRoot97, assembly GCF_964254345.1. Taxonomy (NCBI): domain Bacteria; kingdom Pseudomonadati; phylum Pseudomonadota; class Alphaproteobacteria; order Caulobacterales; family Caulobacteraceae; genus Phenylobacterium; species Phenylobacterium sp. LjRoot97. The sequence goes on from NZ_CAXUTH020000001.1 coordinate 2,662,176, forward strand.
CTCGGCCCAGGCGTCGGGATCCCACTGGCGCAGGCCGGCCAGGAACGGCTCGCGGAAGTCGCGGTAGGGCGCGCCGCCATAGGTGTCCCGATGGAACGCGGCCGAGGGCGTGTCCGGCGACTTGATCGCGTTCTCGTACCACTCGGTATAGGGCGAGAGCGCCACCGCGCGGCGGTAGTCGGTCTGGAAGATGTCGGAGATCTTGCCGACCTTGGGCGCGAAGGCCGGGATCGAGAACAGGCCCCAGTGGATGAAGACGCCGAACTTGGCGTCGTCGTACCAGCCCGGCAACGCACGCCCTGCAAACGCCCCCATGGCCGCCTCCCCTGCGCCCCGGCCGGCGTCGCGGCCGGCGGGGACTATCAGAACGGGCGGGCGGCGGCTTGGCAAGCCGCCGCATATCGATGTTCGATCAGGCAGCCAGGCTTAGGCGGCCAAGTCCTGGCTGGCGCGGGCCGGCGGCTTGGAGAACTGCATGACGCCGTCGTCGACCGAGCCGAAGCGCAAGGCCACGAGATCCAGCGCGTAGTTCTGGTGCAGCTTCCAGGGCTTCTTCGTGCCTTGCTTGGGGAACTGGTCGATGCCGCGCTGGACGTAGCCGGAGGAGAAGTCGAGCCACGGCGCCTCGCCCACCGTCGGGTCGGGCTTGGGCGTGCAGATCGGCTGGCCGGTGCGCTCCATGTGGTTCAGCAGGCGGCAGACGTACTCGCACGTCAGGTCGCACTTCAGCGTCCAGGAGGCGTTGGTGTAGCCGAAGGCCGAGGCCAGGTTCGGCACGCCGCTGTACATCATGCCCTTGTAGCTCATCGTTTTGGCCATATCGACGCGCTCGCCGTCGACGGTGACCTGCAGGCCGCTGAGCAGCTGGAGCTTCAGGCCGGTGGCGGTGACGACGACGTCGGCGTCCAGTTCCTGGCCCGACTTCAGCTTGAGCCCGGTCTTGGTGAAGGTCTCGATCTGGTCGGTGACCACCGAGGCCGAGCCGTCCTTGATGGCGTCGAACAGGTCGGCGTCCGGCACCAGGCAGAGGCGCTGGTCCCAGGGGTTGTAGCGCGGCGTGAAGTGGGTCGCGACGTCGTAGTCCGGGCCCAGGTGCTGGCGCACCATGTCGATGATCTGGGCCTTGGTCTTCTCGGGCTTCTTGCGGGCCAGGTTGAAGAACAGCATGCCGAACAGGACGTTGCGCCAGCGGGTGATGCCGTAGGCGAGCTTGGCCGGCAGCTTGGCGCGCAGCCAGTTGGCGGCGGCGTCCTCGGCCGGGCGCGAGACCACATAGGTCGGCGAGCGCTGGAGCATGGTCACGTGCGCGGCGGTCTTGGCCATCTCGGGGACCAGGGTCACGGCGGTCGCTCCGCTGCCGATCACCACGACCTTCTTGCCGGAATAGTCGAGATCCTCCGGCCACTTCTGCGGATGGACGATCTGGCCCTGGAACTGGTCAGCGCCCTCGAACTGCGGGGTGTAGCCCTCGGCGTAGTCGTAGTAGCCCGTGCACATGAAAAGGAAGTTGCAGGTCAGGCGGACCACTTCCTTGTTCGGACCGACCTGCGCCTCGACCGTCCAGCGGGCGTCGGCCGAGGACCAGGACGCGCAGCTGACATGGTGGCCGTAGCGGATGTGGCGGTCGATGCGGTTCTCGACGGCGGTGTCGCGAACGTATTTGAGGATCGAGGGACCGTCGGCGATGGCCTTGGCCTCGCGCCACGGCTTGAAGGCGTAACCGAGGGTGTACATGTCGCTGTCGGAACGGATGCCGGGATAGCGGAACAGGTCCCAGGTGCCGCCGATCGCCTCGCGCCCCTCGAGGATCGCATAGGTCTTCCCCGGGCAGTTGGCCTGCAGGTGATAGCCCGCCCCGATGCCCGAGAGCCCAGCCCCGACGATCAGCACGTCGAAATGTTCGCTGCCCACCAATGTCACCTATGAAATCGTCCCGGCCCCCCGGCCGGGATTCCTCAAACAATTGTTCGACATCATGCGCTCTCGGACAGCGTTCGCCAAATGTGGTTCGACGCCTTGCAGGAACTGGCCGCGCGGCCTCTAGATGGCCAGGAACGCAACCGGAGATGCCCATGCCCCAGGCCGAGAAACCCCGCGTCGTGATCGTGGGCGGCGGCTTTGGCGGACTGGAGGCGGCCCGGGCGCTCGCCAAAGCCGACTGCCAGATCACCCTCATCGACCAGCGCAACTATCACCTGTTCCAGCCCCTGCTCTACCAGGTGGCGACGGCGGCGCTGTCGCCGTCGGAGATCGCCTGGCCGCTGCGCCACGTGCTGACCCGTCAGGCCAATGTGCGGGTGGTGATGACGCGGGCCACCGGTGTCGACCTGGACGCCCGCACGGTGGCGACGCAGGCCGGCGACTACCCCTACGACTACCTGATCGTGGCGACCGGGGCGGCGCACTCCTACTTCGGCAAGCCGCAGTGGGAGACGAACGCGCCGGGCCTCAAGAGCCTGGAGGACGCCACCGAACTGCGCCGCCGGGTGCTGTCGGCCTTCGAGGAGGCCGAGACCGCCCCGCCCGAGCAGCGCGCGGCGCTGCTGACCTTCGTGGTGGTCGGCGGCGGGGCGACGGGGGTGGAGATGGCCGGCGCCGTGGCCGAGCTGGCGCGCGACGCGCTGAGCCGCGACTTCCGCCAGATCGATCCGGGCCAGGCGCGGGTGCTGCTGGTCGAGGGCGGACCGCGGGTGCTGCCGGCGCTGTCGCCCGATCTGTCGGCCTATGCCGAGCGGGCGCTGGAAGGACTGGGCGTCGAGGTGCGCACCGGGGCGATGGTCACCGACGTCGACGCCGGCGGCGTGGTGCTGGGCGAGAGCCGGGTCGAGGCCCGCACCATCGTCTGGGCTGCGGGCGTGGCCGCTTCGCCGCTGGCCGCGGAGCTGGCGGGCGAGCACGACCGCGCCGGACGCGTGAAGGTGGGCGCCGACCTGTCGCTGCCGGCCATCCCGAGGTGTTCGTGGTCGGCGACGCCGCGGCGATGGCCAGCGACGGCAAGCCCGTGCCCGGCATCGCGCCGGCCGCCAAGCAGGCCGGCAAGCACGCGGCGCGGCAGATCGCCGAGCGGCTGGCCGGCCGACCGGGCGAAGCGCCGTTCCGCTACATGCACGCCGGCGACCTGGCGACGATCGGACGGCACGCCGCGGCGGTGCAGATCGGCCAGGTCAAGCTGACCGGCTTCGTCGGCTGGGTGTTCTGGGGCGTCGCCCACGTCTACTTCCTGATCGGGCTGCGCAACCGCATCGCCGTGGCGTTCGACTGGCTGTGGAGCTGGCTGACCCGCCAGCGCAACATCCGCCTCATTGTTCAGCATCGCAGCCGATAGGGCGAAGCTTCCGCCCTACCCGCTTGACCCTGTGGATGACGCACGGTGATGTAACTCGATACAGACCGGTCGCTCACTGAAAGGCGGGACATGTCGGCGAGACCATCCAAGACGACGGCGGACGGCGCGCCGCGCTCGGCGCGCGACCGCATCTTCGAGGCGGCGCGCGACATGTTCTATCGCAAGGGCATCCGCGCTGTCGGGGTCGAAAGCATCGCCGCCGAGGCCGGCGCGACCAAGATGAGCCTCTATCGCAACTTCCCGTCCAAGGACGAGCTGATCGCCGAGGTGCTGCGCGAGCAGTCGCGGGAGGGCTGGGCCTGGTGGGACGAGATCGTCGGCCGCTTCGACACCCCCCGCGCCCAACTGGAAGGCCTGTTCGACGCCTTCGCCGAGCGTTCGGAAAGCTCGGAGGCGCACGGCTGCGCCCTGTGCAACGCCGCGGTCGAGCTGCATGAACCTAACCACCCGGCCTTCCTGGTCGCCAAGGCCCACAAGATGGAGACGCGCCGGCGGCTGATCGAGCTGGCTCGCGCGGCCGGCGCGCCAGACGACGAGCTGGGCGACGGGCTGCTGCTGCTGCTCGAGGGCTCGCACATGGCCCGCATCACCCTGGGCGGCGAAGGGCCCGACCGGATGCTGCCGCGCGCGGCGCGGGCGCTGATCCGCGAATACGTCGACCGCTGATCCAACGAAAAAGGCCCGCTCGTGCGAGCGGGCCTTTCGCAGTCGCATCAGAGCTGGGGTCAGGCCGCCAGCATCTGACGGCGACGGGCCGAGCGGACCATGGTCCCCACGCCGCCGAAGCCGATGATCATCATCGCCCAGGTGGCCGGTTCCGGCACGCCGCTGGCGACGCTGTAGAGGTCGATCTTGCCGCGGATGAAGGCGCTGTTGACCGCCTGTTCCTTGGTCCAGAAGCCGCCGCTGGGCGAGCCGTCGACCAGGAAGCCGTCGAGGTTCAGCGTGTACTGCTTGCCGCCGATCTGGAAGACCTGCGAGTTCGAGTTGAAGTTCATGGTCACGCGGTCGGCGCAGCCATTGATGTTGATCCCGGTGTAGTTCGCCTGGCCGTTGGCGCACGGGTTCGACTGGTTCGTCGTCTCGTTGTGCGAGAAGTTGTACTCGAAGGTCTTCGTGCCGAGGAACGAGCCGTCGGCCCAGACGTCGGTGGTGAAGCGCAGGCCCACGCCGCTGATCGCGCCGCCGCTGTTGATCGGGAAGTTCACGTGCTGGAACTCGCCGATGTTCACCGAGCCCGACGAGTCGATGGCCTGGTCGAGGCTGGCCGAAAAATCGGTGCCGACGAAGTTGTAGCCGCTCTGGCCGTAGCCGGTCGACGTGCCCCAACGGATCGTGCCGTCGCCGCCATTGGCCGCGATGTTGACGTTGGTGCCGCCGGCCGGGTCGAACCACGCGCCCGCGACGTTCTTGAACTCGACCTGCACCGCCGCGGCGGCCGGAGTCGCGATCGCGGCCGCGAGAACCAGCGCCGAAATCACGGCCGGAGCCTTGACCTGAAATTTGAGCTTATCCACGCAAAACCACCTTGTTGTTGTTCTAGATGGCAGTCGATCTGCGCCACAATTTCGCCACGCACAACAATGTTGCTTAATATTTTAAAATTGCTTTGAACACTCCCCCTGACAGTTGTTTTTATTGAGTTCAAATCGTTCGATATCGCACCGAACTAGTTCATATGGACTATCCTTGAGTACCGTCCGATCCGGCCTATACAGCGTCGAGATCTGACACGGCGCGCGTTCCCGCCATCAGCGTTTCGGCGTGGTCATGGTCCGAAAGACGCCGGCGACATCGCACAGCTAGACCGTGAAGAAACGGCCGCGGCCGACGCCTCGGGCGAGACTTCGCGCGGCCTTCACACGATCTGGACGCAGGCGAGCGACGCGGCGCAGCCGCGGTGCTGGCCGCGCACGACCGACGAGAGGGACCATGGAGAGACTACAGCCGGCCGCCATGGAGGCGCCGCGGTTCGAGGAGCGACCTTGGACCTTTGCGGGCCTGCGCCGCCGCCACGCCCGCAAGGAAGGCGTCTGGCGCGCGCTGGACGAGCAGTGGTGCGCCGCCTCCGAACGCTTCGGCAAGGTCGCGGGCCGCAAGGACGGCGCGGGGTACGGGCTCTATTACGACCTGTTCGCCCAGCGCGAGGGGTTCGAGATGATCGCCGCGGTGGCGACCGACGAGGCGGCCGGCCGTCCCGCTGCGTTCGAGCAACTGCGCGTGCCGACGCGGCGCTACGCCGTGTTCGCCCACCGCGGCCCGGTCACTCGGCTGCGCAGCACCATCTGGACCGCCTGGTACGGCTGGCTGCCCAACCTGGGCCTGCGCTCGGCCGGCGACAGCCTGACCCCCGACTTCATCGAGGTCTATGGCGACGACGCGCGCAACACCGGCGAACCGGCGATCGAGATCTGGTTTCCGGTCCGCGCCTGAGCGCCAAACTCTCCCGCGACGACGCGCGCGATCACCTGTAGAGAACGCGGTGCGTTGAACTGACGTAACGACATTCTGAAAGTGCGCGCGTGCCGGATAGAGCTGCCAAGTCGCCGCCCTCGGAGCTGAGGGCCAGGGTTCGGGTTTTGGGCCGCGTGCTGGGGGATGTGATCAAATCCCAGGACGGCCAGGTGCTGTTCGACCGCATCGAAGACATTCGCAAAACGTCCGTCGCCTTCCACCGCGAAGGCGGCGCGGCCAACGCGGCGCTGCTGGAAGAGCGGCTGCGCAGCCTGGACCTGCGCGAGACGGTGCGCTTCGCCCACTCGTTCGCGTGCTTCCTGCAGATCACCAACATCGCCGAGGACTATGTCCAGCGTCGCAAGGCCGGCGACCCGCGCGTCGACACCCTGGCCGGCAGCCTCGCGGCGCTGGCGGAGGAAGGCGTCTCGACGGCGCAGGTCGCCAAGATGCTGCAGACCGCGTTCATCGCGCCGGTGATCACCGCCCACCCGACCGAGGTTCGGCGCAAGAGCGTGCTGGACCGCACAGGCGCCATCACCGAGGCGCTGAGCGCCCTGGAGCACGCCAGCGGCGAGAGCGCCCGCCACGAGAGAGAGATCGAACTGCTGCGCGAAGTGGCGATCTTCTGGCGCACCCGGCTGCTGCGCGGCGTTCGGCTGGGTGTAATCGATGAGATCGAGACCGCGGTCTCGTATTTCGAGCGCAGCTTCCTGGCCGAGCTGCCGAAGCTCTACGCCCGCTGGACGCGCCAGCTCGAGGCTCAGCTGCCCAGCTTCCTGCGCATCGGATCGTGGGTCGGCGGCGACCGCGACGGCAACCCGTTCGTCACCGACGCGGTCCAGCGCCAGGCGTTCGCGCGCCAGTCGCAGGCGGCGCTGCTGAACTATCTCGAACGGATCCACGCCCTGGGGGCCGAACTCTCGCTGTCCAGCACCCTGGCCGAGGTGACTCCGGCGCTAAAGGCGCTGGCGGACGCCTCGGGCGACACCTCGCCCCAGCGGGGAGACGAGCCCTATCGGCGCGCCCTGCGCGGGGTCTATGCGCGGCTGGCCGCGACCTATCCGATCCTGACCGGCGAGGCCCCGCCCCGCCCCTCGCCGCTGGCCGCGCAGCCCTACGCCACCGCCCAGGCGCTGAAGGCCGACCTGCAGACCATCCTCGACAGCCTTGTCGCGAACCACGGCGACACCTTCATCATCGGCCCGCTGCCCGAGCTGATCCGCGCGGTGGACTGCTTCGGCTTCCACCTGGCGACGCTGGACCTGCGCCAGAACTCGGCGGTCCACGCTCGCACGATCGCCGAACTGATGGCGGTGGCCGGGGTCTGCCCCGACTATCAGGCCCTCGACGAGCAGGCCCGCCGCGACCTGCTGTTGTCGGAGCTCGCTCACGGCCGGCTGCTGTACTCGCCCTATGCCGAGTACAGCGAGGAGACCAACCGCGAGTACGCGGTGCTGGCCCAGGCGGCGCGTTCGCGCCAGCAGTACGGCCGCCAGGCGATCGTCGCCTACATCGTCTCCAACACCACGTCGGTCTCGGACCTGCTGGAGGTCTACATCCTGCTGAAGGAAGTGGGCCTGTTCCATCCGGGCGAAAGCCCGCGCACCGAGGTGTTCGCCGAGCCGCTCTTCGAGACCATTGGCGACCTGCGCGCCGCGCCGGAGACGATGCGCGAGTACCTGTCGCTGCCGCTGATCAAGTCGCTGCTGGCCGAGGGGCGGCTGCAGGAAGTGATGATCGGCTATTCGGACTCCAACAAGGACGGCAGCTACCTGACCTCGACCTGGGAACTGCACCAGGCCTCGCGGGCGCTGCTGGCCACCACCGAGGCGATGGGGCTGCGGCTGCAGCTGTTCCACGGCCGCGGCGGCACGGTCGGGCGCGGCGGCGGGTCGAGCTACGAGGCGCTGCTGGCCCAGCCGGAAGGCACGGTGCGCGGCCGTATCCGCATCACCGAACAGGGCGAGGTCGTCGCCAACAAGTACGCCGACCCGCAATTGGCCGACCAGAGTCTGGAGACCATCACCGCCGGGGTGGTGCTGGCGTCGCTGCGCAAGGCCTCGGCCGAGCGGCAGGGCGAGAAGTACGCGCCGGCTTTGGACAAGCTGTCCCAGGCCTCGATGGAGGCCTATCGCAGCCTGGTCTACGAAACCCCGGGCTTCGTGGACTATTTCTACGCCGCCACCCCGCTGACCGAGATCGTCGACCTCAACATCGGCAGCCGTCCGGCCTCGCGCCAGCCGACCCGCAGCATCGAGGGGCTGCGTGCGATCCCGTGGGTGTTCTCGTGGTCGCAGTCGCGGACCATGCTGCCGGGCTGGTACGGCTTCGGCTCGGCGATCGAGGCCTCGGGCGTCTCGCTGGCCGAGCTCAACGAGCTGCACGAGGCCTGGCCGTTCTTCGCCACCACGCTGGCCAACATGGAGATGGTGCTGGCCAAGAGCGACATGCTGATCGCCCGGCGCTATGCGGGGCTGGTCGAGGACAAGGTCCTGGCGCAGACGATCTTCGGGCGCATCGAGACCGAGTGGAACAAGACGGTGGAGGCGCTGCTGACCATCAGCGGCCAGAGCGCGCTGCTGGACCGCCATCCGGACCTGGCCGAGGCGCTGCGCACCCGCCTGCCCTACATCGATCCCCTAAACCACCTGCAGATCGAGCTGATCCGCCGCCGCCGCGCCGGCGACTGCGAAGAGGCCGTGCGCGAGGGCATCCACCTGACCATCAACGGGGTCGCCGCCGGACTGCGCAACAGCGGATAGCACCCGCGCGGGCCTATTCGTTCGACCTGCGCGGCGACGGCGCCTATGGTCGCGCGTCAGGCCCGCTTTGGCCGAGTTTCCAGGCCGAGGGGGCGCCCATGTTCAACGATCTTCCCGACATCCTGCTGCGTCACCGCCGGATCGTCGGACTGGCGGCGATCGCCATCGCCATCGTGACCTGGGGCGTCGACTGGGCGGGCCTCGTCTATCACTGCCCCTACTGCCGCACGCAGCGCACGGTGATCGGCCTGCTGGGACTGCTGCTGCTCATGCCGAACCCGGCCCACTGGCTGGTGCGCTACCTGTCGGCGGTGTTCGCGATCTTCGGTCTTTCGGTCGGCTCGACGCAGCACTTCCGCGGCTGGGCGAAGATCATGTCCGGCAAGTTCACCTGGGGCGAGCACTGGTATCTCAACGCCTGGATGCTGTCGGGCTTCGCGGTCCTGATCATCACCGCGCTGGTGCTGCTGATCTGGCGCTGGCGCAGGCCGGCGAGCACCGCCGCGTAGTCGGGCGTTCGGAAAAAAGCGCGCGGCTGTCGGATCGGACGCCGCGCGAACGTCCTTTGGTCTGCACAACCCAAAGGAGGAAGCCCCATGCCCTATGTCGACGGTTTCGTGCTCGCCGTACCGAAGGCCAACATCGAGGCCTACAAGGACATCGCCCGTAACGCCGGCGAGGTCTGGAAGGACCACGGCGCGCTGGCCTATGTCGAGTGCATCGGCGACGACACACCCTATGGCGACGTGACCTCGTTCCCGCGCGCCGTGCAGGCCAAGGACGACGAGATCGTGGTGTTCTCGTGGATCGTCTACGCCTCGCGCGCCAGCCGAGACGAGATCAACGCCAAGGTGATGGCCGATCCGCGCATCAAGATGGACCCCGCCAAGATGCCGTTCGACGGCCAGCGGATGATCTTCGGCGGCTTCGAAAGCTTCGTCCAACTCTGACCCACAGGTGGCGCCCGCGGGCCAGGCTCTACCCTGGGGCCGCGGGCGTTACACTCGTTTACGTTATTTTTCAAATACTTGCTCGCTCTCGACACTCGAAGCGCGCCATACCCGCGTCCATGAAGGCCGCTTCCCGGCGGCTTGTCAGGACGTGACCCAGATGTTGAAGCATTTGCCGGCGACACTCACCTTCGCGCTCGCCATGGCGGCCTCCGCCAGCCCGGCCGCCGGAGGTCAGGACGCCGCCGCCTCCGCCGCCCGCGCGGCGGAAGCCTCGCTCATCTGGACCGCCATGATCCTGGGTTTCGTGAGCGCGGGCGCCCTGCTCCGCCATGACCGCCGGGCGCGACGCGTGCAGGTCCTGACGGCCTGAACCACGCGGCAGGCGACCCGCCGAGGTTCCAGGAGCGAGGCCTTTCGGGGCGCGCTCTGCGGGCGGCGGGGAGTCGCGGGAACCCGCTCGACGGGTTCACCCAGCCCCCCCGCGGCTCCCCGGTCGCCATTCCGGATGGTGGGTGATTGGCTCAGCAGACGTCTAAAACGTCTGCGAGGGGTGGTTAGCGACATTCGAACCAAGTGCTATTCAAGCCCCACACGTGCACATTGAGAAATCCAGTGACGAAGATCGAAGGCCTCACCGAGGTAAAGAGCTTCAAGTCAGACGATGAGTTTCGCCAACTCGAAGCATGGATCAATGCTCGGCTGGGCCACGGTGAGGGCCTCGCTGACGTGACTTCTGAACGGCCTCCCCGCGCTTCCGTTTCCGCTCGATATATACTTCACGTTTTCGGGAATGAAGTTTGGGAGCTTACGCCACCACAATTTGGTGAAGGCGGGCGGTTCATTGCTGTCGCCCACTATTTCGACTGGCATGACGCCGAATGGGACGCGGCAAACGTCTGAGAGGGCCACTACTCCCTCAGTTGGGATCGCCAGTAGAAGCCCGCGTCATCTGCTTCCAAAAGGACCCCGAACACCAAGTCCTGAACGACAGCGCCGTTGTGCATTATGTCGTCTGGGTTGCCGTGCTCGTCCGCGTCGTCGCCGACAAAGACAAAACGGCGTCCCACGGCGCTTTCAAGCGTAAGGCCCAAGGCAGCCAAATCCTGGACCGTGCCGTTGGTTGGCCGGTACCCGCGCTCCGTCACGCGCCCGTTGAAGTCGCAATAGATCTCGGGGTCAGGGGACTTAGCGCGCGCCGTCATTTGAGCAGTCTAGCTAGCTCCCAAACGTCTCTATTGGATCGATTGGGGCGGCTGACCGGATCGCCGACAGCCGGACGTCCTACCCCAGCCCCAACATGCGGCGGGCGGCGGGCGGCGCTTCGGCGGCGCGCCAGGCATCGACGTTGTCCTTGGTCTGCTGCAGCTGACGTTCCCAGACCTTCTCGGAGGTCTGATAGTTGATGTCGTACCGGGCGGCCTTGCGGAACTCGACGAACTCGACGCCATCCTCGAGCGTCTCGAAGGTGTAGACCGCGCCAGCGGGCACGAACATGCCGTCCCCGGCCCTCAGAACCTCGCTGCCGTACTGCAGGGCCCCGGAGATGACGTAGTAGAGGCAATCGGCGCTGTGGCTGTGGCGGGGCAGCGGGAAGCCCTGCTTGAACCACGCGTAGGTCAGGCTGAGGCCTAGCTCCTCGCTGGAGAACAGCACCTTGACGACGTTGCCGCCTTCGTAGCCCGCCTCGACGACGTTCTGCAGGCCGCGGGCCTGGATGTCGTTCATCGGCGCGAACTGCATCGCCTCCAGGAGGTGCTTGCCCTCCTCGGCCCGATAGATGGTGATCTTCCGGGCCGGGCCCGCAGCGCCCTCGACCCGAGTTGAATCCGTCATGGCGTCGCTCCCTGGTCTACTTGAGCCAACTTGCGTGACTCTTGCGCCAAATCTCAGAGCGCGCGCCGACCCGTTGTCAACGAACCCATGGCCGCAGACACGAAAAAGCCGGCGCCAGGGGATCGGCGCCGGCTCAGTCGTCAGCCCCGGAGGCGGGCCGCTAGAACTCGTATTTCAGGTCCACGCCGTAGGTCTTGGGCGGGGCGTAGTAGTTCATCAGGTCGCCGAAGAAGGTCTGGGCCGCGACGGCGTAGAGCTCGTCGGTGAGGTTCTTGCCCCACACCGTGAGCGACCAGGCCGCGCCCGGCGGCTGGACCCGCAGCGAGGCGTCCCACAGGCCGAAGGGTTCCTGGGCGAAGGTGTTGGCGGGCGTCCAGTAGCTCTTGCCCTGCTTGGTGTAGTTGGTCTGCAGGCTGAAGGCCTGGTCCCACTCGCCGATGCCGAACACGTAGTTCGCGCCGATGTCGAACTTGTATTCCGGCGAGCGCTGGATGTGGTTGCCGGAGAACACCACGCCCGCGCCGTCGACGAAGTTCTTGTACTTGGCGTCGAGCCACGAACCCGAGGCGGTCAGGGTCAGGTCCTCGTTGACCGCCCAGGTGCCTTCGGCCTCCAGGCCCTTGATCTCGGCGGTCCCGGCGTTGCTGGTGATCAGGCAGAGGCATTCCAGGACCAGCTGCTGGGACTGCAGGTCCTTGTAGTCCATCTTGAAGGCCGCGAGGTTCAGCCGCACGCGGCGGTCGAACAGGTCCGACTTCACGCCGATCTCGTAGTTGGTCGCCTTTTCCGGGTCATAGCCGATGGCGGCCGCCGCGGCGGTCGACGGCAGGTGGTCCCAGCCGCCGCCCTTGAAGCCCTTGGCGACGCTGCCGTAGATCATGACGCTCTCGTTCGGGCGGTATTCGATGATCCCCTGCGGGGTCAGGGCGTTCCAGTCCTTGCCGTAGTTGACGGTGAAGGACTGGCCCTTGGCCAGCACCAGGGCCGCCACGCAGAGGCCGTCGCCGCCGTCCTCGAGGCACTGGGCCAGGCGGGTGCCGCTCTTGTCGTCCATGGTGTAGCGCAGGCCGACCGTGGCCTTGAGCTGATCGGTGAACTTGTAGCCGACCTGGCCGAACACCGCGGTGGTCTTGAGGTCGGCCTTGTTGGTGTAGAGGAACGTGCCGCTCAGCGCGGCGATGGTGGTGGCGGTCGTGGCGACGTTGGAGTCGTAGCGGGTGACATCGTCGGCCTGGTGGAAGGCGCCGACGATCCAGTCGAAGCGGCTGTCGGGATTGTCCGACACCAGCCGCAGTTCCTGGCTGATCGTCTCGGGTTTCTCGGTGGTCGAGTAGAAGGTGTCGGCCAGGCCGGGCGGCGAGCCGATGCCCAGTTGGTTGAAGCCCATTGTGCCCTTGGACGAGCGGTAGCCGGTGATCGAGGTCAGCTTGGCGCCCTCGAACACGCCCCAGTCCACGCGCAGCATCGCGCCGCGGGTCAGCCGGCTGCTGTACTCTTGCTCCGGGCTGGTGCCGTCACGCGGGCCCAGGCCCCGCGCCGCGCGCCAGGCCGACACGACGCCGACGCCGGCGGCGAACGGGTCGTCGGTCATCACCCGGGCGGTGCCGTCGGTCTCGTCGGTTCCGTAGTCGAAGGTCGCCAGCACCTGCAGGTCGGCGTCCGGGGCGCGGTAGAGCAGCTCGCCGCGGCCCTGGTAGGACTTCAGGTTGTCCATGTCGCCGCCGAGGATGACGTTCCTGCTGTAGCCCGAACGGTTGCGGACCTGGAAGGCGACGCGGCCGGCCAGGTCGTCGGTCAGCGGCCCGGTGACGTAGCCGTTGGCCATCACCGAGTCGTAGTTGCCGAACGAGATGGTGGTCGCGCCGGACGGGTCGAACTTGGGCTTGGCGGTGATGACGCTGATCGCGCCGCCGACCACGTTCTTGCCCAGCAGCACGCCCTGCGGACCGCGGATCACCTCCACGCGCTCCAGGTCGTAGAAGTCGGTGAAGGCCGAGCCCATGCGCGACAGGTAGACCTCGTCGACGAACATGCCGACCGAGGGTTCGGCGGTGGCGTCGAGGATCCGCACGCTGGTCACGCCGCGGATGCTGAGCTCCTTGCCGAGCGCCGAGCTCTCGGTCATCGAGAACGACGGCACAGTGGTCGACAGCGAGCCGAGATCGACGATGCGGCTGCGTTCAAGCGCCTCCTCGGTGATGGCGCTGATCGCCGAGGGGACGTCCTGCAGCTTCCGCTCGCGGCGGTCGGCGGTGACGATCACCTCCTCGACGGCGACGGGCCGGGCGCTGGCCGCTGGCGCAGTCTGAGCGACCGCCGTGGTCCCGGCCGAAAGCGCCCCGACGGCGCAGGTAGCCAACAGAAAGAGCGCTTGCCTGGTCATGAGTTTCCCCCGTGTTCGCACGGCGCGCCAAGGCGCCGATCCACTGGGCTCTGCGGCCCATGAGGAGAGACTTGCATTACTGAACTGAACCGCACAAGTCCTTTTTTGAAAGTCGCATCAGATAAGCTTGCATTTTGATACTTCCGGGGTGACGTTAGGTCGACGCCGCGCAGACGGCGACGCCATTCGGGGGTCTGAAAGTGCTTCAGAAGACAATGTCCAGCGCCGTGGCGGCCGACGTTTCGGCCCCGCGCCCGACGCCCGACTGGCCCGCCCCTGCCCGCGCCTGGACCATGGTGCTGGTGCTGATGGCCGCCTATGCCGTCGGGTTCGTCGACCGTCAGATCCTGACCCTGCTGGTCGAGCCGCTGCGCCGCGACCTGGGGATCACCGACACCCAGTTCAGCCTGCTGAGCGGGCTGGCGTTCACGCTGTTCTATACGCTGATGGGCGTGCCGCTGGCCTGGCTGGCCGACCGCGGCTCGCGCCGCAACCTGATCATGGTCAGCATCGGGGTCTGGAGCGCGATGACCGCCGCCTGCGGCCTGGCCGGGTCGTTCGTCTCGCTGTTCGCCGCCCGCGTCGGCGTCGGGATCGGCGAGGCGGGCCTGTCGCCAGCCGCCTATTCGATGATCGCCGACTCCTTCCCGCCGGCCAAGCGGGCGCGAGCGATGGGGGTCTATGCGATCGGCTCGATCGCCGGGGTCGGCATGGCGCTGATCATCGGCGGCGCGGTGATCGAGTGGGCCAGCACCGCCCCGCCGATCAGCCTGCCGCTGGTCGGGACGCTGAAGGGCTGGCAGTTCGCCTTCATGCTCGTCAGCCTGCCCGGGCCAGTGCTGATCGCCGCAATGCTGTTCCTGCGCGAGCCGGCCCGCCAGGGCGCGGGCGCCGCGCCCTCGGCCCCGCTCGGGCCCTATCTGCGCCGCCGCTGGCTGGTGTTCACCCTGCTGGCCGCCGGCTACTCGCTGGTCGGGGTGGTGATCGCCGCGTACCTGACCTGGGCGCCGGCCTTTCTGATGCGCGCGCACGGCTGGCCGGTGGGCAAGGTCGGGGCGGTCTACGGGACCATCCTGCTGGTCGGCAGCACGCTGGGCGTGCTGATCGGCGGCTGGTGGACCGACCGCTTCGCGGCCGCTGGCCGCAAGGACGCGGTGCTGCGGGTGGCGATCATCGGCGCGCTCGGCGCCTTTCCGTTCGCGCTGGCGGTCCCGATGATGGCGACCGGCGAGCTGGCCGCAGCCATGCTGGCGCTGATGTGCCTGGGGTTCGGCCTGACCCAGGGCCTGCCGGCGGTTTCATTCCAGGCGGTGACGCCCAACCGGGTGCGGGCCCGGGTGATCGCGCTCTACCTGCTGATCGGCAACATCGTCGCCTTCACGGTCGGCCCGACGGCGGTGGCGCTGATCAGCGACCACTGGCTGAAGGACCCCGCCAAGATCGGCGTCGCGGTGGCCATCGTCACCGCCGTGGTGCTGCCGCTGGGCGTCGCGGCGCTGATCGCGGCGATCAAGCCCTATGTCCGCGCCTCACAGGAGGAGGCCGCCGAAGCGTCCGATCACTGACGTTTGTAGATTGCGGGTTTGCACCGAGCCTGAAAGCGGTGCAGCCTGCTGAACGGACCCGCAAGAAGGTCCGTGAGACTAGACGATACATGGGAGGAAGGCGCGTGAGACTCGTCGCCTTGACCGCTGTCCTCAGCCTGCTGGCTGTGGGGACGGCGTCCGCGCAGAGCAGCGGACAGGTGCGCCACGACGCGAAGTCGGGCGGATTGCTGATGGCAGCCACGTACAAGACCGCGCCGGCCCGCGCCACGACCGACAATACGGTCAGATTCACCGCCAAGCCGGTGAGCGCCGCCAAGCCGCAGGTCTATATCTACAAGGCCCCGATGGCCGTGAAACCGCTGAAGACCTGGTAGGCGGACACAAGAAGTCCCGGCCTGCGCAGCACAGACCGGGACCCGACCAGTCGCCCGGAGCCGTCGAGCAGGCCCCGGGACTTGCTGATGGCTATTTCCCTTGCGCCGCGCGGATCGCCTGCCCCTGCCCCCAGGTGGCGTGGGTGCCGCTGGACATGCGGCCGGGCAGCACGATGCGGCAGACCGGGCCGTCGGCCAGTTTCTTGGCGTCGTAGACCACGCATTCCGAGCGGTCGGCGTTCATGTCGGTGACGAAGGTGACCAGGTAGCCGTCGTCCTCGTCCTTGGCGCCGACGCGGGGCGCGAAGCCCGGCTCGCTGCCATAGCGCTCCTCGCCGAAATCGATCGCCCAGCTCTCGCCCGACTTCAGGTCATGCTTGACCAGGCCGGTGAACAGGAACCAGCCGGGCTTGGAGACGGCGCTGTAGCCGTAGCGGTACGGCAGGCCGGCGTACTGATTATTGATGACCCCGAACTCGAGGATGCGGTCGTCGAGGCGCTGTTCCTGGGTCTCGCCGGTCTTCATGTTGAAGCGCCAACGATGCAGCTTGGGCCGCAGCTCGTTCTGGTCGAGGAAGGCCATGATCCGCTCATAGCCGGCCGGGGCGCTGTTGGACGACTTCGGCTCCGGGTTCTCCTCGAAATAGCCGTCGAGCACGACCTCGTCGCCGTCCTCGAAGGCGTTGAGGAAGTGCAGGACGTAGGTCGGGTCGGCCTCGAACCACTTGATCTCTTCCGGCTTGCCGTAGCGCGGCAGGATTCCGAAGCGCGAGCGCATCTCGCGGTGGAACCGCACCACGTGGAGGTTCTTCTCCAGCAGCTCCGGCTCCCAGAACACCGGCAGGTCGTTGAGGATCGAGTAGTTGGTGGTGAAGGCCATGTCGTGCGGCAGGCGCGGGCCCGGCAGCGGCACAGGGATGTAGTGCTTGAGCTTGTTGTCCGGTCCGACCACGCCGTAGTGCATGTAGGGCGCGTGCTTGGAGTAGTTGAAGAACAGCAGCTCGCCGGTGTGCTCGTCGACCTTGGGATGGGCCGAGATGCCGTCGATCGGCGTCCAGCTCTCGATGCCTTCCTGCTCCAGCGTATAGGGGTCGAGGCGGTAGCCCTCGCCGCACTGATAGAAGGTCGAGAGGATCTTGCCGGCGTGGACGACCACGTCGGTGGAGGACGAATCCTTCAGCCGCTCGTGCGCGCCCCAGCCCGGACGGGTCGACTTGGCGGGATTTTCGGCCAGGCCGGCCCACAGGGCGCGGCCCGCCTCCTCCTCGGCCTGGAAGCCCTTGGTGCGGACGAAGCGGTTGCGATAGGCCGCCTTGCCGTCCTTGAAGCTCATCACGTGCAGCATGCCGTCGCCGTCGAACGGGTGATAGCGGCCGAGCGGCTCGTGCACGGGGTTTTCGGTGTTGCGCACATAGACGCCGTCGATGTCGGCCGGGACCTGGCCGATCACTTCCAGCCCCTCGCCGTTGAACTCGTCGTGCTGCGGGGTCCAGGCGCCGTTCATATAGGGGTGGTCGTTCGGCTCGATGGTGCTGTGGACCCGGTTCACCAGTTCGACGGGCATGTCGCTCTCCCTTGCTGGACGGCTCGCCGGCCATCCTCGTTGGCGCATGATAGGCGCATTTAGTTTCAATTTGCCAGTTTGATTCCGACATGACGGCATTCGAGCCGGACGCCGCATCGAATATCACTTTCATTTTGAAACTGATTTGATGTATCTCAAACTAAGCGCGAGGGCAGCGCCGCCGATCGAAGCGGCCGCCAGGCGCCAGAGTCTGGTTGGAGGAAACCCATGTCCCATCCCGTCTGGTTCGACCAGAAAGCCGCGCCGAGCGCCGCCGACTGCGTCGTGCCCCGACTGATCGACCGGCACGCGCAGGCGACGCCCGACAAGGTGTTCCTGCGGTTCGAGACCGGCGAGGAATGGACCTGGGCCCAGACCCGCGAGATCGCGCTCAGCACCGCCGCCGCCCTGCAGGCGCGCGGCGTGAAGCCGGGCGACATCGTCGCCGCCTGGGCCCCCAACTCCGCCGCCCTCTGCCGGGCCTGGTTCGGCGCCAACTACGCCGGCGCAGCGCTGGCTCCGATCAACACCAGCTTTCGCGGCCGGCTGCTGGAGCACGCAATCAACAAGACCGGGGCCAAGGTGGCGATCGTCCACCCAGACCTGGCCCCGCGGCTGGCTGGCCTAAGCCTGCCGGCGCTGGAACGGGTGATCCTGACCGCGCCCGGTCCCAACGCCCTGGACCTGACGCAGGCTGTCGAACCGCCGTCAGCGCTCAACGGCGACGCGCGCCAGGCGGTCCTGGCCGATCCGCAGCCCTGGGACACGCCGGTGATCATCTTCACCTCGGGCACCACCGGGCCTTCGAAGGCGGTCGTGACCTCGTACGTCCAGGAGTGGACCACGGCCCGGGTCACCTACGGCTACATGCGCGCCGACGACCGGATGCTGGTCAACCTGCCAATGTTCCATGTCGGCGGCATCAGCGGGATCATGGCGGCGCTGGCCAGCGGCGGCTCCATCGCCCTGTTCGAGGCCTTCGACACCCGGCGGTTCTGGGACCTGGTGCGCGAGACCGGCTCGACCACCTGCAGCGGCTTCATCGGCGCGCTGACCAGCTTCCTGCACAAGGAGCCGCGCCGGCCCGACGACAAGGACAATCCCTTGCGGATCTGCACGCTGTCACCGGTGTCTGAGGAGACGGTGGCCTTGGCGGAGCGGTTCGGCTTCGACTACGTCTCCGGCTTCAACATGACCGAGGTCTCCTCGCCGCTGATCAGCGAGGTCAACGAGAAGACCATGCGCAGCTGCGGGCGGCCACGGGCCGGCGTGCAGTGCCGACTGGTCGACGCCTTCGACCAGGAGGTCCCGGTCGGCGAGGTCGGCGAGCTGACCATCCGCACCGACCGTCCCTGGGAGCTGTTCAAGGAATATCTGGGCGACCCGGCCGCCACCGCCGAGGCCTGGCGCAACGGCTGGTTCCATACCGGCGACCTGCTGTGGCGCGACGCCGAGGGGCTGTTCTACTTCGTCGACCGCAAGAAGGACGCGATCCGACGCCGCGGCGAGAACATGTCCTCGCTGGAGATCGAGATCGAGGTCAGCGCCTATGAGCACGTGCGCGAAGTGGCCGCCTATGGCGTCGACCTGCCAGGCGGCGAGCAGGAGGTGATGGTCTGCGTCGCCCCGCGTGAGGGCTCAACCGTCGATCCCAAGGCGTTGATCGAGTTCCTGATTCCGCGCATGGCCCACTTCATGGTGCCGCGCTATGTGCGGGTCGAGGCCGAGCTGCCTAAGACGCCGACCAACAAGATCCAGAAGGTCGAGCTCCGTAAGGAAGGCGTCACCGCCCAGACCTGGGACCGCGAGGCCGCCGGCATCCGGGTCAAGCGCGAGAAGCTGTCAACGCACTAGGCGGCTGCAATGCTCATCGCCCCAGCGACGCTTGAGCCAGGCTGGACCAGCGCAGGCTTTCTGCCCCCCCAGCTTAGGTCCTGGCCTTCGCCGGGTGGGGGCTGAGCCTCGCCGGGCGGCGCCCGCGCCAGGCTGGCTAGATGCACTGGCGGTGCTAGGCTCCGGCGCAGGACCCGGGAGGAGCGACCATGACCGCCTATCTGGTGCTCGACTTCTCGATCGCGGACCTGCGCGGCTTCATGCCGTACGTCGAGGCCATCCCCGCCTTCATCGCCAGGCACGGCGGGCGCTACATCGTCCGCGGCGTCGAGCCGGAAGTGATGGAAGGCGACTGGGCGCCCGAGCGGATGGTCGTGCTGGAGTTTCCGTCCAGCGATCATGCCCGGGCGTTCCTCAACGATCCCGAGGCCCAGGAACTGTTCGCGCTGCGCAAGCGCACCACCGTGAGCAAGCTGGTCCTGGTCGAGGGCGACAGCTGAGGCCGGCCCGCGCTAGAACCCCGGCATGCTCCCCATCGTCTTCATCCCCGGCCTGCTCTGCGACGAGCGGCTGTGGCGCGACCAGCGCGAGACCCTGTCGGACCTGGCTCCTTCCAGCATCGCCGACGTAACGCTGGACGACAGTGTCGAGGCCATGGCCGGCCGGCTGCTGGCCGCCGCGCCGCCGCGCTTCACCCTGGTCGCCCTGTCGATGGGCGGCTACGTCGCCTTCGAAGTGCTGCGCCAGGCGGGCGAGCGGGTCGCCGCCGCGGCGCTGCTCGACCCCAGCGCCGCGCCCGACGCGCCAGGACGCTCGGCCGAGCGCGAGGCGGCGCTGGCCTCGCTGGGCTCGGGGCGGTTCGCCGGGGTCACCGACCGGCTGCTGCCGCGGCTGGTCGACGCCCAGCACCTGGGCGGGCCGGTCGGCGACGACCTGAAGGCCATGGCCCAGCGGGTCGGCGGCGAGGCGTTCGTACGCCAGCAGACCGCGATCATGCACCGTCCCGACAGCCGCCCGCTGCTCGCCTCGCTCGACATCCCGGTCCTCGTGGCCGTCGGCGACGGCGACGTGCTGACCCCGCCCGCCGACTCCGTGGCGATGTTTCGCGCCCTGCCCCGCCCGGACTTCCATCTGTTCCATCGCTGCGGCCACCTGCCGGCGATCGAGCAGCCGGACGAGACCAGCGGGGTCTTGCGCCGATGGCTGGCGACCACCACCTGACGTTACGGCAAGGGTCGTTGCAAATTACCGTCCAGTTGGTATGTAACGGCCATGACCCAGCCCCGCCGACGCCAGCCTGAAGCCACCCGCGCGCAGATCATGGGCGCGGCGATGCAGACCTTGCAGGAGGGCGGCCCGGCGGGCTTCACCCTGGACGCCGTCGTGGCGCGACTGCCGCTGAGCAAGGGCGCGCTGCTGCACCACTTCCCCAGCAAGGCCGAACTGCTGAAGGCGCTGGTCGACGAAGCCGGCAAGACGTTCGTCGACAATATCGAGGCGCTGGCCGCCAAGGACCCGCACCCGGTGGGCCGCTATTCGCGCGCCTATCTGGCCGCCACCGTGCAACTGACCATGAGCGAGGACGAGGTGCGCACCTGCAAGGTGGTGCTGGTCGCCTGCCTGCTGGAGCCGTCGCTGGCCGACCGCTGGCAGTGGTGGACCGACCAGGTCACCCGCGACGAGCCGAACGACGTGGTCGGGGCTGACGACGCCCTGCTGCAGCGGCTGGTCGCCGACGGCCTGTGGCTGTCGGACGTGTTCGGCAACAAGCCCGTGCCGATGGAGCAGCGACGGGTCATCGGCGCGCTGATGGGCGCCTCGCCGCCGCCTCCGGAAGCCGACGCCTAGAGCGCCTTGGCCGCGGCGTACTCGCCGGCCAGCTGGTCGACGATGGCGCCGACCTGCTCGATGGCGCGCACCGCGCCGACCCCCTGCCCGGCCGACCAGACGTCCTTCCAGCGCTTGGCGTCGTTGTCCTCGGGCCGGCCGAGGTCGATCTCGGCCTTGGCGCCCATGGCGGCCGGATCGAAGCCGGCGGCGACCAGGCTGCCCTTCAGCCAGTTGGCGGGCACGCCGGTCAGCGACGCCGAGAGGATGATCTCGTCGGCGGACGCCTCGACCAGCATGGTCTTGTAGTCCGGGTGGGCCATGCTCTCCTCGGATGCGATCAGCCGGGTGCCGAGATAGGCGTAGTCGGCGCCGAGGATCTCGGCCGCGCGCACCGCCTGGCCCGAGCCGATGGCGCCGCCCAGCACGATGGTCCCGTCGAAGAACTCGCGCACCGCCGGCACGAAGGCGAAGGCCGAAAGCTGACCCGTGTGGCCGCCGGCCCCGGCCGAGATCAGCACCAGGCCGTCGACACCGGCCTCCGCCGCCTTCCGGGCGTAGGAGATCGAGTTGACGTCGGCCAGCACCTTGCCGCCGTAGGCCTGGACCTGAGCCACCAATTCCTTGGGGCTGCCAAGCGCGGTGATCACGATCGGCGGCTTGTGCTTCATGACCAGCTCGAGTTCTTCGGCCATCCGCTCATAGGTCCGGTGGACCATGATGTTGATCGCCCAGGGCGCGTCGCCCACAGCGGCCTTGATGTCGACCAGCCACTGGTCCAGCACCTCGATGGTGCGTGCGTTGTTGGCGGGGAACGAGCCGACGATCCCGGCCTTGCACGCCGCCAGCACCAGTTCCGGCCCCGAGACCAGGAACATCGGCGCGGCGATGGCCGGCAGCCGCAGCCGCCCCTTGAGCGAAACCAGATCCTGCATCGCGTATCCTTACATCCCCAGGCGCGAACCCCCCGCGCCTTCAAAAGCCGCAAGCCTTGACTTGCAAATCGCAACTTATTGACCACCCGCAGCGGCGTCAACCGCTCCAGCGTTGTTACTTGCATAATCGAACTTACGCCAATAGCCTGCGGTCAAGGAAACGCAGGAGGGACGCGGTCATGAGCGAAAACATGAAGACGCTGGAGGCGATGATCGCCGCCTCGAAACGGAAGGACCACGACGCCTTCCTCGACACGCTGACCGACGAGTTCGAGTATCACTGGCGCATGGGGATCAAGCCGATCCGCGACAAGGCGACCATGCGCAAGTTCCTGCGCAACTACGAGCAGGGCTTCGACCAACGCGACTGGATCGTGCTGAACTGGGCCGAGAAGGGCGACGTCATGTTGGTCGAGGGCATGGAGAAGCTCTACGACCGCGCCCGCGAGGTGATGATCGACAACCCGTTCATGCAGACCATCGAGTTCCGTGACGGGAAGGTCTGCAAGCTGCGCGACTATTACGACTCGGCCCGTATCGAGGCCCCCAGCCAGGAGAGCGCCGCGTGAGCGAAGCCAAGATCGACCTCATCCGCCGTCTGCAGCAGGCCATCGCCGCCAAGGACAAGGCCGGCTTCCTCGACTTCTTCGCCCCGGAGGTCGAGTACCACTATCACGTCGGCACCCGGCCGCTGATGGGCCGCGACTGGGTGGAGAAGTTCATCACCAAGTACTGGGCCGACAACACCGGCTCGACCTGGGTGATCGAGCGCCACGCCGAGACCGACACCCACCTCTTCACGGAGGGCCGCGAGGAGTACGTCAACGCCAGCGGCCAGACCGTCACCCACCCCTATATGGGCGTCATCGAGTTCAAGCCGGACGGCAAGATCGTCGGCTGGCGCGACTACTTCCAGATGGCCGATCCGAACGCCACCCACTGATCGGCGCGCCTGTCTTCCGCGGCGCGGAGGACAGGCCTACCAGCCGGCGGCGTTGCGCAGCCTGATCCCGCTGGCGTGCAGCGTCGTATCCCAGACCCGGCGCAGGGGCGTCAGGCTCTCCACCGCACGCAGGTCCACGCCGCAGGCCCGCAGGGCGCCGGGCAGATCCGACAACTCTTCCATGGTCAGCGGCGTGACGGGTTCGCGCGCGACCCACATGCCGGCGTCGTCGAGGCTCTCGAAGCGCTCGGCCGGCAGCTCGTAGCGATAGATCCGCGCCGTGTTCAGCGCCGCCAGCCAGCGCGCTTCGACGTAGGCCGCCTGCGCCGCCGCCCCCAGCCATTCGGCCCGATCCTGCGGCGAGCTCGTGGGCAGCGCCCAGAGCAGGATGCGCGGGCAATCGCGGGGGAACAGGTACATGGCCTGGTGCGGCGCATCGATCGCCCAGACCAGCGGCCCGTTCAGCCACTCGCGGCCCGCCGGCCGGGCCGAGGGAACCTGCACAGGGCGCGGGTCGAACCGCGCGATCGCGGGATCGTCGCTGAAGTGGAACAGGCGCATGGTGCGACTAGGCGGTCGGCGGACGACGCGGTCAACGCCCTAGAACGCCCAGGCGCAGCCGATGCCGACGGCGGCCCCCTGCTCTCCCGCCGGATCGGCGTCGCCGCCCGCGCGGGCCTTGCAGCCGTTCTTCGGCCGCCGCGCCAGATAGGGGTCGACCTCGCGGACGAAGGCGCCGCCTGGGTCGAGGTCGAGCTTGCGGCCGATCCGGTCCTCGACCGCGGCCAGACGCTCGTCGCAGCGCTGGCGCTCCTCATCGGTGAGGTCCGCCAGCCGGCAGCCGATCAGACCGCGCAGGGCCCGGCGCACGGCCGGCGGCGCGGCGATGTTCGTTTCTCCGGCCGCCGCGGACGGCGCGGCTAGACCTTGATCTGCGCGTTGGAGCGGCGCGCGCTCCGGCGACCTGGCCGCATGCACGCGCGGCGGCGCGGACGGCCGGTCGCGCGGCTCGGCTGGGGGGCGGCGGAAGATCGGCGGCGCCAGCAGCACTTCCATGGCCGGGGGCTCGGACGGCGACGACAGCACGTGCCGCTGGACCAGCAACCATCCCAGCACGACGACGTGCGCCCCGATCGACAGGACCAGCAGCAGGATCCGTTGCTGCGTACGCGCCATTCCACCCTCTCGCGAACTTCCGGCCGGACGCTCGCTCTGGCTGAGGGTGGAATTATGGCAGAGCTTGGCGGATAGTCCCGGCTGAGGAGCGCAAGCCGATGTCGCCAGCTATAACCGCCGTCTTGGCGCTGACGGCCGCCGCCCTCGCCACGCCGGCCGCGGCGGCTTGCGATTTCCGGTATCCCCAGGCGGCCGGCATTGTCCGGCACGCCGTCTCGCAGATCGGCGAAAGCGTCGACACCTGGGACCTGGACAAGCCGACGGTGTTCATCGCCGGCCGCGCGGTGAAGCTGCTCTTCGAACTTCGCGACCAGGACGGGAAGCTGGACTGTCCCTACCTCGTCGTCCGCATCGCCGACTGCGGACGGGGAAAGGCGCGGGCCCGCGTCGAAGCCTGGGACGTCGCGCTCGACCTGCGCAAGGACTAGGCGGGCGTAAGCCTATCTTGCCGACGCAGAACCCCACCGGCCGCCAGCGGGACGATCAGGCCGGCGATGAACAGCGTATTGGCGATCAGGTTCAGCCCAAAGCCGGTGGCCAGCGACAGCGCGCTGTCGATCACGTACCAGACGAGGCCGCTGGCGAGGATCATCGCCCAGATCGGACGCCCGGCCGGGCCCAGCCGCACCGCCGCCTCGATCGCCGTGGCGAGGGTCAGGCTCCAGCCGATGGTGACCGCGCCCAGCACCGCCAGGCAAAACCGCATCGGGCCATCGATGACCAGCGGCTCAGGCCCGTTGAGCAGGTCGAGCAAAAGCCTGACAGGTCTGCTGGTCGCCGGCGCCGCCCCGCCCGCCAGCACGAGGCCGAACAGGCCGACCACCGCGCACCACGCCATCAGCCATCTGCGCCAGAACCCGTTCATCGCCTGCTCCCATGAAGTTTGGAGCAGGCTACGGACGGCGTCGCACCGGCGCCATTACCCCGGAGGTCATGGCGCGCGCCCTAAGCCTCCGCCTTGGCGCGCTCATCGCGCAGGGCGCTGCGGCGGACCTTGCCGGCGTCGTCGCGCAGGCGCTCGAAGGTGACCTCGAGGCTGCGCGGGATCTTGTAGGGGGCGATGCGCTCGGCCAGGAACGCCTTGACCTGGGCCTCGTCCAGCGGCGGGCCGCCGGGCGCCATCTCGAGGATGGCGTGGACGGCCTGGCCCAGGTCCTCGTGCGGCAGGCCGACGACGACGCTGGAGAGCACGCCCGGATAGGCGTCGACCGCGGCTTCGACCTCGGCCGGATAGATGTTGGCGCCGCCAGAGATGATCAGGTCGGTGCGCCGGTCGGCGAGGTAGAGGTAGCCCTCCTCGTCGATGTGGCCCATGTCGCCGAAGGTCTCCCACTCGCCCTTTGCCCGCGGTTCGGCGCCGATGTAGTGGTAGGTCGCGCCACGGCCGCCAGCCGGCAGGAAGAACACCTCGCCCACCTCGCCGGCCGGCGCAGGCGTACCGTCCTCGCGCAGGATGCGGATCTCGCTGCCGGGCAGCAGGCGGCCGACCGAGCCCTTGTGAGTCAGCCACTCACGGCCGCCGATCGAGGTGCCGCCCATGGCCTCGGTGCCGGAATAGACCTCCCAGACCGCGTCGGGGCCTAGCCACTCGATCCACTTCTCCTTGAGCCACACCGGGCAGGCCGAGGCGATGTGGACGATCATCTCCAGGCTGGAAACGTCGGCGGCGGCGCGTTCGGCGTCCGGCAGCCGCCAGATGCGGTGCATCATGGTCGGGACCAGATAGGCCCACTGGACCTTGTGCTCGCCGATCAGGCGCAGGGTCTCGGACGGATCGAAGCGCTTGGTGATCACCAGGTGGCAGCCCCAGCAGAGCGCCATGTAGGCTAGGCCGAACGGGGCGGCGTGATAGAGCGGCCCGGGGATGATCACCGTGTCGCCCGGGTGCATGCCCAGCGAGGGCGCGTCCGGATCGATGATCGAGGTCGCGTGGTCGACGATGACCTTGGGCCGGCCGGTGCTGCCGCCGCTGGCGATCGCCTTGACGTGCTTGGCCGTCAGCTCCGGCAGCGGGTCGGCGGAGGTCGCCTCATTGTGGGTCGCCGCTTCATCCAGGAACTCGACGCCCGCCGCGCGGGTCGCCTCGCCTCCGATGACGACGCGCGGCTGCATCAGCTCGATGATCGCCTTCAGCTCGGGCGCCGGCAGGCGGTAGGAGACCGGTGCCGGCGTCGCGCCCAGGGTCCAGGCGGCGAAGGCCAGCTCCAGGAAGGCCGGACCGTTCGGCAGGGCGATGGCGACGAAGTCCCCTTCCCGCACGCCGTGCGCCGCGAGGCCGCGGGCGCGGCGGTTCACGCGGGCGGCGAACTGCGCCCGGGTCAGGGTCTTGCCCTCGCAGGTGATGGCCGGGGCGTCCGGATCGCGGGCCGCGTGCAGGCCCGGCAGGGTTCCGATCGGCCGCGGGGCCGGCGGCGCGATGGTCGGCGACAGCAGGGTCCGAGGCGTCCTCACGGGGCGCTCCTTTCGGCCGGCTTGGGCGGCCAGGGGATCAGCGAGGAGGTGCGGCGGATGTAGTCGTCGTAGCCCGGCCGCTGGTGGGTCAGGCGCTTCTCGTAGGACGGGCCGCCGCTCCAGCGCGTCAGCAGGAAGATCAGCAGCAGCGGACCAGGCAGCGCCCAGAGGCCGAGCGTGGTCTCGGCGGCGATCAGGTAGAAGCCGACCCAGGTGCAGATGTCGCCGAAATAGTTGGGGTGGCGGGTGTAGCGCCAGAGGCCGTTGGACAGCACCTGGCCGCGGCTGGCCGGATCGGCCTTGAAGCGCTTGAGTTGGGAATCGGCGGTGGTCTCGAAAGCGATGCCGAACAGCGACAGCCCCGCGCCGATCCAGCCGAGCAGGCCGATGCTGGCCGGCTGGGCCGACAGCTGGCCCAGCTGCACCGGCAGACTGACCACCCACAGCAGCGGCGCCTGGAAGGCGAAGACCATCCGCAGCGAGGCGTGGGCGTAGCTCCAGCCTTTGTCGGCCTTGGCGCGGTCCATCATCTTCACATAGCGGCGGTCGGGCCCTTCATGGCGCCAACGGCCGAGGATGTGCAGGCCGAGCCGCAGTCCCCAGAGCAGCGCCAGGCCGGTCAGCAGATAACGGCGTGAGTCAGCGCCCTGCCCGCCGGTCTGCAGGAAGCTGGCGAGCGCCATGCTGGCCAGGCCCAGGCCCCAGCAGGCGTCGACGAAGGTGACGTCCTTGATCGCCGACCCGATCATCCAGAGGATCAGGAAGCCGGCCACCAGCAGGCCGAAATTGACCGCGAGCAAGGTCACGATCTGTGAGAGTTCAGGCATGGTCGTTCCCCCTAACGGCCGGTCGAAATTTCAGTCGCCTTGAGCATCTTGGCCATCTGGCGCTCGAGGCCCTTCGGATCGCGGGCCTGGGCCGCGCGCGTCTCGATGGCCATGCGGTCGGTGTCGACCTCATCCTGGCCGCGCTCGATGGCCTTGATGCCGGCCTTGGCGATCACCGAGGGCGGCTCCTTGGCGCCCTTCACGTGCTCGGCCATGCGGGTGTCGACCGAGCCGACGATCAGCGCCGAGACGGTCGTGCCCTGGTCGGCCAGTTCGGCGCGGATGCACTGGGTGGCGGCGCGCATGGCGAACTTCGAGGGGCTGTAGCCGCCCATGTTCGGGGCCGCCAGGATGCCGCCGACCGACAGCACGTTGATGATTCCGCCGCCGCCGTGCCTGGCCAGCGCCGGCGCAAAGGCGCGGCACATGGCGACGGGGCCGAAGTAGTTGACCTCCATCTCCTCGCGCGCGCCGGCCAGGGTGTCGGAGCCGATCAGCAGGCCGTGGGTGAAGGCCCCGGCGTTGTTGACGATCAACGAGACGTCGGGCCGCGCCGCGGCGATGGCGGCGATCTGGTCGGGCTGGCTGACGTCGAGCTGGACGGCGGTGACCTTGCCGGGAAACTCGGCCTCCAGGTGAGCGGCCGAGGCCGCATCGCGGGAGGCCGCGTAGACATGGGCCGCGCCGGCGGCGACCAGCTCGCGCACGAACGCCTCGCCGATGCCGCGGTTGGCCCCAGTGACCAGGGCGACGGAATCCTTGACCTGCATGACGACCTCCAGGCCCGGACCGCGCCGTCTCGGCGTCGGCGCCGTCGGCCCGCTCCTCCCGCTTCGTTATTAGTCTTTATATGAAAGCTACACGAACGATGGCGCCGTGCAAGGGGCGTCTCAAGCTCCCCTTCTCCCACGAGGGGAGAAGGATGCTGCCTAGCGATCCACGTGCGCGGTCCAGGGGGCGGCGGGGTCGCGGTGGTCGGTGCTGAACCAGCGGGGGAAGCCGTGCAGGGTCTGGCCGCCGTCGACCAGCAGGCTGGTTCCGGTGACGTAGCCGGACGCCGGGCTGCACAGGAAGGCCGCGGCCTGTGCCACCTCCTCCGGGCGGCCGGCGCGGCCGAGCGGCGTGGCCTTGGCCAGGGTTTCGGGCACGCCCGGCTCGGCCAGCAGGCTCTCGGTCATCGGGGTCTCGATGACGCCGGGCAGCACCGCGTTGACCCGGATTCCATAGGCGCCGAGCTCAGAGGCCAGGATCTTGGCCAGCATCACCAGCCCGGCCTTAGACGCGCAGTAGGCCGAGAGCAGATCGGTCGGAAACACCGCTCCGGACGAGGCGTTGAGAACGATCGCCCCGCCGCCCTGGCGCATCCGCCGTGCGGCCGCCTGGGCGACCAGGAACGTGCCGTCGAGATTGATCGCGGTGTGGCGCTTCCACTCCTTGGCCTCGATCTCCAGGACCGGGCGGTAGCGGCCGTAGCCGGCGTTGGCGAAGCAGAAGTCGAGCCGGCCGCCCGTGAAGCCGTCCACCTGCTCGAACACCGCGGCGATGCTGTCCGGATCCCCCTGGTCATAACCGGCGATCTCGACGGCGAGTCCCTCCCCGCGCCAGGTCTCGGCCAGGCCGCCGAGATCCTCCAACCGGCGGTCGAGCGCCACGACCTTCGCCCCGCGCTGCGCAAACAGCCGCACCGCCGCCGCGCCCATGCCGCCGGCCGCGCCGGTGACCACCCCCGTCCGGCTCTCGAAATCCCGCATGCCGGCCTCCCTATGACTTGCATTTAAGAACCGACACCTTAGGCTCGCCGGCAAGATCACGAAAGAGACGGTTGGAGGAAGCCATGGCGATCTATCTTCTGGGCGGTCATCAGAGCGACTTCGCCCGCGCCTGGTCGCGCGAGGGCCTCGACCTGTCGGACATCCTGCGCGACGGGATTCTGGGGGCGCTGGACGCCTGCAAGCTCGACGCCTCCGACATCGACGCCGTCCACGTGGGCAACGCCTTCGGCGAGCTCTATCGCGGCCAGGGCCACCTGGCGGCGATGGTCGCCCAGGTGGTTCCCGAACTGCACGGCGTGCCGGCCATGCGCCACGAGGCGGCCTGCGCCTCGGCCTCCATCGCCGTGCTGACCGCGACCGCCGAGATCGAGGCCGGGCGCTATGACTGCGTGCTGATCGTCGGCGCAGAGGAAGAGAAGAACCTGCCCGGCGACGAGGCCTCCAAGGTCCAGAACGCCGCCTCCTGGCAGGGCCGCGAGGGCATCGACTGCCGCTTCATGTGGCCGGCCGTGTTCGGCCGTCTCTCCCAGGAATACGGCGAGCGCTACGGCCTGGACCGGCGGCACCTGAACCGCATCGCCGAGATCAACCTGACCAACGCCAAGCGCAATCCGCTGTCGCAGACCCGCAAGTGGGCGTTCACGCCTGAGAACTTCACCGACGACGACACCGCCAACCCGATCATCGAGCCGGGCACCCGGCGCATGGACTGCGGCCAGATCACCGACGGGACCAGCGCCATCGTGCTGTGCTCCGACCGCTTCATGGAGCGCTACGCCGCGCGCCGCGGGGTGAAGGCGTCCGACTTCCCGCAGATCCTCGGCTGGGGCCACACCAACGCCGGCATCCGGTTCCTCGACAAGATCGAGCGCTCGAAGGGCCAGGACTACATCTTCCCGCACGTGCGCAAGGCGATCACCGACGCCTGGGGCCGGGCCGGCATCGCCGGGCCGCAGGATCTGTCGGGCGTCGAGACCCACGACTGCTTCACTTCGACCGAGTACATGGCCATCGACCACCTGGGCCTGACCGCGCCCGGGCAGTCCTGGCAGGCGGTGGAGAGCGGCCTGATCGAGCTGGGCGGCAAGTGTCCGGTCAACGCCTCGGGCGGGCTGATCGGCGTCGGCCACCCGGTCGGCGCGACCGGCGCGCGGATGCTGCTGGACGCCGGCCGCCAAGTCACCGGCACGGCCGGCGACTACCAGGTCGAGGGCGCGCGCACCTACCAGACGCTGAACATCGGCGGCTCGCTGGGGACGGTGGTCAGCTTTGTGGTCGGCCGGGCCGGGTAACGTCAGTTCCTCCCCCCCTGGGGGAGGTGGCGCGCTGAGCGCGACGGAGGGGGACTGGTGAGTCAGCAAGCCCCCTCAGTCAGCCGTGGGCTGACAGCTCCCCCACCGGGGAAGCAATTTGGATCTTAGTCCCGCCACAGGCCTGGCGGGGCGGCGACGACCTCGGGGATGGCGGACATGACCATGCCCGCGACGGCGTACTGCTCGGGCTTGGTGCGCACGCCCGGGTCTGCCGCTTCGGTGAGGTCCATCGAGAGACGCACGCCCGGCAGGCCGCTCAGCTCGATCTCCCAGTGCGGTTTGCCGGCGAAGGCGGGCAGGCTCATGTCCATCACCCAGTTGACCGCGTGGCTGATGCGGCGGACGCCGCCCACGAGGCCGTGCACGCGCCAGGTGGTCGCCGCGACCGTGCCGGCCCGCACAACGCCGGCGCGGACGTCGACGTCGTGGTCGGCCAAGGTGACGGCATGGTCCGCCTCGATCGCGTCGAGGTCGATCTCCAGCTTCTCGGCCAAGGCCGCGACCGACTGGGCGTACATGTCGGTGAAGGTGCGGGCGAGCGGCCCCTCCTTGAGGTCGAGGCCAGCGGGATCGGAGCCCATGCCGAGCGCCCCGAACACATAGGCGGCGTTGGGGATGCCCGAGCAGTCGATGACTTCGGTCGTGGCGACGCGGTCGAGGCGGAGCGAGATCCCGGCCACCGCCGCGGCGACCTTCTCCGCCGCCCAGCCGGGATTGACGCCGACGCCGGCCAGGGTCGCCCCGCCCTTGCGCGCGCTGGCTTCCAGGTCCTGCGCGTAGGCCGCGCCGAGCGCCCCAGGATGGAAATAGTTGTTGATCGAGATGACGTTCTTGCCGCTCTCCAGCAGCCGCTTCACGTCGGCGTCGTGGCCGTCGTAGGGGCTGGCCAGCATCGGGCAGTGCAGCACCACGTCGGCGTCGAGCGCGAGAATGTCGTCGATCGAGCTGGTCGCCAGCACGCCCGTCGCCGGCCGCCGCGCAATCTCGCCGGCGTCCACGCCGGCCTTGGCGGGATTGTAGACGAACAGGCCGACGAGCTCGCAATCCGGCGAATCCAGCACTGCCCGCAGGCAGGTCTTCCCCATCGATCCGGTCGCCCATTGGACGACCCTGGTCTTGCGCGTCATGCGCCCTCCCGTCTCGCTTTCCGTTAGCTTGCATTCCTAGACTTATCGTGGCAAGCCGGAGCCTGGCCAGACGCCCGATCAAGGGCGCGGCCGGGAGGAAACACGTGGACGCCTGGATCTACGACGCCGTCAGGACCCCGCGCGGCAAGGCCCGCCCCGACGGATCGCTGGCCGCCAACAAGCCGCAGGAACTGGTCGGGACGCTGGTGGACGCGTTGGAGGTTCGTGGCCAGGACCCGCGCGCGAGCCAGGCGATGGTGCTGGGCTGCGTCGGCCAGATCGGCGACCAGGGCGGCAACATCGCGCTGGTGTCCAAGCTGCATTCCGGCGTCGCCGAGGACGCCTACGCCTTCACGCTCAACAACTACTGCGTCTCGGGCCTGACCGCGATCGGCCATGCCGCGACCATGGTGGCGGGCGGCGCGATCGACCGCGCCCTGGCCGGCGGGGTCGAGATGATGTCGCGCGTGCCGTTCATGGGCGACAACGCCGGCTACTACACCGACGCCAGCTTCCCGAAGCGCTCGCGCTACATCCCCGTGGTCGTCGCCGCCGACCGGCTGGCGCAGGCTGAAGGCGTCAGCCGCGCGGAGTTGGACGCCGTCGCCCTGACGTCGCAGCTCCGCACCGGCCAGGCCGAGGTGAGCCCTACCTTGATCGCCTCGCGCATCGCCATCGGTGCGGCAGCGGCAGAAGAGTGCGCTCGGCCGCAGACCACCGCTGAATCGCTGGCCGCCATGCCGGCCGCCTTCGCGCCTCTGGCGGCGACCTATGCGCAGGCGCTGGAAGGCCCGATCGACCACCGCCACACCATCGCCCACGCCCCGCCGGTCTGCGACGGGGCGGGCCTGGCCGTTGTCGGCGGCGCGCCGAGCGGCGGCCGCAAGGCCCGCGCCCGGATCCTCGCCTACGCCGAGTCCGGCGGCGATCCGCGGGCCTCGCTGCTGGCCGGCTTCTCGGCCATGGACAAGGCGTTGGCCCGCGCTGGCCTGACCCTGGCCGACATGGACCGCGTCGAATTCATGGAAGCCTTCGCGGTCACCATCGCCAAGTTCCTGCGCGACCGGCCGGCCGACCCGGCCAAGGTCAATGTCGGCGGCGGCCACCTGGCCAAGGGGCACCCGATGGGGGCGACAGGCGCGATCCTGCTGTCCTCGCTGCTGGACGCGCTGGACGCCGCCGACGGGCGGCTCGGCCTCGTCGTCGCCACTGGCGCGGCCGGGGTCGGCGCGGCCATGGTGGTCGAACGCCTCGCCTGATCGGAGCCGACGATGATCCTCGTTCCCGCCGACCACATCGCCGCGTACCGCGCCAAGGGCTGGTGGGGCGACACCACCATGGTCGACCTGCTGGACCGGCACGTGGCCGAGCGGCCGAACGACGACGCGCTGATCGATCCGCCGAACACGCAGGCCGTCATCGGGCGCGATCCGCGCGCGCTGACCTGGCGCGAACTGGGCGGTGAGGTCGATCGGCTGGCCGCCGTGCTGCACGCTGCAGGCCTGGCCAAGGACGACGTGCTGCTGGTCCAGCTGCCCAATGTGGTCGAGTTGACCCTCGCCTATCTGGCGGCGTTCCGACTTGGCGTCATCGTCACGCCCGCGCCGGTGCAGTATCGCGAGAACGAGCTCTCCAGCATCGTGCGCCGCACCGGCGCCAAGGCGGCGATCACCGGCGCCATGATCGGCGGTCACGACCATGTGGCGCAGCTACGCGGCCTGCCGCTCGAGACGATCTTCAGCGTCGGCGCGGCCGGGGGCGCCGTGGACCTGGGCGCGGCGATGAGCGCGGCGGCACCCGACCAGCTGGCCGCGGCGAGGCGCGCTGCAGAAGCCGCGGCCGTCACCGCCGACGACGTGGCGACGATCTGCTGGACCTCCGGCACCGAGGCCGAGCCCAAGGGCGTGCCGCGCAGCCACAACGAATGGCTGATCATGGCCCAGGGCGTGGTCGCCGCGGGCCGGCTGTCGAGCGGCGCGCGGATGCTGAACCCGTTCCCGATGGTCAATATGGGCGGCGTCTCGACGGCGCTGGCCGGCTGGCTGCTGATCGGCGGGACGCTGATCCAGCACCATCCGTTCGACGTGGCGGTGATGCTGCAGCAGATGCGCGATCACGCCATCGACTACACCGTCGCCCCGCCGGCGGTGCTGAACCTGCTGGCCCACGATCACAAGCTGCTGGAGGGTGTCGACTTCGGCCGGCTGCGGGCTATCGGTTCCGGCTCGGCGCCGTTGTCGGAGACGATGATCCGCGCCTTCCACGACCGCTATGGCGTCGAGATCGTCAACTATTTCGGCTCCAACGAGGGCATGTCGCTGTGCGGCACGGCCGACGACATTCCCGGGCATGGCGAGCGGGCGACCTACTTCCCGCGAGTCGGCGCGCCGGGCTTCGACTGGGCCTATCCGCTCAACGACCGCTTCTTCAGCCGCCTGGTCGATCCCGACACCGAGGAAGAGATCAGCGAACCCGGCCGCCCGGGCGAGATGCGGATCAAGGGGCCGACCGTGTTCGCCGGCTATTGGCGCGCGCCGGAGCTGACCGCCAAGGCGTTCGACGCCCAGGGCTGGTTCCGCACTGGGGACCTGTTCGAGATCGCCGGCGACCGGGCGCAGTACTACCGCTTCGTCGGGCGACTGAAGGACATCATCATCCGCGGCGGGGTGAACATCTCGTCCGAGGAGCTTGAGGGCCACCTGATGGCGCACCCGGAAATCGCCGAGGCCGCGGTGGTCGGCGTGCCCGACGAGCGGCTGGGCGAGCGGGTCTGCGCCTTCGTGACGCCTCGACCGGGCAAGACCGTGGACCGCGAGGCGATCAACGCCTTCCTGACCGGCGAGCGCAAGGTCGCGGTGTTCAAGCAGATCGAGCGGCTAGAGATCCTGCCTGGCCTGCCCCGCAATCCGGTCGGCAAGGTTCTGAAGCGCGAGTTGCGGGCGGCGCTGGCCTAGCGCCCCGTTTCATCCGGGTTTGCGAAGCAAGACCGGGACGCATGAACACCGGATACGCGGGCGGCGTCACGGCCGCGCCACGCCTGGCTATGCTTGCGCGAATGGGTGCCGGACAGGCGCTGCGCGCTTTCCGGGATGACACGCATAGAAATGTCCCTGGCGATGCGGCTGACCCATTGCCCCGCTCTGCGCACCCCATTAGTATCATTTCGCAAGTAACAAGTCGGGAGGACGAACTGATGGCTGCGGCGGACAAACCTCGCCTGGATTTCGATGGGCTGCGCCCGCCGAGCCCGTTCCTGACCGAGAAGCACGATGCCTGGCGTCAGCAGCTGCGGACCTTCATCGAGGCGGAGATCAATCCGAACCTCGACGCCTGGGACGCGGCCGCGACCTTCCCTGACGAGCTCTATGTGAAGGCCGCCAAGGCCGGCGTGCTGGGCATGGGCTTTTCGGAAAAGCTGGGCGGCACCGGCGAGGACATCGACCTCTATCACCGCATCATCTTCGCCGAGGAGTTCTTCCGGGCCGGGTCCGGCGTGGTGTTCGCCGATCTCGCGACCCACTGGATCGCCCTGCCCCCGATCATCGCCTTCGGCCCCGAGGAGATGCGCGAGCGCGTGGCCAAGCCGATCCTGCGCGGCGAAAAGAAGATCGCCTTTGCAGTCACCGAGCCCTCGGGCGGCTCGGACGTCGGAGCCTTCCAGACAACGGCCGAAAAGCGCGGCGACAGCTACATCGTCAACGGCGGGAAGACGCTGATCTCAGGCGCCACCCGCGCCGACTTCCTGCTGACCGCGGTCCGCACCGGCGGTCCCGGCGTCGGCGGCCTGTCGCTGCTGATGATCGAGGCCGATCGCCCCGGCGTCTCCAGCGCCCCAGTCAAGGGCCTCGGCTGGTACAACGGCAACAACGGGACCCTGACCTTCGACAATGTCGAGGTGCCGGCCGCCAACCTGATCGGGGTTGAGAACCGCGGCTTCGCGGGCCTGGCCAACCAGTTCAACATCGAGCGCTTCAGCGGCATCGCCGCCACCCTGGCCATGGCTCGCACGGCCATCGCGGAGGCCATCGACTGGTCGCGCCAGCGTCATACCTTCGGCCAGCGGTTGATCGACCACCAGGCCATCCGTCACAAGATCGTCGAGATGATCCAGCGGGTGAACGCCTGCTACGCCTTTCTCGACATCCTGGTCTGGCGCTTCCAGCGCGGCGAGACGCCGGTGGCCGAGCTGGCGATGATGAAGGTCCAGGCGACGACGACCCTGGAGTTCGTGGCCCGCGAGAGCCTGCAGGTTCTTGGCGGCCGCGCGTACACCGGCGACAACCGCGTCGAGCGCATCTATCGCGAAGCGCGCATCTTCGTGATCGGCGGCGGCTCGGAAGAGATCCTGCGCGACCTGGCCGGGCGTCAGCTCGGGTTCTGAGGCGTAGCTGGCGCCGCCGCGCTACGCGCGGCGGCGGCCTGCCCCGGCCTCAGGTCAGGCGCGAAGCGGCGCCGCCGTCGTCTTCCCAAACGGCCACTGGATTGGCAGGTCGGAGGGGAACAGGCGGCGGGCTTGGAGTGGCCTCCGGCATCTGGTTCTGTTGCGAAATCCAGCGCCGGTTTGCTGACGAGTCGCCCGCCGCCCCGCCCGGAAGGAGCTTCAACCGCTTCATGGCGACACCTAGGCCCGCAGAGGGCTCTCTGCTTCGGAAGCATTGTGCGCTTGGACCAGCCGGTCCCATTCCGCAGAGCTCGATACGATCTGATGGCGCCCGATGTCCGGCAGCGACGAGCGCTTCCGCTCCAGCAGTCCCTTCTTGATCCAGAGGCTATCGAACCCCCTCGCTTCCACCGACGACCCCATCAGACGGCCCGCCATATTGACCGCTGCTCGGTCGTTCTCCGCGTGACACAGGTACCGTCGCGCGGGCGTGCTCTCGCCAAGATGGATCTGGATGGCCCAGTATCCGGGCGCGTCCGCAATCTGATTTCGTTCTGATAAAATGCTCATGATTGAGCTTTCATGATCCCGCCCGGAGCCACGCTGCGCGCATCTATCCGAGCGAAGGCGCCGAATTCGCGCTTTCGATCACTATCAATATATCACAACCCGAAATATTGGGCGATTTTATTTACCGATCACGAAGACGATTATTCTAATTCTCCTAGAAAATTGCGTCGCGGCACCCCAAATGCGAAGGACCGCCTTGCTTGCGAGGAAGGCGCGCGACGGGGGGCGATCGAACTGATGGAGGCCCAGATGGCCGTCGAAAACACCGATCTCGAGCGCCGTGTCCTGGCGCATGAACAAATCCTACAAGCACTGATGGCTCAGATCGCCGAAGGCCGGCCAGACTTCTTGGACGCAATGCGCCAGCGCTTCGCCAGCGCGCGGCGAGGCGCGTACGAGTACGACTACGTCGAGACAGCCGACTATGCGGAAGCCTTTATTCGGGAGGTGATGCGGCTGATGCGTGTTCGCGGAAGCGCTGCCCCTCAGCCCGCCCCGCCTTCGACAGTCGCGCACAGAGCCATGCGCGCAGATGCCCGCCCCTCGCCCGTCATCATCCGCAGCAACCTTGCCCATGGGGTGTGGCACGTCACCTGCGATGACGTCTTCCTCGGCGACTACCTCTCGGAAGACGCCGCTCAAGCCGCGACCGACCAGGCCGCAGCCGATCTCAGGCGGACGGGGCGCTCGGCGGAGATCGTTTTCGGACCGCGTTGAGCTTGAGGATCGCCGATCCGGTCGTGCGCGCAGCCCCGGCCGCGTGGAGGGTCATTCCGCAGATTGCGGGCAAGCCGTGAATTGCTTTCAAAAATGGACTTTTTGACATCCGCCTCACGCCCGCGGCGCGCTTTTGACGGCCAATCCCAACTGGACAGGGGGGTTGTGCGGCTATACGCCTGGGTGCAGGAGACCCATGGCCCGCACCCGCAAGATCGTCAAAAACTCCGTCCACCGAGCGCTGAACACGATCGGCGACCGCTGGAGTCAGCTGATCATCCAGGAGGCGTTCCGCGGGGCGACACGCTATGAGGAGTTCCGCGCGCGCACCGGCGCGCCGCGGAACACCCTGTCGAACCGCCTGCGAGGCCTGGTCGCCAGCGGCATCTTCGAGCAGCGCGCCCATCGCGAGGGCGCGGCGCGCCAGTCCTATCACCTGACGCCGATGGGCCTGGACCTGTTCGACTCGGTGCTGATCGCCTGGTGCTGGGGCATCCGCTGGGACGCCACCGCGCCCAACGGCCCGGCCGGGCTGGTTCACACCGAGTGCGGCAAGTCGATGCTGCCGATGATGGTCTGCCGCCACTGCGGCGGCGACATCTCGCTGCACACCTGCAGCCACCATCCGGGTCCGGGCGCGGGCTACGAAGAGGTCGAGATCGCCCGCCTGCACCGTCGCCGCCAGTCCGGCGCGGAGGACGCCCCCCGGCAGGCGGCCGACGTGGTCGACATGACCGGCGACCGCTGGACGGGCCTGGTCATCTCGACCCAGTACTTCGGCATCCACCGCTTCGACGACATCCAGTCGATGCTGGACATCGCCACCAACATCCTGACCGACCGCCTGCGCGTTCTGGTGGCCAACGGCGTGTTCGAGCGGCGGCTCTACGAGATGTCGCCGCCGCGCTACGAATACTGGCTGACCAAGAAGGGCAAGGACCTCTATCCGCACGCCCTGGCCCTGCTGATCTGGGCTGACAAGTGGTTGCTCGAGGACGACCAGCCGCCGGTCATCGTCACCCACAACCAGTGCGGCCACCCGGTCGACAGCGTGGTGATCTGCAGCGAGTGCCGCCACCCCCTCACCCCCGAAACGGTGACCGAGCGGCGAACCAAGGAGCGCAAGGTGAGCGCCGCCTAGAATCCTCCGGGATCGAACAGCGCAGCTAGGCGTTCCCCACGCGGAATTGGAGGGACGCAATGAGCCTGGACAGCCTGATGATCCGTAGCGCCAACCTGTTGGGCGCGCCGTTGAAGGACGCTTCCGGCAAGAAGCTCGGCACGATCCGCGAGATCTATTTCGAGCGCGACACCGGCCAGGCTCGGTTCGTGGCGCTGGAGTTCGGAGGGCTGTTCGGCGCGAGCGGCAAGTTCCACCCGATCCCCTGGCGGGCGCTGCGCTATGACGAGGCCTCGGACAGCTACCTCACCGATCTGGGCAAGGACCTGCTGAAGAACAGTCCGGGCTATGATCGCGATCAGATGAACGACACAGCTTACGGCTGGAGCGAACAGGCCGAACGCTACTTCCGGGTCGATCCGGTCTAGCCGCCCTCGGGCGGCCGCCGCATCTACCTTAACAAGGGGTTGCGGGAGAAAATTGAGGCCGCGTGAGCGTTTTCTCAACCATGGCGCGCCACGATGGCCGTCATGGCGTCGATCGACGAACACGTTCTGACCGCGGGCCCTGGCTGGAAGCCGCTGGGTTTCGATGTGCTGCGCTTTGCGCGGTTCCTGACCGTCGGCGGCCTGGCGGCCGGCACGAACTTCGGTTCGCGCTTCGCTTGGAGCCTGGTGCTGCCGTTCGAGGCGGCGGTGATCTGCGCCTACGCCACGGGCATGGCGGTCGCCTTCGTGCTGTTCCGGCTGCTGGTGTTCCCGGGCTCGCCGCTGCCGATCGGCGTGCAGGCGCGCAACTTCGCGATCGTCAACGCGATCGGCGCGACCCTGACCTTCCTGACCGCGACGCTGCTGGTGCGCGGCGTGTTTCCGATGATCGGCTTCACTTGGCACGCCGAGACCATCGGCCACGCCCTGGCGATCGCCGTGCCGGTCGCGACCAGCTGGGTCGGCCACCGCCGCTTCACGTTCGCGCGCGCCGGCTGACCTTTACGTTTCCCTTATGCGCGGCGGGCGCGTCCCGTCTCGAACCCTGACGCTTGAGGAGCGCACTCTCCTGGCCTGAACTGGCTATGGAGGCGCTGTCATGGCGGATCTCATCTTTCTCGGTCTCGGCGCGGGGGCGTTCGCCCTGTTCGCGCTGATGGCCGCTGGATTGAGGCGCATCTGAAGATGCTCGTCGATCTCCTCTGGGCGGGCGGCGCGATCGCCGTGGCCGTCTACATGCTCGCCGCGCTGCTGCGCCCCGAGCGCTTCTGACGGATCACTGACATGACTTGGCAAGGATGGGCGGAGATCGCCCTGACGCTGGCCGTGGCCATAGGGCTCGGCTGGCCTATAGGCGTCTACATGTCCCGGGTCTGGAACGGGGAACGCACCTGGCTCGACCCGGTGCTGCGGCCGGTCGAGCGGCTGGTCTACGCCGGCTGCGGCGTCGACGCGAACAAGAGCCAGACCTGGTTCGGCTACGCCGCCGCGCTGCTGGCCTTCAACGCCGCGGGCTTCGTCCTGGTCTATGCCATCCTGCGGCTGCAGGGCGGCCTGCCGCTGAACCCGCAGGGCTTCGGCGGGGTCAGCGAGCACCTGGCGTTCAACACCGCCGTCAGCTTCGTGACCAACACCAACTGGCAGTCCTATGGCGGCGAGACGACCATGTCTCAGTTCAGCCAGATGGCCGCGCTGACGGTGCAGAACTTCGTGTCCGCGGCCACCGGCGCGACCATCGCCGCGGCCCTGGCGCGCGGCTTCATCGGCCATCGCAGCGAAGGCGTCGGCAACTTCTGGGCCGACCTGACCCGCACCACGCTCTACGTGCTGCTGCCGGCCTCGATCGTGCTGGCGCTGACCCTGGTCGCGCTGGGCGTGCCCCAGACCCTGGCGGCTTCGGCCCAGGCCGCGACGCTAGAAGGCGGCGAGCAAAAGCTGTCGCTGTTCGCGGTCGCCAGCCAACTGGCGATCAAGCAGCTCGGCATCAACGGCGGCGGGATCTTCAACGTCAATTCCGCCCACCCGTTCGAGAACCCGACGCCGCTGACCAATTTCCTGACCGCGGTGTCGATCAATGTGATGGGCTGGGCTGCGTTCTTCGCCTTCGGTCGTTCGGCCAAGGCGTTCAAGGACCTGCGAGCCTTGGTCGCCGCCGCCGCCGTGCTGCTGTCGCTGGGCGCATCCGGCGTCTATCTGGCCGAAACTCAGCGCCCCCCGGCCCTGGTCGCCGCGCACGTCGACGCCAGCGCCAACATGGAGGGCAAGGAGGTCCGCTTCGGCCCGGCCGCCTCGGCCGCCTGGACTGCCCAGACCACCGGCGCCTCCAACGGCTCGGTCAACGCCATGCACGGCAGCTACATGCCGCTGGGCGGCGGGATCGCGATGTTCCTGATGATGCTGGGCGAGATTCTGCCCGGCGGCATCGGCTCGGGCGTGGCGATCATGGTCGTGATGGCGCTGCTGGCGGTGTTCGTCGCCGGGCTGATGGTCGGGCGCACGCCCGAGTACCTGGGCAAGAAGGTCGAGGCCAAGGAGATCAAGCTGGCCATGCTGGCGGTGCTGGTCGTGCCGCTGTCGATGCTCGGCTTCTCGGCCATCGCCGCGGTGCTGCCCGAGGCGCTCAAGGGCCTGCTGAACCATGGCCCGCACGGACTGTCGGAGATCCTCTACGCCTACGTCTCGACCACGGCGAACAACGGCTCGGCCTTCGCCGGCCTGACCGCCAACGCGCCGTGGTGGAACACCACCCTGGGCCTGGCCATGCTGATGGGCCGCTTCGTGCCGATCGTCGCCGTGCTGGCCATCGCCGGCTCGCTGGTCGCCAAGCCCAAGCTGGCCCCGTCCGCCGGCACCCTGCCCACCGACAGCGGCCAGTTCGTCGGCCTGCTGATCGGCGTGATCCTCATCCTCGGCGGGCTGCAGTTCTTCCCGGCCCTCGCGCTTGGTCCCATCGTCGAGCACTTCCAGGTGCTCGACGTCCTGGCCGGCCGCTAACCCTAGGCGTCAGCACATGACCGCATCCTATGCACCGCAAGGCGAGGACCGCCGCAAGGCCTCGACCCTCGCCACCAGCCTCTCCGCCCCGCTGCTCGCCCGCGCCGCCCGCGACGCGGCGGTCAAGCTCGATCCGCGCAAGCTGACCGGCAATCCGGTGATCTTCGCCACCTGGATCGTGGCGCTGCTGGCCAGCGCCTCGGCGATCAACGAGATCGTCGCCGGACGTCCGTTCGGCTTCGAGATCCAGATCGCGCTCTGGCTCTGGGCCACCGTGCTCTTCGCCAACCTGGCCGAGAGCGTCGCCGAGGGCCGTGGCAAGGCGGCCGCCGACTCCCTGCGCGCCTCGCGCGTCACCACCAAGGCCAAGCTGATCGTCGATCCGGCGACCGGCACCATCGTCCCCACCCCGGCCCACAAGTTGGGCGTCGGCGAGATCGTCCTGGTCGAGGCCGGCGACGTGATCCCCGCCGACGGCGAGATCATCGAGGGCGTCGCCTCGGTCAACGAAGCCGCCATCACCGGCGAGTCCGCCCCGGTGATCCGCGAAAGCGGCGGCGACCGCTCCGCCGTCACCGGCGGCACCACCGTCGTCTCCGACTGGATCAAGGTGCGGATCACCTCGGAGGCCGGGCAGACCTTCCTCGACCGCATGATCGCCATGGTCGAGGGCGCCGACCGCCGCAAGACGCCCAACGAGATCGCCCTGGCCGTGCTGCTGGCCGGCCTGACCCTGATTTTCCTAATCGCGGTGACGACCTTGCTGGGGCTGGGCAGGTTCTCGGGCGTCCAGCTCTCGCCGATGGTGCTGGGCGCGCTGTTCATCACCCTGATCCCGACCACGATCGGCGGGCTGTTGTCGGCCGTCGGCATCGCCGGCATGGACCGGCTACTGAAGGTCAACGTGCTGGCGACCTCCGGCCGCGCCGTCGAGGCGGCCGGCGACGTCGACACCCTGCTGCTCGACAAGACCGGCACCATCACCTTCGGCAACCGCATGGCCACCGAAGTGATCGCCGCGCCTGGCGTGCGCCCCGAGGCGGCGATGCGCGCCACCCTGATGGCCTCGCTCGGCGACGAGACGCCGGAAGGCCGCTCGATCGTCGACCTGGCCCGTGGCGAAGGCCTGGATCTCGAAGCCCCTCATGGCGCGAGCATCATCCCGTTCAGCGCCACCACCCGTCAGTCCGGCCTCGACGCCGACGGCCAGTCCTGGCGCAAGGGCGCGGTCGATGCGGTGGTGCGCGGCCTGGGGCTTTCGCCTGACCAGATCCCGGCCGACCTGTCGGCGGCGGTGGACCGCATCGCCCGCTCGGGCGGCACCCCGCTGGCGGTCAGCGAGAACGGCGCCCTGGTCGGGGTGATCCACCTGAAGGACGTAGTGAAGCCCAATGTGAAGGAGCGGTTCGCCGACCTGCGCCGCATGGGCCTGCGCACGGTGATGATCACCGGCGACAACCCGGTCACCGCCGCCGCCATCGCCTCCGAAGCCGGCGTCGACGACTTCCTGGCCGAAGCCACGCCCGAGGACAAGCTACGGCTGATCCGCGAGGAACAGGCCAAGGGCCGGCTGGTCGCCATGTGCGGCGACGGGGCCAACGACGCCCCTGCCCTGGCGCAGTCCGACGTCGGCGTGGCCATGCAGACCGGCGCCCAGGCCGCCCGCGAGGCCGGCAACATGGTCGACCTGGACAGCGACCCGACCAAGGTCATCGAGATCGTCGAGGTCGGAAAGCAGATGCTGATCACCCGCGGCGCGCTGACCACCTTCTCGATCGCCAACGACGTGGCCAAGTACTTCGCGATCATCCCGGCGATGTTCGTGGTCGCCCTGCCCAGCCTGGGCGCGCTGAACATCATGAACCTCCACAGCCCGCAGAGCGCGATCCTGTCGGCGGTGATCTTCAACGCCCTGATCATCGTGGCGCTGATCCCGCTGGCGCTGCGCGGCGTGCGCTACCGGGCGATCGGCGCGGCCAAGCTGCTGTCGCGCAACCTGCTGCTCTATGGCCTGGGCGGCCTCATCGCCCCGTTCGCCGGCATCAAGCTGATCGACCTCGCGATCTCCGGGCTGGGGCTCGCCTGATGCTGCTGCGTGAAACCCTCGTCTCGCTGGGGCTGATCGCCCTGCTCTTCGCCTGCGCCTTCCTGGGCGCGGCGCTCTAGGACCGCAAAGCCATGCCCTCCCTCATTCGTCCCGCCGTCGTTTCGATGGCCTTCTTCACCCTACTGCTGGGCCTGGCCTACCCGCTGCTGATCACCGGCGTCGGCCAGGCGGCCTTCCCGCGCCAGGCCAATGGCAGCCTCGTTCTCGAAGGCGGCAAGGTGGTCGGCTCCGAACTGGTCGGCCAGAACTTCGCGCAGCCGCAGTACCTCCACCCGCGCCCGTCGGCGGCCGGCGCCGAGGGCTATGACGCCAGCGCATCGTCGGGTTCCAACCTCGGCCCGCTGAACCCGGATCTGGCCAAGCAGGTCGCCGAGCGCGCCGACGCCCTGCGCGCCGAAGGCGTCAAGGGGACGATCCCGGCCGACGCGGTCACCGCCTCGGGCTCGGGCCTCGACCCCGACGTCTCGCCGCAGTACGCGATGCTGCAGGCCGAGCGCATCGCCACGGCCCGCGGCGTCGATCCGGCCCGGGTGCGGGCGCTGTTGCAGAGCCATGTGGAAGGGCGCACCTTCGGCATCCTCGGCCAGCCGAGGGTCAATGTGCTGATGACCAACCT
Source organism: Phenylobacterium sp. LjRoot97 (assembly GCF_964254345.1). NCBI lineage: Bacteria > Pseudomonadati > Pseudomonadota > Alphaproteobacteria > Caulobacterales > Caulobacteraceae > Phenylobacterium > Phenylobacterium sp. LjRoot97. The sequence continues at coordinate 2,706,091 of NZ_CAXUTH020000001.1, forward strand.
CGCCCTCGACGCCCGCTTCCCGCCCCCGACCCCATGAGCACGGACGAACCCAGACGGCCGGACCCGGACGCCCTGCTGGCGGCGACCAAACAGCCGGGCCGAGGACGCCTGAAGGTGTTCCTCGGCATGTCCCCCGGGGTCGGCAAGACCTTCGAGATGCTGCGCGCCGCTCGCCGCCGAAAGGCGGAGGGCGACGACGTCGTTGTCGGGGTGGTCGAGACCCATGGCCGGCGCGAGACCCAGTCCCTGCTGCGCGGGCTGGAGGTGATGGCCCGCCGACCGATCGAGTACCGCGAGCGCACGCTGCTGGAGTTCGACCTGGACGGCGCCCTGGCGCGGCGGCCGCAACTGCTGCTGGTCGACGAATACGCCCATTCGAACACGCCGAGTTCGCGCCACGCCAAGCGCTGGCAGGACGTCGAGGAGCTGCTGGCCGCCGGGATCGACGTCTGGACGACGCTGAACGTCCAGCATCTGGAGAGCCTGCGCGAGGTGATCTGGAAGATCACCGGCGTGCGCCAGCGCGAAACGGTGCCCGACAGCGCCCTCTCGCGGGCTGACGAGATCGAGCTGATCGACATCACCCCCTCCGAGCTGCGCGAACGGATGGCCGAGGGAAAGGTCTATATCGGCGACACCGCGCGGCTGGCGGCCGAGCGGTTCTTCAAGCCCGAAAACCTGACCGCGCTGCGCGAACTGGCCCTGCGCCGCGCCGCCCAGACGGTCGACGACCAGCTGATCGGGGCGATGAAGGCCGCCGGCGTCGAGGGCCCCTGGGCGGCGGGCGAGCGGATCCTGGTTCTGGTCGGCCCAGACGGGTCGGCTGGGGCGTTGGTGCGGACCGGCCGGCGGCTGTCGGACATGATGATGGACGCGCCCTGGACGGTGGCGCATGTCGAGCGGCCGAACGCCCCGCCCTCGCCGGCCGGCGGCCAGGCGCGGCTGAACGAAGCCCTGAAGCTGGCCGAGCAGCTGGGCGCGACGAGCGTGGTGCTGACCGGCGACGACCTGGTCGCCAGCGTGCTCGACTACGCCCGGCGCAACAACGTCACCCAGATCGTGGTCGGCAAGTCGGGACGCCGTCGCCGCAACCCGTTCCGCCGCTCGCTGATCCGCGCCCTGCTGGACGAGGCCCAGGGCGCGGCGCTGCACGTGGTGACCGAACAGGGCGAGCCCGAGGCGGCCCCGGCGCGGCATGCAGCCCCGCTGCGGGCCTGGCCCTGGATCGGACACGCGACCGCCATCGCGATGGTCGTGGTCGCCGCCCTGCTGGCCAGCGTCACGTTCCAGGTGGCCGAGACCGCCAACCTGGCGATGATCTTCATGCTCAGCGTGCTGGTCAGCGGCCTGGCGTTCGGGCTGTGGCCGGCGCTGACGGCGGCGACGCTGAGCGCCTTCATCTACAATTTCTTCTTCCTGGAGCCGCGACTGACGGTGCGTATCGGCCACCCGGCCGACATGCTGACCTTCGGGGTGTTCTTCGCCGTGGCCTTGACCACCGGCTGGCTGACCGGTCGCATTCGCGACCAGGCGCGAGCGGTGGCGCAGCGGGCCTCGGCGATCTCGGCGCTGCTGGCCGCCAGCCGCCGCCTGTCATCGGCGGCCAAGCAGGACACTGCGGCCCAGGCCCTGGCCGAGCAACTGGCGGCCGCCACCAGCGGCGCGGCCGTGGTGCTGACGCCGGAGCGCGACGACCTGGCCCTCACCGCCGCCTCGCCGGCGCTGGAGGCCCTGGCGCCCGGCGACATGGCCGCAGCTCGCTGGGCCTGGGAAAAGGGCGAGCCGGCCGGGGCCGGCACCGGCACCCTGCCCAACAGCGCCTGGACGTTCCGGCCGCTGCAGGGGGTCAAGGCCCGGGCCGGCGTCGCGGGCGTCGAGCTCAAGGCGCTGGCCGCCGAGGACAACGAGCGGTTTGTCGCCGCCTTGCTCGATCAGGGCGCTGTGGCGCTGGAGCGGGCCGAGTTCGCCGCCCAGGCGGCCGACGCCGAGGCTCTGCGCCGCACCGACCGCCTGCGTGGGGCGCTGCTCAACTCGGTCAGCCACGACCTGCGCACGCCGCTGTCGACGGTGCTGGGCTCGGTCACGACGCTTCTGGATTATGGAAAGTCGTTGAAACCCAATGTCCAACACGACCTTCTTCAGTCCATTCGCGAGGAGGCCGAACGGCTGAACCGCTATGTCGGCGACCTGCTGGACATGACACGGCTGGAGGGTGGCGCCCTGGTCACCCGCCGCGAGTGGGTCGACATCCGCGACGTGCTGCGCGCCGCCGTCGAGCGCGTGCAGCGGCGGCTGGACAAGCGCAGCGTAGCGCGCGACTTCCCTGCCCAGCTGTCGATGGTCAAGGCTGACGCGTCGCTGCTGGAGCAGGCCCTGGTGAACATCCTCGAGAACGCGATCGCCTACAGCCCGGACGGCTCGGCCATCGAGGTCGCCGCCTACGAGGACCGCGGCAACGTGGTGATCTCCATCGAGGACGAGGGCCGCGGCATCCCCACCGAGGAGCTGGAGCGGGTGTTCGAGAAGTTCCGCCGCATGGAGGAAGCCACCGACCGCGGAAAGGGCGCGGGGCTGGGGCTGGCGATCTCCAAGGGGTTCGTCGAGGCGATGGGCGGGCGGATCGCCGCCGCCAGCCCGATCCATGACGGTCGCGGCACCCGCATCCTGATCAGCCTGCCCAAGGAGCACGTCATGCCGGGGCACATGCTGTGAGCGCCAGCCGTCCCCGCATCCTGGTCATCGACGACGAGCCGCAGATCCACCGGTTCCTGCAGCCGGCGCTGGAGGCGGCAGGCTACGAGCCGGTGCGCGCCGACACCGCCGCCGACGGCCTGAAGGAGATCGCCCGCAAGGCGCCCGACGCCGTGGTGCTGGACCTCGGCCTGCCCGACTTCGACGGCAAGGAGGCCCTGACCCGCGCGCGCGCCTTCTACGACGGCCCGATCATCGTGCTCTCGGCCCGCGACAAGGAGACCGAGAAGATCGACACCCTCGACATGGGCGCCGACGACTATGTCGAAAAGCCTTTCGGTGTCGGCGAGTTGCTGGCGCGTCTTCGCGTCGCGCTGCGCCACCGACTGAGGTCAGCCGGGGCCGAACCGGTGGTCACGGCGGGCGACCTGACCGTGGACCTCATCAAGCGACTGGTGACCCGCGGCGGGCATGCCATCCGTCTGTCTCCCAAGGAGTACGACCTGCTGGCACAGCTGGTCGCTGGCGGCGGCAAGGTGGTCACCCACCGCCAGCTGCTGACCGCCGTCTGGGGACCGGCGCACGAGGCCGACGTGCAGTACCTGCGGGTGTTCGTCGCCCAGTTGCGTCAGAAGGTCGAGCCGGACCCGGCGGCGCCGACCCTGATCACCACCGAGCCGGGGGTCGGCTACCGCTGGACCGGCTGAAGCGCGCGGCGCTTGGTCAGGGCCAACAGCCCGTCATAGGGGATGGCCGGGATCTCCCGCAGCCGCATCCGCCACCACGCGCCCCAGCCCATCTGGCGCGGACCGGCCAGCACCGAACCATCGACGCTGGCGACCTCCAGGGCCGCAAAGCACAGCCGCGTGCGCGGGGTGTGATAGCTGTCGGTGCAGACGATCACCCCCGCCAGGCCATGGGCGCGGACGTATCGCGCAGCGGCGACCACAGTCTGCAGCGTATCCAGGCTGTCCTCGTCCAGCACCATCCGCGCGGCCGGCAAGCCCATGGCGCTCAGCCGCTCAGCCATGATCGAAGCCTCGGACGGGCCGTAGCGGCCGACGCCGCCCGAGCAGAACACCAGGCTCGCAGGATGGGCTTGGGCCAGCCGAAAGCCGCCCTTGATCCGGCGAAGCAGGGCTGGGCTGGCGCTGCCGTCCGGACGGACGGCGGCGCCAAGAATGACGATGAGAGGATCAGGCACCGCCGGAGAATGGCGACGCCCGCACGTCGGCGCTAGGCCCCGGCGTTCATCGGCGGGCGGTATTCTTCCAGCAGGTCTTCCTGCTCGGCCAGACGCACGGCGCTGCGCACATTCAGGCGCGTCAGCACGTCGGCGTCGTCGCCATAGGTGTCGCGGGCATAGGCGAGCTGCTCGCGCCAGGCGATCCGCGCCAAGCTGTCCGTCTCGCCGACGAACAGGATGTCCACGCCGCGATCCGCAGGCTTGCAGATGACGTAGTTCGCGCCGGCCGGCGGCAGGACGCGATCCTCCTCCAGAACCGAGTACCGGTAGAGGGCGCCGGACTTTCCAGCGATCTCGAAGTGACGACGGGTCAACCCACGCTCCCGACTGATAGGCATATGTTCAGGGGGCGGACTGAGCCGCCCCGGCCCTCTTAGGGCCTGCGACTTGGGCGAAATCTTGGCCGCCGCCTGCGACCTAGGATCACCTTGTCGCGAGACGCGTTCGATAGGCTGGCGCCACGGAACAACCTTCGCCATAAGGCGTTCGGCGTGTTGAGACGGCTCTGGTAGGTTCAAGCTTGAGGCGTTTAGACTCAAGCGGACGCTAGCTGAAGAGGCCCGACGCGAGCCGATGGAACGACCCGCCGATTTCAGCGTGATGGAGGCCGATGGCGGCCGCCGGGCGGTCCTCTCTGGCGATTGGACGGCCACGGCCGCGGGCGACGCCGTCAGCCGCCTAGTGGCCGCTGTCCGCGGCGAGAACCTCTCCGGGATCGACCTGACGACGATCCGCCGGCTCGACACCGCTGGCGCCTACGGCATCCTGCGCGCGGTCGCCGATAACCCCGTCGCCAACCACATCGACGCGCGCCCCGAGACCCTTCGCCTGCTGGATCTGGTCGCCGCGGCGGCCCGGGACAAGCCGACCCAACGCCAGGAGCCGCGCGGCTTCTACGAACTGGCGATCCGCACCGGACGCGGGGTGTTCAACCTCGGCACCGAGATCTTCGAAACCATGGTGTTCGTCGGCCACCTGCTGGTGGTCGTCGGCCGTACGGTCATCAATCCGGCGCGGATCCGCTGGGCGGCCTGCGTCTCGCTGGCCGAGCGCGCCGGCCTCGACGCTATTCCGATCGTCACCCTGACATCGTTCTTCATCGGCGCCGTCGTCGGTCTGCTGGGCGCGAACATGCTGCGCCAGTTCGGGGCGGAGGTGTTCGCCGTCGAGTTGATCGGCATCGCCGTGTTCCGCGAGTTCAACATCCTGATCACGGCGATCCTGCTGGCCGGCCGCTCGGCTTCGGCCTTCGCCGCCGAGATCGGTTCGATGAAGATGAACCAGGAGGTCGACGCCATGAAGGTGCTGGGCGTCGATCCGTTCGAGGCCCTGGTCTTCCCGCGTTTCGCCGCCCTGCTGGCGATCATTCCGCTGCTGACCTTCGTCGCCACCATCGCCGGGTTGATGGGCGGCCTGCTGGTGACGTGGACCGTGCTCGACCTCGGGCCCTCCTTCTTCCTGCAGCGGATCCTCGACAATGTCGGCGTCACCCACTTCTGGATCGGCCTTTCGAAGGCGCCGATCATGGCCGCAGTGATCGCGGGCATCGGCTGCCGCCAGGGGATGGAAGTCGGCGGCGACGTGGAGTCGCTCGGCCGCCGGGTCACGGCCGCGGTCGTGCACGCGATCTTCGCGATCATCCTGATCGATGCCGTGTTTGCGCTGATCTACATGCAGATTGGTATCTAAGTGGCGGATTTAGCGAACCAATCCCTGCTCGATGACGATGGTCCGGCCATCGAGGTGCGCGGCCTGCGCTCGCAGTTCGGCGACCACGTGGTGCACGAAGATCTCGACCTCACGGTCGAGCGCGGCGAGGTGCTGGGCGTGGTCGGCGGGTCGGGCACCGGCAAGTCCGTGCTGCTCAACTCGATCATCGGCCTGCGCCGCCCTGACGCCGGCACGATCAAGGTGCTGGGCCAGGACATCCAGCGCACCAGCCGCCGCCGCTGGTCGGAGATCGAGCGCAGTTGGGGCGTGCTGTTCCAGCAGGGTGCGTTGTTCTCGAACCTGACCGTGCGCGAGAACGTCGCCGCGCCGATGTACGAGCACACCAAGCTGCCCCGCCGCGTGGTCCACGAACTCGCCGACCTGAAGATCGCCCTGGTCGGGCTGCGCCCTGGCGCTGGCGACCTGAAGCCCGCCGAGCTGTCCGGCGGCATGCGCAAACGCGCCGGCCTGGCCCGGGCGCTGGCCCTGGATCCGCAGCTGCTGTTCCTGGACGAGCCGACCGCCGGCCTCGACCCGATCGGCGCCGGCGCCTTCGACGAGCTGATCCGCGACCTGTCCGACAGCCTCGACCTGACGGTGTTCATGATCACGCACGACCTCGACACGCTCTACTCGATCACCGACCGCGTGGCCGTCCTGGCGGACAAACACGTGGTCGAGGTGGCCCCCGTCGCCGAGCTTGAGCGTTCACAACATCCATGGATCAAAGAGTACTTTCTTGGACCGCGCGGCCGCGCCGCGGCCGAAGCGGCCCATAGAGCCGGGACACCCGCCTGATGGAAAAAGACGCCAACTACGCCCTGGTGGGCTTTTCGACCCTGCTGCTGGTGACCGGCCTGCTGATCTTCGTGGTCTGGCTGGCGCGGCTGAGCTTCGCCCAGGACTACGACCTCTACGACATCATCTTCCAGGGCCCGGTCCGGGGGCTGAGCCAGGGCGGCGAAGTCCACTTCAACGGCATCAAGGTCGGCGAAGTGACCAAGATCCAGCTCGATCCAGCCGATCCCAACCGCGTCATCGCGCGCGCGCGCGTCACCTCCGACGTGCCGATCCGCGTCGACTCCTTTGCGACCCTCGAGCCGCAAGGCATCACCGGCATCAACTATGTGCAGATCACCGCCGGCTCGCCGGCCAAGCGGCTGCTGAAGGACACCGTCGATCCCGGCAAGGTGCCCAAGCTGCGCACCCAGCGCAGCGCGCTGTCGGACCTGTTGGAGGGCGGCGGAACGGTGCTCACCCGCACGGTCGAGGCGCTGGACCGCGTCAACCGCGTGCTGTCCGACCAGAACATCAAGAAGTTCGGGGATGCGGTCGAGGACGCCCAGGCCGTCACCGCCGAACTGCGCGAGCGCAAGGCCCTGATCGCCGACGCTCAGAAGGCGCTGCAGAGCATCGATGCGGCGGCCGCCCAGATCACCGAGCTCACCAAGTCGAGCCAGGAGCTGGTCGATGGCGAAGGCAAGCGCACCCTGGCCAATCTGGCCGACGCGGCCGGCGAAGCGCAGGTCGCGGCCAAGGACATCCGCACCATGGTCGGGCGGCTGGACGGTCCGACCAACGACTTCGCCACCAATGGGCTGCCGCAGCTCACCTCGGCGATCCAGTCCCTGCAGCAGACCGCCGATTCCCTGGATCGGCTGATCCGCGACGTCGAAGCCAACCCCCGCGGCCTGGTCGGCAAGTCCCCGGCCCAGGAGGTCAAGGTCAAGCCATGAACGCCCTGAAGCGCACCCTCCCCGCCCTCGCCCTGGCCGCCTGCGCCGCCCTGCTCGCCGGCTGCATCACCCTGCTGCCAGATGAGAAGCCGGCCCAGCTCTACCGCTTCGACGGCGGCATTCAGCCCGTCGCTGCGAGCCAGGCCACGCCGTTCGCGGTCGCGCGCCTGGGCGGCTCCTTCGTGCAGGCGGCGGCTAACGACCGCATGCTGACCATGACCGGCAGCCAGGCGGCCTATGTCGCCGGCTCCCGCTGGGTCTCGCCGGCCTCGGTGCTGTTCAACGAGGCGTTGTCACGCGCGTTCGACGCCGACGCCGGTCCGGCCCGGCTGTTGACCCGTGGCGACTTCAGCAAGGCCGACTACGTGCTGCGCGTCGACGTCACCCAATTCGAGGCGCAGTACAACCAGGGCGCCAAGGCCGCGCCGGAGATCGTCGTCACGTTGCGGGCGACGCTGACCGGGCCGGACCGCGTGCTGGCCGGCTCACACAATTTCGAGACGCGGGTCCGGGCCGGCGACAACCGCGTCTCGGCGATCGTCGCGGCCTATGACGAGGCGGTCGGTCAGGCTCTGGGCGAGCTGGTCGCCTGGACCAACGCCCGCGGGGCCTAGGCCTCCAGCCCGGCGATGCGCTTGGCGGCGGTGACGGTGTTTTGCAGCAGGCAGGCCACGGTCATCAGGCCGACGCCGCCCGGCACGGGCGTAATGGCCCCGGCGACCGCCGAGGCTTCCTTGTAGGCCACGTCGCCGACCAGCTTGGTCTTGCCCTCGGCGGCCTTGACCGGATCGCGGAACGGCACACGGTTGATGCCGACGTCGATCACCGTCGCGCCCGGCTTGATCCAGTCGGCCTTGATCATCTGAGGACGGCCGACGGCGGCGACCAGGATGTCGGCCTCTCGGCAGACGGCCGCCAGGTCCTGGGTGCGCGAGTGGGCGATGGTCACCGTGCAGTCGGCGGCCAGCAGCAGCTGGGCCACCGGCTTGCCGACCAGCACCGAACGGCCGACGACGACGGCGCGCTTGCCGGTCAGGTCGCCGAGCGTCTCGCGGAGCATGATCATGCAGCCCAGCGGCGTGCAGGGAACCAGCGAGGGCAGTCCCTGGGCCAGACGGCCGGCGTTGACGACGTGCAGGCCGTCGACGTCCTTGGCCGGGTCGATGGTCTCGATGACCGCCTTCTCGTCCAGGCCCTTGGGCAGCGGCAGCTGCACGAGGATGCCGTGGATCGCCGGATCGGCGTTGAGCTGGCGCACCAGGGCCAGCAGCTCGTCCTGGCTGGCGTCGGCCGCCAGGCGGTGGGTCACCGAATGCATGCCGACGGCCTTGGAGTGCTCGCCCTTCGAGCGGACATAGACCTGGCTGGCGGGATCCTCGCCGACCAGCACCACCGCCAGGCCCGGCTGCAGGCCGTGCTGCGCCTTCAGCGCCGCGACCTCTTCCGCGACCTCGGCCCGCAGGCGCTCGGCCGTGACCTTGCCGTCGATGATCTGGGCTTGGGACATGCGCTCTCCTGGGGTCGGAACTGGCGCAGCCACTACCCGTTCAGCCTGCGCCGCGCAATGCGGCGGGAGTACGCCGGATGAGCAGCAAGGTCACCCAGGTCTTCACCCGGTTCGCCACCGACATTTCCCGGCTGACCGGCCGGCCGCTCACATTCGTGGCCTGCTGCGCCCTGGTGATCGCCTGGGCGGCGAGCGGGCCGTTGTTCGGGTTTTCGGACACCTGGCAGTTGGTGATCAACACCTCGACCACCATCGTGACCTTCCTCATGGTGTTCCTGATCCAGAACACCCAGAACCGCGACAACAACGCCCTGCACGCCAAGCTGGACGAGCTGATCCGGGTGACGAAGGCGCATAACTCGTTCATAGGCATAGAGAATTTGCCGGACGAGGAGCTCGAGGAAATCCTCACCGAGCTGGATGAAGTGTCGACAAGGGTGCGGGAGGAAGCCGGCACCCCGACCCATCAGCGCAGCCGGCGCAAGGCGGCCAAGCCCGCCTCCGGCAGCAAGGGCGCGCCTAGCGGCGCAGCCAGGCGGCCAGCGCCCACGCGTGGGAATCGTGCCGCAGCGAAGCGATCGCATCCAGCGGCGAAAGCCAAATAAGCGTGTGATCTTCCTCGACTTTCAGCGCCGGCTCCTCGGCGACGAGATCGAGGACGAAGAAGACGCTGCGGTTGTTCCAGGCCTCGCCCTCGGTGTTGACGAAGTACTGGTCGGCCAGGGCGAACGACTCGCGGACCGTGACCTTGAGCCCCGCCTCCTCGCCGAATTCCCGCGCTGCGCCCTCTTCGGGCGTTTCGCCCGGATCGACGCCGCCGCCGGGCAGGTCGATCCAGCTCGCACCGTCAGGTTTTTCGATCCGGACCGCAGCAATCTGCCCGTCGCGTTCGAGGATCCCGAACGCCGCCGGCCGGTCGGCATAGGTCGGCCCGGCCCTGCGATCACCGAACTGGGGCACGGCGCGCACCGGTCAGTCCTTGCCGTACAAGGAATCGAAGGGATCGACCTTGCCAGCCAGCACGTCGTCGACGCGCAGCACCGGCCAGCCGACCGTCGCCTTGTCGCTGCCGCGCCAGGCCGAGACGATCATGTCGCGCAGCTCCGACGCGCCGACGGCGAGCCGGGCGGCGGCGAACTCGACGCCGCGGCGATCGCCGGCCGCTAGGCCGCCGGCCTTCTCAAGCTCATAGAGCGGGATCACGTAGGCGCCTGTATCGGTGAGATAATCCACCGTGCGCTTCTCGATCGGGCAGTCGCAGGATTTCAACGGCGCCATCTTTATCGTCACATCGGCAGGTTTGACGTTCTCGAAGACGAACTCGCTCTCGAACGGACCATGGATGCGGGCCGTCGTATAGCCCTTAGGGTTCGGATATTCGCCCCAGCCGTTGTAGTGCACGGTCACGTGCAGCGGCTGCGCGCCGTCGCCGACGAAGTGCGACAGGTCGCCGATGGTCTGCAGGATCTGGGCTTCGCGGCGGACCAGGTCGCGCTTGTACCAGGCCTTGCGCATCGGGTTCTTCTCGCGGGCGGCCATGTAGGTCAGCACCCGCCAATAGCCGAAATCCTTGGTCAGCTGCTGGTGGCGGTCGACGATCGAGTACGGCAGGTAGCCGGCCTTCCAGCTGTCGAGGCTGGCGGCCTGCAGGCCCTTCTCGTAGTCGGCGCGGGTCGCCGGCAGCGGCGTGAAGGACGGGCCGCCGAGCAGCTTGCCGTCTTCGTCGAGGTCGAGGAAGTGCCCGGCGTCGCGGTTGTGGTCATGGATGCGGCCCGCGCCCTTGGAGCGGTCCTGTTCGCGCGAGAGTTCGCCGATGTCGCGCACCGCCGTCGGGGTCCGCAGGAAGGCCGGAACCTCGGCCGGCAGCGCCTGAGCCGCCGCTTCCCCGACCATTCGGTGTCCCATCGCGCCCCAGGCGTGGGCCTGGGCAGGCAGGATGCAGAGCGCGGCGACGGCGGCGAGCAGCGAAGCTTTCATACGACCTCGTTTAGGCGATCTTGAGCGCAGCCTCCACCCGCTTCACCCAGGCTTGGACGCGCGGATACCGGTTCAGGTCGAAGCCGCCCTCGTGGGCGACGCGGGTGTAGGCGACAAGTGCGACGTCCGCGAGACTGAGGGCCTCGCCGACCAGGAAGGACGAGGCCGCCAACCCCTCTTCCAACCGCTGCAGCGCCCCGTTGCCCCGCTCGACCAGCCGGGCCTCGAGCGCGGAAACCGGCTTGCCCGCATAGCGGACCTGGAAGCGGGCGACGGCGACATAGGGTTCGTGGCTGTACTGCTCCCAGAACATCCATTCGAGCATCCGTGCGCGGTCGTAGGCGTCGGCCGGGATCAGGTCGGAACCCTCGGCCAGGTGGATGATGATGGCGTTGGACTGGGCGAGCGGGCGTCCGTCGTCGAGCACCACGACCGGGACCTGGCCGGCCGGATTGAGCGCCAGAAACTCCGCCGTGCGCGACTCGCCGCGCATGATGTCGGTCTCGATCCACTCGAAATGACGGCCAAGATGGTCCGCCGTCCACTTTACCTTCAGGCAGTTTCCGGAGATGGAATCGCCATAGACGCGCATGCCTCAACCCCTTGTTGGCCAACGGGTTGATAGCCTTTCTCGTGCTGCGCTCAAAGCGCTCGTGTCGATATGTCGCGAGCGTCGGCTGTTCACGCGGGGTTGATCTGCCGCTCGGAGTCCGGGTACGAAGACCGCCGCTGCCAAGAACAACGACGAAGGAGCCGCCGTCATGCGACGTCGCCTCGCCGCCCTTGCCGCCCTCCCCTTCTTCTTTGGGCTGTCACAAAGCGCACAAGCCGCGCCTCAATCCGATCCGCTCGGAGACCTGATCGTGTCGGCTCTGACCGGCGCACTGCCGGGCACCCCGGACTTCCGGATGAAGGCCACGCTCTACCATGCCGGCGCCAAGGGCGTGGGCAACCTGGACTCGCTCGGCTGCCGGGTCGTCGCCATGCGCACCGTCGCCGTCGACACCAAGCTCATTCCGCGCCGCACGCGCCTGTTCATCAAGGAAACCGTCGGCCTGCCGATGCCCGACGGCACGAAACACGACGGCTTCTGGTACGCCTCGGACACCGGCGGCGCGATCAAGGGCGAGAAGATCGACCTGTTCACCGGCCACGGCTCGTCCTCGATGCGCCCGCTGATGGCGCTGAACCTCGCCAAGCTCACCGTCGCCAAGGCCGGCGAGTTCAAGGGCTGCCCGCCCGCCTAAACAGGGCGGCGACAGGCCGCATAGCCTGGCTCCCCACACTGTTGGATCATGCTGTCAGGGCGCTGGAACTTCCGGCGCCCTGAGCATTTCAGCGTCCACCGAAGGCCCGCGTACGTGTCCGACATCAGTACGGGCGACATCGTCGAGTGCATCGACGACACGCCCAACCGTCCCGAGAGCCAGATCATGCCCGACCTCGGGGCGCTCTATACGATCACCAACATCCGGGCCGTCGGCGACGGCGCCAGCGTGCGGCTCAAGGAGCTGACGCCCAGCTGCCACCTGGGCGGCGTCTGCGCCTGCGGCGACTGCGGCTGGGACGCCGGCCGCTTCCGCAAGGTCTACCGTCCGAAAGGCGAGTTCATCGCCGCGCTGATGTGCGACGCCCCGGACGAAGCGCCCGAACTGGTCGGCTAGGCCGGCCAGCCCGGGCCGCGGTGCCTACTGCCTGGCCATCGCCGCCTTGAGGTAGGCCTCCGCGGCGGCGGCCTTGTCGGTCAGGTCCTCGCCCGAGACATCGATCAGCACCTTCTTGACCTCGCCGGTGAACCGGAACGGTGAGCGGTACTCGTCGTCCATGATCGGCGAACCGGCGTCGGCGCCGACGCATACGCCGGCGGCGAGGCCCAGCGACATGGGGATCGTGACCGGCAGGTCGCCCTTCCCCACCGCCTTCCCGTCCACATAGAGCGTGATCGCGGCCGGCACGCCCTTGCCCTTGGCCAGATCCGGCTTGCCGGTCGGCTTGAACTCGAAGCTGAAGATGTGCTCGCCTTCGGGGACCGCGCTGTCGGCGACCACCTTGTAGCGGGCGTCGGCGCAGTAGTTGTAGCCGTAGGTCAGCCGGCCGTCCTTGACGTAGAGCACGAACCCGCCGTCGCAGCCGCCCATGGAGAAGAGCGCTCCTTCGGCTCCGCCCTTAGGCACAGCGGCGTGGACCGAGATCGTGTGCTCGACATTGACCAGGGTCGGCGCCGCAAGCAGCGGGACCGTCTGGGTGCCGGGATAGTAGCGGTACTTCGTGCGCCGCTGGGCGATCTGCGGGCGCTCATCGGCGAAGCGCAGCGTCCCGCGGCTGTCGATCGGCAAGACGTCGTACTTGCCGGCCTCGACGTACCACATCCCGATCATGGCGATCAGGCGGTCGCGCTCCTGGTCGGCGAGGTTGTTCGTCTCGGCGAAGTCGGCCTGGAGATTGTAGACCTCCCAGCCCTTGGCATCGAGCTCGGTCAGCTTGTCGTAGGTTATCGGCGCGCCGAACCCGAGGCCGGACTCGGTAAAGGACGGACCTGGCCACGGGCACACCGCGCGCCAGCCGTCGTGATAGAGCGAACGGTGACCGAACATCTCGAAGTACTGTGTGAGATGCAGGGCGGGCGCGGAGGCGTCGTCGAACGACGACTTGAGGCTGAAGCCCTGGATCGGCGACTGAGTGACCCCGCGGATCGAGGCCGGCGGCACGATGCCAAGGCAGTCCAGCACCGTCGGGACCATGTCGATCGCATGGGCGTACTGGCTTCGGATCGCTCCGCGGGCCTTGATGCCCTTGGGCCAAGTGACGATGAACGGATCGGCGGTGCCGCCGCGATAGGTTTCACGCTTCCAGCGCCGGAAGGGCGTGTTGCCCGCGTGCGTCCAGCCCCAGGGGTAGTGGTTGAAGTACTTCGGGCCGCCGAGGTCGTCGATGGCGGCCAGGTTCTGCTCCAGGTTCTCCGGGACGTTGTTGAAGAACTTGCCTTCGTTGACCGACCCGGTCGGCCCGCCCTCGGCGCTGGCGCCGTTGTCCGAGATCACCATGATCAAGGTGTTTTCGTACTCGCCCATCTCCTTCAGGAACGCGATGAGCTCGCCGATGTGGTGGTCGGTGTGTTCGAGAAAGCCCGCGAACACCTCCATCATGCGGGCGTAGAGCCGGCGCTCGTCGGCGGGCAGCTTGCTCCAGTCCTGCACGTCCGGATCATGCCGCGACAGCACCGTGTCCGCGGGGACGATCCCGAGCGCCTTCTGCTGGGCGAAGGTCTTCTCGCGATAGGCGTCCCAGCCGTCGTCGAACTTGCCCTTGTACTTGTCGGCCCACGACTTTGGGACGTGATGGGGCGCGTGCATGGCGCCGGTGCAGAAGTACATGAAGAACGGCTTGTCCGGCGCGACCTGCTTGGCATCGGCGATCATCGCCTTGGCCTTGGCGACCAGGTCCGGCGTCAGGTGGTAGCCCTCTTCCGGCGTGGTTTCGGGCTCGGTCTGCGAATTGTCGCGCACGAGCTCGGGGTAGTATTGGTGCGTGTCGCCGCCGAGGAAGCCGTAGTAGCGCTCAAATCCCCGGCCCAACGGCCAGCGGTCGTAGGGGCCGGCCGCAGACGCCGTCTCGGACGGCGTCAGGTGCCACTTGCCGAGGGCGTAGGTGTTGTAGCCGTTCTGCAGCAGGATCTCCGAGAGGAAGCCGTTCTCGAGCGGGATATGGCCGTTGGCGCCAGGATAGCCTTCCGAACCCTCGGTGATGCACGCCATGGCGTTGGAATGGTGATTGCGGCCGGTGATCATGCAGGATCGCGATGGCGAGCAGAGCGCCGTGGTGTGCATGTTGTTGTAGCGCAGGCCGTCCGCGGCCAAGGCGTTCAGATTCGGTGTCTCGATCGGGCTGCCGAAACATCCCAGGTGTCCGAAGCCGGTGTCGTCGAGGACAATGAAGAGAACGTTCGGCGCGCCGGCCTTCGCCTGCGGCGTCGCCGGCCAAGCCGGCTTGGAAACGTCGAAGGTCCGGCCGATTACGCCGGGAAAGGCCTGGCCGGGTTCGTACTCGGTGAGCGCCATCTGGTTTTCCTCCCTGGGCTGGCATTTGGTCGAAGGCCAACCTGCCCTCGCCTGCCGCACCCTGGCCATCGGGCGTTCCCCGGAGCGGGGGCGCAGCGGGGCTGCACTTCAACGTGAGGACACATGTTCAAACCGAACTTCTTCCTGATCACCGGCGGGCCGGGCGTCGGGAAGACCACGCTCATCGGGGAACTGCGCCGGCGCGGCGAGCGGGTCGTCGAGGAGACGCATCGGCGGGTGATCCGCGAGCAGGTGGCCAGCGGCGGGACCGACCTGCCCTGGCTGGACCAGGACGCCTATCTGGCGCGGGCCTGCCGCGAGGACATCGCGATCTTCGAGGCGATGGCGAACGTCGAGGAGCGGGTGTTCTTTGACCGGGGGATCATCGACAGCATGGTCGACGGACAGGCGCCGAGCTGGATGGAGGACGCCGCGCGCACCTATCGCTACAGCCCGATCGTGTTCGTTCCGCCGCCGTGGCGCGGGATCTACACGCAGGACGACGAACGTCGGCAGAGCTTCGAGGACTGCCTGGCGACGCATGGGGCGATCACGCGCCAGCTCCGGCGGCTGGGTTACGAGCCGCTGGAGGCGCCTGTCGGCGCGGTGGAGGCCCGCGCCGACTTCGTGTTGGAGATGGCGGGCCGGACCTAGGCCGCCAGCGGCTGGCGGCGGCGGCGGATCGCGACGCCGGCGAGGCCGAAGCCGGTGATCAGCATCGCCCAGGTCGAGGGCTCGGGGATCGCTGCCGTCGAGCCGGCGAAGTCCCAGGTCCCCTTGAAGCCCTGGGAATTGTAGAGGTTGTTATACAGACCCTCGCCGGCCTCGAGGGTGAACTGGTCGGAGAGCGACTGGTAGTAGCTGGAGTCGAACAGCACCGGCCCGTCGACCTCGGTGTTGTAGTAGCTCTCGAAGCCCGACACGTACGAGCCCAGGCGCAGGACCGGGCGAGTGCTGGTCAGCGGCCCCAGATAGCCGACCACGCCGACGACCTTGCCGTCCGCGAACACGATCGCCGGCGCGCCGTAGTACGCCGTCGAGAATTCCGAGCCGCCCCCCGAGCGCTCGATCGAATAGTCCCGGGTGAACACGGGATCGCCGTCGTAGATGTCGTCGCCCGTGTTCCAGGTGAGGCCTTCACCGGTGATGTTCCAGGACTCGCCGGCCGGCGCCGAGCCCCAGCTGAAGAACGCCACCGAGTAGCCGGTGTCGCCCCACTTGACGATGTTGTCGGAGCTGATCCGGGCCGACAGGTTGATGGTCTCGCCGACCGCGAAGTTCGGGTCGACGCCCGTGTTGATGTCTTCGATCGGCCCCTGCCCCAGCTCGGACACCAGCGTGCCGGTAAGATTGAAGTTGTAGAATTGGGCGGCGTCGGCCGATCCAGCGGACACGACGACCAGCGCCGCGGCGACGGCTCCAAGCATCTTCGACATGGCAAAACTCCCTAGGGTAGAGTTAATTCTCGCTAACCAATCCTAGATGTCAACGCGGCAGCCACCTTCCACCGTTCGCCGAACACGCGCGCCACAACGGCCAGCGATCTGAGCCCGACGGGCGGCCGGGAACCGAACGCCCCTTGACCCATTGGAGTTGCCTGTATCCTCTGGGTTGCATCGGCGGCCCAGACCGTTGGTCATGGGCGTGGCGAGCGGCAGGCGTGGTCGGCGAGGCGAGAACGGCGTTGCAGGTGTCCGCGCATTCGGGCGTGCTGACGGCGCTCAGCCAAGCGCCGCTGGGGATCGCCATCTTCGACCGCGAGATGCGCTATCTCGCGGCCTCCAGCCGCTTCTTGACCGAGCAAGGCCTGCCCGGCGACGTGCCGCTGGTCGGCCGCCACCACTACGACGTTTTCCCGGACATCCCCGAGCGCTGGCGCGATATCCACCGGCGCGCGCTGATCGAGGGGCTCGAGCTCAGTCACGACGCCGACCCTTTCGAACGCGCCAATGGACGGGTGGACTGGATTCGCTGGTCCCTGAAGCCTTGGCGCGACGACGACGGAGAGATCGGCGGGCTGGTGCTCTACACCGAGCACGTGACCCCCGCCGTCGAGGCGCGGGCGCGGCTGGAGGCGGCCGAGGCGCGCTATCGGGCGGTGTTCGACCAGGCGGCCATGGGCGTCGCGCGCGTGGCTCCCGACGGGCGGCTGCTGGAGGTGAACGACCGGTTCTGCGCGATGCTGAACTACAGCCGCGGCGAGCTGACCGACATGACGTTCCAGCAGATCACCCACCCCGAGGACCTGGACTCCAACATATCCCTGACGCGGGCGCTGCTGGCCGGCGCCATCGAGACCTATTCGATGGAGAAGCGCTACATCGCCAAGGGCGGCCAGGTGATCTGGAACAACCTGACTGTGGCGCTGGTGCGCAACGGCGGCGGCGAACCCGACTACTTCATCTCGATCATCGACGACATCGGCGCGCGCAAGCAGGCCGAGGCGGAGCAGAAGCGCTATCAGGGCCAGCTGCGGCTGATGATCAACGAGCTGAACCACCGGGTGAAGAACACCCTGGCCACGGTGCAGTCGATGGCCTCGCAGACCCTGCGGGCCGAGAGCGACCCGGAGGTCGTCTACGAGAAGCTGGAGGCGCGACTGCTGGGACTGTCGCAGGCCCACGACGTGCTGACGCGCGAGCGATGGCACGGCGCTGAACTGCGCGACCTGGCCGAGCGGGCGCTGGGGCCGTTCCTGGACGCGACGGCCGGCCAGATCGGCCTGCAGGGGCCGCCCGCCTGGCTGCAGCCGGGCGCGGCGCTGTCGATGGCGCTGATCCTGCACGAGCTGGCGACCAACGCCGTGAAGTACGGTTCGCTTTCCGTGGCGCGCGGCAAGGTCGACCTGACCTGGACCCTGGAGGGCCAGCAACTGACCGCGGTCTGGACCGAGAGCGGCGGGCCCAAGGTCGAGCCGCCGCGACGCCGTGGGTTCGGCACGCGGCTGATCGAACGCGGCCTGCGCGGCGAGCTGAGGGGCGCGGTCACGATGAACTATGCGCGCCGCGGCCTGATCTGCACGATGCAGGCGCAGCTGGCTGAACGCAGCGACCAGCTGAACCTGTTCGAGGGCGCCTGAGGCGCCCCTTAGGTCTCGACGAAGGCCTTTTCCAGCACGAAGTCGCCCGGCGAGGCGAGCGAGCCTTCTTCGTAGCCGCGCTCGACCAGCAGGGTCTTCAGGTCGGCCAGCACCGAGGGGCCGCCGCAGAGCATCAGGCGGTCGACGGCCGGGTCCAGCGGCGACACGCCGAGGTCCTCGAAGATCTTGCCCGAGGTGATCAGGTCGGTGATCCGGCCCTGAGTGCGGAACGGCTCGCGGGTCACGGTCGGGTAGTAGCGGAGCTTGTCGCCGATCACCTCGCTGAGGATCTCGTCCTCACGCAGGTCCTTCTCGAACAGTTCGGCGTAGTTCAGGTCGGCGACGTTGCGGACCGTGTGGGTGACGATCACCTCGTCGAAGCGGTCGTAGACCTCCGGGTCGCGGGCCAGCGACAGCCAGGGGGCCAGGCCGGTGCCGGTGCCGACCATGTAGAGCCGCTTGCCGGGCTTGAGACCGTCGAGCACCAGGGTGCCGGTCGGCTTCTTGCCGATCAGCACCTCGTCGCCGACCTTGATCTTCTGCAGGCGCGAGGTCAGCGGGCCGTCGGCGACCTTGATCGAATAGAACTCGAGTTCGTCGTGCCACGAGGGGCTGGCGATCGAATAGGCGCGCACCAGCGGTTTGCCGTCGACTTCCAGGCCGACCATCACGAACTGGCCCGACGAGAAACGCAGGCCCGGATCGCGGGTGGTGCGGAACGAGAACAGCTCGTCGGTCCAGTGCTGGACCCAGGTCACGGTCTCGATCATGAAGGCGCCGCGCGCCTTGGACGCGGCCGGGGCCGGAGCGATTACATCAGTCATGACAAGTCTTTGGCTACCGTAGGGCCGGCGGCGACACGGGCCGCCAGCAAGGTTGGAGCGTATGTAGCAACGCCGTCGTCAGATGTCGCCGCCGACATTGTCGACAGCGCCGGGGGCGCGGGCGACATGGATGCCGCACTCGGTCTTGTCCTGGCCGGCCCAGCGGCCGGCGCGGACGTCCTGGCCCGCCTCCACGGCCTTGGTGCACGGCCAGCAGCCGATCGACGGGAAGCCCTGGGCGACCAGCGGGTGCGCCGGCAGGTCGTGCTCGGCCATGTAGGCGTCCAGCTCGGCCTTGCCCCAGTTGGCCAGCGGATTGAACTTCACCTGGCCGTCGGCCTGCTCGACCACCGGCAGCGACAGGCGGTCGCCGCCGTGGAAGCGCTTGCGGCCAGTGATCCAGCCGTCGAACTCGGCGAGCGCCTTGTCCAGCGGAATGACCTTGCGGACCTCGCAGCAGGCGTCGGTGTCGGTCTGCCAGAGCTTGGCGTTGGGATCGGCGACGGCGAGATCGTTGAAGGCCGGGCGCAGGTCGCGCACGTCGGTCAGGCCGAGCTTGGCCGCCAGGTTCTTTCGATAGTCGAGCGTCTGGCCGAACAGCATGCCGGTGTCGAGGAACAGCACCGGCGTGTCCGGCTTGATCTTCGACATCATGTGCAGCAGCACCGCGGACTCGGCCCCGAAGGACGAGACCAGGGCCAGCTTGTCGCCGAACGCCTCGACCGCCGATTCCAGCACCGTGGCCGGATGGGCGTGGCGCAACTCGGCGTCGAGCCGGGCCGCGAGGGACGGACGCTCCAACTGATCGAAGGCCATGGTCAGCTCACTCCCTTTCGGCGAAGGCCGGCGCACGGCGGTCGGCCGCGCGCTGGTAGACGTGGCGTTGGCGGTGGGCGGTGTGCGCCCATTGCTCGGGGGTCGAGCCGTCGGCCGGCTCGAAGGCGTCGAAGCCGACGCGGACCATGAAGCCGGCCTGCTCGCGCAGGACGTCGCCGACGGCGCGGACCTCGCCCTTGAAGCCGTAGCGCTCGCGCAGCAGGCGCGCGGCGGTGTAGGCGCGGCCGTCGTTGAACTTCGGGAAGGCCACGGCGACCAGGGCGATGCGCGGCAGGTCGTAGGCCAGGACCTCGACCTCTTCGGCCGGCTCCAGCCGCACGCCAACCGAGCGGCCCTCGGCGAGCAAGCGCTCGCCTTCGCTCTGGAAGCGGGTCAGGGAGATGATCAGGTCGCCGCGGACCAGGTCCTCGTCGTCAGAAACGTGGGTGTAGGGATCCTCGACCAGCGAGAACTGGCCGTCCGTCAGCTTAATTCGCGTCGGCATAGACGGCCTCCTTGAAGGGAACGACGCCGGTGCGGCGGAAGGTGTCGAGGAAGCGCTCCTGGCCCTGGCGTTCGCGCAGATAGACCTCGACCAGGGTGTCGATGGCCGGGGCCACGCGTTCGGCCGGCAGGGCCGGGCCAAGCATCGAGCCGACGGAGGCGTCCTCCGCCCCCGAGCCGCCGAGGGTTAGCTGGTAGAACTCCTCGCCCTTCTTATCGACGCCGAGGATGCCGATGTGGCCGACGTGGTGGTGGCCGCAGGCGTTGATGCAACCGCTGATCTTGATCTTCAGCTCGCCGATCAGTTCGGCCCGCTCCTGGTCGGCGAAGGTCCGGGCGATGTCCTGGGCGATCGGGATCGCCCGGGCGTTGGCCAGAGCGCAGTAGTCGAGCCCCGGGCAGGCGATCATGTCGGTGATCAGGTTGACGTTCGGCGTCGCCAGGCCGGCCGCGTTCAGCGACGCATAGAGCGCCGGCAGGTCGTCGAGCTTGACGTGCGGCAGCACCAGGTTCTGCTCGTGGGTGACGCGGATGTCGTTCTGGCCGAAGCGCTCGGCCAGGTCGGCGACCACGTCCATCTGGTCGGAAGTGGCGTCGCCGGGGGTCTCGCCGATCGCCTTCAGCGAGATCTCGACGATGGTGTAGCCGGCGCGCTTGTGCTCACGCAGGTTGTTGCGCGCGAAGCGGGCCAGGCCCGGATCGGCGGCCTTGGCGGCCTCGAACACTTCGGAGCGGTTGACCAGGGTGGCGAAGTCGGTCGGGGCGAAGGCGCCGCGGATTCGGGCGATCTCGGTGTCCGGCAGATCGCTCTCCGGGCCGATCTTGGCCCATTCCTCTTCGACCTGGCGGGCGAACTCCTCGGCGCCGAGGGCGGAGACCAGGATCTTGATGCGCGCCTTGTACTTGTTGTCCCGGCGACCGTGGCGATTGAAGACGCGCAGGATCGCTTCCAGGTACGAGACCAGGCGGTTGGCCGGCAGGAATTCCTTGATCGTCGGGCCGACGAACGGCGTGCGGCCGAGGCCGCCGCCGACGATGACCTCGAAGCCCAGCGTGCCGTCGCGGCCGCGGCGCATCATCAGCCCGATGTCGTGGACCTTGGCGGCCGTGCGGTCCTTGGCGGCGCCGGTGATGGCGATCTTGAACTTGCGCGGCAGGAACGAGAATTCCGGGTGCAGGCTGGACCACTGGCGGATCGCCTCGGACCAGACCCGCGGATCGTCGACTTCTTCCGCCGTCGCGCCGGCATAGGGGTCGGCGGTGGTGTTGCGGATGCAGTTGCCGCTGGTCTGGATGGCGTGCATGTCGACCGCCGCCAGCTTGTCCAGGATGTCCGGCGTGTCGGCCAGCTTGATCCAGTGGAACTGCAGGTTCTGACGGGTCGTGAAGTGGCCGTAGGCCTTGTCGTAGGTGCGGCCGATATCGGCCAGCACGCGCAGCTGGGTCGGGTTCAGCGAGCCGTAGGGGATCGCGACGCGCAGCATGTAGGCGTGCAGCTGCAGGTACAGGCCGTTCATCAGCCGGATCGGCTTGAACTGGTCCTCGGTGATCTCGCCGGCCAGACGCCGGACCACCTGTTCGCGGAATTCGGCGGCGCGGTCGGCCAGGAATTCCTTATCGAGGGTGTCGTACTGGTACATGGCCCTCCCCTCTCTAACGCTTGATCAGATTGACGCGGCCCTTGGAGCGGGCGGCGCCGGATGCATGTTGCAGGGCTTCGATGGCGGCTCCGCCTTCGGCCTGCTTGCCGTGGTGCAGATGGTTGGTCGGACCGAGCGCGCGCAGGCGCTCGCGATAGCTGACCGGCGCCCACAGGCCTTCGCTCTCGATGAGGTCGATCAGGTAGGGATCGACGATCACCGTCTGCAGGGTCTTGGCGTGCGCTTCGGCGGCCTCGCCGGCCTCGGCGGACTCGAAGAGCTCGGCATCGGCGAAGCGCTCGACCCAGGCCCCAGCCTTCCAGAAGACGACTTCGCCGTCGGTCAGGCGATTTCCGGTCAGGGCTTTCATTTCACGCGCAACTCAAGTTTCGGTTCAAAGGCGGCGGTATCGCCGGAAGCTTGGGCCAAGGCCATAGCCTCGCCGACGATCAGCAGAGCCGGGCCCGCCACCTGTTCGGCGGCGGCCGGCAGTTCGGCCAGGGTGGTGACGATCCGGCGCTCGTCGGCGCGGCTGGCGTTCTCGACCACCAAGGCCGGGGTCGAGCTGGCGCGCCCGGCGCCGATCAGCCGGGCGGCGATGCCCGCCGCGGTCGACACGCCCATGTAGATGACGACGGTCTGGTTGGCCTTGGCCAGGCTTTCCCAGTCCAGGTCCGGCTCGCTGCCCGAAGCGGCGTGACCGGTGACGAAGGTGACCGCCTGGGCCGATCCGCGATGGGTCAGCGGCGCCCCGGCGTTCGCACTGGCGGCCAGCGCGGCGGTGACGCCGGGCACCACGTGGCATTCGACGCCGGCTTCGCGGCAGGCTTCCAGTTCTTCGCCGCCGCGCCCGAAGATGAACGGATCGCCGCCCTTCAGGCGCACGACCTTCAAGCCCTCCTGGGCGAAGGCGACGAGCATGCGGTTGATCTCGTCCTGGGCGTAGGAGTGGCGCGACTTGCGCTTGGCGACGCTAATGCGGCGGGCCGAAGCCGGCGCCAGGTCGAGAATCTCGTCGGTGACCAATCCGTCGTGGACAACGACCTCGGCGGCCTGCAACGCCTTGAGCGCCTTGAGGGTCAGCAGTTCGGGGTCGCCGGGACCAGCGCCCACCAGCCAGACCGCGCCGGTCGCGCGGCGGCGCGCCCCGCCCAGGACCACGAGGCGCTGGCCGCTCTCGTTTTTGGGCTTGCGGTGAGGCATTGTTTTTAGCTTCTCTAAACGCCAGAGCTTGAATGTGAGAGCGGGACGGGCTTGCACCCGCCCCGCCACATTATCCGCCGACGAAAAGGGCCAATACCTCGGCGAACAGTTGCAAATTGGTCGTGAAGAGGCCAATTCGCAACCCAAGGACTTCTGCCGGGGGTGTCAGGAAAACTCGATGGAGCGTAACGCGGAACGCCGACGATTGCCGCCACTCAACGCCCTGCGGGCGTTCGAGGCGGCCGCGCGGCACCTGAATTTTTCTAGGGCTGCGGACGAGCTGTCCGTGACCCCTGGCGCGGTCAGCCAGCAGATCCAGAACCTGGAAGACTATGTCGGCGCGGCCCTGTTCAAGCGCACGCCCAAGGGCCTGCTGCTGACCGACGCGGCGCAGACCGCCCTGCCCGCCCTGCGCGAGGCCTTCGACCGCCTGGCCGAGGCCGCCTCGATGCTGACCGCGGCGGTGGACGGGCGCCGGCTGACGCTGACCGCCGCGCCGTCGTTCGCAGCCAAGTGGCTGGTGCCGCGGCTGGGCCGATTCGAAGAGCTGCATCCGCAGGTCGACGTGTGGCTGTCGGCAGGGCTGGAACTGGTCGACCTGACCGCCGGCGAAGTGGACGTGGCGATCCGTTACGGGGCCGGCCGCTACCCCGGCCTGGAGGTTCGGCGGCTGATCGGCGAAACCGTAATTCCCGTGCTTTCTCCGGATCTTGCGGCAAACATTCCGCTGAACGAACCCGCCGATCTGGCGGGCCACGTGCTGCTGCACGACGGCTCGCCCGAGCCGGACGATTCGTGCCCCGACTGGACCATGTGGCTGGCGGCCCGCGGCCTGCGCGGCATCGACGGCGCGCGCGGCCCGCGGTTCAACCAGTCGAGCCTGGTGATCGAGGCGGCGGTGAACGGCCGCGGCGTGGCGCTGGCCAAGCGCACCCTGGCCCAGGCCGACCTGGACGCCGGCCGGCTGATCGCCCCGCTGCAGATCGCGACGGCGGTCGATTTCGCCTATTACGTCGTGCATCCCAAGGCCAAGGGCCGGCTGCCGCAGGTCAAGGCGTTCATCAACTGGATCGCCGCCGAGGCCGAAGCCCACGAAGCTGCGCTAAGAAGCCTGGACAACGGGGCCGGGATTTAGTCCTAAGCGGCCATGAAAATCGTTGTTGATGAGCGGCCGTTGCCGGCCGACTGCGAGACCATGCTCGACGTCCGCAAGGGCGTCGATGCTCTGGACCGCGCGCTTGTTCTCATGCTGGCCGAGCGCCAGCGCTACATGGACGCCGCCGCCCGTATCAAATCCGAGCGCCACACGGTGCTGGACACGGCGCGGATCGAGGACGTCGTGACCAAGGTCAAGGCGGCGGCCCGCGAGGCGGGCCTGTCCGAGGAGATCGCCGAACCGGTGTGGCGGCTGCTGATCGACCGCTGCATCGCCTATGAGTTCGGCGTCTGGGATCAGCTGCGCGGCGTGCGCAAAGACTGAAGCGCCCGTTCGTGGGCGTAGGCCGCGACGTCGGCCAGCGCCGCGTCGAGCGCGTCCTTGACCAAATCCAGCGCGCCAGGGCCTGCGGCCTCGGCGCGCTCACAGGCGTCGCCGAGCTGAAACGCCCCGACCCCGCGGGCCGCGCCCTTGATCGTGTGCACGGCGTCGCGCCAGCCTTCCGACGCCGGATCCAGCAGCGCCGCCCAGATCGCCGCCTGCTCGCGGAACAGGCTCAGCACCTCGTCGATCACGTCGCCGTCGCCGGCCGTGAAGGATTCGAGGTATTTGAAGTCCACCGCTCCGGTGAGGTCGCGCCTCGCCATGGTATTTTCCCGCTTTGAACGCCGACTCGACCCTGACGTGCACTTGCTCAGGTTGCCGCCGGCCTAACAAGGACTTCGCCGCATGAAGATTTTGGTCGGCACGCCCACCTACAACGGCCAGGTGACGGGGCAGTACACGCGCACCATGCTGGAACTGCAGGCGATGCTGGGCCCGTCCATGGGCTGGGAGTCGACCAAGGCGGTGATCATCTCGACGGCGCGCAACCTGCTGGCCAGCCGGGTGCTGGAGACCGACCACACCCATCTGCTGTTCGTCGACGCCGACGTCAGCTTTCCGGCCGGGGTCGTGCAGAAGATGATCGCCCTGGACGAGCCGGTGGTCGCGGGCATCTATCCGCAGCGGACCCTGAACGTCGCCGCGTTCCACGCCGCCTCACGCAAGCACGACGATCCGAACACCGCCTTCGCCGCCGCGCTCAGCTATCCGGTCGATCTGGTCGAGCCGCACGTGACCAAGGGCGAGTTCTACGAGGCCAAGACCGCCCCGACCGGGCTGATGCTGATCAAGCGCGAGGTGTTCGAGCAGATGCGCGCCGCCGACCCGTCGCTCTATCGCCGCGCCGAGGGCAGCTACTACGCCTACCAGAACCTGCAGAACGTGCTGCAGTGCTTCGAGCCGCTGGCTGACGAGAACGGCGTGGCGATGAGCGAGGATGTTTCGTTCTGCCATCGCTGGCGGGCGCTGGGCGGAAAGATCTGGACCCTGTTCGACCACTATATCGGCCACACCGGGCCCTACACCTTCCGACCGATGCCGGCCGGATGACAAAGACGCTTGCAACGCAGATCGAGACTCGCTAACAGGACGCCTCCCCAGCGGGGCCGCGAGCGAAACGCTCTCCGGACCGGCCAGGGAACTAACCGCAAAGCCTTATGGCGTAACGGTTATGGGTGCATAGCTCAGTTGGTAGAGCAGCTGACTCTTAATCAGCGGGTCGTAGGTTCGAATCCTACTGCACCCACCATTCGAACCCCCCGCCAACAGGGGTTCACCACTCCCCCGAACAGAACCCGCCGCCGTCCGTGCGACTTGATTGAAGCCGCCCGGCGACAGCGCGGTTCAACCAGGCGCGCCGACGTCCACGGACGGCGCGTTCAAAGCCACGCGCCGTCGTTCGAGCAGCGGCGTTGCCAAGGTGATCGCGGCCAGCAGCTCGGACGCCTTGAACGGCTTGCCGAGGAACCCGACCGCCATGTCCTGGGCGACCAGGTGCTCGTTGTGGCTGCCGGAGATGAACAGCGCCGGCACGCCCCAGCGCTCATGGAGCGCCTTCGCCAACTCGGCGCCGCTGCCGGCGTCGGCCAGCTCCACGTCGACGATCGCCAGGTCCGCCCCGTGGAGCGCGGCCTGCGCGAGTGCGACCTCGGCGCCGACCGCGTGGGCGACGACGCGGTGTCCGGCGTGGGTCAGGGCCTCGACCATGGCCGGGCCCAGATCGGGGTCATCCTCGACGACCAGCAGCGACAGGGACAACGGGGCGGCCGAAAAGCCCTCGAGCTGGCCGGCCGCGGCCGGCAGATAGACCTTCGGCGTCCAATCCGGCGCGGTCGAGGCCATCTGTTCGCCGTCAGCTCCGAACTCCCGGGCGATCAGCGGCCGCACCCGTCGCCAGATTTCGGGGGCGTCGACCTCGCCGACGTCCAGGTCGAGAATCCGCGCATACCCCGCCAGCTCGCCGCGCACGCGCTCGGAAGATTCGGGCGCGTCAGGCTCCAAGAGCCCGTCATAGGCGCGGCAAAGATCGAGATACGCGCTCGCACGGACCTGGGACATGTTCGTCATAGTCGACTCCGTCTCAGCCCCCGCCAACACCTATCAACTGGCTCGTGTATGCCGCAGGGCAAGCTCCCCGCGGCCTCACAAGCGCGCCAGGAACGATCACAATGGCGTAGGCATCGCCCGCGAGCGGCGGCGCCCCAGGGGATCACCCGATGTCGCCGGGAACGCGCATGTGCTGGGATTTCGCGACTTCACACCGGTGAGCCCCATGCTTCGCCCGCCCACGGACACGCGTTTCGACATCAGGCCCGACCCCGCCGGGTTCAGCGTCCGCGACCTCGCAACCGGCGAGACGCTGATCATCGCGAAGGTCAGACAGTGCGGCCTGTCGCGAGAAGACGCCGAACACACCGCAGCGGTCCTCAATCAGGCTCCTGACGACGCGTCGCGCACAACTCACTGACCGGCGCGCGCCGCCGCCCCAGGAACGGCGCCGCCGCGCGCACGTTTCCCGAAACGGCGAGATAGGTGGACGCAATGGTGAACGAACGGCGCCGCCGAGGCTTCCTGGCCATCTGGATTGCGAGGCTGTTCGGGGCCCTGCTCCTGCTCATCGGACTGACGCTAGTGGTCGGCGGCGTCTGGCTCGCGGCCCTCGGCGGTTCGGCCTATTACCTGATCGTCGGGGCGGCGCTGCTGGCGGCGGGCTGGTTCACGCTGCAGGCCCGAGAAATCGGGCCATGGATCTACATCGCCGCCTTCATCGGCACGGTGGCGTGGGCCCTGGCGGAATCAGGCCTCGACGGCTGGGCCCTGGTTCCGCGACTGGTCGGCCCCACGGTGCTGGCGGTGCTGGCGATCGTGGTGGCGACGCTGTTGAGCGAGCGCCGAAGCCGCCTGCAGGCGATGGCGATCGAACTGGGCGTGCTGGGCGTGGCGGCGGCGGCCCTGGTAGTGACCGTCGCGGCGTCCGACCGCCCCCGCCCCAACGCCATGCCGGAAGCCGGACTGGTCATGACCGACAGCGCGCCTGTCACCGCGGCCGGCGCCGGCGTCGACTGGCCGGCCTATGGCGGCACGTACAGCGCCCGGCGCTACTCGCCGCTCACCCAGATCACGGCCCAGAACGTCGGCGGTCTGGAGCGGGTCTGGCTCTCCCACACCGGAGACCTTCCAAGCGCCCATGCAAAGGACAAGTACGGGGCCGAGACTACGCCGTTGAAGGTGGCCGACACGCTCTATCTGTGCACGCCCAAGAACATCCTGATCGCCCTGGATCCGGCGACCGGCGAGACGCGCTGGCGCTATGACCCCAAGGTCTCCGACGACTGGATTCCGTACACGGCCGCCTGCCGCGGGGTGAGCTACTACGCCGTTCCCGGACAGGACGCCGCGAGCGCCTGCGGCACCCGCATCATCGAGGGCACGCTGGACGGGCGCCTGATCGCGGTCGACGCCCGCACGGGCGCGCCCTGCGCCGGCTTCGGGCGCAGCGGCCAGGTCGACATCAAGACCGGCATGGGTCCGGTGATCCCTGGCTATGTGGCGATCACCTCGCCCCCGGTGATCGTGCGCGGGGTGATCGTGACCGGTCAGCAGGTGCTGGACGGCCAGGACAACAATGCGCCGTCCGGCGTGATCCAGGGTTTCGACGCGGTGACCGGCGTCCAGCGCTGGGCCTGGGACCTGGGGCGGCCCGGCGAGAGCGCGCCCCTGCAGCCGCCGCAGATGTACACGCGCGGCACGCCCAACATGTGGACGACGGCCTCGGCCGACGAGGCGTTGGGTTTGGTCTACCTGCCCATGGGCAATTCGGCGGCGGACTACTGGAGCAGCGACCGCTCGGCCCAGGAGAACATGTTCTCGACCTCGCTGGTGGCGCTGGATGTGACGAGCGGCCAGCCGGCGTGGCGCTTCCAGACGGTGCACAAGGACGTGTGGGACTACGACCTCGGCGCGCAGGCGACCCTGGTGGACTTCCCCTCGGGCGCCGGGACGATCCCGGCGCTGCTGCTGCCCAGCAAGCAGGGCGACATCTACGTGCTGGACCGCCGCACGGGACGTCCGATCACCGGCGTCGAGGAACGCCCGGCGCCGACCGGCGGGGTGGAGCCGCAGCAGCGCGCGGCGACCCAGCCGCACTCGCTGTTCCACACGTTGCGCAAGGCCGACCTGACCGAGAAGGACATGTGGGGCATGTCGCCCATCGACCAGATGGCGTGCCGCATCCAGTTCCGGCGGGCGAGCTACAAGGGCTTCTACACCCCGCCAGAGGCCGACCGGCGCTGGGTGGAGTACCCGGGCTACAACGGCGGGACCGACTGGGGCGGCATCGCCGTCGACCCGGTGCGCGGGGTCATCGTCGCCAACTACAACGACATGCCGAACTACAACCGCCTGGTGCCGCGGGCCGAGGCCAATCGCCTGGGCTGGGCGCCGCGCAAGGACGCCCGCGGCGGCGATCTGGGCGGCGGTGCGGAAGGCGCGGGCGATCCGCAGTTCGGCGTGCCCTACGCGATCCAGGTGAACGCCGGCTGGCGGCTGCCGTTCACGGGCCTGCTCTGCAAGCAGCCGCCCTATGGCGGCCTGCGGGCGGTGGACCTGCGCACCGGCCGCACGATCTGGGACCGCCCGCTCGGCAGCGCCCGCCGCAACGGCCCGTTCGGCGTGCCCTCGGGCCTGCCGCTGGAGATCGGCACGCCGAACAACGGGGGCGCGGTCGTGACGGCCGGCGGCGTGATCTTCGTCGCCGCCGCCACCGACAACCTGATCCGCGCCGTCGACCTGCGCACCGGGAAGAACCTCTGGACCGCCAAGCTGCCGGCCGGCGGCCAGGCGACGCCGATGACCTACGAGCACGCGGGCCGCCAGTACGTGGTGATCATGGCCGGCGGCCATCACTTCATGGAGACGCCGGTCGGCGACGAGGTCATCGCCTACGCCCTGCCCCAACGTCGGGCCGAGGCCCCGAGCGCCATACGATCGCCGCGCCGGCCAGGCTGAGCGCGGCCAGTCCGAACCAGGTCAGGGCATAGGCCAGGTGGGCGTTGCGGAAGGCCGTCACCGTCAGCCCGCCGACCGGATAGCCCTGGCCGGCCTCCGCATCGACGAAGAGCGGCGCGACCGCCCCGATCCCTCGCGCGCGGGCGATGGCGGCGACGTCGCGCGAGTACCAGCGGTTCGAGGCCGGGTCGTTACGGCGCAGGAAGCCTCCGCCCGGCTCGCTGGCGCGCAGCAGTCCGACGACATCGACGCGCCCGGCAGGCGGCGGACGGGTGGCCGGGTCGCGGAACTGCGCCGGCACGAAGCCGCGATTGACCAGCACTGTCCCGGCCGAGGCCCGCAGCGGCGTCACCACCCACCAGCCCGCCCCACGCTCGGTCAGCGCCTGCACCAGCGTCTCGCGGTCGTTCTCGAAGGTCCCGCTGACGCGCACGCGAGTGTAGGCGTCGGCGTCGGTGAGCGGCGACCAGTCGGTCAGCGCGCGCGGCGGCGCGTGGATCCGCGACTCCACGCGGGCGATGAGGTCGAGTTTCCACGCGCGGCGCTCGAGCTGCCAGACGCCCAGCGCGGTGAAGGCGGCCGCCAGCAGCAGGCAGAGGGCCGCGAAGAGCCTTCGCGTCATGGCGTGCTGGGGGCGGCCTCGGGCGGCATCGGCATCGACATCATGTTGCTGTTCAGGTGGTACATGATCCACAGCGAGCCGCTGATCACGATGGCGATCATCACCAGGGTGAACAGCATGGCCAGCAGGGTCCAGCCGCCCTCGGCCTGAGTGTTCACGTGCAGGAAGAAGATCGTGTGGACGATGATCTGCACGAAGGCGAGCGCGATGATCCAGGCCGCCGTGATCCGCACGTCGCCCAGCGCCCCGGTCATCACCAGCCAGAACGGCGCGGCGGTCAGCACCGCCGACAGCGCAAAGCCGATCAGATAGTCCCGCCGCGTCCCGTGGCCGTGGGTGGCCCCGTGGCCCCGCGCATGGTCGTCTGATGCGTTCACTGGAGCACTCCGAGCAGGTAGACGAAGGTGAAGACGCCGATCCACACCACATCGAGCAGGTGCCAGAACATGCCCAGGCAGATCAGCCGCCGGCGGTTCTCGGGGATCAGGCCGCGCTGGCCGATCTGGACCATCATCACCGCGATCCAGATCAGGCCGAAGGTGACGTGCAGGCCGTGGGTGCCGACCAGGGTGAAGAAGGCCGACAGGAAGGCCGAGCGCTGGGGCGTCGCCCCCTCGGCGATCAGGCTGGCGAACTCGTAGAGCTCGATACTGATGAAGGCGAGGCCGAACAGGGCGGTGACCGCCAGCCAGCCCTGGGTGGCGCGCTGGCGGCCGGCCTCCATGTCGATCATGCCCATGCCGAAGGTGATCGACGAGAACAGCAGCATGGCGGTGTTGAGCGCCACCAGCGGCAGCTCGAAGATCTCGCGCGGGGCCGGACCGCCGGCATAGTTGCCCGACACCACGCCGTAGGTCGCAAACAGCGTGGCGAAGATGAGCGCGTCGCTCATCAGGTAGATCCAGAAGCCGAGCAGCGTGCTGCCGCCGCTGGCGGCGTGGTGCTCGTCCTCCTCGACCAGATAGTAGGTCGGGTTCACCGCCTGGGCGGCGTCAAGGGTTTCGCGCGCCATGTCAGGCCGCCCCCTGAGCGCGCGCGCCTTCGATCCGGGCCACTTCCTCGGCCGGCACGTAGTAGTCGCGGTCGTAGTTGAAGGTGTGGGCGATCGAATAGACCAGCAGCGCCACGAAGCTCAGCGCCGCCAGCCACCAGATGTACCAGATCATCGCAAAGCCCAGCACCAGGGCCAGGGCCGAGATGATCACCCCTGCCCCGGTGTTCCGCGGCATGTGGATCGGGCGGAAGCCCTCGGTCGGCGGTTCGTGCCCCAGCGCCTTCATGTCGTACCAGGCGTCGAGGTCGTGCACCCGCGGGGTGAAGGCGAAGTTGTAGGGCGGCGGCGGCGAGGTGGTCGACCATTCCAGGGTCCGGCCGTCCCAGGGATCGCCGGTGGTGTCGCGCAGAGCCTCGCGATTGCGGATGCTGACCGCGATCTGGATCACGAAGGCGAGGATGCCGACCAGGATGATCAGGGCGCCGATGCCGGCGATGACGAACCAGATCTGCAGCGAGGGGTCGTCGAAGTGGCGCACGCGCCGCGTCGTGCCCATCAGCCCGACCACGTAGATCGGCGTCCAGGCGACCCAGTAGCCGATCACCCAGCCCCAGAACGAGATCTTCCCCCAGAAGGGGTCGAGCTTGAAGCCGAAGGCCTTGGGGAACCAGTAGACCATGCCGGCGAAGAGCCCGAAGACCACGCCGCCGATGATCACGTTGTGGAAGTGCGCGACCAGGAACAGGCTGTTGTGCAGCACGAAGTCGGCCGGCGGCACGGCCAGCAGCACCCCCGTCATCCCGCCGACCACGAAGGTCAGCATGAAGGCCACGACCCACATCATCGGCAGCTCGAAGCGGATGCGGCCGCGGTACATCGTGAACAGCCAGTTGAAGATCTTCGCGCCGGTCGGGATCGAGATCACCATCGTCGCGATGCCGAAGAACGAGTTCACGCTCGCGCCCGACCCCATCGTGAAGAAGTGGTGCAGCCAGACCAGGTACGACAGGATGGTGATGACCACCGTGGCGTAGACCATTGACGAGTAGCCGAAGAGCCGCTTGCCCGAGAAGGTCGAGGTGATCTCGGAAAAGATCCCGAACGCCGGCAGGACCAGGACGTAGACTTCTGGATGCCCCCAGATCCACACCAGGTTCCAGTACATCATCGGGTTGCCGCCGAGATCGTTGGTGAAGAAGTTCATCCCCACGTAGCGGTCGAGCATCAGCAGCGCGAAGGCCCCCGTCAGCACCGGGAAGATGGCGATGGCCAGGACGTTGCTGCACAGGGCGGTCCAGCAGAACACCGGCATCTTCATCATCGTCATGCCCGGCGCGCGCATCTTGATGATGGTGGTGACCATGTTGATCGCCGACAGCGTCGTGCCGACCCCGGCTATCTGCAGGGCCCATAGGTAGTAGTCCGGCCCGGTGTCCGGACTGTTCTGGATGTTGGAGACCGGCACGTAGTTCAGCCAGCCGCCGCGCGAGAACTCGCCGACGAACAGCGAGATCATCACCAGCACGGCGCCGGCCACGGTCAGCCAGAAGCTGAGATTGTTGAGGAACGGGAACGCCACGTCGCGCGCCCCGATCTGCAGCGGCATGACGAAATTGACCAGTCCGACGATCAGCGGGATCGCCACGAAGAAGATCATGATCGTCCCGTGGGCGGTGAAGATCTGGTCGTAGTGGTGGGCCGGCAGGTAGCCCTCGGCCCCGCCGAAGGCGATCGCCTGCTGGGCCCGCATCATCAGGGCGTCGGCGAAGCCGCGCAGCAGCATGATGATCCCGAGGATCATGTACATGATGCCGATCTTCTTGTGGTCGACGCTGGTCAGCCACTCGCGCCAGAGCCAGCCCCAGAGGCGGTAGCGGGTGACCGCTGCGACGATCCCCAGGCCGAGCAACACCACCACGATGAAGGTGACCAGCAGGATCGGCTCATGGAGCGGGAACGATTCCCACGACAGCCGCCCGAACACCGTCCTCCAGAAGGTCTGCTCCTGCATGACTATCTCCGGCTCATCCGAGCGCCGTCGCGGCGTCGGGTTCGAGGAAGGACATGTCGCGGTTGCGCGGCGACGCCGGTTGGGTCGTCCCGGGCGGCGGCGCGCTGGGCTTGGTGACGTTGGAGCCCGGGGCGATCTCTTCCGGCGCCTTCATGAGCGCGCCCTTCGGCTTGTCGCCATGCGGATGGGGCGCGTTGCGCGCGGGAGGCACGAGCGATCCCTCGCCGTGCCCGCCATACGCCGCGCCGCGCTGGCGGTCCTGGGCCATGACCTCATGCATGCACGAGGACCCAGGCGGCACGCAGCGGTTCAGCACGCGGTGGAAGAGGTCCGGCTCGACGGAGCCGAAATAGGCCGGCGGCACCTTCTCGCTCGGTTTTTCGAGCGCCAGGTAGGTCGGCGTAGTCAGGGCCGCGGCGGACCTGGTCTGCGCGACCCAGGTCTCGAAGCCGGCCGCATCGACGCCGCGCAGCCGGAAGCGCATGTCCGAGAACCCGGCGCCGCTGTAGTTGGCCGAGAACCCTTCATAGTCGCCGGGCCGGTTGAGCACGGCGTGCAGCTGGCTGCGCATGCCCGGCATCGCATAGACCATCCCCGCCAGGGTCGGGGCGTAGAAGGTGTTCATCATGTTGGTCGAGGTGATGTCGAAGCGCACCTGGCGATCGACGGGCAACACCAACTCGTTGACGGTGGCGATCCCCTGCTCGGGGTAGATGAACAGCCACTTCCAATCCATCGCGACCACTTGGACGGTCAGCGGCGCCTCGCCAGCGACCGTCGGCTTGCCCGGCGCGATGCGGTCCAGCGGGCGGAACGGATCGAGCAGGTGGGTGCTGGACCAGGTCAGCGCGCCGAGCGCGATGATGATCAGCAGCGGGCCCGCCCAGATCGCCAGCTCAAGCGAGGTGGAATGGTCGAAGTCGGGATCGTAGGTCGCCTCGCGGTTGCCGCTGCGATAGCGCCAAGCGAACACGATGATCAGCACGATGACCGGGACGATGATCAACAGCATCAGCCCGGTCGAGGTGTAGATCAGGTTTCGCTGTTGGAGCGCGATGTCGCCGGCCGGATCGAGAACCTCGCGAGAGCACCCGGCGAGGAGCAGCAGCGGAGCGAAAGCCAGGACGGCGGCCTTCACCGCCCCTCTTGGGAACGATCTCGCCCATCGGCCATTGCCTTGTCGCGGCATCGCTGTTCCGCTCTCAAGCCAAGGGTGGACGTGAGCCGGCTGAAGGCCCGACCGCCGTTCGGATACGCAGAGGGACAGAGGAGATCAGCAGCATGGTCGGGCCGGTCACCGCGTCGTCGACGTCAACGCCGCTGGAGCGCGACGCTGCGCTGATCAACGCACGAGAGCACCGTGTGGCTCCCGGCGAAATTGCAATCGGCGTGATCATCGGCCGAACCAGCGAGTTCTTCGACTTCTTCGTCTATGCGATCGCCTCGGTGCTGGTGTTTCCGGCCGTGGTGTTTCCGTATGTCGATGCGGTCACCGGAACGCTCTACTCGTTCGCGATCTTCGCCCTGGCCTTCGTCGGCCGCCCGTTCGGCACCCTGCTGTTCACCGCCCTCGACCGCCGCCATGGGCGCGGCGTGAAGCTGACCCTGGCGCTCTTCCTGCTGGGGGGCTCGACCATGGCGATGGCGCTGCTGCCCAGCTACCACCAGGTCGGCGTGTGGTCGGCGGCGCTGCTGGCGCTGTTCCGCTTCACCCAGGGCATGGCGCTGGGCGGCGCCTGGGACGGCCTGCCCTCGCTGCTGGCGCTGAACGCCCCGCGCGAGCGGCGCGGCTGGTACGCGATGATCCCGCAGCTCGGCGCGCCGCTCGGCCTGCTCGTGGCCGCGTCGCTGTTCGGCTACTTCCTCTACATGCTGCCGGCGGACGACTTCGTGAACTGGGGATGGCGCTATCCGTTCTTCGTCGCCCTGGCGATCAATGTCGTGGCCCTGTTCGCCCGCCTGCGGATCGTCGCCACGCCCGACTTCCAGCGGCTGTTCGAGACCCGCGACCTGCAGCCCTCCCCGCCGTTCGTCACCGTGTTCGCCGAATGGCGCACCATCGCATTGGGCGCGCTCGCCACCCTGGCCAGCTTCGCGCTGTTCCACCTGGTGACCGTCTTTCCGCTCTCGTACGTCACCCTGTTCGCCGACGAGCCGCCGATCCGCTTCCTGATCATCGAAGGCGTGGGCGCGATCGTCTGCGTCGGCGCGGTGGTCGCTTCCGGAGTCATCGCCGACCGCGTCGGGCGCCGGGCGCTGCTTGGGGTCTCGGCGGTGCTGATCGGGGCCTATAGCGGCTTTGCGCCCCAGCTGCTGAACGCCGGGCCGGTCGGCGAGGTGTTCTACATGCTGGTCGGTTTCGTGCTGCTGGGGCTGGCGTTCGGCCAGTCGTCGGGCATCGTCAACAGCAAGTTCCCGGCCGAGCACCGCTATACGGGCGCGGCGATCGTCGCCAACTCCGCCTGGCTGATCGGCGCCGGTTTCGCACCGCTCGTGGCGCTGCTGCTGGCCACGCGCTTTGGCCTGTGGTCGGTCGGCGCCTACCTGCTGTCAGGGGCGATCTGCACCCTGGCGGCGCTGGCGATCAGCCGGGACTGGGGCGAGACCGCCTAGCGCCGCAGGATCAGCCCGAGGCGGAAGGTCTGGGGCTGGTCGTAGCTTTCCAGGCCGTCGCCGGTCTGGGCGGTTTCGATCTTCGCATCGAACAGGTTTTCGGCCGCGGCGTAGAGCGTCACGGCGCGCGACACCGACCAGTCGGCGCGCAGATCGACCTCGGTCGCCGCCGACAACTCGCGGGTGTTGAGGTCGTCGTCGTAGCGGTCGCCCTCGTAGCGGACGCCGGCGCGCAGGCTGAGGACGTCGAGCGGACGCCAGGTCGCCTCGCCAGCGGCGGTCAGGCGCGGGGTCTGGGCCGGACGCAGGCCGGTGAGCTGCGGCGCGGCCGAGCCGCCGTCGACCTCGGCCTCGGTGTAGGCGGCGGCGAGCCGCAGGGTGACGCTCTCCCAGCGGCGCTCGATCTCGGCCTCGACTCCGTAGGCCTCGACCTCGCCGGCGTTCTGGCGCTGGCGCAGCACGCCGCCGGCCGGGATCAGGCCGGCGATCGGGAAGGTCCCGGGTCCGAAGCCGATGGTGACGTTGGTCACCGCGCCCTCAAGCCGGTTGGCGAAGACGGTGACGTCCCAGCGCAGGGCGCCGTCGGCCCCGACGCCGAACTCGACCCCATAGAGCTTTTCAGGCTCCAGGCCGGCATTGGCCTCGGTCACATCATTGCCGACCCGGAACGGCCGGTAGAGCTCGTTGAGGGTCGCAGGCCGGAAGCCGGCGTAGGCCGCGCCGCGCAGATAGAGGTCGTCGGAGACGCTGTAGCGCGCGCCGATCCGCCCGGTCGGCAGCCAGCCGTCGCGGTCGTCCGGGCGATTGTCCAGGGTCACCGCGCCGCTGGCTGCGTCGCGCTCGGTGCGGTGGCCGTCATAGGTGGCCCAGCGATCGATCCGCACGCCGCCGGTCAGCAGCCAGTCGCCGAGGTTGCGATAGGCCTCGCCATAGGCGCCGAGCACCGACTGGGTTCCCCCGGCGACACGGTCGCGGGTGAAGGCGCCGGCCATGTAGCGGAACTTCTCGCGGGTCTCGCCGTCGAAGATGCGGGCGTCGGCGCCGACCTCCCAGCCGCCGTCGGCGGCGTCGCGGCGCAGGGCGGCGTTGAGGCCGTAACCCATGGCCGGGGTCGCATATTGCTCGCTGGCCGGCGTGGTCGAGTTGCGGCCCGCGGCGACGGCGGCCGAGCGGTTCTCGAAGTCCGAGCGCTTGACCCAGCCCTGCAGCCGCCAGCCTGTCCCCTCGCCTTCCGGCTGGTCGACCAGGGTCGCCGAGAGCGTCGCGCCGGTGGCGCGGGAGTCGGCGCCGACCAGACCCGCACCGCGCTTTTCCTGATAGCCCGAGAGGCGCACGGCCAGCTGCTGGTCGCCCAGTTGCGGCGTCCAGCGCAGCGCGCCGCCGAGACCCCGATAGTAGAGCTCGGTGTCGGCCGCGCCGCGCCCGGCGCCGAGCGGAATCCAGCCGTCGCTGCGCTCGCCCGCCACGGCCATGAACAGGTCGCCGACCGCCCCGGCGGCCGCGCCCCCGGCCAGGCCGCGCTCGCCGCCATAGACCTCGTACTCACCGCCGCTGGGCACGCGGGTGCGCTCGGAAAGCTGGATGGTCCCGGTCAGAGCGCCCGCGCCGTAGGGCCCCGCCCCCGCGCCGCGCACCACCTGGGCCTGTTCGACCGCGATGGTCGGCAGTCCGGTCCACAGCACCCAGCCGCCGAACGGATCGTTCTGCGGCACGCCGTCGAGCAGCACCAGCGCGCGGCTAGCGCCCGAGCCTGCGATCGAGCGGACGCTGATCCCCTGGGTGGTCGGGTTCGAGGCCTGGCTGGAGGTGCGCCTGAACAGCTGCACGCCCGGCGTCGCGGTCAGCGCCTCGTCCAGGCGCGGCGCCGTGGCGATCGCCTCGCTGCCGATGGTGACAATGGAGAACGCCTTGTCGGTCGGCGACGGCGGCAACCGGGCGGCCTCGACCA
Organism: Phenylobacterium sp. LjRoot97; assembly: GCF_964254345.1. NCBI lineage: Bacteria > Pseudomonadati > Pseudomonadota > Alphaproteobacteria > Caulobacterales > Caulobacteraceae > Phenylobacterium > Phenylobacterium sp. LjRoot97. Next base: position 2,743,817 of record NZ_CAXUTH020000001.1, read on the forward strand.
CGACCGTTTCGACGAGCGGAGGAAGGTCTAGGGGCACTGTCGCGACTCTCCCGAATTACGCGGACGGGACTAGCGCAGGGTTCGCGACGTCAGGGTAGAGCTAAACCGCAACGCAGGGACGGGAGACGCACCGCCGGCGCGCCTCCCTTTGTTCCTAGACCTTGGCGGCGGCCTGGCTGGCGACCAGGGCGGTCATGTTGACGATGCCGCGCGCCGTCACCGTCGGGCTGAGCACGTGCAGCGGCTTCGAGAGCCCCAGCAGCAGCGGCCCGACGGCGATGCCCTCGGTCACCGCGCTGACCAGGGTCAGGGCGATGTTCGCGGCGTCGAGCGACGGGGCGATCAGCAGGTTGGCGTCGCCGGCGAAGGCCCCGCCGGAGATGTAGCGGGTGCGGACCTCTTCGTTCAGCGCCGCGTCGCCGTGCATTTCACCGTCGATCTCGAGGGTCGGGTCCAGCTCGCGGACGATGGCCAGGGCCTGGCGCATCTTGCGGGCGGACGGCGAGTTCGAGGAGCCGAAGCTGGAGTGCGAGAGCAGCGCCACCTTCGGCGCGATGCCGAAGCCGCGCACCGCCTCGGCGGCCAGGATGGTCGACTCGGCGATCTGCTCGGCGGTCGGGTCGACGTTGACGTGGGTGTCGCAGAAGAACAGCGCGCCCTTGGGCATGATCACGCCCGACAGCGCCGAAATCCGCGAGACGCCCGGCCGCGCCGGGATCACCGGGGTGGCGTAGGTGAAGTGACGCCACCAGTCGCCGCCGCCGCCGACCAGGGCGCCGTCGACCAGGCCGCGACGGAGCAGCATGGCGGCGGTCACGGTCGGACGGGTGACGACCCGGCGGTTGGCGGCGGTCGGCGGCACGCCGCGTCGCTCGACCACCGCGCGGTACTCGGCGGAAATCTCCTCGACGGACGGGTCGGCGTCGGGATCGAAGATCTCGATGTCGCGGTCGGGGGTCAGGCGCAGGCCGAGCTCCCGGACCTTGGCCTCGATGGTCTCGCGGTGGCCGATCAGCACCGGGCGGGCGAGCTGCTCGTCGACCACGGTCTGGACGCCGCGCAGGACGCGCTCGTCCTCGCCTTCGGCATAGGCGATGCGGCGCTTGCAGTCGCGGGCCTGGGCGAACACCGGGCGCATCAGCTGGCCCGAGCGGTAGACGTAGCCTTCCAGCTCGCGGCGATAGGCCTCGAAGTCCGCGATCGGCCGGCGGGCGACGCCGGAGTCCATCGCCGCCTTGGCGACGGCGGGCGCGATCTCGAGGATCAGGCGCGGGTCGAACGGCTTGGGGATCACGTAGTCGCGGCCGAACAGCGGGACCTGGCCGGCATAGGCGCTGGCGACCACGTCGCTGACCTCGGCGCGGGCCAGTTCGGCGATCGCCTCGGCGGCGGCCTGCTTCATCGCCTCGTTGATCTCGGTGGCGCCGACGTCGAGCGCGCCGCGGAAGATGAACGGGAAGCAGAGGACGTTGTTGACCTGGTTCGGATAGTCCGAGCGGCCGGTGGCGACGATGGCGTCCGGCCGGCTGGCGACGACCAGCTCGGGCAGGATCTCGGGCTCGGGATTGGCCAGGGCCATGATCAGCGGGCTCTTGGCCAGCAGCGACAGCCACTCCTGCTTCAGCACCCGAGGGGCCGAGAGGCCAAGGAAGATGTCGGCGCCGACGAGCACGTCCGGCAGGGTCTGGGCGTTGGTGTCGCGCGCGTAGCGGGCGAGCTCCGGCGTCAGGTCGCCGCGGTCCTTGCGCACGACGCCGTTGATGTCGGTCAGGGTGACGTTGTCGGCCGGCAGCCCCATGCTGACCAGCAGGTCGACGCAGGCCAGGGCCGCAGCCCCGGCGCCCGACGTGACCAGCTTCACCTCCGAGAGCTTCTTGCCCTGGATGGTCAGCGCGTTGCGGACCGCCGCGGCGCAGACGATAGCGGTGCCGTGCTGGTCGTCATGGAAGACCGGGATGTTCATCCGCTGGCGCAGGGCGCGCTCGATGTAGAAGCACTCGGGGGCCTTGATGTCCTCGAGATTGATGCCGCCGAAGGTCGGCTCGAGCGCGGCGACCACCTCGACGAAGTGGTCGGGGTTGGCCGAGGAGACCTCGAGGTCGAAGACATCGATGCCGGCGAACTTCTTGAACAGGACGGCCTTGCCTTCCATCACCGGCTTGGAGGCCAGCGGGCCGATGTTGCCCAGGCCCAGCACGGCGGTGCCGTCGGTGATCACCGCCACCAGGTTGCCGCGGGCGGTGACGCGTTCGGCCCAGGCCGCATCCTCGACGATCGCCTCGCAGGCCGCCGCCACGCCGGGCGAATAGGCCAGGGCCAGGTCGCGCTGGGTGGCCATCGGCTTGGTGGGTTCGACGCTCAGTTTCCCCGGCCGTCCAAACTCATGATAGGCGAGCGCCGCGCGCCGCAGAGCGTCATCCAAAGCCGGTTCCTTCCAAATACAGAGCTACCCACGCGCGGGGGCCTGGTCCCGCGAGGGTCATCGATACGACGGGGCGAAGGCTGGTTTCTAGCCCAGACCGGCGGAAATCCTAGTCCTACCGGCGAGTTATCGCAGATCAGGCGGCGGAGCGTTCGGCGACGACGGCTTCGACGATGTGCGCGCGGTAGAGCACGGCCAGCAGATCGGTCTGGGTGATGATGCCGATCAGCACGCGGTTCTCGTCCACGACCAGGGCCTCGTGGGCCGCGCCGCTGGACAGCAGGGGCAGCAGCGCCTCGATCGGCGTGGCCTCGCGGACCTTGTGCACGAAGGGATCGACCGCGCTCTCGACCGGCCGTTCGCGGGCGGCCTGGAGTTCGGCGCGTCTCACCATGCCGACCACGCGCCCTTGCCCGTCGACGACGGGAGCGGTGCGCAGATCGTGCGAGCGCATGAAGGCCAGGGCGCTCTGCGCGCTCTGCTGGGCGTCGACCGAGATCACGTCGCGGGACATGATCGCGCCGCAGAGGATCGCCGAGTGCAGGCGCTTGTGGGCGGCGAGCTCGACTTGCCGGAACAGGGCGTCGAGGTCCTCGCGGCTGACGTCCAGCAGCTCGCCATACTGGGCCAGGGCCTGGTCGAGGTCGGCGGCGGTGTAGCCGACGCGGCTCTGCGGGGCAGGATCGCTGGTGGCGTGCGGGCTGGCGGCGGCGGGCACGCGGTGCGGATAGGACCTGCCCATCAGGCGGTTGAGGCCGATGGCGGCCAGCACCAGCAGCAACGAGCAGAGCCCGACCGGAACCAAGGCGAAGCCGAACCCGAGGTCGGTCACCGCCGAGCCGCCGATCACCGCGGACAGGGCCATGGCCCCGCCGGGGGGATGCAGGCATCCGGTCAGCATCATCAGCACGATGGCGAGCGCCACGGCCAAGGCCGCGGCCACGGCCGGGTCGGGCACGAACATGGCGCAGGCCACGCCCACCAGAGCCGACAGGATGTTGCCCCCGAGCACGGATCGCGGCTGGGCCAGCGGACTTGCCGGCACCGCGAACAGCAGCACCGCCGAAGCGCCGATCGGCCCGACCAGCAGCGGTCCGAGGGCCAGGTCGCCGCCGGAAATCATCCGCGCCGCGACGCCAGCCAAGGCGACGCCGAGCACGCTGCCGACCCCGGCGCGCAGCACGTCGTCAAAGCGGACCGTCGTGCGGCCGCCCAGCACTGTGATGAGCCTGCTCAACATTCGGGCGCTTATGCACAGAAGATCGGCGCCGCGCGCCCTTGAATCTCTATTCGGCCCTCAAGTTTTTCACGCGCCGCGACGAAGCGTCGCCTTTGTAATCGCGATGTTTTCGGCTTTGGCTGCGCTCGAACCGTAAGCGTGGCAGTTAAGCCGGCTGAAAGCGTTTACCTGACAGGATGCCATCGTGAGCGCCCCCGACTACACCGATCGCCGAGAGCACGCCCGTGACCCGACGAGCCTTCGCGCCCGCGTGTTCTATGGCAAGGAGATGGCCCATTGGGCCGACTGCACGATCGTGGACCTGAGCAAGGGCGGCGCGCGTCTGCAGATCTCGGCGATCTATCCCCTGCCCTCGCGGTTCGTGGTTCTGCAGCTGCTCGGCGGCGTGGTCTACGACGTGCGCGTGCGCTGGCGGCGGGGCGACATGACCGGCGTGTCGTTCGACGCCCAGACCCATATCGAGACCAACACCGAAGAACGGCTGGTCGGCGTCCAGAAAGCCTGGGAAGCGCTGCGCGCGGCCTAGGCTGCGGTTCGCCTGGCGACGCACGGGGCCGCCGAGCCCAGCACCCGCTCGCTCGACGCCGGGAACCGGGCCAGCGCCGCGGCCGGACGGATCGGGCGGGTCGCGAAGGCTCCGCCGCAGTTGGGACAGGCGCCGCTCAGCACGCCGTCGGCGCAGTCGGCGCAGAAGGTGCATTCGAACGAGCAAATCCGCGCATCGGCCGACTCGGGCGGCAGGTCGCGGTCGCAGCATTCGCAGTTCGGCTTGAGCAGCAGCATCGAGATCTCCAGCGAGGATCGGCATTCAGACTGCCCCAGGCCGCTCGCCCGACGAACGACATAGTTCCCTCGAAAACCGACAAGCTCGCCCCATAGTGGCGCCGAGCTTGCGTGAGCCCCCTCATCGGAATTCAATTTGGGACGCACCAGCGTTCCGCACGCTGGGGCTGAACATGAACATCAAGGGTTTTGTGGTCGCGCTTACCGCCGGCCTCTCGATCACCACCGCCGCCAACGCCGGCACCGTGATCTTCACCGACATCAAAGGGACCTGGTCGAGCCCGACCGGGGCTTCGGTCAGCTATTCGGGCAACGGCAGCGGTTACGCCAAGGCTTCGTGGGGGAACAGCACCGGCTACGGCAAGAGCGCCTACACGTTCGACGGCGCCTCACCGATCAACGTCAACGTCGCCAGCCCCGGCAACTACGGTCCGTTCGAGATCGGCGAATTCACCCACAACAACTGGCCGGTCACGGGCAACGCGATCACCTCGATCAAGCTGGCGATCAGCACCAAGATCATCATCGACGGCGTCGACCAGGGCGTGAAGACCTTCAACTACGTCTTCAGTCACCTCGAAACGCCCAACGATGTTCCCGGCTACAACGGCACCTGCGCCAACGGCCTGAGGGAAAGCGCCAGCATCAACGCCAACGGCTGCGCCGACCGCGTCCAGGTCAATTTCCTGAGCACTTCCGACACCTTCAACGTCGGCGGCGCCCTCTACGCTCTCGACTTCGCCGGCTTCATGGACGGCGCCACCCCGGTCACCGACTTCTGGACCAAGGAGCGCAAGAACAACTCGATCAACATGATGGCCAGCATCAAGCTCGTGCAGTCGGCGGTTCCCGAACCGTCCACCTGGGCGATGATGATCATCGGCTTCGGCGCCGTCGGCTCGATGGTCCGCAGCTCGCGCCGCCGACTGGCCTTCGCCGCCTAAGCGACAACCTACCGAATAGTGGTGGAACTGGGCCGCCCGTCCCGCGACGGGCGGCTTTTTTGTCAGGCGTCGAAGACGCGGCCGCTGTGGGCCACGTGGAAATCACCGCTGACCGACAGCACGATCCAGTCGCCGGCCTGGGCGATCGCCCAGCCTTGCGGCGTGCAGACCTGCACGGCGCCGCCCTCGGTCATGGCCTGGGCGTCGTCGCCCAGCCAAGCCCAGAGCTTGTGCCAGCTACGGGTGTCGTTGGCCGGCGGCACGCGAAGCGCAGCGCCGTGATCGAAAGCAGCGGTGGAACGAGCGGACCTCATGAAGGGAAGTAGGCGCTGCGTCGGTGACCAGATCCTTAAAGCCGGTTCACTCTGTTTCATTCCGCACGCAAAGCCGCCGCCGGCCGCTTGGCCAGGGCGTGGAGCGAGGCCAGCAGCCCCCCCAGCGCCGCCAGCAGCGCCGCGCCGAGCACCAAGGCCGCGACGCCGGACCAGTCCACGGCCCAGTCAGCCTTGAACACCTGCGTGACCACCGGCCAGGCGGCCAGCGCGCCGAGGCCCACCCCGGTCACGCCGGCGATCAGCCCGACGGCGCCGTATTCGAGCACATAGGCGCCGAGCACCTGCAGCCGGGTCGCCCCCAGCACCTTGAGGATCGAGGCCTCGCGCGTGCGGGCCTGGGCGCGGGCGGCGATGGCTCCGGTCAGCACCAGGAGACCGGCCAGGGCCGCGACGGCCGCAGCGCTGCGGATCGCCAGCACCAGCCGGTCGAAAAGGTCGGTCGCCGCCTCCAGTTGCTCGCGCACCGAGATGACGTTCACCTCCGGGAATTCGGCGCCCAGCGCGCGGGTGACGCGGGCCTCCTGCTCCTTGCCGGCCTTGGCGATAGCGACGTGACGCAGCTCCGCGCCTTCCAGCGTCGAGGGCGTCAGGATCAGCGGGAAGCTGGCCCCGAAGCCGCCGACGTCGACCTTGCGCAGCACCGCGATCCTGGCCTCGATCTCGCGGCCCAGCACCGAGAGAGTGACCATGTCGCCGACTTTCAGCCCGCCGGCGCGGGCGGCGTCGACCTCCATGGCCAGCAGCGGCGGCCCCTGGTAGTTCGCCGACCACCAGCGGCCTTCGACGATCTGCGGATCGGCCGGCCGCGGGCCGATGGCCGAGATCGAGATGTCGTTGTCGTAAGCCCAGCGCTCGCGCTCGGCGATCGCCTTGCGGTCGACCGGCTCGCCCTTGATGCGGACAATGCGGCCGGTGAGAAATGGCGCGCGCAAGTAATTGTCGGCGTTGAGTTTCTGACCGAACGCGGTCTGCACGACCTGGTCGAAGCGCGCGGCTTCCGAACCCGGGATCTCGGTGAAGACGATGGCCGGCGCGGTCTTGGGCGCGACCTCGGCGACCTGGCGCAGCAGGCTCGACTGGATCAGCACCACCGCCGCCAGCAGGCCGACGCCGAGCCCGATGGCCGGGGCGGCGGTGCGGGCGGCCGAGCGCGGACCGGCGAGGTTGGCCAGGCCCATCCGCACCGCGCCATGAGCGCGGCCGCGCAGGCGTCCGGCCAGATAGGCGGCCAGCAGGCCCAGTCCCCAGAGCAGCACGAAGGACGCCGCCACGCCGCCGATCATCAGGCCGGCCGCCAGCGGGGTCGGCGCGGTCACGACCGAAAGCACCCCCAGCGCGACGGCGGCGAGCGCCGCGCCGACCGTCTCGACGCTGAAGCCCAGGCGCCCGCGGGTGTCGCGTCGGAACAGGCTGGCCGGCGGCGTGGCGCGGGCGCGCGCCAGCGGCGCCAAGGCGAAGGCGGCGGCCGAGAGCAGGCCGAAGGCGCCGGCGCGCAGCAGCGGCTCGGGATAGACCGCGAACAGCGCCGGCACGGTCAGGTCGTCTGGGATCAGCCCGGCCAGCAGGAACGGCGCCGCCGCGCCGACCGCCAGGCCGATGGCGACGCCGAGCAGCGCCAGCACCCCGATCTGGATCAGATAGAGGTCGCGGATGAACCGGCCCTCGGCGCCCAAGGCCTTGAGCACGGCGATGGACGGCTTGCGCTCCTCCAGAAAGGCGGTGACGGCGCCGTAGACGCCCAGCCCGCCGGCCACCAGCGAGGCCAGGCCGATAAAGCCGAGGAAGTACTCGAGCTGGTCGATCAGCCAGCGGATCCCGGGCGCGGCATCGTCGCGGTCGCGGATGCGCACGCCGCGATCCTTGATCTCCTTGCGCAGCGCCTTGCGCGCCTCGGGCGGGGTGACGTCCGCCGGCAGGGCGATGCGGGCGGTCTCCAGGAACGGCAGGCCGGGCTCAAGGAAGCCTCCCGCCTCGACCGCCTGGCGGCGGACCAGGACGCGCGGCCCCAATGCGAAGCCGCGCGACAGGCGATCCGGCTCCTGCACCAGCACGCCGCGGACCACGACCGGCAACTCGCCGACCAGGATCCGGTCGCCGATCTTGAGGTTCAGGCGCTCCAGCAGCACCCGCTCGACCACGGCCCCCGCCGTCCCGTCGGCGGCCGGGGCAATGGCGCGATGGAAGTCGCCGCCGTCCTCCAGCGTGACCTTTCCGGCCAGCGGATAGGCCTCGCTGACCCCGCGCAACTCGACGAGGCGGCGCTGGCCGTCAGGGGCCTGGGCCATGGCGCGGCTGCCGACCGCCCAGGAGGCCTTGCCGGTCTTCTCGATGGCGGCGCGCTCGATCGGCGTGAAGCGGCGCTGCTCGACGGTGACCGCCATGTCGCCGCCGAGGATCTCGCGGGCCTGGCTGGCGAGGCCCTGGCGGAAGGCCTCGGCGGTCGAGCCAGCCGCGGCGATGGCGGCGACGCCGAGCGCCAGGCAGGCGAGGAAGATGCGGAACCCGCTGACGCCGGAGCGCAGCTCGCGCGCGGCGAAGCGAAACGCCAGCGGCATCAGGCGTGGCCGCCGGTCAGACGGACCTGGCGGTCGGCGCGCTCGGCCAGCGCTGGGTCGTGGGTGACGAGGACCATGGCGGCCCCCTCCTCCGCCACCAGGCCGAACAGCAGGTCGGCGACCTTGGCGGCGTTGGCGGCGTCGAGATTGCCGGTCGGCTCGTCGGCGAACAACAGGGCCGGCCGGGGCGCCAGGGCGCGGGCCAAGGCGACGCGCTGCTGCTCGCCGCCCGACAGCTGGTGCGGGTAGTGGCGCAGGCGGGACGACAGCCCGACCCGGTCGAGCCAGCCGCGGGCGACCGCGTCGGCGTCGGCGATCCCGGCGATCTCCAGCGGCGCGGCGACGTTCTCCAGCGCGGTCATGTTGGGCAGCAGGTGGAACGACTGGAAGACCAGCGAGACCTTGCCCCGGCGCAGGCGGGCGCGGCCGTCCTCGCTGAGACGCCCAAGGTCCTGGCCCAGCAGTTCCACGCGGCCGGCGGTCGGCTGCTCCAAGCCGGCGGCGACCGCGATCAGGCTGGACTTGCCCGAGCCTGAGGGGCCCGTGATCGCCACGCGTTCGCGCGGCGCCACGGAAAAGCTCAGGTCCTTGAGGATTTCGACCGGTCCGGCCGCCGACGGCAGGGTGAGCGAGACGTTGGTGACGGCGAGCGGCGGAACAGCTTCGGGCAATGCGGCCTCTGGAGATTGAGCTTCACTGGCTATCGCCTAGATAGGACAGCGACATGGATGCGACAGCCCCCCGATTTCCGAGCCGCCGGCTGCTGATCGCCGCCGCCCTCGCCGCCTTGCCGGCCCATGGCCTGGCCCAGCAGCGCCGGGTGATCACCATACTGGGCGACTCGATCACCGCCGGCTACGGCCTGCCCGCCAACGCCGCACTGCCCGTGCAGTTGCAGGCGCAGATGCGCAAGCTGGGTTCGAGCGCGATCATCCGCGGCGCCGGCGTGTCGGGCGACACCACCGCCGGCGGGCTGGCGCGGGTGGATTTCAGCGTCCAGCGCGACACCGACGTCTGCCTGGTGGCGCTGGGCGGCAACGACCTGCTGCAGGGGATCGATCCCAAACGGACCCAGGCCAACCTCGACAAGATCGTCGCCCGGCTGAAGGCCAGGAAGATCGGGGTGGTGCTGGCCGGCCTGGCGCCGCCGCCGGTGATCGGCCGCACCTATGCCCGCGACTTCCAGGCGGTGTTCCCAGCCGTGGCCAAGGCGCAGGGCGTGGCCCTCTACCCCAACCTGCTGGCCGGGGTGGCCCAGCAGCCGCGCCTGAACCAGCGCGACGGTTTCCACCCGAACGCCCAGGGCGTGGTGGTGATCGCCCAAGGCCTCGCGCCGGTGCTGGTCAAGGCCCTCAGCGGGCGGCGCGCCTAGGTCGCCTGCGGCCCCGCGGCGGGCTTGGCCGGCTTGGCGGGCTCCCCGACGCCGCCGGACTTGCCGCCGTCGTCGAAGATCACCGAGCCGGCGCCAGCGACGTCCGTCTCCAGGCGCTTGGGCCGGGTCAGCAGCCGGGCGGTCGCCGAGCCGGAGACTTCGAGGCTGGCGGCCTCGCGCGGGGCCAGGACGACCTCGGCCGAGCCTGAGATGTCCGCCTCGGCGTTGTCGGTGACGAGGTCGGTGAGGTCGGCCTCGCCGGAGCCGGACAGCTCGACGTCGACCTCGCGAGCCTGGCCGCTGGCGACCACCTCGGACGAGCCGCTGGCGACGATCTGCAGTTGGTCCTGCTTGTAGCCGCGGATCTGCAGGCGATCGTCGCCGCTGATCTGGAAGTGGGTGACGGCCGGGGCGCTCATCACCACGCGCAGGCGGGCGTAGTCGGCCAGCGGCTGGTCGAGGCCGAAGCGCCCGTTGTTCAGTCGGATCCGGTCAACGACCTCCTTGGGGCCGTGGATCGTCACCTTGCCCGGGCCCGGGGCCTGGGTGAACTCGACGGCGGCAGGAATGTCGAACTCGGCCCTGGTCGAGCCGTCCCACGCCAGTTCGCGGGTGACCTCGCCGGCGTCCTTGTCGAGCGGCCGGTCGCGGCGCAGGTCGCGGTCGCGCCATTCGCGGCGCTCGTGGCGGTCATGCCAGTCCACGTCCCAGTTCCAGTTGCGGGCGGCCAGCTCAGGGCCGCCCAGGGCGGCGGCGCCGGCCAGGGCCACGACCCCGGCCAAGAAGCCGGCCACGGCGATCATCACAAGCACACGGATCATGTCTGCGCTCCTGGCTCAGGACTGCGGTTCGATGGCCGGCTTCAGCAGCCGGTAGTGAAGGCGCCCGTACCAGACGAGGGCGTTGACCAGGCCGATGACGACGATGGTCAGGATCGCGCCGGCCGAGGCGGCCAGGGCCATCATCCCGATGCCGGCCAGCAGGGCCGCGATCGGGCCGCCGGGCGGGCCGAGGAACGGTCCGGCGGCGAACACCACGCCGCCGGCGACGAAGACGCCGATGGCCGCGACGATCAGGCCGAACAGCACCCCGCCGACGGTCATTAGGATCGGCAGCAGGATCAGGATGTCGATGGCGCCGAGGCCGAGGACCGCGAAGATCGCGCCGGCCGCCGAGGTGGGATTGCGCTGCTCCTCCCACTTCTTGAGGCCGCTCTCGGCGCGCAGCTCACGGGCCAGGCGGGCCGGGTCGCCCAGCGCCTGGGCCACCTCTTCCTCGGTCCGGCCTGCGGCCGCGCCCTCGGCGAAGTGGGTTTCGTAGTCGGCCACGGCGTCCTTGATGGCCGCCGGCGGCAGGCCCGAAAGGCCCAACCGCAGCCGATCGATGAAGGCCTGACGGTTCATTGGGCGTCTCCAAGAATGTTGTCGACCGCACGGGAAAACGCAGCCCATTCCGCCTTTTGCGCGGTGAAGCTCGCCTTTCCGGCCTCGGTCAGCTTGTAGTATTTGCGCGGCGGCCCGGCCGAACTCTCGACCAGATAGGTCTCGACCAGCCCGTCGCTCTGCATCCGCCGCATGAGCGGATAGATCGTTCCCTCACCCATATCGATCCCCTCGGCCAGGCGGCTCGCGATCTCGTAGGCGTAGCTGTCGTGGGAAGAGAGCAAGGCGAGCACGCAAAGCTCGAGCACCCCCTTCTTCAATTGGACTTGCACGGTTTCCGGCACGGCGAACCTCCAGTTCGTCTATCGAGTATCGCACGGTAGTGATCACTACAAGGTAGCTTGCATTACATCTTAGTAAGCTTGAGCGGTGGCCTCGATCGGCAGGTTGCCCGATAGTCCTTCCATGATCCGCACCATCGCCGCCGTTCTGGCCCTGACGCTCGCCCTCCCCGCCCAGGCCGCCGACTGGCGCGCCCTTAATCCCGAGGACACGCTGGTGATCGAGACCAGCAAAGGGGTTGTCGTCGTCGAGATGCGGCCGGACTTCGCGCCGAAGGCGGTCGAACGCGTCAAGCTGCTGGCCCGCGAAGGCGTCTATGACGGCCTGCAGTTCCACCGGGTGATCGAGCACTTCGTCGACCAGACCGGCAATCCCAACAACAAGGACGGCGGGGTTTCGCAACACCCGGATCTGCGGCCGGAGTTCACTTTCCGGCTGAAGGCGGGCGCGCCGGCCAAGGTCGTCGTCAACGCCAGCGACAGCCTGGCAGGTTTCGTTGGCTCCGCGCCGTTCGAGGCGGCTTCGGACCTCGAGGCGCAACGCGACGCCGCGCTCGGCCGACGGGCCTGGGGCGCCTATTGCCCCGGCGTCGCCGGGATGGGCCGGCAGGCCGGCGAAGGCACCGCCAACTCCGAGATCTTCTTCATGCGCGCGGCGAGCCGGCGGCTGGATCGCAGCTACACGGTCTGGGGGCGCGCGGTCGTCGGGCTGGACGTCATCCGCGCCATGGCGGTGGGCGAGCCGCCCGCCAACCCCGACGTGATGCGCAAGGTTCGCGTCGCCGCGGATCTGTCGCCCGCCGAGCGCCCGAAGATCGAGGTCATGGACGAGCATGGCGCGGCCTTCGCGGCCCTGGTCGACGAGGTGCGCCGCGACAAGGGCGCCGACTTCTCGATCTGCGACATCGAGGTCCCGACCCGGCCTATTCCCTAGGCGGATGACTTGCGCGCCGTTCGCTTGTCGAAAAGTCACGCGACCGCACGGGCGGGCGTGGCTATGAGCCGTGACAGGCAGAGGAGCAGCGCATGGTCGCCTGGACGGACTGGATCGCTTTCGGACTGATCGCCTTGGGCATGGCGCTGACGCCCGGCCCGAACATGATCTACCTGATCTCGCGATCCATCTCGCAGGGCAAACGCGCGGGCCTCGTCTCGCTGGCCGGCGTGGCGCTGGGCTTCATCTTCTACATGCTGTCGGCGGTGGTCGGGCTGACCGCGCTGGTGATGGCGATTCCCCTCGCCTACGACGCCTTGCGGATCGGCGGCGCGATGTACCTGGCCTGGCTCGCCTGGAAGGCGCTGAAGCCGGGCGCGGCCTCGCCGTTCGAGGTGCGGGCCCTGGAGCCGCACTCCGACGCCAAGCTGTTCGCCATGGGACTGTTCACCAACCTGCTGAACCCGAAGGCGGCGGTGCTCTATCTGTCGCTGCTGCCGCAGTTCATGCATCCCGAGCGTGGCGGCATGCTACTCCAGGGCGTGGCGCTCGGCGCCACCCAGATCGCCGCCAGCGTGGCGGTGAACGGGGTGATGATCCTGGCCGCCGGATCGGTCGCCGGCTTCCTGGCCGCCCGGCCAACCTGGGCGATGATCCAGCGCTGGATCATGGGCACGGTGCTGGGCGGGCTGGCCGTACGCATGGCGCTCGACTCGCGCCGCTAGCAGGCGAGCAACCGCGCGGCGGTTGTGCTATCCTGTGGAAACCACAGGAGAAACGTCATGTTTAGGACAGTTGTTCTCGTAAGTGGCTTGCTGTGCCTCGGCTCGACCGCCACGGCGCAGGTGAACACCGGCGATCTGAAGTGGGGCCCCGCCCCCGCCATCTTCCCCACTGGGGCGCAGATGGCCGTGCTGTCGGGCGATCCGGAAAAGGCGGGGACGTTCGTCCTGCGCCTGAAGATGCCGGCGGGTTACAAGATCCCGGCCCACAACCATCCGACCGACGAGTACGTGACGGTCATTTCCGGCGACCTGTCGCTGGGCATGGGCGACAAGCTCGACGCGGCCAAGAGCGCCAAGCTCGCACCCGGCGGCTTCGCGGTCGCCCATGCGAAGATGAACCACTTCGCGTTCTCGACGGACGGCGCCGTGGTTCAGGTCTCGGCGGAGGGGCCGTTCGCCCTCACCTACGTCAACCCGGCCGACGATCCGACCAAACGCTGAGGGGCGACGGCGGCAAGCGGAACCATGGCGCCACGGAGCCGTTCGCCTCAGAACGCCCGGAGACCGTCATGAAACTCGCCGTCCTGCTCGCCGCCGCCGTTCTGGCGCCCGCCGCCTACGCGCAAACCGCCCCCGGCCCGCTGGGCCTGACCGCCGAGCAACTGGACGACGCCGACCTGCTGGACCCGCAGGGGCGTGAGATCGGCGAGGTCGAGAACGTCATGCTGGGGCCCAAGGGCGACGTCGTCGCGGTGGTGGTCGAGATCGACCAGCGCTCGCCCAAGCCCGACCGCCGCGTGCAGGTCGAACTGGCCAGTCTGCAGGCCGTGCCCGACCCGACCGATCCGGGCGAATTCAACGTCCAGAGCAGCCTGACCCGCGATCAGCTGCTGGCGCTGCCCGAGGCGCGCTAGGCCAGAGCCGCCGCGGGCGCGGCCTGGCGGCGGATCATCAGCGAGGCGAGCGCCGCCACCAGCGCCGCGACGCCGGCCAGGACGAAGGCTTCCAGGTAGCGCCCCTGGGCGGCGCGGATCACGCCGGCGGTGACCGCGGCGGTCGCGGCGCCGGCCTGGTGACCGGCGGCGATCCAGCCGAACACGATCGGACCGTCATGCTCGCCGAACGCCTCGGTGGCCAGCCGCACGGTCGGCGGCACGGTGGCGATCCAGTCGAGGCCGTAGAACACCGCGAATATCCCGAGCGCGACGATGGAGAAGTCGGTGAACGGCAGCACCATCAGCGAGAGGCCGCGCAGGCCGTAGTAGACGAACAGCAGCTTGCGCGGGTCGTAGCGGTCGGTGAGCCAGCCGGAGAGCGTGGTGCCGATCAGATCGAAGATCCCCATCACCGCCAGCAAGGTCGCCGCGCGGGTCTCGGGCAGGCCCTGGTCCGAGCACATGGCGATCATGTGCACGCCGATCAGGCCGTTGGTGGTCAGGCCGCAGACGAAGAAGCCGCCGAATAGCAGCCAGAAGGTCCGGGTGCGGGCGGCGCGGAACAACGCCCCGAACGCGCCACGCAGGGCGCCGCCTGCCGGCATCGGCTGCGGGGCGACGTAGCTGTCGGGCGCGCCGTAGGGCTTCTGGCCGATCGTGGCCGGCGCCTCGGGCAGCAGGAACCAGACCACCGGGGCGAGCACGGCCATGACCGCGGCGATGGCCAGCACCACCGGGCGCCAGCCGCCGGCCTCGGCCAGGGCCGCCATGCCGGGCAGGAAGATCAGCGAGCCGGTGGCCGCCGAGGCGCTGAGCAGGCCCATCATCAGCCCGCGCCGCGCGACGAACCAGCGATTTACCACCGTCGCGCCCAGCACCATCGCCACCGCCCCCGATCCGACGCCGGAGATCACGCCCCAGGTGGCGACATAGTGCCAGGGCTGGGTCATCAGCGACGAGGCGGCGGTCGAGGCCGCCATCACCGCCAGGGCCAGGGTCACCGTGCGGCGCACGCCAAACGACTGCATCAGCGCCGCGGCGAACGGTCCGGTCAGCCCGTAGAGGAAGATGCCCACGGCGGCGGCCATCGAGATCGTGCCGCGGTCCCACTGGAAGGCGCGCTCCAGCGGCAGCATCAGCACGCCCGGCGCCGAGCGCAGGCCGGCCGCGGCCATCAGGGCGATGAACACCGCAGCGACCGCCACGAAGGCATAGTTCTGGCCAAAGGGTCGGGGGCGCGCTATCGTCATGTTACTGACCTGTAAGTTTCACGACGGATATACGTACCGGTCAGTTACATCGTCAAGCAGACTTCCATGACCGAGCCGAACAAACCCGCCCTGCGCGCCGCCGACAAGATCCGCGAGACCGCCCGCGAGCTGTTCTATCGCGAAGGCATCCGCGCGGTCGGCGTCGACGAGATCGTCGCCAAGGCCGGGGCGACCAAGCCCAGCCTCTATCGCACCTACAAGTCCAAGGACGAACTGGCGGCCGCGGTGCTGCGTGAGGGCGCCGACACCTTCTGGCTCCGGTTCGACGCAGCGGCGGCCGAGCACCCGGGCGATCCGCGCGCCCAGGTGCTGGCCTATCTGGAGGGCCTGGCCGAGCGCGGGGTGCAGGACGACTACCGCGGCTGCCCGCTCAGCAATGCCGCGGTCGAGTATCCCGAGCACGGGCACCCTGCCCGCACCACCGCCCAGGACCACAAGGCTGAGCTGCGCGAGCGGCTGCGCGGGATGGCCGCGGAGATGGGGGCGGAGGACGCGAACGGGCTGGCTGACGCCCTGCTGCTGCTCATCGAGGGCGCGTTCCTGACCAGCCAGCTGTTCGACGAGGATCGGCCGACCGCCGAGGTCGCCCGCGCCGCGGCCCGCCTGATCGACGCCTACACCCGCTAGGGCGCCTGGTAGACCACCTTGCCGCCGACGATGGTCATGACCGCGTGGGCCTTGGCGATGTCGGGGAACGGCGCGGTCATCAGGTCGACGGAAAACACCGAGACGTCGGCGTCGCGGCCAATGGCGAGCTGACCGAGATCGTTCTCGCGGAAGCCGGCATAGGCCGAGCCGCGGGTCAGCATGACCAGCGCCTGGGCGCGAGTGACGGCTTCGTCGAGATGCCAGTCGGGGCCGGCGAAGCCTTTCAGGTCGTGGCGATAGGCGGCGGCGTAGAACTCGACCAGCGGATCGCCCTTCTCGACGGGCGCGTCCGAACCGCCGGCGACGACGGCGCCCGATTTCAGCAGGCTCTCCCAGGCATAGGCGCCCTTCAGGCGTTCCGGACCGAGACGCGCGGGCGCGAAGTAGAGATCGCCGATCGCATGCGAGGGCTGCATCGAGGCGACGACTCCCATCTGCGCAAAGCGCGGCAGGTCGTCTGGGGCCAGGATCTGGGCGTGCTCGACCCGCCAGCGCGCGGCCTTGAGCGCGGCCGGATCGTCGGCGAAGGCCTGCTGATAGGCGTCGAGGATCACCCGGTTGCCGCGATCGCCGATGGCGTGGACGGCCATCTGGGCCCCCGACTTGCGCGCCTTGGCGAGGATGGCGTCGACGGTCTCGCGCGGCGTGACGATCAGGCCCGTCCCCTCGGCGTCCGAGTAAGGCGCGAGCAGCGCCGCCCCGCGCGAACCAAGCGCGCCGTCCATGAACAGCTTGACGCCGCGAACCCGCACCAGCCCGGTCGGGTCCTGCGACGGGCCTTCGGCGAGCACCTTCTGGGCAGCGGCCTGGGACATGTAGTTGTCGATGCGGACCGGCAGCTCGCCGCGGGCCGCGAGGTCCTGCTGGATCGCCACCTCGTCGGCCCCGACGCTCATGTCGTGCAGGCCGGTCCAGCCGCGCGAGGCGTAGACCCGCGCGCCGCGGCGGACAGCCTCGGCCTGGGCCGCGCGGCTGGGCGGCGGAACCTTGGCGCGGACCAGGGCCATGGCGTTGTCGATCAGCATGCCGTCCGGTTCGCCCTGGGCGTCCTTCAGGATCTGACCGCCGGCCGGCGCCGCGGTCTTGGAGTCGATGCCGGCGAGCTTCAACATGGCGGTGTTGGCGACCAGGGCGTGGCCGTCGGCGCGGGTCAGCACGACCGGGCGGTCGGGCGCGGCGCGGTCGAGATCGGCGCGGGTCGGGAAGCGCTTCTCCGGCCAATGGGTCTCGATCCAGCCCGCACCTGAGATCACGTCGGAGCCGGGATTGGCCGCGGCCCAGGCCTTCAGCCGGGCGACCAGGGCCTCGACAGATTCGGTTCCTTCGAGATTGAGGGTCATCTCACGAAAGCCGATGCCGGCCAGGTGGGCGTGGGAGTCGACGAAGCCCGGATAGGCGGCGGCCCCTTTGAGGTCGACGTCGCGAGCGCCAGGGACGGCCGCGCGGGCGGCGTCGAGGCCGCCGGCATAGGCGACCTTGCCGTCCTTGACCGCCAAGGCCTGCACCACCGCATTGCCGGTGTAGATCGGCCCGCCGTGCAGCAGGAGGTCCTGCGCGCAGGCCGGCGCCGCCAGGGCCAGGCCAGCGGCCACGATCAAAGTTTGCAAAGCTGCGCGCATGTTTCCCCCGGTGAATCGCCGCGCCCATTGATCGACGATCCGCCAGCGCGCGCAAACGCCTTCGCACACTATGGTCACCCGCCCAGGAAGCGGCCACAGTGAAGCCATGACTCGGGGGGATGCAGGTCGGCCGGCATGGCCGAGCGCGCGCTTAGGCTACGGCCTGCTGGCGGCGGCCGCGGTCGTCGTGGCGCTGGTCTATGTCGACCGCGTGTTCCTGGAAGCGCCGCTCTATGCCGGCGCCGAGAGCACCCATCTGGTCAGGGCGCTGTTCGGCAAGACGCTGGCCGCCAGGCCTGACCTGCTGCCCCAGGCCCAGAGCATGGGCGACACCCTGTTCGGCCTGCTGATCCGGGCGCTCACCTACGCGACGCAGAACCTGCTTCCCTGGCTGCGGATCCTCGGCGCGGCGGCCTATTTTGGGGGGCTGGCCCTGGCGCTGGCCAGCGTGCGCACGAGCCTGGACCGGGCAGGCTGGATCGCCGCGGCGCTGGTCGCCCTCGCCTATCCCTACTACCGCTTCGCCGCCGCCGCGCTGCCCGAGGGCTGGTACGTCCTGCTGCTGGGCGCGGCCGTGCTCGCCACGGCGCGGCTCTATGGCCCGCGGCCGATCGCCCACGCCGCCCTGGCGGGGGCCCTGGTCGGGGCCATGACCCTGCTCAAGCCGCAGGGTCCGGCGCTGGGGATCGCCTTTCTGCTCCTGGCCGTGGTCGACCTGGCGCTGGGACGGCGCGACCTGCGCATCTTCGTGGGGCGGATCGCGGTGCTGGCCGCGGCTTTCCTCGCCAGCGTCAACCTGCTTCAGCTGGCCGCCGACCAGGCCTCCAGCGAGCCGCTGAGCTTCTATCTCGAGCATCGCTACGACGGGCTGCTGGCCGGCGCCGTCACGCCGGACGGCTGGATCGCCGGCGCGCGCGGACTGGTGGCGATGGCCGCGGGCTGCGTCGTCCTGGCCGGGATCCCGGCGCTGACCGGCCTGCTGCGGGTGGAGATGCGCTGGCGCTGGCACCGCGGGCGCGGCCGCTTCTTCCTGACCCCGCACGAGGCGAGCTTCCTGCTGGTGCTGTTCACAACAGCCGTCACGCTGGTGCTGACCGCCCTGCTCGCCACCGGCGAGGCCGCCAATCCGAGCCGCATCTGGGGGCGGCAGTTCGAGGCGCTGATCCCGTTGCTGTGGATCGCCGCGGCCCCGTTCATCGGCGAGTTCGACCGCGCCGGCGGGCGCTGGTGGCGGCTGGCCATGGGCGCGGTCCCCGTGGTCGGCCTCGCGGCCCTGGCCGCCTGCCTGCTCGGCGGGGTGGTCCCGCGCGCCTGGGACGCCGCGGCGCTGAGCGCCTTTTCGCTGGAGGCCCCGCTCGCCGCCAGCCTGGCAGGCGTGATCATCGCGGCGGCCGGCGCGGCGACCGCCTTCCGCAACTGGCCGGTGATGAGCGTGTGGCTCGGCGCCTTCGCCGCGCTGGCGCTGCTGTCGACGGCGCTGGACGCCCGCTGGGAGCGCGACGCTGCGGCCAAGCGCAGCGCGCTCGGCCAGGACCTGACCGCCGCCGCGGCGATCGTCGAGCAACGCCCCGGCGGCGTGGCGCTGATCGCGCCCGATCCGATCCAGGCGCGTCTTGCCTACCTGCGGCTGAGGGCCCGGCCGATCACCGTGCTGAGCACCGCGGACGCCGCGCCCCTGGCCGAGATCGACACCGTCGTCACACTCAGCCCGCGGGCGCCCGGTCCCAATTGGCGGGTCGCCTTCCATGGCGCCGAGGTGACCGTCTATACCCGTCAAACGGGGCTCGCAGCCTCGCCGCGCGCATCGGTCGCGGGCGGTGGAGGTCTTCTGTCGGAGCCAGGAAGCAGCTAAGAGCGCGCAGAATCATCGCGCCGCCGCGGCCGCGACACGAAGGACACGGACGGACAGATGCTGACCTGGTTCCAGGCCTTGATGCCTAAGGAATTGAAATTCTTCGACCTCTTCAGCGCCCACGCCGAGAAGCTGGTGGAGGGCGCGACCGCGCTGCGCGAAGTCCTTCAGGGCGGCGATGGAGTCGCCGAGGCCTGCGCCCGCGTCGTGGCGCATGAGGACGCCGCCGACGCGATCACCCGTGAGGTGCTGCTGAACGTGCGCCGCTCGTTCATCACCCCGTTCGACCGCAGCGACATCCAGGACCTGATCACCTCGCTCGACGATGCGATCGACCAGATGCACAAGACGGTGAAGGTCGTCAGCCTGTTCGAACTGCGTGAGTTCGAAGACCCGATGCGGGAAATGGCCGACATCATCGTCGAGGCCGCGGTGCTGACCCGCGAGGCGGTCGGCCTGCTGAGCAACATGCGCCAGAACGTGACGCGCCTCAGCCAATTGACCGAGCAGATCACCCTCATCGAAGATCGCTCGGACGCGATCTACGACGCCGGCCGCAAGGCGCTGTTCCTGGCCCACCGCCACAACGATCCGATGGCGTTCGTCGTGGGCGTCGACGTCTACAGCCACCTGGAGAAGGTCATGGACCGCTTCGAGGATGTGGCGAACCGCATCAGCGGCATCGTGATCGAGCAGGTCTAGCCCCCGTGGAGCTCCTTACCGGCTACGGGCCGCTGCTGATCTTCCTGATCTTCGTCGCGCTGGCGTTCGACTTCCTGAACGGGCTGCACGACGCGGCCAACTCGATCGCCACCATCGTGGCGACGCGAGTGCTGCCGCCGTTCATCGCCGTGGCCTGGGCGGCGTTCTTCAACTTCATCGCCTTCCTGTTCTTCGGCCTGCACGTGGCCAAGACGGTCGGCGCGGGCCTGGTCATGCCGGAGCTGATCAGCGACGGGCTGATCTTCTCGGCGCTGATCGGGGCGATCGGCTGGAACCTGCTGACCTGGTGGGCGGCGATCCCCTCCTCGTCCTCACACGCCCTGATCGGCGGGCTGGTCGGCGCGGGCATCGCCAAGGCCGGCATGGGCGCGGTCATGTGGGGCGGACTCTCCAAGACCCTGTTCGCCATCGTGTTGTCGCCGGCCACCGGCTTCATCCTGGCGCTGTTCCTGGTGCTGATCGTCTCGTGGCTGTTCGTGCGGCTCACGCCGTTCGCGGTCGACGGGGTGTTTCGAAAGCTGCAGTTCGTCTCGGCCTCGCTCTATTCGCTGGGCCATGGGGGCAACGACGCCCAGAAGACCATGGGCATCATCGCCGCGCTGCTGATCGCGCACGGCATGGGCCCGGCCAGCGGCGAGTTCCACGTGCCGCTGTGGGTGGTGCTGTCCTGCCAGGCGGCCATGGGCCTGGGCACGCTGTTCGGCGGCTGGCGGATCGTCCACACCATGGGCTCGCGGATCACCCGCCTGACCCCGATGCAGGGCTTCTGCGCCGAGACCGGCGGGGCGATCACCCTGTTCGCCGCCACCAGCCTGGGCGTGCCGGTATCGACCACCCACACCATCACGGGCGCCATCGTCGGCGTCGGCGCGGCCAAGCGGGTCTCGGCGGTGCGCTGGGGCGTGGCCAAGGAGATCGTCACCGCCTGGGTCGTGACCCTGCCGGCGGCGGCGATCATCGGCGCCCTGACCTACTGGGCGGCCGGGCGCTTCATGGGCTGACCGGCGGCTAGTCGTCGACCATGGCGCGGGCGGCGACGTCCGCGGCCGGGTCGAAGTCGGCGCGGGGATAGTCCTTCCCGCGCTTGACCGTCAGGGTGACGGTTCGCAGGGCGCGGATGTCCTTGCTCGGATCCTGGCCGGTGAACATCAGGTTGGCGAGCTTGCCCGCCTCGATGGTCCCGAAGTCCGGGGTCTTGCTGACCGACAGCGCACCGTTGCGGGTCGCCGCGACGATCGCCTGCATCGGCGAGAAGCCCGACTTGTCGACCAGCAGTTCCAGCTCCTCGTAGAGCGCCGGATAGGCCCCGGCCGGATTGGAGAAGCCATCGGTGCCGGCCGAGATCGTCACGCCGGCCTTCAGGGCCTGGGCGGTCAGCTGGGCGGCGAGCTCGGTCGAGCAGTAGGGCTTGCTGGGCCGGCCCTTCATCGCCTCGTAGATGCGGACCGTGGCGTCGAGGACGACGTCGTCCTCACGCATCGTGGCCAGCAGCGGGGCGATCTGCGGGTTTACGCCCTTGCCGAACTTCTCTTCCTGGACTGCGGCGCGGCGGTGGTAGCCGGACGGCATCTGGTCGGAGACCTGGTAGGCCAGCATGCAGACGTGGCTGACGCTGTCGGGCCGCGCGGCCAGCACCTGCGCCGGAGTAGCCGGGAAGACCGCGCCGTGGGTCCAGACCTGCAGCCCCTGGCGGTGAGCCTCGGCGGTGATGCGCGCGACCTCCTCGCCAGGCAGGTTCGCGTAGATCTTGATGGCCGTCGCGCTGGTCCCCTTGGCCTCGGCCACCGCCTGGCGGATGTCGGTGTCGGGTCGGATCGCCTGCATCCAGGGGACCTGGCCGCCGACCGCGCCGAGCGAGGCGGCGCCGACCCGCGGATCGTCGAAGAAGGACGGGCCGGCCATCAGGGCGGCGTAGTGGATGTCGGGGCCAGGGATCTCAGCGATGCGGGTGGCGCGGGCCAGGTCGGCGATGTTGCGCAGGTCGTCGGCCATGTCGCGGGTCGAGGTGATCCCGCTGTAGAGGTCGCGCTTGAGCTGGGCCTCGGCGAAGCGGCGGTTGGGCGGCGTGGCCAGGTGCTGGTGGCTGTCGGTGAGCCCCGGCAGCACGTACTTACCGCTCATGTCGACGACGCGGGTGTCCGGCGCCAGCTTGAAGGCGATCTCGCCCTCCTTCCAGACGCGCTCGATCCGCTCGCCGCGGACGAAGATGTTCATGCCCGCGCGGGCCGGCGCGCCGGTCCCGTCGATGAGCGTGACGTTGCGATAGACGGTTTGCGTCACGGCCGGCGGCTCTTGGGCGAGCGCAGCGGCGGGCGAGAAGGCGAGGACGGCGGCGAGCGCGGTGAGGCAGGAGCGGATCATGCCCCTGCCCTAGCTGCGTCGCTCGCCGGCCTCAACGCCTAAGCGTCAGCGGGGAAGCTTGCTGGTCCCCATCAGGTACTCGTCGACCGCCTGGGCGCACTGACGGCCCTCACGGATCGCCCAGACCACCAGCGACTGGCCGCGACGCATGTCGCCGCACGAGAAGATGTTGGCCGAGGTGGTCTTGTAGTCGCTGACCGGCGCCTTGACGTTGCCGCGCGGGTCGAGCTCGGCGCCGGACTGGGCGATGAACTCGTTGTGACGCGGGCCGACGAAGCCCATGGCCAGCAGCACCAGATCGGCCTTGATCAGGAACTCGCTGCCGGCGACTTCCTGCAGCGACTGGCGACCGTCGGCGCCGGCGACCCATTCGACGCGGACGCATTCGACCGCCTCGAGCTTGCCGTTCGACCCGATGAAGCGCTTGGCCGAGACGGCGAAGTCGCGCTCGCAGCCCTCTTCGTGGCTGGACGAGGTACGCAGCTTCAGCGGCCAGTCCGGCCAGGTCAGCTGCTTGTTCTCGCGAACCGGCGGCTGCGGCATGATTTCCAGCTGGGTCACCTGGACCGCGCCGTGGCGGTTCGAGGTGCCGATGCAGTCGCTGCCCGTATCGCCGCCGCCGATCACGACGACATGCTTGCCGGTGGCCGAGATGCCGCCGGTGGGGGCCGCGCGCAGTTCGTCGTCACCGGCGTTGCGCTTGTTCTGCTGGGTCAGGAAGTCCATCGCGAAATGGACGCCGGCCAGCTCGCGGCCCGGGATCGGCAGGTCGCGCGGATCTTCCGCCCCGCCGGCCATGACCAGAACGTCGTAGTCGTCGAGCAGGCGCTCGACCGAGACGGTCTTGCCGACCTCGAAGTTGGTCCGGAAGATCACGCCCTCACCTTCCATCTGCGCCACGCGGCGGTCGATGAGGTGCTTCTCCATCTTGAAGTCGGGGATGCCGTAGCGCAGCAGGCCGCCGATCCGGTCGTTCTTCTCGAACACGGTCGGAGCGTGGCCGGCGCGGGCCAGCTGCTGGGCGCAGGCCAGGCCCGCGGGGCCCGAACCGACGACCGCGACGCGCTTGCCGGTGCCGCGCGGCGACATCTGCGGAGCGATCCAGCCTTCCTGCCAGCCGCGGTCGACGATCTCGCACTCGACCGTCTTGATGGCGACCGGGGTGTCGATGATGTTCAGGGTGCAGGACGCCTCGCAGGGCGCCGGGCACACGCGGCCGGTGAACTCCGGGAAGTTGTTGGTCGACTGGAGGTTCTCCAGCGCCGTCTTCCACTGGTCGCGATAGATCAGGTTGTTGAAGTCCGGGATCTGGTTGTTCACCGGGCAACCCTGGTGACAGAACGGAATCCCGCAGTCCATGCAGCGCGCAGCCTGCTTGGACACGTCCGCCGCCGGCATGGGGTGGACGAATTCCTTCCAGTTCTTCAGGCGCTCTTGCGGCGCCTCGTAAGTGCGTTCCTGGCGCTCGATTTCGAGAAAGCCGGTGACCTTACCCATGATGCTGTCCTCCGACTTTCAATCTATTCCGCGGCCACGGCCGCAGCCGCTTGCCGCTCGGCCGCCATTTCCTGCAAGGCGCGGCGGTAATCCTTGGGCATGACCTTCACGAACGAGCCGAGGGTCTGATCCCAGTTCTCGAGGATCTGACGGGCGCGCTCAGACCCCGTGTAGAGGTGATGGCGCTCGACCAGGATGCGCAGACGTTCGGCGTCGAAGCGCAGCACGTCGCCCATGCCGTTGTTGTCGACCGACAGCGACCGCTGGCTCGGGCGGAACGGCTCGTCCTCGCGGGTCGCCGGCGCCGACGGTTCGACCTTTTCCAGGTCGACCATCGCCTTATTGCAGAGGTCGGCGAAGCGGCCCTTCGGATCGTAGACATAGGCCACGCCGCCGGACATCCCGGCCGCGAAGTTGCGGCCCGTGTCGCCCAGCACGACCACCACGCCGCCGGTCATGTATTCGCAGCCGTGGTCGCCCACGCCTTCGACGACGGTGACCGCGCCGGAGTTGCGGACGGCGAACCGCTCGCCCGCCACGCCCTGGATGTAGGCCTCGCCGGCGATGGCGCCGTAGAGCACGGTGTTGCCGGCGATGATGTTCTGGGTCGGGTCGCGACGGGCTTCAGCCGGCTGGCGCACGACGATGCGGCCACCCGAGAGGCCCTTGCCGACATAGTCGTTGCCGTCGCCGGTCAGTTCCAACGACACGCCGCGGGCGGCGAAGGCGCCGAAGCTCTGGCCGGCCTGGCCACGGAACTTGATGGCGATGGTGTCCTCAGGCAGGCCGGCATGGCCGTAGCGCTTGGCCACCTCGCCCGAGAGCATCGCCCCGGCCGTGCGGTTGATGTTCTTGATCGCGTACTCGAGCAGGACCGGTTCGCCCTTCTCCAGCGCCGGAGCGGCGTCGGCGATCAGGGTGTTGTCCAGCGCCTTGCCCAGGCCATGGTCCTGGCGGTCCATGTTCCACAGGCCCTTGGCCCCTTCCGGAGCGGCCGCATAGAGCAGCTTGGAGAGGTCGACGCCTTCGGCCTTCCAGTGGTCGACGGCGTCGCGGGCGTCGAGGCGGTCGACGCGACCGACCATCTCATTGACCGTCCGGAAGCCGAGCGAGGCCATGATCTCGCGCAGCTCTTCGGCGACGAAGAAGAAGTAGTTGATCACGTGCTCGGGCTGGCCGGTGAAGCGCGCACGCAGCACCGGGTCCTGGGTCGCCACGCCCACCGGGCAGGTGTTCAGGTGGCACTTGCGCATCATGATGCAGCCGGCCGCGATCAGCGGGGCGGTGGCGAAGCCGAACTCGTCGGCGCCCAGCAGTGCAGCGATGGCGACGTCGCGACCGGTCCGCAGGCCGCCGTCCGCCTGGACGGCGACGCGGGTGCGCAGGCCGTTCAGCAGCAGGGTCTGCTGGGTCTCGGCCAGGCCGATTTCCCAGGGCGAACCGGCATGGACCAGCGAGGTCAGCGGCGAAGCGCCGGTGCCGCCCTCGAAGCCCGAGATGGTGATGTGGTCGGCGCGCGCCTTGGCGACGCCGGCGGCCACGGTGCCGACGCCGACTTCCGACACCAGCTTCACGGAGATGCGGGCGCCCGAATTGACGTTCTTCAGGTCGTGGATCAGCTGGGCCAGATCCTCGATCGAGTAGATGTCGTGGTGCGGCGGCGGGCTGATCAGGCCCACGCCCGGCGTCGAGTGACGGACGCGGGCGATGTTCTTGTCGACCTTGTGGCCGGGCAGCTGGCCGCCCTCGCCGGGCTTGGCGCCCTGGGCCATCTTGATCTGGATGTCGTCGGCGTTGACCAGGTACTCGGCGGTGACGCCGAAGCGGCCCGAAGCCACCTGCTTGATGGCCGAGCGCATCGAGTCGCCGTTCGGCAGCGGCTTGAAGCGGTCGGATTCCTCGCCCCCCTCGCCGGTGTTCGAGCGGCCGCCGATGCGGTTCATGGCCACGGCGAGCGTGGTGTGGGCTTCACGGCTGATCGAACCGAAGCTCATCGCGCCGGTGGCGAAGCGCTTGACGATCTCGCTGGCCGGCTCGACCTCTTCGATCGCAACCGGGGTCTCGTTGAAGTTGAAGCGCATCAGACCACGGATGGTCAGCAGGCGCTCGGACTGTTCGTTGATGCTCTCGGCGAAGCCGCGGTAGTCGTCCGAACGGCCGCCGCGCACGGCGTGCTGCAGCTTCGAGACGCTCTCCGGCGTCCAGGCGTGCTGCTCGCCGCGCAGACGGAAGGCGTAGCTGCCGCCGACGTCCAGCATGGTCGCATAGATCGGGTTGTCGCCGTAGGCGTCGCGGTGACGGCGAACCGACTCCTCGGCCACCTGGCCCAGGCCGATGCCCTCGATCGTGGTCGCGGTGCCGGTGAAGTACTTCTCGATCAGCTCCGACGACAGGCCGACGGCGTCGAAGATCTGGGCGCCGCAGTACGACTGGTAGGTCGAGATGCCCATCTTGGACATGACCTTCAGAATGCCCTTGCCGATCGCCTTGATGTAGTTCTTGCGGACGTCATAGGCCGAGATCGTGATCCCCTCGCGGACGCGCAGGTTCTCAAGGGTCTCGAAGGCCAGGTACGGGTTCACCGCTTCGGCGCCGTAGCCGGCCAGGACGCAGAAGTGGTGCACTTCGCGCGCTTCGCCGGTCTCGATCACCAGGCCGGTCTGCATGCGCAGGCCCTGGCGGATCAGGTGATGGTGCACGGCCGCAGTGGCCAGAGCGGCCGGGATCGGGATGCGGTCCGAGCCGACGCGGCGGTCGGACAGGATCAGGATGTTCTTGTCGGCCAGAACGTTGTCGGTGGCCTCGCGGCACAGCCGATCGATCGCACGTTCCAGGCCCGCGGCGCCCTCGTCGGCCGCCCAGGTGGTGTCGATCGTCGCGGTGCGGAACGAGCCGTCCAGCAGTTCGCTGATCGAGCGGATCTTGGACAGATCCTCATTGGTGAGGATCGGCTGCGAGACTTCCAGGCGCTTGTGGGTGCCGGCGTGACGGCCCAGCAGGTTCGGGCGCGGGCCGATCATCGACACCAGGCTCATGACCAGTTCCTCGCGGATCGGGTCGATGGGCGGGTTCGTGACCTGGGCGAAGTTCTGCTTGAAGTAGTCGTAGAGCAGCTTCGAGCGCTTGGAGAGCACGGCGATCGGGGTGTCGGCGCCCATGGAGCCGATCGGGTCTTCACCAGTGGTCGCCATCGGCGCCAGGAAGAACTGCTCGTCCTCCTGGGTGTAGCCGAAGGCCTGCTGGCGATCGAGCAGCTGGGCCGCATCGTTCGACAGCGCCTCGTTGAAGGCGATCTCGGGCAGCTCTTCCAGCTTGAACTGGGTGTCGCTCAGCCAGTCGGCATAGGGCTCGGCCTCGGACAGGGAGCGCTTGATCTCCTCGTCCTCGATGATGCGGCCTTCTTCCATGTCGATCAGCAGCATCTTGCCGGGCTGCAGACGCCACTTGCGGACGATGCGTTCCTCCGGGACCGTCAGCACGCCGACTTCCGAGGCCATGATCACATGGTCTTCGTCGGTGATGATGAAGCGGGCCGGACGCAGGCCGTTACGGTCGAGGGTGGCGCCGATCTGGCGGCCGTCGGTGAAGGCGACGGCGGCGGGGCCGTCCCACGGCTCCATCAGGGCGGCGTGGTACTCGTAGAAAGCCTTGCGCTTGGCGTCCATCAGCGGGTTGCCGGCCCAGGCTTCCGGGATCAGCATCATCACCGCGTGAGCCAGCGGATAGCCGCCGGCGACCAGCAGCTCGAGCGCGTTGTCGAGGCAGGCGGTGTCCGACTGACCGTGCGGGATCAGCGGCCACATCTTGTTGAGGTCGGGCCCCAGCAGGTCGCTTTCCAGCGTGCGCCGGCGCGCGTTCATCCAGTTCACGTTGCCGCGGACGGTGTTGATCTCGCCGTTGTGGGCGATGAACCGGTAGGGGTGGGCCAGCTTCCAGGACGGGAAGGTGTTGGTCGAGAACCGCTGGTGGACCAGGGCCAGGGCCGACTCGCAGCGCTCGTCCAGCAGGTCCTGGTAGAAGGTCCCGACCTGGTCGGCGAGCAACAGGCCCTTGTAGACCACGGTGCGCGTCGACAGCGACGGCATATAGAGGTCGGCGATGCTGGGGATGCCGTGCTTCACGGCCAGTTCCGCCAGCGGGTTCTGGGTCTGCTTGCGGACCGCCAAAAGCTTGCGCTCGTGAGCGTCCTGGCTGCGGATGTTGGGGCCGCGGCCGATGATCGCCTGACGGATGACCGGCATGTCGGCGAGCACGGCGGCGCCGAGGCCGTCGAGGTTCACGCGCACGTCGCGCCAGCCCAGCAGCGGCTGATGCTCGACCTTCAGGAAGTGCTCGAACTGCGCCATGACGACGTCGCGCGCGGCGTCGTCGCTGGGCAGGAAGCACATGGCGACGGCGTATTCGCCGGCCGGCGGCAGATCGACGCCTTCCTTGGACGCCCAATCGCGGATCAGCGCGTCCGGAATCTGAATCAGAATCCCGGCGCCGTCGCCGACCAGCGGGTCGGCGCCGACCGCGCCGCGGTGATCCAGGTTGATCAGGATCTCCAGGCCGGCCGTCACGACCTCGTGCGATTTGCGGCCTTTAATATTGGCCACGAAACCCACGCCGCACGCATCATGTTCGTTGCGCGGGTCGTAAAGACCTTGCCGCCCGGGAGCTCCCATCAGGATACCTCGCTCTCAAAACTCAGGCACGCAGCAGGGCCGGCATTCGGCGACCGTTGTTGCGCGCAAATTCGGCGCGCATTTACCCGGCAAGATCAGCCCTTGTCGATGGGCCTGCGCGCCTCGAATTGAAAAGATTTTCTAAGGTGCGACGTCTAGTAGCAACTTATCGGCGTCTCGCGCGGCGTTGCAGCCCGTCAGGACCATGGCCGTAGAAAGCTCGGCGCGCAGGGTTCCCAGCATCTTGGCGACCATCGGCCGGCCCCCTGCCCCCAGCGCGTAGGCCCAGGCGCGGCCGATGAAGCAGGCCTTGGCGCCGAGGCTGAGGGCCTTGAGCACGTCCAATCCTGAGCGAATCCCGCCGTCCATAAGGACTTCGAGGTCATTTCCGACCGCGTCGACGATGGCCGGCAGGGCCGAGATCGACGAGCGCACGCCGTCCAGCTGGCGGCCGCCGTGATTGGAGACGACGAGCCCTTGAGCCCCGGCGCGGACCGCGTCGCGGGCGTCCTCGGGATCGAGCACGCCCTTGATGACGATCGGGCCGTCCCAGACCTCGCGCACGAAGTCGAGATCCTTCCAGGTGACCGATCGATCAAAATTCTTTGCGATCCAGCTGAGGAAGTCGGTGACGCTGCGCCCCTGGGGAATCGCGCCGGCCACGCAGCCCAGGCTGTGCGGTCGCCCGTTCGCCCACACGTCCCAAAGCCATTCTGGGTGAGTCACGCCCTGCCAGGCGGTGTTGATCGCACCGGAGAAGGCGGTCGCGCCGGTGAAGCCCGAACGGACGTCCCGATAGCGCGCGCCGGGCAGCGGCAGGTCGACGGTGAACACCAGCACCGGGCAGCCGGCGGCCTTGGCGCGGGCAAGCAGCTCGCGCATGTAGCCGCGGTCCTTGAGCATGTAGAGCTGGAACCAGGGCGGCGCGCCCGACTCGGCGACCTCCTCGACCGAACAGACGCCGACGGTCGAGAGGCAGAACGGAACGCCTGCGGCGGCGGCGGCCTTGGCGGCCTGCACCTCGCCGCGACGGGCGTACATGCCGGCCATGCCCACCGGAGAGAGCCCGATCGGCATGGTCATCTTCTGGCCCAGCACCTCGACCGACATGTCGAGCTGGGTCATGTCGCGCATCACCCGTTGGCGCAGGGCCAGGGCTTCGATGTCGGCGACGTTCCGCTCCAACGTGACCTCGGCGTAGGAGCCGCCGTCGATGTACTCGAAGAACATCTTCGGGAGGCGTCGCCTCGCAAGCTCGCGATAGTCGGCGACCGATGCCGGCTTCATGGAACGTCCCCCCCGTACTTGTGGCCAATGCTACGAGGAGTCGCTACGCAGAGCGCATGAGCAATCTGCGTGTCTGGATGTCCGCCGCCGCGATCTGTGGCTTTCTTGCCGTCGCTTTCGGGGCCTTCGCTGCCCATGGCGTCACCGATCCCAAGGCCAAGGAATGGATGCATACGGGCGCAACCTACGCCTTCCTGCACGCATTGGCAGTCTTCGCGTCAGTGAGCGTGGTTAAGGGCGGCGGGCGGCTGGCGCGCGTGGCCCCGCCGATCTTCCTGGGCGGGATCCTGATCTTCTCCGGCACCCTGTTCGCCATGGCGCTCGGCGCGCCGCGCTGGTTCGGGGCGATCACCCCGATCGGCGGCACGCTGTTCATGGTCGGCTGGGCGATCCTGGCCTGGGCCGCGCTGCAGAAACCTCAGGACTGAGCCCGCCTGGGCAGGGCCAGGACGCGCAGCGCCACGGCCGAGCCGATCACCGCCAGCGCCATGACCACCGCCATCGGCCGCGGCGTGCCGTCGTAGAACGCACCCGACAGGCTGGCCGCCAGCGCTCCGACCCCGAACGAGGCGCCGCCCATCAGGGCTGAGACCGAACCGGCCCGCCGCGGGTCGACATTGAGCGCGCCGGCCATGGTGTTGCCCTGCATGAAGCCGTAGCTGGCCAGCAGTACGAACAGCAGCGGCAGGATGCTCCAGCGCTCGCCGAAACCGGTCAGCGCCGCGATGGCCAGGGCGATGGAGGCCAGGACCGCCGCCTGGCTGGCCCGCTCCAGCACCTCGTCGGGGGTGGAGCGGCGCAGCAGGTAGCGGTTCACCTGGCTGGCGCCGATGATCGCCGCGGCGTTGAGGCCGAACACCCAGCCGAAGTGCTGGGGCGAGATGCCGTAGGTCCCGATCAGCAAGTCCGGCGAGGCCGAGATGTAGGTGAAGAGGGTCGCGCCGTTCAACGCGCCGGCCAGGGCGTAGCCGACCAGGCGCGGCTGGCGCAGCAGGGCCAGATACGCCTTCAGCGGATTTTCCGACGCGGCCTGGGCGGCGGTCTCGTCCGAGCGCGATTCCTTGAGCCAGAGCAGGGTCGCCGCGCCGCAGGCCAGGCCGAACACCGCCAGCGCCCAGAAGTTCAGCCGCCAGCCGCCGAGCGTCAGCAGCAGCCCGCCCAGCATCGGCGCGAGGATCGGCGCGAGCCCCATGATCAGGGTCATCAGCGACAGCATCCGCGCGGTCTCAGTGTGGTTGAAGCGGTCGCGAACCACGGCGCGGGCCACCACGCCGCCGGCGCAGCCGCCGAGCGCCTGGACGAACCGGGCCGCGACCAACATGTCGCCGGAGGTGGCGAGCGCACAGGCGACCGAGGCGGCGATGTAGATCGCCACGCCCAGCAGAATCGGGCCGCGGCGGCCGAAGCGATCGGAGGCCGGGCCATAGAAGAACTGGCCGATCGCCATGCCGGCGAAGAACGCGGCCACCGTGCCCTGGGTCTGGGCCGCGCTCGCACGCAGGTCGGCGCCGATGGCCGGCAGGCTGGGCAGGTACATGTCGATCGACATCGGCGCGAAGGCGGTCAGCGCCCCGAGCAGGAACACCAGGCCCCAGGGGGTGCGGTCGACGGCGGCGGCTTGCTGGCTGGTCATCGGGCCCCTTCTAGCGTCATTCGCAGCGAACGCGCCAAGCGGCGCTTGCCTTCCGCGCAAGGAACCCTGGCAAGCTAGGGCAAACCTTCGGAGGAAGCCCGCCATGTCGACCGCCCTCGCCCGCCAGATGCCGCCTGTCCAGCACGCCAAGGTGAACGGTATCGACATGGCCTACTACGAGGTCGGGCCGCGCGGCCAGGGCGTGCCGCTGATCTTCTGCCACGGCTTCCCGGAGCTGGCGTTCTCGTGGCGCCACCAGCTGGCGGCCTGCGAGGCGGCCGGGGTCTGGGCGATCGCACCCGACCAGCGCGGCTATGGGCTGACCGAGCGGCCGGACGCGGTCACCGACTACGACATGGAGCACCTGACCGGAGACCTGGTCGGGCTGCTGGATCACCTGGGCGCGGCCAAGGGCGTGTTCGTCGGCCACGACTGGGGCGGCATCGTCGTCTGGCAGCTGCCGCTGATGCATCCGGACCGCGTCGCCGGGATCATCGGGCTCAACACGCCGTTCATGCGCCGCGCGCCGCTCGATCCGATCGAGGGCATGCGCAAGGTGTTCGGCGAGGACATGTATATCGTCTGGTTCCAGAAGCCGGGGATCGCCGACGCCGCCCTGGCCGCCGACGTCGACAAGACCATGCGCTTCTTCATGCGCAGGCCGGCGGCGATCTCGCAGGCCGCAGCCCCGCCCAGCGGCGGCTCGACCTTCGCGTTCGGCGACGCGCTGAACGCCTGGGACAAGGCCGACACCGCCAACCAGCTGCTGAACGCCGACGAACTGGCTGGCTTCGTCGAAACTTTCGAGGCCACCGGCTTCACCGGCGGGATCAACTGGTACCGCAACTTCTCGCGCAACTGGGAGCGCTCGGCCGACTTCCCGACCCGCATCGACGGCATCCCCTGCCTGATGATCATGGCCGAGAAGGACGTCGTGCTCTCGCCGGCCATGGCCGACGGCATGGAAGAGGTGATCTCGGACCTGGAGAAGGTGCTGATCCAGGACAGCGGCCACTGGACGCAGCAGGAAAAGCCCGAAGAGGTCAACCGGCTCATCCTGGACTGGATGGGGCGCCGCTTCCCGAAGTAGACTGGCGGGGATGGAACGCAACACCCCGCCCTTCGCCGTCTCGAACACGTCGCACCGCAAGGGGCTGTACGCGGACAATGAGCCGTTCGCCTACGGCTGGCTGCCGACCAGCGGGGCGCACGAGATCTTCTACGAAGAGTGCGGCAACCCCGACGGCAAGCCGTGCGTGATCCTGCATGGCGGCCCGGGCGGGGCGATCAATCCGACGATGCGCCGCTTCTTCAATCCGGCGAAGTGGCGGATGGCCCTGTTCGACCAGCGCGGCTGCGGCAAGTCGCGGCCGAACGCCAGCCTGGAAGACAACACCACCTGGACGCTGATCGAGGACATCGAGCGGCTGCGCATCCACCTCGG
This sequence comes from Phenylobacterium sp. LjRoot97, assembly GCF_964254345.1. Classification (NCBI taxonomy): domain Bacteria; kingdom Pseudomonadati; phylum Pseudomonadota; class Alphaproteobacteria; order Caulobacterales; family Caulobacteraceae; genus Phenylobacterium; species Phenylobacterium sp. LjRoot97. Next base: position 2,776,787 of record NZ_CAXUTH020000001.1, read on the forward strand.
CGTCGAGAAGTGGACGGTGTTCGGCGGCAGTTGGGGCAGCACCCTGGCGCTGGCCTACGCCATCACCCATCCGCATCGGGTCGAGGCGCTGGTGCTGCGCGGCATCTTCCTGCTGACCCAGCGCGAGCTGCGCTGGTTCTACCAGGAGGGCGCTTCGATGCTGTTCCCGGACGCGTGGCAGCGGTTCTGCGCGCCGATCCCGGAGGCCGAGCGCGGCGACATGATGGCCGCCTATCATAAGCGCCTGACGAATACCGACCGCCGCATCCAGGCTGAGGCCGCGGCCGCCTGGAGCCAGTGGGAAGGCGACACCATCTCCATCCGCGGGCCGGAAGCGCGGCCCTCGAAGTTCAACGAGATCGACTTCGCCATCGCCTTCGCGCGGATCGAAAGCCATTTCTTCGTCAACGGCGGCTTCTTCAAAGAGGACAACTGGATCCTCAACAACATCGACAAGATCCGCGGCATTCCGGGCTGGATCGTCCAGGGCCGGTTCGACGTGGTGACGCCGATGGACAGCGCCTGGCGGCTGAAGACCGCCTGGCCCGAGGCCAGTTTCGACATCGTCTGGGACGCGGGGCACGCCTCGACCGAGCCCGGCATTGTCGATGGCCTGGTGCGGGCGACGGACCAAGCGTTGAAGCTCTAGATCCCGGAGGGAGCGCCATGGCAGTCACCATCGCCGACGCGCTCCTGTCCCTAAGACCCCTGCCCGGCCTGGCCGTGCTGATGTGCGGCGTCGCCGGCAGCGGCAAGACCACCTTCGCCATGGCGCTCGAGGACGCCGGCTTCCTGCGGCTGTCGATCGACGAGGAGCTCTGGCGTCGTCACGGCCGGTACGGTCTCGACTTTCCCGCCGACGAATACCCCGTCCTGCTGGAGCCGGTGCGCGCCTGGCTGCAGGCCCAGGTCGCCGAGGCGGTGCGCGGCGGCCAGGCGGTGGTGATCGATTCCAGCTTCTGGAGCCGCGCGCATCGCGACGCGTTCAAGGCCGAGGTCGAGAGCGCGGGGGGACGCTGGCGGCTGATCTACCTGCACGCCCAGCCCGAACTGCTGCAACGGCGGCTGGCCGACCGGCGCGAACGGGCGGAGCTGAACGGCGCGATCCCGGTCGACGATGCGATGCTGGCCCGCTTCCTGCGCAGCTTCGAGCCGCCGCTCGGCGAAGGCGAGACGACCGTGACGGTCGCCTGACCTACATCAGCGCGCCCTTACCGCTGGTGACTTCCGAATAGCGGTGGACGCGCACGGCCTGGACCAGGCCGAAGCCGATCATCACGGTGAGCATGACGGTGCCGCCATAGGACAGCAGCGGCATCGGCACGCCGACGACGGGGGCCAGGCCCATGACCATCGCCCCGTTGATCAGCACATAGAGCGCGAAGGTCGCGGTGGTGCCGGCCGCCGACAGCCGGCCGAAGTGCGAGTGGGCCAGCGCCGAGGTGCGCAGCGCCATGAAGATCACCGCCCCGTAGAGGAACAGCAGCGAGAAGCAGCCCAGGAAGCCGAACTCCTCGGCCAGGGTCGCGAAGATGAAGTCGGTCTGCTTCTCGGGCAGGAAGTTCAGCTGGCTCTGCGAGCCGAGCCCATAGCCTTTGCCGAAGAAGCCGCCGGAGCCGAGCGCGATCTTGGACTGCAGGATGTGATAGCCGGACCCTGAAGGATCGCTCTCAGGATCGAGGAAGGTCAGCACCCGTTTGCGCTGATAGTCGTGCAGCACGAACATGACGATCGGCGGCACGGCGACGACGAAGGCCGCCACGCCGGCGAAGATGATCCGCCAGGAAAGCCCGGCGAGCACGACGATGGCCACGCCGGTCATGGCGATCAGCATGGCGGTGCCGAGGTCGGGCTGGTGCATGACGAGGACCGTCGGGGCCCCGATCATCGCGGCCGGGACGAGCAGCCACCAAGAGAGCCTGGCGTTGTCGGCCGAGATGCCGTGGTAGAACCGCGCCAGGGCCAGCACGATCCCGAGCTTCATGATCTCGGACGGCTGGAAGCTGAACGGCCCGAAGGCGAGCCACCGCTGGGCGCCCATGCGCACGTCGCCCGCCACCTCCACCGCCACGAGCAGCAGCAGGCCTAAGCCGTAGAGCGGATAGGAAATGGCGAACCAGACCCGCAGGTCGATCATCGCCAGCCCGATCATCAGCACGAAGCAGAGCGCGAAACGGCTGAGGTGCTTGGCCGCCCACGGGTCCCAAGACGACCCGGCGATGGAGAACATCATCAGGGCGCCGGTTCCGGCGATCAGGCAGAGCGCCAGGGCGAACAGCCAGTCGACTTCGGACAGCTTGACGACCAGGCGGTCGCGCTCTCCGGGGCGGGTCAGGGCGCTGACGGTCATATCGCGCCTCCAGTGGGGGTGGCGGCGGCCGGCGGGGCCGTTGGCGCGGCGGGCGCGGCGGTGATGGTCGGCGCCTCGGGCGCGACGCCTTCGGCCTCCAGCGGCTCGGGGGCCTCCGGCATCGGCATCGGGGTCTCGATGCGCGAACGCAGCTCCGGATCCTTCATCAGCGCCACGCGCATGACCTCACGCGCGCGGGGCGCGCCGGCGGTCGCGCCGCCAAGACCGCCATGCTCGACGATGACGGCCACGGCGTAGCGCGGATCATCGACCGGCGCGAAGGCGACGAACAGGTTGTGGTCCTTGAGCCGCCACGTGACCCCGGCGCTGCTGCGCGAGGCGAGGCCAGCATAGGAGCGGACCTGGGCGGTGCCGGTCTTGCCGGCCATCTGGATGTCGCCGAGGCCGAGCTGGCTCTGGCGGTAGGCGGTGCCGCCGGTGTCGTTGGCCACGGCGACCATGCCGCCTCGAACGTAGTCGAGCTGTTCCTTGCTGAAAGGCAGGTCGGGCACTTCGTCGCCATGCGGCCGCTCGACCCCGCCCACTGACTTGATCAGGCGCGGGTTCAGCGCCTTCTTGCCGTTCGCCAGCCGCGCGGTCATCACCGCCAGCTGCAGGGCGTTCACCGCCACATAGCCCTGGCCGATGCCGTAGCTGACGGAGTCGCCCGGCTGCCAGACCGGCTCGCGCTTGACCGCTTTGCGCTTCCACTCGCGGGAGCCGACGACGCCCTTCTTCTGGCCGGGGATGCCGATGTCGAAGATCTGGCCGAAGCCCATGGCGTGGGCGGCCTTGGCGATCGGGTCCGGGCCCATCCGCAGCGCGGTCTGGTAGAAGTAGACGTCGCAGGAGTTCTTGATGGCGTCGTGCATGTTCTGCGAGCCGTGCCCGCCATGCTTCCAGCAGCGCCAGGTGCGCCCGCCCCAGTACCAGCCGCCGGAGCAGTGAACCCGCACTTCCGGGTCGATGCCCGCCGTCAGCGCCGCCAGGGCGACCGTCGGCTTGAAGGTCGAGCCCGGCGGATAGGTGCCGGTCATCACCTTGTCGAGCAGCGGCTTGCGCTCGTACTGCGCCAGGGCGCGGTACTCGGGTCCCGACAGTCCCTTCACGAAGCGGTTGGCGTCGAAGCTGGGCGAGGACGCCATGCACAGCAGGTCGCCGGTCCGGCAGTCCATCATCACGATGGCCCCGCTCTCGTCGCCCATCACTTCAAGCGCGCGGTTCTGGATGTCGACGTCGAGGGTCAGCTCGATGCGCTTGCCCGGCGTGCTGGGGATGTCGCCGGCCTCGTCCTGGCGGACCTCACGACCGTTGGCGTCGACCTCGACCTTGCGGGCGCCGGCCTTGCCGCGCAGTTCCAGATCCAGAGCCTTCTCCACGCCCTGGCGGCCGATCCGAAAGCCCGGATTGAGCAGGATCGGGTCGGAGTTCGGCCCGGTGGAGGTAAGATCTTCGCGATTGACCTTGGCGACATAGCCGATGACGTGAGCGAAGGCGCCGCCGTGCGGATAGACCCGGACCTCGCCCATGTCGGCGGTGACGCCGGGCAGTTCCGGCGCGCGGATGTTGATCGCTGAGAATTCGTCCCAGCTCATGTCCTCGAACACCGACACCGGCACCCGCTTGGGGGTCTGCCTGATGTCCTTGATCAGGCGCAGCTGGCGCGCCTCGTCCAGCGGCACGAAGGTCGACAGCGTCTTCAGCGTGCCTTCGACGTCCGTCGAGTTGTCCTCACGGGTGACCAGCAGCCGGAAGTTCGGACGGTTCGAGGCCAGGATCGCGCCATTGCGGTCGACGATCAGGCCGCGCGGCGGCGGCACGAGGCGGAAGTTGAACTGGTTCGAGGCCGAGAGCTTCTCGTAGCGCTGGGTCTCAATGATCTGCAGATGCGCCAGGCGCGCGCCCAGCGCGCCCAGACCCAGGCCCGCTATGCCGCCAAGCAGAAACATCCGGCGGTGGAAGACCCCCTGCCGTTCATTGACCTCGGAAAAGAAGATCGACGGCTCGGCCATCGCTTCAGGACCCTAGCGGAAACGCACGTCTGCATCCTCGAACCGGTCGATGAGCAGGTGCGCGAACGGAAACAATATGATTGTGGCGAGGAATTGCCAGGCGACGGCGATGGGATCAGCTGTCGCATGCGCCCCCACCATCGTGAACAGGAAGGCCGCCCCGAGCGCCAGGCCGGTCGCCGCGGCGTACCAGGCCCACATGACCGGAAAGCTCTGGCCGGCCATCATGCTGCGGCCGATCAGCCCCGCGCCGTAGACTAGCAGCAGCGACAGGGCCCACAGGCCCATCGGCGCGCCCCAGACGATATCGAGGAACAGGCCCATCAGCAGCACCCCGACAGGCGCCAGCATCGAGGGGCGGATCACCGCCCAGGCGAAGGCCGGCACCATCGGAAAGATCGGCTCAGGCAGGCTGAGGCCGAACGGCCGGAAGGGCAGCGAGAACAGGACGGTCAGGATCAGGCACTGGACGAGCGGGACCCCGATCCAGCGCCAGGGGGCCAAGGGGCGCGCGCCGGCCATCTAGAACGGGACCTCCGACGGAGGCGGCTGCGGCTGGGCTGCGGGGGCCGCCGGCGCGGCGGGCGTGGGCGCCGGACGGGCCGGCGCAGCGGCGGCCGGACGCGGCGTCGCCGGCCTCGGCGTCGCGGGCCGGGTCGCGGTCGGCGCGCTTGCGGCGGGCCGAGCTGCGCCGGGAGCGGTCTGGGCCGGCGCGGCGGGCGTCGCCGACGTCACGCCGACAACCGGCGGCGGGCTGGCCGGCGGCGGCACCGGCATGCGGTTCAGCTCGGCGGCGGCGGCGGCGGTCAGCTGCGAGAAGTCCTGGAACAGCATCACCTGGACAAAGTCGACCGGGGCGGCGTCCGAGGCCAGCACCGCGCGCCAGCGGCCGTCCAGGCCCTTGACCGCGACACCGACCGGCAGACCGCGCGGCAGCACCCCGCCGTCGCCGGAGGTGACGATGCGGTCGCCCTGCTTCACTGGGTCCTGGCCGCGTAGGTACTCGAGCCGCGGATTGGGACCGCCGTCCCCGGCCAGGATGGCGCGGGCGTTGGTGCGGTCGATCATCACCGGCGTGCGCGAGGCGATGTCGGTCAGAAGCAGGATGCGGCTGGCGCCGTCGGTCACGCCAATGACGCGGCCGACCAGGCCGTTCTCGCTCATCACCGGATTGCCCGGCTTGATGCCCTTTTCCTTGCCCGAGTTGGCCAGGCGGGTGTTGGAGAACGGCCCCCTCGCCTCGCTGACCGTGCGGGCCGCGACCATCGGGATCGGCGGATCGGTCTTCAGGCCCAACAGGGCCTTGTAGCGGTCGTTGGTGTCGCGCAGGGCCAGGGCGGCGACCTGCCACTCACGGGCCTCGCGAAGTTCCTCTTTGAGGCGGCGGTTCTCGGAGGCGGCGAAGAAGTAGCCGCGGACACCGTCGACGCCGCTGCCGATCCACTCGCCCGGCGTCGCCAGCACGCCGGTCACCGGCGCGGCGATGGCGTCGCCGACCTTGCGCGAGGCGCCATAGGCTTCAGTCTGGAAGGTTTCGCGGCGGTCCGACATCAGCAGCACCAGCGCGACCACCATGGCGACGACCAGCGCGACCCCGGCCGTCCAGGCCAAGGGCACCTTCAGTTCGCCAAACGGGTTCTCGCGAAGCGCCACCTGAACCTGCTCGCCCTAGAGGCGCAGCCTGGGAGCCCTCCCCCAGACCGCGACTCGGCAATACTACGCCAGGGTGGACTCCAGGACGCCCTTCATCCACTTCGGATGTTCGAGCACCTTGCCGCAGCCGAGGGCCACGCAGGACAGCGGGTCGTCGGCCACGGTCACCGGCAGGCCGGTGTGGTCGCGGATTTCAGCGTCGAGGCCGCGCAGCAGCGCGCCGCCGCCGGTCAGCATGATGCCCTTGTCGGCGATGTCGGAGGCCAGTTCCGGCGGGGTGGCTTCCAGCGCCATCTTCACGGCGTCGACGATCTGACCGACCGGTTCGGCCAGCGAGTCCGAGGCCTGCTTTTCGCTGATGCGCACTTCGCGCGGCACGCCCTGCATCAGGTCGCGGCCCTTGACCTCGATCGACAGGCCCTCGCCGTCGGCCGGCGCACGGGCGGTGCCGATTTCCTTCTTGATGCGCTCGGCGGTGGTTTCGCCGATCAGAAGGTTATGGTTGCGGCGCATGTAGCTGATGATCGCCTCATCCATCTTGTCACCACCGACGCGGACCGAGCGCGAGTAGACGATGCCCGACAGCGACAGCACGGCCACCTCGGTGGTGCCGCCGCCGATGTCGACGACCATCGAACCGGTCGGCTCGTGGATCGGCAGGCCAGCCCCTATGGCGGCGGCCATCGGCTCGTCGATCAGGCCGACGCGGCGACCGCCGGCGTTCAGGCAGCTGTCGTTGATGGCGCGGCGTTCGACCGCGGTGGCGCCCGACGGCACGCACACGATCACCTTCGGGTTCACGAAGCCCTTGCGGTTGTGAACCTTGCGGATGAAGTACTTGATCATCTCCTCGGCGACTTCGAAGTCGGCGATGACGCCATCGCGCATCGGGCGGATGGCTTCCATGTGACCAGGGGTACGGCCCAGCATCTGCTTGGCTTCGATGCCGACGGCATGGACGACCTTGCGGCCGCCGACGTTACGCAGAGCCACGACGGAGGGCTCGTTCAGAACGATACCCTTGCCCTTCATGTAGATGAGCGTGTTGGCGGTGCCGAGATCGATGGCGATGTCGTTCGAAATGGCGCCGAAGAGGGACGAGATCATGCAGGGCCCTGGAGGGTGGGGAGCAGAGTTGGGGGTGTGCGAAGCCCAGGCTGCCGACGCTTCGTTTCGAATCTCGAAACGCCAGGCGACGCCAGCCTCCGCTTGCAGGACAGAAGGTCCGTGTGCCCTGCAAGTGGGCTGATTTCAAGGCTTAATGAGAGGTCTGTGATTTCGCGTCGCACGTGTACGGGGGGACGCGCCCGAAGGACTCGTCCGATGATGGGGGATGACCTCAAACCGTCGCTGAAATCGGGGCGGAAATACGGCAGCGCAGTCCGGCTTCGTTGAAGTCGACCTCGACCTGACCGCTCAGTTCGCGTTCGACCGCCCCCCGGATGAAGCGCAGACCGAAGCCGCGGCGGAGCGGTTGCGACGGCGGTGGCGGGCCGTCGGTCTCCCGCCACTCCAGGAACAGGAAGTCGCTCACCCGGGTCCAATGGACCAGCAGCCGCCCCCTGGGCGACGACAGCGCGCCGTGGCGCGCGGCGTTAGTGGCCAATTCGTGCAGCGCCATGGCGAAGGTCACCGAAGCGCGGGTCGAAAGCTGGATGGACGGCCCCTCGCAGATGGCGATGTCGGGGCCGTAGGGCGCCAGCACGCCGGCGACGATGTCGCCGAGGTCGGCGGTTTCCCAGCGCCGTTCGGCCAGGCGGTTGTGCGCCCCCGAGAGCGCCATGAGCCGCGCCTCGAACGCCTGGCGCATGCCGGCCGGGTCGCCGACGTCGTGGAAGCTGTGGGCCGCCAGCGACTGCACCGTGGCCAGGGTGTTCTTCACCCGGTGGTTCAGCTCGTCGAGCAGGGTCTTCTGCAGGTCCTCGGCGCGTTTGCGTTCGGTGATGTCGACCAGCATGTTGATCGCCCCCACCAACTCGCCATCGGCGCCGCTGAGCGGGGTCGGATAGGCCAGCAAGGCGCCGCGGCTGCCGTCCGGGCGCTCGAAGATCACCTCGGCCCCGGCGATCTGGCGGCGCTCGCGCAGGGCGATCGCCATCGGGCATCGCTCGGCCGCCAGCGGTGAGCCGTCGGGCTCGAACAGCTTGAAGGAGCCGCACCAGCGGTCCTGGCCAAGCCTGGGCTCTCGCCCCCACAACGTCACGGCGGCATGGTTGTAGCTGAGGATCCGCCCCTCGGAGTCGGTCTGGTAGGTGGCGATCGGCGAGGTCTGGACGACCCTCTGGGTCCAGGCCTGGCGGTTGCGCAGCATCTCGCGCGCCTGACGCAGCTCGGTGACGTCCTGGAGGCTGTTGATCGCCCCCATCAGCCGCCCGCCCTCGTCGAACAGCGGCTCGACGTTGGCCAGCAGGTGCGTGCGCCGCCCATCGAGCTGCAGGATGATCACTTCGCGGTCCTTGACCGGCGCGCCGGTGGCCAGCGCCACCGCGATCGGCGACTGATCCGGCGACATCGGGCTGCCGTCCGGATGGAAGGAACGTTCGAACGGCGCCCGGCCGCCCGGCGGCGGCGGCTTGCCGCCCCACATCGCCGCAGCCCGGCTGTTGAACTGGATCACCGCACCCTTGCGGTCGCAGACATAGACGCCGATCGGCAGGCGCTCGAGCAGACCTTCCCAGGTCTGGTAGGCGCGTCTGAGCAGGACCTCGGCGGCCGCCGCCCGACCGGACAGCCCCGCCTCACCCACCGGAATTCCCCCGACGTCGTGCATTTCGCCGCCCGCTACTGTGCATTTGGGGCCTCAAATCAGTCAGCGTTCTAGATTGTTCCGTCGAGTCGGCGACATTGACGACTCTGCTGTGGACGAAGCGTGGACTGTTTCCCGCGCGCTACAGCCAAGCAGCAACCCCAGGTCTACAAAGGGGGTTTGGTCTACCGGCCATCTCGGCCGAACCTCGTGTGCACGAAGATGTCATCTCGCCAGGCGGTCCTGGGCGTCGAAGACGCCAGCTTCTTCTACGGATCCAACAAGGTCTTCGAGGGCGTGAGCTTTCAGCTCGACGACGCGCGCACGGCGCTGGTCGGGGAGAACGGCGCCGGAAAATCCACCTTGCTCAAGTGCTTGCTGGGCGAACTGGAGCTCATGGACGGCCAGATCGTCCGTTCGCGCGGGCTGAAGATCGGCTACGTGCCCCAGGAGACGCCGCAGGGACTGGCCGACAAGAGCGTCCGCGAGGTGCTGGAAGCCGCCCTGCCCGCCCCCGACGGGTCGGAAGACTGGAAGGTCGACGTCCTGCTGGACGAGATCGGCGTCAGCTATGAGACCACGCAGCAGGCGTTCGGGTCGCTGAGCGGCGGCTGGCAGCGGCTGCTGCTGATTGCGGCCGCGGCCCGGCTGGCCGAGCCGGACCTGCTGATCCTCGACGAACCGACGAACCACCTGGACCTGTCGAACATCAACACGCTGGAGACCTGGCTCGACCAGGACCAGCGACTGCCGATGCTGATTGTCAGCCACGACCGCGAGTTCCTGCAGCGCATGACGACGCGGACGCTGTTCCTGCGCTCGGACGGGGCGCACAGCTTCAAGACCCCCTTCGTGGAGGCCCGCGAGGCGTTGCTGCAGCGCGACGCCGCCGACGCCGTGCGCCGCCAGCTGGAAGGCAAGGAGATCGAGCGCCTGCAGAAGGTCGCAGCCCGCTATCGCGTCTGGGGCGTGAAGAACGACAAGTTCGACAAGCGCGCCAAGGCGACCGAGAAGCGGATCGAGCGGATCGAGGCCGACCGCACCAGCGCCTATTCGGCCCGCGAACGGCGGCTGGAGCTGCACGACGGCGACATGGACGCCAAGGTCGCGCTGCGCATCCGCGACTATGCGGTGACCACGCCCGACGGCGGGCGCAAGCTCTTCGCAATCGAGCGGCTGAGCGTGGCGCGCGGCGACCGCATTGCGCTGCTGGGCGTCAACGGCGCGGGCAAGTCGATGCTGTTGTCGGCCCTGGCCCGCGCGTTCGACCCGGACCTGGAACACTATGACGGCCAGGCGCCGATCAGCTTCAATCCGCAGAGCCGGCTGGTCTATTTCGATCAGAAGATGGCCGACCTGCCGCTGAAGACCAGCTTGCTCGACTATGTCGCCGCCGCCGAGGGCGCGACCGATCGCGACGCCAACGCCCTGCTGGCCAAGGCCGGCTTTCCCTATGTGCGGATCAAGGGCCCGATCGGCGACCTCAGCTTTGGCGAACGAGCCCGCCTGGTCTTCCTGCGCATGAAGCTGGCGCGTCCCAATCTCTACCTGCTCGACGAGCCCACCAACCACCTCGACATCGAGGGCCAGGAGGAGTTGGAGGCGCAGCTGGACGGGGCCGAGACCGCCTGCGTCTTCGTCTCGCACGACCGCTATTTCACCCGCAGCGCCGCGAACCGCTTCCTGGAGATCCGTAAGGGTCGGCTGGTCGAGGTCGAGGGGCCCGAGGCGTTCTTCGCCGCCCAATAGGCGCGGGCGGCGAAACGGCTTAAGCCTGCGGGCATGCAGAAAGTGATCACCTGGGCCGGTCGCGGCGCCCTGCTCGTCGTGCTGGCCGTGTGCGTCGTGGGCGCGCTGGACCCGAACTACAACGCCAAGAAGTGGGCGCCGCCGGCCGACGCCGTGATGCACATCATATACGGCTACCTGCTGACGGTGCTGTCGATCCTGGCGCTGCCGAAGATCAAGCCGTGGAAGATCGGCGGCTTCTACCTGGCGCTGGGCGCCGGGCTGGAGCTGACCCAGATCCTCGGCGTGGTGTCGGGCACCTTCCAGTGGAAGGACCTGATCTCCAACGTTGCCGGCGTGGTCGCCGCCCTCTTCCCGATGTGGCTGGCGCGCCGCAAGGCGCGCTAGCGCAGCACCGTAAAGCCGTACTTTCGGAACACGGCGGCGGCCTTGGGCGTGCTCATGAACGCCAGGAATTTGGCCGCATCCGGGTTCTTCGAACTGGCGACCACCGCGGCCGGATAGACGATCTTCGGGTGCGTGCCATCCGGGAACAGGCCGACGATGCGGACCTTGGGCTCCACCTTGGCGTCGGTGTCGTAGACGATCCCCAGCGGAGCCTCGCCCCGGGCCACGAACTGCAGCGCGGCCCGGACGTTCTCGGCCTGGACCAGCTTGCCCGAGACGCCGTCCCAGACGCCGAGCGCGGTCAGCGAGGCGCGCGCGTACTTGCCAGCCGGCACGTCGGGGCCGGCGACCGCGAGGCGCCCGGCGCCCAGGGCCTTGGCCAGCGGCATGCCCTTGCCGACCTTCAGCGCGACCTTGGAGTCGGCCGGGGCGATCAGGGCCAGGCGATTGGTCAGCAGGTCGCGGCGGCTGGCGGCGACGATCAGCTTGCGCTCGGCCAGATAGTTCATCCAGTCGCTGTCGGCCGAGATATAGACGTCGGCCGGCGCGCCCTGCTCAATCTGGCGGGCGATGGCCGAGGAGGCGGCGTAGGAGAAGCGCGCCTCGCCGCCGGCCTTCTCGTATTCGGCCCCGACCTCGTCGAGGGCGTTCTTCAGCGAGGCGGCGGCGAAGACGGTGACCGGCGCGGCGTGGGCCGCTCCGGCCATGAGGGCGGCGGCCAGCAGGCCGGCGGCCCAACGGATGAGCTTCATGAGGCGCGGGCTCCTAGTGCTTGTGCTCGCCCGCAGTCGCGGGCGTGGCGTTGGCGAGGCGGATGACTTCGATGGTCTCGACCATGCGGGCCGAGCGGGCCGGACGCAGGTCGTCCTCGACCACGATGCGGAACGGACCGTCGTCCTTCAGCGGGCCGGCGGCGTCCCGATCGGCCAGGATGATCTTGCCCTTGCGGGTGCCGGGATCGGTTTCGGCCAGTCCGAACACCACCTGATAACCGTCCTTGGCGGTGATGCGGATGACGGTCGCCAGTTCCGGGCCGCGCGCGCCCTTGCCGCTGGCCGCACCGACACGGGCGACGATATCGGCGAGCGGTGCGCCTTCGAAGGTCGAGGTCTTGCCGTGGTGGGTGACGGTCAGCTTGACCTGCGGCAGCGCCGCCAGGTCGGCGGCGGAGAGCGTCGCGGTCTGGCCGTCGGGGCCCTTCAGCGCCACGGTCTGGGCCATGGCCTGTCCGGCCAGCGACAGAGCCGCGAGCGCGGCGATCAGGGGAAGCGTGCGCATCGGGTTCCTATTCGACGGCCAGGATGACGTGGGGCGCCTTGACCAGGGCGGTGACGGCGTCGCCGGCCGTCAGCTGCATGATCTCTGCGCTCTCGCGGGTGATGGTGGCGACCAGGGTCTTGCCGTCGGCCAGAGCCAGGCTGATCTCACTGCTGACCGCCCCATCTTCGCGGCGCAGGACCTCGGTGCGCAGCTGGTTGCGGGCCGAGGTGATCAGCCCCTCGCCCTTTGCCAGGACGACGAAGCTGGACTTGATCAGGGCGATGGCCGGCTTGCCGACCGCCAAGCCCAGGTCCTCGACGCTCTGGCGGGTGACGATGGAGACGATGTCCACCCCGTCGGCGATCTTGAGGGTGACTTCGGAATTCACTGCGCCGGGAGTGATGTCGCTGACCACCCCGCGCAGGGCGTTACGTGCGCTGGTCTTCATGCCGAGACTCCAGAAGAGACCCCCGAGTTCATCGCCGCCGAGACCGGCCTCGATGCGCGCCAGGGCCGTGGCGAGTTCGGCCTCGACCTTCTGGAAGGCGGCGATCACCGCCCGCCCGCGATCGGTCACCTGGGCCGCGCCGCCCGAGCGGCCGCCGGGCTGGGCGGCGATCAAAGGCGCGTCGAAGAGATTGTTGAGCGCCTGAACCCCGTCCCAGGCGCCCTTGTAGCTGAGCCCCAGGCGCTTGGCCGCGGCGCTGATCGAGCCGAGTTCGGCCACCGCCTCGAGCAGGGCGATGCGCTCGGCCCCGACGCGGCTAGCGCCGCGCCGGAGGAACAGGGCTGCGTCCAGGGAGCCGTCGGCGCTCATCAGAGCCTCATGCGAAGGTCGGCGAAGAAGCTGCGCCCCTCTTCCGGGAAACCGTCGACCAGCTGGTAGTTTTCGTCGAACAGGTTGCGGCCGCCGACCACCAGGTCGATCTTCGGCGTCACCGCCCACTGCACCGACAGGTTGGTCAGGACGTAGTCCCCGGTCTTGTAGAAGCGCGGCGGATTGATCGCCGAGCTGGAGGTCACCGTCCAGCGATTGCTGGCGGCCTCGACCGTCGGGGTGATGCGAACGGTGTCGGTCACCTTCCAGTCGACATAGGCGAACAGCTTGTGGTCGGGGACGCCCTGCGGCTTGAACGCGGCGTTGGTCGGGTCGGTCAGTTCGCGGCGGATGTAGGTGTAGTTGCCGCCGAGCTGGATCGCGTCGGTGAGATCGGCCTTCAGTTCCAGTTCCGCGCCGTAGTACTCGCCGTCGCCCGCGTTGCGGGTCTGGTTGACGGTTCCGAAGGGCGGGCCGAGCGCGACCGGCACCTGGATCAGGGCGTCCTCGATGTCGCTGTAGAACAGCGCGCCGGAGACGTTGACCCGCGAGACCTGCGCCTGGCCGCCCAGCTCGAAGCTGGTCGCGCGCTCGGGCTTGACGTTCGGGTTGGGGATCGCGGTCCCGAACCGCGAGGAGAAGCGCTCGAACAGGGTCGGGAAGCGGGTGCGCGAGGACACGCTGGCGTGCAGCGAGGCCGCGTCGTTCACCTGCCAGCGGGCCGCCGCCTGCCAGTTCCAGGCGTCGTCGTCGGTCAGCGGGTAGTAGACGTACTGGCCGGCGTTGAAGTCCTCGGCCCGGTTCAGGTCACGCCAGTCGTAGGAGACGCCCAGCACGACATCGAGCGACTCGCCGAAGCTGTGGGTGTCCTCGATGGCCAGGGAGCCGGTCGTCTCGGTGGTGGTCTGGCGCGGCTCGACCAGGGCCGGGCTGAAGGTCTGCTGCCACTCCACGTGGCGGTCCTTACGATAGTAGGCCGCGACCTTCAGCGTGTTGGCGGAGGAGAGGTCGACGCCGAGCTCGACGTTCCCGCCATAGGCCTCGTCGTCATAGTAGGAGCGGAAGGCCCGCCCGAGGGTCTGGGTCGTCTGGGCGGCGTTGTCATACGAGAACAGGCCGTTCTCGAAGGTGTTGCGGTAGACCCGGGTCTTCAGCGTCGCGTTGTCGGCGATCCTGGTCGTGGTCAGGAACGACAGGCTGTCGATGTTCCAGTAGGGCCAGCTCCAGTAGCGGGTGCTGGCGGTGTCGGTCACGTGATAGGGCGCGTTCTTCGAGCCCTCCTGGCGGGTGAAGTTGATCGAGTATTCGTCGGTCTCGTTCGGCGTCAGGCCCGCCTTGACGTTGACACGCCAGTCCTCGCTGTTCGAGCGCGCCCGCTCGCCGCCGTCCTCCAGCACCGTCGGCTTGAAGTCGTCAGACAGGCTGAAGTGGTCGCGGTCGTACTTCGCGCCACTGACCTGCAGGTAGTAGAGGTCCTGGCGCGTGCCGATCCGACCCGAGACCGTGTAGGCGTTGTAGGTTCCGTCGCCGTCGAGATTGACGCCGGCGCGCAGTTCGCCGTCCAGCGCCTGGGTCGGCTTGCGGGTGACGAGGTTGATCGCCCCGCCCAGGCCGCCCGGACCGTCGAGCACCGAAACATAGCCCTTGGAGATCTGGATCTGCGACAGGTCGGCCGTCAGGAACCGCCCGAAGTCGATGCGGTTGTCGGCCGGCAGGAACACCCGAACGCCATCAATCGACAGCGTCGTCTGGAAGCGGTCGAAGCCGCGCACGAAGATCAGCCGCTCGTTGCGCGAGCCGCCGGAGTTGCCGGCGATCACGCCCGGCGCGAGATCCAGGGCGCGGTCGAGACTGACCTTGTCGAAGCGGCGCAGGTCCTCCGAGCCGATCACCGAGCCGCCGATCAGCTCCCCGCCGCGGGTGCGCGCGGTCACTTGCAGTTCGCCCAGGGTGTAGGCGTCGTCAGGTTGGGCGGCCATCACCGCCGTCGGAGAAGCCAGCGCCAGAAGCATTACAAGACGTCGCAACAGATCCACCCCGTTCGTTATGAAGTCATACTACATAACGCGACTCGATGAGCGGAGCCAAACGGGTTACGGCCAAGCTCAGCCCAGAGCGGTCATGATCACCCCCGCCGCCGTGGCCACGCCGCCCAGCATCTGGCGGACCGTGAGCCTTTCCTTGAACAGGCGACGCCCCGCCGCCGCGGCGATCGGCGCCTCGATCACGCCGACGGCGCGCACGGCGCCCGCCGGAGCCATGGCCAGGGCCGCGAACCAGCAGGCCGAGGCGGCCGCCCCGAAGAAGCCTGCGCCCAGCGACTGGCGCCACGAGGCGAACACCGCGCGCAGCGCCTGCGGACGCGTGGTCCCCAGGAAGACCAGCAGACCGATCGACTGCAGGGTCTGGGCGACGCAGACCGAGGCGGTGGCCGCGAACAGCGGGTGGGCTGGATCGAGGGCCACGCCGGCCTGGCGATAGGCGTTGAGGGTCACCCCGAAAGCCAGGCCCGAGGCCAGGCCGAACAGCGCCCCGTGCGCAGCCCCCTTCTCCGCCCCAGCCTTCGGCCAGGACAGCACCGCCAAGCCGGCGGTGGTCGCCGCAACGCCGATCCAGGCGTAAGCGCTGAGATGGTCGCCGACCAGCACGCCCATCAACGCCGCCAGCGGCAATGACGATTGCTGCATGAAGGTCGCCACCGCGAAGCCCGAGCGGCGCATGGCCACCAGCAGGGCCGCGGTCGCCGCCACCTGCCCGGCCGCACCGGCGCTGACCGCTGCGGCGAACCGCCAGGAGAACCGGGGGTCCGCATCGGGCGTGGCCAAGGCGACCGTCGCGAAGATCAGCAGGGCGAAAGGCAGGCCGAACAGAAAGCGCACCAAGGTCGCCCCCCAGGGGCCGGCGTCGCCGACCAGGCCGCGCTGCAAAGCGTTGCGCGCGACCTGCAGCGGCGCGGCGGCCGCCGTCAGTACAATCCAGAGCATGTCACGATGATCCGCTCATTGCGCGCAGGCGCGCGCCGCCGCGCCGGCAAGGCGGTGCGGGGTGCCCAAAAAACGTGGCCCCACGGGTCGGGGCCGAGCGGAGGCTAGAAGCCCGAGGCGATGGCGTCGGGCGCGCTCTTTTCCTTGCGGGCGAAGAGGTTGTTGAGCGCGTTGACATAGGCCTTGGCCGAGGCGGTCAGGGTGTCGGTGTCGGCGGCCTGGCCGGTGGCGATGCGGCCGTCCTCCTCCAGACGCACGGAGACCTGGGCCTGGGCGTCGGTGCCTTCGGTCACCGCGTGCACCTGGAACAGCCGCAGGATCGCGGTGTGCGGCACGACCTCGTGGATGGCGTTGAACACCGCGTCGACCGGCCCGTCGCCCGTGGCCGTGGCGGCGCGTTCCTCACCGTCGACCGTCACGGTCAGGGTGGCTTCCTGCGGACCGTCGGTGCCGGCGATCACGCGCAGATGTTTGACCTGGATGCGGTCCGCGCCCGAGGCCAGGGCGTCGTCGACCAGGGCGATGATGTCGTCGTCGAAGACGTGCTTCTTCTTGTCGGCCAGGTCCTTGAAGCGCTGGAAGGCTTCGTTCAGGGCGTTCTGGCCCAGCTCGTAGCCCAGTTCCTTCAGCTTCTCGCGGAAGCCGGCGCGGCCGGCGTGCTTGCCCATCACCAGGTTCGAAGCGCCCTGCCCGACGGTTTCGGGGCTCATGATCTCGTACGTGCCGCGGTCCTTCAGCATCCCGTCCTGGTGGATGCCGCTCTCGTGGGCGAAGGCGTTCTTGCCGACGATCGCCTTGTTGAACTGCACCGGGAAGCCGGTGATCGCCGAGACGTAGCGGCTGGCGCGGGTGATGTGCTGGGTCTCGATGCCGGTGTGGAACGGCAGCGCGTCGCCGCGGACCTTCAGGGCCATGACGACTTCTTCCAGCGCCGCGTTGCCCGCGCGCTCGCCGATGCCGTTGATCGCGACCTCGACCTGGCGGGCCCCGCCCTGCACGCCGGCCAGGCTGTTGGCGACGGCCAGGCCCAGGTCGTTGTGGCAGTGGGTCGAGAAGATCACGGTGTCGGCGCCGGGCACGTTCTCGATCAGGTCGCGGAAGATGTCCGCGTATTCCGAGGGATAGGTGTAGCCGACGGTGTCGGGGATGTTGATCGTCTTGGCGCCGGCCTTGATCGCGGCCTCGACGCAGCGGCGCAGGAACTCCTGCTCGGTGCGGGTGGCGTCCTGGGCCGACCATTCGACGTCGCCGCACAGGTTGCGGGCGTGGCCGACCGACTTGGTGATCATTTCCAGGATGTCTTCCTGGCTGGCCTTCAGGATGTGGTCGCGGTGGCTGGGGCTGGTCGACAGGAAAGTGTGGATCCGGCCGCGCTTGGCCGGGCGGATGGCCTCGGCGCAGCGCTCGATGTCGACCATGCCGGCGCGGGCCAGGCCGCAGATGGTGCTCTCGGTGACGATCTTCGAGATCTCGCGGACCGCTTCGAAGTCGCCGTTGGAGGCGATCGGGAAGCCGGCCTCGATGACGTCGACCCGCATGTCCTCGAGGATCTTGGACAGCTCCAGCTTTTCGTCCAGCGACATGGAGGCGCCGGGCGACTGCTCGCCGTCACGCATGGTGGTGTCAAAGACGATCACGCGATCACGAGAATCGCGGGCGGCGGCGTCGGATACGTTGGTCATTTGCGAACTCTTTTCGCGGGCATTCTGAGGGGGCGGGCGATGGGTTGAAGTGTCCCCTGAGCGCCCGGCCGCGGAGTCGCGCAGCCTAAAGGGTCGCCCAGGGGCGGCTAAGCCCCAGGTCAAGAAGAAGCAGGCTGTTCGGCTGCGTGCGCATGGCGCCGTGTGTACCCAAACGACGCCCCAGCCGCAAGACTATTGCGCAAAATCAACGCCTGAGGCGAATGCGCGCAAGAACCTTCCCCTTCGCCGCATCAGACGTTTTCCATCGCCAGCGCCTTCCAGACGGCCGGACGGGCGATCATCTTGACCATGTGCTCGCTGATCTTCGGGAACTGCGAGGGGTCGACCCCGTCGTCGTCCAGCCAGCTGGCGATGGTGAACAGATAGGGGTCGCAGACCGTGTACTGCTCGCCCATAACCCAGGGACCGGCGAACATTTCGTCTTCGATCAATTGGAAGCAGGTGGCCATGTTGTCGGCGACCTTCTCGCGCATCGCGGCCTGGGCGGCCGGATCGTCGGCCCAGCGCGAGGCGCGCGGGCCGTGGGCGTGGGCCACGTGCACGGTCGAGGCGAGATAGGCGTTGAACGCCTGGACCTGACCGAAGCCGAATGGGTCGCTCGGCGCCAGGCGCGCGTCGGGAAACGACTGGGCGATGAAGGCCAGTATCGACACGTTTTCGGTCAGGACGCCCAGATTCGTGACGAGCGCGGGCACCCGGCCCTTGGGATTGAGATCCAGGAACTCGGGCTTGTGCTGGTCGCCGGCCCGCAGATCCATGCGGATCGCCTCGTACTCGGCGCCGGCCTCCTCCAGCGCGATGTGCGAGGCCAGGGCGCAGGAGCCGGTCGAATAGAAGAGCCTGAGCATCAGTCGTCCTTCATCGGCCCGCTGATCGCGTCCTCGCGCGACTTCAACCAGTTGCGGGCGAACCAGCCGATGGCGATCCAGACGGCGATGATCAGGGCGAGCCACAGCAGGTGGGCGCCGCCCTCGCCTTTCAGCACCTGGACGATGGAATTGCCGGCGAAGGCGGTGAGCACGATCTTCGGCACGATGCCGATCGCCGTGCCGAAAGCGAAGTCGCGCATCCGCATCGGGGTGACGCCCGCGGCCATGTTCACGACGATGAACGGCGCCGAGGGCACCAGCCGCACGATCAGGCTGGCCAGGAAGCCGTTGCGGCCGACCAGGTCCATGAACCGCTGCACGCCCTGGCTCGACAGCAGCTGCAGGCTGCGCGCGCCGGCCGTCCGGCCGAGATAAAACCCGACCAGGGCCGAGACCATGGTCCCGATCCAGCTGTAGGCGAAACCGGTCCAGGCCCCGAAGGCGACCACCGCGGCGGCGATGAGCACGAACTGCGGCACTCCGACGAAGGCGAGAATCGCGAAGGCGGCGACGGCCACCGGCAAGGCCCAGGGCCCGTCGGAGGCCAGGCCCAGCCAGCGCTCGACCGTCGCCTCGCCGTCGAAGCCCAGCACCTGCGCGCCGAACAGGAAGACCACGCCGACGCCGCCGAACAGCACGAAGGACACGGCCAGCGTGCGCCAGGCCTTGGCGTCCATTTCGGTGAGGAAGCGGATGATGCGGCGCATCGCTCTCCCGTCGCCTGTTCGCGCCGCGTGGTCAAGCAGACCTCGCGCCCGCAGCGCCCGGTCGCTAGGCTGGCGCCATGCTTCAGGCGGTCGACATCCTCAGCGTCCAGACCCGCGGGCGTGGGCTGCACGAGATCAGCGCCGAAGTCCGGCGCTGGACCGAACGGCAGGGCGTGACGACCGGGCTGCTGACGGTCTTCTGCCGGCACACCTCAGCCTCGCTGCTGATCCAAGAGAACGCGGCGCGCGAGGTGCGCAGCGACCTGGAGGCCTATTTCGAGGCGATCGCGCCCGAAGCGCCGGGCCGATACGCGCACGACGACGAAGGGCCCGACGACATGCCGGCCCACATCCGCGCCTCGCTGACCGGAGTGCAGCTCTCGATTCCGATCATCGGCGGGACCCCGGCGCTGGGGACCTGGCAGGGCGTCTATCTGTTCGAACATCGCCGTCAGCCACACCGCCGCGAGGTGGCGCTGCATCTGCTGGGCGAGGCCTAGATCAGCCGCCGGCGGCCGGCTTCCAGTCCGGGCCGGGGATCGCGTTGACCATCCACGGAATGCCGAACTGGTCGGTCAGCGCCCCGTAGCCCGGCGACCAGAAGGTCTCGGCGAACGGCATCGTGACCTTGCCGCCTTGCGAGAGAGCATCGAACACGCGGCGGGCCTCGGCCGCGTCCTCGCTGTGGAAGGTGACGTCGAAGCCGTTCTTGGGCTTGTCGATATTCGGCGCGAACTCGGGTGCCATGTCCGCGCCCATCAGCGCCTGGTCGCCGGCCTCCAGCCAGCAGTGCATCAGCCAGTCCTTGTACTTGGGATCGACCGGCATGTCGGGCGGACCCTCGCCGTACGGAAAGGCGGCGGTGACCTTGCCGCCCAGGACCTTGGCGTAGAAGTCGAAGGCGGCCCGGCATTGGCCTTGGAAGCTGAGGCTGGTGACGATCTTCATGGGGCGTCTCCTCGGAGGCGGCCGGCGTCGGCCGCGCCCTGACGACAACGCCGAACGGCGCATTTCGTCGCCTCTCGACGGCGGAGCCCGGGCAGGCCATCAAGGGGCTCGATGGCGGACGCGGCGGACATTCGGCCCGAGGGCGGCGACGGACGGGACGCGCTGCGCGTCCAGGCCATCGCCGCGGCCATGGCGATCATCGCCGACCAGGGATTGGCGGCGCTGTCGATCCGCGACCTCGCCCAGGCCATCGGCAAGAGCACGACCGTCATCGTCAACCTGTTCCAGACCAAGGCCGGCCTGCTGGCCGCGGTGGCCGAAGCCGGACTGCAGGCCGACGACGAGTTCCATGCGCGGTTCCTGGCGCAAACTCGGGGCGCGCCGCTCGAGCGCTCGACCCTGCGCGTCCTGGCGACGGGCTACATTGTCCGGCGCGCCGCGCCCGAGGCGCGCTTCGTGCGCGTGTGGGAAGAGTACCTGACCGACCACGAGGCCTGCCTCGCCGCCGGCCCGCAGCTGCGAGCCTGGGCGCACCTGCGCGAGCGGGCCTGGGCCGAACTTCTGGCGCGCGCGCCGGCGTTCGCAAGGCTGACTCCGGTGCTGGCGCCCTATCTTGCCATGGAAGGGCTCTACGCCAGCGCCCTGATAGGCCGGGCCGACTACGACCTGCTGCTGGGCGAGGCGCTGGACGGGCTGATGGCGCGAGCGCTCGACGCGCCGTCGCCGCCGACACCGGTGCTCGACTGGATCGAGGCCGGCCTGACGCCGCCAGAACCACCCGGCCTGGAAGCCGGATCGATGAAACTGCGGCTGCTCGACATCGCCGCCGACCTGATCATGGAGGGCGGCGTCGGAGCGGTGACCAACCGCTCGGTCACCCAGCTCGCCAAGGCGTCGACCTCGACGATCCTCTACCACTTCGGCGACATGCGGACGTTCCTGTCCCAGGCCATCTGGCACAGCGTATTCCGCGAGATCCCAACCTATCTTGACTGGCGCCGCCCGCTCGACCGCAGCCGGCCGGCGGACCTGGCGGCGTGGTCCGAACTCATGGCCGCGACCTTGAAGCTCGCCCCGCCCGGCGCCCCCGCGGGCGCCGGCTTCTATGTGAAGTACGCCCGGCTGATCGCCCAGATCTGCCTGCTGGCGCGGCGCGATCCGGCCTTCCAAGACCTGGCTGCGCTGCTGCGCGGTCCGGAGGGCGGCGGGACCTATGCGCGCCGCGAAGCGATCTGGCCGCCGCAGTTCGCGCTGACACGGATGAGCGCCGCGCATTTCGCCATCTGGATCAAGGGCCGGGCGCTGCTGAACGCCATCGAGCCGCTCCCGGCCGAAGCCCCGCGGATGCAGCTGGAAGCTGCGGCGCTGGCCATCGCGCCCCGAGCCTGAGAGACCGAACAATCGTTTTTCTTGCTCGCATAACGATGCGCGTCATTAAAGCATCGCAAGCCGACACTATAGCCCACCCGCATCGAACGACTGCTTTTTCGCGTGACCCAGTTCGGGGCGGGGATATCCATGAAAATCAAGTCCAAAGCGGCGATCGCCGCTGTTCTGCTGACCGGCGCCAGCGCCGCCGCCATGCCGGCCTATGCCGATGACGCGGCCCAGGTCGACGAGCTGATTGTCACCGCCCGGCGGCGGGCGGAGTCCGAGCAGAAGGTGGCCACGGCGCTGACCGTGATCAGCGGCGACGAGCTGGAACGCCGCAACATCGAGACCGTCAACGACCTCGAGAACAGCGTGCCGAACCTTGAGGTCACCAGCCAGCTGGGGGGCGGCCAGCCGCAGTTCCGGATCCGCGGCGTCGGCATGACCGACTATGCGGCCAACAACACCTCGACCGTCGGCGTCTATATCGACGAGGTCGCCTATCCCTACGGTTCGATGACCCAGGGCGCGCTGTTCGACGTCGCCCGCATCGAGGTTCTGCGCGGACCGCAGGGCATTCTTTACGGCCGCAACACCACCGGCGGCGCGGTCAGCGTCATCACCAACGCCCCGACCAAGACCTTCGACGCCGGGATCAACGCCTCGTACGGCCGCTACAACGCGGTCCACGCCGACGGCTTCGTCTCCGGCCCGCTGACCGACACTCTGTCGGCGCGCCTGGCCGCCACGATCGACCAGGGCGGCGCCTGGCAGTACCACCGCGACACGCTGGAAGAGCTGGGCGACAAGGACCGCTGGGCGGTGCGCCTGCGCCTGGACTGGCAGCCGACCGACGCCACCCAGATCGACGGCTCGCTGCGCTACAACCGCGACCAGTCGGACGGCCTGGGCCTGCGCCTTGTCACCCGCCCCTTCCAGTCGCACAACTATGCGCCGATCGGCCGGCTCTACCCGATCGACACCGAGCACCGCATCACCGGCTGGGGCATCAGCCCCTACTTCGCCAACCTGATCGGGGTGTCGCCGAACGCCAAGCCGTTCCGCGACAACGAGGGCTGGGGCGCCAATGTCCGCCTGCGCCACGACTTCGGCTGGGCGGCGCTGACCGCCGTCGCCGCCTACGAGACCCTGGAGCGGCGCGAGTTCAACGACTGGGACGCCACCGCCTCGAACGAGGCCGGGACGTTCTTCTTCAACGACATCGAGACCCTGTCGCAGGAAGTGCGGCTGGTCTCGCCGGCCGAGGGCGCCTTCCGCTGGCTGGCCGGCCTCTACCACTCGACCGAGACCGTGGACGGCGGCTTCTACTCGGACTTCTCGGAAGCCTCGACCCTGCGCAACTGGATGAGCACCAGCTACACGCAGGAGGTCCAGACCACCGGCGTGTTCGGCAACATCGACTATGACCTGACCGAACGGCTGACGGTGTCGGCGGGCCTGCGCTACGAGGACGAGACCCGCGAGCTGAAGGACTTCCTGACCCAGGTCCTGGCTCCGGTCCCGAGCCGCCTGGCCTCGACCAACGCCGAGCAGTCGATGGGCGAGTGGTCCGGCAAGGTCGGCCTGGAATACAAGGCCAGCGACGACATCCTGCTGTTCGCCAGCGCCGCCCGCGGCGTGAAGTCCGGCGGCTTCACCACCTACAACAGCGGCCTGCCCCAGCAGCTCGAGCCGTTCACGCCCGAGACGCTCTACGCCTATGAGGCCGGGGTGAAGTCGGAGTTCTTCGACCGCAAGCTGCGGGTCAACCTCTCGGCCTTCTACTACGACTACCGCGACCAGCAGCTGCAGGGGATCCTCTACACCCAGACCGGCCGGGTCGGGCGGATGATCAACATCCCGAAGTCGCACATCTGGGGCGGCGAGCTGGAGCTGACCTGGCGGCCGACCGATCGCCTGACCATCAACCAGTCGCTGGGCTACAAGTACGGCGAGTACGACGAGTTCTACTTCGTGAACTCGGCCGCGACCGAGGCCGCGCGCGATCCGGTCACCGGCCAGTACAACACCATCGTCTACAGCGACCGTTCGGGCGAGCGCCTGCCCTTCCCGCGCGCCGACTACAAGGGCGCGATCAGCTATGTGATGGACGTCGGCCCCTGGCAGTTCGAGGCCGAGACCAACTACAACTATCGCAGCTCGCTGTTCAGCACGACGTCGAACTCGGTGATCGGCGACTACTGGCTGGTCAACGCCAACCTGACCGCGCGCCCGATCAACGGCAACTACTCGGTCGGGCTGTGGGTGAACAACGCCCTCGACAGCTACTTCGAAGAGACCCGCAACGCCTTCATCTCGGCGGCCACCGCCACCCCGCATCCGCCGCGCACCTACGGCGTGCGGATGAGCTGGCGCTACTGATCCCCCCGGGGCCCGCGCCCCACTCGGGCCCCAGCACTGGCCCGCCGGGCAGGACGCGCCCGGCGGGCATCTTTGCATTCGGAGAGCATGCATGGCCCTCGACCGCCGAACCTTGATCGGAACCGGACTGGCGCTGGGCGCGGCCAGCGCTGGGCCAGCCTTGGCCGCGCCCTCGCCCTTCCAGCACGGCGTCGCGAGCGGCGAGCCGGGCGCCACGAGCGTGCTGCTGTGGACGCGCCTGACCGGCGTCGGCGAAGCGGGCGGCCGCTGGCGGCTGGCCCGCGATCCGCAGATGCGCGACGTCGTCGCCCAGGGCGAGTTCACGGCCAGGGCCGAGCGCGACTTCACGGTCAAGGCCGAACCGGCCGGCCTGAGCCCCGGAACCGACTACTGGTACCAATTCGAAGCCGCCGGCGCCGCCTCGCCGGTTGGGCGCACGCGGACGCTGGCCCGCGGGCGGCTCGACGAGCTCAACCTCGTGGTCGCGTGCTGCGCCATGTACACGATGGGCCGGTTCCACGGTTACCGCGCCATCGCCGAGCGGCCGGAGCTCGACGCGGTGCTGTTCGTCGGCGACTACATCTACGAGTACGGCGCATCGAACTATCCGGGCATGGCCACGCTGCGCCCCGCCGACCCGCCGCACGACGCCCTGACGCTGAGCGACTATCGCCGCCGCTTCGCCCAGGCGCGGACCGACGCCGACCTGCAGGCCGCCCACGCCCGCGCGCCGTGGATCTGCACCTGGGACGACCACGAGATCGCCAACGACGACTGGACCGGCGGGGCGCAAGGCCACGCGGCTGAGCGCCAGGGCGACTGGGAGATCCGCAAGACGGCGGCGGTGCGCGCCTACTACGAGTGGATGCCGATCCGCGATCCGGAGGCGGCCGATCCCTATGGCGTCCAGCGGGCGGCGGCGTTCGGCGACCTCGCGACGTTGATTGTCCCTGAGACGCGGCTCAAGGCGCGCGGGCAGCAGCTGAACATCCAGCGCGACCTGGACTTCACCACCGGCCCGGACGGAACCAAGATCCCCGACATCGACGGCTTCCGCCGCAAGATCGCCGCGCCCGAGCGCGCCATGCTCGGCGCCCAGCAACTCGACTGGCTGGCGCGCGAGGTCGAGGGCTCGGTCGCCGCCGGCCGCCCGTGGGTGCTGCTGGGCAGCGCCACGATCATGGGCGACTACGACTATCCGGACATGTCGGACTTCGCGCCGGCCAGCGGCCAGCTCAAGGGCTTCTTCGAGATGACCCGGTTGCAGATTCCGCTGCTGAACCTCGACGCCTGGAGCGGCTACGGCGCCGAGCGCCAGCGGATCTACGACATCCTTCGCCGCGCCGGCGCCAAGACGGTCGTGCTGTCAGGCGACAGCCACATGGCCTTCGCCAACGAACTGCACGACGCCCAGGGTCAGGTCGCGCTGGAGGTCGCCGCGACGACGATCACCGGCCCGTCGCTGGGCGCGGTGCTGGCCATGAACGACGCGCCGCTGGGCGAGCGCCTGGCCGCCAACAACCGCGACATCGCCTGGTGCGACCACCGGGCCATCGGCTTCATCGCCGTGCGGCTCACGCGTGAAACCGTGACCGCGGAGTTCATCGCCGTGGCCGATCCGCGCGGATCGGACCCGACCACCATGCTCGCGCGGCGCGTCGAAGCGCGCGCCGGAGAGCCTTGGCGCTTCGACCAGAAGGTGTAGCCCCCGGGAACGACAAGCGCGGCCGGAACGTTCGTCGCAGGCGTCCCGACTGCGGGCGCTGAGGGCGGGACAGCTATGATGACGCGACGACTGACGGCCGTGGGCGCGGGCGCTCTTTCCTTGCTGGCCGCCGCGGCTGCGACTTCGGCCCGAGCCGAGGACGAATGGAGCGTCACGGTCAGCCCCTATGTCTGGGCCGGCTCGCTCGACGGCAAAGCGGCGCTGGCCGGACTGCGCACCCATGTCGACGTGCCGTTTTCAGAGGCTATGGAGAACCTGGACCTGGCCGCCCTGGCCGAGGTCGAGATCATGCGCGGCCGCTGGGGGCTCTATCTCGACGGCCAGTACGTGAAGAGCAGCCAGGAGCAGGAACTGCTGGCCCAGCAGCTGGGCCTCGGGATCACCAAGGTCAACGCCATGGCCGGGATCTTCTACCGGATCTACGACTCTCCCCAGGGCGGCGACACGGTGACCGGCGAGCCGCGGCGCTTCGTGGTCGAGCCGATGGTCGGGGTGCGCTGGACCAAACTGAAGGCCGACGTCGAGGTGCTGGGCTTTGCGACCTCGAAGAAGGCCGACTGGACCGAGCCGTTCATCGGCGTCCGCTCCAGCCTCGATCTCACCGACCGCTGGAACCTATCCGGCCAGGCGGACGTCGGCGGCTTCGACATCGACGACAAGCGCAGCGTCAACGCCCAGGCCTTCGTCGGCTACCGCACGCAGCTGCTGAGCCGACCCGCGGTGCTGCGGGCCGGCTACCGGGTGCTCTACCAGTCGTACGAGACCGACGACTTCACCGGCCAGACCTTCCGCTGGGACGTCACCCAGCAGGGTCCGGTGGTGGGATTGAGCCTGGGCCTTTAGTCCCTACTGCAGGCCAAGGAACTTGAACGGCGGGGCCTCCTTGAACTGGGCCGAGACCTCGCCCGCATAGACGTTGCGCTGGTCCTTGCCGAGATCGAGCCGCTTCACCTTGCCGGTCTCTCGCGTGAAGTCGAGCTTGGTCAGGTCGACCCAGAAGGTGTTGGGCGTGAGGGCGGATTCGAAGAAGTACAGCTTGCGCTTGTGGTCGGCGACCGTGCGCCAGCGGGTCGAGGAGATGTTCGGCTGGTCGGGCGTGGTGATGCCGAACGGCACCGAGGCGTTTCGGATCACCCCGAACATGCTGGCCAGGGCCTCGACGGGGTCCTCGCTCTTGGGAATGGCGTTCGTATAGAACGACGCGCGAGCGAACCGGTCGGCGGACCGATTGGTCCCGGGCAGCATCACCGTGCCGCCGATTTCCTTCCAGTAGGCGTTGAGGGCCAACTGCTCGTCGAAGGTCGGGGAGTTGGTCATCACCTGATACTTCCGGTCGTGGTGGATGACCTGCTTGCCGCCGATGTACTCGACGATGGCGCTGTCGCCGCTGGCGTCCGACATCGACAGGTGCAGGGTCGCCAGGCGCTGCTCGCCGGGTACGGCGTCGGTGACGATGGTGAAGGGCTCCTTCTCCAGGGCGGCGACCGCCTCGCTGACCGTGGCGAAGTTATCGAGCACGTACTGCGCCCAGGCCGCGATGGTCAGGCCCGGCTTGGAGCCCTTGCCGAAAGCCGGATACTCCGACTCCACCAGCCACAGGACATTTGCGACGAGGCCCGCGTTCATGCCGTCGGTGGTCGAGATGTCATAGCCGGTGGCGATCACGCTGCCGTACTTCGAGGTCCACTTGATGGAGTTGGGCCCGGCCTGACCGTCGTGGCTCATGCCGCGCGGGAAGACATAGAGGTTCGTCTGGACGTCGACCTTCCAGTCCATCGACCGGGCGGTGATCACGTCGTTGTTGGCGCCGAGATAGACCACGCGGGTGCAGGCGTTGGCCGCCGCCGGGACGAGCACCAGGGCCGCGGCCGCCAACAGGCCCGGCAAAATGGACAGCACAGAATTGAACACAGCCGTTCTCCAGCCAGGCCCGCCCCCGCCGCGCCTCGCAATGCGATTTCCCACGCCCTGCAATTGCAAGTGTTGTCGCAACACCCGTCGGCAAGCAAGCGCCCTTGGTTGGGGCATAACGATATAAGGATATCTTTATATCACCCTTGACGAACCGGCACGATCGGCGCTGAATGGCGGCGTCGTGGTTCTCTGGGGCGCTCGCGCTCCAAGAGCTAAGAGGGAATCCGGTGACGACGACGCATCCTCCGATGCGGCGTCCATGCCGGGGCTGCCCCCGCAACTGTGAGCGGCGAGCCGAGGTCCATCTGTGTGTCACTGGCGTCATTCTGCGCTGGGAAGGCCGGACCAGAGCGTCGACCCGTGAGCCAGGAGACCTGCCTCGACAGATAACGTCCTCCGGCGGGGTGTCCGGTCAGGCCGCAAGCCTGTCGCGTCGACGCTCCCTCGCCGGCGTGTGCGCGCTCGCGACCGAGCCATGCCTCGCCACAACAGAATGGCAGAGGCTATGTCCGTCACCGTCGCCACCCTTGGATTTCCCCGTATCGGTCCCCGCCGCGAGCTGAAGACCGCCCTCGAACGCTATTGGTCGGGCAAGTCCGACCGCGCCGAATTGCTGGCCTTGGCCGCCGACCTGCGCGCCAGGACCTGGCGGCGCCAGGCGCAGTTGGGCGTCGACCACGTGCCCAGCAACGACTTCTCGCTCTACGACCATGTGCTCGACACCAGCGCCATGGTCGGCGCGATCCCCACGATCTACGGCTGGACCGGCGGACCGCTGGACGTGGACACCTATTTCGCGATGGCGCGGGGCGCCCAGGGCGAGGCCGAGCACGCCGAGTGCGGCCACGGCCATCGCCACGCGGTCGACGTCCCGGCCGCCGAGATGACCAAGTGGTTCGACACCAACTACCACTACCTGACGCCGGAAGTGTCGCCGGGCCAGACTTTCCAGCTCGCCTCCACCAAGGCGATCGACGAGTTCGTCGAGGCCAAGGCGCTGGGCGTCGTCACCCGGCCGGTGCTGCTGGGGCCCGTGACCTTCCTGAAACTGGCCAAGAGCAAGGTCGAGGGCTTCGACCCGCTCAGCCTGCTGGACGACCTGCTGCCGGTCTACGCGACGGTGCTGAACCGGCTGGAGCAGGCCGGCGCCCGGTGGGTGCAGATCGACGAGCCGTGCCTGGTCACCGACCTCGCCGACGCCGACCGCAAGGCCCTGCACCGGGCCTACCGCCTGCTGGCCCGCACGGCGCCGGGGGTGAAGCTGATGCTGACCACCTATTTCGGCGGACTGGACGACAACCTGGAGACCGCGCTCGCCCTGCCGGTCGCCGGCCTGCACGTCGACCTGGTGCGTGCGCCCGAGCAGTTCGACCGGGTGCTGGCCAACGCGCCGAGCGGAATGGTGCTGTCGCTCGGCGTCATCGACGGGCGCAACGTCTGGCGCGCAGATCTTGAGCGGCTGCTGGACCGGCTGGAGCCGCTGCTGGCCACCGACCGCGAGGTGGTGCTGGCGCCGTCCTGCTCCCTGCTCCACACGCCGATCGACCTGGCCCAGGAGAAGACGCTCGATGAGGACGTGCGCTCCTGGCTAGCCTTCGCGGTCCAGAAGATCGAGGAGCTCGTCGTCCTCGCCCAAGCCCTGAACACGGGACGCGGCAGCGTCGCCGAGGCGCTGGCCGCCTCGACCGCGGCGGCGAAGGCCCGGGCCGTTTCACCGAAGATCCACGATGCTGCGGTCGCCGAGCGGCTGGCCGCAGCCACCCCGGCCATGGCCCAGCGGACCTCGGGCTTCAGCCGCCGCCAGGCGCTGCAGATCCCGCGGCTCGACCTGCCGGCGTTTCCGACCACCACGATCGGCTCGTTTCCGCAGACCGACGAGGTCCGCAAGGCCCGCGCCGCCCATGACAAAGGCGACCTCAGCGACGCCGACTACGCCGCCTTCCTGCGCGAAGAGACCGCCCGCACCGTGCGCTGGCAGGAGGAGATCGGTCTCGACGTCCTGGTCCACGGCGAGTTCGAGCGCAACGACATGGTCCAGTACTTCGGCGAGCAGCTCAGCGGCTTCGCCTTCACCAAACAAGGCTGGGTGCAGTCCTATGGATCGCGCTGCGTGCGCCCGCCGATCCTGTATGGCGACGTCTCGCGGCCGGCGCCGATGACGGTCGAGTGGTGGCGCTACGCCCAGAGCCTGACCCAGCGACCGATGAAGGGGATGCTGACCGGGCCGGTGACGATCCTGAATTGGTCGTTCGTGCGCAACGACGTCCCGCGCGAACTGGCTTGTCGGCAGATCGCCTTAGCGATCCGCGACGAGGTGCTCGACCTCGAAGCGGCCGGGGCCAAGATCATCCAGATCGACGAGGCCGCCCTGCGCGAGGGCCTGCCGCTGCGGCGCGCCGACTGGGACGGCTACCTCGCCTGGGCGGTCGAGTGCTTCCGGCTGACCGCCGGCGGCGTCGCCGACCACACCCAGATCCACACCCACATGTGCTACTCCGAGTTCAACGACATCATCGCCGCGATCGGAGCGATGGACGCGGACGTCATCTCGATCGAGACCGCCCGCTCCCAGATGGAGCTGCTCGACGCCTTCGCCGGCTACGCCTATCCGGCCGAGATCGGCCCCGGGGTCTATGACATCCACTCGCCGCGCGTGCCGGCCGTCGCCGAGATGGGCGACCTGCTGACCGCCGCCCGTACGCGGCTGTCGTCGGGCCAGCTGTGGGTCAATCCGGACTGCGGGCTGAAGACGCGCAGGTGGCCGGAGACCCGCGCCGCCCTGGTCAACATGGTCGAGGCGGCGAGAACCGCGCGGGCCAGCTGATTACAGCCCTGCGGCCGCGGCTATGCGGCGGCCGCAGGGTCTAGTAGGAGCGCTGCCGGATCCCCCAGCGGCCGTTCTCGCAGGTGACGATCCAGAGGTTGGCGTGGCGGCTGAGCACGTCGCCGCCCTCCCCGTCGCGCGAGTATTCGATCAGCAGGTGGACCTTGCTCGGACTGGAAAGCACCGCGCGCTTGTCCTGGTAGGTGCTGCGCCGCCAGCCGCGGGCGGCCAGCCCCTCGAAGAAGTCGGCCGGCAGTTGGCCTCGGGTCTTCCAGACGATCAGCTGCTCGCCGTCGAGAATGACGTGCGGAAAGTGCAGCAGATCGTCCATGCCCGCTGCGTCGCGGGCGTTGAAGCGCTCGGTAAAGGCCTCGACGCAGGCGATGGCGGCGGCGATCGCCTGGCGATGCTCGATCCGCTTGGACATGTGCACGGCCACGCCCCCGTTAAGGGCCTCCTCGCGGTCGATCCGGTAGCCGAGCGAGGCGTAGAGCGCGATGTTCGCCGCGAAGCGCTGGTTGGTGTAGAGCCGCACGCCCGCCAGCCCGGCGTCAGCGGCGATCTGCTCGGCCAGCGCCATCAACCGAACGCCGAAACCGCGGCTCTGGAAGGCCGGCCGCACGGCGACGTTGACGACCAGCAACTGATCGCCATCGGCCACCGTCTGGATCAGCGCCGCCAACGCCTCACCGGCGTACAGCAGGTCGAAACGATGCGCCTGCAGCGCCTGGGCGTAGTCGACCTGCATCGGCAGCGGTTCGCGGCCGATCAGCGGGACCCATTTCGCATAGGCCTCGCGGGTCAACGCGCCGATTGCCCCGGCGTCGGCCGGTCCCCCAAGGCGAAGGCTCACCGCTTGGTCCATCTCACCCCCACTCACGCCCGGTGAAGCTTAGCAGCGACTTGCGCCCGCGGGGGCGGAATCGGCGCCGCGGTTCGCTTGCCCGCTTTGCCTTTGCGCGGCCTTCGGTTAAACCGCGCGCGTTCCATTCAACCTGCTCCGGGAGTCTGCCCGCCATGTCGCTCGAATCCTCCGCGCTCGCCCGCGTCAAGCCGTCCGCCACCCTGGCGGCCGATGCGAAAGCCCGGGAACTGAAAGCGCAGGGCCGCGACGTGATTTCGCTGGCGGCGGGCGAGCCGGACTTCGACACGCCCGACAACATCAAGGAAGCCGCCATCAAGGCGATCCGCGAGGGCAAGACCAAGTACACCAACGTCGACGGCATTCCGGAACTGAAGGAAGCCATCGTCGCGAAGTTCCAGCGCGAGAACGGCCTGACCTACAAGACCAGCCAGGTGAACGTCTCGCCCGGCGGCAAGCCGGTGATCTGGAACGCCATGATCTCGACGCTGAACCCCGGCGACGAAGTGATCATTCCGACGCCGTACTGGGTCAGCTACTGGGACATCGTGCTGCTGGCCGGCGGCACGCCCAAGGCCGTGGCCACCTCGGATGCGACCGGCTTCAAGCTGCAGCCCGCCGACCTGGAAGCGGCGATCACGCCGAAGACCAAGTGGGTGTTCCTGAACTCCCCGTCGAACCCGTCCGGCGCGGCCTACACCAAGGAAGAACTGCGCGGCATCGCCGACGTGCTGCTGCGCCATCCGCACGTGTGGATCCTGACCGACGACATGTACGAGCACCTGGTGTTCGGCGACTTCCAGTTCTGGACCATCGCCCAGGTCGAGCCGGCGCTCTACGACCGCACCCTGACCATGAACGGGGTCAGCAAGGCCTACGCCATGACCGGCTGGCGGATCGGCTACGCGGCCGGCCCGGAAGCGCTGATCAAGTCCATGGCCAAGGTGATGAGCCAGACGACCTCGAACCCGGCCTCCATCTCGCAATGGGCGGCGGTCGAGGCGCTGAACGGCACCCAGGAGTTCATCAAGCCGAACGCCAAGCTGTTCGAAGCCCGCCGCGACCTGGTGGTCTCGATGCTGAACCAGGCCAACGGCATCGCCTGCCCGACCCCGGAAGGCGCGTTCTACGTCTATCCGTCGGTGGAAAAGCTGCTGGGCAAGAAGAGCCCCTCCGGCAAGGTCATCGAAAACGACCAGGATTTCGCGGTCGAACTGCTGGAACAGGAAGGCGTCTCGGTGGTGTTCGGCGCGGCCTTCGGCCTCTCGCCGTTCTTCCGCATCAGCTACGCGACCTCGAACGCGGTGCTCGAAGACGCCTGCAGCCGCATCCAGCGCTTCTGCGCCAACGTGGCCTAAGTCCTCGGCTTACAGCTGAAAGTGAAAACGGCCCGGATTGCTCCGGGCCGTTTTTGCTTGAAGGCCTAGTGCTTCTCGCGCCAAGCCGCCTTGGCGGCTTCCTTGGTCAGGTTCAATCGGACCTTCTCGTCCACCACGTCGTCCACCCAGGAGAGCGGGATGAGGTGGTGCTTGAGCCCTCCGCCGAGGTCGAGCTTGGCGAGCTCGATGTCGTCGCCGATGACGTGGTCGACGCGGCCGACGTGGCCGCCGTCCGAGCCGATGACTTCCATATGTTCGCGAATGCCGGGATGCATGGCGTTTCTCCTGCTACTCGGTGTTTCGGGGGTCGCAGGAGAACGAACCCGCCGCCGGGCGGTTTCAGCTTGGCCGGAGATAAAGGGCCGCTACCGCGCCTCTCGCCAGGCGGCCCTCGCCGCCCCGCCATTGAGGTTCAGCCGGATCTGATCGCCGTCGATGTCGTGGACCCAACTGACCGGGATCAGGCGCCGGCGGCTCGCGCCGTCCGGCTTCACCTCGGCCAGTTCGATGTCGTCGCCGACGACATGGTTGACGTGCCCCAGATGGCCGCCGTCTGAGCCGATGATTTCCATCCTGGAGCGAATGAAGGTCGCCATGCGCATCTCCTGGGTGTCGTGCGCCGGGAGAACGGGCGTAACCTTAACGGGTTTCAGCTGGCCGCCAATTTTGAACAGATTTGCTCTAACACCCTAAAATATCTCAACTATCGGTAGCTCATTGCGCAATTTCTACGCAGCTGACCCGAGATCAAGGATGTCTTCTTCGGCGCCGGCCGCCGGCAGGTGGAAGACGATGGTGCAGACCGCCCCGTCCCGCGCAAAATCGAGATCGACCACCCCGTCGAGTTGATGCGCCAGACCGCCGACGATGACCCGCGTCCCGAAACCGCGGCGATCTGGAGCCTCGACCGGCGGCCCGCCGATTTCCCGCCAGATGATGCGGATCTGGCGCGGACCGGAGCCCGGCGTCAGGGTCCAGGTCACCTGCACGTGACCATCGTCGTTGGAGAGTGCGCCGTACTTCACCGCGTTGGTGGCCAGTTCGTGGAACGCCATGCCGAGGGCGACGGCGGTGTTGGGCGGCAGCCAGACCGCTTCGCCGGTTACGATCACTCGCTCGCCGTGATCGCCGCCGTAAGGACTGAGTTCGCTCTCGATCAACTCGGCCAGGCTGACGCCGGTCCAGTTGTCCCGCGTCAGCAGGTTGTGGGCCTGGGACAGGGCGATCAGACGCGCCTCGAAGCTCTTGCGCACGCTGTTGACGTCGGCGCCGTGGCGAAGGCTCTGAGCGGCGATCGACTGGACTGTCGCCAGGGTGTTTTTCACCCGATGGTTCAACTCGTCCAGCAACAGCTTCTGGCGCGCCTCGGCGGCGATGCGCGCCACGATCTCGCGCTCTGCGGCCAGACGCGCCCTCACCTGCCGCCAAGTCGCCAGGCAGACCAGGGTTGTCGCCAACAGGCCGCCGATGATGAACGCCAGCGAGACCCATCGGTCGGCGCCATGGTCGTAGTCGCTCCGGGCGCGATAGATGATGGTCCATGTACGCCCGGCGATGTCGAGCGTGCGCGTCGCCACCAGGCCGCCGCGTTGCGCCGCCGCTTCCGGCGACTGACTGAGCAAGGTGCTGACCGAGGGCGAGCCGTCATAGACCGCGTAATCGAGCCCCGCGCCTTTGGCCGCCGGCAGCACGCTGGCCAGCAGGTCGCCGGCCTGGAACGGAGCGTAGACGAACCCTTCCAGCCGCTCCCGGCGCACTTCGACGGTGTCGGGGACGTCCCCTCCGCGATAGACGGGCTCGTAGATCAGGAAGCCCGCCTGACGTTTGGTCTCGACCTCCTCGATCGCCTCGACCTTGCCTGACAGCGCTGGAAGCCCCGTATCGCGCGCCCGGTCCATGGCCTCGCGCCGCACCGGGAAGGCGTACATGTTGAAGCCGAGCGCCCGCCGGTTCACGAAGTCGAGCGGCTCCAGATAGACGATGGCGTAGAACTCACCATCGCCCGGCGGCCGCAGCGGGGCGTCGGGCACGCCCTCGGCGCGCATGTAGGTGATCAGGTCCGGCCCGCCGCCGGCGGCCGCGCGCTTGGTGTAGCCGATGCCCTGGATGCCGGGATAGCGGCGCGTCAGCTCCACGCGCTGGGCGAAGGCGCGGAACTCGCTGGCGCTGACGTCTTCGCTGGCGGCGAACAGCCCAGCACCGGCCCGCAGCACGGCCATGTAGGTGTCCAGGCGATTGGCGACCGCCTCGTTAGCCTGGTCGACGATGGCGTCGAAGCGCAGGCTTTCCCGCGCCTGCCGCCCCTGTTCCATCATGTAGGAGCCGGACAAGGTGGCGACGAGACCGACCGCCGCGACGATGGCTGGCCAGGTGAGGACCGGCCATCCCCTCACCCGCTCCATCAGTCTCTCGCGAAAGCTGGCCGCCACGGCGTCATCCGATCCTAGCCGACATCAACGCCTTAGCTCCGAATAGGCGCCCAGGAAAGAACGCCGTTATTTTGAGCCAGGAGACCGCTTGCCGCACAAGGGAGCGGCGCCGCCTGACATCGGGCCGCGGAGGGCGTATCTGGAGGAGCACGCGGCCCATGGCAGGCCCCGGGCGCATTCGATCGCCAGCGGCCAGGAGGGCGTATGAGCAACGTCGTAAACCTGAACAAGGCCCGCAAGGCGCGCGAGCGCGAACGCGCGCGCGACCAGGCGCAGGAGAACCGCGTCAGGTTCGGCCGCACCAAGAACGACAAGGATGTTTCGAAGGCCGAGACGAAGAAGGCCGAACAGACGCTGGACGGCGCCAAGCTCGAAAAGCCTGAGTAAGGCAAGGGCGTGGGTGGGGAAGGCTCGACACTCCCCCACCCGCCCGGCGCTGTGCACAGCGCCGCCTGCGCGCCGTCCCCCCGGATCGGCGCGTAGGACTGGTTACATCCGGGCCGGAACCGCCGCGTCGCGGGCGGCCGCCGGGATGGAATCGTAGATCGTCGCCGGCGTGATGCCGAGGCGCTTGCGCGCCGCCTCAAGCGGCTCGGCCATCAGGCGCTCGTAGTCCTCGCCGAGCAGCCAGGCGGCGGCCTTGCCGCGCTTGTAACCCTGCCAGATCGCCTTGACGTACGGATAGTCGGAGCCGCGCGAGCGGGAGGCCGCGCCGAGCCCGATCAGCGCCCAGCCCAGGCCCTTGGTCTGGGCGTATGAGAACGCCACCAGGCAGGACTCGCCCAGGCCATCGCGGTGATAGCCCGACAGGATGTGCCAGATGTCGTGCACGTCGCGCGTACGGCGGCCCATCCAGGCGTAGGGGTGCACGATGTCGACTTCGTTACCCTTGATGCGGCTGACTTCGGCCAGTCCTTCGGCCGACAGCTGCTCGGAACGGATGAACTCGCGATAGGCCGCGCCGACGCTGCCGTCCGGCAGCGAGTCCAGCCACGCGTCGTCCATCAGACGATCCGCGAACTCTTCCCGCTCGTAAGCGATGCGGCCGCCCTGAGTGGTGGTCAGCAGGCGCTGATAGCAGTCGGCGGTCGAGGTGCCGTTCAGCGCGCGCATGATCTCGAACACCTGTCCGGTGTCTTCCTTGTCGTTCAGCAGGCGCTGCAGCGCCTTCAGGGCCGCGCCCCACTGCAGCCGCGGCTTGGGCAGAGACGCATTCGCAGGCGCGGCCTGGCGAAGCACGGGGGCGTCGAGAGCGTCGGCGGTCATGGCCATGGGGGAAGCAGCCTTCAATGCGAACAACGTTTGAATCGAAAATGACGCATGCGTCATCTTTTTGCAAGATAACAAAGGAATGCTTGGCTGCAACGTGGCGCCTGAGCCACAACTCTACCCATGGCTTCCTTGAAGAAACGTTCGATCCTGCTGTCCGGGCACGCCACCTCGATGGCGCTGGAGCCGGAGTTCTGGGCGGTGATGGACGAGATGGCCGCAAGCCGGGGCGTAACCCTGGCGGTGCTGATCGCCCAGATCGACGAAGGCCGGGGCGAACGGCCGCTGGCCTCGGCCTGCCGGGTGGCCGCCCTCGCCTACGCCCGCGCTAGCTGACGGGGCGCGCATCCGGCAGCGGCGCCGGCTGGGGAGCGTCCGGCAGCACGATGTCCGGCGACGTCCCTCCCATGCCAGCCCCGGGCGGGTTGAGCGCCCGCATCGCGAACATGAACCCGAGCACCACCAGGAACCCGATCAGCGCCCACAGGAACAGCGGAATGGGCTTACGCGGGGGCTGCGGAGGAAGATCGTCGTCGGTCACGGCGGGTCCGGGCTACTTGGGAGTCGGGATGGGCGCGTCCGGCAGCTTCGGCGCGTCGGGCAAGGATGGCGGCCGCGGGACGTTGATGTCCACATCGATCGACTTCGGCAAGTCAGCCTCCGCCTGACGGCTCATCACCGCATAGCCGATGGCGGCGATGCCCAGGACCAGCGCCCCGATGAGGATCGCCAACCAGATCAACGTGCTTGAACTCGTTCGATCCGCCATGAACACCTCCCTGGCCGTCATGGTCGAGGTGGAAAACGAACGCTGGACGTCGCGGTTCCGGGCTTAAGCCGCGCGTGCCGTGTGCTACATATGTTCCGATGTCCTCCCCTGAATCATTCGACAACCCGTTCGACGACGCCATGCCCATGCAACGGGTCAGCGACCTCGCGCGCGTCAAGGGCCCCGACTACCTGACCGGCCTCAATCCCGAGCAGCGCGCCGCCGTCGAAGCGACCGAAGGCCCGGTCCTGGTGCTGGCCGGCGCCGGCACCGGCAAGACGCGCGTGCTGACCACGCGGCTGGCGCACATCCTGGCGACGGGACGCGCCAAGCCCTGGGAACTGCTGGTCGTCACATTCACCAACAAGGCCGCCAAGGAGATGCGCGAGCGCATCACCCACATCATCGGGCCGTCGGCGGAGGGCCTGCGCTGGCTCGGCACCTTCCACTCGGTCGCCGCCCAGATCCTGCGCCGCCACGCCGAACTGGTCGGCCTGAAGTCGAACTTCACCATCCTCGACACCGACGACCAGGAACGCCTGATCAAGCAGGTGCTGGAGGCCGAGAACATCGACGCCAAGCGCTGGACGCCCAAGGCGCTGGCCGGGATGATCGACCACTGGAAGAACCGCGGCTGGACGCCCGACCGCCTGCCGCCGTCGGAAGGCGGAGAATTCGCGAACGGCAAGGGCCCGGCGCTCTATCGGCTCTACCAGGAACGGATGCGGGTGCTGAACGCCTGCGACTTCGGCGACCTGCTGCTGCACAACCTGACCATCTTCATGTCCAATCCGGACGTGCTGGCCGACTTCCACGAGCGCTTCAAGTACGTGTTGGTCGACGAGTACCAGGACACCAACGTCGCCCAGTACCTGTGGCTGCGGCTGCTGGCGCAGAAGCGCCAGAACGTCTGCTGCGTCGGCGACGACGACCAGTCGATCTATGGCTGGCGCGGCGCGGAGGTGGACAACATCCTGCGCTTCGAACGCGATTTCCCCGGTGCGACGGTGATCCGGCTGGAGCGCAACTACCGCTCGACCAGCCACATCCTGGCGGCCGCCTCTGGGCTCATCAAGACCAACAAGGGGCGGCTGGGCAAGACGCTCTGGACCGAGAGCAACGATGGCGAAAAGGTCGTCGTGCGCGGGGTTTGGGACGGCGAGGCCGAGAGCCGGCTGATCGCCGAGGAGATCGAGCGGGCCCACAAGGGCGGGACTGAGAAGGACCCGCGCAAGTACCGCGACATCGCCATCCTGGTGCGCGCCTCGTTCCAAATGCGGGCGTTCGAAGAGCGCTTCGTGATGCTGCAGATCCCCTACACGGTGGTCGGCGGCCCGCGGTTCTTCGAGCGGGCCGAGATCCGCGACGCCCACGCCTATCTGCGGCTGGTCCAGTCGCCGGACGACGACCTGGCCTTCGAGCGGATCGTCAACGTGCCCAAGCGCGGGATCGGCGACACCACCGTCCAGAAGCTGCTCCAGATCGCCCGGGTGAACGGCGTGCCGGTGATGCAGGCCGCGCGCGAGGCGGTGCAGACCGACGAACTGGCGGCGCGCACGCGCACGGCGCTGTCGAACTTCCTGCGCGACCTCGACCGCTGGCGCGGCCAGGCCCAGGCCATCCACCACGGCCGGCTGACCGAGCAGATCCTCGAAGAGAGCGGCTATACGGACGCTCTGCGCCTGGACAAGACCCCGACCGCGCAGACCCGGCTCGAGAACCTCAAGGAACTGGTGCAGTCGATGGGATCGTTCGACACCCTCGAGAGCTATCTCGAGCACGTGTCGCTGGTCATGGACATGGACCGCGGGCCGCAGGCCGACGCGGTGCAGATCATGACCCTGCACTCGGCCAAGGGCCTGGAGTTCCCGCTGGTCTTCCTGCCCGGCTGGGAGGAAGGCGTGTTCCCCTCCCAGCGCAGCATGGACGAGAAGGGCGAGAAGGGCCTCGAGGAGGAGCGCCGGCTGGCCTATGTCGGCATCACCCGCGCCCGCGAGGAGGCGCGGATCTCGTTCGCCGCCAACCGCCAGGTCTACGGCCGCTGGACCAGCCAACTGCCCAGCCGCTTCGTCGACGAACTGCCGATCGAGAACGTCGAGGCCAGTTCCGAGACCGGATATTACGGCGGCGGCCCCGGCATGCAGCAGCAACACGGCAGCCGCTGGGACGAGAGCCCGACCTTCGGCGCGGGCTATTCCAGCCCCGGCTGGAAGCGGGCCCAGGAGCGGAATTTCCGCGGCAGCCATCCGGGCCGCGGCGCGGTGATCGAAGGCGAAGGTCGGTTGGTGGTCTCCGAATCCTCGGCGGCCAGCGACTTCAAGCGCGGCGAGCGCGTGTTCCACCAGAAGTTCGGCTACGGCCAGGTGAAGTCGGTGGACGGCAATAAGCTGACCGTCGGCTTCGACAAGGCCGGCGACAAGAAGGTCATCGACAGCTTCGTCACCAAGGCCTGAGGCGCGGGCGGCTTGCAGCCGCCCCTGCCCTGCTTCAGGTTGCTCCCAACAACGCCAGGGAGCGACGACCATGCCGACGATCACCGCCAACGGGATTCCGCTCTACTACGAGGACCACGGTCCGGCCGACGGCGACGTCATCCTGCTGATCATGGGTCTGGGCGCGCAGATGACCCGTTGGCCGCTCGGCTTCATCGAACTGCTGACCGCGAACGGCCATCGTGTCGTCGCCTATGACAACCGCGACTGCGGGCTGTCGCACAGGTTCGACGAGAAGGGCCCGGCCGACATGCCGGCGCTCTACGCCTCGCTGATGAAGGGCGAGAAGCCAAATGCGCCGTATCTGGTCTCGGACATGGCCAATGACGCCGTCGGCCTGATGGACGCGCTGGGCATCAAAAAGGCCCACGTCGTCGGCGCCTCGATGGGCGGGATGATCGCCCAGATGGTCGCCGCCGAGCATCCGGAGCGGGTGCTGACCCTGACCTCGATCATGTCGACCACCGGCAATCCGGCCGTGCCGCCCGCCACCGCCGAAGCGTCCAAGCGCCTGACCGGCGTCGCCCCCGATCCCAAGGCCGACATCGAGGCCTTCCTCGACTACGGCATGGCCAGCGCCAAGGTGATCGGCAGCCCCGGCTATCCGGTCGACGACGTCGAGCAGCGCGCCCAGCTGCTGTCGGACTATCAGCGCGCCTTCTATCCGGTCGGCACCTCGCGCCAGATGGCCGCCATCGTCGCCAGCGGCGACCGGCGCAAGGCGCTGGCGGCCATCACCGCCCCGACGGTCGTCATCCACGGCGCCGACGACCCGCTGGTGCCGGTGCAGGGCGGCGAGGACACCGCCGCGACCATCCCCGGCGCCGAACTGCACGTCATCCCCGGCATGGGCCACAACCTGCCCAAGACCTTGTGGAAGCAGATGGCCGACCTGATCGAGCAGGCGACTCAGAAGGCCCGCGTCGGCGCCTAGCTGCGGGCGCGAGCCTTCAGCAGCTTCGCCGACAGCACGCCCAGGCCGGCCACGACCGCGATCGCGCCACCGACGATCGCGGCGATGCCGGCCGTCTGGCGCACATGGGCCTGGGTCGACGCGTTCTCGGCCGCGGCCTTCAGGGCCGGCGGCTGCACCTCGTGGGCGACGGTGCGCTTGAGCGAGACCATGCCTTCGCCGACCGCCGACACGCGCCAGCCGTGATCGAGCCAGGCCTTCTGGTGCGGCTTGTCGGTTCCGATCCACCAGGCCGGCTGCTTGGCCGCCTTCGGCAGGGATGCGCCCAACACCATCTCGACCTCTGCGAAGCTCGCGCGCCAGTCGTCCTCGGCGCGTTGGGCGAGAAAGTCCGAGAGGGGGCTGTACTTGCTCATAGGCGAAACCTCGTCACTGGATGCGACATGATGGCACGGCCGCGCGCTGAACTGAAACCCGCCCATGCCCCCTCGCCTTTCGCGCGCCTAGCCTCTAAACGGCGCGCATGAGCCAAGACGCCGTTCAGATCATCTCCCGCGGCCCGCGCGCCGTGGCCGAAGCCGCCGCCGAAGCGATCGACGCCAATCCGCTGCTGGAAGGCGCCACCTACTCGATCCTGGAAGAGGACGAGGACCGCAACGTCTGGCGGATCGACGCCTTCCCGACTACCACCGAGGAAGCCGACGGGCTGGTCGAAGCGCTGGCCGCCTATCCGGAAATGAAAACCGTCGTCGAGAAGCTGGCCGACGCCGACTGGCTGGCCATGGCGCTGTCGGGCCTGCCGCCCGTGCGCGCCGGCCGCTTCTTCGTGTTCGGCGCCCACGACAAGGGCCGCGCCCCGACCAACGCGGTGAACCTGCGCATCGAGGCCGGCGCGGCCTTCGGCACCGGCCACCACGGCACCACCGTCGGCTGCCTCATCGCCTACAACGACCTGATCAAGTCGCGCCGGTTCGACAAGGTGCTGGACGTCGGCGCCGGCACCGGCGTGCTGGCCATCGCCGCGGCGCTGACCGGCAGCAAGCTGGCGGTCGGCACCGACATCGACGGACCGTCCGTGCGGATCTCCAACGAGAACGCCAAGCTCAACAAATCGACCGCCCGCTTCGTCCATGCTTCGGGCCTCGGCCACCAGTTGGTGGCCAAGGCCGCGCCCTACGACCTGGTGTTCGCCAACATCCTGGCCCCGCCGCTGGTGGCGCTGTCGCAGGACATCAAGACGGCGCTGAAGCCGGGCGGCTTTGCGATCCTCTCGGGCCTGTTGCGCACCCAGGAGCGACGGGTGCTGGCGGCCTATCTGTCCAAGGGTTTCCGCCTGCATCGCCGCATCCACCGCGACGCCTGGGCGACGCTGGTCCTGCGCCGCGCCTGATCCTCCGCGCCGGAACCGGCGCCGGCGCCTGACGTTCCCCGACGATCGAGGACCTGCCCCTTAGGGGTTCTGTCCTAGGAGGAACGACCGATGACCGACGAGTACGAACCCCGGACGACGATCCGGCACGAAGAAGTCCACATCCAGCAGCCGCGCAGCTCCGGCGGCGGCTGGTGGGTCGCTGCTCTGTTGGCGGTGGCTCTGCTGGCTGGCGGCTTCTACCTGTTCACCCAGACGAACCAGTCCAACCTGCAGGCCGCCCGCGATACGGGCCGCGCCGAGGCGATGGTCGACAACGCCCTGTCGCAGGCGCAAAGCGCGACGGCCGACGCCCGGCGGGCCACCGCCGACGCGACCGCCAGCGTGAACGCCGCCGGCAGCGCGGCGGCCGAACGCGCCGCCCAGTCCGCCGAGAAGACGGCCCAGGCCGCACAGTCGGCGGCCGCCAGCGTCGACGGCGCCGCCGCCGACGCCAGCGCCAACGCGCCGGTCAACTAACCGGACGGCGCGACGCCCACTCCGCGGCCAGGACGCCGTAAACGTGGGTGTCGCGCCAACCGCCGTCGCGGGCCGGCTGGTTCTGGCGCAAGGTCCCTTCATGGCGCATGCCCAGCTTTTCCATAATGGCGTAGGAACCGACGTTGCGGACATCGCA
Organism: Phenylobacterium sp. LjRoot97; assembly: GCF_964254345.1. NCBI lineage: Bacteria > Pseudomonadati > Pseudomonadota > Alphaproteobacteria > Caulobacterales > Caulobacteraceae > Phenylobacterium > Phenylobacterium sp. LjRoot97. The sequence continues at coordinate 2,819,347 of NZ_CAXUTH020000001.1, forward strand.
CGTCGCCCACAGGCGGTGCACGTCCAGCGTCTCGAAGGCGTAGCCGGCCAGGGCGTGGGCGGCTTCGTAGCCATAGCCCTGGCGCCACCAGGCGCTGCCATAGCTGTAGCCGAAGTCGGCGTTACGATGCGGCCAGAGGCCGAGCCGGATCGAGCCGATCACGGTCCCGCTCTCCAGGTGCTGCACCGCCAGGCCGATGTCGGTGCGCGGCGCGGCGTTCGCACGCTCGATCTCCTCGCCCAGGAACACCCGGGTCTGCTCGAGCGTGTTGGGGCCCCAGTCCATGTAGCGGACCGTCGCCTCGTCGCTGGCGTAGGCCTGGACGTCGTTCACGTCGTCGAAGGTGAACTCCCGCAGCAGCAGTCGCTCGGTGCGGATGGCGTAGGGCGGTGTCGGGTCCATGGTGCGTTGTCCTTTCGAGGGTTTGAGCCGCTCGGCAGGAGATCGCTTGCATCGCCATCGACCCCGGCCGTCTGCGGCGGGGTCGGCGTTCGTTCGCTGGGAGGTCTAGCCCACGCGAAGACGCACGGCCCCGAAGGGACCGTTCGAATTCGAGAGGGCGCAGGCGCGATGCATAGCGGCGTTATGCGCCAAGGCCCGCGCGGCGTCTAGATCGCCGATTGGGCGGAGAGCTCGGCGCGCCAGTGGCGTTCGCGTTCCTTCAGCCAGGTGTCGCGGCCGATCGGGCCGAGGTCGTCGTCTTCCAATTGCTCGAGGATGACGAACTCGAACCCCGCTTCGCCGCCGGCGGCGTTGTAGGCGCCCTGCATCGCCTTGTTGCGATGGCTGCCCAAGCGCAGCGAGAACAGCGAGGAATTGCGCTGGCCGTCCAGGTTGCGCGAGGCGCCGACAAAGGCTTCCCCAGTCGTCAGGCTGCGCAGCGCAAAGATCCCGATCGGGACCTTGCGTTCCTTGTACTGGCGTACGGCTTCGCGGCGGCTGGTCTTGTCCATTCGCCACAAGTGGCGCAAGCCCGCGCCCGAGTCAATAATATCCGGGTATAAATAGCGCGGCGACGTCGAGCCGCCTCGCCCGCGGACTGGCGTCGATGCCGCGTGAAGACTAAGTTCGCCCCATGCGTCAGACCTTCGATGAAACCACCGATCCGTCCTTCGGCCCCAAGCACGTCCCGCTGATCCGCGCGGCCATGAAGGCGCAAGGGTTGGACGGCTTCCTGGTGCCCCACGAGGACGAGCACCAGAACGAGTACCTGCCCGAGGCCAACGACCGGCTCGGCTGGGCGACCGGGTTCACCGGCTCGGCCGGCGCCGCGGTGATCCTGGCCGACAAGGCCGCGATCTTCGTCGACGGCCGCTACACCCTGCAGGTTCGCGACCAGGTCGACGCCGGCGTCTTCGAGATCCGCGATCTCGTGGAGGGCGGCGTCCCGGCCTATCTGGAGACCGCCACCGCCCAGGGCCAGCTGATCGGCTACGATCCGCGCCTGCACTCGCCGGACGCGCTGGAGCGCCTGAAGGCCGCCGCCGCCAAGGCCGGCGCCGCGCTGAAGCCGGTCGCCGCCAACCCGCTGGACGAAGCCTGGGGCGCCGCGCGCCCGGCCCAGCCCACCGCCCCGGTCGTGCCTCACGCGCTGGAATACGCGGGCGAGGAATCCTCGGCCAAGCGCAACCGCATCGGCCGCGCGCTGGCCGGCAAGAACGCCGACGCCACGGTGCTGACCGCGCCCTCGTCGATCGCCTGGCTGTTCAACGTCCGCGGCGGCGACGTCATCCGCTCGCCCCTGCCGCTGGGCCAAGCCATCCTCAACCAGGACGGCACGGCGCGCCTCTTCCTCGACCCCGTGAAGGTCTCGCCCGAGCTGCGCGCCTGGCTGGGCAACGAAGTGCGCCTGGAAACGCCCGACGACCTGCCGGCCGCCCTCGCCGAACTCAAGGGCAAGCGGGTGCTGGTCGATCCTGGCCAGTCCTCGGCCTGGTACTTCGACACCCTGGCCAAGGCCGGCGCCGAGGTCGTGCGCGGCGAAGATCCCTGCGCCCTGCCCCGCGCCTGCAAGAACCCGGTCGAGATCGCCGGCACGCGCGAGGCCCACGCCCGTGACGGCGCCGCGGTGACCCGCTTTCTGCACTGGGTCGCCACCGAAGGGCAAATGCGCACCATCGACGAGGTCGAGGTCGTCACCCGCCTGGAAGGCTTCCGCCAGGACACCGGCGCGCTGAAGGACCTTTCCTTCGACACCATCGCCGGCGCGGCGTCGAACGGCGCCATCGTCCACTATCGGCCGACCACGCGGCTCAACAAGCAAGCTGAGAAGGGCTCGCTGCTGCTGGTCGATTCCGGGGCCCAGTACCTCGACGGCACCACCGACATCACCCGCACCGTCGCCGTCGGCGAGCCGAGCCAGGAGATGCGCGAGCGCTTCACCCTGGTGCTGAAAGGGCATCTGGCCCTGGCCGCGATCCGCTTCCCGGCCGGCACCACCGGCTCGGCCCTGGACGCCCTGGCCCGCGCGCCGCTGTGGAACGTCGGCCTCGACTACGACCACGGCACCGGCCATGGCGTCGGCTCGTATCTCGGCGTGCACGAAGGGCCGCAGCGGATTTCGAAGCTGCCGAACTTCGTGGCCCTGCGGCCCGGCATGATCCTCTCCAACGAGCCCGGCTACTACAAGGAAGGCGCCTACGGCATCCGGATCGAGAACCTGCAGTTCGTGACCGAGCCGGCCCCGATCCCCGGCGGCGAGCGCGAGATGCTGGGCTTCGAGACCCTGACCCTGGCCCCGATGGATCGCCGCCTGATCGTCGTCGAAATGCTGTCGGCGGACGAGCGCGCCCAGATGGACGCGTATCACGCGCGCGTGCTGAAGGTGGTTGGTCCGCGGATCGAGCAGCCCGACGTCCGCGCCTGGCTTGAAGCGGCCTGCGCGCCGCTCTGAGGATCGAGAGCGGGGGCTACTCCCCCGCCATCTTCAGGATCGTCGCCCACTCGGCGTCGCTGACCGGCGAGACCGAGAGGCGTCCCTGACGCAGCATCGGCATGTCCGCCAGGGCGGGGTTGGCCTTCATGTCCGCCAGGGTGACAGACGTCTTCAGCTTGCGCACGGGCGTCAGCTCGACGGCGACGAACTTGCCGGTCGGATCGCTGGCGTCGGGAAAGGCTTCCTTGGCGACCTGGGCGATCGCCACCACGTCCTTGCCCTCCTGGGAGTGGTAGAAGAACACCTGGTCGCCGACCTTCATCGACTTCAGGTGCGAGGCGGCCGCGAAGTTGCGCACCCCGTCCCAGGTCGTCCGCCCGTCCCGCTCGAGGTCGGCGTAGGAATAGGTGTCCGGTTCGGACTTCACGAGCCAGTGCGACGCCACGGCGATCCTCCTTGTGCCTTGTCCAAGGTTGGGGACGGATGGCCCCTGCGGCAAGTCCGGCGAACGCCTAGCCGGCGACCAGGGCCAGCCATTCGTCCTCGGTCATGACCTGGATGCCCAGATCGGTGGCGGTCTTCAGTTTCGAGCCCGCCCCGGGTCCGGCCACGACCAGATCGGTCTTCTTCGACACCGAGCCGGAAACCTTGGCCCCCAGCCCCTCGGCCTGGGCCTTGGCCTCGTCCCGGGTCATCTTCTCCAGCGCCCCGGTGAAGACGATGGTCTTGCCGGCGACGGCGGTGTCGGTCTTCGGCCGTTCGGCGGCGATCACTTCGTCGAGCTGACCGCGCAGGGCCTCGACCTTGGCGCGGTTGTGCGGCTCGGCGAAGAACTGGGCGATCATCCGCGCGGCGACCGGGCCGACGGCATCGACGCCCGAGAGTTCCCGGAACTCTTCGCCAGGCTCCTCGCGGGCGGCGTCTCTGGCCACCCGCACGATCGCATCCCAGTCGCCGAACCGCTCGATCAGGGCGGCGCGGGCGCGGGAGTTCAGTTTCGGCACGGCCAGTTGCAGGCGCTTGTCGAGCGAGGTCTCGTCCGGCAGCAGCAGGGCCTGCTGGGCGCCGCCGAAGTCCAGCAGCGCACGCACCGCCGTCGGCCCCAGGCCGTCGAGCTCCACAAGCGCGGCGTAGTTCTCGCCCCCGACCTGCCCGGCCGCCGCCTGGGCGATCTGGACGAAGTGGTCGTAGGTCTCGAAGTGCCGGGCCAGGGCCAGCGAGGTGGTCTCGCCGACATGGCGGATGCCGAGCCCGAAGATGAAGCGGTCCAGCGGAATTCGCCGCTTGGCGTTGATGGCGGCGACGAGGTTGTTGATCGAGGTCTCGCCGTAGCCGTCGGTGACCCGCAGTTCGGCCAACTTCTCCTCGTCGCGGGCCAACCGGTAGATGTCGGCCGGCTCCCTGACCCAGCCGCGCTCGAAGAAGGCGGTCAGTTGCTTCTCGCCCAGGCCCTCGATGTCGTAGGCGCGGCGTGACACGAAGTGGCGCAGGTGCTCGATCCGCTGGAACGGACAGGCGAACTCGCCCGAGCACCGACGCACGACCGTCTCGGCGCCGGCCGCCGTGGTCTCCTTGACGATCGGCGTCTTGAGGTCGCACGGGCAAACCGTGGGAAATTCGTAGGGAACGGCGTCGGCCGGCCGTTCCTCGGGCACGTAGCCGAGGATCTGCGGGATCACGTCGCCGGCCCGCTGCAGGATCACGGTGTCGCCGATCCGCACGTCCTTGCGGGCGATCTCGTCGGCGTTGTGCAGGGTGGCGTTGACGACGACGACGCCGCCGACCGTCACCGGATGCAGCCGCGCCACCGGCGTGATCGCACCGGTCCGGCCGACCTGGATGTCGATGGCTTCCAGGATCGTGCGCGCCTGCTGGGCCGGGAACTTGCGGGCGATCGCCCAGCGCGGCGTGCGGGTGATGAAGCCCAGGCGCTGCTGCCAATCCAGCCGGTCGACCTTGTAGACGACGCCGTCGATGTCGTAGCCGAGCTTGGGCCGCACCGCCTCCATCTCGGCATAGGCGTCGAGCAGCCCCTGCCCGCTGATCACGCGGCAGCTTTCCGGCGTGGTCTGGAAGCCCCAGGCCTTGAGCTTGGCCAGCGCCTCCCACTGGGTCTGGGCGAACGGCTCGCTGAGCAGGCCCCAGGCATAGGCGAAGAACTTCAGCGGCCGCGTGGCGGTGATCTTCGGGTCGATCTGGCGCAGAGAGCCGGCCGCCGAGTTGCGCGGATTGGCGTAGGTCTTCAGACCCGCGGCCTCGTTGGCGGCGTTGAGCGCGGCGAACTCCTCGTGGCCGAGATAGACCTCGCCGCGGATCTCGATGACGTCGGGCCAGCCCTCGCCCGCCAGCCGCTTTGGGATGTCGGCGATGGTCCGCAGGTTCTCGGTGACGTCCTCGCCGACCCGCCCGTCGCCGCGCGTCGCGCCCTGGACGAAGACGCCCTTCTCGTAGCGCAGCGAGGCTGACAGGCCATCGATCTTGGGCTCGGCCGTATAGCCGACCTCTTCCGAGCCCGACAGTCGCAGGAAGCGGCGGATGCGGGCGTCGAACTCCAGCGCGTCCTCGTTGGAAAACGCATTGTCGAGGCTGAGCATCGGCACGCCGTGCTCGACGGGCGAGAACTGCTCGGCCCGCGCCGCCCCGACCCGCGTCGAGGGCGAGTTCTCGCGGACGAGGTGCGGGAACGCCGCCTCCAGCGCATTGTTGCGACGCTTGAGCTCATCGTAGTCGGCGTCCGAGATCGTCGGCGCGTCCTGCTGGTGGTAGGCGATGTCGTGGCGCGCGATCTCGTCGGCGAGCGCGGTCAGTTCCTCGACGGCTTCGGCCTCGGTCAGGTCGGCGGGCGCTTTGGCGGCTTCAGGCATGCATCAGGGCCCTGGCCGCGGCGCGGGCGGCGTCGGTGATCTGCGCCCCGGCCAGCATGCGCGCGATCTCTTCCTCGCGATCAACGAGGGACAGGGCCTCAACGGCGGTCCGGATGCGCTCGGCGTCGCCGCTCTTGGAAATTCGCCAGTGAGCGTCGCCGCGCGCGGCCACCTGCGGACTGTGGGTGACCACCAGAACCTGGGCGTCGGCGGCCAGCCGCTTGAGCCGCAGGCCGACGGCGTCGGCGACCGCGCCGCCCACGCCCTGATCGACCTCGTCGAAGATCATCAGCGGCTGCGGGCCCTCGGCCCGGCCGGCCAGCGAGGCCTTCAGCGCCAGGGCGAAGCGCGCCAGTTCACCGCCCGAGGCGATGGCGCCAAGGTCGCCGAACGGCGCCCCAGGATTGGTCGCGACCTCGAAGGCCACGCGATCGACGCCGGTCGGGCCAGCGCGGTCTTCGCCCAGCGCGTCGACCGCCACCCGGAAACGGGCCTTGTCGAGCTTGAGCGGGCCAAGCTCGCCCATGACCGCGACCGCCAGCCGCTCGCCCGCGGCGCGGCGCGCCTCACTCAGCTTGCCGGCTTGCGTCAGATAGGTCGCGCGGGCCGCGGCCACCGCGGCCTCCGCCGCCTTCAGATCGTCCTCCGACGACTCCATGGCCTGCAGCCGCTCGGCGAAGCGCACCCGCAGCAGCGGCAATTCCTCGACGCTGACCTGCAGCTTGCGGGCCATCCCGCGCAGCTCGAACAGGCGCTCCTCGGTCTTTTCCAGCTGGTCGGGGCGGAAGTCGAAGGCGTCGGCGGCCCCGTCGACCGCGGCCTCGGCCTCCTGCGCCTCGCTGAAGACACGGTCGATGGCGGTGCTGGCGGCGGTCAGGCGGGCGACTGCGGAGGAGTCCTCGGCCGCCCCGGCCGCGACGGCGCGGCTGCGCGCGTGCTCGACCGCGCGGATGGCCTGGGCCAGTCGCGGTCCCAGTCCTTCGAAGGCGGCGCGCGCCTCGGCGATGTCGCTGAGCGCCTTCTCGGAGGCCCCCAGGATGGCGCGCTCCTCGGCCAGCGCCGGCTCCTCGCCCTCACGCGGGTCAAGGCGGTCGAGCTCGGCCAGGCGCATCGTCAGTTCCTCGGACTCTTCAGCCGACCGGGCGACGCTCTCACGCAGCTCTTCGGCCCGGCCGCGCGCAGTCCGCCAGTCGGCCCAGGCGCGGGAAACGCCAGCCGCCAGCGTCCCGAGGGATCCATAGGCGTCCAACAGCGGGCGGTGCTTGCGCGCGTCGAGCAGTCCGACCGTCTCGTGCTGGCCATGCACCTCAAGCAGAATCTCGCCCAGTTCGCGCAGCACCGTGGCGCTGGTCGCCTGGTCGTTGACGAAGGCGCGGCTACGGCCGTCGGCGCTGAGCGTCCGGCGCAGCACCAGATCCTCGCTGCGGTCGTAGGAAATCCCCTTGTCTTCCAGCACGTCCCAGACCGGGTGTTCGGGCGTCGGCGCGAACACGGCCGACACCGCCGCCTGGGCCGCGCCCTGGCGCACGAGGCCGGCCTCGGCGCGCGCGCCGACAGCCAGGCCCAGGCTGTCGAGGATGATCGACTTGCCCGCGCCCGTTTCGCCAGTCAGCGCCGTCAGCCCCGGGCCGATGGACAGGTCCAGGGCCTCGATGAGCACGACGTCGCGGATCCAAAGTCCGATCAGCATGGCTGCAAGATCGCCTGGAATCAGCCGCTTCGGAAGACGCTTAAGTTCGCCTTAGGTTCTAATTTCCGCCGCCGAGGCCGGGGATGCGCGACAGCAACCCGCGACGCTGGGTGGGCTGAGCCGGCGCGGTCGCCTCGTTGGCCGCGGTCGGCGGCGTTTCCAGGGCGGGCGGCGGCTCGGCGGCCGGGACCTCGGCCGGCGCGGCGTCGGCGGCCGGCGGCTTGATGGTCGCGTCCTTGTCCTTCACGAACGGCAGGCGCGAGACTAGGCTCGGCTTCTTCGACTGCGACGGCTCGACCGCCGGGCGCAGGCCCTTGTCGGTCAGCAGCTTGTAGGCGTCGCGATACCAGACGTCGCCCGGATAGTTGTAGCCGAGCACCGCGCCGTTGCGCTTGGCCTCTTCGCCCAGGCCCAGGGTCAGATAGGCTTCGACCAGGCGATAGAGCGCCTCGGGCGTGTGGCTGGTGGTCTGATAGCGTTCGATGACCGTCTTGAAGCGGCCGATCGCCGCCAGGGTGTCGCCCTGGCGCAGATACCAGCGGCCGATGGTCATTTCCTTGCCGGCCAGCTGGTCGTTGACCATGTCGATCTTCAGGCGCGCGTCGGCGGCGTACTCGGTGCGCGGATAGCGCTGAACGACTTCGTTCAGGTTGGCCAGGGCCTGGCCGGTGGCGGCCTGGTCACGGCCCACGTCGACGATCTGCTCGAAGTAGCAGATGGCCTTCAGATAGTGGGCGTAGGCGGCGGCCGGGTTGCCCGGATAGAGCGAGATGAAGCGGTCGGCGTCGCCGATGGCCTCAGCGTAGTCGTTGCCCTGATAGTGGGCGTAGGCGGTCATCAGGATCGCGCGGCGCGACCACTCCGAATAGGGGTGCTGACGTTCGACTTCGCCGAAGTACTGGACCGCCTGATTCCACAGGCCGCGGTCCAGACGGTCCGCGCCAGTGGCGTAGAGCAGCTCCACAGGCCGCTCCTCATACGCCAGGCGGGGCTTCTCCTTCTTGCCGGCGCAAGAGGCCAGGGCGATAGCGGCGCAACCGACAATGAGAGCCGTGCGAGTCCGGGAATTGCGAAGCAAGGACACCTTCACCTCAAAAGGAACGACGCGCGCCCCCGCGCCGCGAGTCCCCGCTTCTACAGCATGGAATGCAGGGCGCAAATGCGGCGGAGCCTTAAAACCGGGCGCGACGCAGCGCCTCAGACCGCCTGTGCGAGTTCCGGCGCCAGGGTGCGGTAACGCCACGATTGCGGCGCGGCGAGCAGCGCGCGAACAAGCTGGTTGTTCAGGCTGTGGCCGGCCAGCACGCCTTCGAAGCGGCCGAGGATCGGCGCGCCCAGCACATAGAGGTCGCCGATGGCGTCCAGCGCCTTGTGACGCACGAACTCGTCCGGACGGCGCAGGCCTTCCGGATTGAGGATGCGGTCGCCCTCGATGACCACGGCGTTCTCCATCGAACCGCCGCGGGCCAGGCCGATCGAGCGCAGATACTCGACCTCGTGCAGGAAGCCGAAGGTCCGGCAGTCGGCCAGTTCGTCGCGGAACGCCTGCTCGTCCATGACCAGATCCACGGCCTGGCGGCCGATGGCGGCGGACGGGAAGCGAATCTCGAAGGCGACTTCGAACTGATCCGAAGGGGTCAGGGTGGCGCGCTTGTCGCCATCGATGAACTCGATCGGCTCAAGAATTTCGATGTAGGTGCGCAGCGCGTCCTGCTGGCGGCGGCCAGCACGGTCGAGGATCTGGACGAACGGCAGCGACGAGCCGTCCATGATCGGCATTTCCGGACCGTCGAGCTCCACGATCGCATTATCGACGCCCAGCATGACGAGGGCGGCCATCAGGTGCTCGATGGTCGAGACCGACACGCCGGCGGCGTTCTCGATCACGGTGCCCAGCTGGGTCTTGGTCACCGCCTCGCCGGTGGCGGGAACGCGGTTGTCGCGATCGGTGACGTCGGTGCGGACGAAGACGATGCCGGAATTGGTCGGCGCGGGACGAACGGCGACACGCGTATAGGCGCCCGTATGGACGCCGACGCCGGCGAAGATCGCCGGACCCTGCAGGGTGTGCTGAAAATCTTGTGCGCGCAAAACTCGCCGCCTTCCTCGTTCGGACACACGGCCAGATGGCCGCATAACGCCCCAACTGTCAGGTAAGGGCTATGCCGCGCCGCAGCAAAACACTTCCTGTTTCGCAATGTTTCGATTTGGGACGGTTAAGAAACCCTTAGGATTCAAGGGGAAGCGACCGCCTCATCGCCGCTTCGTTGACACCCGATTTGGCGCGCCTCTAGGCTGCCTGCAAGACGTCCCGAGACCATGGAGGCCAAGATGAGCCAATTCAGCGCACCTGCCTCATCCGTGACGCACCGGGGTCCGCTCTAGACCTCCCGTCACGATTCCGGCCGAACGGCCTTCCGGGCGCCAGCGCCCTGTGACGAGACCACACATGTCCGACCACCAACCCGCCGCGCATCCGCGCGCGGCCCTGCCTGCGCATGACGCCAGGCGGTTGCTCGAACTCGAAGCGGACACCCGCTTCACTCTCAAGAACGGCCGCATCATCAGCGAGGGTCCTCCCGACAACGCACCCGGCCCGCTCATGTACATGGCGGCCGGCCGCGCCTGGATCGCCGAGGCGGTCGACGCCGAGACCGCCCGCCGACTGAACGCGCTGGTGGCGGAGGAACCCGCGCTCGGTCCTGGCCGATCGCCCGTCGCCGCAGACCGATATCTGTCGATGCTCGGCGCGCAGGCCGGCCACGCGGGGCTCAGCTTCCTCTTGCCCCACGCCGCGCCCGTGCCCGGCGGCCGCTGGCCCCTCGCATCCGGCGCCTCGGCGACGCAGGAGTTGGAGTCCAGGCTGCGCCGCGACGGGATGCCGCCCGACCTCGTGGCCCTGGGCTTTCGCGAGGTGGCCGACCTCTGGCCGCCCTACTGCCTGGTGGTCGAGGATGGTCGCATCGCCGCGATAGCGTTCACCGCCCGCCTCGGGCTACGCGGCGCAGAACTGGGCCTGGTGACCCTGCCGGACTTTCGCGGCCGCGGCCTGGCGGGCCACGCCGTCGCCGGCTGGAGCGCCCTGCCCGCTCTTCGTGACCTGACGCTGTTCTACAGCACGTCGGAGACGAACCTCGCCTCGCAGCGCGTCGCCGCCAAGCTCGGCCTGCCGTTCATCGGCCCGACCTGGGAGGTTTATGGAACCTGACACGAAAAAACGGCCGGACGCGGGTCCGACCGTTTCATCGATCTGATCGAAAGCCTAGTTGGCCAGGCGGCGCAGGAAGGACGGAATTTCCAGGTCTTCCTGGCTGTCGAACTGCGCTTCCGGAGCCGGTTGCTCGGCCGGCAGCGCACCGCCGCGGCTGACCGGCGCCTGCTGGCGCGCCGGCTGCGGAGCCGGCTGCTCATAGCGCGGACGGCTGCCGAACAGGCTGAGGAACCCGCCGCGCTGCGGACGACGCTCCTCGTAGGTCGGCTCGGCGAACAGCGGCTCTTCCTCGAATTCCTCGACCGCCGGATCGACGATCTTGGTCATCGGCCGGGCGACAGGCGGTTCGGGCGCGGCGGCGACCACCGGGGCCGGAGCCGGCGCTGGGGCGCTGTAGAGATCACCCTGCTCTTCTTCCTCGAACACAGCCCGCACCGGCTCAGGAGCCGGGATCGGCGCAGGCGCCGGGGCCGGCGCAGCCGCGACGGGCGCCACAGTCGGGGTCGGCGGCACATAGGCGGCCGGTTCCGGATAACGCGGCGCCGGGCGGTCGGCGAAGCTCGGCGGCGAGGGACGTTCGTAAGTCGGCGTGGCGCGCATCACCGGCTCGGTCACCGGCGCCGGACGCGTGGTCTCGGCCCGCAGCGGCGGAGCGGCGAGCGGCTTGCGCTCCACCTTCGGTTCGATGGCGGCCATCGAGGCGCCGTCCATGCCGGTCGCTACGACCGACACGCGGATCATGCCGTCGAGCGTCGGATCGAAGGCGGCGCCGAAGATGATGTTGGCGTCGGCGTCGACCTGTTCGGAGATGGCGTTGGCCGCCTCGTCGACTTCCAGCAGGGTCATGTCCAGGCCGCCGGTCACGTTGACCAGCACGGCCTTGGCGCCCTTCAGCGAGACTTCGTCGAGCAGCGGGTTGGCGATGGCGTTCTGAGCCGCCATCAGGGCGCGGTCTTCGCCGGTCGCCTCGCCGGTGCCCATCATCGCCTTGCCCATCTCGGTCATGACCGTGCGGACGTCGGCGAAGTCGAGGTTGATCAGGCCCGGCAGCACCATCAGGTCGGTGATCGAGCGGACGCCCGAGTGCAGGACCTGGTCGGCCATGCCGAAGGCCTCGGCGAAGGTGGTCCGCTCGTTGGCGACCCGGAACAGGTTCTGGTTCGGGATGACGATCAGGGTGTCGACATAGCGCTGCAACTCGCCGATGCCGGCGTCGGCCAGGCGCATGCGGTGGCGGCCTTCGAAGTGGAAGGGCTTGGTCACGACGCCGACCGTCAGGATGCCGCGCTCACGGGCGCACTTGGCGATGATCGGCGCGGCGCCGGTGCCGGTGCCGCCGCCCATGCCGGCGGTGATGAAGATCATGTGGGCGCCGTCGAGGTGCTCGCCGATCTCGGGGATCGACTCCTCGGCCGCGCTCATCCCGACTTCCGGGTGCGCCCCGGCGCCGAGGCCCTGCGTGACCTGCACGCCGAGCTGGATCCGACGATCGGTCTTGGCGAAGGCCAGTTGCTGCGCATCGGTGTTGGCGACGACGAACTCGACGCCCTCGAGATGCGCCTCGATCATATTGTTAACGGCGTTGCCCCCGGCGCCACCGACGCCGAACACAACGATCCGCGGCTTCAGTTCGGTCGCGCGAGGCGCGGAAAGTGCGATAGCCATTGGGACCCTGTGTCCTCCGTACCGTGGTCAAGGGAACTGAAGGCGACCCGCCCGCCCGGTTCCCGCGACGGCTGGCGTTAAGGAAGCGCCCACCATCGTTAATTGGCGGTTAACTGCATAAGGCGAGTCGGAGGCGCGTGAAGGCGCGTGAAGCCGCATCCACAACAAAATTTCTTGCTGTGTAAGGCTTGAGCGTTAACCACGCCGCCGAGGGGGCCGTGGCTTCAGGCGTTTATCGAACGCCGTGCGCTAAGCTGCTCTGGGGATTGGACTATGCACCCAGAGCGAGCATGCCCAGGGCACGATTCATCTTCATGGCGAAGCTTGAATCGCGCCGCCTAGAGATTTTCCCGCAGCCAGGCGGCGGCCTTGGCGACCGGATTGGCGCGGGGGTCGAGCGGCTCGCGGCGCAGCTTGGCGCTCGCCAGGGTTTTGGCCGAGACCGCCTCGCGCGGGCCGAACGCGGCGCGCTGCAGCACGCCGGCGGCGGCGCAGAACGCCGGCCCGGAGGCGGCGTCCGCCAGATGCGGCACCCGGCGCGGACGGCCGAGGCGCACGGGACGGTCGAACACCCGCACGGCGACTTCGCGGACGCCGGCCAGCTGGCTGGCGCCGCCGGTGAGGACGAGGCCGGCGCCGGCCTCGACCGGAGCGCCCGACGCCTTCAGGCGATCGCGGAGCAGTTCGAGGGTTTCTTCCACGCGCGGGGCGATGATCCCCTTGAGCAGCGAGCGCGGCGCGATCACCGGCCCGGCGCCCGGATCGTCGCCGCGGGGCGGCGCTTCGATCATCTCGCGGTCTTCGTTGGCCGAGGCGATCGCCGAGCCGTGCAGGGTCTTGATGCGTTCGGCGCCAGCGACCGAGGTCGACAGGCCGCGGGCGATGTCGGCGGTGACGTGGCTGCCGCCGACCGGCAGAGTTTCGACATGGATCAGGCTGCCGCCGGCGAACACCGCGGCCGAGGTCGATCCCCCGCCCATGTCGATGCAGACCGCGCCGAGATCCATCTCGTCTTCTTCAAGCGCGGCGAGCGCCGAGGCGAACGGCGCGGCGACCACCCCTTCGAATTGCAGGTGAGCGCGTTCGACGCAGGCGCCGAGGGTCTGGTAGACGGCCTCGCTGACCGTGACGACGAGCAGTTCGACGCCCAGCGAGCGTCCGAACATGGCGCGCGGATCGCGGATGGCGACCTGGCCGTCGACGCTCCAGGCGACCGGCAGGATATGAGCCGCGCGGCGGCCCGGGATCTTGATCTGGCCCAGCGCCTGCTGGATGGCGCGGACGAGGTCGCCGTCATTGATCGGGCGGGCGCCGAGCGAGACGCGTCCCGCGATGCGGTGGCTGGTCAGCTGGCCGCCGGCGGTTGCGACCGTGACGCCTTGAACCTGCACGCCGGCGACGTTCTCGGCCCGCTCGACCGCCTGCGCGATCGCGTCGGAGGCCTCATCGAGATTGATGATCGCCCCGCCCCGCACGCCGCGCGACTGCACGTAGCCGACGCCGGCCGCAGTCAGGGTGCGGTCGCCGCGGCGCACGCCGTCCGGCTTCATGATGAAGCAGGTGACCTTGGACGCGCCAAGATCCACGGCCGCCACCACAGGCTGGCGGCTGAGCGCGGCCTTCAGGCCCTCGCGGCTTTCCTTGCGTTCCTCAACCCGGGTCGACAAGTCCGTACGTCCTTCCTTCAGTCTCACGCGCCGTTGGCGACCAGTTGGCCCGGCAGCACGCCGTCGCGCGGGCGCACGGCCACCACGGTCGGATCGCGCAGGTCGATCCGCTCGAAGCCCAGTTCCAGAATGCGCGAACGCTGATCGAGCTGTTCGAGCTGGATCAGGGCCGCGCCCTCGTCGACCGCCGGCAGTTGCACCAGCGAGCCGTCCTTCATTCTCAGGTCCCAGCGACGACCGTCGACGCGCACCAGCGCCTCGGTCCGCTCGGCCAGCCGCGGCCGAGCCGCGACTTCCGGCAGGATCGCCGCGGCCGCCTCGTTGGCTCCGACGCCGACGATCAGCGGCAGGGTCGCGAAGCGGCCGGGATCGGCCTCCGGGATCACCCGGCCGGTCTCGTCGATGACGTAGCTGCGGCCACCGTTCTGCCAGACCGCCAGTTGGCGACGCTCGACCACGGCCAGCACCAGGGTGTCGGGCAGCAGGCGCACGACGCGCGCCTCCTTGACCCAGCCCACGGCCTCGACCCGCTGGCGGATCGCCTCGAGGTCCATGCCGACGACCGGCTCGTCCTGGTAGACCGCTGCGGCGCGCAGGATGTCGGCGGCCGCCATTTCGGACGCGCCCTCGACGTGGATAGCCTTCAGCTTGAAGCCGAGGCCCGCGAACTGCCCGCCGACCGCCGAGCCCATCGAGGCGCCCAGCTTCTCGCCGCGGTGGCCGGTCATCATGGTCACGGTCAGCGCGATGGTGACCACGCCCGCGGCCGCGATCAGCGCATGCCAGGGCGACAGCCCGACGCCGCGGGCGGCGCCCAGCTTGCCGGGCGCGTACGCCGCCCCCGGCTTTCTGGCGCGGGGGGCGGACTTGGAGCTAGCGGGCGATTTAGCCCGGGGTTTCGCTTCTGCTCGCGACTCCCCCCGCACTGCCGCGGGCATACGCATCCTCCGTGATCCAAAGCACTAGACGGTCGAAATCCACCCCCTTGTGAGCCGCCTGCTCGGGCGCGAGCGAGGTAGGCGTCATGCCGGGCTGGGTGTTGACCTCCAGAAGGACCAGAATGTCGTTAATGTCGTCATAACGAAGATCGGACCGGGTAACTCCCCGGCAACCAAGAGCGGCGTGCGCCAGCTCCGACAATTCCAACGCCTTTTCAAAGGCATGCTTCGGAATTTCGGCCGGTACGACATGCACGGAACCGCCCGCAGCGTACTTGGCTTCGTAATCGTAAAATTCGGTCTGCGGGATGATGTCGGTAACGCTCAAAGCCTTGCCGTCCATGACCGCGACGGCCAATTCCCGGCCGCGGATATAGGGTTCGATCATCACCTCCTCGCCGAAGGTCCATTGCGGCGAGACAAGTTCCTGCGGCGGGCGATTCGCGCCCTCGCGGACGATGAACACCCCGACTGACGATCCCTCGGCGTTCGGCTTGATCACATAGGGCGGCGCCATCACGTGGTCGGCCGCCGCGACGTGGCGGTTGAACAGCCCGCCGCCCGGCACGGTCACCCCCGCCGCGGCCATCACCGCCTTCGCCTTGGCCTTGTCCATCGCCAGGGCCGAGGCCAGGACGCCGGAGTGCGTGTAGGGAACCTGCAACGTCTCCAGAATGCCCTGGACGCAACCGTCCTCGCCCCACTCCCCGTGCAGGGCGTTGAAGACCACGTCGGGCTTCAGGGCGGTCAGCGCCTGGGCCAGGTCACGGCCGGCGTCGACATAGCTGACCTTGGCCCCCAGGCGTTCGAGCGCGGCGCCGCACTCCTTGCCCGACGACAGGCTGACCTCGCGCTCGGAAGAAAGGCCGCCCAGCAACAGGGCGACGTGGTGTCCGGATAGGGGAAGGCTCACTGGCTCACGCTCGCAGTCTGGCGGAAGTCGATATCGCTGTCGGCGACTGTGTAAACGAAGGCGGCCCAGACGGCCACGTTCTGGGCGAGCTCCTTGGGATCGACCTTGTCGAGGGTGTCGTCCGCCGAATGGTGCAGGTCGAAGTAGCGGCCGGCGTCCTGCTGCAGTTCGACGACCGGCGTCCCAAGCCGCTTCAGCCCCGCGACATCCGCGCCGCCGTCCTCGGCCGGGTCGCGCGAGATGATCACCCGCAGCGGGTTCACCGCCGCCGCGAAGGCCTGCATGGCGGGATGCCCGCGACTGCCCGCGGGAAGCTTGGCGTTGAAGATCTCGCCCGCGCCGAGGTCGCTCTCGCCGGCGACGATCATGTTCGGGACCTCGGCCTTGTTGGCGTCGGCGTAGGCGCCGCCCGAACCGCCCTGCTCCTCGGCGCCCCACATCACCACGCGCACCGTGCGGCGCGGACGCTGCGGCAGATCCGAGATCAGTTTGGCCGCCGCCGTGGTGATCCCGATGCCGGCCGCGTCGTCCACCGCGCCGGTGCCGGCGTCCCAGGAATCCAGATGGCCGCCGATCACGATGACCTCCTGCGGCTTCTCGCGACCGCGGATTTCGCCGACCACGTTGTAGGCCGGAGCCTTGGCGCGATAGGTCGAAGCCATGGCCAGCTTGATCCGCACAGGCTTGCCGCGCGTGACCATGCGCTCCAGCAGCTCGGCGTCGGGCGGCGACAGCGCCGCCATCGGAATGCCCGACATCGCCGCGCCGCCGCCATGCGGCAACCGCGTGTCGTCTGTCGAGATCGAACGCACCAGATAGGCGAGCGCCCCGCGCTTGGCCGCCTCGACGCCGCCCGAACGGGCGCGCACGGCGCCCGCGTAGCCGCGGATATCCTGGGTGCGGCGCATCGGCTCGGTGACCACGGCGATCTTGCCCTTCAGCGCGCCGGGCGGCTGGGCCAGCATCTCATCATAACTTCTGAACAACGCGATCTCGGCCTCCAGCCCCCCAGCCGGCGTGGCGGCCGAACGGCCGAGGCCGAGGATTTGCAGCTTCTGGGGGAACGGCGCGACGACCTCGGCGGACTCAGGGCCGCGCAACCAGGACTCTGTCTGGAAGGTCTCGACGTGGACGTTCTCGAAGCCCAGCGCCTTCAGCTTGGCCACGCCCCAGTCGCGGGCGCGATCCATGCCGGGCGAGCCTTGCGGTCGGGCGCCGACCTCGGTGGTCAGCGACTCCGTCACGTCCCAGGCGGTCGTGTCCGTAAGAGCCCGGTCTCGAAGCGCCACGGCGGTGGCGGCGAGATCGGCAGCGGAGGCGGCGTTGGCCGAAACCAAGGTGGCGGCGACGGCCGCAAACAAAGCAATGCGCATGAGCCGCGGGTGCCTTTCGCCGGGAGTCCTGTCAAGGCGCAGGCCGTCCGCCGACGCCTTGGTCGCAGGTGGGCGCGACGACCGTCGCAAGGTCGGGAGCGCGGTACGCAACCTCGGATCGCGTTAACTACCCTTACAAGTGTAGTACTCAGCGAATACTTGCCGGCAAAAGCAGACAAACGCCGCTTACGGCCAAGCTTCTACTCGGGTGAATCCCCGACAATCTCTATTCCCGCTTGTAAATGCGACGTAACGCCGCTACCGATTAACCAAGGTCGTCGGGTTCGGCGTGACCAGCTCGGGTCGTGAAGAGGTTCCAGATGAAGGCGTGCTCCATCGGGGTCGCCGCCGCAGCGCTATTGGCGCTGGGCGCGACCGCCGCTCCCGCTTCTGCGGCCAATATTCTGTTCAACGACTTTGTCGGCACGTGGTCCGATCCTGTGGGCGCCAAGGTCGTCTACACGGGTAACGGCACGGACGAGGCGCACGCCGCCTGGGGCTCGGCCCTGGCCAAAAGCAGCTATGTCTTCGCCGGCGCGTCCGGGGTCGGCGTCTCGCTAGGCGACGCCCAGCCCTTCACCATCGGGACGTTCACGCACAACAACGCCAAGATCAGCGGCGGCGCGATCACCGGCATTGCGCTGTCGATCTCCACGTCGGTGATCGTCGACGGCGTCAATCAGGGCGTGCGCAACTTCGTCTACGGCTTCGACCATTGGGAAACGCCGAACAATGCGCCCGGCGTGAACGGCGTCTGCGGCAATGGCGAGCGCGAGCGCGACGCCAGCAACCTCTACGGCTGCGCCGACCGGACTCGCGCGACTCTGCTCAAGGCGGCTGAGCTCGTGAAGATCGGCGGCGCCTACTACGCGCTCGACATCTCGGGCCTCGTCCATGACGGCAATCCGGTCGAAGAGTTCTGGACCCGCGAAAAGGAGAGCGGCTCGGCCAATCTGCGCGCCCAGCTGCGCCTGGTCTCAGCCGCGGTTCCCGAGCCGACCAATTGGGCGATGATGATCGTCGGCTTTGGCTTCGCCGGGGCCGCCGTGCGCGTCGGACGCCGTCGCAACATCCTGGCGACGTCGCCGAAGACCTAAGGGTCGATCAGCCGCCAGTCAGCGCCAGGCGAAACCACAAGCGCCGCGCCCAGGTTCAGGCCGCTCCAGAACGGCATTGGATCGAAGCCGAACCGACGGCTGGCCCAAAGGCTCATCACCCGCCCGTGGGTCACCACGATCAGCGATTGCGACGGATGCGCGGCGATCTGCCGATCGAGCGCCCCGGAAAAGCGCGCGTGCGCCTCGTCCGCGCTCTCCTCGCCCATCGTCACCTCCCGCGGCCGGGCGAACATCTGTGCGACGGCGGCTTGGAAGCTGGCGGAATCGGTGAACGGTCCCTCGTCATTGCGCTGCTCGCCCAGCCCAGCGTCGCGCCCGGCGGCGACGCCGAACGCGGCCGCGATCACGGCCGCGGTCTCAATCGCCTTGGGCTCCAGGCTCGACACGACCGCAGTTGGCGCGAACGCCGCCAGCTTGAGGGCGATCCGCGCGGCCTGCTCGCACCCTTCCGGGGCGAGGCTCCATTGCGAGGGCGGCGTCCCGGGCTCCAGGCGCGGCGCGCCATGTTTGACCAGGATCAGCAAGCGTTCAGGCCGTCCGGCCGATCCGCTTGATCTCCCACTCCAGCTCGACGCCGGTCTTGGCCTTGACGTCGGCGCGCACCGCCTCGCCCAGCCCCTCGAGGTCGGCCGCCGTAGCCTCGCCGGTGTTGATCATGAAGTTCGAATGCAGCGGCGAGAACATCGCGCCGCCGAAGGGCTTGCCGCGCCAACCGGCCTCGTCGACCAACTTCCAGGACGAGTGCCCGGTCGGGTTCTTGAAGGTCGAGCCGCCGGTCTTCTCGCGGATAGGCTGGGTGGTCTCACGCCGCGCGGTGATTTCCGCCATGCGCGCCGCGACCACGGCCGGCTCGTCAGGGCGGCCCTGGAACACCGCCTGCATCCAGATCACCTCGCCGGGCGGCACGGTGCTGTGGCGATAGGTGTAGCCGAAGTCCTCGAGCGAATAGCTGACGATCTCGCCGCTGCGGTCGAATCCCCAGGCCGAGACCAGCACGTCCTTGGTTTCGCTGCCGTAGCAGCCCGCGTTCATGGTCAGCGCGCCGCCGATCGTGCCGGGGATGCCCGCGTAGAATTCAAGGCCCGCCAGTCCGGCCTTGGCCGCCGCCTTGGCGACCATGGCGTCCAGCGCGCCGGCGTCGGCGATGACCCAGCCCTCTTCCTCGTCGATCGAGATTTCGGCGAAAGCCTTGCCGGCCAGGCGGATGACGACGCCTTCGACGCCGCCGTCACGAACGATGACGTTCGATCCGACGCCCAGCACCGTCACCGGAACCTCCGCCGGCAGCGCCGCCAGGAAGTCGCTCAGATCGGCCTCATCCGCCGGCAGGAACAGCACTTGCGCCGCGCCGCCGACGCGAAACCAGGTGAACGGGCCGAGCGGCTCGTCGCGCAGCAGACGCCCGCGGACCTCAGGCAGGTTGTCTCGCCAACTCATCCGTTCAACGCCTCAAGCTGCCCGGGCAGCGCGTGCGCCCAGACCGTAATGTCGCCAGCGCCCAAGCAGACCACCAGGTCGCCGGACTTGGCCTCCTCGTGCACGATCCGCGCGAGTTCGGCCGGGCTTTCCAGCGCCAGCGCCCGACGATGACCGAAGCGGCGCAGGCCCTCGACCAGACCGTCGCGGTCGGCGCCGGCGATTGGGCTCTCGCCAGCGGTATAGACGTCGGCCACGATCACGGTGTCGGCGTCGTTGAAGCAGCCGCAGAACTCGTCGAACAGGTCGTGCAGGCGCGTATAGCGGTGCGGCTGGACGACGGCGACGACGCGGCCCTCGGTCACGGCGCGCGCGGCCTTCAGCACCGAGGCGATCTCGACCGGGTGGTGGCCGTAGTCGTCGATGATGCGCACGCCGCCCGCCACGCCCGTGGTGGTGAACCGGCGCTTGACCCCGCCGAACCCGGCCAGGCCCTTGCGGATGTCGTCGTCCGAGACGCCCAATTCGCGCGCGACCGCGATCGCCGCGGTGGCGTTCAGCACGTTGTGCTGGCCGGCCATCGGGAGGTGCAGGTTTTCCAGCCGGGTGACCGGCCCGTCCTGCGGGGCGAACACCGCGTCGAAGCGCGAGCCGTCCGGCCCCATGCTGATCTTCTCGGCCCGCACCTCGGCCTGCGGGTTGGTCCCATAGGCGATGACCCGGCGGTTCTGCACTCGCGCCGCCATCGCCTGGACTTCCGGATGGTCGGTGCAGACGGCCGCGAAGCCGTAGAACGGTACGTTCTCCACGAAGTCCTGGAAGGCCTTCTTCACGGCCTCGAAGTCGCCGTAGTGGTCCAGGTGCTCGGGGTCGATGTTGGTGACGATGGCGCAGGTCGACTTCAGCTTCAGGAAGGTGCCGTCGCTCTCGTCGGCCTCGACCACCATCCAGTCGCCCTCGCCCACCTTGGCGTTGGTGCCGTAGGCGTTGATGATGCCGCCGTTGATCACCGTCGGGTCCTTGCCGCCGGCGTCCAGCAGCGCGGCGACCATCGAGGTCGTGGTGGTCTTGCCGTGCGTCCCGCCGACCGAGACCGAGTATTGCAGGCGCGTCAGCTCGGCGAGCATCTCGCCGCGATGGACCAGCGGCAGGCGCCTCTCGCGGGCGGCGACCATCTCGGGATTGTCGGCCTTGATCGCGGTCGAATAGACGATCGCCGACGCGCCTTCGACATTGGCCGCGCCCTGGCCGATGAACACCTTCGCGCCCAGCTTCTCCAGCCGTTCGGTGTTGGCGCTGGCCTTGGCGTCGGAGCCCTGCACCGTGTAGCCGATGCGCAGCATGATCTCGGCGATGCCGCTCATGCCGATGCCGCCGATGCCGATGAAGTGCACGGGGCCGAGGGCGAAGGGGACGGGGCGCTTGTTCATTTTTGGACGGCGGTTCTCTCGACCAGGTCGGCCAGGCGTTCGGCTGCATCAGGCTTGGCGATGGAGCGCGCGCCGGCGGCCATGCGCGCCAGGCGGTCCGGATTGGTCAGCAGCTTCTGCAGCGCGCCCGCCATGGTATCGACGGTCAGCTGGCTCTCACGCGCCACCTCCGCGCCGCCGGCCTCGGCCATGACCCGGGCGTTCTGGCCCTGGTCGTCGTCCAGGGCGATGGCCAGCGGCACCAGGATCGCCGGCTTCCCGGCCACGGCGAACTCGCAGACCGTTCCGGCCCCGGAGCGGCCGATCACCAGGTGGGCGTCGCGCAGACGGGTGGCCATGTCGCGGAAGAACGGAGCGATCTCGGCCTTGACCATCGCATCGGCGTAGATGCGCCGCGCGTTGTCCATCGACTCCTTGCGGGTCTGCTGCTGGACGTCCAGCCGGTGGCGCAGGTCCTCGGGCAGCTTCTTGATCGCCTCGGGCATCAGCTCGGAGAGCAGGCGCGCGCCCTGGCTGCCGCCGGTGATGAGGAGGCGGATCGGGCCGTCGGCGCTTGGCGGCGTGTAGGGATAGTCGGCCAGCGCCCTGATGTCGGGCCGGATCGGATTGCCGACCACGACTGCGTTCTCGGCGACGCGGCCCGGCGCCTTCTGGAGCACCGGGAACGCGCAGGCGACGGCGCGCACGTGTCCGGCCAACCGGCGATTGGCGCGGCCCATCACCGCGTTCTGTTCGTGCAGCAGCGTCGGACGGCCCTGTGTGATGCCGGCCAGCAGGCCCGGCACCGAGGGATAGCCGCCAAAGCCGACCACCACGGCCGGATCGATGCGGGTGAAGGCGTTGCGGGCCTGCATGACGCCGCGCACGATCGCGATGCCGGCCTGGGCCATGCCGACCACGTCGCCGCGCTGGAAGGTGCGGGCCGACAGCCCGATGCGCTCCTCGGCCGGGAAGCTCTCGGCGAACGCGGCGGCGCGCTCGTCCGAGGCCAGCACGATGCGCCATCCACGGGCGATCAGCGCCTCAGCCAGAGCCTGTGCGGGAAACAGATGGCCACCGGTTCCACCGGCGGCGACGACAGCGATCTTGCGCATCACGAGCCTTTAGGCGAACGCGCCGGCCTTGGCGAGGCCCTCGCCTTGGGAATAGGCGCCCGGTCGACGGCGAGTCAGCGCAAGCGCCATGCCGAAGGTCAGACAGATCGCCCACATCGACGAGCCGCCGTACGAAATGAACGGAAGGGTCATGCCCTTGGTCGGGATCATGTTCAGGTTCACCGCCACATTGATGAAGGCCTGCTGCCCGACCAGGACGAACAGTCCCGCCGCAGCGACCTGCTCGAAGGGATCGGTCAGCTTCATGGCGCGATAGAGGCCGCGGGTGACGATGAAGCCCAAAAGCACGATCAACAGCAGCGAGAAGATCAGACCGTACTCCTCGGCGCCGACCGAATAGATGAAGTCGGTGTGCAGGTCGGGCACGTGGCGCTTCATGACGCCCTCGCCCGGCCCACGGCCGAAGAAGCCGCCGGCGGCGATGGCCTCGGCGGCGCGGTCGACCTGGTGGGTGTCGGCGCGGTCAGGACTGAGGAAGCGGTCCACGCGGCTGGCCACGTGCGGGAACAGGAAGTAGGTCGAGCTGAGGCCTGTCACCGCCACGCCGCCCAGCAGCATGACCCAGGACAGCGGCACCCCAGCCATCCAGAACGCGGCTCCGAAGGCGATGGTGATCAGCACCGTCTGGCCGACATCCGGCTGGATCAGCAGCAGCCCCACCGACAGGAAATAGAGGCCGAAGGCGATCGAGACCCCCGGCACCCCCTGCCCCTTCTGGCCCTCCGAGAACATCCACGAGACAAGCACGATCAGCGCCGGCTTCATGAACTCCGACGGCTGCAGGGTGAAGCCGCCAAGCTGCACCCAGCGCGTCGCGCCCTTGGCCGTATGGCCGAGGAACGGGAGGATCAGCATGATCGCGATGGCGACCAGATAGATGAAGAACGCGGCGCGTCTGATCCCCTTGGCATCCAGCATCGACACCCCGATCAGGATCGCCGCGCCGGTCACCGCGAACACGCACTGGCGCACCGCGAAGTGGAAGGGATCGCCGACGTTCATCCGCGCCGCGGCCGCCGGACTGGCGGCGAAGGACATCATCACGCCGATGGCGATCAGGGCGGCCACCGCCCCCAGCATCCAGCGGTCCGTCGTCCACCACCAGATCCCGACCGACGAGCGATCGCTCCGCGCAAAGGCGTGGGCCTGCTGAGGGCGATGGATGTGGCTCATGGAGGTCTCCGCGGGCGCAGCGGCCCGTATCCCTTTGATGCCCGCGGCATGCTTAAAATATCTTAACCAAGAGGCGGTCTCACGGCCCTGCGACTTGAAATCTCTCGCGAGCACGGGCGACATCGCCGCCCAGCCGAAGAAGGACGCCCCGATGCCCCAGGCCCCCTCCGCCCCGACCGATCAGGCCGCCTACTGGAACAAGACCGGCGGCCAGGCCTGGGTCGACCTGCAGGACATGATGGACACCCTCCATCGGCCGATCGAGGAGGCCCTGGTCGAACGCGCCTTTCCGGGCGCGGGCAAGCGGGTGCTGGACATCGGCTGCGGCGCGGGCGCGACCACCCTGGCCATGGCCAGGCGGCTCGGTCCCGAGGGGCTCAGCCTCGGCGTCGACATCTCCCAGCCGCTGATCGAGATCGCCTCGGCCCAGCAAGCCCCGGGCGCGCAGTTCGTCCAGGCGGACGCCCAGACTTACGACTTCGGCGGCGCACAGTTCGATGCGGCGATGTCGCGGTTCGGGGTGATGTTCTTCAGCGACTTCGACGCCGCCTTCACCAACATCCGCAGCGGCCTGAAGCCGGGGGCCGAACTCGTCTTCGCCTGCTGGCGCAGCCCGGCGGACAACCCGATGGCGGTCATTCCCGGCCGCGCCGCCGCGCCGTTCCTGCCGCCTTCGCCGCCGGCCGACCCGCTCGCGCCCGGCCGTTTCGCCTTCGCCGATCCCGAGCGGGTGCGCGGCATCCTGAGCCGCAGCGGCTGGAGCGACATCGACATCACCCGGCTCGACGCGCCGACCCCGATCTCGCTGGCCGACCTGGTCACGTTGAGCTTGCGCATGGGTCCGGTCGCCGCGGCTCTGCGGGAGGCCGACGAAGGAACCCGAACCAAGGTGCGTGAGGCTGTGGAAACGGCGCTGGAAACCGAAGCGGTCGACGGCGTCGTGCCGATGGTCGCCGGTTGCTGGCTGGTGAGCGCGCGGGCTTAGGCGCGCGCGCCTTTCGCGACGGGCCGCTCCAACCCCAGCACCGCCTGGCGGAACGCCTCGCCGCGCGCTTCGAAATCAGCGAACTGGTCGAACGAGGCGCACGCGGGCGAGAGCAGCACGACGGCGTCCTGGCCCGAGGCCGAAGCATCTGCGTAGGCCGCCGCAACAGCCGCCGGCAGCGTCCGGCAGCGGGCGAGCTTGACCTTGCCCTCAAGCGTCGCAGCGAACGCCTCCTCGGCCTCGCCGATCAGGTAAGCCTTCTCGATGCGCGGGAAGAGGTCGGCCAGGCTGTCGATGCCGCCAGCCTTCGGCACGCCGCCGGCGATCCAGTAGAACTTGGGGTAGCTCGACATCGCCTGGCGCGCCGCGTCGGCGTTGGTCGCCTTGCTGTCGTTGACGAACCGCACCTTGCCGACCGCGCCGACCGTCTCCATCCGGTGCGCCAGGCCCGGGAAGCTCATCAGGCCGTCGGCCGCCTCCTGCGAGGTCAGGCCAAGGCCGCGCACAGCGGCGTAGGCGGCCGCTGCGTTCTGCCAGTTGTGGCGGCCGGGCAGCGAACGGGCCCGCAGCAGGTCGGCGACTTCCACCGCACGCTCGCCGGTGGCGTCGTAGAGCAGGCCCTGCAGTGCGTAGACCCCGCGGCCCATGGCCTTGGAGGCCGAGATCGGCACGATGGTGCGGCGGTTGGCGGCGGTGATCTCGGTGCAGATCCGCTGGCCCCATGGGTCGTCGACGCCGATCACAGCGGTGTCGCCCTTGCCCTGGTTCAGCAGGATACGGCGCTTGGCCGCCACATACCCTTCCATTCCGCCGTGGCGGTCGAGGTGGTCGGGCGAGACGTTGAGCAGCAGCGCCACGTCGGGCTTCAGGCTCGAGGTGAGGTCCAGCTGGTAGGAGCTCAGCTCCAGCACGTAGACCGCCCCGCCGTGCATGTCCTCCAGGCCCAGCACGCCCTGGCCGATATTGCCGCCGACCCGCACGTCGCGCCCAGCGGCGGCGCAGATGTGGCCGATCAGCGCCGTGGTCGTGGACTTGCCGTTGGTGCCGGTGATGGCGACGATCTTCGGGCGCTTGTGTTCCGGCGCAGCGTTCACGGTGCGGGCGAAGAGCTCGATGTCGCCCAGGATCTCGACGCCCGCGGCCTTGGCCTTCTCGACTGTCCAATGCGGCTTGGGATGAGTAAGCGGCACGCCCGGCGACAGCATCAGGGCGGCGAACTGCGACCAGTCGGCGCTCGACAGGTCCAGCAACTCCAGGCCCTCGGCCTCCGCGGCCGCGCGGCTCTCGGGCTTCTCGTCCCAGACCACGACCTTGGCGCCGCCCAGGATCAGCGCGCGCGCAGCCGTCAGCCCTGTGCGGGCCAGGCCGAACACGGCGACCGTCCTGCCTTCGAAGCCGCGGACCGGGATCATGAGACTGCCAGCCCTCCCCTTACCGCAGCTTCAGGGTGGCGAGGCCCAGCAGGGCGAGCATCACGGCGATGATCCAGAACCGGATCACGACGGTGCTCTCGGACCAGCCGAGCTTTTCGAAGTGGTGGTGGATCGGGGCCATGCGGAACACCCGCTTGCCGGTCAGCTTGAACGAAGCGACCTGGATCATCACCGACAGGGTCTCCATCACAAAGAGACCGCCGATGATGCCGAGCACGATCTCGTGCTTGGTCGCCACCGCCACGGCGCCGATGCCGCCGCCCAGGGCCAGCGAGCCGGTGTCCCCCATGAAGATCTTGGCCGGCGGGGCGTTGTACCAGAGGAAGCCGAGGCCGGCGCCGATCATGGCCCCGCAATAGATGGCGATCTCGCCCACCCCCGGCACGAAGTGCAGCTTCAGGTACTGGGCGAAGACATAGTTGCCGACGAGGTAGGCGATGAAGCCGAAGGCGGCGGCCGCGATCATCACCGGCACCGTCGCCAGCCCGTCCAGTCCGTCGGTGAAGTTCACGGCGTTGGCCGCCCCGACGATGATGAAGGCGCCGAACGCCAGGTAGAACCAGCCGAGCGGCATCAGCAGCTGCTTGAAGATCGGGAACGCGACCGAGGTCGACAGTTCCGGCGTCTCGGGCGGGCTGGTGCCGAAGATCACCATCAGGGCCACGGCCGCAATGGCGATGGCCGCCTCCATGAGCAGGCGGATCTTGCCCGACACCCCGGCGGTCGATTGCTTGGTGACCTTGGCGTAGTCGTCGGTGAAGCCGAGCACGCCGTAGCCGGCGGTGACCAGGATCACCGCCCAGACATAGACGTTGCTGAGGTCCGACCACAGCAGGGTGCCGACCAGAAGTCCGGCGAGGATCATCACCCCGCCCATGGTCGGCGTGCCGGCCTTCTCGACCACGTGACGCTCGATGCCGTCGGCGCGGATCGGCTGCCCCTTGCCCTGCTTGGCCTGCATCCAGCGGATGAAGCGCGAGCCCATGGCCACGACCACCAGCTGGGCCGTGAACAGCGCCATACCGGTGCGGAAGGTCTGATATTTCAGCAGGTTGAGGAACGGCACATAGCCGTCCGCGGCGAGCTGTTGATACAGCCAGTAGAGCATCAGCCCGTCTCCCCCGAACGCACGTCGAGCGCGCTCAGCGCAGCTGCGACCGCGCCCGCCCGAGAGCCGTTGGACCCCTTCACCATCACCAGATCGCCCGGCTCCACGGCCGCGCTGATCAGCGGCGCGAGCTCGGCCGCGCTCTCGGCGTAGCCGCCGCGACGAGTCGGCGGAAGGGCGTCCCACAGGGATTTCATCAGCGGCCCGGCGGCGAACACCAGATCCACCTTGGCCGCATCCAGCGGCTCGGCCAGGCCGGCATGGAAGGCGGGCGCTTCGGCGCCGAGCTCCAGCATGTCGGTCAGGGCGACGATACGGCGACCGTCGGTCTTGCGCGCGCCCAGGCTGGCGAACGCCGCGCCCATCGAGATCGGGTTGGCGTTGTAGCTCTCGTCGATCAGCGTGAAGACGCCGCCGGCGAGCTTGACCGCCCGTTCCGCGCCGCGGCCGGCCAGCGGCTCGAACGCGCCCAGCGCCGCCAGGCTGTCGTCCAGGCCGACGTCCAGGGCTTCCAGCATCAGCAGCACGACCATGCTGTTGGGGCCCCAGTGGAAGCCGGTCTGCAGGATCGGGAAGTCCAGCGCCTTGCCATGCAGCCGCGCCTTGATGACCGCGCGGCCCGGCTCAGGCGCGAAATCGACCAGCTGTGCGTCGCACTCCTTTGCGGTTCCGAAGCTGCGCACCGTGGCGCCGGCCTTGTGGGCCTCTTCGGCCAGCAGCTCGAACCACTTGTTGTCGGCGTTCAGCACCGCCACGCCGCCCGGCTCGATGCCGGCGAAGATCTCGGCCTTGGCGCGCGCCACGCCGATCTCGCCGTCCGGGAAGTTCTCGACATGCACCGGGCCGACCGTGGTGATCGCCACCGCGTGCGGACGCACAAAGCGCGACAGCGGCGTGATCTCGTCGGCGTGGTTCATGCCGATCTCGAAGATCGCCCGCTCGGTGTCGCGCGGCATCCGCGCCAGGGTCAGCGGCACGCCGATGTGGTTGTTGTAGCTCTTCACCGACGAGTGGGCGCGGCCGGCGCGCTCGAGCCCCGCGCGGATCGCCTGGGTGACGCTGGTCTTGCCGACCGAGCCCGTCACCGCGCCGCGGCGCGTCTGCGGAGACCGCTCGCGCGCGGCTTCCCCCAATTGTTCCAAGGCCTTGAGCGTATCGGCGACGACGACGCTGGAGCCCTCGACGCTCTTCGACGCCAGGCTTGCGGCCGCGCCGGCGGCAAGGGCCTGCTGGACGAACTCATGCCCGTCGCGCACTCCGGCTAGGGCGACGAACAGGTCGCCGGTCTCGATGCTGCGGGTATCGATCGAGACCCCGTCGACCGTGAAGGCCGCCCCCGAAAGCCGGCCGCCGGTCGCAGCGGCGATTTCTTCGGACGTCCAGAGCGGCTTAGACATGCCCAGCCTCCAGCGCCGCGGCCACTTCAGCCACGTCGTCAAAGGGATGAACGGTCGAACCGACGGTTTGGCCCTGCTCATGGCCCTTGCCGGCGACGACAAGGACGTCGCCAGGCCCCATCAGCGCCACGCCGGCGCGGATCGCCTCGCGACGGTCGCCCACCTCGCGCGAGCCGGGGGCGCCGGCCAGGATCTCGGCGCGGATCGCGGCCGGGACTTCCGAGCGCGGATTGTCGTCGGTGACGATGGCGATGTCGGCGTGCTGAGCGGCAGCCAGCCCCATGAGCGGGCGCTTGGCGCGATCACGGTCGCCGCCGGCGCCGAACACGACGATCAGCTTGCCTTCCACGTGGGGACGCAGCGACTTCAGCACGGTCTCCAGTCCGTCAGGCGTATGGGCGTAGTCGACATAGGCCTCGCCGCCTTTGGCGCCGGTTCCCACGCGCTGCAGACGGCCGGCAGCGCCTTCCAGGGTCCCGAGCGCCGCGATGACGCCGTCGACCGGCTCGCCCGCCGCGATGCATAGCCCCGCGGCGACCAGGGCGTTGGACGCCTGAAACGCACCGGCCAGGGGAAGCACGACCTCGTAGGTCTTGCCCTTGGCTTCGATCTTCAGAGCCTGGCCTTCCGGCGTCGGGGCGTGACCGACCAGCTTCAGCCCCTGCCCGGCCTCGCCGACTGACACCACCGATTGGCCGGCCCCGACCGCCGCGGCGGCGAAGGCGCCATAGGCGTCGGAGTCGGCGTTCAGCACAGCGGTTCCGCCGCGCGGCAGCAGCCCCTCGAACAGGCGCAGCTTGGCGTCGCGATAGGCTTCCATCGTGTGGTGATAGTCGAGGTGATCCTGGGTCAGGTTCAGGAATCCGGCCGCAGTCAGCTCCACCCCGTCCAACCGGCGCTGGTCGATGCCGTGCGAGGAAGCCTCCATCGCCAGGCGGGTGACGCCCTTGGCGGCCAGCACCGACATCAGTTCGGCGACGTCGGCCGCGTCCGGCGTGGTCAGGCCGGCGGGAGTGATCTGCTCATCGAGGTCAGGCCCGGTCGCCCGGACGCCAAGGGTCCCCATGCTCGCGGCCCGATGGCCGAGGCGGTTGAAGATCTGGCGGCAGAACCCGGCGACCGAGGTCTTGCCGTTGGTGCCGGTGACGGCGACGACGACCGGCGGCTGCGCGCCCCAGAACGCCCGCGCGGCCAGGGCATAGACCCTGCGCGGATCGGGCGTGACGATGACCGGAACACCGAGTTCCGGCAGGTCCTCGGCCGAGATCATGGCCACCGCCCCAGCTTCGACCGCCTTGGCGGCGAACGCCTTGCCGTCGACCTTCGAGCCGGGCAGCGCCGCGAACAGGAAGCCTGGCTTCACCTTGCGGCTGTCGGCGGTGACGCCGGTCACCTCCGGATCGGCCGCAAAGGTCCGCTGGACCAGCTGGGAAAGCGTCTTGCCCATCAGTGCCCGTCCGAGACCGGGCCGGCGGCGATCGAGCCCTCGCCCACGACCTTGATCAGATCTGGCTGGCGCTGGACGCCCAGGAACGGGGCGATGCGGTCGATGACGCGGCCGGCGGCCGGCGCGGCGACCCAGCCGCCGGTCGAGTAGCCGTAGGTCTTGGCCGTGCCGTGCGGCTCGTCCATCAGGATCAGCACGAAGTAGCGGTCTTCCTGCACCGCCCCAGCGGTCGGGAACACGGCGGCGAACGAAGACACCTGGCGCTGGGTCGAGTACCCGCGGATCGCCGGATCGTACTTCTCGCCGGTGCCGGTCTTGCCGCCGACACTGAGGCCCGGGGCGTTCGCCGACTTGCCGCTGCCGCCGATGACGTTAGCGCGCATGATCTGCAGCATCTGCATCGACGTCTGCTCGGACAGCACGCGCTGCCCCTGCGGCTTCTGGCCCGGTTCCAGCTTCTTGATGGTCAGCGGCACCAGATAGCCGCCATTCAGCAACGCGCCCATGGCGCTCGACACCGCCAGCGGGCTGACGTTCATGCCGTGACCGAATGAGGTCGACGCGACCGCATCCATGTCCCACTTGCGCGGGGTCAAAGGACGCGCCGATTCCATCAGTTCAACCCGGGCCGGCTTGGTCAGCCCCAGAGCGGCGAAGTACTTGC
Source organism: Phenylobacterium sp. LjRoot97 (assembly GCF_964254345.1). NCBI lineage: Bacteria > Pseudomonadati > Pseudomonadota > Alphaproteobacteria > Caulobacterales > Caulobacteraceae > Phenylobacterium > Phenylobacterium sp. LjRoot97. Next base: position 2,849,829 of record NZ_CAXUTH020000001.1, read on the forward strand.
TCAGGCGCTCGGCGCCGACGCTCTCGGCCAGCTTGGCCGTGCCGATGTTGGACGAGTGCTGGAATACCTCGACCAGGGTCAGGATCTTCCGGGCGGCGTGGTAGTCCTTGATGGTCCGATAGCCCAGTTGATAGGGCACGCGCGCGTCGAAGGTCGACGACGGGTTGGCCACGCCAGTGTCCAGGCCGATGGCCACCGTGAACGCCTTGAAGGTCGAGCCCATCTCATAGATCGAGGCGGCGGCGCGGTTCAGCTTGGCGTTGTCGTCGGCCTTGGCCACCTGGTTCGGATCGAAGGTGGGATAGCTGGCCATCCCCAGGATCTCGCCCGTGTGGACGTTGGTGACGATTCCCACGGCGCCGCGCGGCTGGAACTCGGCCGCGGCCTTGTAGAGCTCGTCCTCCAGCGCCGCCTGGACGCGCAGGTCGATCGACAGCGCTACCGCCGTCTTCGACGCCGCATTGCCGCGGATGGTGTCATTCAGCGCCCGCTCGGCGCCGGCCAGGCCGACCCCGCCGGTGTCGGCGAACCCGACCAGGTGCGCGGCGGTCGTCCCCAGCGGATAGACCCGGCGCTCTTCCGGTTCGAAGGTCACGCCCGGCAGGCCCAGGGCATGGATGCGGGCGCGCACTTCCGGCGTCAGGCCCGCGGCCACGAAGCCGCGGCGCTCGCCGTTCAGCACCTTCTCCAGGCGCTGACGGTTCAGGTTCGGCAGGGCAGAGCGCAGGGCGCGGCGGGTCTCGTCGGCGTCCCAGATCTCGCGCGGGTCGACATAGACGCCGTAGTGCAGCAGGTCGGCCGCCAGCATGGCGCCGTTGCGGTCGACCAGGTCAGCGCGCGAGGCGCCCACCGGCGCTGCGTAGCCGCCGCCGCGGCCGGCGTCAGAGAACAGCGCCGCGCGCGTGGCGCCGACCGCCAGCACCGCGAACGCCGTCGCGAACATCGCCAGCACGAAGAAGATGCGGATGCGCGTGTCGTCTTCGGCCTTGCCGGCGGCCTTGGCGCGCTCGAAGGCGTGCTCCAGTCCCCAGACCTTGGCCTTGAGCCAGCGCCAGCCCGGCGCTTCGAACGATGGATGAGCAAGGCTCACGGCTTTGGTTTCCCGAGGGCGACTTCGCCCAGCTTGTCGAGGGTGGTCTCGTGCTTGGCCCCGACCGGGCCCATGCCGAGATGGGCGGTCGACAGCGCCTCGATACGCGAGGGCTGCTCCAGATGGGCGACCTCGGCCTGCAGCAGGCGGATGCGGGCCTTCTCGGCGTCGATCTGCTTTTCGACCGAGGCGATTTCCGCGCGCTCGCGCCCGGCCATGGTCTTGGCCAGGTAGACCGACAGGATGACGGCGATCAGAACCCCCAGCGCGACCACGTCGACCAGCCGAAAGCCCCGAATCTTGCGGGTAAGGAGACTCATTCCGCCTCCTTCCATACCGGAGCCGAGGTGCGAACCCCCACCCTCAACTTGGCCGATCGCGCGCGCGGATTGGTCGCGGTCTCGGCCTCGCCGGGAGCGCGGGCGCCGTTGAACAGCAGCTGGAAGCTCGGCGGCGCGCCGGCCTCGACCGGCGGCGCATGGCGCGAGCCGCCCGGGGTCTTGCCCGCGCGCTCGGTGAAGAAGGCCTTGGCGATCCGGTCTTCCAGCGAATGGAAGGTCACGACCGCCAGCCGCCCGCCCGGCTTCAGCACGCGCTCGGCGGCGACCAGCCCGGCCTCGAGCTCAGACAGCTCCTCGTTGACGGCGATGCGCAGCCCCTGGAACGAGCGGGTGGCCGGATGCACCTTGGCGCCGCGCCGCCCGCCCAAGGCGCGCTCGATCACTTCGGCCAGATCCAGCGTGCGGGTGAACGGCTGTTCGGCGCGGCGGCGAACGATGAAGGACGCGACCCGGCGCGACTGCCGCTCCTCGCCATAGACATAGAAGATCCGCGCCAGCTCAGCCTGCTCGGCGGTATTGACGATGTCGGCCGCGGTCGGGCCGTCGGCGCCCATGCGCATGTCCAGCGGACCGTCGCGCATGAACGAGAAGCCACGCTCGGCCTGGTCGAGCTGCATCGACGAGACGCCGAGATCCAGCGCCACGCCGTCGGCGACGCCCTCCCCCAGTTCGTCGGCCATCTGCGAGAACCGCCCGTCGACCAGCCGGAAGCGCTCGCCCAGGCCCTCGGCGAACTTGCGCGCGCTCGGATCGCGATCGAAGGCGACGACGTCCGCCCCGGTCGCCAGAAACGCGCGGCTGTAGCCGCCCGCGCCGAAGGTGCCGTCGACGATCAGCTTGCCGGGCGCCGGCTCGAGCGCGGCGATGACTTCATCGAGCAGGACGGAGGTGTGGGGCGCGTTCACTGAGCCGCCCCCAGCTTGGCCGCGCGCTGCTGGGCTCGCAGTTCGGCGAGGCCGGCGCGGGCCAGCTCGCGCTGGGCGGCGCGATGAGCCTGGAACGCCTCGCGCTCCCAGATCTGGAACCGGTCGCCCAGGCCGACCAGCACGACCCAGTCGGTCAGGCCGAACTGGTCGCATAGCTGCTCAGGCAGGGTGATGCGGCCGGCGGTGTCGAAGCTCATCTTCGCCTGCCCGCCCAGCACCGACAGCTCGATCGCCGAGCGCACGGGGTCGCCGAACGGCATCTCGTCCATCAGCGCGATGTAGCGGTCGAACAGCGCCCGGCCGCCGCCCTCGATGCAGTCGGCCTCGATCGAGGGGAAGCAGACGATGCCGTCGAAGGGGCCGGAGACGAGCGCGCGGAATTCCTGCGGCACAACGATGCGCCGCTTGGCGTCTACTTGTTTCTCGAAGGTCGAGAGAAACATCCCGCCGCGCCCCAGATCGCGGCTCCGAGCGAGCCGCCAACTTCACCCCGCTTCGGACCCGCGAAGCCTCCAGCTCCGACGCGCCGCTGATCCTTAACGGATGCTGATTGGGTTAACATGGGATCAATTGGGAGACAATGACTCCAGGGCGTAATTTCGGGGAATCTCAAAGAAGTTACGGTCACGCCACATGCATCCACAGGCGATACTCACAGAACATACAGCGAACTTGTTAAGTATAGCCGCGCCGTCTGTGGACGGCGGTGGATAAGCGGGAGGGAAGTACGGACCAGACGGCCTATAAGCCGGGTTCTGTGCCGCCCGCGAACGGGCGCGACGATCATTCCTCTGGACCGTCCATTGCTGGACGGTTCTCGCGACCTACCCGGACGCCTCAGGCCTATGACGGCCCTACCCCTTGCGGGGCGCGGAATCCCTATTCGGTCTTGCTCCTGGCGGGGCTTGCCATGCCGTCCCTGTCACCAGGTCCGCGGTGGGCTCTTACCCCACCCTTTCACCCTTACCCCGGTCGAAACCGAGGCGGTCTGCTCTCTGTGGCGCTATCCCTGGGGTCGCCCCCGGCGGGCGTTACCCGCCGCCATGTCATAGTGGAGCCCGGACTTTCCTCGACTGCCCGAAAGCAGCCGCGATCGCCCGGCCGTCTGGTCCGCGCGCTAAGTGGGCCGCCCCGCGGCCGCGGTCAAGCACCCCGCGCCGCCAGCTCCATCCCAATTCGTCCCATTGGCCGCGCGGCTTGCAGATCACCGCTCGCGCGCCTAGCTTCGAGGGGATCGTCCAACAGAGGATGCGAACGTGTGTGCTGTGATCGATTGAGGCCCTGAGGAACCCAGGCTGACGCCTGCTCCCGACCCGCGGCGCGAGACGCGCGGGCGCTTCATCTCGATTGGACACATGATGCCGAAACCCCAAGACCCGGGCGCGCCTGCGCCCCATCACGAAGCCGACTCTGCGCCGCTGACGCCGGCCGAGCGCGCTCGCGCGATCATTGAACAGCAACTGGCCAGGAAACAGCACGGCGGCCCACCGGGCCAGAACGGCGGCAAGCCGGGCGGCGTGCACAAGCCCGACAAGGGCGGCTGGTCGCCCGCCCCGATCCGCCCAGGCGGCAGAGGACGGAGGGGGTAAGCCCCACAACTCGTCATGGCCGGGCCGCTAGGTCCCGGCCATCCATAGACCCAGACTAGCCGCGCGAGGCTCGCGTGTATGGATCCCCGGCTCGCTGACGCGGCCGGGGATGACGAACACGTAGGTTAGAACTCGGCCGAACCGCCGTCGCAGGGCACCACCGTACCGGTGGTGTAGGCGCTGGCGCGGCTAGCCAGGAAGATCGCCACGCCGGCGATGTCCTCGGGCGTGCCGATGCGGCCGCGCGGGTTCGACTTGGCGATGGCGTCGCCGGCCCGGGCCAGGGTCGCGGCCATCATGTGGCTCTGGAAGGGGCCCGGCGCGATGGCGTTGACCAGGATGTGCTCGGGGGCCAGGCGCTTGGCCAGGTGGCGGGTCAGCATGATGCAGCCGGCCTTCGAGGTCGAATAGGCGTAGGTCTCCAGCGCCGGCGGCTCGATGCCGTTCACCGAGGCGATGTTGATCACCCGGCTAGGCTCTTCGTGGGTGGCGGCGGCGCGCAGTTGCGGCAGCAGCTTCTGGGTCAGGAAGAAGATCGACTTGACGTTCAGGTCGACGGTCTTGTCCCAGCCGTCCTCGGGATATTCGTCGATCGGCGCGCCCCAGGTGGCGCCGGCGTTGTTGACCAGGATATCGAGCTTGTCTTCGCGCTCTGCCAGGGCGGCGGCGAGGCCGGTGATGCCGTCCATGTTCGACAGGTCGAAGGGCAGCGAGATGCAGGTCCCGTACTTCGACAGCTCCTCGGCCAGCCCATCACAGACATTGGCCTTGCGCGAGGAGATGTAGACCTTGGCGCCGTTCTCGACATAGCCGCGGGCGATCATCTCGCCGATGCCGCGGCTGCCGCCGGTGACCAGGGCGACCTTGCCCTCAACGCTGAACAGATTGCGCATCGAATACGTCCCTCAATTTCGAAATATAGGTATGGCGAAAGGCGGAAAACTCGTGGGCAGCACTGCTGACCGGCGTCGCGTCCGCCGTCAAGCCGGCGTCAGCAGCAGCCCCATGGCGATGTCATCCTCCAGCCGGCCGTCCGGCATGCGCACGCGCTGGACAAACCGCCCCTCGATCACGAAGCCGAGCCGCTCGTAGAGCCGGATGGCGTCGATATTGCCCTCGCGCGCCATCAGCTCGATGCGGGTGACGGTCGGCGAGAGCGCCCGCGCCGCCTCGAACAGGGCCGCGAACAGCGCGCGCCCGACGCCCCTGCCCTGCCAGGCCGGGTCGACGGCGATCGTCAGATCCGACAGCACGTGGGCGAACTGGTCCGGTCCGATGCGCGAGGCGTGGATCTCGCCGGCCAGCCGCCCGTCGATCCAGGCGCCCAGGCTCACGCCGCCTGCCTGGGCCTTGGCGAGGAAACCCTCGACATAGGCCAGATCCATCTCGTCCGGCCGCCGCGCTAGGCCGCCCGAGCCGCCGGCGGCGGCGCGATAGAGCGCCAGCACCAGGGCCGCATCGGCCGCGGTGGTCGCGCGGATCACCGGTTCGCTCACGTCCCCGCCGCCGCCCGCAGCAGGCCGATCAGCCGCGCGCGAGTCATGCCGTCGGCCACGCCGTCGATCTTCTCGGGCCGCCAGTGACGCTGGAAGGCGCTCACGATGGTCGCGGTGTCGGCGTCGTACTTGCCCGACGGCGCGCTGTCGTAGCCGAGCCGGGTCAGCCCGGCCTGCAGGGCGAACACCCCGGCGCTCTCTTCGCCCTCGGACAGCGGCGCGCCCGGCGCGGCGTCAGGCTCGACCCACAGGCCGTGGCCGGCCTGCGCCAGGGTCTTCCAGGGAAACAGCTCGCCGGGGTCGATCTTCCGGGCCGGTGCGACGTCGGAATGCCCGATGATGCGCACGTCCTCGATATCCCAGCGGCTGCGGATATCGGTCAGCAACTCGATCAGCGCGTCGATCTGCGCCTTCGGGAACGGGCGATAGCCCCACTCGTGGCCGGGATTGACGATCTCGATGCCGATCGAGCGGCCGTTGATGTCGGTCTCGCCCTTCCAGGAGGAAACCCCCGCATGCCAGGCGCGACGTTCTTCCGGCACCAGCCGGAACACGCGCCCGTCCTCCTCGACGAGGTAGTGCGACGAGACCTTAGATTCCTCGTTGCACAGCCAGGCCAATGCCTCCTCGCCGGTCTTCATGCCGGTGTAGTGCAGGACGATGATGTCCGGCGGGACCTTGCGCTCGTTGAAGTTGGGCGAGACGGCTTCAATGAAGTTCATCGGGCCCGTCCCCGCAGGTTGAGCAGCAGCAGCATGATCTGATTGGGCCTCATGGCGATGATCAGCACGCCCGCCAGCGCCACCGCGGCGCCGAAGGCCATGCGGGCGTCGAACGGGTCGTGGGTGATGACGACTCCGAGCCCGATGGTGGCCAGCGGGGTCATCAGGGTCAACGGCGAGATCAGGTTCGCCTCGTAGCGCTGGATCAGCCAGTAATAGGCCGTGTGGCCGAACACCGAGACCACCAGGGCCGAGAAGATCACAGCGGCCCAGAACCGCCAGCCGATCGCCAAGCCGGCCTCGACGCCGCCCGGCTCGAAGATCAGCGACATCGGGATCAGCACCGCGGCCGAGGCCACGCCGACCCAGGCCTGGAACTGCAGCGGCTTGACGCCTTCCATCTGCTTCATCAGCACCGAGCCGAGCGAGCCCAGCACCACCGACACCAGAACGAACGCCAGGCCGCCGGTCAGGGTGAGGCCGTGCGGATCCCACATCACGGCGAGGGCGCCCACCAAGGTCAGGCTTATGCCCAGCAGGCGACGGCCGTTCAGCCGCTCGCCCAGCAGGATGAACGACAGGAAGGTCGTGGTCGGCACCATCAGCTGGCTCACGATCGCCGCCGACGACGGGCTGGCGGTCTTCAGCGCGATGAACATGAAGGCGAACGAGCCCGCCCCCATGCAGACCGCGATCAGCAGCAGCCGCCACAGCGGTCGCGGCGGGTTGCGCAGCCAGGGGAACACCGCCGCCGCCACGATGATGAAGCGGACCGCCGCATAGAACAGCGGCGGGGCGTGCAGATAGGCGACGACGTACTTCGAGACGATGTTGTTGGTCGCCCACAGCAGACAGACGAAGACCAGGAGGGCGAAGTCGCGAAGAGCCATGACCTGGCGGTTAGGCGCGGTTGGACCGCGTTTGGCAAGTGCGCCGCTTGTCTGACGTTTGGGAAATCTCCGATTGTGGCCTCCAGTTCGAGCCCGGAGTTCCAGACATGACCGCCACCCCCTTCCTCGGCCCCGACGTCCAAGACCAGGGTTCGGCCTGGATCGACCCGTCGGCGCGGATTTTCGGCGCGGTGGAGATCGCGCCCGAGGCCTCGATCTGGTGCAACGTCGTGGTCCGCGCCGAGAGCCAGAAGGTCGTGATCGGCCGGCGAACCAACATCCAGGACTTCGTGATGGTCCACGTCGGCTCGGGAACCCCGACCCTCGTGGGCGAGAACTGCTCGATCACCCACCATGTCACGCTGCATGGCTGCGACATCGGCGACAACTGCCTGATCGGCATCGGCGCGACGATCATGGACGGCTGCGTGGTCGGCGCAGGGTCTATCGTGGCCGGCGGCAGCTTCCTGAAGGAAGGCACGGTGATCCCGCCGAACTCCATCGTCATGGGCTCGCCGGGCGCGGCGACCAAGAGCCGCGACAACCGCCGCGCCAATGCGCTGAACGCCTTCCTCTACTGGCGCAACGCCCAGGCCTACGCCCAAGGCGACTATCGCCTGTGGTCGAAGGACAGCTTCCGCGGCGAAATGGCCGCGGAAGTCGCGCGCCTGACGGCCCTATTCGGCTAGGCGTTCGCCGCCTCCGGCGCTGCGCCCTCGGCCATCGCCGCCTGGTCCATGAACATCACCTCCCAGACGTGGCCGTCGAGGTCCTGGAAGCTGCAGCCGTACATCGGGCCCATATCGATGTTCGGCTTCCACGCCTTGCCGCCCGCGCTCAGCGCCTTGCTCAAGAAGCCGTCGACCTCGGCCCTGCTGTCGGCCGAAAGGCAGGTCAGGACCTCGGTGGCCTTGTGGGCGTCAGCGATGTCGCCGGTGATGAAGTCCCTGAAGCGATCGTGCTCGATCAGCATGGCGAAGATGTTCTCGTCGATCACCATGCAGGCGGTGTCGGCGCTGCAGAACTGCTCGTTGAAGCCGAAGCCGAGGGCGCCGAAGAACTGGCGGGACGCGGTGACGTTCTTCACCGGCAGGTTCACAAAGATCATTCGCATGGGGTCGCTCCTGAAGATGGATCTGATCCTAGGACGGGCGACCTGCGCCTGTCCCGACATCCGACGCGAACTTTTTCCGGCAGACCCGCCTGACGCGACCATATTGGAGGGATGACGATCGCCCGCGTCCGCGTCATCGACCTGGAGACCTCGGGGACCTCCGCCCATGAGGTGTGCGAGATCGGCTGGCAGGACGTGGTGCAGGACGCCGCCGGCCGTTGGGCCCTGAACGACGAACGCGGCGCGAAGTTCGTCAATCCCGGCCGCCCGATCTCGACGGCGACGATGGCGATCCACCACATCATCGACGCCGACGTCGCCGGCGCGCCGTTCTGGAAGGACGCCGCCCCCGACGCCCTAAGGCCCGCTGGAGGGGTGCTGGCGCTCGCCGCGCACCGCGCCGCGTTCGAACAGCGCTATTGCACGCCTGCGCTCAGCGGCGGAGCGCGGTGGATCTGCACCTGGAAGTGCGCCTTGCGCCTCTGGCCGGACCTTCCCAGCTTTTCGAACCAGGCGCTGCGCTATGAGCGGATGCCCGCGGGCCTGGATCGCGAGACCGGCCTGCCCGCGCACCGGGCGATGCCCGACGCCTACGTCACAGCGCACCATCTGCGCGACATGCTGAACCTGGCGTCGGTCGAGCAGCTGTTGGCCTGGAGCGACGAGCCGGGCCTGCTGCCGCGCGTGCCGACCGGGTCCGAGCGCGGAAAGCCCTGGACCAGCGTCAGCGCCGAGGCCCTGCAGACCTTCGCCAGGGACCGGGACCCCAATCTCCGCTTCACCGCCGAAACGGAACTGCGCCATCGAGGGCAGATCGAGGCCCAGGCCACGCCACCACCACAGCAACGCACCTTGCTTTGACCCACGAAAAAGGCGGCGCTCCGAAGAACGCCGCCTCGATATCCGCCGTGCGTGCTGGCCTTAGGCCGCCGCGCCGAGGCTCAGGTTTTCGTAGCGGGCCAGGTTGTGATCGGTCGAGCCGAAGGCGCTCTCGATCATGGTGGCGCGCTTGAAGTAGTGGCCGATGGCCATCTCGTCGGTCATGCCCATGCCGCCGTGCAGCTGGATGGCGTTCTGGCCGATGAACTTGGCCGCCTTGCCGATCTGCACCTTGGCCGCCGCCGCGCCCTTGGCCCGCTCGACGTCGCTGTCGCTGAGCTTGATGTCGGCCATGTAGGTCATCGAGATCGATTGCTCGAGGTTGATGAACATGTCGACCATACGGTGCTGCAGCACCTGGAACTGGCTGATCGGCTGACCGAACTGCTTGCGCTGCTTGGTGTATTCCAGCGTGCCTTCATGCAGCTTGCGGAACACGCCACAGGCTTCGGCGCAGGTGGCGACGATGGCTTCGTCGATGACCTTCTCGACCAGCGGCAGGGCGGCGCCCTCCGCGCCGATCAGCGCGTCGGCGCCGACCGAGACGTTCTCGAAGGTGACTTCCGAGGCGCGGAAGCCGTCGACGGTCGGGTAGTCGCGCGTCGTCACGCCCTTGGCGTTCTTCGGCACGATGAACACCGAGACGCCCTGGGCGTCGCGCTGGCCGCCGCCGGTGCGGGCGGTGACGATCAGGTGCGTCGCGTACGGCGCGCCGATGACCACGGCCTTCTGGCCGTTGATGACGTAGCCGCCGCCGTCCTTCTTGGCGGTGGTCTTCAGGTCCTGCCAGGTGTAGCGGGCCTGCGGCTCGGCATAGGCGAAGGCGATGATCGTCTCGCCGCCGATAATGCCGCCGATCAGGTCGCTGGCGCCGGCGTAGCCCGAATGCTTCAGGAAGCCGCCGCCGATCACCACGGTGCCGAGGTAGGGCTCGACCACCAGGGCTTTGCCCAGCTCTTCCATGATGACCATGTTCTCGGTCGAGCCGCCGCCCAGGCCGCCCAGTTCCTCGGCGAACGGCGCGCCCAGGATGCCGAGCTCTTCGGCGAAGGCCTTCCACACGTTCGGACGCCAGCCCGGCTCGGCCTTCAGCGCGTCACGGCGCTGCTCGAAGCTGTAGTGGTCGGCCAGATAGCTCGCGACGGTGTCGCGCAGCATCGACTGTTCTTCGGTGAAGCTGAAATCCATCTGGTTTCCCCGTGCATCACCCCGCCCGGGCGCTCCGGCCCAGGCGGGAAATAGGCGTTGTTATGTGACTTAAGACGATCGGCGCTTAGAGGCCCAGCACCATCTTGGCGATGATGTTGCGCTGGATCTCGTTCGACCCGCCGTAGATGGAGGTCTTGCGCATGTTGAAGTAGTTGCCGGCCGCGCCGTCGGCGTAGTCGGGGCCGATATTGGCGTTGTGGCCGAGGTCGCGCAGGTACGGCGCGCCGTAGTGGCCGACCGCTTCCAGCACCAGTTCGGTCAGGCGCTGCTGGATCTCGGTGCCCTTGATCTTGAGGATCGAGCTTTCCGGGCCCGGCCCCTTGCCGCTGCTTTCGCCGGCCAGGGTGCGCAGTTCGGTGAACTCCAGCGCCGTCAGGTCGATCTCCAGTTCGGCGACCTTGCGCTTGAAGAACGCGTCGGCCAGCAGCGGGCCGCCGGCGTCCGAACGCTCGGTCCCGGCGATCTCGCGGACCTTCTCCAGGCCGCGCTTCGAGCGGGCGACGCCGGCGATGCCGGTGCGCTCGTGGGCGAGCAGCGCCTTGGCGCAGGTCCAGCCCTGGTTCTCGTGGAACACGCGGTTCTCGACCGGCACCTTCACGTTGTCGAGGAAGACGTCGTTGACCTCATGGCCGCCTTCCAGGGTCGTGATGCGGCGCACCTCGATGCCCGGGGTCTTCATGTCGATCAGCAGGAACGAAATGCCCGACTGCGGCTTGGCGTCCGGATCGGTGCGGACCAGGAAGAAGCCCCAATCGGCGTGCTGGCCCAGCGTCGTCCACGTCTTTTGGCCGTTGACGATGTAGTACTCTTTGCCGTCGTCGCCGGTGACGCGCTCGGCCTTGGTCTTCAGCGAGGCCAGGTCCGAACCGGCGCCCGGCTCCGAATAGCCCTGGCACCACCACACGAGGCCGTCGCGGATGCCCGGCAGGAACTTCTCTTTCTGCTCCTGGGTGCCGAAGGTGTAGATCACCGGCGCCAGCATCGAGACGCCGAACGGCAGGATGCCCAGGGTGTCGGCGCGGGCCTGCTCTTCCGACCAGATGTACTTCTGGGTCGGGGTCCAGCCGGTGCCGCCGAACTCGACCGGCCACGACGGCGTCGCCCAGCCCTTCTTGGCCAGGATGCGGTGCCAGGAGAGATAGTCCTCCTTGCTCAGCTCTTCGCCGCGATCCTGCTTCTCGCGCAGTTCCTTGGGATAGTTTTGGGCGATGAAGCTGCGGGCCTCCTCACGGAAGGCGGCGTCTTCAGGCGAAAAGTCGAGGTTCATAGGCGGCTCCCAGGCGCGAGCATTTACAGCGTATGTCGTTGGCCGCGGACCATACGCGCGTCGCGTGACGATGTGAAGATGACGCTTACGTCAACGTCACTTCAACTTATCGCGGTTCAGTTAGTGAAGGCGATCAGGAACTCCGCCCGCCGCGTGCCGTCGTCGGGCGTGTCAGGCGTAGGCGATGCCGCATTGAGCGCACCCACGACCTCCAACGCAGAAGCCCGAAGCCCGCGCTCCGGCCCCACCACCCGACAGTCGTCGAGATCGGCCTGCGGATTGATGCGGCAGTTCAGCGTTATCCGGCCGGCAGGCATGCCGGGACGCCGCACTTCGAGCGTAGGCAGCTTCCGTACAGTTCCCGCTGGAAGCCGGTAGCGGATGTTCAGTCTGAACGGCCTCCCTGCGACGGGCTGCCCTCTCTGATCCAGGGGCTGCATGAAGAAGCCTGAGGACAGTTTCTGAGCGGCCGCGCCGAAGCCCGCCCCCTTCGGCGTTTCCGTCACCAGAACGCAGCTAGTGAGCGTAGCGGCTTCAGTTACGACGCAATCGAGGGTCGCCGCACCTTCAAGTCCCCCACGCAGCGCCGCATCAGGGTAGGCCATGGCGATGTCGGCCCCGGTTGGACGGCGAACCCAGACCGGCTCCTCGACCGGGCCTAAAGCCGCAGCGGCCGCCAACATCAGTAGCGTGACCAAACGCACCTCCGTCGAAAGTAGCAGAACGAGTTATCTCGCGAACCTTCGCCTTGCGCCAGCGTTGGAGCCGTTGCGTCGCGCCTTCGCGGCGTGCATCCCTTAGCCCCATGCCGCGCATTCTCACCTACAACGTCCACCGCTGCGTCGGCACGGACCGACGCTTGGACGTCGGCCGAGTCGCCGAGGTGATCGCGCGGCTCGAACCCGACATCGTCGCCCTGCAGGAACTGGATGTCGGCCGGGCCCGCACCGGCGGCGTCGACCAGGCCCACCAGATCGCGCGACGCCTGAAGATGGCCTTCCACTTCCACCCGGCCCTGCGGGTCGAGGAGGAGCTCTATGGCGACGCCATCCTGACCACCTATCCCGAGCGGATGATCCAGACCGGCCCCCTGCCCGGCTACGCGCCGATCCCGCGGCTAGAACCACGCGGCGCAGTCTGGATCTCGGTCGAGGTCGAAGGCCGCCCGGTGCAGGTCATCAACACCCATCTCGGCCTAGTGCCGCGAGAACAACAGCTCCAGGCCGCCTGGCTGGCCGGACCGTCCTGGCTGGGTCACCCGATGCGCCAGGGCCCGACCATCCTGCTCGGCGACTTCAACGCCACCGGCTCGTCGGTGGTCTACCGCACCCTGGCCGCCAAGCTGGCTGCGGCGCGGCGGCTGTCGCCGCACAGATCGCCGACCTCGACCTTCCCGTCGGCCCTGCCGGTGCTGCGCATCGACCACATCTTCGTCAGCCCTGACATCAAGGTCGAAAACGTCTTCGTGCCGTTCGACCCGCTGACCCGCGCGGCCTCCGACCACCTGCCGCTGGTCATGGACTTCAGCGTGGCATGAACCGGGTGTGCAGCGGGTCCTCGGTGTAGAGCAGGTCCCGCCGCCGGTTGGCCCGCCAGGAGTCGCCCACGCCATAGGGATCGCCGAGGTGATAGGTGGCGATGATCTCGCCCAGCGGCGTCTGCTTCATCGGCAGGATCGGCGACAGCCGTCCCTCGGCGTTCAGGAAATCGATCGCCGAGATCATGCCGCCGCGCTCGGCCCGAGCCTTGGCCACGGCGTCGCCGGTGCAACCCAGGAAATGCCCGATCAGCCGGTCGCGCAGCGCCCCGATGGTCAATTCCTCGCCGCCCTCCTCGACCTGCACGCCGAGCTCAACCTCGGTGTCGAAGCCGCCGGAGCGGTTGTTGAGGTTGGCCGACCCCACCCGCGCCAGATGCTCGTCGATGATCGTCACCTTCGAATGGACGATGATCTTGGTTCCGGCCGGGGTGGTCGGATACCAGGCTCGGAACCGCCCGAAGATGTCGGCCGCACGCAGTCGCCAGAGCATGTTCGAACGGGCGCGATCCATAGTCAGCTGATCGAACCAGCTGGGGCTCTGGCCGGTTGAGATCAGCACCACCTCCGGCCCATCCGGCTCGGCCAGCCGCTTGGCCAGCGCCGCCGCGTAGAGCGGCGAGGCGAAATACTGGTTCTCCAGATATATCAATGACTTCGCCTCCAGGATCGACTCCAGCGTCAGGCGGCGGATTTCAGTGACGGCCGGACGCTCGTCCCAGGTCGGCTCGGTGCGCTGGATCGAAACGTCGACATTACTCAGATGCGCGGGGACGTAGGCGGGCCAGGGATCCTCGTCCGACATTTCCGGCTTGGGCAGCGCTTCGCCGGTGGCGCGCCGCCAGCGTTCGCGCGCCAGATCGCCCAGCGCGGCGGCGGCGGCGCCGTCGACCATCATCATCACCTCGTGGCGAGGGGCGTGGTGGTGCTGATCGGGCATGATCCGGCGCGGGTCGTGCTCCAGGTGGCCGGGTGTGTCCCAGCGATCGACGCTGATGTCGCCGCCGCCGCAGAACGCCAGGGCGTCGTCGACCACCAGCACCTTCTGGTGATGGCAGGCGCCGAACGGCACGTGGTCGTCCAGCCAGAACTTCACGCCAGTGCCGCGGAACCACTTGCGGGCCTTGTGCGGAAAGAACTGCTGGCTCGCGGCGATCGGCAGCGCCGACTTCCAGATCAGGATGCGGATGTCGAGATCCGGCCGCGCCTTGGCCAGCGCCACCAGGATCCGCCCCACCTCGTCAGGGTCGGCCGGGCCGTCGAAGCCGTCAGGGAACAGCCGCGCGCGCGGATCGAACCCCCACCCCAGCAACAGGACCGAGCGGCGCGCCTTGCGCAGCGCTTCGAAGACCGCGGTGAAGTAAGCCTCGGTGTCGACCAGAAAGGCGGCTCGGCCCGCGCGTTCCTTGCGCCAGCACGTCTCGCCGGGCCTCAACAAATCCATCACCGACCCATTCGCCCAGCTACGGCCTCCACCCATCAAAGCGTACGGCCAAGCCTGGTTCCGCGGCAAAAAGAAAAGAGCGCCCGGCCGGGGGGACGCGGGCGCTCAGTCGGGAAGCGACTGCCGGGTGGGGTCCGACAGGCGGTCGGGCGTTAGCCCTTGTAGGCCTGGCAGGGGCCGTTCAGCTCGGCGACGAGGCGCGCCTTGCGATCGGTGTTGTCGGTCTTGCCTTCGCGCTTGGCCTTGTCGAACTCGGTCTTGCCGCGATCGGTGACGAAGGCGTTGCGGGTGCGCCCTTCGCTCTTGATGAAGGCGTCCATCGAGGCGGTGTCGACGGTGGCGATGCCGGACTCGGCCAGGCCGCGGCAGCGGTTGGCCTTCAGGTAGTCCACGTCGCTGATGGCGGCGGAAGCCGAACCGGCCGCGGCCAGCAAACCAACGGACGTCAAGGCGATGGCGAACAGTTTCATGGCGTATCTCCCTCGAAATTCAATGAGGGGAAACTGCTCGCGAGACCACGAACACTCAAATGAATTCCCAGCAATGATTAGTATTCGTAGATTAAATTAAAGTCATGATCCGAAACCTTTACTACACAACATAAATATCTTGTAATGATTGGGAAGCGACGCGAAGCTGCGCCATGACACTTTCGCTCAAGCTTGACGCCGCCCAGGTCAACGCCCTGCTTCGAGGCGCGTTTCCCGACGGATCGGACGCCCACTTCCCCAAGGTGACCGAGGTCGCGCCGGGACGTGCGGTGCTCGTGCGGGCGTATCACGACAGCATGCTGCGCCCTGGGCGGCTGATCTCGGGCCCGAACCTCATGTCCCTGGCCGACACCGCGGCCTATGCGCTGGTTCTCGCGCACATCGGCGATCAGTTGATGGCCGTGACCAGCTCGCTGGTGATGAACTTCCTGCGCGGCGCCCAGCCCGGCGACCTGCACGCCGAGGCCCTCATGCTCCGGCTCGGCCGACGCAGCGCGGTCTGCGACGTTAGGCTCTGGACCGAACATCCCGAACGGCTGGCGGCCCAGGCCACCGTCACCTACGCTATCCCCTGATCCGCCGCGCGCCGAAAGCCATGACCGACACCCCCGCCAGACCGCCCGCCCCCATTAAGACCCCCTGCATCAAGGTCTGCGTCGTCGATGGCGAAAGCGGGCTCTGCCTCGGCTGCTATCGCCGGCTCAGCGAGGTCGCCGGATGGGCCAAGCTGAGCGACGAGGATCGCGCGCGGATCATGGACGAACTGCCGTCGCGCCGCGGCCAGATCCGCCCCGAAAAGTTGGCAATGTTTTAACCTTAAACCTTTGCTGTAGTTAGGTTTTCCGCAAGCTTCGATTCACGCCTTGCAAACCCCGCCGGCGTAAGGTCCCCGCCGAACAGGGCCGAAAACGGCCCGCGGTGAGCCGAAAGCGGCGAGGTGTGGGATATGCTCAAACTGGCGATCGTGGCGCTTCTGGGCGCCGTGTCTGCGGTGGGCGCCGCTGAGGCCCTGAACACCCTGACCGACCCGAAGCCGGAACTGCGCGCAGCCCTCGCCATCGCGCCGCAGCCGGCGCCCCACGCCCAGCCCGCCTCGATCGCCAAGGGCGGCGACGGCCACTATTGGGCCGAGGCGGACGTCAACGGTTCGCGCGTGCGCTTCCTGGTCGACACCGGCGCCAGCGCCGTCGCCCTGACCCTGGCCGACGCCCAGCGCCTGGGCATCGCCACCGACAAGCTCGACTACAACTACAAGGTCGTCACCGCCTCGGGCGAGACCCGCGCCGCCGCCGTGACGCTCGGCCGGGTGTCCGTCGCCGGCGCCGCGCTCAACGACGTCCAGGCCATGGTGATCGAGAGCGGGCTGGAAAGCTCGCTGCTCGGCATGACCTACCTAGGCCGCCTGGCCAGCTTCGAGGCCACGCGCACGGCGCTCATCCTGCGCCCGTAGGACCTCGGCCAGGGCCGCGTCGATCACGCCCATGCCCGCCCCGGCCTTCACGCCCTCGACCGTCAGCACGCGCCGCCACGCCCGCGCGCCCGGCAGGCCGTGGAACAGCCCCAGCATGTGCCGGGTGATCGCCGCCAGGTGCGTCCCGGCCGCGAGTTCGCGCTCGACATGGGGCCGGTAGAGCTCGACCGCCCGGAAGCTGTCGATGTCCTCGACATCGGCGCCGAACACCCGCCGGTCGACCTGGCCCAGCAGCGCCGGCGTGTGATAGGCGGCGCGCCCCAGCATCACGCCGTCGACGGCGTCCAGATGCTGCTCGGCCTCGTCCAGCGAACCGATCCCGCCGTTGATCACGATGGTCAGGTCGGGCCGCTCGCGCTTCAGCCGGTGCACCAGCGGATAGTCCAACGGCGGCACGTCGCGGTTTTCCTTCGGTGACAGCCCCTTCAGCCACGCCTTGCGCGCGTGGACGACGAACAGCGAAACGCCCGCCTGCGCGCAGAGATCGACCAGCCGGAACAGGCTTTCCTCGGGATCCTGGTCATCGACGCCGATCCGGCACTTCACCGTCACCGGAACCTTCACCGCCGCGGCCATCGCCGCCATGCACTCGGCCACCAGTTCAGGCTCGCGCATCAGGCAGGCGCCGAACCGGCCGCTCTGCACCCTGTCGGACGGGCAGCCGACGTTCAGGTTGATCTCGTCATAGCCCTCGGCCTCGCCGATCTTCGCCGCGGCGACCAGATCGGCCGGCTCCGAACCGCCCAGTTGCAACGCCACCGGATGCTCGGCCGGGTCATAGGCCAGCAGCCGCTCCCGGTCGCCGTGCAGCACCGCGCCCGTCGTCAGCATCTCCGTATAGAGCAGCGCCCGCGCCGACAGCGTGCGGTGCAGGCTCCGGCAATGCCGGTCCGTCCAGTCCATCATGGGTGCTATACTAAGTAAATGATGTTGCGTTTTCAATGACTTCTCGTTATCTTTCAACATCCAAACGCCCCGCTTTCACCCTCGAACACGCGACGTTTTTCGACCCGTTTCGCCACTCTACGAGACCCCAACGCACCCAATCTGCACCTCAAAAATGGCCTCGATCCGAAAACAAAAGTCCGGTGCCTGGCGCGTCCAAGTTCGACGAAAGGGTCGCTCCTTGAGCGAGACCTTTGTCAGTCGCGAAGACGCCAAACACTGGGCCCTTGAGGCGGAACGACAGATCGACCGCGGGCAGAGTCCGACAAAGTCACGCATCGCTCGGATGCGCACGCTCGCCGATCTCATTGATCTCCATATAGCAGATATGAAGGAAGTGGGTCGGGCCCCAGGCCGATCCAAACTCGCCACTCTGGAAATGCTGCGTCGCGAGCTCGGGTCCAAAACGATCCTCGAGCTCGACCGAGACCGCATTATCCAGTTTGGCCGCAGGCGTTCGGCTGGGGGAGCCGGCCCCGTCACGCTCTCAATGGACATCGGCGCAATCAAGCTCGTCATTTCGCATGCGGCGGCAGTACACGGGCTCCCCATAAGTACAGAGGGGCTCGACCTCGCTCGGATCGCGCTCAAGCGATTGGGACTGATCGGAAAGAGCAACGAGCGCGACCGCCGGCCGACGGAAGAGGAACTTCAAGCCCTGTTCGCGCACTTCGACGCCAACGCACGCCTCACGATGCCCATGAGCCGCATAATCAAGTTCGCCATCGCGACAGCGATGCGTCAGGAGGAAATTTGCCGCGTTACGTGGAGCGACCTTAACGAGCGCACGAAGATGCTGACCATCCGCGACCGTAAAGACCCTCGGGCGAAGAAGGGCAACGATCAGCGCATCCCCCTCCTCGCGGTCTCAGGGTACGACGCAATGGCGCTCATCGAGGAACAGCGCGCACTCCGCGCAAACGATGATCGGATCTTCCCGCATCATCACAAGTCAGCGGGAACGGCGTTCACGCGCGCCTGCAGAGACCTGAAGATCGAAGATCTCCACTTTCACGACCTTCGGCACGAGGGCACCAGCCGGCTGTTCGAAGCTGGCTTCGCCATTCACCAGGTCGCACTCGTGACCGGCCACAAGGACTGGAAGATGCTCCGGCGCTACACGCACCTGAAGCCGGAGGCGCTTCACGCGATAGCCGCAAATTACGCGGCCTAACGCCCTTCCCAAATTGGGAAATTTAATTGCTTCCCAATTTGGGAAATGCTAGAGGTGCGGTTGCATGAACGTAGTCGCGTTGCGAACCCTTCAAGCGTTCTGGGCTCGACACCCTAATGCCAAGGGGCCGCTCACGACTTGGTACAAGTTGGCGCGCGCAGCGGAGTGGAGCACCCCGCACGACGTCAGGGAGACCTTCGGCTCGGCCGACTTTCTGACCGATAATCGTGTGGTCTTCGATGTCGGCGGAAACAACTACCGGCTCGTGGCGCGCATCTCCTACCCGTTCAAGCAGGTGCTGGTGAAATTCGTCGGTACCCATGCGGAGTATGATCGGATTGATGCGACGTCGGTCTGATCTGGCGGTCGAGGAGGCCCAAATGAGCTTGGACACCAGCCTGCGCCCTATCCGTAGCGAAGCGGAGTTCGAGGCCGCACTGCAAGAGTATGAGAGCTACTTCGCCAATGAGCCGCTCCCTGACACGGAGAGCGCATACCGCTTCGAGGTGCTCGGACTACTGCTGGCGAAGTACGAACAAGACCACTACCCCATCGCTCCTCAGGACCCCGCCGAGGCGTTGGCGCAAATCATGGAAACTAAGGGCAAGTCGCAATCGGACTTGGCGGCCGTGATTGGCGCCCCGCGCGCATCGGAGGTGCTTAAGGGGAAGCGCTCTCTATCGCTCGATCAGATCCGGCAGCTTCGGAGCGCCTGGAACGTACCAGCTGACGCTTTGATCTGACGGACCTCGAAGCGTCTACGCCCAACGCCCACCATAGACCTCGATTTGCAGCTGGATCCGTTCGAGACCGCCATGGAGAAGCTCGATCGAGAATCTGGACAATCAGGTTCTCGAGGTGTCAGCGGTCACGACGGAATATCAGGTCCGCCGCTACGCTTTGCCGGCACCGTAGGCGGACGGCCCGCCAACTGAGAGATACATCGTCTAAGCGCGGTAGCGTTAGTCAGCGCGTCAGTTTCGGACATGGACCGCGGGCGAAAGCTGATCTGCGCCG
Source organism: Phenylobacterium sp. LjRoot97 (assembly GCF_964254345.1). Lineage (NCBI taxonomy): Bacteria > Pseudomonadati > Pseudomonadota > Alphaproteobacteria > Caulobacterales > Caulobacteraceae > Phenylobacterium > Phenylobacterium sp. LjRoot97. The sequence goes on from NZ_CAXUTH020000001.1 coordinate 2,869,431, forward strand.
ACAGGCCAACCTCAGGTGTGACTCAGGCTAGACAAATCGATTAGAGTTGTATTGCGGGCGCTGGGGGCGGTCGCGCCGCAATAGCGCGGCGTCTCATTTGCGAGGACAGATGCGGTTCCTGATCCTGCGGGTGCTCACCCACAGTGAACTGGGGATGTTCCATGCCTACCGCAGGCAGGGGAAGGAAGGATCGCGCCAACGGGCCATCAACTTCGATGGGGCCGTTGTGGACCGCGTATTCCCCGCCGCGGCGGATACCCAGCGCATCGCGATGGACCTGCGCTACGACACCGATCACGGCGTTGCGGATCACACCTACTTTCTCACGCGACAGGCCAAGAACTGGCGCATGGAAGGTCATTGCCCGCCTGACGCCGTATACGATTTTGTGGACCCGGGCTGCCTATTTGCTTTGGAGGTGGACTCCGGCGTCAGCCCCGCGAAGGGCGCCTGGGTGGTCTTTCCGCCCGCCGCGGAAATCACCGGCCTCGTGCTCAGCGACGGCGCCACCGGCGGGCTGCTGCGCGCCGGCATGATCGCCCTGCACGGCGAGGAAGGCCTGCGTATCCAACGGCTGCTGCACAATGCACGGCCCGACATGTTCAGCCCGGCCGACGAGGCCGAATCCGGAAATGCGATGACCACGACAACCGAGAACCGTCCCGGGCGGCGGCGGCTTCCGCCGAGGGCGGCGCGGACCGCCGATATTCTGGGTAATACCGGCCACACCTTCGAGACCGCTGTGGCGGACATCGTGGACAACGCCATTGGCGCGCGGGCGACGGTGATCGATATCACCTTCGGCCCGCCGGATGGCGGGCACGGCCGCTGGCTCGCCATCACTGACAACGGTGACGGCATGAGCGCCGAGAAGCTCGACGAAGCGATGACGATCGGCAGCGACACCGGCTACGACGACCATGCGCTGGGTAAGTTCGGCTTTGGCCTGAAGGGTGCGTCCTGGTCTCAGGCGCGGGCGTTCACCGTCGTCACGCGCGAGCGTGGGGCGCCGGGCGTGCACCTCACCTGGGACAAGGCCGACCTCGGCGACTGGGAGGCGTTGGAGACGCCGCTCGAGCCCTGGGAGTTGGACGCAACTGCGCTGGGCGAGCAGGGCACGTCCGTGCTCTGGAAGGACATGAAGCCGGGTGTGGCCAGGCCCGTCGCGCGCGGCGTGACGCCCCACACCGTCGAGGTCATCGCCCTTCAGCGGCACCTGGGCGTGGTCTTCCACCGCTTCCTGGAAGGCAAGGCCACGGCGCGCGCGCCTATCACCATCCGCGTGAACGGAACGCCGGTCGAGCCCAACAACCCCGTCGGGCATCCGCTGACCGAGCCTTATGACCGCAAGTCGATCCGCGTTCCTCTGGAAGGCGGCGACCATGCCATGGTCGAGGTCCAGCCCTTCCTGCTGCCGTCGGAAGGCGAGGTGAAGGCGCAGCATCCGGACGAGCCGGAGATCGCAACGGAAGAGCTGCAGCGCCTCGGGATGTGGGGCAACCGCAATCAGAGCCAGGGCCTCTACATCTACCGCAACGACCGCCTCATCAAATGGGGGGGCTGGGAAGGCATCTGGACGATCGACGAACACACCAAGGCTGCGCGGGCGGTGGTCGATTTCGGCAAGAAACTCGACGGTCCATTCGACATCAACATCAGCAAGATGCAGGTCAAACTGCCCGGGCATATCCTGGCCGAGATCGAGCGTGTGGCCAAACCCGTGCGCGCTGAGGCCCGCAAGAAGTTCGGCAAGGACACCCGCCAGCCGAAGCCCCCCGCCAGTCCCCCGCCCCAGCCTCCGGCGGGAGGCCCTGCGCCCCAGCCCGGTCCGAGCGGCGGCCCGACCCCGACGGGGCCGGCTCCGGGCCCGGCCGCGCCCCACTCGCCGCCCCCGGCCTCCCCTCCTCCGGTCCCTGCCCCGCCGGCGGTGGCAGTGCGGTCGGTGACCAGCACCAGCTATCTGTGGCGGCTCACCACCAACATGGTGACGAACGGCCGCGAACTCTGGGTGAGCGAACAGAACCCCGATCTCGCCGCCGTCTTCAGGGCGGTCAAGGACGATCCGGTCGCCGCCGCGCACCTTGCCGCCTTTCTCGACGCGTTGGACAGCCTTGAGGTTCAAAAGGCGCTTTCGGCACCGGCGGCGGGCTGATGTCGATCGTCAGGATCCTGGCGACGCCCCCTCAGGCGGCGCACTGGACGGACCGACTTGATGTTGCAGATTGGCCCGGCTGGACACGGCTCGAACAGGCCCTGATCGGCGGAGGGAAATGGAAACCCGATCAGGTCGCTTCACTTGCTTCGGAATCGCTACGCGTCCTGCGCCATCTCCGCGACCCGCTCGCCAATGACCGGTTCGAGGGCCGCGGCCTTGTGGTCGGCTACGTCCAGAGCGGCAAGACCGCCAATTACACTGCGGTGGCGGCCCGGGCAGTGGACGCCGGGTACCGCATGGTGATCGTGCTGTCCGGCATCCACGACGCCCTGCGCAATCAGACGCAGGTCAGACTGGAGCGGGAGCTTGTCGGACTGGAGCCCGGCGAAGCGTCTCCGGACGGTTGGACCCTGCTGACCAACGCCCACCAGGACTTCCAGGGGGCGGACCCGGCGGTGCTGGATTTGGGCGGTGCCTTTCTCCTGGTGGTGAAGAAAAACGTCGCCATTCTCGAGAAGCTGAACGCGTGGCTGACGGCGGCCGGTCCTCGACTCGCCGCTATTCCCACCCTGGTCATCGACGATGAAGCCGACCAAGCCTCCATAAACACCCGCGGCAACCGGCCGGAAGACCCCGCCGTCGATGAGGACGATGAACCTGTTTCGGTCCGCCCGGGACGCAACGGGCCGTCGGCGACCAATGCGCTGATCCGCGGCACTCTGAGCCTGCTGCCGAAATCGACCTATGTCGCCTATACGGCCACGCCCTTCGCAAACATTCTGATCGATCCACAGGCGACCGACCGGCGTGTGGGCAAGGACCTGTTCCCGAGCGACTTTGCGCTGCAGCTGGCGCGGCCTGAAGGCTACACCGGAACAGAGGAGCTCTTCGGGGTCAGCGCCCAGGGCCGCGATGTCCTGCGCCCGGTTCCGGACGCTGATGTCGGGCTGCTGCGGCGGACACGCGCCCGCCGCAGCGCCGCCGTGACGGCTTCGGTGGCCCAGGAGCTTCTGCCCGAGTCCCTGTCGGACGCCTTTCTGACCTTCTGCCTGGCCGGATCGATCCGGGAGCAGCGCCCCGAGCTCGCGGGACGCCCGCATACCATGCTGGTGCATGTAAGCGCGCGCACCGACGATCAGGCGCGGATCGCCGGCGCGATCCGCGAGCAAAGAGACATCTGGCGCGAAGCGGTTCTTCAGGGCCACGACCTCTCGCCCATGTTCGGAGACGTGCTCGACCGCCACCTCGCCGGCGTGGAGTCGCCCGCCGACCGGGCCTCCCTGATCGACGGCGCCTTGCGGGTGATGCGGACGCTCGAGGTTCTGGAGCTGAACAGCGTCACCGGGGAGAACCTCGAATATGAGAGCCGCCCCGGCCGCCATCTGGTGGCGGTCGGCGGAAACCGGCTCTCGCGGGGGCTGACACTGGAAGGTCTGACGGTCTCCTACTTCCTTCGCACCGCCACCATGGCCGACACCCTGTTGCAGATGGCCAGGTGGTACGGATTTCGAACCGGCTATGAGGATCTGATCCGCGTCTGGACCACGGACGGCATCGCCCAATGGTTCACCGAGTTGGCCCTCGTTGAGCAGTCCCTGCGCGATGCGCTGCGCGCCCTGGCCCGCGCCGGGCGCCGTCCGGACGAGATGGCGATCCGGCTGCGCGCGCACAGCGGGCTGTTGCTGACCGCCCGCAACAAGGCCTCCATGGCCGATGAGGTGCAGGAGTCCTGGTCGGGCGAACACCCGCAGACCGTCATGCTTCCACTGCAGGACGCGCCCCGGCTGACCTACAACCGCCAACTCGCCGACGGCTTCCTGGGCAGCATCGGGCCGGGAGGCGCCACCACAGGAGGCTGGCTGATCCGGGACATCCCACCCGAGGTCATCTGCGAGTTCCTGCGGCGCTATCGCACGCACGATGATGTCGTCGCGTTCCGGGGCGATCCGCTTGCAGACTGGATCATGGGCCGGGTCGCCGCGGACGAGCTGACCGACTGGTCGGTGTTCCTGGCCGGCGCGCAGCAGGGCGCGAAGGTGGAGCTGGGCGGCATGACCACGGGTCTCGTAACCCGCAAGGCGACCAGCTCCCAGGGCATCGGCATCCTCATCGATCCACGGCATGAGGGCGTTGATCTGCCCGGCGGGCCGGAAGCGTTCGTTCGCGCCAGCGGCAATTTTGACACCGAGGCCATGCGTGCGGCCCGGCCGCCGACCCAGGGTCTCTTGCTGATCTACCCCCTGAACCCTGAACCGCTCGGGGTGATCGCGACCGATACGGTGATCGGCCTTGCCCTCAGCCTGCCCCGGACCTCCGACGGGGCTGGATCAGCGATCGTCAACCGGGGGGTGATTGATGGGTGACGGGGCCCCCTCGCCCGCGACCTGGGCGGCGCTGCGCGCAACGCGCCCGAACGTCGAAGACGCCCTGGTCACCCACGAGGTGCTTTGGGATGAACTGGCCACCGGCATTCTTATGGGCATGGACCAGGCGGGCGATCTGCATGTCCTGATCCCGGTCACCGCCGGCCCGAAAAGGGCTGAACCTCCGGATCTCACCGGTCTTCGGGTCCGGCACCTGATCACCGGTGCGGGGGAATTCCTCGGTCTGCGGGCTCCGGCCTCGCACGAGCGGGTGTTCACACCGTTCTGCAACGAGGTGATCAAGGCCATCCACGGTGGGGGCCGCGATCCCTGGGCCGTGGTCGCCTGGGCGATCCGGGAATGGCAGTCCGCATTCCGGCCCGGACGCCAGGCGATGTCCCGGCCGGTCCAGGTCGGCCTTGCCGGCGAGCTGCTCGTCCTGCAGCGGATCCTGGTTCCCGTCCTGGGTCCTCAGGCGATTTTCAACTGGTCGGGGCCGGACAGCGCACGGCACGACTTCGTGGTCGGCCCGGTCCACCTCGAGGTCAAGACGACGCGCGGCAGTCGCCACGAGCACGAGATTTCCAGACTGGACCAGCTGTGGGCGGCCGAGGGCGACCGCCTGTTCGTGGCCTCGGTGCAGCTGGAAGATGTCCAGGGCGGGCATTTGACGCTGGCCGTGCTCATCGATGCGATCTCGGACGCGATCTGCGGCGACAGCGCCGCGGTCGATGACTTTCTGCTGAAACTGGTCCGGTTGGGCTGGGACGACGAGATGCGTCGCTCGGGCGAGCTGATGACGTTCAATCCAAGGGATTTCACGCTGCACGAGGTTGACGCCGGGTTTCCTCGCCTGCCGCCGGACTTCCGGGTGCCCAGCGGGGTGATCGACATTCGCTACACGATCAGCCTCGCCAACCTCGACCCGTTCGACGCCGCCGACTTCGCCGATCTGATCGCGGCGGGCGCCCCGAACTAGTGAGCCGCCGCCCGGCGCAGCTCGACCAGAACCGGCGCACGCGCAGCTGCGGCCGCCTGAAGGTCCTCAAAGATCACCTCGGCCAGGCCAAAGGCCATCAACGGCGGCACGGCGTTTCCGATCTGCCGGAACGCCGGGTTCATCGTGCCGCGGAAGATGAAGCCGTCCGGGAAGGACTGCAGGCGCGCCGCCTCGCGCACCGAGATCGTGCGGGCCTGGGACGCGTCGTAGTGGATGTGGGAATAGGTGTCCTTGCCAAGATGGGCCAGGAGGGTGCGCGACGGGAAATCGGGCCGCAGCTTCCACCAGCGATTTGGGAACTTGCCGGTGTCGTAGGGAGGCACAACCTGCCGCCAGAGGTGGTCAAAGGCGGCTGTTCCCTCGCGCAGGCCCTGGGCGGCCGCCATCCGGCGGGCGATCCTGGCGGCGGTGGCGTGCGCTTCGGGATATTCGGCGCCCGGCCGCATTTCGGCGAAGGTCTGTAAATCACGCGGCAGCGCCCGGATGGCGTGGTCCCACACCCCCTCCCCGCCGGCAAAGCCTGGCCAGTCGTGCCGCATCAGCCGCGCATAGGGTGAGAGATTGGCGCCCGGACGGTAGGGAGCCAGCTCGTCAAACCGCCGCGCGCCGCGGGTCACCGAGGAGCCCAGCAGGAATGGGAGGTCCCCAAGCGCCTCCTGCGCTGTTACGGCGTCCGGCAGGCTGTCGTCGCCAAGATCGGGCTCGTGATAGCCGGACATCCCGCGGCGATCGACATAGCGCAACGCGACGGCCCGGGTGCCCGCATAGCCGGGGGGGAGCTCGATCTTATGGGTCGCTTTGGGGAAGCGGATCGGTCGGTCGAGTTCGCGCCGGTAGCCGATCAGGAAGACGCGGTCGCGCATCTGCGGGACGCCGTGGAAGGCGGTGTTGATCAGGGAATAGCGCGCGACATAGCCGAGGTCGGCCAGGGCCTCGACGATCTCCTGGGCGATGTTGGTGTGGGCGTAGTGCAGAATGTCAGGGACGTTCTCGATCAGCACCGCAAGCGGCCGCAGCACCCGGACATATTCGAGGTAGCGCAGATATAGGTTCCCGCGCGGATCGACCCGGAAGGCCTCGGGATGGTCCGCCACCTCACGCAACTTGGCGCGGCCCACACGGGCATAGGCCTGGCACGGCGGCCCCCCCACCAAAACATCGATCGCGTCCTCGACCGGTCCAAGGTCCAGCTGCCCGACCAGATCCTGCGGATCCATTTTGGTCATGTCCCGCGGCCGGGCATGAGCCTCAAAGTTGTCGGCGTCCCGGTGGAAATTGGTGGCGTGGGTAAGCGCCGCCAGGGCATCGAGCTCCAGCGCGCCTTCAATATCGAAGCCAGCCTTCCGGAAGCCCAGGCTGATCCCGCCGGCGCCTGAGAACAGGTCCAGCACGCGCGGCGCTTCGCCGCGACGAAGGCGCGCGAGTTTCCGCTCCAGCGCAGGGTCCGGACGAAGATCTGACATGGCGTTCATCAGTGCGGCTCTCACCTACGTCCCGCCCCCGGAAACGCGACTCGGCAAGGTCAGGTCTTCCTGCTTAGCACGCCCTCAGGTCGAGTTGAGCCCGGCGGCCCCAAGAACTTCTGGATAGAACAGAGGACCGCCGCTTCGTCCTTCGCCTCGCACTCCCAGACCGCAAGAACCGACCATCCGAGCATCTCGAGGGCCGCTGTCGCGGCTAGGTCGCGCGCGACATTGCGATTCAGCTTTTCTTCCCACCAATCGGCGCGGCTCTTCGGCAGCACTGAATTACGGCAGCCGTGGCGGTGCCAGAAACAGCCATGCACGAAAATCACCTTGCGACGACCGGGAAAGACCAGGTCGGGCCGCCCGGGCAGATCGCGCCGCTGCACCCGGAACCGGTAGCCCAGGCCATGAAGCAGCCGGCGAAGACGCGTCTCCGGCTTCGTGTCCCGCCCGCGGATCGCCGCCATATTCCGCCGCCGGGTCGCGCTTACACTTTCAAAGCTGGGACGAGGCAGGGCCATGTCGCCTTATAGCCAACGGGGACGCCGTCGGCGTCCATCAGTGCGCCAGCGGCTGTGCGGACGGAACCGCGCGGAGGAAACTTCAGGTGCGCTCAATCGGCGTCCAGCAGCAGGCGGCGATGCTCGGCGCGATGGCAGGCGGCGCAGAGGCACTGCAGATCATCGAGCGCGGTCTCGTGATCATCGCCCATGGTGCTCACCAGGATAGTGTGATGGATTTCGAACACCGCTTCGGCCACCGCCAGCGGGAAGATTGCGTACCAGTCGGCCGTGCAGCCCGGATTGTCACAGGCGAGCCTGCCGTCATTCAGCGCCCGCACCTGGGCCCGCTTGGCGGCGGCCGCCCTCCTGCTGCGCCGGCGCTCCGTACGCAGGTGCTCGGCGAAACGAGGGCTGCCTTCGGCCCAGCTCTGCTCATCCGGATCGGGCGACGGCGCCGTGCGGCCGCTCCGGGCGGGCCCGGACGCGGTCGACTTTTCGACGATGTTGTACCCGGCGGTGAGGATGGTGCGGAAGCAGGGCTCGCTCCACCCGGCCTTGAAGTGACCAGGGAAGGCCCTAATGCCCAGGGCCTGTTCGACGGCCAGGCCAAACACCTTCTTGGGCGCCAGTCGTTCACCGGTGGGCAGCAGCACATCGTAGTCGCGCGACGGGTCGAAGTTGGGCGCGTCCTCTCCGGCCAAAAGACGGTCCACCGCCCGGCGGACCTCAAGCGCCGTCACCGGACGTAGCTCTTCGGCCGTCAACAGCATCACTTTGGGCGCTGCCGCCGTGCGCCCGCGCGTGAACTCGCCCTCGCGCAAGTCCAGCAGACGCACGACCTCCGCCGGATCCAGGTTGAAGTCGAATCTGACCTGCTTGGTCGAGTTGCCGCCTCTCGCCTCCTCGTCCTGGCCAAAGCGTCGCAGGCGACCGCGAACCGCCGTGGAAAGCCTCTCGCCGTCAAGGGTCACGATCTCCTCACGACGGATCAGAACGCGGTCGACCTCCGGCACCTTCCTGGCCGGCCGACTGTCGATCAGAATCTGCTCAAGCGCGCGGTCGTCTGTGCGGGCCCGGCGACAGATCGTAAGCAGGGCTGGCCCCTGCCCCGTGTTCCTGGCCGGGCGTCCCCCGGTCCGGCCCCCCTGGCTGTGCAGGATGAGAGAAGCCCCCTCCAGCTCAATCCGGGCGTCCAGGACGTCACCGCTCTCGTTCGCGATCAAATACGGCATTTCGGTAACCCAGCTGACATCATGGCGTTCACGGTCGCGGCAATATGGCGGGAGTTTGCTCCGTCGGCCGCTGTATCTTTGACCGCGTGGCGTGCCTACGGCGCGGTCTGCGCCAGCTGCAGACATTGGGTTCGCGGCCGTGATCGGATCTTCTCCCTAAGGGCCGCAAGCCTAGTCGGTGATGCTCGTCCTGCTACGTTCGCAAATGCCGATGAGGCGACTGAGCGGAAGCATTGCAGTGTAGATCGCATCACTACCCCACACCCACAAATTGCGTGCAATCTGCACCGCATGCCCTAAGGGGCGATGACTTGTCGTGGAGGGGCTCCAACAGTGGTCGAGGCTCTGTATTTTCCAAATCTTTCGCTTCCCCATTCAAACTGGGTGAATCCGGCGATACTCTATTTCGACCGTATTCAGGTCATTGCACCTATGGGGAGCTGGGACGGCCTTTACGATCGCCGCACCGAGGAACTGATCGGAGAAGATCTAGTCGCTCCCGTGACACCGGGGATGAACGGCTGGAACAGGGAAGCCGACGACCGTTTCGTCCGGTATCTGACACAGTTGCCAGCAGCCCAGAAACGCGACAGTGCGCCGGCCAGCGTTCATTTGGGGAAGCTTGCCTATACCTCTTTGGTTGACGACCTGAGGGCCACCGGCCTCTTGCAAGACGACGGCGACGGATGGCTGGCGGCGCCTAGATGGGCGGCCGACCAAGTACTTACTTACCTAGCTTTACAGATGACGACCTCATCACACATGGAGGCGTCGTTAGTGACGGACACGGGCCCTGCCTGGACAAGGGTCACTGGGGTGGCCGCATCCGAGCGCCGTCGCACGCGTGAACTGCAAGCGGTTACGTCACTTCTGCCGGTCGCCGCCTCTGCTTCCACGACCGAACTCGTCAGGTTTCGGCGCCGGCATAAGCGCGCTCTCTTGGAGTTTCGGCACGAGATCGCGAGAGCCCTGTCCACTCCCGACAACCACCTGGATCTCTGGGAGCTCCAACTTCGGCGCGACGAATTGATAGCCGATCTGAGAGGCTTCAATATCGCTTCATCTTCGGTGTCGGTCACCGTCACGGCCCTCCCGATCGGGGCCGCGCTGATGGAGGGTAGCCCCTGGAGCGCCGGTGCGGGGATGGCGGCGCTAGCCATGAGCGCATGGGGTGAGGCTCAGCGCGGCCGGCGCGCGTACACGGCACACCGAGATCCCATGGTCTATGCGGCGATTGCTCGGATGAAACTCGGAAACTAGCCCGGCTCACCAGCGACCCGACGCGATGACTTGGTCCGTAGTCTGTCCTGCGCCATGTCTGGACGGCTCCCCGTTGGCAAGGTTGATCTGAGAGTTCTGTGAGCGCTGGTCGGTGCGGCCATGTCTTCGACCTGTTGGTGCGGTGCATGGACCGCTGGCCATGATGCCCTCCGCGAAGCCAGGTCCCGACCAAAAGCACGGGCTCAAGGCCCGATGGCGCATTGGGTTCTCCCGCTTCCCGGGTCGACCGGTTCACATCACTCCTTCGTCGCCCTTTCCAAACTTGTCCGGCGCAGTGGCGCCTGAGTTTTACGCGGCTTGCAGCTGCGGCTCCCGATAGGCCTCGCCGCTGGTCATGATCGCCCAGATCATCCGGGCGTTCTTGTTGGCCAGCGCCACCGCCGCGATCTTGGTGCTTCGCCTAGCCATCAGCTGCACCAGCCACGGTCGCCTGGATCCGTGTCGCTCGGCGTATCGGATCACGGCCAAGGCTCCGATCACCAGGAGCTGGCGCAAGTATCGATTGCCCTGCTTTGTTATCCCGCCAAGCCGTTCTTTACCGCCGCTTGAGTTCTGTTTCGGCACCAGGCCGATCCAGGCGGAGAGGTTGCGGCCAGACTTGAAGGCATGAGGATCGGGCACACTGGCGACCATCGCGCTCGCCAGCACCGGGCCGACGCCAGGCACAGCCATCAGCCGGCGGCCGACCTCTGTCGCCCGTGCGCTGGCCAAGATCATGCGGTCGGTCTCGAGCGCCTGGCGGTTCACCAGGTCGAGCTGATCGGCCAATAGCTTCAGGCAGATCCTGGCGTGCGCCGGCACGCGTTCGTCGGCACCGTCCCGGATGATCTCGACTAGACTCTGAAGCCCCAGCCGGCCGATCGGCGCCGCCAAGCCAAACTCCGCCATGTGCGCCCGGATGGTGTTGGACAGTTCGATCCGATGACGCATCAGGGTCATCCGAGTCCGATGGATCACCAGCACGCTCTGCTGCTCCGGCGACTTCACCTCGACGAAGCGCATGCTGGGGCGGGTCACGGCTTCGCAGATCGCCTCGGCATCGGCCGCGTCATTCTTCTGCCGCTTCAGATAGGGCTTCACGTACGAAGGCGGCATCAGCTTCACCTCGTGGCCCAGCTCGCCCAGCTTCCGGCCCCAGTGATGCGCCGTGGCGCAGGCCTCGATCCCGACCCGACAAGGCGGCAGCTTCTCAAAGAATGGGATCAGTTTGGCTCGGGTCAGCTTCCGCTGGACGACAACCTGGCCCTCAGCATCGACCCCGTGGACCTGAAACACCGACTTGGCGATGTCCAATCCCACTGTGACCACCTCTTCCATGGCGCTCCTCCATTTCGGCCGCAGCAATGCTGCGACCACGGTGGGGAGCCGTCCACGGCATCAGTAGCGGACATAGGGTTCAGGATCGGAAGCGGACGGTATGGAGGTCCGCCGTCCGGCTCCGCGCGCATCATGGGTTCGACCTAGGCAGTGGGCATCGACGGCTACTGTTCCTGCGCGCCATCAGCTGCGTCTCGCCGGCTGATGACGGTTCGGCCTGGCTGGTACGGATTGGTGACGACGCGGTAGGGCTCTTGCGGCAGGCTTTCCAAGAAGGCGTAGTAGTCCCGCTCGGATTTGGGGCGGTGCAAGCCGAGGAAGGTCAGGCTGGAGGACGACCAGGCGACTTCGCCTTCAGCTTCGACGCCGGTCATGTCCATTCTTGCGCCGTAGGCGATCGTATGCCGACCGACCCTAAATCCGTATCCGAACAGCAACGGGGCCGGCTCTGATCGGGGTAGGTCGATCTCGGTATCGGTTGTGAAGCTTGCGCCCGTGACGGTTGACGAATCTCTCAGCATCGCGGCCAGACTCACGATGTCATCGCCCGCTGTCCAAAGATCCTGCAGGGTGACCTTGGCGTTGGGGGCGCCCACGCGGTCAAATACCAGCGCTGCTGCGCTCGTCAGGCGAGCGAGTTTCCTCCACTGAGGCCCTGACTTGGCGGCCGGATCACAGATCCATTCCGTCACGCTGCTAGTTCCGGGGCGGGTGATCTTCAACTCGACGCCGCCACCGGCTGTCGCGGCGAGGATCGCGTAGAGGTCTCGCCACTGGTGCGCCTTGAGAAGGGTGTCATCCAGGACCTTCGGATTGCAGCCCAGGGCTAGGCTCAGCTTGGGCGTCGCGCCTTGCATATCGGCGATGAAGGAAATGCGGTGGAGATCCGTCTCGACAATGAGCTTTAGCCGGCCGAGCGCTGCTGTGACGGGGCCTGGCAGTCGTCGAACGTCCCCGCGAAAGCGGTAGACTTTGTCGGCGATACGGAATTTCACCACCGCCGGGTCGTGTTTGTGAAGGAAGGAGAGCTTCGCAGGCCCCGGGGGAAACTCGCTGGAGGGCAACGAGATGCCAAACCGGGTCTCAATGGCGGCTAAAGACCCAACGTTCAACGGGCTCAAGCCGAGAAAGCCGTCGAGAATCTCATCCTCGCTTCCGAATATCCCGACGTTCAACTGCAGGGCGTTCCGCTCGAAGCCGAGCGACTTGAGCTCGGCGTCCTTGGCGGTGAGATATGCGACATGGTCGGTGGTGCAGACCGCGTTGAGGGCAGCCAGCAATGCGCTGTGGGTGACCGGGGCCGCGTCGGCGTATTTCGATGGGTCGATCCGCAGCCATACGTCGTTCGGTCTTTCGCCGCGCGCCTCCGCTTTTCGTAGGCGCTTGAGCACCCGGGCGACAATCTCGCCCCGGCAGTGGATGATCCGCATTGAACTGAACTGCAGATCCGGATCGACGCACAGAACGCAGAGGAAGCTCGGACCGCCGTGCTTGACCAAGCGCTCGGCCGAAGACAGCCGGAGCTTGACGTCCGTGCGATCGGACCACTGAGTCTTGACCTGGACACGGGCGGAGATCGGGGCTGGTCGTGAATCCAGGCCGGTCGATCCGATCTCGTGCGGAAAGTCGACGGTGTAGTCCCAACCGGCGCGATCGCGGTTGGCGGTATTGGCGATCAGGCGCGCGTCGGCGCAGATTTCGCCGAACCGCTTCTCGCCCTTTTCTCCGAGCGTATCACTGTCGAGCGGCCGATCGATCATCGCACCTGTATGCGGTGATTGGAGAGGGTCGAGAAGAGGTGCGCCATGGCCTCGACCTCGCCTGCCCGACCGTTAGTCCAGACGGGGCCGTCGTGGAATCTCCTAGAAGGGCAAATCTGAGATGTTGGTCATCCTAGCAAACCCGATAGCTCCGATTGCCCAACTGTCGTGCCTACGGGCGGCAGCGACTGTCGCATTGGGATCGGTGAGCAGCCAAGTGAGGGGCTTTGAGCCGGCGATGTGACTCGCGGCGCGACTACGGCAAGCGGCGATGAAGCGATCACATCGAGCGTTCTGTTCGGGCAGGGCGCTCATAACTGCGTCGGCCGGAAAACGCTGGACTCGCCGATACCGGAGATATGCTGGAAATGGAGTCGCCAAATCCCAAGCCACCAGTGGAATGCTTGAGACTGGATAACTCGCGTCTTCCGGCAGCAAATACGGCCCGACATCGAGCAGCCGCCCATCGGCCTCAACCCAGAAATGAGAGCACTGCTCAGCCCCGAAACCGAATCCCTGCATGCTGGCGCGACCGCCATCTCGCGACACGATGAAAGCCACGACGTCGCCCCCAACGATTTCAGCTTCAACACCCCCGTCGAGGAGAAGCGCACGCATTGCGAAGGCTGCGTAGTAGCAGCGCTTGTAGAAATCTTCCGGAAACTCCTTGCGCAGGCTCCGGACCACGACGCCCAGCAGCTTCAGGGTCTGGCTGTTCGACAACATCGGAGAACGCAAAGCTGTCAGCCAACCCTTGAGTAGGGATAGGCGTTCTTGATGTAGGCGTTTAGAAATTGGCCCTTCGATGTCGACTGCATCAACTGCTCAAGGAGGGCCGCGCTGACGTTGTAATATTGGTAGACAGTGCCGTTGTTGAATTCGACCTCAAGGGTCTCGCTCGGCTCGTCATAGCCGATCGCCGCGATATTTGTCGAAGCCACAAGCTGGCGATCCATGATTATCCCTCCGCCCCGACCTCTGGCTCAACAGCTTCACGCTGAATATTGGTTACGACGGCGACTGCCGTTGTGCTTTGTGCTCGCCAGGAAGCGACCACACGATCGTATCCCTCGGCGCGCCGCCTCGCCGACCAGGCGGCCGTCACCTCCGGGTCTGCACTTCTGGGCAGATGGGCTTCCGAAGGCAGCGTGACACGGCATCGAACTGGAAGCCTGGCAGCTTCCCCGGCAATGATCGCTTCGCCGGTTCGCAACACCGGCAGAAGGTCCATCAGCCCGGCCAGGTTATCCGGGAGCGCTCCTTTGACCCGACTCCTGTCCAGCACGCCGCTGGATGCAGAGGCCAGGAAGGGCCGGAGATCGTCCCAGATGACTGACAGCGCGACGACCGGCACGCCGATGTCCTTGGCGATCCGGGTGCGGTTAAACCCTCGCCCGATCCGAGGCACGGTTGCGGCACCGACGCTGACCCGCGAGAGGAACGCCGCAAGACGTGCTGCTTCAGTGGGTTGCCATCTAGCGACAACCTCAGCGATGCGGCGCGCCCGCGCCGCGCCGCATGCGTTCTCTCGGGACATAAGCTACTCGCGCTACCACGTGGCCAAAGCCGCGAGCAGCAACACGTCCGCCCCAGCAAACGTAGAACACCGGCCGGCCGTCGACACCCTGTCGTGACTGCGCTAAATGCCTGTGGACAGATGGAATGCCTTGCCGCCGAACGTCGTGACCCTCTGGCGCCGCGAGGAGGCCTTGGCTCCAGTCCCGAAGCCGGACCTTCGCGCTACGAGTGAACCTCCACTTGTCGGGTGACGCCCCCTACGCGTCTCGTCAGACCTTCGAGCGACTGTGCATAGGGAAACGCAAGGCGTCGGCATCCAGCAGATCCAGCAGGTCGATCAATGCGTGCTGCAACTCGCCCAAACGCTGCACGGCGGGCGCAATGTCCCGCGCGAGGACCTCCAAGTCCTTTCGAAGCGCGTCGATTAGAGCGTTTCTTTGAGGCGGAAATGCCGCCAGGAACGCGCCGTAGCCGATGCAGGTTGGCGCGCTCGTCGGATCGATAAGGGCCTCGCCCAGAGCCCGCTGTTCGCCGGCGAAGATGCGAAGCCTCGCGGAGTAGGCATCAGTCCCCATGATCCCACTGATATTGTCTTGGAGGTGCAGCAGGCGCCGAGTTCTGTCGTTCTCGCCGAGATCGATCAACTGGACCTCCCGCCGCACGAGTTCGGTCCAGCAAAGGTACTGCGCGATGAGGAACACCGTGTTGTCTATCGCATAGCGCCGTTCCCGAGCGTCCCCTCGACGAACGAAGGCCTCCAACACCCCTTTGCGCAGCAGATTGTAGAGGCGGCTCTGCAGATCATAGGCCGATCGGGCAAGAGGCTCGCTAAAACGGGAAACTTGATGGGCACGCTCGCGCTCGCCCCGGCGGTCTTCGCGATCTTGCTTCAGCCGCTCGATGCTCTCGTTGGTCCGGGCGCTCTTGCGGGCCCCATAGATCGTAGCCGCGCAGGTCACGATGGCCGCGACCACAGCAGCACTCGCGGCCAGGGACGCATTGCCGGCCTGGGCCTGCGCCACGATCTTGGCCGCGGCGGTAGTGGCCTCCGCGGTGATTTGCGCTACCGTCGCCGCATCTGGTGTTGCGCCAATGGCCATCTTGCGTTTGCCCCCTCGCCTGAGGGCATGGTGGGCTCAAATTTGCCAGCTGCAAGAGGTGTGAATGGCTATTTCGAGGTGCTGGGGCGCTGGCAGGAAGGGGCACTCCCTGCCTGTCGCCCTGAGATGTGTCGAAGCCCCCATTCCCACGCAGCCGATCCTGAGTCGTGGAGAAACTAGTCACCTTTCTGGAGTGGTGCCGCAGAGATCACCGATGCTGCGAGCGCGCGAATACGCGGCGCACGGTGGCTCGTCCGTCGGCTTCGAGAATATAGTCATTCACTAGGTCGGACCGGTCATACAGTCCAAATTCGTCCGGAGACCGAGCAAGCTCGTAACCTGACGCGTCGAGCCAAATGACCTGGTCCTCGCCGGCCATGGGCAGGACGTTATAACGCTTCATGGCTCCAGCCGTGCCGGTCAGTTCGGCTTCCTCGGGCACGGCTTCGACGCGCTCCCGTTCGCGGATAGGTAGGCTCCGTTCCCACGCCAAAAACTGCTGGGGATCAATAAGGTCCTCGGAGCTTGGCGCTTCAATCTCTTTGCCGAGCCATTGCTCGAATACGAGCCTCAGTGCTTCGGCATCCTCGCGCGTCTTCGCGCGTCCCTGCGCCAACGCAAAGGCAACAAAGGGGTCGAGAGTTCCCCAGCGAAGCAGCTCGCGCGCCCAGAAGCCGAACCAGGGAAGCCCCGTTGTGGCCTTCCATTCTGCAAGCGATGGAACGGCGAGCGGATCACCAGCACCCGCAGTCCATTTCTGCGCCACGACCGCGCCGATTGCGACCCCCAAGCGAAACTCCAGATTGTCGGCGACGAAACGCTGGCGGGCCCGAAGATTGCCGGCTTCGGGCGCTTCGCCGCCCGGCGCTCGCATCCACCAGCTCAGAACGTCGGTCCAGGCCTCCAGGATCTCGCGATCGCCAACCGTGTCGCGCACGCGGAAGCCGAAGCCGCGATCATCCTTCAAGAGCTCGCCCAGGGCCTCAAACCGCGCCAGACGCTGCTCCGGAATCTCGGCGCCATAGTCGATAGCAGCCGCCAGCAGGTCGCCAATTGCGGGCGCAATCGCCTCGAATCGCCTGCCGACATAGGGCGAGAAGCCATATTGGTAGAGCCGCCTCCGTTCCTCGGCGTCGGGGTAGATGTCTTCGACGATTGCGCGCCCGCGGCGCACGATCGCCTGTTCGAGCCACGCCTCCTGCGCTGCTGCCGCAACGGTGAAGGTCTTTTGCCAGAGAGCGGCGAGTTTGGCCTCTGCCTGCGCGCCGTCGAGTTCCGCCCCAAGAAGGCTGAGCTCCTCTAGAGCCGTCATCACAAAGGCATCGAGCTCGTCGACCGTATCGGCCAGCCGGGCAAGCCCGCTGCTGGTGCCGGTCCCGGCATCGTCGCTCACCTCGCTGGGTTCGACCTGCTCGAGCCATTCCAGAAAGGCCTCATCGGTCAGATGCCCGAAATAGAGCCGCGCCTTGTCGCGCAGTTCGCTGAGCAACATGGCGAGCGGACTGAACGTCGCATCGCCAGCCAGCTCGTCCCGCCGGAGCTTCTCGCGCAACTCGTCATAGTCTTTGCGAAGGGCATCCATCTGATTGCGCTGGATCTGCTTCTGCCCGTTGGCGGTAGTGGCGATCGTGGTGGGCAAGGCGACTAGCGTTAGCCCTTCCATTCCACGCGTCGCGCCCGGCCTGCCGGCACGACCGGCAAGATTGCGGAACTCAGCTGCGGTATAGGGGGTGATGACCGGCTGCCGCTTGACGTTGTCGTAGGCGCTGCGCTTGAGCGAAGTGACGAAGATGATGTCGAATGGGAGATTGACGCCTTCGGTAAGCGTCGCGGTCGCAACGGTGATCGGACAGGTTTTCTCGTCGATCAGCGCCACCATCAGCCGCCGCAGCCGTTGCGGCATCTGGCCATGGCTGGTCGCTATTCCACGATCAAGCAGCCGCACCTCATAGGAATCGGGCCCGCAATAATCGACGCAGGCTGCCCGGGCTTCGGCGAAAAGGTCACCGCCCCTGCCCCCAGGCGGCACGAACACCGGCAGTTCCTGCCAAGCCGGAAGGTCGAAAGCTTCCGCATACCACCCCATTGTCTGTTCGGGTTGTTGGGCCAACGAGATGAGGATCCGGCGATCAGTCGCGGCGAGATGCAGGGCCGTCCAAAGCACGGTCACTTGGTTAAAGCGGTAGAGGCTGGACCTCATCTGCGGGGGCAACTGAGCCATCGGCGGGATGGTGAGGTTGAGATAAACCGGGGCATCACGGCCCTGCACATAGAGCGGCCGCCCGTTCATAAGCTCGAGCAACATCGTGCTGCGCCGCTCCGACGCGGTTTCGAGCACGCCGATTACCTGCCGGGTGCTGCGATACCGCGTGCCTATTGCTGCTGCGTCGGCAGTGCCCTCCATCCACCGTGCCACGGGTCCCGCACCGCCGCCGGCTACTGCGGTCAGCGCGATGCGGACCATGTCGGGGGCCTGAGTAAGCAAGCGCGCAACGAAGCTTTCGAGCCTGAGCGAGCGGCTGCTGTGATCGGCGAATTCGCTGCGGCCGCTTTCCGTATCCTCGGGCAGAACCTGATGGGCCTCATCGACAATAAGGAGCTTTAGACGGCTGAGCAGCAGCGGGGCGAGATAGCGCATGAGCGCATCGGCCTTTTCGACCGTGGCGATGAGCACGGTCGGGCGGAAGGCGTTCAGCCAGTAGTCGGTTATGCCCCAGTCGGCTCCGCCATATAGGCCGGTGATGATGAGATCGCGGCCGAGCTCAGATGCCAGCTTCGCTTCCACCTCACCGGCGAGCGCGCGGGACGGGACGAGATACAAGGCCAACGGCACGACCTCGCCATGATCGCGCAGCAGCAGCTCCTTTACGAGGCCGAGATTGGCGACAAGCGTTTTGCCCGATCCGGTGGGCGTGCATAGCGCAAAGGACGAGTTTTCGAGCAGGCGTGTGAGACCGGCGCGCTGCGATGACCACAATATGCCGCGGCCGCGGGAGAACTGGTCACGCGCAAAGGCCAGCATGCGTGGCATGCGCTCGAGGTTGAGTTCGCCAAGTGCGCGGACAGATCGATAGATGCTGGCGTCAGCGAACCGTTCACCGACTTGCCGCAACAGGCTGATCAGGAGCGAGACGTCGTCGCTGAAGGTGCGCACGGCCATGGCGTCGAGTGCCTTGAGCTTTGCAGCGGCCTTTGCCAGGCGGCGATCATCCCCGCGCCGTATTGAATCCGCAAACAGGCCGAGCGCGCGAATGAGTTCGACCGTGAAATACCAGCTGAGCCTGTCATCCTTGTCCTCTTCGAGGATCCGACGGGAAGAGCCTACGTCGGTCAGGTCGCCATTCTGATCCCAGAAGGTCATTGCATGGACGAGCACCGCGTCGAAATCGGCGCGGATGAATGCAGCAAAGAGCGTCTGGCCGTCTTCCACGAGATCGAGTTGTCCGAGAAGACTCGACGCCATCGCGGGCAGACCGCCGAGCTGGAAGGCGGCGCCGGCAAGTAGTTCGATTGGCGCGATCGTCCGGAGGTCGTCTGCGGAGCGCGTCAGCCATTCGAGGATCTCGCCGGCACGCCGGTAGCAGTCGATCGCGCGCGGCGCGTCATGGCCTTCGATCTCTGCGAAGATTTCGGCTGCCTGCAGCAGGCTTCGGGCATCCGCTAACTGACCTTCGGAGTCCCTGCGGTTCCAACCGATCGTGTCGACCCGCCAGCCGATCTGCAGGCAGCGGACATAGGAACGCGCCTGATTGGCAGATATCTCGTTGTCCAACGCGAGCCCGATGCGCGCGCCATTGGCGATCTCGAGCCGTTGCGGATCGTTCGCCGGCATCAGAGGGCCCAAAGCGCGTCATAGACGCCATCGATCAGCTTATCGCCGTCGTTCAGAATGAGTTCGACCACCTGCAGGTCATGCGGTGCCGTGTATTCCTCTGGCACCACCTCCCACGGTATCAGCGATGTCTTGGGCTTGCGGCTGGGGACGTCGCCGCCCGAGATCATCACCAGGTTGGTCCGCGGCAGCGGTTCGGCGCCCGACACCACCAGCACACGGTCGAGCCTTGCGATCGCCGTTGAATAGCCGTTAGGGTCTATTTCGCGTAGCAGGCGCTGCAATTGTCGCAAGCCGTGCGGCGCTGGGGTGTCCCGATTCATCTGGAACCAGATACCCTTGCCGTCGTGCTCAAGTTCCTCGGTTTCCGGATCCTTCTTTTTTTTGCCGTACATCAACTCGGCAACAACGGCGGGCTGAAGCTTCTTTCGCCATTTGGCTTCACCGGCAATGAAGCGCTCAATATCCCCCCCCTCGTTGAGCGCTAGCGCGAGGAAATCGGAGCCCCGCCGGCCGTAGACCTCACGTTTGCGCTCTTCATCCCGGACGAGCGCGAACAGATAGGCCTCAGCATCCTCGTGATAGCGGAAGAGGAAGACAGGGATCGTCCATGCATGGCTGCCGATATATTCGTAATGCTCAGTGAGCATGCCAGCCATGACTTCACCGAACAGGCCACGTCGCGTGATCGACGGTAGGCAGGTGGGATAAGTGACATGCGCTTCGGGTTCATCCGCATCGGGGTGAAGCTCGATGCCCATCTGTTCATGGAAGAACTTGCGGGCATCCGCGTGCGCCGATTGGAAGTAATCCACGAAATCGGCGATCAAGTCATCGTCGCAGTCGCAAATTTGCTCGAGCAACAGGTGACCGTAAGTGTCGATAGCGCTTGGATAGTCCTTAAGCCATCGTGCCAGCGCAGCCCTTGGCGGTGGGCAATTGTGCAAAGTCAAAGTCGAACTCCCCCGCGCTGAATCTATGGAAATCGGCCGCCGGCATGAAGCGATAAAATTCGCCCGCTGCGACATTTGCGTTTGACGCGGCCTAGCACCGGCGAAGAGGGAGCGATTGCAACGTCGCCCTGGGATCAAGCTCGGCCAAACCGGGGACGCTGCCACATGGCGCCTGAAGCGGGCGATCCAAAACGAGTCAGGCTCTGCCGTTAAGCGGCTAAGCTTGGGCAGACGCCCTAGAGCGGACATTCCGAGGGTCGGCAATGATCTCGACTGAGACATTGCCGACGAGCGGCATCGGCGGAAGGCGCGGTTCAGTACCGCCTGCCCAGTCGGTCCAGTTCTGGAAACGCCGACAGAGGCGCGAACAAAAATGAAATTCTACGAGAACGTATGATGAGCAAAGCGAGCGCCGATGCTCTCGCAACCATCTGATTTTTAAGACTTATCTACCCAGTCCATCATAGGTGCGACGGACAGTCGGTAGCTGTCGCGATGTGCGGTCGGGGTGGTCAAGGGATGCGCTCGGGCGGCGGGGGTTCGTGCGCCACTTAGTACAGCGCGCGTCCGCTTTCCACCCGCGCGGCGTTCGGCCGCCGCGCGGAGCATTGACCCAGCGTCGTTGATTTTCTAATTTTCAGAAATTCCTGAAAGTTCGAGAGAACATGAATCTTCCTCCCCTCACCCAGGCCTTCGTCCTCCACTTCGGCGAAATGGGCAGCCGCTGGGGCATCAGCCGCACGGTCGGCCAGATCTACGCTCTGCTGTTCCTGGCCGAGGAGCCGCTGAACGCCGACGACATCACCGAGAAGCTCGGCTTCTCGCGCTCGAACGTCAGCATGGGGCTCAAGGAGTTGTCGTCCTGGCGGCTGGTGAAGCTGCAGCACAAGCCCGGCGACCGGCGCGAGTACTTCTCGACGCCCGAGGACATCTGGGAGATCGTGCGCATCCTGGCCGAGGAACGGCGCAAGCGGGAGATCGACCCGACCCTGTCGATGCTGCGCCAGGCGCTGGTCGAGACGCCGGCGACTGAGGGCGAACGCCACGCCCAGGCGCGGATGGCCGAGATGCACGGCCTCATCGAGCTTGTCACCCGCTGGTCGGAGGACATTCAGAAGCTCGAGACCCAGACCCTGATCCAACTGCTCGAGGTGGGCTCCAAGGTGCAGAAGGTTTTCGAGATCAAAGACCGCCTGAAGGTGGTCGCCGGCGGCAAGGCGCGGCGGCGCGGCAAGACCGAGGGACAGGCCGATGTTTGACGACATCAGCGCCCTGACCCTGGCACGGGCTCAGTTCGCCTTCACCGTCTCGTTCCACTTCATCTTCCCGGCCTTCTCGATCGGTCTGGCCAGCTACCTGGCCGTGCTCGAGGGGCTGTGGCTGAAGACCGGCAAGGAGGTCTATCTCAACCTCTTCAAGTACTGGCTGAAGATCTTCGCCCTGGCCTTCGCCATGGGCGTCGTCTCCGGCATCACCATGTCCTACCAGTTCGGCACCAACTGGTCGGTGTTCTCCGACAAGGCCGGACCGGTGATCGGCCCGCTGATGGCCTACGAGGTGATGACCGCCTTCTTCCTGGAAGCCGGGTTCCTCGGCGTGATGTTGTTCGGCATGAACAGGGTCGGCCCCAAGCTGCACTACATGGCCACCCTGGCGGTGGCGATCGGCACCTTCATCTCGGCCTTCTGGATCCTCTCGGCCAATAGCTGGATGCAGACGCCGCAGGGCTTCGTGATGAACGCCGTCGGCCAGTTCGAACCGGCCGACTGGTGGGCCATCGTCTTCAATCCGTCGTTCCCCTACAGGCTCGTCCACACCGTGCTCGGCGCCTATCTGACCACCGCCCTGGTGGTGGGCGCGGTCGGGGCCTGGCACCTGCTGAAGGACAAGACCAACGCCGGGGCGCGGGTGATGTTCAACATGGCCATGGGCATGATCGCCGTGGCCGCCCCGATCCAGATCTTCGCCGGCGACATGCACGGCCTGAACACCCTGGAGCACCAGCCCGCCAAGGTCATGGCCATGGAGGGCCACTTCCAGAGCCACCCGGAAGGCGCGCCGCTGATCCTGTTCGGCATCCCCGACGAGAAGGCCGCCACCGTCCACTCGGCAATCTCGATCCCGAAAGCCTCGTCGCTGATCCTCAAGCACGACCCGAACGCGCCGCTGGCTGGGCTCGACACCGTGCCGCGCGAGAACTGGCCGCACGTCTCCATCGTCTTCTGGTCGTTCCGGATCATGGTCGGCCTGGGCATGCTGATGCTGACCCTCGGCGCGGTCAGCCTGCTCGCCCGCACCCGCCGCAAGCTCTACGACTGGACCTGGCTGCACCGCTTCGCCCTGGTCATGGGCCCCGCCGGCTTCGTCGCCGTCCTGGCCGGATGGGTGACGACCGAGGTCGGCCGCCAGCCGTTCACGGTCTACGGCCTGCTGCGCACCTCGCAGTCGGCCGCGCCGCTCGATGCGCCCGCCGTCGCAGCCTCGCTGCTGGCCTTCGTGGTCGTCTACTTCATCGTGTTCTCGGCCGGCACGGGCTACATCCTGAAACTGATGAGCCACGCGCCGCATCCCGGCGAGCCGGGCCTGGAGCCTGCGCCCGACCATCCGGTGCGCACCGCCGGCATCACGCCCGCCCCCGGCATTCCCGTCCACCGCACCGGCCAGGGAGACGCCTCGTGAGCCTCGACCTCCCCTTCGTCTGGGCGTTCGTCATCGCCTTCGCCGTCTTCGCCTACGTCGTCATGGACGGCTTCGACCTCGGCATCGGCATCCTGTTCCCGACCTTCAAGCCTGGCCCCGAGCGGGACTCGGCCATGAACTCCGTCGCGCCGGTCTGGGACGGCAACGAGACCTGGCTGGTGCTGGGCGGCGGCGGGCTGATGGCCGCCTTCCCGCTGGCCTATGCGATCGTGCTGCCGGCCCTCTACGCGCCGATCATCGCCATGCTGCTGGCGCTGATCTTCCGCGGCGTGGCGTTCGAGTTCCGCTGGCGCGACCCGGACCACCGGCCGTTCTGGGACTTCGCCTTCACCGCCGGCTCGGTGATCGCCACCTTCGCTCAGGGCGTGACCCTGGGCGCGCTCCTGCAAGGGATCGCCGTCGAGGGCCGCCAGTACGCGGGCGGGTGGTGGGACTGGCTGACGCCCTTCAGCCTGCTCACCGGCGTCAGCCTGGTCGTCGGCTACGCCCTGCTCGGCGCCACCTGGCTGGTCATGAAGACCGAAGGCGCCATGCAGTCTCACATGCGGCGCATGTCGGCCTGGCTCGGCGCGGGCACGGTCCTGCTGATCGGCGTGGTCAGCGCCGCCACCCCGTTCCTCGAAGGCGCCTATTACGAGAACTGGTTCGCCTGGCCGAGCGTGCTGCTCACCGCCCAGGTGCCGCTGCTGGTGCTGATCGGCGCGGTCTTGTTCTTCCGCAGCCTGCGCAAGGGCCACGAGCGCTGGCCCTTCCTGCTGGCGCTGGCCCTCTTCGCGCTCAGCTTCGTGGGGCTGGGGATCAGCATGTTCCCGCACGTGGTGCCCGGCGCCGTGACCATCTGGGAGGCCGCGGCCCCCGACTCCAGCCTGATGTTCATGCTGGTCGGGGCCTCGGTGCTGATCCCGATCATCCTGGCCTATACCGGCTACGCCTACTGGGTGTTCCGCGGCAAGGTCGGCCACGAGGGCTATCACTGATGGCCGCCCCCTCCTCCTCGTCCTGGCGGCGGCTGGCCTGGTTCGTCGGCCTCTGGTTGGCCGGCGTCCTCACCGTCGGCGCCGTGAGCTATCTGCTCCGCGCCTGGCTGCTGTGATGAGGGACCGCCGCGCGACGCGCGTATCCTATCTAGGCGGGTCTCCCCCCGCCTTCGGGGCCACGCCTTTGAGTATGGTGTTGAGTAAATGAGTTCGTCGAACCCGGCCCCCGATCGGCGGCACCTGCTGTTGGCGGCATCTGTCCTGCTGCTGACGGCGGGCTGCGCCCAGGCCGCGCCGCCGCTCGATCTGGTCGTCTACAAGACGCCCTGGTGCGGCTGCTGCAAGGGCTGGATCACCTACATGACCCGCGCCGGATTCAAGCCGACGGTGCACGAGGTCGAGGACCTGACGCCGATCCGCGAGAAGCACGGCATCCCCTTCGACCTGTCGTCCTGCCACACGGGTCTGATCGGCGGCTACGCCGTCGAGGGCCATGTCCCGCCCGCCGACGTCCTGCGCCTGCTCAAGGAACGCCCTAAGGCGATCGGCCTGACCGTTCCTGGCATGCCGATCGGCTCGCCCGGCATGGAAAGCCCCAGCGGCGAGACCGAAGCCTACGCCACCCTGCTGCTCCTCGACCGATCCGGAAAGGCCCAGGTCTTCGCCCGCCACGGCTAGCTGAGCGAGAACGGTACGATCGAGCGCTCGGTGCGCGACACCCGGAAGCTGCGGTCGACCGGCGGAAACGCCCGCTGCAGGCAGTCGTCGCGCTCGCAGATCCGGCAGCTGACCCCGATCCGCGCCGGCGGTCCCTTCAGGTCCACGCCGTCGGAATAGACGATGGCGTCGGCGTACTCGACCTCGCAGCCCAGACCGAGGGCGTAGCGCCGGTCCGGCGTGCCGTGGCCGCCCGACCGCTTCAGCACGCTCCAGGCCAGGCACAGATAGCGCGCGCCGTCCGGCATCTCGGCCACCTGGGTCAGGATGCGGCCGTCGCGTCCGAACGCCTCGTGCACGTTCCACAACGGGCAAGTGCCGCCGAACCGCGCGAACTGGAACCTCGTGGCGCTGTGGCGCTTGGTGATGTTCCCGGCCGGATCGACCCGCACGAAGTAGAACGGCACCCCGCGTGCGCTCGGCCGCTGCAGCGTGCTTAAGCGGTGGCAGGTCTGCTCGAAGCTGGACTGGAACCGCAGGGTCAGGGCGTCGATATCGTGGCGCAGCTCCTGCGCCGCCTGACGAAACGCCTCGTACGGCAGCACCAGCGCCCCGGCCGCATAGTTGGTCAGGCTGATCCGGCAGATGTCGACCGCCGCCGGGCTGCGCAGCTCGGAAGCCTCGAGCTCCGCCTCGATGATCTCGCCCAGTTCGGCGGCGACCACGTGGCAGGCCATCTGAAAGGTCCGCGTCTCGGCCGGCTGGGCCATGTTCAGCGTCAGCTCCCGCTTACCAGGGTCGTAGCGCCGCATCAGGTCGCCTTCCGCCACCCGCCGCACGGTCACTTGAAGCTTGTCGCGCAGATAGGCCTCCAGCGCGCTCTCCAGCGGGATCTCGGGCACCAGCCCGCACCGGCCGTGCAGCTGCTCGGCCGCCACGTCCAGGGCGTGGATGTAGTTGTTCTTGTAGTGGAAGTAGTCGCGCACCTCCTCGTAGGGCAGCTGCGCGCTGGCCGCGACCGTCTCGTCCAGCGACAAGGCCTCGTCGGTGGCGCTCAGCCGCTCGCCGGCCCGGCGGTGCGCGCGGTGCAGATCGAGGTAGTGCCGCGCAAAGCTCGGCGCGTTGGTCACCACCAGCTTCAGCTCCGCCAGCGACGGCGCGGGGGCCTCGGCGGCCGATTCCGCGGTCGCCTCGCGCAGGTCGGCGATCATCCGCTGGTCGTCGTCGGCGTCGAGCGAGGCGGCGTCCACATCGAACACTCGCATCATCGAGATCAGCACCCGCGCGGTGACCGGCCGCTGGTTGGCCTCGATCTGCGAGAGGTAGCTGACCGACAGGCCAAGCCTTGCCGCGCAAGGCTCCAGCTTCCATCCCCTCGCCTCGCGCAGGCGGCGCACCTTCGGTCCGACGAACAGCTTTTGCGACATTTGCAACTTTGCAGAATGTGAATTTGCGAAGCGTGTTTTTCACAATAGCGCCTCTATTCACATGACGTCACCTGCCCTGGCGCCTATCGCAGGTTCGCGCCTGCTTTCGATGGCGCTCAGACTGAGGCCAGGCCCGTGAACTCCATCGTCCGAAACCTCGCGCCGACGGGCGCCAAGCACATCCTTGAAGAGCTTGAGAAGCGCCGTGGCGAGGCGCGTCTGGGCGGGGGCGAGCGCCGGATCGCCAGCCAGCACGGCAAGGGCAAGCTGACGGCGCGCGAGCGTCTGGACCTGCTGCTGGACGAGGGTTCGTTTGAGGAGTTCGACATGTTCGTCGAGCACCGGGCGACCGACTTCGGGATGGCCGACAACCGGGTGCCGGGCGACGGGGTGGTGACCGGCTGGGGCCGGATCAACGGCCGGCTGGTGTTCGTGTTCTCCAAGGACTTCACGGTGTTCGGCGGCAGCCTGTCGAACGCCCACGCCCGCAAGATCGTCAAGGTGCAGGAGCAGGCGCTGAAGGTCGGGGCCCCGATCATCGGGCTGTTCGACGCCGGCGGCGCCCGCATCCAGGAAGGCGTCGACGGCCTGGCCGGCTACGCCGACATCTTCCTGCAGAACACCCTGGCCAGCGGCGTCATCCCGCAGATCAGCGTGATCATGGGCCCCTGCGCCGGCGGCGATGTGTACTCCCCGGCGATCACCGACTTCATCTTCATGGTGAAGGACACCTCGTACATGTACGTGACCGGCCCGGACGTGGTGAAGACCGTGACCCACGAGGAGGTCACCCACGAGGAGCTCGGCGGCTACCGGGTGCATGCGCTGAAGTCGGGCGTCGCCGACGGCGCGTTCGAGAACGACCTGGAGGCGCTGACCCAGGTGCGCCGGCTGGTCGACTTCCTGCCGCTCTCCAACCGAGAGAAGCCGCCGGTGCGCGAGAGCTTCGATCGGACCGACCGGCTGGAGCCCTCGCTCGACAGCCTGGTGCCGGCCAATCCCAACAAGCCCTACGACATGAAGGAGTTGATCCTGAAGGTCGTCGACGAGGCCGACTTCTTCGAAATCAGCCCGGACTTCGCCAAGAACATCATCTGCGGCTTCGGCCGCATCGACGGGGCCACCGTCGGCGTCGTCGCCAACCAGCCGCAGGTGCTGGCCGGGGTGCTGGACATCGACTCGTCCAGAAAGGCCGCGCGCTTCGTGCGCTTCTGCGACGCCTTCGAGATCCCGCTGGTGACCCTGGTCGACGTGCCCGGCTTCATGCCCGGCACCAAGCAGGAACAGGGCGGGCTGATCCGCCACGGCGCCAAGCTCCTCTTCGCCTACGCCGAGGCCACGGTGCCGAAGGTCACCCTGATCACCCGCAAGGCCTATGGCGGGGCCTATGACGTCATGAGCTCCAAGCACATCCGCGGCGACGTCAACTACGCCTGGCCCTCGGCCGAGATCGCGGTCATGGGCTCCAAGGGCGCGGTCGAGATCATCTTCCGCTCCGAGATCGGCGACCCCGAGGCCATCGCCGCCCGCGAGGCCGAGTACAAGCAGCGCTTCGCCAATCCGTTCGTCGCCGCTTCACGCGGCTACATCGACGATGTCATCATGCCCCACTCCACCCGCCGGCGCATCGCAAACGCGCTGAAGAACCTCCAGGGCAAGCAACTCGCCAATCCCTGGAAGAAACACGACAACATCCCGCTGTAGGTCGCGCTTTATGTTCACGAAAATCCTGATCGCCAACCGCGGCGAGATCGCGGTCCGCATCATCAAGACCTGCCGCCGGATGGGCATCGCCACGGTCGTCGTCTACTCCGAGGCTGACGCCGACTCGATGGCCGTTGAGATGGCTGACGAGAGCGTCTTCATCGGCGGCTCGCCCGCCGCCGAGAGCTACCTGGTCGCCGACAAGATCGTCGCCGCCTGCCGCGCCACCGGCGCCCAGGCCGTGCACCCCGGCTTCGGCTTCCTCTCGGAGAACGCCGGCTTCGCCAAGCGGCTGGCCGACGAGGGCATTGTCTTCATCGGTCCCAACCCCAAGGCCATCGAGGCCATGGGCGACAAGATCGAGAGCAAGAAGTTCGCCGCCAAGGCCGGCGTCTCCACCGTGCCGGGACATGTCGGCGAGATCGACGACGTCGCCCACGCCCTGAAGATCGCCGCCGAGATCGGCTATCCGGTGATGATCAAGGCCAGCGCCGGCGGCGGCGGCAAGGGCATCCGCGTCGCCTGGAACGAGAAGGACGTCGAGGAAGGCTTCCCGGCCGTCCGTGCCGAAGCCAAGGCCAGCTTCGGCGACGACCGGATCTTCATTGAGAAATTCATCGAGAGCCCGCGCCACATCGAGATCCAGGTGCTGGGCGACAAGCACGGCAATGTCGTCCACCTGTTCGAGCGCGAATGCTCGATCCAGCGCCGCAACCAGAAGGTCATCGAGGAGGCTCCCTCCCCGCTGCTGGACGAGGCCACCCGCGCGTCCATGGGCGCGCAGGCCGTCGCCCTCGCCCAGGCCGTCAACTACGACAGCGCCGGCACCGTCGAGTTCGTCGCCGGTCAGGACAAGAGCTTCTTCTTCCTGGAGATGAACACCCGCCTGCAGGTCGAGCATCCGGTCACCGAGTTGATCACCGGCGTCGACCTGGTCGAGCAGATGATCCGTGTGGCCTACGGCGAGAAGCTCGCCTTCCAGCAGTCGGACCTCTCGATCAACGGATGGGCCATCGAAAGCCGCATCTACGCCGAAGACCCCTATCGCGGCTTCCTGCCGTCGATCGGCCGCCTGGTCCGCTACTCGCCGCCGCTGGAGGGCGAGGCCGGCGCCGCCAAGGTCCGCAACGACGCGGGCGTGCGCGAAGGCGACGAGATTTCGATGTTCTACGACCCGATGATCTCCAAGCTCTCGACCTGGGGCCCCGACCGCAAGGGCGCCATCGCCGCCATGGGCCGCGCGCTCGAGGACTTCCACATCGAGGGCCTGGGGCAGAACATCCCGTTCCTGGCCGCCGTCATGGACCAGGAGCGCTTCGTCTCCGGCCAACTCTCGACCAACTACATCAAGGACGAGTTCCCCGAGGGCTTCCACGGCGTCGAGCCCACCGCCTCGCAGCGCGACCTGATGGCCGCCACGGCCTGCGCCATGCACCGCCGCCTGGCCGCTCGCTCAGCCCCGCAGCTCGTGCGTGAGGAATGGGTGGTGGTCGCCGGTCCCGAGCATCGCAAGGTCCGCGTCACCAACGGCGGCGACCACGTCACCGTCGCCTTCGAGGACGGCCGGACGGTCCAGCTCACCGAGATCGCCTGGCGTCCCGGCCTGCCGCTGTTCAAGGCCAAGCTCGACGGCCGCCCGTTCACCGCCAGCGTCAAGCCGGCGGCCGAGGGCTTCATGATCCGCCATCGGGCCGCCCTCGTCCACGTGCTGGTGCTGACCCCGCGCTCGGCCGAGCTGCACCAGAAGCTGCCGCCCAAGCAGGCGGCAGACACGTCCAAGATGATCCTCTCGCCGATGCCCGGCCTCGTCGTCAGCCTCGACGTCGAACCGGGCCAGACTGTCCAGGCCGGTCAGGCCGTCGCCGTCGTCGAAGCCATGAAGATGCAGAACATCATCCGGGCCGAGCGCGAGGGCGTGGTCAAGACGGTCGGTCCCAAGGCCGGCGACTCCGTCGCCGCCGACGAAGTCCTCGTGGAGTTCGCATGATGCAGATGACATCCACCACCCAGAGCATCCCGCTCGGCGAAGTGATGCGCCGCCTCGACCTGACCGCCCGGGCGATCCGCTACTATGAGGAGCTCGGTCTGGTCCGCGCCGGCCGCGACCAGCTCAACCGCCGCCGCTACGACGAGGACGCGCTGTCGCGGCTCGGCGCCATCGCCGAGTTCAGGCGCGCAGGGCTCTCGCTCGACGACATCGCCGCCATCCTCAGCCGCCAGGACGCCGGCGGCGATCGCAGCGCCCACATCGACTATGCCGTTTCGCGGCTGTCGGAACGCCTGAAGGTGCTGGAACAGGAGCGCCGCGAGGCCGAGGCTGCGCTCAGCGCGCTGCTCGTGCATCGCCAGACCGCCCCGTGGCCGGTGGAGATGCGCGCGTGAGGTTCGATCCCGCAGAGCCGCGTCACGACTGGACGCTGGCCGACGTCGAGGGTCTGTTCGAGCTGCCGTTCATGGAGCTGGTGTTCCAGGCCGCGGCGGTGCACCGGGCCTGGTTCGATCCGAGCGAGGTGCAGCTCTCGCAGCTGCTCAGCGTCAAGACCGGAGGCTGCGCCGAGAACTGCGGCTACTGCAGCCAGAGCCAGCACTTCGAGACCGGCGTGAAGGCCGGCAAGCTGATGGACGCGACGAGCGTCATCGCCGCGGCGATGGAGGCCAAGGCCGGCGGGGCGCAGCGCTTCTGCATGGGCGCGGCCTGGCGCGACCTGAAGGACCGCGACGTGCCGAAGGTGGCGGCGATGATCTCGGGGGTTAAGGCGCTGGGCCTGGAGACCTGCGCCACGCTCGGCATGCTGACCCGCGACCAGGCCCAGTCGCTCAAGGACGCCGGCCTCGACTACTACAACCACAACCTCGACACCGGCCCGGACTATTACGACCAGGTGGTCACCACCCGCACCTACCAGGACCGGCTCGACACCCTGGAGGCCGTGCGCTCGGTCGGCATGTCGACCTGCTGCGGCGGCATCGTCGGCATGGGCGAGACCCGCACCGACCGCGCCGGCCTGCTGCACGCCCTGGCCACCCTGCCCGAGCATCCGAACTCGCTGCCGATCAACGACCTGATGCCGATCCCCGGCACGCCGCTGGGCGATTCCGAGGCGGTCGACCCGCTGGAGTTCGTGCGGATGATCGCCGTGGCCCGCATCGTCTGCCCGAAAACCGTGGTCCGGCTCTCGGCCGGCCGTGAGCACATGAGCCGCGAACTGCAGGCGCTGTGCTTCCTGTCGGGGGCCAACTCGATGTTCATCGGCGGCAAGCTGCTGACCACCGCCAACCCCGACAAGGACACCGACGCCGCGCTCATGACCGACCTCGGCCTGCGCCCCATGACCATGGGCGAGCCGCGCCAGCGCGTCGACCTTTCCGAAGCAGATGTGATGGGCATGGCCTAGTCGGCGCCGACGCCGACGCCGTCCGACAAAGTGCGGCGGGTCCCGGGGGCATCCGGGACCCGCCAGTTTTTTGCGCGGGTTGGCGCGACCCGTAGACACACCGCTCCGATAACGTTGTCAATCACAACTTGAGGTTTCCCGGCGGCCGGCGCCGGCTTGTCGCCGAGCGCAAAGCGCGCGAGAGCTTTCCTCCCGCACGGCTGGAGATTGGCTTGCCCCGGCAACCGACGATCAAAGACGTCGCCACCAAGGCCGAGGTGTCCTTCAAGACCGTCTCGCGGGTGCTGAACGGCGAGCCCCACGTCCGCAAGGAAGTCCGTGAGCGCGTGCTGGCCGCCGCCGCCGCCCTCCGCTACCGGCCCAACAACGCCGCCCGCGGCCTGATCGGCGGCCGCTCGCGGCTGATCGGCTTTCTCTACGACAACCCAAACTACAGCTACGTCACCCAGGGCGAATCCGGCGCGCTGCTCCGCTGTCGCGAGGCCGGCTATCATCTGGTCGTGGAGCCGATCGACTCGCAGGGCGACGTCGCCCAGCAGATCGAGCAGATCATCTCCAGCCTGCGCCTCGACGGCGTCATCCTGACCCCGCCGATCTGCGATGATCCCGCCGCGATGGCGATGCTGGACAAGCTCGGCGTCGCCCACGTTCGCATCGCCCCCAGCGCGGCGCGCGAAGCCGCCCCGTGCGTCTTCATCGACGACAACGCCGCCGCCTACGCCCTCACCCGCCACCTGATCGAGCTCGGCCACCAGGCGATCGGGTTCGTGCAGGGCCACCCCGACCATGGCGCCTCGCAGCAGCGCCAGGCGGGCTTCGAACGGGCGATGGATGAGGCCGGGCTCGCCGTCCCGCCGCAGCGGATCGCCCAAGGCTACTTCACCTTCGAGTCCGGCATGGCCGCCGGCCGGGCCCTGCTCGCGCCTGCAGATCGCCCGACGGCGGTCTTTGCGACCAACGACAAGATGGCGCTGGGCGTGCTGGCCGCGGCCCGCGAGCTCGGGCTCTCGGCGCCCGCCGATCTCGCCCTTGCCGGCTTCGACGACAATCGCGTTTCGCGCCTCAGCTCCCCGCAACTGACCACCGCCCACCAGCCGGTCGACCTCATGTGCGCGGCCGCCGCCGACATGCTGATCACGCTCGCCGACGGCGAGCCCCTCGACCAGCCCGCGCGGCAGCTGCCGTTCGCGATCGAGGTCCGCGCCTCGAGCGCGGCGCCCGCCGCCTAGAGCGCCGCCGTCGAGCCGCGCATCAGCAGCGTGAAGTCGAGTTGCTGTGAACTGGCCGTCAGCTCGCCGCTCTCCACCATGGCGATGATCGCCGCGGCGGCCGCCGCGCCCATCGCCTGCACCGGCTGACGGATCGTGGTTAGTTGCGGCCAGGCCAGTTCGGCGATCTCGCCGCCGTCGAAGCCGGCCACCGAGAGGTCGTTTGGCGCCGAAAGACCCAGCCGCTGGGCTGCGCTCATCACCCCAAGCGCCATGTCGTCATTGCCGGCGAAGATCGCGCTCGGCCGCTCGGCGAGCGCCAGCAGCCGCTCGCCCGCCGCCTCGCCGCTCTCGAACATGAAGTCGCCACCGGCTTCCAGGTCGGGATCGCAGCCGACCCCGTGCTCGGCCAACGCCTGCCGATAGCCGGCCAGCCGCCAGGCGGACGCCCCGTGCCCAGCCGGGCCGCCGACAAACCCGATGCGGCGATGTCCGAGGTCCAGCAAGGCCGCCGTCATCGCCCGGGCCGCTTCCACCTCGTCGATCGCAACGCACGCGCCGCGCGCAGGCTCAAGGCTCGGCGCCAGCCGCGCATAGGGCGTTCCGGCCCGCTCCAAAGCGTCCATCGCCGCCAGATTGTCGCTCATCGGCGGGGCCAGCAGAAAACCGTCCGGCCGCAAGGCCGCCAACGCCGACGTCACCGGCGCGTCTCTCACTTCATCGCCCTCGTCGTACGGCTGAACGACCAGGTGATACCCCGCCGCCCGGCAGCGCTCGACCGCCCCCTGCTGAACCTCGGCGAGATAGTCCGAGATCATCTCGGGCGCCGGCATGCAGATCAGGAACGAACGCGCGCCCGGCAGGCCGCGGGCGAAGACGTTGCGCCGATAGCCCAGCGCCTCGATCGCCGCCTGCACCTTCTCGCGGGCCTGCGCGCTGACGTGACGTTCGCCGTTCAGCACCCGCGAGACGGTCATCACCGACAGCCCTGCCCGCGCCGCTACGTCCTTGATCGTCGTCGTCACGCTGCCTCGCCCTTCATCCGCGCAGATATAACGTGGATTCTCGCAGGCGGCCGCTTCAGCGCATCTTCGCGTCTGCGACCTGCTCGATGAGGTCGAGCCGCGCCTTCCACGGATCGGCCTGCGCCTTGGCGCCGTCATTGGCGAAGTCGAGGATCTGATCGCCCGGCAGCTCGTAGCGCGGCCAGGCCGGCCGATCGCCGCCGTTCGGATCGCCGGTCTTGGCGAAGGCGACCCAATAGGCGCTGGCCAGCTGCGCCATCGCCGCGTCCGCCGGCGTCAGCGCCTCGCCGTACTTGGCCTTCACGGTGTCGAAGACATAAGGAATCTCGGTGGCGTGCGGCGCGCCGGGCCACTCCTTGCGCATGGAGTCCGCGACATAGCTGAAGCGATAGGCGTAGACCGGCCGCCCGGCCTTGGCCCAGGCCTTGGCCACGAACCGCGCCGGCTCGACCATCATGGTGTCGCTGGCCACCAACGTCCCGACCTTGCGGACGTCGCCGCTCTTGCCCGGATCGAACGCCGCCTCGGCCGCCACGCGGCGCTCAGGCCCGAACGGCGCGAACACCTCGTCCATCGACTTGGCCATGGAGAAGCCGATGTCCATGCTGTTGGCGCCGACGATCAGCGGCACGTCCGCCCCGCCCCCCGCCGCATAGATCGCGCCCGGCTCGCCCGTCACGATCTGGCCGTCGGACATCGGCCCGGCATAGGTCGGGGTGAACATGGTCATCATGTTCAGGCCGGCGACCACCTTGTCGGCCGGCAGCTGGCGCAGCGCCGCCAGCGCCGCGGCGTCCTCGCCCTCGATCCCGACGCTCTTGGCGAACGCCAGGCCGACCTGCTCGCCGGACGGCGGTCCGCCCGGCGCCTGGGCGCTGACCTGGCGCTTCACATTGACGTTGCTGCGTCCGCCGCCGGACTCGATGATCGCCTTGTGGAACAGGCCCTTGGCCACCGGCGTGGTCATCAGCGCGTGGATCGAGAAGCCGCCCGCCGACTCGCCGACGATGGTCACGTTGCCGGGGTCGCCACCGAACGCACCGATATTCCGCTGCACCCACTTCAGGGCCGCGATCTGGTCCATGAAGCCGTAGTTACCGTGCGGTCCCTCGGGGCTCTCCTTGGTCAGGGCCGGATGGGCGAAGAACCCGAACCGCCCGACGCGGTAGTTGAAGCTGACCAGCACCACGCCCTGCTTGGCGAACTGGCGCCCGGAATAGACATCCGGCGACGAACCGCCGTTCACGAAGCCGCCGCCATAGATCCAGACCATGACCGGCAGCTTGGCGTTCGCCGGCGCGTCGGCCGGCCGCCAGACGTTCAGCACCAGGCAGTCCTCGGCCGGTTCGGTCCCAAGCGGGGCGGCGTCGCTGGGGAACGGCTTCTGGGCACAGTCGTGGCCGTAGGCGGCGGCGCTGCGGATCCCGCTCCACTTGGCCGCCGGCTGCGGGGGCCGCCAGCGCAGATCCCCGACCGGCGGGGCGGCGAACGGCACCCCCTTGAAGGCGATCACCCCGTCCTGGACGACACCCTGCAGCCGGCCGCTCTCGACCTTGACGATGTCGCCCTGGGCCTGGGCTGCGCCCGCCAGCCCCAGAGCCATGGCTGCGCCCATCGCGCCCGCCTTTCCGACCATGCCATCCTCCCCTGCCGCTTCGCGGCCGCGCTTTGCTGCAGGCATGGTCGACGCCCCCGATAACGTTGTCAAACGAACGTCGTGCGGCGCTGGTGCGTTCACCCGACTAGTGATCAAATATCCCCGTTCATTCAAAGGCCTGCGTCATGATTCCGTTCAAGTCCGCCCTGGTCCGGGTCGCGTCGCCGCTGGCCGTGCTGGCCCTCGCCGCCTGTGGGCAGGGCTCGGCCGATCCGTTCGCCGGCTTTGGCGCCAAGCCGCAGTTGCCGCCGCCGAAGTCGAGCCTGATCCCGACCTTGAACGCCCGCCAGGCGGTCGGCTGGCCGGCCGGGACAGCACCGGTCGCCCCGGCGGGCTTCACCGTCACCCGCTACGCCGGCGACCTCGCCCATCCGCGCTGGCTGCTGGTGCTGCCCAACGGCGACGTGCTGGTCTCGGAAGCCTCTTCCGAGCCGGCCAAGGCCAAGGGGATCACCGACATTATCGCCAATGCGCTGCAGAAAAAGGCCGGCGCGACCATGCCCAGCCCCAACCGCATCACACTGCTGCGCGACGGCGACGGCGACGGCGTCGCCGAGGTGCGGACCACCTTCGCCGAAGGCCTGAAGCGGCCGTTCGGCATGACCCTGACGGGCGGCAAGCTCTATGTCGCCAACGACGACGCGGTGGTCGCCTTCCCCTATGCCGAGGGGCAGACCCAGATCATCGGCGTCGGCGAGAAGGTGTTCGACCTGCCGGGCGGCCCGATCAACCACCACTGGACCAAGAACGTCGTCGCCAGCCCCGACGGCGCGAAGCTCTACGCCACGGTCGGCTCGAACTCGAACGTCGGCGAGAACGGCATGGAGAACG
This sequence comes from Phenylobacterium sp. LjRoot97, assembly GCF_964254345.1. Taxonomy (NCBI): domain Bacteria; kingdom Pseudomonadati; phylum Pseudomonadota; class Alphaproteobacteria; order Caulobacterales; family Caulobacteraceae; genus Phenylobacterium; species Phenylobacterium sp. LjRoot97. The sequence goes on from NZ_CAXUTH020000001.1 coordinate 2,905,492, forward strand.
AGACCAACCGCGCCGCGGTGATCGTCTATCCCCTGCCCGCGGGCCCCGCGCGAGTGTTCGCGTCGGGTTTGCGCAATCCGACCGGCCTGGACTTCGAGCCGGCCACGGGCGTCCCGTGGACCGCGGTCAACGAGCGCGACATGCTCGGCGACGACCTCGTCCCCGACTACATGACCAGCCTGCAGGACGGCGGTTTCTACGGCTGGCCCTACAGCTACTTCGGCCAGCACGTGGACAAGCGGATCACGCCGCAGCGCCCAGATCTGGTCGCCAAGGCCATCGTCCCCGACTACGCCCTGGGCTCGCACACCGCCTCGCTGGGCTTGGCCTTCTACAACGCCGACGCCTTCCCGGCCCGCTACAAGGGCGGGGTGTTCATCGGCCAGCACGGCTCGTGGAACCGCAAGCCGCCCAGCGGCTACCGCGTGGTCTTCGTGCCGTTCGCGAACGGCAAGCCCAGCGGCCCGCCCGAGGCGTTCCTGACCGGCTTCCTCGACGCGAAGGACCAGGCGCAGGGTCGGCCCGTCGGCGTCGCCGTCGACAAGACCGGGGCCCTGCTGGTCGCCGACGACGTCGGCAAGGCGGTGTGGCGCGTGGCCCCCTCGCCTACTGGAACTTCCAGGTAAGGCCGACGCCCCACATCCGCGGCGGCCCGGCCACGAAGGTCGGCAGGCCCAGGCTGTCGCCCGTGTTGCCGGCGTCGATCAGGTACTCCTCGTCGGCGATGTTGGTGACGAAGGCCTCCAGGGTCAGCGGCGCGCTCTGCGCCGTCCACGAGACACGCAGGTTGGCCAGGCCGTAGCCGTCCTGCAGTTCGTCCTGGATGTTGTCGGCGACCAGCGAGGCCGGCGGCTGCTGGAAGACCGCGCGGTCGTTGTCGTTGCCGAAGAACACCTTGCTCTGCCAGCTGTAGCTCGGCCGCACGGAAACCCGCCCGCCGACGGCGTCGAAGCTCCAGTCCGCCGCCAGAGATAGGCTGTGGTCGGGCGACAGCCGGAAGCGGTTGCCGTCATAGGCGCCGTCCTCGAACCGCGCATGGCTGTAGGCGTAGGTCGCATAGAGGTCGAGGCCCGAGGCCACCGCCCACTCGACCTGGCCCTCGAAGCCATAGGCCTTGGCCTTGCCGGCGTTGGTGACCACGAACAGCGTGCCCTGCTGCTCGACGGTCTGGAAGTTGTCGTAGTCGTAGAGATAGACCGCCCCGTCCAGGCGCAGGCGGCGGTCGAGCAGCGCCGCCTTGGCCCCGACCTCGTAGCTGTCGACCGTCTCGGCCTCCACCGCCGCGAACCGCGCCGCGCCATAGGGCGCGCCCGGCGCGCTGGCGGCCAGCACCCCCGGCAGACGCCCGCGGGCGTAGGAGGCGTAGAGGTTGGCGTCCTCGCTGAGCTTGTAGCGGCCGACCAGGCGCCAGGTGAACCCGGAGTCGTCCAGGTCCCGCTCGACCGGCGTGCCGTTGGCCGAGGTCGGCTGGAAGGTCAGGCCGAACATCGGCAGCAGGGCGTCGGGGATCTGCTGAACCTGCGGGCTCTGCAGCGCGGCGATGATGGCGTTGGCCTGAGCGATGCCCTGGGCCGTGCCGGTCGCCGCCAGGCCCGAGGCGCCGATCACGCCGCCCAGCACGCTGCGGCCGCCGACCGTGCGCGCGCCGAAGCCGGTGGTCTTGTCGTCGCGGGTGTAGCGCAGGCCGGCCGAGACTTCGAAGCGGTCGGTGACGTCGAACGAGACGTCGCCGAACAGGTCGATGGAGTTCAGCTCGCTGGTGTTGGTCGCTTCCTCCACGTGGTTGGCGCGCAGGTTGGCGGCGATCGCCTGGGCCTGCGCCGGGGTCAGCAACAGCCGCCCGCCGCTGCTCTGGGCCGCGACGCCCTGCACCAGCTGGCCGATGAAGGCGGTGTTGGCGAACAGCGCCTCGGGGGCCGGCGTCGTGGCCGGCAGGCCCAGCACCGGGCCGCCGTTCAGCACCCCGGCGAGCTGGGCGATGGCGATGCGCTCATCGAACTGCAGCGGCAGCCGCTGGCGGCCGTTCTCGTGGAACAGGCCCGCGCCGATGAAGCCGCGCGCGCGACCGCCGGCGTCGTAGTTGAGCCTCAGCTCCTGGCTCCACTGCTCGCCGACCGCGTCGTTGAGGCCGGTCAGCAGGTTCAGCGAGATGCCGTCCGGATCGAAGGTCTCCTGGCTGTCGAACCGGCGCACGGCGCTGATCGAGGACAGGCTGAGGGCGTCGCTGATCTCGTAGTCGACGAGCGCGGTCGCGCCCCAGACGGTGCGCTCGAGCCCCAGCTCGCGGCCGCCCTGGAAGCCGGCCGGCGCGCGCAGCGCCGCCGGTTCGCTGGCCCCGCGCCCGGCCAGCACGCGGCCGGTGGTCGGGTCGGTCGGCGAGAAGCCGCCGGACTTGAAGGCCGTGCCGGCCGGCTCGTCGCGCTGGTAGTTGACGATGAAGTCGGCGCTCAAGCGGTCGTTCGGCTCGAAGTGCGCGGCGATACGCGCGGCCTTGCTGTCCACCGACTGGAAGGCGTCGCCGCCGAGCGCGTTCTCGACGTAGCCGTCACGCTGGCGGATGCGGCCCGAGAAACGCAGCGCGAAGGCCTCGCTGATCGGCAGGTTTACGGCCCCCTCGCCCATCAAGTAGCCGAAATCGCCGCCCTCGGCCTTCAGGTAGCCGCCGAAGCCGCTGGTGTCGGCCTTCTTCTGGATGATGTTGACGCCGCTGATCAGCGCGCCGCGCCCGAACAGGGTCGATTGCGGCCCCTTGGCGACCTCGACCCGCTTCAGGTCGAACAGTTCGACATACGAGCCCTGGGCCTTGGAGATCGACACCCCGTCCTGGAACACCGAAACGCGGGCTTCCGAATAGGCGTTGGTCTCGTCCGAGGTGATGCCGCGCACCACGAATCCCGGATTGTTCGGCGACTGCTCCTGCACCTCGAAGCCCGGCGTGAACAGCGACAGGTCGGCGAAGTCCTGGACGCCCAGGTCCTCCAGCCGCTGGGCCGAATAGGCGCTGAGCGACATCGGCACGTCCAGCGCCTGCTGCTCGCGCTTCTGGGCGGTGACGACGATCTCCTCAAGGGTGGCGTCCTGGGCGAAGGCGGCTCCGCCGGTGAGCGCAAGGGCGCTCGCCGCGGCCAGCAGCCGCGTCGTGAACTTAAGCATGACTATCCCCTGGCGCCTGGGAGCGGCGCGCTACCTCGCCGGGTAGGGGACATCCATGACGTGGGTGTGAAGCTGCACCCTGCTCCTCCCCCGCTGGGGGAGCAATTGATCCGCTAAATCCGCCCGGTCACCGGCAACAGCGCCCCGGTCACCGCCCTCGCCTCTTCCGAGGCCAGGAACAGAATCGCCGCGGCCAGGTCGGCCGGTGTGACCCAGGCGCTGAAGTCGGCGTTCGGCATGTCGGCGCGATTGGTCGGGGTGTCGATGATCGAGGGCAGCACGGCGTTGACGGTCACCCCGTCCGCCTTCAGTTCCTCGGCCAGGGCCTCGGTCAGCTTGTGCACGCCGGCCTTGGAGGCCGCGTAGGCGCCCATGCCCATCGAGGCCTTCAGCGCGCCGTTGGCGCCGACATTGACGATGCGGCCGCTGGCGCTGCGCTTCAGGTGCGGGATGGCCGAGCGGCTGGCGTTGGTGGCGGTCAGCACGTTCATCTGGAACAGCTGATGCCAGGTCTCCCAGGAGCCGTCTTCCAGCGTCTCCCAGCGGAACCCGCCGGCGACATTTATCAGGGCGTCCAGCCGCCCGAAATGCTTGGCGACCGCATCGATCGCCGCGCCAGCGGCGACGGCGTCAGTGAGGTCGACCCCGCCGAGGATCATGCCCTCGGGACCGCATTCGTCCCCCAGGCCCTCAGGCGGGATCTTCGCATAGTCGATGAGCGCGACCCGCGCGCCCTTGGCCGCGGCGGCGCGCGCCACGGCCGAACCCAGCACGCCGAACGCGCCCGTAATTGCATAGACGCGTCCGGCCATGAGGGTTCTCCTAGAACTGCGACCCGGCTCCGTCCGGAACCGGGACAGGCCTTAGAGTCGCTCGACGATAGTGACGTTCGCCATACCACCGCCTTCGCACATCGTCTGCAGGCCGTAGCGGCCGCCGCGCTGCTCGAGGGCGTTCAGCAGGGTCGCCATCAGCTTGGTGCCCGAGGCGCCGAGCGGGTGGCCCAGAGCGATCGCGCCGCCGTTGACGTTGATCTTGTCGCGCGCGACGCCCAGCTGCTTCATGTACGCGACCGGCACCGAACCGAAGGCTTCGTTGACTTCGAACAGGTCGATGTCGTCGACGCTCATGCCGGCGCGCTTCAGGGCGCGTTCCGAGGCCGGCAGCGGCGCTTCCAGCATGATCACCGGGTCGTGGCCCAGCAGCGACAGGTGGTGGATGCGGGCCAGCGGCTTCACGCCCAGTTCCTTCAGGCCCTTTTCCGACACGACCATCACCGCCGAGGCGCCGTCGCAGATCTGGCTGGACGAGGCCGCGGTCAGCGCGCCGCCTTCGGCCAGCAGCTTCACGCCGCGAATGCCGTCCAGGCTGGCGTCGAAGCGGATGCCTTCATCGACGGTGTGCAGGGTCTTGTTGCCCTCGGCGTCGACCACCTCGATTGCGACGATCTCGTTCTTGAAACTGCCGGCCTGGGTGGCGGCGATCGCGCGCTGGTGGGACTCGTAGCTGTACTGGTCGATCTCGTCCTTGGTCAGCCCGTACTTCTTGGCGACCATCTCGGCGCCCATGAACTGGCTGAACTGGATGTTCGGATAACGCTCCTTCATGCGCGGGCTCATGTAGTTGCCAAAGCCGTTCTGGGCCGGCAGCGCGGCCGACAGGCCCATCGGCACGCGGGTCATGCTTTCCACGCCCGCGGCGATCACCACGTCCATGGTGCCGCTCATCACGGCCTGGGCGGCGAATTGCAGGGCCTGTTGCGAGGAGCCGCACTGGCGGTCGACGCTGGTGGCCGGCACGCTTTCCGGCAGCTTGGACGCCAGCACCGCGTTGCGCGCGACGTTGATCGCCTGTTCGCCCACCTGGCCGACGCAGCCCATGACCACGTCTTCGACGAGAGCCGGATCGGCGCCGGTGCGCTCGATGATGTCGTTAAGCACCACGGCGCCCAGGTCGACCGGATGCCAATCCTTCAGCTTGCCGCCCTTGCGTCCGCCGGCCGTCCGCGTCGCTGCGACGATGTAGGCTTCGCCCATTGTTCCGCTCCCGATAAATGCGCGTCCGTCGCGCGTCGGCGAGTCATTTAGGAGCGCGACGTCACGTAAGCCAATGGCGTTTACGCGCACGTGAAGCCGCGCCGCGCGCGGCCCATCTGCCGTTCGACGAACACCGCTCCTTTAACTTGCATTGCTGGCGCCATTATTGCTTAGACGTGTGCAACAAAGCTCAGCTTTCCCGATTTGGAACCGACATGAAGCGCCTGATCGCCATCACCGCCGCCATCGCCGCCATCGCCACCGCCGCGCCGGCCTGGGCCGCCAAGGTGTTCACCCTGGACAACGTGACGCTGCAAGGCGGCGGCACGCTGACCGGCAGCTTCACGACCAACGACGCCCTGACCTCGCTGCTGGCCGTCGACATCACCGCCTCGGCCGCCGGCGCCTTCTCGCAATTCACCTATAACAACGCCAGCCTCGCCGACTGGGTCTCGCTGCCCAGCCAGGGCTTCCGGATCTCGACCGCCGGCTACGCCCAGCAGCTGCGCCTCGACTTCTTCCCGCTGACCGAAGGCGGCGCCAACCTGCTGTCCTCGTCCTACGAGTTCCAGTCGACCGGCGGCCCGCGCACGGTGACCGGCGGCCGCGTCGTGCTGGACGTGCCCTCGGCCGTGCCGGAGCCGGCCACCTGGGCGATGATGATCATGGGCTTCGGCCTGGCCGGCGCGGCGCTGCGCAGCCACGGCCGCAAGGCCGTGCTCGTCGCCGCCTGACGCACGGTCCAATCTGATCCGATTAGCGCCGTCGGCCGCGAGGCCGGCGGCGTTTTCGTGTTAGCTTCGCTCCAAAAGGGAGGCCGCATGTACCATTCGGGCCAACGCGGGCTGCAGGCGGAATTCGAGAGCGAGGCCCTGGCCGACCGGCTCTACGAGCGGCTGCGCCACGACCGCTTCACCGACGCCGACAAGGCCTTGATCGAGGGTCTGCCGTTCTTCTTCCTGGCCACGGCCGACGCGGAGGGACGTCCCGACTGCTCATACAAGGGCGGCGATCCCGGCTTCGTCCGCATCCTCGCGCCCGACCGGCTGGTGTTCCCTGACTATGACGGCAACGGAATGTTCCGCAGCCTCGGCAACGTCGAGGTCAATCCGCATGTCGGCCTGCTCTTCCTGGGCGTCGGCGCCAAGCCCGCCCGCCTGCGGGTGAACGGCGCGGCCCGGGTGCTGCGCGAGGATCCGCAGATGTCGCAGTGGCCGGGCGCCCAGCTGCTGGTCGAGGTGACCCCGACCGACATCTTCCCCAACTGCCCACGCTACATTCCCGAGCTGGAGCAGAAAGCCCCCTCGCCCTACGTGCCCCAGGCCGATGCGCCGCCGGTCGAACCGGCCTGGAAGAGCTTTTCGATCTTCAGCGACGTGGTTCCGCCGCGCCGGCGCTAGCGGCTCAGGACCACAGATCGCGGACGCAGCGGCCGTCGGCCGGCAGGTCGTCGAAGGTCTCCAGGCCGTCGAAGTGGTCGACGGGCAGGTCTCCGACCGCCTCCGGCTCGGCCAGGCGCAGATTGACCGCCATCCGCCGCCGCCCGTCCGGGTTCACCCGCATGCCGCGCCAGCCCAGCACGCCCGCGCAAGTCGGACAGAACAGGATCTCCAGCGAGGGATCATCCTCGCCGGCGCGGATGTACGACGACGTCGGGCCGCCGACCGTGATCCGCTCGTTCTCGAAATCGTACGCCCACAGCGTCCCATAGCGACGGCAGAGCGTGCAGTTGCACGCCGTGACCCGCCCAGGATCGCCCTCCAGCGTCCAATGCGCCCCGCCGCAGTGACAAGTCCCCCTCAGCACCGGCGCCCCCCGTCTATCCGACCACCACCCCATGATCGCACAGATGGTCGCTCGCGCCGCCGATCATCTGCAGGAACATCTCGTCCCCGCGATCGGTCTGGGTGACGATCATCGCGGCGAAGAAGGCCGTGGCGAACAGCAGGTAGGCGCCGCGGCCATAGAGCGGCTTCAGGTCGCCCATGCCGAAGCCCCGCACGCCGTTCGCCGCCAGGGTGTCGAGGTAGAGCTGCAGCAGCGCCGGTTCGTTGGCGCGGCGGACGTCGGGCGCCAGCGCCCCGGCGAGGAAGTAGGCCAGGTCGGTCGGCCCGCAGCCATAGGCGAAGGACTGCCAGTCCAGCACCGCCACCGGATAACCGCCGGCCGGCGTGCCGAACATCATGTTGTCGGGCCGAAAGTCGTTGTGGGTCAGGCAGCGCGGGCCGCCCTCGGTCCGCGCGAATTCGCCGAAGCGCGGGGCCAGCCAGTCACCGGTGGCGATCCATTGCGGCTTCATCCGCGCGCCGTAGCGCATCTTGAAGCCGGCCCAGAGCGCGGCGACCATCTCCTCGTTGGCGGCGCTGGCCGGCGCGGCCTTGGAGCCCGACACCCAAGGCAGCTCGTCCAGCCGCTCATCGCCCCAGTGGGAGGCATGCAGCCGCGCCGCCTGCTCGACCACCAGCCGGGCCTGCTCCAGGCTGACGCCGGTCAGTTGGTCGCCCTGCTCGGCGGGCGCCAGGTCCTCCATCATCAGCACGAAATTGCTGGTCGCCTCGTCGACGTCGGTGAAGTAGCAGCGCGGCGTCTGCACCAGGGCGGTGGGCGCCAGCTGCTGGTAGAAGCGCACCTCGCGCAGGTAGTTGCCCAGCATGATCCCGGTGGCCCGGCTCTCGGCGCCGGCGGCCGGGAACTTGCCGACCAGGGCGGCCGGCGCATCGTCGCCCCCGCGGTCATAGGTCAGCCGGAAGCGGACGCTGTCGCCGATCTGGCCGGTGCCGACGGGCCTCGCCTCGAAGCTGCGCACCGAGGCGTCGACGCCGCCGGCCGCCAGCACGGCCGAGAGCCAGGCCGCGTCGATCTCGCCCGGCTCGCGGATGTCGGGACGCGCGCTCATGCCGGCAGCTGGTGCACATAGACCTCGTTGAGCGCGATCTTGTCGCCGTCGAGGATCACCAGGTCGAAGCCGCGCATCCGCCCGCCGCCGGCGATGTCGCAGTACCAGCGGCCGCAGAAGCCGCCGGGGATCGGCCAGGTCTCGTCGGGCGTGTAGGTCATGGCCGGCGTGGCCGCGAACAGCCCGGTCAGGTAGGCCCGCAGCGACGCCTGGCCGGTCAGTCCGCCCGCCGTCTGCGGATCCTTGTAGACCACGTCGTCGCTATAGAAGCCGCACAGGGCGTCGACGTCCTTGGCGGTCCAGGCCGCCAGCCAGCGGGCGTTGTAGTCGGCGATGTCCACTCAATCCTCCAGCACGCGGGCGCGGTGCGCCTCGGTGAAAATCTCGGCGGGCGCGACCTCGGGCCCGGCCATCACCGCCAGGCTGTGCATCTTCAGGCTGGGATCGGCGGCGGCGCGCTCGAAATGGCGGCGGCGGCGCGCGCGGGCGGCGTCGCCGAACTCCATGTCGATGGCGGCCTGCAGCTTGGCGGCGAAGCGCAGCCGGCGCATGCGCTCGGCCCGCTCGGTCCCGTACGGTTCGAAGTCGAGACGCTCCCAGTCGTCGGTCGCCTTCAGCAGCTCGGAGACGATGCGCACGTCGCGATAGGTGATCGACAGGCCCAGCCCGATGATCGGGTCGTTCCAGCCGGCCGCGTCGCCGACCAGCACCACGCCCTGGCGATAGGGCTCGTCGGTCCAGCTGTCGGCGTTGACGTAGGAGAACAGCGGCCCGGCCGGCGCGCCCGCGGTCAGGCAGCGGTTGGCCGGGCTGCAGCCGAGATCGAACGCGTCGAGGAACCGGCGCGCACCGTCGGGCCCCTTGAACCGTTGCGCCTGGTCGAGCGCGTAGCCGCCATAGACCCGCACCATCCCCCCGCCCTGCGGGAAAGCGAGAAACCCGAAGTCGCCTTCGGTGCCGATCGCCTGCAGCTGCGGGTCCCAGCCGACCACGTCCTTGACCAGCAGGCCGCCGAACCAGTGATGCGGCTTGTCCTGGTTGAGCGCGATCCCCGCCGCCTCGCGCACCTGCGAGGTGCGCCCGTCCGCGCCGACCAGCAGCCGGGCCGTCGCCTCATGCGTCTGGCCGTCGTGCTCGTAGACGACGCGCGGCCGGGCGCCGGCCTCCACCGAGCCGACGATCACCCCGCGCAAGGCGACCGCGCCCGCCGCCTTGGCCGCATCGAACAGCGTCTGGCAGTGCAGCGGGTGGCGCAGGCAGAGCGGACCCGGCACCCCCTCGCGGAAGATGCTCAGCGGCAGGGCCGTGGCCTCGGCGGCGCTGGGATCGATCGATTCATCGAAGGTGACGTGGCGGGTGATGTGATGGCCGCCGGCCCCGACCAGCAGGTCGTATAGCCCCAGCCGATGCACCTCGGCCACGCCCCAGGGCGCGATCCACTCGCCGCGGACCTTGTCTTCGTAGACCTCGCTCTGCTCGAGCAGCAGCACCGAGCGTCCGGCCTGCGCCATGACGGCCGCCAGCGCCGACCCGCCGATGCCGCCGCCGACGACGATGAGATCGTAAGACTGCATGTCGGGGCGCTCCCGTACCCACGTTCTTGCCCGCGAGTACGCGCCCGCCCGGCGCTCCGTGTCCAGACTGACGTCCCGTCAGGGGTCAGGCGCCTCCTACGCGTCGACGCGCTGAGGCTGGAAATGCGCGGCCAATCAAGAAACACTTCCGGGCGTGAAATTGGATCGACGCCTCGCCCTGGTTCTCGCCACCGCCATCGCGGCCGGGAGCTGGCTCTTCAGTCTGCTCGCGCCCGATCCCCTGGCCCGCGCAGTCGCCGCGTATCTGCTGACGCCGGTTGCGGGCTTGGCCGCGTTGGTCCTTGGCGCAGGCGAATTGGCTCGTGCGGTTCCGACCCGCCGACGTCCCGCATTGCTTCGTTTGGCCAAAGCCCTCGTCTACGCGGGCGTCGCGTGCCTCGCGGCGACGGCATGGGCGATCGCCGGAATGGTTCGATCCGTGCAATCGGGAGTGCTTGACGGCGTCGCCGTCTACACCTTCGCCGCCTCGCTGATCGGCGGCGGCCTCCTGCTATCGCTGGCGCTCGCAGCCTGGCTTGTCGCCGGCCGCCCCCGAGCGGACGCGCCCTAGGCCGGCAGCAGCGTCCCCGGCCGGCCGGCGTCCAGCTTGAAGGTCACCGGCAGCATCCGCTCATGCGGGGTCTGGAGCTTCATCGCCTTGGCGGCCCGCGCCACCGCGACCTTGCCCAGGCCGACCGGCGTGAAGCCGTCCTGCACCCGCGGGCGCGCGCCCAGCCGGCGGCGCATGACGCCGTTGGCGTAGATCACATTGGCCCGCATCAGCGCCTGCGGGGTCATGAATTCGATCGACAGCGAGACGTTCAGCATCGGGCCGTTCTCGATCCGGTGCGGCGCGTTCTGGGCCCAGGTGACCATGGTCCCAGGCGTCAGGTCGTAGGCCTGCGCGCCTGCGTCCCAGGCCGGATCGAAGGTGAACTGCTCGGCCGTCTCCTTCAGGACGATGCGCTCCAGCACCTCCTGGCCGACATAGGGATCGTCGACCGGATAGACCCAGACCTTCTTCTGCCCGCGCAGCTGCCACAGCGACACCAGCGGCACGTCGAGATGGTAGAACACCTGCGCATTTGCCGAGGAGATCAGCATCCCCAGGTCGCGCTTCATGGTCCGCACGCCGGTCTGCGCCTGCTTCTCGGCGAAGATCTCGTCGCCCAGGGCGGCATACTCCGGCAGGTAGTCGTTGGTCGCCCGCAGATTCAGCCAGATGCGCCCGGCCTGCGCGGCCTCCAGCAGCTTCGAGCCGCTCAAGCTCCCGGCCGAACCCTTGCGCCAGGTAGTCCAGGCCACCGGATCCTCGCCCATGGTGAAGACGCCCAGCTTCTCGCGCGGATAGCGGTCGAGCAGTTCTTCCAGGCCCGCGTCGTCGAACATCGGCCGCTCGTGCAGGCCGTGCTGGAACGCCAGGTTCTCTTTAGTGAAGCGGCGCGCCTTGTCGGGCGTCCAGTCGCGAATGATGCTCATGCCCCTGCCCTCAACCCGTAGAACTGGATCTTGAAAGGCCCCCACCAGAGGGTCTTGCCCAGGCCGCGCGCGGCGCGGTCCAGCGTGAATGCGAAATCCGGCGCCCGGACCAGCCACTTGCAGCCGGCCAGCAGCCCGAACACCCCGGCCTGCAACAGGCCCTGGGTCATCCATTTGGCCAGGCCGACGCGGTCGGGCGGGCTTGCGGCGGCGCAGGCGGCCGACGGCCCCTGGCCGTAGGCGAAGGCGCGCGGGATCGTGTAGCGCAGGGTCAGGCGCGAGGGGACCGGGTCTTCCCAGACCCAGGCCGCCGGCTCCCAGGCGAAGACGGCGCCGGCGGCCTGCATCTGGCCGAACAGCAGGTCGTCCTCGCCGCCGATGTGATTGCGGATCGGCGAGAACGGACGTTTCGGGTCCGGCAGCGCCGCGCGGCGGATCAGGCTGTCGCCGCAGCCGTAGTAGTGGTCGAGCACGCCGGCCTGCGCCGGTCCCTCGCGGGAAAAGAAGCGTTCCAGATAGCTGCGATGGCGCGTGACGCTCTCCGGCGCGCGGCCGCGCACGGGACCGAACACGACGTCGGCGCCGAGCCGTTGCTGCGCGCCCAGCAGCGCGGCCAGCCAGCCCTCGGGCGCTTCCTCGTCGTCGTCGAGGAAGGCGATGAAATCGCCGCTCGCTTGCTCCAGCGCCGCATTGCGCGCGTTGGCGACGCCGGGCTCCGGCTCGTGGACGTAGATCACCGGGAACGGCGCCTCGGCGGCCAGGGCCGTGGTCAGCGGCTGGGCCGAAGGCGTCTGGTCGTTGTCGACGACCACCAGCTCGAGACCTGCAAAATCAATACCTTGCTGGCGAAAGGTCGAGCGCGCGGCGACGGCCAGACCGTCGAGACGACGCTGGGTCGGGATCACCAGGCTGACGCGCGGCGCGGCCATCGGTTCAGGCCGCCTCCGCCGCCGACGCGCCCGGACGCAGGGCCCGCGCCGCGATAGCGCCGGCCAGGCCCCTGGCGCGGCCCGAGAACGACAGTTCGGTGGTGGCGATCATGTCCAGCCGACGGCGCAGACGGCCGACCGGTCCGGCCCCGTGCGCGCCGGCCAGCGTCCAGGCCCGTTCCGAAGCGTCTGCCGCCCTGCCCCGCGGTCCGGCGGCGGCCAGCAGCCCCTCGCCGATCAGCTTGGTCTTCAGTGCGTAGGGCCGCTTGTAGTGGTCGTGGCCCGGGCCCAGGTCGTAGGTCTTCAGCCCCAGGCCCGGCATGGCGGCGATGGCCCGCAGCAGGAACAGCTGGCCCGGCGACCAGGCCCCCATCTCCGGATCGGTCGAGGCGATCCAAGGGTGGTAGACGTCGCCGACCCGCACGCCGATATGCCCGGCCAGCAGCTTGTCGCCGCAGTAGAGGTTGATCATCAGCCCCTGGAAATGGCCCTCGCGCATGTCGAGGAACGAGGCCAGCAGCTCGCGCGTCCACTCCGGCGCCAGGAAGTCGTGGGCGCCGGTGCGCAGCAGCTGCTCGCGCTTCCAGGTCAACAGTTGGTCGAAAGCGCCGCGGTCGTGGTCGGGCGCGCGCAGGGTCAGGGCGCCGACCTCGCGGTCGAGCTTGCCGTCCAGCCGGCGGTAATTCTTGAAGCGCTTGGCGCTCGCCGCGCGCAGGGTCTCCAGATAGGCCGCGGCCGAGCGGTCCAGCTCGATCACATAGGCCTCGCTCGTGCCGGCGACCGCCGCGGCGAAGTCGCCGTCCGGATCGACCAGCCCAGTGAAGCGGAAGGCCGAGAGGCCGAACTCGGCGAGATCCTGACGAACGTCCAGCGGCCGGTCGGCGACCAGGCCATGATAGTCGGACATCGGCGCACCGATCGGGCGGGCCATGCCGCCGGGCCGGTGGTGGTAGGCCAGGAAGCCGATCGCCTTGTCGCCCTCGCGCCAGATCGCGACACGCGCATCCTGGCGCACCGCGCCGACGGCGATGGCGAAGTCGGGGCCAAGCAGCGGATTTCTAAACTGCGGCCGACCGGCGCACAGCGCGCGCCAGGCGCCGATGTCGGTGTCCGACAGCTCAAACGGGCGAAGAACTTCCAGGCGCAGCATCTCGAACACGGTAGCGTCTCCCGGTTAGGGAATGGTGCATCCGTGGCTGCAAGACGCGGGCCGTTCTCAGGCCGCGAAAGTGTCCCGCACGATTTTCTCCAGCCAGAGCGCGTCGACCTCGTCGAAAGCGGCGCGCTGGTCGGAGTCGACGTCCAGCACCGCGATCAGCGCGCCGGCGGCGTCGAACACCGGGACCACGACCTCGCTCTGCGAGCGTCCGTCGCAGGCGATGTGTCCCGGAAACGCGTGCACGTCCGGCACCAGCTGGGTCTCGCCGCTGGCCGCCGCCGCGCCGCAGACGCCGCGCCCGAAGGCGATGCGCAGGCAGCCCAGCGTGCCCTGGTAGGGACCGACCACCAGCTCGCGCTCCTTATCCGGATCGACCACGTAGAAGCCGGTCCAGAAGAAGGTCTCGAAGGTCGCCGCCAGCATTGAGGCGAGCGTCGCCATGCGGGCGGTGCGGTTCGGTTCGCCGTCGAGGACCGCGGCGATCTCCTCGGCCAGGGCGGCGTAGCGCTCGGCCTTCTCGGCCGGCAGGGTGAGTTCGTTGAAGGCTTCGGCCATGGCCGCGTATATACGGGCGCGCCTGCTTCGCCGCCAGCGCGCGGCGCCCTCTCAGTACCGGAGCGTGACATGACCAACGGCATCGGCGGCTCGACGGCGCAAGCCGAACTCGCGGACCTCGCGCCCTGGCCTCATCCGGCAGAGATGATCACCCGCCAGGAGCGGCTGGCCCGTATCGCCCGCGCCCGCGAGCTCATGGCCAAGATCGGCGCCCAGGCGCTGATCATCGGGGCCGGCCCCAGCCTGCGTTACTTCACCGGCGTCGCCTGGGGCCCGACCGAGCGGCTGGTGGCGATGGTCCTGCCGCGCGAAGGCGACGTGCGGATGATCTGCCCGCGCTTCGAACTCGGCTCATTGGAGGCCGCGCTCGGCGTCGACGCCGAACTGCTGCTCTGGGATGAGCACGAGAGCCCCTACGAACTGACGGCGCAGGCGCTGAACGGCGCGACGTCGCTGGCCATCGACCCGGCCCTGCCTTTCTTCGTGTTCAACGGCATCGCCAAGGCCGCGCCGGGGCTGACGCTGCTGGACGGCGCGCCGGTGGTCGACGGCTGCCGGATGATCAAGTCGCCGGCCGAGCTGGCCCTGATGTCCCAGGCCAAGGCCATGACCCTGGAGGTCCACCGCCGCGCCGCGCGCATCCTGGCCCCGGGGATCACCACCGGCGAGGTCCGCCGCTTCATCGATCAGGCCCACCGCGCCCTCGGCGCCGACAACGGCTCCTACTTCTGCGCGGTGCAATTTGGCCGGGCCAGCGCCTATCCGCACGGCCTGCCCGGCGAGCAGGCGCTGGAGGACGGCCAGATCGTCCTGATCGACACCGGATGCCAGGTCCAGGGCTACCACTCCGACATCACCCGCACCTACGTGTTCGGCGAGGCCTCGCCCGAGCAGCGCCGCGTCTGGGAGCTGGAGAAGCAGGCCCAGGCCGCCGCCTTCGCCGCCGTGAAGCCGGGCGTCCCCTGCGAGGAGATCGACGCCGTCGCGCGCCGGGTGCTGGCCGCCGCCGGCCTCAGCCCCGACTACGACCTGCCCGGCCTGCCCCACCGCACCGGCCATGGCATCGGCCTGTCGATCCACGAGGCCCCGTATCTGGTCCGCGGCGACAAGACCCCGCTCGCGCCCGGCATGTGCTTCTCCAACGAGCCGATGATCGTGATCCCGGATTCCTTCGGCGTCCGGCTGGAGGATCACTTCCATGTCACCGCCGACGGCGCGGCCTGGTTTACCGCGCCGCAACCCAGCCTAGAGAAGCCGTTCGGCGAAGCTTGAGCATTCGCACCACAACCCTTCCTGGCGACTTGTAATCACAAGTCGTTTGACGCTGCGTAATTTACGGCCTTAGCTCCCAGTTCTGAACGGCCACGCTCGACGATGGCCGTCGACAAGAAGACCCCCGCCATGAACTGGGGGCTAGGGAGGGAAGAATGAGCAAAGCCTTGCTGGCTTCTGCGTCTGCGCTCGCGCTTGTCTGGTCCACGCCCGTCTGGGCCCAGTCCTCGGGCAGCGGAACCGTCATCGAAGAACTGATCGTCACCGCCCAGAAACGGGAAGAGTCCGTGCAGGACGTCCCGATCGCGGTCTCGGCCTTCAGCGAACAGGCCCTGAGGTCCCGCGGCATCGACACCGCCGGCAACCTGGTCCAGTCGGTCCCCAACCTTACCTTCACGCGCCGCGCGCTGCGCACGAACTTCCAGATCCGCGGCGTCGGCGCCCAGCTTGTCTCGACCGGCGGCGACGACGGCGTCGGCATCCACCACAACAACGTGCCGCTGACCTCCAACCGCTTGGCGGACGCCGAATTCTACGACGTCGAGCGGGTCGAGGTGCTGCGCGGCCCGCAGGGCACCCTCTATGGCCGCAACGCCACCGGCGGGGTGGTCAACGTCATCACCAACAAGCCGACCGACGTCTTCGACGCCTCGGTCACCGCCGAGTTCGGCAATTTCAACAGCATCAAGCTGCAGGGCTTCGTGAATGTGCCGCTCGGCGACATGTTCCAGCTGCGCGCCGCCGGCTTCGCCCTGCAACGCGACGGCTACACCGACAACACCCTGAACGGTCAGGACATCGACGACCGCGAGATCTGGGCCGCCCGCGTCACCCTCGGCTTCACGCCGACCGACAACTTCCGCGGCTACATCCTCTGGGACAATTTCTCGGAGGACGACACCCGGGGCGCGCGCAAGCAGCTCTGCCAGAAGGACCTCGGCCTCACCAACGTGCTCGGCGTGCCGACCGGCGCGGCGCAGGCCGCGTTCACCCAGGGCTGCCTGCCGGCCTCGGTCTACGGCGACAACGTCTACGGCACGACCAACCAGCTCTCGACCTTCACCGGCATCATCGCCCGGCAGATCGGCCTGCAGACCACCGACGCCTTCGCCGGCAAGACCATCTCGCGCGACCTGCGCGAGATCGAGGTCTACGGTCGCCCGACCTACCGGCCGCGCACCGACCTCTACGAGCTGAACCTGGAGTGGGACGTCACCCCGCAGCTCACCGCGACCTCGCTGACCAGCTATAACGAGAACGAGAACTACACCCGCGGCGACTCCACGGGCGGCTTCTCCTCGGTGCCGTTCGGGATCACGCCCTTCACGCCGGCCGGCGTTCTGAACGACCCGCAGTTCGGCCTGACCGACCGCCTGATGAGCGAGTCCGGCGGCACCAGCCACAACGAGCAGTGGACCCAGGAACTGCGCCTGCAGTCGAACTTCGAAGGGCCGATCAACTTCAACGTCGGCGGCATCTACATCGACTACGAGGCGACCAGCATCACCTACGTCGCCACCAACGCGGCCACCGCCGCGGTGCGCGTGGTCCAGCCGCTGGCCTATGTCGATCCGCTGCGCGATCCGGACTTCACCGGGCACAACTACTTCATCAGCCTCAGCGAATATAAGCTGGAGTCGAAAGCCGCCTTCGGTGAGCTCTACTGGCAGGCCACCGACGACTTCAAGGTCACGCTCGGCCTGCGCTACACCGACGACAAGAAGTGGACCCGCGGCAGCGGCTCGACCCTGTTCACCCCCGGCCGCGGCCCCAGCTTCACCGCCGACCAGGAGGTGCAGTTCAAGGAGACCACCGGCCGCCTGAACGTCGACTGGTCGCCGGACCTGTCGTTCACCGACGACACCCTGCTCTATGCGTCCTATTCCAAGGGCTACAAGGGCGGCGGCTTCAACCCGCCGGGCGTCGTGGCCCTGGGCCTTAATCCCAGCTACGAGCCAGAGTTCGTCAACGCCTTCGAGGTGGGGGCCAAGAACACCCTGGCCGACGGCCGGCTGCTGCTGAACCTGACCGCGTTCTACTACGACTATCAGGGCTACCAGATCGGCCGCAGCGTGAACCGCTCGGTCTACAACGAGAACATCGACGCCAAGATCTGGGGCGTGGAGATGGAGTCGATCTGGGAGCCGATCGACAATCTGCGGCTCAACGCCAACATCGGCTATCTGAACACCGAGATCGAACAAGGTCAGGTGGTCGACACCTTCAACCGCACCCAGGGCAACTCGGCCTACATCTACGCCAACTCGACCAACGGCGGCTGCATCCTCAACGCCCAGGGCGTGGCCAACCTGCTGCAGGTCCCGGGCGGCTCGACCCTGCTGGCCAACTTCGCCTGCGGCGGCACCGGTTCCGGAACCTCGACGATCCGCGGAAGGCTGCTGGCCGCCGGCGTGCCGGCCGGTACCGCCGATGCGCTCACCAACGCCGTCTACACCTACGGCCCGGGCGTCTCGCGGTTCGCCAACGGAGCCGGCGAAGGGGTGATCCAGGACCTCTCGGGCAACGACCTGCCCAATGCTCCGGAATGGACCGTCTCGCTGGGCGCCCAGTACCGCTGGGAGCTGCCCAACGGCTGGAACGCCACCCTGCGGGGCGACTACTACCGCCAGTCCGAGAGCTACATGCGCTACAACAACGCGTTCTTCGACAACATCGAGGCGTGGGAAAACGTCAACGCCAGCCTGATCGTCGCCAATCCCGACATCGACCTGAGCGTCCAGCTCTTCGTGAAGAACCTGCTCGACGACGACACCATCGTCGGCTTCGACATCAACGACGAGAACCTGGGTGCGACGCGCAGCGTGTTCCTGCTCGATCCTCGGCTCTACGGCATCTCGATCACCAAGGGGTTCTGACGGGAACTCCTGTCATGGCCGAGCTTTAATAGGGGGCGATCCAACAGGGAGACGGCGCATGGGCATCTTCAGCTCGATCATGGACAAGGTTTTTCACCGTAAGAAACCCGAGGCCGCTCCGGCCGCCCCTGCCCCGGCTCCGGCCGCAGCGCCCGCCGCTGCGGCCCCGCCGCCCCCGCCTGAGCCGGTCAATGTCGAGGCCGTGCTCGTCCAGATCGCCGAACTCAAGGGCGGCGGCGGCAACTGGCGCACGTCGATCGTCGACCTGCTGAAGCTGCTCGACCTCGACTCCAGCCTCGACGCCCGCAAGGAGCTGGCGGGCGAGCTCGGCGTCAACGCCGGCCCGCACGGCAGCGCCGAACAGAACATCGCCCTGCAGAAGGCGGTCTGGGACGCCCTGGCCAAGAACGGCGGCGTGGTGCCCGCCAGTCTGCGCGACTGATCATATCGGCGGAGGCGGCAACGGGGCCCAGAGCTCCGGGGCCGCCTCGCGCCAGACCTGCCCCAGCGGCTGCCAGTGACCTTCCAGCCACTCGGACCAGAACACCACCATCGGCAAACGGCCCTCGTCCAGAGCCAGTATCTCGCGCCCGTCTCGCGGCGCGCTCTCCATCGATCGCCAGATCACGTCAGAACCTCGTGTTTGACCGAGGCGCTTCCACTCCAGCGCGGCGACGTCGAGGCCACCGGCTCAGGTATAATTCTCCAAGCGATGAATAGTTCTCGCCCCGGCCGCTAGATGCGGTTCAGCACATCCATCGGCAGGGCTCCGGTCAGCGCCCCCCAGATCGCGATCAGGCCGCCGACCGCGATGGCCACGCCGTAGGGAATGCCGCGGCCGTAGTCGCCGCGCCCCTTCAACGTGAACATGACCAGCGCCCGACGTGGACTGGCGGCCAGGGTGACCACGGCCATCGCCCCGCCGGCCAGGACGGTCGCCAGCGCGAAGAGGTGCAGGTAGCCGAGCCCCGTGAACAGGGCGACGGCCGCGAACAGCTTCACGTCGCCGGCGCCCATCACCCCCAGCAGGTAGAGCACGAAGCCGACCGCAAAGCCGATCCCCGCCGCCGCCAGCCCGGTCCCCAGGCTCGCCCCCCGGTCGGCCAGCGCCCACAGCGCGAACAGCGCCACCACCACGGCCACGGCGGCGTTGGGAATGCGGCGGGCGACGATGTCGCTGACCGCCACGCAGATCAGGACGCCCGACAGCAGCGCCGCCAGGACCATGTGCGCGCTGTCAGCGGACCACATTCGGATTCGGTCCGCTCTGCGCCGCCAGCGCCCGCACCACCTTCAGGTTCTCCGAGGCGCGCCCGTAGTACTCGCTCTTCACTTCCAGCGCCTGGCCCAGCAGGGCTTCGGCCTTCGCGTAGTCGCCGCGCATCCCGGCCGCGAAGCCGGCGTTGTTGAGCATCGCCGCCTGGTCGTCCGGCGCGCCGCCGGCCAGGGCGCGGTCGTAGTCCCCGCGCATCGCCAGCGCCAGGCGCAGGTTGGTCCGCGCCTCGGTCAGCGACGGCCGCTTGCCGAGGGCGGCCACGAAGTCGGCCACCGCCTCGTCGCGGCGGTGCTGCAACAGCCGCGAGTAGCCCCGATTGTTGAGCACCAGGGCGTCGCCGTCCGATGCGCTCATCGCCTGGGCGTAGGCGCTCTCGGCCTTGGTCCACTGGGTGCGGTTGTCGTACTCGCGGCCCAGCGCGTTCCAGGCGCGCCAGGCGCTCGGATCGGCCTCCACCGCCCGCTGCAGCACGGCCACCGCCTCGTCGGAGCGGCCCTGCAGCGACAGGGTGATCCCCTGCCCCTGCAACGCCCTCGCCCGCATCCCCAGGTCGGCTTCGGCGGCGCTGTAGCTCGAGAGCGCCGCATTCAGCCGTCCTCGGCGCAGGTTGAGATCGCCGCCCAACACCTGAAGTCGGGGGTCGCGCGCTCCGGCGACCTGGGCGCTGTCGAGCATGCGTCCGGCGTCGACCAGACGTTGCTCGTCCAGGGCCCGCTGAATCTCGGACACCGCGGCGTCGCTGACCTGGGGCGCGGCCTTGGCGTCACGCCCGAAGATGCCGGCCTGCGCCGGTGTCGCCGCGACGGCGGCAGCGAATAGGAAGATCGCGATCGTCCGCACCTCAGTCTCCTTTCAGGGCTTGGTCGCCGCGCGCGCTCCACGACCAGTTGGCCGCGTCGGCGCCGATCGCCAGCCGGATGCCCTGGCAGTCGTCTTGGCATCGGACCAGGCTGGCCGGCCCCGGCAGCGTGCGTTGCAGGGCCTGGGCGACCAAGGCGTTGCGGTCGCCATAGGTGATGGTCGTGCCGGCCTGCCGCGGGCCGGCCGCTGCGATCTCGTCGACCGACCAGCCGAGCCGGCGCAAGGCCGCCCGCGCGCTCGCCGCGCCGCCGGCGCGCCCGGAGGCGTCGGCCAGCTCCACGGGACGCCCCACCTGGCCTGGGGCCAGCGGCGCGAGCTGGGCCGGCGCGACCATCGCCAGCCGCACCACGGCTGGCCGCGCGGCCAGGGCGGGCTCGACGCGCGCGGCGCGCGGCGCTTCGACCTGCGCCAGCGCATAGCTCGGCGGCGCGGCCAGGCGGGTCTGCAGGCTGGCCGAATAGGCGATGTTGCGGGCGAGCACCGGCGAGCCGGGGTCCAGCCGCTCGGCCTGTTCGTAGTAACGGGCGCTGAGATCGAAGCGGCCGAGCTTGTCGTAGACCACCGCAAAGGCGTTCAGCACCCGCACGTCGTCCGGCTTGGCCGCCCGCGCGCCCTGCAACAGGTCCAGGGCGGTGGCGTAGTCGCGCCGCTCGATCGCCGCGGCGGCGCTGTTGTAGTAGCCGTCCTCCCGCGAGAAGCGGTGGACTTCGCTCAGCTGCACCGCCTTGAAGTCCACCCAGGCGGCGGCGCGAGGGAACAGGGCGCAGCCGGCCAGCCCGGGAACCAGGGCCAGGACCGCGAAGGTTCGGAGCGTGTTCATCGGCGTCCTCATCTTGCTCAGTCCGCGCCCAGGGCCGGCATCAGCGTGCGCACGACGTCGATCGCCGGCGGCAGCAGCAGCGCCACGATGATCACCGGCATGAAGCAGGCGACGATCGGCATGGTCATCAGCACCGGGATGCGCATCGCCTTCTCCTCGGCCTTCATGAACCGGCTCTCGCGCATCTCCGCCGAATAGGTCCGCAGGCTTTGGCCGATGCTGACGCCCAGCAGGTCGGTCTGGATCAGCAGCGCCACGAACGAGCGGATGCTGTCGACGTCGAGCCGCTCGGCCAGCGCGCGCAGGGCCTCCGCCCGGCCGCGTCCGGCGCTCAGCTCGTCCGACAGGCGGCCGAACTCCTCGGCGATGCGTGGATGCGACTCCTTCACCTCGACGGCCACCCGCACGAAGGCCGCCTCCAGGCCAAGGCCCGCCTCGACGCAGACCACCATCAGGTCGAGGGCGTCGGGAAACTCATGTTCGAGCTGCTCGCGGCGCGCGTTGGTGCGATTGTCGAGCACCGCCTTGGGCGTGATCAGCCCCAGGCCGCAGATCACCAGCGGAAAGATGAAGGCTCCGAGCCCAGTCAGCGGCCGTCCGGCCGCCGCCAGCCCGCCGATCAGCAGGATCGGCGCGCCGATGGCCAGCGAGAACCGCGCGATCACGTACCAGATCGGCGCCGACGGCTGGTCGAACCCGGCCAGCGACAAATCCTTGCGCAGCTTCTGGGCGTCCTTGGCCTGGCCGCCGGCGGTCGCCGACTGCACCCAGAGCAGGACCGGGTTGCGAACCTTCTCGTCGCGCAGCACCGAGCCTTCGGCTAGGTGCGGGCCGCTGACCTCCTCGCGCCCCAGTCGCCGGCGCACGGTCAGCTGGGCCCCGAGCGCGCGCTGGGCCATGTTGACCACCGCGAACACCGCCAGGAAAGTGAAGGCTTGGATCGCCAGATCGAACCACTGAGCCATCGTCGTCGCCTCAGTATTTGAAGTTGATGATGCGATGCACCATCGCCCAGCCGATCAGGTAGATGACCGCCGTCAGCAGCACGACGGGCCAGAAGATCGGGTCGGAAAACTTGTCGGAATAGACCGTGGGCCGGAACACCAGCTGCACGCCGATCAGCAGCACAGGCAGCACGCTCAGCAGCACCGCCGAGGCGCGCCCCTCGCTCGCCAGCGCCCGCACCCGCTTGCCCAGCGAGTGACGCCCGCGCATGACCGAGGCCAATCCTTCGAGGATCTCGGCCAGATTGCCGCCGGTCTCGGACTGGATGGCCACGCTCACGGCGAAGAAGTGGCTGGCCGGCGATCCGGTGCGGCGGGCGAAGTTGGCCAGCGCCTCCTTGAAATCGACGCCATAGGTCGTCTCGTCGACGATCAGCCCGAACTCCGACCCGACCGGGTCGCCCATCTCGTCCGAGGCCAGCTGGACGGCCGAGATCACCGGGTGCCCGGCGCGCACCGCCCGGTTGACCACGTCCAGCGCCGACGGCAGCTGCTCCTCGATCTTCTTGATCCGCGCCGCGCGCAGGCGCCGAACCCAGAGCGACACGGCGAGCACGGCGAGCACGCAGGCGCCCGCCATCGAGATCGCGCCGCTGACCAGCAGGCTCGGCCCGGCGCCCGAGCTCGCGACGCTCAGCCCCACCAGCCACAGCGCCGCGGCGAGACCGGCGGTGATCGCCGCCAGCCGCGCCGGCGACATCAGCAGCCCTGCCTGGCGCAGGTACCGCTCCAGCCAGTCGTAGAATTCCGCGATCCGCCCCGCGCTGCGCGCGCCCGGCGGCTTGCGGACCAGCGCGCTGAAGATCTCCTCCCGGCTCATGCCGGATTCCATCATCGTCAGCCGTCGGTTGACCCGCTTGTTTCGGTCCCCAGCCGAGAAGACCACTCGCGCGATCGCCTGCACCAGCACGACGACGGCGACGAACGCCAGGACGTAGATGATCGGATTGGTCATCTAGACCGACCTCCTCCCTGCCGAGAACTCGATGGACGGCAGCTCGACCCCGCGCGCGACCAGCACGTCGATGAAGCGAGGGCGAACCCCGGTGGTCTCGAACTCGCCGGCGACTCCGCCGGCGGCGCCGCGGCCCTGCCGGCGGAAGCGGAAGATCTCCTGCAGAGAGATCACGTCCTCCTCCATGCCGACCACCTCGCTGATCGACACCACCCGGCGGCGGCCGTCGTCCATGCGCTCGGCCTGGATCACGACATTGATCGCCGACGCGATCTGCTGACGGATCGAGCGCGGCGAGATCTCCAGCCCGGCCATGCCGATCATCTGCTCGACGCGCGACAGCGCATCTCGCGGACTGTTGGCGTGGACCGTGGTCATCGACCCGTCGTGGCCGGTGTTCATCGCCTGCAGCATGTCGAAGGCCTCGCCAGCGCGCACTTCGCCGACGATGATCCGGTCGGGCCGCATCCGGAGGGCGTTGCGGACCAGCTCGCGCTGGGTGATCTCCCCCCTGCCCTCGATATTGGCGGGACGGGTCTCCAGGCGACCGACGTGCGGCTGCTGCAGCTGCAGTTCGGCCGAGTCCTCGATGGTGACGATCCGCTCGTCGTGGGCGATGAACGCCGACAGCGCGTTGAGCAGCGTCGTCTTGCCCGACCCGGTGCCGCCGGAGATCAGCACGTTGCGATGCGACTGGACGACGGACCGCAGCAGCGCGGCCATGTCGCCCGAGACGCTGCCCAGCTCGATCAAGCGGTCGATATGGATCGGGCTCTTGGCGAACTTACGGATCGAGACCAGCGGCCCATCGACCGCCAGCGGCGGGATGATCGCGTTGACGCGGCTGCCGTCAGCCAGGCGGGCGTCCACCATCGGCTGGGATTCATCCACCCGCCGACCGACTGCGGCGACGATCTTGTTGATGATCCGCACCAGATGGCGCGTGTCCTGGAACCGCACGTCAGTCGGCTCCAGCCGGCCGAAGCGCTCCACATAGACGGTGCTGTGGGTGTTGATCAGGATGTCGCTGACGCTCTCGTCCTTCAGCAGCGGCTCCAGGGGACCCAGGCCCAGCAGTTCGTCCAGCACGTCTTCGATCAGCTGGTCGGTCTGGCTCAGGTTGAGGATGCGCTTTTCGTCGGCGAGCAGCGAGCTGACCGCGCCGCGGATCTCCAGGCGCAGGCTCTCGCGCGGCGTCTTGTCCAGCAGGCTGAGATTCAGCAGCTCCAGCAGCCGTTGGTGGATCCGCACCTTGAGCGCGGTCGCGCCTTCGATCGGCGTCGGCTGCGGGGTTCCGACGGCGGCGGCTTCGGTCGTGGCGGCAGGTTTCCAGAGCATCCGATCACCCTCTCAGCCAGCCGCCCGCGACGGGCGGCGCCAATGCGGCCAGCTTGCCGGCCAGTTCGCCGACGGCCTTTTCCAGCTTGGTGCCCTTGCGCACCGAGGACAGCTCCACGCCCTCGTTGATCGCCGCGGTCATCGTCTTGCCGTCGTCGGGGATGACCACGTCGAACTCGCGCCCGATGGCGCGCTCGGCGGCCTTCACCGACACCAGCGCGGTCTGGTCGGCGGTCAGGCCGTTGCAGACCAGGGTCAGGGGCCGCCCCTCCAACCCCTGGGCGGTCAGCACACGCAGCTGGCGCTTGACCAGCTGGACGTGCGGCACGCTCATCTGGGTGACCAGGACGATGCGGTCGGCCTGATGCAGCACCTGGTTGGTCCACGCCGTCCAAACCGACGGAAGGTCGACCAGCACCAGTCCGAAGTCGCGGCGCAGGCCGCTCAGCAACGCCTCGACGTGCTCGGGCGTCAGCATCTCCAGCGCGACGATCTCGCGCGGCGCGGCCAGAACCCGCGCGCCCGAGCGGTGCCGGGCCAGGGCGGTGGCGAACGGCGTCTCCGCCAGGTTCGCGCCCGAGCTCATGCAGTCGGCCAGGGTGATCGCTTCGGGCAGGTCGAGATAGAGCGCGGCGGCGCCGAACTGGAGGTCCAGGTCCGCCAGGCACACCTCGACCGAACCGCGCGCGGCGACGGTGGCGGCGGCCTGCACGGCCAGCGCGCTTGCGCCGACCCCGCCGCCGGCCTTCAGGAAGGCGACGACCTCGCCCTTGGGCCGGCCCGGGGACGCAGGCGTCTCGCGCAGCGTCAGCAGGCGCTCGAGGCTGAGCGCCAGGGCCGGTTCGCTGATCGGATGGGGCAGAACGTCGGCCGCACCGGCCCGCACCAGCCGCCGGGTCGTGGTCACATCGGCGTCGTGCAGCGCGATCACCACGCTGGTCTGCGGCGCGCTCGCCGACAGCCGGCGCATCCCGGCCTCGACCGCCTCCGCCGAGCCGCCTTCCAGGCTGACCACGAACACGTCCAGGCCGGGCGGCGGCTCGGGCCAGCCGCCGGGCAGCGGCTCGAACACGACATGCGGGAACTGCGCGGCGATCGATGCGAAGCGCTCAGGCCCGCCGATCGCGCCGTCGGCCACCCCGACGCGCCGTCCGCGGACCGCCGCCCCGACGTCGGCGCCCGCTCCGAAACCTCGCAAGATCTTTGGCATGTCCACCATCTGGCTCAGACCTGTCCTTCGCCTCCGCCTTGCGGCGCCGGCTACTTGGCCTCCATGCCGACCGAAGCTGCGGTGGTGAGCGACGAAGCGGTGGCGACCGGCTCGATGACCTTGCCGGTGCGATAGCGCTCCTGCGCCGAAGCGACCCGCGAGCCGTTCGATCCGGGCGCCGGATCGCCGGTGTAGACCGCGTTAGGGTTGGCGATCTGTCCGACCGCGGCGGCGCGGATCGCGTAGCCGAAGTCGCCGCTCAGGTGCGGTTGGGTCTGGACGCAGCCGGCCAGTCCGGCGGCGACGACGACGAGAGCGAAGGTCTGACGTGCGCGCATCGGGGCGCTCCTAGTAAAGGACATGGCCATGCGGTCCCTCGATCCCGCCGCGGGCTGGATCGGCGCTCATCAGGGCGCGGTCTTCGGGGCGCATCCACGGCCCCGCCGCCTGCGAGGCGCCGAACAGGAACAGCTCGAAGTCGGAGGGCGGGACGAAGGTGTCGCCGGGCGCGGCGATGCGGCCCTTGCGCGGCGTGACCAGGTGCGGCGTCACGACGATGACCAGTTCGGTCTCTTCGCGCTTGTAGCCGTTCGACCGGAACAGCGCGCCAAGCACCGGCATGTCGCCGACGAACGGGAATTGCCGCAGCTGGTTCTCGTAGTCTTCCTTGAGCAGGCCCGCGACCATGAAGGACTCGCCGTCGCGCAGCTCGACCGTGGTCTTGGCGCGGCGCACCTTGATGCCCGGGATCTTGATCAGCCCCATCTCGACCGACACCGTCGGGTCGATGCTCGACACCTCCGGATTGACCACCAGGTTGATCAGCCCGTCCTGCAGCAGGGTCGGGGTGAAGGCCAGCGACACCCCGAACTGCTTGAATTCGACGGTGATGGTCGGAGCCACATCGCCTGCCGCGGAGGATTGCGCCACCGGAATGGGGAATTCGCCGCCGGCCAGGAAGCTGGCGGTGTCGCCCGACATCGCCACCAGGTTCGGCTCGGCCAGGGTCTTGGTCAGGCCGCGCGTCTCCAGGGCGTCGAGCAGGATCTCGAGATTGCCGTTGTAGAGCGCGGCCACGGCGCCGAAGCTGTCGATCAGCCGCCCGCCGTTCTTGACGATGGTGTCGCCGGTGAAAACCGCCATGAACGGATCGTCGCCCGAGCGGCTGGCGCCGCTCGGCGGGCCGTCGGCCGGGTCCCAGTCGCTGCGGTTGACGTTGACCTTCAGGCCCTTGGCCGTGGCGCGGTTCATCTCGACGAAGCGCACCGACAGCATGATCTGCTGGGTGCCCTCGACGCCGAGCATGTTGACCACCTTGGTCGGGGCGTAGGTTTCGGCCAGGGCAACCACCTGTCCCAGCGCCGCCGGGCTGCTGACCGTGCCGGACAGCACCACCGACTGGTTGGCCGGGCGCACGGCGATGCCGCGCTCGTTCGGGAGCAGTTCGTGCAGCCGCCGCTTCAGGCCGTCGATGTCGGCCGAAACCACGATGTTGGCCGCCGAGATCAGCCGCTTGCCCGGTCCGTAGACGGTCAGGCCCGTAGCCCCCGCCTTCTTGCCCACCACATAGATCGAGCGGTTGCTGAGCGGCAGGACGTCGGCGATCTCCGGGTTGGCGACCATGACATCGACATAGGTTCCCGGCAGCTCGATGACCTGCGACTTGCCGGCCGGCACCTCGACCTCGACGGCGCCCGCCGGGTCGAAGGCGCTCTGGGCCCACGCGCTCGGCGCGGCGGCCAGAGCCATGCTCGCGGCCATCAGGGCCGCAGCCAGTCGTTTTGAGTTGGTTCTCATCTTCATCCCCCCTCACGCCGCCCTGCGGCTGGGAATTCCGAAACCGGCCTTCAGAAGGCCCTGACCGAATATCCGGCCGTCTCCACCCCGCGCGTCACGCGCACCTCGGTCATGCCGGCGTCGCCCTTGCGGACCGCGGCCCGTTTGACCGGCGCGGCCTTGCGCGCGCCCGGTCCGGCCAGGTCGCCGACGCTGGTCACCTTCTTGGTCAGCGACGCGATGTCGGCCGACTGGCGCAGCGACAGGCTGACCTCTCCGACCGACTGGCCGAGCGAGATCGTCTGCGCCTGGTCCGGCGTGACCTCGACGGTCACCGCCTTGGCGACCTGCGGCTTGTCGGCGTCCTGGTCGCTCATCTGGTCGACGCCCAGCACCAGGCTGTTCTCGGCCAGCACCTGGGTGACCGTGGTCTCGCCGTCGCCCTTGCCGACCGTCCGGGTCAGCAGGATGTCGACATGGTCGCCGGGCAGGACGAAGCCCCCCACCCCGGCGACGTCGCTGGAACGCACGCTCACCGCGCGCATCCCCGGCGTCAACGCGCCCGAAAGGTTGGTCTTGCCTTCGCTGCCGCTCAGCTTGGCGGCCAGCACCGGCTCGTTGGCGATCATCGAACGGACGGCCGTGCGCTTGGGCGCGTCCTTGCCGATCAGCAGCTCCGCCGACTTGAAGGATCCCGCCGGCACCGCATTGCTCGGATAGTTGACGGTCTTGAGCATGGCCGGCTTCAGCTCGACCCCGCGCTCGATGGGAACCATCGCCACCACCACCGGCGTCATCGCCGCCATCTGGGCGGCTGCCGGCTTCTGGGAGGTCATCACCCCCCGGACCAGCAGGACTGCGATCAGGCCAAGCAAAACCGCGACTGTGAGCGATGCGAGCGTACGTAGAGACATAGGCGGCCTTCCGTAGATAGCTGCTCTATCGGGGTGCGGGCTTCGCAAGCTCCGCGGGGAATTTCATCAAGTTTGACTGGGCTCGCGGCCTGCCACGCCACGATCGCGAGCCCAGTCCAAGTTTTTATCCGATTGGATGCGCGTCGATCGCGTCGGCAGCGCCCGTGAGCGCATCGCCAATCGAACCCCCGAGCGTAACCGCGGCGGCAGCAATAGCCGAACCGACGATCGCCAGGATCAGAACATACTCGGCGGCCGAGGCGCCGGACTCGTCTTTGAGGAATGCAACAAACTTGGACATGTTTAGCCTCCCACTCATTGGACGACAGGCCGCGCCACCATGGCTGCGGCAGGGATCGGTTGAAGTTTGGGGACCCCCTGCGCTTCCACCTGTGGAAAACTAATCCACAGGCTTAACCAACTGTAAACCTAAATACATGGTTAACAGGTCCGTTTTTTAAGAACTCATTACTTTATTCGTGCGGGAAACGCACAACCCTCGATCCATTTTCTAATGTTATTGAATGTTAAAATTTCAGGGATCGACCCGTGACTGGCGCCTCGACGAACTGGCTTTTCCCCACTGGCGTGCAGCCGCGCCCAGGCGGCCTGCCCTGGCGCGCGAACACCTCAACTCAGCGATGTTTTTGAGAACCGCTTCGCGCTCAACCTAGAGAGAGGTGCGTAAATTCAGTAATCGCGCGCCGACGTCTTCAATCGACTCGAAAAAAGTGAGCGGAGACGGATCGGAGACACGCCTCGACGCAGCACTTCACTGGCGCACCAGCCCGCCAGCACCGTCGCGGCCAGCAGCTCGGCGAGCGCCACGACCTCCACGACGGGGGTCGCCGGACGCACCAGCAGCATGAACGGCGTGAACGGCGGCACGAAAGTCAGCCACGCCGTCTTCTCCCCTGCGCCCCCCGCGGCCGCCATCGTCGTGAAGAACGCCACCAGCAGCACCGCGAACATCGGCCGGGCCAGGTTCTGGGCGTCGGCGCTGTCGCGCGCCATCACCCCGGCGGCGACGGTGAGGAAGCCGTAGAAGCCGAACGCCAGCAGGTAGATCACCGCGGCCCGCGCCAGCAGCAGCGGATCGGCGAACGCCGCCAGCGCCGCCGTCGCCGGCCCCGGATGCAACAACGCCGCGGCGGCCGGCGCCGACAGCCAGACGCCGATCACCACGACCGACACCGCCCCGACCCCGAGCACCTTGCCCAGCACCACGTCGAGCGGCCGGGCCGCCGACATCAGGATCTCCAGCGCCCGGTTGGCCCGCTCGCGGACCACCGCCTGCAGCAGCATCCCCAGCGAACCGACCAGCGTCACCCACAGCAGCATGACCAGCGCAAATCGCGACAGGTCGGCGGTCTCGCGCTGCGGGGCCGGCGCAGCGGCCGAAACCGCCTGGCCCTCGCCGCGCAGGATCTCGAGCACCTGCGCTCGCGCGGCCGGCGACAGCGGGAAATCGTCGCTGAACCGGGCTTCCCAGCCGCCGGCCTCAGCCGTGACCACCAACTGCTCCTGGGCCGGCGGCGGCGTCCGCGCCGCCAGCAGCGCCCCGCCGGTCAGCAGCGGGCCGATGGCCAGCGCCACCCAGAAGCTGGCCGTGGTCACATAGGCGCGGAACTCGCGGCCGGCGATGAGCCAGATCGGATGGTTCATGCGACCTTGCGCTCCTCGCGCGCCGGCGGCGGCTCGGAGGCCAGCCGCCAGAAGGCGCCTTCCAGATCCGACTTGATCGGCTCGAACGCGAAGATCGGCACGGACTGGTCGGCCAGGGCCCGCATCAGCGCCGGGTGCGTCACCTCGGCCGGCAAGGTCACGCGCCAGCGCGCGGCCTCCCCCATTCGCGAGGCCATCGGCACAAGGCTTCCGCCGACCGCCGCGACGGCCCGCGCCAGTCCGGCGTCGTCCGACGTCACCACCACTGCCCCATGCGGCGAGGCCGCGGCGGCCTCGGCGACCGCGCCCTCGAACACCGTGCGGCCGCCGGCCAGGATCACCACCTCGTCGCACAGGCTTTCGGCCGCGTTCATCGCGTGGGTCGAGAACAGGATCGCCCCGCCGCCGGCCCGGAACTCAGAAAACAGCGAATGCACCTCGCCCTGGGCGATGGGATCAAGGCCCGAGAACGGCTCGTCGAGGATCAGCAGGTCCGGCCCGTGCGCCAGCGCGCAGAGCAGCTGCACCCGCTGGGCGTTGCCCTTCGACAGCTCGCCGACCCGCGCGCGGCGGCGGTCGGCCAGGCCGATGCGCTCCAGCAGCCGATCGGCGGCCTGGAAGGCGGCCGCCTTCTCCAGCCCCTTCAGCCGCGCATGAAAGGCGATGACGTCGCGCGCCCGCTCGCGGGGAAACAGGCCGCGCTCCTCGGGCAGGAAGCCGACCCGCCGCCGCGCGTTGCGGTCGGCCGGTCCGCCGAACATCTCGATCTGGCCCGCATCGGGCTCGAGCAGTCCAAGGATACAGCGAAGCGTCGTGCTCTTGCCCGCGCCGTTGACGCCGATGAAACCCGTGATGCTGCCGGCCGCCAGCCGCATGGAGACGTCGACGACCCCTCCCCCGCCTGCGAAACGCTTGGCGAGCGCATCGACGCGCAAGGCGGCGGCCCCAGTCTGCATGAGACCCAGGCTCGCCTGGGGCGATTA
Organism: Phenylobacterium sp. LjRoot97; assembly: GCF_964254345.1. Classification (NCBI taxonomy): domain Bacteria; kingdom Pseudomonadati; phylum Pseudomonadota; class Alphaproteobacteria; order Caulobacterales; family Caulobacteraceae; genus Phenylobacterium; species Phenylobacterium sp. LjRoot97. The sequence continues at coordinate 2,936,223 of NZ_CAXUTH020000001.1, forward strand.
ATCTTTTGCTAACGCTGCTGACTGCGGCCATGCTCACGCGATGACTACAGCGTCCTGGAGGGCCGAAGGTGTCCCGTTTCAAGCGACTGGCGCCGTACTTCCTCGTCGGCCCGATCAGCGGGCCGCTGCTGGCCGGCGTGGTGATCAATTTCCGCGAAGGCCGGCCGGTGCTCGGATCGCTCTACGCGATCGCCCTGGTCCAGTACACGCTGCTGCTGCCCACCCTCACCGCAAAGCTCGGTCTCAACCTGATCTGACCGGAGACGTGGTCAGGTCGCCGGATAGCAAGCCTGCGACGACAGCGTGAACGTCGTCGAGGTAAGCCCCGTGGTGAATACGTAAGGCACAGTGCCGACCACCTGATTGCCGCAGGTCGGGGTGGTGGCCGCGAAGTTCGGAACGCCCGGCCCCTTATAGCGCGCCCGGGCATAGGTGTTGATCGTGGCGTTGTTGGTGCAGGTGGTCTTCTTCACCGCATAGCAACGCGCCGCGTCCTCGGCCGCATAGTTCAGGTTCGCGACCGTATAGACCATGAGGCTCAGATTGATCGCCCCGATGGTCAACAGGATCGTCGGCACCAGGATCAATACGAACTCGACCGCAGAGGATCCCGCCTCGTCACGCCGCAGCTTACCTATCAGGGTCCGCACCACGCCCATCAGTTCAGCCTCATCCAGGCGGTCTTGGTGATCGGCGTGGTCAGCAGGCTGGCGATCGAGGCCTGAGCGAAAATCGGCTCGTAGGGATAGGTCACCGTGACCCGCACATAGTCGCCCGGCGCCGTGGTCGATCCGCTGAACTGCCCGGCGCAGGTGAACGGGTTGGGCTTGGCCGGCGCCGATCCCAGCGTGCCCGCCGTGCCGACCAGGGTCAGCGCGCCGGCGCTGTTGACGCAGTAGTAGCCCTCGGCCGGGCTCCCGGCCGCCACCGTCACTGTCGAGCCGAGGCTTGTCGACTGCACCGCCGTCTGGATGGTCGCGGCCAGCCCCGTGCAGTTGGTCACCGCCGGCAGCTTCGCGCTCCGATCGCACGAGCGCCAGACCGCATGCGTCCCGGCCTGGGCGGCGGTTTCCACCTGCATCTTCTTGAAGACATAGACGCCCAGGTCGACGGCGTTGATCAGCGGCAGGATCAGCAGCGACAGCCACAGCACGAACTCGGCCGCCGCCGCGCCGGCGTCGTCCCGCCAGAACCCGGCGGCTTTCTGTCCGCGCGCGCTCATTGGACCAGCGCCGTTCGCGTCGCGTCCGCGCCGGTCGGGGGCTTCAGCCCCGCCTGCGGACACTCGGTCTGCTTTTCCAGGAAGGTCGTCGTGCCGTTGGAGAGGAAAGTGTCGACGACCAGAGCGAAACAATTGTGGCCGTTGCTGGCCTTATTGACGATCCCGCTCACCGTCACGGCCGCTTTCGGCAGGTAGATTAGGCCGGTGACATTCCAGGTAGGGCTGCTGCCCGCCGCCGACCAGTTGACGCCCGAAGTCAGCGCCGGATCCTGATAGATCGCCACGCCCGACCAGTTTCCCGAAGTCGGCGCGGCGATATCAAGCGTGCCGCTGCCAGTTGGGATGTAGCTCGGACTCAATCCCGAAATGCCGGTCGGCCCGGTGAAAATGATAGTCAGGCCCGACCCGGGGGCCGTCTTCAGCGTGAAGTTGCCAACGTTCAAGCTTCCGTTCCGGATCACCATGACGCTGCCACCCGGAGGCGTTGTGACCGTCACGTCGCCCTTCAGATTGACGTTGCCGCAGTACGGCGGCGGCGACGCAGGCAACGTAATGTTGCCCGAAAGCGGGTTGCTGGCGGTCGTCTGCGGATAGCTATTTCTGTTGGAAGGGTTTGAGCATTGTTGCGTCGGAATGTTCGACGCAAGCCCGGTATAGGGATCGTCCTTATGGGCGACGCCTGTCGTCCCCGTACCGCCAGCAGCACAATTGCTCTGACTTCCACCCGCGTCGGAGCCGTCCGCGTTCAGATTTCCGCCATTGCAGCGCGCCCTGCCGTTGGTCGCCACCCGGCACCCGGACAGGTCAGCCTTGGAACAGCCATTGCAGCGGATACCGTCGGTGTTGACCCCGCCCGAGGCCAGGGCCAGCAGGCAGTAAGTGTCCTTGGTCTTCGGCGATGCCACGGCTGACGCCTGCACCGTCTGCGCCGGTCCCGCGTCGGTTGTCGCGTCGCCCTGGAAGCCGACGATCCGGGTCAGGTTAATCGGCATCTTCCGCTCGATCGTCACCCGATAGCAGTTCGAACCGGTCAGCGGCGCCGGACAGGTCGCATTGTTGACCGCGGTCACCGTCGTATCGGCCGTGCCGTCGACATAGCCGAACCGGCTGGCCACCGACCTGGCTTCGACATTGTAGTAAGGGGTCCGGGCGGCGACGCAGGTCGCCTGGGTCGCATCGCAGCCATTGGTCGCCGCGGCCAGGACCGCGGCGTCGGCCGCGGCCTGCATCGAGCGCTGGGCGAAGAACCAGCTGGAGGCCTCGGTGGCCATGCCCAGCATGCCGACCAGCGGAATGATCATCAGGGTCAGCATCGGACTGACGCTGCCGCGACGCTCCACGGCCAGGCCGGACAGCCGCGCCAGCAGCCTCCGCGTCACATCCTGTAATGGCTTGCAGACTCCGCCCATGACAGACAGCCCACCTGCTGGGCGTCGCTCCGAGCGCGACGCCGGAGCTCAATAGAAGTCCAACTCGCAGATCAATTCAATAGTCGAACACCCAATACGGGAATCTACCGCATATCTTCAAACACAGAGCGAACCCGAATTTCTTAACACAAATCTTAATATCCACATTTACTGGAAAGTACGCAGCGAACTCCTCAATCCAGGCTCAGCCGATACCCTAGCCCGGCCTCGGCGATCAGGAACCGCGGCGCGGCTCCGTCCGGCTCGATCTTGCGCCGGACCTGCCAGGCCAGCACCCGCACGTTCATGTAGTCGGCGTCGGTCCCGCGGCCCCAGATCGCCTCGATGATCGCGTCATGGGTCACGACCTCGCCGTGCGCTTCCATCAGCAGCGCCAGCAGCTCGGTCTCCTTGCGCGACAGCCGCACCGAGGCGCCGTCGACCGTCGCGCGCCGCACCGCGACATCGACATGCAGGCCCTTCGCCGTCGGCTTGCTGGCCGGCGCCGGCTGCGGGATGCGCAGCGCCACGCGGATGCGGGCCATGAGCTCGCCCATGTCGAACGGCTTGGCGACATAGTCGTTGGCGCCGAGGTCCAGGGCCGCGATCTTCTCGCGCTCCGAGCCGCGGGCCGACACCACCAGGAACGGGGCTCGGGTGATCGCGCGCGCCTGGGCGATCACCTCCTTGCCGTCCATGTCCGGCAGGCCGAGATCCAGCAGCACCACCCCGAACTCGTTGCGCACCAGCTGTTCCAGCGCCTCGAGTCCGGACCTGGCCGTGGTCACCATGTAGCCGGCCTGGGTCAGCGTCGAGCGGAGCATCCTTTGCAGTTGCTCCTCGTCCTCGACGATCAGAATGCTTGCTGCGCTCATGGCGCTTCCCCTTTTGTCGCTGGCAGACTGACGCTGATCACCAGCCCGCCCTCCCCGTCCGACCGGTTCTGCGCCCGGACCGAACCACCCAGCATCTCGACCAGGCTGCGCGTGATGTAGAGCCCGAGCCCCAGGCCCGGCGCCGCCGTGCCCTGGCCGCGGAAGAACCGGCCGAAGATCCGGTCCTCCGCGCCGGGCGCCACGCCGCACCCTTGGTCGGTGAATTCGAGGATCACCGCCTCGCCCTCGCGCCGCGCGCGCACGCCGACCATCGAGCCTTCGGCGCTGAACTTGATGGCGTTCTCGAGGATGTTGCCGATCACCTGGGCCAGCAGGGCGGGGTCGGCCGTGACGCTCGCCTCGCCGACCTCCACATGCAGGAACCGCCGCGCGCCGCCGGCCTCGCCGAACGTCTCCCAGACGTCGTAGAGCAGCGGCTCCAGCGCCACCTCGGTCGGGTTGACGTCGATCGCGCCGGACTCCAGCCGCGCCACGCTGAGGAAGTTCTCGACATAGCGGTTCAGCCGGTTGGCCTGCTCCTTGATGATCAGCAGCAGCTCACGCCGCGCCTCGCGGTCGTGCTGCTCGGGCAGGTTCAGGATGCTGGTCGCCGAGCCGAGGATGCCCGCCAGCGGCGAGCGGAAATGGTGCGAGACCGCGTCGAGCAGGATCGTGCGCAGTTGCTCGGTGCGGGCCCGGAACTCCATCTCGGACTTCTCGACCCCCAGCCGCGCCCGCACGATCGCCGAGGCGCCGAGATCGACCACCGCGGCGGCGACCTCGTCGAACTCGCCGCTGCGGCCTTCACGGGCTCCAGGCAGCCAGCGCACCGCGCCCACCACCCGGCCGTCCGACGTCAGCGCCCGCTCGCGCCAGCGCCCGGTCGCAGCCGACGGCGTCCGCCGGCCGTCGTCCGGCGTGCTCAGCGCCGCGCCGCCGGCCTCGTCGACCAGTTCGACCGCCCCGCCCCCAGTGACCTTGACCAGGCTCTCGAGCAGGATCTGGCGCACGCTCGCCTCGTCGGCGCCGGCCGCGAACTCGCGGCTCGCCGCGGTCAGGCCCTCGACCGCGCGCCGCTCGCGCTGCAGACGATCGGCCAGATGCCCTGCGCCCCATCCGAAGGCCGCGTACATCAGCAGGTCGAACGCGACCATCGCGCCGCCGGCCTGGCCCGCCTGCGACGGCGGAAACGCCAGCACCGCCAGCACCGTCAGCACCCCGCCGGCCAGGCCCAGGCTGGCCCCCAGCGAAGCGCCGGCGAGCAACACCGCGCCGGTCAGGATCAGTTGGATCGCGCCCGCGCCCAGGGCGTCGCCTGTCACCCGCGCCAGCGCCCAGCCGGCGCCGACGATCAGGGCGCAGACGCCCGTGCGGGCGATATTCTCCAGCACCTCGGCGGCCGAGAGGCGTTCGCCGCCGACGCTGCGCATGAATTGGCCGAGCGCGGTGTCCGAGACGTGCGCCGACAGCCGCCCGCCCGCCGCGATCAGCGCCCGCGCAGCGCTTTCGCGCCGCCGCGCCACGTCGGCATAAAGCCCCGCGGCGACCACCGCCGCGCAGAGCAGCCCGAACAGCATGCCGTCCTGCGACAACCATCCCTGCGGCAGCGGGGTCTGGGCCAGCAGATGCAGCCCCGCCAACGCCGCCGCGCCCGCCGCCAGCCCGTAGACCAGCCCTAGGGCCGCGGCCACCACCAGCACCCCGGCCAGCAGCACCGCGCTCAGGCGTTCGAGATGAAAGTCGTTGATCAGCGCCAGGTCGACGACGGCGGCCCCGACCAGGACCAGAAGGAACGCGGCGAGGTATGCCGCTCCCTCATGGCCGATCAGGCGCCCACCTGAGGGTCGCGTCTGCCCGACATCCTGGCGCCCGACGGGCATGAACACATCCCTGCACTGTTGCGGCTGGAAGCATCACCCTTCGATTACTTCAATGATCGTAAGCACATAAATGCAGATCGAATAAGCCCTTTCGCCAAACAGGCGTTGTGGCGCCGCTCGCGCCGGGCCCGGAACCTGCTATCGTCCGCCGACGCCAGGATCAGGAGCCTCCCCCATGAGCCCGCCCGCGGTTCCGCCCCGCCACTATCCGACCGCCAGCGCCAAATGCGCCGACCTCGTCGTGCACGTCGTCGGCTTGACCCTCGCCCTGGTCGGCGGGATCGTGCTGCTCACCCTGGCGGTGCGCGCACAGTCGCTCAGCATGGCGTTCGCGGTCGGCATCTACGCCCTGGGCCTGCTGGCCATGCTTGGCTTTTCGACCGCCTACAACTTCGCCAAGCCGCGCTTTCGGCCGGCGCTGCGGCGGCTCGATCATGCCGGGATCTTCCTGATGATCGCCGGCTCCTACACGCCGTTCACGACCCAGACCCTGACCGGCGCGTGGGCCTGGGGGATGACCGCGGCGGTGTGGTCGGTCGCCGCCTTCGGCGCGCTCGGCAAGGTGCTGCTGCCCGGCATCGGACGCCGGGTCTGGGTCGCGGCCTATCTGCTGCTCGGCTGGATCGTCCTGGTCGCGCTCAAGCCCCTGCTCGCCAACGCCACCAGCCTGACGATGCTGCTGCTGGCGATCGGCGGGCTGCTCTATTCGAGCGGCGTCGCCTTCTATCTCAACAAGCAGCTACGCTACGCGCGGGCGATCTGGCACGGCCATGTCGTGGTCGGCGCCGGCGTCCACTGGGCCGCGGTGCTGCTCGGCGTCGTGCTGACCGCCCGCTAGGTCACGCCAATCCCGGCGGGGCGCCTTCGGCGTCCAACTGCGGCCGCCGAGGCGCGAACGAGCGCTCCTCGCCGTCCGACAATTTCGCCGGAGGCCGCACCTCGTTGGGCCGCGCCTGCAACGGCAGCTGCGCCTTCAACCGCAGACCGCCTGCGCCGGACTCCAGCTCCAGCCGCCCGCCCAGCTCGATGAGCCGGCCCCGCATGCTGCTGATGCCGACCCCGGTCTCGTCGTCGACGCTCGGGATGCGGCCGCTGGCCGGCCGCCCGCCGTCGTCCTCGATCAGCAGCGAGACTTCGGCGCCGACATAGTTGAGCACCGCCCGGACCGAGCGCGCCGCCGTGTGCCGATGCACGTTCATCAAGGCTTCCTGGAAGATCCGGAACAGCGTCCCGTCCTGCGCGCTGGACGTTGCGCCGGGACGCCCCGCCACCTCGACCGAGATCCGCAGCGAGGCGCGCCGGCCGAAGCCGTCGGCGAAGACGCGCAGCCGCTCGACCAGGTCGCGACCGCTCGCCTGCGGCGGATGCAGCATGAACGAAAACGTGCGGATCTCCCGGTGCGCCGCCGAGATCGAGTTGCGGATGTCGCGCAGGATCGTCTGGTGGCTGTCGTCGAACACCGTGCGCCGCTCAAGCGCGGCCAGCGACAGCCCGATGGCCACGAGGTGCTGGGCGGTGGAGTCGTGCAACTCCCGCCCGATCCGCCGCCGCTCGTCCACTTCGGCGCGCGCCACATCCGCCTGCGCCCGCGCCAGGGCCTGAGCCTGGGCGACCGCGACGGTGACGTCGGACGCCACGCCGATCACCCGGCGGACTGCGCCTTCCGGAGTCCGCGAGAACACCCGCGCGCGCGACTGCACGATCCGCCAGTCCCCCTCCGCCCCGCGCAGCCGCAACTGCGTCTCGCAGACTTCGTGGTCCCGCAGCGCCGCCATCGCCTGCAGGTGGTTTTGCAGAACCATGCGATCGTCGGGGTGCAGGCGGTCCTGCACCTCGACCAGGCCCGCGCCGGACGGCGACAGGCCCAGGCTCTCGGCCAGCTCCGGATGGATGTAGCGCGTCCGCTGCTGGACCACGTCGTAGACGTAAAGCATCCCCGAGCTGATCGGCCCCAGATGGTCGAACAGGGTCTCGTTGCGCGTGGTCAGGTGATGACGCGCGGCGGGCGGAATCGCCAGGATGACCTGATCGGCCCCTTCGGCTCCCCACTCGACGGGGAAGGCCCAGACCCGGCCGCCCAGAGGAAACGCATCGGAGTGCAGCACCCGATCGATGCGCCCGGGCCGTCGGCCTTGCGCGCATTGCTCGACGAGCGCGCTTAACCGTTGCGCGTCGGCAGGGCTGCAGACTTCTTCCAGCCGGCGGCCGCCCAGGTCTTGGGGCGCGCCGAGCCGCGCCGCAAAAGCTGGGCTCGCCGATATGAATCTGATCTGTCCTGCGCGCTGTTCGACCAGCGACGTCGCCGCGCCGGGATGGTCACGTTCCAGGTCGCGTCCCGACACGCATCGCGGCTCCACCGCGCCTGCGTCGGTATGGGCTAACGCCATCGTCCGTCTCCCGCTTCCCAGGTCGAACGACCTCAGGAAGTCCCAAACAGCGGCGCCCGTTCCCCCGACGGAAGAAACACCCTTCCAGAATACATGCCCCAGAACAAAGGTATATGGGTGATCTTACTGATGCACGAACTAATCCGATGGGTGTATTCCCTAGGCATTCATACCTGGGGTGTTGAATGCTGAGGATCTTGATCGCCGACGACCACGAAATCGTCCGGCGGGGGATAAGGGACATCGTCGAAAGCCATCCGGGGTGGGAGGTGTGCGGCGAGGCTTCAGATGGCCAGGCCGCGGTCGAACTCGCCGCGGTCGAGCAGCCCGATGTCGCCGTGATCGACGTTTCGCTGCCGCTCATGAACGGTCTGGCCGTCACCCGGCGGTTGCGCCAGGACTCGCCGCAGACCAACGTCCTGCTGTTCACCATGCACGACGACGACGAGACGGTGAGCGGCGGTCTGGCTGCGGGGGCCCGCGGCTACCTGCTGAAGAGCGAGAGCGAACAACACCTGGAGGCGGCCATCTCGGCCCTGGGGGCGAACCGCCCCTACTTCTCCTCCTCGGTGTCGGAACTCCTGCTGGAGGCGGCGGTCAGCGAACGCAAACGCTCACGGCTTGAGAGCTTCACCATGCGAGAGCTCGAGGTCGCGCAGTTGATCGCCGAGGGCAACTCCAACAAGCAGATCGCCCGTCAGCTGCAGATCAGCGTCAAGACCGTGGAGAGCCATCGGGCCGCGGCCATGCGCAAGGCAGGGGTGCGAACCGCCGCCGAGTTCGTTCGTTTCGGCATAAAACACAATCTTATCCAGCCTTAAGTCCCTTACCGACGGCCCCCGATATCGGGTTTGACCCGATGGCGGCGGTTGGCGTGCGCTGGGACGCTTCCTCTCAACAAGGAGGCGTCTACGCCCATGGCGTCGCAACTACAGACGAATCCGGTCGAGCTCCGGCGCGCTGCCGCTGACGGGGTCGTTCTCGGGTTCCCCTTGCTGCTGGTCGACGCCGTGCGCCGCACGCACCCTGTCAGCATGAACCAGGTGCTGACGCTGCCGAGCGAGTGCAGCGTCATCGCGCCCGGCCTGACCGACGACGACGACCTGATCGTGCGCGCCAGCGCCTGGATCGATCTCAGCGAGGGGCCGATGCTCCTCGCCCTCCCCAATCTGGGCGGCCGCTATTGGGCCGTGTCGCTGTTCGACGCCTGGGGCCGCCGCATCGGCCGGGTCGATCCCCGCACCCATCCACGCGGCCTCGATCTCATGCTGGCCGGCCCCGGCTGGCGGGGCGAAGCGCCCAAGGACGCCGTCGCCCGGCGCGCGCCGACCAACCTGGTCTGGGCCGTCGTGCGGATCGCCGCCCGCTCGCCAGAGGACCTGGACGCCGCCCGCAGCCTGGCCGGGAAGCTTGCGCTTGGTCCGGCCGAACCGCCCGACGCCCGCCTGCGGCCGCTCGCCGGCCAGGTCGACCCGCCGCTGCAGTCGGCCCTGGACGCCGTCACCACCCTCTCGCCGCATCGCCTGTTTCATCACCTGGCCCGGCTGCTCGCACGCTATCCCGTCGAGGACCTTGACCTCACCGCCCTCACCGGCATCGGCCTGGTGCCGGGCAAGGCGTTCCATCTCCCTGACGAGACGCCCCTGCGCGACGCCCTGACCCTCGGGACCTCGGACGGCATTGCGCGCGTGATCCACGACCAGGATCCGGCCGAAGGCGCGGCCTGGCGGCCGGTCTCCGCTGGCGGGGCGGACAATTCCGCGTCGGCCTTGCTGGCCGGCCTCGGCGCGGCCGCCCCCGAGGACATGCAGCAGTGGATCTGCGACAGCGACGCCGACGGGCGCCCGCTGATGGGCTCGGAGCCGTACCTCGTCCGCTTCGCGCCAGGCGCCGGACCACCGGTCGACGGCTTCTGGACGCTAGGACTGGCCGCCCGCGCGCCCAGCGGCGCGCTGCGAGAGGGGGCTAGACGCCTCGACAGCCGCGACGCCCTGGCCTTCGACCCGGACGGGGCGCTGACCGTGCGCATCGACCACCAGCCGGCCGACGCCCCCAACTGGCTGCCCGCGCCGCCCGGGCGGCTGCGCCTGCGCCTCAAGCTCTACTGGCCGAAGGCCGTCGCGCTCGCAGGCGGCTGGCGCCCGCCCGCCCCCGAACGCATCGGCGGGTCGCGTCGATCGTTCACCGCCCAACCTGAAAACCGGGAGTCCCCGTTATGAGAACAGTGCCCTGGCTCTCGGCCGCCGCCGTCGCAGCCCTGCTCGCCACCGCCGCGCTCGCCCAGCCCGCCCAGCCGCCCGCAGCCCCGGCCGCCTCGGCGGACAGCGACATCGATCCCGACGCGATGGAGGCGATGAAGCGGATGAGCGCCTACCTCGGCGGCCAGACCAGCTTCGAACTCAAGACCACGGGCGCCTTCGACCTGGTGCTGGACGACGGCCAGCGCCTGCAGTTCGGCGACGACGCCACCTTCAAGGTGCGCCGTCCCGACCGGTTCGTCATCGAGAGGGTGGGCGACTACAAGGACCGCCGCTTCACCTATGACGGCAAGCAACTGACCGTCTCTTCGCCGCGCACCGAATACTACGCCCAGGTCGAGGCCCCGCCGACCATCCGCGAGACCTTGACCCTCGCCAGCCAGCAATACGGCATCGAGCTGCCGCTGACCGATCTCTTCCGCTGGAGCGAACCGGGCGGCGGCCGCGCCGATGAGGTCAAGGAAGCCCTCTACGTCGGTCCGGCCAAGATCGACGGGACCATGACCGACCACTACGCGTTCCGCGAGGCCGACGTCGACTGGCAGATCTGGATCGCTCAGGGCGACGCCCCGGTCCCGCGCAAGATCGTCATCACCGACCGCACCGATCCCAGCGCGCCGCAGTACACGGCCACCCTGTCGTGGAACTTCCAGCCGACCTTCGACGCCCAGACCTTCGCCTTCAAGGCGCCTGCCGGGGCCCTGCCGATCCGCCTGACCGCCCTCACCAAGTAGGAGTCACCGCATGTGGAAGTTCCATAGCCTGTCCCTGACCGCAGCGGCGCTGGCGGCGGCGCTGTTCCCGGTCCTCGCCGAGGCTCGTCCCGGCGGCGGCGGCGGCGGGCACCAGGTCCGCGGCGGCGCCCGCTCCAGCGTCCAGGGCGCCCGGCCGGCCGCCTCCCGCGCGACGCCGCCGGCGCGCCAGAACGTGTCGCGCCAGAATGTCAGCTCCAACGCCGGCGCCCGCAACACCGCCGTCTCCAACCGCCAGGCCAACGTCAATCGCGGCGCGAACGTCAATCGCAGCGGCAATCGGGTCAACACCGGCAACGTCAACGTCGGCAACAACGTCAACATCGACGTCGATCACGACAACGGCTGGGGCTGGGGCGACCGTGACTACCATCCGGTGGCCGCGGGCGTGGCCCTCGGCACCGCGGCCGCGGTGACGTCGGCGGCGCTTGGCTCGCGCTACTATTCGCTGCCGCCAGCCTGCGCGCCATACCCCTATTCCGGCTACACCTACTACTCGTGCGGCGGCGTCTACTACGCGCCCCGGTACGAAGGCGACACGGTCGTCTACGTGGTCGTGGACCGCCCAGGCTAGGACCGGCGCCGAGGCCTCTCGGCCTCGGGGTATTCCACGCCCCGCCTGAGGCGCCGACCTGATCACAGTACTTAACGGGCGGTGCTGTGATGGCCTTGTCGGATCGCTCCTTCCCCTCCCCCCGGGGAACGCTCCGTCAGTCGGGCATCGGGCCCGACCTCCTGGACAGGCCCCGCGTCACTCTCGAGGGCGCGGGGTCTAACCATGCGCGAAGCTCGCTAGGGGTTTCGCCGGATCGCCAAGCGTTCCCGCCGGTGGTCAGATCGCCTACAACCAATGCGGATCGAGGACACATCGGATGCCCAACATGCAGCGACAGCTTCGCGCGCCCGACCAGCGCCCCGGCATGGTGTGGATTCCGGGCGGCGGCTTTCGCATGGGCTCGGATGTTCACTATCCCGAGGAAGCCCCGATGCGGCCGGTCGAGGTCGAGGGCTTCTGGATGGACGCCCGCCCGGTCAGCAACCGCGACTTCGCCGCTTTCGTCGAGGCCACCGGCTGGGTCACCAACGCCGAGAAGCCGGCCGACCCGGCCGACTATCCGGGCGCTGATCCGGCCATGCTGGTCCCGTCCTCGCTGCTCTTCATCCCGACCGCCGGGCCGGTGCCGCTGAACGACGTCCGGGCCTGGTGGCACTACGTCGCCGGCGCCGACTGGCGCCATCCCTACGGCCCCGACAGCTCGCTCGAGGGGATCGAGGACCATCCGGTGGTCCACGTCTCCTGGGCCGACGTCGAGGCCTACGCCGCCTGGGCCGGCGCGGAGTTGCCGACCGAAGCCGAGTGGGAATACGCCGCGCGCGGCGGCCTGGACGGCAAGATCTACGCCTGGGGCGACGCCTTCGAGCCCGGCGGCAAGCCGATGGCCAAGACCTGGCACGGCCGCTTCCCGTTCGAGAACCTCGACAAGACCGGCTGGCCGCGCACCTCGCCGATCGGCTCCTACCCGGCGAACGGCTATGGCCTCTCCGACATGATCGGCAACACCTGGGAATGGACCGCCGACTGGTGGTCCACCGCCTCGGCCGAACCCTTCAAGGGCTGCTGCGCGACCAGCCGCGCACAGGCGGCGATGGAGGCCAGCTATGACCCGAACCAGCCGGAGATCCGCATTCCGCGCAAGGTCCTGAAGGGCGGCTCGCATCTCTGCGCCCCCTCCTACTGCCGCCGCTACCGGCCGGCCGCGCGCCACGCCCAGCCGATCGACACCTCGACCAGCCACGTCGGCTTCCGCGTGGTCGTGCGTCCCTAGGACGGGATCAGGTAGGTCAGCACGAAGCGCAGGCCCCAGTCGGGGCCGCCGTCGGGGCTGTCGAAGTAGTAGCGGCCGAACACGCCGGCCTGCACCTTCTGGTTCGCCCCGAACTTGTACATGTGGGTCACGCCGACGTTCATCGGGACGGTCCACTGCTCGCGCGTCCAGTCGTAGGTGCTCTCGAAATTGACCACCACGCCGGTCGTGTTCGGGAAGGTGTAGTTGAAGAACGGCTGCAGCAGGGTGGTGTTCACCTCCTGGGGCTTGGTGGTGTCGACCGCCCACAGCTGGGTCGCCAGCAGCCCGTAGGTCATGTGCCCCTGCTGCTTCAGCACCAGGCCCGCCGGCCCCGCCGCCCACTGCTGGGCGCTGAACCCGTCGGTGCCGGTCGGGTACGAGATCGCCGGTCCGAAGCCCAGCACGAACCCCTCGGTCTTCGGGGAGAAGAAGAAGGTCTGCAGCGTATCGCCGAACCCCATCTGATCGCCGAGCCCCGGCGCGGTCTCGCTCTGCGAGATCACCGGCACGATGGTGCGGATGATCAGGTTCCAGTCCTCGCTCAGGTGCAGCGGCACCACCGGCTGGATGTTCAGCGTCACCCGCTCGCCGTCCGAGGGGCCGTAGCAGCAGTCGTAGTTGAACTGGAACGGCAGGCTGACCAGGTCCGAAACCGGGTTGGCGAGCTTCTTGGCCAGTTCGACGTCGGACTCCTGGGCGGCGGCCACGCCCGGCGCGACCGCCAGCGCCGCTGCGCCAAATACTGAAACGAACTTCATACCTTAGCGTCTCCCGCTAATGCGCCGCCTAAGGCGGCGGCCTGAGCCAGCGCGCCCGAACTCAGGCAGAGCGCCAGCAGCGCCCCGGCCAGGACGGGCCTGGCCCTTGCCTCTGTTGCGTGCAGCATCGCGCACCTATTCGCCTTAACCGGGCAACGGTTTCATCGGCCCCACGGCGCGCCTATCGGGTGCAACCCTGACCACCGCTGCGGGAATGGCGCATCAGGCCCATCGCCCAGCCGCTCTCAGGTGGACGCCCAATGGCCCCGCCTCGCGCGACGCGGGAGCATCCTGGCGACATCCGTCCAGACGAAAGGCCCCGCCATGAACCGCCTCGTCCTCGCCGCCGCCGCCCTCTCGCTGCTGGCCACCAGCGCCTCCGCCCAGGCGCTGCTCGCCGACGCCAACAAGGACGGCAAGATCACGCCCAAGGAGTACCAGGACTCCCGCCGCGCCTTCCTGATGCGCGCCGACACCAACAAGGACGGCAAGATCACCCCCCAGGAATGGGACCGCGCGGCGGCCAGCACTCGGATGGATCTTGAGGAACGCGGCGTCGACCGCGCCGGCCTGGTCGGCAAGGGCGGCTGGTTCCAGGCCATGGACGCCAACAAGGACAACGTCGTGACCCCGGCCGAGATCGACGCCTACACCGCCGCACGGTTCAAGGCCAAGGACCCCAACGGCGACGGCGTGATCACCCGCGGCGAGGCGGCCCAGCTCGAAAAGACCGCCTCCAAGAAGCTCAAATAGGCCGGTCGCCGACGCCCCCATGGAATCCGTTCTCCAAGAGCTGGCCACCTACGTCGCGCTCATCGCGGAGATGATCTGCGTGCTGTGCATCGCCATCGGCGTCATCGAGGGCGTCTATCTGGCCGGCCGCTACATGGTGATGTCGTCGGGACCGACGGCGCTCACCCGCCGGCAGGTTTGGACCCGCTTCGCACGCTGGATCATCCTGGCGCTGGAGTTCGCCCTCGCCGCCGACATCGCCCGCACCGCCATCGCCCCCACCTGGGACGACATCGGCCAGCTCGCCGCCATCGCGGTGATCCGCACGGCGCTGAACTATTTCCTCGAACGGGACCTGGAGGTCTTCAGCCGGCCCCTGGGCGCCCCTGAACCCGAGAAATAGTCGTCCCCGGCGATCTGGCGTCAGCCGCACCTCACCGGCGGTCCAGGGTTTGACCCGATTGCTGGCCTCGGGACGGGGCCGGACATTTCGCAGCACAGCCGCGGCGAGCGGCTTGCAACCAAGATGGGAAAGTCACCATGCGCAGCGGCGTCCTGAAATCCCTGGCCCTGGCGGCGGGCCTGACCACGGCCACGCTCGGCCTCACCGCCTGCGAAACCCCCGGCGGCAACGTCTCGGTGCTCAAGAGCAGCACCGTCGCGGTCGCGCCCGGCTCGACCTGGGCCTGGGCGCCCGGCGCGCAGCCGGGTTCGGGCGATAAGCGCATCGACAACGACATCATCCAGGGCCGGGTCAAGGCCGCCGTCGAAGGCGCCCTGGCCGGCCGGGGCTATCGCCAGGTCTCCGACCAGTCCTCGGCCAACCTGCTCGTGCAGTACCACATCGGCCTGCAGAACCGGACCGAGACCCGGGTCGACACCTTTGGCGGTCCGATGGGCGGTCCCGCAGCCTGCGGCATCCGCGGCTGCATCGGCGGCTTCGGCTGGGGCATGTACGGCCCGCCGATGGACGTCGACGTCCGCAACATCAATTACGTCGAAGGCACGGTGATGCTCGATCTGATCGATCGGGCCAGCGGCAAGCTCGCCTGGCGCGCCACCTCCCAGAAGCGGCTCGACGAGAGCGACGCCGACCAGAGCGGCGTGAATGCGATCTTCGCCGACATGGTCAAGACCCTGCCCTGACCCCTAGCGCTTCGCCGCGGAGGCGGCCGGAACATGGAAGCCCTCAAGCAGATCCTGCCGCTGCTGCTGACCCTCAGCCTCGCCGGCCTCGTCATGACGGTCGGCCTGAAGGCCGGGCACGGCGACCTGCTCTACGTGCTGCGGCGGCCGGGCCTGCTGATCAAGGCGGTCCTGGCGGTCGAGATCATCCCGCCGGTCGCCGCCGCCGCCATGGTCTGGCTGCTGCCGCTCGAGCCGGCGGTGAAGGCCGGCATCATGCTCATGGCGATCTCGCCGGTGCCGCCGCTGGTGCCCGGCAAGCAGCTCAAGATCGGCGCGCGCAAGGAGTACGCCTACGGCGTCTATGTCGCCATGGCGCTGCTCACCATCATCGCCGTGCCGGTGGTCTTCGACCTCGCCGCGCGGCTGTTCGGGCACCAGCGGACCCTGCCCTTCCACACCATCGCCGCGACCGTCGCCACCGGCGTGCTGATCCCGCTCGGGCTCGGCATGATCGTCCGCCGCATCGCGCCCGACTTCGCCGAACGCATCGTGCCCTGGGTCTACCGGCTCAGCATGCTGCTGGTCTTGCTGGTGTTCGTCCCGATCCTGGTGAGCATTTGGCCGGCGGTCCGCAGCCTGATCGGCGACGGGGCCGCGGCGGCGATGGCCGGGCTGACGCTGGTCACCCTGATCGGCGGCCACGTGCTGGGCGGGCCGGCGGAGTACGACCGCGCCACCCTGGCGGTCGCCAGCTCGGTGCGCCATCCCGGCATCGCCATGCTGATCGCCAACACCACGTTCGGCGACCAGCGGATCACCGCGGCGGTGCTGCTCTACCTGCTGGTCAGCATGATCATGGGCGCGCTCTACCAGGCCTGGTTCAAGCGCCGCTATCCCGCCGCCCGGCCGGCCTGAGCGCCCCCGCGGTTCCCTGGCCCGCCACTGCGGGTTTCCCCGGATTTCGGCCTCCGGGCGCGGGGCGCAAGGTGACGCTGAAGTTTCGCCAGGGAGCCACACCATGACCCGCCGCGCCGTCGTCACCGCGCTCGCCGCCCTCTGCCTGCTGGGCAGCGCCGCGCCCCAGGCGTTCGCCGCCGAGCCGCCCGCCACCTGGGACGGCCTGACCAACGTGAAGTCCAAGCGGTTCGACGCGGCCTACGTGCTGCCGGGCGCCGACTTCCGCGGCTACACCAAGGTGATGCTCGATCCGACCGACGTCGCGTTCCGCAAGAACTGGCTGCGGGACTACAACAACGAGGCGATGGACCTCTCGCAGCGCATCTCCAAGGACGACGCCCAGAAGATGCTCAACGCCGTCAGCACCGGCTTCGAAGAGGTGTTCATCAAGGCCTACAACGACGCCGGCTATCAGGTGGTCACCGCGCCCGGCCCGGACGTCCTGCGCCTGCGCACCGGCGTCGCCAATCTCTATGTCACCGCCCCCGACCGCCCGATGGCCGGCCGCTCGCGCACCTTCAGCCAGGAGGCCGGCTCGGCCACCGTGGTGATCGAGGCGCGCGACTCCGAGACCGGCGCCCTGCTCGGCCGCGCCATCGACTCGCGCGAAGCCGGCGACACCGGCCCCTACATGCGCAACAGCGTCACCAACCGCTCGGACTTCACCATGCTGTTCAAGCGCTGGGCGAAGATCAGCCTCGACGCCATGGCCGAGCTCAAGGCCATGTCGCCGATCCCCGAGAACCCGGTGGCCCAGCGGCGCTAGCTACAGCGCCCAGGCCCGGCCGACCTCGGCCAGCGGGATGCAGCCGTGGTACTCGCCCGGCACCGGCTCGTAGCGCAGCGCCAGGGTCGCGCCCGGCTCGGAGGTGAAGTAGCCGATGGTCACGTACTCCTTCAGCAGCGAGAAGAAGTGGCGCGGCTTCCAGGCCTTGCGGGCGGCGGCCGCCTCCTGGTCGTAGCGGGTCAGCAGCGCGGTCTGCTGGGCGCCCGTCAGGTCGGCGAAGGCCTTGCCGTGCGCGGCCCGCGCATCGGCGTTCATCTGCGTCAGCCCGGTCTTCAGCAGCTCGACCTGCGGCGCCTGCAGATAGGTGGCGACGGCGCGGTCAACGAACTGCGGGACCTTCGCCTCGCGGGCCCCAGGGGTGTCGGTCTTGGGCACGATCAGCTCGGCCGCGGCGTCCAGCGCCCGGGCCTGCTCGGCGTCGAGCGCGCTGGGCGTCCAGGACAGCGGCGGCAGGGCGGCGGCGACCGGGCCGGCGAAGCCGACCGACACCATGCCCATGGTCAGGGCCAGGCCCCGGAACGCGTCGCGACGGTTCAGCATCACAGGTCCCCCTTGCGCTTGGCCTGGACCGCGTGGTCGACGGCCCGGGCGGTCAGCGCCATGTAGGTCAGCGACGGGTTCACGCAGGAGGCCGAGGTCATGGCCGCGCCGTCGGTGACATAGACGTTCGTGCACTCGTGGACCTGGTTGTGGGCGTTCAGCACCGAGGTCTTCGGGTCGCGGCCCATCCGCGCCGTGCCCATCTCGTGGATGCCCAGGCCCGGCGCGTAGCCGAGATCGGCGGCCTGCACGTTCATGAAGCCCGCGGCTTCCAGCATCTCTACGGCTGCGGCCTGCATGTCCTTGCGCATGGCCTTCTCGTTCTCGCGGATCGACACCTTGGCCGACAGGGTCGGCAGGCCGAACTTGTCCTTGGCCGCGTGGTTCAGGGTCACGCGGTTGTCCTCGTAGGGCAGGATCTCGCCGAAGGCGCCCAGCGACATCGTCCACGGGCCGGGCTGGGTCAGGGCGCTCTTGCGCTCGGCGCCGAAGCCCTCGCCCGCCAGGTCGCGGTCCCAGCCGGGGCGCGAGGCCCCGCCCTGGTAGCCATAACCGCGCAGGAAGTCCTTCTTGGTCGCCGCGTCGCCCAGGTTGCGGAAGCGCGGGATGTAGATGCCGTTCGGCCGGCGGCCGGAATAATACTTGTCGGCGAACTCCTCGACGTCGGCCTTGGCCCCGACGCGGAAGTGGTGGTCCATGACGTTGCGGCCCAGTTGGTCGCTGCCGTTGCCGAAGCCGTTCTCGAACCGCGAGCTCGTCGAGTTCAGCAGGATCCAGGTCGAGTTCAGGGCCGAGGCGCAGAGGAAGATCACCTCGGCGTAGTATTCCACTTCCTTCATCGTCTCGGAATCGAGGATCCGCACGCCGCTCGCCTTGCCGGCCTTGGCGTCATAGATCAGCGAGGTGACGATCGCGTTCGGCCGCAGGTTCAGGTTCCCGGTCCGCTCGGCCGCCACCAGGGTCGCCGAGTTCGAGCTGAAGTAGCCGCCGAACGGGCAGCCGCGCATGCACATGTTGCGGTGCTGGCACTTGCTGCGCCCCAGGCTCAGTTGCTCCTCGGTCGGCTCGGTCAGGTGCGCGGCGCGGCCCATGGTGATCCGGCGCTCGCCGAACCGGCCCTCGACCCGCGACTTGAAGGCCTTCTCGACGCAGTTCATCTCCATCGGAGGCTGGAACTGGCCGTCCGGCAGATGCGGCAGGCCCTCGTTCTGGCCCGAGACGCCGATGAAGCGCTCCACATAGTCGTACCAGGGCGCCAGGTCGGCGTAGCGGATCGGCCAGTCGACGGCGATCCCGTCGCGGGCGTTGGCCTCGAAGTCCATCGGGCTGTGGCGATAGCTCTGCCGGCCCCAGGTCAGCGAGCGCCCGCCCACCTGGTAGCTGCGGATCCAGTCGAAGCGCTCTTCCTCGGTGTAGGGGTTCTCGTCGTCCCGGACGAAGAAGTGCTTGGTGTATTCGGTGACCGTGTAGCCGGTGCGCGACTGCACCGGATATTGCGCCTTCAGCTGGTCGGCCGGCAGCTTGCCCTGCGGGTACTTGGTGTCCCACGGATCGGTCATCGCCGTCGGATAGTCTTCCAGGTGGCGGACCATCGGCCCGCGCTCCAGCACCAGGGTCTTCAAACCCTTCTGCGTCAGCTCCTTGGCGGCCCAGCCCCCGCTGATCCCGCTGCCGACGACGATGGCGTCATAGGTGTTTTCCTGGCGCGAACGGCCGTTCAGATTGGCCATCATTCCCCCCGGTCTCAGTACGGCGGCGCGATCCGCCTGGTTCTTTTCGCGGGCCGGCGGCGGACGCGAATCCGCCTTCGCGCCGACCTGCGCTTTGCGGCTCCCAGGTTTCATGAAATGGGTTACATTGCAAGCACACAAGGGAACGCCGGAACGCGCGTCCACACCTGGGAGGAAGCCCATGCCGTCACTTCGTCTGGCGCAAACGCTCGCGCCGCTGGCCGCGCTCGCCCTGCTCGCCGCCCCCGCCCACGCCGAGGCGGTGAAGGCCGGCCAGTGGACGCCGATCTTCGACGGCCACACCCTCGACGGCTGGACGCCGAAGATCGCCGGCTATCCCGCGGGCGAGAACTTCGCCGACACCTTCGTCGTCAAGGACGGCGCGATCGCCGTGTCCTACGCCGGCTACGACGGCAAGTTCGCCAGCCGGTTCGGCCACCTGTTCTACAAGACCCCGTTCAAGGCCTATCGCCTGCGGCTGAACTACCGGGTTCTCGACCCTGCCCTGCCCGACACCCCCGACTGGGCGCGCAGCAACAGCGGCGTCATGTTCGCCAGCCAGAGCCCGCAGAGCATGAGCCTGCGCCAGCCGTTCCCGATGTCGGTGGAGTTCCAGATCCTCGGCCGCGACGGCGAGGCGCCGCGCCCGACCGGCGCGGTCTGCACGCCGGGCACCAGCATCACCTTCGACGGGGTGAAGGCCAAGGAACACTGCATCCCCTCGGCGACCGCCCCCACCATCGCCAACGGAACCTGGACCAGCCTCGAGCTCGAAGTTCTGCCCAACGGCGAGGTGACCCAGAAGATCAACGGCGCGGTGGTCCACCGCTACGCCGGCGTCGCCCTCGACCCGACCGACAACTTCGCCGCCGTCGCCCGGCCCTACTTCGAGACCCACACCGCCACCGAGGGCTACATCGCCCTGCAGAGCGAAGGCCATCCCATCGCGTTCAAGGACATCGAGGTGCAGGAGCTGACGGCGCCCTAGGCTATCGCCCCGATAGCGTCGCGCCCCACAAAGGCGTTTGGTTCGGCGGTCGCACAGGGAGGCCGCCGATGAACCACGCCGCCGAGGAGCATGACGCCACCGGCGCCCTGTGGGCGCTGGCCACCGGTTACGCGATCCCGCGTCTGCTGTTCGCCGTCGCCGAACTGGGTGTCGCCGACCAGCTCGACGGCGCGCCGCGTCCCATCGGCGAGGTGGCCGCCGCGACCGGCGCCGACCCCGCAGCGCTCGCCCGGATCCTGCGCGGCCTGGCGGCGGCGGGCGTGTTCGAGGTCGAAGGCCAGAGCGTCGGCCACAACGGGCTCTCGCGCTTCCTGCGCGAGGACCATCCCCGCTCCATGCGGCCCTTCGTGCGGATGATCCATGCGGACTGGAGCTGGCGCGCCTGGGGCGAGGTCCTGCACAGCGCGCGCACCGGAGCCACGGCCACGGGCAAGCTCTATCCTGACGGCGGCATCTGGGCCCACTTCGCGGCCGACCCGGACGCGGCAGCGCTCTTCAACCAGGCGATGAGCGCCAAGGCGCACGCCGACATCGACGACGTCCTCTCGGCCTACGACTTCAGCCCCTTCGCCCGCGTCGTCGACGTCGGCGGCGGTCGCGGCCACTTTCTGAACGCCCTTGCGGCCCGCACGCCGAACATCAAGCCGATCCTCTTCGACCTGCCCCACGTCACGGCCGACGCCGCCGCAGGACTGGACACGCGCATCACCCGGCGATCGGGCGACTTCTTCCACGATCAGCTTCCGGAGGGCGATCTCTACTTCTTGATGGACATCCTGCACGACTGGTCGGACGCCGACGCCGTGCGCATCCTGCAGGCGGTGCGCCGAGCGATGGCGCCTGGTGCACGGGTGATGGTCGCAGACCTGGTGCTCGAAGACAGCGGCGTCCTCGATCCCGCCCGCACGCTCGACCTCTTGATGCTGGTGGTCACCGGCGGTCGCGAACGCACGCTCGAGGACCTGGCGGGCCTGTTCGACGCCGCCGGACTGCGGCAGGCCGGCGTCACACGGACGCGGACCCAGCGCTGCCTGGTCGAAGCGACCGCAGCCTAGTTCTTCATCGTCCCCAGGTACTGCACCAGCGCCGCGCGCTGCTCGGCGTCGGGCGCGCCGACCAGCATCTTGGTGCCGGGCACGCTCTTGGCCGGCGCCTTCAGGTAGGTGTCGAGGGTGGCGGCGTCCCAGACCAGCTTGGAGCCCTTCATCGCGCTGCTGTAGGCGTAGCCCGGCAGCGTCCCGGCCTTGCGCCCGGCGACGCCGGCCAGCGGCGGTCCCATCTTGCCGGGCGCCGGCGCGATCGAGTGGCAGACCGCGCAGCGCTGCTTGAACACCGCCTCGCCCGAGGGCGCGGCCGAAGCCGAGCCGGCCGCCGCCAGGCTCGCGGCCAGGATGATCGCGAACTTCATACTCAAAGCTCCAGACTTACAGGCCGAGCAGCCGCCGATTGCGGCCGGCGTCCGGCGCGCTGCCGGCGAAGTCGTCGAAGGCGTGCTCGGTGACGCGGATGATGTGGTCGCGGATGAACTGGGCGCCTTCGCGCGCGCCGTCCTCCGGATGCTTCAGGGCGCACTCCCACTCCAGCACCGCCCAGCCGTCGTAGTCGTACTGGGCCATCTTCGAGAAGATCGCCTTGAAGTCGACCTGGCCGTCGCCCAGCGAGCGGAAGCGTCCCGGCCGCTCGACCCAGCCCTGGTAGCCGCCGTAGACGCCCGAACGCGCGTCCGGCCGGAACTCGGCGTCCTTCACGTGGAAGGCGCGGATGCGCTCGTGATAGCGGTCGATGTAGCCGAGATAGTCCAGCTGCTGCAGGAGCAGGTGGCTCGGGTCGTAGAGGATGTTGGCGCGCGCGTGGCCGCCGACCTCGTCCAGGAACCGCTCGAAGGTCGCCCCGTCGTGCAGGTCCTCGCCCGGATGGATCTCGTAGCAGACGTCGACGCCCTGCTCCTCGAAGGCGTCGAGGATCGGCCGCCAGCGCCGGCCCAGCTCGGCGAAGGCTTCCTCCACCAGGCCCGCCGGCCGCTGCGGCCACGGATAGAAGTACGGCCAGGCCAACGCGCCCGAGAACGTCGCGTGCGCCTTCAGCCCCAGCCGCCGGCTGGCGATCGCGCCGGCCTTCACCTGCTCCACCGCCCAGGCCTGGCGCTCGGCCGGCTTGCCGCGCAGCTCGGGCGGCGCAAAGCCGTCGAACAGCTCGTCATAGGCCGGATGCACCGCGACCAGCTGGCCCTGCAGGTGGGTCGACAGCTCGGTGATCACCAGCCCGTGCTCGGCCAGCACCCCGGCGACCTCGTCGCAATAGGTCTGGCTCTCGGCGGCCCGCGCCAGGTCGAAGAACGAGTCCGCCCCGCCGGTCGGCATCTGCACGCCGACATAGCCCATCGAGGCGACCCACTTGGCCATCGTCTCCAGCTTGTCGAACGGCGGCTCGGCGCCGATGAACTGGGCCAGGAAGATCCCGGGTCCTTTGAGCGTCTTCATGCGGCGTCTCCTGACAGCGCGACCCAGCCCTCGCCCGCGGCGTTGGCGCTGACCGCGCGCTCGACGAAGGCCATGCTGCGCACGCCCTCGGCGATGTCGGGCGCCAGGCCCGCATCGGCGCGGCCCGCGGCGGCCGCCTCGGCGAAGTCTCGGTAGATGTTGGCGAAGGCCTCGATGAAGCCCTCGGGATGTCCGGTCGGAATGCGCGAGCCGGCCCGGGCGACGGCGCTCAGATAGCCCGATGCCGCGTGCAGGATCTGGGTCGGCCCGTCCAGCCAGTCGACGGTGAGTTCGGTGTGGCGCTCATGCGACCAGGTCAGGCCGCCCTTCTCGCCATAGACCTTGATGGTCAGGCCGTTGCGGGCCCCGGCCGAGATCTGCGAGGCGATCAGCACCCCGCGCGCCCCGCCGGCGAAGCGCAGCAGCACGTTGCAGTCGTCGTCCAGCGTCCGGCCCGGCACCACCGCGGCCAGGTCGGCGCACAGCCGCTCGACCCGCACGCCGCTCACGAACTCGGCGATGTTGAAGGCGTGCACGCCGATGTCGCCGATCGCGCCGCCGATCCCGGCCTGGGCCGGATCGGCCCGCCAGCCGGCCTGCTTGTCCCCGTCGCGCTCGATCGGCCGCGACAGCCAGCCCTGCGAGTATTCCACGATCACCTTGCGCACCGAGCCCAGGTCGCCGCGGGCGATGATCTCGCGCGCCTCGCGGACCATCGGATAGCCGGTGTAGACGAAGGTCAGGGCGTAGAGTTTGCCCGCCTCCGCGACCACGCCGGCCAGCTCCTGCGCCTGGGCCAGGTTCAGGGTCGCGGGCTTGTCGCTGATCACGTGCATTCCGGCCCGCAGCGCCGCGGCAGCCACCTCGAAGTGCAGGTGGTTGGGGGTCACCACCGCCACCAGCTGCGCCCCGTCGGGACGGGCGGCTTCCGCCGCCAGCATCTGGCGATAGTCGCCATAGGCCCGATCAGCCGCCACGCCCCAGGCCTGGGCGGCCTGGGCGTTCTTGGCGCCGTCGCGGCTGAACGCGCCCGCGACCAGCTCGATGGCGCCGTCCAACTCCGCCGCCATCCGATGCACCGGCCCGATGAACGAGCCGGGTCCGCCGCCGACCATGGCCAGCCGCAGGGGAACTCCACGCGTCATCAGGCGGCCACGCTCGCCAGGTAGTCGTGGCTGATCTTCGTGGCCTCGATCCGCGGAAGGGCGAACGGCGGCTCTTGCTCGACGAAGAACTGGCGCACGCCGGACTCGTAGGCCGCCGGCAGCAGCTTCTTCCAGTCGATCATCCCCGCGCCGACCTCGGTCGGGTCCTGCTTGAGCGCGAAGTTCGAGGTCGTCGTCGCCTTGATGTCCTTCACGTGCATCAGGGTGAAGCGGCCCTTGTGCTCCTTGAGCAGCGCGAACGGGTCACGGCCGGCGGCGGTCACCCAGCCGGCGTCCATCTCGAAGGTCACCAGCGACGGGTCGGTCTCCTTCAGCAGGACGTCCATCCCGGTCGTGCCCTCGATCGGCGCGAACTCGTTGTTGTGGTTGTGATAGCCGACGGCGATGCCCGCGCTCTTCAGCGCCTGGCCCTTCTGGTTCAGGAAGTCGGCGTTCCACTTCCAGTCGTCCAGCGTCATCTGCCCGGCCATCCGGCTCAGGAACGCCGGGCCGTCCTCGCCCGCCTGCGGTTTCAACTCGAAGCGGTCGGGAATGTAGAACAGCGGCATCACCGCCGACTTCACGCCCAGCACGTTCAGGTCCTCGGCCAGCTTGCCGAGATCGCCGCTGAAGCTCTGCGAGCCCATCGCCCGGCCCTGGATGTGGGCGCTGGTGCAGGTCAGGCCCGCGCGGTCCATCGCCGCCTTCATCTCCGGCGCCGTCTTGCCCAGCAGCCCGGCCAGCTCGATGTTGCGGTAGCCGATCTTGGCGACCTGGGCGAGCGTGCCCTCCAGGTCCTTCGCCGCGTCGGAGCCGAGCGTATAGAGCTGCAGTCCGATCGGCAGGCTATGCCGCTGGAAGAACAGCTTACTGCCCGCCGCGTTGGCGTTCGTCGCAAATCCCGTCATGGCCGCTCCCATTCCTGCCAGTCCCGCCAGCACCGTGCGCCGCTGAAATCCTTGTGTCATCTCGGGTCTCCTACTGCATGCCGATCAGTGCGGCGCAGCGACGCTGTGTTCGCGGGTAAGGGCTGGGTCGTCGCCGGCCGCCTCGGCCGCGACAGGTCCGCGGGTCGGCGGACGGAAGAACAGGGCCAGCAGCACGACCGCCGCCAGCGCCAGGCCCGTCGGGACCATGAACAGGGCCGGATAGTCGACGACGTTGCGCGCCACGCCGTCGGCGCCGGTGACGCTGGTCGTCAGGCGGCCCATCAGCGCCGGGAACAGGAAGCTCGCCACCACATTGCCGACCCCGAGGATCAGCAGGTTGAACAGCCCCTGGGCGCTCGAGCGCACGTCCTTGGGGAACACCGCGTCGACGAAGATGTACACGGTGGCGAAGAAGAAGGCGTAGCAGATCCCGTGCAGCAGCTGCACGGCCACGATCACCGGGATGCTGTCGGCGAAGAACGCGAACACCGCGAACCGCGCCGCGTGGCCCAGGATGCCGACGATCATCGTCGCCTTCCAGCCGAGCCGGATCAGCACCCGGCCCAGCAGGAACATGGTCAGGATCTCGGCCACTTGGCCCAGGCTCAGCACGACCATCGACAGGTTGCCGGCAATGCCGACGCGGTCGGTCAGGAAGGCGTCCGAGACCACGAAGTAGCCGTTGTGGATCACGGAATCGATGAAGGTGACGATGAACAGCACCAGCACGAACGGCGTGCCCAGCAGGGTCAGCGCCCGGCGCCAGGCCAGCTTGTCGATGCCGGCCGCTTCCTTGCGCGGCGGGGTGTGCGGCAGGGTCAGCGAATAGCCGGCGGCGGCGAACGAGATCAGCGCCGCGACCAGGAAGATCCAGCGCACCTGCTCGGCGGTGGCGTGCGCGCCCAGCAGGAACACGAACGGCCAGCTGACCATCACCCAGCCGACCGTGCCGCCCATCCGCACGGTCCCGAAGTCGGCCGCCGGGTCGCGCAGGTTGGCGAAGGCGATCGAGTTCGACACCGACAGGGTCGGCACATAGAGCAGGCTATAGACCAGGTAGCAGGCGAAGAACGGCCAGAAGCTGGTCGAGAACGCCACCCCCACCAGGGCCAGGCCGCCGATCAGGTGGCTGGCGGCCAGGAACCGCTCGGCCGAGAAGTTGCGGTCGGCGAACTGGTTGGAGAAGAAGATCCCGACCAGCGCGGCCACGCCCCACGAGCTGCCGACCAGCGACTGCTGCCAGGCCTCGAAGCCCAGCATGGTCATGTAGGGGAACAGCTTGGGCGCCCAGGCACCCCAGATGGCCAGCTGCAGCACCATCATCAGGAATAGCCGAACGTTCGTCGTCATCTTCCTGGCCCTCCCCGACCGGCTATCGCGGCGGCGTTTACGGCCCTGAATCGGCCCGCGCTCGCGCTGATGTAATCGAAATCATCCGTAACAGCCGCCCTATCGCGCGGCAACTGCATTGTGCGGCCCCGCCCCGGCGAACCTGCGCCTTGTAATGACCGGCGCTTCTCGCCAGTGTCGCGCCGATGCCTACCATTCAAGATGTCGCGCGCGACGCGGGGGTCTCCACCGCGACCGTCTCCCGGGTGTTCAGCGCCCCCGAACTCGTTCTGGAAGGCACCCGGCAAAAGGTCATGGAGGCGGTGAACCGCCTCGGCTACGAGCCGAACTTCGCGGCCAAGAGCCTGCGCACCCTGCGCACCGAGAAGATCCTGGTCACCGTGCCGGACATCTCCAACCCGTTCTTCTCGCGGGTCATCCGCGGCGTCGAGGAGGCCGCCCATGCGGCCGGCTACTCGGTGCTGCTCGGCGACACCCGCCACCAGGAGGAGCGCGAGGAGCAGTACGCCACCATGCTCCGCCGCAAAGAGGCCGACGGCCTGATCTTCCTCGGCCACCGGCTGCCCGACACCCTTGTCGACATGGTCGCGGCGATGGGCCCGCGCACGCCGATCGTCAACGGCTGCGAGTTCGCGCCCGACCTTGGCGTGGCCAGCGCCCACATCGACAACACCGCCGCCGCCCAGGAGGTGATGGATCACCTCTATGGCCTGGGTCACGTCCGCGTCGGCGTGATCACCGGCCCGCTGGCCAGCCCGCTCAGCGCCGACCGCCTGGCCGGTGTGCGCGCCGCCGCCGAGCGCCATGGCCAGACCGCCGCCCTCCAGGTCATCACCGGCGACTTCACCATCGAGTCGGGCCTGCACCAAGCCGCCGTCCTGCTGGAGGGCCAGAACCGCCCGACCGCGACCTTCTGCTTCAGCGACGAGATGGCCATGGGCGCGCTGGAGGCGATCCGCCGCGCCGGCCTCTCCTGCCCGCGCGACATCTCCCTGGTCGGCTTCGACGACATCCGCTTCGCCGAGTACCTGGCCCCGCAGCTGACCACCGTCAGCCAGCCGATGGACGCCATCGGCCACGAGGTCGTGCGCCTGCTGCTAGACATCCTCAAGGGCCGCGCCACGACCCTGCAGCAGGTGACTCTCCCCCACCGCCTGATCGTCCGCGCCAGCACCGCCGCGCCGCCGACGCCCTAACCCACCCCCGCTCATCCCGGCGAAAGCCGGGACCCAAGCCGACTCGCAGTGAAACAGGCGGCGTCGAGCCTAGCCCAATCGCCGCTTGGATCCCGGCCTTCGCCGGGACGAGCGGTGAAGGCCGGAGCCCGCTCTAGCTGGGCCTGCGCCCTATTCCCGCTTCCTGCTGCGCGCGGTCAGGCGCTGAGCCCGTCCCGGGACTGCGGCGCCGGCAGGGCCCGCAGCCGCGCGTCGACGAAGTCCCAGAGCGCGGCGATCTCGCCGGCCGCGGCGCGGTCGGGCGATTCCTCGGCCGAGCGGCCTCGCTCCAGCGCCGTCTGATAGATCGAGCGCGAGCGCAGGATCGCCGGAGCGACCTCGGCGCGCATGTAGTCCAGGCCCTTCATCGCCCGCTTGACCAGCGGCGCCTCGACATTGCCGCGCGCCACCGGGGCCTGGTTCATCACCACCACCGACGGCTTGCCGATCTTGCGCACCAGGCTCAGCGTCCGCGCCAGTCCCGACAGGTCGATCAGGGTCGGGCGCGCCACCAGGAGCGCGAAGTCGGCCAGTACCACCGCCTCGCCGACCGATTCCACCGCCCCGGCCGCGGTGTCGATGATCAGCAGGTCCTTGCCCTGCGACAGCGCCCCGAACTGCGCGGCCAGCACGTTGCGCGCGGCGGCGCTCACCACCTGCGGCCCGCCGCCTTCGCGTGTCTCCAGGATGTCCCGCGCCGAATTCTGCGGATCGGTGTCGACCAGCAGCGCCTGTTGGCCACGCAGATGCGCCGCCAGCGCCAGGTGCGTCGCCACCGTGGTCTTGCCCGAGCCCCCCTTCAGGGCGATGACCGCCAACGTCTTCAAACTCACCTCGCGCGAACCGATCCCCGGCGGTTCTGGCCCCCAATTTAGGCGCCGCCGCGGCGGACGAAGCGCTGCGCCCGCGGCCCAAGGTCTGGCCCGGCGCCGCGGACTTGTCCAGCGCCGCGGGAGTTGGCGCAGGCGCCCGACGGCCCTAGTCTGTCGGGGTGCTGTCGCCCTGTCGTCGCGTTGTTGGCGGGCGGCTGGCGGGTTGCTGGCGTGGAGCCGACAGGCCTTCATCCTTCACGGTCGGGGCGATCTCCGACGAGGACTTTGGACATGCTGATCCAGAAGCTGCGACTGCAAAAGGGCTGGTCCCAGGAACAGCTCGCAGAGGTATCGGGCCTCAGCGTCCGCACCATTCAACGGCTCGAGCGCGGCCAGCCCGGCAGCCTCGAGACGATGAACGCCCTCGCGGCGGTCTTTGAAACAGACCTCGACCGCTTGAAGGAACCGTCCATGGACACCACCCGCCCCGACAACGTCAGGACCGACGACGTCCGGCCCGACGAAGCCCTCGCCCTCGCCCACGTGCGCAAGGTCAAGGGCTTCTATGTCCACCTGACCCAGTACCTGATCGTCATTCCGATCCTCGCCCTCATCAACCTGATGAGCTACGCGCACTATCTGTGGTTCGTCTGGCCGGCGCTCGGCTGGGGCCTCGGCCTGCTGGCTCACGGCGCGAGCGTGTTCAACTTCGTGCCGTTCCTCGACGGCGCCTGGGAGCGGCGTCAGGTCGAGAAGCACCTCGGCCGCAAGCTCTAGGGCGGCCAAGTCTAAGCCGGCAGTTGCGCGGCGGCGCGGGCCAGCAGCCCCTGGAACCAGGCGTGACCGCGCCGCGCGCCCGCCGCCTGGCTCCAGAACGCGTCGATGTCGAGCCGCCGCTCGGGAAACTCGATCTCCAGCAGCCGGATGTCGCGCGACCTCGCCAGTTCCTGCGCCAGCTTGCGCGGCACGAGCGCCAGGCCCTGCGCCTCCTCGACGATCGCCCCCATGACCAGGAAGTTGGGCACCTCGCAGACCGGCGCGACCTCCAGCACCGAGGTCGGCTGGATCAGCCCGGCCCGCGCCAGGGCGCTTCGCTCGCCGACCTGATAGACGACCTGCCGCGCGGCCCGGAACTCCGCCGCCGTGATCGTCTCGCCCCATCGCGCATCGCTGCACGCGGCGATGCAGACCATCTCGTCGCGCCACAGCGCCATGCGCTCCATCCGCTTGCCGAAGGTCCGCCCGACGGGCCGCGGCACGATGAAGAAGTCGATCTGGTCGCGGTCCTCGGTCTCGCCGGGCGTCTGCTCGAGGAACCGCAGATCCACTTGCGGCGCCTCCTGGGCGCACAGCCTCGCCAGCTGCGGAGCCAGCAGCACGGTCACATAGTCGGCGGTCCGGATCACGATGCGCAGCGCCTCGCTCTTCGGCTCGAACGGCCGCGGCGGCTCGTACAGCAGCTCCAGGTCCCAGAGGATCGCGCCCAGAGGCCCCAGGATCGCCTGCCCGCGCTCGGTCAGCTTGGCCTCCCGCCCGCGCGAGACGATCAGGTCGTCGGCGAACGCCTCGCGCAGCTGGCGCAGCGCCTTGCTGACCGCCGGCTGGCTGATCCCCAGTTCGCGGGCGCTGGCCGTCACGCTGCGGCTGCGGAGCAGCGACAGCAGGATCGGCAGCAGGTCGAGGTTGGTCTGGCGCAGGGTCTGGGCGACCTGGCCCCGCGTCGGGCCAACGCCCTTCGATTTCGCATGTTCAGCCATGCCGGGCATAACAGCTGGTTATGTCGCGAATTCCAAGATCGGCCGTTTCGAGCGCCCGCCCGCCGGTCTAGGCTCCCCTCCAAGGTCCCCAGAGGCCGACGGGAGAGAAGCAGATGTCGACAGCCCCCGCCTTCGCGCGCGCCGCGGAAATCGAGGCCAGCCTGGAACAGCTGGCCGAGCTCTGCGAGGATCCGACCCCGGTCGTCTACAAGCGCCTGTTCGAGCTCCAGCCGCACATGGAGCCGTACTTCTGGCGCGACACCACCAACGCCATCAAGGGCGAGATGCTCTCGCGCACCTTCGCCGCCATCCTCGATTTCATCGGCGAGCGGCGCTACGCCGACCATATGATCGAGACCGAGATCATCACCCACGAGGGCTACGACGTCCCGCGCGAGGTGTTCGCGACCTTCTTCTCGGTCGTCCGCGACGCGGTGCGCGAGGTCCTCGGCCCGGCCTTCACCCCGCAGCTCGCCGAGGCCTGGGACGCCCTGCTCGCCGAGATCGACGTCTACGTCCAGGCCACACCGCGCCACGACGTGGTCAGCGCCTACCACGCCCCCCGCGTCGCCGCCTTCCAGCGCGGCGAACCGCTGAGCTAGGCGGCGGACGGCGCGGGCTGGCCGACGTGATCAGTGGTCCGTGACCAGCTGGAACAGATACTCCTCGACCACCTGGCCGTTCTCCCAGCGGGCGATGGTCGCCATGGTCGAGCCGTCGTTGAAGACGCCGGTCACAGCCGTCCAGGCGCCGGCCCCGATCCGGATGGGATGGGCTTCGATCTGGTTTTCGGGGTTCTGCCGGAGGAACTCCTGCGCCCACGCGATGTGGTCTTCGACGTTCTCGGTATGCTGGCCGAAGCCGCCGACCATCACGGTCCGCCCGTGCAACTGCCTGAAGAGGTCCCAATCGCGCTTGTTCCAGGCCTCGAAGTCGAGCCTCTCAAACAGCGCCAGATTATGCTCCGCCTGAGAGCTGTCGGCGGCTTTGATCGATTGTCCGTTATTCGTTGCTGCAGTCGCGACCATGGGCTTGGCTCCTTGGCCCCCGCCAACCAACCATATAACGAAGTTCGACGAAGTGAGCAGGCCCTCTTCCGGAGGGAAGCTCGGCGCCGCGACCAGGCCGTCCATCGCGCCGAAGAAGGGCCCATGAGGGCTAGCGATGCGCATCTGGAGCGCGTAGAGGCGTAAGCATAGGTTGAGCACGCTGGGGGGCGATGCGTTGAAGTCTTGGGGAATGGCCGGCCTGATCGCCGTGCTTATGGACGTCGTGATGTGCGGTCCCGCGGTGGCGGATCCTGCGGCTCCAGCGCCAGCGCCGACCGATCTGAAATCCTTCCGGGTGGACGCCTTCGAGAAGGTGGTCATCCCGAGCAACAGGGATGACTATCTCGGCCGAACCGTGCGCCTGAAGACTGACAGGTCCGAGATGGTCCACATCAGGCTCGGCTACAGGTTCGTCGCGATGAATGAGGGCGCGATCAACGCCGTTGTCGGCGGCATTTCCTTCACGGCGCCCGCGGGGTCGCAGTTTACCCGGCGCAACGCCCGGGGCGGGCGTCTCGCGGAGCTGGCGCCCAATGCTCTGATCCTCTGCCAGGAGGCGTATCAGCGAAATCTAGCCCAGTCCCTGGCTGCAGCCTCGACCCTGGGGCTGACCCAGCTCGCCGCCCGATATTCTGAGATGGTTCAGCTCTGCGCGGTCGACGAGGATCGCGATGGGAAGATCGAGAAGCTGTTTCTCGGGGGCGCTAAGCAGGCGCAGGATCTGGAATTCACCGCGATCCATCCGGTCCCCTATCAGTATCGTGCGAATTTCGAGGTCGATGACGCCGAGATCACCCTGTTCCTGGTTAAGAGGCTTTGGGGGCCCCCTGTCCTCCTCGCTGGCTTGAACGGCCCCCGAGGCGCCGTCGGCCTCTCAAGGTTGATGTTCGATATGGACGGCGCGATGAGATACCAGGAAACCACGATCAAAATTCGGAAGGATAATCTCCCTCAAGAGGTGAAGCTGGGCTCCGCCGTCTTTTCCGTGACGAAATACGATGCGGAGGCCGGAATTGCGGATCTCGAGTTCTCCAATTTCTTCGACACACAAAAGGTCGACTGGTTCGTCGAGCCCGAAACCATCTACATCTACTACTAGGGTAGCGCCCCCAGGTTCGACACAGCTCGGCTGCGTGGCCTGGGGCGCCTAGCGGCCCTTCGGAGGCGGGCAGTAGAAGCCAAGCGCTGCGAACTCGAGCGTTTTCTCGCCGACTTCGAGGTCCGCCGGCAGGCCAAAATCGCGATACGACAGAAAGCCCCCGATCTCCTGGCCAGGGGCCAGATAGGTCGCACAGCCGTTCGGGCAGTAGCCGGTATTGAACGGCTCAAGAGCAAACCTGCGCCCCTCGACGACCAGAAAGGCGGTGTCTCCGTCCTGGTGAATCTTGCCGCCCTTGTTGGGCCAATGCTCAGGTAACAGGCAGACGCCCCGTGGCGTCGTGTTGCGGTAGCGAACTTCGATCCGCTTCTGCTCGGGCTCATCGTTGTAGGTGTAGGCGAGCGGAAAAAGTTGGCTCGTAGTCACACAGCCCGCAGTAGCGAGTCCAAACGCGACGATCGCGTGCTGGCGCCAGAGCTGAACAACACCCATCGCCCATAGTCGCCCAACATGCTGTCGGCCCGCAACGGGTCGAGCTCGGTCGCGAACCCAGTCGCCGTTGGCGGACCTTCAGCAGAACGCCCCAATAGCGGTCGCCGCCAGGAACATCGCAACACTTCCCGCCGATGGGGTAAACTCACGCGAAGGACTGGCGCGGCCTCGGCGAGCCTGTGGGTGCAGTGGATTAGGCGGCTCCCGTACTCGAAACGGAATTCGACCATGACCTCTGGAGCCGATCTGCCGCATTTGCATGGCGGCCTTGTGCTGACCGACGGAGGACTGGAGACCTGCCTGATCTTCCACGACGGGATCGACCTGCCGCACTTCGCGGCCTTCATGCTGCTGCGTAGCGAAGAGGGACGAGCGGCCCTCAGGCGCTACTACGAGCCCTATCTGCAGATTGCGCAGAACGACGGGCGGGGGTTCATCCTGGAGAGCCCGACCTGGCGGGCCAGCGCGGACTGGGCGGACCGGCTCGACGTCCCGGCCGCCGAGTTGGCCGAGCTCAACGGCGCGGCCATCCGCCTGATGCAGGCCCTGCGGGACGAGTACGGCGGCCGGGTGTCGCCGCTGGTGGTGTCGGGCTGCGTCGGACCGCGCGGCGACGGCTACGATCCGGGCAAGCTCATGACCGCTGAGGCGGCCGAGGCCTACCACGCCGACCAGATCGCGGCGTTCGTGGCGGCCGGCGCCGACATGGTTGCGGCGATCACCATGACCAACGTTCCCGAGGCGATCGGCCTGGCGCGCGCCGCCCAGGCGCAGGGCGCCCCCGTGGCGATCTCCTTCACCGTGGAAACCGACGGCAAGCTGCCCACCGGCCAGACGCTGGGCCAGGCGGTGGCCGAGGTGGACGCCGCCACCGGCGCCTGGCCGGCCTACTACATGGTCAACTGCGCGCACCCGGCCCACTTCGCCCAGGCCTTCGAGGCCGGCGCCCCCTGGCTGCAGCGCGTGCGCGGACTGCGCGCCAACGCGTCCCGGCGCAGCCACCAGGAGCTCGACGAGGCCCCGGACCTCGACGACGGCGATCCCGCCGAACTGGGCGCCGAGCACGCCGACATCCTGCGAGCCCTGCCCCAGATCAAGGTGCTGGGCGGCTGCTGCGGGACTGACCATCGCCACATCGCCGCCATGAGCCGGGCCTGCGAAGCCCTCTGAGGCCGGCCCGCCGACCTCGCGAACTCACGCGGACGTCGGCCCCGCCGCTTGCCACCGCGCCCTCCATACCATAGGGGGGTATCCTATGGCTCACCTCTCCTCCCAGAACGAAGCGCTGCTCAAGCGCGTCCGCCGCATCGCCGGCCAGGTCGAGGCGATCGAGCGCTCGATCGCCGGCCACGCCGCCTGCGCCGACACCCTGCACCTCGTCGCCGCCACCCGCGGGGCGATCAACGGCCTGCTCGACGAGGTGGTCGAAGCCCACCTGCGCGAGCACGTCGCCGCGCCGGGCCTCGACGACGCCGCCCGCGCCCAGGGCGCCGAAGAAGTCATCCAAGCCATCCGCCGCTATTCGAAGTGAGCCGACCCATGACCACCGCCGCCGACCTCGAAGACCTCGCCCACGACCACGTGTTCCTCGGCGCGGCGCACGACGACCACGCCCGCCGCACGCTCTGGGTGGTCGGCCTGACCGCCGTGATGATGGTCGCCGAGATCATCGCCGGCTACTGGACCGGCTCGATGGCGCTGCTGGCCGACGGCTTCCACATGGCCACCCACGCCGGCGCGCTCGGCGTCGCCGCCGCAGCCTACGGCTACGCCCGCAAGCACGCGCGCAGCGACAGGTTCAGCTTCGGCACCGGCAAGGTCGGCGACCTCGCCGGTTTCGCCTCGGCGCTGGTGCTGGGCATGGTCGCCATCGGCATCGGGGTCGAGTCCGTCAAGCGGCTGCTCGAGCCGACCACCGTCGCCTTCGGCGAGGCGACCATTGTCGCCGTCGTCGGCCTGGCGGTGAACCTGGTCAGCGCCCTGCTGCTGGGCGCCGGCCATCATCACGGCCACCACAGTCACGATCACCATGGCCATGACCATCACGGCCATGGCCATCACCACGACCACAGCCACCACGGCGTCCACCACAGCGGCGACAACAACCTGCGCTCGGCCTACATGCACGTGCTGGCCGACGCCCTGACCTCGGTGCTGGCGATCGTGGCGCTGCTGGCCGGCCGGCTGCTCGGCTGGGTCTGGCTCGACCCGGTTATGGGCATCGTCGGCGCGCTGGTGATCGGCCGCTGGTCCTGGACCCTGATGCGCGACACCGCCGGCGTGCTGCTCGACGCCACCGACACGCACGTCGCCGCCGAGGTCCGCGAGCTGCTGGAAGGCCCCGGCGACGCGCGCATCTGCGACCTGCACGTCTGGCGCGTCGGGCCCCAGGCGCACGCCGCCATCGTCAGCGTGGTCGGCGGCCTCGACGCCGCCGAGATCCGCCGCCGCCTGATCCCGGTCCACGAACTGGCGCACCTCACCGTCGAGGCGCGCTAGCGGCGCTCCTCACGCCAGCCCGTGCAGCCCCTGCAGCGGCTGGCCGATCACCGCGCGGCGGCTCTCGGCGGCCCGGCGCAGCACCTCGCGCGGCAGGTTGTAGTAGGCGCTCGGCGTCATCCCCATGAAGGCGCGGAACTCGCGGGTGAAGTGGGCCTGGTCGACATAGCCCTCGTCGAGCAGGGTGTTCAGCGGCCGGTCCAACTGCCCGCCGATCTGCTCCAGGGTGCGCAGGAACCGCTGGCGACGCAGCAGCCGCTTGGGCGCAAAGCCGAACACCTTGCGGCACAGCCGGTCGAGCGTCCGGGTCGAGACCCCGGCCTGGCCGGCGAACACCGCGGTGCTGCGGATGTCGCCGGTGAACAGCGCATTGGCCGCCCGCTGCACCGCCGGATCGACGATCGGCGCGGCCGCCGCGCGGGCCTCCAGCCGCCCATCCAGCGCCGCGACCCGCGCCGCGTCGTCTGACCGCGCGAGGAGGTCGGCCAGCATCTCGCCGGCCGCCTCCCCCCAGAGGTCGCTGAAGTCCACCGCGGCGTTGGCGTAGGGTTCGGCGCTCTCGCCGATCAGCCGGCTCCAGCCCAGCGGCGTCAGCCCGAAGCCGACCACCAGCCCGCCGTCCGTGCGGATGGTCCCGGTGCGGTCGGTCGGCCCCCACAGCCCGGCCGGGGTCGAGAACCACGGCGCGTCCTCGCTCAGCCGCCAGGTCCAGTCGCCGTCGATGACGAACCGCACGTTCGCCCACTCGGGGTGCAGGTGATCGAGGTGCGCCCCCGGCGGCACCTCGACGAAGTAATAGGCGGTGATCAGGCCCCGCAGGCTCGCGGCCGGCGGATAGAACCTGACCTGCGGCGCGGATGGCTGGGGTTCTTCCATGAGATCCGCCCGACTGGTCATGGCGAAGCTTAGGCGCCGATCCGGCCCGGTTCAACGCCGCCGACGCCGATTGGCGAATTTCTACAAAGTGCTCGCGACGCTCGCTCCTAGAACAAGCTCAACCGGACGAACCGTTCAGGAGCAAATGACCTTGTCCTTCAAGTATCTGGCCGCCGTCGCCGCGGCATTGGTCCCGGCGGGACCTGCTCTCGCCGCCAACCTTCTCGTCAACGGCGGGTTCGAAGAAACCCCGACCCAGCCGTTCTACTATGACAGCTACGCGCCCGGCGGGCATATCCAGCACTACCCCGCCCCGGCCGTCGCCGCCCAGTACGTGCCCGGCTGGGTGCTCGGCGATCCGACCGTCTCCGACCTCTACCGGGCCCCGGTCGTCTACTCGCTGGTCCCGGCCTCGGCCGCCGAGGGCTCGCAGTTCCTGTCGCTGAACTGGTCGCCGCTGGGCGGCGTCACCCTGTTCAACTCGATCTCCCAGGACTTCGTGCTCGGCGCCGGGGCCACCGGCTTCGACTTCGCGGTCGCCATGGGGGTGGAGTCCGGCTTCAACGGCTCGACCCTGCAGGTCCAGATCCTCGACGCCGGCCAGAACGTGGTCGCCCAGTCGGGCCTCTTCACCCACGAGGACGGCAACCGCACCTGGTCGCAGAAGACCTGGAGCGCCGCGCTCGCGCCGGGGGCCTACACCCTGCGGCTCAATGGAACCGGAAACGGCAACGCCTGGGACGTGCTGCTCGACGACGTGCGGCTGGAGCAGGTCGCCGGCCTGGCCTCAGGCGTGCCCGAGCCCTCCAGCTGGGCGCTGATGATCGTCGGCTTCCTCGGCGCCGGCCTCGGCCTGCGGCGCGCGCGGGGCGTCACGGCGCAGGCCTAGGCGGCCGCCTGGACCACGTCGGCTTCCTCGATGGTCTTGAGCATGTCGTCCGAGATCGAAAGGGTGCTCTGGCCCAGCCGGTTGGCCTGCATGGCCAGCACCCTTTCGAACAGGTTGCGGACGTCGCGGCCGTTGGCGAAGTTGACCGCCGCCGCCCGCCGCCGCGCCAGTTCGGCCCGGACGGCGACGCGCGCCGAGTCGGTCAGCACGTAGTCGGCGCCCTTGGCCTGCCGCTCGAAGATCTCCATGGTCTCTTCGGGCGTGTAGTCCGGGAAATCGATGTTGCGCGAGAACCGCGACCGCAAACCCGGGTTCGAGCTCAGGAACGCCTCCATCTGATCTCC
This sequence comes from Phenylobacterium sp. LjRoot97, assembly GCF_964254345.1. NCBI lineage: Bacteria > Pseudomonadati > Pseudomonadota > Alphaproteobacteria > Caulobacterales > Caulobacteraceae > Phenylobacterium > Phenylobacterium sp. LjRoot97. The sequence continues at coordinate 2,973,429 of NZ_CAXUTH020000001.1, forward strand.
ATAGCCGGCGGCGATGACCACCAGGTCGTCGCGGTGGTCCTCCATCAGCTTCAGCAGCGTCTCGATCGCCTCGCTGCCATAGTCCTGGCCGCCCTTGGGCATCAGGGCGTACGCCTCGTCGATGAACAGAACCCCGCCCAACGCCTGCTGAACCACACCGGCGACCTTCGGCGCGGTCTGGCCAAGATAGATGCCGACCATCTGGCTGCGGTCGACCTCGACCAGGTGGCCCTTCGAAATCAGGCCGAGCTTGCCGTAGATTTGCGACACGATCCGCGCGACCGTCGTCTTGCCGGTGCCGGGGTTGCCCGAGAACACCAGGTGCAGGCTCATGTCCGGCGTCGGCAGGTTCCGCTCGCGCCGCATCTGCGAGACCTTGGCCAGGTTCACCAGCGTGTCGATCTCCTGCTTCACCGACGCCAGCCCGACCAGGGCGTGCAGCTTGGCGATGCTGGCCTCCAGCGGCTCGTCGTTCACCGGCGTGGCCCGCACCGCCGGTCCCGGCGCGATTCCCGTGCCGCAGAAGCCGCCTTGCGGCGCCTCGGCCTCGGGCGGAAACGCCTTCGCCAGCAGTTCCTCCACGGTCGGCGCCATGGCATGCAGGACGTGGTTGATCCAGGCGATCTGCGCCAGCTCGACCTCCGTGGCCTTGTCGTCGGCCAGGGCCAGGGCGTCGGTGAAGCGGCCGAAGAAGCGCACCATGCCGTCGGTGGCGGGCGTGTACGGCAGCCCGAAGCCCCGCTCGCCGGCCGCCGCGCCGAGCATCAGGGCCGAGAGATGGGGGGCTATGTCGCTCCGGAACGCGTCCAGGTCCTTGGCGTAGCCGCCCCGCAGCCGCGCATAGTAGTCGGCCGTGTTGCTGACCCCGAAGGCGCGGTTGAGCAGATCGACTTCCAGCGGCGTCAGGCGGCCGCTCGGATTGCAGACGTAGACGCCGGTCGCGGCCACGGCCAGGAACACCTCGTCGGCCGACCTGCTGCCGTGCTCCGCCATGGCGTCCTTCACCGTCGCCAGGCCCTGCCCGAAATTGAACCGAAGCTCGCTCCAAAGGGCGCCCGCCTCGTCGGCCATGGCGGCGGCCTCCCCGCGCAGCTTGGCGGGCTCCTCCGGCCAGCTCGGCTCGATCGGCGTCGGCTCCCACGCCGGCATGGGCGCCGGCTCCTGCTCCGGCTCCGGCGGCAGGCCGAACCGCTTGGGCAGCGCGCCGGGCGGCTCGCTTGTCCCCATCACCGGCTCGGCCTTCCTGTCGGCCTCGGCCTGCGCCGCCGAACGCCGCCACCAGACGGCGAGGACCGCGGCCAGGATCCAGCCGAGGATCGTCCACCCGAGCAACAGGTCGAGCACCCCGACGATGATCAGGTGGCGGCCGCGCAGCCGCCCGAACGCCGCCAGCAGGACCGGCGCGACGTACAGGCCGATGAAGATGAGAGCCGTCCAGGCCGGCAAGGTCTGGGGCGCGCTCGTCGCCGCTTCCATGTAGCCCCCCGACTACTCAACTCGAATCCGGCGCCAGCAGATCATCTCCGCAGCGCAGCGCCTAGCCGCGACTTCCGCCGCGCGCCGTCGCCGGCATGTCGAACACCAGCAGCCCCGGCGCGTCCAGCGCCAGTTGCGCGGCGACTTCGCCGTCCGGGGTCAGCACCGCCGTCGGCCCCCAGCCGACCAGCCCGCCCCGCTCTCCGGTCACGTCCGCCGACATCAGCCACAGGCCGGTCTCCCGGCAGCGCTCGCCGCGCACCGCATTGTGCTTGTCGCGCCACTCGATCGCCGCCGGCCGCGGCAGCATGTTGTTGGCCGGGCACAGCAGCAGCGAGGCCCCCTGCTCGGCCACGCTCATCGCCGCCTCGGCGAAATTGGTGTCGAAGCAGATGTTGATCCCGAAGCGCAGGCCGCCCGCCTCGAAGGTCGGAACGTCGCTCCCCGGCCGAAAACAGCGCTCGCGCCCCAGCAGGTGGCGCTTGCGATAGCGCCCCACCAGCCCCCGCCGGTGGATCACCGCGGCGGTGTTGTAGAGGTGCTCGCCGTCCGCCTCGATCAGGCCGACAACGATCATCGGCCCATCCTGCGGCAGCGCCGCCAACAGCTCGCCAAACCGCGGCCCCGCGAGGTCCAGCGCCGCCCGCCGCGCAGCGTCGGCCTCTGTCAGGTAGCCCTGGAGAAAGCCCTCGGGAAAGCACAGCAGCGCCGCGTCCCGCGCCTGCCGGGCGACGTCCAGCAGGTAGCCGAACGCCGCATCGAGATCGTCCACGAACTCCGGCGTCTGGGCCGCGGCGATGCGCACCATCGCAGCTACGTCGCCGGCGCCAGCTCGCGCACCCAGATGTTGCGGAAGCTGATCGGCTCGCTGGGGTCGCGGTGCGCCTGCAGCTTGATCGGCGACTTGCCGTGGGCCTTGTACTTGGGCTTGCCGATGAACACCGTCTCGCCGGTCAGCTCGACATTGTCCTGCACCAGCACCCCGTTGTGCAGCAGCGTGACCCGCGCCGGCTTCACCAGCGCCCCGTCCGCCCCGAACACCGGCGCGCGCCAGATGACGTCGTAGGTCTGCCATTCGCCGGGCTTGCGCATGGCGTTGGCCAGCGGCGGACGCTGCTTGTAGATGCTGCCCGCCTGGCCGTTGACGTAGGTCGGGTTCTCGTAGGAATCGAGGATCTGGATCTCATAGCCGGCGTCGCCGCCGCCGGTGGACGCCAGGAACAATCCGCCGTTGCCGCGCGCCTGGCCCTCGCCGGTGATGTTCGCCGGGACCCGCCACTCCAGGTGCAGCTGGTAGTCGCCGAAGCTCTGCTTGGTCTCGATGTTGCCGGCCGCCTTGTTCACGGTCAGCACGCCGCCTTCGACGGTCCAGCCGGCCGGCGACTTGTCCTTGGTCGCCACCCATTGGGAAAGGTCCGCGCCGTCGAACAGCACCAGCGCGTCGGCCGGCGCCGCGCCTGGCTGCGCGCCCGGCGCGACGACCGGCGGTACAGGCGTCCAGACTTCGGTGTCCTTGGGCAACAGTTGCGCTCCGCAGGCGGTCCCCACCGACAGCGCGGCCAGCGCGGTCAGCGCCGCGAACCTTATCTTCATCGCTAGCTTCCTCCCAGCGCCGCCTTTCTTGGACCGCGCCGCTGCGCCTCGTCCAGCGCCGCCTGCGCGATCGGGGCCATCACCGCATAGCCGGCGCGGTTGGGGTGCACGAAGTCCTTGCTGAAGGCCGGGCGCATCGCCCCCGTCTCGGTCGCCATCGCCCCGTGATAGTCGGCGAAGACATAGCCGCGCTCGGCCGCGAACGCCTTCAGCCAGGCGTTCAGCTCGCCGATCTGCGCCGCCGGCTTCAACCCGGCCCGCCATAGGAAGCGGTCGGCCGGCGGGATCGCGCCCAGCACGACGGCGATGCCGCTGGCGTTAGCAATGTCCGCCATCGCTCTGATATTGTTCTTGAAATCCTCGGGACGGTTGGGCCCCAGATTGCCCGCCACGTCGTTGGTTCCGGCCATGATGTGCACGACCTTGGGCTTCAGCGCGACGACGTCGGCGTTGAACCGCAGCAGCATCTGGGCGCTGGTCTGGCCGCTGATCCCGCGGTCCAGCCGCGCGGCGCTGAAGAAGCCTGGGTCGGCGACCATCCAGAGCTCGGTGATCGAGTCGCCCATGAACACCGCCTCGACGTTCCGCGCCTTGGCGTTGTCGGGCCGATAGCGGCAGAGGTCGGCCCAGTCGCGGGCCGCCTGCTCGGCCTTGGCCTTCTCGGCGGCCGCCCCGCGCGCCGGGTCCATCGCCTTGGCCAGCAGCGCCGCCGGGAACGGCGCGTCAGCGACCATCGCCTGCGAGATCTCGACGCCCAGCGGGTCGGGCGCGGCCGGCGGCGGGCACGGATCGGCGACCATGCCGACGGGCGCGGCCTGCGCGGCCCCGGCGGCCAGCAGGCCCAGCGCGACGATCAGGCTTCTCATGATTTCCCCCCGTGCAGCGTTTCCATCAGCCGCCGCAGCAGCAGGATCGACTCGCGCACGTCGCCGACATCCGGCTCCAGCACCTGCGAGATAGACAACCCGCGCACCGCCCAGACGATCAGGCGCATCTCGGCCGGCGCAGCCAGATAGTCGGCGTCGAACCACTTGATCAGCCGCCGCCGCGACTCCTTGGAGATCCGCGCCAGCACCGGCGCCAGCCTGGCGCTCATCGCCGGGTCGCTGCGCGAGCCCTGCAGGATCTCCAGCACCGCCACCCCGGCGGGCCGGCTCAGCGTCTCCCAGATCGCCTCGGGGATCGCGAACACCCGTTCCTTGGGATCGGCGATCGCCCCGAACCGGGCGTCGTAGAGGTCCATCTCCTCCTCGAACGCGGCCTCCACCACCGCCAGCATCAGGTCGGCGCGGGTCGGGAACTGATGCAGCATCGCCCCACGGCTGCCCGACCGCTGGGCCACCAGCGACGTCGTGGTCGCCGCGTAGCCGACCGTGTGCAGGCAGTCGATCGCCGTCGCCAGCACCTTGCTCCGCGTCCGCGCGGTGCGCTCGGCCTGGGTCATGCGGCGTGGACGTTCGCTCATCGGGTCTCGTGATTCTGGGAGGGCTCGGCCGCACTATCCGCACGCCGGCCTCCGCTCGGCAAGGCTTCGGCCGTCACTTACATGCAGTATTGACCGGATGTAAGTTCGCAGCTTAGGTTTGCGCCGACTCCGGGGCATCGGGTCGGGCTTTCCAAGACAGCGCCGCCTGCGCGGCCGCACGTCCCAGTACAGCGACGTCGTCGCCGTCCCTGCGCGCCCGCGCTCGGCCAGCGATGATAACGATTACAGAACAACACCGGGCGGCCGGATCGGCCGCCGACAAGAACGAATACGGGGAGAAAACATGTTCATCACTGCACGCCGCGCCCTGATGGCGTCCTCTGCGCTCGCCCTGATGGCCGCCTCGCCGGCCGCCGCGCAATCCAACGACGGCGGCCTGCTGGCCGAACTCGTCGTCACCGCCCAGAAGCGGGCCGAGAACGTCCAGGACATCCCCAAGCCGGTGCAGGTGGTCGGCGCCGGCGAGCTGGCCCAGAACAACGTCACCGAGATCGCCGACCTCAAGAAGCTGGTCCCCTCGATCTCCGGCACCGGCCTCTCGATCCGCGGCGTCGCCACCTCGGCCTCCAGCATCGGGGCCGAGAACAAGGTCGGCGTCACCCTCGACGACGTGCCCCAGCCTTCGCGCGCCACCCTGGCCAACAACCTCATCGACATCGAGCGCGTCGAGGTGCTGCCCGGTCCCCAGGGCACGCTGTCGGGCCGCAACGCCACCGGCGGCCTGATCAACCTGGTCACCCGCTCCCCGTCCAGCACCTGGACCGGCTTCGGCACGGCGATGATCACCGACGACGGCGAGCGCCAGTTCGGCGCCTTTGTCTCCGGGCCGATCAACGACTGGGCCGCCTTCAGCCTCTCGGCCTATTCGCGCCACACCAAGGGCGTGCTGACCAACCTGACCACCGGCACCGACACCTATTCCGAGGTCAACGGGATCCGCGGGAAGCTGGAGCTGACCCCGACCGAGGACCTCACCGTCACGATCACCGGCTTCCACCAGCAGCGCAACGCCGTGGAACAGGGCCTGGGCGCGCTGATCCTCGGCTACTCGTCGGTCCCGACGTCGCAGATCTTCACGCCGTACGACTTCAACTTCCCCAAGCGGCCCTATTCGGAGCTGCGCCCCGCTCCGCTCTCCTTCGATCTCGACGGCTTCGTCTCGCCGCGCGACTCCAAGAGCCGCACCATGGACGACGGCGGCGTGCTGCGCTTCGACTACGACCTCGGCCCCGCCACCCTGACCTCGATCACCTCGTTCCTGCGCGAGACCAATCCGGCCACCACCGACCTGACCGCCTCGACCCTGGTCAACATGGCCATGCGCCCGGACTTCGACGGCTTCGCGCACATCTACAACAAGACCAAGTACGTGACCCAGGAGGTGCGCCTGACCTCCAGCGGCGACGGGCCGCTGCAGTACGTGGCCGGCGCGTTCTACTCGAACACCGAGAACACCTACGACTACACCCGCTTCCTGCTGCCGGTGGACTGGCATCGGGTGTTCGGCCAGGAGGCCTTCGCGGTCTTCGGCCACGCCTCCTACAACGTCACCGACAAGCTCACGGTCATGGGCGGCCTGCGCTACGAGAAGGACAAGGTCGACTACACCTGGGTGTTCAACCCGATCGGGGCGACCAGCCGCCGGCTGGAAAACGGCATCACCATCCCGTTCCCGAAGATCAACGACCTGGTCGTCTCCAAGGGCGACGACAGCGGCGACTACGTGAACTACGACGCCTCGGTCCAGTACCACCTGACCGACAACGTCATGGCCTACATCACCTACGGCAAGGCCTCGCAGGGGCCGGTCTACGACGCCGAGGACAACACCGTGGCCATGGTCGGCACCCTCAAGACCCTCGATCCTGAAAAGGTGAAGGCCGTCGAGGCGGGTCTGAAGACGCAGTGGTTCGACCGGCGCATGACGCTGAACGTCAATTACTTCGACAGCCGCTACGAGAACTACCAGCTGCAGACGATCCTCTACGACGCCACCCAGGCCAACACGATCCCGGTGCTGAAGCTGGCCTCGGTCGGCGAGGTCCGCACCCACGGGGTCGAGGTCTCGGCCGCCGCCGTGGTCACCGACGACTTCCGCCTGAACGCGGCGGTCTCCTACACCGACGCCAAGATCGAGTCGTTCCCCTACGCCCCCTGCTACACCGGCCAGACCGCCGCCCAGGGCTGCGAGACCATCGTGGTGCCGGGCGAGACCGTAGCCCGTCCGGTGCAGCGCGACCTGGCCGGCAGCCAACTGGCCAGCGCTCCGGAATGGCGCGGCACGGTCAGCGGCGCCTACACCTTCCGCCAGGTGCTGGGCGACTACGACATCGTCCTGAACGGCACGGTCCGCGCCCAGAGCAAGTCCAACACCGACCTGCTCGGCGATCCGGCCAAGAACCTCGCCGCCACCACCTTCGTCGACGCCGGGGTCAGCTTCACCAACGGCACCTACAAGCTCGACCTGCTGGCCAACAACATCTTCGAGGAGAGCGCCGAGACCTACGGCACCACGCTGGGGATCTTCCTGCCGCCGGCCGGCACGGTGATCCGCACCCGCACCGGCATCAGCCGCGACAACACCCGCTACTTCGGGGTCCGCTTCACCGCCAACTACTAGTCCCGGAAGACCACAGAACGCGGCGTGGCGGGCTTCCCCCCGCCTCGCCGCCCTTGGTCCGGATCTGTCCCGGACCGCCTGGCGGCGGCTGCTCCCTGCGCCGCCGCCAGGACGCTTTCATCGGAGGCCGCGCCCCATGCCGATCCGTCCCGCCGTCCTCGCCGCCGCCTGCGTGCTCGCCCTGGCCGGCCCGGCCGCCGCCGTCTCGCTGACCCCGCTGCCGCAGTCGGTGACCGAACATGAGGGGGCGCTGCCGGTCGCCGGCCGCTTCGCCATCGCCTGGGAGGGTTGCCGCGACCCGATGCTCGATCGCGCCGCCGAGCGCTTCCAGCGCGACCTCGGCGCCCTGACTGGGGTCGAGACCTTCGCCGCCGCCGGCCCGACGCTCGAGATCACCTGCGTCGGCGCCGATCCCGGCGCCCTCACCCTGCAGGCGCGCGAGGCCTATCGCCTGCAGGTCGCCCCGCACGGCGTGGCGATCCAGGCCGACGGTCCGGTCGGCGTGCTGCGGGCCCTGGCCACCCTGCGCCAGCTGCTCGAGACCGACGTCGACGGCGCCGCCTCCCTGCCCCTGGTCGCCATCGACGACCAGCCGCGCTTTCCCTGGCGCGGGGTGATGATCGACACCGCCCGCCACTTCATGAGCGTCGAGACGATCAAGCGCCAGATCGACGCCATGGAGCAGGTCAAGCTCAACGTCCTGCACCTGCACCTCAGCGACAACGAGGCCTTCCGCGTCGAGAGCCGCCGCTACCCGCGCCTGCACGAGGTCGCCGGCCACGGCCAGTTCTATACCCAAGCGCAGATCCGCGAGCTGGTCGCCTACGCCGCCGACCGCGGCGTGCGCGTGGTGCCCGAGTTCGACGTGCCGGGCCACGCGCGGGCCATGACGCTCGCCTATCCCGAGCTTGCCTCCAACCCGGCCGGCGGCGGCGCAGCCGGCGTCCAGGTGCTGAACCCCGCCGACGAAGACACCTACCGCTTCGTCGCCAAGCTGTTCGACGAGATGGCCGGCCTGTTCCCCGACGCCTACTTCCACATCGGCGGCGACGAGGTCCCGGACGAGGCCTGGGCCGGCGATCCCGGCGTCGAGGCGCTGATGAAGGCCGAGGGCCTCAAGACCAAGGCCGAGGTCGAGGCCCACTTCCATCGCCGTATCCACCAGGCCCTGACCCGCCGCGGTAAGATCGTCGTCGGCTGGGAGGAGATCATCGACACCGGGTCCCTGCCGCGCGACATCGTCGTCCAGGCCTGGCGCACCTCCAACGCCACCAGGCGCGCCACCGCGCTGGGGCACAAAACCATCGTCTCGGCCGGCTACTATCTCGACCTGCTGAACACCGCCCAGTTCCACTATGGCTTCGACCCGCTCGACACCTCCGCCGCCGGCATGAGCCCGGCCGACGCCGAGGCCGCCCGCAAGCTGCACCCGCTGGTCGGCCGCTTCGTCACCGACGGCGTCATCGTCCAGCCGATGGCCCCGCTGACGCCGCAGCAGGAAGCCCTGGTGATCGGCGGCGAGGCCCCGATCTGGGCCGAGCTGATCAGCGACGAGATGCTCGACAACCGCCTCTGGCCGCGCGCCGCCGTGCTGGCCGAGCGCTTCTGGTCGCCGCGCGAGGTGCGCGACGTCCCCGACATGTACGCCCGCCTCGCCGTCCAGCAGGACCGCCTGCGCCGCACCGGCCTGCAGGACCAGGCCGCCCGCGCCCGCATGGCCTCGCGCCTGGCGCCGGGTGCCTCGGAACCGCTGATGGTCTTCCTCGACCTGGTCGGACCGGTCCGCCACATGGCCCACGACAAGCGCGTCCCCGCCGCCATCGCCGGCAAGAAGATCGTCCAGCACCTGACCGCCATGGCCGACGCCGCCCCGGTCGACAGCCTCGTCGCCCGCGCCTTCGTCGCTCGGGCCGAGCGCGCGGCCGCCGGCGAGGCTGCAAGCCGAGCCGCCGTCCGCGGCGACTTCGAGGTCTGGCGCGCCAACCACGCGCGCATCGTCGCCGTCGCCGCCGATCACCCCGCCGTGCGCGAGGCCGTGCCGATCTCCGCCGACATCGCCGAGATGGCCGCCGTCGGAACCGCCGCCCTCGACGCCCTGGAGGCCGGCAAGCCGCTCGCCCCCGACGTCGCCGCCCGCGCCAAGACCGTCCTCGACCGCGCCGACGCCTTCGAGGCCGCCTCGGCCCGGCCGATCTTCTCGTTCTTCGGCAAGCGCCCGCCCGCCGACCTGCTGATCATGGTCACCCCGGGCGTGCGGCGGCTGGTGCAGGCCGCCGGCGGCTAGACCTTCCGATAGGCGAACATCGCCGTCTCGTATGGGAACGCCGCCCGGTCGCCCGCCAGCTCCGGCGTGCGGGCGATCAGTTCGCGGACATGCCGCTCGACCGCCTCGCGCTGGGCCGGCGGCAGGGCGGCGATGAAGCTGACCGACAGCGTGCGCTTGATCACCACCTGCTCGGCGCCGCCGACGTGCTCGTTGCGCGCATGCCGCTCGCCGATGAACTCCAGGCCCGGCGCCGGAAACGCGCTGCGCCAGGCTCCGGTCCGATATCGCGGCGTGTCGCCCTCCCAGGGGTCGGTGATCGTCGAGAGCTCGGCCACCCAGGGTACGCTCTCGTCGCGGACGTTCCAGATCAGGCCCAGCACTCCGCCCGGCTTCAGCACGCGGGCCATCTCCGCCACCGCCGGCGCCGTCGCGAACCAGTGAAACGCCTGGGCGCAGACCACCGCGTCCACCGAACCGTCCGGCAGCGGGATGGCGTCGGCCGTCCCGGCCAGCACCTCGACCTGCGGGAACGCCGCGGTCAGCTGCTCGCGCATCGCCGCCACCGGCTCCAGCGCGACGATCTCGCCGCCGCAGCCGCTCAGCACCGGCAGGAACTTTCCCGTCCCCGCGCCCACCTCCAGCGTCCGGCGCCCGGGCCCGACCTTCAGCACCTCGGCGAGCCAGGCCGCCGCTTCCGGCGGATAGCCAGGCCGTCCGGCCACATAGTCCTTGGCCCCGCCGTCATAGCCCTTGGTGCTGTCATGGATCGCCACGGCTCGCCTCCCTCGCAGGTAAACGCGTCTATGCGCCTTGCGACTGCGGGTCTAAACTCAGCCCCAGCCTAGGAAAAGAAGCCATGAGTGACGCTGTCGGCCCTGGCGATCTCGTTCTCTGCGTCAACGCCGCCCCCAACCATGTCACCGGCCGCCCCGTGCCTCTCCAGGCCGGCGAGACCTACCGCGTGCTCGGGGTCATGGAGTTCGCCTGTCCCTGCGGCCGCTCCGACGCCCTGCTCGACGTCGGCATCGACTACGCCTGGTGCCAGACCCGCTTCCGCCTGCTCCCCAAGCCGAAGGCCCAGGCCAAGACCCGCAAGGTCTCCGCGCCGAAGGAGACGGAAGAGGTCCGCTAGCGGGACGATCGGTCAGGGCCGTTCCGGGTGTCGATACGGCGCGAAGGGCTTCCGTAGTCGGCGGGCGCGAGGTCGTTGCAGCCGCCGCCGGCGTCGGTCGTGAGCGCCCCGCCGTCCACCGCCTCGAGGCGCATGTCGACGTGCTTCAGCACGCTGCGTTCCGCCTGCGTCGTCGATGCTTGGACCGCCTCGGCGGTCAGCCTGCGAAAGGCGGATATCTCGCCGTCCGGGATCGTGTAGGGACACGGCCTGCCGCCCCATCCGACGCCGCCGCCGTCGAACACGATCTCCTCCGAGAACGAGGTGTGGGCGAGCGGTCGCCCAGCATCGCCGCACCCGCCTTCGCTCAGGACGAGCTTCAGAGTTGCGTATCGATCAGTCGCGTCCCAAGCGGCGCATCCGTTCGGCAGCGGCCGTTCCCAGCTCCATCTCAGTCCCGAGGCCTTCCAATTGTATTCGGCGGCGGCGTCTCTAGGCACGCTTGGCGGACGCGGGAGCACCGGCCCCAGGAGGGGAACCAGATCCGCGTAGTAGGTGAACGGGCCCGCGAGCAACGCCGCCGCCGCCAACACGATGGCGGCCCCGATCAACGACGCTGTTCGTCTCAACCGCAGTTCCCCTTCGCTCCGGTCAGCCGGCCTTGGCCCAGCTGGGCGGCGGCGGTTGGAACCCGCTGAAACGTCCCTCGGGCACGTCGTAGAATTCGATCGCCGCGTCGGCCAGGGCGAGCGCATCGACCTCTCCAGCCAGCGCGACCCTCGCAGATGCCAGAGGAACGTCATCAACTAGCTTGAGTATGGCGTCCGGCGCCGGCAGGCAACGCGCCAACCGCCCTTCTCCCCTTGTGGGAGAAGGTGGCCCCGCGCAGCGGGGTCGGATGAGGGGGCGCGACATCGCCGCGACAACGGCGTCCGACGCGCGCCTTCGACTTCGCCCGCCGCCATTCCCCCAAAAAGGGAACCAGCCCCCTACTTCGCGACGCTCACCGGCGGCGGGGCGCTGAACGGCTTGACGTTCAGGTGCTCATAGATCTCGGCCGGGTAGTAGGCGACGCCGCCGCGCATGGTCATGCGGATCTTGCGCACGTTGCTGATGTCGGCGGTGGGGTCGCCTTCGATCAGGAAGAAGTCGGCCAGCTTGCCGCGCTCGATCGAGCCCAGCTGATGGTCGCGCCCGAAGTACTTTTCCGAGTCCAGCGTCGCCAGCCGCAGCGTCTTGCCGGGCGAGATGCCCGCCTGCACGTAGATCTCCAGCTCGCGCAGCAGCGAGAAGCCGGTGCCGTCGTCGGTGCCCGGCAGCAGCTGGATGCCGCGGTCGTCGAGCAGCTTCAGGGTCTCCAGCACCTTGGCGTAGCCGGCGTGGTAGTCGGCGTCCTGCTGCGGTCCCGAGATGGTGACGAAGTTGCGCTTGCGGTAGCGCTGATAGCCGACCGGCACGTGGTCGATGTAGGGCGCGTCGCCCGCCTGCACCTGGCCCGAACGCGACAGCATCAGCCGCTCGAGGATCATCGCCGTGGTGTCCAGCGCCACGCCCTTTTCCTTCATCAGCGCCAGCGTCGCCTGCACGTTCGGGGCGCTGAGATCGAGGTCCTTGGCCCGCGCCATGCCGGTCAGCCGCAGCGGCGTGCGGGTGTCCTCCTTCGGATCGAGGATCCAGCCCAGCATCAGCTGGTTGATGTGGGCGATGTCGTTGTAGCCGTCCTTGATCACCCGGTCGGGCGAGGAGAACGCCGGCACGTGGCCGGTCACGCCCATGCCCAGCCGGTGCGCCTCGGCGGCGATCGGCGCGACCCAGTCGGGGTTCATCGAGTTGTAGATCTTGATCTGCCAGTAGCCGTGGTCGGCGTACCAGCGCACGTCCTTCAGCGCCCCTTCCAGGCTGTCGGCGATGAAGCCGTGGCGGGCCGAGTACGGGCTGCGCCCTTCGAGGAAGCCGTTGCGGACGATGCGCGGCCCGGCCAGCTTGCCGGTCTCCAGCCCGTCGATCCAGCCGAGCAGCTCCTCGTTGTAGTTGCCCTGGTCGCGGACCGCGGTGACCCCGGCCGCCAGGTTGAACAGGTTCGACTGCAGCGTGGTGTGCGAGTGCATGTCGTGCAGGCCCGGCACCAGCGTTCCGCCCTGCCCGTCGATCACAGTCTCGCCCTTCGGGACCGGACGGCCTGCGTCCTCCGGCTCGACGCTGGTGATCTGGTCCTTGAACACGGTGACGGTCGACAGACCCCCGACGGTCATGGTCTTCGGATCGAACACCTTCACGTTGCGGATTCGCACCGGGGCGTCGAACCGGTGGGCCAGCTTGGCCTGGGCGTCGACCGCCGCCTGCAGGTCGACCTCGCGGCTGACCTTCTGCAGCTGCGGGATGGCGGCTTCCGCGCCCTCGCGGATCAGCTCGCCGTCCAGCGTCCCGAACAGCTCGCCCTTCTTGTCGATCAGCACATAGCTCGGCGACAGGTCGATGCCCGACAGCTCATAGACCGTCACCGGAACCGCGGCCTTGCCCTCGCCGAGGGTCAGCTTGCGCACTTCCTTCAGCCGCATCTCGCCCGACGGCGCCAGCGGCAGAGTGTTGTTCGGGGCTTTTAGCAGCGCCTTCACATAGACGCCCAGCATCCACGGGCTGGCGTCGTTGGCGGCGTAGAGGATCGGCTTGGCGGCCGCGACCTGGCCCTTGTCGGCCTGGCTGGTCCACTCCGCCTTGCCCGGCGTCCAGGCGAAGCGCTCCTGCACCGGGCTGCCGAACAGCGACGAGCCGTCGATCGACCAGCTCACCGGCACGCCCGAGGCGTCCAGCTCGATGGTCTCCTTGGCCTTGGGGCCGCGGCCGTTGTTGCTGACCGCATAGTCGACGGCGACCTTGCGGCCCTGCACGTCGGCGGTCAGGTGGCCGACCTTCTCGCCGTTGGCGATGACCACGAAGTTCTGCACCTGCGCAGCGGCCGGACCGGCGAGCCCGGCGGCCAGGCAAAGAGCAAGAAACGAAACGCGAGGAGAGGACATCGGCGGGGACTTTTCGATTGGATTGGAAGTCTTAGTTGCTCCCCCTCTGGGGGAGCTCCGGGCCGAATGGCCCGGTGAGGGGGACTGCGACGTCTTCAGCAAACCCCCTCCGTCTCGAAGCTGCGCATCGATCCACCTCCCCCAGCGGGGGAGGAACTGAGGCTTCGCCGCGCTCACGGCGCGACGAACTTGCGCACGGCCGCGCTCAGCGCCGTGTGGTTGCCGGGGTCGGTGAACACCGAGTGCCCGCCGTCGAAATAGGCCGCGGTCAGCCGCTCGCCCGGCACCCCGGCTTGGTCGAGGGCGTAGCGCGCGCCGTACGGCGGCGTGGTGACGTCGTAATAGCCCGCCGCCCAGAACAGCCGCATCTTCGGGCTCACCTGCATGGCCTTGCCGAGCAGGCCGTTGACGTCGGCCATGCCCTGGTAGTCCCAGGCCGAGTTCACATCGAGATTCAGCGAGTTGTAGGTCTCGGCGGTGCGGAACTTCAGGGTGTCCTTGAAGTAGGACTCCAGCGCGTTCATCCCCTTGGCGACCTTCAGCGCCCCGGTCGGCGCCGGCCCCGGCGGCCGCGGCGCGGCGTAGTTCATGCCCGGGTCGTCATAGGGCGGCCGCTGCGGCGGGGCGTCCAGCCGCGCCGTCGCGCGCCCGTCCAACTGGCCGGTGCGCAGGCCCTGGTCCTTGAGCAGGTTGAACATGAAGTCCTCGCGGCTCAGCCGCAGGTCCTTGGCGAGGATGAACTCGGCCGGCAGGCCGATCAGCGCCGACATCTTCTCGGCCACGGCCCGCTTCTCGGCGGCCGGCAGGCTAGCCCCCTTGATCAGGGCGGTGACGTACGCCGTGCGCGCGAACTCGACCGCCTCGTCGTGGACCTGCTGCACGCTGCGCCCGGCCCGGTCGACTTTCTGGTGATACCAGGCCGTCGTCGCGAAGGTCGGCAGGGTGGTCACGAACGGCATTTCGCGCCCGGGCGGATAGCCGACCAGCGCGAACAGCAGCACGCCGTCGAGCTTCAGGTCCGCCCCGATGTCGGCGACCAGCGCCGCGCGCGTGGTGCCGTAGCTCTGGCCGAGCATGTAGCGCGGCGAGGCCTCGCGGCCGTTGGCCTTCAGCCACTGCGCCATCACCGTCTTGACCGCGGCGGCGTCGCCGCTGCGGCTCCAGAACTGCTTGCCGTCGACGCCGGGCAGCGGGCGGCTGTAGCCGGTGCCGATCGGATCGATGAACACCAGGTCGACCGCGTCGAGAATGCTGTCGGGATTGTCGACCATCCGCTGGTTGGGGCCGTCCTCGGTCCGCTTCTTGGGCCCGAACGCCCCGAAGTGCAGCGGCGTGGTCGAGGCGCCCGGCCCGCCGTTGAACAGGAACAGCACCGGCCGCTCGGCGGCCGCGACGCCCTCGCGGACATAGGCCGTCGTGACCAGCGATCCGGTCGGCGCGCCGGCGGCGTCGGTCAGGATGGTCTCGGCGACGATGGCCTTGTAGGCGAGCTTCTGGCCGTTGAACGTCCCGGCGTGCTTGGTCACCGCGACGACCGGCGCGCGCGCAGCGCTCGCGGCCGCCGGTTCGGCGCTCGCCACGCCGCCGACGCTGATCGCGGTCAGGCAGGCTCCCAGGAGCATGGGCCTCAGGCTGGCGCGCATATCCGTTCCCCCGACAATCTCGACATAGGATAGCCGTACCGCGCAGAATATCTTTTCGAACTGCACGGCCCGGACCCTTGGCCGCACATAAGCTAGTCAGGTTCCTGCAAGGGCGCCGATAGCTTATGCCGCTGCGCCGATAGCTGCCGATCGCCCATGGCGGCGTTGAATAGCTTGATTGCCCGCCCGCATTCGCCCGCATGGACCATGCACGGCCAACCTCGCGCTCTGCATAAAGCCCCCGCCCCGGCCAGGCGCCTGTGCGAACATCGGCAAGATAATGCGACGCGCGCCGCCTAACCTGCCGCTAGACCCGCCATCGGAGCCCGTCCAAGTGCCGTTGAAGCCCGCCGCCCTCGCCCTCCTCCTCCTCTGCGCCGGCGCCCCGCAGGCCTATGCTCAAGGCGCTCCCGCCCCGGCCGCCGCCGCGGCCGCCGAGAGCTTCGTCACCCGCCACACGGGGACCTTCAACGGCCAGAAGGTGAAGTACGTCGCCACGGTGGGCGAGACCGTGCTGCGCAACGCCGCCGGCGAGCCGACCATCGCCTTCGTGACCACCTCCTATGTCCGCGAAGGCTTGAAGGACAAGGCGTCGCGGCCGGTGATCTTCCTGTTCAACGGCGGCCCCAGCTCGGCCTCGGCCTGGCTGCACATGGGCGCTTTCGGCCCGCGCCGGATCGCCCCGCCGCAGGACGTGACCGCCGACGTTCCCAAGCCTTACAAGGTGGTCGACAACGCCTACTCGCTGCTCGACGTCGCCGACCTGGTGTTCGTCGACCCGGCCGAGACCGGCTTCACCCGCGTCCAGCCGGCCGGCAAGCGCGCCGACTTCTACCAGGTCGACGGCGACGCCAAGTCGGTCTCCGGCTTCGTCGAGGCCTGGCTCAAGGCCAATGGCCGCGAAGCCTCTCCGAAGTACGTGCTCGGCGAGAGCTACGGCACGATCCGCGCGGCGCTGATGGCCGGCCAGCTGGCCAAGACCACCCCGCTCGACGGCGTGATCCTGATGGGCCAGGCGGTGAACATGATGGAGACCAGCCAGCGCCCCGGCAACGCGGTCTCGTTCGCGTCCAACATCACCGCCCTGGCCGCCGTCGCTGCCTATCACGGCCGCGCCGACACCGGCGGCAAGACCATCGCCGCCTTCGTCGATGACGCCTATGCCTTTGGAATGAATGAGTATCTTCCGGCCCTCGTGAAGGGGCAGGACCTGCCGCAGGCCGAGCGCGAGGCCATCGCCCGCAAGCTCCAGGCCTTCACCGGCATCGGCGCCGACTACTACCTCGCCCATGACCTGATCATCTCCAAGGTCGACTTCGTGAGCGAGCTGCTCAAGGACAAGGGCCAGGTGCTGGGGATGTACGACGCCCGTTACGCCGGCCCCGCCGCCGCCCCCGGGGCGCGCGCCGCCGACCCGTTCGGCAAGGTCTCCGACATGGTCAAGCCCAGCCTCGACGCCTACCTGGCCGGCGAGCTCAAGGTCACCTGGCCGATGGCCGAGTACCGCTCCTTCGCGCCCGAGACCCAAGGCTGGGGCTGGTCGCCGACCAGCGGCATCGGCGGCCCGTTCAACGACTTTGATTATCAAGCCAATTTCGGCGCGGCGCTGAAGGCCAAGCCGAGCTTCCGGCTGATGATCGGCACCGGCTATTACGACACCACGACCACCATCGGCCCGGCGCGCTACCTGAGGTCCCACGGGGCGCTGCCGGCCGACCGCGTGGTGCTGCACGACTACGAAGGCGGCCACATGGCCTATACCAACGAGGACGCTCTCAAGGCGTTCAGCAACGACGTGCGGGCGTTCGTGACGGGGCGCTGAACCCAGCGCCGGTCATCCCGGCGAAGGCCGGGACCCAGTTTCAGCCGCTGTGCGTGGTGACTTCTCGCCAGGTCACCACGCTACGACCTGGGTCCCGGCCTTCGCTGGGATGACCGGATCGCTTGCTTACCTTCCGCAGGCGGCGTCCGGCACGCCGGGCACCCGCTTCCACTGATAGATTTCGACCTCCTCGGCCCGCGGCAAGTAGCTGATCGGGAAGGTCTTTCCGCCTCTCGTCACCTGCAAGGTCAGCTGCTTTTCCGGATCGCCCTGCAGGGCGTCCAGCGCCTGGCCGTAGGTCACCACGTCACCGTCGCGCAGACCGGCCTTGGCCGCCTCCGAACCCGGCTGCAGATCGCGGATCGTCTTGACGTCGCCGACCAGCGACTTGGGCTCGAAGCCCAGTTCGAAGCGGCGGACCTTGCCCGTGGTGCGCGTGAAGCACGGCCCGAAGCCGTCGGCTTCCGGCAGCATCAGCCCGCCCGCCAGCATCGCCGCGTGGGTCTTGGTCCCCGCCGCGCCGATCTCCTTGTCCAGCTGCGCCAGCCAGTCGGCCTCGCTGGTCGTCTGGCCGCGGCGATTGCGCTCGACCATCTCGATGACCAGGTCGTCCACCGAGCGCTTGCCGCCCGAGGCCTTGCGGATCTGGCCGTCGAGCACCGCGAAGTACATCGCGCCGCGGTCATAGGGCAGCACGCGCACGCGGGTGTCCTCCCAGAAGCGCGGGGCGATCTGGTCGTTGGGCGTGTCGTTGAGCGGGTTGGAATAGTAGCGCCGCGCCGTTTCGTTGATGTCGGCCAGGTAGTCGTCCGGCGTGATCAGGCCCGCGCGCATCGGCAGAAGCGCTTGATAGAAAACCGCATTTCCTTCGCCGAACCACTGTCCCGGCCCGTCCACCGACGTCCAGGTGTGGATCATCTCGTGGGCCAGGGTGCCCTTCAGCGCCTCGCCCGATCCGGTCTTGCCGTAGGTGGTCAGGAACGAGTTGGTCAGCGCCGCCCCGCCTCCGGCGTTGATCGGGTTGTAGCGCAGGAACACCCGGTACGGCGGCTCGCTGGGATCGCGGAAGAACCCGATCATCCAGCTGTGCAGCTGCTGGGTCCAGTCCATGACCGGGCCCGGATCGAACGGCGGCGTCCCCAGCCAGACGGCCGAGAAGCCGCCCTTGGCGGCCTGCGGATAGCGGTGCATCGGCCCGGCCATGAAAACGGTCGACATCAGCCGCCCCGCCGGTCCGACGCCCAGCGAGACGTCGCCGTCGCCATAGCTCGACGTCGCCGTCGAACCCGGCAGCTTCGAGAGGTCCCAACGCAGGCTGACGTCGTAGGCCTGCTCGCCCTCGGGGATCAGGATGAAGGTGTTGCCGACGCCCGACAGCCCGCCGCCCTCGGTGCGCAACTGATAGGGCGGACCCGCGCCGCGCTTGGGCGGGGTGTTGTCGATCGGCGCCCGGTAGCTGACCGTCACGTCGCCCTTCAGGGCGCGGCCCGGGATCCAGTGGCGGCCATAGGCGATGGCGACCGGATCGTCCTTGAAGCTGACCGGCGCCTCGCCCGCGGCGTCGGCGACACGCAGGTTCTTCAGCGTCGTCGCCACCGTCGCGGTGTTGGCGATCACCACCGGCAGGGTCAGCAACGGCTGGCCGGCGGGCGCATCGACGCCCGACAGCTTCAGGGCCACGTCAACATAACCCTGCTGGGCGTCGGCGCTCAGCGGCCCCGGCGCCAGCGTCACCTCGAACCGCTGCTGCGCCTGGGCCATCGTGGCGAGGCTCGCTGAGGCGAGCAGCGCGGCGGCGAAAAAGCCCTTACGCATCAAACAGTCTCCGAACTCTTGTAAAGCGCCCAGGCGCTGGCGAGGTCCTGCACCACGTGGCCGAGGGACTTGTAGATCGTCACCTGGAAGGCGGTCTGGCGGCCCTCCAATTCGCCGGCGAACACCTGGCCGATCTCGCCGACCACATGCCGCTCGTCGATCAGGCCGGCGTCGCGCGCCTTCAGGTACTCCGCCCCCTGGGCCAGCACGCCCTCGCGGCTGTCAGCGAAGAAGCGGGCCCGAACCACCAGCTCGTCATCGATCTCGACCGGCCCGGCATAGCTTGAACCCACCACGTTGACGTGGGTCCCCGGGGCGACCCAGGCGCCCTTGAGGATCGGCTCCTTGGCGGCGCTCACCGTACAGATGATGTCGGCGTCGGCGACCGCGTCCCTGGCCTCGGCGAAGGCGGTCGTCGGGACGCCAAGCTCCTTGCCGATGCTCGCGGCGAACGCCTGCGCGCGGTCCAGCGAACGGCCCCACACCGTGATCTGCTCCAGCGGCCGCACCTTGGCGATGGCGCGCGCGTGGGTCGCCGCCTGCTCGCCATAGCCCAGCAGCGCCAGCCGCCGCGCGTCGGGGCGCGCCAAGGCGTCGGTGGCCGCGGCGCTGGCGGCGGCGGTGCGGATCGCCGTCACCTCGCCCGCATGGACGACGCAGGCCGGCGCGCCGGTGGCTGGATCGAACAGCACGATCAGTCCCTGGTGCGACTGACGGCCCTTGGCGAAGTTCTCGGGATAGACGCTGATGACCTTGGCCCCGAACGGCGCCTCGTCGCCCAGCGCCCCGGGCATCAGGCCGAACATCCGCCCTTCGGCCAGCGGAATGATCGAGCGCAGCAGCTGCCGCGTCTGGCCGGTCGAGAACGCGATCATCGCCTCGCGCACGATCGGGATGGCGAGCTCGTAGGTCAGCCGCTGGGCGACCTCCTGCCGGTCGATGACCCGCATCAGGCCGCCGCCGCCCGCTGGCGTCCCGAGACCGCATAGTAGGCGATGCCGATCGCCGCCCAGACCGCCAGCGCCGCATAGGGCGTCCAGTCGGCCGAGAAGCCCAGCACGGCCACCACCAGCGCGGCCGCGCAGCCGGCATAGGCCCAGCCGACGGTCGCGCCCTTGGACAGCTTGAACCGCGCGCCCTCGTAGATGTCGGGATGCTTGCGCACCACTACGGTCGCGGCGATGCAGGTCGCGGCGTACTTCAGCAGCGTCGGGATGTTCACCGCCAGGAACAGGCTGGTCAGGTTCATCGGGGCCAGCAGCCCCAGGCACGTGGCGCCCAGGATCGTCGCCAGGGCGTAGTGCGGCGTGCCGTGCTTGGCGTGCACCTTGGCCAGGGCGGCCGGCAGCATGCCCTCGCGGGCCATGGCGAACAGGCTGCGCGAGAAGCCGAGGTAGAGCGAGTTGATCGACTTGGCGATGGCGATCACCGCCGCGCAGACGATCAACGGCTTGGCGACCGGCCCCATGAACGGCGTCGCCGCGTCGAGCAGCGGGGTCTCGCTGGCGGCCAGCGCCTCGGGGCCGATGACGCCCATCGCGACCGCGCCGACCATCAGGTAGAGCACCACGGCCGAGAGGATCGACAGGCCGATGCCGAGCGGGATGGTCTTCTTGCTGTCCTTGACCTCGTCGCCGATCTCGGTGGCCGCCTCGATGCCGAAGAACAGGCCGATCAGCAGCGGAATGGCCGCCAGCATCCCGGCCGTGCCGTTGGGCAGGAACGGCTCGAACTGGGCGGCCTGCACGTGCGGCGCGCCCCAGGCGGAGAAGACAATGAACAGCACCACCAGCGCGCCCATCAGGATCACCTGCAGCCGCGCCGCCAGCCCGACCCCGAAATAGTTGGCGAAGAAGAAGATCACGAAGGCCGCCAGCATGGTCGGCTTGGTCGGCAGCGGGATGACCATCGACAGGTAGCGGACCATGACCAGGGCCAGGATCAGCATCGCCCCGACGTTGGAGACGATGCGCATCCAGGCGATCAGGTAGCCGACGAACGGATGCACGAACCGCCGCGACCACTCGAACGAGGCGCCCGAGGTCGGCAGCGCCGAGCCCATGAAGGCGTAGGTCATGGCGATGACGAACATCGGGATGGCGGCCACGACCACGGCCAGCAGCATCCCCGGCCCGGCCAGCGCCGTAGCCGGCGCGATCACCGAGAAGATGGCGACGCCGACGGCGGTGCCGAGGCCGAGGGCGACCACCGCCCACAGGTCGACGCCCTTGTGCATGCGGGCGGTCTGGTCGGTCATAGCGTCTTCCCGGTAGCGTCTTGATAGAGCCAGGCCGCCGCGGCCAGATCCTGGGCGGCGTGGCCGAGCGACTTGTAGAGGGTGATCTCGGCGGCCGAGCTGCGGCCCGGCCGCGCACCGGCCAGGACTTCGCCGATCTCGGCGGCGATGTGGTCGTCCCCGACCAGCCCCGCGGCCTTGGCGCGCAGGAACTCCCCGCCATGCGCCAGCACGTGTTCGCGGTGATCGACGATGAAGCGCCCGGCGGCGACGAGGTCGCCTGCGATCTCGGCCTGAGCCGGCCCGCTCGAGCCGACGACGTTGATGTGGGTTCCGGGCCCGACCTGGGCCGCAGATAGGATCGGATCGGCCGCGGCGGTGACCGTGCAGACGACGTCGGCGCCGGCCAGCGCCTCGTCGATCGGCGCGGCGAGCGCCTCGATCCCGGACCTGGCGGCGATGTCGGCGGCCAGCGCCCGGGCCTGCTCCTCCGAGCGGGCCCAGACGCGGATCTGGCGAAGGGCGCGGACCTTGGCGATCGCCTGGGCGTGGGCGGCGGCCTGCTTGCCGGCCCCCAGCAGGGTCAGGACGGCGGCGTCCGGCCGCGCCAGGGCGTCGGTCGCGACCGCGCTGGCGGCTGCGGTGCGGATGGCGGTGATTTCGCCGGCGTCGGCCAGGCAGACCGGCGCGCCGGTCTGCGGGTCGAACAGCAGCACGACGCCCTCGTGGGCCTTGCCGCCGTCGGGACGCTTGAAGACGCTGACCAGCTTGGCGCCGAACACCCCGGCCTCGGACATCGCCGCCGGCATGATGGCGAAGGTCTTGCCCTCGCCCCACGGCACGAAGCTGCGCAGCTGCTGGCGGACCCGCCCGTCGGAGAGCGCGGTCATCGCCTCGCGGACCACGGGAATGGCCGCATCGTAGCTCAGTCGGGCGCGGACGGCGGCGGCGTCCAGCACGATCAGGTCGCCGAGATCATCCTTCGCCAAACTCATGTCCTTACGCCCCGAAATGCGCGACGGCGCCGGCCCGTGGGTCAGACCGGCGCCGCCTGCCGCGCGCGGACGAGAGGTGTCCGCGCGACGGTTTGGCCGGCCCTAGAACCGCGCGTTCAGGCCGACATAGTACCGGCGGCCCAGGATGTCGCCGTAGTTCCGGGTGGGGAACGAGGGCTGCTCGTCGGTCAGGTTGAGGACGCCCGCGCGGACCGTGTACTTGTCGAAGGCGTACTGCGCCGAGAAGTTGTGGAGGTAGTTCTCCTTGATCTCGGGCGTCGGCGTGCTCTCGATGGTGTCGAAGCTGTTGATCTTCGCTTCCGGCCGATAGAGCATCGAGTAGTAGAGCCGCAGCGGGCCGTTCGAGTAGGTCGCGTCGAAGTCGACCACCCAGTCCGGCTGGCGCGTCGTGCCGTCATAGCGGTTCACGTCGAAGCCGGTGACCGACTGCTCGTAGCGGGTGGTGTGGGTCGCATCGAGCGCCAGCTCCAGTTCGCCGTAGTCCGCGTCGTTGAAGAAGCGGCCCACCGGGAAGCGGTAGTTGACGTTGTAGGTCTCGCCCCGGAACGCCACCGTGCCGGCGTTGAAGGTCGTCGACATGGCCGTCGCGATGGCGCCGGTCGAGTCACGGGTGAAGGTGCCGCAGATCTCGGCCGACGGGCTGCTCGAGTCGTAGCAGGCGGCCATGAAGTCCTGCGGCGTGAACGGCGACAGGCCGTCCGTCAGGTCCACGTCGATGCGGTCGACCACGATGGTCAGGCCGGGCACGAAGGTCGGCTGATAGATGAAGCCGATGGTCTTGGTGTCCGAGAGCTCGTTGCGCAGGTTCGGATTGCCGCCCGAGGTGACCAGCGTGTTCGAGAAGTTCTCCGACGGGTTCTGGAACGTCGCCAGCGGGCCGAAGCTCGGATTGGCGGCGAACAGCGCCTGACAGTTGGCCAGTCGCACCGCCGGGTTCGGGCCCGAGTTGATGCGGTCGGCGTCGCAGGGATCCCAGCCGGCGTTGGACAGGTCCGTGCGCGACGGCGCGGCCAGCTGGTCCAGGGTCGGCGCCCGGAAGTTTCGGCTGCGCGAACCGCGGATGGTCAGGCCTTCGAAGATCTCCCAGCGCAGGCCCGCGCCCCAGATGTTCTCCGAGCCGGCGATCGAGTGCTTCACGCGGCGATAGGCGCCGTCGAACTCCAGCGAGCGGACGCCCGGCAGGGTGAAGTCGCCGCCAAAGATCGGCACCAGCAGTTCGCCCGAGAACTCGTCGGTGTTGTAGGCGGCCTTGGTGGCCTGCGAGGCGACCTGCGACCCGACGATGCCCCGCTGATTGGCGACGAACGGCGTGTACTTGGCCTCTTCGCGGCGGTGCTCGTAGGCGGCGCTGAACTTCACAGCGCCGGCCGGCAGGTTGAAGATGTCGCCGCCGATGGTCGCCAGGTAGTCGTCCTGGGTGTTCAGGTAGTCCTGGCCGATCGGCGCGGTCAGGTACAGGCGGTTGGCCTGGGTGACGTTGCCGACGCCGAACGGGTTGAGCGGCGTACAGGCCGGATCGTCGTTGGCGGTCGAAGCGTCGGCGTTGATCGCGCAGACGATCGCGCCGGAGCTGTTGCGCACGGCGTTCACGGCGTTGTTGAAGCGCGAGGTGATCACGCCCCAGCCGGTGCTCTCGCCGTCGGTTTCCGCGCGGCTGGCCGACACGCTCCAATAGAAGTTGCGGTCGGCGAAGTCGAAGTCGCCGTCCAGCGCGACGACGGCGCGGGCGGTGTTCGTGGTGCTGACGTTCTCACGCGTCGGCAGCAGGTCGGTCCAGAACTTGGAGATGAACAGCGGCGGACCGCCGGCGCCCAGCGCCGCCGACATGGCCGGGGTCAGGAACGGGTTGGTGCGCGACAGGGCGATGGCGCCGGCGCCGGAGGCGGCGTTGTTCAGCACCGTGTTGCTGGCCTGCTGGCCATAGGGATCGCGCCCCTCGACCTTGGCGTACATGAACTCGCCCGACAGCCGGATACGGTCCGTCAGGTCGACGTGGCCGATGACGTTTCCGACCCAGCGCTCGATGCCGACCTGCAGGGCGGCCAGCTCCTGGTACGGCAGGCCGTCGCCGCCGCTGGTGAAGGGCGGGATCGTCGGATTGACCAGCGTGCCGACATTGTAGGGGATGAAGGCGTCGCCCGTGGCGTTGCTCTGGATCGGCTGACCGGCGACGGCGCCGATCTGGCTGGCGAAGGGCGGGCCGGCGCGCGAGATCACGCCGTTGGCGTTGAAGGTCACGAACCGGGTGTTGAGGTTCTCGACCAGCGACGGGATGCCGTCGGTCGGTGTGCGGTTGGCCGGGTTCGACACCGTCACGCGGCCGAGGTTGGTGCGCGGCCGGTCGTAGTCCAGCAGCGACTCCGTCTTCGACCACTCCAGGTTCGCCGCGATGTTGGCGCGGCCGTCCAGGAAGTTCTTGCCCGCGGTCGCCCGCAGCGCCTGGGTCGGATAGTCGTCGCGCGAGGAGATGCCGTACTGGGCGTCGAGCTCCAGGCCCTCGAAGCTGTCCTTCAGCACGTAGTTGACCACGCCGGCGATGGCGTCCGAGCCATAGACCGCCGCGCCGCCCGCCTGGACCACGTCGATGCGCTGGATCAGGCCGGTCGGGATGATATTGGTGTCGACCACCCGGTCACCCAGGCCGTCGACGCCGCTGACCGCGCGCGACTGCGAGGTGGTGACCATGCGGCGGCCGTTGACCAGGGTCAGGGTGCGCCCGGCGCCCAGGCCAAACAGGTTCGGGAAGGTCTGGCCGCTGCCGGCCTCGTTGCCGGTGCCGTCAGCCATCGCGAACGACGGGACGTTGGAGCTGATCTGGTTCAGCATGTCGCCGACCTGGACCACGCCGCGGTCGGTCAGGGTCTCGGCGGTGACGACCGAGACCGGCGCCGAGGTTTCGGTCTCGACGCGACGGATGCGCGAGCCGGTGACGATGATCTCTTCGACCGCCACGTCGTCCTGGGCGAAGGCCGGCTGAACGGCCATCGCCGCCGCGATCGCCAAACCGCCCATCATGCTGGTGGCGAGCATGCGCCCGCGAACTGACTGAACCATCTTATATCCCCCTTCTGTCGCGGAGCCCCTCCGGCTCCGACGCGTCCCGCCGCTCCCCGATAGGGGCGGGCCGCAAAGTCCGCTTTTGCGTTGTGGCGCTTGTGGAAAACCTAGGCGCCGCTACGCGGTTTTTCTTTTCGTTCTTCAAACCGACGCCGAAGCGTCGCAGATTGTTTATGCGTTCGGCGACACGCGCCTGCATGGCCGATGCGGTGCAGGCAGACGAGGCGCACAAGGCCGCCATCAGGACGGCCGATAGCGGCGCAGGGCGTCGGCGAAGCGGCCAAGCGCCCGGTCGAGCTGGTCGGCGTCGCCGCCGAAGCCGATCCGCACATGCCCCGGCAGACCGAAGAATTCCCCCGGCGCGACGGCGACGCGATGCTCGCGCCACAGCCACTCGGCCAGGGCGTAGGTGTCGGCCACCCCGACCACGCGCGGGAAGTACATGCAGCCCTGCGGCGGCACGTCGCCGGCCAGCAGGCCCTCGGCGATCATCGCCGCGGCGTGCCGCTCAATCACAGGTCTGGTACGCGCCAAGAGCCCGCGCCAATAGTCGTCGAACGGCGCCATGTCCTCGAGCACCCGCGCGGCGACCGCATGCGAGAGCTTGGAAACGCCCAGGTCGCCCTGCTCGCTGGCCGCCATGATCGTCTCGATCTTGTCGGGGGCGGCGATCGCCCAGCCGCACTTGAGCGCGAACAGGCCCTGCACCTTGGTCAGGCTGCCGACGCTGATGATCTCCGGCGAATAGGTGGCGGCGGCCGGGCGCGGCCCGGCGAAGTCGCCATAGACCTCGTCGATCACGATGCGCACGCCGCTCTTGCCGGCCAGCGCGGCCAGCGCCAGCAGCGTCCCCGGCCCCAGGGCCGCGCCGGACGGGTTGTGCAGGTCGGTCAGCAGCACCAGCCGCGTCTCCGGCTGGATCAGGCTCTCCAACTCGGCGGTGTCGATCGCGAAGTCCGGCGCGCGGCGCGACAGATAGCTGATGCTCGCGCCCGCCGCCGCGGCCAGGCCCGGCAGCAGGTCGAAGCACGGCGTCTCGACGATGATGTGGTCGCCGGGCCGCACGAAGGCGCGGATCGCCAGGCCCATGGCGCTGGTGGCGCCCGTGGTGCAGAGCACATTGGTCGGCTGCACGCCGTAGCGGCGCGCGACGGCGGCGGCCACGAAGCGGTTGCCGTTGGCGAAGACGCTCTCGTAGCGGTCGGTGATCTCGCCGCCGAACGCCCCGCGCACCACCTGCGCCAGCAGCTCGGTCGGCTCGCGGATGGTGGAATCGTAGAGCACCGCCGCATCCGGGGCGGCGGCGATGTTCCGCATCATTGCCCGCACCCAGTTGGAATAATCCTCTGGCGGCGGCACGTGCGTCCCCTCAGCCTTGGGCGACTTACTCGGCATATTCACTTCGTCGCCCCCAAGGCGCTGCCTGCGCCGTGCGGCGACAGTTGCTGACTATGGAGTGAGCCTATTCCGCCACACGGGATTATCTTGCCTTACTCGGCCTTGACATCGCCGATAGCCGCATCCGCTATGCGCCCATATCGAACGAAGGACATAAGCTATGCCCGCCGAGCTCGACGCCATCGACATGAAGATCCTGGAGCTGATGCAGCGCGACGCATCGCTCTCGACCGCCGAGCTCGCCGAACGCGTGGGCCTGTCGCAGTCGCCCTGCTGGCGCCGGATCCAGCGCATGCGCGAGGAAGGCTACATCAAGGCTCAGGTGGTGATCGTCGATCGCGAGAAGCTCGGCTTCAAGATGCAGATCTTCGCCCAGGTGAAGATGACGACCTTGAGCGACGAGGACCGCGCCAAGTTCCACAAGGCCATCAACGACATCCCCGAAATCCTTGAGTGCTATACGGTTTTCGGGGAAATGGACGCCATGCTGAAGATCCTGGCGCCGGACGTGATTTGGTATCAGGACTTCATCTTCTCGACGCTGCTGAAGCTGCCAGGGGTCGTCGACGTGCGCTCGATCGTGACCCTGACCGAGTCCAAGAGCACCACCGCCATCCCGATGCGGGCGCGCAAGTTCCGCTGACCGCCCCGCTGGCGCATGAGTAATGCAGCGTGGGCGCCGAGGACCGCATAATCCTCGCCGCCGCGGCGACCGTCGCCGTAGAGAACGACAAGAAAATCCGCCCGGCGGCTCATAGCGTTTCGAGCACGGCCGGACCTGGCCGCAAGAGTGCGAGATCATCATGAAGCTGACGCGTCGCGCCCTCGTCGCCGCCGCCGCCTCGAGCGGGGCGCTGGCCCAGTCGGCCGCCGCCGCGGTCCAGGCCTCGCCCGCCGCCCGGCTGCCGGCCAAGGCCGAGTTCGCCAGCATGCCGTTCACCCATCTGGACGCCGGCTCGACCCACCCGATGCCGCTGGGCGCGCGCACGGCGCTGGAGGAGTACCTCCGCTACAAGACCCAGGACGGCACGGTTTCGAACTACAGCGTCGGGGCCAAGGAAACCGCGATGATCGCCAAGTTCGGCGAGCTGGTCGGCGCCGCGCCGGACGAACTGTCGCTGATCCAGTCGACCACCATGGGCGAGAACCTGGTGATCCGCGCGCTCGGCATTCCCGAGAGCGGCGGGCGCATCGTCACCGACGCCCTGCACTTCTTCGGCTCGTTCTACACCTACGGCGAGCTTGGCAAGGCCGGGATGGACGTCGTCACCCTGCCGATGACCAAGGAAGGCCGCATCGACATGGGCCAGATGGCGGCGGCGGTGAACGACCGCACCAAGCTGGTGTCGATCAGCGCCGTCTCGACCAACAACGGCTTCGCGCACGACCTGAAGGCGGTCTGCGACCTGGCCCACGCCCACGGCGCCTATGTCTATGTCGACATGGTCCACGCCGTCGGGGTGACGCCGATCGACCTGCGCGCGGCCGGCGTCGATTTCGCCGCCGCGTCTTCCTACAAGTGGCTGATGGGCGACTTCGGCCTGGGCTTCCTCTACGTGCGCAAGGAGATCCAGGACAAGGTGAAGCGCCCGTGGTGGGGCTATCACCAGGTCAACGCCTTCAAGTCCCACGTCTTTCCCTATGACGAGCCGGGCCCCGGCGCGGCCACCTATGGCATGTCGCCCGACGCGGCCGGCAAGTTCGCCATGGGCACGACCTCCTGGACCGGCGTCGTCCAGCTCGACTATTCGCTCGGCCTGATCAGGGACCTCGGCGTCCCGGCCATCGAGGCCGCCCGCCAGCCGCTGATCAAGGCCGTCCAGACCGAACTGCGCGGCCGCGGCTACCAGCCGCTGACCCCGCCCGACTCGCGCACCGCCCTGGTCGCCTTCGCGCTGAAGGACGCCCGCGCCAAGCTCGGCGACCTGATGAAGGCCGCCAACATCCGCCTGACCGTCTCGCAGAACCGCTTCCGGGTCTCGCTGGCGGTGTTCAACGACATGAACGACGTCGACCGCCTGCTGTCGGCGCTGCCACGGACCCCGCCCGCCTGATGAAGACCAAGACCCTGCTGGCCGCCGCCGCGGCCGCCCTGGCGCTCGCCACGAGCGCCGGCGCCCAGAACGCGCCCCCGGCCCTGAACCTCACCCTCGCCCCGCACCAGAGCGGCGGCGCGGTCGACAAGGTCGGCGTCACCCTAAAGCTGCAGGCGCCGAACGCCAAGCCGGGCGAACCCTTCCTGCGCCTGCCGATGGTCTTCGCCTCGGTGGAGACCCAGCGCTATGAGGCCGCCCAGATCGAGGTGACCGACGCCAAGGGCGCGGTGCCGCTGGTCCAGAAGGACGACCCGGCCGACGCGGCGAACTTTCTCTACTTCCGCCGCTGGCAGGTCGCACGCCCGACGCAGGGCGACGTCACCGTCCGCTATGCCGCCACCGCCGCGGCGTTCCGGCCCAAGCTGGGCTCGGGCCCGCCCTTCGACCTGCGCCCTGAGGCCGGCGGCCTCAACGGCGCCGGCGTGACATTCCTGGCCCTGCCCGACAACAGCCGCCCCTACAGCCTCGGGCTCGACTGGGACCTGGCGGCGATGCCGGCCGGCTCGCGCGGCGCCCAGAGCCTGGGCGAAGGCCAGCTGAAGCTGGTCGGGCCGGTCGAACTGCTGGCCAACACCTTCTACATGGCCGGCCCCATGAAGAGCTATCCGGAGGCCTCGAGCGGCCAGCCGTTCGCGATCTACTGGCTGGGGACCCCGCCGTTCGACGTGCCGGCCGTCGCGGAGTGGACCGAGAAGGCCCGCACCGCCATCGCCACCTTCTTCGGCGAACCGGGCAAGCCCTATCGCGTGTTCTTCCGCCACAACCCCTATCCGGGCACGGGCGGCGCCGGGCTGATCAACTCGTTCATGTCCGGCTTCGGCGACGATCCGCCCCCGACCGTCGACGGCATGCGGCACCACCTGGCGCACGAGATCGTCCACAACTGGCCCGGCAGCCTGAACGGCCCGAACGGCATCATCTCCTGGTACGGCGAAGGGCTCGCCGAGTTCTACTCGGCGACCATCCCGTGGCGCTCGGGCCTGATCACGACCGACGACTTCCTGGCCCAGATCAACGAGCGGGCGCAGAGCTACTACGGCAACCCGGTCCGCACCGCGCCGGCCAGCGAGATCGCCGCCAAGTTCTGGAGCGACACGCGGGTGCGCAAGCTGCCCTACGACCGCGGCGCCTTCTACATGGCCATGGTCGACGCCCAGGTCCGCGACAAGTCGGGCGGCAAGCGCCGGCTGGACGACCTGGTCAAGGCGATGATGGCGCGGCGCGAAGCCGGAAAGCCCTACGACACCGACGCCTGGCTTGAGCTCATCACCGCTGAGCTGGGCCCCCAGGCGCGCTCCGAGCACGCCGCGATGATGGCCGGCGCCCTGCTGGTCCCATCGTCAAACGCCTACGGTCCCTGCTTCAAGCGCGAAGCCGCCAGCTTCCGCGCCTTCGAGCTCGGCTTCGACAGCGCGTCGCTGACCAGCAGCCCGCGGATCGTGAAGGGCCTGGTCGCCGGATCGCAGGCCGCCGTCGCCGGGGTCCGGGAGGGCGACGAGATCACCGAGGCCGTGGTGCTGGACGCCGTCCAGGCCAAGCCCGAGCAGACCATCACCCTGAAGATCCGCCGCGACGGCAAGGATCTCGCCATCACCTATCTGCCCCGCGGCCAGGCCCAGGACGGCTACCGCTGGGCCCGCACCCAAGTTCCGGACAGCCAATGCGCCATCTGATGTCGGCCGGCCTCGCCGCCCTGCTGCTCGCCGCGGCCGCGGCCCCGGCCCAGGCTGAGCGGGATCGCGCCCCCGTCGTCGCCGCGCCGCGCGCCTTCGCCAGCGACCACGCCGGCGTCTTCATGGGCAAGAAGGTCGCCTACCGGACCACCCTGCAGGAGACGACCCTCAAGGGCGCCGACGGCCAGCCGGCCGCCAGCCTGTTCAGCTTCTCCTACGTGGCCAAGGGCGCAAAGCCCGACCGTCCGGTCGTCTTCGTGTTCAACGGAGGCCCCGGTTCGTCGTCGGTCTGGCTGCACATGGGCATGCTCGGTCCGCGGCGCATCGCCATGGCCGACCCGGTCAAGCCGCCGACGGTTCCGCCCTTCGCATTGGAGGACAATCCCTACTCGCTGCTCGACGTCGCCGACCTGGTGTTCATCGACCCGATCGGCACCGGCTACAGCCGACTGCTGCCGGGCGGCAAGGCCGAGGACTTCTACGGCGTCGCCCAGGACGCGCGCGCGACCAGCGAGTTCATCCAGGGCTGGCTGACCGCGAACGGGCGCTGGAATTCGCCGAAGTTCCTGATGGGCGAGAGCTACGGCACGGTCCGCGCCTCGGTCGTCGCGACCAACCTAATGGGCGGGCCGATGTCGCCGGCCGGCGCCCTGGGCGCCACGACCCTGAACGGGGTGATCATCCTAGGGCCGGCCTTCGACATGAACCGCGGCGGCGGGGCCGGCGACGACCGCAGCGCGCTGGCCAGCCTGCCGACCATGGCCGCCACCGCCTGGGTCCACGGCAAGGCCGCCGGCCCGTCGGCGGAAGCCGCCGCCGAGAACGCCCGCCGCTTCGCTCGCGAGGTCTATCTGCCGGCGCTCTACGCCGGCGAGGAACTGCCCGCCGCCGACAAGGCCAAGGTCGCCGAGGGCCTCGCCGCCCTGACCGGCCTCCCGGCCCAGGCCTGGCTCGACGCCGACCTGCGCATCTCGCTCTCGAAGTTCGGCGAGCTGCTGTTGAAGGACAAAGGCCTGCAGATCGGCGCCTATGACGGACGCTACACCCTGCCGCTGGCCGCCAGCGGCGGCGATCCCGTCGCCGACGATCCGGCCATGGGCCAGTACACGCCCTCGTTCGTCGCCGGCCTCAACCAGTACGTCGAGCAGGACCTCAGGGTGAAGGCGCCCTCGACCTATCAGTCGATCGCCTTCGCCGACGTCAATTCGCGCTGGAACTGGGGCGCCGGCCCGCGCAACTACGCCGAGGACCTCGCCACCGCCATGCGCCGCAACCCGGCGCTCGGGGTGTTCGTCGGCTCCGGCTACTACGACCTCGTCACCACCTTCGGCGCGGCCGAGACCGTCGCCCGTCACTCGGGCCTGGCGCGCGACCGGCTGACCATGAAGGTCTATCCGTCCGGACACATGCCCTATCTCGGCGACGACAGCGCCCGGCTGCTGGCCGCCGACATCCGCGCCTTCCTGGCCCAGCGCTCGCGCTAGGCCAGGAGCCGCCGCACCGAGGCCTCGAGCACTTCGCGTGCGCGGGCGGGGGCAAGCCTCTGCTCGCGCCGCAGCCGCGCCCAGCTCTCCCAGCTCAGCAGCAGGTCCAGGCTCTCGACGAGCAGCGGATCGACGCCGGCCGGCAGCTCGCGCACCAGGATCGCCCGCAGCGCCGCCACCAGCCGCTCGCTGGCCGCTTCCAGGAACCGGGAGCGGTGTCGCAGCGCGTCCGACGCGCGCTTGAACGGGGCGATCTTCTCGAACACCGCAGCGCGCCGGGCGACCAGCTCGACGACGCGCTCACGCGGATCGGCCGACTTGAACGGCGCATCGACGGCGGCCTGCATCTCCCGCTCGATGGCCTCGGACATCTCCGAATAGAGGCTGTCCATGTCGCTGAAGTGCCGGAATACGGTGCGCAGCCCGACGTCGGCGCGCTCGGCGACCTGCTCGGCGCCGGGCGAAACCTCGCCCTCCTGGATGATCTCCAGCATCGCCGCGACAATGCGGGCGCGATTGTCCTCGCCTCGCCGCCGCCGTCCGTCCACCGACCGTTCCTGACCCAACGCTCCGCCCCCGCAGACTCTTTGAGCCCTGACTAAGGCCTGCGGGGATCAAGCTCCAGGGGAGAACATGGTTTCGCAGCCGGTACCGGCCAGCAGGGCGTCGACCGCGCCCCGCGCGCCGGCGTCGAGCCGCCCGTGCGACTCGCGCAGCCAGCGCAGGCACTTGGCCTGATAGGGGAACGGCTGCTGGGTCCAGGGCTGGCCCTCGACGCTCGCCTCGACCTGTTCGGCGCCGGCCATCACCGCCCGCGCATTGGCCAGCATCACCGGGACATAGCCGCGTCCAATCTCGGCCAGCAGCGGCGCCAGGGTCGGCGGCGGCGCAGCCGGCGAGATCCAGTCGCCCGCGCC
The DNA here is from genome assembly GCF_964254345.1 of Phenylobacterium sp. LjRoot97. Lineage (NCBI taxonomy): Bacteria > Pseudomonadati > Pseudomonadota > Alphaproteobacteria > Caulobacterales > Caulobacteraceae > Phenylobacterium > Phenylobacterium sp. LjRoot97. The sequence continues at coordinate 3,006,155 of NZ_CAXUTH020000001.1, forward strand.
TGGCTCCAGCCCCGACAGGTCCTCCATCAGCCCGACCCAGGCCGCCACCCGCGGCGCGGTCCGCAGCGTCAGGGCCATCGGCGTCGGATCGAAGGCCGCCAACTGGGTCAGCTGTCCGAACACCGCGAAGTCCCCCGCCCCTGGCCGGCGGCCGAGCAGATAGGGCCAGTGGCGCAGATGCGCCTCGAACGCCTCGAGGAACCGCTGATAGCTCGCCTCGATCAGCGGCCCGGTCACCGGGTTGGAGCCGACATAGCGCAAACGCCCGATCTGCCGCCCGGCGAACTGCCGCCCGCGCTCGGCCAGTTCCTCGTCGGACACGCAGAAGCCGCGCCAGCACGGCAGGATCGCCGCTGACTTGGCGATGTCGGGCTCATAGGCCCAGCGGTAGTGGAACATCGCCTTGGTCAGCCACTCGTCGGCGAAGTCCTCGATCAGCTCGTCGAGGAACGCCAGGGCCGGATCCTCAGGGATCAGGCTGCGGCCGCCGTGCTCGCGCTCCAGCCGGCGGATGATCGGGCTGGAGTCGGTGACCGCCGCCAGCTCGCCGTTCTCGTCGGGGAGGTAGAAGGTCGGCAGCAGCGAGACCTTCGGCTGCGGCAAGCCGGCCAGCGCCGGCCCCGACGGCGGCAGGAAGCGGTAGGGAATGCGCCGGTAGCGCAGCACCGCCAGCATCTTGCGGGTGTAGGGCGAACCGGGCGCGCCCGAGAGCGCGATGGGGTCCTTCATCTCGAACGCCTCCTATCGGAAGATCGCCAGGCGGTTAGTGTAGCGAATATCGTCGGTCCCGGCCGGCAGGCTGATCAGGTCGCCGTCGTGCCCGACCCGCAGTTGGCCGGAATAGAGCCTGCGCGAGTCGCCCAGGAACGGCCCCTCCAGCGCCCGGATCGGCAGCGGCGGAATGATGTGGGTCAGCAGCAGGTAGCGCGCGCCCGAGCGCTCGGCGATCCGCGCCGCGTCCTCCGGAGCGGTGTGGTACGACAGGATGTCGTGGGTGATCGCCGCCAGGTTCGTGCGGCCATGCTCGGCGGCCGCCTTGTTCTGGATGGCGACCAGGTTCGGGGCCAAGGCCTCGTGCACCAGCACGTCGACGCCTTTCGAAGCCGCCTCGACCCGCGCCGAGACCGCCGTGTCGCCGCTGACCACGACGCTGCGGCCCTTGTAGACGAACTTGTAGCCGACCGCCGGCTCGACCGGCGCGTGCTCGACCGGGAACGCAGTGACCTTGAGATCGGGGGTCTCGATCAGCACCACGTCGGGGCCGTTGCGCGGCGCGGCGAACGGCCGGGCGAGCCCGCCGAAGCCGCTGGGCGGCGTGACCTTCTCGCCGTGGTGCGCGATGCGGTAGCCGCGGTCGATCAGATAGGCGTCCTGGAACCCGGCCACGACCTTGTCGACGCCCAGCGGGCCATAGACCGGGACCGGCGCGTCACGCCCGCCGCCGGCCCAGCGCTGCAGCATCAGCTCGCCCAGGTCGTCGATGTGGTCGGAATGCAGGTGCGTCAGCAGCACCGCGTCGACCATGCCGGGCGGCAGGTTCATCAGGGCCAGGTTCTTGGTGCCGCCCGCCCCGGCGTCGATGACGAACAGCTGGCGGCCCGCCAGCACCGCCGTGCAGGGCCCGGCCCGCCCAGGATCGGGCATCGGCGAGCCCGAGCCGCAGAGCCCGACATGCAGGCCGTCGGGCAGGTCCGAATAGGGATCGGGCGCCATGGCCTTGTCGAAGATGCGCTCCATCCCGGCCACCGCGATCTGGCCGCGGAACGCCCAGGCCGCCAGCCCCGAGACCACGACCGCCGCCAATACGGCCACGCCGATCTTCCACCCACGCGCCATCGCTTCCCTCCCCGGCTTGACCGCCTCGCATTATAATGACACGCATAGTGTCATTAGTTTCAACGACTGACTAGCCCCGAGGCCCCGATGCAGATCCTGCGCACTCCGGACGACCGTTTCGCCGCCCTGCCCGACTGGCCCTACGCGCCGCGCTATCACCAGCTGACCGACGCCGACGGAACGTCCCTGCGCCTGCACTATGTCGACGAGGGCCCGCGCGACGGCGCCCCGGTCCTGCTGCTGCACGGCGAACCGTCCTGGGCCTACCTTTATCGCAAGGTCATCGCCGGCCTGGTCGCCAAGGGCTGCCGGGTGATCGCCCCCGACCTCATCGGCTTTGGCCGCTCCGACAAGCCGGCCGACCGCGCCGACTACACCTACGAGCGGCATGTGGCCTGGATGACCGAGTGGCTGACTAAGCTCGACCTGAACGGCCTCACCCTCTTCTGCCAGGACTGGGGCGGTCTGATCGGCCTGCGGCTGGTCGCGGCTTTCCCCGAGCGCTTCGCCGGCGTCGTCGTCGCCAACACCGGCCTGCCGACCGGCGGCGGCATGACCGACGGCTTCAAGGCCTGGCTCGACTTCAGCCAGTCGGTCCCGCAAATGCCGATCGGCATGCTGATCAACGGCGGCACGGTCCGCGACCTGTCGCCGGAAGAAGTCGCCGCCTACGACGCGCCCTACCCGGACGAGAGCTTCAAGGAAGGCGCGCGCCAGTTCCCGGCCCTGGTGCCGGTGACGCCCGAGCACGCCTCGGTCGCGCAGAACCTGGAGGCCTGGAAGGTGCTCGAGCGGTTCGAGCAGCCGCTGGTCACCGCCTTCAGCGACGCCGACCCGATCACCAAGGGCGGCGAGGCCGTGTTCCAGTCCCGCGTCCCCGGCGCCCAGGGCCAGCCGCACGTCACCCTGCCCGGCGGCCACTTCCTGCAGGAAGACAGCTCCGAGGCCATCGTCGAGGTGATCGGCGGGCTCATCGCCCGACGCGGCTAGGGAGCCCGCCATGAACGTCGTCAACGCCGTCTACCCGCCGCACGAACAGGCGATGGAGTTCTTCGGGGCCGGCGAGGATGGCCCCTTCGTCATGGTCAATCTGCTGAAATTCAAGCCGAAGGCCGAGTACCCCGACGGCTCGGACTCCGACCTGACCGGCGCGGAGGCTTACGCCCGCTATGCCGAGGAGGTCCGCAAACTTGTCGAGGGCCTGGGTGGGAACATCCGCTACGGCGGCCACGTCACCGGCCTGCTGATCGGCGAGGTCGATGAGCTCTGGGATATGGTGGCGCTCGCCGAGTACCCCTCGCTCGCGGCCTTCCAGCAGATGGCGATGTCGCCGCAGATGCACGCCATCGAGCACCACCGCACCGCCGGCCTGGCGGGACAGCTCAACATCCGCACCAGGCCGGGCGCGGGCTTCTAGGGCCGCGGGCGCAGGGACAGCGCCAGGAAGACGACCGCGAGTCCGGCGCCGATCAGACTGCCATAGTGTTCGGGGGGATGGTGGCCGCTCGCCGGCGGCCGCAGCACCCAGCCCTGCAAGGCCATCAGGGCGCGTTCAACGACGAGCAGGCAGAGCATGAGCGGCGTCAGGTTGCGGTAGCGGACGGCGACCGCCAGCATGGCCAGGCCGAAGGCGATCTGCGTCGCGCCCTGCCAGGCGAACACGCCGATCACGAGATCGCGGCGGTCGCCAAGGTCAAGACCGGCGATGGAGACAGCGCCCCCATCCGGCAGGAAGCTGTGGATCAGCCCCGGCCCGAGCGTGAGCAGCGCCGCCAGGCCCAGCGCCCACGCCGAGAGCTGTGCGCCTCGGTACTGGTCGTTGGTCGAAGGCGGCAGCAGCGCCATCGTCAGTTGTCCCACAGGATGTATTCGTCGCCGGCCTTCTGAGGAACGCCGCCCGGCTTGTCGATGAACACCGGCCCTTGCAGCAGCGAGGGCCAGATGGGCTTGACGCTCTGGGCGTCCTGGCGGGCGATGAGGTCCTTCAGCGCCTTGACCTTCTCCGGCTGGGCGGCGGCCATGTCGCGCTGCTCAGTCGGGTCGCTGGCTAGGTCGTAGAGCCAGACCTTGTCGCGCGCGCCGTTGACCTGCAGCTTCCAGTCGCCGTCGAGCACGGCCTTGTACTGGCCCGAACGCCAGAACAGCGTCTGGTGCGGCCGCGCCGTGTTCTTGCCCTGGACATGCGGCAGCAGGTCGACGCCGTCGATCGGCCGGTCGGTCGGCAGCCCCGCCCCGCCCGCCGCCGCCGCGGTGGCGAAGATGTCGATGTGCCCGACCGGATAGCCATAGGTCGTGCCCGGCTTGATCGCGCCCGGCCAGCGCATGAAGAACGGCGTGCGCACCCCGCCCTCGAAGAAGGTCGACTTGAACCCGCGATAGGGCTTGTTGACGTCGGGCAGCCCGACATAGCCGGCGCCGCCGTTGTCGCTCGAGAAGATCACCAGCGTGTTCTGGTCCAGCCCCTCGTCCTTCAGCGCCTGCAGGATCCGGCCGATGTTGGCGTCGAGGTTGCGGGTCATGGCGCCATAGACCCGGGTGCGGTGGTCCTTGATCTGCGGCAACGCGTCGTAGTCGGCCTTGGTCGCTTGCAGCGGCGTATGGATGGCGTTGGGCGCGTAGTAGAGGAAGAACGGCCGGTTGCGGTTGGCCTTGATCGCCTTCACCGCTTCGTCGGTCAGATAGTCGGTCATGTAGCCCTTGGGCTTGAACAGCGACGATCCGTTGAACTGCACGGCGTACGGCAGGTTCGGCCACAGGAAGCGGTCGATGGCGTCCCAGTCCTGCTTGGAGTTGACGACGTTCGGGTCCTTGGCGGGCAGGAACATCGAGCCGCCGGCGATGAAGCCCAGGCTCTCGTCGAAGCCCTGATCCTCCGGCCGCGAACCCTTCTGCCCGCCCAGGTGCCACTTGCCCAGGTGGACGGTGTGATAGCCCTTGGTCTTCAGCACCTCGGCGATGGTGATCTCGCTGGACGGCATGCTGAGCGCATTGACCGCCGCCGGATTACGCACGGTGCTGGCGGGCGGCATGTCCTTGATGCGGTCGGCGAAGAACTTCGGCTTCACGATCGCGCCGGGCTCGGCCTCGGTGCCGACCATCCGCGCGAACGCCACCGGGGCCGGCGTGAACTCGAAGCCGAAACGGGTCGGATAGCGGCCGGTCATGATCGCCGCCCGCGAGGGCGCGCAGGTCGCATTGCCGGCGTAGCCTGCGGCGAACACCACGCCTTGCTGGCCGATGGAGTCGATGTTGGGCGTCGGCACGGCGCCGTTCGCCACCCCGCCCCCATTGATGGTGATGTCGTTGTAGCCGAGGTCGTCGGCCAGGATGAACACCACGTTCGGCGGCCGCTCGCCCTCGGCCGGCGCCTGCGGTCCCTGCGCCCAGGCCACCGCGCGGTTGTCCTCGACCGGCGGCATCTGCGCCCGGGCGATCATCGAGAGGATCGTCGTGCGGTTCGCCGCCGCCAGCCCGGCCCCCGCCGCCAGCACCAGCACGGACGCGCCCAGCCACTTCCAACGCCGCTTCATCGTCGCCTCCCGACCTTATATTGACACTAACCGTGCCACTACATCGGTCGGGGGGCAACCCCTGGCGTGCAACCCCTAGTCGACGGGAACCGCGGCCGCGTCGGGCCGGCGGCTGTCGGCCCCGCCCTCGAACACCCCGTCCTCGATCATGATCGACTGGGTCGAGCCCATGGTCAGGCTGGTGCGGGTCTTGTGGCCCTTGGCCTCCATCAGCTTCAGCATGTCGATCGGGAAGCCCGGCTCGAACTCGATCGGCGTGTCGCTGGCGGCCTGGAAGATGCGGGGCCGCTGCGTCGCCTCGGCGACGTTCAGCTTGTGGTCGACGACGTTGCTCAGCAGCTGCGCCATAGCCGGGATGATCCGCGTGCCGCCCGGCGTGCCGGCGACCAGCCAGGGCTTGTCGTCCTTGAAGGCGATCAGCGGGGTGATGGTCGAGATCACCCGCTTGCCGGGCTCGGGCGCATTGGCGCGCTCGTCGCCGCCCCAGGCGAAGTTGGCCATGGCGTCGTTGAGGAAGAAGCCGGTGCCGGCCGCCATCACGTGCGCGCCGAACGACGAGCCGAGCGTGAAGGTGTTGCTGACCACGTTGCCCTCGGCGTCGGCGACCGAATAGTGGGTGGTGTCGCGGCTTTCAAACAGCAGCGGGTCGCCGGGCGAAACCTTCTGGTCCATGGCCTTGCCGAGGTCGATCAGCTTGGCTCGCTCGGCCGCGTAGGCCTTGCTGGAGAGGCCGCCCACCGGCGGCTGGTACTGCGGCCAGCCGCCCATGAACTTGGCGCGGTCGGCGAACACCAGCTTCATCGCCTCGGCGTTGACGTGCAGGGACTGGACGCTGTTCTGGCCGTACTCGGCCATCGGGAAGCGCTCGACGATGTTCATCAGCTCGCAGAGCAGCACGCCGGCGGCCGGCGGCGGCATGTAGGCCACCGGCGTGCCGCGATAGTCGCACCACAGCGGCTCCTGGATCTTGATCTCGTAGCCGGCCAGGTCGGCCTGGGTCAGCACCCCGCCCCCGGCCTGCACGCCGGCCACCACGCGGCGGCCAAGCTCGCCGCGATAGAAGGCGTCGGCGCCGCCGTCGCGGATCTGGCGCAGCGACCAGGCCAGGTCCGGCTGCTTCAGCCGCTCGCCCGGGACATAGGTCGCCCCGCCGGCCTTGTAGAGCGCCTTGGCCGACGGCGCGTCGGCCAGCAGACCCTCGCGATAGACGTCCAGCGCATAGGTCATGTCATCGGTCAGGATGAGGCCGTCGCTCGCCAGCTTCACCGCCGGCTCGACCAGCTTCTTCCAGGGCAGCTTGCCGTACTGGCGATGCACCTCGTAGAGGCCCTTCACCGTGCCCGGCACAGCGACGGCGCGGTGCGAGTAGCGCTTGGCCGGATCCATCTTGCCGTTCGGTCCGGCTAGCAGCGCCGCGTCCGTCGCCGCCGGCGCCTGGCCGTAGTAGTCGATGGCGAGGGTCTTCTTCTCCTTGGCCAGATGCACGAGCATGAAGCCGCCGCCGCCGAGATTGCCCGCGCGCGGCAGGGTGACGGCCAGCGCCAACCCCGTCGCCACGGCCGCATCCACCGCATTGCCGCCCTGGCGCAGGATGTCGGCGCCGACCTGCGAAGCGATCTCGCTCTGGCTGACCACCATCCCCTTGCGGCCCATCACCGGATGATGGATCGCGTCATAGTCGAGGATGTACTCGGCCGCGCCCTTGACGGCCTGGGCCTGGGCGGGCGCAGCGAGGCTGGCGGCCGCCAGAATGGCGGCGAGGGTCGCGGTCAGGCGCATGGGGTCTCCGGAAAAGCAGAAGGGCCCGCGGCGGGCGCCGCGGGCCGGGTACTGGGCCGTTAGAAGTTCTTGGTCACCTGGGCGAACCAGTAGCGCCCGCGGTTGCTGTAGAGCTTCGTGAAGTAGCCGAAGGTCTCGTCGGCCAGCGGCGGATCCTCGTCGGTGAGGTTGTTGACCCCGACGCGGAAGCTCATCCCCGCCAGCGCGCCCTCGTCCGCCGCATAACCGACCGCGGCGTTGAACGTCAGCCAGTCGTCGCCCTTGTAGAGCAGCGCCGAGCTGTCCTTCACCCCGCCCACATAGCGGGCGTAGCCGGAGACCTCCCAGGGGCCCGACGTCCAGGTCGCATAGGCCTGGCCGCGGGTGCGCGGGTTGTCGTCCTGCTCGATCAGCGAGCCGCCGGCGCTGGCCGGCAGGCCGGCCGCCAGCAGGGCCGCCGATTCCGCCGACGGCGTCTGGTCGAACTTCTGCAGCAGGGAGACGTCGACACCCAGGCGGAAGTCGCCGAACTGGGTGGCGTCGATCCGCCAGGTGGCGCTGAGATCGATGCCTTCGATGGTGCGGGAGTCGAGGTTCAGGAACTGGTTGGCGATCCGGATCGGCTCTCCCAGCGTGTTGCGGGTAAGGGCCGGGTTCGGACCCGAGCCGCCGAGGCGGCCGATGGCGTCGAGGTTCAGGTGGTCCTGCGACTCGAACACGCCGACCACGCCGTCCTGCTCGATCCGCCACCAGTCGATGGAGAACATCAGGTCCGGGGTCGGGGTGAACACCACGCCGGCGCTGAAGTTGTCGCTGGTCTCGGACTTCAGGTCCTTGTTGCCGGCCCGCACGTCTTCGACGTTGTAGCGATAGGCCGAGCAGCCCGCGCGGTTCAGCTGCGAGAACTGGGTCACGCCCTGCGCCACGGCGCAGCTGTAGTAGTCGGTCAGGTTTTCCTGGACGCGGCGGATCTCAGAGGCGTTCACGGTCTCCAGGTTCGGCGCGCGGAAGCCCTGGGAATAGGCGGCGCGGACCAGGAGGTTGTCGTTCAGGCGCCAGCCGAGGGCGACCTTCGGCTTCAGGACCTGCTCGTTGATGTCCGAATAGTCCTCGAAGCGGGCGGCCAGCTGCAGGTCCAGGCTCTGGACCAGCGGGATGTCGGCGTCTTCCGGAATCAGCGAGGTCTGCAGTTCGGCGAAGGCCGAGAACACCTTGCGCGAGCCGGAGGTGTCGGGCGTCGGGCTGGAGCCCATCGCATCGCTCGTCGGGCCGCCGGCGGTGGCGAAGGTGACCGTGCCGTCGATCAGCGGGTCGCGGTCGTCCTTGAAGGTCTCACGCCGCCACTCGGCGCCGAAAGCCAGGCCGACATTGCGGTCCAGCACGCTGAAGGCGTTCGGGTTGCTGATCTTGGCGTCCCACAGGGCCAGGCTGGTGGTGCCGTCGCGCGAGATGCTGACCCGCAGCGGATCGACCACCGAGGCCGGGTTCGAGGTGGCGTCGAAGCCGCCGACATTGCTGAGGTCGCCGCCGTTGAACGGGTTGTAGGCGCGGGTCGGATCGCTGCTGTTCAGCGCCGCTTGCAGAGCGGTGTTGCTGACGCGGTTGCTTTCGACGTCCTTGGTGCGGGCGTGCGAGTAGAGCAGCGCGCTCTCCCACGACCAGTCGCCCAGGTCGCCGCGCAGGCCGCTCAGCAGCCGATAGGCGTCGGAGTCGACGTCGATGCGGCGGCGGCCGACATCGTCCACCCGCAGACCGACGACGGTGATCGCCTGGGCCGGGCCGGTGTAGCCGGCCAGGCGGCCGGGCCCGGAGCCGAACGGGTTGTAGGGGTTGTTGACGCCGATGGTCAGCGGAGCCGACGTCAGGTTGGTGGTGCCGCCGCGGACCGAGCTGGACGTCGCGCCGTAGTACAGCGCCTGGCCGAACCACTCGACCGGGCCGAAGTCGTGGCTGGCCACGGCCATCAGGCTGTAGCGCTCCGAGCTCGGCGACATGGTGCGTTCCGGCGCCTCGTCGGTGCGCAGCGAGGTGTCGAGCGTCGCCGAGCCGCCGTCGATGCAGACGCCGCCGCCGACCTGGGCGTCCGAGCCGGTGTACGAGCACGGCTGCATGTGGAAGGCGGTGAAGGACGGTCCGAAGTTGGTCACCGCGGTCCCGACCCGACCGGTCAGCCAGGGCGTCAGGCTCGAGCGGTTGTCGAAGCTGCCGGCGTACTGCGAAGGAACGCGGCTGCCGAGGTTGTCGGTCGAGGCGTAGTCGCGGTCGCTGGCCGGCATGGCCGTGCGGTCGAAGTACTCGCCGAACAGGGCGACGTGCGTGGCGCCGTCGTTGAACTCCCGCCCCCACTTCGCGCCGAGCGAGGTCTCGGCCAGCTTCGTGCCTTCCGAGCCGCCGTATCGGGCGACGATCTGGCCGCCGACATAGCTGTCGTCGAGCACGTTGTTCAGCACGCCGGCCACCGCGTCGGAGCCGTAGATGGCCGCGCCGCCGTCGCGCAGCACTTCGACGCGCTTCAGGGCCGTGGCCGGAATGGTGTTCAGGTTGACGACCTGGACGGGGACCGAGCCCTCTTGCTGGGTGCCGGGGTGCCCTACCATCCGGCGGCCGTCCAGCAGCACCAGGGTGTTGCCCGAGCCGAGCCCGCGCAGGTTGGCCGAGGCGACGTCGCCGCGCGCCTGGTTGGGGCCCTGCTGCTCGTTGTTGAACGCCTGGCCGCCGGACTGCGGCAGGGCGGCGATCATTTCACCGGCGGTGACCGCGCCGGTCATCTCCAGCTCGCGGCGGTCGACGACCGAAACCGGCAGCAGGCCGCGCTCGGTGACGCCAGCCAGGTTCGAACCGACGACGATGATCTCTTCGACCTCGGCGACTTCCGCCGGCTCGCTCGCGGCGACCAGCGGACCGGCCGTCGAGGCCTTGCTCACGCTGGCCCCGGCCGGCGCGCGCTCGATGATGATGGTCCGGCCGCTCTCACGCGAACGCAGGCCCTGCCCGACCAGCAGCCGCTCGACCGCCGAGGAGACCGCCATGTCGCCGCGCACGGCCGGAGCGCGCAGGCCGTCGACCACCGCCGGGTCGAACAGCACCTCGCGGCCGGCCTGGACGCCCAGGCTGCGCAGCGCCGCGCCCAGGTCCTGGGCCGGAATGTCGAACTGCGCCCGCGCCGGGGCCTGCGCCCAGGCGGCCGAGCCGACCAGAGCCACGGCCGCCGACGTGGCGAACGCCATGGCCTTGAGATGATTGAACGACATACGCGCCCCCTTCTAACCCCGCCCCGCGAACTGCGGGTTTCCAGGCGAAGACGCCAGGGCGCGCGGGCGCCTCACTTCAAAGATGAAGTTTTTTTGTCGCGGGCCGGTCCGATGCGCACGGCGTCGCCTCCGACCTGCACCGAGACCGGGTGGGTCAGGGGCAAGGCGTCCAGGAAGCCGCTGTTCTCGCCCGAATAGAACACGCCGCTGACCCGCATCCGCGCCACGGCGGGATCCGTGACCACGATGGGCGTACGCCGATAGCGGTTCATCTCGGCCGCGGCCTCGGCCAGCGTCGCCGAAGCGAACTCGATCCGCCCCTCGCGCCAGTCGCCGGCCACCGGCCCGGACGGACGCAGCACCGCCGCGCGGCCCTCGACGTCGATGCGCTCGCCGGCCTTGACCTCGGAGACCCGGCCGCGGCCGACCGCGTCGACCGCCACCTTGCCCTCGACCACCGCCACCCGCAGCCCGGCCTTCTCCAGGCGCACGTCGAACGAGGTGCCGACCGCCGTGACCGTGTGCTGGCCCGCGCCGACCACGAACGGCCGCGAGGCGTCCTTGGCGACGTCGAACCAGGCCTCGCCCGAGACCAGCTGCAGGCCGCGGCGCTTGGCAGAATAGTCGACCCGCACCTCGCTGGCGGTGTTGAGCAGCAGACGCGAGCCGTCCGCCAGGGTCACCGTCGCCCGCTCACCGACGGCGGTGCGGTAGACCTGCGCCTGGCGCTCGACCGCCGGCGCCAGCAGGCCTTCGCGCTGGGTCAGCAGCCCGACGCCGCCAGCCACGACCACCACCGCCAGCGAGGCGGCCATCGCCGCGAAGCTGCGCATCGGCCAGCGCCGGCCCTGCGGCTGGGCGGCCAGCGCCTCGGCCCGCATCGCGCGCACGGCCGGGCTGCCGGCGCCCTCGCCGGCCGCGCCCCACATGTGCTCGACATCTTCGAAGCACTCGCGATGCAACGGCGCGGCCTCGAGCCAGTCGGCCAGCTCGCGCGCGTCGGCCTCGCTCCAGTCGCCCGCGCGGCGCCGCAGGAACAGCTCGGCGGCGACCTCGTCCGGATCACGGTTCAACAGGGCGGGGCTCATGAGCGCCTCCCCCGCTTGGTCAGGTGGGCCAGCGCCTTGATCATGTGCTTTTCGATCGCGCTCACCGACACCTGCAGCTGCCGCGCGATCTGCGCGTAGCTCATCTCCTCGTAGCGATGCAGGACGAAGACCACCCGCGTGCGCTCCGGCAACTCGTGCAGCGCCGTCTCGACGACCCGCAGCTGCTCGCGGCCCAGATAGACCCGTTCCGGCGAGAAATCCTCTTCCGCATGCAGCCGCTCGTCGAACAACTGATGCGCGCCGCCGCGCCGCGCCGCCCGCCGGAAGCTGTCGTTCAGCACGCTGGCGGCCACCGTGAACAGGTAGTTCTCGGGCGCCTCGAGCGTCCCGCCCTCGCGCCGCGCCGCCAGCCGCAGGAACACCTCCTGCACCATGTCGTCGATGTCGGCCGCCGAGCGCACGCGCGCGCGGAAATAGCGCGCCAGCGGAACCGCATAGCGACGCGCCATCTCGTCCATTTCGACGCTGCTTGCCTGCGTCATGCCCAGGTCGCGCGGTCCTCTTTCGCTTGCCGTCCTTATGAAGACGCCGCGCGCGTCTATCACCTCAGCAGGCCGCGACAAATCTGCGCGGGATAAATTCGCCCGCCCGACCATCAGTCATGGACGCGAAATTATACTCAACGCGCATTCAATACGTCATGAACTGAAGCAGTTTATTACGCCAACTCATGACATCATCCGAAATACTCGCTCCACATCAGCCACAACAATCACTTAAATTATCAGGTCGAGTACACCCACGATTACACAGAGAACCCCATTGCAAGACGCGTTGCTCAGGACCGCCGCCCGGATCTCCGAAATCGGAGTCTCGCCCATCCTCGCCCTGTCGGCGCGCGCCAGGGAGCTTCGCGCCCAGGGCCGCCCGATCATCGACCTCACCGTCGGCGAGCCGGACTTCGACACGCCGGAGTCGATCAAGATCGCGGCCAAGCAGGCGATCGACCAGGGCCAGACCAAGTACACCGCCCTGACCGGCTCCAACGACCTGCTCTCGACCATCGCCTGGCGCATGGCCGCCCGCGGCATGCCCCTCGACAACCGCCAGATCATCGCCAGTTCCGGCGCCAAGCAGGTGATCCACAACGCCTTCGACGCCACCCTCAATCCCGGCGACGAGGTCGTCCTCCCCGCCCCCTATTGGACCTCCTACGCCGACATGGTGCGGATCTGCAGCGGCCGCCCGGTGATCGCCAAGGGCCGCTGGTCGGCCGAGCGCGGCTGGCGGATCGACGCCGACGCCATCGCCCGCGCCATCGGTCCGCGCACCCGCTGGCTGCTGCTCAACTCGCCCGGCAACCCGACCGGCTCGGTGCTCGACGAGGCCGAAGTCGACAAGATCGCCGCCGTGCTGGCCGCCAATCCTCACGTCTGGCTGCTCTGCGACGACATCTACGAGGACCTGGTCTACGACGGCGCCGTGCGCGCGCCGCTGCCGATGGCCCGCCCCGAACTGGCCGCCCGCACCCTGGTCGTCAGCGGCGCCTCCAAGGCCTACGCGATGACCGGCTGGCGGATCGGCTGGGGGATCGGGCCGGCGCCGCTGATCGCCGTCATGGCGACGGTGCAGAGCCAGACCACGTCCGCCCCCTGCTCGATCAGCCAGGCCGCCGCCGCCGCCGCGCTCAGCGGCCCGCAGGACCGCCGCCGCGACATGGTCGAGGCCTTCCGCCAGCGCCGCGACGAACTGGTCGCCCTGCTCAACGCCATTCCCGGCTTCGAATGCCCCGCGCCGGACGGCGCCTTCTATGTGTTCCCCCGCATCGAGCGCCTGATCGGCGCGCGTACGGCCGCCGGCAAGGTGCTGGCCAGCGACCTGGACGTCGCCGCCCACTTCCTCGACGTGGCGGGCGTCGCTGCGGTGCCCGGCTCGGTGTTCGGCGGTCCGGGGCATCTGCGGTTCTCGTTCGCCGCCTCGCCGGCGTCGCTGCGCGAAGCCTGCCGGAAGCTGGCCGCGGCGACGGCCGACCTGACCCTGCCGCCGACGCCCCGCTGCGAGGGACGCCACGGCTAGAACGACAGCTGCAGGCGGCTCGCCAGGGTCGCCCCGTCGTCCGGGCCGCCATAGGGCCCGGACGGATGGCGGACCTCCCAGAGGCTGAGGTTGAGCATGACCCGCATCCAGTCCTCCAACCGCCAGGTCGCGCCCAGCGTCGCCTCGCGCCCCTCGCCGCCGAGCGGCGCGCGGTTGTCGAGGCCCTGATAGCGGGCGGTCAGCTCCAGCGAGCCGAGACCGCCCTTGGACAGCGGCGCGTTGGGCGCGATCCGCACGAACGTGCCGCCGCGGGGGCTGTAGGGCGCGCCCTCGCCGGTCAGGATCCATCCCGCCGACAAGGCCCAGGCGTCGATCTCGACCCGGCCGCCCGCTGCGTCGATCGTGCGGCGCCCGGCCTCCAGGAAGCTCCATAGCGGGCCGCGCACGCCCCCCAGCTCCAGGCCATAGCCATACCCCCGGTCCGGCCCGCCGATCGCGCCCAGCGGGACCTGCACATTGTCGTTGAAATGGCCGCCCCAGAGGCTGCTCCGCGACAGGCTCGCCATCCCGGCCGGATAGGCTTCATAGAAACCCCAGCCGCCCAGGTGGATCGCTGCCCCGGCGGAGCGGACCGGGTTCCAGTGCCCGCGCAGCATGTAGGTCAGGGTGTCGCGCGCCTCGCCGCCGCTGACGTCGTCGCCGGCGACCTGGGCCGCCAGGTGCCAGCTCGGCCCATAGGCCTTGCCGAGCACGCCCAGGCCGTAGAACCCCTTGAGCGGGGTGATCGCCGAGGCCACGGCGTTGCGCTCCATGAACGGCGTCGCCTCCGAACTGCTGGAGCCCTCGATGCTGCGTTCGCTGAGGCGGTTGCCGAGCGACACCTCGATGTCCGTCCCGTCCCAGCGATCGCGCCAGGCGAGATAGGCCCCCTTCACCGAGGCGTTGTTGTCGGCGAAGTCGACCTCGAAGGCGTAGGCCAGGCTCGGCCCCAGGCCGCCTTCGAAGCCGAGCCGCAGGGCGCGCAGCTCCGTCCCCGAAATGTTGCGGGCCGGATGCTCCGATCCCCAGGTCGTGGAGGCGTCGGCCAGCATTCGCCCCTTGGGCCGGAAGCTCAGCTGACGCTCGGGATTGATGAGCTCGGGGACCGTCCGCCCCCAGTTGATGACGGTGGCCGCCGTCGTCGGCGGCGCCTGAGCGGCCACGGGCTTGGCGGCCGGCGCCGCCGCGGCGCGGCCGACCGCCGTCTCCAACGCCGCCAGCCGCGCCTTCAGGTCTTCGATCTCGCCGGCCTGCCGCGCGACGAGATCGCGAAGCCCCGCCTCGTCCTCGGCGGCGAGCGCCTGCAAGGGGCTGAACATCAGCACGAAAAGGCCCACGCCGGCGCAGATGGCGCCGGGCCGGGGCGAACTCAGGAACTTGCGGATCGGACCGCTCCCAGGTTGGGGAAAGCGCGCCGCCCCGCGGGGGCGGCGCGCGCCCGGCCTATTCCTCGCCGGACTTCGTCGGGAGGGACGCCGACTTCGGGGCCGCCGCGGCGGCCGGTCCGTAGAACAGGCCGTTGAAGAACAGCTTGTAGGTGCCGTGCGACTGGCCCCGCTGGGTGACTTCGGGGCCCATCAGGAACACCTTGCCCTTGCCCAGGTCGGCCTCGACGATCGAGCTGGCGCCCGCCAGCCGCTCCTGCCCCCAGGCCCAGCCGCTGAGCAGGGTCTTGGGACCCGGGAAGGTCGCGACGCTGCGCACCCCGGCGGCGTTCGGGTCCAGTTTGAAAGCCGGGCTGTTGTAGTAGTAGACCTTCACGTCCTCGGGCATGCCGTAGGCCAGCGGGTCGCTGATATCGACCTTGTTGGCCATGATCGCGCCGGGCACGAAGAACTTCGTGCGCGGCAGGTGGACCAGCTTTCCATCCGCCCCCGTCTCGGCCAGCGCGTCGCTGACCGGCAGCTTCAGGTCCTTGGCCAGCTTGGTCGAGCTGCCGATGGCGATCAGCGTGCCCCCGCCGCGGACGAAGCTGTCCAGCTGCGGCACGGTCTTGGCCTCGGTGATGGTCCCCAGCCAGGGCCGGAATTCGGCGGGAATATCCTCGGCCTTGGGCTGCGGCCGTGTGCGGGCGTTCGGCTCGGCGACAATGTCGTTGGCGAACACCAGGACGTCGTACTTCTTGGCCAGGCCGCCGGCGTCCAGCTGCTTGGGATAGACGACCTCGTACGGGAACTCGAACTGCTCGAAGATCCAGCGGATCCAGCCCGAGGGCATGTTGCCGCCATAGACGTCGACCAGGCCGATGCGGACCGGCTTGATGGCCATGGCCTCACCGGTCGGCTTGGCGTCGAGGGCGTAGGCGTCGACGCCGGTGTCGCGCGCCGCCTTCTCGATCAGTTCGCGCACGCCCGGGCCGGCCGGCGTCCAGATGGCTCCCGGCGTGAACGACTTGCCGCCCGCGGTGACCGCCGACTTGACCCAGAACACCGGCTTTCCAGCCTTCAGCAGCCGGTTCTTGACGATGAAGGCGTTGTTGACCTCGTGGCTGATCAGGTAGCCCGCGCCGCCGTCGCCGACGATCTTGCCGGGCGGGGGCGCGACGATGTCCGGCAGCTTTTCGGTCGGCGCATCGAACCCGTCGAGGATGCGGTCGAACTTGATCCCCATCTGGTAGGCCGGGGTGTAGCCGGCGACGTCGTAGGGCGGGATCGGCGCGCCGCCGGGGAACGGGAAGTCGTCCGGATGGTCCTGGGGCTCGAACATGTCGAGCACGTGGGCGCGATAGGCCTGGCCGGTCTTCACGACGTAGGAACCGGCCGGATAGCTCTTGCCGCCGGCCGTGAACGGGGCCTTGGCGACCTCCACGTCCACGCCGCCCTTGATCAGCACGTTCACGAACGCCACCGCGGTCGGAACGTCGGTCTGGTCGGCGGGAATGATGTAGCCGCGCGGGTCTCGATCGGCCGGATTGCGCAGCATGGGCTCGAACAGCTTCGGATCGACGGCGTTCGGCGCGCGCCCCATGCCCCAGCGCACCGGGCCAGGATCGAACGCCGGACCGGCCTTGGCGGCGGCCTCCAGGGCCGCGATCCGCTTGGGCGTCGTCGTCCAGGTGTCGCGCGCGCCCTTGTCGACCCCGTTCTTGCCCATCTTGTAGAAGGCGTAGAGCAGGTTCTCCTTGTTGCGCGTGGCGTAGTCGAGAACCGCCCGGTTCATGCTGATCGAGTAGTCGATCGACTGCTTGAACTTCCAATCGCTCTGCGGATCGATCGGCATCGGCAAGTCGTTGCGCGCCAGCTGCTCCTTGGGGATCAGGTCGATCTTGATCGGGGTCGGCGAGCCGCTGATCTCGGTCAGGATGCCGATCGAGTTGTGGAACAGCGCCGTCGAGCGCAGCGTCGCATTGGTCCAGTTCGAATAGGTCGCCACGCTGCGACGGCCCGAGCCGGCCTTGTCCTCGCGGATCAGCCGCTCGTGCATGAAGGCGCCGACCCCGTCCAGGCCGGTGATCGCCAGCGGATCGAGGTTGTAGTTGAAGGGGTCTCGGAAGGTCGGGATGAAGACGATCATCCCGCCAGGCCCGGTCTGGTGGTGGTTGTAGACGATCTGCGGGAACCACTCGCGGTACAACACCTTGTTGATGTTGATGTTTTCCGCCTGGTTCGACATGTAGAAGTCGCGGTTGTTGTCGTGACCGACGTACTTTTGATAGAGGCGCGGAACCGCCTCCATCTCGCGCTTCTGCGGGTCCTTGTTCCTCATGTACCAGTTGGACACGAGCTCCATGCCGTCCGGATTGGCGTGGGCGAACAGGATGATCGCATCCTTGAGGAAGCCGAGCGTCTCGGCGTCGTTGCCGCTGACCATCTCGTAGAGCATCTGGGTGACCTGCTGGGCGCCCACGGTCTCGGTGGCGTGCAGGCCGCCGTCGATCCAGACGATCGCCTTGCCTTCCTTCGCCAGCGCCTTGGCTTCGGCGTCGGTCAGGCCCTCAGCCTTGGCCAGCTTGCGTGCGATCTCCTGATAGCGGGCCAGGTTCTTGAGGTTCTCGGGCGTCGAGACGATGGCCATCAGCTGGTCGCGGCCCTCGGCGGTCTTGCCGATGCTGGTCAGCTTCATGCGGTCGGACTCGGCCGCCAGCTTCGTCCAGTAGGTCTGCAGCTGCGTGTAGTTGGCGAGCGAATAGTCGTCGCCGATGTCGAAGCCGAAGACCGCCTTGGGCGGGGTGATCGGCCCGGCGGTCTGCGCCCAGGCCCCCGGCGCCTGCAGCCCCAGAACCAGCCCCACCGTGGTGGCCGCTAACAGTTTCGCGCGCATCGACATACCCCCTGGCTGACGCCGCCGAGCTTGGCGGGCGTCTCGATCTCGTTTGGTCTTCGGGGGGTTGGACGGCGCGGCGCGGCGACCCCGCACTCGATCGGCGCAAATTTCGCGAGGCTCCCGAACCGCACGTCGACCGCGCCTCAGCCGCATTCCGCAACCGCATGAACTAATGAGGAAAAATCGCTTTTCGCGTCGCGCCTCCTGAGGAACCGTAGCGTCGGCGAACGCGGCTAGGGGGAGTTGCAGTGTCGGACGTTCCAGATCTTCACCGACGCGCGCTTCTTCGTGGCGGCGCGCTCGCCGGCGCCGCGGGCCTGGCCGCCCCCTCGTTGGCGGCCGCCCAGTCCGCGGCGACGCCCGAGGCCGCGCGCGCCCTGCCCCGCCCCGACGAGGCGCTGGAGAGCGGACCGCCCGGCGATCCCGTCATCCAGGCTTCCGGCGGCGCCGACTACATGGTCGACGTCATCAAGTCGCTGGACATCCCCTATGTGCTGACCAATCCCGCCTCGAGCTTCCGCGGCCTGCACGAGGCGCTGGTCAACCACGGCGGCAACGTCAGTCCCGAACTGCTGACCTGCACCCACGAGGAGATCGCCGTGGCCATGGGGCACGGCTACGCCAAGATCTCGGGCAAGCCGCTGGCGATGATGGTTCACGGCACCGTCGGTCTGCAGCACGCGAGCATGGCGATCTACAACGCCTATTGCGACCGGGCGCCGGTGATCGTCCTGGGCGGCAACACCATGGAGTCCGACAAGCGACAGCGCTCCGAGTGGGTTCACTCGGCCCAGGACCCGGTCGGCATGGTCCGCGACTACATCAAGTGGGACGACCAGCCCCACACCCTGCAGGGCTTCGGGGAGTCGCTGGTCCGCGCCTACCAGATCGCGATGACCCCGCCGATGGGACCGGTGGTGCTGTCGGTCGACACCGAGCTTCAGGAGCATCCGATCGAGGATCGCCAGGCGCTGCGGATCCCGCGCCCGCCGAACCTCGCCCTGCCCCAGGCCAACGACGCGGCGATCGAGGAGACGGCCCGCCTGCTGGCCCAGGCGCAGTCTCCAGTGCTGATCGCCGACCGGATGGCGCGCGGCCAGGAGGGCATGGACCTGCTCGTCGAGCTGGCCGAGACCCTTCAGTGCGCGGTCATCGACCGCAACGGCCGCACCAACTTCCCGGCCCATCACCGCCTCAACCAGAGCTTCCGCGGGGCGGCGACCATCGGCCAGGCCGACGTCGTGGTGGGGCTGGAGGTCAACGACTTCTGGCAGGCGCTCAACGCCTCGACCGACCGCATCGTCCGCCGCTCGCGGCCGCTCACCAAGGACGGCGCCAAGACCATCCATATCGGCGCCAAGGACCTGTTCCTGAAGTCGAACTTCCAGGACTTCGGCCGCTACCAGGACGTCGATATTTCAGTCACAGGCGACGCCCAGACCTCGCTGCGGCCGCTCATCGAGGCGGTCAAGAAGCGCTTGGATCCGGCCTCGGCCGACGCCCGCGAGGCTCGCGCGGTCCGGTACGGCAGGGCCCAGGCCGCCAATCTTGAGCGCATGCGGCGCGAGGCCAGCATCGGCTGGGATTCCACGCCGATCACCACCGCCCGCCTGACCGCCGAGCTCTGGGACCAGATCCGCGACGAGGACTGGTCGCTGGTCGGCGAGGGGCTGATGCCGGCCTGGCGGCGGATGTGGCCGGCCGACCGGCACTATCGGTTCAATGGCGGGTCTGGCGGCTGGGGCCTCGGTTACTTCGCGCCGGCGGCGCTGGGCGCGGCCTTGGCGAACCGTGACAAGGGCCGGCTGAGCGTCGCCTTCCAGGGCGACGGCGACCTGATGTTCGGTCCCGGCGTGCTTTGGAGCGCCGCGCACCACAAAATTCCAATTCTGTACCTGATGTACAACAATAGGGCCTACCATCAGGAGGTCATGTACGTGCAGAACATGGCCGCCCGGCGCAGCCGCGGCATGGACCGGGTCGGCATCGGGACCGCCCTCGACTCGCCTCACATCGATTTCGCGCAGATGGCCAGGTCCATGGGCGTCTACGCCGAAGGCCCGATCACCGATCCGAAGGACCTGCGCGGCGCGATCAAGCGCGCCCTGGCCGTCGTCAAACGCGGCGAGCCGGCCTTGATCGACGCCGTCGTCGAACCGCGTTGAGGATCCCGATCATGCGCCTTGCGCTGTTTCCGCTGCTCGCCGTCCTCGCCGCCGCGCAGCCGCTCGCCGCCCAGGAAGCTCCGCGCGGCGACCGCGCCGCGGGACGCCAGGCCTATCTGAAGAACGGCTGCCAGAACTGCCACGGCAGCGTCGGTCAGGGCGGCGGGCCAGGCCCTGTGCTCGCCGACACCCAGCTGCCCTATGAGGCCTATGTCGCGCAGATGCGCACGCCGTCGAACATCATGCCGGCCTACAGCCGCCTGCTGATGACCAACCGCGAACTCGCCGACGTCTTCGCCTATCTGCGGGCCTTGCCCGGCCCGCGCGCCGAGCGCGACATGCCGGCGATCCTGCGCCCCCGCTAGGGCTGGGCGCGCAGGAAGCCGATGATCGCGGCGCGATCGGCGGGGCTGGTCTTGGTTGCAAAGGCCATCTTGTTGCCCGGGACCGCGGCCCGCGAGTTCTCCAGGAAGGCGTCGAGCCGGCTGACGTCCCAGACGCCGCCGGCGGCCCGCATCGCCGCCGAGTAGTTGTAACCCGGCGCCTGGCCGGCCTTGCCGCCGACCACCTCGGCCAGCGACGGCCCGAGCTTATTTTCGCCAGGCTCCAAAGAGTGACAGACCGCACAATGGCGGCGGTAGAGGTCCGCCCCCGGATCGGCTGCCGCGCTCGGGGCGACCGCCAGCGTCAGGACGCTGAGCAGTCCGGCGAGATCAGTCGTCCTTGCCGTCGCGGCGCGCCGTCCGGCGTGCGGTCTCGGCGCGAAGCGCCGCCACGGCCGGATCATCGCCAGCGCCGCCCAGCTCAGCCCACAGCGCGCAGGCCGCCCGCCAGGCCACGAGGTTGCGCGGATCCTCGGCCAGCCACGCATCAACAGCAGACGCGTCTTCTAACGTCGCGGAGGGAGACGACATGCGCGCCAGCCACGCGCTTGCCTCCGCGAGCGACTTCTGGTCCGGCCCTGCCTTCGTCGTCTTGCGGCTCATCTTCATCCAGCAAACGCGTCAGCAGATGACGCATCGATCTTGTCACGTGCTTCTCGACGGCGCTCACCGAAATGGACAGCCGCTCGGCCACTTGCGGGTAGGTCAGACCTTCCCACCGGAGCAGGACCAGCACATCGCGGGTCTTCTCCGGCAATTCGCTCATCGCCGCAATCGTATGACGCAGTTCCTCGCGAGCCCGCACTATGCGTTCGGGAGAAAATTCGTCGAGCGGGTGGGAATTTTCGAGAAGCTCGCAGTGATAGGTCTTCAACCTCACGCGATCTCGCCGGTACGCGTCGCGCAGAACATTCATCGCGACCTGAAAGATGTAGCTGTCGAGGTTCTGGATTTCCTCGGGCGGGCGGTTGTGCATGCGGATGAGGACATCCTGCACCAGGTCGTCGACATCGTCGCGATGGGCCCGGGCCCCAAAGAACGCCCGCAGGGGCTTGATGAACTCCGTCGCTTCCGAACGCTTTTTCCGCGTCCTGGACGACACTTCAGACCTTCCGCCGCTCATATTTGGCCCCCAACACTCGATGGCCCAACTCGGTGACTTAAACTTTGTTATTTCACCGCTGGAACCGTCACACCCACCAACAATACGGACCGACCTCTTGCTCTTTCGCCTGCTTGCTCGGCAATTACTCAAGTCGCCCGAATAATACTCGCAACTTATTTATTCACAGAGACGCCACACAACCTGAGCATGTCCCCGACCACGTTCAGCTGGTCGGCGGCGCGCGATAGACCGCCTCGTCCAGCTCGCCTTCCCAGCGCGCCACGGTCACCGCCACCGAGAGGTCCGAGGTGCAGTTCGGCACCGTCCTCATCATGTCGAGCGGCCGGTCGAACGGCAGGATGAAGCCCACCACCAGGGCGGTCTGTTCGGCGCTCAGGCCGACGACCTGCAGCACCCCGGCCAGCAGGAAGAGCGCGGCCGACGGGATCGGCGCCGAGCCGATCGCGACGATCGCCGTCGACAGCACGATCATCACGTACTGGCTCCAGGTCAGCTCGACGCCGAACGCCTGGGCCGAGAACATCGCCAGCAGGCCGACATACATCGCCGTGCCGTCCATGCTGATCGTCGCCCCGATCGGCAGCGCCGTCGACGACACCGCCTTGCTGACGCCGAGGTTTTCCTCGGCGACCCGCATGACCACCGGCAGGGTCGCGGCGCTCGACGAGGTCGAGAACGCCACGACAACGGCGTCGGCGATGTCGCGGTAGAACGGTCGGGCCGGCAGCCGCGCCGCCAGCCGCACCAACCCGCCGTGAACGATCAGCACCTGGAGCGTGCAGCCGATTAGCACGCAGAGCGCCAGCAATCCGATGTTGACGAAGACCGACGGCCCGCTCGTGCCTGCGACCCAGGCGATCAGCGCGAAGACGCCGAACGGCGCGAACTCCATGACGATCCGGGTCAGCTGCTGCATCGCCGCCGCCGCGCCTTCGAAGACGGCGTTCAACGGCGCGCAGTGCTCGCGCGCCATGAGCAGGGACGCCCCGAACATGATGGCGAAGAAGATCACCGCCAGCATGTCGCCGTTGGCGAGCGCTGCGACGGGATTGATCGGAATGATCCCGAGGAACTGCTCGCTCAACGACGCCGGCTCAGCCAGCGCCGGCGCGGCCGCAGCCGAAGCGAACTCCACCCCGACGCCGGGCTGGATCAGCCCCCCGATCAGCAGGCCGAGACAGGCCCCCAGCAAGGTGGTGATGAAGTACAGAAACAGCGTCTTGGCGCCGATCGAGCCAAGCCGGCGCACGTCGGCGATCGAGATGACGCCGACGACGATGGTCGTGAACACCAGCGGAATGACCAGCATCCGCACCAGGCGCACGAAGATGTCGCCGATCCACTTGAGCTGGACCGCAGCCTCACCAAGGGCCAGGCCAACGAGCGCCCCGACCAGCATTGCGCCGACGATCCGCTTCCAGAGCACGACGTCGAACCAATAGGTCTTGAGATAGTGGGCGAGACCTCGACGGGACTTCCCGCCACCAACACTCGCGTCTCCAGAACTCACCGCAACGCCCCCAACAACATCAACTATATTTAGTTTACGCAGCTTGAAGCAAAACCATCGAGCTATTTGTATTTAACTCTACTCAATTCAAACTATGCTCAATCGATAGGCCTTTCGGCCCGGCCATGCGCAACTATTGAACCGCGCTGACGACCGGTTTCGCATAGTCCACAACCCCAAGCGGCGCTGCGGTGAACGCTCGCTGCACCGCGCCCGACAACGCCTGGATCCGCGCAGGGGTGTAGGCTTGATAGAACGGCAGATTCACCCGCCCCAGGCCGTGCTCGCCGCTGAAGCTGCCGCCGAACTCCCCGACCGCCAGCGCGTAGACCCGCTCGCGCAGAAGCCGCGACCGCGCCTCATCAGCGGCAACGGCCATCGAACAGACCAGATTGAAGTGCACCCCGCCGTCGCCGATGTGGCCGAAGTCACAGACCACGAACTCCGGAAACTCCACCGCCAGCATGGCGATCGCCGCATCCCGGAACGCGAAGAGGTCCGAACGCCGGAACGCCAGGTCGAAACCGATCAGGCGCCCCGACTCCCGCAGACCCTCCGAGATCGCATGCCGCACAGCCCACAGATCCTCGGGCGGTCCGATCAAAGCGTCCAGGGTCGCGACGTCGTCACGCTCCCACCACTCGGCGACGCAGGCCTCCAGCACCTTGTCGATGGGCGTCTCGCCGATCCGCACGGGACGCACGCAGCTTAGCTCGACCAGCACCGCATAGGATGGCGGCGCACGTCCGGCAAAGGGATCGCGCAACCCCGGCACGTGCGCCAGCGCGCGCGCCAACGCCTCGCCGGACATGCCTTCGAACGCGCTCAGAAGTTCGCCCGCCTCGCGCTCGAAGTGCGCCAGCAGCGGCAGGGCGACGGCCGGATCGGACAACAGGATGAGCGCCGCCGCCGTCTGGCGCGGCTGACGCTGCACCTCCATTTCGACGCGAGTGATCACGCCAAAGCCGCCGCAGGCCCCGACGAACAGCTGGCGCAGGTCCAGACCCGTATTGTCCTTTCGCACGCCGCGCTTGAGCTCGATCACGGTGCCCGCCTCGTCGGCGAGAACGACCTGCAGTCCCAGGATTTGGCGGCGCATGTCGCCATATCGGATGAACCGGGCGCCGCCGGTGTTGGTCGCCGCCATGCCGCCGATGGTCGGGTCAGCGCCCAGATCGATCGGCAGCCAAAGCCCCAACGGGCTCAACAGGTCATTGACCGCCGACAAGCGCACGCCCGCCCCGGCCTCGACGGTTCGATTGACCGCATCGACTTTCAAAGGCTGGCGCAGGCGGTCGAGGCTGAGCACGACCTGGTCGCCCGATCCGTCGGGCGTCGAGCCGCCGACCAGGCCGGTGTTGGCGCCTTGCGGAATGACCCGTACGCCACGCTTCACGCACAGCGCCACCACCGCAGACACCTCAGCGACGTCCGCCGGCCGCACGACGAGGGCCGCGCGCCCTTCGCCATAGCGCGCCGCGATCTCGTAGCCGCGCATCTCGGCGCGATCCATGATCAGGCCCACCGAACCGACGATGGCTTCGAGATCAGCCGCCAGCTGGGATGCGGCGGCGATCATGCATCAACCTTCGCCGCCTCGGTCATCTTGAAGATGCCCTGGGCGTTGGAGCTGTCGAAGGCGAGATCCAGCGTCTCCTCGCCCGTGGCCTCGTCGATCATCGGCATCCGGGTGATGAACTCGTAAAACGAGCCCGGCACGGTCCGCTCGACCAGACCGCCGCGGCCGTCGGCGAAGGACCTCACGACCTGGGCGGCGCGGAAGGCGGTCTGGCGCACGCGCTTGGACAGCGACACCTCCACCGCATCCTTCATCGGCCGGCCGAGCGCCTTTTGCGCTTCAGCCAGGGCCTCGACGTCGGGCACGCGGTCGGTCGCGTGGTTGAAGGCGTTCCCCTCGGTGGCGATCCAGGCCATTTCCGCCGACTCGGCCAGAAGCGTCTCGTAGTCGGTCACGGCGGGGTCGGCGTGCTGACGATCGAAGCATGCGGCGAGCACCGGCAACGCCGAAGCCGCATCCTCGAACTCGACCTCTCCGTCACGCTCGAAGCGCTCCAGCACAGCCGACACGGCTGGCGTCAGCGGATCGTGCGAGCTGGCGGTCACTCGCCCGACCGCCGCGCCGAATGCCTCCGAAAAGCGGTCGACGTGCAGCTCGCTGACGAAGAATTGGGCGATGTCGGCCGGATAGTCGGCCTGGGCGTAGGAGCGCCCTGTCATCTTGAGGCGGTCGAGCGGATAGACACCGTTCAGCTTGTATCCGAGCGGCGCCAGAACGCGCAGAAGCGCGCCCTGGCCCGACGGGAGTTCACCCATGCCGTCGAGCACGACCGTGCGGACCGCACCATGATCGTGGAAGACCTTGCGCCCTTCGCGCAGGCAGTCCTGCGCATAGGCCTTGGCGGCCGGCACCCGCTCGAGCAGGTCGTTGAACAACACCATGTTGAGCGCCTGCGCCATGACTGCGCGGGAGACCTTCTCAGTCGGCGCCAAGAGTTCAGAGCGGACATCGAGCAAGTTGAACAGCGCTCCGGCGCGCACGTCATCAAGTGCGCCCTGAACCAGTTTGCACAACTGCACGTCGACCATCACAGAACCTCAGATTATTTGTGAACGCCACTTATCGATCAAAAGATTTCCTGATTACCATTGCCTTTGAAAGCGATTTAAATCGAATACTTCATGAGAAAACGGAATGACTAGGCAGGTTCTGCTCCCCTCGATCGGAGATCTCGTGGCGTTCGAAAGCGCGGCGCGCCATGCCAGCTTCACCCGCGCCGCGGCCGAGCTGAACCTGACCCAGAGCGCGGTCAGCCGGGCCGTGCGGCTGCTGGAGGATCGGATCGGCGTGACGCTGTTCGAACGCATCCGCCAGCGCGTGATCCTCACCGCTGCCGGCGCGGTCTACCTGCAGGAAGTCCGGCGAATTCTTGGGGAGCTGCGCGAGGCCACGCACCGGATCATGGCCTTCGCCGATTCCACCGCCATCCTGAACATCGCGGTGCTGCCGACCTTCGCGACCCGTTGGCTGGTGCCGCGGCTGCCGGACTTCATGCGGCAGTATCCGGACATCACGCTCAACTTCGCCACGAGGCTGCAGCCGTTCAGCTTCGGCGCCGAGACCTTCGACGCGGCCATTCACTACGGCAATCCGACCTGGCCCTCAGCCGAGAGCTACCACCTCATGGACGAGGTGATGATCGCAGTGTGCAGCCCGGAGTATCGCGAGAGCCAGGCGCTCTGGACTCCGGAGGACCTGTCGAGAGCCACCCTGCTCCACCAGACGACGCGCCCGCTGGCCTGGGCCAATTGGTTTGAGTCCCTTGGCGTGGATTGCCCCGGCGTCCACCGCGGGCCGCGCTACGAGCAGTTCGCAATGATCGCCCAGGCGGCGGCGGCCGGCCTCGGCGCAGCGCTGCTGCCGCGGGTGCTGATCGAGGAGGAACTCGCCACCGCGCGGCTGCAGGTGCTGTTCGACCACGAGATGACCAGTCCCAGCGCCTACTACTGGGTCGTGCCCGACGAAAAGGTCGCCACGTCGCCGGTCAAGGCCTTCACCCGCTGGGTCGTCGCCAAGGCCCGAGAAGCCCGGCCAAGCTAAACCGCATCATCGCATGTGCGGGGTCGAACAACCCCGCCGTCTCCCTGTCCAGGCAGCTGCGCCTCCCGCCGCGGCGCCCGAACGAGGGGATAGACCATGCGCACGAGAAAACCGCGAACCACCTTCAAGCTATACGTCATGGCCACCGCAGCGGCCGTGGCCATGCCAGCCATCGGCCACGCCCAGGCCTCCTCCGAAGTCGAGGAACTGATCGTCACCGCCACCCGGCGTGAGACGACCGTCCAGTCGACCCCGATCGCCATCACCGCGCTCGGCGAGAACACCCTGGAGAAGATTGGCGCGACGTCGCTGCAAGATGTGACTTCGCAGGTCCCCAGCCTGAAGATCGGCGGCGGCGCCGACGGCGGCGGCCGCATCACCCTGCGCGGCATCCAGGCGTCCGGCGAGGCGACGGTCGGCCTCTACTACGACGAAACCCCGCTGACCGGCCCATCCGACACCACCCAGAACTCCGGCGGTTCGTCGCAGGACGGCAACCTGTTCGACGTCGAGCGCATCGAAGTGCTGCGCGGCCCGCAAGGCACCCTCTACGGCTCGGGCTCGATGGGCGGCACGGTCCGCGTGATCTTCAACAAGGCCGACACCAACAACTACGCCGGCACGGTCGAGGCCCAGGCGGCGGCCATGCGCGAAGGCGACCTCAGCTATTACGTCAAGGGCATGGTCAACATCCCGATCCTCGACGACAAGCTCGGGGCGCGGGCGGTGCTCTACCAGGAGACCCGCGGCGGCTTCATCGACAACATCCGCTACCAAGCCAAGAACATCAACGAGAAGACCACCTACGGCGGCCGGCTGATGTTGACGGCGCGGCCGACCGAGAACATCACCTGGTACGGCATGGGGATGTACCAGAAGACCGACGCTCCCGGCGGCGGCTCCAGCTGGTATCCGGCCCTGGGCGCCAAGGACTACGCCACCGACCGCTACGTGATCCCGATCAACCGCGACGAGCTCTCACTGGTCTCCAGCGACCTCAGCTACGACGCCGGCTTCGCCACGGTGACCTGGGCCTCCTCGTACTACGAGTGGGATCAGCTCAACGCCAGCGACTACACCTATACGATGCTCAGCAACTCGACGAGCGCCACCAACTGCCGCAACTGGTTCACCCAGTCGCTCGGCATCCCGACCACCACCTGCAACGCCGCCCAGCTGGCCCAGTTCAGGACCTTCTCGCTCTCGCTGACCCCGACGACGCTGTACAAGCCTGCCTGGGTCCACACCTCCACCAACGAGCTTCGCATGTCGTCCAACGGCGAGAGCAAGCTGCAGTGGACAGTCGGGGCCTTCTATGAGGTCCGCGAAGACCACGTCGACAGCACCCTGGCCGTCGTCGACGGCAAGACCGGCGTGATCGGCGTGCCGCCGACCATCTTCTTCCACCGCGAGATCGACACCGACACGACCCAGACCGCGTTCTTCGGCGACGTCTCCTACGAGCTGCTGGAAGGCCTGACCCTCAACCTCGGCCTGCGCCGCTACAAGTACGAGAAGACCACCAGCGGGCAGACCGACATGCCCAACTGGGTGTCCGGTTCGCTCGTCGAGCCCTACCGCAGCTACGGCGCCGACGCCGACGGCTGGCTGAAGAAGTTCAGCGTCAACTATCAGTACAACAGCGACATTCTGGTCTACGCCACGGCCGCCCAGGGCTTCCGCCCCGGCGGGGCCAACAACACCCCGAACCTGGAAGCCGCCCTCGTTCCCTACGGCCCTGACGCCGTCTGGAACTACGAGTTGGGGGTGAAGACCTCGTGGTTCGACCGGCGCCTGATCCTGAACGCCGCCATCTACCAGATCGACTGGGAGGACATTCAAACCTCCGCCCAGACGCTCAGCGGCTGCTGCAGCTTCATCCTCAACGCCGGCAAGGCCCGCATTCGCGGCATCGAGCTGGAGTTCAACGCCCGTCCGATCGACGGCCTGTCGCTGAACGGCGGCCTGACCTTCACCGACCCGAAGCTGCTTGAGGATCAGATCAACCCGAACATCCGTGACTCGACCTCGCTCGGCGACGCCGGGGACCAGATCCCCCAGGTCGCCAAGTTCATGGGCTCGGCCGGCGTCGAGTACATGTGGCCGGTCAGCGACTCGTTCGATGGCGTCGTTCGGATGGACTACAGCTACACTGGCAAGTCCTACTCCCACTTCCGTCCGACCAACGTCTATTACGAGAAGCAGGGCGACTTCGGTGTCGTGAACCTGCGCGCCGGCCTCGAAGGCGAGGATTGGGGGGCCTACCTCTTCGTCCGCAACGCCTTCGACATCTTCGGCGCGAACACGGTCTCCTCCAGCGCCGGTTCGGAAATGCTGACCAACTCGGTCCTGCCCCGCACCGTCGGCCTGAACCTGCGCAAATCGTTCTGACCCCACGCCCCAGGGTTTGCGCAGAGGCGCCGCCGGCCAGAAGGCCGGCGGCGCTTTTCATTGGGCGTTGGTCATGAAAATGGGGAGGCGCTCATCACGCCTCCCCTCGATGTTCTCAGGTAATGCGCCTCAGCGGGCCGTTGCCGGGCCGTAGTACAGCCCATTGAACAGCAGCTTGTAGGTGCCCTGCGACTGGCCGAGTTGGGTGACCTCCGGCCCCATCAGGAACACCTTGCCGCGACCCAGCGAGGCGTCCACCACCGAGCTGGCGCCGTCCAGGTGCGACTGGCCCCACGCCCAGCCGCTGCGCAGGGTTTGCTTGCCCGAGAAGTAGGCCACCGACCTGGCGTCCGTCGCGCCAGACGCAACCTTGAAGGCGGGACTGTTGTAGTAGTAGACGTTCAGGTCCTTGGGCAGGCCGAAGGCCAGCGGATCCTCGTTGTCCACCACGTTGGCCATGATCGACCCGGGAATGTAGAACTTGCCCCTGCCGAGCGGCTTGGCCGCCCCGTCGGCGCCCGTCTCCACCAGCGCGTCGCTGATCGGTAGCTTCAGGTCATAGCCGAGCCGCGTGGCGCTGCCGACCGCAACGATCGATCCGCCCTTGCGCACAAAGGCGTCGAGTTGCGGGACCGTCTTGTCCTCGCTCACCTCCCCGAGCCAGGCGCGGTACTTCGCGGGCACGTCCTGCGGCTTGGGCGGGGCGCGGCGCGGGCGATCGGGAGCCGGCGGCTCAAGCACGGTGTCGTCGGCGAACACCAGCACGTCGAAGTCCTTGTTCAGGTTCCCGACGTCGAGACGCTGGGGATAGACCACCTCGAACGGAAACTCGTAGGTCTCGAACAGCCAGCGGTTCCAGCCTGACGGCATGACCCCGCCGTAGAGATCGACCAGGCCGATGCGGATCGGCTTCATCTTGATCGTCTCCCCGGCCGGCTGGGCCGCCACGGCGAGGGCCGCCACGCCGGCCTCCTTGGCCGTGGCCTCGACCACCGCGCGGACGCCCGGCGCCTCCGGGATCCACAGCGCTCCAGGCGCGAAGTCGACGCCGTCGGCGGAGACGGCCGGCTTGATCCAGTGGACTTCCTTGCCGGCCTTCAGCAGCCGGTTCTGCAGGATGAAGGCGTTGTTGATCTCGTGGCTGACCAGATAGCCGGCTTTGCCGGTTCCCTGGATCGCCGCGGCTGGCGGCTTCATCACGTCGGTGACCGGCTGCGTCGGCGCCTCGAAGCCGTCGAGGATACGGTCGAACTTCACCCCCATCTGGTAGGCCAGCGTGTAGCCCGTGACGTTGTGCGGCGGGATCGGCGGACCGCCCGGATAGGCCAGGTCGTTCGGATGGTCCTGGGCTTCGAACATGTCCAGCACCTGGGCGCGATAAGGCTGGGCGGTCTTCACGACGAACGATCCGGCCGGGTACGACTTGCCGGCGACCGAGAACGGCGCGGTGGCCCGCTCGACCTGCAGGCCGCTCTTCACCAGGGCGTTCATGAACACGACCACGCGCGGCAGGTCGGCCTGATCGGCGGTGAGGATGTAGCCGCGCGGATCGCGCTTGGCCGGATTGCGCAGCACCTGCTCGTAGAGCGACGGCTCGATCGCCGCCGACGAGAAGCCCATGCCCCAACGCGGGGTGTCCTGGCGGTAGGGGATTTTCTTGGCTTCTTCGTCCAGCTTGGCGATCAGGCTGGGCGTCACGGTCCAGCTGTCGCGCGATCCCTTGTCGATGCCGTTCTGCGCCATCGCATAGATCGAGTGCAGCAGGGTCTCGCGGTTGCGCGCCGCATAGTCGAGCACCGCGCGGTTCATCGAGATCGAATAGTCGATCGACTGCTTGAAGGTCCAAGTCTGCGGCGCGACCGGCATCAGGTTGTCGTTGGTCGGCAACTGGTTGCGCGCGATCAGTTCCAGGCGCGCCGGACTGGGCGAACCGATGATCTCGGTGATCACCCCGATCGAATTGTGGAACAGGGCGTTGGCCCGCAACGTCGTGCCCGCCCAGTTGGTGTAGGGCGCATAGTCCCGGCGCACCCCGCCCGGCTTGCCCTCGGCGATCAGCCGCGCGTGCATGCTGGCGCCGACCCCGTCCAGGCCGGTCAGCACCAGCGGGTCGAGGTTGAAGTTGTAGGGGTCGCGGTGCGTGGGCATGAACACCACCGTGCCCGGCGGTCCGGACTGGTGGTGGTTATAGACGATCTGCGGAAACCACTCCCGGTAGAGAATACGGTTGATGTTCTCCGTCTCGGGCATGTTCGACATGAAGAAGTCGCGGTTATTATCGTGCCCCACATACTTGTGGTACAGCCGCGGAATGCTCTCGAACTCGCGCTTTTCGGGAACCGGATTGGCCATGTACCAGTCCGACACCAGCTCCATTCCATCCGGGTTGGCGTGCGCAAAGAGGATGATCACCTCGTCGAGAATCCGGCGCGTTTCCGCGTCGTCGCCCTTCAGCACCTCGTAGAGGATCTGGGTCAGTTCCTGCGTCCCGACCGTCTCGGTGGCGTGCAGGCCGCCGTCGATCCAGACCACGGCCTTGCCCTCGCGAGCCAGCGCCCTCGCCTGCTCGGGCGTCAGGCCGTCAGCCTGGGCCAGCCGCCGGGCGATCTCGCGATAGCGGTCGAGCGACTTGAGGTTTTCGGGCGAAGAGACGATGGCCATCAGCTGCTCGCGCCCCTCGGCGGTCTTGCCGATGCTGACCAGCTTCATCCGATCGCTCTCGCCGGCGAGCTTTCGCCAGTAGGCCTCCATCTGGGTGTAGTTGGCGAGCTTGTAGTTGTCGCCGATGTCGAAGCCATAGGCCGCTCGCGGGGTGGTGACGGTCGGCCCGGCGCCTGCCGCCTGGCCCGCGAAGGTCATTGTCCCGATCAAGATCGTGGTCGCCAGAAGTCGTCTGCGCATCTCGCCTCCTCCGCCCGAAATTGGGCCGAGGAGTAGGACGGCTGGCGGCCATGGCCCCGCACTCGCAGGCGTACGATCCGCCGCAGCCGCAAGCCGGCGCGCTCGCCCTACAGTCCAGCTTTGTGGCGGACGTGTTGCAATCTCGGCCAGAGACGACACGAACACGCCTTGGTGCGGCCGCAGCCGAGCCGTCGATAGGCGCTCAAGTGGTCCGACCGGATCTGCCTGCAAGGTTCTGTTGTGTCCAAGACGTTCGGCCCGCGCCCCGCCACGGCGATCCTGCTGGCGATCGCCCTCCATGGGCTGCTCGCAGCGGGCCTGCTGCTGGCGCCCCAGGACCCTCTCCCAGACGACGAGGTCGTCCTGAATGTCATTCTGACGCCGCCGCCACGCGAGTTATCGCCGCCGCGCGCGCTGCCCGCCGCGCCCTCGACGACGCCCGCGCTGCATCGCTCGCGCGACCGCCGCCCGCAGGACGCGCCCGCCCCTCCGCGAGCAATGGCCGATGACGGCGCGTGGCGCGTACGGCCAGGCGGCCTCCCGCAGTCGGAGGGTGTCAGCCGATCCCTCCGCGCAGGCGTCGGTTGCCAGTCGGCGGACTTTCTGGCGCTCACCAAGGCCGAACAGGAGGACTGCAACCGCAAGCTGGCGGCGGGGGCCCAGGACGGCCCGTCCTACGCCGTCATCAGTCCCAAACTGAAGAAGCAGTTCGATGGCGTGTTCGAGTGCCCCAAGGACGACGTTTGGTGCGAGTACCGCATCGGCAAAGGCCCCTACCCGGGGCTGCTTGCCCCGAGAAAGAAGAAGAACCCCGAATGGGACTGATCGTCTGGCCCCGGCCTTGCGAGCCGCTACACAGACCCAGGCGACGCATCCGAACGGCCATTGCGGGCGTTCAACGCTCCTGCGAGATTGAGCTTACGCGCCGCATCGAGCAACGAAATGTCGATAGTCAATATTACGACGACCGCCCTGCTCGTCTTGGCCGCACTTGCTCTCACCAGTGTTTGGGCGTTCCAAAATTATGGAATCTATGACTTTGGCCGAGACGCGAGGTCGCTTCCGCCCAACGCCCGCAATGGCGTGAAATCGATCCAGTTTCGCTCCACTGACGGCCAAATGATCGGTGCTCGGCTCTCCCTGCCGGCGCCGGGCAAGCCCGTCATCATGAGTTTCTATGGCAACGGAGCCGATGTGGACTCGTCGTTCGAGCGGCTCCGCACCCTGCGCGATCGCGGCTTTGGGATCGCCATGATGGAGTACCGCGGCTCGCGCGGCACGGGCGGCAAGGCCAGCGAGATGAACTTCGCCCGCGACGCCCTCGCCTTCTACGACCAACTCGACGAGTTGATGGGCGCGCCGACCGGCAAGCGTGTTCTGCACGGCTTCAGCCTGGGCGCAGGCGTCGGCAGCCGGCTTGCGACGGCGCGTCCCTTCGACGCCGTAGTGTTCGAAGCCTCGCCCTATCGCGCCTGCCTCTACTACCAGGACGCCTACAAGGGCTTCCCGTTCTGTTCGGTGATGTGGGCCGAGCGATACGACAACATCGACCACGTCCGCGCCATCAGCGCGCCCAAGCTCTTTGTGCACGGCGCGCTGGACGAATCCTTGCCTGTCGCCCGGGCGCGCCAGCTATTCCAGGAGGCTCCCGGCCCGAAGGAGTACCTGGAGATTCCGGACGGGCATCACGCCGACCTCGCCAGGTTGGGGCTGGCCGATGCGATGGAGACGTTCATTTCGCGGGTCGTGGCGCCGTCGTCCTGAGGCGCGATCCGACTTTCGATCATCTTGGCCAGCAGCCGGACGTTCTGATCCTTCAACATTCCCATGTGGTCGCCATCGACCCACGGGGTCTCGACCGTCGACGGATTGGACACCGTTCCCCAGCCGAGGGTCGGATCGAGCTCGAGAGCGCGGCGCGCCAGCAGGCGCCGCGGCCGGGTGCGGAACAACGTGACCGGCGCGCTGATCTTGCCGCCTTCGTACTTCCGAGCCGCCGCCATCCAGATGTCCTGCATCACCTGATAGCGCGAGTGCGACAGGCTGGAGTTCTCGACGAAGCGGATGCGCCGGCCACGCATGATCCTGGTGCGCACGGCCTTGGCGCGCCGCTCGAAGAACAGGGGCAGCCCCTCGATGCGCAACAGCTGGAACTCGTCGAGCAGCCACTCGCCCACGCCCAGCTTGACGGGCGGCCTGAATTCCTTGGCGAAGCCCGGCGCATAGGTGTCGAGCACGAACAGCCGATCCACCTTCTCACCCGCCATCTCGAGCTGTCGGGCCATTTCGAAGGCCGTGAACGAACCGCCGGAGTAGCCGGCCAGCAGATAGGGACCTTTCGGCTGGTGACGCCGCATGTATCGAATGTTCGCGGCGGCCATTTCCTCGATGGTCTCATACGGCTTGTGACCGAGCACGCCGCGCGTCTGGAAGCCCACCACCGCCCGGTGAAGCCCGAGTTGGGCCCCAAGCTCCATGAGATTGTTGACGTTGCCGCCGACGCCGCCCGCGATGAACAACGGGCGCTCGTCGCGATCGGGCCCGGGGTGGATGACCGCGCTCGTGTCCCAGTCGGCGTTTGGATTGGCTTCGGTAGTCGCCGGGGTCGTCATCTCGAGCAACTCCGCAAGCTCGCGCAGCGTCTGATGGCTGAACAACGTGGAGATCGGCAGGTCGTGCCCGAAGTCGCTGCGAATGCGATCGAACAACCGCACCGCCAGGAGCGAGTGGCCGCCCATCTGGAAGAAGTTGGCGGCGGCTGAGCTCACGTTCACGCCGAGCACGGCGGACCAGATCTTCGCCAACCGCGCCTCGGCGTCGCCTCGCAGCGCCGCGTCGGCCTCGCCATTCGATCTTGGGCTGTGCAGCGCCGGCAGCGCGCGCCGATCCGGCTTGCCGTTGGCGTTGAGCGGGATCTCATCCATCGCCACGAAGAATGACGGCATGGCGAAGTCCGGCAGACGCGAAACGAGGAAGCCCCTCAGTTCGGCGGCCTCCGGCGCCTTTCCCTGCGCCACGAAGTAGGCGGCCAGCACCTTGTCCGACTGGCCTTGCGGCACGACGGCCGCCACCACGGACTGTCGAATGGCCGGATGGGCGTCCAACGCCTGCTCGATCTCGGTCAGCTCGACGCGGAAGCCGCGGATCTTCACCTGGGTGTCGGCCCGCCCGAAGAAACGCAGCACCCCGTTTCCCGGGTTCAGCACCAGATCGCCCGAGCGATAGAGCTTCAGCGTCGGATCCCAGGGCGCGGTGACGAACTTCTCCGCGGTCAGTTCCGGGCGGTTCCAGTAGCCCAGCGCCAGGCCGCGGCCAGCGATGCAGAGTTCGCCGATGATCCCGTCCGGAACCGGATTGAGGTTCTCATCGAGAATGTAGGACTGCGTGCCCGGAATGGCCGGTCCGATCGGCAACGGCAGGCCGCGCGACAGATCGGCCGGCGTGACTGTATGCGCGTTGGTCACGCAGCTCTCTGTCGGTCCGTAGCCGTTGATGACGGCGATGTTCGGACAGGCCGCCATGACCCGTCCCACATGGGCGGGTGAAACGACGTCGCCCCCGACGATGACCTGGGTGACGCTGGCGAAGGTCTTCGGCCGCAGGTCGGCGATGGCGTGGAACAGGCCGGACGTCAGCCAGAGCGTGTTGACGCCATGACTCTGGATCGCGTCGGCGAGTTGCGAGATCGAAAGGGCGCCGTCCGGCGGCACCACCAGGGTCCCGCCATGCAGCAGCGACGCAAACAGGTCGATGATCGAGGTGTCGAACGCGAAGGCCGACGAATGCAGCGTGACGGTCGCGTCCGACATCTGCAGCCAGTTGGTGTCGCGCAACATCCGAATGATCGAGCGATGCGGCAGCACGACTCCCTTCGGAACCCCCGTCGTGCCGGAGGTGAACATCACATAGGCAATGGACGCGCCGTCGATCGCCACCGTCGGACGGATAGCCGGGCTCTGCGGGAACTCGGCCCAGGAGATGATCCGCACGCCTTCCTGCGCTGCGGCGGGACAATCGCCGAGCAGGATGGAGATGCCCGTGTCCCGCGCCATGAAGCGCAACCGTTCAGCCGGCAGACTGACGTCGAAAGGCGCGTAGCCCGCGCCCGCCTTCAAGACGCCGAATACCGCAACCACCAGCGACAGCGAGCGCTGCGACGAAATGCCGACGAGGTCGCCCGGACGAACGCCGGCTGCGACCAGCATGGCGGCCAGCGCATCCGAGCGCTGGTCCAGTTCGGCATAGGTCATCACCTGGTCGCCGAACCGCACGGCGACCTTGCCGGCGTGCCTGCTGGCGACATCTCGGAAGACTTCGGTGACCGTCTGCGGTCCAGCAGCGCCCGGATCGACGTGGGAACCGCTGGCCGGGCCGATCTCACGGCCGTGTGCAAGCAGCGTGGCGAGCGGCTGATCCATCGCATCCGGCGTCGCGGCGATGGCCCGAAGGAGGCTCATCAGATTGTCCGCATGCAGTTCGATGGTCGCGTCGTAGAAGAGATCAGTCTTGTAGTTCCAGGTGAGCTCCACCCGGCCCGGCGCGTCGAACTGGTTGAAGAACAGGTCGAAGAACTCGTGCCCCGTCGAATTGACCTCGATGCGCGCGGTAGCGCCGCCCAGTGCGATGCTCTCGAGATCGGCCAGCCCGTCGATGTTGACGACGACCGGTGCAAGCAAGTGGCGTGCAGAGGTGCGCGGCGCCTGCAGGTCGCGGACCAACGCCCCGTGGGTGTAGTTCTGGTGCTCCACCGCCTCGAGCATGTCCCGACGCGCCTGGCTCAGCAGGTCGCGAAGCGTGGCGTTGCGCTCGACGGTGGCGCGCACCGGGAGGAAGCTGACGCCATGGGCGACGACGTCTTCCAGGCCATGCGCGATCTGCCCCGCCACCGGGATGCCCACGGTTACGTCGGTCGTGCCGGCCATCAGCGACAGGTAGTAGCGGAAGCTCGCGAAGATCAGGTTGCGCAGCGGCGTATCGGCCCTCTGGGCCACGCCGCGCAGCGCCGTTTCCAACGTTCCGTCGAGCCGGGTGACGACCCGCGCCGCGGCGGTCGTCGGCATCGCCGGATGCGGCTTGTCGAAGGTCAGATCCATGACCGGCAGCGGGCCGGAGTACTTTTCAAGCCAGAACTGGCGGTGCGCTTCAGCCTCGGCCGAACCGCGCCACTGCGCCTCGGCCTCGACCAGGTCGCTGACGCCCTCGGCCGGCGGCAAGGCGGCTGGCTCGCCCTTCAGCGCAGCCGTGTACAGCGCTGCGAGGTCGCGCATGAGCACCCCGGCCGACCAGCCGTCGCAGACAATGTGATGGACGATCAGCACCAACTCGGATCGTCCATGAGGCAGGCGCAGCGACAGGCCACGCAGCAGCGGGCCTCCGGTCAGGTCGAACGGCGCGCCGGCCGCCGCATGCATCAGCGCGTCGCGCTGCGCCTGAGCGCGCGCCTCTTCCAGCTCGGAGAGGTCATGCTCGTCCAGGTCGAAGCCGCCCTGGGGCAGGATGTTCAGCGTCGCGCCTTCCAGGTCGAAGGCGGCCCGCAGCACCTCGTGCCGATCGACGAGCGCCGCGAACGCG
The DNA here is from genome assembly GCF_964254345.1 of Phenylobacterium sp. LjRoot97. Classification (NCBI taxonomy): domain Bacteria; kingdom Pseudomonadati; phylum Pseudomonadota; class Alphaproteobacteria; order Caulobacterales; family Caulobacteraceae; genus Phenylobacterium; species Phenylobacterium sp. LjRoot97. Next base: position 3,043,584 of record NZ_CAXUTH020000001.1, read on the forward strand.
GCGCGCAGGGCCGGCAGGTCGAGAGCGCCCGCCACGTGCATGGAGAAGGACAGGTTGTAGGCGATGAGCGCCGAGCGATCGACGAGGATGCTGCCGGCGATTTCGCGCTGGCCCTCGGTCATCGCGATACGCCGCGGCTCCAAGCTTCGCTGCCGCTCGGGGGGCGTCGACGACGTCTCGGTGATTTGGTCGGGCGGAGCCGCACCGGCGCCCAACAGCACCGCGAAGGCCTCAAGGCGCGGCGCCTCGAACAGCTTACCCAACGGCAACGACACGCCGAATTCCTTGCGCACCCGCGCGATCATGCGGACCGCGTTCAGCGAGTGCCCGCCCAGCGCGAAGAAGTCGTCTTCGGGCGCGATGCCGGAAACGCCGAGAATGTCGCTCCAGATGGCCGCCAGTCGTGCGGTGACAGGATCGGCGATCTGCTGCTCGGGCCGGCTCTGGCTGACCTGCTTGTCGGCCGCGGGAGCCTCGACCATGGCCAACCGCAGCAGATCGATCGAAACCGGCGAGACCACCATCTGGCGCGCGCCATGGTCGAAGACCCGCGCGAACAGCTCTGGCGCCTCCAGGCGCCGGATGCCTGTCGACAGCAACTGGCTGCTAAGGCTCTGCCGCGGCTGCGCCACGGCGAGCCCGCCGGCGGCGATGGCGCGCAGGGCGAAGTCCTCGATCTGCACCAGGACGTCGCCCGCCATGTCGCAGATGGCGACCTTGAACGACGCGAACCGCCCGGCCTCGCTGGCGATCAACTCCGCATGCGCGACGATGCGGTCGGTCAGCGGCGCAAACACCTGCATCCTGCCGGCCGACATTGGCGCATAGACGCTGCCAGTCAGGGGCACGAGGGCCATGCCGATCGTCGCCGCCATGTCGAGCAAGGCCGGATGCAGCGGGTGATCGACGAGGTCGCCGCGGAAAGCCTCGGCCAGGGCGAATTCGCCTGACACCTGGTTCTGGGCCGCGCGGATCTCGCCCACGCAGTTCCAACGGGGACCAAAGCCGATCAGCCGGTTCTGCACCGGTTGGCCGCTCGCCGCGGAAACCGGCCAGTCCGAAACGCTCATCGGCGTCGGCCGAGGCGTCGGCGCATCCAGCGCGACGACGCGGGCGCGCATGTGCTCAACCGGCTCGGCGCTCATGACGGCGCGGCTCTCGATCGCCAGTTCAAAGCCGTCCGGCGCAGGCTCGAGCCGAACCGCGACCCGGCGCGGCATGCGTTCGAAAGTCATGGCGGCGGTGAACTGCAACGCGTCGAGAACGAACGGCCGCGGCCCCATGACCGCGAGGGCCGCGACCTGCGCCAGCTCCATCGAGGCGGCCCCCGGCAAGACCGGCACGCCATCCACGAGGTGTTCGGCCACGCGCCAATCGGTATCCGGGTCGATCACGCTCTCGAACACGATCGAGCCGCCGGCTGCATCCTGGCGACTGCCGAGCAGCGCATCGCCGTTGGCGGCGACCGCGCCGGCGCCATAGGCGCGCGCAGCCATGCCGATGTCGCGCCAAGCGCCCCAGGCGATCGAGAAACCGTCCTTGCGACTGGCGGCGAAGGCTTCCAGCGCGGCGTTGGCGCCGGCATAGGACGTCTGTCCCACGCCACCGAGCAGCACAGAGGTCGACGAGACAACCGCGAAGAAGTCGAGGCTGCCGTCCGGATAGAGCCGGCCGAGCGTGCGCGCGCCGATGAGCTTCGGCTCCATGACGGCGAGCGCGGCTTCGAGCGGCTGCAGGGCGAGCGGCGCGTCGTCCAAGACGCCGGCCGCATGGATGACCCCGTTCAGCGCGCCGAAGCGCTCGGCGATCGCGCCCAAGGCCGCCACGGTCGCGTCAGGATCGGCAAGGTCGGCTTGAACGAACATGACCTCCCCGCCGCGCGCTTCGATTTCGGCGCGAAGGGAGGCGTCTTCCGTGGCATGGCGCGACAACAGGACCAGACGGGCCTGCGCGACGTCCGCCAGCCAGCGGGCCATTTCACGACCAATGCCGCCGACGCCGCCGGTGATCAGATAGGCGCCGCTCCTGCGCAGGCGCCGTGGGAGATCGTGCGGCTTGACTGCCGTAGCGGCCTTCCGAGACCGCACGAAGCGGCCTTCGCGCAGCGCCACATGATCGGCTTCGCCCGGAGCTGCGGCTTCGGCCAGCAGCGCGTCCAGGTCCGAGCCCTCTCCGAAGTCGACAAGCACCGAGGTCAGGCCGGGGACCTCGCGCGGCGCGACCCGGGCCGGGCCGAGCAGCGCGTTGGCCTGAGGATTGGCGACGGGCTCGCCGTCGACGCTCGCGGAGCCCTGAACGACGAAGGTCAGGTGTGTCGGCAGTCCTGAATCGGCCTGCTGCAACAGGCGCGAAAGCAGATACGCGCCAGAGAACGCGTCGGCGGCCGAGTTCGGATCGACGCCCCAGAGATAGAGGATGCGCGCCGGCGTCGATGGCAACGCTTCGCCCAGGGCGTCGAAGTCTTCCTGGCTGTCCGGGCGAACCGTGAAGCCATCGCCGCCTCGGCTGAAGCCGGCGCCCATACGGACCGTGACCGTGCGGGCGCCGTCGGCGCCAAGCCGAGCCAAGACCGCCTCGGACAGTTCGTCGCCACCCGCAAAGACCAGCCAGTCGCCGTCCAGCTTCGCCGCCACGCCGTTGCGCGGCTGCTCGCTCCAGCCCAGATCCTCGAACCACTCAGCAAGGTCCAGCTTGCGGACGAGTTCCGGCGCGTCTTCGGCTTCGGCAAGGGCCACGCCACGTCCCGGCTCGACCCAATGCCGCTCCTTGGCGAAGGCGTAGGTGGGCAGCGAGACGCGCGCGCCGTCCGTCGGCACGGCGAGCGACCAGTCGACATCGGCTCCGTGAGCCCAGACCCCGCCGAACGCGGCGAGCGCGACTCCGGCCTCATCGTTCGTGTCGCGTGGGCGTGGCGAGGAGTAGAGGACGGCGCGCGGCGGGACGGGCGCGTTGCAGGCCTCGATCAACGGGCCGAGCGACTGCCCGGGACCCACCTCAATGACGATGCTCGGCTCGCCGGCCAGGACGGTCCGCGCGGCGTCGGCGAAGCGCACGGTGCTGCGCAGGTGCTGCACCCAGTAGTCGGCCGAGCAGAGATCCTCGTCTGTCGCCCAGCCGCCGCGCATGGACGACGCCATCGGCACGGCCGGCTTCTCGAACGTCACGCCGGCGAACCCGGCCCGGAACGGCTCAAGCTGGCCGTCCAGTTGCCGAGAGTGCGCGGCGACCTCGATGTGGATCCGCCGCGCCTCGATGCCGGCCTTCGCCAAGGCCTCTTCGACCCGTTGGACGTCGGCGGTCTGGCCCGACAGCACCGTCGTTTCGGCGGTGTTGATCGCCGCGATATCCAGCGTGTCGCCGAGATAGGGCTGCACGCGATCGACGGAAAGCGGCACAGACGTCATCGCGCCCGCGGGCGCCTCGTCCATGACCTTGCCGCGCAGTGCGACGATCTTGAGCGCATCGGCGAGTTGCATGGCGCCGGCCGCGACCGCGCCGGCGTACTCGCCGACGGAGTGGGCCAGGATCGCGGCCGGCTTCACGCCCCAGGACTGCCAGAGCTTGGTGTAAGCGTATTCGAGAATGAACAGGGCCGGGATGGCGTACCCGGAGCGTTCGAGCTTCGCCTTCGCCTCGGCGTCGTCGCGCTCGCGGCGGAACATGATCTCGTAGAGGTCTGCCGGCGCGATCGGCGGCAGCCCAGCGAAACACGCGCGCACGGCGTCGGCGAAGACCGGATAGGCCGCCAGCATTCCCGCGCCGGCCCCGGGGTACTGCGCGCCGCCGCCCGGGTAGAGGAAGACGATGCGGGGCGCACGATCGCCTGCGCTGCCCTGCTGGCGATAGGCCGAGCTGCGCGCAGCCAGCGCCGACCGCAGTTCATTCGCGTCGCGGGCGGCGACGACGACGCGCTCGCCGAACGTGCGGCGGCCCTCGCGCAGCGTGAAGGCGATGTCGGGCAGGCCGGGCACGTCACCGCCCAGCCAGTCGGCCCAACGCTCGCGCGTGTCGTCGAGATTGGGCTTCGTGCGCGCGCTGAACGGATAAAGCTTCCAGGCGCCGTCATCGGCCGACGCCTCGCGGCGCGGCGCCTCCTCGAGGATCACGTGCGCGTTGGTGCCGCCGACGCCGAGCGAGTTGATCGCCGCGCGCAGCGGAACGCTCCGCTCCCAAGCGGCGCCTTCGGCGACCACGCGGAACGGGCTGGCGTCGAAGTCGAACCGGCTGTTGGGCTTCGAGAAATTGAGGCTGGCGGGCAGCGTGCGATGCCGCATCGCCTCGACGACCTTGATCAGGCTGGCGCTGCCGGCGGCCGTATCGAGGTGGCCGATGTTGGTCTTGACCGAGCCGATGCCGATGCCGGCCTTTGGCGCGCCGCCATAGACCTGCTGGAGCGCGGCGAGTTCGATCGGATCGCCGATCGGCGTCCCGGTCCCATGGGTCTCGATGTAGGAAATGTCGGCGGCCGACAGTCCCGACAGCGCGAGCGCCTCGGCGGCCGCTTCAGCCTGTCCGTCGACCGAGGGCGCGAGGTAGCTCGCCTTGCCGGAGCCGTCGTTGTTAACCGCGCTGGCCAGGATCACGGCCTTGATGTCGTCGCCGTCCGCCAGCGCATCCTCGTAGCGACGAAGCACCACCAGCGCGACGCCCGAGCCGAACACCGTGCCCTTGCTGTCCTCGTCGAAGGCCCGGCACAGTCCGTCCGGCGAGAGGATTTCACCTTCGCTGTACGTGTAGCCGACACGATGCGGCAGCTCGATGGTGACACCGCCCGCAAGGGCCATGTCGCATTCCATGTTCAGCAGCGAGCCGATAGCCGTGTGCACGGCCACCAGCGAGGTCGAGCAGGCGGTCTGAACCGCAATCGACGGGCCGGTGAGGTTCAGCAGATAGGACAGGCGGGTGGTGAGGAAGTCCTTGTCGTTACCCGTGTGGCGCAGCAGGAAAAGACCGATTTCCTCGGCCAGCGCAGGATTGCTCAGCAGGTTGAACGGCAGATAGGCCTGCATGCCCGATCCGGCGAACACGCCGATGCGGCCGTCGAACTTCTCCGGAACATAGCCAGCATCCTCGAGGGCTTCCCAGCCGCACTCGAGGAAGTGCCGATGCTGGGGATCCAGGATCGACGCCTCGCGCGGCGAAAACCCAAAGAAGCCGGCGTCGAAACACTCCATGTCCGGCAGGACGTTGGCGACGCGCACATAGTTCGGGTCGGCGAGGCGCCGGCGGCTGACGCCGCGCGCCAGCAGCTCGGCGTCGGTCAGGCGCTGCGCGCCATTGCGCGCATCGCGGAGCATCGCCCAGAACTCATCGACATTACGTGCCGAGGGAAATCGGCCAGCCCGCCCGACAATGGCGATACGGCCGCCAGACGCAGTGCTCGCATCGTGTCCCACGTCCCCCTCCCTATCTGCGGCCCATTCTGGCCAGCCGGGCGGCGGCGCGCGCAGCGCCCCTGTCGGCGGCGGTGTTGGCCGGAGCGGCGTCGCTCGACAGATGCGCCGCGATCGCGCGAACCGTCGGGAACCGGAAGATGTCGGTAATGGCGATGTCGCGCGCGAAGTGCGCCTTCATGCGCCGCTGCATCTGAACGACCAGCAGCGAGTGCGCACCGAGATCGAAGACGTTCTCGGTGACAGAGATCTCTTCCAGCCCCAGAGCGTCCTTCCAGATCGACGCCACGGCCGCTTCGGTGTCGTCGGTCGCGGCGACCATCTCACCGCGCTCAGCGACCGTCTTGGGAAGCGGCAACGCCTTCCGGTCGATCTTGCCGTTCGGCGTCATGGGCATACGGTCGAGCACGACGATCTGCGTCGGACGCATGAACTCGGGCAGCTTTTCGGCCAGCCGCGCGAGCAGCTCCTGTTCGCTGAACGCCGAAGCGCCCACCGTGACGTAGGCGACCAGCCGCTGGTCGTCGGCGCCGAACTCGACGGCCTTCACCGCCACCTGTCGGACGGCGTCGGATTCAGCGATCACGGCCTCGATCTCTCCGAGCTCGATGCGGTGGCCGCGGACCTTCACCTGATTGTCGATCCGCCCGAGGAACTCCAGCGAGCCGTCGCCCTGCATCCGCGCGAGATCGCCCGTCCGATACCAGCGCTGGCCCTCACGCTCGACGAACCGTTCCGCCGTGAGGTCCGGCCGCCGCCAGTAGCCAGGCGAAACGCCCGCGCCCGAGATCCACAACTCGCCTTCCATGGTCCTGGGCGCCAGTTGGCCGCCGGGCGCGCGGACGCTCAAACCCGTGTTGGCGATCGGCTCGCCGAGCGGGACCCGCTCGCCGACCTCGTCAAGCGCAGCGACCGACGACCAGATCGTCGTTTCGGTCGGCCCATACATGTTGAGCAGCCGTCCCTTGAGACCGGCGCGCAGGTCGCGCGCGAGATCCGGCGCCAGCGCCTCGCCGCCGACCATCAGGCAATCGAGTTGCTGGAGCGCCCGCTTGCCCGCAGCGTCGGCGGCGAGATAGGCGGCCATCGACGGCGTGCACTGCAAATGGGTGATCGCGTTGTCGACAATGTCCTGAGCCACCGAGCTCTTGTGGCCGACGCCGCCCTCCCGCTCCAATTCGCTCATCAGCGTGCGGATGTGCTTGAGATTGGCCAACACGGCCTCGGACTCGATGCCGAAGTCGATAAGGCAGGCGATTTCGTCGACGCCCGCCGCGGTCACGTCGCGGACGATCTCCTTCGCGGTCTCCGGGGTCCCGAACAGCCCGGCTCGGCGGTAGTACCGCTCGAATGCATGATCCAGCAGGGCGTCGAGCTCGTCCGGCGTAAGGTCCTCGGTCTCAAAAACCTGCTGGGGGCTGCGCCCCGTGGCGTCGGCCCGCGAGACGAAGGTCGGGAAGGTCCACGACGCGCGGCGCACCAGGTCGACGGCGCTGTTGAGATAGGACTTCATCGGCTGGCGCGCGGTGCGCAGCACCGTTTCCTCGTCCTCGGAAACGAAGGTGTGCAGCATCAGCACCACGTGACCGGCTCCGTCGAAGCCAGCCTCGGCGCGCGCCTGACGATAGGCCGCGATTTTTTCCTTCAGCTCGTCGATGGACTGGCCGAGCAGATGGGTCAGCACCCCGCATCCGAGACGTCCGGCCTCGGCGAAGGTGTCGACATTGCCCGCCGCGGTGATCCAGAGCGGGAAGTCCTTCTGCACCGGACGCGGATGGATGTTCACAGCGACCGGCTTGCCGTCGGGCCCGGGAAACTCGAGGGCCTCGCCGGCCCACAGGCGGCGGAGCGTATCGACGGTTCCCAACGCGATCGACTTGCGCTCGGGGAAGTTCTCCGGCCGAAGAATGAAATCGTTCGGCTGCCAGCCGGACGCGATCGCGATGCCGGCCCGCCCGCCGGACAGGTTGTCGACCAGCGCCCAGCTTTCGGCGATGGACACCGGATGGTGCAGCGGGGCGACCACCGATCCGGCCCGCAGCTTGACGTTTTTCGTCATCCCGGCCAGCGCGGCCGAACTGATCGCCGGGCTTGGGTAGAGGCCGCCGAACTCATGGAAGTGGCGCTCGGGCGTCCAGATGGCCTCGAAGCCGTTTTCGTCGGCGAAGCGTGCACCCTCGAACAGGACGCGATAGGCGTCCGCGCCCGCGGGACCGGACTGAGCCGCGAAGTAGAACAGCGAAAAGGCGGGCATGTCGCCCTTGCCGCCACCGCCCTGCAGCACGACCGTCGCGCCGCGCGTCAGCGTCCACAAGAGCTCCAGCACGGAGATATCAAACGACATCGACGTGACCGCCAGCAGCCGCGCCCCGCGCTCGAGCGGCACGACGCGATCCATGCCCGCGAAGAAGTTCGTGACATTGCGATGCTCGATCATCACGCCCTTGGGCCGGCCGGTCGAACCGGACGTGTAGATCAGGTAGGCGAGGTCGCTTGGCTCGCCTCTCATGCCGGCGAACTCCTGGCCGGCCTCGTGCGAAACCATGCGGGCCGGATCGAGGAAGCCGGGCACGGCGGCGCCCATGTCGGCCACCACCAGCGCCGCCCCCGAGTCCTCGACCATGAAGGCGATGCGATCGGCCGGATAGGTCGGATCGAGCGGCAGATAGGCCGCGCCCGACTTGAGGATGGCCAGCATGCTCACGAGAAGATCGGCGCCGCGATCGAGATGGAGCCCGACCACTGAACCTGGGCCAGCGCCGCGCGCGGCCAACGCGCCGGCCAGCCTGTCCGCTCGTTCCTCGAGCTCGCGATAGGTCAGCTTGCGGCCGCCATCCTCGATGGCGACGGCGTCCGGCATGTCCTGCGCCATCTTGGCGATCAAGGCGTGGATGGTGTCGACGCTCTCGCCCGGCCCTTCCGCCGCCGAAGTCGCTTGGCTGTGGCCCAGCGGCAGGCTGGCCAGCGCGGCGCTTGGCTCACCGAGGAAGCCGTTGCAGAAGGCGCTGAAATCGGCAGCGATTGCGCTCACCACATCGGGCGCGAAGAGACCGGCGCGGACGCTGATGGTCGCTGGATCGCCATGAAGCACGATGTCGGCCGCGATCCGGCTAGGCGGGCCGGCGATGACGACGCCAAGAGCCGACCGCGCGACCTGCGCCGCGGCCTGCCCTTCGAGCCGCAAGGGCAGGTCAGCCGCCATTGGCCCCTGCGCCTGAGCTTGGCCCAAGGCCGCCGAGTAGGCGGAGTATGCAGATCCGGCCGTGCCGGCGAGGTCGAGCTCGACGGTGATCGGAAGCCGATCGGACAGCGCGGGGTTTGCAGCTTCGGCCGCCGCCGCGAGCGTGACGCGCGACTGGCCCGAACAGCACGCCAGCCACGCGGCCCAGGCCGCGCCAAGCGCGTCCGCAGCGACCTGCCCGACAGCGAGCGGCGCCTCGGCTGCGCCCGCCGCATGGTCCCGCGGATAGGGAGGAAGCAAGGGACTGGCGCTCGCCAGTGCGCCTTCCCAGAAGCGTTCAGCAAGACCCACGTCCCGCAGTGTCGCAGCGTCCACCGAAAGCGTGGCGACCGACGCGCCGACCGCAAGGCCCAGCGAAGTCGGATCGACCGCCTGACCGTCCATGTCCGTGAGACCCGTCAGGTCTACGGCGCTGTCCGCGGCCATCAACGTGATCGAACTGGGGTCAAGCGCGAGAACTTCGCCTGGCCGCCCCCTGCCCTCGCCCTTGAGCTCCAGCGCGCGCACCGCCAGGAGCTTATCGCCCAGCAGCACCTTCGGCAGCGCCAAGGGGTTGCGCCGCGCCCCGAAGTCCAGCGCCCGCACCATGGCGCCAAGCTCGGCCGCAGGCCGCGTGAAGTCCAGGACCCCGAGGGCGGCCGGACGCTTCGCTCGCGCGTACTGACCGCGCCGCCCGCTCAACGGCGTCGCGCTCAAGCGCCCCGTGGAAAGGTCGTTCAAGAGCTCCCGGAAAGTCTCCTCGCCCGCCTCGTAGCAGCGCAGGTTCAGGCTGAACGTCGTCTCGGTCGGCGTGATCGCAAAGCTGCGCGACTTCAACACGCGCCCAGCATCGACGGCCTCGACCATCTCGTGCCACGTCACGGCGTGCTCTTCAGCGCCTTCGAGGATCGCCCACGCCGGAACGTTCAACCCGCCACGTCCAGGCAGCGGACCATCGTGGAAGTTGATCGCCATCACCCGCGCGGCGGCCAGCGCGTCAGGCGCAAGGACCGTGAGGTTCGCCACGCTGAACAGGTAGTCAGCCCCGCCGCGCTCAAGCTCCGGCGACCCTGGGACGCCGAGCAGCGCATGCCCGGCCTCGCGCGCCCAGGCCATGATCTGGGGGTCCGAGGTGACGACGCCCGCCACCTGCCCGCCGGTCTCCGCAAACGCTTCCGCGCAGCGGATCAGAAGTGTGCCATCCCCAACAAAGTAGGCGCTTTGTATCGTCATTTGAAACCGCCAAAAGTTCGGCCGTTCTGGCCGACAAGGATTTCCTGCGACAAGAGAGCTTATCTAGTTACATACTGAAAAGACTAGCTAGTGCGATGCCGGGGGGACAACGGGATCGTTAGGTGACATAACAATTTTTTCGGTAACGAAATTCGACAACGCAACAAGGACATACAGGCATTAATTAAAGACTTCCGCGACGCGTTCCCGTCCACATAAATGCTGTAGACGGAGAGGCTGGAAACGGTCAGCTGACGATGACGGGGGGGATCTGAGCCATTCTGGACTTGATCCAAATTGATCTTGCCGGGCCGGTGACGACCGAACTCACGGCGAGCCTTTCGCCGGAGGAACTCGCCAGGGCACGCTCATTTCACTTCGATCACCTGCAACGACGCTACGTTGTCGCTCACGCAGCGCTGCGAAGCGTCCTCGCCACCTATCTTGCGTGCGCACCGGCGGACATCTCGTTCCACGTCAACGAGTGGGGAAAACTCAGCCTTCCGGGCGGTCCGCATTTCAATCTGGCGCACTCAGATGATTTTGCGGTGATCGCGGTCGACCGCGAGCGCGAAATCGGGGTCGATCTGGAGACCGGATCGCTCGTCCTGACCCGCGAGGAAATGACCCACGTCTTCTCGCCCGACGAACTGGTCGAACCGCATGAACGCGATCTGGCGGACGTGGATCTGTTGCGGCTCTGGGTCAGGAAGGAAGCCGTCCTCAAGTCCCTCGGAAAAGGGGTCACGCACGACCCGTCCCGCGTCACCGTGGGCTTCCCCTCCGTAGACTTCGACCAGTGGCGGCGCGTCTCGACCGTCGATGACGGCGTGCGACACGATTTTCACGTCCTCGACGTCCGCATGGGCGACATGATCTGCGCCGTCGCACGGCGCGACCATCCCCTGCCCGTGGGGGCGATCACCGTCACGAGTTGGAAGCGCCCTGGGTACATATTGTCTACTCACAGCCGCCAGCATTCGGCGTAGCTGGGGATAAGAATGAGGGCTGTGGCGACCAACCCGCGAGGGGCTGGCCGCCACGCTGATCTCACTTCGACGGGCTGGTATCCGGCGTGTTGGCGGTGGTCGCCCCGCCGTCTGCATTGCCGGCTTGCTGCTCGACCCTGTCGGCTTCGGCGTTGAGCGCCTTTTCCTGCGCTTCGTTAGGCGTCGCCGCGGCCTGTGCTTCGAGGGCGTCGGCTTGCCGCTCGGCGGCCTTGTCCTGCGGACTATTGCAGGCGGTCAGCAGCAGCGCGGCGGCTCCGGCGGCGATGATCGTCAGATTGCGCATCCTTGTCTCCTCTATGTTCCAAGCCGGTAGGAAAGCCCCACCGGCGCAAATGGTTCACCGGGAAGTGATCGCCGGGATGTTAGGCCTGCCATCGACAGCGGGCGCGCCAGACCCCCAACGCCAGCGAAGCTTGGGTTCATGCGACCGCGACGAACTCGTGGCCGCCGCAACCATGGGGGCGCGTCGAACCAGCGCGCATTAACAAACGAGGTTTCGGTTAGGGGCGGCGAACTGTTACGTCGGTCGCGCCGCGGGGTTGTGGCGTCCGAAAGCGTACAAGGAATACGAATGGCGGCTGCGTCCCTGCCCGATACCTCCTCGCCGTTCGCCCGCCGCTCCGAGGTCTGGACCACCATCGGACTGGTCGCGGCCCTGGTGTTTTTCGTGCTCAGCGGCGCCCTCGCGTTCTTCAACGTCCAGATGCTGCGCGACAACAACGAGCAGGTCGTTCGCACGCACACCGTCATCATGTCGTTCAGCCGACTGCTCTCGTCGTTGCAGGACGCCGAGACGGGTCAGCGCGGCTTCGTCATGACCGGCGACGAGCGGTATCTCGATCCCTACAACGACGCGGTCGCCGCCATCCCGTCGCGCTTGGAAGCCATCGCGGACGAGGCCCGGAACAATCCCGTCCAGCAAAGCCGGATCGGCTCCCTGCGCCGGAACGTCAACGCCAAGCTCGTCGAGCTTGAACAGACGATCGTCCTGCGGCGCAGCCAGGGCCGCGACGCGGCCGCCGCCGTGGTGGAAGCCGGCCGCGGCAAGGCGGTCATGGACGCCATCCGCTCGCAGCTCGACTCCATGCAGCAGGAGGAAATCCGACAGCGATCGATCCGGCTTGTGGAGATGGAAGCCGCCTATCGGACGGCCTGGATCAGCGGCATTCTGTCGTGCGTGCTCGGCTTGGCCCTGACGCTCGTCGTCGGACTGCTGGTCCGGCGTGCGACCAAGGCCCGGGCTCGTGAGGACTGGCTGCGCACGGGCCAGGCGGGCGCCGCCACGGCCATGCTGGGCGATCTCTCCCTCCCCCAGCTGGGCGACGGGGTGCTCGACTTCTACGCGCGTTACGTCGGCGCGCAGGCCGGGGCGGTCTTCGCCGACGACAATGGCGACTACCGGCTGGCCGCCAAGTTCGGCGTTCCGGCCGACGCGACCATCACCGAACGGTTCGCCGCACGCGAGGGCCTTCTTGGACAGGTCGTCGACACCGGGGCGGCGGTGCTGGTCCGTGATGTCCCGGAGGGCTACCTCACGATCGGCTCGGCCCTTGGCCGATCGAAACCCGCCCACCTGCTGATCACCCCGCTGCTGGCCGACGGCGAAGTGACCGGCGTCATGGAGCTTGGCTTCCTCAACCCCGTGGACGCCCCGATCCTGGAGCTGCTGGAAAAGGCGGCGCCGGCGATCGGCGTGGCCATGCGATCGGCCCAGTACCGCAGCGAACTGCGCGCCCTGCTCGCCGAGACCCAGCGGCAGTCCGAGGAACTGCAGGTGCAGAGCGAAGAGCTGCGCGTCTCCAACGAGGAACTGGAAGAGCAAGGCCGCGCGCTGAAGGAATCCCAGGTCCGGCTCGAGCAGCAGCAGGTCGAGCTCGAGCAGACCAACACCCAGCTCGAAGAGCAAGCCCAGCAGTTGGAGACGCAGAGGGACGACCTCGCCCGCTTCAACGCCACGGTCGAGCTCAAGGCGCGCGAGCTCGAACAGGCCAGCCGCTACAAGTCTGACTTCCTGGCCAACATGTCCCATGAGCTGCGCACGCCGCTCAATTCGCTGCTGATCCTCTCCAAGCTCCTGGGCGACAACGCCGACGGCAATCTGACCGAGGAACAGGTCAAGTTCGCACGGACCATCCAGTCGTCGGGCGACGACCTTCTGACGCTCATCAACGACATCCTCGATCTCTCCAAGATCGAGGCCGGCCATCTTCAGATCCGCCCCGAGTCAACCTCGCTTGCGAGTCTGGCGGCCGGTCTGGACCAGCTGTTCAGTCCGATCGCCGCCGAGCGTGGCCTGGCCTTCGAGATCGACGTCGACGCCGGCGGGCCCGCCAGTCTGGAGACCGACCGCCAACGGCTGGAGCAGATCCTCAAGAACCTGCTGTCGAACGCCTTCAAGTTCACCGAGGCCGGCGCCGTCAGCCTGACGATCGCGCCGGTCGACAGCGACCGGGTGGCGTTCTCGGTGACCGACACCGGCATCGGCATCGCCCAGGACCAGCAGGCCAGCATCTTCCAGGCCTTCCACCAGGCGGACGGCACCATCAGCCGCAGGTACGGCGGCACGGGGCTTGGACTGTCGATCTCCACCGAACTGGCCAGGCTGCTCGGCGGAACGATCTCGGTGACCAGCACCGAGGGGCAAGGCAGCACGTTCACGCTAGTGGTCCCCCTCGCCTACGACCCGTCCCTGGTGGCGCCGCGCCCGGCTCCGCCCGTGGCGAGCCCGGTCGCCACGCCGACGGCGGCGGCCCGCCCCTCCCCCTTGCAGGCCAGGCCGGCGCAGACGCTCGCCGATGACCGCGATGGGCTGGTCCCGGGGCGGCGCAGCCTGCTGATCATCGAGGACGACGGCCCCTTCGCCGCCATCGTCCGCGACCTGTCGCGAGATCTCGGCTTCCAGAGCCTGGTCGCCCGCACCGCTGTGGAAGCTCTGGACCTGGCCAAACGTTTCAAGCCCAGCGCCGTGGTGCTCGACGTCGGCCTGCCGGACCAGTCAGGCCTGACCGTCCTCGACCAGCTCAAACGCGACGACGAGACCCGTCACATCCCTGTCCACGTGGTTTCGGCCTCCGACCACACCCAGACCGCTCTGTCGCTCGGCGCCGTGGGGTACCTCGTCAAGCCGGTGAAGCGCGAGGAACTGGCGCAGGTTCTCCAGTCACTGGAAGCACAACTCACGCGGACGGTGCGCCGAGTGCTGATCGTCGAGGACGACGAGGTTCAGCGCGACGCGGTGAGCCGCCTGCTGGCCTCGGGCGACGTCGAGACGGTCGGCGTCGGCAGCGCCGCCGAATGCCTGGAGCGCCTCAAGCAGGAGACCTTCGACTGCATGGTCCTGGACCTGTCGCTGCCGGATGCTTCAGGCTTCGCACTACTCGAGACGTTGAGCAGCGAGGGCGGCTCCTTCCCCCCGGTGATCGTCTATACCGGCCACGACCTGTCGCCCGACGACGAGCAGCAGCTGCGCCGCTACTCTCACTCGATCATCATCAAGGGCGCCAAGTCGCCCGAACGGCTGCTCGACGAGGTCTCGCTGTTCCTGCACCAGGTGGTGTCCAAGCTGCCGCCTGAGCAGCGCAAGATGCTGCGCAAGGCCCGCAACCGCGACGCTGTGCTCGAAGGCCGCCGCATCCTCATCGTCGAGGACGATGTGCGGAACATCTACTCGCTGTCCAACATCCTCGAACCGCGTGGCGCGGTCATCGAGATCGCGCGCAACGGCGAAGAAGCCATCGCCGCACTTGAGGCCTCCCAGGACGGGCCGGGCATCGACCTCGTCCTGATGGACGTCATGATGCCGGTGATGGACGGCCTCACCGCAACCCGGGAGATCCGCAAGAACCCGCGCTGGGCCAAGCTGCCAATCGTGGCGTTGACCGCCAAGGCCATGCCTGACGATCAAGAGCGCTGCCTGCAGGCCGGGGCCAGCGACTACATGGCCAAGCCCCTCGACGTCGACAAACTGCTGTCGCTCGTCCGCGTCTGGATGCCGAGGTAAGCGTGACCCGGGTCGAGGACATGGAGATCGAGCTGCTGCTCGAGGCGCTCTACCGCCGCTACCACTACGACTTCCGGCAGTACTCGCGCGCCTCCATCAAGCGCCGGCTGCGCCAGGCCCTGAAGCAACTGGGATATCCCAGCTTTTCAGCCCTGCAGGACGGCGTGCTCCACGATCCTGCGGTGCTGCCGCAGTTGCTCGACTATCTGACCGTCCAGGTCAGCGAGATGTTCCGCGACCCCAGCTATTGGCGAGCGCTGCGCGAGAAGGTCATCCCGCACCTGCGCACCTATCCGTCCCTCAAGGTCTGGATCGCCGGCTGCAGCGGCGGCGAGGAGCTCTACTCGTTCGTCATCCTGTTTCGAGAAGAGGGTCTTGAAGCGCGCACGCTCTTCTATGCGACCGACATCAATCCCGAGGCGCTCGCAACCGCCTCGCGCGGCGTCTACAGCCTCGAGCGCATCAAGGCGTTCACCGCCAACCACCAGGAAGCCGGCGGCAAGTCGTCGCTCTCGGACTATTACAGCGCCGACTACGGCAACGCGGTCCTCGACCAGTCGCTGCGCGATCGCGTGGTCTTCTCCGACCACAGCCTGGTCACTGATGCGGTGTTCGCTGAGATGCAGCTGATCTCCTGCCGCAACGTACTGATCTACTTCGACCGGCAGTTCCAGGACCGCGCCACCGGCCTTTTCCGCGACGCGCTGACGCGTAAGGGCTTCCTCGGGCTGGGATCGAAGGAGAGCCTGCGGTTCTCCACCCATGCCGACGCCTTTGCGCCGTTCGTGCCCGAAGAGAAGATCTATCAGAGGCGCGACGCATGATCCCGCAGGCCATCGTCATGGGCGCGTCGGCGGGCGCCGTGGAGGCGCTCTCAGCCATCTTGCCGGCGCTGCCGGAGGACTTCGCACTGCCGGTCCTGATCGTCGTGCACGTGCCGCCCGCCCGAACCAACGCGCTGGTGCCGCTGTTCGAGGCCAAGTGCCGCCTGCCGGTGCGCGAAGCCGAAGACAAGGAACCCGTCGAGGCCGGCACGATCTACTTCGCTCCGGCCGACTACCACCTGCTCGTGGAGCAGGACCTCACGCTCGGCCTTTCGGACGACCCGCCCGTGCTGCATTCACGCCCGTCGATCGACGTCCTCTTCGAGAGCGCGGCCGACGCCTATGGACCGGGCCTGGCCGGGGTGGTGCTGACCGGCGCCAGCTCCGACGGTGCGGCCGGACTCAAGGCGGTCTCCGACGGCGGCGGCATCGCGTTGGTGGAAGACCCGGCCCACGCCCACGTGTCGACCATGCCGGACGCGGCGCTCAAGGCGTGCCCATCGGCTCGTTCAGCGAAGCTGGCCGAACTTGCATCCATCCTGATCGCCATGGGGAGCAGATAGCTCATGCCCGTCAAGTTCCTGCTGGTCGACGACCTGGAAGAGAACCTCGTCTCGCTGGAGGCCCTGCTGCGGCGCGACGGCCTTCAGTGCCTCACGGCCCGTTCGGGCGAAGAGGCGCTCGAGCTGCTTCTCGTGCATGAATTCGCCCTGGCCCTGGTCGACGTGCAGATGCCGCACATGGACGGATTTCAGCTCGCCGAGTTCATGCGCGGCGCAGCGCGCGCCCGCCACGTCCCGATTATCTTCCTGACGGCGGGCAGCGCCGATGGACGGCGGCGTTTCCGCGGCTACGAGGCCGGCGCCGTGGACTTCATCCAGAAGCCCATCGAGGCGGACATCCTGCGCAGCAAGGCCAATGTCTTCTTCGAGCTCCACCGTCAGCGCCAGCAACTGGCCGAGCAGCGCGATCAACTCCAGGCGCACGCCAAGGCGCTGGAGACCATGGAACAGCTGACGCGCCGCCAACTGCTTCACGAGCAGGAGACCGCCCGACTGCGCGAGCAGTTCATCGCGGTGCTCGGCCATGACCTGCGCAATCCCCTCGCCTCGATCGGCGGCGCGGCCCGACTTCTGCGCAAGGAGTCGCTGAGCGACAAAGGGCAGAACGTCATACGGCTGATGGAAGCCAGCGCCGATCGGATGGCCGGGCTGATCGACGACGTCATGGACTTCGCGCGCGGCAGGCTCGGCGGTGGGATCGCCGTCGAACGCCGCGACCAGCACCTCGAACCGATCTTGCGCCAGGTGGTCGAGGAACTGCAGGCGAGCCATCCCGATCGCCTGATCGAGTGCGATTTTCACCTTCCCGCCCAGGCGCCGGTCGATCCGGGCCGGCTGAGCCAGCTCGTCTCGAACCTGCTGGCCAACGCCCTCGCCTATGGCGCTGAGCATGCGCCCGTGCGGTTGTGCGCGGCGATCGCCGGGGAGCGGTTGACGCTATCGGTCGCCAACAGCGGCGAGCCCATCCCGCCGGCGGTGATGGAGCGGCTGTTCCACCCCTTCGTGCGCGGCGAAGTTCAGCCGAGCCAGGGCGGTCTTGGGCTGGGTCTGCACATCGCTTCGGAGATCGCCAAGGCGCATGGCGGCGAGCTCAGCGCCTCCTCGTGTGTGCGCGAGACCCGCTTTACGCTCGTTCTTCCGCTGGCTCCGGAGCACGCCCTAGCGTTTGCAGACTGACCCGTCCCGCCCGCTGGAACTTTTGGTCCTCGCCTGCGTACGCCCCATCGGCCCAGCTGTGTCGGGCGGAATGCGGAAAGGGCGCGGAAATGGTGCAGGCAAGCAGCAGAGTAACAGATGCGCAGGCCAAGGCGTCCGCAGTGGCGAAGGCCAAGGCCCTGGCTCCGGACCTGCCCGCCCGTCTCGGGAGCACGCCGAAGACCAGTTTCCGCGGCGATCCCGACGTATTCGGCCGCCTGGTCGAAGACCACGACCGTCACCGCGCGCTTCTGGCCATGATCGAGGAGACCCACGGCGCTTCCGACGAGCGTCGCAAGCTCTTCGAGGAGCTCGTCAAAGAGTTGAAGGCCCATGCTGCGGCCGAGGAGCAGGCCCTGTGGTCGAGCGTGCTGCGGGATCCGCAGACGACCGATTTCGCGCGGCACGCCATCGCCGAGCACAAGGAGATCGACGACATGCTCGCCGATCTCGCCGCGCGCGACATGGCCTCACCGGGCTGGCTGCGGCGGTTCGCCGGCCTCAAGGCCGAGTACCTGCATCATATCCGGGAAGAGGAGCAGGAGCAGTTCGTGGCCGCCGAAGAGCGGCTCAGCGACAGCGACCTGAGGCACATGCGAAGCGTCTTCGAGCGCCGCAAGAAGGCCGAAAAGGCCGCCGCCGAGATCGAGCGAAAGATCAAGCTCAGCTGAGGTGACGATCTATCGTTCCCCGGGAGCGCGCCGCGCGGCCCCGTTGCGCCCCACCAACGCCGGAACGTCACGCTCCAAACCGTAGCTGAGGTCTGCAACACGCGCGGGGTCGGGAGACCAGATCGGCGCGCCTGTGGATTCCAGCTCCGCGAGGGCGCAGCGCTCGAAATGGCGGCGCAGCACGCCGAACGCGGCGGCGACTTGCTCATCTTCCGAGGGGGGCGGCTTGACGGTCGTCCGCACGCCGAGGCGCAGGCCGACCGTGAACGCGACCACGCCCACTGCGAACAATCCAAACAGATACCCCAGAACGGCAGGCGACATGTCCATCGGCGACTCCTCGCTCAATAGATGGGAACCGCCCCCACAGGTTTGCAAGTCGCCCGCCGATGGAGCGCAAGCGCCGCCTTAGGCGTTGACGCTGTCCAGTAGGAGTTCCGCGTGCGCCCAGCTCAGTTCGTCGCCCCGCTTGTTTTGTCCCTCGCCCTCATGGGCTGCAACGCCAAGACGCCCCCAGACCGATCCGCCGCCGACCAGACGCTCGAAGCGCCGCCGTGGGACGCGGGTCTGACGCGGCAGCTGGCGGACGCCATCGACAAGCGCCGCGCGCACGGCCTGGACAAACTGCCGTTCGAGGCCCCGACGCGCGGGCAGGACGACGCGGCCCTGACCAAGGCGGCTCTCGCCTACGCCTCGGCCCTGGCGCGGGGTGCGAGCGATCCGCACAAGCTGTTCGAGATCTACACCCTGCCGCGCCCGGAGCCTGATCTGAAGCGGGGACTGGCCCAGGCGATGGCCGACCGCAAGGTGGGCGACTGGCTGGAAGGCCTGGCGCCGCAGGACGACAACTATCGCAAGCTCTCCGAAGCCTACCTCGCCTTGGGACGTGAGGGGGCGGCCCCGAGTCCTGCTCTCTCGAAGGCGTCGGCGTCGATCAAGCCGGGGCAATCCGATCCGCGCGTGCCGGCCGTGGCCGCGCAACTCGTCGCCCTCGACTACCTTAAGTCCCGCGAGGCGCAGGGCGTTGTCTACTCCGCCCCGATCGTCGCGGCGGTTCGACGGATGCAGGCCGACTACGGCATAAGCGCCGACGGCGTGCTCGGCGGGCGGACGCTCGAAGCGCTCAGCCTCACCGAAAGCCAGCGGGCCCGGCAGATCGCCGCCAATATGGAGCGCCTGCGGTGGCTGGAGCGCGAGCCGCCCGCCACCCGTATCGACGTCAACATCGCCGCGGCCCGGCTGAACTACTGGCGAGACGGAGTCATCGTCGACAGCCGCAGGGTCATTGTCGGCGAGCCCGATACGGCGACCCCCCAGCTCGCCTCGCCGATCCAACGCCTCGTCGCCAATCCAACCTGGACCGTCCCGCGCTCCATCGAGCGCCGGGAACTTGCCTCCAAGGGTGAAGACTATCTTCGCCGCAACAACATGGCCTGGAAGGACGGCTGGATCGTGCAGGCCGCAGGGCCGAGCAACTCGCTCGGTCTGGTGAAGTTCGACATGGCCAACGAGCACGCCATCTACCTTCACGACACGCCGGCCAAGCAGCTCTTCGGCGAGGTTCAGCGTCAGCGCAGCCATGGCTGCGTGCGGGTCGAGGACGCCCTCGGCTTCGCCGAGATCGTCGCCGCCCAGGAAGGCGTCAGCGATGCATGGCGCCGCGCGCGCTCCGAAGGACAGGAGCAGAACGTCTCGTTGCCCAATCCCATCCCGGTCCGCCTGCTCTATCAGACCGTGCTCTTCAACGAGAGCGGCCAGGCCATCGTGCGCGCGGACCCTTACAACTGGAACACCCGGGTGGCGCGGGCGCTGGGATTTGAGGCGGGCGACGAATCGCGGGCCAAGGCGCGAGGCGCTGAGCCAGGACCGTAGCGGCCGCCCGGCCTGCCGGGCGAACCTCAGACGAAGCGCCGAACACCGTCATGAGAAATAGGGGCGCTCGCACCAGGTGCGTCCAGCGTCGCAGCGGCGGGGAAAAGCCCTAGAAAACGCTGGCCGCACCAGAGTTCACAACGCTGCGGGAAATCCGCCCCGAAGATGGATGCGATCGCTTCCAGGTCCGACTCGAAGTCCATCTCGAGTTTGCCGATCAGCACACCGATCGCATCGACGACGATGACCGAATAGGTCGTCATATGTCGGCCGGGCGAAGCCGCCCACTGGCGTCCTGAAGCAGCAGCATGCACTCGCGCCCCTGCGCCACCTCTCGGCCCTGAATTCGGCGGCCTGCCCGCTCCGCATCCTCGCTCGACGCGTAACGGCCCCATCGCCCGCTTCGGGCGAGCAGGGTCCATCCTCCTGCAAAGCGAATGACGATGATTTCGGCGACGGCGGACATGGGTCGGCTCTCCTCGCGGTGGCGAGACTGCGACCGTCAAGGCGCCGGCGCATTTGCAAATGATGGAGTCAGCTGGCGGCGGCGAGACCGGCGTCGCCATGCGGGTCGCCCGGCAGGCACCGATCGAGCGCCACCGAGAGACGGATCTGCAAGCCTTCCGGGCGCCAGACCTGCTGCAGATCGCCCCCAAGCTGGGCTACGGCCGCGCGACAGAGGCGGCTACCGAAGCCGGCCGCGGGCATGGCCGCGACAGGGGGCCCGCCCGACTCTTTCCAATCCAGTTCCAAGACATGATGCTTGCGCCGCGTCGCGATCTTGATCTTGCCCCCGGCCTGGGACAACGCCCCGTACTTGGCCGCGTTGGTCGCCAGTTCATAGATTAGGATCGCAAACGAGGTCCCCGCTTCGCCGCGTAGAGCCACGTCCTGTCCGACGACCTCCAGCTGCCCTTCGTCGCCGCGGTGGTAGGGAGCCAGGATCGCGCGGATGAGCTGATGAAGTTTCGCAGCACTCGCCCCCTCGCCGTCCTTCCGCATCGTCAGAGCATGCGCGGCCGCCAGGGCCGCCAGCCGCTCTTCCAGGTCGCGGGCCAGCCCCGCTCGGTCTCCGGGCTCGCGTGCACTGAGCCGAACCATGCTGCTTGTCAGGCTGAAGAGGTTGCGGACGCGGTGATCCATCTCATGCAGAAGAAGCTGCTGTCGCTCCAGGGCCTGCTTTCGCTCGCTGATGTCGATCCCAATGCCGACCCGACTATCGTCCGAGAGCCGAATATTGGCCCAGCTAGTCTCGAGGATTCGGCCGTCGCGGGCCATCATCGCGACGTCGAACCACCCGGGCTCGCAGCTATCCATCTTGCCGCGAACCTGGGCGCGAACCGCGGGGTCTGGAAAGAGCTCCGCCATAAGGTCGAGCGAGGCGGCCTCCGCGCCTGTCCAGCCGAGGGTGCGTGTGAACTGCCAGTTCAGCCGAAGCCGCCCCGACTGCGGCTCGAACAGTTTGATCATCACCGGGATGTTGTCGAAGATGGCCGCGAACTGTTCGCCGCTCCGCCGGGCGCGATCCTCGGCCTGATGACGCTCAAGCGCAAATCCGAGCTGTCGCGCAATGATCAGGGCCAGCCGGATTTCGGCTTCGCCGAAGTCGTGCGGCGCCGGACGATAGACCATGAACTTGCCGATCACCGCCCCGGCAGAGGTCAGCGGCACGAAGGCCAGCGCCCCGATCCCTTCGCCTCGGACCGTCGCCTTGATGTCATCGGCTTCGCTCGAGGCCTCGATGTCGCCGATCGCTATCGGCGAGGCTCCCTCTTCACCCGGCCGCCACGGCGTATGACCCTCGACTGCCGCGCGGTACGCGTCGGAGAGTCCGCGCCACGCGACAAAGCGCATGACGCCCATCTCGTCGAACAGCAGGATCGAAGCCCGCGGACAGCCGAGTCCCTGCTCCATGGCGTCAAGCGCGGCGTCGAAGATGTCTTCCTGGCTCTCGGCTCTCAGCAGCCGGTCGGTCAGGTCGTAGAGCGCCTGCAGCGCCTCCATTTCACTGGCGGGCGGCGTGGGCATCCCCACCACGGCGGCCGCGCCGCCGCCATTCATCTGCCGAGCGCTCACCGAAACCTCCAGGGCCGATCGCGGCAGTATGACGTCGCCACGCAGGGCCATCGCATTCACCAATGTTAAGCGGCCGACGGCGGTTCCGCTCCGGCGAGGTGGTCAATTACACGATTGATTGCACGTCGCGGTCGGGCTCTCTCAGGCCGGCTCCGCGTCGCCGGCCAGCAGGCCGCTCAGGACGCGGCGCGGCTCGAACGGCTTCTCGTACAGCGGAACGTCGCTGAATCGTCGCGGCAGCATGGTCTTGGGATAGCCGGTCACAAAGGCGAAGCGTACGCCCCGCGCCAGCAGAAGGTCGGCCACCTCGTAGCTCAGCTGACCCTGCAGATTGATGTCCAGGAGCGCGGCGTCCAGGGCCGGCGCGTCCTCGACGTGCGCCAGAGCCTGCGCCACGGTGGGCGCCGGACCGATCACCACGCAGTTGGCGGCTTCCAGGACCCTGGTGATTTCGCTGGCCAGCAGCCAGTCGTCTTCCACCACGAGCACGCGTCGCCCGACCAGCCCGGCGAGCGCCGCTTCCTCGTCCTGAATTCCCCCGCGGTCCGTACGCACGCCGGGACCTTTGCCGCCTAAGTCAGGCGGCGGCATTCACCCATGTTAATGACGGAACCGATGAGCCGCTTCGGAAGGCTGCGGCGCCTTGTAGTCGGCGATCGCCGCGAGGGTGGCCGGATCGCGGAGGTGAGCCTTTCCGGCCTGCAATTCGAGGAGGCGTTCGCGGCGTAGCTGTTGCAGGATGCGGTTGACGTGGACGATGCTGAGCCCTGTCGCATCCGCCAGCGTCTCCTGGGTCATCGGCATGACGAAGTGCGTCTCGCTGGCCATGCCGACGAGCATCAGCCGATCGCGGATCTCCAGCAGCAAATGGCACAGCCGCTCGTAGGCCGTCTGTCGGCCCAGGCGCATGATCTGCGACAGCAAATAGGCCTCGCCCAGGCTGGAGGCGACGTGAATGGCTTCACGCAGGTCGTTCCACCGCTCGTCGTCGCTGAGAATGGCCCGCTGCACTGGTCCAGCGTCGATGTACTGTAGCGGCGTCAGCGCCACGACTGTCGATAGGGCAAGCGGGTTGGGACGCATGCACACCCCCAGGCCCTCTCCCGGCACCATGAAGTTGAAGATCTGGCGGCGCCCGTCGGGTAGCCAGCGCACCTTGGCCGCCCAGCCACTGAGCAAATAGCGCGGCCGCTCCATCGTATCGCGTTCGGTGACCATCTCGGCCCCGGCTGGGAGCGACTGGACATCGGAAAGACTTGCGAACAACGCCTCGGCGTCCTCGCCAAGATGGGCGATGGCCTTCAGCCGCTGGATGACGATACCGGCGCGCGGCCCCGGCGATTGGCTCAGCCCGACGCTCACGAGCGTCCCTCCCCGACCGAGAGCGGGATGTCCAGCTCGCACCGCACGCCTCCCGGCTCGAGGTTGAACGCCGTCCTGGCGTCCAGTTGATAGGGAAGGCCTTGCTCGACGAGCTGGCGGCCAAAGCCAACGCGCGCTGGGTTCGCCGCCATGGCTGGGACCCCGCTCTCGCACCAGCTCAGCCGGAGCCGTTCGCCGTCGGCCTCGCGCGAAACATCCCAAGCGACAAGCACCTTTCCTCCCTGGGCCGCTAGCGCGCCGAATTTCATGGCGTTGACGGCCAGCTCATGGAGGGTCAGCGCCATGTACTCGGCCGCCGGGCCATGCAACCGCACCGCCGGTCCGCCGACGGCGATTTGCTCGTCTTCCGCGGCGACCTGAAGCAGTTCCTCGCGGACCATTTCCTCGACATCCAGACCCTCGTCGACCCGGCGCACCAGGGCGCTCTGGACACGTGCCAGAGCGTTCAGACGGCCATCGAAGTGCGAGAAGTACCCACCGAGATCACTCGAGTTCTCAAGCGTGCGTCGCGCCAGCGATCGGACCATGGCCATCACGTTCTTCACCCGATGCTGGAGCTGGGCGAGAAGCCAGGCGCCGCGCAGCTCCTCGGCCCTGCGGAGCGTCTCATCGGCGATGACGCCGACCACCAGCACCGGCGTACCCGCGCCGTCACGCAACACACGGAAGCGCTTGACGATGTAGCGCTCGGCTCCATCCATGCGCCGGTAGCGGAATGCGGCTTCGCAGTCGATCAGGCTGGCGTCGACGAGGATTTGCTCCTTCAGCGCCAGCAGGTCGGGGCGGTCTTCGAGGTGCACGCCTTGGAGCCAGTCGCCCCACGGCATGGCGGCGCCGACGCCGTAGATTTCGCTCGCCCGGTCCGAGAAGCTCACCCAACCCGATTGCAGATCGCGCTCGAACGTCCCCAGCCCGGCGATCTCCATCGCCAGTTCCGCCCGCGCCTCCGCCACGATGGAATCGTTGGCCGCGTTCAATGCGCTGTTACGCAATTCAAAGCCCTCTATCCATTGCATGTCCCTTGCCGCAGGCCCGAACGGTGGTCGCCGCCCAGATCTGAAAGGCGTCACTCCGAGAAGCGATCAACCGACCTCGTGCATTCTACCGCGCCAGGCGTGCGGACATCTCCACATTTGATAGTCCGGCGCGCGAAAGACGCGTGACTTGAATTTCGCGTCGAGCCAACGCGATTAACATATGATAATAAGTCACTGTATTTATTTATTATTATAGCTTCACAACTGGAACGCCCGCTGAATGCGGCCGTTGGCCTCCTACTCAACAAGGAGGAAACGATGACCCAGCTGAACCCAGACACCAATCCCGCCGGCGTCAATCCGCATGAAGGCGGCCAGCGGCCCCAGGACGGGCAGCAGTCGCAGGGCGAGGAACGCACCTTCCGCCCGGAAGAACAGCATCCGCGAGAGCGTCCGGATGACGGGCGGCAAGACCGCGACACACAGGTCGACCGCCAAGACCGCGGCGCTGATGACGTCGAGCGCGGCGCAGGGCCGCGCTGAGGAGCCCCGGCGGAGCGGCTCCTCCGCTCCGCCCACCGCCCATTCAACCCATCGAGAGGAAGGTCATGGCCACTGCCGCAAAATCCACGGCAAAGTCCAAAGCCACGACGCGCGCCGCCCCGCGACGCACGCGCCGCACCGGTCGGCGCGATCCCTTGGCGATCAGCCTGCTGAAGCAGGATCACCGCGAGGTGGAAGCCTGGTTCGATGAATACGAGCAGCTGGAAAACGAGAAAGAACGTCTCGCGCTGTTCAACAGGATTGCACTGGCGCTCAAGGTCCACACCCGCATCGAAGAGGAAATCTTCTATCCCGCCGAGCGCGGCGAGGTGGAGGACGACCTGCTGGACGAAGCCTATGTCGAGCACGACTCGGCCAAGAAGCTGATCGCCGAGATCGAGGCCATGAAGCCGTCTGACGAGTTCTATGACGCCAAGGTCAAGGTGCTGGGCGAGTACATCAAGCACCACGTGAAGGAGGAGGAACAGCCTGGCGGGCTGTTCTCCCAGGCCAAGAAGGGCGACGAAGATCTCGACCAGATGGGCGAGCGGCTGAAGGCTCGCAAAAGCGAGCTCATGGCCGAGCTCGGCCGACCCGCCGCTCACTGACCCTTCGTCCGCGGCCTTGGGCCGGCGGGCGTCTCTCCCACGTTCAGCCGCCTGTGCAGGCGCGCGCCTCCGATCTTCCGGATCGGGGGCGTTGAGGCGTCCTGATGAACTACGACGGGGGCCTTGATGGGTTTGACGCGTCGACTGGAGCTGCGCGGCGGGCGGCCCTGTTGGCGGCCCGCCGACGCCGGTGCGGGCGCCTAGGCCAGCGCCCGCACCTTGGGCTCGCGGTCCCATTGCCGCGTGCTCGCAGGGGCGATGAAGGCCTTTGCGGCGCCGAGCTCGACCACGCCGTCGTCCGGCTCGACGCCGGCCTTGTCGAGCAGCGGTTGGGCCTGTGGCGTGAAGCCGATCGCCTTCAGGTGCACGAAGGCGTTGTGCACGAAGTCGATCGCCGCGCTCTCTTTCAACAACTCCGCGCAGCCCTCGTCCGACAGGACCAGGGCGACGGCGTCGAACAACACCGATGGCGAGCCGGCCAACTGGCCGTCGGCCTTGAGGGCGGCCCCATCGCTCAGCGTCACGCCGCCGATCTTGGGCGCGACGATCTTGACCGCGGCGCCGGCCGCCTCGGCCGCCTTGCGCACCGCGTCCACCACGCCGCCGTCGGCGCCGTCGGTGACCAGGATCGCTACGGCGCGGCCCTTGAGGCTGGCCGGGTACTTGTCGATCAACCGCAGCGCCGGTGAGGGCTCCATGTCGATCGGCTCAGCCGCAGGCTTGGACTTGGCCGGCAGCTCCATATTCAATCCGGCCGCCACTCGCGCGGCGAGGTCTTCGTCGACATTGCGCAGGTTGGCCATGACGCGAACGCGGATCGGTTCGATGGCCACCTTCGAAAGCTCGAAGACGATGGCGCTCGCCAAGTGCGCCTGCTCAACGGCGCTCTGCGAGCGGTAGAACAGTCGCGCATGGCTGTAGTGGTCAGCGAAGGTCTCGGCGCGCAACCGCACCTTGGTCTCCTCGAGCGGGAGTGCAAAGCTCCGGAAGCCGCCTTCCGGGTCTTCGCGGGGGCCGCCGATTTCCCCGTGCTCAGCCAGGCTGTTGGGCTCGTAGTTCGCCCGGCCCTTCGGGATCAGGGTTTGCATCTTGCCGTCGCGCTGCAGGTTCTGGAACGGGCAGCCCTTGGCGCTGTTGATCGGGATTTGGTGGAAGTTGACGGTGCCGAGGCGCGACAGTTGAGTGTCCTGGTACGAGAACAGCCGCCCCTGCAGCAGCGGGTCCTCCGAGAAGTCGATGCCGGGCGGCACGTTGGTCGGCAGGAACGCGGCCTGCTCAGTCTCGGCGAAGAAGTTGTCGGGGTTCCGATTGAGGATGAGACGGCCAACCACCCGGATCGGCGCCAGTTCCTCCGGGATGACCTTGGTCGCGTCCAGGATGTCGAACGGCAAGGCGTCCGCCTCCGCCTGGGACAGCAGCTGGACCCCGAATTCCCACTCCGGGAAGTCGCCCCGTTCGATCGCTTCATGGAGATCGCGCCGCTGATAGTCCGGATCGGCGCCGGCGATCTTCACCGCCTCGTCCCAGCAGGTGGACTGCAGGCCGAGCTTCGGACGCCAGTGGAACTTCACGAACGTCGCCTCGTCCGCGTCATTCAGAAGCCGGAAGGTGTTGACGCCGAACCCCTCCATCATCCGGAACGAGCGGGGAATGGCGCGGTCCGACATCGCCCACATGATCATGTGGGTGGTCTCGGGCATCAGGCCGACGAAATCCCAGAAGGTGTCATGAGCGCTGGCGGCCTGGGGATAGGCCCTGTCGGCCTCCATCTTCACCGAGTGGACGAGGTCGGGAAACTTGATGGCGTCCTGGATGAAGAACACCGGGATGTTGTTGCCGACGAGATCCCAGTTGCCCTCCTTGGTATAAAGCTTGACCGCGAAGCCGCGCACGTCCCGGGGCGTGTCCACCGAACCGGCTCCGCCGGCCACAGTGGAGAAGCGGACGAACACCTCGGTCTTCTCGCCCACCTCGGTCAGAATTCTGGCGCGGGTGACGTCGGCCAGTGACTCGGTCAGTTCGAAGATGCCGTGAGCCGCCGACCCACGAGCGTGGACGATCCGCTCAGGGATGCGCTCATGGTCGAAGTGCTGGATCTTCTCGCGCAGGACGAAGTCTTCCAGCAGGGTCGGGCCGCGTCGACCGCCCTTCAGGGAGTTCTGGTTGTCGCTGATCGGCACGCCGTGATTGGTGGTCAGCCGGGCATCAGGCGCGCTTGCGCTCTGGTGAGTCTCGCCGCCGGCGCCGAGAGCGGTCGTCGTCGCGCGCGCGGCGCGTTCTTTGGCAGTCGCCATGAGAACCGGTCCTTGTGTGTGGGGTGGTGGACCGGAAACGCCGGGCGGAGGGTTTGGTCGCAACTCGAGTCATGGTTCGCGCCCGCGGCTCAGTAGTGGAACCTCCAGCCAAGGTGCAGGTTTGGACTTCATGTCCATTCTGATCCTGATCCTCGTCGTCGTCGTGCTCCTCGCCCTGGCGCTGTTCGCCGTGCAGAAGATGCCGATCCCCTCCCCGCTAAACTGGATCATCCAGGTCGTGCTGATCGTCCTTGCGATCATCTTCATCGGCCAGCGGGCGGGCGTCTTCTAGGGGGCGTGGCTGGGGGCGAGTTCGCCCCCAGCGAAGGCCTAGCCCGAACGCGCTTGAGGCAGGTTTCTCCAGTCCTGTTCGGGTTCGTAAATGGTTCGAGGCTGGCCACGGGATAGCTCAGGGGCAAATACCCTGATCTCCTGCCGACCGCCGTCACCCACGATCTTTACGACGCCCTTCTCGCCCCGCTCGGCCGCAGCCCGCGCCAGGTTCTCGGAAGCCCGAACCGCCTTGTCGAAATCACCGCAGATCAAGGAGCTAGTCGCGCCCCACTGCACCCTCCAGCGGCCTGCCGACTCGCAAACCGTGTACTCCACTCGCATCGCTCAGCCTCCAAATGGCCCCCGAGAACGCCACCGCCACAGATTGGTTTCGGCGCGGCGTGAGCGCGTTCACTTTTGATGTAGAGGCTCGATTTTCGGGCGAGGCGTCGCGGCGCAAGCAGGTGGCGTCAGGTGCTGCGCAGGCGCGCCGCGGCCTCATCAAGCGCGGCGCGATTGTCGCCGTGCTTACGGATCAGTTCCTGCGCCTGTTCCGTCGTGATCCTGTGCTTGCTGGCCAGATACTGCAGCTCGCTGTCATCTTCGCTGGGTACCCGGCTGCGGTCGGGTTCGTCGGCGTTGGTCTTGTCGTCGGACATGGGCCAGCCTCTGAAATGTCCCCGCTCCGCGCGGGGCTAACCTGCGGAGCGGGGCGCTTTCACGGGTCGCCAGGAAGGGACATCCCGACCGGTCTCAAACTCCCACAACTCGCCGCCGTTCCCCGGGGCGTCCTGCGCGCTCTCCGCGCCGCGCCGACAGCATGGTCAGGATCTGGTCGGCGAGCCGGCCCAAGACACGTTCGGCCATGGCCGGCTTCTCGAAGAAGGCCCCCTCGTCGCCGAGATGTCCGAATTGCTCCGGCTCATAGCCTGACAGGATCACGTAGGGCACACGGTCACGACGTAGCGCCGACACCAGGTCGTGGGCTTCGCCGTCCCGCAGCCCGACGTCGATGACCGCGCCATCGATCTGGCCGAAATCGAGGAGCGCCAACGCCTCAGTGATGGAAGCGACTGGGCCGACGACGCGCGCGCCTGCCCGCTCGAGTGCTTCAGCGATATCCGCGGACAGCAGATAGTCATCCTCTGCGACGAGGATCCGATAATTGCCAAGGTCCATCTTGTGGCCGCCTTGCTGGCCCACAGCGAACCAAAGTTTGTCGGACTGTCGCTGACGAGGGGTCTGCGCTCCGCCATATCGGCGGGCTACCTGTGCGAACTGAACGCGGAGCGGCGCTGTTCGATCCCCTTGCCGACATCACGTCTCGCGGGCCGATGGGTCTATTGGCGGCGCGGAGACCCGCCCCCAAAGAGGGAGCGGGCCACGGCACGACGCCAGGGATTGAGGAGGGGTCGCCGGTCCGCCAGCAGAAACGCTAGGCTCCTCAGCCAGTTGCCAGCATCAACATTTGATACTTCGGAGCGTGGCTTGGTTCGATAGCGATCGCAGTCGCCTGCGGTCTTCGCATGGCATCGGCGAGGGCCTTGCTCTCGGGCGATCCTTGGGGCGCTGTTCGCCTGCCCGTGAATGGGCCTTGGCTGCTGGAGCCCATCGTGGCTAGAGCGTATTGGCGCGAACCGCGTCACAATATTTGCAGGTCGAATACAGAAAAATGTCGGCATCGTGATGCACGATGATCGGAATACGTGGACATCTTCAAAATTGACGTCCAATATTTCTCCATCGCGATGAGGGGTTTTCCTGGCATTTCGCGACTGGAAGTTTGGATGAAGATCCATGTGCTCCCGCCGAGCGGGAAGCAAAACATTGGAAAATTACACATTCTACCCCACGAATTCTGACGGCGTTTCGACGACGTTCTCCGTCGAATTCCTCGACAACGACTCCGAAGCGCTGAACGAGGCCACGCTGCTGTTGGAGCAGCACGAGAGCGCCGTGAAGGTCGTGATCTGGCACGGCGCGCGGCGGGTGCTCACCTGCAATCGGGTCGGCACGTCCTACTAGCGCCTACTTCTGGCGGGCCGGCTTCAGGTGGCGGCCGGCAACCAGCATCTTGCCGGCGTGGCGGGCCTTGGCCGCCTCGATCAGGGTGCGGGCGGCGTTCAGCACCTCGTTCTGCATCGCGCGGTCGGCGTCCAACGCCTCGTGGTTGGTCGCATAGGGCTCCCAGTAGCCGATGTAGCGATCGAGCTCCGCGCTCACCCCGGCCGGGATCAGGTCCATGAAGCGCAGCCAGTCGGATATGCTGCGGCGGACGTTCTCGGCGCCCTCGACGTCGCCGTGCACGATGACCGAGAAGACCCGCCCCTCAAGGTGCTTGGGATAGTCCCAGCCGGCCAGTTCGACGGCCTTGGCCTTCTTGGCGTCCTTGCCCTGGGTCAAGGTCGGATCGGGGTTGCCGCCATCAGCGCAGACCAGCCTGTCCATCATCAGCTTCAGCGGCGAGGAGACCTGATACCAGTTGACCGGGGTGATGATCATCACACCGTGCGCCTCGACCCACATCGGATAGATCTCGTTCATCCAGTCGTGGACCTGGCCGAGTGCGTAGTTCGGGTAGCAAGAGCACGGCCAGTGGCAGAGCGCCGCGGCGGTCGAGAAACACGCCTTGCAAGGGTGGATCTCGCGGCCGAACTCCGAAGCCAGGCGCGAGAGATCGAGCAGGTTCACCGAGACGCCCTGAGCCTCCATCTCCTCGCGGGAAAGATCGGCCAGACGGTAGGACTTCGACATCTCGCCCGGGCAGGTGTGCTCGCTGCGCGAGGAGCAATTGATCACCAGTATGCGGCAGGGGCCGTCCTGGTCGTCGTGCCGGGCCTGGGCCGCCTCGATCTCGGCCCTTGCGGCCAGCCAGTCGACGGAAAGATCATAATCCGGATCACCATAGCCGGGTCCCGCCTGGCGGGTGCGCGGCGCCTTCCGGGCGTTCGAGTAGGCGTCCCAGGCCGCGGTCATGATCTTGTCGAGCTCAACGGCCAGCGGTTCGAAGACCGGATCGACGAAGGCGCTGAGGTAGCGATCACGGAACTGCGCCTCTGTTAGTTCCGGGCTCGGCATCCCCTTGCGGGGCTCGGGGGTCTTGGACATCGCCGCTTCCTTGTCGCCCCGAAGGCAACGGGGCGCAGGAACGCGGGTTCCGCCGCTGTCCGGGCTCCGGCGCGTGGCGGTAGCCCACGGCCAACCTACGCCGTGGGACGTCCCGCCGCGCGGGACCGCACAAGTCGTCCCGACCTGCCGGCTGATGCTTCAGTTGGGCGTTCGCCTCAGAAACGCGATCAGACCCTCAGGGTCGTTCGTGAAAATCGCGCTCATCCCCAGCTCGCGGTTGACCCGCCAGCCAGCCTCGTCGTCGACGACGTCGGAGATCACCATCACGCCGGCGTCACGCAGGTCCCTCACCTCCTCCGCGTCGGTGACCTTGGAACTCAGGGTCAGACAACTGGCGTGGTGCTGACGAAGCAGCGGCAG
The DNA here is from genome assembly GCF_964254345.1 of Phenylobacterium sp. LjRoot97. Classification (NCBI taxonomy): domain Bacteria; kingdom Pseudomonadati; phylum Pseudomonadota; class Alphaproteobacteria; order Caulobacterales; family Caulobacteraceae; genus Phenylobacterium; species Phenylobacterium sp. LjRoot97. The sequence continues at coordinate 3,075,207 of NZ_CAXUTH020000001.1, forward strand.
ATAGGCTCCCTTCTCGGCCTTCGCACCCAGCAGGCAGGTGCGGATACGCGGGTTGATCTCGTGCATCGCGTCAATCGTTCGCCAGTCGAAGGATTGCAGGATGAAGCGGCCCTCAAGGCCGTGCTTGCGCACCGCGGCGTCGATGAGGCGGGCGAACACCACCGGATCGACCTGGCCCTCGGCCGGCTTGGGCATCTTGGTCTCGCCGAAGAACAGCGCCGGGGCGTCCTTGTAGCGGGCGAAGACCGCATCAGGCGTCGGCATGCGCGCGCCAGGGACCGGCTTCTGGGTCGGATAGATGGCCCGATGTTTCGATCCGCAATCGAACTTGAGCACGTCGGCCAGCGTCATCGCCCGCACCGGGCCAGGCGACACGCCCGCCCCGGGCTCGGCGGTGCAGAAGGTGGCGTTGACCGTGGGGTCGTGCTGAACGACGAGCTGGTCGTCGGCGGTCATGACGATGTCGAACTCGAGCATCTCGGCGCCCAGGGCGACGGCGTGGTCGAAGGCTGGCAAGGTGTTCTCCGGCATCAGCAAGGCGCCGCCGCGATGGGCGATCACGATCGGCTGGCTGGGCTGAGCCGCATGCGCGCAGGGCGCGAGCATTACGGCGGCGATGATTGAGAGAAGCGCCCGCATGATCAGAAGTCCGCCTTCAGGGTGAGGAAGAAATAGCGGCCGACCGCGTCCATGAACGCGACGCCCTGGGCGTTGCCTTCCGTCTGGTTCGGGGCGGCGTAGGTCCACTGAAGGACTGGATGGTCGATGCGGTTGTTGGTGAAGTTCCGCACGCCGAGCTGGATGCTGTACTGGTCCGTCGGACTGAAGGTCACGCTCATGTTGTGGTTGAAGTACGCCGGGACTTCGGACCTCTCGCGCGTCTCAGCCGACTGGTCGTTGACGTTGAACCGGCTGGCCGAGGTGTAGGTGGTGTTCAGGCCGAACCTGAACCTTCCGATCTCGTAGCCGGCCGTCAGCGTGCCCCTAAACTTCGGATTGTTCCATTGCCCTGCGGCGTCGCTGGCCGTGCCGCCGATCTGCGCGATCGTCGTCTGTTCGAGCAGCTGCGACCCCATGAAGTTCAGGCGCAGAACGCCGTCGCCCAGCGGGCGGCGGTAATTTGCCGAGTAGTCGATCCCGCGCGAGCGGCGCGCCGCCAGGTTGGCGAACTGCGCCTCCACGAAGTCCACCTGGCCGGCCAGGTGGCCCGGACCGTCGCTCGCATGCCGGTGGACGAACCGGCAGTAGCCCATGTCCGGGCCGCCGCTGGCGTCCACGCAGTTGTTCATGATCGTGGTGTAGGCGATGGAGGTGACGACGTTTTCGATGTCGATCGCCCAGTAGTCGACGGTGAGGTCGAAGCCGGGAAGGAAGCTCGGCTGCACGACGACCCCGAACGAGTGGGTGTCTCCGGTTTCCGGAGTCAGGTTCGGATTGCCGCCCGTGAAGATCCGCGGCGCGTTGAGGTTGGCGTCGGGCAGCGGCCCTTTCCACCCCGGAACCGTGGCCGCGCAGTTGGCCGCACGATCGCGGTCCTGGTTGATCAACGCCGCTTCGCAGGGGTCGGCGATGCTGCCCAGGTTCTGCACGCCGATGGGCGAGAAGAGCTCGCCGAAGTTGGGCACGCGTACGCTGTACGACTTGGCGCCGCGGAACGTCAGGCCGGGGATCGGAGCCCAGTTGAAGCCCAGCTTCCAGGTGTCGGTCGCGGGGTTGTCGTTATAGTGGGAGTAGCGATAGGCGCCCTCCACCGAGAGCTTGTGCGCCAGGGGTACGTCGCTCAGCAGCGGGACCACCACTTCCGCATAGGCTTCCGAAACGTTGCGGGTGGCGTCCATCGACGGGTGCACGGAGTGGTCCATGCCCGGCGCCCAGATGATGTTGCTGAGCTTGGCCGTATCGGGATCGTCCCGGGTGGCGAGCTTTTCCTGCCGCCACTCAAGGCCGGCCGCGACCAGGACGTCGCCGGCCGGCAACCTGAACAGGCTGCCGTCGACGCCGACGCCGGCGTTCAGCATCTGGTTCTTGGTCCGCTCGTGGCGGTCGTACATCGCATAGTCCACCCACGCCTGGCTGGGCGCGTCGGTGGTGTAGAAGCTGAAGGGAACGCAGCCGCTGGCGCGCGCGCCGGCGTCGGCGCAGACGACTTGCCCATCCAGGACGATGGCGTCCCGCCCGTACAGCCATTCGCGCTTGCCGAGCATGTTGGTGTAGCGGACCTGATCCTTCACCTGCCCGTAGCGAACGAACCCCTGCCAGTTCAGTCTGTCGGTCAGCGGCCCGCTGACCTCCGAACCGAGGGTGAAGGCGGTGCGGTCGTGGATCTCCTCCTGGATCGGCAGGTTCGTGTACTGCCGGTTCAAGGGAATGGAGGTCAGGCCATTGGCCACCATGAACTGACGGAGCGACTCGGGGAGATAGGGGTCGGTCAGCCGGGCGACTTCCCCCGAGTGACCTGCACCCGTCGCGGGGTTGACGCCCCACCAGTTGGTCGGCCGAAAGTCGTCCCGATAGTGCGGCCAGGAACTGCTGCCGCTGACCCAGCTCTTGGCCAGGCCGAACGACGTGTTCCAGACGACGTCCGGCGTCAGATCGTAGGAGAGGTTCGCGTAGACCGAGGCCTTCTTGGACTCGTCTCGGATGGTGATGTTGGCCAAGGTGCCGAAGGCGGTGTCCGGTCCTCCGGCCTGCGTGCCCAGTTCGCCCGTGGTGATGACGCGATAGGAGTCCCGGGGGATCTGTACGACCTGGCCATTGATCAGCTGGTACCAGTCGCCGTTCCGCGTCGTCCCGCACCCCTGCAGGTTGAAGAGGCAGAAGGTGGAATAGTTGGACCGGTAGAACTGCTTGGTGTCGACGATAATGTTGTCGGGGATGCCGTCATTGGGCCCGGTGTTGGCCGGGTTCACCTGATAGGCCCAGTTCTTCGGATAGCGATCCGTGGCGAGGACCGGCGAGGTGTAGATGAAGTTGCCGCCGATCACGACGCGGCCGCGATCATCGGCGAACTTGAACCCCGTGGCCGCCGAGAACTGGTGCTGGTCGGCGTCGCCCTCCTCGGAGATGCCGGACGTGAGCGACGTCGAGACGCCGGTCATCTCCTTCTTCATGATGACGTTGACGGCGCCGGTGACGGCGTCCGCCCCGTAGATCGCCGCCGCACCGCCCGTGACGACCTCGAAACGTTCGATCAACGCCGAAGGAATGGTGTTCAGGTCGACTGCCATCGTGCGCGCGCCGCCCGAGACCCATCGATGGCCGTCCACGACGACCAGCGAGCGGTTCGCACCCATGTTGCGCAGGTTGATGTTGGCGACGCCCTTGTCGTACGCCTGACTGCGCGAGCTCCATTCGCCCAAGCCCGGGGCGACGGCCGGGACCTGCTTCAGCGCGTCATAGGCCGTGAACCTACCGAAATCCTTGGCCGCGTCGAATGAGACGATGCTGACCGGCATCGACGAGTCCAGTTCCGGACGGGCGATGCGGCTGCCGGTGACGACGAGGGCTTCGACCTCAGCGCCCGCATCGGATCGCCCGTCCGCTGCGCTCAACACCGCAACGCCGCCATCGAAGCTGCGCACTGAGAGGCCCGTGCCCGACAGCAGCCGGTCCATGGCCTGACGCGTGTCGAGGCTGCCCTGGACGGCGTTCGTCCGCCGCTGGCTGGTGTCTGCAGCGGTCGCGATGACCCGTATCCCCGCCTGGCGGGCGAATTCCTGAATTCCGGTCGAGGCGGCCTGCGCCGGGACGTCAAAGTTGCGCGCCTGGGCCTGTGCGACGGCCGGCAGACAGAACACCGCCGCGACCGCCAGGGTCGAAACAGTCGATTGGAACGTTGTACGCAGCACCTAGAGAACCCCCGAAGATTGACATCTTTCAATCTCTCGACAGGGCGCTTCCCGGATTTGGATCGGGTTCGGCGTATTAAATATTCTGCTCTGTTTTATCTCGGTTTTATTACGATAAGCCCAGCGCGACGCTCGACTTCGCCGCCGGATACGGCCGCCGCCATTTCCGCGAATTCGTCTGGATCGTCCGCCTTGAACAAGCCGACGATCCGGATGTCCCCGATCGCCGGGTCGGCCAGGACGATCTTGGTGTCGTTGACGCGGTTGAGACGCGCGACGGCCACGCGGATCGGCGTGTCGTCCAGCGCGATCGGCGCCGATGCCGACGGCCGCGGCGGGCCTTTGCTTGCGACCTTGGCCGGGCGCGGGCTGGGCGGCGGCGGCGATGGCGGGTCGAGGGTCAACGCCTCGCCGGCTTGCAGCAACACCGCCCGTTCGCGCTGATCCCCGGGCCAGACCAGCACGCTGCCTTCCATGACCTTCACGGTCCCGCCCCTGAGCCCGACGCGCGCGACCGAGTAGACCGTTCCGGTCGCCTGCGCGTAGACCTCGCCCGACCGCACGACGAACGGGCGGGCACGATCCTTTGCGACCCGGAAGGTGGCGTCGCCGCTCAGCAAGGTGATCCGCCGCGCGTCCGCCGACAGGACGACGTCGATCCGTGCGTCGGGCTGCAGGGTCGCGACGGAACCGTCCTCCAGCTTGACGATATGCTCGGCCGCCACATCGGGTTTATCGGTGCGGGACGCTACGAGCACGCCGCCGAGAACGAAGAGCGCAAGACAAGCGGCCAACGCGGCCCCGAAGACTTTCCGCCCGCCCGACGAGATCGAAGGCCGGCGCATGGTCGGCGAATGAGGGGCCTCGTCGACCAGGCCAAGCACCGGCGACGTCGCCGCGGGACTGGCGCCGACGACGGCGTCCTCCATGGCCAGAAACACGGCTCGCGCACGCGCATAGGCTCCGCGATGGCGCCTGTCCGCCGCGAGCCAGACGTCCAGTTTGGCGCGCCCCTCAGCTGTCAGTTCGCCATAAGCGGTCTCGACCGCCCATTGAGCGGCCTGGTCGTCGATGCTGCCGGCCGGGCTACCCATTCGCCTGCACCTTCCTGCGGGCTTGCTCCTGATCTTCGCCTTCCGCTTCTTGCTCAGCGATGGTCTTCAGGACTTTCTGCAGGCCGCGCACCAACAGGTTCTTCACATCGTTCTCGCTCACGCCCAGCCGCTCGGACGTTTCCTTTCGCGACAGCCCTTCGATGCGCCGCAGCTCGATCACCCGTCGGCAGGTGTCTGACAGACCTGAAAGCAGAGCGTTCACCCGATGGAGTTCTTCGGCCGCCTCCAGCGCACGATCCTGAAGGGGCCTACTATCGATGACGCCGAACCAGTCTTCTTGGGTCACCGAAACCAGATTATTTGCGCCGGCGCGGCGCGCCATGTCCGTGGCCGCCGTGTGAACGGTTCGGTGAAAGTAGGCGGCCGGGTTGTCGATATGGTCGACGCGCGCCAGCCCGGCGATCCGGCAATAGGCTTCCTGGATGACGTCCTCCGCGTCGACCGCGCCGCGCCAGCGCCGCGCGAGCCATTTGCGCATGACGCCCTCATGGGGGACGATTTCCCGGGCGATCCAAGCTGTGATGATGTCCCGCTCGCCAGTCATGGGGTGCGACCGCCAGCTCTCCTGTGAATCGCCGGCCCCGGCGACGCCGGGCGTTCAGGCTGCGCTCCTAAAGCGGGTCTGCGTAACAGTTTGATGATGGCCGCCGTCCGCGCGCGGCCAGGTCGGCCGGAAACCAACGAGCGAAGGGCGCGGCGTGCAAAACGGAGGGCGAGCGAGGCTCGAACATCGCTGGTGGGCCCGGTAGGACTCGAACCTACAACCAGACCGTTATGAGCGGTCGGCTCTAACCATTGAGCTACAGGCCCCTGCAGCGACGCAGGGGTGCGGGTTACCACGACCTGCACGCGCCTTAAAGCTGCCGTTCAGCTTGGCTTTGTCAGAACTGCAACCTCCACCGTCACCCGACGTTTGGAGACCCAATCCCGCCCTACCCCCGGGGCGTTTGTGGAGATTTAGATGAAGACCTTCGTCCGCGCCGGCGCCATGGCCCTGCTGCTCGCCACCGCCGCCGCGCCCGCCGCCTTCGCTCAGACCGTCCAACCCTCGGCAGGTGCGATGTTCCAGACGACCACGCTCAACCTCTCGGCGTACGGCGAGACCCGCGTCGCGCCGGACAAGGCGACGATCAATCTCGGCGTCGTGACCGAGGCCCCGACCGCCGCCGGCGCCTTGGCCGCCAACAACGAGAAGATGAATTCGGTGATCGCCGCCCTGCGCAAGGCCGGCGTCGCCGAGAAGGACATCCAGACCTCGGGCCTCAACCTCAACGCCCAGTACGACTACGTGCAGAACGAGCCGCCGAAGCTGCGCGGCTATCAGGCCTCGAACCAGGTGACGATCACCGTCAATGACCTGAACAAGCTGGGCGTGGCTGTCGACGCCACGGTCAAGGCCGGCGCCAACCAGGTGAACGGCATCTCCTTCGGCCTGAAGGACCCGACCGCCGCCGAGAACGCGGCCCGCCAGGAAGCGGTCAAGGCGCTGGCCGCCAAGGCCGACCTCTACGCCAAGGCCACCGGCCACCGCGTCGGCCGCCTGGTGAATCTCAGCGAAGGCGGCGGCTACATGCCGTCCCCGCCCCCGGTCCCGATGATGGCCTATGCCCGCATGGAGAAGGCGGACGGCGGCGCGCCCATCGCCGCGGGCGAGCTGAACGTCCGGGTCGACATCACCGGTCTCTACGAACTGTCGCGGTAAGCATGCGGCCCTCCCCTCCGGGGGAGGGCTTACTTCGGGCCCAGACCGGCTCGTGCGAAGGCGGCGGTCAGCTTGTCGGCGATGACGATGCCGGGCGGCGCCTCGTTGGCCTCCATTACCGCGGCGTAGGTCATGCCCGGCCGCCCCTCGACCGGACCGCTGGCCCAGGCGACGATGCGGCTGCCTTCGGGATTGCTACGGCAGCTGGCGGTCTGGCGCTCGGCCTCCGGCGACGTCGCTTTCAGCAGCTGCTCAAGCGTTTGCACGCCCGCCCCCTCGCAGGACGGAAGCGCGCGGCCGCACACGACATGGGTGCCGTATTGGTAGACGGTCCTGCCGCCCTCAGCGATCAGCACGCAGGTGCCGGGGTCGCCGATGGCGCGGGATACGGCTTCGTCAAGCACAGCCTTGTCCACGCCCTTGGGCGCAGCCGGCGAACAGGCGGCGAGGACCGCGGCGGACAGCCCCAGCGCGGCCAGGGCGCGCATCAGGCGGCCTGCTTGATCTCGTTGCCGTCGTCGAGAAGCACGACGCTGGGCGAATAGTTGCGGGCCTCCTCGGCCGGCAGCATGCCGTACGTGACCACGATCACCTTGTCGCCCTTTTGGACGAGGCGAGCGGCCGCGCCGTTGACGCCGATCACCTTGGATCCGCGCGGCGCTTCGATGGCGTAGGTGGTGAACCGCGCACCGGTGGTGATGTTCAGGACGTCGACTTGCTCGTGGGGGAGGATGCCCGAGGCGTCCAGCAGATCGCGGTCGATCGCGATCGAGCCTTCATACTCGAGATCGGCCTGAGTCACCGTGGCGCGGTGAAGCTTGGCCTTCATCAGGGTCACCAGCATGGGCGGTCCTTCTAACTGCGGCGCACAAACCTTCGGAAACGAAGGGCCGCCGGATATAGCGTCGATTGGGGAACACCACAATTGCGGCGGCGCAGCAAGGTTGACCTAACGGCAATATGTCGCGGCCGAACAACGGTCCGCGAGCGCGCCTTTAAATCATGTTTTCTGGCACTTAGGGGCTATTCATCGCCCGTTTGATCAGGGTTCGCGGCGAGTGACAAACGCGTGAGCTACCGGGGCGTCAGCGACCTGTTCCATGAACCCCGTGATGTCGTTGAGCACGCTCGCGCGATCGCGGAACGGGCGGGACATAGCGGCCATGATCTCGTTGTGGCCCACGTCCGGATAGCTCCGGCTCTCGACCTGGGCGCCCGCCGCGCGAAGCGCCGCATCCAGCGAGGCAGTCTCTCGCGGATCGACGATCGTGTCCGCCGCCCCGGTGACCAGCAGGATGGGCGGCGCGTCGGCCCGCGCCAGCCTCACGGGCTGGGTGGCGGCCGGATCACCAACCCCGAACACATCGGCCATGCGCCCCTTTAGCGGCAGGAAGTCATAGGGGCCGGCGATGCCGACCACGCCGACGATGCGGGCCGGATCGACGCCGGCGCGCAGCAGATAGCTCGGCTCCAGCCCGAGCATCACTGCATTGTAGGCCCCGGCCGAATGGCCCAGCAGCACGACGCGTGAGGGATCGCCCCCATAGGCGGCGGCATGATCGACGGCCCAGCGCACGGCCTGGGCGCTGTCGTTCAGGAATTCCGGGAACCGCACTTGCGGATAGAGCCGGTAGTCCGGCAGCACCACGACATAGCCGCGCGCGGCCAAGGCCTGGGCGACCCAGCCGTAGTCCCACTTGCGCCCGCGCTCCCAACCGCCGCCATAGAGAAACACCGCGACAGGCCGGGCGGCGTCCATCCGCCGCGGCGCATAAACGTCCAGGCTCTGCCGGCCGCCGGGACCGTAGGGCTGATCATGCGCGGTCAGGATCGCCGGGTCGCGCGGCGTGAAGGTGGCGAACACCCCAAGCGGCGTACAGGCCGCGCAGGCCGCCGCCAGCGCGGCGACAAGGGCCAGGCGAACCGAAGCGGATACGCGATGCGGGATCATGCATACCGGCTAGGGCCTTTTCCCGGTCGCCGCAACCAAGCCGTTGGCGACGCGCTTCCTTCCGGGGAGCCCAAGGAGCAGCCCGATGTCCAGCCCCACCCATTCCGGCGAAACCATCACCATCTTCAAGGTCGAACCGCGCGACGAAAGCGGCTTGGTCGTCATGTCGCCGTCCCAGGCCCCGGACGGCCGTCTGGCCGACCGTCACTCGGCCTATTACGAGAACCTCTCCCCGCCGATCACCTGGACCGAGGTCGAGGGCGCCGAAAGCTACGCCCTGATCGTCGAAGACCCCGACGCGCCGATGGAGAAGCCGTTCATTCACTGGATGGTCTGGAACATTCCAGCCGAGGCCGGCGGCCTACCGGAGGGCGTGCCGCAGGCCCAGTACATCGACCCGCCGCACCCGATCATCCAGGGCCGCAATGACGCGGGCGACTATGGCTGGTTCGGTCCGCGCCCGCCCGCAGGCCACGGGGTGCACCGCTACTACTTCCAGGTCTTCGCTCTCGATCAGCATATCGAGGTCGGGCCGGACACGCCGTTGCACGAGCTGCTCAACATCCTCAAGGGCCACACGGTCGCCCAGGGCGAAATGATGGCCACTTACGAGGCGCCGCGCCGGCAATAATTCGAAGAAAAAGTATGTTGACGGGCTCCACGTCATCCAGGGCATAGCTGAGGAAACGCCTTGGCATGCGACCTCGGCGGATCATCTGGCGAGGCGACATGGACGGCGATCTGGCTCTGGGCGGCTTTTCTTCCAACGGTCTGGCGGCGATCCCCGCTTCCCTGCAGCCCATTGTCGACGCCGGCGATCTCTCGGGCTTCGTGACCCTGCTCTGGCGCAAGGGCGAGGTCGCCCAGGTCAATACGCTCGGCTACCGCGACGTGGCCGGCCAGGCGCCGATGACCCGCGACACCTTGTTCCGCATCGCCTCGATGACCAAGCCGATCACGTCGATCGCCACCCTGATGCTGGTGGAGGAAGGCAAGCTCCGCATGGACGATCCAATCACCAAGTGGATGCCGGAATTCAAGGACATGCGCGTCCTGAGGTCGGCGAACGGCCCGGTGGACGACACCGTTCCGGCCGTCCGCGACATCACCGTCGACGACCTGATGACCCACCGCTCGGGCCTGGCCTACGCCTTCACCTCGATGGGACCGATCGCCCAGGCCCACGAGGACGCGCTGGGCTCGCCGCTCGGCGGCCACCTCAGCCCCGACCAGTGGCTGAAGGCGCTGGGGCAGCTGCCGCTCTCCTACCAGCCGGGCGACCGCTTCCACTACAGCCACGCCACCGACGTGCTCGGCTTCCTGGTCGGGCGGGTGTCGGGCCAGGGCTATCGCGAGTTCATCATGGAGCGGATCCTGAAGCCGCTCGGCATGACCGACACCGACTTCTGGTGCCCGCCGGAAAAGCGCGACCGCATGGCCAAGCTCTACCGGATCAACCCGAAGACCGATGCGATGGAGGACATCTCCTTCCCGCACCTGCCGGGCCCGCCGGAGTTCTGCGCCGGCGGCGGCGGCCTGATCTCGACGGCCGACGACTATCTGCGCTTCGCCCGGATGATGCTGAACGGCGGCGAGCTGGACGGCGTGCGCTACATCAAGCGCGAGACGCTCGAGTCGATGCGCGAGAACCGCCTGACGCCGGAGCAGCGCCAGATCCCGTTCATGGGCATTCCGTTCTGGCTGGGCCAGGGCTTCGGCCTCGGCGTCTCGGTGATCACCGACCCGGAAAAGCAGGCCTGGATGGGCGCCGGCTCCGAGGGTTCGTTCGGCTGGCCGGGCGCGTTCGGCACCTGGTGGCAGGCCGACCCCGTCGAGGACATGGTGATGATCTACCTGATCCAGAACTCGATCCCGCTGGAGCCGGAAGCCGCCTCGCAGCTGGCCACCGGGCAGCGTATGGGAGGGCGCGCCGCCCTGCCCGTCTTCCAGAAGCTGACCTACGCCGCGCTCGGCAAGCCGCTCTAGGCCCGTCTCCGGCTCAAGCGTTCGCTTGAGCCGGACAAGTCCGCTTCAGTAGGTGTTGCGGCCGGCGACGCACATCGGCTGGCCCTCGTACGTCGCGCCGAGCAGGCTGCCGTGTTTGACGGCGGCCTTGCGGGCCTTTTCGTAGGCGCGGTTCTCAGCCGGCGCCTTCACCCCGTCCGGGCAGATCGCGATATCGACCTGCATGCCGGTGTGGCACAGGCAAATGTCCTCGCGCTTGTCGAGACGGCTGGCCGGCACCTTGCAGGACACCGGCAGGGTCTGGCCGTTCACATCCAGGCAGATGACCGTCTGGGTCGGCGGGTTCTGCGACAGCGGGGCCTGGGCCGCGGCGGCGCTGGCGAAGGCGACTAGGGTCGCGGCGGCGATCAATGCGGTGCGGATCATCGGACTAACCTCCAGTTCGACTTGACCATAACACGCGCCGGGCATGGCGAGTTTCAAGCGCCTATGGTGAGCGGCGTCTTCATCATGTCGCTGCGCGAAGACTTAACCGCACAAGGCGCAAGATCCGGGGTGGAAGGGGCTCCCGATGGATCCGATCGCCACCGCACAATACGGCATGCTCGCCGCCAGCCGTCGCTTCGACGCCTCGGCCAGCCGCACCGCCCGCATGGGCGTCGAAGGAGAAGCCGTCGACCTGCCGGCCGAGATCGTCGAGCAGATCACCGCCAAGACCGCCTTCGCCGCCAACGCCGCGGTCATCCGCAGCGCTCAGGAGATGACGGGCAAACTGCTGGACGTGCTCGCCTAGCTTTGACATCCGGGCTGCGGACCGTTAGCGCCGGGCCATGAGCCTGCGCCCCCTCTTCGTCACCCAGGTCTATGAAGCCAGCCTCGCCGGCGAGCGCGGCTTCGCCGACTTCAACGCCGAGCTTGAAGACGCCTGCCGGATGCTGGCCGACGAGGACATGGCCGGCCAGGCCTGGTGCCGCGAGCACGGCTATGGCGGCTACACGTCCTACGCCTCGCTCGACGACCTGCCGATGCGGGCCAGCATCTTCGAGGACCTCAAGCGCAAGCTCGACAAGCACGCGGCCGCCTACGCCAAGGCGCTGCACCTCGACCTCGGCCGCCGGCGGCTGAAGCTCGACAGCCTGTGGGTGAACATCCTGAAGCCCGGCGCGGCGCATTCGGGCCATATCCACCCTCACAGCGTGCTGTCGGGCACCGTCTATGTCGCGATCCCCAAGGGCGCGAGCGCACTGAAGCTGGAAGACCCGCGGCTGCCGCTGATGATGGCCGCCCCGCCGCGCGAGGCGGACGCGCCGGAGGACGCCCGCAGCTTCGTCTACCTGCAGCCCGAGCCGGGCACGGTGCTGATGTGGGAAAGCTGGCTGCGCCACGAGGTCCCGGCCAACGCCGCCCGCAAGGAACGGATCTCGGTCAGCTTCAACTACGCCTGGCGCTAGCGGCCCGAGCAGGCGCCGGGCTGTTCTTCCTTCTGGCGGTGAACGGCGTAGGTCTTGCCGTTGTAGCGCACGACCGGGAAACAAAAGCCCGGTCCGCCCAGCACGATGTCCGGCCAGCCGCCCGCGCCCTTGGTCGGCAGAAAATCCGGAATTCCGGGCGACTGGAAGAGCGTGCGCCAGCCGTTTCCGGCGCGCTCCATGATGTAGAAACCCTGGCCGGTATTGCCGTAGCAGAAGGTCCCGCTCTCGGTGATGACGATCTCCTGGCGGCCGTCGCCATTGAGATCGCGGATGTCGCTGGGCTCGATGACGGCCTCGCAGTTGCCCTCGCCGCCCAGCCAGCGCCCGCCTTGGGAGACGAAACCCGCGGCGCGCATGGCGGCGGTGCGGTCGGCGGCGGTGACGCCGGTTGCGGCCGTCGCCTTGTCGAGCGAAGCCGGCGCGCAGGCCGCCGGGCGCTGATAACCGTCGCCGGCATACTTCCAGATACGCGCGCAGTCGGCGGTGACGCGGACGTCCAACCAGCCGTTCGTTCGTGAGGTTTCGAAGCCCAAGGCTCCACTATCTCGCGCGATAGCGCGCCAGCGGCCGTCCTTGCCCTTGGCCAGCAGCGTGAACCACAGCCCCTCGCCGCCATAGCAGGAGGGGTTCTTGTCGACGGCGGCCGCCTCCAGCGCCCCGTCGCCGTTGAGGTCCATGAACACGAATTTCGGCTGCGAGGCCGTCCCGCAGACATTGATCGCCGCGCCGTTCCCGACCGTGAATCCCCCGGCCTCGAACAGTTGCACGCCCTCGGCCTGGGTCATCTTCGGCCCGGGAACGATCTGCTGCGCCTGCGCTCCCCCGGCCAGGGCCAACCCCACCGCCAATCCAAGGACCGTCCTGCGCATCTCGCCCACCTCATCCTGATGGGCCAAGCTTGCTCGCCTATCGGCGTTCTGTCACCGCCTGCCGAACAGCGTCCCGAAGAAGTCGCCTGAATTCCAGGCCGGACGGGCGTCAGCGTCCGCCACTTCGCGGGCGATCTCGTAGTTGATCGCCGCGAACTTCGCCCCGGCTCCGTAGTCGATCGGCAGCGAAAGGTCGTCGCTGGGCTTGTGGTAGTGATCCTTGAGGAACGAGGTGAAGGCCTCGCGGCCGCCATTCTCGAAGCCGGTCATCAGGAACACCGACGGCACGCCCTGCTCGACGAAGCGGAAGTGATCGCTGCGGGTGAACAGTCCCTCCTCCGGCAGCGGATCGGGCGAGAGCCTCAGCCCCATCCGACCTGCCGCCCGCTGCACCGTCGGGCCGAGGCTCGAGCGCTCGGCTCCGAACGCCACCACGTCAACGAAGTCGTAGGTCAGGACCGGCATGTCGAGATTGATATTCGCCACGATCGGCGCGGTGGTCGGCGGGTGACGCGCGAAGTAGTCGGCGCCGACCAGCCCCTTTTCCTCGGCGGTGTTGAGCAGGAACAGCAGCGTGCGGCGCGGCGGCTTGCCCTCAACGAAGGCGCGGGCGACCTCCAGGGTGGTGGCCACCCCGCTTGCGTTGTCGAGCGCGCCGTTGTTGATCGCGTCGCCTTTGATTGGCGGGGTGACGCCGATGTGGTCGAGGTGCGCCGACAGGACGACCACCTCGTCCTTCAGTTTGGGGTCGGAGCCCTCGATGCGGCCGACGACATTGGCGCTCTCGACGATCTTCGTCTCGGTGTTGATCGTCGCGTCCAGGCCATATGGCAGGGCGAACCGCGGCGGCGCGTCGGTCTCCGCCGCTCTCACCACTTCGTCGTAGGATTGCCGAGCCCCGACGAAGAGCTTGGCGGCGCCCTTCACGCTCAGAATTCCGAGATCCGGCGTCGTCGCCGCCGGCGAGAAGGCCGCGCCGTCGGGCGCGCGCCAGGCCATCGCCCAGTTGCGCCACTGGCGCGCACTGTTGGCGAACGGGCGGCGGGTCTCGTCCGAGGGCGCCATGATGGTGATGAACCCGACCGCGCCCTTCGCCTCGGCCGCCAGGCGCTTGGTGCGGACGCCGGCGTAATAGGCGCGCTCCTCGGTCTGCAGACCGGCCGGCGCACCGCTGAGGGCGACGACGATCTTCCCCTTCACATTGAGCCCGGCATAGTCGTCCTGCGTCGGGGTGCGCACGCCATACCCGACGAAGACCAGCGGCGCGGCGACGCGGGTGCTCGCCGAGAGCAGATTGCGGCCTGGCAGAAAGTCCTCGCCGAACTTCAGCGGCGCTGGCCCCGCCTTCGAAGTCAACGCGAGCGCGCCCTCGTCCGACGGCCGGCCGGCGACCATCGACACGCGCTGGAAGTAGGTTCCGTCCGCCGCACCGGGCTTCACGCCGATCTGCGCCAATTGCGAGGCGACATAGGCCGCGGCGACGTCGAACCCGGCCGTGCCCGCCTCGCGCCCCTGCAGCAGGTCGTCGGCCAGAAAGCCGACATGGGCCTTGATGCGTTCGGCCGAGCGCGTGTTGGGCTGAGCGTGCGCTCCTGTCGACAGAGCAGCAATTGCCGCCGCGCAGGTCAGGCCCCGCGCCAGATTCCTGGAAAGATTCATGAAAACGCCCCCGACCAACCTCCGCAGAGCTTAGTCGAGGGCGTCCAGGCGCTGCCAGCGCCGAATAGTCCTAGCTGTCGAGGAAGCTGCGCAGCTTACGCGACCGCGACGGGTGCTTCAGCTTGCGAAGCGCCTTGGCCTCGATCTGACGGATCCGTTCGCGGGTGACGCTGAACTGCTGGCCGACCTCTTCGAGGGTGTGGTCGGTGTTCATGCCGATCCCGAAGCGCATGCGCAGGACGCGTTCCTCGCGCGGCGTCAGCGACGCCAGCACGCGGGTGGTGGTCTCGCGCAGGTTCGACTGGATCGCCGCGTCGATGGGCAGGATCGCGTTCTTGTCCTCGATGAAGTCGCCCAGGTGGCTGTCTTCCTCGTCCCCGATCGGGGTTTCGAGCGAGATCGGCTCCTTGGCGATCTTCAGGACCTTGCGGACCTTTTCCAGCGGCATGGCCAGCTTCTCGGCCAGTTCCTCCGGGGTCGGCTCGCGGCCGATCTCGTGCAGCATCTGGCGGCTGGTGCGGACGATCTTGTTGATCGTCTCGATCATGTGCACCGGGATCCGGATGGTCCGGGCCTGGTCGGCGATCGAGCGGGTGATCGCCTGGCGGATCCACCAGGTGGCGTAGGTCGAGAACTTGTAGCCGCGACGGTATTCGAACTTATCGACCGCCTTCATCAGGCCGATGTTGCCTTCCTGGATCAGGTCCAGGAACTGCAGGCCGCGGTTGGTGTACTTCTTGGCGATCGAGATCACGAGGCGCAGGTTGGCCTCGACCATTTCCTTCTTGGCCTGACGCGCTTCGCGCTCGCCCTTCTGGACGGTCTGAACGATGCGGCGATAGTCGTCGATCGGCACGCCGGTTTCGGTCGCCAGGGCGGCGACCTCGGCGCGGATGTCGCCGATCTGACCGGCGTCGTTCTCGACGAACTTGGTCCAGCGAACGCCCAGCGGCTTCACCTGGTCGGTCCAGTTCGGCGACAGTTCCTGGCCGAAGTAGGCCTTGAGGAACTCCGAGCGCGAAATGCCGTAGCTGTCGGCCAGACGCAGCAGGCGGCCTTCCAGGCCCATCAGGCGCTTGTTGATCGCATAGAGCTGCTCGACCAGCGCCTCGATGCGGTTGTTGTTCAGCTTCAGGGTCTTCAGGTGCTGGACGATGGCCAGCGAGGCGCTGGTGTAGGACTTGCGGTCGGCATCCGAGAGGTCTTCGCCCTTCAGGCGCTTGCCGACGAGCTTTTCCTGTAATGCACGGAACGAGTCGAACTCGGAGGCGATGGCGTCCAGGGTCGCCATCACGCCTTCGCGCAGCTCGCCTTCCATGGCGCTGATGGTCGGACCAGCGCCGTCGTCGAAGTCGTCGTCGTCCTCGGCGCCCTCGGCCTTGGCGACGGCCTCGCCGTCTTCGGTGGTCTCTTCTTCCTCAGCTTCGGCTTCCGCGCCGCCGGCCAGCTCGGCCGCGGCGGCGTTGGCTCCGCCATAGGTCTGCTCGAGGTCGATGACTTCCCGCAGCAGGATGCGGCCGGAGCCGAGCTCCTCGCGCCAGACCATGATAGCTTCGAAGGTCAGCGCGCTTTCGCACAGACCGCGGATCATGGTGTCGCGGCCGGCTTCGATGCGCTTGGCGATGGCGATTTCGCCTTCGCGCGAGAGCAGCTCCACCGAGCCCATTTCACGCAGGTACATCCGAACCGGGTCGTCGGTGCGGTCGTAGGCCGCTTCCTTGGTGGTCTCGACCACCGCGGTTTCTTCCCGGACGGCGACTTCGCCGCCCTCGGCGTCTTCCTCAGCCTCGACGACGTTGACGCCCATCTCCGAAAGCATGGCGAGGGTGTCTTCGATGGCCTCGGAGGTGACTTCCTCAGAGGGCAAGACCTTGTTCAGCTCGTCCATGGTGACGTAGCCGCGGGCCTTGGCCTGCTTGATGAACTTCTTTACGCCGGCGTCGGTGAGGTCGAGCAGCGGACCATCACCGCCGGTCGTTTCAGTGGTTTCCGCTTCAGCCGTGTTCGTGCTCATCTAGGTCTCCGGATTTCGGCCGCGCCATGCAAGGCGCGGGCCGAAGATGCTCCAATAGCGAACAGACGGTCGTACTCCCTTACGACCCTTCTCCCGCCCAAATCGTTCCCGTTCTGATCGCGCGTTTCAGCGTGTCGCGTTCGCCTTTCAGACGCTCGAGAGCTTCCATATCGGAACGACCGCTAAGGTTACCCTTGGCGGACGCAATAGCCTCGTCGAGCGCCACGAGCCGTGAAAGGCCCGCGAAAGCTTGCGACCACTGGGATCTAGCGACGTCGAGGGAGACATCCGGTTTCAAGATGGGCGCGCCCGATTTCGCAGCGGCCCGGTCGATGTCTGTCAGCAGCGCATTAAACCCGCAAGACGCCAGATGGCGTGCGAGAGTCGCGGTGTCAAGATGATCAGCATCCAATCTGAATCCGATGATCTCGCCCGTCAGCTTCGCTAGAGCTTCGACACCGAAGCCTTTGGCGAGGAACGAGTTCTCCAGATGTTCGTCCAGAACGCCGGGATCGTCGATCGCATACTTGGCGAGCGTGGCCGCCACCGGGTCGATCGACACGGCGAGCCGGCGCGCCGCCTCGCGTCCCGCCTCGGTCGGCGCCGGGTCGATCCATTCGCGCCCGCCGCCGCGCCAACCTCTTGAACCGCCTGCATTTCCACGTTGCGGACGGGCGTTTTGCTCGGGAGCCGCGCGCCCCTTCGGACCGGTCGCGTCGAAGCGCTCCATCAGCGCTTCGCGGTAGGCCTGCTGAAGGTCCTTGTCGGCGATCTGGCCGGCCGCGTTGCGCAGCCGGTTCTTGAAGCCGGCCCTCCGCTCAGGGGTATCGAGCGGCTCCAGGTCGTGCTCGCGGGTGAACAGCGCGTCGACGAAGGCCGTGGTCTGCGACAACTGGGCGCGGAGGGCGACCGCCCCCTGCTCGCGCAGCACCTCGTCCGGATCCTTGCCGCCCTCGACGATCGCGAACTTGAAGCTCTTGCCGGGCTTGAGCAGCGGCAAAGCCCGGTCGATCGAGCGCGAGGCCGCCTGACGCCCCGCGCGGTCGCCGTCGAACGAGAGGGTGGGCTCGCCGTGCAGCCGCCAGAGCATCTCCATCTGATCTTCGGTCAGCGCCGTGCCGAGCGGCGCGACGGCGGCGATCCCGGCCCGCTGGCAGGCGATGGCGTCCATGTAGCCCTCGACCACGACCAGGGAGGGGTTCTCGCCGCTGGGCGCGGCCCCGAGGATCT
Organism: Phenylobacterium sp. LjRoot97; assembly: GCF_964254345.1. Lineage (NCBI taxonomy): Bacteria > Pseudomonadati > Pseudomonadota > Alphaproteobacteria > Caulobacterales > Caulobacteraceae > Phenylobacterium > Phenylobacterium sp. LjRoot97. Next base: position 3,093,032 of record NZ_CAXUTH020000001.1, read on the forward strand.
TGCGGGCCTCGCCGACCCCGTAGAGCGTGCGCCCCTTGTGGAAGAGCGGGCTTTCCGGGCCGTTCAGGTACTTGGCGCGGGCCTGCGGGTCCATCGCCCGGCCGCCGAACGACAGGATCCGGCCGCGGTGATCGGAGATCGGAAAGATGATCCGGTCGCGGAAGCGGTCGTAGGGCGCACCGCCCTCCTCCGGCGCGATCAGCAGCCCGGCTTCGACAAGCTCTCCCGGCCGCGCGCCCTTGGTGACCAGATAGTCCTTCAGCGCCGTACGACCGGGCGGTGAAAATCCAAGGCGGAAGCGCGCCCATTCGGATTCCGGCAGGCCGCGGCGCTCCAGATAGGCGCGCGCCTCCTTGCCCTCAGGCCTGCGCAGGGCGCCTTCGAACCACTGGGCGGCGGCGTCCATCCAGTCCGACAGTCCCTGGCGCTGACGCTCCTGCTCGGCCGAACGGGCGTCGACCTCGGGCATCGCGAGGCCCGCCTCGGCGGCCAACCGCTCGACCGCCTCCATGAAGGTGAGGCGCTCGGTCTCTTGCAGGAAGGTGATCAGATCGCCGTTCTTGCCCGACGAAAAATCGAAGAACTGCCCCTTCTCGTCGTTCACGTAGAACGAGGGCGTCTTCTCCTTGTTGAACGGCGACAGGCCGACATACTCCCGCCCCTGCTTGCGCAGCTTCACCGTCCGCCCGATCACGTCGGAAGGCCGGAGGCGGGATTTGATCTCATCAAGGAAGTGTTCGTCGACGCGCACCACGCAGATGATACAGCGTCCGGAGCCGCGGCGTAGCCCCCTCAGCGATCCAGCAGCCCCGACACTGGCGTCTCGATGTCGACCTCGACGCCTTCGGCCCCATAACGCCGCGCCACCGAGCCTTCGGGCGATAGACCGAGGTCGATCAGACGGCTGCCGAAGCCGGCGTGGGCCGGCGGCACGACCGGCGGGCCGCCGCACTCGCGCCAGCGCAGGCGGAACACCCCGGCGCGCACCCCCCAGTCCAGGTCGACCCGGCCGTTGGCGGTCGAGAGCGCGCCATACTTGGCCGCGTTAGTCGCCAGTTCGTGCAGCAGCAGCGACAACGCCATCGTGGTGCGCACGCCGATCTGCACCTCGCGCCCCTTGAGGTGGATCTGGCCCAGGCCGTCGAGCGGCGACAAGCTCGCCTCGGCCACCCGCCGCAAGGGCACCGGCTGCCAGTTCTGGCGGAACAATACGTCGTGCGCATTGCCGAGGGTGACGATGCGGTCGAGGAACTCCTCGACCACGGAGCGCTCGACCACCTCCTTCAGCGACTGCGACGCGACCGCCTGGACCGTGGCCATGGTGTTCTTCAGCCGGTGGCTCATCTCCTGGGCCAAGGTGTCGAGGTCGGCGTGCGCCCGGACCGTCGCGGTCGTCTCCACCACCGTGTCGACGACCCCGCAGATGTCGCCGTTCGCCAGCCGCAGCGGGCTGAAGCAGGAGGTGAACCAGGCCTGCTCCGGCTGCTCGGAGCGCACCACCGTCAGCGGATAGTCCTTGGTGAAGGTCGCTTCGCCCGCGAAGGCGTGGGTCACCAGCGGCTCGACCTCGTCCCACACTTCGGACCAGACGTCGGCGAACGACCGTCCCAGCGCCTCGGGCTTGTCGCCGAGGATCGGCAGGAAGGCGTCGTTGTAGATCGTCGTCAGGCGCTCGCCCCAGATGATCACCATCGGGAACTGTGATTCCAGGATGAAGTTGACCATGGTCTTCAGTTCGGGCGGCCAGTCCGGCGCCGCGCCCAACGGGGTCGTCGCCCAGTCGAAGCTGCGCACCAACTGGATCATGCGGCCGCCCCCATCCACGAAGGGCGCGGGAGCCGCTTGCTTTCTGGGCCGTTGCATCTGACCCCGTTCCATCCACAGGCAGCCCGGGACGTATGAGCGAAGCGACTTTACGCTCGCGTGACTAGCTCGTACCGACCCGCGATATTGGCTCAAGTCTCTCAATCAACAGAGGTTCCCGATGGCATCCGGACTTGTGGCTCTGCTCGACGATGTTGCGGGCATCGCCAAGATGGCCGCCGCCTCGCTGGACGACGTCGCCGGGGCCGCCGGCAAGGCGGGAACCAAGGCTGTGGGAGTGGTCGTCGACGACACCGCGGTGACGCCCGGCTATGCGATGGGCTTCTCGCCAGAGCGCGAACTGCCGATCGTCCTGCGCATCGCCATCGGCTCGCTGCGCAACAAACTGCTGTTCCTGCTGCCGGGCGCGCTGCTGCTCAGCGCCTTCGCACCGTGGGGCGTGACGCCGCTGCTGATGGCCGGCGGCGCCTATCTCTGCTTCGAGGCCACCGAGAAGATCATCGAGGCGATCCGCGGCGAGGACGAGGCCGACGAGCCTGAAGAGCTCGCGCTCAGCGCCACAGAGCTGGAGGACCAGAAGGTCAGCGGGGCGATCCGCACCGACCTCATCCTGTCGGCCGAGATCATGGCCATCGCCCTCGCCGACGTCGCCGATCGCCCGATCTTCGTCCAGGCCGGCGCCCTGCTGCTGGTCGGGATCGCGATCACCGCCGCGGTCTATGGCGTGGTCGGCCTGATCGTGAAGATGGACGACATCGGCCTGCACATGGCCAAGCGTCCGGCGCGCGCCTCCCAGGCCATCGGCCGCATGCTGGTCAAGGGCATGCCGGTGGTGATGAACTGGCTGACCGTGATCGGCACCGCCGCCATGCTGTGGGTCGGCGGCGGCATCATTGTCCATGGCCTCGAGCACTTCCACCTGACGCCGCTCCCAGTCTGGGTCGAGGGCGCCTCGCACTGGGCCGGCCAGGTTCCCCTGATCGGGCCGGTCACCGGCTGGGTGACTTTCGCGGTCGGCTCGGCGGTCGTCGGCCTGTTGATCGGCAGCGTCATCGCCGGGGTGTTGCACCTGCTGCCACACCGCAAGGCTCACTGATCCAAGGGCAGACGTCCCAGCTTGTCCGGATTGCGGACCAGGTAGATTGCCGCCAGCTTGCCGTCCTCCCCAGGCTGGAACGCCACCGTCATCGGCCCGTCCTCGCGCTCCATGATCACGCCGGGATAGCCGTTGATCCGCACCGCCCGGAAACTGATCGGCCATAGCTGCGAACCGCCCGTACGCCAGGCGAGCCCTTCCAGCAGCCGGATGATGTCGTCACGCCCGATCATCGGCCGCAGCGCCGCGGTCCGCTTGCCGCCGCCGTCGGAGATCAGCACAGCGTCCTCGGCGAGCACCGAGGACAAGGCCTTCATGTCGCCCTGGGCCGCGGCGGCCATGAAGGCGGCGGCGAGCTTGGCCGCATCCTCCTGGCTGACGGTGAAGCGGGGGCGGTTGTCCTTGACGTGGGCCCGCGCCCGGGCGGCGAGCTGGCGCACCGCAGCCTCGTTGCGGCCAAGGGTCTCGGCGACAGACGCGTAGTCCTCGTCGAACACGTCGTGCAGCAGGAACACCGCCCGCTCCAACGGCGACAGCCGCTCCAGCGCCAGCAGGAAGGCGACGGACACGTCCTCGGCCCGCTCGACCGGATCGACGCTGAGCTCCTCGATCAGCGGCTCGGGCAGCCAGGGACCGCGATAGGCCTCGCGCTGGGCCTTGGCCGAGCGCAGCCGGTCGATGCAGAGCCGGCTGGTCACCCGCACCAGCCAGCCGACCGGATCGCGAACCTCCTCCTCGGTCCGCGTCCAGCGAAGCCAGGCGTCCTGGACCACGTCCTCGGCCTCGGCGACCGAGCCGAGCATCCGGTAGGCGAGCCGGATCAGGCGCGGGCGCTGGGCTTCGAAGATGTCGATGTCGGCGGCCATGATCGCGAACCCTACGCCGCCATCGGCGCGTGGGCCATCGGCGCGGCCTGGCCGTCCACGGTCACCTTCGAGCACGCCTTGCCGTAGCCCAGCGCGTACTTGAGCGTCGGGTACATGCGCGCCGTCGTCAGGGCCAGGCTGACCGCGACCAGGCCCTTGTCGCCCCAGCGGCCGGCGATCTGATCGCGCAGCGGATCGGCGGCGGCCATGTCGCGGCATAGACTCGCGCGGGCGAAACGCCAGGCCAGGGCCGCATCGGCGCCCATCGCCGCCTCGTCTTCGGCCAGGATCGCCCGCAGGACCTGCGGCGCGACGCCGTCGGCCGCGGCCATGTCGACGACGATCTGCACGCAGGGCCCGCAGTCCTCGGCCAGGGTCCCGACCAGCTTGGCCGCGGCGATGGCCGCCGCGGGCGCGGCCTTGGCGTCGACCATTGAACTGACCAGGCCGAAACGCAGCAGGCCGCTCGGACTGACCGCCAGCACGCGGCGGATGTAGCTGGCGTCGTAGCCCCAGCGGCTTTCCATCTTCCCGATCTGACGGGCGAGCAGGGATTTCAGCATCAGGCGGCTCCGATCCGGGTGGGGCGGTTGAAGAGAGCGATGGCCCCCGCGATCAGGGCGGGCGCGAAGACGCCCGGCAGGTCGCGGATGAGATCGGCCACCGGGTCGGCCGAGCAACTGGCGTCGAACACATGGGCCCCGGCATGCAGCACTAGGAAGCTCGCCCCGGCGACGAGCGCGGGCCAGCCCTGGACCGGGCGGGCGGCGAACCAGGCCAAGCCGCCGGCGACGACCAGGTAGGTCGCCCCGATATCGCGGACGAAGTGCGGATTGTAGGGGCCGGTGGCGGTCACGCCTGGCACGGCGTTGTACCACCAGAACGAGGCGAACAGCATGGCCAGGGCGTTCAGCCCCAGCAACAGACCCAGGGCGGCGGCGATAATGCGCGACATCTGATTTCTCCGAACCATCGCCCCCAAGGACGGATCGGAGCCGCCGGCTGTGACATCGCCGGCGAAATAGGCATCACTTCAGCCCATCGATCCAGGCCGGCAGGTCGCGGATGCTGGCCAGTTCGGCGAACCGCGCGTGACCTTCCGGCGCATCGGCCATCTCGTGCGCCCAGATCAGCGGATAGGGCACATAGGCGCCGTAGGCCCCGGCCTCGATCGCCGGCAGGATGTCCGAGCGCATCGAGTTACCGCACATCACCGCCTGCTCCGGGCCGGTGCCGTGACGGGCGAAGACGCGGCTATAGGTCGAGGCGTCCTTCTCGCTGACGATCTCGACGGCCGCGAACAGATCGCCGAGGCCCGAGGCCGCCAGCTTCTGCTCCTGGTGCAGCAGGTCGCCCTTTGTGATCAGCACCAGCCGGTAGCGCTTCGAGAGCTCGGCCAGGGTGTCGTCGACGCCGGGCAGCGGCTCGACCGGTTCGCTCAACATCTCGCGGCCGACCGCCAGAATCTCGCGGATTACATGGCCGGGGGGCTCGCCGCCGGTCATCTCCATCGCCGTCTCGATCATCGACAGCGTGAAACCCTTCACCCCGTAGCCGTAGAGCCGCAGGTTACGCTTCTCGACCTCGGCCAGGCGCTTCTCCAGCGCCTCCTTGTCGGCGACCCCGGACAGCAATTCGCTGAACCGGTCATGGGTCAGCCGGAAGATCGTCTCGTTATGCCAGAGGGTGTCGTCGGCATCGAGGCCGACCGTCGTGATGCTCATGGCCGCCGAAATAGACGCTCGTGCGCGAAAAGCGAACCCCGGTGCCCAAAGCTTGAGCTTAACGCACGATCCGCGGCCCGCGGCGGCTCTGTTGGCGTGGCCGCAGGACGATCGGCGTCTCATGAGCATCTTGGGGCGAATCGTCGGGGAGCGAGATGCCGAAGGTCAGGCTTCGGGAACGGATCGCCCGCCTGCTGGGCGGGCGGGCGCTGGCGGCGGCCAACGCCCAGGCCGAGGTCGCGGGCCAGCGGCTGCGCGAAGCGCTGGACCTGCTGCCCGAAGGCATCGTCTTCCTCGACGCCGACGGCCGCTACCTGCTCTGGAACAAGCGCTACGCCGAGATCTACCACCGCTCGGCCGACCTGTTTTCGTCGCAGGTCACCCTGGCCGACACCCTGCGCACCGGCGTCGCCCGCGGCGACTATCCGGACGCTGTCGGCCGCGAGGAGGAATGGCTGGCGTCGCGCCTGGCCAAGCTGAAGAACCCCACCGGCGAACGGCACGAGCAGCGGCTGGCCGACGGCCGCTGGCTGATGATCGAGGAGCGGCGCACCGCCGACGGCGGGGTGATCGGCCTGCGGGTCGACATCACCCAGATGAAGCGCCAGGCCGCCGCGCTCGAAGACGCCCTGCACCGGGCCGAGGTCGCCAGCCGCGCCAAGACCGAGTTCGTCGCCGACATGAGCCACGAGCTGCGCACCCCGCTGAACGGGGTGCTCGGCCTGATCGCGGCGCTGGAGCGGACCGCGCTCGACGACGAGCAGCGGGGGCTGGTCGCCGACATCCAGGGGTCGGCCCGCCAGCTCGACCGGCTGGTCGGCGGCCTGCTCGACTACGGCGACGCCGCGCATGAGGCGGACGCCGCCCAGGCGCCGATCCAGGACGGCGAGGCCCCGCCCCTGCGGATCCTGGCCGCCGACGACAATCCCACCAACCGCAAGGTGCTGGAGCTGATGCTGGGCGCGGCCGGGGCCGAAGTGACCAGCGTCGAGAACGGCGAGCAGGCTGTCGAGGCCTGGCGTCAGGGCGGGTTCGATCTGGTGCTGATGGACTTGCGCATGCCGGTGATGGACGGGCTGACCGCGATCCGCGCGATCCGCAAGGCCGAGGGGCCCGGCCTGCCCCGCGCGCCGATCATCGTGATCAGCGCCAACACCTCGCCGGACGACCTGAAGTCCTCGACCGAGGCCGGGGCCGACCGCCACATCGGCAAACCGGTGCGCGCCGACGCCCTGTTCGAGGCGATCTCCGGCGTCCTGCCGGGCTGAGGCGAAAATGATACGGCCCGCCCCTGGCATGCAGGGACGGGCCGCAACGCAGACTGAAGCGAAGCCTTAGGCGACCGCGAGACGGCGGCGCGAACCGCGGATCGCAACGCCGGCGGCGCCGAAGCCGAGGATCATCATCGCCCAGGTGGCCGGTTCCGGAACCGCCGCGACCGAGTCGAGGCGCACCGCGAAGCCCGCCGGCACGCCGCCGGCCCCGTCGCCGGTGATCGTGAACGAGTACGAACCCGGGCCGACCAGGTAGCTCAGGCGGCTGTAGCCGAGGTCCGACCACGCCGTGCCGTTGTAGGAATCGATGGCGTCGCTGGTGGTGGTGAAGGTGGTCTTCGCCAGGAGGATGGCGCCGTCATAGAGCGAGAACACATCGCCTTGGATAAAGGCGTCGGTGATGCGGAAGTAGGCCGAAGTCCCGACCGTGAAGGTCCAGGCCGAGCCCTGGCTGGGCGTGCCGACGCCTGTAATCTGGTCGTCCTGCCAGCCGGAATCGGCGACGATGACACCGGCCGCGGCCGGGGTGGCGACTGCGGCGGAAGCCAGCAGAGCGCACAGAAGTCCGAGTTTCATTGGAGCCCCCAATAGTTGAGAAAACGCTGCTATCCGGGCGCCGATGCCATGCGTCGCATGCGTGCAGCAATAGGCCTCGCGCAAAAAGAGAACGCGGTTCGCCGTGCGGAGTTATTTTTCGGGATTGGCGGTTGGACGACCGATCGACGGCGCGCCGCATTGACCCGCCCGGCGCGAGTCAGTAGGTACGCGGCCGTTTGCCGAAACATGCGGACAGTTGAAGAACGGGCGGGGTTCACCCTGGCCCGTCTTTTTGCGAGCATGCCCCCTCTGATGGAGACGCCAGATGACTGTTGAACTGCTCCCGGGTGTCACGGGCGTTCTGGTTCTCGCCAATGGAACCGTATTGCAAGGCGTCGGCGTCGGCGCGACCGGCGATGCGGTCGGCGAGGTCTGCTTCAACACCGCGATGACCGGCTACCAGGAGATCCTCACGGACCCCTCCTACATGTCCCAGATCGTGGCCTTCACCTTCCCGCACATGGGCAATGTCGGGGTCAACGTCGAGGACATCGAGCAGATGTCCGGTTCGGCCGAAACCGCGGCGCGCGGCGCGATTTTCCGCGACGTGCCCACCGCCCCGGCCAACTGGCGCTCCGAGGGCGACCTCGACACCTGGATGAAGCGTCGTGGCGTCATCGGCCTGGCCGGCGTCGACACCCGCGCCCTGACCCGCTCGATCCGCGAGAACGGCATGCCGCACGGCGTCATCGCCCATTCGCCGACCGGCGAGTTCGACATTCCCGCCCTGATCGAAAAGGCCAAGGCGTGGGCCGGCCTGGAAGGCCTGGACCTGGCCAAGGACGCCTCCTGCCTGCAGCCGTTCATCTATGACGAGGGCCTGTGGGATTGGCCCGAGGGCTACGCCAAGCCGGCGTCGGAGCCGAAGTATGAGGTCGTGGTCCTCGACTACGGCGTGAAGCGCAACATCCTGCGCGCGCTCACCTCGATCGGCGCCCGCGTCACCGTCGTGCCGGCCAAGACCAGCGCCGAGGACGTTCTGGCCCGCAAGCCGGACGGCGTGCTGCTGTCCAACGGCCCGGGCGACCCGGCCGCGACCGGCGAATACGCCGTGCCGGAGATCAAGAAGCTGGTTGAAAGCGGCGTGCCGGTGTTCGGCATCTGCCTCGGCCACCAGATGATGGCCCGCGCCCTGGGCGCCAAGACCGTCAAGATGGACCAGGGCCACCACGGCGCGAACCATCCGGTCAAGGACGTGACCACCGGCAAGGTCGAAATCGTCTCGATGAACCACGGCTTCACGGTCGACCGCGACAGCCTGCCCGAGCCGGTCGTCGAAACCCACGTCTCGCTGTTCGACGGCACCAACGCCGGCATCGCCCTGAAGGACAAGCCCGTGTTCAGCGTCCAGCACCACCCGGAAGCCTCCCCGGGGCCGACGGACTCGCTCTACCTGTTCGAGCGCTTCGCCGGGTACATGGACGCGGCGAAGAAGTAGGCGAAATAGACGAAAGGCCGGCCCCCAGGCGCCGGCCTTTCTCGTTCTACCACCCGATGTGTTCCTTGATATCGGGCAGGAAGCTCAGCCAGACGCTGAAATTGTCGTCCAGGGCCGCGCGCGTCCCGCCGGGGCTGACATTGATGTCGTAGGTGAACCAGGGGTCGCCTTCGTCGTCGATGTAGCAGTCGACATAACGCTTCGAGGAGTTCCACTCGTTCGCCTTCTGCGCGTCGAGCTTCTCCTTCACGTTGAAGGCGGCGACCATCTGCATCGAGGCGCAACGGCCCTGGCGGCAGTCGTTGGGATAGATCTCGAAGCTCACGCCTTCGGCCGAACTCGTGATGTAGCCCTCGCCGTCGTCCTTCTTGAGCTCAGCCTTGTAGCCGCTCTCGAGCAGCCAGGACTGGACTTCCTTCAGGGTCATGCCGTCCTTGTGCAGCTCGGGGGCCGCCGACGCCTCGCCGCCCGACAGGAGCAGGACCGCGGCGCTCGCCGCAAGCAGACTCGTTCTCATCGACTAGAAACCTCTCAACTGGACGTGGAGCATAGGGCGCTTCGCCCGCGCCGCGCCAGCCGAGCCGCTAGAGACGCGCCAGCTTGCCGACCGCCGCAACCGGGCCCGAGGGCCCGGCCTGGTGCGAACCGCCGCGCGGCTCGACCGTGACCGCCAGCGAGACGCCTTCGGTGGTCATATCCGCCATCGGCTCGGACATCGGCAACGCCTTGGACGCCCCTGGATCGATCAGGCCCAGCGAGCGCGGCTTGCCGTCGGCGGGGATCAACCACAGCTCGTGACTGTGGTCGGGGTCGGCCCCGGGCGGCACCAGCGAGGCCACCAGGATCGACTTCCGTTCCGGATCATAGGCGGCGAGGAACAGCGGCTGGCCGCCGTCGCTCATCAGCCGCGCGTTCATCATCGGCCCCATCGGCGGCCGCGGCTGGGTGATCACCTCAGGCGGCCGCGCGGCGAGGAACACCACCGCCGCGAGACTGGCGGCCGTCACCGCCAGCGAGCCGAGCGTCGCCGCGCGCCAGAACCGCAGTCGCCGCCGCACGCCCTGGGCGTTGTCGTTCGCCGCCAGCATCCGCTCGATCCGCGGCCATAGCCCGGCGGGCGCCGCCACCGCCGCGATCTCCTCGGCCAGCGGCGCCAGGCGCGCACGCCAGGCCAGCACGTCCGCCGCGAAGACCGGGTCACGGGCCATGCGCTGTTCGGCGGCCGCCCTTTCGTGCGCGGTGAGCACGCCCAGCGCATGTTCGGCGGCCAGGGCTTCGTCGTCCGGGAGTTCGGGGCCGATGTCGCTCATCGCTCCAGGCACCCCCGCAGTTTCAGGAGACCGCGGCGGATCCAGCTCTTCACCGTCCCTAGGGGCTCGTCCAGCCGCCGGGCCAGGGCCTCGTAGGTCAGTCCCTCGAAGAACGCCGTGCGGATCGCGCCCTGGGTTCGCGCGTCCAGTTCGTCCAGGCAGTTGGCCAACGCCTGGCCGGCCTGAGCCGTCTCCAGCAGCGCCTCGGCCCCGGGCGCCTCATCCTCGATCTGCAAGTCCTCGACGGGGTCGGCATAGGCGAGCGGCCCGCGAGCGCGCAGGCGGTCGATGGCGCGGTTGCGGGCGATGGTGGATATCCAGGCCATGACGCTCGCCCGCTCCGCCTCATAGCGGTCGGCGCGTCGCCAAATGGTGAGATAGACTTCCTGCAGCACGTCCTCGCTCTCGTCCCTGTCCGAGAGGATACGAATGCAGACGCCGAATAGCTTCGCGGACGTGGCGTCGTAGAGCCGGCGCATCGCCGCGCGATCGCCTGCCGCGATCTGCGACATCAGGTCAGCCATGGGGTCGGAGGTGGCGATCGTTGGCAATCCCAAACCGTGGTCATCGGCGAAGCTGCCCGACTCCCGTTCGCGAGGAAAGGCTTCAGGCGGCGCCGCAGCACAACATAGTAGCGTCGGCCTGGCGGCGAGGATCGAGGCCGACGCTCGGCCGGTGCACGCAAAACTCGAGCTTCGAGATCCGAGTAATCATCCACGGCCAGAACAGTTCCGCCCATGGAGACCGGCAACGTCGCTGTTGCTTCGGCGACACGGAACGCGAAACTTGAGAGCCCTCCACGCGATGTGACCTGACTGTATTATCGTGCGAAATCCCGCCTGGAATGATGGTGACGTCGATCGCCGCCGTTGACCTCGGCCCTTTCCGACGCCTGCGGCCCCCTCACAGTTCACCGGGCAAGGGCGCACAATTCTACTCAGGCGAGAGGCGGCATCGGCGCCGAAAACTTTCAAACGGGGAACCGGCGCCGACCCGACATTATCGATATCGCCCTTCTCTGCTTACGATTCCGCACCTCTCCCTGTGGATCTTTTCCCTTCAGGGCGGGAGAGCGCCGTTCCATGGATCGCCTTGCGGGGGCTCCGGAAGCGCGCTAACGTCAGGCTGTCAAACTCGTATGGTTCGGCTGATTTTCGACGCTCCACATTTCCGGCGCACCGAACCTGCTCTCCGACCCTCCCGAAATTTGATGCGTGACCCAAAAGGCTTGGGCCGCGGAACGACTTACCCAAGGACGACACTTCTATGGCTACCGGCACTGTTAAATGGTTCAACGGAACCAAGGGCTATGGCTTCATCCAACCCGACGATGGCGGCGCGGACATCTTCGTTCACATCTCGGCCGTTGAACGCGCCGGACTCCGCAGCCTGAACGAAGGCCAAAAGATCACCTACGAACTCGAGCAGGACCGTCGCAGCGGCAAGATGGCCGCCGGCAACCTGCAAGTCTAAGCAGTTCGGCAAAGGCCTTTTGGCCCTAGCATCGAAACGGCTGCGGGCCGGCGGAAACGCCGGCCCGTTTTCGTTGGAGCGCCTCCGCTCCGCCGCGCCGGGGCCGCCTGCGGCGAGATTGCCGCCATCGCCGCTTGCGCGCGAGCGACTCCGTCTCTAAACGGCCCCCTTAACCTGCAGATTGACCGGGACCGGGCGCGCTTGAAGAGTGCGACCGCCCATGCGCGCGAGTGGACATGCCGAAACGCACTGACATCTCCTCGATCCTCATCATCGGCGCCGGGCCGATCGTGATCGGCCAGGCCTGTGAGTTCGACTACTCGGGCGTCCAGGCCTGCAAGGCGCTGCGCGCCGAGGGCTACCGCATCGTGCTGGTCAACTCGAACCCGGCCACGATCATGACCGACCCGGACGTGGCCGACGCCACGTACATCGAGCCGATCACCCCGGAGATGGTCGAGAAGATCATCGCCAAGGAGCGCCCTGACGCCCTGCTGCCGACCATGGGCGGCCAGACCGCGCTGAACACCGCCCTGGCCCTTGAGGCCTCCGGCGCGCTGGCCAAGTACGGGGTCGAAATGATCGGCGCCAAGGCTGAGGTCATCGACAAGGCCGAGGACCGCCAGAAGTTCCGCGACGCCATGGACAAGCTGGGCCTTGAGAGCCCGAAGTCCAAGGCGGCCCACTCGATGGACGAGGCCATGGAAGGCCTGGAGTTCGTCGGCCTGCCGGCGATCATCCGTCCGTCCTTCACCCTGGCCGGCACCGGCGGCGGCATCGCCTACAATGTCGAGGAATTCAAAGAGATCGTCGAACGCGGTCTCGACCTGTCCCCCACCACCGAAGTCCTCATCGAGGAGAGCGTGCTGGGCTGGAAGGAGTATGAGATGGAGGTCGTCCGCGACAAGGCGGACAACTGCATCATCGTCTGCTCCATCGAGAACATCGACCCGATGGGCGTGCACACCGGCGACTCCATCACGGTCGCCCCTGCCCTCACGCTGACCGACAAGGAATACCAGCGTATGCGGGCGGCCTCGATCGCCGTGCTACGCGAGATCGGCGTCGAGACCGGCGGCTCGAACGTGCAGTTCGCCGTGAACCCGGCCGACGGCCGCATGGTCGTCATCGAAATGAACCCGCGGGTGTCGCGCTCGTCGGCGCTGGCCTCGAAGGCCACCGGCTTCCCGATCGCCAAGGTCGCCGCGCGACTGGCAGTCGGCTACACCCTCGACGAGCTGATGAACGACATCACCGGCGCGACCCCGGCCTCGTTCGAGCCGAGCATCGACTACGTCGTCACCAAGATCCCGCGCTTCGCCTTCGAGAAGTATCCGGGTTCGGAGCCGACCCTGACCACCGCCATGAAGTCGGTGGGTGAGGTCATGGCCATCGGCCGCACCTTCGCCGAGAGCCTGCAGAAGGCCCTGCGCGGCCTGGAAACCGGCCTGACCGGCCTGGACGAGGTCGAGATCGAAGGCGCCCACGACGCCGAGACCGGCCGCGCCGCGGTGATCCGCGCCCTGGGGCAGCCGACGCCGGACCGCCTGCTGGTGATCGCCCAGGCATTCCGCCACGGGCTGAGCGTCGAGGAGGTCAATGCGGCCTGCTCGTACGAGCCCTGGTTCCTGCGCCAACTGCAGACGCTGATCCAGGCCGAGGCCGCTATCCGCGACCGTGGCCTGCCCGGCACGGCCGCCGAGTTCCGGGCCGTGAAGGCGCAGGGCTTCTCCGACGCGCGCCTTGCCAAGCTGACCCACACCACCGAGGCCGAGGTCCGCGAACAGCGCCGCGCCCATGGCGTGCGCCCGGTGTTCAAGCGTATCGACAGCTGCGCGGGCGAGTTCCGCGCCGCCACGCCGTACATGTACTCGACCTACGAGACCGGCGCTCTGGGCCAGATCCCCGAGTGCGAAAGCGAGCCGAGCGATCGCAAGAAGGCGATCATCCTGGGCGGCGGTCCGAACCGGATCGGCCAGGGCATCGAGTTCGACTACTGCTGCTGTCACGCGGCCTTCGCCCTCGCCGACATCGGCGTGGAGTCGATCATGGTCAACTGCAACCCCGAGACCGTCTCCACCGACTACGACACCTCCGACCGCCTGTACTTCGAGCCGCTGACGGCCGAGGACGTGCTGGAGCTGATCGCGGTCGAGCAGGCCCGCGGGACGCTGCTGGGCGTCATCGTCCAGTTCGGCGGCCAGACCCCGCTGAAGCTGGCCAAGCCGCTGGAAGACGCCGGCATCCCGATCCTGGGCACCTCGCCCGACGCCATCGACCTGGCCGAGGACCGCGAGCGCTTCCAGCAGCTGCTGCACAAGCTGAAGATCGCCCAGCCGGTCAACGCCATCGCCCGCTCGCGCGACGAGGCCTTCGCCGGCGCGCACAAGGTCGGCTATCCGATCGTCATCCGCCCCTCCTACGTGCTGGGCGGCCGGGCGATGGAGATCATCCGCGACGACGAACAGCTCGAGCGCTACGTCAACACCGCCGTCCAGGTGTCGGGCGACAGCCCGGTGTTGATCGACCAGTACCTGAGCCGGGCGACCGAAGTGGACGTCGACGCCCTGTGCGACGACGCCGGCCAGGTGTTCGTCGCCGGGGTCATGGAGCACATCGAGGAGGCCGGCGTGCACTCGGGCGACAGCGCCTGCTCGCTGCCGCCGTTCTCGCTGAAGCCGGAAACCATCGCCGAGCTGAAGCGCCAGACCGAGGCCATGGCCCGGGCCCTGGAAGTGCGCGGCCTGATGAATGTGCAGTTCGCCATCGAGGAGCCGCACTCCGACAATCCGCGCATCTACGTGCTGGAAGTGAACCCGCGCGCCAGCCGCACGGTGCCGTTCGTCGCCAAGACCATCGGCCAGCCGCTGGCCTCGATCGCCGCCAAGCTGATGGCCGGCGAGAAGCTCGCCAGCTTCAACCTGACCGAAAAGCCCTACGACCACGTCGCGGTGAAGGAGGCTGTGTTCCCGTTCGCCCGCTTCGCCGGCGTCGACACGGTGCTGGGCCCGGAAATGCGTTCGACCGGCGAGGTCATGGGCCTCGACTGGATCCGCCCGGGCGAGACCAATGGCGCGGCCTTCGCCCGCGCCTTCGCCAAGAGCCAGCTCGGCGGCGGCGTGAAGCTGCCCAAGACCGGCAAGGTGTTCGTCTCGGTGAAGGACGCCGACAAGCCCTGGATCCTGGAGCCGGTGAAGCTGCTTCTGAGCCAAGGCTTCAAGGTCGTCGCGACGGCCGGCACCGGCGGCTACCTGGCCGAACAGGGCCTGGAGGTCGAGCAGGTGAAGAAGGTGCTGGAAGGACGTCCGCACATCGTCGACGCGATGAAGAACGGCGAGATCCAGCTGGTCTTCAACACCACCGAGGGCAAGCAGTCGCTGGCCGACAGCTTCGAAATCCGCCGCACCGCGCTGATGATGAAGACGCCCTACTTCACGACCGCCGCGGGCGCCCTGGCCGCGGCCCAGGCCATCGTGGCGACCGTCGAGGACACCCTCGACGTGCGCCCGCTGCAAAGCTACGCCTGATCCAGGCGCGCGAGAGGCGGCAAGCACCCCTCGCGCGTTTCGGCGCTCCCTAGCTGCGGGGCGCCTCGTCGGACTGATACATCGAGATCAGATGCCCGTCGGGGTCTGAAAACTCAGCGGACCATCCGCCGGGGGCGTGGCTGACCGGCGTGACGATGGTCGCCCCCTTCTCGGCCAACGCGGCGACCACGGTGTCGATCCCGCCCTTGGCCAGATCGAAGACGATGATCGGCGAGTTGCCAGGCGTGCACTCGGCGTTGAAGAAGATCAGCTCCACCCCGCCCGCGGTGTTGGCCTGCAGCCAATCGTTCCCCGAGCCGTCGTCTCCCATATTGGCGACCTCCAGGCCGAGGACGTCACGATAGAACGTCTCGGTCCGCGCGATGTCGGTCACGTAGAAGCAGATCGTGCCGATCCGCACTTTGCCGAACATGTGTCTCTCCCTTTCAGATCTTGGACGCCCTTAGTTGCCGCGGCGCGCCGTTTTGTGAGGACACGACGAACAGATGGCCGTCGGGATCGTGTGTCCCGATCGCCAGCTCGGCCGAACGCACCACCCCGATCAGGGCCCGGCGCAGCAGACCGAAGGGCAAGTCGCCTTGCAGGGCGCGCTCTCCCGCCGGCCCGCGAAGTCCAAAGTCGCCGGCGCGCCGCTTGATGTCGCTGATCCGCTTGCGCAACGCCACGTCCGACAGGCCGAGCAGCCACGCGATCTCCGGTTTCGTGTGGCCGGTCACGACCAGCAGAGCCGTTGTGCGCAGAGCCGTCGGCAGCCGTCGCGGCCTCGCGGCTCCCGGCGACAAGGGAGACGTAGGCGCTCTCCCTCCGGCGACGGCGGCCTGCCGAGCGCGCCTCGTGCAGGGCGCGGTTGCGCAGCACTCCGCTCAACCAACGACGGTTTTCACTGCAGGTCAGGTCGGCGCGGCTGGCCTCGACAGCCGCAAGCAGGACGGACTGCAGGAGGTCCTCCGCCTCGCCCGGACAGCGTGTCCGCCCGCGCGCATCGCGCAGCAGCCTCACATAGGTCTTGCGGTCCATCGCCTGTCGATCCGAAAGCTTTGCGCTCAAGCGCAGTCTACGCAGCTCTATCTGGGGGCGAAGGCGCTGCTATGCGAGCGGCTCGCAACCTCAAGTTTGTGAACGACTTAGCTGCGTTTTGCTGATTGACCGACGTTCTTTGCGGGCGCAACCTCAGAGCGTCGCCTCACTTCGGTGGGCGCAAAGTGGGCGCGTTCCGGCGGCCCTTGATGACCAGCCGGTCGGCCCGCATGGGCGCCTGTCGCAGTCTGGCGAGGACGTGTCCTCTGATTCAGTGTGCGAAGGAAAAGCCATGCAAACCGGACACCACGAGGGTGAGGTCCACCATCATAAGAACAGGCATCTGCTAGAGCGCTTCGAGGGGTATACAGACCTTATCGTCGTGGGTCTGATCATCGCCCTTGGAGCGGCCATGCTGATTGGCCTGCTCACGGCCAACGGAAAAGTCACCTGGTAGGACGCCAGCCTCGGGTACGGCGGCCCCTATAGGGATCTAGCCAGAACCAGGTCGTCGTACTCGTTGGCGCCTACGCGGAACTTCCGGACGCCCGCCTCAACGTAGCCTTGGCGGGCATAGAACGCGATTGCGCGCGAATTTCCGCCAAACACGCCCAGCAGCATGCGGGTAAACCCCGCTTGCGCGGCGCTCTCCAACGCCGTCGCCATCAGCCTGCCGCCGAGGCCCGTGCCGTGGAAGCGGTTGAGCAGGTAGATGCGCTTCAGTTCGACGTCGCCCTCCCCCGTCGCCACCGGCAGCTCCGGCGGCGTCAGCGCCGCATAGCCGACCGGCGCGCCGCCCTCGTCCATCTCGGCCAGCCACAGCCGGTAGCCGGGCTTGGCCAGCCATTGCGCATAGAGGCTCTCGCCGTGCTGAGTACGGCAGTGGCTCAGGATGTCGCCGGCCGGCAGGACGCCCGCATAGGTCTCCAGAAACGTCGCCTGGCCGACCAGCGACAGGGCCGTCTCGTCGCCCGGCACGCAGGGACGAATGCTGATCGACATACCGATACTCCGAATCTCTGACTGGCGTCGGAGGCTGGCCTCTATCGTCGAGCTAGGCTAGGCGTAGGAAAACTAAACAACGATCACTTAGGGAGTCGAAGCATGGCCGGTCGGGTCGAAGGTAAGGTTGCGCTGGTCACCGGCGGGGCGAGCGGGATCGGGCGCGGCTGCGCCGAACGGCTGGCCCAGGAAGGCGCGACGATCGTCGTCACCGACCTGCAGGACGACAAGGGCGCCCAGACGGTCGAGGCCATCAAGGCGATGGGCGGCCAGGCCAGCTACCTGCACCACGACGTCACCTCCGAGCAGGCCTGGATCGACGTGATCGCCGCCGTGAAGGCCGCGCACGGCCGCCTCGACATCCTGGTCAACAACGCCGGCATCGGCATCGGCGGCTCGGTCCTGACCATGACCCTGGCCGACTTCCAGAAGCAGACTGCGGTCAATCTCGACGGCGTCTTCCTGGGCGTGAAGCACTCGATCCCGCTGATGCGCGAGAACGGCGGCGGCTCGATCATCAACATGTCCTCGGTCGCCGGCCTGAAGGGCTCGGCGATCCTGGCCGGCTACTGCGCCACCAAGGGCGGCGTGCGCCTCTTCACCAAGGCCGTGGCCATGGAATGCGCCGCGGCCAAGGACGGCGTGCGGGTCAACTCGGTCCACCCGGGCATCATCGAGACCCCGATCTGGGACACCATCGTCGGCACCGGCGAAGTCGGCGACAACGCCCGCCCGCCCCGCGGCGCGGCGCTGGACGCCATGAGCGCCGAGGGCGTGCCGCTCGGCGTGAAGGGCTATCCGGAGGACATCGCCAACGGCGTGCTGTGGTTGGCCTCGGACGAGAGCCGCTACGTCACCGGGGCGGAAATTGTCATCGACGGCGGGTTGTCGGTGAAATAGCCGCTGCGACGCCCGTAGACGTTTCCGCGCGGACGGAAATGTTCTACGGGCGGGGCATGACCGCCACGCTTCACGTCGTCTACGGCCCCTCCGGCGCCGGAAAGTCCACCTACGCCAAGGAACTGGCCCGGCGCGAGCCGGCCGTCCACTTCGCGATCGACGACTGGATGGCGCGGCTGTTCGCCGCCGACATGCCCGAACCCATCGAGTACCACTGGATGATGGAGCGGGTCGAACGCTGCGAGGCCCAGATCTGGTCCACGGCGGCCGGCGTCATCGCCGCGGGCACCTCGGTGGTGCTCGACCTCGGCCTGCTGCGCCGCTCCGACCGCGCCCGCGTGGCCGAGATCGGCCAGGCCGTCGAGTTGCCGCTTCAGTTCCATTTCGTGACTGCGCCGGCCGAAGTGCGCCGCGCCCGCGTGCTGGAGCGCAGCGTGGTTCGCGGCGAGACCTTCTCGATCGGCGTGACGCCGGAGATGTTCGACTTCATCGAGGGGGTCTTCGAGGCCCCCGACGCCAAGGAACTGCAAGGCTCAATCGTCTCGGAAAGCGCCTGACGACACAGCGTCTTGCACGCTTCTCAACAGCTTTCGAACTGAGCACCTGGGGCCGTCTGCCGGCGCGCCCTTGAGTTTTTGTGCTGCGACATCTAATCTCTACCCCCCCGGACGCCTGCGCCCGCGGCCGGCAACGAACTCCCAAAAGGGCGAATCCGAGTCCTCATCCACGATGGAAAAAGTCCCGATGACCGCCGAGGGCTGGCAAGCCCTCGACGATGAACTGAAGCGTTTGAAGACCGCCGAGCGACCCGCCGTGATCGCTGCGATCGCGGAAGCGCGCTCGCATGGCGACCTCTCCGAGAACGCCGAGTACCACGCCGCTAAGGAGCGGCAGGGCTGGATCGAAGGCCAGATCGCCGAGATCGAGGACCGGATGGCCCGCGCCCAGGTCATTGACGTATCCAAGCTGTCCGGCACCCAGGTGAAGTTCGGGGCCACCGTTTCGGTGGTCGACGAAGACACCGAGGAAGAAGCCCGCTACCAGATCGTCGGCGAACACGAAGCCGACGTGAAGCAAGGCAAGATCTCCATCGTCTCGCCGCTGGCCCGAGCCATGATCGGCAAGGAACCCGGCGACGTCGTCGAGGTGAACACTCCTGGCGGCGGCAAAGCCTACGAGATCCTCAAAGTCGAGTGGATCTAGGCTCCGGGACCTCCGGCTTGTCAGCATCAAACCCGACGCCCGCCGCGCCGCTCGTCATCTGGGCGGTGTCGGACGGGCGCGCGGGCATTGAGGCCCAGGTCGTCGGTCTGGCCAACGCGATCGCGCGCAAGCGCTCCGCGCAGATCGTCGTCAAGCAGATCGGCTGGAAGAGCTGGATCGGCCGCCTGCCCTGGTGGCTGACCCCGTTCCCGCGCCGGCTGCTGACCCCGCAAAGCGACATCGCCCCGCCCTGGCCCGACATCTGGATCGCGGCCGGCCGCGCCACCCTGCCGCTGTCCATCCGCATGCGACGCTGGTCCGGCCGCAAGACCTACGTGGTCCAGGTCCAGGATCCGCGCATGCCGACCCGGCTGTTCGACCTGGTCATCCCGCCCAAGCACGACCGGCTGGACGGCGACAACGTCTTTCCGATCACCGGCTCGCCGGGCCGGGTGAACGCCGAGCGCATGGCCGCCGACCTGCAGCGCTTCCAGACGGAGCTCGACGCCCTGCCGCGTCCGCGCGTGGCGGTGATCATCGGCGGCAAGTCCAAGGCCCACGACATCTCGCCAGAGCGCGCGGCCGCGATGGCCCGCGAGATCGAGCTGCCGGTCGTCCAGGAAGGCGGCTCGGTGATGGTCAGCTTCACCCGCCGCACGCCCGATCCGGCCAAGAACATCCTCGAGGCGCGGCTTAAGCACGTGCCCGGCGTGATCTGGGACGGCGAAGGCGACAATCCCTATTTCGCCTACCTCGCGGCGGCCGACTACATCCTGGTCACCGAGGACTCGACCAACCTCGCCACGGACGCGGCCTCGACCGGCAAGCCGGTGTTCGTGATGAAGATGGACGGCGAGAGCCTGAAATTCCGCCTGTTCCACGAGGACCTGGAACGCCTGGGCGCGGCGCGGCCGTTCGGCGGCGCTTTCCACCGCTGGACCTACGAACCGCTGGCCGAGACCGAGCGGGCGGCCGACGAGGTGTTGCGCCGCTTCGACGCGCGAAGGAACTAGGGCCATGGCCGTCTCGATCCGCCTGGCCCGAGCCGACGACGCCCATATCGCCCTGTCGATCGACCCGACCGCCGCGAGCAGCCCGCACCGCGCCGACTGGCTTCGCCGCGCCTTCGCAGGGGAGCACGGGCGGGTCGCGCGGCTGGCCCTTCTCGACGACCAGCCGGCCGGCTTCGCCGTCACGGGCTGGTTCTTCAGCAATCCCTTCCTCGACCTGATCGTCACCGACGCGCGCCTGCAGCGCCGCGGCGTGGCCAGCGCGCTGCTGGACGAGATCGAACGGGCGCACGCCGCCCAGAAGCTGTTCGTCTCGACCAACGTTTCGAACGCGATCATGCGCCAGCTGCTGCCGGCCCGCGGCTACCTGCCAGCCGGGCAGGTCGATCATCTCGATCCCGGCGACCCGGAACTGTTCTTCGTACGCCTGCCGCGCTGAGCCGCGCCCCTTTTCAAGCCACGGGTTTCGGCGTCCCATGGTTGCAAGATGATTCTGCGGCCTCGCATCCTCTTCATCGCCAACGCTGGCCCGGCGGTCGGCGGCGGACATGTGATGCGCTCGCTCAGCCTGGCGAGGGCGCTCGGCGAACACGGCGCCGAATGCGTGTTCCTGGCCCCGCCGGTCGTCGCCGGCATTCTCGACGCCTTCGCCCCGGACATGAGCCGCGAGGAGGTCGCCTCCATCGCTGCAGCCGACTTGCCGGCCGCCATCGCCGGCCTGGCCTTCGACGCTGTCGTGTTCGACCACTACGGCCTCGGCCGCGTCGATCACCAGTTCATCGCACAGGGACGCCCGACGCTCGTCATTGACGACCGGGCCGACCGCCCCCTGGCCGCCGACCTCGTGCTGGACTCCGGCCCGGCCCGGACCGAGGCCGACTACGCCTCCCTGGCCGAGGGCGCGCGCCTGCTGCTCGGCCCCCGCTATGCGCCCCTGCGGCCGGAGTTCGCCGCCCTGCGCGAGGCGGCGATCGCCCGGCGCGGCGGCCCGGTGGAGCGGGTGCTGGTCGCGCTTGGCCTGACCGATGTCGGCGCCGTCACCTCGCGGGTGCTCGACCGCCTGCGTCAACGCAACGGACACTTGGCCTTCGACGTCGTGCTGGGCGCCGACGCTCCCAGCCTGCCGGGACTGACCCGCGTGGCGGCGCACGACCCGCGCGTCACCCTGCACGTCGACGCCCAGGACATGGCCCGCCTGACGCTGGAGGCCGACGTCGCGTTCGGGGCCGGCGGATCGACCACCTGGGAGCGCTGCACCCTGGGCCTGCCCTCGGTGCTGGTGGTGCTGGCCGAGAACCAGCGCCCGGCCGCCCGCGCATTGGCTGATCGCGACGCCGCCCTGGTGGTCGACGCCGGCGACGAGGACTTCGCCGCCGCCTTCGACCGGGCCGCGGTGCGCCTGCTCAGCGACACCGCCACCCGCACGCGCCTGACCGCCGCCAGCCTGGAGCTCTGCGACGGGCTCGGCGCGCAGCGCGTCGCGGAGGCCCTGCTGGAGGTCATCTCGGCCCCACGTTTGGCGGCGCGCGACCCCGGCGTCTGAGCCCTGCGGCGCGTGCGCTGACCGACCACGCCCGGCGCCTGTCGCAACCGCTCAGAATCTCCCCTACATAGACGCCATGTCGCAGAATGCTCCTCGCACCACCCGCTGCCTGATCCTGGGTTCCGGCCCGGCCGGCTACACCGCCGCCATCTACGCCGCGCGCGCGCTGCTCAAACCGGTGCTGATCGCCGGCATCCAGCCGGGCGGCCAGCTGACCATCACCACCGACGTGGAGAACTATCCGGGCTTCGCCGACGTCATCCAGGGCCCCTGGCTGATGGAGCAGATGCAGGCCCAGGCCGCCCACGTCGGCACCGAGATCATCAACGACATCGTCATCAAGGCCGACCTCAGCCAGCGCCCGTTCCGCCTGGAATGCGACAGCGGCGAGGTCTGGCTGGCCGAGACCCTGATCATCGCCACCGGCGCCCAGGCCAAGTGGCTGGGCCTCGACACGGAGCAGAAGTTCCAGGGCTTCGGCGTGTCGGCCTGCGCCACCTGCGACGGCTTCTTCTACCGCGGCAAGGAAGTCGTGGTGGTCGGCGGCGGCAACACCGCGGTCGAGGAAGCGCTGTTCCTGACCAACTTCGCCTCCAAGGTCACCGTCGTGCACCGCCGCGACGAGTTCCGCGCCGAGAAGATCCTGCAGGAGCGCCTGTTCGCGCACCCGAAGATCGAGGTGATCTGGAACGTCGCCATCGACGAAGTCGTCGGCACGACCGAGCCGCTCGGCGTCACCGGCGTGAAGCTGAAGGACGTGGGCACCGGCGAGGTTCGCGAGATCGCGGCCG
Organism: Phenylobacterium sp. LjRoot97; assembly: GCF_964254345.1. Lineage (NCBI taxonomy): Bacteria > Pseudomonadati > Pseudomonadota > Alphaproteobacteria > Caulobacterales > Caulobacteraceae > Phenylobacterium > Phenylobacterium sp. LjRoot97. The sequence continues at coordinate 3,115,648 of NZ_CAXUTH020000001.1, forward strand.
ACGGGGTGTTCATCGCCATCGGCCACGCCCCGGCCTCCGAGCTGTTCAAGGGCCAGCTTGAGATGGACGGCTCGGGCTATCTGAAGGTCGTCCCCGGCAGCGCCGCGACCGCCATCAAGGGCGTCTACGCCGCCGGCGACGTGACCGACGACGTCTACCGCCAGGCCGTCACCGCCGCGGGCATGGGCTGCATGGCTGCGCTGGAAGCGGTAAGATTGCTGGCTGAAGAAGACCACGAGAAGGCCAAGCATCCGATCAGCCATCACGAGGCCCAGCGCATCGGCGCCTGGTGACCGGCTGACCGCGCAGACGAGTTCAACTTAGCGGGCGGCCGCCGGCCGCCCTTCCCGAAAGACGAGGCCACGCGCCGCCATGACGAACCTGATCGTGCGAGGCGGCCGCGCCTTGCGTGGGACCATCACGCCGTCCGCCAATAAGAACGCCGTCCTGCCGGTGCTCTGCGCCACCCTGCTGAGCGACGAACCGATCGTCCTGCACCGGGTGCCGGACATCACCGACGTGCGCAAGCTGCTGGATTTCTTCGGAAAGCTCGGCTCGTCGGTGGACATGGACTACGCCACCGGGACCCTGCGGCTGCACCATGGCCGCGACCTCGACCCCAAGGCCGCGCACCTGCCGCTGGGCATGCGCTCGTCGATCATGCTGATCCCGGCCCTGCTGCACCGCTTCGGCCGCGCCAGCCTGGAGGAGGACGTCACCGGCTGCACGCTCGGCTCGCGTGAGATCGACCCGCACATCGACGTCTTCAAGGCGTTCGGCGCCGAGGTGACCAGCGAGCCCGGCGCGACGGTGATCGCCACGCCCAAGGGCTTCACCGCCACCCAGCACTGGCTCGACTACGCCTCGGTCACCACCACCGAGAACTTCGTGCTCTGCGCGGCCACCGCCAAGGGGCTGTCGCGCCTGACCAACTCGGCCTGCGAGCCGCACGTCCAGGAGTTCTGCGAGTTTCTGGCCGGCATGGGCGCGCGCATCCAGGGCGTCGGCGGCTCGCGCCTGACCGTCTCCGGCGTCGACAGCCTCGGCGGCGTCGAATTCACCTTCGCCGACGACTTCCACGAGGTCGCGACCTTCCTGGCCATGGGCGCGATCACCGGCGGTGAGATCGCCGTCCAGAACGGCTCGGTCGAACAGTTCCCGCTGCTGGACCGCACCTTCGCCAAGTTCGGCGTCGAGGTGACCCACGAGAACGGCTTCAGCCGCGCCCGGGTCGACGGCAAGCTCAAGGTCCGCGAGCCCTTCACCTCGAACATCCTGACCAAGGTCGAGGCCGCGCCGTGGCCCTACGTCCCGGCCGACCTCCTGCCGATCTTCGTGGCGCTCGGCGTGCGCGCCGAAGGCCAGGTGATGTTCTGGAACAAGGTCTATGACGGCGCGCTCGGCTGGCACTCCGAACTCGGCAAGTTCGGCGCCCACGCCCTGCTCTGCGATCCGCATCGGCTGATCACCTGGGGCGGCAAGCCGCTGACCCCGGCGACGGTCGAGAGCCCCTACATCATCCGCGTGGCCATCGCGCTCTTCATGCTGGCCGCCAGCATCGAGGGCGAGAGCACCATCCTCAATGCCTCGCCGATCCAGCGCGCCCACCCGAAGTTCGTCGAGAACCTGAACGCGCTGGGCGCCGACGTCAGCTGGGTCGCCGGCGACTGATCTCCATCAATTGCTTCCCTTTTGGGGGAGCTGTCAGCCGATCGGCTGACTGAGGGGGCTTGCTTAAGTCAGCAGGCCCCCTCCGTCGCGCTACGCGCGCCACCTGCCCCAACAGGGGAGGAACAACGTCAGCGCTATTTGTCTCGCTTGGCCTGAGCGTTCTTGTTCGCCTGCGAGACGCTTCCGACCTTGGCCGGCGCGACCTTCGATGCGGTCTTGCTGCTCTCGACCGCCTGCATCCCGCCGCTGGCGGTCTTGCCGGGAGACGGGCGCGATGAGGCGCCGGCGGCGCGGCGCATGGCCAGCGCCTTCTTCGAGGCCTCGACGTGGGCGGCGCGCGCCTCCTCGACAGCCATCCGATGGGCCTGCTTGTTCACCCGCTTCAGGGCGCTGGCGAACACCTGCTTGCGCTCTTGGAGATGCTCGGCGGTGCCGCTGCCGCGCGGCTCGCCCTTGCCGCTGACCGTACGAACCCGTTGCCGAGCCAGGGTGCGTTCCTTGTCGCGCATCGCCCGCAGGCGCTTGCGCGTCTCGGCCAGATCCTTGGCGTCGAGGTCGGCGATCGCCGGATGGTGCGAGGCGCGGATCAGCTCGCCCTCTTCGTGGTTGAGCAGGCTGAGTTCACGGCGGTTGTTGATGGACATGGTCGCCCCTCTCGAGTTGCGCTGGTCTTGTGGAACGCGCCCGACGGCCGCGGGTTCAGCTCCGCTCGCCTCTTGAGTGACGTGGGGTCACCGTACCTAGCCTTCCAAAAATTCCTGGGAGGAAGCCATGTACGATCTGGTCATTCGGCGTGGTCTGGTGGTCGACGGCACGGGCTCAGCGCCCCGCCAGGCCGACGTGGCGGTGTCCGGCGGCGTCATCGCCAAGGTCGGACAGGTGCCCGAACAGGGCCGGCGCGAGATCGATGCGGCCGGCCTGCTGGTCACTCCCGGCTGGGTCGACATCCACACCCACTATGACGGCCAGGTGACCTGGGACGCCTATCTCAGCCCGTCCTGCTGGCACGGGGTCACGACCGTGGTCATGGGCAATTGCGGCGTCGGCTTCGCGCCCGCCCGGCCCGACCGCCACGACTGGCTGATCGGCATCATGGAAGCGGTCGAGGACATTCCCGGCTCGGCGCTGGCCGAAGGCATGAAGTGGGACTGGGAGACCTTCCCCGAATATCTCGACAGCCTGGACCGCAAGCCGCGCGTGCTCGACGTCGCCGCCCAGGCCCCGCACAGCGCCATCCGCGCCTACGTCATGGACGAGCGCGGCGCCCGCAACGAGGTCGCCACGCCCGAGGACATCGCCGAGATGGCCCGCATCACCCGCGAGGCGGTCCAGGCCGGCGCGCTGGGCTTCTCGACCTCCCGCACCGCCCTGCACCGGACCAAGGACGGCGAGGTGATCCCCGGCACCTTCGCCGGCGCCGACGAGATGATCGGCATCGGCCGGGCCCTGGGCGAGGCTGGCCACGGCGTGTTCGAGCTCGCCTCCGACATGACCATCCCCGAGGACGAATTCGCCTGGATGGCCGCGTTCGCCAAGGAGACCGGGCTGCCGGTCAACTACAGCCTGCTGCAGTCGCCGTTCCAGCCGAACAAGTGGCGCGACATGCTGGCCCTGACCGCCGAGGCCCAGGCGCAGGGCGCCAACATCAAGGCCGGCATCGCCTGCCGCCCGACCGGCATGGTGCTGGGCTGGCAGTCGACCGTGCACCCCTTCATCCGCAAGAGCGCCTACCGCGCCATCGCCGCCCTGCCCTTCGCCGAACGCCTGCAACACCTGCGCGACCCGGCGGTCCGCGAGGCGATCATCTCGGAGGTGACGCCCCAGGCGCCGGCCATGGGCGCGCTGCTGCAGGACTTCGGCAACATGTTCCGCCTTGAGCGGAACGGCCAGCTCGACTACGAGCCGCGCGCCGAGGACTCGGTCGCCGCCGAAGCGGCTCGCCAAGGCGCGACGCCCGAGGCCGTCGTCTACGACATGCTCATGGAGAACGACGGCGCCGGCTATATCTACCTGCCCCTGCTGAACTACGCCGAGCACAGCTTCGACCACATCGTCGAGATGATGCACGATCCCAACACCGTGCTCAGCCTGTCGGACGGCGGCGCGCACTGCGGGGTGATCTGCGACGCCAGCTTCCCGACCTACATGCTGACCTACTGGGTGCGCGACCGCGCCCGCGGCGAGCGCATGCCGCTGGAGAAGGTCGTCTCGATGCAGACCCGCGAAACCGCGCAGTTCTACGGCCTGAACGATCGCGGCGTCCTTGCGCCGGGCATGAAGGCCGACATCAACGTCATCGACTTCGACGCCCTGGCGATCCACGCGCCGGAGATGGTCTTCGACCTGCCCGCCGACGGCCGCCGCCTGATCCAGCGCGCCAGCGGCTATCGCGCCACCGTGGTCAGCGGCGTCGTCACCTTCGAACATGGCGAGGCCACCGGCGAACTGCCCGGCAAGCTGATCCGTGGCCCACAGGTTGCGCCCGCAGCGGCCCTGGCCGCGGAATAGGACCGCGCCTATGCTGACGGCATGATCCGTCACGCCCGCCCCGCCGACCACGCCGCCATCCGCGAGATCGTCGCCGCCGCCTTCGGGCAGCCCGACGAAGCCGACCTCGTCGAGAAGCTGCGCGCGGATGGCGACGTGATGTTCGAACTGGTCGAGGAGGAGAACGGCGAGGTCGTCGGCCACATCCTCTACAGCCGGCTGTGGGCCGACAGCGTGAACCTCTACGCCGCCCTGGCGCCGCTGGCCGTGCGGCCGGACCGCCAGCGCGACGGCGTCGGCAAGCGGCTGACCGCCGCCTCGATCGAGACCGCCAAGGACTTCGGCGCCCACGCGGTCATCGTGCTTGGCCACCCGGAGTACTACCCGAAGTTCGGCTTCAGCCGGCAGGCCGCCGCCCAGGTGAAGTCGCCCTACTCGGCCAGCCCGGCCTTCATGGCCCTCGCGCTCGAGGACGGCGCGCTCGATGCGCCGCTGCTGGTCGCCTATCCGGACGCGTTCGGCGGCGGCGAAGGCCACTAGCCGCCGGCCCAGCCCGCGCTAAGCTCCAGCCGTCAGCTTTCTGGAAGGCGGCCATGAAAACCTACCGTATCGGCGTCATCGGACTGGGCCAGCGCATCGCCCACGTGCTGGCGGCGATGAAGGAGGTCGGCTGGAGCCTGCAGGTCGCCGCCCATGTCGATCCGGCCCCGGTCGGCGCGCCGATCCTGGCCGACGCCGGGATCGATCCTGGCCCGGCCCTCGCCGACGCCGCCGAACTTCTGGCCCAAGGCCCGTACGACCTGGTGATGATCGGCTCACCCAACCACCTGCACTTCGAGCACCTCAATCAGGCCCTCGACGCCGGCTATCCGATCTTCGCCGAAAAGCCGATCGTGCGGACCCAGTCAGAGACCCTGGCCCTCGCGCATCGCCTGGCCGTCGGTGGCGGCCCGCCGCTCTATATCGGCCTGGTCATGCGCTCGATGTCGATCGTGCGCGAGACCATCGCCCGCGTGGACGCCGGCCAGCTCGGCCAGGTGATCTCCATCGACGCCACCGAACACCTGCCGCCCGAGCACGGCGGTTATCTGGCCCGCAACTGGCGGCGCAAGCAGGCCTATGGCGGCTCGTACCTGCTCGACAAGGTCTGCCACGACTTCGATATCTTCGGCCGCCTGACCCGTTCGCGGCCGGCCAAAGTCGCCAGTTTCGGCGGCCGCGACATCTTCGTGCCCGATCGCGCCGGCCACTACACCTATAGCGACGGCCAGCTGGCCTACGCCCTACGCGACGCCGGCTGGGCCAGCGCCAACGACGCCTTCCACTCCGACATGGACGTCACCGACCACCAGAACGCCCTGGTGCAGTACGAGAACGGCGTGCGGCTGTCGTTCCACGCCAACAGCCACGTCGCCCTGCCCGAACGGCGCTGGTACGTCGCCGGGACCGAAGGCACCCTGATCGCCGATCTGGTCCGCAACAAGCTGATGGTCCGCCGCGCCATGGACCGCGGCAAGCCCGAGCGCATCGACTACGGCGACCGCACCGAGGACAGCCACAACGGCGCCGACCAGGCCATGGCCCGCGACCTGCTGGCCACCCTCGAGGGCCGCCAGGACTTTCCGGTGACGCCGTTCGAGTCGATGGAGGCGGGCCTCACCGTCATGGCCATCGACGAGGCGATGCAGACCGGCGACATGCTCGACTGCGGCCCGATGTGGGCCCGCTACGACGCCGCGCGCGGAGCCTGAGCCAACGGCGTCAACAGCCTCGCGCCCAGCATCTCCTGCAGCAGCGGCGTCCGCGGATAGGGATGGTGCCGGTACTGGCGAAAGCCCTCGGCCAGGTCCGCTTCGAAGTCGCGGGCCCGCTTTCGGGTCCAGGCCTCCATCGAGGCCAGGTGATCGGGAATGTCGTGCTGGCGCGCGACCCAGGCGTCCTGGCTGACATGGCAGGCGAGCATCGCCTTCTTGGTCTCGAACACCGCCGCGACGTCGGCGCCGAAGTCGGGAACCGTCCAGACGCCCTCGCGGTCGCGGCCGCCGATCGGGTCCATGAAGTAGAGGTGTGGAATGGCCTCCAGCGGCTCCGCCTCGCCGGTCGCATAGTTCGGCACCGAGGCGGCGAAACAGGCGTCGCGCACCAGTTGGCTGACCGCCTCATGGTCGGGATGGTAGTCGGCCGGCGAGGCCGTGATCACCACTTCTGCCTGCGCCCAGCGGATCAGCTCGGTCACCCGCCGACGGGTCGGATCGTCGTTGAACACGCCCAGGTCCGGAACCTCGCCGCAGCGGTACTGCGCGCCGATCAACGCCGCGGCCCGCGCCGCCTCGGCCTGACGGATGCGCGACGTCTCCGCCGGCGCGATCGCGGTCGAGCCGAGATCCCCGCCGGTGACGGTGGCGATGCGGATCTGATGTCCGGCCGCGGCCAGCACGGCGAGCGTCCCGGCGCAGAGGGTTTCGATGTCGTCCGGGTGTGCGTGGATCGCGAGAACGGCGGTCATGACCGCCGAGCTTACTCCTGAAGCGCGCCAGCGCCAGTATCCGGCCCGGCCTTGTGCGGGGGGGCGTCGGCCGCCCCGGCGTCGTCGTCCTTGGCTTCCATGGCCGCCAGCGAGCGGTTGATCTCCTGGACCTCCTGGGCGGTCGGCTTGCGGCGCGGGGCATAGAGCGTGCCGAGCACCCGCGTCCGCTCCCCACCCGTGGCCGAGGCGTCGGCGACGTTGTAGGTGCGAACCTCGCCGGCCACGGCCAGCGTCACCTGGCGGCCGCCGCCGATGCCCTGCGTCTCCGGATCCAGCAGCCCGTTGGTGCGGGCGTCCAGTCCGCCGAGGATCGCCGGCGAGATGAAGGCCTCGCCGCCGGCGTAGCGGCCGGTGAAGGCCGGCGGTTCGCCCCAGGGGCCGGTCCAGCGATAGAAGATGTGCAGCCCGACCTGCTTCATCTTCACCAGGGTCGGGGCCCAGTACGGGGCGACGTATTCGGCGTGATAGTGGGTCGCCGAACCCACCGACTTGTTGACGTGACCGGCCAGGGCCCGGCGCGCGACCTCCTGGGCCTGGCGCCACAGGCCCGCCTCGGGCGCGTAGCGGAGCGAGCCGTCGCAGGTGAAGCTGAACTGGCAACCCGTCGACCGGGCCGAGCCCTGATAGACCACGCCGCAGACCGACTTCGGGTAGGCCGGATGGCGCACGCGGTTCAGCACCACCTGGGCGACCGCCTCCTGGCCGAGCCGCGGCTCGCGGGCGCTCTCGTAATAGACCGCCTCGGACAGGCACTTGAGCGCCCGGTTTGCGTCCTGACCGCCGGCGTGCAGCACGAACGGCCGCATCGGCCGGATCGGCAGCTTGGAGAACGCCCGCATGGCGTTGATCTCCTCGGCCGTCTCCACCGACGTCGTGTCGAGGCCGAGATCGGGAATCTTCGAGATGTCGAGACTGGTCCAGCCGACTGTCCGACCCCAGGGGTCGGCCTGGCGCGTCAACGGATCATGCCGCTTGGCCAGGGCCAGCATCGCCGGGTCCATATCGGCGGTCAGTCGGGTCAAGCCACGGTCGGAGAAGGTCCGCGTCACCTGCGCCACCCCCTGCGACCTCCCGTCGCTTCCGTCGGCGTAGCGGGGGTTCACACAGGCGAGCAATATCACCGCCAACCCGCAGGTCGTCGCCAGGGCCCCGATCAGGCCACGCTGGGAGATGATCTGCGACAGCGGCAGCGGCGAGGTCCCAATCTGTTTCAGTCCCGGCTCCATGCAGCCGGAAACTGGCAAGATAGGGGCCAAACCCGCCAAGATCGAGTGTTGCGCCTATGCGCTCAGGCTCGCATGGTCCTGAGAACGTCCCGTCCGGGGCCGGAATCAGCACAGCGTCCAACAATATGACGCCCGCCGGATCACCGCTGCGTTTCATACCGCGACGCTCCCCGCCGCTGCTGGTCGCGCTGGCCGTCAGCCTGGGCGCGATGGCTGCCGCCGTGGTCATCCGGGGACTGTTCGCGGGCTGGGACACTGCATTCGCGCTGTCGGTCACGCATTTCCCGGCCTTCATCGTCGCCACACTGTTCGCAGGCCAGAGGTGGGGCTGGATCAGCCTGGCGGCCGCCTTGGCGACCTCGTTGGCGCTGCGCGGCGGACTGCCGGTCGATCCGGCGGTGCGCGCAGGCGTAGGCCTCTATGCGCTCTCCGGGGCGGTCACCGTGTTCGTCGCCGCCACCCTGCGCGAGATCGTCCTGCGGCTGGACGAGGCGCAGGCCGCGCTCGACCGCAGCGAGGCGCGGCTGCAGATGGCCCAGAACGCCGGCGACGTCGGGCTCTGGGACTGGGACGCCGAGAGCGGCGAAGGCTTCTGGTCGCCCGCGCTCTACCGCAATCTGGGCCTGCCGATCAGCACCCGGGCCGGCGTGCGCAAGCTGCTCGATGTCGTCCATCCGGACGACCGCGAGCGGGTCCGCCTGAACAACATCGCCGCGATCCGCAGCGGCCAGATGGAGCCGTGCGAGTTCCGGATTCTACGGCCTGACGGCGAAGTTCGCTGGCTGCTCTCTCGCGGCGAGGTGCTGGTCAATGGAACCGGCCGCGCAGTCCGGGCGGTCGGCGTCAACATCGACATCACCGACCGCCGCCACGCTTTTGAAAAACTTCAAGAAAGCGAAGAACGGTTTCGCGCCCTGGCCGATAGCGCTCCGGCCCTGCTTTGGGTTTCCACGACCGATGGTCGCCGCGAGTTCGTGAACCAGGCCTATGTCGACTATCTGGGCCTGCCCTACGATCAGGCGCTCGAATTCGACTGGCGCGAAGCGCTCCACCCCGACGACCTGCCGCGGATCCTCAAGGAACAGGTCGCGGGCGAAGCCTCGCGCAAGCCCTTCCGCCTGGAAGCCCGCTATCGCCGAAAGACCGGCGAATGGTGCTGGATCCGCTCGGTCTCCCAGCCGCGCTACGGGCCGGACGGCGCTTTCGCCGGCTTCATCGGCATCGGGATCGACATCACCGACGCCAAGGACGCCGAGCACGACCTGCAGGACATCAACGAACTGCTGGCCGAACGTGTCGAGGCTGCGGTCGCCGAACGCGACGAGGCCCAGGCCCGCCTGCACCACGCCCAGAAGCTGGAGGCCGTCGGCCAGCTCACCGGCGGGGTGGCGCACGACTTCAACAATCTGCTGACCGTCATCACCGGGGCGCTCGACCTGATCCAGCGTAAGCCCGATGACGTCGAGCGCCGCGACCGGATGATCGAGGCGGCGCTGGGGGCGGCGAGGCGCGGCGAGCGACTGACCCACCAACTGCTGGCCTTCTCGCGACGCCAGGCGCTCAAACCCGAGGCCGTGCGCATCGACGACCTGCTGGCCGAAAGCGAGCCGCTGCTGCGCCGGGCGGTCGGCGAGGCGGTCAAGTTCACGCTTGTCGCCGGCGCGCCGCAGGCCGTGGCCATGATCGACCAGGGCCAATTCGACGCCGCGATGATGAACCTCGTCGTCAACGCGCGCGACGCCGTCAGCCAGGGCGGATCCATCGCCATCCACACCGAAGCCTGCACGCTCCTCGACGGCCAGGTGCAGGACGTCGCCGCCGGCGACTATGTCCGCGTCGAGGTGCGTGACGACGGCATGGGCATGGCGCCCGAGGTGCTCGCCCGCGCCTTCGAACCGTTCTTCACCACCAAGGAGATCGGCAAGGGCACTGGACTTGGCCTGTCCCAGGCCTACGGCTTCGCCCGTCAGAGCGGCGGCGGCGTCACCATCGAGACCACCGCCGGCGCTGGCGCCGCGGTCAGCCTGTATCTCCCGCGCTGCAGCGAGGCGCCTGCCCTTTCCTCGCCAGCGGGCGAACAGGAGAAGCCGCCGAACGTCCGCCGTCTCAACGTGCTGCTCGTGGAGGATGACGCCGAGGTCGGCGAGATGGTCAGCGCCATGCTTGCCGAACTTGGCCACGTCGTGGTGCGCGCGATCGACGTCGACCAAGCCCTGACCGCGCTCGAGCAGCATCCGGAACTTGACGCCGTGCTGACCGACCTGGTCATGCCAGGCGGCCGATCCGGACTCGATCTCGCCGCCGCGATCAACGAACGCCGGCCCGGCCTGCCGGTCATTCTCTCGACCGGGTACGCGGGCGAGGCCCAGCCGTTCACCGCCGAGACGCCGTGGCCGTTGCTGCGAAAGCCCTACGCCGCCGACGCCTTGGCTCGGGCCTTGGCCGACAACGTCGATCCCCGCAGCCAGGCGGCCTGACGAGGCTTCCCTCACAGGGCTTCAAGATAATGTGGGCTTGTGCCGCCCCTGGCAGGGGTCTATATCATCAGTCATCGGTTTTGCTCGTTTTGAGCATAATCACAGACGCCGACGGGGCGCTGCAGACATCCCGCGGCGTTTTTTGAGGCCGACGAAATGCTCAATTTGAGCATAAGGAGGGATACAATGGCCGACGGTTCGCAATTCGCGTTTACGCCCGCTGTCGAAGCCGCCACCTCGCCCATGTGGGAGAAGGTGAAGCATCACGTCACTCCGATGGAGTGGCGCCTCCACGCCCCGCTCATCGCCGAGATCAATCGCCTGAAGCGCGAGAAGAACGCGGTGATCCTGGCGCACAACTACATGACGCCCGAGATCTTCCACGGGGTCGGCGACTATGTCGGCGACAGCCTGGGCCTGGCCAAGGAAGCGGCGAAGTCGGACGCGGCGATCATCGTCCAGGCCGGCGTGCACTTCATGGCCGAAACCTCGAAGATCCTGTCGCCCGAAAAGACCATCCTGATCCCAGACCTGACCGCCGGGTGCAGCCTCGCCTCCTCGATCACCGGCGCCGACGTGCGCCTGATCAAGCAGCGCTATCCGGGCCTGCCGGTGGTTACCTATGTGAACACCACCGCCGACGTGAAGGCCGAGACCGACGTCTGCTGCACCAGCGCCAACGCCGTGCAGGTGGTCGAGCACGTCGCCAAGGAATGGGGCGTCGACAAGGTCATCCTGATCCCTGACGAGTTCCTGGCCCGCAACGTGGCGCGCCAGACCGAGGTCGGCATCATCGCCTGGAAGGGCCGCTGCGAGGTGCATGAGCGCTTCACGGCCGAGGACATCCTGGAGCTCAAGGCGTCCTATCCGAACGCCGAGATCCTGGCCCACCCGGAGTGCCCGGCCGAGGTGCTGGAAGTCTCGGACTTCGCCGGCTCGACCGCGGCGATGAACGACTACGTCCTGCAGCGCAAGCCCAAGCAGGTGGTGCTGATCACCGAGTGCTCGATGGCCGACAATGTCGCCGCCGACGCGCCGTTCACCGAGTTCGTGCGCCCGTGCAACCTGTGCCCGCACATGAAGAAGATCAGCCTCCAGAACATCTACGACGCTCTGCTGCACAACCGCTACGAGGTCACTGTCGATCCGGCGATCGCCGACCGCGCCCGCTTGGCGGTCCAACGTATGATCGACCTGCCGCCGCCCGCGATTCCGGCCCGCTACGACCTCGTGAAGGCCCGTCACCACGTGGACGTCGAGCTGATCTGATCATGGAGCGGATCAAGCACGACGGCGTGCTGATCGTCGGCGCCGGCCTGGCCGGGCTGTCCGCAGCCCTGGCCGCCGCACCGCGAAAGGCCCTGGTCCTGACCGGCGCCCCGCTGAGCCAGGGATGTTCCTCCGCCTGGGCGCAGGGCGGCATGGCCGCAGCGCTCAGCGGCGACGACGCCCCCGAACTCCACGCGGCTGACACCATCGCGGCGGGCGCTGGCCTGGTCGATCCGGCCATGGCCGCCATCCTCGCGCAGGAAGGCCCGCAGGCGGTCCGCGCCCTGGCCGCCTTGGGCGCGCCGTTCGACCGCACGGCCGACGGCGACTTCGCCACCAGCCTCGAGGCCGCCCATTCTCGCTCGCGCGTCGCCCGGGTGAAGGGCGACCAGGCCGGTCGGGCGATCATGGACGCAGTCATCGCCGCGACCCTGTCCTCGCGCCACGTGACGGTTCGCGCCGGCTGCCGGCTGCGCGGCCTGCTCCGCGACGCCGAGGGCCGCGTGCGCGGGGTCCTCGCCGAGGAAGACGGCCAGCTGATCGAGTTCGTCGCCCCGGCGACCATCCTGGCGACCGGCGGCGTCGGCGGCCTCTACGGCGTGACCACCACCCCGCCGGAGCTGAAGGGCGAGGGCCTGGCCCTGGCCGCCCTGGCCGGCGCGACCATCGCCGATCCGGAGTTCGTGCAGTTCCACCCGACCGCCATCGACATCGGCCGCGATCCCGCGCCGCTGGCGACCGAGGCCCTGCGCGGCGAAGGCGCGAAGCTGATCGACGGCGCCGGCGAGGCGTTCATGGCCCGCTACCACCCCGACGCCGAACTGGCCCCGCGCGATGTGGTGGCCCGCGCCATCCATGCCGAGCGCGAAGCCGGCCGTGGCGCGTTTCTCGACGCCCGCGCCGCGGTCGGGGCCCATTTCCCGGACGAGTTTCCGGCGGTGTTCGCCGCCTGCCTCTCCGGCGGAGTCGACCCGCGGGTGCAGCCGATCCCCGTCGCCCCGGCCTGCCACTACCACATGGGCGGCATCGTCACTGACGCCGACGGCGCGACCAGCCTGCCGGGCCTCTACGCCGCCGGCGAATGCGCCTCCACCGGCGTGCACGGCGCCAACCGCCTAGCCTCGAACTCCCTGCTGGAAGCGGCGGTCTTCGGCGCCCGGGCCGGCCGCGCCGCCGCGGTCTTCGAAGATCCCAAAACCCGGCCGCTGCGCGCGGTCGCGGCCCCGGACCTCCCGAGCCAGGCGCTCGCCCAGCTTCGCGCCGCCATGAGCCGCGACGCCGGCGTGGTGCGTGACGCCGAGGGCCTCACCCGGCTGCTCGCCCTGATCGACGCCATGGAGGCCGCCTACGGCCGCGCCCCGTCGCTGGTCGCCGCCCGCCTGGTCGCCCAGGCCGCGCTCGACCGTCCGGCCAGTCTCGGCGCCCACTTCCGCGCCGACGGGCCGGCCGACGCCGCGCCGGCTCGCACATTCCTCAACCTGGCCTCTACGGCCTCCAGCATCGCCGCCGAATGATCGCTCCCATTCCTGACCTGCTCATCCAGCCGGTGGTGTCCGCCGCCCTGGCCGAAGACCTCGGCCGCGCCGGCGACGTGACCGCCCAGGCGTGCATCGCAGCGGATGCGCGGCTGGCCGCCGTCTTCGCCGCCCGCCAGAACGGCGTCGTCGCGGGCCTGGCCTGCGCGCGACTGGCGGTGCTAGCGCTGGATCCCGACGCGACGTTCGGGGCCATGGTCGCCGACGGCGACGAGGTCCAGCCCGGCGACGTCCTGGCCAAGGTAGAGGCGAACGCCCGCGCCCTGTTGTCGGCCGAGCGTACGGCGCTCAACCTGCTCGGCCGCCTTTCCGGCGTCGCCACCCTGACCCGTGACTACGTCCAGGCGGTCGCCGGAACCGAGGCGCGCATCGCCGACACCCGCAAGACCACGCCCGGCCTGCGGCACCTGGAGAAGTACGCCGTTCGTTGCGGCGGCGGCCTCAATCACCGCTTCGGCCTGGATGACGCGATCCTGATCAAGGACAACCACGTCGCCGCCTGCGGCGGGGTCGGCGAAGCGCTGAAGCGCGCCCGCGCCGCGGCCGGCCACCTGATGAAGATCGAGGTCGAGGTCGACAGCCTGGCCCAGCTCGAAGAGGCCCTGCCCCATCGGCCCGACGTCATCATGCTGGACAATTTCAGCCTCGAGGACCTGGCCAAGGCGGTGGCGATGACCGGCGGCGCCGTCACGCTTGAGGCCTCCGGCGGCGTCAACCTGCAGACGGTCGGCGGCATCGCCCGGACCGGCGTCCAGGTCATCAGCGTCGGCGCCCTCACCCACTCGGCGAGCGTCCTCGACATCGGCCTCGACGCGGTCTGAGCCGGGAACAAGCCGCTCTACGGGCTGTTCCTTCCAGGTCAAGGAAAGGAGCTCCCCATGAGCAAGGCGCCCCCGATCCCGAAGGAACAACGGTCCTTCCGCGGCCAACGCCCCGACATCCAGGGCGAAGGCCGCGATCGCCGCGACGCCAAGACCGGCGTCCACTCGGCCGGCCACGGCGACGACTTCAACACCAAGAGCCAGGGCCGGCAGGGCAACATTCACCAGAACGTCGACACGGTGCACGCCCGCACCCAGGACCGCTGACTACACCCCAAGATAGCATCGTTACTCGAAGACCACCTTTAGCGCGTTAAGTCTCTCTTCCGCATTCCTATGCAACCTGCGTCGCAAGTAGCGGGCGGCGTAATGAAGTTTCCGGTTTTCGAGTTTGACGAGGGCTTCGACGGCGTCGCGCGCGCCGCGCGCAGGATGGCTCCGTCGCGTTGGATCACCGTCGCGGTCTATGCGGTGCTGGTGAGTTGGACGCTCTCGCCCGCAATCGCCCTTGGTTGGGTAGCGTTCTTCGCCTTTGGCGAGGCCTGGACGATGATCGCCACCGCGCCGCATGCGCGTGGCGTTCCCACGCGCGCGCAACGCATCTCGTACCTGGGATCGGCCCTCGCCATCAACGGCGTCTGGGTCGGCCTGGGCGTCGCCTACTGGCTGGCTGACTTCTCCGGCTCTGAGTACTTCGCCTTGCTGGTCTGGTCGGCGCTGCTGTTCAACGGCATGAGCCACGCCTACCGCTCGCCGTTGGCGTCGCTCGTCTTCGGCGCGCCGAGCGGGCTGTGCATCCTGCTGGCGCCTCTGCTCTTCCCCCGCTTTCACGGCGCCCAGCAGGCGTTCGTCGCCCTGGGGGTCATGGTCTATGTCGGCTATGCGATCGTCTCCGCGGCGCGCGGCGTCGCCGCCTCTCGCCAGTTGAGCGCCGCCCTGGCCGACCTGGAGGCTCAGTCCGGCGCCGCCCGCGCCGCCAGCGAGGCCAAGTCAACCTTCCTGGCGATGATGAGCCACGAACTGCGCACCCCGATGAACGGCGTGCTCGGCATGGCCCATGCGCTCGACCGCACCGATCTGGACGCCCGTCAGGCGCAGTATGTGAAGACCCTGCTGCGGTCCGGCGGCGGGCTGATGACCATCCTCAACGATGTTCTGGACCTCGCCAAGATCGAGTCCGGCAAGTTCGACATCGACGCCCGCCCCTTCAACCTGCACCAGGCGGTGGCGCGCACCATCGACCTCTGGAGCCATACGGCGCAGGACAAGGGCTTGGCCCTGGTCTGCGATCTCCCCGCCGACATCCCACGCTGGACGTCCGGCGACGAAGCCCGCCTGCGTCAGATCCTGCAAAACCTGCTCTCCAACGCGGTCAAGTTTACGTCGGCCGGCGAGGTCCGCCTGACCGTCCGAACCACCGCCGCGGGGATCGCGTTCACCGTCTCCGACACAGGACCAGGTCTCGACGAAGCCACCCAGGCCCGCCTGTTCCACGGCTTCACCCAGGCCGACAGCAGCATCTCGCGCCGCTTCGGCGGCACGGGTCTCGGCCTCGCCATTTCGCGCGAACTGGCTCGCATGATGGGCGGCGACCTGAGCGTCGAGAGCCGCCTGGGCGAAGGCGCGCGCTTCACCCTGGAGCTGCCGCTGGCCGCGGCGGAGGCCGAGGAGGAGTTCAGCGACGGTCCCGGCGATCTGGAGGCGGCCCTGCGCGTGCTCGTCGTCGACGACAACCCCACCAATCAGGAGGTCGCCCGCGCCCTGCTGGAAGCCATCGGAGCCAGCGTCTCGACCGCCTCCAGCGGCGCCGAGGGCCTGGCGCGACTGGACGACGCCGACTTCGATATCGTGCTGATGGACATTCACATGCCGGAGATGAGCGGCATCGAGACCCTGGCGGCCATTCGCGCAGCCGGACGCCAGACGCTGCCGGTCGTCGCCCTGACCGCCGACGCCATGACCGGCGAGCGCGAGCGCCTGCTGGCGCTCGGCTTCAATGGCTATCTGAGCAAGCCGATCGAGCCCTCGGCCCTGGTCCGCGCCCTGGCGGCCTAGTCCGCGGCCTCCAAACGGGCGGCGACAGCCTCGACAGCCTCGCGACGACCATTGGCGAGCGGCTCCATCCGCGCCTTCACCGCCGCCAGGATCTCCGGCGAGGCCAGTTCCGGACGCCCGGATGCGAACGGCGGAGACGGCGCATATTCGAGCCCCAGCTGCACCGACTTGGCCAGGGTCTCGCCCGCCAGTTCGGCCATCAGCACGAACGCGAAGTCCAGGCCCGCGGTCACGCCGCCGCCGGTGATGATGTTCCCGTCGCGGGCCACCCGGCTGTCGTCGACGATGGCGCCGAACGGAACCAGCAGGTCGCGCCAGGCCCAGTGGCAGGCGGCCCGCTTGCCCTTCAGGAAGCCCGCCGCCGCCAGGATCAGCGAACCCGTGCAGACGCTGGTCAGGTACTTGGCCTGCGCCCCCAGACGACGGATCTCCGCCATGAAAACGTCGTCCTGCATCGCGTCGGTCGTGCCCAGGCCGCCCGGCACGCAGAGCACATCGCACCGTTCGATCGACGCCAAATCCGCCAGTCGCGTGAAGGTCAGGCCCTCGGCCTCGATGTCCTGGCCGCCCACCGAGGCGACCGCCACCTCGGCGTTCGGCAGCCGCGACAGCACCTGGTGCGGTCCGGTGAAGTCGAGGTGCGTGACGCCCGGATAGAGCGCGATGACGATCTGCAGCTTGGGCATGGCGGCCTCCAAAGGAATTTGACGACCGACATTGCGCGACCTAGCTTCCGGCAGAAATGACAAAGATCCCTCGTTTATCGCCATGACCCGCACTATCGGCCTGCTCGTCTTTCCGGACTTCCAGATCCTCGACGCGACCGGGCCGATCGCGGTGTTCGAGATCGCCGCCCGGTTCGTGCCCGGGGCCTACGCGCTGCAGGTCATGGCGCGGGACCCAGGTCCGGTCGCCTCGAGCTCGGGCGTGCAGATGATCGCCGGACCGCTGGACGACGCGCAGCTCGACACGCTCGTCGTCGCCGGCGGCGAAGGCACGCGCGGGCCGGCCATCTGCCCCCTCACCCTCGACTGGGTGCGCGCCGCGTCGGCGCGGGGCCGCAGGACCGCCAGCGTCTGCTCAGGAGCCTACATCCTCGCCGAGGCTGGTCTGCTGGACGGCCGACGCGCCACCACCCATTGGCAGCGCTGTCCTGACTTTGCCCGCCGCTATCCCAAGGTGCGGTTGGAGCCGGACAGGATCTTCGTACGCGACGGCGACGTCTGGTCGTCGGCCGGGATCACGGCCGGCATCGACCTGTCGCTGGCCCTGGTCGCCGAGGACCACGGCGAGGACCTCGCCCGGGCCGTAGCCCAACAGCTCGTGGTCTATCACCGCCGGCCGGGCGGCCAGTCGCAATTCTCGGCGCTGCTGGAAATGGGCGGCCAGGGCGGGCGCTTCGCCCCCCTGCTCGACTGGATGCGCGAGCGGCTGTCCGAGCCGCTGAACGTGGAGCGTCTCGCCGATCAGGCGGCGATGAGTCCCCGCCACTTCGCCCGTGCGTTCGCCGCCGAGACCGGCATGACCCCAGCCAAGGCGGTCGAACGCCTGCGGCTCGAGACCGCCCGCGAGCGGGTGGAAGGCTCGTCGGAACCGATTGACCGAGTGGCCGCGGCTACAGGTTTCGGCGACCCGGAGCGTATGCGCCGGGCCTTCCTGCGCGCCTTCGGCCAGCCGCCCCAGGCGCTGCGCCGCTCGTCCCGCGCCTAACGGCGGGCGACCGAAAGGGCCGCGACCTGCTCGGTCAGCCGCTCGATGCGGTCCGCCTGCTCCATCAGAAGCGCCATCAGTTCCTCGCCTTGCAGGGCGTCGAGCTTGTCGTGCAGCCGCAGGATCTCAAGTTCGGCGCGCAGGTTCACGACGTAGTCGTACTCCGCCGCCTTGCGGTCGGTCACGCTCTGCCGGTTCTGGCTCATCATGATCACCGGCGCCTGCAGGGCGGCGAGCGTCGAGAGCAGCAGGTTCAGGAAAATGAACGGATAGGGATCGAACGCCAGGTGCAACGACTTGGTCGCGACGTTCCAGGCCATCCAGAGCAGCAGCGCCACGCTGAAACCGATGATAAACGCCCAGGAACCGCCCAATACGGCCACGCGGTCGGCCAGGCGCTCGCCGAACCGCCGCTCGTCGCGGATCAGCCCAGGCGCGCGGCTCGGCGTCTCCGTCACGATCAGGTCGATGACGCTCTTCTGGACCGGATTGAGGTCCTCATAGCCGCAGTTGAGCAGGCCCCGGGCCAGCTCGTCACGCGCCGCCGCATCGCTCATCACGCCACCTCGCTCGACTCGCCCCGGCCATGTCCCCGGCGAGGGGGAGCATGGCGCAAGGCGTGGTCGAGGAGAACGGCCAGGCGACCGTGTGCTTAGTCGTCCCCGACCATGGCGTCCGGCTCGGCTCGCAGCGCCGGCGCCTTGCCCGGATGGGCCGCGATCGGCAGCAGCTTCGGCGCCGACGTGTCAGCGTCCTTGACCAGTTCGGGCTTTTGGTCCGCCTGTCCGACGGCGTCAGGCTTGCGCTCAGTCTTCAGCAGCGCCGCGCGCATGTCGCCGGCGACTTCGATCGACGCCGGAGTCGGCGTCGCCGCATAGCTGGCGTAGTAGACACGGTCCTGCGCCTTCGGCGCAGCGCCGCCGCCACGTCCCACGCGATAGAAGACGTGCATCCCGACTTCGGCCGTCCGCACCAGGCGCGGCCCCCAGTTCGGGGCCACATTGGTGGTGTGGAAGTGGGTCGCGTCGCCGATCGAGGCCATCACATTGCCGGCCAGCGCTTTGGATGCGACTTTCCGAGCCCGGTTCCAAGCCGCGACCTCGCGACCGCGCCGCATCGAGCCGTCGCACGCGAAGCTGAACTGGCAGCCGACGCGCTTGCCTGCGCCCTGGAACACCACGCCGCAAACGCTCTTGGGGAACGAAGGGTGGCGAACGCGGTTAAGCACTACCTGGGCGACGGCGGCCTGGCCGGCCGGCGTCTCCCCGCGAGCTTCGAAGTAGACAGCCTGGGTCAGGCACTCGAGCTCGCGAGAGGTTTCCAGCGCCCCGGCCAACCGGAACGGCGCAGCCGCCGGCAGGGCGGCTTCGATAGCGCCGCGCAGCGGAATTTCCGCCGCCGCGTTCGGCGCCTTTTCAAGCCGTGCGGCGAGAATGGCGCTTTGGCGATCGCGTTGGGCCGCGCCGCTCGCGGCCAGCGGGTCATGCCGGCTGGCGATGCGCAGGACGCCAGGGTCCGTCGCAGCGGCTTGCAGGGTGGACTCCGAAAAGCCGCCTTCGGCCGCACGCGCAATCCGCGCTGCACGGGCGTCGTCAGCAGCCGTGCGAGCCATGCCGCCGACCATGTATGTTGCGCCCAGGGCCAGGCCAATGCCTGAACCGATCAATGCGGCGCATGCCGGCACGCGCCAATCGGCGCGAGCCTTACTATTGAAATTCAAGAAGATCGTGTCCCGTGTGGCGAGGGCGAAGTCGCCCCCCGACATCGTCGTCGCGAAGGCCCCTGCTCATGCTGGCGGCGGCGCGACTGAGAGCCTGTCGATTACACGTGGAGTGACAGGCTACGGCGAAGTTGATGTGGTTTATGACCATCGCCGAGCGGATTCGCAATGAGATATTGCGTCGCAGCGCGCGATTTTTTTCAGGTTTCGTTAACGACGCGAACTTGGCCAGGGAACCTCCGCCATGCCCCGCCGTTCCCGCTGCACAGCTTTCAAACGCGGAGACGTCACCTCATGCGCAAGTCCTTCACCCTGCTCGCCGCCGCCGGATTCGCCCTGACGCTGGCCGCCTGCGGGCATAGCGTCGAGCAGCGTGCGGCCACCGGCGCAGCGGCCGGCGCCGTGGTCGGCGGGCCGGTCGGCGCCGTCGCCGGTGCGGCCGCCGGAACCGTCGTCAGCAAGGCGGCCGACAAGTAGATTCCGACAGGATCCTCTCCCCCCGGACAGGATCGCCAGCGCGCCGCGAGGGCGGGGCCTCGCCCGCCTGACGCGGCGCGCACTCTTTCCGACTCCCGTTCACCGAACGAGGGGTGGTTAATAGTGGTCGCGCATGCCAACTTGCGGCCCCGCGAGGCGTGGTCCGCCACGGACGCGCCCCAATTCTGATCTCAAACTGACGCTGATGCTGAAGCACGTCATCCTGCTGACTGTTGCGGCCGGGCTCGCCACGCCCGCCGTCGCCGCGCCGTCCTGGCGCGTGCAGCAGGCGTGCGCGATGCAGCGGTATCTTCGCGCCACCCCCGCCTTCCCGAGCCCGAGCTGGGGACGCGAGGCGACCAACGTCTCGACCGGCGGCGGCCGGGTCGCCATCGCCCGCCGCGAGGACGCAGCCGCCCGCGCCCAGTTCGACAGCGCCATGCGCTCGGGGCGCGCCTTCGCCGACCGCGCCGCCGAACAACTGGCTATCCGCGAACGGATCAGCGAGGAGGAAGCGCTGCGCCGCATCGGCTCCGACCCCGGCCCGTGGCCGCAGGTCACGACCGCCAAGTGCGAGGCGCTCGAACGCCAAGCCCAGCGCGCCGAACGCTAGGCCGGCGTCGCCCCGATCGGATTGCGGGGGTCGAGGCTCAGTCCCATGGCCTGGCGCTGCTTCAGCAGCCGCAGCCAGCCATGGAACGCCTCGCAGTCCAGCCCATGCATCATCAGCCGATGACCGGCCGTCAGGGTCGAGAGCGGCACCATCGGGTGGCCGTTCTTGACGAACGACATGTGGTAGTCGGTGCCGAGGATCTTGCCGATGTAGATCGCGACGGTCTCGTCCAGTTGCAGCGACTGCGCCGCCCGCACGAAATCCGCCCGCGGCAGCAAGAGGGCGTACATCGGCGTGTAGGCCTCGATCGCGGTCTGGACGTCGGCGAAGTTCAGCCGGCCGTTCGGCAGCGGCGCCAGTTCAAACGGCTCGTCCGAGATCATCGAGAAGTCCGGCCGCTCGACCGGCGCCAGGTCGCGGCCCTGGGCGCGCAGGCTGGCGCTAAGCTGGATGATGAAATTGAAGATGTTGAGGTCGTGCTGCAGGAAGACGTTGTCTTCCAGGTCCTTCAGGGTGCGCGGGCGCAGCGGGACGGTCTCGACCTCTACCGGACCCGCGTTCGCCTTGATGAAGGCCAGCAGTTCGGTGCCGATGTGAAAATGGCGCAGGATCAGGGTGTTGGCGTCGGGGCTCGCAAAGTTGCGCAGGCCCCAGTGGATCAGCCGATGCAGCGCCCCGTTCAGGTTCGGGTGATGCGGCGACAGCCCGCGCAGGATCTTCACCAGGATGAAGAAGGCGAACACCGCCGGACGGGCGATCGGGAACAGCCAGCGCCGCGACCACGAGCGGTTGCCGCGCAGCAGCGCGGACTTGGCTTCCAGCGCGATCGGCAGGCCCTGGTCGAGGTAGAGGGCCAGCCAGGGATCGGGGTCGCGCGGATCGTACTTGGCGAGGTCGAAGTCCGCCGTACTCAAGCCGTCATCTCCTCGATCTGCAACGCGTAGAGCCTGGCGGTGACCTGCGCGGTCTTCACGATCCGCTCGGCCGTCGCCGCGTCGGGCAGCACCAGCCCGAGCATCTCCTCGAACTCCTTGATGTGCTCGGCGTCGTTCTCGCCGTGATAGAGCAGGAACCGCACCGCGTGCTCGGGCAGGTCCAGCCGTTGGCGGGCCAGCGCCCCCCACTCCGCCGCCTTGATCGAGCCTAGCCCCTCGATGATCCACATCGCGCCGAGCAGCCCGAAGGGATTGGGCTTGGACGCCTCGTGGAACATCCAGGCCGAGAGCGCCTCGGAGCCGATGTTCTTCTCCGCGCCCTGGATCGCGGCCAATTCGCCGCCCGAGGCCACGAAGTCCGCCTCCAGCAGCCGGAAGTCCCTGTGTTCGGTCACCGCATGGCGCATCAGGATCGAGCGCAGCTCCAGGTGTTCCTCGTCGATGTTCGAGGCGGCGCGCGACATCCACAGCGCCCCGTCCTTCACTTGCTGGCGCAGTCCGCTCAGAAAGGTCCGGTAGTCGTCCAGGGTGAACCGCCCGCGGGTCAGCTTGCGGATCAGCGGCGTCTGCTCCAGCCGCCCCTCGAACTCGGTGAAGACGACCGTCAGCCGCCGCATCACGTCGCTGACGTCGTTCATCCCACCGCCTCCAGCAGCATGAAGCCCACGAAGGCCCGGCCGCTCTCCGGCACGACGCATAGCACCTGTTCGCCGGGCTTCAGCCGCTCGGAGCGCATGAATTCGTCCAGCATCACCCAGATCGAAGCCGAGCCGATGTTGCCGACGCGCGGCAGGTTTGAGAACCAGCGCGCCTCGGGGATCATCCCCGCCGTCGCCTCCAGCAGCGAAACGATCTCCTCGCGCAGCGAACGCGCCGAGTAGTGACAGAGAAGGTGGTCCACCTCCCTGGGCGCGATGCGGCCTTCGTCGACCTTGGCGAGATAAACCCCGACCCAGGCGCGGATCACCCGCTTCAGCAGCTCGAAGTCCTGCAGCAGCGCCACAGCGCCCTGGGCGTGGGCCGCCGCCGGACCCGCGAACGACCACGTCGCCATCGGGTCCGTCCGCCCTTCGACCGACGCACCCGCCCACATGCAGGGATCGAAGCGGTCGGCCAGCGACACCAGATCGATGAACTTCACCCGCAGGCTAAGCCCCGTCGGCCGCGGCGCGGGCTCCATCACCACCGCGCCGGCGCCGTCCGACAGGGTGAACCGCAGATAGTCGGCCTCGGCGCGCAGCCTCCCCTTCTCGTCGACCAGCGCCGTGCCCTCGTAGAAGCTCGGCTGGAACCAGCGGGAGGAGAATTCGCTGGCCCCGGCGACCGTCACCCTATGCTCCCCGGCCCGCACCGACAGCCAGGCCGCCTTGGCCGCCATCAGCGACGAGCCGCACACCGACTGGAAACTGGCGATCTCCAGCGGGCCCGCGCCCAATTCGCCGTGCACGTTGGCGGCGTGGCCCGGCACCAGATAGTCGCCTTGGGTCGTGGCGGCCGCCAGGAACTGCAGGTCTTCCGGGCCGAGGCCCGCATCATCGAGCGCCGCGCGGATCGCTAGCGCGCACATGCCCGCGTTGGAGTGGGTCGCCCGCCCCTGGTCGTCGAGCGCATAGTGGCGCGTCTCGACCCCGTTCCAGCGCAGCGCCCGGCGCCCGAGCAGACTGCCTCGGCCGCCGATCCGACCAAGATGGTCCTCGATGCGCTCGGCCGGGACCGGTGCGCCGGGCAGGAACGCGCCCGTACCGGTGATGTAGACGTCCGACAGCTCAGTCATCGCCGCACGATGGCCACAGCCGCCCGCCGCCGTCGAGCTTCCGATGCTCTGCAAGGGTCTCGAAGCGCCGGCGGTCTCGTCGTACAAGCTTGGCAGTGAAGCTCGCGAGGTCGCCGTGACATCCATCGCTCTGCTGCTGATCGCCCTTGTCGCCGGCCTCGCGCTCTGGCTGGCCGCGGCCCGCGCCGGCGCACGCCGCCGCCAGGCGATCCGCACGCCGAACGGGATCGACCAGGCCGGCTTCATATCGATCAATGGCGTCGAACAGTGGGTCTCGATCCGGGGCGAGGACGTCGAAAACCCCGTATTGGTCCTGCTGCACGGTGGCCCCGGCACGGCGTTCCTGCCGCTGGGCTATGAGGACTTCCGCGCCTGGGAGCGCGACTTCACCCTCGTCCAGTGGGACCAGCCGGGCGCCGGGCGCACCTTCGGCCGCAACCGCGCGGACGTCGACCTCACGCTCGACCGCATCGCCCGCGACGGGCTGGAGGTCGTGGCCCACGCCCTGCGCCGCTTGGGTCACGAGCGCGCGATCCTGCTCGGCGTCTCCTGGGGCTCGGTGCTCGGCGTCGAGATGGTCCGGCGACGCCCAGACCTCTTCGCGGCCTATGTCGGCGCCGGTCAGGTCGTGGACATGGCCGCCAACGAAGCGGTCGGCTACCGCGAACTGGCCGAGCGCCTCGAGGCCCGCGGCGCCCATAAGGCCCTCGCTCGCCTTCGGGAGATCGGTCCGCCGCCCTATGACGGGGTCAAGCCGCTGCTGGCCGAACGCAAGGTCCTCATGGCCCACCCGCCCGCCAGCGAACGCGGCACGATGCGCACCATGCTCGGCCGCCTGCTGCTGGCCCCCGACTATGGTCTCCAGCAGGTCCGCGATTGGGTCGCCGCCGGCCAGCACACCACGACCCAGATGCTGGCCGCCCTGATGGCCTACAGCGACGACGTCCCCGCCCCCGCCATCCCGGTTCCGGTGCTGATCATCCAGGGCGACCAGGACATCCAGACCCCGACCTCCCTGGCCGCCGCCTACTTCGAGAAGATCCAGGCGCCGGCCAAGCGCTGGGTGATCATCCCAGGCGGCGGCCACAACGCCATCCTGCTGATGTCCGGCAAGTTCCTGCAGGTGCTGAAGGCGAACCTGCCGTTGCTGCGCGGCTGACACCCTGCTGACAGGTTCTGACACGCGCCCGCGCTAGCGTTGGGCCATGAACGATCCTACCTTGACGTCCATGCCCCGCTCCGCCGATCCCGGTCCTGGCGTCGCCGACATGTCGGCGAGCTTCGACTACGACGAAAACGCCATGCCGATGCTGTGGAAGCCGCACCGGCCCGCCCGCCCGGCCAAATCCGAAGGCGGCAAGCGGTTCAAGCTGGTCAGCGACTTCCAGCCGGCCGGCGACCAGCCGACCGCCATCGCCGACCTCGTCGCCGGCCTCGAAGGCCGCGAGCAGGACCAGGTGCTGCTGGGCGTCACCGGCTCGGGCAAGACCTTCACCATGGCCAAGGTGATCGAGGAGACCCAGCGCCCGGCGCTGATCCTGGCGCCCAACAAGACCCTGGCCGCGCAGCTCTATTCCGAGTTCAAGGCGTTCTTCCCCGAGAACGCGGTCGAGTTCTTCGTCTCGTACTACGACTACTACCAGCCCGAGGCCTACGTGCCGCGGACCGACACCTACATCGAGAAAGACTCCTCGATTAACGAGCAGATCGACCGGATGCGCCACTCGGCCACCCGCGCGATCCTCGAGCGCGACGACGTCATCGTCGTGGCCTCGGTCAGCTGCATCTACGGCATCGGCTCGGTCGAGACCTACACCGCCATGACCTTCACCATCGAGCCCGGCCAGCGGCTCGACGAGAAGCAGCTCATGGCCGACCTGGTGGCCCTGCAATACAAGCGCAACGATCAGGCGTTCGAGCGCGGCTCATTCCGCCGCCGCGGCGACACCATCGAGGTCTTCCCCGCCCACTACGAGGACCGCGCCTGGCGCATCTCGCTGTTCGGCGACGAGGTCGAGGCGATCAGCGAATTCGACCCGCTGACCGGCAAGAAGACCGCCGACCTCGAAGGCATCAAGATCTACGCCAACAGCCACCACGTCACGCCGCGCCCGACCCTCAATCAGGCGGTCATCCAGATCCGCGACGAACTGAAGGAGCGGCTGGACTGGCTGGTGGCCAACGGCAAGCTGCTGGAGGCGCAGCGGCTGGAGCAGCGCACCACCTTCGACCTGGAGATGATCCAGGCCACGGGCTCCTGCGCGGGCATCGAGAACTACAGCCGCTTCCTGTCCGGCCGCCGCACCGGCGAACCGCCGCCGACCTTCTTCGAGTACATCCCCGAGAACGCCCTGCTCTTCATCGACGAGAGCCACCAGGCGGTGCCGCAGATCGGCGCGATGTATCGCGGCGACTATCGGCGCAAGTTCACCCTCGCCGAGTATGGCTTCCGCCTGCCCTCCTGCCTCGACAACCGCCCGCTCAAGTTCGAGGAGTGGGACGCCATGCGGCCACAGACGGTCAACGTCTCGGCCACCCCGGCGGCCTGGGAGCTGGAGCGCTCCGGCGGCGTCTTCGCCGAGCAGGTCATCCGGCCCACCGGCCTGATCGATCCGCCGGTCGAGGTGCGCCCGGTCTCCAAGGACAATCACAGCCAGGTCGACGACGTCATCGCCGAGGCGCGCGACACCATCGCCCGCGGCTATCGCACCCTGATCACCGTCCTGACCAAGAAGATGGCCGAGGACCTGACGGAGTACATGCACGAGCAGGGCCTGCGGGTCCGCTACATGCACTCGGACATCGACACCATGGAGCGGATCGAGATCATCCGCGACCTGCGGCTCGGCGCCTTCGACGTGCTGATCGGCATCAACCTGCTGCGCGAAGGCCTCGACATTCCCGAGGTCGGGCTCGTCGCCATCCTCGACGCCGACAAGGAAGGCTTCCTGCGCTCCGAAACCTCGCTGATCCAGACCATCGGCCGCGCGGCGCGGAACGTCGACGGCAAGGTCGTCCTCTACGCCGACCACGTCACCGGCTCGATGGAACGGGCCATGGCCGAGACCCAGCGCCGCCGCGAGAAGCAGGAGGCCTATAACCTCGAGCACGGCATCACGCCCGAGAGCGTGAAGAGCCAGATCAAGGAAATCCTCGCCTCGCCGTACGAGAAGGACCGCGTGCTGGTGCCGGCCGGCGTCGCCGAAGAAGCCGGCAAGCCGTTCCTGGGCGACAACTTCAAGGCCACCCTGCGCGACCTCGAAGCCAAGATGCGCCAGGCCGCGGCCGACCTCGAGTTCGAGACCGCCGCGCGCCTGCGCGACGAGATCAAGCGCCTCAAACTGCTCGATCTGGAGTTCGCCAACGACGCCCTCACCGGCGAGGGCGAGACCGCCGACCGCGAGGTGGTCAAGAAGGTCCGGGCCGAGGCGCGGGCCGAAAGCCAGGAGCGGTTCCGCAAGGGCAAACGCTAGCTGCGCAATAGGGATAACCCCTTGTTCCAACTTGGGAAACAACCGAGCGTAGCGCCAGCTTGGCTATACGCCTGTAACCCAAACTCCACAGTGCGACAGGCGATATCGTTAAGTTTCGAAAGCCCGGAACCACGGCCCCGCTTCGTGCGTAGTGAAGTCGATTGGGGAGCGCTGTCGACGCGGTCCGACGGGGGCCGCGGACAGGAAGCTCCGCCTGGGGAAGAACCCATGACGCCTCCGCTTTCCGTGGTGGCCGACAACTCGGCCGACAAGTCCAAGCCGCTTACGGGCCGTGAGCTTTCCGAACGCATTCGGCGGCTCCAGGCGGAAGCCAAGTCCCTGGCCCGCGAACACATCCACGCCCTAAGCCTGGCCCTGATCGAGGTCGAGCGCCTGTCCGCCGAGATCTCCGACGGCGGCGAGGCCTATCCGGCCGGCGTGCGCGATCTGGCCCGTCGGATGGCCGAGGACTGCGAAGCCAAGGTCCAGACCCTCGAGGCGATCTCCTCCCGCGTCTGACGCCCGGCCGGCCCGCATCCTGCAGCGGCGCTTCCAGACTGTGCAGCTTTGGGAGCGCCAAATGGTGAATCGGATGCGTGCGTCAGCGGCCCTCAGTGTGGTGGCCGGCAATCAAACCCCAACGGCGGCGCCCAGCCTCGCCGAACGGATCGGACGTCTGCAAGCGCAGGCGCGGAACCTGGCGCGCGAGCATGTCGCCGCCTTGGAGGCCGCCATGGCCGAGGTCGAGAGGCTGTCTGGCGAGATCGCCGACGGCGGCGAGGCTTATCCGGTCGGCGTGCGCGAAATCGCCCGCCGGCTGGCCGCCGACTGCGAGGCCAGCGGCAACACGATCAAGGCGCTGGCCGGCCGCACCTAGGCCAGCAGGCCGCGGAACTCATGGCTGCGGCGGAGCCAAGCGGCCGCAAAGCCGCAGATCGGCACGATCTTCAAGCCGCGGTCGCGCGCGTTGGCGGCCAGCCCCGCCATCAGCCGCCCCGACGCGCCGGTGCCGCGCAGCGGAACCGGGCTTTCGACGTGATCGATGTAGAGCCGCTCGCCGGCGAGGCGATAGTCGGCCCAGGAGGTCATGCCCTGCTCGGTCATCTCGAACCGCTGCTCGGCTTGGTTGTCGCGAAGTTCGCTGCTCATGGTCCGTAATTTAACGTTTGCGCAGAAGTATGGTTCGGCCCGTCAACCGTACGGTGTCGAGGGGGACGCATGTACGCAATCCGAAATCTGCTCGGGGCCGCCATTGCGGTCGTCGCCCTCGGCGGCTGCCAGCCGGCTGCGGTGACCGATCCGGACGGCGTCACGCGCGCCAACATCAAGCGTCCGCCGCCGCGCCAGCCCGGGCTTTGGGAAACCCGCCTGACCATCGGCGACACCGTCCAGACGACGCTCGTCTGCATCGACGAGAAGGTCGATCGCCAGGTCGACTGGATGGGCGCGCAGGGCACGCGCGACAACTGCAGCGAAAACGCCGTCACCCGTCAGGAAGACAACTCCCTGCGCTTCGCCTCGGTCTGCGACATGGGCGCCCGCGGCAAGGTCGTCACCAAGGGCGTCGCCCGCGGCGACTTCTCGCTCCGCTACGAGGCCGAAGGAACCCAGGTCACCACCGGCGCCCAACTGCCGATCGCCAACGGCGAGCGGACGGTGAAGGTCGAGGCCGCCTGGAAGGGCGTCTGCCCCAAGGAATGGCACCCTGGCGACATGTCGATCCCCAGCGGCGTCCGCTACGACGCCGCCTCGACGGGAGCGGCGGCTCGATAGGTGTTCTACACCTACCTCATGGCGAGCCAGCGCAACGGCACGCTCTACTGCGGCTCGACCGACGACTTAGCCAAGCGGGTTTTGAACCATAAGGCGGGACAGGGCTCAGCCTTCACCGCCAAGTATGAGGTCACCCTGCTCGTTTGGTTCGAAGCCCACGAAAGCCGCGGCGCAGCGTTCCAACGCGAGCGCCAGATCAAGGAATGGCGCCGGGCCTGGAAGCTGCGCCTGATCGAGGACAGCAATCCTGATTGGCGCGACCTGAACGACGACCTGAACAACCTGCTGTCGTTCTAATCCTCCGGTCATCCCGGCGAAGGCCGGGACCCAGATTCAGCCACAGCGCTAGAAGCGTGATCTGCCCAGTCCTATGAGCTGGGTCCCGGCCTTCGCCGGGATGACCGGTTAGAGCGGCTAGACCAGCTCCACCGCCATCGCGGTGGCTTCGCCGCCGCCGATGCAGAGGCTGGCCACGCCGCGCTTGCCGCCGCGGGCTTCGAGCGCCGAAATCAGGGTGGCCAGGATCCGCGCGCCGCTGGCGCCGATAGGGTGGCCGAGCGCGCAGGCGCCGCCGTTGACGTTCAGCTTGGCGCGATCGATGCCGAGTTCGCGCTCGGCGATCATCGCCACCACCGCGAAGGCTTCGTTGACCTCGAACAGGTCGACGTCGTCGACGCTCCAGCCAGCCTTCTTCAACGCCTTCTGCATCGCCGGCACGGGGGCGGTGGTGAACAGGCCCGGCTCGTGGGCGTGGGCGGCGTGGCTGACCACCCTGGCGACCACCTTCAGGCCCAGCTTCTCGGCCACCGAGGCGCGGGTCATCACCAGCGCCGCGGCGCCGTCCGAGATCGACGAGGCGTTGGCCGCGGTGATCGCGCCGTCCTTGCCGAACGCCGGCTTCAGGGTCGGGATCTTGGCCGGGTCGGCCTTCAGCGGCTGCTCGTCGGTCGAGACGGTCTCACTGCCCTTGCGGCTCACGACCTCGACCGGAACGATCTCGCGGGCGAAGGCGCCGCTCTCGGTCGCCGCCCGGGCGCGGGCGAGCGAGGAGATCGCGAACTCGTCCATCGCCTCGCGCGTGAACTGGTAGGTCCGCGCCGTCTCATCGGCGAACGAACCCATCAGGCGGCCCGGCTCGTAGGCGTCCTCCAGCCCGTCCAGGTACATGTGGTCAAAGGCGGTGTCGTGGCCGATGCGCGCGCCGCCGCGGTGCTTGTTCAGCAGGTACGGCGCGTTGGTCATGCTCTCCATGCCGCCGGCGATCACGATATCGGCGGTCCCGGCCGCCAGGGCGTCATGGGCCATGATCGCAGCCTGCATGCCCGAGCCGCACATCTTGTTCAGGGTGGTGGCCTCGACCGAGGTCGGCAGGCCCGCACCCAGCGCCGCCTGGCGGGCCGGCGCCTGGCCGAGCCCGGCCGGCAGCACGCAGCCCATGAAGATCTGCTCGACAGCTTCGGGCGACACCCCTGCCCGCTCGACAGCGGCGCGGACGGCGGCGGCCCCGAGTTCGGTGGCCTTGAGCGCGCTTAGCGAGCCCTGGAAGCTCCCCATCGGGGTACGGGCATAGGAGGCGATGACGACGGGATCGGCGGCTTGGGTCATGCCGCCGATATAATTCTCCGCCTGGCGAATTGGAATGCTGCCCCAGCGTCAGCCGGCGGCGCGTTCCGTCGTGTCGATGAAGCCGCCGCCCAGAACCCGCTCGGGCTGCTCGGGCGCATAGAGGACGCAGGCCTGGCCTGGCGCGACGCCTTCTTCGGGGGTGTCGAGCTCGACCGCCGCCACGCCGCCGCGCAGCGCAAGCCGCCCGGGCACCGGTTCGCGGGTGGAGCGCACCCGCGCCAGCACCGGCCGCCCGACCGCGTCAGCCATGTCGTCGCCTTCGCCCAGCCAGTTGGTTTCCTTCAGCGTCAGGGCGCTGGTCAGCAGCGCCTCGCGCGGGCCGACGATCACCTGGCGCTTGTCGGCGTCGATCTTGACCACGAACAGCGGGTCGCCGACCGCGATGTTGAGGCCGCGGCGCTGGCCGATCGTGTAGCGGGTGACGCCTTCGTGGCGGCCGAGCACCCGGCCGTCCATGTGCACGACGTCGCCCGCTTCCGCGCCTTGCGGGCGCAGGCGGTCGATGATCGTCGTGTAGCGGCCTTCCGGCACGAAGCAGATGTCCTGGCTGTCAGGCTTGTCCGCGGCCGCCAAGCCGAGCTCCGCCGCCACCCGGCGCACTTCCGGCTTGGGCAGGCCGCCCAGCGGAAAACGCAGGAAGTCGAGCTGCTCGCGCGTCGTCGCGAACAGGAAGTAGCTCTGGTCACGGGCCGGATCGATGGCGCGCAGCAGTTGCGCCCCGTGGCGGCCCTCGGCGCGCTGGACATAGTGTCCGGTGGCCATGGCTTCGGCGCCCAGGTCGCGCGCCACGTCCAGCAGGTCGCGGAACTTGACGGTCTGATTGCAGCGGATGCACGGCACCGGCGTCTCGCCGCGCAGGTAGGCGTCGGCGAAGTCCTCGATGACCTGCTGCTTGAACTTGCTTTCGTAGTCGAGGACGTAATGCGGGATGCCGATGACGTCGGCGGCGGTCCGCGCGTCGTGGATGTCCTGGCCCGCGCAGCAGGCGCCCTTCTTCTGGATCGCCGCGCCATGGTCATAGAGCTGCAGCGTCACGCCCACGACGTCGTAGCCGGCCCTGGCCAGCAGGGCGGCGGTGACGGTGGAGTCCACACCGCCGGACATGGCCGCGACGACCCGCGCGCCGGGCTTGAGGCCCACGGCGGCGCGCGCGGCTTCCACGGCGGCGTCTGTGAAAAGCGCGTTCATGGCGCGCTATGTAGCGGTTGGCGCCCCGATTTGCGAGGCCGCCCGCGTCAGCGACCTACTTCAGCGCGTTCAGCAGCGAAGAATCTCGCAGCGTGATGAACACCTGCGTCGAAGCCTGCAGCGCCAAGGTCGCCTTTTCCAGCTCGACCGAGGCCAAGGGCATGTTGGCGTCGACGATGTCGCCGATCATGCCCTTCAGGCTGTTCTGGCGCGCCGTCAGGTCGACCTTCACGTCATCTACCCGCGCCTGCACCATCCCGTTGCGGGCCGTCTTGTCGATGACGTCGCTGGAGACCGTGTCCCAGTTGGCCAGTTCGTTGGTCAGGAAGGTCCGCTGCGCGTCGGTCATCGTGCCGCCGAACGGCGTCGCCTCGTGGAAGGCCTGCAGCGTTTTGAAGGCTTGGAGCATCTGCGTCCCCAGATCGTCGGCCAGCAGCCCGGTCTTCACCGTGGTCGCGTCGTCGACCTTGTGCTCGGTGATGAAGTCGTCGTTCTGGAAGAAGTCGGCGATCGCCGGGGTCAGCGGATTGGTCAGGTCCGACAGCGCCTGCGCGGTGACCGGCATGGTGTCGATCTTCCCGCCGGCGAACAGGTACTTGCCGCCATAGCGCGAGTTCATCGACGACACGGCGTTGCGAAACTGCGCCTCGATCTCCTGCATCAGGGTGTCGGTGCGGCCCGTGGCGATGGCCTCTTCGATCGCTTGCTTGGTGCCGGCCGCCGCGTCGGCCAGCTGGGTCATCGCAAAGTCCTGGGTCGTCAGCTTGTCGGCGATCAGCTTGTTCTGGTCGAGATAGCCGCCGGTGCGGGTCTCCACCGAACGCATGGCCGTCAGCATCTCGGCGTTGCGCGAATAGTCCTTGAGGTTCGCCCCGTTCTCTTGGGTCGCCACGCGGTCGCCCGCGCTCATCTGCTTCTGCTGGGCGAGCATGATGTTCCGAAGAACCAGGCTGTAATTGCCGCCGGTCGTGACGCGATACATCGTCAGGCTCCGTTAAACCATGTTCGTCAGGACGTCGAACAGCTCCTTCGCCGCCTGGATCATGCGGGCGGAAGCGTTGAAGGCCTGTTGATAAGTCGTCAGTCGGACGAGTTCTTCGTCGACGTTCACGCCCTCGACCGCGTCGCGGCGCGCCTGGGCTTCATTCGACACCGACTCCGCCGCGCTCTTGCGGTTGTCCGCGGCCTCGGCCTGGCGGCCGATGGAGCCGCCGAACTCGGCCGCATAGCGCGACAGGGTCATGGTCACCGTGCCGAGCGTGCCGGCGGGCGAGAAGGTGGTCGTGACGTCCCCCGCCGCAGCCAGCAGCCGGGCGCCGCGACCGTCGCCGGCGGTGACCGCCGGCTTCCCGGCCGCCACCGACAGATCGAGCGTCGCCAGACCGAGCTTCATCGGGTCCTGGGCGATCGCCGAATCCACCTGGTAGCTGCTGGCCCGCCCGTTGCGGACGATCACGCCCAGGCCGAACAGCTGGCTCATCGACGGCCCGGCCGCCCCGCGCTGCGTTTGATCCTGGGTTATGGATAGCGTGGCGTTCTGCGGCGCCGAGCCCGTGAAGGTCAGCGCGCCCTTGGCGTCGAGGCTGAACGAGCCGTTGACGCCGACGCCCGTCGCCGGATCGTTCAGGGCCGCAACCAGATCGTCCATCGAATTGACCGGCGGGCCGGGCATCGTGAAGGTCATGTCGCGGATCGGCTTGCCGTCCGCCTGCGCCAACCGGAAGCTGATGGTCTGACCTGGCGTGAACCCGTGCGGGTCGGTTCCGCGCAGCCCGGTCTCGTAGCTCATCATGTCGCCGGAGCGGACGAGATCGTTCAGGCCGAAGAAGTGCGAGAAGCCGCGCCCCGCCTTGGCCGAGGTGCCCTCGTCGATAGCGAGACGGTTGTCGCCGACGCCCGCGAAGCTGAGCGCCCCGTTGGTGAAGCTGGCCGTCGCCGCCCCGCCCATCGCCGTGTTCAGGCTGGTCAGGAAGCTGGCCGGCGTGAAGGCGCCGCCCGGAACCATGGTCCCGGCGTCGAAGTCAATGTCGACGCGGCTCTGGACCACGCCGTCCTTGTCGAGGATCGCCACCGTCGTCTTGCCGGTGAAGCCGCCCACGGCGGTCGGCAGATCCAGCCCGGTGTCGCGGCCGTTCAGCACCTTCGGCGGCGGCGAGGCCGTGGTCTTGTTGTGCGCCGCGTTGATCTGCTCGACCGTGCGCGAGATGAACTCGCCGAGTTGATCGGCCATCCCCGGCAGGGTGGTGTCGCGCAGGTCCATCAGCCCGCGGATTTCGCCGCCCGAGATCTGGATCGGCTGCGGGAAGCCCACGCCCCCCTCCGGCTCGACCGCGATGTAGCCTTTGGTCGCGTCCGTGCGGTTGTAGCTCAAGGTCGCAGCCTTGCCGTCGCCGGCGAGCAGCAGCCCCTCCGACGAGCGGATGGTCACCCCGCCGTTGGTGCGCTGCGCCACCTGCACGTTCATGAGCGTGGCCAGTTCGTCGACCAGCTGGCTCTGGATGTTCTCCGAACCCGACGCGTCGCCGCTGGTCAGCTTGGCGCGGCTGATGTCGGCGTTCATCTGGTTGATCTGCCGCAGCAGGTCGTTGATGCGGTTCACGTTCGAGGAGATCCGCGCATCGACCGTCTCGCCCAGTTCGTTGATCTGGGCGTTGATGCGGCCGGTCTCGGTCAGGAAGTCCTCGACCTTGGAGATCCCCTGGCTGCGCAGCAGGCTCGACGACGGATCGTCCGCCGCCGCGGCGAAGGCCGTGAAGATCTGGTCCAGGCGCGAGAAGTAGAAGGTTTCCTTGCCGGGGTTGCCGAACAGGCTCTGGGCGTTGTCGAGGTACTGCGAGAACACGTCCCAGCGCGACGCGTCCGATGACGCGGTCAGCGAGGCGAGCTGCAGATACTGGTCGGTGATCCGCCGGACGCCCTGGATGTCGACGCCCATGCCCTGGCCGCCGACGACCAGCGGCGTCTGGTCGACCTGTTTGCGGACGTAGCCGGACGTGTTGACGTTGGCGATGTTGTCCGACGTGACGCGCAGGTTCATCTGAGCCGCGTTCAGCCCGGACGACGCCGTCTTGAGCATAGCCGTCAGTGACAAGGTTTACCCTCCGCCCGGCAAAGCCTGACGCGCGACCCGGCGAAATCTGCCGGGACATTGGTGAACACCCGCGCGTGGGCCATGCAAAAATCCAATCTTTTCAACGAAATCCGTTTTGGAGTTCGCCGAACCGCCAAAACACGGCGCAAGACCGGCGCCAGTTCCTCAAGGCGTCCTGACCAGCGCCCTGTCCGCCGTCGAGGTCAGGGCGGCAGGGACGACCCATCGCGCAGCTTCGGCCCGGCAAAAAACGCCACGCCCGCCGCCTCCGCCGACCGTCGAAAACAGACTTTTCTGTTTATTTTCCATCACTTGATCAGTTGGCGCAAAGGTTGCTCAGGCCCCGTCGAATGTACGCGGCGCAGAAGCGCTCCCATCGATAAGCCCAGCCGATCGCCGGGCGGATTCACTGGAAGCCATGACAGCGCCCCTGTTCAATTTGCCGATTACGAACCCGATCGCCTCCGCCCCGACGAACGGCGGCCAGAGCGCGGTGGGCGGTTTCGAGGCGCTGCTGGCCGCGTTCTTCGGGCCGACCGAGCAAACCGCGACGACCGGGACGGCTGGCGCCAGCCCGTTCGCCGCCCCCGTCGAAGGCGAAGCGACTGACGGGGCCGAAGCCGATCAGCCGACCACGGGCGACGCCAAGGTCGCCGATCCGGCCGCGCCGACGCCGCCCGCCGACGCCATGACGCTGGCCGCCCTGCTCGTCGCGCCGCAGGCCGTCCCCCAGCCGATCCAGACCGTCGCCGCCCCGAGCGGCGAGGCGCTCGGCGATGCGCCGTCGCAACCGGCCACGCCAGCGGCGACCGTGTTCGCGCCGCCGCCTCCCGCCGATCTCGCGACCGACGCCGCGACTGCGCCGTCGGCGACGGCGATCGCCGCCAACACGCCTGAGACGCTGCAAGACGCCCAGCCGCCCGCCGCCCAGACGCCGGCCGCGCCCCCGCTGGCCGCGAAGCCCGCCGTCGCCGAGCCCCCCGCAAAGCCTGCGGCCAAGCCGGTGACGACCGCCGCGCCGGCTCCGCAGCCGACCTCCGCGCCCGCGCCTCAGGCCGCCGCGGCCGCGGCCGCGGCTGACGCGCCGCAGGCCGAACTCGCCCAGGCCGAGGCCGCCACCCCGGCCGTCGCCGACGAGGTCAAGCCGCAGGAGACTTCGCAAGCCGCTCGTCCGGCGCGCCATGCTGACGCCGGCCGTCGCCGCGGCGATGCCGGTCAGCAGGCCGCGCCCGCCGACGACGGCGTTGTCGCAGCCAATGCGGTGACCGCTGCGGCCAGCGCCGGCGACGCCGGCAAGACCGCCGCCGCGCTCGAAACCGACGTCGCGCCGCCCGCGCCCAAGGAGATCAAGAGCGAGCCGGCCCCTGTGACCGACACGCCGGACGTCCAGGCGCCCGCCCCCGCGGCTCCGGCGGCTCACGCCCACGCACCCGCCCAGGCCGCGCCGGTGCGCGCCACCTCCGAGACCATCGCCAGCCTGACGGCTCAGATCAGCAAGAAGCTGGAAGGCCGGGCCACGAAATTTGACGTTGAGCTGACCCCGGCCGGCCTCGGCCACGTCAGCGTCTCGGTCGAGATCGCCGCCAGCGGCAAGATGACCGCGGCCATGTCGTTCGACTCGCCGCAGGCCGCCGCCGAGGTGCGCGCCCGCTCGCACGAGCTGCAGCGCGCCCTCGAACAGGCCGGCTTCGACCTGACTGGCGGCCTCTCCTTCGACGTCAACGACCGCGGCGGCGATGGCCGCGGCTTGGCCCAGCAGCAACAGCAGAACGATGGCGCCTGGCGCGGCCGGGCCTTCCAGGCGGTGCTCGGCACCGCCGGCGAGGCGGCCGAGACCGCTGCGATCGCCGCCCTTCAATACGCCCGCCGGTCCGAGACCGGCGTGGACATCCGGATCTAGGAGACCGCCATGGCGATCGACCCGACCGCAGCGGCTGGCAGCGCCGGCGCCTCGAACACCGGGCGCACACGCCTGGCCGACAGCTACGAGACGTTCATGAACCTGCTCACGGCGCAGATCAAAAATCAGGATCCGCTGTCGCCGATGGACTCCACCCAGTTCACCCAGCAGCTGGTCCAGATGACCGGCGTCGAACAGCAGCTGCTGACCAACGACCTGCTGGAGAAGCTGGTCACCAACACCGGTTCGGGCATCCAGACCTCGGTCAGCCTGCTCGGCCGCGAGGTCCGCGCCGTGCACAACGAGGCCAAGCTGACCGCCGGTAAGGCCGACTGGTCGTACAAGCTCGACCGCGAGGCGAGCGAGGTGACCATCGAAGTGGTCAACAGCCTCGGCAAGGTCGTCCAGATCGAGAAGGCCAGCGGCGATGACCTCAAGGCCGGCGACCACACCTACTCGTGGAACGGCAAGGATCGCACCGGCGCCCAGCTGCCGAACGGCGACACCTACACCCTTCGCATCACCGCCAAGGACTCTGCGGGCGCCACCGTCGGCGTCACCAACTTCATCAAGGGCGTCGTCACCGGCGTCGAGCAGAGCAGCGGCAAAACCTTCATCACCGTCAACGGCGTCCAGATCGGCTGGGAGAAAGTCACCTCCATCGCCGACGTGCAGAAGACGGCCGCCACCGACACCACCCCCGATCCCGACAAGCCGGACGACGACACGTCGCCCGAGCAGCAGGCCGCCTGAGCGCGCGCCGTCACAGCATTCGTATAGAAAGGTAGACACCCATGAGCATCAACAGCGCCATGCTCTCCGGCGTTTCCGGGCTGATCACCAACTCGTCGGCCCTGGCGGCGATTTCGGACAACATCGCCAACGTCAACACCACCGCCTACAAGCGTAACCAGGTGAACTTCGCCAACGTCGTGACCGCCCAGGCGGTCAAGGGCCGCTATTCGGCCGGCGGCGTGCAGGCGGTCACCCGCCAGTTCATCAGCCAGCAGGGCCTGATCCAATCGGCGACCTCGCCGACCGATCTCGGCATCTCGGGCGACGGCTTCTTCGTCGTCGCCACCAAGGGCGGCACGCTCACCGCCAACGACGAGCGGGTCTTCACGCGCTCCGGCTCGTTCAGCGTCGACGCCGACGGCTACCTCGTCAACGACGCCAAGCTCTATCTGCAGGGCTGGCCGGTGCAGGACGACGGCTCGTTCAACACGAACCCGTCCGACCTGAACATGATGCAGTCGATCAACGTGAAGAACCTGGGCGCAGCGGTCCGCGCCACCGGCAACATCGTGGTCAACGCCAACCTCAACAAGAGCCTGACCGCCGACGCCGCGAAGAACACGAGCTATACGACGCTCGGCGCCGGCGCGATGGCCAACTGGGCGGTCAACCAGGACCCGGCCACCGGCGTGCAGCCGGACTTCACCTTCGAAATGAACGTCATCGACTCCGTGGGCGCCACCCACAAGGTCGCCGTGGCCTTCGTGAAGGACAACGCCACGCCGAACCTCTGGAAGGCGGAAATGTACGCCGTCCCGGCCAGCGACATCAGCGGCGCCACCAACGGCCTGATCGCTTCGGGCAATGTCGCCTTCACCGCCGACGGTCAGCTGGACCTCGCGGCCGCCGGCACCACCCTGTTCGGTCCGACTGCGAAGCTGAACCTCGGCGCCTCGGGCTCGGCCGCCACGCCGCGCTGGGCCGACAGCCTCGGCATCCAGGCGTCGGACATCGATCTCGATTGGAGCAAGGTCACCCAGTACGCCTCGCCCTCGACCCTGAACTCGGCCAATTCCGACGGCGCCAACGTCGGCAACGTGGTCGGCGTTGAAGTCAGCGAGGACGGCGTTGTTTCGGCGATCTTCGACAACTCTGAGGTTCGCCAGATTGCGAAGATCGGTCTCGCCAGCTTCGCCAATCCTGACGGCCTGGCGGCGGTCAGCGGTAACGCCTATCGCGCCACGATCCCTTCGGGCGAGTTCGTGATCAAGCAGCCGGGCATCGGCGGGGCCGGCGAAATCGCCGCCGGTACGTTGGAAGCTTCGACGGTCGACCTGTCCGCTGAGTTCACGGGCCTGATCACGACCCAGAAAGCCTACTCAGCATCTTCGAAGATCATCACCACTGCAGACCAGATGCTTGAGGAGTTGATCAATATTAAGAGGTAATATTGGTCGTTAACAACTTACAACATCACTCGATAACTTAGACTGTACCAAAAACGGACAACGGCGAATCATGAGCAAGGAATTGTTTACTATCGTGATTCACCGGCCGTTATGTCCCACCCGTTACATTCTTCCCGAACAGTGATGGTCGGAAAGGCGTAAAGCCATGTTGCAACAACAGCAGACGCGCACGAACAGCCGCGGCGAGGCGTACGTCATCGGTCCGACGGGTGCGCCCCTGACGCTCAAGGATCTGCCGCCGGCCGACACCGGTCGCTGGGTGATCCGTCGCAAGGCCGAAGTGGTCGCCGCCGTGCGCGGCGGGCTGCTGACGCTCGACGAAGCGTGCGAACGCTACTCGCTGACCAACGAGGAATTCCTCGCCTGGCAAAAGTCGATCGATCGCCA
Source organism: Phenylobacterium sp. LjRoot97 (assembly GCF_964254345.1). Lineage (NCBI taxonomy): Bacteria > Pseudomonadati > Pseudomonadota > Alphaproteobacteria > Caulobacterales > Caulobacteraceae > Phenylobacterium > Phenylobacterium sp. LjRoot97. The sequence goes on from NZ_CAXUTH020000001.1 coordinate 3,154,587, forward strand.
CGGCCTCGCCGGCCTGCGCACGACCCGTCTGCAGCAGTACCGCTGATCCCGTAGACCCCTCCGGGATTTGCGAACCGCGGCCGCGCCCACCAGGGCGCGGCCGCTTTCGTTTCTCAACGCTGGTAGGCGGCGCCCAGCAGGTTCACGTCCGACAGCTTGCGCACGGTCACCGTGATCTGCTCGCGGTCCCCAGCCCGCCGCTCGACCAGCAGCCGCGCCACCTGGGCGTCGTCGTGGAAGGTGTAGCCCTTGATGGCGTCCAAGATCGCCTTGGCCAGGTTGTCCAGGTCGATCCAGGGCGGGTCGCCGACATACTCCATGACGATGTCGACGCCGAACTCACCCCAGCTCGGCCGCGAGCCGCGCCAGGCTTTTCGGAAGAACTCATAGACCAGCGGCTTGTAGTACTTCGCCTGGGTGGTCAGGCCGTCGACCACCACCTCGACGACGCCCTCGGCCTCGCGCGCCCGCACCTTCCCGTGGGATATCCAATCGCCGTCCATGCCCCTCCTTAGGGCCTGCGCGCCTTGCAGTCTCGCGCGTGTTCGCTAAACCGGCGCTGCGAACTCACCGGAGCTGAAGACATCATGACCGCGACCCGCACCGAGACCGACACCTTCGGACCCATCGAGGTCGCGACCAACGTCTATTGGGGCGCGCAGTCGCAGCGCTCGATCGGCAACTTCAAGATCGGCTGGGAACGCCAGCCGAAGTCGGTGATCCGCGCCCTCGGCATCGTCAAGCGCGCCGCCGCCGAAGCCAACATGGAGCTCGGCAAGCTCGACCCGAAGATCGGCGCGGCCATCGTCGCCGCCGCCCAGGAAGTCATCGACGGCAAGCTCGACGACCACTTCCCGCTGGTGGTCTGGCAGACCGGCTCGGGCACCCAGTCGAACATGAACGCCAACGAGGTGATCTCGAACCGCGCCATCGAGATGCTGGGCGGGGTCATGGGCTCCAAGAGCCCGGTGCACCCGAACGACCACGTCAACATGAGTCAGTCGTCGAACGACACCTACCCGACGGCCATGCACGTCGCCTGCGCCGAGCAGGTGGCCAAGGAACTGATGCCGGCGCTCGAGCACCTGCACGCGGCCCTGAAGGTCAAGGTCAAGGCCTTCGACCACATCATCAAGATCGGCCGCACCCACACCCAGGACGCCACCCCGCTGACGCTGGGCCAGGAGTTCTCGGGCTACTCGCAGCAGGTCGCCAACGGCGTGCGCCGCATCAAGGACAGCCTCTACGGCCTCTATGAACTGGCCCAGGGCGGCACCGCGGTCGGCACCGGCCTCAACGCCCCGGTCGGCTTCGCCGAGCTGGTCGCCAAGAAGATCGCCGAGATCACCCACCTGCCGTTCGTGACCGCGCCGAACAAGTTCGAGGCCCTGGCCGCCCACGACGCCATGGTCTTCAGCCATGGCGCGATCAACACGGTCGCCGGCTCGCTGTTCAAGATCGCCAACGACATCCGCTTCCTGGGCTCCGGCCCGCGCTCGGGCCTCGGTGAACTGGCCCTGCCGGAAAACGAGCCCGGCTCGTCAATCATGCCGGGCAAGGTCAATCCGACCCAGTGCGAAGCCCTGACCATGGTCTGCACCCAGGTGTTCGGAAATAACGCCGCCCTGACCTTCGCCGGCGCCTCGGGCCACTTCGAGCTCAACGTCTTCAACCCGGTGATGGCCTATAACTTCCTGCAGTCGTGCCGCCTGCTGGCCGACGCCTCGATCTCGTTCACCGACAACTGCGTGGTCGGCATCGAGGCCCGCGAGGACAACATCAAGGCGGCGCTCGAACGCTCGCTGATGCTGGTCACCGCCCTGAACAGCAAGATCGGCTACGACAACGCCGCCAAGATCGCCAAGACGGCCCATAAGAACGGCACGACCCTGCGCGACGAAGCCGTCGGCGGCGGCTACGTCACCAACGAAGAGTTCGACGCCCTCGTGCGCCCGGAAAAGATGATCAGCCCGGGCTGATCATCGACGCCCTGAAACGGAAAAGGCCGCCCGAGGGCGGCCTTTTTTGTGCCTGGAGCGGGAAGCCGCTACGCCTTCCGCTGGACCGCGAAGTCGGCGAGGTCTTCCAGCGCCGGGCGCCAGCTGTTGCTGGTCGCGAAGTCGGTCAGCTGCGCCTTGGCGGTCGCGGCATAGTCGCCGGCCAAGGCCAGGGTCGCCGCGTCGGCGCCGGTCGAGGCCACCAGGCCGCGGGCGCGTTCGAAGTCTTCTTCGCTTTGCTCGCGGCGGCCGACCGTCCGGTCCCAGAACGGCTTCTCGGCCGCGCCGGTCTTGGCGATGGCCAGCAGCAACGGCAGCGTCGCCTTGCCTTCGCGGAAGTCGTCGCCGGCGTTCTTGCCCAGGGTGGCCGCGTCGCCGCTGTAGTCGAGGGCGTCGTCGACCAGCTGGAACGCCAGGCCCAGGTCCTGACCGAACTTGCGCAGCGCCTCACGACGTTCGGGGCTGGCCCCGGCCGACACTGCGCCGGCCTCGGCCGCGGCGGCGAACAGTTCGGCGGTCTTGGCCTTGATGATCTCCAGGTACAGATCCTGCGACAGGTTCAGGTCGTGGGCGCGCGTCAGCTGCAGCACCTCGCCCTCGGCGATGACGCGGCTGGCGCGGGCCAGGATCTCCAGCGCCTGCATCGAACCGGCCTCGACCATCAGTTCGAAGGCGCGGGCGAACAGGAAGTCGCCGACCAGCACGCTCGCCGGAGCTCCCCAGATCAGGTGCGCGGCGACCTTGCCGCGGCGCAGCTGCGAGGAGTCCACCACGTCGTCGTGCAGCAGCGTCGCGGTGTGAATGAACTCGACCGCCGCTGCCAGCTTCAGGCAGGCGTCGTCCTGGGCCCCGGCGACGCGCGCGGCGGCGATGGTCAGCAACGGACGCAGGCGCTTGGCCGATCCGCCGATCAGGTGCTCGGCCAGGGCCGGGATCACCGAGACGGGGCTCTGCATGCGATCACGGATCAGGGCGTCGACCTTGGCCATGTCGGGCTTCGCGAGTTCCAGGAGCCCGTCGATCGAGACGGGTTTTTCGCGGGCGATCGCGGCGCTGGCGGCGTCCAAAATACCGTAACTCCAAGGCGTTCGACGCCCCTCGCAAGGGGCCGGCGTTTGCGGGCGACAATGGTCACGGGATAGACCAGGGTCAAGGCGGGCTTAGCCGTCTCCGAGCGCAAATGGAACCAGTGTCAGACCTGACAGACGCGGCAATTTCCGAGGACCGGCTGCTTGGCGGGCGAGTTCTGCTACGCCAGGGTGTGCGAGGCTATCGTGCAGGCATGGATGCGGCTCTGCTCGCGGCCGCCTGCGACGCCGGCGACGGCGCGCGGGTGCTGGAGGCAGGCTGCGGGCCGGGCGGCGCGCTGCTCGCCGCGGCCGCCCGCCGTCCGGGCGCGAGCTTCGTTGGAATGGAGCGTGACCCGACCGCCGTCGCCCTCGCCCGCCAGAACGTCCAGGCCAACAGCATGCAGGACCGCGTCGAAGTTCTCGAGGGCGACGTCGCCCTCCCCTTCAAACAACTTGGAAAGCCCCCGTTCGACGCGGTCATGGCCAACCCGCCGTTCTTCGACGATCCAGCGACGTTACGCGCGCCTGCGCCGGAGAAGACCGGAGCCTGGATGGCTGACGGCGGCTTGGCCGCCTGGACCGGCTTTCTGCTCAAGGCCGTGCGCGAGGGCGGATCTATCACCCTGATCCACCGCGCCGACCGTCTGGCCGACATCCTGGCCCTGCTCGCGCCCAAGGCCGGCTCGTTCCAGATCCGGCCCGTCCACCCGCGCGCCGAGGCGCCGGCCAAGCGGGTGTTGGTCCGCGCGATCAAGACCGGCAAGGCCCCGCTCGTGCTGCTGCCGCCGCAGGTTCTTCATCCCGCGCACGGCGCCAAGCACACCGCCGAGGCCGAGGCGATCCTGCGCGGGCAAGCCGCCCTCGCCTGGGCTTAGCTCTTAAACCACACCACCTGGTGGGAGACCGCCAGCAGGACGCCGTCGTCAGACCAGATTTCGGCGCTTTGATCGTTGAATCCGTGGCGGAAGACCCGCGCGTCGGCGACGCCCAGCACCGGCCGCGCGCCCTGGCGGACCAGCGCCGCCTCGTCGGCCATGAAGTAGGTCGACCGCGAGACCGTGGCGACCGGCGGGATGTCACAGGCGGTCAGGGAGTCGGTCATCGCGGCAGCATGAACGGGGCTGACGCGAGCGTCGATGACCTCGCTGGCCATCGCCTTTTGCAAAGCTATTGATTTACAAACATGACGGAGCCTTTTAGGAAAGTATGTACTTTCCAAATCAGGAGGTCGCGATGTCGCCTGTCACCCTCGAACGACCGCCGCTGGCCGGTTGCATCCTGCGGGTGGCGCGGCCGACCGACCAGATGGAGGCCATCGTCGCCTTCTATCGCGACGGCCTCGGCTTTCCTGAGCTGACCCGCTTTTCCGATCACGACGGCTTCGACGGCGTGATCCTCGGCTTCCCAGGCGCGCCCTATCACCTGGAGTTCACCAGCGCCCGCGGCCACGCCGCCGGCCGCGCGCCGACGCCTGACAACCTGCTCGTGGTCTACATGCCCGACGCCCGCGCCTGGAGCCGGATGATCGGCGTCATGCAGCGGCGCGGCCATCGCCCGGTGGAATCCTTCAATCCCTACTGGGACCGCGAAGGCGTCACCTACGAGGACCCCGATGGCTACCGGGTGGTCCTCCATCAGGGAATCTGGCCGGTCTAGCGCGCGGCCAACGCCGCGACATAGTCGTCGCGCCAGGCCGAGACGTCGGTCCGTCGCAGCCCGTCCATCAGCGCGCTCCAGCGATCGATGCGCTCGGCCTTGTCCATGGCCAGCCCGCGCACGATGGCCTCGGCCACCTCCTCGCGGTTGAACGGATTGACGATCAGCGCCTGGCTCATCTGCTCGCTGGCGCCGGCGAATTGCGACAGCACCAGCACGCCCGGATCGTCGGAGTCCTGGGCGGCGACGTACTCCTTGGCCACCAGGTTCATGCCGTCGCGCAGCGGCGTCACCAGTCCGATCCGCGCGGCGCGGTAGACACCAGCCAGCTCGTCGCGGCGATAGCCCCGGTTCACATAGCGGATCGGCACCCAGTCGACGGTGGCGAAGGCGCCGTTGATCCGCCCAGTCACGGCGTCCAGCCGCGCACGGATGTCCTGATAGGCGTCGACCTCCTCGCGGCTGGGCGTCGCGATCTGCAGCAGGAAGACCTGTTCGCGCAGTTCCTCGTGGTCGAGCAGCACCTGCTCATAGGCCAGGAACCGCTCTTCGAGCCCCTTGGAGTAGTCGAGGCGATCGACGCCGACGATCATCGCCCGGCCGTTCTGGCTGGCCTGCATCCGCTCCAGCTCCGCCTTGGCGACCTCGCCGGCGGCGGCGGCCTCGAAGCCTTCGACGTCCAGTCCGATCGGGAACGCCCCGATCTTGCTCGAGCGGCCGAACGCGTGGCCGACGCCCTCGTCGTCGACGGTCCCGCCTACCTCGGCGGTCACGTAGTCGCGGAAGGCGCTGGCGGAGTCCTCGGTCTGGAAACCCAGCAGGTCGTAGGCGAACAACGCCTCGACCAGGGCCGCATGATCCGGAAGAGTCAGCAGCAGCCGTCGCGCCGGCCAGGGGATGTGCAGAAAGAAGCCGATGCGGTTGCGCACCCCTCGCCGCCGCAACTCCTGCGCCAGCGGGATGAGATGGTAGTCGTGGACCCAGATCAGGTCGTCGGGCCCGATCAACGGCGCCAGGGCGTCGGCGAAGCGCGCGTTGACCCGGCCGTAGCCTTCGCTGAACGAGCGCTCGTAGGCGGAAAGGTCGACGCGGTAGTGGAAGAGCGGCCAAAGCGTGCGGTTGGCGTAGCCGTTATAGTACTCCTGGCGATCCTGCTCCTCGAGATCGACGGTCGCCACGGTCACGCCGCCGACCTTCTGGATCGAGATCTGGCCCGTGTACTCATCGACCGTCTGGCCGCTCCAGCCGAACCAGACGCCGCTGTGCTCGCGCAGCGCCGCGGCCAGCGCCATGGCCAGGCCGCCGACCGCGCCCTCGCCGCCGTCTCCGGGCGGCTGCACGCGATTGGACACCACGATCAGACGACTCATCGCACGCACCTCGACTGATGACGAACGGGCACGCGTATAGATTTCGCTTTTACAAACAGTATTTGAGACTTTCCTTAGCCGATGTCAGAACATCCGACACGTTCGGCTCGAATAGGTCAGATCGAACGCTGCGGCCCGACCGCTCGCCCGCAAAAATATATGGGCGATACTGCGAACATCTCGCACCGACCTTGTAACACATCTCAGGGGCGCGTCGCCCAGTCTCACGCAACCGTGACCTTGCACATTTAGACCAGCGACACCCGGTCACATGCTGCGGGCCGACGCGAGTCTCCATATGGACCGCCAGGGGCGAAGTGAGGGCCCGGCGTCCAACGTCGATCAGCCGCCATTCGAAGAGGAAACGACAGACGCATGTTCCGCGCCACGACGACGCCTGCTCCTGACAAGTTCCACCTCTGGATGACCCAGACCTGGCTGACTCTGGGCGCCGCCGTTCTCGCTGCGGGCTTCCTGCAGGCTGGCGCGCACGCCGCCGCCCGCGCCAGCTTCACCAGCGCCCATGGGGACAAGCCCCTGGCCTTGGCGTTGGAACCCGTCGCGCCGCCCGCAACTGGCGAGAAGGTGTTGGTCTGGCAGGGCAAGGACGTCGACGGCGACGGCGCCGCCGATTTCGTCAATCCGACCGGAAACGCCCCCCGCACGCATGACGCCTACGGCTTTGGCGCGTTCGGGGCCTCGCGCGACGGCGGTTCGCGCAAGCACGAGGGCGTCGACTTCATGGCCGACGCGGGCCAGGCGGTCGCCGCGCCGATCTCCGGCTATGTCACCAAGGTCGGCATGGCCTATGCCGACGATAAGCACCTGAAGTTCGTCGAAATCACCAATCCGGCCATCAAGTATGTGGCCCGGGTGTTCTACATCGACCCCAACGTCGCCGAAGGCGACATCGTGCGCCTAGGCCAGGACATCGGCGTCGCCCACGGCCTGCAGGCCCGCTACCCGGGCGGCATGACCGACCACGTGCACCTGGAACTGATGGGCCCGAACCAGAAGCGCATGGACGCCACCGCCGTGCTCAGCGAGCGCTATGTCACCCGCTTCGGCGCCTAGTCCTTGCGGCGGCTTACCCCTTGCGACGGTAGGTGTAGTCGTACCGGACGCGCCAACTGACGCCATAGTCGCCTGAGCTTTCCGACCACTGGCGAACCGCGCCATCCGCCGTCGGCTGCAGGTGCATGCGGATCAGCACCGTCGCCGCGTCCGGACGCTCCTGTCCGCTCAACAGGCTCATGCGTCGGCCGTCCCATCGGCCGGCGAACAGCCGCCGCGCGCCCGTGGAGCCCGAACCGAACTGAACCCACTCGCGACGCGCGCGGTCCCACATATTCAGGCTGCCGCCCTCGAAGCCGTCGACGCCCTTGAAGTCCTCCTGCAGGCCACACCCCTTGAAGACAGGCGCGATCTCGCTCTCTCCAGCCGGCGCGCCGGTCCTGGTGTCGCGAACCTCCCAACGCCCAAGCCAGAAGTCGAGCTGTCGGTGCTCGGCGGCCGAGCAGTCAATCACCGCAGCGGAAGGGGGCGCTGCCTGGAGCATCAAGAGCGGAATGAGCATTCCCCCACCCTGCCCCATCGGCGCGCCGACCAACCCGCTTCAGCGGTGAAGGTCTTCGGGCTCGCGACCAAACTGGACAAACGAAAAGGCCCGGACGCGAGTCCGGGCCTTTCTAGTCTCTGAAAGCTGAACGCCCTTAGTTGCGGGCGGTGTCGACCAGCTTGTTCTTGGTGATCCAGGGCATCATGGCGCGCAGGCGCTGACCCACTTCCTCGATCTGATGCTCGGAGGCGCGGCGACGGGTCGCCTTCAGGCTCGGCTGACCGGCCTCGTTCTCCAGCATGAAGTCGCGCACGAAGCGGCCCGACTGGATGTCTTCCAGCACGCGCTTCATCTCGGCCTTGGTGTCCGGGGTGACCATGCGCGGGCCGGTGACGTACTCGCCGTACTCGGCCGTGTTCGAGATCGAGTAGTTCATGTTCGAGATGCCGCCTTCGTAGATCAGGTCCACGATCAGCTTCACCTCGTGCAAGCACTCGAAATAGGCCATTTCGGGCGCATAGCCCGCCTCGACCAGGGTTTCGAAGCCGGCGCGGATCAGTTCCACCAGGCCGCCGCAGAGCACGGCCTGCTCGCCGAACAGGTCGGTCTCGCACTCTTCACGGAAGGTGGTCTCGATGACGCCCGAACGGCCGCCGCCGATCGCCGAGGCGTAGGCCAGACCGAAGTCCAGCGCGTTGCCCGTCGAGTTGTGGTGGATGGCGATGAGGCACGGCACGCCGCCGCCCTTTTGATACTCGCCGCGCACGGTGTGACCCGGGCCCTTCGGCGCGATCATCAGGACGTCGATGCTGTCCTTCGGCTCGATCAGGTTGAAGTGCACGTTCAGGCCGTGCGCGAACAGAAGCGCCGCGCCGTCCTTGATGTTCGGGGCGATTTCGTTGGCGTAGATGCCGCGTTGCAGTTCGTCGGGCGCCAGCACCATGATGGCGTCGGCCCAGGCCGACGCGTCAGCCACGGTCATCACCTTCAGGCCGTCGGCTTCCACCTTCTTGGCGGTGGCCGAACCCGGGCGAAGCGCTACCACTACGTCTTTGACGCCGGAGTCCTTAAGGTTCAGCGCGTGAGCGCGACCTTGGCTACCATAGCCTACGATCGCAATCTTCTTGTCCAGGATGCGGGCGAGGTCGGCGTCGCGGTCATAGTAGACGCGCATGATCATTCTCCTGAAGTCGAAGGTAGCCACGGTTCCGCGCAACGGCGCCGCAGCAAAGGCCGGGCTATGGAGGGGAATTTTGCGCGGAGGTCAAGGGAAGCTCTCGGCGATGCGGCGTTTCGCCGGAAAAACTGAATGCCTGCGGTCGCCCTTGAACCAAATCCGCCTCCGTTGGACATAGGCTATCCAAGCAGGAGGTCAGTGCATGGCGGCGACACCCAAGGACGTGGTCGGCTTCTGGACGGCGGCGGGACCCGAAAAGTGGTTCGCCAAGAACGCCAGGTTCGACGAGGCGATCGCGCTCAGGTTCGAGCCTGTGCATTACGCCGCCGCCCGCGGCGAGTACGACGGCTGGATGGCCTCGCCCGAAGGCTCTCTGGCGCTGCTGATCCTGCTCGATCAGTTTCCGCGCAACCTCTATCGCGGCTCGGGCCACGCCTTCGCCACCGATCCGAAGGCCCGCCACGTCGCGCGCAACGCCCTAGCCTCGGGACACGACCGCGCGACCGACGCAGGCCTGCGTCAGTTCTTCTACCTGCCCTTCGAGCATTCCGAGGACCTCGCCGATCAGGACGAGGCCGTTCGCCTCTTCACTGGCCTGAAGGACGACGCCGGCGATGCGGAATCGCTGCGCTGGGCCGACCTGCATCGGGAGATCATCGTCAGGTTCGGGCGCTTTCCCCACCGCAACGCCTGCCTCGGACGGGTCAGCACCACCGAGGAGCTGGCGTTCCTGAGCGACGGGGGCTTTTCAGGTTAGGGACCGACGCCGGGGGCGATCGCGGAGTTGGTCTGGATGTCGGACACCGCCTTGCGAGCCTCATCGCGACGAGCCTTAGCCTGCGCCGGGGTCATGCAGACCTTCTTGGAAAACCGGCTACCGGTCTCCGCCTCGTACTTGCAGACGAGCTTTTCTTCCTTGGCGGCCTTGGCCGGGGCGACGGCGGGCGCCGGAGCGGCCGATGTCGCGGGGGCCGCGGAGGGCGGCGTTTCGGTAGAAGCGCTGGACGCTGCAAGAACGGCGGCGAAGGCGAGCGAAACAAGCATTGAGTTCAGTCCTGAAGGCGTTGCACCAGACACAAGCGCAACCATGGAGTTCCTTTCGCCAATCTGCGCTATCTAGGATTTGCCGTCCAGCTGTGGACGAACATCCCATTGGGGCGTTCACGCCAAGGCCGAATCACCACCGAATCACGACCCGAACAGCCAGCGGTCCCGCCTGATGAACGCTCACGTCGCCATCGCCGACGCCGCCGCCGACCACCCCGAGCGGCAGTACCTCGACCTGCTCCAGGACATCCTGGACAACGGCGCCCAGCGCGGCGACCGCACGGGCACCGGCACGCTGGGCGTCTTCGGCCGCCAGATGCGGTTCGATCTTGCCAAGGGCTTCCCGCTTCTCACCACCAAGAAGCTGCATCGCAAGTCGATCATTCTCGAACTGCTGTGGTTCCTGCGCGGCGACACCAACGTGAAGTGGCTGCAAGAACGCGGCGTCAGCATCTGGGATGAATGGGCGGACGAAGGCGGCGAGCTGGGCCCCGTCTACGGCAAGCAGTGGCGCTCGTGGACCGCGCCTGATGGCCGGGTGATCGACCAGATCGCCAATGTCGTCGAGGGGCTGAAGACCACGCCCAACTCGCGCCGCCACATCGTCTCGGCCTGGAACCCGGCCGACGTCGACGACATGGCGCTGCCGCCCTGCCACTGCCTGTTCCAGTTCTTCGTCGCCGATGGAAAGCTGAGCTGCCAGCTCTATCAGCGCTCGGCCGACGTGTTTCTGGGCGTGCCGTTCAACATCGCCTCCTACGCCCTGCTGACCATGATGGTCGCCAAGGTGACGGGTCTCGAACCGGGCGAGTTCGTGCACACCCTGGGCGACGCGCACCTCTATCTGAACCACCTCGACCAGGCCCGCGAGCAACTCGCCCGCCAGCCGCTGCCGCTGCCGGTGATGGAGATCGCCGACAAGCGTGACCTGTTCGCCTTCGAGTTCGAGGACTTCAAGCTCCGCGGCTACAAGGCCCACGACAAGATCGAAGCCCCGATCGCAGTCTAACCGGCTGGCCAAACTTACAGATTTGCGAGTTCGCGGACCGCGGCCTGAGGGCCCGCCGCGGTTTGCTCTCCTTGTCCGGAACGATCCGGCCGACATCTCTAGGAGAGCTTCATGCGCAACCTCATCGCCCCAGCGGCCATCGCCCTCAGCCTGATCGCCGGCTCGGCGGCTTTCGCCGCGACCCCGGCGCCCGCCGCCCCGGCCAAGACCACCATGGCCGCCGCCAAGCCGACCCCGGCCGCCAAGAAGGCCGAGTGCGAAAAGGCCTGGAACAGCCAAAAGACGCACACCGGCGACAAGGCCGCCTTCATCAAGGCGTGCGTCGCCAAGGGGTGATCCCCACCTCCCCTTGTGCGTTGGTCGGGCGGCCGGTCTCCCGCGGCCGCCCGACCGTCTTGGAGCCTTTCGAAAACCGCGCCATCCTCGCCGCAGAGCAAGACGGAGCGCCGCCCATGAGCCGCCGTATCCTGCTGGTCGAGGACGACGCCGAAACGGCCGACTACATCCTCAAGGGCCTGCGCGAGGAAGGCTACACGGCCGAACACGTAGCCGACGGCCGCGACGGCTTCTACGCCGCCAGCGGCGAAGGCTTCGACGCGGTCATCATGGACCGAATGGTCCCGGGCATGGACGGTCTCAGCGTCATCAAGGCGCTGCGCGCGGCCTCCATCTCCACCCCGATCATCATCCTGTCGGCGCTCAGCCACCTCGACGAACGTGTGAAGGGCCTGCGGGCCGGCGGCGACGACTACCTGACCAAGCCCTTCGGCTATTCCGAGCTCTCGGCGCGGCTGGAGAACCTGATGCGCCGGCGGTCGGGGCCTGAGGTCGAGACCAAGCTCGTCTGCGGCGACCTATCCATCGACCTGTTGTCGCGCCGGGTCAGCCGCGAGGGGCGCACGCTCGACCTGCTGCCGCGCGAGTTCAAGCTGCTGGAGTACCTGATGCGGCACAAGGACCGCGTCGTCACCCGCACCATGCTGCTCGAACAGGTCTGGGACTACCGCTTCGACCCTCACACCAGCGTCGTCGACACCCATATCAGCCGGCTGCGCAAGAAGATCGACGAAGGGTTCGCCCAACCGCTGCTGCACACTCTGCGCGGAACAGGCTACCGCCTGTCGCAGGAGCCGTGAGGCCGCTCGGTTCACGCCTGCGCCCCGGCGCGGTGTTCTTCGTCCTGCTGGCCGTGGCGCTCTCTGCCCTGGCCGTGGGCCTGCTGACCATCGACCGCGTCGGCGAGGCGATCATCGGCAAGCGCCAGCGCGAAGTGGCCGAGGCCGCGCGCGACTACTTCGTCGCCTTCGCCCATGAGGAAGGCTTGGCGCCGCTCGCCCGCGCCCTCGACCTGCGCGAGAAGACGGATCCGGGCGGCGCGTTCCGCTATGCGCTCTACGACGTGGACGGCCGCCTGCTCGGCGGCGCGCGACTTGAGACCGCCCAACAGCTGCCAGCCTCGGGCGCGGCCAAGCTCAACATCGTCGAGGAGGGCCGAGGCTCGCCCTGGCGGGTTCTGGTCCAACCGCTGTCGATGGGCGGCGCGCTGGTCGTCTACGAGGACATCGGCGAGCGCATCGCCTTCCGCCGCGCCCTCCTCGCCAGCGCTGCGATCGCGCTGCTCGCCGCGGTCGGCGCGGTGCTGCTGGCGGCGATCTGGTTCAACAGCCTGCTGCTGCGGCGCATGGAGACCCTGGCCGCCACCGCCGGCCGCATCGCCGACGGCGACCTGTCGGCCCGCACCGAAACCCACCCCAAGGGCGACGTCTTCGACCGGCTGGGGGAATCCATGAACGCCATGCTCGACCGCATCGAGGAGCTGATGACCGGCATGCGCACGGTCACCGACAGCCTCGCCCACGACCTGCGCTCGCCCCTCACCCGCATGCGCGCCGACCTCGCACGCGCCCTCGAACCGCAGATTGGCGAGGAGGACCGGCTCGACGCCATTGAGCAGGCGCACGGCGAGGCCGACCGCGCGCTCTCGACCTTGTCGGCGCTGATGGACATCGCCCGCGCCGAGGCGGGCCTGTCGCGCGACATGATGGCCCCGTTGGACCTCGCCGCGCTGGTCGCCGAGGTCGGCGAACTGTTCGCCCCGGTGATCGAGGACGCCGGCCAGACCTTCGTCGCCCCCGAGCCGCGCGGCCCGCTCGTCGTCCAGGGCCACGAACTGATCCTGCGCCAGGCCGTCGGCAACCTGCTGCACAACGCCGCCCACCACGCCGGCGATGGCGCGGTCGTCCGCCTGACGCTCGAGGAGGCGCCTGGCCTGATCCGCATCGTGGTCAGCGATAGCGGCCCCGGCATCGCGCCGGAGCATCGCGGCCGCGTGCGCGAGCGGTTCGTGCGGCTCGACGAGGCCCGCTCCAAACCCGGCGGCGGGCTGGGGCTGGCCATCGCCGCGGCCTGCGCCAAGCTGCACGGCGGCGCCCTGGAGCTCGAGGACGCCCATCCCGGCCTGCGCGCAGTGATCGGCCTGGCCGACAATCGCCTGGGTCGCCCATCCACGGACTCTGCTATGACCGGGGCATGAGCACCCCGATCCTCACCGCCGGGCCCATCGCCCGCGACCGCAACGGCGTCATCGGCAAGGACGGCGCCCTGCCCTGGCGGCTCAAGACCGATCTCGCCAATTTCCGGGCGGTGACCATGGGCAAGCCGGTGATCATGGGCCGCAAGACCTGGGAGAGCCTGCCCAAGAAGCCGCTGCCCGGCCGCACCAACATCGTGCTGACCCGCGACGGATCCTTCGAGGCCAAGGGCGCGGTGGTCTGCGACAACTTCAGCGAGGCGGTCTCCATCGCCCGCGAACAGGCGGCCGAGGACGGCGTCGGCGAGTTCTGCGTGATCGGCGGCGCCTCGCTGTTCGAGCTGGCCCTGACCCGCGCCCAGCGCATCTACCTGACCGACGTCGACGCCGAGGTCCCTGGCGACGTCACCCTCTCGCCGATCGACGAGGCCCGCTGGACCGAGGTCAGCAGCGTCTCGCACCCGGCCGGGGAAGGCGACGAACACGCGTTTAAAATTCGGGTGTTGGAACGCCGCTGATCGGTCATAGTCGAGCCCTCAACGCCACCGTTCCGAGTGGCCAGCCAGGAGGGACGACCATGGATATGCAGCTTGTCGCCGAGGGCTTCGAGTTTCCCGAGGGCCCGATCGCCATGAACGACGGCTCGGTGATCCTCACCGAGATCAAGGGCCAGCGCCTGACCCGCGTCCATCCTGACGGACGCAAGGAGATCGTGGTCGAAACCGGCGGCGGCCCGAACGGCGCGGCCATCGGCCCGGACGGCGCCATCTACATCACCAACAACGGCGCCTCGTTCACCTGGCCGACCCAGGACGGCCTGACCATTCCGGGCCCGACGCCCGACACCCACAAGGGCGGCTACATCCAGCGCTACGATCTCGCCACCGGCGAGCTCAAGACGCTCTACGACAGCTGCGAGGGACGCCCCTTCGTCGGCCCCAACGACCTGGTGTTCGACAAGCAGGGCGGCTTCTGGTTCTCCGATCACGGCGCCAGCACCCCCGACGGCCGCCGCTTCGGCGCGCTCTACTATGGGAAGATCGACGGCAGTCACGTCAGCCGCCAACGCGACCACCTGATCGCACCGAACGGCGTCGGCCTCTCGCCGGACGAAAAGACCGTCTACCTCGCCGACACCCAGCTCGGCCGCCTCTGGGCCTTCGACGTGGTCGAGCCCGGCGTGCTGGCCCCACCGGCCGGCTTCGCGCCCGGCCGCTCGGTCTGCAACCTGCCGGGCGTCCAGTTCCTCGACAGCCTGGCCGTCGAGGCCTCGGGCAAGGTCTGCGTCGCCACCATCCTCAACGGCGGCATCACCGCCTTCGATCCGAACGGCACGGTCGAGCACTATCCGGTGCCCGACTTCATCACGACCAACATCTGCTTCGGCGGCCCGGACATGAAGACGGCGTGGATCACCGCCTCCTCGACCGGCAAGCTCTACAAGACCACCTGGCCGCGCCCGGGTCTGAAGCTGAACTTCAACGGCTAGGCAGGCCAATTCCTCCCCTCTTGGGGGAGGTGGATTGGAGCCTGGCGCCGAGACGGAGGGGGCCTGCTGAGGCTGCAGTCCCCCTCAGCCCGCCATTCGGCGGACAGCTCCCCCAGTGGGGGAGCAACTAGAGGCCCTAGTAAAGCTTCGCCAGCGCGTCGCGCTCGAAGTTCTTCAGTTCGCCAGTGCGGCCTTCGCGGATCTTCACGACCCACTCCGGATCCTGCAGCAGGGCGCGGCCGACGCCGACCAGGTCGAACTCCCCGCGGTCCAGGCGGCGCTCCAGCTCCTCCAGCGAGGCCGGCTTGGAGCCCTCGCCCGCAAAGGCGGCGATGAACTCGCCCGACAGGCCGACCGAGCCCACGGTGATGGTCGGCACGCCGGTCAGCTTCTTGGCCCAACCGGCGAAGTTCAGGTCCGAACCTTCGAACTCCGGCTCCCAGAACCGGCGCTGCGAGCAGTGCAGGATGTCGGCCCCGGCGTCGACCAGCGCGCCAAGCCAGGCTTCCAGCGCCTTCGGGTCCTGGGCCAGCTTCACCTCGTAGTCCTGCTGCTTCCACTGGCTGATGCGGATGATCACCGGATAGTCCGGTCCGACCGCCTTGCGCACCGCCTTCAGGATGTCGGCCGCGAACCGCGCGCGGCCCGGCAGGTCCTTCGAACCGTAGGCGTCTTCGCGCAGGTTGGTGCCATCCCAGAAGAACTGGTCGATCAGGTAGCCGTGCGCGCCGTGCAGTTCGATCGAGTCGAAGCCCAGGGCCTTGGCCGCGGCGGCGGCTTCGGCGAAGGCGCGCACCGCGTCGGCGACCTCTTCCTCGGTCATCGGCGCGCCGAACTCCTTGCCCGGACGCGACAGGCCGGACGGGCTGTCATAGGGGCCCGGCGGGTTCCACTCCGGATCGCGGGTCCGAACGTTGCCGACGTGCCAGAGCTGCGGCGCCATCACCCCGCCGACCGAGTGGACCTCGTCGATCACGTGCTTCCAGGCGGCCAGCTCCTTCTCGCCGTGGAATCGCGGAACGTTCTTGTCGTTGAGCGAGGCCGGGCGATCGACGCCGGTTCCTTCCGAAACGATCAGCCCCACCTGGGCCGCGGCGCGGCGCTTGTAGTACTGGGCCACGTCGTCCGTCGCGACGCCGTCCGGCGAGAATGAACGCGTCATGGGCGCCATGACGATGCGGTTGGGAAGGCGCAGACCCTTGAATTCAAAGGGCTTGAAGAGGACGTCGGCCGACATGGTCGCTCCGGTTTCAAACAGGTGTTCGCAGATTGCGGATTTACGCACGACCGGTCGTTTTGTCAGTTCAGATTTTCTGTTGCACGCCAGCAACTTCCCCTGAAGCCATTCCGGCGCCATTGTCAGGTGAACAGCGGTCACTCAAGGCCGGACTCGGAGGAAATGTGATGAGCGACGGCGCCGTCGATCTTAAGTCTGAAGCTCGCGCCAAGGCCTACGCCCTGCCGCTTGACGAGTTCAATGTGGCCGATCCGGAGCTGTTCCGCTCCGAGACCATGTGGCCCTACTTCGAACGCCTCCGGAAGGAGGACCCGGTCCACTACCACAAGGAAGGCCTGCACGAGGACGGCCCCTACTGGTCGGTGACCAAGTACAACGACATCATGGCGATCGACACCAATCACGAGGTGTTCTCGTCCGAGCCGTCGATCACGATCTTCGACCAGAAGGAGGACTTCACCCTCCCGATGTTCATCGCGATGGACCCGCCCAAGCACGACATCCAGCGCAAGACCGTCAGCCCGATCGTCTCGCCCACCAGCCTGCATGAACTCGAGCCGCTGATCCGCGAGCGCATCCAGCGCACGCTCGACAGCCTGCCGATCGGCGAGGAGTTCGACTGGGTCGACAAGGTCTCGATCGAGCTGACTACCCAGATGCTGGCGACCCTGTTCGACTTCCCCTGGGAAGATCGCCGCAAGCTGACCCGCTGGTCGGACATCGCCACCGCCGGGCCGGAATCGGGCCTGTTCAGCTCCACCGATCCCGAGGTCGCCGACCAGGAACGCAAGATGGAGCTGTTCGAGTGCGTGGACTACTTCACGCGCCTCTGGAACGAACGCGTCAACGAACCGCCGCGGGGCGACCTGATCTCCATGCTCGCCCACGGCGAGGCGACCAAGAACATGGATCGCATGGAGTATCTCGGGAACCTGATCCTGCTGATCGTCGGGGGCAACGACACCACCCGCAACACGATGACCGGCTCGGTCCTGGCCATGCACCAGAACCCTGACCAGAAGAAGAAGCTCTATGACAACCCGGCGCTGATCCCGTCGATGGTGTCGGAGACCATCCGCTGGCAGACGCCGCTGGCCCACATGCGGCGCACCCTGACCCAGGACTTCGAGTTCCAGGGCAAGCAGATGAAAAAGGGCGAGAAGGTCATCATGTGGTACGTCTCGGGCAACCGCGACGATGAGGTCATTGATCGGCCGAACGACTACATCATCGACCGCGAACGCCCGCGCAACCACATGTCGTTCGGCTTCGGCATCCACCGTTGCGTGGGCAACCGCCTGGCCGAACTGCAGCTGAAGATCCTCTGGGAAGAAGTCCTTCAGCGCTTCCCGTCGATCGAGGTGGTCGAAGAACCCAAGCGCGTCCTCTCGTCCTTCGTGAAGGGCTACGAGGCGATGAAGGTGGTCATCCCCTCGCGCTACTAGACACGACGAGCAGGGGGCCGGCGACGGCCCCCTGACTTGCCTCAGAACGCGATCTGCAGCCGACCGGCCAGGCTGTCGCCGTCATCGACGCCCGCGTACTTGCCGGCCCGGTGCGTGACCTCCCAGTGGTTGAGGTTGACCATCAGCCGCAGCCAGTCCTCCAGCCGCCAGTTCACGCCCACCTCGGCCTCCTGGCCCTTGCCGCCCAGCGGCGCGTCGGTGTTGTCCAGGGTCTGGTAGCGCACCGCCACCTCCCAGGCGCCCGGCCCGCCCTTCGACACCGGCGAGCGCGGCCCGATCTTCACGAAGGTTCCGCCGCGGCTCGAATAGGCCGAGTTCTCGCCGGTGATCATCCAGCCGGCGGTCCAGGCGGTGGCGTCGGCTGTCACATTGTCGGCGCGGGTGTCGATCACGCGTCGCCCGGCCTCGAAGAAGCCCCAGACCGGCCCGCGCGCGCCGCCGAGCTCCACCCCATAGCCGGTGCCATAGACGGGGGCACCCAGGGTTCCGAGCGGCACCTGGACTTCCTTGTTGAGGTGCCCGGCCCAGGCGATGTTGCGCGAGTGGCTGGCCAGATCGGCCGGAAAATCCTCGTAGAAGCCCCAGGCGCCCAGGTGCACGACGCCCGCCGCCGACTTCATCGGATTCCAGTGGGCCCGAACCAGATAGGTCGTCACGTCCCTGGCCACGCCCAGGTTGCCCGGATCGTCCCCCGCCACCTGGGTCGTCACGTGCCAGTCGCCGCCATAGACCTTGGCGATGCCGCCCCAGCCGTAATAGCCCTTCAGCGGGATCACCGCCTGGGCCACGGCGTTGCGCTCCAGGAACGGCGTGCCGTCCGAGCTGCTCGACCCGTCCAGCCCACGTTCGCTGAGCCGGTTGCCCAGGACCAGTTCGACATCCTTGCCCGCCCAGCGGTCGCGCCAGGCCAGATAGGTCCCCCGCAGGATCGCCTTGTCGCCGGCGAAGTCCCCCTCGGCGGTGTAGAACAGGTGGTCCCCGACCATGCCCTCGACGCCGAACCGCAGGGCGCGGACTTCGTCGCCCTTCAGATTGCGCTCAGCGAACGCCGACCCGCCGGTGGTCGAGGCGTCCAGCAGCAGCCGCCCCTTCGGCCGCAGGCTGAAGCCGCCGTCGGCGGTCACGAACTGGCGGCCGTCCCAATGGAAGTCCACGTCCGAGGCGGCGGCCGGCGCGGCGCAGGCCGCAAGCCCCGCGGCGCAGGCCATGGCTGACAATTTGAAAATGACGACGCCCCCCAGCGGCCTGCCCGACTCTGAGCCCCGCCGCCGCCGGCGTACCTGCTCGTCCATAAGACGCAGCAGATCAAGGTCTCAGCACCGGACCGGACGATCTAATCGTCGCGGCGCCTAGATCTTCCGCCCGACCTCGACGATCAGGTCCAGCAGCCAGGCGACGGCGCCGCGCTCGCCGCGCCGCACCACCGCCCCCAGGGTGAATGGCGGCGAGGCGCCGTCGGACTCGATCACCACCACGCGGCCAGCCTGCTCGGCCAGCATCGCCAGCCGCCGCGGCATCAGCGCCGCGACGTCGGTCTCCCCCACCATGACCAGCGCGGAGTAGGCGTCGGGCACGCTGATCGGGCTGTCGACCTCGCGCAAGGCGACCCCGCCCAGCGCATAGGAGTCGTGCCAGTTGGACAGCCGCTGCAGGCCCAGGCCGCGCCCCCGGGCCGGCTCGCGCGGCTCGGCTCCCGAGATCAGCAGCCGCGGCAGCTTGGCGAGCACCTCGTCGGAGATCCCCGGCGACAACGCCGGGTGGCCGGTCCGGATCACCCAGACCCCGGTCTCGTCGAACAGCGGAAAATGCTCGAACCGGTCGTCGACATGGTCGAAGGCGCCGATCACCACGTCCAGCCGCCCGCGGTCGAGGTCGTCGACCAGGTTCGAGGTCGGCGACACCAGGTGCAGCTTGGCCCCGGACGCCTCGGCCAGGACCCGGCGCACCACCGCCGGCATGATCACCGAGCTGGCATAGGGGCTGGCGGCGACATGGAACAATCGGTCGGTCGTCGCCGGATCGAACCGGCTCGGCGAGACCGCGTCCTCCAGCATCTTCAAGGCGACGCCGATCGCTGGCGCCATCTCCAGCGCGCGCGGCGTCGCCTGCAGGCCAGCCGCGCCGCGCTCGAACAGTTCGTCGCCCAGCGACGCACGTAGCCGGCCGAGCGCATGGCTGACCGCCGACTGGGTCAGGCCCAGTCGCTCGCCGGCCCGGGTGGCGCTCTGTTCCTCGAGCAGCGCCTGGAACACCCGCAACAGGTTCAGGTCGAGCGTATTGAAATGCGCATCATTCATATCCTTGGTGATAAACTATCATTTGGCTCATGGCATGTGGAGGCATATCTGCCGCGCTCCAGGTTGGGCCTCCCCGCCCTCCTCTCATGACAAGTCAGAGCCCTGCGCGGACGGCGATCAACCGGCCGCGCACAGACGTTGGAGCAGCGCGTGAGCGACGCGGAAGGCTATCAGGCGATCGCCGAGGCCGAACAGGAAGCGGCCAGCCAGCGGCCGCCGGAACGCACCCTTGGCCAGAAACTGCGGCTGCCGCTGATGATCGGCGGACCGGTCGTGGTGCTGGCCGCGGTCGGGTATTTCGTGCTGACGGGCGGGCGGTTCGAGACCACCGACAACGCCTATGTCCAAACGGCCCGCACGGCGATCAGCCCCAGCATCGACGGGCGGGTGATCGAGGTCGACGTCAAGGAGAACCAGACCGTCCGCAAGGGCGACGTGCTCTTCAAGCTCGACCCGGCCGACTATCAGGTCGCCGTCGCCCAGGCCGAGGCTGCGCTGGCCGCCGCCCGGTTCAACGTCGAGAGCACCCAGGGCGTCTACGCCCAGCGCGGCGCCGATCTGGCCGCCGCCCAGGAGCGGGTCAGCTACACCGAGCGCGAAGCCGTCCGCCAGAAGGGTCTGGCCGCCGCCGGCGTCTCTACCCAGGCCCAGGCCGACCAGGCCGCGCACGAGGCCGAGCAGGCCCGCCGCCAGGTCGCGGTCGTGCGCCAACAGATGGCCTCGGCCCTGGCCGACATCGGCGGCCGCGCCGGCGCCTCGCCGGACCAGCACCCCAAGGTCCTGCAGGCCAAGGCGGAACTGGAACGCGCCCGCCTGAACCTCTCCTACACCACGGTCATCGCGCCGGCCGACGGGGTCGTCGCCAAGGTCGAGCAACTGCAGGCCGGCAACCGCGTCGCCACCGCCCAGACCCTGTTCTGGCTGATCTCGGGCACGCCCTGGATCGAAGCCAACTTCAAGGAAGACCAGCTCGCCCATATGCGGGTCGGACAGCCGGCCACCGTCAAGGTCGACGCCTACGACCATGAACTGAAGGCCCATGTGGTCAGCTTCAGCCCCGGCACCGGCTCCAGCTTCGCGCTGCTGCCGGCCGAGAACGCCACCGGCAACTGGGTCAAGGTCGTCCAGCGGCTGCCCGTGCGCCTCGCGCTCGACGAGGCCGCCCCGAACCTCAGCGGCGGGCTCAGCGCCACCGCCAAGGTCGACGTCCGCTCGGCGCTCGGGAAATGACCAACTCCGCCGCCAACAAGGGCGATGGCGCCAACGTGGCGGCGATCACCATCTCCGTCATGCTGGCGACGGTGATGAACTCGCTGGACACGACGATCGCCAATGTCGCCCTGCCGCACATCCAGGGCAGCGTCTCGGCCTCGGCCGACCAGATCACCTGGGTCCTGACCTCCTACATCGTGGCGGCCACGATCATGACGCCGCTGACCGGCTTCCTGTCCGATCGCCTCGGCCGCAAGACTGTGTTCCTGGTCTCGATCGCCGGCTTCACGGTCGCCTCGATGCTGTGCGGCATCGCCGGCAACCTGGTCGAGATCGTGCTCTTCCGCCTGCTCCAGGGTCTGTTCGGCGCGGCCCTGATCCCGCTGTCGCAAGCCGTCCTGCTCGACATCAACCCGCCCGAGAAGCATGGCCAGGCCATGGCCGTCTGGGGGGCCGGCGCGGTGCTCGGCCCGATCCTCGGCCCGGCGCTCGGCGGCTGGCTGACCGACAACCTCGACTGGCGCTGGGTGTTCTTCATCAACCTGCCGATCGGCATCCTCGCCTTCGCCGGCGTCTTCCTGTTCCTCTCCGAGAAGAAGAGCGCCGAGAAGCGTCCGTTCGACGCTATCGGCTTCGCCACCTTGGCCCTGGCCATCGGGGCCTTCCAGATGATGCTCGACCGCGGCCCGGGCCAGGACTGGTTCGGCTCGGCCGAGATCTGGACCTATCTGGTGGTGGCGGTGATCGCCGTCTGGATGTTCGTGGTTCAGATGGCCACCGCGCCCAAGCCGTTCGTCGCCCGCGCGCTGATCGCCGACGCCAACTTCGTCACCTGCTGCGTGTTCGGCTTCTTCATCGGCATCCTGCTCTATTCGACCTTGGCCCTGCTGCCGCCGATGATGCAGACCCTGCTCGGCTACCCGGTCGCCTTCACCGGCCTGGTCAGCATGCCGCGCGGCATCGGATCGTTCATCGCCATGTTCGCGGTCGGCCAGCTCATCGGCCGGGTGAACATCAAGCTGATCCTGCTGGCCGGCCTCTCGATCAGCGCGATCTCGCTCTGGCAGATGACCCACTTCAGCCTGGGCATGGACACCCATCTGATCATCGTGTCGGGCTTCCTGTCCGGCGTCGGCACCGGCCTGATCTTCGTGCCGCTGTCGACCATCGCCTTCGCCACCGTGCTGCCCGAGCACCGGGCCGAGGGCGCGGGCCTCTTCACCCTGATCCGCAACATCGGCTCGGCGGCCGGCATCTCGATCATGCAGGCCCGCTTCGTCAGCGGCATCGAGGTCCACCACGCGACCCTGGTCGAGCACGCCCGCCCCGACAATCCGCTCTATCAGGCCTACGCCCCGCTGGCCTTCCACACCCAAAGCGCCATCGCCGGCCTCAACGCCATGATCACCCGTCAGGCCTCGATGCTGTCCTACATCGACGACTTCCGGCTGATGCTGGGCATCACCATCCTCTGCGCGCCGCTGATCCTGCTGATGCGCTCCCCCAAGACCAAGACCGAGACGGACCATCATGTCGCTGTCGACTAGTTCCCGCCGGCGCGCGCTGCTTGGCGCGAGCCTCTCCATCCTGCTGACCGCCTGCGCGACCGTCGGCCCCGACTTCCAGTCGCCCGATGCGCCGATCGCGAACGGCTACGCGATGGCCGGCGACGCCGCGCCCCAGGCGGCCCGGCTCGATCCGGCCACCGCCGCCAGCGGTCCCTGGTGGAACGCGCTCGGCTCGCCCGAGCTCAATGCTGTGATCCGCCAGGCCCTGGCCGGCAGTCCGACCCTGGTCGAGGCCGACGCCACCCTGCGCCAGGCCCGCTCGGCTCTGGCCCAGGCGCGCGGCGAGGCCGGTCCCCAGGCCGACCTCAACGCCGGGCTCCATCGCGAGCGCGCCAACCTCCAGGCCTTCGGCTTCACCGGCTTTGGCGACGTGCAGTTGGAGAACCCGACCTTCACCCTCTACTCGGTCGGCGGCGGCGTTGGTTACGACCTCGACCTGTTCGGCGGCGAACGTCGCCGCGTCGAGGGCGCGGCCGCCCGCGCCGAGGCTCAGGCCCGCCGCGCCGAGGCCGCCTATCTCACCCTCACCAGCAACGTCGCGCTGCAGGCGGTGACCATCGCCACCCTCCAGGCCCAGATCGACGCCACCGAGCAGATGATCGCCGCCGACCAGGCCAATGTCGAACTCGTCCGCAAGGCCAACGAACTCGGCGGTTCGACCAGCACCGCGCGCGTCGCCGCCCAGAGCCAGCTCGAGCAGGACCGCACCTTGCTGCCGCCGTTGCGCGCCCAGCTCGCCGCCGCCCGCCACGCCCTCGCCGTACTCGTCGGCCAGGCGCCCGCCGACTGGACCGCGCCCGACTTCCAGCTGACCCATCTCTCGCTCGCCGCGCCAGTCCCCGTCGCCCTGCCGTCCGAGTTGGTCCGCCGCCGGCCGGACATCCTGGCGGCCGAGGCCGACCTGCATGCGGCCACCGCCGACATCGGCGTGGCCACCGCCGACCTCTACCCCAAGCTCCAGTTGACCTCCTCGATCACCCAGGGCTCGCTGAAGGGCGCCAACCTGTTCGGCTACGGCGCGACGGGATGGGACATCGGCGCGGGCCTCACCGCTCCGCTGTTCAACGGCGGCGCGCTGAAAGCCCGACGCCAGCAGGCCCGCGAGGCCGCCGGCGCCGCCTCGGCCCGCTATCAGCAGACGGTGCTGACCGCCTTCGCCCAGGTGGCCGATGCGCTCACCGCGCTCTCGGCCGACGAGGACTCCCGCGCCGCGCACCAGCGCACCCTGGCGCAAGCCGACGAGAACCTGCGCCTGACCAAGGTCGCCTACGAACGCGGCGGCGGGGCCTTCCTCGACGTGCTCGACGCCCAGCGACGGGTCAACGAGAACCGCGCCTCCCTGGCCCGCGCCGACGGGCAGCGTTTGGCTGACGCTGTGCGCCTGTTCGCAGCGACCGGCGCCGACTGGCGAACCGTCCCGGCAAGCACTGGCGGCTGATAGCCAGAACACCGGTCTGCGAAACCCGATCCGGCGTCTCCGCGTTCAGAGCAAGCTGAACAGGACGAATGGGGGCGCGCGACCATGGTCGGTAGTCATCCACGCCGCGCCGCATGGGCTGGCCTCCTCGCGGGTCTCGCCTTGGCCGTGGCCGGCTGCGGCCGTGGCGGACAGCAGGCCGGGCCCCCGCCGCCGATGGAGGTCGACGCCCTCACCCTCGTGCCGCGAACCGTCGACGAGATCGTCGAGCTTCCCGGCCGCGTCGAGGCCGTCCGCACCGCCGAAGTCCGTGCCCGCGTCGACGGGATCGTCGAGCGGCGACTCTACGAAGAAGGCACCGACGTGCGCGAAGGCGCGCCCCTCTTCGCCATCGACCCGCGCGAGAAACGCGCCAGCGAGGCCAGCGCCCGCGCAGCCCTGCAGCGCGCCCAGGCCACGCTCGGCAACGCCCGCAAGGACCTGGCTCGCTATACGCCGCTGGTCGAACGCAAGGCGATCAGCGCCCAGGAATTCGACGCCGCCCAGGCCGCCGTACGCCAGGGCGAGGCCGACGTCGCCTCGGCCGAGGCGGCGCTTGAGAGAGCCAAGCTCGATCTGAGCTACACCACCGTCACCGCGCCGATCGGCGGCCGTGTCGGCCGGGCCGAAGTGACCGAGGGCGCGTTGGTCTCCGCCTCCCAGGCGACCCTGCTGACCCGGGTCGAGCAGCTCAGCCCGATCTATGTCCGTTTCTCGCTGCCCAACGCCGAAATCCTGGAACTGCGCCGCCGCGCCGCCAGCGCCAAGGTCAGCCTCCCCCGATTGGACAGGGTCGAGGTCCAGCTCGTCCTCGAGGACGGCAGCATCTATGGCCCGGTCGGGCATCTGAACTTCCTCGACCAGGCGGTCGATCCCTCGACGGGCGGGCTTCTGCTGCGCGCGGAGTTTCCGAACCCCGAGCGGGTCCTCCTGCCGGGCCAGTTCGTGCGCGCCCGCCTGGCCGGCGCGCCCATCCCCAACTCCCTGACCGTGCCGCAGCAGGCGGTGCAGATGTCCGGCGAGAACGCCAGCGTCATGGTCGTCGGGGCCGACGGGACGGTCGCGGCCCGCCCGGTGACGCTCGGGGCCATGACCGGCGATCACTTCGTCGTCGCCTCCGGTCTCAAGTCAGGCGAGCGGGTGGTCGTCGACGGCCTGCAGAAGGTCAAGCCCGGCCAGAAGGTGACCATCGCCAAGCCCAAGCCCGCCGCCGCGCCGCCTACGGCCGGAAAGCCTTAGGGACAGGGAGGGCGGGCCATGAACAGCAGTTTCTTCGCCCATCGCCCGGTCTTCGCCTGGGTCATCGCCCTGGGGATTCTGCTGGCCGGGCTGATCGCCCTACGCTCGCTGCCGATCGAGCAGTACCCGACCGTCGCCCCGCCCTCGCTGACCCTGTCGGTCACCTATCCCGGCGCCGACGCCGCCACCCTCGACCAGAACGTCACCTCGGTGATCGAGAAGGAGATGAACGGCGTCCCGGGCTTTCTCTACATGGAGGCCACCAGCCGTTCGAACGGCACCGCCTCGCTGACCGTCACCTTCAAGTCCGGGACGGACATCAACATCGCCCAGATGGAGGTCCAGAACCGCCTCAGCCGGGTCGAGCCGCGACTGCCCGAAGAGGTCCGCCGCCAGGGCGTCCAGGTCAACGCCGCCAATTCCGGCTTCCTCATGCTGGTCGCCCTGACTTCGAAGAGCGGCCGCACCGACAGCCTGGGCCTGGGCAACTTCGCGTCGAACAGTGTGGTCGACGAGCTGCGCCGCGTGCCCGGCGTCGGCGACGTGCGGCTGTTCGGCACCCAGTACGCCATGCGCATCTGGCTCGATCCGCAGAAGCTCGCCGGCTACAGCCTTTCGGCGTCCGAGGTGCTGGCCGCGGTTCAGGAACAGAACAGCCAGACCGCCGGCGGCAGCCTCGGCGACCAACCGATCGCCGGCAAGACCCAGCTCAACGCCACCGTCGTCACCCAGAACCGCTTCACCAACCCCGAGCAGTTCCGCCAGATCATCCTGCGCGCCAATCCGGACGGCTCGACCATCCACCTCGGCGACGTCGCCCGCGTCGAACTCGGGGCCGACAACTACCTGACCGGATCGACCCTGAACGGCGCCACCATGGCCGGCATCGGCATCCAGCTGGCCACCGGGGCCAACGCCCTGGCCACCGCCGACGGGGTCCGCGCGCGGCTCGACGAGCTGTCACGCACCTTCCCCGAGGACATCGCGTGGTCGACGCCCTACGACACCACGCCCTTCATCCGCGCCTCAGTCGAGGAGGTGGTGAAGACCCTGGTCGAGGCGATGGTCCTCGTCTTCGTCGTCATGTTCCTGTTCCTGCAGAACTGGCGCGCGACCCTGATCCCGACGATCGTCGTGCCCGTGGCCCTGGCCGGGGCCTGTTTCGGCCTGCTGGTCTTCAACTACTCGATCAACATCCTGTCGCTGTTCGGCATGGTGGTGGCGATCGGCATCCTGGTCGACGACGCCATCGTGGTGGTCGAGAACGTCGAGCGGATCATGGCCGAAGAGGGCCTGCCCCCGCGCGAGGCGACGGTGAAGGCGATGGGCCAGATCACCTCGGCCATTATCGGCATCACCCTGGTGCTGATGACCGTATTCCTGCCGATGGCGTTCTTTCCCGGCACCTCCGGCGGCATCTATCGGCAGTTCTCGGTCACCCTGGCGGTCTCGATCGGCTTCTCGGCCCTGCTGGCCCTGACCCTGACGCCCGCCCTCTGCGCGACCCTGATCAAGCCGCATCGACCCCACGACGCGCCGAAGCTCCCCTACTTCGCCATGATCGACCGCCTGCTGGGCGGCTTCAATCGCGGCTTCACCAACGTGACCCACCGCTATGAGAACGGAGTGGCGCGAATGCTGAGCGCGCCGCTGCGCTGGTTGGCGGTGTTCGTGCTCGCGGTCCTGCTGACCGGCCTGCTCTACATGCGCCTGCCCGGCGGCTTCCTGCCTTCGGAGGACCAGGGCGTCATGCTGGTCACCATCGACGCCCCGCCTGGGGCCACCGCCCAGCGCACCCAGACCGCCATCGACCAGGCCAGCGCCTTCTTCAAGAAGCAGCCCGAGGTGCGCAGCATCGTGATGATCCATGGCTTCAACTTCTTCGGCCAGGGTCAGAACGCGGCCATGGGCTTCATCGCCCTGCAGCCGTGGGAAGAACGGCCCGGCGCCGCCCACGGCGTCGAGGCCCTCAGCGGCCGCGCCATGGCGGCTCTGGCCGGCGTTAAAAGCGCCAACATCTTCGCCCTGAACCCGCCGCCGATCCCCGCGCTCGGCACCTCCAGCGGCTTCAGCATGAAGATCCAGAACCGCGGCGGCGCCGACGCCGCCGCCCTGACCGCCGCCCGCGACCAGGTCCTGGCCGAGGCCTCCCGCAGCCCCCTGCTGGTCGGCGTGCGCCCAGAGGGCCAACCCGACGCGCCGCAGCTCTATCTCGACATCGACCGGGTCCAGGCCCGCGCCCTGGGCGTGGCGATCGGCGACATCAACAACACCCTCTCCATCGCGCTCGCCTCGTCCTACGCCAACGACTTCACTTACAGCGGGTCCATCGCGCGGGTGTTGATCCAGTCCTCGGCCGAGCAGCGGATGACGCCCGAGAACCTGCTCAACCTCCAGGTCCGCAACGCCGGCGGCCAGATGGTGCCGTTCTCCGCTTTCAGCCGCACCAAGTGGACCTCCGGCCCGCCCCAGCAGCAGCGCTACAACGGCTATCCCTCGCTCACCATCTCGGGCGCCGCCGCCCCCGGCCAGTCCAGCGGCGCGGCGCTGGACGAGATGGAGAAGATCGCCGACCGCGTCCTTCCGACCGGCTTTGGCTACGAATGGACGGGCATCGCCTTCGAGGAAAGGCAGGCCGGGTCCCAGGTCGCCGCACTGCTGGCGCTGTCGATGCTGATCGTCTTCCTGGTGCTGGCGGCGCTCTACGAGAGCTGGCCGATCCCGCTGGCGGTGCTGCTGGGCGTGCCGATCGGGGTGATGGGCGCGGTGCTGCTCACCCTGCTGCGCGGCCTGTCGGCGGACATCTATTTCAACGTCGGGCTGATCACGATCATCGGCCTGTCGGCGAAGAACGCCATCCTCATCGTTGAATTCGCCATCGAGCAGGAAGAGGCGGGCCTGAGCACCCGTGAAGCGATCCTGCAGGCGGCGCGGCTGAGGCTTCGCCCCATCGTCATGACCTCGCTGGCCTTCATCCTCGGGATGGTGCCGCTGTTCACGGCCACGGGCGCCGGCGCGGCCAGCCGTCAGGCGGTCGGCACCGGGGTCATCGGCGGCATGGTCGCGGTCACCCTGCTCGGCGTGTTCCTGACCCCGGTCTTCTACCTCTCGGCTCGCCGCTGGCTGACCCGCGGACGCCTGCACGCCGATCAGGCCCCGCAGGAGCCGCCCCATGCGTAGCTGGCCGCTGCTGCTCGTCCTCGCCCTCGGCGGCTGCTCCTTCGCTCCCCGCTACGAGCAGCCGATCCCGCCGGTCGCTGCGACTTTCCCGACCTATGACGCGCCTCCGGCCGGAGCCATCAAGGCGACCCAGGTCGGGTGGCGCGACTTCTTCGACGACCCACGGCTGGAGATCGTCATCGCCACGGCCCTGGCGAACAATCGCGACCTCGCCGTCTCCGTCGCCCAGGTCGAACAGGCCCGCGCCCAGTACCACATCGCCCGCTCCGCCCAGCTTCCGAACGTCAATCTCGAGGCCTCCGGAGCCCGCGCCCGCCAACCTGGCGACGTCTCGGTGACCGGCCAACCGATCACCGCCGAGTCCTACGACCTCGACCTCGGCATCTCGGCCTTCGAGCTCGACTTCTGGGGCCGGGTCCGCAACCTCTCCGACGCCGCTCGCTACAGCTATCTGGCCAGCGTCGAGGGCCAGCGCGCCTTCCGCCTGGCGCTGATCCGCCAGGTGGCCATCGCCTACATGACCTTGCGCGAGAACGAAGAGCGCATCGCCCTGGCCGAGCGCACCCTCGCCTCCCGCCGCGAGGGGCTGGAGATCGCCCGCCTGCGGCTCGAGGCCGGGGTCACCTCATCGGCCGACTACGACCAGTCGGTGTCGCTGCTGACCGACGCCCAGACCCAGCTGGCCGAGCTGCGGCGCACCGAGGCGGTCGCGGTCAACCTGCTCACCGTGCTGGTCGGCGGCCCGGTCGACACTGCCGCGCTGCCGCGCCCCGTGCCGCTGGCCCAGCAGAAGATGTTCGAGCGGCTCGACGTCGGCCTGCCGTCGGACCTGCTGGTCAACCGGCCGGACATCATGCAGGCCGAGGCCCAGCTCAAGGCCGCCAACGCCGACATCGGCGCGGCGCGCGCCGCCTACTTCCCGCGCATTTCGCTGACCGGCGCCACCGGCTACGCCTCGCGCGAACTGAACGACCTGGTCGGCACGGACCGCCAGGCCTGGAGCTACGGCGCCGGGATCGTGCTGCCGCTGCTCGACTGGGGCGCCCGCCGTGGCCAGCTCGACGCCGCCCGCGCCCAGCGCGACATCGCCGTCGCCAGTTATCAGCGCACCGTGCAGGGCGCCTTCCAGGACGTCGCCGACGCTCTGGCCGGCCGCCGCTTCATCGCCGACCAGATCGTCGCCCAGGAGCGCGCCGTCGAGGCCCAGGAGCGGCTCGCCGAGACCGCCCGCCTGCGCTACGCCAACGGCATCGCCATCTACCTCGAAGTGCTCGACGCCGAGCGCAACCTGTTCTCGGCCCAGCAGTCGCTGCTGCAGCTGCGCGGCGCCAATCTGCGCAACCAGGTCTCGCTCTACATCGCGCTCGGCGGCGGCCAGACCGACTGACGCTACTTCTGCGTCGCCAGATAGCCGATCACGGCCGCGCGTTGCTCGGCGCTCGGCAGGCCGATCAGCATCTTGGTCCCCGGGACCTTTCCAGCCGGCCGGGCGAGATAGCCGTCGAGGTTTGCCCTGTCCCAGGTCAGCCCCGAGCGCTTGAGCGCCGGCGAATAGGCGTAGCCCGCCGCCGCGCCGGCGCCGCGGCCGACCACCCCGCGCAGCGGCGGCCCCAGCTTCGCGGGCCCGCCGGCGTCGATCGTATGACAGGTCCCGCAACGCTGCTTGAACAGGGTCTCGCCGCTCGGCGCCTGGGCCGCCGCGGGAGCTGCCGCCAGCAATCCGGCCGCGGCGAGCGCCAGCATCGTCTTCATGTCGCGCTCCTGGCGATGGCTTGCAGGTTCTCGGCGTGCCGTTGGCGGGTGATCGGATAGAGCAGCACGCAGACCAGTGCGCAGATGTAGAGCCCGACCAGGATCGGCACCTCGTAGATCGCCAGCCGGTTCAGCGTCTCCTGCGGCACCTGGCCGGGCTTCGCGCCGATCGGGAAGCCCGCCAGGTCGATGATCGTCGTGGCGATGATCACCCCCGCCCCCGACACGCACTGCAGGGCGAAGCTGTTCGCCGCGAAGTAGAGCCCCGGGGTCTTCCGCCCCGTCCGCGCCTGGGCGTCCTCGACCACGTCGGCCATCATCGCCGCGGACAGGATCGAACCGACGATCGTGAAGACGGTGTTCAGGAAGCTGGCCAGGATCAGGATGGTCAGCAGCGACGTCGAGCCGTTGGCCGGCAGCACGTCGACCACCCGCAGCATGTAGAGCGACGGATTGACGGTCATCGACAGGACCAGCATCGCCGCCGCGCCCCACTTCTTGCCGATCCACTTCGACAATCGCCCGGCCAGGAACACGCCGACCGCCACCGAGGCGAAGTTGCCGGCGATGATGATCGAGATCTGGTCGTTGGTCAGACCCCAGAAGAACAGGCGGAAATAGACCAGCATCGAGCTGGCCACGCCGCCGGCCATGGCTCCGAACACCGTGGCGCCGACCATGATCAGGTACGGCCGGTGCGAGACGGCGTTGAAGATCTCGCGCAGGGTCTGGAAGAGGTTGAGCCCGCGCGAAGCCGGCGTCGGCGTGAAGGTCTTGATGTGCTTGTGGGTCGCCAGCGACGAGCCGAGCATGGCGACGATCATGATCAGCGCCCCGACCAGGCCGTAGGTCGCATAGCCCTGCGGATTGAGCGTGCCGACCGGATAGGCCTCGGTCGGACGCAGGAAGACGCTGAACGAGGCGATCGACAGCAGCAGGCCGGCGATCCAGCCGAAGAACTGCCGGTAGCTCAGCAGACTGGTGCGCTCGTCGTAGTCCTCGGCCAGTTCGACCACCAGCGAGTGGCTCGGGATCTCGAACAGCGAGATCGAGAACCGCACCGCGATCGACAGGCAGACCAGGTAGAGGAACAGCTGCCCATGGGTCAGCGCCGCCGGCGGGTTCCACAGCAGATAGAAGCCCAGCGCCGTCGGGATGATCGAGGCGTACATGAACGGGTGGCGCCGCCCCCAGCGCGAACGCCAGTTGTCCGACACGTGGCCGATCAGCGGGTCCATGACCGCATCGACGACCAGCGAGATCATCACCGCCAGCCCGACCGTGCTGGCCGGCAGGCCCAGGGCCTGATTGTAGAACAGGATCAGCAGCGTGCCGAAGCCGTTGTCCTTCACCCCGAAGGCGATGGAGCCGGCCCCATAGCCGATCTTGTCGAGGACGCTCTTTCGCGCCGCTGGCCCGTCCATGATCCCCTCCCCGCCCGGCGCGCCGGGTCGATCGGCGCGCCGCAGAGGCCTGCGGCGCGCCCTGTTCTCGTTGTCAGTCGCTAGAGGTCGCCGAAGCCCTTGCCCTGCGCGGCCAGCCGCTCGAGCAGCGGCGCCGGCTTCATCGCCGGGCCGACCTGGGCCTCGAAGCGCTTGAGCGCCTCGACCACGGCCGGCAGGCCCACCTGGTCGGCGTAGAACATCGGACCGCCCTTGTCGGTCGGCCAGCGGAAGCCGTGCACCCAGACCACGTCGATGTCCGAGGCGCGGATCGCCTTGCCTTCCTCCAGGATGCGCGCGCCCTCGTTGATCATCGGATAGACCAGCCGCGCCAGGATCTCGGCGTCGTCGATCTTGCGCTGGGGCAGCCCCTTGCGGGCCGCGAACTCGGCGATGATCTTCTCGACCGTCGGCGACGGCAGCGGATTGCGCTCGGCGTCATAGTCGTAATAGCCGGCGCCGGTCTTCTGGCCGCGGCGGTCCATTTCGCAGAGCACGTCGCGCAGGGTCTCGCCCTTCGACTTGGCGGCGTTCCAGCCGATGTCCAGGCCCGACAGATCGCTCATCGCGAACGGGCCCATGCGGAAACCGAACTCGCGCAGCACGCGGTCGACGTCCCAGGGCATCGCGCCTTCCAGGATCAGCAGGTTGGCCTGGTCCTGGCGCGGGAACAGCATGCGGTTGCCGACGAAGCCGGGGCCGACGCCCACCACCGCGCCGATCTTGCCGATCTTGCGGGCGACTTCCATGGCCGTGGCGACCACGTCCTTGGCGGTCTTCTCGCCGCGCACGACCTCGCACAGCAGCATGACGTTGGCCGGCGAGAAGAAGTGCATCCCGACCACGTCCTGCGGTCGGCTGGTCGCCGAGGCGATCTCGTCGACGTCGAGGTACGACGTGTTGCTGGCCAGGATCGCGCCCGGCTTGGTGATCCGGTCGAGGTCGGCGAAGATCTGCTTCTTCAGCCCCATGTCCTCGTAGACCGCCTCGATCACCAGATCGCAGTCGGCCAGGGCCTCCAGCGTCAGCGCGCCGGTCAGCCGCCCGATGCGGGCCTCGGCCTCCTCCATCGAGAAGCGGCCGCGCTTGGCCGAGTTCTCGTAGTTGCGGCGCACGACCGCCAACCCGCGGTCCAGCGCCTCGGCCTTGGTCTCGACGATGGTCACCGCCATGCCGACATTGGCGAAGTTCATGGCGATGCCGCCGCCCATGGTGCCGGCGCCGATGATCCCCACCTTGGCCACCGGCCGCGTCGGCGTGTCGGCCGGAATGTCGGGGATCACCCAGCAGTCCTGCTCGGCTTTGGCGAGATAGGTTTCGGCTTCCAGGGCCGCGGTTGCAGTCATGACTTTGGTCTCACGCGATAGATCACTGGGCGGAGGGCTTGGGACGCAGGTCCGGGCCCCAGGTGACGACCGGCGGATTGCCGCCGGCCAAGGCGACGTCGGTCTGGCCGCGCACGTAGTCGCGCCAGTTGTCGCCGTTGAAGACGTAGAAGCGGCCCTCGGTCAGGGCCTCCAGCGTCGCCTGCGCGATGTCGCCAGGTTGCACGCCGCGGCCCTGGAAGACCTCGGAGCCCTTCACATGGGCCGGGTCGTTCCACTCGCGGTCGCTCCAGGGCTGGTCGCCTGACGGACGGTTGCGGTTCGACTTGTGGATCTGGGTGTCCACCATCCCGGGACAGACCACCGAGACGCCGACCTGGGTGTTCCAGGCCGCCAGTTCCGAATGCAAGGACTGGCTGATCGACAGGGCCGCCGCCTTCGACGAGCAGTAGGGCGAGTGCTCGCCGCCGCCGTTGAACGAGGCCAGCGAGGCGGTGTTGATCACGTGCGCCGGCTCGCCCTGCTCGATCAGCAGCGGGACGAACGCCTTGATCCCGTGGATCACGCCCCAGACGTTGACGTCGTGCACCCAACGCCAGTCGTCCAGGGCCAGCCGCCAGATCGGCCCGGTGATCGACACCCCGGCGTTGTTGACCAGCACGTGCACCTTGCCGAACGCCGCCAGCGCCGCCTCGCGCAGCGCCTCGACCGAGGCGTAGTCCGTCACGTCGACGCGCACGCCCACCGCCTCATGGCCAGCCGCGCTCAGTTCGCCGACCGCGCGGTCCAACGCGTCCTGCTGGATGTCGGCGATCACCAGCTTCATGCCCCGACCGCCGAACGCATGGGCCATGGCCAGACCGATGCCGCTGGCGCCGCCGGTGATGACGGCGACCTTTCCATTCAGATCCTGCACGATCCAGATCCCTCAGAGATGTCGCTGAAACCAGTCGAGGGCCATGGCGCGGGCCTCGGCCAGGTGGTCGTCGTAGACGCGGTAATGCGTGCACGGGAACGTCGCGCGCTCGGCGGTCACCCCGTTGGCGCGCAGGATCTCGAACGCCGCTCCGCCCTGCAGCGACGGGTCGTTGTACTCTTCGAACTCGGCGTCGATGAACAAGGTCGGGGCCGTCACCCGCCGCGCATGGTCCAGCGGCGCATGCCCGAACTGGCGCGCGACGTCCGGCGTCCCGGCCAGTCCCGGCGAGCCGTCGACGCCCTGCGGCACCGGCGGATCCAGAACCCCGCGCGCCTTGTCCGACATTCGCCGATAGGCCAGGTCGCGATACCAGTCCTCGCGCGGATGGCCGTAGCCGCCGATCTGGGCGACGACCGCCTTCACCCGCGCCTCCATGCCGGCCACGCTGACCACGTGGCCGCCGCCATAGCTTGATCCCCAGAGGCCGACCCGCGCCGGATCGACGCCGTCCTCGGCGATCAGCCAGGCGAAGGCGTTGCGGACGTCGGCGATCTGGTCGACCGGATCCACCACCTCGCGCAGCACCTGGACGCTCAGCGTCTGCGGGCCGCGCTCCCTCATCATCGGCGCGTCGGCCGCGGCGATGATCCGCCCGTCCGACCCGCCCCAGCCGCGGTAGTCGAAGGCCAGGACGACGAAGCCGGCCGCCGCGAAGCGCTCGGCATAGAGCTCGATCAGGTGCTCCTTCAGCCCGCCCCAGCCGTGCGCCAACAAGATCGCGGGCAGCGGACCGGCCACGCCGCGCGGCCGCAGGACCTCGGCTGCGAGCCGCGAACCCTCGCTCCACACGATCACGGATTTGCGCTCGACCTCGTACGCCACGCGACCCCCTCCTCGATTGCCCGGCACGTTATCCAAGCCTCCGCGATTTGCAAACTGCTCACTCAAATAAATTGCCGTCGTTAAATTTCGCGGCTAATTCCAAAGCGATCCGGCAAGCCGGAGTAAATACTATCATCTCAACCACGGGCGGCCTTCGCCCCACGGAGAAGCACATCTTGCGCGAAGCCGTCATCGTCTCCACCGCCCGCACGCCGATCGGCCGGGCCTTCCGCGGCGCCTTCAACGACACCCAGGCCCAGGCGCTCGGCGGCCACGCCATCGCTCACGCCGTGCAGCGCGCCGGCGTTGATCCGGCCGAGATCGACGATGTCGTGATGGGCTGCGCCCTGCCCCAGGGCTCGACCGGCTTCAACACCGCCCGCCAGGCCGCCCTGCGCGCCGGCCTGCCGCAGTCGGTCGCCGGCCAGACCATCGACCGCCAGTGCTCCTCGGGCCTGATGGCCATCGCCACGGCGGCCAAGCAGATCATCGTCGATGGCATGACCGTGACGGTCGGCGGCGGCGTCGAGTCGATCTCGCTGGTCCAGAACCAGCACATGAACAACTACCGCTCGGGCGACCCGGAACTGGTCCGCTCGGCCCCCGGCCTCTACGTGCCGATGCTGGAGACCGCCGAACTGGTCGCCGAACGCTATGGCGTCAGCCGCCAGGCCCAGGACGAGTACGGCCTGCAGTCGCAGCAGCGCACCGCCCAGGCCCAGGCCGAAGGCCGCATGGACGCCGAGATCGCGGCCATCACCACCACCATGATCGTTGTCGACAAGGCCACCGGCGAGCAGTCCAAGCGCGAGATCACCCTCTCGGCCGACGAGGGCAACCGCCCGCAGACCACGCTCGAGGACCTGCAAAAGCTGCAGCCCGTCTTCAAGGGCGGCCCCTTCGTCAAGGAAGGCAAGTACGTCACCGCCGGCAACGCCAGCCAGCTGTCGGACGGCGCCGCCGCCGTGGTGCTGATGGAAGCCAAGGAAGCCGAACGCCGCGGTCTGAAGGCCCTGGGCGCCTACCGCGGCATGGCCGTCGCCGGCTGCGCGCCCGAGGAGATGGGCATCGGCCCGGTGTTCGCGGTGCCGAAGCTGCTGAAGCAGGCCGGCCTGACCGTCGACGACATCGGCATCTGGGAGCTGAACGAAGCCTTCGCCAGCCAGGTCCTCTACTGCCGCGACACGCTGGGCATTCCGAACGATCGCCTGAACGTCTCGGGCGGCGCGATCTCCATCGGCCACCCCTACGGGATGACCGGCGCCCGCTCGACCGGCCACGTGCTGATCGAAGGCAAGCGCCGCGGCGCCAAGTACGGCGTCGTCACCATGTGCGTCGGCGGCGGCATGGGCGCGGCCGGCCTCTTCGAGATCTTCTAAGAGGACGGAGAGCCGCGCCCATCATCAAAGAGTCGCCGAAATCGCTTTCGGCGATTTCGGTGGGGCGCGGCCGGCCTCTTCGAGATCTTCTAAGAGGACGGAGAGCCGCGCCCATCATCAAAGAGTCGCCGAAATCGCTTTCGGCGATTTCGGTGGGGCGCGGCCGGCCTCTTCGAGATCTTCTAAGGGCCTCCCCGGACGGTCGGCGGCGGGTCGCATCCTGATCGCCGCACCGGCCGTCCGCACCTTGAAAGGGGTCGCCGCGTGCGGCCCCTTTTCTTTGTCAGGCCGCGCCGGGGGTCAGCAGCCCCTCGAAGAACGGGCGTACATAGAGATCGACCTCCTGGCCGCGCTGCAGGCCCGGCGTCCAGAAGTGCAGCTCGGCGGCGGCGTTGATCATCGCCGTCAGCATCTGGGCGGTGATGTTCACGTCCACCGGACGCACCGAACCGTCGGCGATCCCGTCCGACAGCAGGGCGGCGAAGCGATCCGACACGCCGTCGAACTTGGCGTGAAGCTGCGGCTGGATCGACACCGGCGCGGTGGTCAGCGCAGAGGTGCGCAGCAGCGGCGAGGTGCCCGATAGCTGACACTCGACCAGGGCCGCCGCGGCCGTCATCAGCGCCTGCAGCCCGTTGGCCGAGACGCGCTCGGCCTGGCGGATCGCCCGGCGCATGATCTGGAAGGTGCGCTCGAAGCAGGCCACCACCAGCTCGTCCTTGGTCTCGTGATGGTAGTAGAACGCGCCCTTGGTCAGGTTCAGCCGCGCCGAGATCTTGTCGACCGAGGCGCCCAGATAGCCCTCCTCGTTGATCAGCTGGGTCGCCGCGCGCAGGAACAGCTCGCCGGCGTCCGCCTCGTCGTCCGAGATCAGGTCCGGCAGCGGCAGCGGATTCCATTGCGCGCCGCCGGCCATCAGCCCGTCCAGCAGCAGCGACTGCGTCCGGTCCGCGGCCCGCTCATAGTCCTCGGGCTCCAGCTTGCTCAGCCAGACGACTTCCCAGAAGGCTTCGGACAGCAGCAGGTGCGTGCGCGCATTGCGCTCCAGCCGGGTCAGTCGCTCCGCGCCCACGCCGTCAAACAGCGAGCGAATGTGTCGGAACATGTCGACATAGGCGACGTTGACGGCTTCGCGATTGAGCGCGCGGACGTCGTTGAACACCGCGACATGCTCGGCCTCGCCCAACGCCACGGCGTGGCGGAAGTCGAAGTAGGCGCGATTGAACGCTGCGATCCGCTCGCGCGCGGTCTCTGCGCCCACCGCCTGCTCGACGAACCCCTCGTAGCGCGCGACCGCCAGCTGGAAGCAGGCCTCGGCCAGTTCTTCCTTATTCTTGAAGTAGTAGATGACCCCGGTCGGGACGATGCCGAGTTGGGCGGCCACGTCGGCCAGCGTCATCCCCCGCACGCCCTTGCGGTTCAGCGCCTGCACCGCGGAGGCCACGATGTCTTTCTTGCGGCGCTCGAAACGCTCACTCGTGCGTCGGGTCATTCGGGTCGGGGTCTCGGTGCGGCCGTGCTCCGTATTAGATGCAGTCGGACGCCGGCTCAACCAAGCGCCTTTCCCCCCGGCCGCCCTTGGACGGCCGAGTCTCTTGAGTGACGCATCTTCATTTCGCCGAACCGGCCGCCACTCCGGCGGAAGATGCGGTGTAGTCGTCGCGCAGTTCGCGCTTGAGCACCTTGCCGATATGGCTGCGCGGCAGGCCCTCGACCAGGATCAGGTCGGCCAGCCGCTGGGTCTTGCCGAGCTTGGCGTTGACCCATTCGCGCAGGGTCTCGGCCTCGACGCTCTGGCCGGGCTTCAGCGCCACGAACGCCACCGGCGTCTCGCCCCACTTGTCGGAGAGCACGCCGACCACGGCCGCTTCCAGCACCGCCTCGTGCTGGACGATCTCGGCCTCGAGGTCGCTCGGATAGATGTTGAAGCCGCCCGAGATGATCATGTCCTTCTTGCGGTCCATGAGCGTCAGGAAGCCGTCCTCGTCGAAGCGGCCGACGTCGCCGGTGCGGATGTAGCGCAGGCCCTCGGGGCTGTACCACTCGGCCTCCGACGTCTTGCCCGGCTGGTTGTGGTAGCCGACCATCATCGCGCCCGAGCGGCCGACGACCTCGCCGATCTCGCCTTGCGGGACCTCGACCCCGTCCTCGCCGATCAGGCGGATGTCGTGGCCCGGCAGCGGCCGGCCGACCGTGTGCAGCTTGTCGGGATGCTCGTGGGCCAGCAGGCCGCAGGAGCCGCCGCCCTCGGTCATGCCGTAGTATTCGATCAGCCCGCCCGGCCAGCGCTTGAGCACGTCGGCCTTGATCTCCGGCGAGAACGGCGCGGAGGTCGAGAACTTCATCACGTAG
Source organism: Phenylobacterium sp. LjRoot97 (assembly GCF_964254345.1). Lineage (NCBI taxonomy): Bacteria > Pseudomonadati > Pseudomonadota > Alphaproteobacteria > Caulobacterales > Caulobacteraceae > Phenylobacterium > Phenylobacterium sp. LjRoot97. The sequence continues at coordinate 3,193,196 of NZ_CAXUTH020000001.1, forward strand.
GACGATAGGTCGTAGCTGTCGAAGTCGGGCCGCTCCATCAGCCGGCGGTACTGCACCGGCACCAGCATGGCGTGGGTGGCGCGGTGCTGCTGCGACAGCTTCAGGAACTGCTCGGCGTCGAACTTCGGCATCAGCACCGCCGTGCCGCCGTTGGAGATCGTCGGCAGGTACGAGACCAGGGTGGTGTTCGAATAGAGCGGCGTCGAGATCATCGTCACCGACTGGGCCGGATAGACCCCGCGGCGGATCTGGCCCCAGCGCATGCGGTGCGGCTGGACGATGCCCTTCGGCGCGCCGGTGGTGCCCGACGAGTAGATGATGTTGAAGCCCTGGTCGGGATCGACCTCGACCGGCGCGGGCTTGGAGCCCTTCGGGGCCAGCCAGTCTTCGAACGCCACGCCAGCGTCCGAGCCGTCCAGCGCCACGCGTTTGGCGGTGATCTGACCCGCCACGCCTTCCAGCTGCTTGGCGACGCCAGCGTCCAGGAAGAACACCTTCGCCCCCGAGTCGTTGAGCATCATCACCAGGCTCTCGGGCGTCGAGGACGGCGCCAGCGGGGCCACGATCGCCCCGGCCCGCAGGATCCCGAAGAAGCTCGCCCCGTACTCGGCGCTCGTCGTCGCGCAGATCGCCGCCACCTCGGCCTTGCCGACCCCGTCGCGCTGCAGCGCCACGGCGATGCGGTCCATCAGCTCGTCCAGCTCAGCGTAGGAGATCGTCCGCTTGGCGTCGACCAGCGCCGCCTTGCCGCCCAGTTCCGCCGCCTGCGCGCGGATCACGTCGGCCAGCGTGCCGAAGTCACGATCGAGAATCTCAGCGACTGACATGCAAATCCTACTGCGTGTTCAAATTTGTCGATTGATAGCCACGATAGATGCCGACTGAAAAGTGGCAATTCGTCAAAAATGCTTGGATTGGACAAAGCGCCGCGACAAAAGCCGCTGATCACACCCCACGGAGAACAGGCATGACAGGAAGACTTCAAGGCAAGGTCGCGGTGATCACCGGCGGCACCAGCGGCATCGGCGAGGCCAGCGTCGAGCTGTTCGTCGCCGAGGGCGCCAAGGTCGTCATCGCCGCTCGCAACGCCGACAAGGGCGCGGAGATGGCCGCCCGCCTCGGCGCGACCTTCGTCCAGGCCGACGTCCGCCGCGAGGCCGACATCGCCCGCGCGATCCAGGCCGCGGTCGACACCTACGGGCGGCTCGACTGCCTGTTCAACAACGCCGGCGGCCCGACCGACGGCGACGTCGAGACCGTCACGCCCGAACATTTCAGCTATGCGATGGACCTGCTGGTCGGCAGCGTCGTGTTCGGCATCAAGCACGCCGCTCCGATCATGCGCGCGCAAGGGCGCGGCGCGATCATCAACAACTCCAGCGTCGCCGCGGCCCGCACCCACATGGGAGGTTATCTCTATTCGATGGCCAAGGCCGCGGTCGTCCAGGCCACCAAGCTGGCGGGCATGGAACTTGGCCAGTACGGGATCAGCGTCAATTCCATCGCCCCGGGCGCGATCGCCACGCCGATCTTCTTCGGCGGCTCGGCCGTCGCCTCGCAGATGGAGGCCGGCGCCGGCGACGCCAAGCTCGCCAAGCTGACCCGCAACCTCTCCAAGGCCACGCCGCTGCGCCGCGCCGGCCTGCCGCACGACATCGCCACGGCTGCGCTGTTCCTGGCCAGCGACGAGGGCGCCTACATCAACTGCCACGACCTGGTCGTGGACGGCGGCATGACCGCCGGCGGCCGCACCAACTACGAGTGAACCAGCCCCGCGCCGCGCCCGCGGGTGCGGCGCGGACGCATCACGAACACACAAACTCATCAGCAAGTAGGATCATTTTTCCTTTGATGGATTGTCATGCTCGTTTTTTTGAGTCTGTAGTATGCATACTTTCAAGGCGACCGGCGTTCATCGAGTCGCCTAACCACTATTGACAACGGGACCGCCGCGCGCGGTCCGCGACGGGGGGAAACATGAACCTGCAACGGCTTTTGCTCGCCACCACCGCTATGGGCGTGGCGTTCATTCCGCACGCGGCGAGCGCGCAGTCGGAGGCGCGCGAGGGCGCCTACGTGATCGAAGAGCTGGTCGTCACCGCCCAGCGCCATGAGGCCGAGATCGAGAGCGCGCCGGTCTCCGTCACCACCTTCGGCGCCGAAGAGCGCAACCTGATCGGCGCCAACTCTGTGCGCGACATGGTGAACCTGACCCCAGGCGTCTACATCTCCGACACCGGCGTCAACATGCGCGGCATCGGCCGCCAGAACCTGACCACCGCGCTCGGGTCCGAGAACGCCATCGCCTACTATGTGAACGGCTTCTACAACGTCGACTTCAACACCGTCGGCGAGAGCACCCTGTTCGGCGGCAACGTGCAGTTCCTGCGCGGGCCGCAGGGCACCGCCTGGGGCCGCGACGCCATCGGCGGCGCCGCCAACCTGCTGAGCCGTCGCCCGACCGAGACCTTCATGGGCGAGGCCCTGGTCGGCTACGGCCGCTACAACTGGAGCACGGTCGGCGTGACCGTCGCCGGCCCGATCAACGACAAGTACCGCGCCCGGATCGGGGTGCAGGCGATCAACCAGGGCGACTCCGCCTCGAAGAACATCGCCCCCTACAAGGCCGGCTACGACGTCGACAACTTCTACGCCGAGTTCCAGCTCGAGGGCGACGTCACCGAGGACCTGCACTTCCTGCTGCGCTCGACGACCTTCAGCTACAACAACACCCCGGCCGAGACCGCGCCGGGCCGCTACAACACCGTCGGGTTTATGGGAGCTCTGGCGCCAAACCCGACGTACCAGTACGAAATCGCCTCGCCGTCGAACGAGCCGCGCCGCATCAACATCGACCAGCGCGGCGTCGACAAGCTGACCGGCAACCAGGTCCACATCCTCAACGCCGACTGGAACCTCGGCCCCGCCACGCTCTACTACGTCGGCGGCATCGCCCAGTACAAAGCCAAGGGCTACAGCGACTTCGACAACACCTCGCGCGGGTCGTACGTCGCCGGCTCGCAGCCCGGCCAGGTCACCGGCACCGGCCTCGCCGAAGGCACGGTGGTCAGCACCAACATGACCGCCAACTATCTGAACCGGAACCAGTACTTCACCCACGAGCTGCGCCTGGTCGGCAACGACCACGAGAAGCTCGAATGGACGGTCGGCGCCTATTTCCTCAAGAGCGACTACAACGAGCGCTACTGGGAGGCGATGCCGGACGTCCCGCAGCTGGCGACGCCGATCTTCGGCGCCGCGCCCTACCCGGCCGCCCTGGCCAACCCCGATCGCGCCTACTACCAGCAGCACAACATCCTGCGGCAGCAATCGGCGGCGGCCTTCGGCCAGGCGACCTGGCACCTGGACGACAGCTGGCGGCTGACCGGCGGCCTGCGCTACACGGTCGACTCCAAGCGCGCGACCACCCAGTTCCGCTACGTCTTCTGGAACCCGGTCTTCGGCGCGGCCTTCGAGTCCACGCCTCAGACCGTCGCCGGCGACATCTGGGCCGCCCCCGAATACGCGGGCAAGCTGCTGAAGCTGAAGCAGGACGGCTACACCATCCGCCTCGGCGCCGAGTACGAGCCGAGCGACGACCTGCTCGTCTATGCGAACTTCGCGCAGGGCTACAAGGCCGGCGGCTTCACCCTCGGCGACGCCACCGCCAACAACACCACCGACCCGGAAAAGCTCTACAGCTACGAGCTGGGCGTGAAGCACGACGTGACGCCGGACCTGCGGCTGTCGGGCGCGATTTTCTACTATGATTACCGTGACTTCCAGGCGCCGATCACCGCCTTCAACGCGCTGACCGGCGGCTCGTTCGCCCAGTACACCAACATCGACAAGTCCGAGCTCTATGGGCTCGAGCTCGAGGGCGACTGGCGCCCGCTGCCGTCGCTCTGGCTGCAGGGCGGCTACAGCTACCTGCACGGCGAGATCAAGAAGTTCTGCTGCGCCATCGACAACACCAACACGTCGCTGCCGCTGAACACGCCGCAGGACCTGTCCGGCAACACCATGCCGCGCTCGCCGACCCACAAGGCCAGCGTCTCGGGGACCTACACCTGGGAGTTCGAGCCCGGCTCGCTGATCTGGGGCGGCTCGGTCGCCTACCAGAGCTCGTACAACCAGAGCGTCTTCGACAACCCGCTGTTCGAGGTGAAGGGCTACACCCTGGTCAACACCAACCTGACCTGGCGCGCCGCGACCAACCAGTACGACATCGTCCTGGGCGTCACCAACCTGACCGACGAGATCTACGACACCTCGATCATCGTCGGCGGCGCGAACGTGAACTACGCCACCACCCACAACCTGGGCGGCGGCCGCTTCTACAACCTGCAACTCCGCTACCGCTTCTGATCGCCCTGCGAGCGCCCGGGCCGACAGGTCCGGGCGCTTCGCCGTTCAAGCTGATGAGTTCCGTATGATCCAGCGTCTGCCGTCGCGCGCCCGCGCGGCGATCGCTCCGGCGACCCTGACCGCGCTCGCCCTGGCCCTCGGCGCGTCGCTCGCCGCCCAGGCCTCCGACAACATCGCCCCGCCGCCCGACGGGGAAGCGCTCTACCAGGAGCGCTGCGCCGCCTGCCACGACAACGCCGTCGACCGCACCCCGGCCCGCGACGTGCTCGCCAAGAACCCGCCCTCCTTCATCATCTCCTCGCTGACCAACGGCGCCATGGCCCCGATGGCCGAGGGCCTGTCCGGCGCCGAGAAGGCCGCCATCGCCGCCTACATCACCGGGACCAAGCTGCCGCCGGTCGCCGGCGACATCGATCCCAACAGCATCTGGGGACCGTCGGCCGCGAGCATGCCGCTCGACGCGCCCAAGTGCGAGACGCCCGCCCCGCCGATCAAGCTGAAGGCCGCTGGCTGGAACGGCTGGAGCCCGACCGGCCGCAACGCCCGCTACCAGGAGAAGCCCGGCCTGAAGGCCGCCGACGTCTCGCGCCTGAAGCTCAAGTGGGCCTTCAACTATCCCGGCGCCAAGAACGGCCAGGCGACCATCGTCGGCGACTGGCTGTTCACCACCAGCATGTCCGGCGCCGTCTACGCGCTCGACGCCAAGACCGGCTGCGTGCGCTGGCGCCACGAGGCCGAGGCCGCCACCCGTTCCAGCGTCACCGTCATTCCGCTGCCCGCCGGCTCCCCGGCGCGCCACGCCCTGTTCTTCTCGGACTGGACCAAGGCCGCGGTCGCGCTCGACGCCGAAACCGGCAAGCAGCTCTGGAAGACCAAGATCGACGACTCCGCCGGCCTGCAGATGACCGGCGCGCCCACCGTCCACGACGGCAAGCTGTTCGTGCCGATCTCCTCGGGCGTCGAGGCCTTCGCCGAGTACGACGGCTGGGAGTGCTGCAAGTTCCGCGGCTCGCTGGTCGCCCTGGACGTCGCCAGCGGCAAGGTGCTCTGGAAGACCCACACCACCGCCGTCGAGCCCCAGGTGTTCGCCACCAACCGGCTGGGCCGACCCATGTGGGGTCCGTCGGGCGGGGCCATCTGGTCGGCGCCGACGATCGACGCCAAGCGTGGGCTGGTCTACGTCGGCACGTCCAACTCCTACACGGATGTGCCCCACGACGGCGCGGACGCGGTGATGGCGCTGGACATGGTCTCCGGCGAGGTCCGCTGGAAGCACCAGCTGCTGGCCAACGACAACTACATCAACGGTTGCTGGGTAGGCCCCGGCCGCAGGGAGCCGGCCGCCAACTGCCCGAAGAACCTCGGCCCCGACTTCTCGATCGGCAACTCGCCGATCCTCCAGGACCTGCCCGGCGGCAAGCAGATGCTGCTGGTCGGCCAGAAGTCCGGCCACGTCTACGCCCTGGATCCCGCCGCTGAAGGCAAGATCGTCTGGAAGCGCCGCATCGGTCCGGGCAGCGCGCTCGGCGGCATCGAGTTCGGCATGGCCAGCGACGGCCAGCGGCTCTACGTCGGGGTCTCCGACGTGCTGGCCGGGCCCGAGGGCAAGCCCGGCGTCTACGCCCTTCGCATCTCCGACGGCGAACTGCTGTGGAGCGCGCCCTCGCCCGCCAAGCCGGAGTGCCGCTGGACGGGTCGGTGGTGTCACGGCGCCGTCTCTCAGGCGGTGAGCGCCATGCCGGGCCTGGTGTTCGCCGGCGCCTATGACGGGATTTTCCGCGCGTATGACGCCAAGAACGGCAAGGTGGTCTGGTCCTACGACACCGGCTCCCAACCCATCGCCGTGCTGGGCGGCCGCCAAGCCTATGGCGGCGTCATGGACGGCGCCGGGCCGACCATCGCCGGGGGCATGGTCTACGTGCACTCAGGCTATGCGGGCCGCTCGGGCGCCAGCGCCGGACGCGACCTGACCGGGGCCGACGGCAACGTGCTGATGGCCTTCTCGATCGACGGAAAGTGACGGGGGAACACCGATGAATTTCCAACTCAAGCTGCTCGGCGCCGCGGCCCTGACCGCCACGCTCGCCAACTGCGCCGCCGCCCCCAAGCCGCCCGAGCAGCAGGCCGCCGCCAAGGCGCCGAAGATCACCTGGGAGTGCCCCGACGGCTACCAGGTCAAGGAAGGCCTCAACGTCGACTTCCCGCACAAGGGCGAGAAGCGCGCCTTCTACGTCCACCCGGCCAAGGGCGTCAGCGGCCCCGCCCCGGTCTGGGTGCCGCTGACCGGCACGGTGGAGTCGACCTACGCCAACCTCAACGTCCCCCGCAGCGGCGCCAACGCCCTGATGGCCGACCAGGGCTTCACCGTCATCGGCCCGGTCCGCGAGTGCGCGGGCCAGGATCCGAACCTCGGCGGCGGCGCCTGCAACGGCCCCGGCAAAAGCGGCTGGAACTGGATGCCCTGGCGCGAGGGCCGCGCCCCGACCGCCGCCGGCGACGTCTGGAAGAACGACGAAGGCCCGGACTCCAGCTTCTTCGAGGCGATGATCAAGTGCGTCGGGACCAAGTTCCCGCTCGACGCCAGCCGCTTCTACATCGGCGGGATTTCCTCCGGCGGCACGATGACCAACCGCGCCCTGACCTTCCGCTCCGACTTCTGGGCCGGGGGCATGCCGATCTCCGGCGAGTGGTATGTCAGCCAGGACGACGGCGCGCCCCTCAGCTTCGACGCCGCCCGCCAGGCGGTGATCGACGCGCCGGCCAAGATCCATCAGGGCCGCATCGGACCGTTCCCGCTGAAGGATGACCTGTCGCCCCTGATCGTCATCACCGTCTGGGGCGGCGAGAAGGACATCTGGCACTGCGGCTCGGTGCTCTGCGCCGACTACCGCCCCAGCACCCAGGCGGGCTCGAACTACTTCAGCTCCAAGTCCAACGTGGTCCACGTCGCCTGCACCGCCGACCACGGCCACATGTGGCCGCAGGTGAACACCCAGGCCTTCAACCTCTGGGCCCTGAAGACCATGGCCTCGCACCCGAAGGGATCCGACCCGGCCAAGTTCAAGCTGACGGCGCCGCCGGAAGGCTACAGCTGCAAGGTCGGACGCTTCGACAACCTCTACGCCGAGTAGGCGGTCGGGCCGGCCCAGCAGTGGGTCGGCCCGTCTCGCGTTACGGCGCCGCCGCGGCGGCCCGGCGCCCGTCCGGCTTGGGGAACAGGTCGTGCGGCTCGATCTCGACCTCGAAGACGTTCAGGAAGTTGCTGACCAGCTGGTAGAAGCCGACGGTCATCACGAAGTCCGCAAAGCCGTTGAGGTCGAGGATCTTCAGCCCCTCCTCCCGCTCGGCGGCGCTCAGGGTGTGGCGCTCTACCAGGGCGTCGGTCAGGCGCAGGATCGTGCGCTCATCGTCCGACAGCGCCCCCTGGTCGGCGCCGAGCGCGCACGCCGCCAGCTGCGCGTCGCTGAGCCCCATCAGCCGGCCGATCTGCTCGTGCTGATGCACCTCGTAGGGCGAGTTGTAGAGCCGCCCGACCCGCACGATCGCCAGCTCGCGCCAGGTCGCCGGCCACGTCTTGCTCCACATCGCCGCGTCGGCCAGGGCCGTGAACCCCGGCGCCAGGTTCGGCGAGTGCATCAGCATCTTGTAGACGTTGGCTTCGCGCTTGCCGGCCAGGATCGCCTTGAGCTCCGGCGACAGGCTCTCCAGGTCTGGGTAGTTCATCCTGCCCGCCCTCACTTGAACGTCCGGATCGGGTCGGCGCCGTCCCAGCCGTCCGCCACCTTGCGGATGTGTTCGAAGGTGCGTCCCTTCGTGCCGCTGATGTCCGAGATCTCGACCACCGTGCCGGGATGCGCCTGGGTGTCGAAATAGGCGAAGCGCCCCTTCTCGCCGCCGATCGCGCCTTCGTGGCCGACGGCGTAGCCGAGCCCCAGAGCCTTGTCGTAGAGGCCCTGATAGTCGTGCGTCCAATAGGACATGTGCTGCAGGCCCTCGAGCCCGGCGTCCAGGAACTCCTTGTACATCGACGGCGCATCGTTGCGCTGCTGGATCAGCTCGATCTGCAGGTCGCCCGAATTGGCCAGGGCGATCGACATCTTCACATCCGAGTCGACGCCGCGGTGCTTGAACCAGTCGGTCTTGACGTCCTCGATGTAGAACCACGGCCCGACGCCCATGACGTCGATCCAGTGGTTCATCGCCGCCTGGATGTCACGCACGACATAGCCGTTCTGGCAGACCTTCCCGAAAATCCGGCTCATGGTTCCTCCCTGGAGCTCGCCGCCGCCGGCGTTGGGCGCCGATCTACGAACGATCGTTCGTCGCACCTCGTAACGAACGTTCGTTCGTGTCACAAGGTCGATTGTTGAGCAGAGCTGTTTCAGCGTACGAGCGGCCCATGCAGGTGATGGACAGAGCCGAGGAAGGCACGACCCGGCGGCGGATCATGGACGCCGCGCTCGAGCTGTTCGCCCAGCACGGGTTCGCCGGAACCTCGATGCGCATGCTGGCCCGCGCCGCAGGTCTGCGCGAAAGCAGCCTCTACAACCACTTCGCCGGCAAGGACGACCTCTACAACGCCCTGATCGCCCAATGGGGGCCGGCCGAGTTTGTTGAGCGCCTGAAGAGCCCGGAGTACCGCGCCCTGGCCGACGACCCGCCGGCCTTCTTCCGGCTCTGCGGCCGGCATCTGGTCGATCGCTGGATCGACCCGCGCGAGCATCGCTACATGGCGACGATCAGCAAGGAGGGTCCCGGCGGCCCAGGCCAGCAGCGGTTCAACGACGCCCTCTACCGCGAGGAGATCCACCTGCTCGCCGACTACTGCGCCCACTTCGCCCAGGCGCACGGCCTGATCGCGCCTGACCCGCGTGAAACCGCGCGGATGTTCGCCGCTGGCCTGACCCTGATCCGCCGCGAGCACTTCACCACCTCGACGGAAATGCCGCCCCGCCCGCAGGTCGACGCCGCCGTGGCGCGGTTCATCGACAACTTCATCGGCACCGTCCTGCGCTGAGCCGCCTGCGGTGCACGCCTGATGGCGCCAGCACTCCGAAGATAGTATCGAGAACGATGTTATCTCGGAGCGACACAAGATGAATGCAAACAAGGCTCTGTGGGAAAAGGGCGACTTCACGCGCCTGGCCTCCACCATGCGTGAAAGCGGCGACGAAGTGGTCGCCGGTCTCGACGTCAAGGCGGGGATGGACGTCCTCGATCTCGGCTGCGGCGACGGCACCACCGCCCTGCCCTCCGCCCAGCGCGGCGCCAACGTGCTCGGCGTCGACATCGCCTCCAACCTGGTGGCGGCCGGCCGCGAGCGGGCCAAGGCGGCCGGTCTCTCGAACCTGCGCTTCGAGGAGGGCGACGCCTCCAATCTGGAGGGGATCGCCGACGACAGCTTCGACCTGGTGGTCAGCATGTTCGGGGCGATGTTCGCCCCGCGGCCGTTCGACGTCGCCCGCGAGATGGTCCGCGTCACCCGCCCGGGCGGCCGCGTCGTCATGGGCAACTGGATCCCCGGAGACCCGACCCTGATCGCCAAGATCCTGCAGACCAGCGCGGCCTACACCCCGCCGCCGCCGGAAGGCTTCGTCAGCCCGGTCACCTGGGGACTGGAGGACAATGTCCGCGAGCGCTTCGGCCAGGCCGGCGTCCCCGCCGACCGGATCCAGTGCGAGCGGGCGACCTACACCTTTCGGCATCCCGGCTCGCCCGACAGCTTCTTGGCTGTTTTCCGGGACTTCTACGGGCCGACCATGAACGCCTTCGCCGCCGCCAAGGACGACGGCCGCGAGGCGCAGTTGCAGTCCGAGCTCTCGGCGCTGTTCGCCAGTCAGAACCGCGGCGACGCCGGGCGGACGGAGATCCCGGCCACGTTCCTCAAGGTGACGGTGACCGCCTGAGGCGCGTCACTCGATCCGGCAGGCGCCTTCGAACGACAGCCTTGGCAGTCGTTCGAAGGCGCCGCTGCGGTCCGCATGACCGAGATTGCAGACGAAGTTGCTGACCACCGTGGTTCCCGCGAAGAACTCGGCGTCGACGCCCGCATGGTCGAAGCCGGACATCGGCCCGCAATCCAGGCCGAGCGCGCGGGCGGCGAGGATCAGGTAGGCGCCCTGCAGCGTGCCGTTGCGCAGCGCCGTGATTGCCGCGAGCTCGGGATCGGCGAACCACGCCTTCGCGCCGGGATTGTGCGGAAACAGCTCCGGGATCTTCTCGGCGAAGTTCAGGTCGTAGCCGATGATCGCGGTGACCGGCGCTGCCAGGGACTTGGCGCGGTTGGCGCTGGACAGATGCGGCGCCAGCCGGGCCTTCGCCTGCGGCGTCGTCAGGAACACGAACCTCGCCGGCGAGACGTTGGCCGAGGTCGGGCCGAGCCTCGCCAGGTCGTAGAGCTCGCGCAGCGTCGCCTCCGACACCGGCTGCGGCGTCCAGGCGTTGGCCGACCGGGCGCTGCGGAACAGCTGGTCGAGGGCAGGATCGGACAGGACGTCGTGTTCGCTCATAGCTTCAGGACCGCGGTTGATTGTCCGGCGCGGTTCGGGCCGCCCGTGGGGCCCGTCTATGAGGTCTTCGAATTAATGTATATAAAAATAGTGGGAATTAAACGACATCGGCCGGAACGTCGGGGCCCGCGCACGGGCCCCTTCGCTTCCTAGGCGGTCTGCAGCCGGCGCGCGCTGCGCTCGAGCACCTCTTCGGCCTGACGCATGATGTTGCGCACCAGTTCGGCGGTGGTCGGGATGTCGTGGATCAGGCCCTGGCTCTGGCCGACGGTCCAGATCCCGTCGTCGGTGTCGCCCTTGCCCATGACGTTGGTCCGGCCGCGAACGCCGGCGACCAGGTGGCGCACGTCCTCGATGGTCTTGGTCGGGTCCTGCTGGATGCGCACGACCTCCTCGGACACCGCGTTGCGCGCCACCCGGCTGGTATTGCGCAGCGTTCGGTTGGTCAGCAGCGTGTCGCGCTCGGTGTTCTCGACGATCTTCTTCTTCACGTTCTCATGGATGGCGCACTCCTGGGTGGCCATGAAGCGCGTGCCCATGTTGACGCCCTCGGCGCCCAGGGCCAGGGCGGCGGCTAGGCCGCGGCCGTCGGCCATGCCGCCCGAGGCGATCACCGGCACGTCCACGGCGTCCACCGTGGCCGGCAGCAGCACCACCAGGCCCACATCGTCCTCGCCCGGATGGCCGGCGCATTCGAAGCCGTCGATGGAGATCACGTCGATGCCATGGCGCGCGGCGGTCACCGCGTGGCGGACCGAGGTGCACTTGTGGATCACCTTCACCCCGTTTTCCTTGAAGCGCGGCAAGTGGTCGGTCGGGTTGCGACCGGCGGTCTCGACGATCTTGATGCCGCTCTCAATGATCGCCTCGCGGTACTCGTCATAGGGGATCGGGTTGAGCGACGGCAGCAGGGTCAGGTTGATCCCGAACGGCTTGTCGGTGAGTTCCTTACAGCGCTTGATCTCTTCCCACAGCGCCTCGGCGGTCGGCGAGTGGTGCGCGGTGATGAAGCCAAGCGCCCCGGCGTTGGCCACGGCGGCGACCAGCGGCGCATAGCCCACGCCGGTCATGCCGCCCATGATTAGCGGCGTCTCGACGCCGAACATCTCGGTAATGCGGGTCTTGATCATGGCGCTCCTCCCTGTTTCGCCTGTTCTTTGACCTCAAGCCCTAGAGGAAGCTGGGCTCGGGGCCAAGACGGCAAGCGTCGAGGTCGCCGATCAGGCCGCGCGTTCGGCCTCGATCTCTTCGAGCGACTTGCCCTCGTTACGCGGCGCCCAGAGGGTCCCGATCAGTCCGCTGGCCGCCAGGAAGCCGGTCAGGATCCAGGCCAGGGTGTGGAAGCCGGTCGCCGTCAGCGCCGGTACGAAGAAGCTCCAGATCCCCAGCCCGAAGCGCACGACGGCGAACGTCACGCCCTGGGCGGTGCTGCGGATCCGGGTCGGGAACAGCTCCGAACTCCAGAGCTGGAAGAACGACTGCGCGCCGAAGCCCACCGCGATGCCGCCGAGCACGACGTGCAGCAGCGCCACCGGCAAGGTCAGCGGGAAGATCGCCAGCAGAGCCATCGCCACGACCTGCATCAGCGCCGAGATCGCAAACAGCAGCCGCTGGTTCACCCGGTCGGCGAACTTCATGAAGATGAAGATGATCGAGACGATGCCCAGGCCGAAGTTCAGCGCCTGCACCGCCACGCTGACCGCCTGGGTCTGATTGCCGACCGTGCTGAGGATGTAGGGGAAGAAGAACCCGTTGGTCCCGGCCCACAGGTTCCACATGCCGTACATGCCGATCAGGAACGCCATGGCCTTCAGGTTCTTGGGCTGCATCAGCTCGCGCCAGGGCGAGACCTCGGCCGACGCCTCCCCCGCCAGCCTGGCGCGCTTGGCCTCCTCCTGGGCCTGCGTCCAGCGCTCGGACTCCTTCATCCGCGAACGCAGCAGGGTCAGCACCAGCGCCAGGATCGCCAGATGCGCGAACACGATCCGCGCGCCCAGCAGGCCCAGCGGCGCGAGCACGAAGAACATCACCATCACCACGACCGGGCCGAGGTACCAGAGCACCTGAGCCACGCCGCTGTGCTTGCCGCGCTTGCCCTTGGGGGCCTGCTCGGCGATCAGCGACCAGGACGCGGGAATGTCGGCGCCGACCGCCAGGCCGACCAGCACGAAGCCGACCACGATCATCCAGGGCGCGGTGGCGAACACCAGCCACAGCATGCCGAAGGCGTAGAACAGCATGTCGTACTGGTAGATGCGCTTGCGGCCGAACCGGTCGCAAAGCCGCCCGCCGATCAGCGCCCCGACCCCGGCCGAGATCGCATTGGCGCTGAACGCGCCCAACAGGCCGATGAAGGTGGTGCTGAGGCCGTAGGCGCTCGCCCAGAGCGCCAGCGCCGCCGAGCCGGCCACGATAGACCCGGCGTCGATGTAGTTCGCCAGCCCCGCCAGGATGGTGTTCTTCCAGTCCTCGCGCGTGTCGGACGCGGCGAACGCGCCGGGCGCGGCGGACGTGTGATCGGAGCCCATGTGTCTTCCTGCTCTGTCGAACGTCGCGCCCTCCCCGCCGGGCGGCTTAGAAGCGCTTGCGCACGCCGAGGTTCACGAACCGGCCCAGTGTCGAGCCGTTGACCGGCGCGCCGATCCCCGGGCTGATGTTCAGGAACGGGACCTCTTCGTCGAACACGTTGTCGATGTTCAGGGTCAGGGTCAGATCCCGGTCCCAGGTCTCGCCGCCGAAGTCGTAGACGAAGGCCAGGTTCACCGGCGAGAAGGAGTCGGTGCGGGTCTGCGTCCCGGCGCCCGTGACGTCGTAGCCCTCGCTGTGATTGACCGTCGCCGAGGCCGTCAGCTTGTCCCAGGTCGCCCCGATGGTGGCGCCGAGTTGCAGCCGGCTGACATTGGCGTCCAGCAGATCGGTCTTCGGCGCGCCGTCGTAGGCCTCGCTCTCGCGGTTCAGGGTGTAGGTCCCGCTGACGCTGGCGAACACCGTGCCGAACGAGACCGGCTGGGCGTAGTTGGCGTAGAAATCCAGGCCCGAGACGTACAGCGACCCGACGTTCTTACGGCGCGCATCGATGATCGCGTAAGGGCTGGAGAACGGCGAGAACAGCGCTGCGACGCTCGGCGCGCCGTCGATGAACAGGCCCGCCGTCGCCGCCTGGGCCTGGGCCAGGGTCGGGTTGATGGTGATGAACTTCTGGAACGCCGGCACCGTGAACAGCGAGCCCGGGAAGCCCGGCGGCACGACCGTGATCGCGTCCTCGAGCTCCACGTTCCAATAGGTCAGGCCGGCCTGGAGCATGGGGAAGAAGTCGGGCTTCCAGTCGACGCCGACCGACCAGGTGTCGGCGGTCTGCGGCTTCAGGTCCGGATTACCGCCGGCCAGCACGATGGTCGGCCGGAACAGGTCGGTGATCGGCGAGGTCGGCGCGCGGATCGGGCTGACCGCCAGGACCTGGGCGCGGCTGTCGACGGCGCCGGTGGTGTCGGCCAGGCTCGGCGCGTTGAAGGCGGTGCCGTAGTTGCCGCGGACGCTGAAGCCCGCGCCCACCTGCCAGGTGAAGCCGACCTTGGGGTTCGTGGTGTCGCCGAAGTCGCTGTAGTCGTCGTAGCGGATCGAGGCGTCCAGCGTGAACGCCTGGACCAGCGGCAGGGCGTTGTCTTCGCCGATCACCGGCACGACCACCTGGGCGAACACCGAGGTCACGTTGCGGTCGGCGTCCTTGATGGTCAGGTCGCCGAACCCGCCGCGCGGGCCGTCGACGCTGCTGGCGCGCGAGGTCTGGATCTGATGCTCGGCGCCGACGGCCATGCGCACGTCGCCGCCCGGCAGCGCGAACAGCGGCCCGTCAGCGATCGCCCGCACGTCGGTCAGGGTCTGGATCGCCCGCGCATCCTTGCCGTAGTTGGTGATCGCGCTGATCACCGCCGGATTGGTCTGCGAGAGATTGAACGGGTTGAGCGCCGTCGTGGTCGTCGTTCCAGCCGCGGCCAAGGCCAGCGCCACCGGGTTCACCAGCGGCGAGAAGGCCTGGGTCTCGCTGTGGCCGTAGTTGAACATCGCCTTCAGCTGCCAATCGCCGCCCAGCTTGGCGGTGATCTCGGGGGTCACGCCCCACTGCTTCAGCGACGCTGTCGAATAGGCGTAGTCGCCGAGCACCGGCGAGAAGCTGAAGGCCAGGGTCTCGCTGGTCCCCGGCGCAAGACGCACGAAGAACGGATTGGTCTGCGGCACCACCACGCCCGACGCCGTCAGCTGGGCGTTGGCCTGGGTGGTCTTGCGCTCGCTCCAATAGGCGGTGCCGTTGAAGCTGAGGCTGTCGGAGAGCTCCTGGCTGAACGAGCCGAACAGCCCCCACTGGCGCTCTTCCGGCACGATGTCGTCGAACAGCGCCGTGTCGCAGCGGTTCAGCGAGCCGGCCGCAAAGCCCGGCGCGGCGAAGGTCACGGCGCCGACCGTCACGTTCGGCGCGGCGCAGTTGGTCACTCGGAAGTCGTCGCCGCCCTGCGGACGCAGGTCCTGACGCGGATAGCTGCGCTTGGAAGCGGTGAGGTTGCTGTTCTCACGATACGACGCGGCGACGTACGCCGAACCGCCGGTCCAGCTGGTCCCGGCGGTCAGGTTCAGATCGCCGGCCCAGTAGCCGGGATCGGCCACGCCGTAGTGGCCCGAGACCTCGAAGCCGTCGGCCTTGCGCTTGGTGATGTAGTTGATGATGCCGCCCACCGCGTCGGCGCCGTAGAGCGACGAGCCGCCGTCGGCCATCACCTCGACCCGCTGCAGCACGCTCGGGGGCAGGATGCTGGAGTCCGGCGTGGTCATCAGGATGCCGGCGCCGACCACGTTGCGCCCGTCGATCAGCACCAGGGTGGTGTTGCCGCCGGCGCCGCCGAGGTTGCGGATGTTCGGACGCTGGGTCGTCGCCCCGATGCTGGCGACGGTCGCCGGCGTGCGGTTGAACTGACTGCTGATGGCCGGGATCTGCGCCAGCACCTGCTGGGTGCTGACGGCGCCCAGCTTCTGGATCTGCTCTTCGTTGACGCCGATAACGTTGGTGCCGACCGGTGCGACGCCGCGGATCATGGTGCCGGTGACGACGACTTCCTCGACCGTCTCGGCGTCCGAGCGGGGCGCGGCGCCCTGCGCCAGCACGGGTGACGCCAGCGCGGCGAGGATCGCGCTCAGCGCGGCGCCGCCAAGCAATTGAACAGCGCGATTGGAACGATGGCCCATGGAATCCCCCCAGGAATTTGTTCTTACGTTCTTTCGTGAATCTTTACGTCAGCGCGCAGCTTTGGGCAAGTTATAACTATTGCGATCATTTTCGATCATTTCATTTCGCACCGCTGCGACCGGATCGCCCGATACCCTCCGCTTAGAGGGACGTCACGAAATCCCTATTTCGTAATGGCTTAGGCCGCCTTTGGCGGGGCGGCCGGAGGCCTAGCCGGACAGCCCGCCGCCTCGCTCGCTTGTGATCACTTCGTGGTTTTGCGCGAGACCAGCAGCCTCACCGGCCCCAGCAAGCCCGATGGCAGCAGCGGCGATTGGGCGGTGTAGGTCGACATGGGCGCGAACGTCACCGGCTTGGCACCCGGCTGTTTGTCGCCGATCAGCCGGTTCGGCCACAGGTTCACGACCCGCACGGCGATCTCGTTGCGGCCGGGCTTGAGGACGTCGGTGACATCGAGCCGGTAGGGCGCGTGCCAGGCCGTGCCCACCGGCTTCCCATTGACCTCGACGACGGCCAACTCGTGCACTTCGCCGAGGTCGAGCAACCACCGCTCGCCGGGCGCCATGCCGACCACATCAACGCTCGCGCGATAGGTCGCCGAGCCGGAATAGTAGCGGATGAGCGGGTCGCCCGATTCCGACCACGACGTCAGCGCCTCGAAGCTCGTCGGCGCCGGCGCAGCCAGCCCCGGCCCGAAGCTCACGCTCCAGGACGCCTGAACGCTCGCCGCCACCGATGTCCGTCGGCCCGCCGCCTGCCAGGCCTTCTGGCGCGTCGATTTGCGGAAGACCACGAACAGCGCCTCGTACGGTTCGAGCCGAAGCGCGACCTTGGTCAGCCCGCCTTCGGTCGCATAACCAAGCGGCTCCATCGAGCCGTCGACGGCCCGCCAGACCTCGGGAGCCCGGCCGGCCACGCGGAACGAGGCCGACACCTCCTCGGCGCGCTCCTTCTGATTGGAGACGAAGTAGATGTCGGCTTCGCGCGTTCGCCGATGCAGCGCCAGCAGTTCAGCGTCGGCTGCGCCCTCGAAGCGGAAGTCCGCCGCAACGCCCTCCCCCGCCAGGGCGTCGGCCAGGCTCGGGTAGAGCTTGCCTCGCCCGACCTTGCGTCCGGTCGGCGCCAAGGGCGCCGCGCCCCAGATCTCATCGGCCAGCGTCTCGATCGCCGCGTCCGGCGCGGTCAGCCCCAGCCCGCCGAGCGGCCTGGGCCCGACCACCACCGCGCCCGCCTTCAACAGCTCGCCGATCTTGCGCAACACCGGCTCGGTGTGACGGGTCACGTGGTCGGGCAAATAGAGCACGCGATAACTCATCCCGCCGGGCGTCACGATGCGCCCGCCCCGCACCGACAGAAGGTCCAGCAGCGCCTCGCGGTTGACGTAGTCGTAGCGGTGACCAACCGGCACGTCGGTGTTCAGCCGCCGCCGGAACAGCTCCGAGAGATTGCGATCCTCGCCGTAGAAGTAGGCGACGTCGGCGACGAAATCGCCCTGCTGCAGCAGATGCGAGGTACGCGCCAGATAGTCGATCCACGGGCCGGCGTCCTCGGCCCAGGTCTCGTTGCGATTGAAGTACTGGCCGAAGATCGCCAGCGTCATGCCCGGCTTGGCGTCGACCAGCGGCTGCTGGCGCGAGTCATGGATGATGATGCGGTTGATCCCGCGCGCGAAGATCTCGTCGGCCACCGGCTTGAGCATGCGCGGCGAGAACGACCAGGGATCCGTCCCGGCCGCTACCGTCAGCGATTCAGCCGCGACCAGGCGCTTGCCGTAGACGTGGGCGGCCGACGCCGCCTCTTCCAGGTCGGCCTTCAGCGACAGCTGCCCTGGCCCGGACGCGAAGTCGCGGTACCAGTACTCGGCGGTCGGGATGTCGGAACGGCCCTTGATCGCCATGCCGTCGCCGAGGATGCGCGGATTGTCGCCCGACGCCTCGGTGTAATAGGTCATGCCCCGCTGGTGCAGCGCCGTGGCCAAGGTCCCATAGTGGGCGTCGGCCAGCAGTTCCTTCAGGGTCAGCCGCAGGTCCCAGAGGAACCGGTCGCTGGTCTCGGCGCTGTCGACCACCCGGCCGGCGAGCACCGGCGCATAGGGCGTCGGCTCATAACCGCGGCGGCGGCGGAACTCGTCGAACAGGGCCGGCGTCCAGTTCTGGAACCCAGCCTCCCAGCTGTCGGTGAGCAGGGTCGAGACGGCGTTCGAGCCGACCTTCGATCCCGTCGCCTCGTCGTAGAGCCCGAGATAGGCGTCAGCGTAGCGGCGCACCGCCGCCGCATCGAGCTTGTCCACCTCCAGCCCTGTCGCCTCCGGCTCGGCCGGCCCGTTGCTGGCGCCGGTCAGCGACCAGCCGAAGCGCAGCACCGTCCAGCGCCCCGGCGGCGGGGTCCAGTCGAGCACGCCGTCGGGCCGAAGCTTGCCGCTCAGGTCGACGACGTCGGCGCGCCGCACCAGCGCGTCCGCAGCGACCGCAGGCGTCGGCCCGGCCGCGCCGATGGTGGTGTCGAAGCCGGCCTTGGCCTCGAACCGGTGCACCCGCCCCGACCGCTCCAGACTGAACGCCGCGATGTCGAACGCCTTCAGCGGCGGACGCGGCCGCCCGAAGCCCGGCGGCAGGCCGGGCAGCGGCGGCGTGGGATCGAGCTCCGTCATCACCACCCGGAACACCCGGGCGGTGACCGCGTCGAAGGACAGCGTCTGCTGCGTGGCCGGATGGTCGACGCCCGAGGTCGCGATGACCACGTCCTCGGCAACCTTGCGGAAGGTGGTCCCGTCGTCGCTGGCCAGCACCTCGACGGCCGCGCCGTCCTTCAGGCCGATGCTCAACGCCATGATCCGCGTCGGCGCCGGATAGCGCGCCTCGATCCAGGCTGACCTCGACGGCGCCTGGATCGGCAGCTTGACCGACACCGACAACTCTCCGGCCGCCAGCGGCGAGAGGTCGATCGGCCCGTAGTCGGCGACATGCGCCGGAACGCTCGCGCCTTCCTCCGAGGCCGGCGTCGGGAAGGCCACGACGAAAGCCTCGCCGTAGACGTCGCCCTTCAGCTGTTGCGCCCGGCTGGCCTTGGCCATGCCCTGGAACGGCCCGACCGCGCGCGGCGGCGCCTTCAGCGGCCCGGCGAGCGGCCGTCCGCCTTCGACCTCGGTGACACTCCAAACGTACTTCTTCATGCCGTCCTGCGGCGGCACGAACGTCCCGCCCGTCTGGCTCCAGCCGGGCGAGCCGGCGATGCCGACCTCCATGCCGGCCGCATGGGCGAACTCGGCGGAGTCGCGGAACACCTTGCGCCACACCGGGCTCATGAACGGCGCGCGCGGCTCGGCCAGGGCGGGTTCGCCGAACAGCTGGCCCGAGAAGGCATGCACGCCGCCCAGCCCCACGCGCTGCATCCATTCGAGGTCCAGGCGGGCGCCCTCGGCGGTGACGTTGCCGGCCATCCAATGCCACCAGGTGCGCGGGCGCGCGGCCTGCGGGGGGGCGAGAAATCCGGCCAGCAAGTCGTCCGCGCCGGGCGCAGCGCGGGCGGCGGCGGGCGCCAAGGCCAGCGCCGCGCCAGAGGCGATGAGGGACCTGCGCGTCATTCGAAAGTCGCCGCTATGCATGGGTGTATCCCCTCCCCGCGGGGCGGCCCGGCGACCGCCCAGAACTCGAACAAGCCGCGCACCTAGGCCGCGGCGCGATCCCTAGGCGCGTCCGCCAGGATCTCCGCACAGATTTCCTCGACTCGCGTGACGCCGGTCAGCGCCATCGCCACCCGCATCTCCGCCTCGATCAATTGCAGGACATGGCTGACGCCCTTGCCGCCCGCGCCGGCCAGCGCATAGGCCCAGACCCGGCCCAGCAGCACGCCCTGGGCGCCCAGCGCCATCAGCCGCACCACGTCGAGCCCTGTGCGCACGCCGCCGTCGGCCAGCACCGTCAACCGATCGCCGACCGCTTGGGCGATCTCCGGCAGCGCCCGCGCTGTCGACAGCGCGCCGTCCAGCTGGCGTCCGCCATGATTGGAAACGATCACCCCGTCCGCGCCCAAGGCCGCGGCGTTGCGCGCGTCGTCGGCGTCGAGCACGCCCTTGAGGATCAGCGGGCCTTTCCAGGCCTCGCGCACCGCCTCCAGGTCGCGCCAGGTGATGGTCGGATCGAAGTTGTCCCGCATCCAGCGGAAGAAGTCCTCCAGGCCGGTGTCGCGCCCAAGCACCGGCGCGACATTGCCCAGTTGATGCGGGCCGCCCAGCAGGCCGACGTCCCACGCCCAGCCGGGGCGGCAGGCGCCCTGCAGCGCGCGGCGCGCGGCGCTGGCCAGCCCCGAGGCCCCGGCCAGGCCGGAGCGATAATCCCGGTAGCGCGTCCCCGGCACCGGCATGTCGACCGTGAACACCAGCGCGCTGCAGCCGAGCCATGCGGCCTTCTCCAGCATCGCCTGCATGAACCCCCGGTCGCGGATCATGTAGAGCTGAAACCAGAACGGCTCGCTGACGCCGGCGGCGACCTCGTCGAGGCTGCAGGCCGACACCGTCGAGAGCGTGAACGGAACGCCGGCCGCCTCAGCCGCCCGCGCGGCCTGCACCTCGCCGCGCCGCGCGTTCATGCCGGCCAGGCCGATGGGGCCCAGCGCCACCGGCAGGCGCTGCCTGCGGCCGAACAGCGTGGTCGAGGTGTCGATCGTCGAGACGTCGCGCAGCACCCGCTGGCGCAGCGCCAGTCCCCGGAGATCATCGAGGTTGGCGCCCAGCGTCACCTCGTCGTACGCGCCGCCGTCGATGTACTCGAACAGGAACCGCGGCAGCCGTCGCCGGGCGAGCTCACGATAATCCGAGACCGACGCCGCCTTCACGCCGCCGCCTCGATCCGCGCGGCCTCGCGCTCCCAGTCGCGTGCATAGGCGCTGAGATCGACCTCCAGCGGCCTCATCCGGGTCAGCGACGACAGCGGCTTGCGCCCCGCGTCGAGCAGGCGCAACGCGCCATAGGACACGTCGTGCTCGGCGTTGGAGACGTAGATCTCATCGGCCGGGCGCAGCGAGGCCAGCGCCCGCACGAACACCTCGGCCTCGGCGAACCGCCCCTCCACCACGATGCGCTCGCGCGCGCCGATCAGGCCAAGCGAGGCGTGGGCGCTCATCGCCAGATAGAGGCAGACGGCGGCCCGGCGCGCGACCGGATCGGTCGGCATCGCGATCCAGCGCCCGTGGCCGTTCGGAAACGGCCCGACGCCCGGCGTCATGGTCGGCAGCACCTTCGCCCCGGCCCGCACCACGTCCGCGACGGCCGCCACAAGCAGCGGCTGGTCGGGCCGGATGTCGATCCGCCGGGTGTCGATCCCCGAAAGCAGTTCGACCTCGCGCCCGCCCATGAACCGCGCCGAAGGGATCGGCGCGCCATGGGCGTCGACATTGACCAGGCAGTCGCGGCCTTCAGGCAACGCGCCGATATCGACGGCCGCGCCTGGGGCCGGCGAACGCATGCCGACGAACCAGGTGCCCGTCGAGAGCACGGTCGACTCGTGATCGGCGATCTCCGGAAAGCCTCGGGCCGCGATCAGCGCAGCGTTGCTATCGTGCAGGCCGACGTGAACCTCGGTCTCCGGCGGCAGGCCGGTCCTCTCGGCCCAGGCAAGCCGCAACGTCCCCAGCACCTCGCCGGCCCGGCGCAGCGGCGCCAGCCGCGAGGCCCAGCCGCGCGCCTGCGCCAGCCCGCTCGCCCGCCCCTCCAGCGGCCGCCAGAGGTCGCTGTGGCAGCCCAGGCTCGTCACCTCGCTCGCCGCCACGCCGCTGAACACCCAGGCCCAGTATTGCGGCCAGGGGACGATGACCGCGCCGTCGTCCAGCAGGCCTGGGTGGAGCGCCTCCATCCAAGCCAGCTGGGCGCCGAGATTGAGACCGTTGGGCAGCCGCGGCGAACCGGTCAGCGCGAACCCGTCGCGCTGCTGCTCGTAGGCCTGCGCGATCGCCTGCGGCGGCGGTTCTTCGTAGTCGGGCGGCGGGCACGCCAGCGCGCCATCGCGCAGCACCGCGAAGCCGGCGCCATGTGCAACCGGGATGATCCGGGCGATCGCGCCTCGCCGCGCGAACTGAGACAGAACCTGCGCCGCCCAGGCCTCGATGCCCTTGGCGTCGAGCGCGGCGTAGCGGCCGGCGTCGATCCGCTGGTTGGGCCGCGACTCGCGCGCCAGCACTTCGCCTGACGGGCCCCAGAGGCTGAGCTTCGTCAGCGTCTTGCCCACGTCGAGCACCACGGTCAGCCCCCCCTGCAAACGCTCCTCCCTGAATTCGTTTGATTGATAGTTAGCGAAAATGATCATATAAGACCAGCGAATTAGATCGACGTGCAGCGTCCTCGGGAGGACCCCGTATATGAAGAGTGAAGCCGGCCCGGTGGCCGATCGGGCGCTGGCCCTCCCGTTCGCGGTGCCCGAAAGCCGGTGGGACAAGGCCGCGGCGGCGGCGATGTCGCCGGAGGCGCTGCTGCTCTATCGATCCAATCTGCTGGGGTCCGACCTCACGGTCACCAACTTCGGCGGCGGCAACACCTCGGCCAAGCTCTCGGAAACCGATCCGCTCACCGCGGAGCAGGTCGAGGTCCTCTGGGTGAAGGGGTCCGGCGGCGACATCGGCTCCATGAAGCTGGACGGTTTCTCGACCCTCTATCTCGACAAGTTCCGCGCCACCGAGAAGCTCTATCGCGGTGTGGCGTTCGAGGACGAGATGGTGAGCTACCTTCCCCACTGCACCTTCAACCTGAACCCGCGCGCCGCCTCGATCGACACGCCGCTGCACGGCCTGCTGCCCTTCGCGCACATCGACCATGTCCACCCCGACGCGCTCATCGCCCTGGCCGCCTCCTCGGGCGGCGAGGCCGCGACCCGCGAGATCTGGGGCGGCGCGGTCGGCTGGCTGCCCTGGAAGCGTCCGGGCTTCGAGCTCGGCGTACAGATCCGCGACTACGTGAAGGCCCATCCCGGGCTGCGCGGCGTGATGCTGGCCGGCCACGGGATCATCTGCTGGGGCGAGACCTCGCAGGCCTGCTACCAGAACACCATCGACCTGATCGCCGACGCCGCCAACCATCTCAACGCCCGCATGGCCGGACGCGCGGCGTTCGGCGGTCAGGTCGCCGCGCCGCTCGCGCCGGCAGGGCGCGCCGACGCCGCCGCCCGCCTGATGCCGCGCCTGCGCGCCAACATGCCAGGCGAACGCTCCAAGCTCGGCCACTTCTCGGACGACGCCGAGGCGCTGGAATTCGTGGGCTCGAAGGACTTCGCCCGGCTGGCGGCCATCGGCACCTCCTGCCCCGACCATTTCCTGCGCACCAAGATCGCGCCGCTGACGCTCGATCCCGCCCGGCTCGACGACGACGCCTACCTGGCCGAGCGGTTCGCCGCCTACCGCGCGGACTACGGCGCCTACTACGGCCGCTGCGCCGCCCCGGCCGATCCGAAGATGCGCGATCCCAACCCGGTGGTGATCCTGGTCCCGGGCCTTGGTCGCTTCACCTTCGCCGCCGACAAGACCACCGCCCGCCTGGCCGGCGAGTTCTACGGCAACGCCATCAACGTGATGCGCGGCGCCGAGGCCATCGGCGACTATATCGGCCTGCCTGAACAGGAGGCCTTCGCCATCGAGTACTGGGCGCTGGAAGAGGCCAAGCTGCAGCGCATGCCCAAGCCGAAGGCCCTGGTCGGCAAGATCGCCGTCGTTACCGGCGGCGCCGGCGGCATCGGCCGCGCCACCGCCGCGCGCCTGCTGGCCGACGGCGCCTGCGTGATGCTGCTCGACCTCGCCGCCGAACCGCTGGAAGGCGCCCGGCAGTCGCTCGCCCAGGCCTTCGGCCGCGACCTGGTTCGCGCGACGGTCTGCGACGTCACTGACGAGGCCCAGGTCGCCGCCGCGTTCGAGGCCTGCGCCCGCGAGTTCGGCGGCCTCGACATCCTGGTCGCCAACGCCGGCATCGCCTCCTCCGCGCCGATCGAAGAGACGACCGTCGCCCTCTGGCGCAAGAACTACGACGTCCTGGCCGAGGGCTACTTCCTGACCTCGCGCGCCGCCTTCCCGCTGATGAAGCTGCAGAAGGCCGGCAGCATCGTGTTCATCGGCTCCAAGAACGCCCTGGCCGCCACCCCCAACGCCTCAGCCTACGCCTCGGCCAAGGCCGCCGCCCTGCACCTGGCCCGCTGCCTGGCGCTTGAAGGCGCGGCGGACGGCCTGCGGGTCAATGTGGTCAATCCCGACGCGGTGATCCGCGGCTCGCGGATCTGGGACGGCGACTGGCGCCAGGAGCGCGCCGGCGCCTATGGCGTCGATCCAGGCGAGGAGCTGGAGGAGTTCTACAAGAACCGCTCCATGCTCAAGCGCAGCGTCCTGCCCGAGGACATCGCCGAAGCCGTCTGGTTCTTCGCCGGCGACGCCTCGGCCAAGTCCACCGGCAACATTCTCAACGTCGACGCCGGCAACGCGCAGGCGTTCACCCGCTAGGCCAGGAGGAGGTCGAGCCCTCCGTCAGCCTGTCACGGCCGGGGTCGCCGATGCCCTGGGGGCTCCGGCCGTGATCTAATCAGAAGACGACAGTACCGGGACGAAACCACATGAGCGGCCTTCCCCTCTCGCAGGACGCAATCGAGAGCCACAACGACGCGCGCCGCGTTGCGCTCGAGGACGACTACGACAGCCTGGGCCGCGCCCTCGCCCGCCGCGGTGTCGACATCGAGACGATCACCGCCCGCGCGCAGGCCTTCTCCGTCGCCCTGCCGACCTGGGGCGCGGGCCGCGGCGGCACGCGCTTCGCCAAGTTTCCGATCCCGGGAGAGCCGACCGACATTCACGAGAAGCTGGAGGACTGCGCGGTCGTCAACCAGCTCAGCCGCGCCACGCCGCGGGTCTCGCCGCACTTCCCGTGGGACTTCGTCGACGACTACGCCGGCCTGCGCCAGGAAGCCGCCGCGCTCGGCCTCGGCTTCGATGCGGTCAACTCCAACACCTTCCAGGACCAGCCCGGTCAGGCGCACTCCTATCGCAGCGGCAGCCTGACCGCGCGTGATCCCGCCGTCCGCGCCCAGGCCATCGCCCACAACGTCGAGTGCATCGAGATCGGCGCGAAACTGGGCTCCAACGCCCTGACCGTCTGGCTCGGCGACGGCACCAACTTCCCCGGCCAGCAGGACCTCGGCGCCTCGCTCGACCGCTACCTCGACAGCGCCGCCGGCATCTACGCCGCCCTGCCCGACGACTGGCGCATGCTGCTCGAGCACAAGATGTACGAGCCGGCCTTCTACTCGACCGTGATCCAGGACTGGGGCTCCAGCATCCTGGCCGCCCAGCAGCTCGGGCCCAAGGCCCAATGCCTGGTCGACCTCGGCCACCACGCCCCGAACGTGAACATCGAGCAGATCGTCGCGCGCCTGCACCGGTTTGGAAAACTCGGCGGCTTCCACTTCAACGACAGCAAGTACGGCGACGACGACCTCGACTCCGGCTCCATCAATCCGCACCAGCTGTTCCTGGTGTTCAACGAGCTGGTGCAGGCCGAGCTGAACCCGCGCGACGGCTTCAATCCCGCCTACATGATCGACCAGTCGCACAACGTCACCGACCCGATCGAGAGCATGCTGTCCTCGGCCGAGGCGATCGTCGGCGCCTACGCCAAGGCGCTGCTGGTCGACCGCCCGGCCCTCACCGCCGCCCAGGAGGCCGACGACGTGATGATGGCTTTCCAGGCGCTGCGCGGCGCCTATCGCACCGACGTCACCCCGATCCTGGCCATGGCCCGGGTCAGGTCCGGCGGCGCCGTCGACGTCCTCGCCGCCTATCGCGACAGCGGCTGGCGCGGCCGCAAGGCGCAGAAGCGCCGCGCCGTGGGGCTCGGCGCCGGCATCGTGTGAGCATTACGACGCATGATGATTGAAATTGCTTGCTTGTTCGGGACCCGGCGGAAAGAAGTGTCCTTGCCCGTCTGAAGGGGGAGATTCTACCGAATGCACGCCACGGAGCGCGAGCGGCTGATCCTGGAGTTGATGCAGCCGCGAGGCTTTGCGTCCTACCAGGAGTTCATCGCCAACCTCGACGCCTCGCCGGCCACCATTCGGCGCGATCTCGAACGCATGGCCCAGGAAGGCCAGCTCGTCCGCGTGCGCGGCGGGGCCAAGCTCCCGGCCCAGTCCGGCGGCGCGGCCGCCGTGCCGATGCTGAGCGGTGTGCCGTTCCATGAGAACATCGCCCACCACCGCAAGGAGAAGGCCGCCATCGGCAAGGCCGCCGCCGCGCTCTGCGCGCCCGGCGAGGCGGTGATGCTCGACGGCGGGTCGACGACCCTGCAGATGTGCCCGCACCTGGAGGGCCTGCACCTGCAGGTGCTGACCAACTCGCTGCACATCGTCGACGCGCTGCTGCCGCAGCAGGGAACCCGGGTGCTGGTCCCGGCCGGCTCGGTTTTCCGCGAGCAGAACATCATCCTGTCCGCGGCGGGCGAAGAGAGCATGCCCCGCTTCCATGCGCCGAAACTGTTCATGGGCGCCGCGGCCGTCGGCCCGCACGGCATCATGCAGGCCGACGTGGTGCTGGTCGCCGCCGAGCGCCGCCTGATCGAGCGCGCCGAGCAGATCGTGCTGCTGGTCGACAGCTCCAAGTTCCGCGGTCCGTCCGGCAACGTGGTCTGCGGCCTGGAAGAGATCGACATCGTCGTCACCGACGCCGGCGTCACCGACGATGAACGCCGCATCGTCGAAAAGGCCGGCGTCCAGCTGATCATCGCCGACTGAGGCGGCCGCCCCGCGCGGGGCGGCCCTTCGGCGTCAGCGCGTCTTCAGAAACCCGGCCGACTCCAGCCACCAGTAGAACTCGTCGATCCAATGCGCCGAGCTGTTGGCCTTGGCCTCCAGCCCATAGCCGTGGCCGCCGGTGTGGTAGACGTGCAGTTCCGGCGACTTGCCGGCCGCCTGCAGCTTGGTGAACAGCTCGATCACGGTGGGCGAGGCCAGCTTGTCGTCCGACGACACGGCCAGGAACATCGGCGGCGCATCGTCCAGCTTCAGGGGCTCGCCGAACGCGCCGCCATAGATCGGTGCGGCGAAGGCCGGCTTGGCGCCCGCGTCCACCGCTCCGACCGTCACCCGCGCGCCGGCCGAGAAACCCATGATCCCGATGCGGCTAGGGTCGACCTTCCAGTCCTTGGCGCGCTCCTTGGCCACCTGCAGCGCGCGAACGCCGTCGGCGGTGGCGAAATCGGCGCCTTCCAGCGGCCCGGCCCCGGTCGGGCTCGCCCCCAGCTTGGCGAACATCGCCTGCAGCGACTGCAGGAACTCCAGGTCGCCGGCCGGGGTCTCGACCGTCCGGTACTTCAGCACGAAGGCCGCGACGCCGTGCTCGGCCAGCCATTGAGCGACCCAGACGCCTTCGGTGTCGTAGGACAGGAACCGCATGCCGCCGCCGGGCGCGATGATCACGCCGGCGCCGGTGGCCTTGGCCGGGTCGGGCAGGAACACTTCCAGCGTCGGCGAGACGACGTTGCGGGTCAGGCGGCTGCCCTGCCCGGCCATGTGCGGGGTCGTACGCTCGACCTGCTTCCAACTCTCCGAGCCCGGAGCGACGCCCGGATAGAGGCGAATGGTCTCGACCGACTTGCGCTCGGCCCCCAGCCGTGTCGCCTGCGCTGCGGCGGTCGGCTGGGCCAAGGCGGGCGCGCCCGCCAGCAGAATCGCAGCGGCGAGACCCGCGGCGAGCGACATCGAGACGGCCTTCATGGCGTTTCCTCTCAGGTACAATGGTCTACTCCGCGGCCACGCAGCTGAAGTTCGCGGCGTCGTCGGTGGAGCCGGTTCCGTTCCAGCGGGCCCGCTTGGGCCAGGCGCAGAGCGGCCGCGACTGCAGCGTCTCGGTCGGCCAACCGGCCAGGGCCGCGAACATGTTGTCGGGCTTGGCGGCGATCACCCGCTCGGGCGCCGCGCCGCTCTCGAACCAGCGATCGAGTTCGCTGACCATGTCGAACCGGTTCGGGCCCTCGCCGCCGAAGCAGTGGCCCATGCCCGGCGCCATGAACAGACGGGCCTGATCGCCCATCGGTCCGGCCAGCTTCGTCATCTCCGCGTAGTAGGCGATGGAGTTTTCGGGCGGCAGGGCCGCGTCGTTCCAGCCGTGATAGAGGATCAGCTTGCCGCCCTGCTTCAGGAATGGGCGCAGGTCGCGATTATCGGAGTCGATCACCGGCCCCATCCGCTTCAGGCCCAGCGCGAAGTCGCGGTCCAGGTCGAAGCGGTCGAGCGTCCAGGCCTCATTGCGATGCACGAACCAGCGGAAGGTCTCGGTCGCGAAGTTGCGCTGGTTGGCCTTTTCGTTGGTGATCCAGGCTGGCCACTCGCTCGCCTCGCCGCCCGGCGCGAAGCCGGCCGAGATCTGCTTGCCGTCGCGGGTGCGCGGCCCCTGATAGATCGCCCGCAGCGCCTTCACCTCGTCGCCGCTCAGGCACTCGGCGCTCTGCCCCGCCTTGCACTCCAGCTCGGCCGGATCGAAGCGGCAGGCGCGCGGGTCTTCCAGCAGCCCATCCTTCACCCCGTCCAGCGCGTCGCAGCGCGCCATCACCGTCTTGGTGACCAGCTTCAGCTTGGCCGGCGTGAGCGTCACCTTCGGCGGCCCGTCCAGCGCCCGCATGTTCCACGCGAAACCGGTCATGGCGCGGGTCCAAGGCGCGGCCGGGGCCCCGGCGACGATGCCGTCATAGTCCTGCGGATAGCGCCAGGCCTCCATCAGCGCATCACGCCCGCCGTTGGAGCAGCCGTGGAAGTACGAGCGTTGCGCCTCCTTGGCGTAATGCGAGGCGATCAGCGCCTTGGCGAACACCGCCGTGACGTGGTTGCCGCGGTGCGCCCAGTCGACCAGTTTCTGCGGCTGGCCGTTCGACCACTTGGCGTCTTCGCTGCTCGGGTGGCCGACGTCGGTCGCCGCGGTCGCATAGCCCTGCGTCGTCAGCGGCGGGAACATGATCGCCGCGGTGTCGAGGCCGCCGCTGTAGCCGCCGCCGCCCAGGCCGACGAACTTGCCGTTCCAGGTCTCCGGCAGCCACACCTCCACATTGATCAGCGAGCCGGCGACGGGAGAGATCTGCGCCTTCACCCGGCAGATCGCCGCCGGCAGCGGCGCGATCGGCGCGGCCGCCCAAGGACCGGTCAGCGACAGCTTGGCCCCGGCCGCCAACCGCTCGGCCGACGTCACCACGCCGCCGCCGACCTTCTTGCCGACCAGGTCTTCACAGCCCGCGGCCTGCGCCTGGGCGAGCGGCCAAAGCGCCGCGGCGGCCCCGAGCGCGCCGGCGCCCAGGCGGATGGTCTTCTTCATGAGTGCCCCCGAAGAACTGTCAGGATTTCTTGCTGGTCAGGTGCTCGCGGTAGGCTTCGCGCAGCACCTTCTTGTCGATCTTGCCGGTGGCGGTCAGCGGCACCCTGGCGAAGACCACGTCGTCCGGCGTCCACCACTTGGCGATCCGCGGCGCCAGGTACTCGCGCATCTGGTCGGCGGTGACCTCGGCGCCGTCGTGGGGCTCGACCACCAGGATCGGCCGCTCCTCCCACTTGGGATGATGCACGCCGACCACCGCGGCGATCTTCACGCCCGGACAGCCGACCGCGACGTTCTCCAGGTCGATCGAGCTGATCCACTCGCCGCCCGACTTGATGACGTCCTTGGTCCGGTCGGTGATCCGCATGAAGCCGTTCGCGTCGATCGTCGCCACGTCGCCGGTGTCGAACCAGCCGTCCGGCCCGGCCGCATCGCGATCCTGCCGGAAGTAGCGCTGCACCACCCAGGGGCCGCGCACCTGCAGCGCCCCCGGCGTCTCGCCGTCCCAGGCCAGCACCTGCCCGGCTTCGTCGACGATGCGCAACTCGACGCCGTACTGCAGGCGGCCCTGCCGCGACCAGATGGTCTCCAGCATCTCCTCCTCGCCCAGCTCGGCCAGGGCCGGGGTCGGCGAGGAGATGACGCCCATCGGCGCGGTCTCGGTCATGCCCCAGATCTGCAGGGTGTCGACGCCGTAGCGGCTCTTCAGCGCCTCGGCCATGGCGCGCGGCACGGCCGACCCGCCGATCATCACCCGCTTCAGCGCGCCGGGCGTCTCGCCGGTCTGCTCCAGGTGCGCCAGGTACATGGTCCAGATGGTCGGCACGCCGCCGGTGAAGGTCACGCCCTCGTGGGCGATCAGCTCCTGCAGGCTGGCGCCGTCCATCTTGTCGGCCGGCAGCACCAGCTTGGCGCCGCACATCGGGGCCACGAACGGCAGGCCCCAGGCGGTGGCGTGGTAGAGCGACGAGCACGGCAGCACCACGTCGAACGCCGTGAACCCGAAGGCCGCGTTGAGCCCCGCGCCCATCGCGTGCAGCACCACCGCGCGGTGCGAGTAGAGCACGCCCTTCGGATCGCCCGTCGTGCCCGAGGTGTAGCAAAGGAAAGCGCCTGAGTTCTCGTCGAACACCGGCCAGTCGAAGCCGTCCTCCTCGGCCGCGATCAGGTCCTCGTAGCAAAGCGCGCCGGCCATCGGCTCGGCCGTCAGGCTGACCCGCGCGCGCACCGTGGCCAACTGCGAGCCCAGGCGCTCCACCACCGGCGCCAGGTTGCGCTCGAACAGCAGCACCCCGCTCTCGGCGTGATTGACGGTGTAGGCGATCTGCTCGTCGAACAGCCGCGGATTGGCCGTGTGCAGCACCGCCCCAATGCCGGTGACGGCATAGAACAGCTCCAGGTGCCGATGGGTGTTCCAGGCCAGCGACGTGACCCGGTCTCCCGGCTTGACGCCCAGGCGCTGCAACGCCTTGGCCGCCCGCTCCACGCGCTTGGCGAAGCGCGCATAGTCATAGCGCCAGACCGGCTCCTCGATCTGGCGCGAGACGATCTCGCGGCCGCCATGCGCCTGCTGCGCATACCGAAGAATGCTGGCGATCTGCAGCTGCGTCGGCTGCATCAGCCCCGGAACCATCGACACTTCCTCCGCCGGCGCTGGCTTCGATGGCCGCGCGCATTTTGCATCACATACGATCAACTTTAGTCATAGATCGCCCGAGCGTTCAACAATGAACGACGTCGGCGGGAAAATCACGGCGTCGCGGACGGCGGCGATCGTCAGGCTTTGACCGGCTTCGGGCCGAAGGCGCCGGCCTTCACCCCGGCCCGGAACATGTCCTTGAACATTTCCACCGGCCGGTCCTGCGCATCCCAGTCGGGAAGGATCATCTTGCCGATCGAAAAGCCGCGGATCGCCCACACGACCAGACGGATCGCCGCGAGCGTGCCGTCGACGTCGCCCTTGAACCGTTCACTGAGGAACTCGACGCCGATCTGCTCGAGTCCGGAGCTGACGCTCGCCACCTGTTCGGCGAGCTCAGGGTCGCTGCGCGCCGCCATCTGGATCTCCAGGAAGGCGACGCCGGACGGCCGGCTCAGCACACGCCAGCACATCTCGATCCAGTCCTCGGCCTGGAAGCCGAGGTTGAGATCGCGCTCGAGCCGCGCATATTCCTCGCGCTCTTCCTCGAAGATCGCGCGCAGCACCTCGGCCATGAACTGCGCG
This sequence comes from Phenylobacterium sp. LjRoot97, assembly GCF_964254345.1. Classification (NCBI taxonomy): domain Bacteria; kingdom Pseudomonadati; phylum Pseudomonadota; class Alphaproteobacteria; order Caulobacterales; family Caulobacteraceae; genus Phenylobacterium; species Phenylobacterium sp. LjRoot97. The sequence continues at coordinate 3,224,850 of NZ_CAXUTH020000001.1, forward strand.
CGGGTGCTGAAATGGAAGATGATGCTGCCGCGGGTGATCCCCGCTTCCTGCGCGATGACCGCCGTCGTCGCGCCGGCGTATCCCCGCTCGTAGATGACCCGAACGGCCCCCTCCAGCAGCGCCTGGCGCGTGTCGGCGGACCGTTGTTGCTGCGTGCGGCGGGGGCGCCGCGGGACCGTGCTCATGGCTCCACAGTTATCCGCACGAGCCGCGATACCCAAGCCCGACGCAGGGGAACCGCAGGCTAGCGCTTCTTCACATTGGCGGCGGACTTGAGCCCCGAGAGGATCGACAGCGCATAGTCGGCCCTCGCCTGCACGTCCGGGCGCGGATCTTTCGTCTTGGCCTGGCGATACCACTCTTCGATCACTTCGATGTCCTTGGTCGGCACCCCGCCCCGGAAGGCGTAGGTCCCCGGCCCAGGCTTGCGGCCGCCGGAGATCTCAGAGAACAGCTGGTCGGCGACCAGGATCGACACCAGCGGATCGCCGGCCTTCTCGCCGGCGGTCCACAGTTCCATGGCCTTCTTCTCGTCCTTCGGGCCGCCGTCGCCCTTGGCGTACATCTCGCCCAGCCGCCGCGAGGCGTCGAGGTTGTTCTGCTTGGCGGCTTTCTCGTACCAGGTCCGCGCCGACTTCAGGTCGCGCTCGCCGCCGGCGGTCCCGTTGAAATAGGCGTTGCCCACCGCCGCCTGGGCGTCCGCGTCCCCAGCGTCCGCGGCCTCCTTGCACAGCTGCAGGCCGCGCGCGGCGCTCTGAGGATCGGCCATCAGCATCTGGCCCAGGGCGCACTTCGACTTGGTGAAGCCCATCGCGGTCGCACGGGTGTAGGCCGCTTCGGCCTTGGCCTTGTCCGGCGCGCCGGCCGCCCCGCTCTGGTGGCACATGCCGACCAGGTGCATCGCGTCCCCGCGGGTGGCGGACGCCTTCTCTTCATAGGCGCAGCCGCGCGCCGGATCCTTGGGGACCGCGCCGCGGCCGAACAGGAACACCACGCCCGCATAGTACTGCGCGTCGGCGTCGCCGCCGTCGGCCAGCTTGATCAGCGGCGCCAGGTCGCCGGCGTCGACCTTCTTCAGCGCCTCCTGCACGGCCGGGCTGGCGTTCACCGTGTCCGGCAAGGGCTGCGACGAGGTCTGCGCGGGGGCTTGCAGCGCCAGGAGCATCGCGACGGCATGGAAGAGGGCCACGGTCGTCCTACTCCTTCGGCGACGTCGGCGGCGGGGTGGGCGACGGGGTCGGCGTCGGCGCCGCGGCGGCCGGCGCACTCGCCTCGCTGGGCGGAGGCTGCTTGCCGCCCGACGGGTCCGGAACCGTGACATAGACCACGGTGTCGCCCTCGTAGCGGGGCTCATAATAGGCGCCGCCGCAATAGTAGTAGCCGTAGCCGCCCCACGAGTAGGGCCCGCAGCCGTGCGGCAGCGCGTAGTACATCGATCCGACCACCGCCGCGGTGGTCCAGGCGAACGCCGCGCCGGCCAGGAAGGGATAGTCCACCCAGCCGCCCCAGCCGCCGTCGATGTCGATATTGACGTTGTTGCCGGCGTTGATGTTGCCGCCGTTGCCGATGCCGCCGGCGCCGCCGATGCCGCCCGGTCGTCCTGGCCCGCCGACGCCGCCCACGCCCCCGACTCCGCCTATGCCGCCGACGCCCCCTGGGCCGCCCGGGCCGCCCGGGCCGCCGATGCCGCCAGGCCGGCCAGGACCGCCGACGCCGCCCGGTCCCCCGACGCCGCCTGGGCCGCCGACGCCCCCAGGACCGCCGATGCCGCCCGGACCTCCCGGGCCGCCGCTGGGCCGCGTGGCGATTCCCGCGCCGCCGCTCGGCCGCCCCGCCGCGCCGACCCCGCCGGCCCCGCCGGAAGGCCGGGTGAAGCCGCTCGACCCGCGACCGCCGTTGTAGCCGCCGCCGCCGATGCTGGTCGCGCCGCCGCCGCGGACGCCGCCGCCCGCGCTGAAGCCGCCGCCTCCGCCGCCGAACCCGCCGCCGCCCCGGCCGCCGCCGCCGCCAAAGCCGCCGCCGCCGCCACCGCGGCCGCCACGGGCCAGCGCCTGGTCGGCCATGAGGACGCCAGTCGCGATCAGGGCCGCGGCCAGGCCCAGGCGCTTGAGGTTGCTCATTGCGCGTCTCCCGGGGTTGGCTGATCGATGCGGATCCGGGTCGCGCCCTTACCCGGCTGGAACGCGAAGTCGGCGTCGGTGAGCGGAGGGTTCAGCGTCCAGGTTAGGTTTGCGATGTAGGCCGGATTGGTCTTGTCGCGGCGGTCGATGATCACCACCCGGCGCGGCAGCGGCTGGGCGCCCTGCTGGATCCAGACCTGCCAGTCGATTTGGCCCTCGCGGAACGCGTAGTGGTTGGTCTTGACGCCGTCGAGGACCTCGGCGCCCACCAGGAAGGCGGAGTCCAACGCCGCCTCGCGTCCGCCCGGACTACTCCAACGGAAGAGGTCGTCGAGCGGCATGGATATCCCGAACCGGGTCGCCACGTCGGCGATCGTGGCCTGGATCGTCGCCTGGCTCGGCACGGTCGCGTAGTAGCCCAGCTCCGGGGCGTACACCGTGAACTGGCCGCCGGCGTAGATGTAGCGGCGGTTCCAGCTGGAGCTGACCACGTCGACCACGAAGGCGTCGGGCTTGCGGACCTTGTACGACGCGGTGCCGACCAGCTGGATCTTCTGATCGTCGTTGGTGACGACCTCCAGGCTGGTGTCGGTCTTCAGCGCAAAGGTCGAGAGCGATTGGAGGAAGGCGCTCATCTGGCTGAGCGCCTGCACCGCCGCCGGATCGACCCGGGCGGGCGCTGCGGCCGCGGGCGGCGTCGCGGGTTGCTGGGCCAGCGCCGGCGCGCCGCCGGCAAGACCGACACAAAGACCGGCCGCCGCGATGCGGCCCAGCCCGATCCTACGAACCACCCCAGACACCCGTCGCATGCGGCTACGTCCCTCTCGCAGGTCACCCCACAAGCGGCACGTTAGGCTCCGCCCCCGACCGTCGATATCGGGGAAACTAGCTAGGCTGGGAGAGGGAAATCCAGGAGGCGGCCGACCGGATCAGCGCGGCCCGAAACACAAATATTGCAGCAGATTCATGGGATTGCGACCGAAACCGCAACCCCATGAAATCTCCGGCTACAGCCCCAGCACCATCTTGGCCATGATGTTGTGCTGGATCTCGTTCGACCCCGCATAGATCGAGGTCTTGCGGTAGTTGAAGTAGGTCGGGGCGATGGTCGCTGCGTAGTCCGGACCGGCCCGCGGTTCGTTGCGCTCGCCGCGGATCTCGGCCCAGGTGTCGCGCACGAACGGCTGGGCGTAGATCCCCGCCGCTTCCAGCGCCAGCTCGGTCACCGCCTGCTGGGCCTGGCTGCCCTCCAGCTTCAGCATCGAGGACGCCGCCCCCATCGCCTCGCCCGAGGAGCGCGCCGAGAACATCCGCAGCTCGGTGGCGTTCAGCACGTCCACCTTGATCTGCATCTCGCTCAGCTTCTTGCGGAAGTCCGGGTCGTCGATCATCCGCCCGCCGCCGTCCGACGGCTCCAGGCTGGCGATCTTGCGCACCTTGTTGAGCTGGTTGGTCAGGCCCGCCGCATACGGATTGCCGCGCTCGAACTGCAGCAGGTACTTGGCGTAGGTCCAGCCCTGGCCTTCCTCGCCGATCCGGTTGGCGACCGGCACCCGGACGTTCTCGAAGAACACCTGGTTGATCTCCTGGTCGCCCTCGGGCGGGCCGTCCAGGGTCGGCAGCGGCACGATGGTGATGCCCGGCGTGTTCATCTCCAGCAGCAGGAACGAGATGCCCTTCTGCCGGATATCCTCGCTGGAGGTCCGCACCAGGCAGAACATCCAGTCGGCCCACTGCGCGTAAGTTGTCCAAATTTTTGAACCGTTTAGGACGTAATAATCACCGTCCCTCTCAGCTTTCATGGACAGCGAGGCGAGGTCCGAGCCCGAGCCGGGTTCGGAATAGCCCTGGCACCACCAGACGTCGGTGGAGAGGATCTTCGGTAGGTGCTGAGCCTTCTGCTCGGGGGTCCCGAACGCCATCACCACCGGGGCGCACATCTTGAGCCCCATGTTCGAGGTCGACGGCGCGCCGGCCAGGGCCATCTCCATGTCGAAGATGTACTTCTGGGCGTGGCTCCAGCCGGTTCCGCCGTATTCCTTCGGCCAATCGGGCGCGATCCAGCCCTTGTCGTTCAGGCGCTTCAGCCAGCGGACCTGGCCCGCCTTGTCGATATGGGCGTTCTTCGACTGCGCGGAACGCGCGCGCATGTCGTCGTCGAAGGCCTCGGCGATAAAGGCCCGAACCTCGTCACGGAACGCCAGGTCTTCCTTCGAGAATTCGAGGTCCATGGCGCCTACTCCACGGCGTCGAGGTATTCGATCTCGGGACGGCCGCCCATGCAGGGGCCCATCTTGGCGCCGGCGGCCTTGAAGTAGTCGGTGCCGCCGTGAGCCTTCAGGGCGTCCTCGTCCTTGTAGAGCTCCAGCACCTTGTAGACGGTCGGGTCGGTGCGGCTCTTGGTCAGCTGGTAGGCGATGTTGCCCGGCTCGTTGGCCCGGACCTGCTTGGCGAGATCGATGAAGATCGCCTCGAACTCGGATTGCTTGCCGTCCTGGACCTTGAGGGTCGCCACCACGCCGATCATGCCGTTTCTCCCAACGATTGTTTGAATGGGAGCCTAGTGGCGCCGTCAGCCTCCCGCAAGGCGCCGTTAGGCCCATTCAGCGGCAGGTAATCGCGGCGAGGTCGCAGGAACCGGCCGACCGTCCAGTGGCGCGCGCTGACGCGTTTGGCTATGACGTCGCCGCAAGAGGCGGGGCCCAGCATGAACATCTACGCAGCAGGCGCCATGCTCGCGCTGTTGGCCGCCGGACCGGCGCTCGCCAAGGGACCGCAAATTCTCCCGGCCGAACTGCCGACTTCGAACCCCTGGTGGACCTGCAAAGGCAAGCCGCCGCCGCGCTACTATCCCGCGGCGGCGCAGCGCCAGGGCATCGAAGGCGCCGCCATCACCCAATGCCGCCTCGACGAAAAGCGCCGCCCGACCTCCTGCACCTGGCTGGAAGAGGACAAGCCGGGCCATGGCTTCGGGGACGCCGCAGCCAAGCTTGGCTGCATCATGCGCTTCACGGCCCCTCCGGACGAAACGGCCGCCCCCGGGACCGTCGCCGTCTTCCCGATGCGCTTCTCCCTGCCGCCGCGCTAACCGAGCGGCTTTTCCAGCAGCAGCGTCGTCAGGCCGCTCTCCCACGCAAGGTCGGGATAGCTGTCGATCTCGCGATAGCCGAGCGCGGCGTAGAACGCCCGCGAGCGGGTGTTGAAGGTGTCGGTCTCCAGCCGGGCCGAGCTCTCTCCCGCCGCGGCCATCGCCTGCTCGGCGTGGGCCAGCAACGCCCGCCCGACGCCGCGCCGCTGGGCCGCGCCGGCGACGTGCAGGGCGTGGACGAAGTCGCCGTCCCAGTGAACCATGCCGAGGATCTGGTCGTCCTCGACCGCCAGCACGAAGGCCGCGCCCTTTTCGGCGACGTAGGCCCTCGCCGGCTGCGCGCGGCGGCGGCGGGCCAGGACCTCGGGGCGCAGCTGCGGCCCCCAGGTGGACTCGAAGGTGTCGTCCAGCACGGCGACCACCCCGGCTTCGTCGCCGGGGCGGAAGGACCTCAGGAGGTACATGGGGTCGGGCCCTAGCGGCCCTGGCGCTCGTTCCAGCCGTAGGCCACCCAGTGGTGGCCGCCCAGGTGGCGCGCTTCGATGACGCCGTCGTCGCGGCGGGTGGCCCGGGCCTTCTTGGCGCGCAGGGCGAGGCCCGCGAGCGCCAGCAGCGCCGAGGCCATGACCGCGATCACCACCACCGTGGCCGCAAAGAAGACGGCGAGCACCGCGCCGACCGCGATGGCGGCGACGGTGGCCAGAGCCCCTCCGACCGCGGCGAGACCGCGAAGGGTGGACCCGTGCTTCCTGGCGAATTCGCGAACCATGAGCATCCTCAAGGGCGCCGCTTGTTACGGCTAAACGGATAATTCGGTCGGACGATCCCCGACGTCAACGAGAACCAGTCAGAACACGACAAAGTGGCCGCATCATGCCGCCCCTTCGAGCGCCATCGCCCGCCGTTCGCGCATGATTTCATCGAACGCGGCGTTGATCGCCGCCGACTTGGCTTCGGCGACCTCGATGAACTCGCTGGGCAGGCCGCGGGCGCGGGCCCGGTCGGGGTGCGCCTCCGACAGGGCCGCCTTCCAGATCGCGCGGACCTCGGCGTCGGAGGCGTCGTGCGCCACGTCGAGCACGCCATATGGGTCGTCGGCGCCGATCCCCAGGTGCACGGCCTTCAGCCGGCGGAACACCAGCGGCGAAAAGCCGAACAGGTCCGAGACCTGCTCCAGGTATTCGAGTTCGTCCTGGGTCACCACGCCGTCGGCGGCGGCGATGTGGAACAGGCCGTCGAGCACGTCCTCAAGCAGGGTCGGGCAGCCCGCGTAGCGCTTGGCCAGCCGCCGCGCATAGCTCTCGAATCCGCGCGTCGTCTGGCGGGCCAGGTCGTACAGCCGGTGGATGTTGCGCTCGGACGCCGCGTCCGGCTGGAACACCTGCGAAAAGGCGTCGAACTCGCCGATGCTGGCGCGGCCGTCGGCCTTGGCCAGCTTCGCGCCCAGCGCGGTGACGGCGGTGGAAAAGGCGGGATCCTCGCCCGGCCGGGTGGCCGGACAATCGGCGCAGTCGCCCGCATCGGGCTTCTTGACTGCGAGCCCAGCAATGTTGCGCCAGAAGCTCATGGGAGTATCCAAGCTGTAAGGCCCGGCGTCGGTCCTGACAATGCAGATCGCCCCCGCGAAAGGTTACAGTTTGGACAGGCTTTGGAGCTTCTGGATCGATCGCGGCGGCACCTTCACCGACGTGATCGCCCGCGCCGACGACGGCCAGGAAGTCTCCCTGAAGCTGCTCTCGGCCTCGCCCGCCTATGCTGACGCCGCCGTCGAGGCCATGCGCCGGGTGCTCAGCGTCACGCCCGGAGAGCCCTTCCCGGCCGCGCGGGTCCGGGCGATCAAGATGGGCACCACCGTGGCGACCAACGCTCTGCTGGAGCGCGCCGGCGCCAAGACCCTGCTGGTTGTCACCGCCGGCTTCGCCGACGCCCTGGTCATCGGCGACCAGGCGCGGCCCGACCTCTTCGCTCTGAACATCGAGCGGCCCGAACCGCTCTATTCCGGCGTCGTCGAGGCGGCCGAGCGGCTGGCCGCCGACGGCGCCGTCGTTCGCACCCTCGACGAGGCCGCACTGATGGCCGGCCTGCGTCAGGCCAGGGCCGAGGGATTCGCCTCGGCCGCGATCGCCTTCCTGCACGCCGACCTCAATCCCGCCCATGAGCGGCGAGCCGGCGAACTGGCGCGCGAGGCCGGCTTCCCGTTCGTCGCCCTCAGCCACGAGGTCTCGCCCCTGCCCCGCTTTGTGCCGCGGGCCGAGACCACCGTCGCCGACGCCTACCTGACCCCGATCCTGCAGGCCTATGTCGAGCGGGTCGCGACCGCCGTCGAAGGCGCGCCGCTCTACTTCATGACCTCGGCCGGCGGTCTCGTGCACGCCCAGGCGTTCCGCGGCCGCGACGCGGTGGTGTCCGGCCCGGCCGGCGGCGTAGTCGGCGTCGCCCGCACCGCCCAGATCGCCGGCGCCGAGCAGGCGCTGGGCTTCGACATGGGCGGCACCTCGACCGACGTCTGCCGCTACGCCGGCCTGCTGGAACGCCGCGACAGCGCCAAGGTCGCCGGGGTCAAGCTGCGCAGCCCGATGCTCGACGTCGAGACCGTCGCGGCCGGCGGCGGCTCGATCCTCGCCTTCGATGGCCTGCGCGCCCGGGTCGGGCCGCAGAGCGCCGGCGCCGATCCCGGTCCCGCCGCCTACGGCCGCGGCGGCCCAGCCACGGTCACCGACGCCAACCTGGTGCTCGGCCGGCTCGATCCACGCTTCTTCCCGGCGATCTTCGGCCCGAACGCCGACGCTCCGCTCGACGTCGCCGCCGCCCGCGCCGCGGTGCAGACGCTCGCCGACGCCATGGGCGCGACCAGCGTCGAGGCCGCCGCCGAGGGCTTCGTCGCCATCGCCGTCGAGCAGATGGCCCGCGCCACCGACCGCATCTCCACCGAGCGCGGCTTCGACCCGCGCGACCACGCCCTGACCGCCTTCGGCGGCGCCGCAGGCCAGGTCGCCTGCGAGGTCGCCGAGGCTCTGGGCCCCTCGCAGGTGATCTGCCCGCGCTACGGCAGTGTGCTCTCGGCCTGGGGCATCGGTCAGGCGCAACTCGCCAGCCTGCGCCAGGTCGGGCTCGGCGCGCGGCTCGACGCCGAGGGCCTGGTCCGCGCCCAGGCCGCGGCCGAACAGGCCGAGACCGCCGCCCGCGCCGCCCTCGCCGAGCAGGGCGCGGACGCCGGCGAGGTCCGCCGCACCCTGCGCCTGCGCTACGAGGGCGCCGACGCCGAACTGCCGGTCGCCCTCGGCCCGCTGGCCGAGGTGACCTCGGCTTTCGAAGGCGCACACAAGCGGATGTTCGGCTTCGTCGAGGCCGCCCTACCGATCGTCATCGCCTCGGTCGAGGCCGAAGCCGTGAGCGTGACAACATCTCCCTCGCCCCATTCATTGGGAGAGGGCGGGGTGAGGGGCGCGTCGCGAAGCGACGCTCCGCCGCCCCTCGGGTACGCCAGCGCTGCCGAGAGCCCCCCCTCACCCTCCCCTCTCCCCCCGCTGGGCGGAGGGAGAGGGGATATGACCCGCATGTTCTTCCACGGCGTCTGGCACGACGCGCCGGTGATCGCCGCCGATGAACTGACCGCCGCCGAAGGCCCGGCCCTGATCGTGCGCGCCGACACCCAGATCGCGCTTTCCCCCGGCTGGACCGCGGCGCCCGGCCCCGACGGCATGGTGCGCCTGGAGCAGGCCGGCCGCCGCAAAGCCGCAGCCATGGCGCTCGACAAGCCCGATCCCGTCACTCTCGAGCTCTTCAACAAGCGCTTCATGGGCGTGGCCGAGGCGATGGGCGCGGCGTTGGAGCGCACGGCCCACTCGGTGAACATCAAGGAGCGGCTCGACTTCTCCTGCGCCCTGTTCGACCTGGACGGCGGCCTGGTCGCCAACGCCCCGCACATGCCCGTGCATCTCGGCTCGATGGGCGCCAGCGTCCGCGCCGTCCGGGACCGTCACGCCGATCTCAAGCCCGGCGACGCCTTCGCGCTCAACAACCCCTATGCCGGCGGCACCCACCTGCCCGACATCACCGTGGTCATGCCGGTGTTCGTGGGCGACGCCGAGCGCCCCGCCTTCTACGTCGCCGCCCGCGGCCACCACGCCGACGTCGGCGGCATCCAGCCCGGTTCGATGCCGCCGTTCTCCCATACGCTGGAGGAGGAAGGCGTGCTGCTCGACGCCCTGCCGATCATGAGCGGCGGCGTCTTCCTGGAGGACGCGGTCCGACAAGCCCTGACCGCCGGCCGCTACCCGTCCCGCGCCCCGGACCGCAATCTCGCCGACCTCAAGGCCCAGATCGCCGCCTGCCAGGCCGGCGCCGCCGCGGTCAGCGGCATGATCGAGACCTTCGGCGGCGACGCGGTCGCGGCCTATATGGGCTTCGTCCAGGCCAACGCAGCCGCCTCGGTCCGCCGCGCTGTCGGCAAGCTCAAGGACGGGACCGCCCGCGTGCCGATGGACGGCGGCGGCGAGATCGTCGTGCGCACAACCGTCGATGCGGCCGCCGGCGAGGCGGTGCTGGACTTCCGCGACTCGGCCGCGCAGCTCGGCTCGAACTTCAACGCCCCGTCGGCGATCGTCGACGCCGCCGCGCTCTACGTCTTCCGCAGCCTGGTCGACGACGACATCCCGCTGAACGCCGGTTGCCTGGAGCCGCTGAAGATCCTGACCCGCGAAGGCTCGATGCTGGCCCCGCGCTATCCCGCCGCCGTCGTCGCCGGCAATGTCGAGACCAGCCAGCACGTCGTCGATGCGCTCTATGCTGCGCTGGGCGTGATGGCCAACGCCCAGGGCTCGATGAACAACTTCACCTTCGGCGACGAGGCCCGCCAGTACTACGAGACCATCTGCGGCGGGGCCGGCGCCACCGCCGGGCAGGCCGGGACCAGCGCCGTCCACACCCACATGACCAACTCGCGCCTCACCGACCCTGAGATCCTCGAACGCCGCTTCCCCGTGCGGGTCGAGGCCTTCGCCATCCGCCGCGGCTCGGCGGGCGACGGGGCCCGGCGCGGCGGCGAGGGTGCGTTCCGACGGATCCGCTTCCTGGCGCCCATGGAGGCCGCGCTGCTCTCCACGCGCCGCGACCACGCGCCCCAGGGGATCGCCGGCGGCGGGGCCGCCCTTCCCGGCGCCCAGCGTTTGATCGCCGCCGACGGCGCGGTAAAGGAACTGCCCGGCTGTTTTTCGCTTACAGTCGCGGCTGACGATATCATCGAGATCGAAACCCCCGGGGGCGGGGGATTCGGGGCGGCCGCCTGATCCAGTCTTCAACGAGGTTCCATGCCAGCGCTACTCATCGCTCTCGCCCTTCTGGCCGTCGACCAGGCCGCCGAGCCGGCCGCCGCCGCTGCGCCCGCGACTCCCGACGGGATCGAGGACATGCCCTGGCCGGTCGGCGCGCCGCGCGACGACTATGGGCTGGTCTCGTGGTGCCACGGCGCGCTCACCGGCTATCTCAGCCTGCATGATCAGGTGATGCCGGAGGTGACCCGCATCGAGACCACCTATCGTCCGCCGGGCCGTTCGCTGGCCGAGGACCTCAAGGTCTACGCCGACATGCAGAAGCAGAGCCGCAAGGACCTCAAGAGCTTCGAGCGCGCCATCGAGACCGCCGAGAAGGCCAGCATCCGGCCGCTCGGCCCGATCGGCGCGGCGGCGATCAAGAAAGGCCAGGCAGTCTGGGCCGGCGCCCCGAACCTGACCAAGGCACGCCTCGCCCAGGAATGGATGAGCTGGTCGCTGCCGGTCCGCTGCAGCCCGACCGCCGAACGCCTGGAGAAGAACGCCAAGCTGCTCGGCGCCGCCTTCGACCCGACCGCCGGGCTGGAAGCCGCCGCCGCCCCCGAGGCCCCGCCTCCGGCCGAAGCCCCGACCAGCTAGGTTCCGGGCAAAGGCGTCATCCCGTTCTTGCCTCGCAAATCGGGATGGCGTGGGTCCGCCGCCCCTAGGACAAAGTAGCGCCGCATACCCGCTCGATAGTCCGGCCGCGGACCGCTATGGTTTACGCCTAGGTCCCGCCGGGGGGCGCTCCAACAGAGAGACCGGCTTGCCGACAGTCGCCTTTGTCAATCCGAAGGGTGGCGCGGGAAAAACCACCGCGGCGCTGCTGCTCGCCCTCGGCCTCGTCGAGCGCGGCCAGCGGGTGGCGATGATCGATTCCGATCCCAACAAGCCGCTGGTGCACTGGGCCTCGCTGCCCGGTCGCCCCGACAAGATCAGCATCCATCCCGCTCCGATGATGGAGGACATGCGCGACGCCCTGCGTGAGGCGCAGCGCAAGCAGCCCGACTGGCTGATCCTCGACACCGAGGGCTCGGTCCGCGGCGCGATGGCCTTCACCACCATGCGCCTGGACCTGGTGGTCACCCCGCTCGCCGCCTCGCAGCTCGAGGCGATCCAGGCCATCAAGGCCGCCGAGATGGTCACCCAGTTCGGCCGCCGGGCCGGACGCCCCCTGCCCCATCGCTGCCTTCTGACCCGGGTTCCGGCCGCCCTGCGCCCGCGCTCGCTGAAGGAAGTGGTCGCCCAGCTGCGGACCAGCGAGATCGAGATCCTGCCCACCCCGCTGATCGAGAAGGAAGCCTTCCGCACCCTGTTCGCGGTCGGCGGCGGCTTCGACCAGCTAGAGGCCAGCGGCGTCAGCGGTGTTCCCGCCGCCCGCGCCAACGCCGAGGCCTACCTCACCTCGGTGCTCGATTTGGTGGCAAAACCTACCGAAACGTCAAACTAGTCCGCCTGGCGGAATCCCGAACGCTCGCCAGGATTCTCGGCGAACAGCGTTTACACGTCTTAATTTCCAGCATACCGCGCCGTTGAAGACAATTCCGCGCCATCTGTGGCGCAGAAGCGACATTTTCGGGCGCCGCAGCCAATTCGACGGGCAGCGCAAAACTGCGCACTGATTTCTATGAGGAAATTCGATCAGATTTCGAATCCTCGGTACGATTTAGCGTTTACGTCGAAAATTTGAGCGCCATTTTTGCGATAACGGCATTCGATTACGACGATGTAGCGGCGTTATTCTTTCCGTGACGGAAAAGAGACTTGCGTTTTCAGGGCGTCGCCGCTTTTTCCTGCGCCACGTTAAGACGACAATTCGACGTATAACGTAGTTATATTAGGGGAAACGAATGTTGCATTCTAGGTACCTCGCAGGAGCCTCCTCCCTGGCGCTCCTGGCGGTCCTCGGACTCGCTGGCCCCGCCAGCGCGCAAGACGAAGCTACTGCGGTTGAAGAAATCGTGGTCACCGGCTCTTTCATCGCCGGCTCGCCCGAAAACGCGGCTCTGCCGATCAACGTGATCGGCCAAGATGAAATGCAGAAGCAAGGCTCGCCGAGCACGGTTGACCTGCTGAAGTCGATCCCGGCGGTGTCCGGCGTCCTCGGCGAAGCCAACCAGTACGCCGCGGCCCAATCGACCGGCGTCGGCAACGTCAACCTGCGCGGCCTCGGCTCGGAACGCACCCTGGTGCTGATGAACGGCCGCCGCATGGCGATCTCGCCGGGCGCGATCTACGTCGACACCAACATGATCCCGTCGGCCGCCATCGGCCGCGTGGAAGTGCTGAAGGACGGCGCGGCCGCCACCTACGGCTCGGACGCCGTCGCCGGCGTCGTGAACTTCATCACCCGCAAGAACTTCTCGGGCCTGGAACTGTCGGGCAACTACTCGTACATCGACGGCACCGACGGCGACTACACCGTGAACGCCGCCTACGGCTGGCAAGGCGAGAACGCCGACATCCTGCTGACCGCCGGCTACCGCAAGCGCACCGCGCTGCCGGTCACCGAGCGTGACTTCGCGATGCGTTCGCTCACCGACAACCCGCAGGGCGGCTGGTCGGCGTTCGGCAACCCGGGCATCTATCAGACCCGCAACGCGAGCGGCACCTTCGGCGCCGGCGTCGGCACGCTTGTCGATCCGGGCTGTAACGCCATCTCCGGGCCGCTGAGCGCCAGCGGCTGCCAATTCCAGTTCATCGGCTTCAACAACCTCATCGAAGACGAAGATCACTGGCAGCTGTACGGCGAGATCAACGTCAATCTCACCGAGAAGACCAAGTTCCACGCCGAAGTCCTGTACGCGGCCCACGACGTGCAGCAAGAGCACTCGTCGCCGTCGTACCCGCCGAACAACTACCCGAGCTCGGCGGTCACCGGCATCAACGAACGCAACAACGGCTTCTACATCCCGGGCAACAACCCCGGCCTGCAGGCCCTGCTCGGCCAGCTGACCCCGGCCCAGGCCGCGGCGGCCGGCAACGGCGTGTTCACGTCGATCGCCTGGCGTCCGATCGGCGTCGGCGGCAACGACCTGTTCGGCGGCGGCGCGAAGCACGACAAGCGCTTCTTCGAAACCTACCGCGTGTCGGCCGGCCTGAAAGGCGAGTTCGACGTTGCGGGCGGCATCGGCTGGGACGCCGCTGTCACCTACATGGACTCGAACTCCGAGATCGCCACCCCGGACATCCTGGTCGCCAAGTTGCAGCGGGCCCTCACCGGCTTCGGCGGCGACAACTGCCAAGGCACGACCGCGGGCGCCAACGGCTGTCTGTGGTTCAACCCGTTCTCGACCGGCGTCGCCGGTAACGTGATCGACGGCCGCACCAACCCGAACTACGTCGCCTCCACGGCCAACAGCCGCGAAGTGCTCGACTACATCTTCGGCGACTACGGCTACAAAATTCGCTCGCGTATGTTCACCGCCGACCTGGTGTTCAACGGCGAAGTGGGCAGCGTCGACTTCGGCGCCGGTCCGCTGGCCTGGGCCGCCGGCGGTCAATACCGCTGGAGCGGCGTCGAGCGTCGTAACAACAACGACACCAACATCGCAGCCAGCCCCTGCGCCGACTCGTCGGTGAACCCGGGCGCGACCTGCGTGGCTCAGAACGGTCCGTTCAGCTTCTTCGGCGCCCTGGCCGACTACGACCTCGACTACTCGGTCGGCGCGGCCTTCGTCGAAGCCCAGATGCCGTTCACCGACAGCCTGACCGGCACCCTGGCGATCCGCTACGAGGACTACGGCGGCAACATCGGCGCGACCACCAACCCGAAGGTCGCTCTGAAGTGGCAGGCCACCGACTGGCTGGCGTTCCGCGTCTCGGCCGGCTCGACGTTCCGCGCCCCGCCGCAGACCCAGATCGCTCCGACCGCGACGACCAACCTGTCGTACACCACCGCGGCCGGCGGCTATCGCGCCTACGACCTGTGGGGCAACCCGAACCTGGAGCCGGAAAAGGCCAAGACGCTGAACCTCGGCGCCCTGTTCGACTTCGGCGACTTCCGCGCTTCGGTCGACTACTGGTCGTTCGACTTCGAAGGCCCGATCCGGTCGGAAAGCGGTTCGCAGATCGTCAACACGATCTTCCCGAACGGCGCCGCCGGCGCCAACAACTGCGGCAACCCGGCCTTCGCCGCGCTGCAGGACCGCATCTCGTTCAACGGCGCCTGCTCGGCCGCGAACATCAACCGGGTCCGCCACTACTTCGTGAACGGTCCGGACGTGAAGACCAGCGGCATCGACGTCTCGGCCAACTACACGGCTCGTGACGTCTTCGGCGGCGACATGAACTTCGGCGCCGACGTCACCTACGTCATCGACTACGTGGTCGCTCAGAACACGATCGAAGGCATCGTCACCGCGCCGGAAACCGACTACGTCGGCACCATGGACTACCTCGGCTACGGCTCGCAGCCGCAGTGGAAGGGCAGCGCCTTCGCCGAATACACCCGCGGCGACCACAACCTGCGCTGGACCGTCCGCTACGTCGACAACATGGTCGACACCCGTGGCGGCTCCTCGACCTTCGCGACCAACCAGAACGGCCGCAAGATCGACGCTTTCATCACGCACGACCTGGCCTATCGCGTGTTCCTGCCCTGGGACACGACCGTGACGGCTTCGATCATCAACGTGCTGGACGAAGATCCGCCGTTCGCCCGTCTTGACCTCAGCTACGACCCGTTCACGGCGAACCCGCTGGGCCGGTACTACAAGCTGGGCGTCACCAAGAAGTTCTAGAGGTCTTCCCCCTCGAGAACTCTGACTGGGGCGGCTCCTACGGGAGCCGCCCTATTTTTTTGTCCGTCAGACGGGCAGGCCCTCGGCGACCCGGCGCGCGTAACAGGCGTCCCAGAAGGGCTCGCCGCCGAACCTCTCCAACATCAGCTCCGTCAGCGCCCGCACCTTGCCCGACATGTGCGCGGCCGGCGGCGGACGCACGACATAGAGCCCGGCCGGCGGGGTCGGGAAATCGAGCAGCAGCGGGACCACCTCGCCGCGGTCGATCGCCGGTCCCATCAGGAAGGTCGGCAGCATCGCCACCCCCAGCCCCGCGGCCGCCCCGGCCAGCACGGCCGGACCGTTGTCGGCCTTGAAGCGGCCTTCGGGGCGCACCGTCACCGTCCGCTTGCCGTCCAGGAACCGCCAGACCTCGACGCCGCTGGTCACCGCCGGCAGGCCGTCCAGGTCCTCGGGCCGCGCCGGGGTTCCGTGCGCCTCCAGGAAGGCCGGACTGGCGACCAGCGCCGCGCGGATCGGCGCGATCTTGCGCGCCACCAGACTGGAATCCTCCAGCGTCCCGATCCGCACCGCCGCGTCGTAGCGCTCGCCGATCAGGTCGACGAACCGGTCGCTGTAGGAGACGTCGAGGTGCAGCTTCGGGTGACGCACGGCCAGTTCGGCCAGCACCGCCGACAGGTGGGTCATGCCGAACGACAACGGCGCCGAGAGCCGCAGCGAGCCGACGATCTCCTCGCCGCGCTGGGCCAGATCGTCGCGCGCGGCCTCAAGTTCGGCCAGCACCCGGTCGGCCCGCTCCTTGAACTCGATGCCGGCCTCGGTCACCGAGACCCCGCGCGTGGTGCGACTCAGCAGCTGGGTTCCCAGTTCCGCCTCCAGCCGGGCCACGCGCCGGCTGATCATCGACTTCGACAGCCCCAGCCGCTGGCCCGCACGCCCGAAGCTTTGCGCCTCGGCCACTTCCGCAAAAGCCTGGATGTCTTCGAGGTCGAGCACCTTGCGTTCCCATTCATGCAACAATCTGGTGCGAAATATCGGGCTACTGTTGCACCATTCAAGACCACACCTCTGTCGGCGTCGAATTCACTCAACGCCTTGGAGGGCGCCTTGACCAACATTCTCGTTCTCAACAGCAGCGTCAGCGGCGAGGCCTCGATCTCGCGCCTGCTGGTCGCCGACGCCGTCACCGAACTGACCGCCCGCGATCCGGCCGCCCAGATCGTATTCCGCGATCTGGGCGCCGATCCGATCCCGCACCTGCTGCCGTCCACCGTGGCCGGCGTCCGCGCCCAGCCGTCGACCCCCGCCGAGCATGAAGCCCGCGCGCTCTCCGACAAGCTGATCGCCGAGCTACGCGCTGCCGACGTCATCGTCATCGGCGCGCCGATGTACAACTTCAGCGTCCCGACCACCCTGCGCTCGTGGTTCGACCACGTGCTGCGCGCCGGCGAGACGTTCCGCTACTCCGAGGCCGGCCCCGAGGGCCTGCTGACCGGCAAGAAGGTGATCGTCGTCGAGAGCCGCGGCGGCCTCTACAGCGAAGGCCCGGCCCAGGCGCTCGACTTCCAGGAGCCCTATCTGCGCCAGCTGCTCGGCTTCGTCGGCCTGACCGACGTGACCTTCATCCGCGCCGAGAAGATCGGCTACGGCCCCGACGCCCGCGATCAGGCGCTGGCCGACAGCCGCGCCGAACTGGCCAAGCTCTCGGCATAAGCCGCCCAAGATCCTCCCCTCTCTGGGGGAGGTGGATCGGCGCGCACCGCGCCGAGACGGAGGGGGACTGCTCTCAACGGCCCAGACCGAGCGGTCCCCCTCAGTCACCCTAGCGGCTGACAGCTCCCTCAACGGGGGAGCATCTCCCTAAACGTCCCGATGCATGAACACGCGCGCGGTCTCGTCGAGGCCGCGCGCTTCATGTTCGGCCCGGATCTGCGCCATGCCCGGCGTCAGGTCCGCGACCACCGCAAAGCCCAGCCGCGCATAGTACGGCGCGTTGAACGGCACGTCCTTGAAGGTCGACAGCGTCAGGGCCGGCCAGCCGCGCACGCGGGCCAGTTCGGCCACCGCATCCAGCAGCGCCGCGCCCATTCCGCGGCGCGCATGGCTGGGCAGCACGTCGATCTGCTCGACATAGGCGCAGCCCTCCTCCGGTCGGAACATCACGAAGGCGACCGCTGCGCCCTGGTCCTCGGCGACCAGCAATCCGCCGGCCGCGATCCGGGCGGCAAGGGTCGCGGCGTCGGTCGGCTCGTCCTCGGCCAGCCAGGCCCGGTCGGTGCCCAGAAAGCGGCTCGCCGAAAGGCGTTCGATGTCGCGCACAGGTTCTATCTCGGCGGCGCGCGCAGGGCGGATATGGGTCATGGATACGTCCGGTCAGGAGGGATCGGCGCGCCGCGGCGGCGCGCTTGCAGGCTGGTTCGCGACAGATGCGGCGTCAGGCCTTCAAGGATCGTGGTCTCCATCCGGCTCGCCCAGGCGGCCGCTGCGCATTACATAGACGCGACGAGAGGATGCCGCCATGCAGACGCCCCGCCTGATCTACTTCGCCGACCCGATGTGCTCGTGGTGCTACGGATTCTCGCCGGTGATCGGCCAGATCCGGCGCACCTTCGGCCGCGCCCTGCCGATCCAGCTGGTCATGGGCGGCCTTCGTCCCGGCAACGACAAGCCGACCACCGAGCAGGCCAAGACCGAACTGAAGATCCACTGGGAGCATGTGCACGAGGCCACCGGCCTGCCGTTCGACGACGCCGTGCTGGACCGGCCGGGCTTCCTCTACGACACCGATCCCGCCGCCAGGGCTATCGTCCGCGTCCGCCGCGAGGACGGCGAAAAGGCCCTGCTGTTCCTGGCCCGCCTGCACCACGCCTTCTACGCCGAGGGCCTGGACGTGACCAAGGCCGAGGTCCTCGCCGAGCTGGCTGCGGACTACGGGGTCGATCGCCAGGCGTTCCTCGCCGACTTCGAGACCGACGACCTCAAGCACGAGACCTGGAACGACTACGCCACCGCCCAGCGCGCCGGGGTGACCGGCTTCCCGACCCTGGTCGGCGGCCCGAACGAGGAAGGCCACTACGGCATCGTCAACCGCGGCTACCAGCCGGCCGAGCCGGTGCTGCAGGTGCTGCACCAATGGCTCGGCACCGAGCCGGACGCCGTCACTCGAGCGTGAAGCCGACCTTCAGCAGCACCTGATAGTGCCCGACCTTGCCGTTCTCGACATGGCCGCGGACCTGCATCACCTCGAACCAGCGGATGTTGCGCACGGTCGCGCTGGCCTTGGAGATCGCGGTTTGGACCGCGTCGTCGATGCTCTTTGTCGACGAACCGGCGAGTTCGAGGATCTTGTAGACATTGTCGTCGGCCATGGCGGGCCTCCCTTGCGTCATAAGGGAGAACGGCCGCGCTGGCGGGGAAGTTGCGGCCGGCGGCGACGCCGGCCGCCCTGCCTCAGAACTTGTAGTCCAGCCCGATCCTCAGGAGGTTGGCCCGCGTGTCGGCTTCGGTCGTGAACGCCGCATAGCCGTTCGGGGTCACCCAGGAGGCCCGCACCTTCCCAAAGTCGGTGTAGATCCACTCGCCGCGCGCCGACAGGTTGTCGCTGATGGCGTAGGCGCCGCCCAGGCCTGCGGCCCAGCCGGTTTTGGTGTTGTCATCGTTGAAGCTGCCGGTGTTCCCCAGCGCCCGATTGTCGGCGTAGCTGGCCTTCACCTCGACGTTCGAAACGGCCAGGCCTGCGGTGCCATAGAACATCATCGGCCCGCTGGCCCAGCCGATGCGCGGCCGCAGCGTCCACACCCAGTCGGTGCTGACCTCCTGGCTGACAGTCGCCGTGATCGGCGGATTGATCACCGAGGGAAGAATGTAGGAATTGGTCCGGCTCTGGCCGATGTCCATCCAGCCGACATCGGTCTCCAGTCCGAACACCCAGTTGCCGGACTGAAAGTTGTAGCCGCCCTGGATGCCTCCGGTGAATCCCGTATCATTGCTGTCCTCGGCGATCGGCGCGTTAAGCGCGGCGACGTCGCGCGCGTCGATCGGCGCCGCGCCGCCGCCTCGCTCGATCCTCGTCTTGATCGAGGTGTCGCCCCAGCTCGCGCCGACGTTGCCGCCGACATAGAAGCCGGTCCAGTCGTAGTCCTGGGCGAGAGCCGAAGCGGGCGCGAGCAGGCTGACGCAGCCGGCGGCCGCCAAAACTAACTTAAGAGACATCACTATCCCCTGTCGTTTTCGGGTTGTGGCTAACACGCCCGGTCATCTGACCACCTCCAGCGAAGGGGCGCCGGGGTCGAGCAAGGCATCCATATGCATCAGGGCTCGAAGGCATGGCCGGAAAGGTCTCCAGCCCGACCATTTTGGCGCCGCGGCCAGTCGCCGCACAGATCAGGTCGATGCCCGATGGGCCGCTCAGGCCCAAATGCAACAAGGGCGCGGCGTGCTCCAGCCCGCCGCGCCCCACGCGATGAAGCGGTCCGCCGGCTCAGCCGGGAACCTGGTCCAGGAAGCCGGTGACGGTCTTCAGCCGGCCGTCCTCGACCCGCACATAGTCGGTGCCCTTGATCGGCGCGTCGGCGACGCCGTCCGGCCCAAGACCCCAGGAGAAGCGGACATGATCGCCATGGCCGTCCGGCTCGCCGATCAGGGCGAAGCGGAAGCCAGGGAAGCGCTCCTGCACCCCGGCGATCAGGGCGTCGACCCCGGCGTGGCCTTCGACGGCGGCCAGCGGATCGACATAGATCGCGTCTCCGGTCCAGGTGTCGGCGATCATCGCCTGGCGGGCGGCGACGTCAGTCTCATTCCAGGCGGCGATGTAGATTTCGGCGATGTCGGCGGCGGTGGTCATGGGTCAGCTCCTTGTTGACGTCCCGACCATGCGCGCGCCGCGAAGGCCGCGCGATTACCCGCCAGGTAACGTGGCGGCCGCCTTGCCGAACCCGTCGACCAGCGCCTAGCGTCGCGGCAAAGGGAGGAACCGGCCATGGAAAGCCACATCCGCACGATCGAGTATCATCGCGACGACGCCCTGCACGACGGGGCCCTGGTGCTGCCCGACGGCGCCGCCGGACCGCTGCCGGGCGTGCTGGTGTTCCACGGCTGGGAAGGTCGCTCGGAGGGCCAGGAGCAGTTCGCCCACCGCCTGGCCGGTCTCGGTTACGGCGCGTTCTGCGTCGACCTCTACGGCAAGGGCAAGCGCGGCGAGACGCCGGCCGAGTGCGAAGCGCTGATGACCCCGCTGGTCCAGGACCGGGCCGAACTGCGCCGGCGACTGCTGCAGGTCGTCGAGGTGGTCGCCGCCCTGCCCGAACTGCGCGCCGACCGGCTGGCGGCGATCGGCTTCTGCTTCGGCGGCCTCTGCGTGCTCGACCTCGCCCGCGCCGGCGCCCCGCTGAACGGCGTCGCCAGCTTCCATGGCCTGTTCACCCCGCCAGGCCTGCCGACCGTCAATCCGATCCAGGCCAAGGTCGCCGCCTATCACGGCTGGGACGATCCGATGGTGCCGCCGGCCGACGTCGTCGCCCTCGGCCAGGAGCTGACCGCAGCCAAGGCCGACTGGCAGATCCACGCCTTCGGCGGCGCCAAGCACGCCTTCATGAACCCCGGCGCGAACATGCCCGACATGGGCATCGAGTATCACGAGGCTGTCGCCCACCGGGCCTGGACCGCCATGGCGGGCTTCCTGGGCGAGGTCCTGGCCTGATGCTCAAGCTCACCTTCGCCCTGGTTCGCCGGCCCGAACTGACCCGCGAGCAGTTCCAGGACTACTGGCTGAACACCCACGCCCCGCTGGTCGCCAGCGTGCGCGAGACGCTGCGCATCCGGCGCTACGTCCAGTTGCACAGCCTGCCGCTGGACGCCTCGGCCGCCTTGCGCGACGTCCGCGGCGGCCCAGAAGGCTTCGACGGCGTCGCCCAGCTCTGGTGGGACAGTTTCGAGGACATGGCGGCCGCCGAGCCGCAGGCCGCGCGCGAAGCCGGGGCCCTGCTGCTGGAGGACGAAAGGCGATTCATCGACCTGGCGCGCTCCCCGCTCTGGTGGGGCCACGAGCACGTCATCTTCTGAGGCGGGACAAAGAAAAGGGCGCTCCCGACCGAAGTCGGAAGCGCCCTCTTAGCCTGTCCCCACAGGCGGACCTCGTCGCCGTCATCGGCGCCGCGTCGAAACGATGGCGTCTTTATGACGGACGCAGTGAGTCCATCCAATTAACATTCTTGTCGCAGTTGTTCCGCAGGCGGATCTGCCACCACAAAATGCGGGAACGTGGCGCCGAGAACACCCTACCTGAGGTCGAATTTGATCTGACTACGCCGCCCGGTCGCGCGCCTTGCCACGCAGGCCGAAGCCGCCCTCGCCATGTCCGCCCAGGCTGGAGAACCGCGCCTCCTCGGCCTTGTGGAAGAACTGCGAGGCCACCAGCCAGGCCTTCACCGGCCGCAGCGTACCCAGGCAGCCGATGATCAGGGCCGGAAACACCGTCACCACGTGAACCCATATCGGCGGGTGATAGACCACCTCGACCCAGGTGAAGACCGCGATGACGATCATGCCGATGGCGGTCATTACGAAGAAAGCCGGGCCGTCGGCCGGGTCGGCGAACGAGAAGTCGAGCCCGCAGGCTTCGCAGCTCGGGGCCATCTTCAGGAAGCCGCTGAACAGCTTGCCCTTGCCGCAGCGCGGACAGCGGCAGGTCAGCCCCGAAATGATCGGCAGCGGCGGGTCATAGGTTTGGTTGGCGTCGGCCATGGCCAGGTCCTACATACAATCGTTGCATTGATGCCTACAATTGAATATCAATGTATGGATTTCGGAGCGGGATAGCAAGCATGGCCGGCCCGGCGACCCTTTGGCTGCGGCGCGTCGAACGCGGCGGCGGCCCGATCTACCTGGCGATCCTGCGCGCGCTCGAGGCGGCGATCGCCGACGGCGAACTGCAGGCCGGCGAGCAGTTGCCGCCCCAGCGGGCGGTGGCCGCGGCGCTCGGCGTCGACTTCACCACCGTCACCCGCGCTTACGCCGCCGCCCGCGCCCGCGGCTTGGTCGAAGGCGCGGTCGGGCGCGGCACCTTCGTCGCCGGCCGCGCGGCCGAGGACGAGGCCGGGCTCGTCGATCTGTCGATGAACCTGCCGCCACCGCCCAAGGGGCTCAACCTCGGCAAACTCCTGAAGGAGACCGCTGGCGCGGTGCTCGACCGCACCGATCCGCAGGCCTTGATGGCCTATCACCCGCCGGGCGGCTCGCTCGCCCAGCGCGCCGCCGGCGCGACCTGGCTTGCCCCCTGCCTGGGCGAGGTCGCTCCCGACCGCATCGTCGTGGCGCCCGGCGCCCAGGCGGCGCTGACCGCCACCCTGGCCCTGCTGGCGCGGCGCGGCGACGCCGTCATCGTCGAGCCGCTGACGTTCCCCGGCGTTCGTTCGGCCGCCGCCCTGCTGGGGCTGCGCCTCGTCGCCTGCCCGGTCGACGACGACGGCTTCGAGCCGGCCGCCCTCGCCCGCCTCTGCGCCGACACCGCGCCCCGGGCGATCTACTGCATCCCGACCCAGCAGAACCCCACCGCCGCCACCATGGGCGAGGCCCGGCGTCGCGAGGTGGCCCAAGTCGCGCGCGCCGCCGGCGTCCCAATCATTGAGGACGACGCTTACGGCCGATTGCCGTCGGCCCCGCTGCCGGCCATCGCCGTCTTTGCCCCGGAGCTGACCTGGCATCTGGCGACCACCGCCAAGGCGCTGTCTCCGGGCCTGCGCATCGCCTATGTCGCCGCGCCCGATCCGGCCGCCGCCCAGCGCCTGGCCGAGGCCCTGCGCGCCACCACCCTGATGCCCGCTCCGCTCGGCGCGGCTATCGTCACCGCCTGGATTCGCGAGGGGACCGCCGACAAGGTGCTGGCCGCCGTCCGCGCCGAGGCGGTCGAGCGCCAGGCCCTGGCCCGCCAGATCCTGCCCGCGGCCAAAGGCTCGCCCGAGGCCATCCACATCTGGCTCGACACCCCCGACCACTGGCCAGGTGATCGCCTGCGCGACACCGCCCAGAGTCGCGGCCTGTCGCTGGTCACCTCCGACGCCTTCGCCGCCGCGCCGGGCGCGCGCGGCGGCCTGCGCATCTCGCTCGGCGGACCGGCCAAGCAGTCGGTGCTCGCCCAGGCCCTGCGCGGCGTCGCCGCGATCCTTGGCGGCGAGCCGACCGGCCGGATGGTGGTCTAGCCGCCTTTGCGGGCGGCGAAACTGCCGCGCACGTGCTCCAGCCAGCCGATCAGCCGGCCCAGGGCCTGGTCGCCCTTGCCGAGCAGCGCCTTCAGTTCGCTCTCGGCCAGTTCGCGGCGGCCCGCCTCGGGCTCGGGCAGCGGCGGCAGGATGTGGGCGAAATAGGTCTTGTCCAGCAGCCGGTGCAGCAGTCGCTCCCCTGGGAACGGCTCGCCGTTGTTCAGCGCCCGCGCGCCCTTCAGCATCGCGCGGATGTCGTACTGGGTCGGGCTGATGTCGGGGACCTGCTTCCTCAGGCCGAGCAGCGTGTAGACCGCCACGCGCGCAGTGCGGATCGATGAGTCCATCGTGAAGATGATGTCGTTCGCGGTCTCCACGAACTGGCCCATGAGGCCGAGGTTCGTGCAGCCGGCCGGCACGACGTGCGGCCGGTCGCCGGCCGCGCGCGGCATGAACTGGGCGGTGATGTAGGGCATCAGGGCCAGCCGCGCCTTGGTGTTGGCCACCACCGCCTCGACCTGATCCTCGATCCCCAGGTGATAGCAGAGCTCGGCCAGGATCTCGGCGCCGGTGCAGGCCGGCATCGGCTTCTTCACGTGGTCGCCGTCCTTGTCCATCAGCAGGGCGTAGACCCACAGCACCAGCACGTCCTTGGGCTGGTCCGGGAAGTGCGGCTGGCGGTTGCAGGTGAAGCTGAGCACCCAGCTGGAGTCGGTGAAGGTGATGATCCCGCCGGTCGCCGTCTTGCCCGAATAGGGGTCGTTCACCGACAGCTCCTTGAGCTTGTCGACCAGCGGCGAGGGCTTGCAGGTCAGCGTCACCGACTCCCACATCGAGCCGGGCACGTCGCCGTAGAACTTCTCGGGCTTGCCGAAGATCGGCGAGGCCTTGGCCAGGTTCTTCCACAGCGCCCAATCGCTGTGCTCGCCCGGATCGTGGGCGCCGCGCTCCAGCACCGGGGCGGTGTTCATGTCGCCATAGGCCGTACCCTCGGTCATCGAGCCGGTCAGGGCGAAGACCACGTCGTCGGGGCCCAGCTTGATGGTCGTATCGGCGCCGCCCTGCACGGCGCGGATGGCGGTGACGGTGCGGGCCGGGCCCTCGACGTTCATCTCCAGATCGTAGGCCCGGGTGTCGAACTGCACCTTCACGCCGCGCTCGCGCAGGTGGGCGACCAGCGGCCGCACGAAGCTGTCGAACTGATTGTACTTGGGGAACACCAGCGCCGACATGTCGGCCAGCCCGTCGATCGCGTCGAGGAACCGGTGCATGTAGAGCTTCATTTCCAGAAGGCTCTGCCAGTTCTCGAAGGCGAACATCGAGCGCCAGAGATACCAGAAGTTCGTCTCCAGGAATCCGGCGCTGAAGTACTGCTCGATGGTGATGTCGTCGAGCTCGTCCTTGCGCTTCAGCAGCAGGCGGATGACCTCCCACTGCTGGGACGTCGACAGCCCGAGCGTGGAGAAATCCCGGATCTGCCCGCGCTTGTGCATCAGCCGGGCCTTGGAGAAGTTCGGGTCGTTGTCGTTGACCAGCCGGTACTCGTCCAGGACGCTGTAGCCCTTCGGCAGCTCCAGCGCCTGCACGTCCTGGAACATGTCCCACAGGTTGTCGTAGTTCCAGTTCATCTCCCGGCCGCCGCGGACGATGTAGCCCTGCTCGGGGTCCCCCGCCCCGTCGAGCGAGCCGCCCTCGATCTGCATCGCGTCGAGGATGGTTATGTCCTCCCCGGCCATGCCGCCGTCGCGGATCATGTAGAAGGCCGCCGCCAGCCCGGCGATGCCGCTGCCGATGATCCAGGCCTTGCGGCCCGCGACCGGCGTCGCCACCGGCCGATTGCGCATGTAGGCGCCCATCATGTCGGGCGGCGGCAGGCTGTTGTCGGCGCGATTGGACCAGTAGGCGGCCGAGGCGTCGGGCTCCACCGTGAACGGCTTGCGGGAGTCGGTCATGGCGGGCCTTTCTGAACCTGACGAGGCGTCCAGCGGCAGGTCGCCGCCCACGCCTCGCGACCGAAGCGTCCTCATCGATCAAGTTCAATCAGGCGTTTCCCGCACAACCTCTGGCTAGGCGGGAAAGGTCAGGTACCCGCGCTCGACCATGCGCCGCATGGCCTCGTAGGCCTCGGTCAGCTCCTCATAGGCGCTGCGCAGCGCGCCGAGCCCCTCGGTTTCCTGCACGGTCAGCGGATGCGGGCTCTCGCTGAGGGCCAGGGCCTGGGCCACCCACTGGCTGCGGGCCAGCGCCGCGGCCACCGCCAGCTTCTGGAACTTGGCCGCGTCGGCCTGGCCGAGCATCTGCCCGATCACCTCGCGGTTCGAGGCGTAGGCCGTGTAGTCGATCTGCTCGATATGACCGCGCAGGCGCTTCTGGGCCTGCGGATCGAGCGAGCCGTCCGGCTCGAAGTGGTCGTGAGACCGCCGCACGCTGGACGTCCGGGTCACCGACATGCCGACCTCCCAGGTCGCAAGACCCCTGTCGCGCAAGGGCCCCGCCATCCTGTCGGGCCGCTGCTTAAGAGGGCGTTGACGGGGCTCGGCGTTCTCACGCCGCCGATTTGCGGGGAAACCCCGATAGGCCGCCTCGGCCTGCTACGCGAAGTTGCGGGTCAATTGGAGAAACCCGTGGCCCAAGCTCTGCCATCCTGGACCGATGGGGCGGCCCGCCGCGCCATCCTCGACTTCGTCGCCGCCGTCACCGACGAGGCCGGCCCCGACTTCACGCCCGCGCCCGAGCGCATCGCGGTGTTCGACAACGACGGCACCCTCTGGTGCGAACAGCCTCTGCAGGTCCAGGTGCTGTTCACCCAAGACCGGGCCGCGGCCATGGCGGCCGCCGACCCTTCGCTCGCCCAGCGCCAGCCGTTCAAGGCCTTCCTCGAGCACGACCTCGCCGCCATCCATGCGTTGGGCAGGCAGGGCGTCTTCGAGTTCGCCTTCGCCGTCCACGCCGGCATGAGCATCGAGACCTTCCAGGACGAGGTCCGCCAGTGGCTGGCCAGCGCCCGCCACCCCAAGCTCGATCGTCCCTACCCGCAGGTCGTCTACCAGCCGCAGCTCGAGCTGCTCGCCTACCTGCGCGAACACGGCTTCAAGACCTTCATCGTCTCGGGCGGCGGCATCGACTTCATGCGCGCCTTCGCCGAGCAGGTGTACGGCGTGCCGCCCGAGCAGGTGATCGGCTCCAGCGTAAAGACCGAGCTTCAGGAAACCGACGGCCGCTTCGCGCTGATGAAGCTGGCGCAGCTCGACACCTTCGACGACCGGGCCGTGAAGCCGGCCAACATCGGCCTGCACATCGGCCGCCGCCCGATCCTGGCGTTCGGCAACTCCGACGGCGACCAGGCGATGCTGCGCTACACCCTCGACGGCCCCGGCCGGCGCCTGGCCCTGCTCGTCCATCACGACGACGACGCGCGCGAGACCGCCTACGACCGCGACTTCAAACTCAGCCCGCTGACCGAGACCCTCGACCGCGCGGACGAGTTCGGCATCCAGCTGGTCAGCGTCAAGCGCGACTGGGCCAAGGTGTTCCCGGACTAGGCAATCTCGCCAAGGAAGGCTAATCGGGCGCGATGAGCGACACGCTGACCACTCCGCCCGACCGCCTCTCGGTCAACCCCGCCAGCCCGCACTACAACGAGGAGGCCCTGGCGCGCGGCGTCGGCGTCCGCTTCAAGGGCGTCGAGAAGACCAATGTCGACGAGTACTGCGTCAGCGAAGGCTGGGTGCGGCTCAGCGTCGGCAAGACCGTCGACCGCAAGGGCAACGCCATGACCGTCAAGCTGCAGGGCACGGTCGAGCCCTACTTCCAGGACGTGGCTGAGTAAGCCACGCGTCGGCGCGGTCAGCGTGACCGCGCCCGGTTCTCCCTAAGATATCGCAAGCGCCGCTAGTGCGGCGCCGACAGGCAGTGCAGGTCGTCCGGCACGGTCTCGCCGACGCGCGGCCCGCGACCGGCCGCGGCCTCGCGCACCGCCGCCTTGCGCGCCGCCTGACCGAAGATCTCCTGCAGCCAGAGGACCCAGCCGAAGGGAACGTCCTTATGCAGCCTGTGCAGCTCTTCCATCGCCGGCTCCTTCATTCCGCCTTGTGACAAAGCGAAAATCGGCCGAACGGCGATTACTGACAAACGCGTCCTCCTGCGTTATGCATTAGGTACGCTTATGTCAGACATCCTCGCCACCATCCCGCTCAGCGCCATTCGCGTGTTCGAGGCCGCCGCCCGGCTGCGCAGCTTCACCCGCGCCGCGCAGGAGCTCGGCGTCACCCAGGCGGCGGTCAGCTGGCAGGTGAAGGCGCTGGAGAAGCGGCTCGACCAGACGCTGTTCCAGCGGCTGCCGCGCGAGGTCGTGCTCACCACCGCCGGCGAGCGGCTGTCGCGCGCCGCCAGCGAGGCGGTCAGCGTCCTGCGCACCGCGCTGCAGGACATCACCGAGGTCGGCGAAGGCGTGCTGTCGATCACCTCGCTGGCCACCGCCGCCAACCAGTGGCTGGCGCCGCGGATCGGCGCGTTCCAGCTGCAGCATCCCTCGATCGCCGTGCGGCTGGACACCTCGACGCGGCTCGTCGATCTCGCGCACGAGAACTTCGACGTCGCCCTGCGCTCAGGCGAAGGCGTCTGGCCAGGGATCGAAAGCCATTATCTGTTCCCGCACATCCATGCGCCGCTCTGCACGCCGGCCATGCGCGAGCGGTTGGGCGGCCTGAGCCGCCCCGAGGACCTGCTCGACGCGCCGCTGATCGGTTCGCCGGACGAGTGGGCGATCTGGTTCGCCGCGGTCGGCGTCGGGCGCCAGGACGCCGCCGACATCCGCACCCCGCGCATCATCGGCGACAGCCAGACGCTGGAGGTCGCCTCCGCCCTGGGCGAACAGGGCGTGGCGCTGGCCTGCCCGTTCTTCTTCACGCCCGAACTTGCGTCGGGACGCCTGGTCATGCCGTTCAAGACGGTCGCCCACTACGGCGGGGCCTATTGGCTGGCCTATCGCGCCGACCGCGCCCGCGCGCCCAAGATCAGGGCGTTCCGTGAATGGATTCTCGACTGCGTCGCGCAGGACCCGGTCCTGCGCGACTATCCGCGGCGCGAACCCTAGGACGCCACGCAGGTCGACAGGTTCACCGGGCCGGTCGCGACGCGCTTCCACTCGCCGCCGACCTTCTGGAACTCGGCCACGGCCGAGGTCGGGCGGTATTCCGAACGCGCCGCATCCCAGGCTTCCCAGCCGATCGCCGCGCCGATCTTGGCCGTCATGCCGTGCGCCGCCTCGTCGGGGCTCACCTCGCGCAGACCCTTGCAGGCCACCTCGAACGCCCGGCACTGCTCGCCGTCCGGCTTGCCCTTGCACTGCGGATCGTTGGCCTTCAGCTCGGCGTGCCAACTGCGGATGGCGACGTCCAGACCGGCGTTCGGGTCGCCGCCCTGCGCCCCCGCCGTCTTCTCGCCGCAGGCCGCCATTCCCAGCGCCGTCGCCGCGAGGATCGCCATGGAAACTGCTTTCACCGTCTGCTCCGTGAACACGCGCCGACAACGCCAGCGCAAGGACGGAACGCTTAACTGCGCGAACATGGCGAGCAGATGACGGCGAAATCACAATCGCCGCCGCAACCGTCACCGTGGGCCTGCGGCGCCCAATCAGCAGTCACCGCACGCTTCCGAGCATCGCAGTCGCGATAAACTTTCGTGACATAGGTGAATTGAGTGGAAAGCCGCGCCGACATCTCGCACAACCCCGCGTGAGGGACGGAATCTTGATGGTTTCCCGGCGACGGGACAGCAAGGGTTCTGAGATGAAAGTTCTGGCGACGACCGTCTTTATTGTAGCGATCGCCTCGGCCTCTGCGGCCGAGACGCCGACATTCGCCAACCGCACGCCGGCGGCCGAGCCGCACGCCGGCGCGATGGTCGCGCTGATCAGCGGCCCCGACTTCACCGTGGTCACCCCGCGCGGAAACCCCTGGAGCGCCGAGGCCTTGCCGCATGCGGAGCCGGCGCGGCCCGGCACCGTAGGTAATTAACCCATTCAGCCTGCGTTCAGCGGGACTTTGCGATTTTACCGCCTGAACCTGGCCATCCCCACATCAGGGCGAGGCCGGAAGGAGGCGAGCATGAAGAAGCTCCTGACAGCTACCCTCGCGGCGGTCACAGCGGCCGGCGCCATCGCGGCGAGCGCCGGTTCGGCGCAGGCCGAGCCCTATCGCTACCACCGCGGCCACGACAACAATGACGCCGCGGCGGCCGCCATCGTCGGCGGCGTGCTGGGCCTGGCGCTCGGCGCGGCCATCGTCGGCTCGAACAACAAGAACCGCGGCTATTACGACAACAGCTATTACAGCAACGGTTACTACAACAACGGCGGCTACTACGGAGACAGCTCGCGCTACTACGACAACGGCTACTACGGCGGCGGCTACGCTCGCCCCTACGCCTACGCCCCGCGCACCTGCGTCAGCCGCGACCGGGTCTATGACCCGTACATCGGCCGCCGGGTGACCATCGAGCGGCGCTACGCCTGCTAGCGGTCGGAGCGGCGCCCCGAAGCGCCGCGGGCGACCAGCACGGCCGCCAGGCCGGCGGCCCCCAGGCCCAGCGCCAGCCCCACCGAACGGCGGCGGCGCGGCGCGACGGTGACGCGGTGGATGTGCGGGCCTTCCACCGCCCACCAGGCGCCGGAGGGCTTGTCGAAGCCATGCTTGGCGTACCGGCCGGTCCATTCACGGGCCAGGTCCGCGGCTTCGGACGCAGATCGTCCGGTGGCGATGAAACCGCTGTCGGGGGTCGTGCGTTTGGGGTCGTCGTCCAGTCTCCAGGTCTCTCGCAGGACATTAAACACGCGGCCAAGTGGCGCATGTGTGGAGATCGTGGGGCGACGGCGCAGGAAGCGCTCGATAGACTCCGACATGCGCCGGTTCGGCTCCTGTTCGTGGATCGGTGATTCCCTGGTCCGATAGTTCTGGAAATTGGCGCCTGTTGGGCGCTTGGATAGTGTTGATGCGTGAATTTGTTGAACTCCGGGGCGCTTCGGGCGCCGCCTACCGCTTCCGGGCCTGGCCGGAGAGCGATCATCACACGCCGACGGCGGGCAATTTCGCCGTGCTGGCGCTTCAAGGGCCCGAGGTGACCATCGTCGGCCTCGGCGTCTGCAGCGACCTGTCGCGCGCCAAGCAACTGTCCCAGGCGACGCTGGCCGAAGCCCAGGGCCACCTCTTCACCCGCCTCAACGTCTCGCGCGCCGTCCGCGACGCCGAGCACGAAGACCTCCTCGCCGGCCAGCCGGCCGCCCGGACGCTGCACCACGAAGTCTGATCCGCGTTCGCCCCCTTCGCCGTGGCGCGGGGGGCGACGTCAGCCGCCGGCCTCGTCCACGACGATGGTGACGGTCTTGCCGCGCGACAGCGGTTCCCAGCCGGCGGCGACGGCCGAGGCGATGGCGTTCGCCACCAGCGGCCGTGCAATCTGCGAGGCCTGCAACTGCGGAGCGCCGAACCGCGGCTGCGGCCCTGGCGGAAACTCCACCACCGCTTCGCGCTTGCCCTCCTGGTGCCGCACGGCGATCGCCATGCCGCGCCACTTCGCCGTGTCGCTGGACCATTGCGGCCGGCGGTGGAGCCACCAGACATAGGGCTCCCCGTCGACCTCGATTTCGAACTCGTCGCTTTGTTTGGTCTTCGCCATGGCAGGCAGTTAACCCGACAAGCGCCTCCAGGCCACCCCGCCGCCGCCGGTCGCACCCTCGGGGACGCCTCTTCCAATCTCCGGTGTACGCCTGATCGGCCGCCGCCCCCGGCAGGGCCATGGTGGCCGATGAGCCCCAGGAGCCACTCGATGTCCCTTGAAGCACCGGAGACAGCGGCCGTCCTCGCCGCTGTGGAGCGCTACATAGGCGCCTTCAATCGTGGCGACGGCCCGGCCATGGCGGCCTGCTTCGCCGTACCCGGCACGATCCTCGATGGGATGGCCCCGCATCTTTGGCATGGTCCGACCGCCCCGACGGACTGGTACGGCGACGTACTGGCCGAGGGCGAGCATCTCGGCGCTCGCGACTACCACGTCACCCTCGGGCCTCCGCTGCACGCCGATGTCAGCGGCGACGCCGCTTATGTCGTCTCGCCGGCCACCATGACCTTCGCGCTGAACGGGCGGCCCGTGACCCAGACGGGCGCGACCTTCACGACTGCGCTTCGGAAAGTGGCCGCCGACTGGCGTATCGCCGCCTGGGCGTGGGCCAAGGGCCAGGCGGCCTAGGCTCCCTTCTGCACCACCGCGTAGGCCGCGCCCGGCCGCGGATCGACCAGTGTGTCCAGCAGCGCCTGGCGCTGCTCGGCTGTGACGCCCTCCAGCGAGCGCGCCTGCCAGGCGGCATAGGCCGCCTGATCGGCCCAGCGCCCGATCACCAGGTACTCGCTCGGGTTCTCCAGCCCGCGCACCAGCTCAGCCTCGACGAACCCCTCGATCGCCCGCGGCCGGGTCAGCATCCCGCAGGCGGCGAAGGCCGCTTCGAATTCGGCTTCCCGGCCAGGTTCGACCGTGAAGCGGATGACGCTGCGCACGCCGCTCACAGCGCGTTCTTGGCCAGCACGCCGCCGCGCATGATCAGGTCGATGCGCTCGCCCTGGCCGCACAGCACGTTGAGGTCCGCCAGCGGGTCGCCGTCGACCAGCAGCAGGTCGGCAAACGCCCCCGGCGCCAGCTCGCCCAGCTGCCCCTGGCGCTGCAGCAGCTCGGCGTTGACCAGGGTGGCCGAGCGCAGCACGTCGGCGTTGCTCTGCACCTGGGCGCGCAGCAGCAGCTCCTTGGACTGGGCCGGGTGGGTTTCGCCAAGCAGGTCGGTGCCGAACCCGACCTTCACCCCGGCGTCCAGCGCGGTCTGCACCGCCCCGACCCCGGCGTGCAGCACGTCGCCCAGCTTGCGCAGGCTCTCGCTCGGGAAGCGCAGCTGCTTGCCGGTCTCGGCGATCTGGTCGTAGGTCACCAGCGTCGGCACCAGGAAGCAGCCGGCCTGGGCCATGGTCCGGGCCGAGGCCGCGTCGATCAGGTTGCCGTGCTCGATCGAGCGCACGCCCGCCCGCGCCGCCCGCTCGATCGCTTCGGGGATATAGGCGTGCGCGAAGGCGTAGGTGCGGCGCGCTCGCGCTTCCTCGACCGCCGCGCGGATCTCCTCTTCGGTGTACTGCACCATGTCGATCGGGTCGGAGGGCGTGGCCACCCCGCCGCCGGCCATCACCTTGATCTGGTGGGCCCCCGACTTCAGCTCCTCACGCGCGGCCTTGCGCACGGCGTCGACCCCGTCGGCCACGTGGCTGAAGAACGACGAGCGGATCGAGCAGGCGCAGAGCTGCGGGTGCTCTTCCACCGGCTCGCTGTCGCCGTGGCCGCCGGTCTGGCTCAGCACCCGGCCCGAGCGGAACACCCGCGGCCCCTTCACCAACCCGCGGTCCAGCGCGTTGGCGATGCCCGGATCCAGCCCGCCGGCGTCGCGCACCGTGGTGAAGCCGCGGGCCAGCATGCCTTCCAGGATGTATTTGGTCTCGATCGCCCGCCACGAGGTCTGCCGCCGCGCCAGGGCCGCGAAGTCCATCGTCGT
The DNA here is from genome assembly GCF_964254345.1 of Phenylobacterium sp. LjRoot97. Taxonomy (NCBI): domain Bacteria; kingdom Pseudomonadati; phylum Pseudomonadota; class Alphaproteobacteria; order Caulobacterales; family Caulobacteraceae; genus Phenylobacterium; species Phenylobacterium sp. LjRoot97. The sequence goes on from NZ_CAXUTH020000001.1 coordinate 3,257,887, forward strand.
CAGAGCCGCGTGCACGTGAGCGTCGATCAGCCCAGGCATCAGCGTGCGCCCGCCGGCGTCGATCACGCTCACGCCGTCGCCGGCGGCGATCTGGCGCCCACCCTCGACCACCTCGACGATCTTGTCGCCTTCGATGCGCAGCGAAGCCCCGCCGCGCAGAACCCCGGCCTCGAGGTCGAGCAGCCGCGCGTTGACGATCACAAAGCCAGCCATGTCAGGTCCTTGACTCAAAAGCTCGCGGCCGGCGGGGCCGCCGAGGGGGGAAATCCGAAGTGGTCGGTGAAGGCGCGGCTGAAGCTTGACGGGCTCGCATAGCCCACCGCCTGCGCCACCTCGCCCAGCCGCATCGTCCCGTCCAGGATCAGCCGGCGCGCCCAGTCCATGCGCTGGCGCTTGGAATAGTCGTGCGGCGTGCAGCCGAACACCTGCTTGAAACCGGCCGACAGCCGGTTGCGGTTCAGGCCGATGCGCGCAGCCAGCGCGTCGACCGACGGCGGGGCGGCCAGTTCGCGCATGTAGATCATCGCCGCCGTCTCGATCAGCACCTGCTCGCGCGGCGACAGCTCGGCCTGCCCCGCCGCCCCGGCGGCCGGCGTGGGCGCGCGACCCAGCGACGCCGTCAGCTCGCAGACCAGCTCGGTCATCTTGGTGGCCATGTAGGTCTGGCGCAGCTTGCCGGTGAAGCCGCTGGCGAACACCTCGTCCAGCGCCAGCCACAGCCGCGGCGGCAGCGGCAGGCTCATGCAGAACGGCTGGCTGGTCTCGCCGCGGAAGAACGCGGCCAGCGGCTCCGGCAACGCCTCGACCTCAAGCCCGAACTTGTCGACCAGCAGGTCGGGCGCCACCCAGGCGCCGATGTACTTCACGTCCAGCCCCGCGCCGTAGCGGCGCACCTGCCGCGTCTCCTTGGGAAACGTCGTCAGGCAGACCCGCGCGCCGGCGTGCAGGTAGCGGCCGTGCCCGGCCAGGGTCTGGCGCACGGCCCCGGTCTGCACGAACTGCAGTCCGATGGAGTTGCGCACCACCGTATGGTCGGCGGTCGGCGCCGTCGTGCGCCAGGCGTTGAGCGAGCAGAACAGCCCCTCCTCGACCGGCAGGAACTCCAGCGTCTCGACATGGGCGGTGCGATCGGGCGGATAGAGCTGGCGCAGGATCTCCAGGCCCGACTGGCGCTGGGCCATGGCCGTCAGCTCGGCTTGGTCGATCCACCTCGTCATCGCCCCACCGTGGCCAGCCCGGCGCGCGCGTGCAAGCGCACGATCGCCGCCGGTGCGGATCGGCCATCGGTCCGTGCGGATTTGTGAAGCCTAGCGGGCGCCCAGGGCCTCGCGGACCACGGTCTGGAAATCGAACACCGACATCTGGTGCCCGGCGATCCGCTGCGGCTTGCCGGTGCAGACCTGCTGCATCAGTTCGTAGCGCTCGTCGCCGGGGGCCACGTCCTGCCACTCGCCCGCCGTCTCGACGGCGCGCAGGGTCTGCCCGTCCGGCGAAACGAAGCGGCGGGCGAGGTCGCGGGTCCGGCGCATGGCGCACGAGAACTCGCGAAACGTCGCCACCATGCTCGCCCCGTCCATCGGCGTGGCGACGATCTGGTAGACCCAGGCCTGGGCCATCGCCCCTTCGCGCCGCACACTGCCGACGTCGTAGACCAGGGCGCTCTGGCCTTTCTTGAAGCTGACAGCCTCGAACGGCGCAGCCTGCGCGCCGCTGGCCAGCAGCGCCAGACCCAATGCGGCGACCGCCGCCTTGCGATAGCTCATCCCACAGCCCTCCGAGCGAGCGTGGCCCATCCCGCGGGCGGCGGGGCCGTTCGCGACTGGGACAGTTAACGTTCCACACGCCCGGCCGGTTCAGGATCGGCGCCATCTTCGCCGCCCAGGAGCCGCGCCATGGCCAGGGTTCGCGGCGCAAGCGTCCCAGGGTTTCGCCTGAGTGATCGGCCTCCGCCGGGTCCTAGGGTGCGATCGGACGGGACGGGCTGCGCCGCAGGCCGCCGCCATCATGGAGCGCTCCCTGTGTCAGCTCAGAATTTCCTCCAGCCAGCCGCCCTGGCGATCCCCAAGGAAGGCTATTTCGAGCGGGTGGACGGCCCCTACGGTCCGGCCTTTCCGAAGACGCCGGCCAACTACGGGTTTTCGCTGCTGGCCAAGATCGTGCCCGGCCGCGAGGAGGTGATCCGCGCCCACGGAAAAACCATCGAGGCCGCGATCCGCGACAATCCCGGCCTGCTCGCGCCGCTGAAGCTGCACTTCCTGCGCTGGCTGCTGTTCCCGATCGGGAACGACACCTACTTCATGTACCAGGGGATCTTCGACACCGACTTCGACAAGTACACCGAGGACGCCGTCGAGCTGTTCAAGCTGTCCGGCGTCGACACGGTGTTCGAGAACCTCGAGGACTTCCCGACCGACTGGAAAACCAACCCGGCCGCCTTCGTGAAGTACGCCCGCGAACACCAGATCCCCAGCTTCCTGGAGTACGGCGAATACCCCTATGTGAGCGGCGACGAGATCAAGAAGGCCTTGCGCCTGAAGGCCTCGCTCAGCGACGCGCTCGACCAGTTGCAGTAGCGGCGCGCGGCCATGACCGAACCGGCCCGCACCTACAACCAGACCCACGTTCCTCGGCCCGGCGTCCCCGGCCGCCGGCGGGTCAGCATCTACATCGCCTGGAGCTATCCGGCCGAGGCCAACCGCAACGTCGCCGAGATGGACAACCGCTTCTCGACCATGACCGAGGTGCGCCGCGTCCTCTGGCCGGCCTACGAAATTCCGCGCTTCGCCGACCCGCTGCAGTTCCAGCAGGGTGTCGCCGGCTCGCTGGAGCTGTTCTTCTGGGCCTGGGTGCCGTTCCAGACCCTAGTCGGCGAGGTCACCGGCCAGCCGGTCCCGGTGTTCCAGCGGGTCGACCAGGCCGGCTTCGCCCAGCCGCTGGACGCGCGGGTTCTGGACGACTGCGACACGCTCTTCCTGTTCGGCCTCGACCACAACGTCACCGGCCAGACTCCGACCCAGGCCGAGATCGAGGCCCTGCGCGCCTGGCTGGCCCGCGACGGAACCCGGCTGGTGATCGGTCCGCACCACGACGTCGGCGCCACCGACGACCTCGACCAGCGGGCGATGGAGTACGCCCACCACGGGGACCTGCTGGTCCCGCGCCAGCAACGCTTCGGCCAGTACGCCCTGGCCCTGCTCAAGGCGCTGGACATCCCCGTCGAGAACCGCTGGGCGCTGCGCCCGGCGGTGCGCGAGGGTACGACCAACCAGATCGCCCCGTTCACCGCCTTCCGCGACCTCGACGCCGCCGGGCTGCTCGAGGGGGTCGAGAGCCTGAACTTCCACATGCACCTGCCGCACTACGCGGTCACCCGCGACGACGGGACCGCGCGGGTGCTGGCCCGTCAGCCGATCGACCTCTCGCGGCCGCACCCATTCACGGCGGCGGGCGAGACCGAGTTCAACACCCTGGTCTGGGTCCCGCCCGGCGGCGGCCGCGGCGGCGACGTGGTGGTCTGCGACTCCACCGTCTTCAGCACCCTGTTCGGCGGCGATGCGAGCCTGGAGCGCTTCTGGAAAAACCTCGTGAGCGCGTGAGGCGGCGATGGCAGGCGATCCGAGCGTGCTGGAACTGGACGACATCCAGAGCGGGGTGCTGCGCCCCCGCCCCTCGCCCTATGCGGCGACCTACATCCTGCTGCGGATCGACGACCGCCGCGAGGGCCGCGAGCTGCTGCGCCGGCTGAGCGAGGTGGTGACCTCCGCCGCCGCGCCCGACCGGCCCGGCCGCGACACCTGGGTCAGCGTCGCCCTGACCTTCGAGGGGCTGCAGGCGCTGGGCGTGCCGGAGGCGTCGCTGGACAGCTTCGCCTGGGAATTCCGCCAGGGCATGACCGCGCGCGCCGCCGCGCTCGGCGACGTCGGCCCGAGCGCGCCCGAACACTGGGAGGCGCCGTTCGGCGGCCCCGGCGTCCACGTCATCCTGGTCGGTCTGGCGCCGGACACCGCGGCCCTCGACGCAGCAGTCGGCCGAGCTCGCGCCGCGTTCGCGGACCTGGCCGGCGTCGTGCCGATCTGGCGGCAGGACTGCCACGCCCCGCCCGACGAAAAGGAGCCGTTCGGCTTCAAGGACGGGATCAGCCACCCGGCCATCGAAGGCAGCGGCGTGCCCGGCACAAACCCACTCGAAGCCCCGCTCAAGGCCGGCGAGCTGGTGATCGGCTATCGCGACGAGATGGGCGGCCTGCCCCCGGCCCCGCTGCCCGACGTGCTCGGCCGCAACGGCAGCTATGTCGTGTTCCGCAAGCTACGCCAGGACGTCGCCGCCTTCCGCCGCTACCTGCAGGCCAATTCCAGCGGCGCCGACGACGAGGAACTGCTCGCCGCCAAGATGATGGGCCGCTGGCGCAGCGGCGCGCCGCTGGCCCTCTGCCCGCTGCATGACGATCCGGCGCTCGGCGCCGATCCGGCCCGCAACAACGCCTTCCTGTTCAAGGCCGACGACGCCACCGGCTACAGGACGCCGCCCGGCTCGCACGTACGCCGCTGCAACCCGCGCGACGCCGAGGTGGCCGGCGTCGTCCGCCTGCACCGGATGATCCGTCGCGGCACCGTCTACGGGACGCCGCTGCCGGCCGGCGCGCTGGAGGACGACGGCGCCGACCGCGGCCTGATGTTCGCCTTCGTCGGCGCCCACCTGAAGCGGCAGTTCGAGTTCGTGCAGTCCGAGTGGGTGAACGGCGGCGAGTTCCTGGGCCTCGGCGACGCCAAGGATCCGGTGACCGGCGCGGCCGACGGCCAGGGCGGCTATGCGATCCCCCGCCGCCCGATCCCGCGCCGCCTGCAGGGCCTGGCCGCCTTCGTGACCACCCGCGGCGGCGAATACGGCTTCATGCCGAGCCTCAGCGCCCTGCGCTGGCTGGCCGAGTTACCGGACGACGCCGCATGACCCAGGTCGTGGTGATCGGGGCCGGCCCGGCCGGCGTCATGGCCGCGCTGCGAGCCGCCGACCTGGGCGCCCAGACCACCCTGGTGACCAGCGGCGCGTTCGGCGGCATGGCCGGCAACGACGGGCCGGTGCCGGTGCGCACCCTGGCCCATGCGGCCCGGCTGATGCGCGAGGCCCGCCAGCTCGGCGACTACGGCGTCAGCGTCGGGCGCCCGGCGCTCGACTATCGGCGCCTGCTCGGCCGCGTCGCCGAGGTGGTCGAGGAAGCCGCCCGCAGTTCGGCCCTTCGCGCCCAGGTCGACGCCGCCGGCGTCACGGTGCTGGAGCACCAAGGCCTCGCCCGCTTCGCCGAAGCCCATGTGATCGAGACCGCGACCGGCCGCCGCCTGCCGGCCGACAAGGTGATCCTCTGCACCGGCGGGGTCAGCCGCCGCCTGCAGGTCCCGGGCTTCGAGCTGACCGCCACCCACAGCGACGCCTGGTCGCTGACCGAGGTCCCGCCCTCGCTGATCGTGGTCGGCTCCGGGGCCACCGGCGCGCAGGTCGCCTCGGTGTTCAACGCCTTCGGCTCCAAGGTCGAGCTGTTCGAGTCCGGCGAGCGCATCCTGCGCACCGAGGAGCCGGAGGTCTCGGCCTGCGTCGCCGCCGCCTTCCGCGAGGCCGGCATCGCGATCCACGAGAACTTCGGCGCGATCGAGGCCTTCGAACCGGCCCCGTCCGGCGTGCGGATGATCTACGCCAAGGACGGCGCGCGCTGGCAAGCCGAAGCCGCAGTGATCGTCATGGCCGTCGGCTGGGTCGCCGACACCGCCGCCCTGAACCTTTCGGCCGCCGGGGTCGAGACCAACGAGCGCGGCTTCGTCCGCGTCGACGCCGCCCAGCGCACCACCGCGCCCCATGTCTTCGCCGCCGGCGACGTCACCGGCCATCGCATGCTCGCGCCCCAAGCCCTGCAGTCCGGCTTCGCCGCCGCCAGCAACGCCGTGACCGGCGCGGGCGAAGTCGCCGAGCACGCGGTCAATCCGGTCGGAAGCTTCACCGACCCGGAATACGCCCAGGTCGGGCTCAGCGAGGCGCAGGCCCGCCAGTCACACGATGTCGAGGTCGCCATCGCCGAGTTCGGCGCCATGACCCGCGCCATCATCGACGGGCGCACCACCGGCTTCTGCAAGCTGATCGTCGAGCGGCCAGGCGGCCGCATCCTCGGCTGCCATCTGGTCGGCGACCGGGCTGTGGACGTGGCCCAGATCGCGGCCGTCGCCATGGCCGGGGGCCTCGGCGCCGAGGGCCTGGCCCGGCTGCCGTTGAGCTTTCCGACCTATGCCGGGGTGCTCGGCCGCGCCGCCGCGCTCGCGACGCGAAAGCTGAACCTCGCGGCAGGGGCCTCTGCGGCGGTGGGATGACCTGTTCCAGATGATGCGGATCGCGGCCTTCCTGGCGGGACTCGTACTTTTCCTGGCCGGCGCGGCCCACGCCCAGGACGACGGGCCGCGGGTCTATCAACTGGCCCCGGTCGGCGCGCAGAACGTCACCGCCTTCCTGGTCAACAAGCGCGGCAACGAGACGCCGGAGCCGGGTTCGGTCGTACCGGGCTCGAAGATCGACACCGACATCCTGGTGTTCCGCTACGCCCGCACCTTCGACGTCGGCGGCCGGCCGGTGACCCCGTTCCTGATCCTGCCGACCGGCTCCGTCCGCTCCAGCGGAGCGCCCAAGAGCTCGGGCTTCGGAGACATGCAGATCGGCGGCACGGTCGGCCTGATCGGCTCGCCGGCCTTGTCGCCAGAGGCGTTCGCCGACTTCAAGCCGGGCTTCGGCCTGGGCGTGCTCGGGCGCGTCTACTTCCCGACTGGCGCCTACGGCCACGACAAGCCGGTCAACCTGGGCGCCAACCGCATCGCCTATCAGGTCGGCCTGCCGACCGTCTTCGCGACCGGCCGTTCCTATCGCGAACCTGGGCTGACCAGCCTGGAGGTGCTGCCGACCCTGACCTTCTACGAGGACAACGACGACCCGTTCGGCGCCGGGCGCAGCGCCAAGGACCCGCTGTTCAGCGTCGAGGCGCACCTGACCCACAGTTTCAGCCGCCGGATCTGGGCCTCGGCCGACATGCTCTACCGACAGGGCGGCGAGACCGTCACCGACGGGCGACCCGACGCCAACGGCGCCCACGGCTGGTCGGCGGGAGGCAGCCTGGCGCTGCCGTTCGTGGCCAGCACGAGCGTGATCTTCACCTACCAGCACGTCATCGAGCGTGACGACGACGGCCCCGACGGCTGGTTCTTCCGGACCGCGCTGGTCGCGCCGTTCTGACCGTCAACGCTGGAGGTTATTCGCGCTCCCGCCTCAGGTGTTCACCTAATGTCGGGCCCGGCGCGGTTCCGGGACGATCTCGTCATCGGCGTTGATCGCGTGACGATCGGCGCAGCGGGAGTGCGGCGATCGTGTACGCCATAGCCACGACGAGCGCCGCGCTCGCAGCGGCGGTTTCCGGCGAGCCGTCGCCGCCGCCGACCCAGAGCCCCGCGCCGGTCGCCGCCCCCGCCGACGCCGCGGCGCAGGCCGACAGCGGCGGCTTTTCCCTGGCGCCGTTGCTGGACCTGGACTTCCGCCTGGGGCCTTGGACCTTCCACGGCTACCTCCAGTACGACGGCGCGATCTATGACCAGGCCGCCGAAGGTCCGCCCGAGAGCGACTTCCGGCGCGGCGGCGTGGATCTCGGCGATCCGCTGCGGGCGCGCAATCTGAGCGACGGCTCCTACCTGCGTCGCGCGCGCCTGGGCTGGGAGGGTTCGCACGGGGACCACATCGCCTACCGCGCCATGTTCGAGTTCGGCGACGCCGACGAGGCGGGCGAGGCCCGCGTCGCCGAGGTCTGGGCCAGCTACATCCGCAAACCCTACTCGATCCGGGTCGGGGCCTTCTCGCCGCCGACCAACATGGAGGGCGCGACCAGTTCGGACAGCAACCTGTTCCTCGAGCGGGCGACCGCCGCCGACCTCGCCCGTTCGCTCGGCGGCGGCGACGGCCGCGTCGGGGTGACGGTCCGGCGCGTCGTGCCAGGATCGATGGCCGCGCTCAGCCTGACCGGCCCGCCGCTCGACAGCGGCGACGATTACGCCCCGCGGGCCGCCATCCTGGGGCGCTATACGCGGGCGTTCAAATTGCATTCCGACTACCGTATCCACCTGGGCGTCAACGGGACTTTCGTCCTGACGCCGACCAGCGAGTCCGACCCGGGCCGTCCGGACCGCTTCCCGGTCCGCTTCCTCAACACGCCCGAGATCGACGTCGACGACACCCCGCTGATCGACACCGGCGAGATCGACGCCGACCAGGCCCGCATCCTCGGCCTCGAGTTCGCCGCCCAGCGCCGGAACTTCTATCTGCAGGCCGAGGGCTTCCTGTTCGGGGTCAAGCGCCACGGCCCGGAACCCGGCGACCCGCAGTTCTCCGGGTTCTACGTCCAAGGCAGTTGGATCCTCACCGGCGAGACCCGCCGCTTCGACCAGTCGCTCGCCGCCTTCTCGTTTCCCAAACCGCTGTCCCCGATCGGCGGCGGCGGTTGGGGCGCGCTGGAACTGGCGTTCCGCTACAGCGTCATGGACCTCAACGACCACGAGGGCGCGGCGGGCCAGCCCACGCCGACGGGCGGCGTGCGCGGCGGACGGCAGGAGATCCTGGGCGCGGCCGTGCTCTGGTATCCGCGGCCGCGGGTGCGGGTGATGTTCAACTACCTGCATGTGAACGTCGACCGGCTCAATCCGGCAGGACCTGATGACCCCGACCCGTTCGGACCGGTTCCATCGACACCCCCGATCGGCGTCCAGATCGGGCAAAACCTTGATATCATGGCGGTCCGCATCCGGTACTCGTTCTAGGAGCACGCGATGTCGGAAGACAGGTCGGAACAGGCGCTTTCGGTTCTGGTGGCCGCCCGCGACGCGGCCCTGCGCGATGTCGAGCGCACGATGATCCAGATCGTCCAGGCCTCCATCTCGATGATCGGGTTCGGCTTCACTATCCACGCCTTCCTGAACAAGGCCGGCGCCGAAGCCACCTTCAGCATAGACCTCGACCAGATCGCGCGACGCCTTGGACTGGCTCTGGTCGCCATCGGAATGCTCAATCTCGGCTGGGGCGCCTTCAACCAGCTGCGCTACCTGGCGATCCTCCAGCGGCGCTATCGCCTGCCGCCGGGCGTCGCCGGCCGACAGGCCTACAGCACCCGCGCGACCTTCGTGGTCGCCTTCCTGCTGCTCGCCGTCGGCCTCGCGGCGCTGGCCTCGATGATCGTCCAGGCGTTGGGCTGAAACTCGCCCGCGGGTGGTGAAGTAAAGACAAGTAAAGGTTCAGCCCCCTCAGCAACGACCCCGCCTACCCTAGGATTCTACCTGATTGGCCGCGCCAAACCTCGGCCGCAGTATCTCCACTAGCCCCGCTTGTGGGTGAAAATCTGGAGAGCTGGTTATGGCGCGAAATGTTCGCGACCTAAGGCTCCGCCTCATGCTTGGGGCGGCGATGGTCGGCTTGTGCTTTGCAGGGGCGGCGCACGCCCAGAGCGAACCCAACTTCGAAGTCTACGGCTTCGCCCAGTTGGACTATGTCCAAGACTTCAAGCGGGTGCATCCGGACTGGGACGCGACCTTGCGCCCGTCCAAGATCCCCACGGTCGACGGCATATATGGCGATGATGGGCAGGCCATCCTCAGCGCCCGGCAATCGCGCCTCGGCGTGCGGGCCAAGCAGCCCATCGGCGGTCAGGACCTCTTCGTCCGCTTCGAGTTCGATCTCTACGGCGTCGGCGACGACGCCGGGCAGACGACCTTCCGCCTGCGCCACGCCTACGGCGAATGGGGACCGATCCTCGCTGGCCAGACCAACAGCCTGTTCATGGACGGCGACACCTTCCCCAACACCATCGACTACTGGGGCCCCAACGGCATGGTGTTTCTGCGCAACCCGCAGATCCGCTTCACCTACAAGACCGGGCCTCACCAGTTCGCCGTCGCGGTGGAGCAGCCGAGCAACGACATCGACCCCGGCAACGTCCGGCTCATCGACTCAGACATCGCCGGCGGCCTGCAGGGCGACGAGGAGCTTCCCGACCTGACCGCGCACTGGCGCTATGACGGCGGCTGGGGCCACGTCCAGGTCGCCGGCATCCTGCGCCGCGTGGGCTTCGAAACCGCCGGCACGCCGAACAACGAGCCGTCCGACAGCAAGACCGGCTGGGGCGTCAACCTCACCTCCAACATCAAGCTGCTCGAGAAGGACGTCATCCATCTCGGCGCCGTCTATGGCGAAGGCATCGCCAGCTACATGAACGACGGCGGCACCGACCTGGCGCCGGAGGCCGACCGCCTCAACGCCCCGCCGCCGGTCCCCGGCGCGCCGCCGCCCATCGGCCTGCGCGGCGACGTCGTGCCGCTGTTCGGGATGATGGCCTACTACGACCACTACTGGAACGATCAGTGGAGTTCCTCGATCGGCTACAGCCGCGTCCAGGTCGACAACACCAACTTCCAGGAAGGGACCGCCTTCCAGACCGCGCAGTACGCCTCGGTGAACCTGCTCTACACGCCGTCGGACAAGATCATGATGGGCGGCGAGTTCCTGTGGGGCACCCGCGAGGACAAGGACGGCGAGGAAGGCGAGGATTACCGCCTCCAGGTTTCGTTCAAGTACGCCTTCTCCAGCAACGATTTCCGCTGATCAGGAGCACTCGATCATGCAAGCCAACGCTTCCCGGCGGGACCTGGCCAAGGCCTTCGCCTTCATGGCCGCCGCCTCCGCCGCCGGCCCGGCGCTCGCCCAGTCGGCGCCTGCGGCGCCCGGCAACGTGGACGCCGCCGTCAAGGCCGCCCATGCGCAGTACAAGAGCCTGAACGAGGGCAAGAACGCCGACTACATCCCGGCGCTCGCCCAGGTGCCGTCCAACTACTTCGGGATCGGCCTGGTCACCCCGACCAACAAGTCGTCCTTCGTCGGCGACATCGAGCCCAAGTTCTCGATCCAGTCGATCTCCAAGGTCTTCACCATGGCCCTGGTGTTCCAGGAATCCGGCGAGGACCTGGTCGAGAACAGCATCGGCGTCGACGCCACCGGCCAGGTGTTCAACTCGATCACCGCCGTGGAGCAGTTCAAGGGCAAGGAGATGAACCCGTTCGTGAACCCGGGCGCCATCGCCACCACCGGCATGGTCAAGGGCGGCAGCGCCGACGAGGTCTGGCGCAAGATCCTCGGCATTCACAGCGACTTCGCCGGCCGCCAGCTCGACGTCGACCAGGTGGTCTACAAGTCCGAGGCCGACACCAACCAGCGCAACCGCGCCATCGGCCAGCTGATGTCGGCCTATGAGCGCTTCCCCGGCGACCCGGCCCAGGCCGTCGATCTCTACACCCGCCAATGCGCGATCGCGGTGAACGCCAAGGACCTCGCGGTCATGGCCGCAACCCTGGCCAACGGCGGCCGGAACCCGGTCACCCGCAAGCAGGTCGTCGACCAGCGCCACGTTCCCGGCATCCTGGCCGTGATGGCCACCGCCGGCCTCTACGACGACAGCGGCAAGTGGCTGTTCCACACCGGCCTGCCGGCCAAGAGCGGCGTCGGCGGCGGCATCATCGCCGTCTCGCCAGGCAAGTTCGGCATCGGCACCTTCGCGCCGCCGCTCGACGCGGCCGGCAACAGCGTGCGTGGCCAGCGCGCGATCACCTCGATTTCCAACGCCCTCGGCGGCAACCCGTACTCGGTGCAGCCGGTCTAGTCGGAGAACGTCATGCGTAGTGGGGGAGCGCGCAGGGCGCTCGCAGCGGGCTGCAGCAGCGCAGCCCTGCTCTTGGCGATCACCAGCCCGGCGGCCGCCGCGGACGAAGCGCAGACCACCGCGCTTCCCGCGCCCGCGCCGGGCGCCTCGGACGCGGCGCTCGCCGACATCCGCCGGGAGATCGAAGCGCTGAAGGCCGAGTCGGCCGCCGCCAAGGCGGCCGAGGAAGCTCGCGCCCGGCGCATCGACGCGCTGTCGCGCCAGTTCAGCCTGGTGGCCGGAGACCCGGCCTTGCCCTCGCCGGCCCCCGAGCTCGCCGCCGCGGACCAGCCGAACCTCGATCTGCGCCGGCGCGCGGAGGCCCCTGAGCCGGGCGCCAAGTGGGGCGGCTTCGAGCCCGGCAAGGGCGTGGTCCTGATCCGCTCCGACGCCGGCGAGGTGGACCTCGGCCTGGTCAGCTACCTGCGCTATCTGAACCAGCACGGCATGGACAAGACCTATACGAGCTACTTCGGCCAGCCGTTCGACGTCACCCCGCGCGAGGACTTCCAGCTCGCCAAGGTCCAGATCACGCTGCGCGGTTGGCTGTTCGATCCGCGGTTCGGCTACAACGCGTATGTCTGGACCTCGCAGACCAGCCAGGGGCTCGGCGCCCAGGTGGTCGCCGCCGGCAACATCAACTGGACCTTCAACGAGCACTTCCGGGCCTTCTTCGGCATCCATTCGGTGCCCTCGACCCGCTCGACGAACCGGACCTTCCCGTACTGGCTGCGCAACGACAACCGCCCCATCGCCGACGAGTTCTTCCGCGGCTCCTACACCCAAGGCATCTGGGCCGAAGGCAAGATCGTCGACGGCCTCGAATACCGGGTGATGCTCGCCAACAACCTCAGCGCGCTGGGCGTCCAGGCCCGCCAGCTCGACGCCAAGCCCAACACCTGGTCGGCCGCCCTGACCTGGATGCCCACCACCAAGGAGTTCGGCCCCGCCAACGGCTACGGCGACTTCGAGGAGCACCAGGAAGTCGCCACCCTGTTCAGCGCCCACTACACGCGCAGCTCCGAGGACCCGCAGTCGCAGCCGGCTACCGACTCGATCGAGAACACCCAGATCCGGCTGTCCGACGGCACCCTGATCTTCAGCCCGACCGCGTTCGGCACAGGGCGGATCACCGAGGTCCGTTACCAGATGATGGCCCTCGACGCGGCCGTCAAATACAAGGGCTACGCGCTCGAGGGCGAATACTACGCCCGCTGGCTCGACCCGCTGCAGTACGAGGGAATCCTTCCCCGCGACCACTTCTTCGACCAGGGCTACTCGCTGCAGGCCTCGGCCATGGTCATCCCCAAGACCCTGCAGCTCTACGCTTCGGGATCGCAGATCTTCGGCCAGTACGGCGATCCCTGGGACCTGGCCCTCGGCATCAACTATTTCCCGCTGCAGCGCCGCGACCTGCGGGTGAACGTCATGGGCCTGTGGGTCAAGAACTCGCCGGTCGGCTACACCGCCTATCCGGTTCCGGTCGGCGGCAACGGCTTCACCTTCGTCACCGACTTCTCGCTGGCCTTCTAACGGCCGGCGCGGCAGACCGGCGGCGCGGCGTAGTCCAGGTTCAGCAGCCGGAAGTAGTTTTCGCCCAGAGCGATCTGCCGGAACGCCTCGTCGTTCAGGCGCCGGTTCACCCGGCTCGTGATCTCCAGCTCCTTCCAGTACTGCTCGAACGGCTTGTCGCTGGCGGCGACGAAATCCGTGCCGTTCAGGATCCGGGTCGGATAGGCGTTGAACAGGTCGATGAAGTCCTGCCCGTATTGGTGGTAGGCGTTGTAGATCACGTCCCAGGATATATCGAGCATCAGGTTCGGATAGGTGTCCAGCGCCTTGCGCATGATCGCCACGTGCAGCTTGGGATCCATCTTGGTCAGCTCTTTCGAGAGCCCCATGTGCGCCCAGACGATCTTGTTGTTCGGATAGGTCTTCAGCACGTGCTGCATCAGCGGCACGAACTTGGTCGGCTCGGCGTCGTTGCCCAGGTCGGCGTGCAGGGTGATCGGGATCCCGCGCTCCTGCAGCACCTTCATGAACGGCGCCCAGCGGTCGATGCTCTCGAAGGTCGGCGGCTCGAAGCCGTTGTTCAGCAGCGCCTGCTTCATGACGTTGGCCTCGCCCATCCAGGCGAACATCCCCGGGAATTCCCGGTCGTAGAGCTTGATGGTGTCCACCGCGCCTTCCGGGTGGGCCAGGTCCACGAACGTCATCGACAGGGTGATGTGGACGTTGTCGTGCGGATAGACCTTCACTTCCTGGGCGTTGACGAAGTCGTTCTTGATGCTCGGCAGCGCCTTGGTGCCCGGACAGTTCAGGTAGTAGGTGCAGTCCGACTTCATATCGAGCGACTGGCCGATGCCCATATAGGTCACGAACCGCACGCCGGCCTTGTCGAAGAACTGGAACAGCGTGGTCGGCTCGATCGCCTGGCCGCCGAACGGCCGCGGATGGAAGTGGGCGTCCGAGACCCCGGTATAGGGCTCGGTCTTGCGGTCGAAGCACTGCGGATCGGGGTTCGACTTGGCGAACGACGCCAGGCTGCGCTTGAAGACCGGGACCGGCGGGGTCGGGTCGGGCTTGAACGGGGCCTGGGCCGCCGCGTAGCCGGGGACGGCCGCCAGGGCCAGGACGCTCGCCGCCAGGGCGATCGGCCGAAGGTGCATGCTGACGGTCCTGTTATTGCGGCGGGGGCGGCGGCTGAGCCGGGTCCGGCACAGTCACATAGACGACCGTGTCGCCCTCGTAGCGAGGCTCGTAATACATGCCCCCGCACGAGTAGTACGACCCGTAGTAGGGCGAGCAGCCATAGGGCAGCGCGTGGTACATCGAGCCGTAGATCGCCGCCGAGGTGACCGCCGCGGCGGTGCCGAACGCGATCCCGGCGCCGATCGGATGGTCGTCCCAGCCGCCCCAGCCCCAGTCGTTGTCGCCGTCGATATTGATGTCGTTGCCGACGTTGATGTTGCCGCGGTTGACGTTGTTGCCGCTGTTGCGGACGCCGTCGCCGCGGGCCGGCAGTTGGCCCGCATTGGCCCGCCCGCCCTGCCCGGCGTTCGGTCGGTTCCCAGCATAGGCGCCCTGGCCTCCAGCCGGACGGTTGCCGGCATAGGCGCCCTGGCCGCCCGCCGGGCGATTGCCCGCATAGCCGCCCTGGCCCGCGCCCTGGCCCGCGGCCGGACGGCTGCCGGCGTAGGCGCCCTGCGCGCCGCCGGTGCGGCCGCCGGAATACGAGCCTTGCCCGCGGCTGCCGCCGTAGCTGCTCCCGCGGCTCATCGAGCTGCTCTGCCGCGGCGCCGAGTTCATGCTGCGCGAGGCGCCGCCCATGCTGCCGCGGCTCATCGACGAACCACGGCTCATGCTCGACATGCCGCCGCCGCGGACGCCGCCGCCGCCGCGCCCGCGGGCGTAGCTGTCGAACGCCGCCATGCAGACGATCGAGACGATCGCGGTGGCGAGGGTGGCTCGATAAAGACGCGCTCTGGTCATCGCCGCATCCTCCTCAGCGCGCCGCCATGAACTTGATCGGCTTGGCGTCGCTCGCGGGCGTGAAGGCAAAATCCTTCTCGGTGTAGGTCGGGTTCTCGGTCCAGCTCAGCCGCGCGACATAGGTCGGGCCCGTCTCGTCGGTGCGGTCGATGATCACCAGCTTCTTGGGCAGCGGCTTGGCGCCCTGCTGGATCCAGATCTGCCAGTCCATGTCCTTTTCGCGGAAGGCGTAGTGCGTGGTTTCGACGCCGTCGATGGTCGCCGGCCCGACGACGAAGCCCGAGATCAGCTTGTCCTCGCGCGTCTTGTCGCCGCTCCAGTGGAACAGGTCCTCTAGCGGCAGCGCGATGCCGAACTTTTCGTAGATCGCGTCCAGGGTGGCGGCGTTGGTCGGCGGCGCATCGACCGTCGCGTAATACTTGAGCTCCGGCGCGGACACCGTGAACGACTTGCCGTCGTAGAAGAAGGTCCGCTTCTTGATGTCGCTGTTCAGGTCGATGACGAAGCCGTTGGGACGGCGGACCTTGTATTTGGTGACCCCGTCCAGTTGCAGCCGCTGGCCGTCCATCGTGACGACGTCGATCGTCGTGTCGGCGGTGATGCCGAACGTCTTCAAGGTGTCGAGATAGGCGCCCATGCGCCTGAGCGCCTTCAGGGCGTCTTCCTCGACCTCCTGCGGCGGCAGCTCCTGCCCGGACGCGGCCGGAGCGGCCGGCGCCGGCTTGGCCTGCGCCAGGACCAGGTCGGGACCCAACAGTAGAAACGCGACGGAACTGACGATGGCCGGAATGGTCCGCATGGTCGTTCTCTGAGTTCGGCAAGGCCCGGGCGGGCCGATCCCTTGGAGAAGACGATTGTCGCCCCATCCCCAATGCCTAACCATCGGTAGAAACCCTAGGCGCGAACCCCGCCAAGCACTTGGCGGCCCCAGGTCTTCACGCCGCTCGCCCCGCCCCGCGCGCCGCTCGTCCCAGCAGCCTTTCCAAGCCCCGGGCCGGCGCGATCATCGCCCCATGATCCAGCGCTTCGCCGTCCCGGCCCTCTCCGTCCTCGTCCTCGCCGCCTGCAGCCCCGCGGTCGCTCCGCCCGCGCCGGCCCCGGACGCCGACTGGCCCTATTACGGCGGCGACGCCGGCGGCCAACGGTTCTCGCCCGCCGCCCAGATCACCCCGGCCAACGTCCAGGGCCTGAAGGTCGCCTGGACCTATTCCACCGGTCACATGCAGACGCACGCCGACGCGGTCCAACGCGCCGCCTTCGAGGCCACTCCGATCCTGGCCGGCGGCCGGCTCTTCCTCTGCAGCCCGTTCAACGTCGCCAGCGCCCATGATCCCGGCACCGGCCAAGCGCTCTGGACCTTCGATCCGAAGATCGACGCCACGCTGCGCTATCCCAACAGCTTCAACTGCCGCGGCGTCGCCTACTGGCGCGACCCCGCCGCCCCGGCGAACGCCCCCTGCGCCGAGCGCATCTTCATGGCCACCAACGACCGGCGGCTGTTCTCGCTCGACGCCGCGACCGGCAAGGCCTGTGCTGGCTTTGGCCAGGGCGGCGCGGTCGACGCCATGCCCGGCGCCCAGCTGGCGCGGCCGGGCGGCGCGCAGATCACCTCGGCCCCGGTGGTGATCGACGGGATCGTCGTCGTCGGCTCGTCCATCGACGACAACCAGCGGGTCCGCGAGACGCCCGGCGCCGTCCACGCCTTCGACGCGGTCACCGGCGCCCTGCGCTGGACCTACGACCCGCTGCAGGGGGCCGGCCCCGGCGTGGTCGCTGGCGCCGCCAACGTCTGGGCCCCGATGTCGGCCGATCCGGCCCGCGGCCTGGTGTTCCTGCCGACCTCCAGCCCCAGCCCGGACTTCTACGGCGCGGCGCGGCCGGGCGACGCCGGCCACGCCAACTCGGTCGTCGCCGTCCACGCCGCGACCGGCCAGGTCGCCTGGGCCTTCCAGACCACCCACCACGACGTCTGGGACTACGACGTCCCGGCCCAGCCGACCCTGGCCATGCTCGGCTACCGCGGCGGGCCGGTCCGCCCGGCGGTGATCCAGACCACCAAGCAGGGCCTGGTCTTCACCCTCGACCGCGAGACCGGCCGCCCGATCATCCCGGTCGAGGAACGCCCCGTGCCCCAGGGCGGCGAGGTCGGCGAGGTGCTCTCGCCCACCCAGCCGTTCCCGGTGGCCCCGGAGCCGCTGGCCCCCAATCGCATCACCCCGGACGACGCCTTCGGCCTGACGCCCTGGGACAAGGACGCCTGCCGCAAGCTGATCGCCGGCGCCCGCAACGAGGGGCTCTACACCCCGCCCAGCACCAAGGGCACAATCCTCTACCCGTTCACCGGCGGCGGCTCGAACTGGGGTGGCCTGGCCTTCGACCAGCGCCGCGGCGTGGCCTTCCTCAACACCTCCTCGGCCCTGCACAAGGTGACCCTGGTCCCGGCCGCCAAGGTCGCGGGCGAGAAGCAGGCCAATCCCGACCTGGAGATCAGCCCCCAGGCCGGCGCCCCCTACGGCATGCGCCGCGAACTGCTGCTCTCGCCGCTCGGCCTGCCCTGCAACCCGCCGCCCTGGGGCCTGCTCACCGCCGTCGACATGACCACCGGCAAGGTGCTCTGGCGCACCCCGCTGGGCACCACCCGCGACCTGGCGCCCGGCTCGCAGCTGGTCATGCGCGGGGTCGGCACGCCGAACATGGGCGGCCCGATCGCCACCGCCTCCGGCCTGGTGTTCATCGGCGCGGCCATGGACGACTATCTGCGCGCCTTCGACGCCAAGTCCGGCCAGGAGCTCTGGAAAGGCCGCCTGCCGGCCGGCGGCCAGGCCACTCCGATGACCTATGTCTGGAAGGGCCGCCAGTACGTGGTCATCGCCGCCGGCGGCCACGCCAAGGGCGGCACCAAGCGCGGCGACCAGGTCGTGGCCTTCGCCCTGCCCGACTAGGGCCCGACCAGAACCTGACTTGACCGCCGCAACGTAACGGGTCGAGCGTGGCGCCCAAAATCGCGGGCCAGGACTTCGGGCCAGAGTTTCGGGAAGGAACGCTCCAAATGACTGCTACGCCTGACTTCAAGCTTCTGATCGGCGGCCAGCTGGTGGCCGGCGACGCGACGATGGACGTGATCAACCCGGCCACCGAACAGACCGTCGCCGTCTGCTCGCGCGCCTCGAAGGCCCAGCTCGACCAGGCGGTCGCCGCCGCCAAGGCCGCGTTCCCGGCCTGGGCCGCGACCTCGATCGACGAACGCCGCAAGGCGCTGCTGGCCATGGCCGACGCCATCCAGGGCGCGCTGCCGGAGCTCTCGCGCCTGCTGACCCAGGAACAGGGCAAGCCGCTGCAGGCGGCGATGGGCGAGGTGTTCGGCGCGGCGGCGTTCTTCCGCTACTTCGCCACCCTCGACCTGCCGGCCAAGACCGTCCAGGACGACGACAAGGGCCGCGTCGAGATCCGCCGCAAGCCGCTGGGCGTGATCGGGGCCATCGTGCCCTGGAACTTCCCGCTGATCCTGATGGCCTTCAAGGTCCCGGCCGCGCTGCTGGCCGGCAACACCATCGTGCTCAAGCCGGCCGCGACCACGCCGCTCTCGACCCTGAAGATCGCCGAGCTGGTCAAGGATCTGGTCCCGCCCGGCGTGCTCAACGTCATCGCCGACGCCAACGATCTGGGCGCGGCGATCACCGGTCACCCCGACATCCGCAAGATCAGCTTCACCGGCTCGACCGAGACCGGCAAGCGGGTCATGGCCGGCGCCGCCGACGCGCTGAAGCGCGTCACCCTCGAGCTCGGCGGCAACGACGCGGCCATCGTGCTGGACGACGTCGATCCGGTGGAGACCGCGCCGAAGATCTTCGCCGCCGCCTTCCAGAACTCCGGCCAGGTCTGCATCGCCGCCAAGCGGGTCTACATTCACGAGAGCATCTACGACGCCATGTGCGACGAGCTGGCCAAGCTGGCCGACGCCGCGGTGGTCGGCGACGGCCTGGAACAGGGCACCGAGTTCGGGCCGCTGCAGAACAAGGCCCAGTTCGACAAGGTGCTGGGCTACATCGAGGCCGGTAAGCGTGACGGCAAGGTCATCGCCGGCGGCCAACGGGCCGGCGACACCGGCTACTTCATCCGCCCGACCATCGTGCGCGACATCACCGACGGCTCAGCGCTGGTCGACGAGGAGCAGTTTGGCCCGGTGCTGCCGCTGATCAAGTTCTCCGACGCCGCCGACGCCGTGGCCCGCGCCAACGCCTCGGACTACGGCCTCGGCGGCTCGATCTGGGCCAAGGACGCCGAGCGCGCCTGGGGCCTGGCGGCCGGCATGGAGTCCGGCACGGTCTGGATCAACAAGCACGCCGACCTGCAGCCGCACCTGCCGTTCGGGGGCGCCAAGCTCTCGGGCGTCGGCAGCGAGCTGGGCGAAGAGGGCCTCAAGGAGTTCACCCAGGTCCAGGTCTTGAACATGGCCCGCTGACGGGCTTGCGTCCCCGGCTCCGGCCGGGGACCTACTGTCCCAGCGTGTATCGCCCGCTGAGGCTGATGCTGAACTGGTCGTCCGAGCCCAACTGCCCGACGATCGGGCTGTCGGCGGCGTCGCCGGTGATCTTGTAATAGGTGGCCACGCTCTCGACGCTCCAGCGCGGCGTCACCCGATATTTAGCGCTGGCGACCACGCCCGGCGACCAGGAGGCGCCGCTCGGCGAATAGGCCGCTATGCCCAGCGGGCTGCGCGAGGCCTCCAGCGGCGTGACCGCGAAATAGGTGCTGGTGAAATCCTCGTCGCCCCAGTCGAGCCGCGGCCCGGCGGTCAGCGTCCAGCGCTCGCCGCGCATGACCGCGTCGGCCGCCAGGTCGCCGACCCAGGCTTCATGGCCGCCGAACCCGCGCCGCACCTCGGCCCGCATCCGCAGCCAGTCGGACGCCCACCAATTGACGAAGCCGCCGGCCTCCACGGCCGGATCGATCTTCTCGAACCCGCGCAGGTCGTCTTCGTCCTTCCGCTCGGAGCGCCAGCGCCCGACCACGCCGAAGGTCAGCGGCCCGGCGTCGAACAGGCCCAGGCTCACGCCGTCGTCAGGCGCGCCGCTCGGGGTCGGCGGCGCATCGCGCCGCACCAGCACCACAGCCCCGGTGAACCACGGCCGGTAGTCGTCGGATCCCATGTAGTCGGGGGCGTAGTTCACGCCGGCCCGTAGGCTGTCCAGCGTCCAGCCGAGAATGGTCGGGGCCTCCTGCGACGCCGCCGGCGCGGCGACGCCCACCGCGATCACCGCGGCGAAGCCAGGCTTGATAAGCTGGGACGCGACTGAACCTCGAACGCCCATGGCGTACCCTCCACCCGCTGCAGATCACCCAACGCACAGCTTCGCCGTTCGGTTGCCGAAGTCACGTCGCCGCAGATTGTCGCCGGTACGATGATGCCAGCTTGCGTTCATCTCTGCGATCTAGGATCAGAGCCGTCCGAACCCAGAGTGATCGAACGGAACTCTCTTGCGCACCTCCATCGTCCATCCCGGAGCCGACAACCTCCGCTACGAAATCCGCCAGATCGTGGAGGTCGCCAAGGCTATCGAGGCAGCAGGCCAGCCGATCCGCTGGGAGAACATCGGCGACCCCGTCGCCAAGGGCGAACGGCCGCCGGCCTGGATCAAGGAGATCGTCGGCCAGGTCGCTCAGGACGACCTGAGCTTCGCCTACTCGCCGACCAAGGGCCTGGACGACACCCGCGCCTACATCGCCAACGAGCGGAACCTGGAAGGCGGCATCCAGATCACCGCCGACGACATCCTGTTCTTCAACGGGCTCGGCGACGCGATCTCGACGATCTACGGCGCGCTGCATCCGGCCGCCCGGGTGATCGGCCCGAACCCGGCCTATCCGACCCACTCCTCGGCCGAGGCCGCCCACGCCGGCGCGCCGCACATCACCTATCGCCTCGATCCGCAGAACGGCTGGAAGCCGGACCTCGCCGATCTGGAATCCAAGGTCGCGGCCAATCCGCAGATCGCCGCCATCCTGATCATCAATCCCGACAACCCCACCGGCTTCGTCTATCCGCAGGACACCCTGGCCGCGATCGTCGACATCGCCCGCCGCTACGGCCTGTTCCTGATCTCTGACGAGATCTATTCGAACCTCGCCTATCCCGGCTCGGACATGCGCAAGCTGGCCTCGGTGATCGGGCAGGTGCCGGCCATCGCCATGCGCGGCATCTCCAAGGAATTCCCCTGGCCCGGCGCGCGCTGCGGCTGGATCGAGATCTACAACCGCGACCAGGACGCCGACTTCGACCGCTTCGCGCGCTCGCTGCTCGAGACCAAGATGCTGGAGGTCTGCGCCACCACCCTGCCCCAGCGCGTGCTGCCGCAGGTGATGGGCGACCCGCGCTACTATCCCTACCTCGAGCAGCGCGTCGGCGCCTATGACCGCCGCGCCAAGCGCGCCGCCGAGGTGCTGTCCACGATCCCCGAGATCACCATCCATCCGGCCCGCGGCGCTTTCTACATGACCGCGGTGTTCCAGCACGGGGCCCTCAATCTCGCGCAGTCGCTGCCTGCCTCCGACAGCGCCTCGGCGATCATCGCCCCGCATCTCGGCGCAGCGCTGGACCAGCGCTTCGTGCTGCACCTGCTGGCCGCCACCGGCATCTGCGTGGTGCCGCTCTCCACCGGCTTCAACTCCGACCTGCAGGGCTTCCGCTTCACGCTGCTGGAGGCCGACGAAGCCAAGTTCGAGGCCGTGCTGACTGACCTCGCCGCGGCCCTGCGCGGCTATCTCGCCAGCGCCGCCCGCCCCAGCATCTCGGCCGCTTAAAGCCAAGCTAGGCTTCGCCCCGCGCCGGTCTACGCGCGGGGCGGTTCTATGAATACGAAGCGTTCCATTGATTGTCTCAATAGCGACGACAAAGTTTTCCCATTAGCCAGCGCGAAATCCTGGGCCTACGCTCTTTGGAGATCGCCGTTACGGGAGGACTTTGGACATGGATGACGCATCGCCGCTCAACGACCCGCGCAAAGAGCGGGGCGCCCTGCGTTCGCTGCTGGGACGCACCAATCGCGACTGGTGGCCCAACCATCTTTCGCTCGAAATCCTCCGCACCGGCGACCCGATGGGCGAGGACTTCAACTATGCCAAGGCCTTCAAGGCGCTCGACTATCAGGCGGTGAAGCGCGACCTGACCGCGCTGATGACCGACAGCCAGCCCTGGTGGCCGGCCGACTATGGCCACTACGGCCCGTTCTTCATCCGCATGGCCTGGCACAGCGCCGGCACCTACCGCACCGGCGACGGCCGCGGCGGCGCGGGCGCGGGCCAACAGCGGTTCGCGCCGCTGAACTCGTGGCCGGACAACGGCAACCTCGACAAGGCCCGCCGCCTGCTGTGGCCGATCAAGCAGA
The DNA here is from genome assembly GCF_964254345.1 of Phenylobacterium sp. LjRoot97. Lineage (NCBI taxonomy): Bacteria > Pseudomonadati > Pseudomonadota > Alphaproteobacteria > Caulobacterales > Caulobacteraceae > Phenylobacterium > Phenylobacterium sp. LjRoot97. Next base: position 3,280,516 of record NZ_CAXUTH020000001.1, read on the forward strand.
AGTACGGCGCTCACCTCTCCTGGGCCGACCTGATGATCCTGGCCGGCAACGTCGCCATCGAGTCCATGGGCGGCCCGGTGTTCGGCTTCGGCGGCGGCCGCGCCGACGTCTGGGAGCCCGAGCGCGACGTCTACTGGGGCACCGAAGAGCTGTGGGTCGGCCAGGAAGGCAACGAGACCCGCATCCAGCCTGAGAAGAACATGGTCCTGGAAAGCCCGCTGGCGGCGATCCAGATGGGCCTGATCTACGTCAATCCGGAAGGTCCCGGCGGCGTCGCCGACGCCCTGGCCTCGGCCCGCGACATCCGCGAGACCTTCCACCGCATGGGCATGAACGACGAAGAGACCGTCGCCCTGACGGCGGGCGGCCACACCTTCGGCAAGGCCCACGGGGCCGGCGACGCCTCCAAGGTCGGCTCCGCCCCCGAGGGCGCCGACATCGCCCAGCAGGGCCTCGGCTGGCAGAGCGGCCACGAGAGCGGCATGGGCGACCACACCATCACCTCGGGCCTGGAAGGCGCCTGGACCCCCACGCCGATCAAGTGGGACAACACCTTCTTCCATATGCTGCTCGACTACGAGTACGAGCTCGTGCGCAGCCCGGCCGGGGCCAAGCAGTGGCAGCCGGTCGACCAGAAGCCCGAGGATATGGCGCCGGGCGCTCACAGCCCTGACCGCCGCGTCCCGACGATGATGACCACCGCCGACATGGCCCTGAAGATCGACCCGGGCTTCCGGAAGATCTCGGAGTCGTTCCGCGACGACCCGGCCCTGTTCGCCGACGCCTTCGCCCGCGCCTGGTTCAAGCTCTGCCACCGCGACATGGGGCCCAAGGCCCGCTACCTCGGTCCGGAAGTCCCGGCCGAGGACCTGATCTGGCAGGACCCGATCCCGGCCCAGAGCGGTCCGGTCATCGACGCCGCCGACATCAAGGCGCTGAAGGACAAGATCGCCGCCTCGGGCCTGACCGTCGCCGAGCTGGTCTCGACCGCCTGGGCCTCGGCCTCGACCTATCGCGGCTCCGACCACCGCGGCGGCGCCAACGGCGCGCGCATCCGCCTGGCCCCGCAGAAGGACTGGGAGGTCAACGATCCGCCCAAGCTCGCCCGCGTGCTCAAGGCCTATGAGGACATCAAGGCCGGCTTCGGCAAGTCCGTCTCGATCGCCGACCTCATCGTCCTGGGCGGCTCGGTCGGCATCGAAAAGGCCGCCGCCGACGCCGGCCACAAGATCGACGTCCCGTTCACGCCGGGCCGCACCGACGCCTCGCAGGACCAGACCGACGTCGAGGGCTTCGCGGTGCTCGAGCCGCGGGTCGACGGCTTCCGCAACTACCTGCAGGTGGCCTTCAACGTCCCGACCGAAGAACTGCTGGTCGACCGCGCCCAGCTGCTGGGCCTCTCGGCGCCGCAAATGACCGTCCTGGTCGGCGGCCTGCGGGTGCTGGGCGCCAACACCGGCGGCAAGGCTCATGGCGTGCTCACCGACCGTCCCGGCGCGCTGACGAACGACTTCTTCGTCAACCTGCTCGACATGAAGACGGCCTGGAAAGAGGTCGACGGCCACGCCGACGAGGTGTTCGTCGGCACCGACCGGGACAGCAAGCAGGAGCTCTGGACCGCCACCCGCACCGACCTGGTGTTCGGCTCCAACTCCCAGCTGCGCGCGCTGTCCGAGGTCTACGCCTCGGCCGACGCCGGCGAGAAGTTCGTCAAGGACTTCGTCGCCGCCTGGACCAAGGTCATGAACGCCGACCGCTTCGACCTCGCCTAGGGTCGGAACCACGTCGACGGACGAAACAGCGCCCCCGGCCCGCCCGGGGGCGCTGCGTTTTTGGGCAATCTGCTCCTCGCCCGCACCGACCCGATAGACGCGACCGAGATCCAATGTAGAGTTGCGCCGTGGGAAAATACCATTCGGTGTAGCGATGCGGCCGTTCTGGACGTTGGACGTCGTCGATGCTGACCGGCCGGCGCTGATTGCGGCCAATGGCGACGAGACGAGCTATCGCGCGCTGTCGCAGAGCGCCGACCGCTGGGCCGCGGAATTACAGGCCCTGGCCGCCGGCCGTACGCCGCTGCTTTTGCTCGACTTCGCCGCGACGCCCGAGGCGATCGCCGCCTATCTAGGCGCCCTGCGCGCGGGCTTCCCGGTCATCCTGCAGGAGCCCGGCGCGTCGCCGCCAGGCAGCCGCATCGATGAGGTCTGGACGCCCGACGTCCACCTGAAGGCTGCGCCGGCCGGGCGCATGCTCATCGAGCCCCGCGCGGGCTGGCAGGCCCGGGACTGGCCGCGGCCGCACCCTGACCTGGCGCTGCTCCTGTCGACCTCGGGCAGCACCGGCGAGCCCAAGATGGTCCGCCTTTCGCGGGACGCCGTCGCGTCCAACGCCGACGCCATCGCCCAGTACCTGCGCCTGACCGCCGACGACCGCGCCGCCGCCACCCTGCCGCTGTTCTATTCCTATGGCATGTCGGTGCTGAACTCGTACCTCTCGGTCGGCGCGGCGCTGGCGCTGAGCGACCGCTCGGTGAGCGATCCGGCGTTTCTCCCCGAGGCCCGCGCGGCGGGCGTGACCAGCCTGGCGCTGGTGCCGCACCAGTTCGAGTTGCTCGCCGCATCGGGCTTCTCCGGCGCCGAGCTGCCGCGCCTGCGCTACGTCACCCAGGCCGGCGGCCGGCTCGCCCCGGACATGGTCCGGCGGTTCTCCGATCTCGGGCTCAAGGCCGGCTGGGACCTCGTGCTGATGTACGGCCAGACCGAAGCTGCGCCGCGAATCGCCTGGGTCCCGCCGCAGGCTCTGCCCGAGGCCGCCGACACCATCGGCCAGGCGATCCCCGGCGGCCGGATCTGGCTGGCGGGCGAGAACGGCGACGAGATCGCCGGCGTCGGCCGCCCGGGCGAACTGGTCTACGAGGGCCCGAACGTGATGATGGGCTACGCCACCGGGCGCGCCGGCCTCGCCGCGCCGCCCGGCCCGCCGCAACTGCGGACCGGCGACATCGCCGAGCGCACGCCCCAGGGCTTCTACCGCATCGTCGGGCGCATGAAGCGCTTCGTGAAGCTCTTCGGCCTGCGCCTGAGCCTCGACCAGATCGAACTCGCGCTGGGCCAGGCCGGCGTTCGCGCCCACGCCGTCGGCGCGGGCGACCGGCTGGTGCTGCTGGTGCGCGACGCCGCCCAGGTGGACGCCGCACGCACGCTCGTCGCCAGTCTCTACGACCTGCCGCCGGCCGCCATCGCCACCGCCCTGCTCGCCGATCCGCCGCTGCTGCCGTCGGGCAAGATCGACCAGCAGGCGCTGGAGCAGATCGCCGCCGAGGCGGCGGACGCCTCGCTGGCCGCCCGTCGCGAGGCGGCGGCGTCGGGGAGCCTGGCCGCGATCCTGCGCGAGGCCACCCGCAGCCCGACCGTGGCCCCCCACGACAGCTTCACCAGTCTCGGGGGCGACTCGCTGAGCTACCTGACCATGCAGCTGGCGCTCGAGGACCGGCTGGGGCGCGCGCCGAGCGGTTGGGAGAACATGACCCTGGCCGAGCTGGAGGCGATGGTCCCGGCCGACGCCGCCAGGCCGCCGCTCGCGCGCATCGACACCGACCTGCTGCTGCGGCTCCTGGCGATCTCGCTCGTCGTCGCCCAGCACGCCAGCGACTATCCGATCCGCGGCGGCACCTGGGCGCTGATCGCGGTCATGGGCTTTTCCATGAGCCGCTTCCAGCTGCGGCAGATCGCCGACGGCGACGCGGTCGCCTTCGCCAGGCGCCTGCTCTACCCGATCGTGCCGCTCTACTTCCTGCTGCTGGCGGCCTATGGGCTGATGCGAGAGCCGCCGCCGCTCAGCTACGTCCTGCTGGTCGGAAACTACCAGCCGCTGATGTTCGGCTCGCTGCTCGGTCCGTTCTGGTTCGTCAGCCTCTATGCGCAGATCGTGGTGGTGATGGCGCTGGTCGCGGCGCTCGGTCCCTTGCGCCGGGAAGTTGCTGCGCGGCCCTGGCGGTCAGGCTTGATCGCCTCGGCGCTGCTGGCGCCGGTGTTGGCGGTGCTGGCGCTGGTCCAGCAGGAGCAGGGCCTGCCCTATGTCGGCCAGCGCGGCCTGCCCGAGGCGTTCAGCGTCTTCGTGCTCGGCTGGATGATGCAGGCGATGCGCGGGCGCCGGCAGGTCGCCGCCACCATCGCCATGGCGATCCTGACCCTCGCCTTGCTCGACCGGATCGACATGAACCTGCAGGTTCTCGGCTTCACCTCCGCGGCGCTGGCCATCCTGGGGCTGCGCGTGTCGATTCCGGCCCCGCGTTGGCTCGGACGCCTGGCCGCCACGCTCGGCATGGCGACGCTCTACGTCTACCTGCTGCATTCGATCGTGATCCACTACGTGGACCCGCGCGGGCTTTCCGATCCGGCCAACATCGCCGTCGCCCTGACGCTGAGCTTTGCGATCGCCTGGATCGCCTATCGGGCGTTCGGCGCCGCCGACGGCCTGGTGCGCGCGCGGCTCGGCGGCCTGCTTGCCGCCCGCGCCGCCAACTTGCGCTAGGGCCGTTCACGACGATCGCGTTCGGGGTTTCGCCCGATCCACCTTCAGCCGGCGCCGTCGTACAGCTGCGAGGGTCGGAACCGTCGCCTGAAGGAAGGACCTGCGTATGCGCCGCCGCTTCCCGCTCTTCGTCGCAGCCGCGTTGCTGGGCGCCTGGCCCGCCGCCGCCCAGCCGATCCTCACGCACCTCGCAGACGGCAACGACTGGAAGCGTTCCTCGATCGAACAGCAGCGCGCCTATCTCGCCGGCGTCTCCAACATGATCTCCGTCGGCGCCTCGTGGGACGCCAAGAACATGCCGGGCGCCGAGCAGACCTTCTCGCGGACCGCCCAGCGCGGCCTCAAGCACACCGACCTCGAAGAAGCCATCCGGGTCGTCGACGGCTGGTACCGCGCCAACCCGACCCAGTTGAACAAGCCCGTCCTCTCTGTGGTCTGGCGCGAAATCGCCAAGCCGCAATTTCCTCCGGCCAAGTAGGACCGACGACATGAAGAAGCTCGGTTTCACCGTCGCGGCGATCGCCCTGAGCGCGATGCTCGCCGCCTGCGCCACCGCCACCGGCGTCGCCGTCGGGGCGGGGATCGGCAGCCTGTCGGGCAACGCCGGCAAGGGCGCGGCCATCGGCGGCGCCGTCGGGGCCGTCGTCGACATCGTCGACTAATCTCTGCGGAACCTCTGCGGCGCGCCCTGTCCGGGCCGCCCCAGCAACAAACGCCCCATTGGCTTTCGCTGCGGAATGCTGGCAGTTCTCTGGCCCTGCGCCAACGAACCTGAGCTCCATCATGCAGTTTGACGACGTCATCCTCGGCCGCCGCAGCATCCGCGGCTACAAGCCCGATCCGGTTCCCCGCAAGCTGATCGAGGAGGTCCTCGCTTTGGCCATGCGCGCGCCGTCGTCGATGAACACCCAGCCGTGGAACTTCTACGTCCTCACCGGCGAGCCGCTGGACAGGATCCGGGCCGGCAACACCGAGCGCAACCTGGCGGGCGTCCCGCATTCGCGCGAATTCCGCACCGGCGAGGCCTTCGCCGGCCTGCACCGCGACCGCCAGGTCGGAGTCGCCAAGCAGCTGTTCGCCGCCATGGGCATCGCCCGCGAGGACAAGGAGGGCCGCCAGGACTGGGTGCTGCGCGGCTTTCGCCAGTTCGACGCGCCGGTCTGCGTGATCATCACCTATGACCGCGTCCTGGCCACCAGCGACGACACCCCGTTCGACTGCGGCGCGGTGACCACCGCCCTGGTCAACGCCGCCTGGTCGCGCGGCCTCGGCGCGGTGATCAACAGCCAGGGCATCATGCAGTCGCCCGTGGTCCGCGAGCACGCCGGCATCGCCGACGACCAGGTGATCATGAAGGCGGTCGCCCTGGGCTGGCCCGACGACGACTTCCCGGCCAACGCCGTGGTCTCCGAGCGCAAGTCTGTGGCCGAGGCCAGCGTCTTCGTCGGCTTCGACGACTAAGCCGTCCCGCCGGACGTCTCGAACACCGCCAGCTGGTCGGCGAAGGCCCGCTGGTGGGCCGGCCGCGCCTCGCCGCGCGCCACATAGGCGGCCAGGTTCGGATAGTCGGCCAACAGCTCGGCCCCCGCCGGCCGGCGCAGCACGCTGACCATCATCAGGTCGCCGGCGCTGAACGCCCCGTCCAGCCATTCGGCCTCGCCCAGCCGACGCGACAGCGCGTCCAACCGCTGGCGCACGCGAGCCTCCAGCATCGGCGCCCGCGCGTCGAACCACGGCTTGTCGCGCTCCACCAGCCGGGTCTGCTCGCGCTCGACGATCGGCGGCTCGACCGTGTTCAGCGCCGCGAACATCCAGCCGATCGCTCGGGCCCGCGCGTCCGGATCGGCCGGCAGCAGGCCCTCGTGGCGCTCGGCCAGGTGCAGGATGATCGCCCCGGACTCGAACAGCGCCAGCTCGCCGTCCTCGAAGGTCGGGATCTGCCCGAACGGATGCAGCGCCAGGTGCGCCGGCTGCTTCATCGCCGCGAACGACACCAGCCGCACGTCATAGGGCTGGCCGACCTCCTCCAGCGCCCAGCGCACGCGCATGTCGCGCGCCAGGCCGCGCCCGCGATCCGGCGAGGCTTCGAATGCGGTGATGATCGGGGCCATGCGGGTCTCCTTCATTTCCCCAAGGACGAACCGGCGCTCTGCGTTCCGACAGGCCGCGCGCTTTGCCGCAGGGCGCGGCCGCCGCGAACCCCGCTAGAGCTTGGCCGGGGGACATCTGATGACTGGAGTTCGTGCGTGGTCACGATGTCCCTTCGCGCGCGCCTTGTCGCGCTGCTCGCCGTGCTTTGCCTGCCCGTCTCCGCCCAGGCCCGCGGCCTCGAGGCCGAGGTGCTGGCCGAACTCAACTACGCCCGCGCCAATCCCGCCCGCTACGCCGACGAGCTGGCCCGCGGCGGCTGGGCGTTGCGCGACGAGGACCCGTACGTGGTCGACGAGGCCATCGGCTTCCTGCTGTCCCAGCGGCCGCTGCCGCCGCTGGCCGCCCATCCGGGTCTGGCCGCCGCCGCCGGCGCCCACGTCCGCGCTCAGGCCCGCCGCGGGGCCGAGGGCCATGGCGCTGGGGCCGGCGGGCTCGCCGCCCGCCTCAAGAACCAGGGCGTCTGGGCCGGGATGAGCGCCGAGACCATCTCCTACGGCTACGCCAGCGCCCGCGAGGTGGTGGTCCAGCTGATCGTCGACAGCCGCGTGCCCGGCCGCGGCCACCGCAAGACCATCTTCGGCGCCGGCTACAGCCTGGCTGGGGTCGCCTGCGGCTCGCACTCGGCCTACGGCGCCATGTGCGTGATCGACTTCGCCGGGGCGCTGGCTCCGCGCTAGGCGCCTGCCGCGTCCAACTCTGATGCATTGACGATGGTCTAGGCGCGCGGGCCCGGCGGGCCCTAGACTGCGGCCATGTCCCGCGTACCCGCTTTCCTCTGCGCCGGCCTGGTCGGCGCCCTGGCGCTCGGCGCCTACGGCCTCCAGCAGATTCCCCGCGCTTCCGAGAGCGCCCGCCTGACCTCCTGGCCGCAGACCGCGAGCATGCCGGGCTTCGGCGACAGCGGCGAGCTCGGCCCCTCCGAGATCGCCGACCTCACCGAGTACGTCCTGGCCCTGGCCGGCGCGCCGCGCGATCAGGCGGCGATCGTCCGCGCCGTGCCGCTCTACCAGGCGCACTGCGCCTCCTGCCACGGTCTCGGCGGCGAGGGCGCCGAGATCCTCGGCACCCCGGACCTGACCCGCGGCCAGTTCCGCTACGCGACCGACGCCGAGGGCGTCACCCTGCAGATCTGGCACGGCACGGACGGCCGCGGCCCGATGCGCGAGGCCGCGCGGACTTCCCGCCCCAAAGGCTGATCTGCTATGGCGCAGACGTGACCGGAGAGCCCCGATGAGCGACCTTCCTCGACGCAGCCTGATCGCCGCCGGCGGCCTGGTCCTCGCCGCGCCGCGCGCCGCGCTGGCCGCCGCAGGCAAGCCGCGGGTGGTCATCAAGACCCCGCGCGGGTCCATCATCGTCGAGCTGGAGCCGCGCAAGGCGCCGCTGACCACCGCCAACTTCCTGCGCTACGTCGACGCCAAGTCCTATGACGGCGGGAGCTTCTTCCGCGCCGCACGCACGCCGGGCGTTCCCAAGGACGGCACCATCGTCGGCGCCCCGGACGCCAAGGTCCGGCCGTTCCCGCCGATCGCCCACGAGAGCACGACCAGGACCGGCCTCAAGCACCTCAACGGCACGATCTCGCTCGGCCGCTTCGCCACCGGCACGGCGACCAGCAACTTCTTCATCTGCGTCGGCGACCAGCCCTATCTCGACGCCAATCCCAAGGCCTCCGGCGACAACCTCGGCTACGCCGCCTTCGGCCAGGTGGTCCAGGGCATGCCGATCGTCGAGAAGATCCTCTCGCTGCCCACCAACGGCGAGACCAAGTTCAAGGACCAGCGCGGCCAGTGGCTGAAGCCGCCGGTGCCGATCCTGACCATGCGCCGGGCCTAGAAGCCGAACTCGGCGCTGTAGTCGGCGCCCTCGCGCACCGTAATCCCCGTCGTCGCGCCGTTGCGGTCGAACACGTACTTGGCGCGCAGTTCGCGCCCGGGCAGCGCCACCGGCTGCGGCGCCCCGAACAGCTCCGGACGGCCAGTCTGCGGCTTCAGGCTCTGGCTGCTCTCGGCGCTGATCCCCATGCTGTCGCGGTGCACGACGCTGACGTCCTGCGTCTGCAACAGCCGCCGCGGCCCGTCGTTGCGCAGGGTCAGGTAGACATGCACGAGCCGGTCGTCGGCCGGCCGCTCGACGCGGTCGATCCGCACCGACCAGGCGCCTAGCCGCTTGAAGGTTCCGGTCGGGTCCGGGCGCGGCGGTTGCGGCGCAGGCGGCTTCGGCGGCGGCGCTTCGGGTTGCTGCGGCGGCGCGGGCTCCTGCGGCGCGGGGGTCCCTGGTCCCTGCGGCTCCTGCGGCGCCGGGGTTTCGGGCTCCCTGGCCGGCTCCTGCGCCAGCGGCTCCTCGCCCAGCTGGCGCATGAACAGCCGCCGCCAGGCCGCCCCGCCGCTCTGCGCAAGGGTGGGCTGCGGCGAGGCCCCCGGCTGCTTGGAGGGCAGCGCCTGCCACTGGTTGCCGGCGTCCATCGAGCGCACCCAGCCCAGCATCAGGTTGTCCGAGCCCAGCGCCACCAGGGCGCCGCGCCCGGTCAGCGCCTGCTCCAGCTCGCGCCTGCCCTTGTCGCTGAGCAGCAGCAGCTTGGTCATCTGCAGGGTGTTGAAGGCCGGTGCGAAGCGCTCCGTCTCCCAGCGCAACGCCGCGTTCGCATAGCCGGCGTCGTCGATCTTCAGTTGCTCGCGGTTGAAGTCGCTCAGGTTCACCGTGTGCGCCTGCGCCCCGCCGTGGCCGCCGCCGCCCTGCCCCATCACATCGTCGAAGTGGGCGTGCGGGCGGCTCAGATAGTCCTTCCACTTGTCCAGGGTCTGGCCGGTCGCGCCCTCGACCGTGGCGTTGAGCGGCGCCCGCAGGATTTCCTCCAGCACGCCGACGAACACCTCGGGCATCAGCTTCGAGATCGTCTCGATCACCGCGGCGCTGACCTGCACCACCCCGTCCGGCGCGCCGGCCATCGACAGCATGTGGTCGCGCACATAGAGCCCCATCGCGGTCTCGGCCCGGTCGAGGTCGGCCCCAGCGTCGGAGAACACCAGCGCCTTGGCGACCTCGTGGCTGGTCGCGGGCCAGGCCTGCAGTCCGCGGTCGATGTCCTCGACCCAGGCCCGGTCATAGGCCGCGCCCGGTCCGCTCGTCGCCTCGAACGCCGCCCGCTCCAGGCCCGACAGCGTCGCGCGCTTGGCCTCATAGGCGTCGACCCGCGCCTGCACCCGCGTGCGCAGCCGCGAGAAGATCCAGGGGATGGAGCGTCCGGTGGCCTCGCCCCGATAGAGCCGGGTCGCCAGCTCGCTGCCCGGCCGCGCGTCGATCATCTCACGCCAGATGAACGCCTCGACCCCGGCGATCGAGGTGTCCTCGCTGGTCACCGGCAGGTAGACGGACTCATAGCGGATGCCGCACGGCGTCCCGTCGTCGGGCAGGTCGTCCTGCTTGCGCCGGTCGCACGGCCGGCCGCTGGCGATCCGCGTCGAGAAGGCGTTGACCGTGCGCGGCGTCCGCTCGCCGATATAGCCCTCCAGCGTCAGGTGCTTCACCGCGTTCATCGCCGGGTCGAGGGTGAACTCGCCGCCGGCATAGTGATTGACGTAGGTGTGGGCGAACACGTCGCCGGCCGCGTGGGTCAGGTAGCCGAGCGCGAAGGCGTTGACCTTGGCGTCGCCGCTCTCGACGAAGCCCTTGCGGTGGATCCAGCTCAGCCAGGCGTCGCTGCCGCTCGCCCCGCCGCCGCCGGCCGCCGACTCGTCGGGATGGATGATCTGCTGGCCGGTCAGGATGTCGGGATAGGCGTCGGGGCCCAGCACCCCGGCCCGGAACTGCTTGGCCCCGCCCTTCAGCGCCGCCAGCGCCTTGGGCTCGACCTCGAAGGCGCCGAGAGTCCCGACCAGTTCGCCGGTCTGCGGGTCGATCTCGCCCAAGGTCACCTTGCCGTCGGCGAGGGCGTCGCGCATCGCCTCCTCGGCCAGGTAGACGTGGGTCTTGGGCTTCCAGGCCAGGGCCGGCCCGGCCAGGCACAGGCTCAGCGCCGCGCCCGCCGCCAGAACATGTCCCCCGCGCATCAGAACGTGAAGGTGGCCAGGTGCTCGCGGCTCTCCTCGACCATGATCGCCACGACCCTGGCGTCCTTGTTGCGGTCGAAGACGTACTTGGCGGCGATCTCGCCGCCCGGCGGCGTCATCGGCGGCGGCGAGTCGAACAGCTTCGGATAGCCGGCGATCGGCTGCAGGCCCTGGCCGCTCTCGACCGTGACGCCCAGGCTGTCCTCCATCAGCAGCGCCACCCGCTCGGTCTGCACCAGCGGCTTGTCGCTGATGTTGCGCAAGGTGACGTAGACGTGGACCAGCCGGTCCTGCGACGGGGTCTCGACCTTGTCGATGCGGGCGGCCCAGACGCCCAGCGGCTTGAAGCCGTCGTCGGCGGCGGCCGGCTGGGCGAGGCAGACGAAGAGCGCGGCGAGCGCGGCGGCGGCGAGTTTCATCGGGCGGTCCTGGGGCTGAGGTCGCCGCGACCCTGCCGCCCGCCGTTCAGCTTTGCAGCGCCGCTGCGCCGGGCGGCGGGCCCGGCGCGCTCAAGCGACGAAGCGCGCCCTGCGCCTTACGAAAACGCCCCCTGCTCCAGCAGGTCGGCGGCGTGGTTCGCGGTCCTGGCCGACAGCGCCATGTAGGTCAGCGACGGGTTCATCGAGGCGCTGGAGGCCATCACCGCTCCGTCCGAGCAGAACAGGTTCGCCACCTCGTGCGCCTGGCCCCAGCCGTTGAACACCGAGGTCGCCGGGTCGCGGCCCATCCGCGCCGTGCCCATCTCGTGGATGCGGTCGCCCGGCGGCGTCAGGCTGGCGCCGGCCTCTTCCCAGGGGGTGATGTCGGTGCAGCCGGCGGCGGCCAGCATGGCGGCGGCGTCGCGCGCGGCCTCGCGCATCATCGCCTGCTCGTTGGCCCCGTGCGCGGCCTCGATGCGCGGCAGCGGGATCCCCCAGCTGTCGACCCGCGAGGCCGACAGCGTCACCCGGTTCTCTGGATCGGGCAGCACCTCGCCGAACGGCCCCAGCGACAGCACCCAGGCGCGGCCCTCGCCGTCGCTGCGGCGGACCTTGCGCGCCCCGCCCTGCATGCCGAAGCCGCGCAGATAGGGCTTGTCGGTCTCGGTGATCCCCGCATAGCGCGGGATGTAGATGCCGGTCGGCCGGTCGGCCTGCCAGGGCTGGTCCTCGAAGCCGGCCGGATAGGTCCCGACGATCTGGCCGCAGCCGACATGGTCCATCAGGTTGCGCCCGACCTGGTCGCTGCCGTTGGCCAGCCCGCGCGGGAACGCCTCCGAGCGCGAGTTCAGCATCAACGCCGCCGAGTTGATCGCCGAGGCGTTGAGGAACACCATCTTGGCGTCATAGGTCGTCGCGACCTTGCTCAGCCGGTCGATCGTCCGCACGCCGGTCACCCGCTTCGTCGCCGGGTCGTAGACCACGCTCTCGACGATCGCGTCGGTGATCACGGTCAGGTTGCCGGTCGCCCGCGCCGCCGGCAGCGTCGCGGCCTGGGTCGAGAACGCCGCCCCCAGCGGACAGCCGTGATGGCAGCGCACATAGCCCTCGCAGCGCTTGCGCCCCAGGTCCATCTGCGGCTTGGCCACCCGGCTGAGGTTCGCGCAGCGCCCCATCAGGAAGCGCCTCGTCGGGAACGCCGCCTCGATGCGGCCCTGGGCGTCCTCCTCGACGCAATTGAACGGGAACGGCGGCAGGAAGTCGCCGTCCGGCAGTTGCGGGACCTCATCGTAATTGCCGCTGACCCCGACGAACGCCTCGACGTGGTCGTACCACGGCTCCAGGTCCTCGTAGCGGATCGGCCAGTCGGCGCCGTGCCCGTCCTTGAGGTTGGATTCAAAGTCGTCCGGCGCCCAGCGATAGGACTGCCGCGCCCAGGTCAGCGAGCGCCCGCCCAGGTGATAGCCGCGGATCCAGCGGTACGGCTTTCCCTCGGCCTGCTCGTACGGATAGTCGTGGTCGCTGGCCCAGAACTTCTTGTTCGAGTTGAACATCGCGTAGCTGACGCCGACATAATACGGGTAGTGCAGCGCCTTCTCGTCGTCGGGGATCTGGTCGTCGCGCCAGCGCAGCCGTCCAGCCTCCTCGTGGCTGTAGTCGTCCCCATGCTCGATGTTCGGCCCGCGCTCGAGCATCAGCACCTTCAGGCCGCGCTCGCACAGCTCCTTGGCGACCCAGCCGCCGCTGATGCCCGAACCCACTACGATCGCGTCGAACTGCATGGTCAAACCTTACGCCTTACCGCCCGGCGCGTCGAACACCGCCAGCGCCTGCTTGAGCGCGGCGATCGGCTCGCCCCGCGGAATGAATTCGTGGCCGACCCACTGGTCGTAGCCGAGATGGTCCAGCAGCCCGGCGATGCCGCGCCAGTTGATCTCCTGGCGGTCATCCAGGTCGCGCCGCCCCGGCGCCCCGGCCGTATGGACATGACCGATCAGCTCGAAATTGGCCTTGATGGTGCGGCTGAGGTCGCCCTCCATCAACTGCATATGATAGCCGTCATAGAGCAGCTTCAGCGTCGGCGAGCCGACCCCGCGCACCACCTGCGCGCCAAACTCCGTGCGGTCGCACTGCTGCCCCGGATGGTCGACCTTGCTGTTCAGCAACTCCATCAGCAGCCGCACCCCGGCCCCTTGCGCATGCTCCACGACCGGCCCCAGCCCCTCGACGCAGGCGGCCACCGCCCGCGCGTCGTCGCCGTCGCCGAACCGGTTCCCCGCGAACACGATCACCGCCTCGGCCCCGCCCGCCGCGGCCGCGTCGATCGTGCGCCGCACATGGTCCCGCAAGCCCGCATGCCGGGCTGGATCGTTGAAGCCTTCCTCCAGCTTGTGGCCGGTGACGGTGACGATCGACAGCCCGAGCTCGCGGGCCAGCGGCCACAGCTGCGGCGGCAGCATCTCCACGCCGCGCGCCCCGGCCTCGACCGCCGCGCGCAGGAACCCCGCCGGCTCGACCTCGCGGCCGGCCGTAAACGACCACCAGGCAAAGCTCTGCCGCACGCTCACCTCCCTGCAGCCGCCGTCCCACAGGCGCAGCCATCGCGCGCCAGTGTCCATACAATCGATTACACGGCAAGACCCAAGGACGCCGCAGCGCACGTTCCGGCCCAGCAGCGCAGACCAGTTCCCTCGCCCCCCTGGGGGAGAGGGCTAGGGTGAGGGGGCCAAACCCCTCCGCCCTGCAACCGCCAGCCCGCAAAGCGCCGCTCCGCGCCGCCTCTCCCCTCACCCAACCTCTCCCCTCGAGCGGGGAGAGGAGAAGACCGGGACCAACCCCACGCCGAGGACCAGGCGGAGAAGATGACGGCGCAACTCCCCGGACACATTCCCTCGCCCCCTTGGGGGAGAGGGTTAGGGTGAGGGGACCAACCCCTCCGCCCACAACCGCCAACCCTGCAAGAGCGCCGCTCCGCGCCGCCCTCCCCTCACCCAACCTCTCCCCTCCAGCGGGGAGAGGAGGAATAGGGGCGGCCCCGCCGCAGAGTGAGAAAGCGTTCGACACAGCGTCCCCTCGCCCCCCTGGGGGAGAGGGTCAGGGTGAGGGGGGCCCCTCCGCCGCACAGCGCGCCAGCGCGCTCAAGACCCCGCCTCCCGCCAGCCTCCGCCCGGCTCTTGCACGAAGTTCACCAACTCGATCCCAAACGGCTGCGGCCCCTCGGCCTCGCCAGCCTCCCCCGCCGGCCCCAACATCCGCCGCAGCCCGTATTTCTTCGGCTCGATCAGCGCCACCCGCCAGCGCAGCACCTGCACCCGCAGCCGGTCGCCGCGCACCGAATCCTCGGTCGCCTCCAGCGCCACCTCGTAGGCCAGGTCGAAATGCAGATCGGCGGCGATCTCCTTGGCGCGCACGTACATCTCGCGGAACCAGTCGTCGCGCCGCGCCCAGCCATAGATCGAGCCGGCGCACGGCATGTCCGGATCGGCCGACAGCGCCAGCACGCTCTCGCCGCCGGCGATACGCAGGCAGATCTCCTCGGCCAGCTCCGGCGTCAGGATCGAGACGCTGCCCCCGCGCCGCCGCACGGGCGAGGCCTGGGCCATCATCCGCCGCCAGAGCTTGCCGCTGCCCGGCCGCAGGTCCGCCGCGCGGTCGGCCGCGATCTGCCGCCGCCGCCCCTCCAGCTTGGCGGCCTCGAACGCCGCCCCGAACTCAGGCTCGCGCAGCGCCCAGTCGCGAAACGTCCGCCGCGACGGCATCCCGGGCTCCCGAGCCAGCGCATGCTGGCTCTCGCCCGCCGCCACCCGCGCGCAGATCTCCCGTCCCAGCTCCGGCGTAAAGCGCACGCACGCCCGAACCCTGGCCCGCCCCGGGCCCGGCGACAACGAAGGCATCACGCCCCCACGACAGCAAATGAGAAGGCTTCAGTGTCTCACGGCGGCGGCGGGAGCGCAAGAACAAAATGGGAACTTCACTTCCACACATTCGTCTACGATGCGCCAAGTCCGGACTTCGGAACCAAGGCGTCTTCGCACGAACCCGCCCCGTTACGGCTCCCCCTGCGCCGCTGGTAGCTTATGGTGCAGCTTCGCATCGGAGAGTCGGGATGGATCATGAACGAAGTGGAAGTTCGTAGCGGCGTGGTCGCTGGCCTGGGTTTGGCCCTCAAGCGCGCCAAGGCTTGGAGCAACGGCCGAGTTTGGCCCGGCGACTCCGGGGCGGAAAATCTCATTCAAGTGTCGGTGGCGGAGAAGCTCTATGCCGCGGGCAAGATCTCGAGGCCGGTCATCGAGCTTGAGGCCACCCTTGCGCGACTTGGAATTGAGGGCGATCGGCGGCGCGTGGACATCGCGCTAATGAGGCATGGCGATAAGTAATACGCGAAGCCACACCCATTCTGCGTGGTTGAGATCAAGAAGGCACCGGCTGCCTTCCAGGCGGATCTCGAAAAGATTCGCGATCTGTTCGAAGAGTCCGAAACGCTACGCTACGGCTTCCTCGCGACATACTTCCAGCAACGGCTGGGCGATCGTGCCCGAACGAGGGACACAGTCATGCAGGACATCAGCGCTCGTGTTTCTGAGGCCGCGCTGGCCGTGGGCCTGAAGCCAACTACCGTTGAAACGC
The DNA here is from genome assembly GCF_964254345.1 of Phenylobacterium sp. LjRoot97. Classification (NCBI taxonomy): domain Bacteria; kingdom Pseudomonadati; phylum Pseudomonadota; class Alphaproteobacteria; order Caulobacterales; family Caulobacteraceae; genus Phenylobacterium; species Phenylobacterium sp. LjRoot97. Next base: position 3,296,294 of record NZ_CAXUTH020000001.1, read on the forward strand.
GGCCCCTCGGCAGAATCGTCGTCGACGACGCTGGCGATCGCCACTGCGCCGGCGCGATCGTCCACCGGCTAACTCGTCGAGATGAAGACGGATAGGCAAACGAACAGCACGATTTTGCGCGCGGCCGTTTAGCGCTAGGAGCGGACGTTGGGATCGCTACGGGAAGCAGACGTTCATTCGCCGCACCGTCGGCGAAGAAGCTCTCCCTCGAACGCCGGCGATCCTGTGTCGCGCCTTCAAGCGGGCTTGCGTGAGAGCCGGTATGTGTCGGCCGGCACCCGCTTGCCCGGCTCCCAGTCGTGGAAGATCAAATCACCGGATCCCCTCAGCTTCGCAGAGATCCTGTTGACGTCCGGAAGGGTCACAGCGTGCCTCGCCAGGACCTGCGGCCATAGGCCAGCATAGGTTATCTGGGCGGGTGCTTGAGGTGCCAGTGCGAGAATTGTCTGCTCGGCCCGTAACTTTTGCTCCTCCAAGTACGCCTCGATCTCCCGCGGCCCGAACTGGACATCGCGACCGAAGAGGGACGGTTGTCCGGTGGACCGTTCCTCGTGAGTGCGTTTTGTGGCCGTTCGCACCTCCGCCTGATGGCGCTCGGTCTTCAAGTGGCAAGCACGGAAGACCTCGATGCCCTTCTCGTGCCGGGTGCCGTAGAACAAGGAATAGAGCGTTCGGTCTTTCAGCGGCCGGAGGACCGGGATCTCGGCGACGTACTTGTAGCGGCCGATGGTTGCGAGGGTGTCGCGGAAGCCCTCGACCAGCACTGCGCGCCGTTCGTCCGGCTCCAAGTTTCCAGACAGCTTCGCACGCCAGTTGCCGTACGGCATCAATTCCCTCAGCCCGTCCTGGAGCGCAGGAAGGCTCATCGAGGCCGCGCGGTTGATGAAGTCGAACATAAAGTTGAACACGACCTCAGAGTTTGGTCGCCCGAGCAAGCCTCCGAGCTGCTGCATGTTGATGCGCCAGCCCTTGGGGTCGATGAGGACAAAGGCGAACGCCTGAGCGGGGATGTCGCGAACCAGGGTGTCTGCGACCGCCATAAAGTCGCGGTTGTAGGTACGTATCTCGATGTCCGGGAACTTCGCCCTGATCGTATCTAGGTTCGTGAAGGCGGCGGAGGACTTCTCGACCAGGAAGGCGGACATCTTCACGTCCCGGCCGCGTAGATCCTTCCAAGAGGCCTTCGCTTTCCGCAGGGCTGCAAGCGCTATCCCGAAGGAGGTGTCCTCGAAGTCCTCGCCCGTGCTCTGCCAAGGTCCTGAGAAGCCGTCGACGTAGGCGACCTCGTCGTATGCGCTGGCCGTCTTGAAGATTAGACTCTCAAGATAGGCCTCAAGGAAGTAGTGCTTAACGAGCGCCTGCTCGCGGCCCACATAGTTCAAAGGGTCAGCGACCACGCCTTAGCCTCTTTGCCCTGGCGGCGGCAGCACGATTTCGGGCTGGCGTTCAAGCTTCATTCGGCGGCTATTGTCACCGGGGTGCCCACCGTGGGGAACTGGCTCCATTCGCGCCCGTCGAGCTGCCGCCCACCGGACTTAGGGCGCAGCCCGCCCCACTGCTTGAAGAAGAAGGCGACGCCCTGCGCGGTGCACTGGTCGCGCACCCCACGAACCCATTCCGCCTCTAGCGGCCGCGCGCCGGGGCCGCTCTCACCGCCTGCGATCACCCACGAGATGCCGTCTAGGTTGATGCGGCCGACCGGACCCAGGAGTGGTTCGATCGAGAGGAATCGGACAGTGGCGGGGCTCTCCTGCAGGTGCCGTAGACGGGCGGTGTTGGAGCCGTCTTCAATCGACACGCCGCACCAGATGTGTACCGGCGCGCTGCTCGACCCGTACCGCCGGATCAGGTAGTCGCGCATTAGCGAACTTCGTTTGGTGAGCACTTGGTACGTGTGCCAGTTGCCCGCCTCCATGGTGTCAAACACCCGGTCGATGAACCCGGCCGGGATATCCTTGTGGAACAGGTCGCTCATGGAGTTGACGAAGATCATGCGAGGTCGACGCCAGCCCAGCGGCTGCTCCAGTCGTGCCGGCCGCAACTGCAGGTCGAAGCCGTTTTCGAACGGGTGACCTGCCGTGCCCCGGAAACGCTCCGAGAAACGCTCCGCGTAGCAGTTGTCACAGCCGGCCGTGATCTTCGTGCACCCGGTCACTGGGTTCCACGTTGCGTCAGTCCATTCGATTGCGCTGCTATCGGCCATGTTTCACTCGAACATATCAAGAACATATCTGCGTTCGCGCAGCGTGACAATATGCGATGGGACGCCTAATTCCCCAGCCAGTCGTGATCGACTGCGCGCGCGATCCAGAGCGCCACCGGCGCGCCCCCCGACGACGGTGCCTTGAGCGCAACCGTAAAGCGTGCGAGTCGCAGGTGGGCTTCACAGGCTGGAGGGGGCAATGACCGACTATCGAGGAAACGCCGAGGAGGTCCTTCGCCTCGCGTTTCCAGGGTCGATGTTCGAGGGCGACAAGCCTCCGCCGTCGTTCGCTCAAATCGATGATGTGGTGAAGGTCCTTGAGGGTCTGATCAATCGCGATCTTCGCTACCGGGGGCAACTCTCCGACCAGTTCCACTTTCGATTGGTCGGAGCCAAGCTCGGCTCCCTTGAGGTTTGGGTACAGCTGATCAGCTTGAGCGCAGGCGTGGTCGCACTGCTCGCTGATGGGCCGGGGGCGATCAAGTTCCTCTTGGAGACGCTTCAGAACTTGAAGGATGGCAGGGGAAGCGTCCGCTCGCTGCCGCAGGTTACAACCACCTCGGTTCCCCCCGACGATAAGGAGATCGCGCTGATCGACCAGCTTAGGCGATCAGTGAAACGCGCTGGATCAATTACGATCGAGCACAAGGAGTATTCGATCACGTTCCACGACGTCGACTTCCGGGACGCCGAGCGTCCGCCCCAAGCGATCCGCGTACGAAGCGACGTGCGCCGGATGCGCTGATATCTGTGGGTACACCGCGGGCATTCGAACCTACTGCCGGAGTGTCGGTCTTCCCTCCGTCAGCTGAGAGCCCGCCCCCCTACGGCTCGTAATTGAGGATCGGCGCCAGCCAGCGTTCGGCCGTCTTCAGTTCCCAGCCCTTGCGCGCCGCGTAGTCCTCGACCTGGTCCTTCTCGATCCGGCCGACGCCGAAGTAGTGCGCCTCCGGGTGGGCGAAGTAGAGGCCTGAGACGCTGGCCGGCGGGTTCATGGCGAAGCTTTCGGTCAGCTCCATGCCGGTCGCCGCCTCGGCGTCGAGGATCTTGAACAGCGTCGCCTTTTCGGTGTGGTCGGGCTGGGCCGGGTAGCCGGGGGCCGGGCGCACGCCGCGGTACTGTTCGGCGACCAGGGCGTCGATGTCGAAGGGCTCCTCGGGCGCGTAGCCCCAGAGCTCGGTGCGGACCTTGCGGTGCATGGCTTCGGCGAAGGCCTCGGCCAGGCGGTCGGCGAGCGCGGTGGCGAGGATGGCCGAGTAGTCGTCGCCGGCCTCCTTGAAGCGCTGGGCGACCTCGATCTCGCCGTGGCCGGCGGTGACCGCAAAGCCGCCGACATAGTCGGGCCGGCCGCCGACCGGGGCCACGAAGTCGGCCAGGGCGACATTGGCCCTGCCGCCGTCCTCGCGGCTCTTGTCCTTGGGCATCTGCTGGCGAAGGCTGTGCAGGCGGGTGAGCTCGGCGGCGCGGTCTTCGCCCGTATAGAGCACGATGTCGTCGCCGTCGGCGGCGGCCGGCCAGAAGCCGACCACGCCGCGGGCCTCGAACCACTTCTCGTCGATGATCTTCGTGAGCATCGCCTGGGCGTCGCGATAGAGGTCGCGGGCCGCCTCGCCGACCACGTCGTCCTCGAGGATCTGCGGGAAGCGGCCGATCAGCTCCCAGGAGGCGAAGAACGGCGACCAGTCGATGTGGCGGGCCAGTTCGGCCAGGTCGTAGGAAACGAAGCTGCGGGTGCCGAGGAAGCTGGGCTTGGGCGGCGCATAGTCTTTGAAGTCCGGCTGGAAGGCGTTGCCCCGCGCCTCGGCCAGGGTGGCGCGGGCGCGGTTCCCCAGCCCGCGGGCGTAGCTCTCACGGACCTTGGCGTAGTCGGCCCGGGTCTCGGCGCCGATGCGGGCCTTTTCGGTCGGCGACAGCAGGCCGGCGACGACGCCGACCGCGCGGCTGGCGTCGAGCACATAGGTGGTGCCGCCGGCCTTGTAGGCCGGCTCGATCTTGACCGCGGTGTGGGTCTTGCTGGTGGTGGCGCCGCCGATCAGCAGCGGGATGTCGAAGCCGCGGCGCTCCATCTCGCCGGCGACATAGACCATCTCGTCGAGGCTGGGGGTGATCAGGCCCGAGAGGCCGACGATGTCGACGGCGTGCTCCTTGGCCGCGTCGAGGATGCGGTCGGCCGGGACCATGACGCCGAGGTCGATGACCTCGTAGTTGTTGCACTGCAGGACCACGCCGACGATGTTCTTGCCGATGTCGTGGACGTCGCCCTTGACGGTGGCCATCAGGATCTTGCCGGCGCTGGTGCGCGGCTGGCCTTCCTTCTCGGCCTCCATGAACGGCATCAGGTAGGCGACGGCCTGCTTCATCACCCGGGCCGACTTGACCACCTGGGGCAGGAACATCTTGCCCGAGCCGAACAGGTCGCCGACGACGTTCATGCCGTCCATCAGCGGGCCTTCGATGACGTGCAGCGGGCGCTCGGCCGCTTGCCGGGCTTCCTCGGTGTCGGCGTCGATATAGTCGGTGATGCCGTGGACCAGGGCGTGGGCCAGGCGCGAGCCGACGCTGGCCTGGCGCCAGGCCAGGTCGACGACCTTGGCCTCGCCCTTCTGGCCCTTGTACTTCGGGGCCAGGTCGACCAGCCGCTCGGTGTTGGAGACGTTGGTGCGCTGGGGGCGGTTGAGGATCACGTCCTCGACGGCCTCGCGCAGCTCGGGGTCGATGTCGTCATAGACCGGCAGGTCGCCGGCGTTGACGATGCCCATGTCCATGCCTGCGGCGATGGCGTGGTAGAGGAACACCGAGTGGATCGCCCGGCGGACCGGCTCGTTGCCGCGGAAGCTGAACGAGACGTTGGAGACGCCGCCCGAGACGCGGGCGTGCGGCAGGTTTTGCTTGATGCGCCGCGTGCCCTCGATGAAGTCGACGGCGTAGTTGTCGTGCTCCTCGATGCCGGTGGCGACCGCGAAGATGTTGGGGTCGAAGATGATGTCTTCGGGCGGGAAGCCGACCTGGTCGACGAGGATGCGGTAGGCGCGCTCGCAGATTTCGTACTTGCGCTCAGCGGTGTCGGCCTGGCCGACCTCGTCGAAGGCCATGACCACGACGGCCGCGCCGTAGCGCAGGCAGGCCTTGGCCTGCTCGATGAACTTGGCCTCGCCTTCCTTCATCGAGATCGAGTTGACGATGCACTTGCCCTGGACGCACTTCAGCCCCGCCTCGATGACCTCCCACTTGGACGAGTCGACCATGACCGGCACGCGGGCGATGTCGGGCTCGGCGGCCAGCAGGTTGAGGTAGGTCTTCATGGCCTGGACCGAGTCCAGCAGACCCTCATCCATGTTGATGTCGATGACCTGCGCCCCGGCCTCGACCTGCTGGCGCGCGACGCTCAGCGCCGCGGCGTAGTCGCCCTCGACGATCAGCTTCTTGAACTTGGCCGAGCCGGTGACGTTGGTCCGTTCGCCGACGTTGATGAAGACAGGTCGCATCGCAAATTCCCCGCCGAAGCGGGGACCCAAGCTGAATCAGGTTTGGCCGAAGCCGGGAAGTAACACAGTCCGCGGACGGACCTACGCCAACTCGAACGGTTCGAGGCCCGCCAGCCGCATCGCCTTGGGCCGCTCGGGCGGCTGGCGCGGCGTGACGCCGGCGACCGCCTCGGCTACGTGCTTGATGTGGTCCGGCGTCGTGCCGCAGCAACCGCCGAGGATGTTGACCAGGCCCTGCTCGGCCCACTCGTGCAGCTGATGGCCGGTCTGGTGCGGCTGCTCGTCGTATTCGCCCATGGCGTTGGGTAGGCCCGCGTTCGGATAGGCCGAGACCAGGGTGTCGGCGACCCGGGCCAGCTCGGCGATGTGCGGCCGCATCAGGTCCGCGCCCAGCGCGCAGTTGAGGCCGATGGCGAACGGCTTGGCGTGCTTCACCGAGTTCCAGAACGCCTCGACCGTCTGGCCCGACAGCGTGCGGCCCGAGCGGTCGGTGATGGTGCCCGAGATCCAGATCGGCAGCGGCTCGTAGCCCTCGTCCTCAAGGTCGAGGATGGCCTTGATCGCCGCCTTGCAGTTGAGCGTGTCGGTGATGGTCTCGATCAGATACATGTCCACGCCGCCGTCGTGCAGCGCGATCATCTGCTCGCGGTAGGCCTGATAGACCTCGTCGAAGGTGACCAGGCGCGCGCCCGGATCGTTCACGTCCGAGGACATCGACAGCATCTTCGGCAGCGGGCCGATCGAGCCGGCGACGAAGCGCGGCTTGTGCGGCTCCTTGGCCGTCCAGGCGTCGGCCCGCTCGCGGGCGATCTTCGCGCCCAGGAAGTTGATGTCATAGACCGCCTCGCCGCAGTCGTACTCGGCCTGGGCGATGGTCGTCGCCGAGAAGGTGTTGGTCTCGGAGATGTCAGCGCCGGCGCCGTAGTACTGGTCGTGCAGGTCGCCGATGATGTCCGGACGGGTGATGCAGAGCAGGTCGTTGTTGCCCTTGAGCTCAAGGGCGTGGCCGGCGAAGCGCTCGCCGCGGTAATCGGCCTCCGCCAGGCCGCGCTTCTGGATCATCACGCCCCAGGAGCCGTCGAGGATGAGGATGCGCTCCTTGGCGATCTGCTTGAGCGCGGCGATACGGTCCTGACGGGTCATTTCGCGGCTTCCTGTTGCTTGGCGAGATCCTGGCGGAAGGCCTTTTCGCTGCTGGCGATCGTCGCCTGCAGCATGCCGGGATCAATAAAGGGATTGGGGCCGCCGTCCGCCAGCTTGGCGCGCTTGGCCGCCATGCCGAACTGTTCGGCGTGCGGGGCCAGGAAGACGTCGGCCTTCAGGGCGCGCAGTTTGGCGAAGCTCTGCTCGTAGTCGGCGACGATGCCCGGGTATTGCGGCCCTTTGGTCTTGGAGACCAGACGGTTGGCGGCGACGGAGGTGCTGCAATAGAGCACCGCCTCGTGACGCTGGCCACCTATGGTCACCGGAAAGGTCCAGGTCGTGCAGCCCGCCGTATGGCCCGGCGTCACATGCGCGGTCAGAGTCTCGCCGCCAAGCGTGACCGTGTCGCCGTCCTTGAGGACCCGGTCGACCTTCACCGGCGCGAAGTCGAACGCCTTCACGTCTTCGGAGCCGATGTACTTGCCGCTCTCCAGCGCTTGGCGGTCGCCGGCCGAGGCGGCGAGCTTCGCGCCCGTATCCTTCTTCAGCTCGGCCAGGCCGCCGGCATGGTCGAAGTGGGCGTGGGTGTTCAGCAGCACCTTCACGTCCGCCGGCTTGAAGCCCAGCTTGGCGATGCTCGCCTCGATCGGCTTGGCGCTGGTCGGCATGGCGCCGTCGATCAGGACGTGGCCCTCCGGCGTCGTGATCAGGAACGCCGACAGGCCCGCCGTCCCCACGTAGTAGAGGTTGTCGGCGATCTGGAACGGCTCGGTCGGCTGGGTCCAGTTGGCCGGCGACTGCGCCTGCGCGGCGGAGGCGTAGGTCAGCAGGCCCAGAGCGAGGGCGAGACGCTTCATGCCGCCGCCTCGGCCGGCTCGATCGGGGTCTCGCGCACGCCCAGCACCCGGCAGATCGCGTAAACGAGGTCGGCCCGGTTCAGCGTGTAGAAGTGGAAGTCCGAATAGCCTTCTTCAGCCAGGCGCACGCACATTTCCGAGGCCACCGAGGCGGCGATCAACTTGCGTGTCTCCGGGTCCTTGTCGAGGCCTTCGAACAGGTTGCCCAGCCAGGCCGGGATCGGGATGCCCACCGGCCCGGCCATCTTCTTCAGGCCCTTGTAGTTCGACACCGGCATGATCCCCGGCGAGACCGGGATCGTGACCCCCGCCTTGCGCAGCTTGTCCATGAAGAACAGGTAGGCGTCGATGTCGTAGAAGAACTGGGTGATGGCTCGGGTCGCGCCCGCGTCGATCTTGGCCTTCAGGACGTCGATGTCGTGATCGATCGACGGGCTTTCCGGATGGATCTGCGGATAGAGGCTGACGCTGACCTCGAACGGAGCGACGGCCTTGATGCCGGCGGTCAGTTCGGTGGCGTTCAGATAGCCGTCGGCGCGGGGCACATAGACGCCGCCGATATTGCCCGGCGGGTCGCCGCGCAGAGCGACGATATGGCGGATGCCGGCGTCCCAGTAGGCCTGCACGACCTCGTCGACCTCGGCGCGCGAGGCTTCGACGCAGGTCAGGTGAGCGGCAGGTTTTAGGGTCGTCTCCTTCAGCATCCTGACGACCGTGCGGTGCGTGCGGTCACGGGTGGAGCCGCCGGCGCCATAGGTCACCGAGACGAAGGACGGGTTCAGCGGCTCGAGCCGGCGGATCGCCTCCCACAGGCTCTCCTCGGCCTCGGGCGTCTTGGGCGGCGAGAACTCGAACGACACGGACGGGCGGCGCGCATTTCCAGCGGCGGCGCGGGCGACGGGTCCGAGCGCGGTTTCATGAGGGCTCATGCGGCGCTCCTTTGCGGCAGGCGGGCGCGCTCGGCGACCCAGATTTTCACGGTGAGCCCTTCAGCCCGGGCGGGCGGCAGCGCAGTCACGCGGATGTCGGTCAGCGCCGCCTCCTCCAGCCAGCGCGCCATCTCCGGCTCGGCGAAGCCGAGACGCCGATGCTGGTGCTGCTCGCGCAGGAACTCGAGGTTGTGCGGGGCGAAGTCGATGATGAGCAGCCGGCCGCCCTCGGCGACCAGGCGTGCGGCTTCGCGCACGGCGGCGGCGGGGTCGGCGAGGTAGTGCAGGACCTGGTGGACGACCACGAGGTCGGCGCTCTGCCCCGGCAGGCGGGTGCCAAAGATATCGCCGTGGCGCAGCTCGAAGCCTTCGAGGCCGGCCTCGGCGACATGGTTGCGCGCGATGTTGAGCATCTGCTGGGAGAGGTCGAGACCGACCGCCGCTTCGGCGTGCGGTCCCAAGAGGGTCAGCATGCGGCCCGTGCCGGAGCCCAGGTCCACGAGCCGTTTGAACGGCCCTGGCCCGACAGCGTCGAGGATCGCCGTCTCGACATCGTTCTCCGAGACATAAAGCGAGCGGATTTCGTCCCAGCGCGCGGCGTTGCGCGCGAAGTACTCGCCGGCCTCCGCCGAACGCTCGCCGCGGACGGCCTGCAGCCGCTCGGCGTCGCGGATGATGATCGCGTCGGTCGGATCGATCAGCCGCAGCGCCTCGTCGGCCAGGCGCCGGGCGTCGCCCGAGGTCACGAGGCGGTAGAACACCCAGGCTCCATCGGGGAACCGCTCGACCAGCCCGGCCTCGGCCAGCAACTTGAGATGACGCGAGACGCGCGGCTGGCTCTGGTCCAGCACCCGGCACAGCTCCAGGACCGCCAGCTCCTCGCCCGCCAGCAGCGCAAGAATCCGCAGACGCGTCGGTTCGCCCGCCGCGCGCAAAATCTCCACCGCCTGACTCGTGGTGAGCGTCATGGGCACATAAAGATATCTTTATGTCTTTATGTCAAGCTGCGGACGGTCCGCGAACCCGCCTGAACGGGCGGCTTATAGCATGCGTCGGCGCGGCGCGGTTAAACCGCGCTCATCACCGGTTCGCCGGCGATGAACAGGCGAACATTCTCGAGCGCCTGACCGACCATTCGCGGGATGGAGTCGACCGTCCCGCCCGCGCTGTGCGGCGTCAGCACAGTGTTCGGAACGTCAGCCCATCGCGCGGCGGGCGTCGGCTCGGTTTCGAACACATCCAGCGCCGCCCGGCCCAGTCGCCCCTCCTTCAGAGCCGCGATCAGGGCGTCCTCATCGATGATCGAACCGCGCGCGACGTTCACCAGCATGCCGCGAGCGCCCAGCGCGTCGAGCACCTCTCGATTGACCGCCTTGCGGTTGGTCTCGTCGGCGCGGCAGGCCACGACCAGGATGTCGCTCGCCTGCGCCAACGCCGACAGACTCTCGGCTCGCGGCCAGGGAGCCTCCGGCTTCTCGCGCGGACCCCACCAGAGGATCTCCATGCCCATCGCCGCGCCCCGCATGGCGACCGCCTCGCCGATCGCACCGAGCCCCATGACCCCAAGCTTGCGGCCGCGCAGTCCTGGCCGGTTGCCGACCCGCGGGTCGTCGCGCCATCCGCCCGCGCGCACCACCGCGTCCCCGGCCACAATGTTGCGCCAGCCGGCGATCAGCAGGCCGATGGCGTGATCAGCGACGTCGTCGGCGTTCAGCCCCTTGGCGTGGGTGACTTCGATGCCGCGCGAACGGCACCACGGCACGTCGACGCCGTCGTAGCCGACGCTGACATTGGCGATGAGACCTAGCCGCGGCAGGCTTTCGAGAAATTCGCCGCTCAGCGGGATTTCGCCGGCATGCACGATCGCCCGCACCCGCTCCGCCTGGCCCGGAGCCAGCTCCCACCGACGCGCCACGTCGTAGCCCGCCGCCTCCAGCGCCTGTTGCACCGGCGACAGCATCTGGTGGGAAATCAGGACAAGCGGCTTGGCGGCGTCGGTCATGGGGTTCTCCGAGGTGTGGACGTCCTATAGCCAGGGTCGAGGGAGGCCGTCATGCGTCGCGTGGTGATCCTTGGCAATTCCGGCAGCGGCAAGTCTCGCCTGGCGCGCCGGCTGGGCGGCGCCCTCGACCTGCCGGTCGTTCACCTCGACCCGCTCTACTATGGCCCCGGCTGGACCCACGGTGACCCGACCGCGTTCCGCGAGCGCGTCGGCGAGGCGCTGGCTGGCGACGCCTGGATCGTGGACGGGAGCTTCCTGTCCCTGGTCGGCGACATCACCCTGCCCCGCGCCGAACTGATCGTCTGGCTGGAGCAGCCCCGGTGGCTGGCGCTGACCCGGGCGCTCAGGCGATGTCTCGCTCCCTCCGGCGCCCGGCGCGCCGACCTGCCTGACGGCTGCCGCGACACGCCCAGCCGCGAGATGCTGGCGGACATCTGGACCTATGATCGCCACGCTCGCCCCGAGATCGAACGTCGCCTGGCGCAACTCGCGCCGCATGCAAGCGTACGCCGGCTGGCGGGCGACCGCGCGATAGAGACCTTCTTGTCGAGCCTGACGCCGTGAGCCCGGCCTTTCAACGGCTTTGGGCGGCCCAGGCGATCTCGGCGTTCGGCGCACGCATAACCCGCGAGGGCCTGCCGATCATGGCGGTGATCGCCCTGGGCGCGCAGGCCTCGGCCTTGGGGCCCCTGGCCGCCGTCGCCAGCGGCGCGGCCCTGCTGGCGGCGCTGGCCGGCGGTCCGTACATAGATCGCGCCCGTCGCCGGCCGGTGCTGATCTGGGCAGACCTGCTGCGCGCGGCGCTGCTGATCTCCATTCCGGTTGCAGCGGTGCTCGGCGTGCTCGATCTGCCGCAGGTGTTCGTGGTCGCGGCCCTGACGGCCGCAATCAGCGCGATCTTCAAGATGGCCAGCCACGCCTATCTGCCGACCCTGGTCGAACGCGAAGGGCTGATCGCGGCCAATTCCCGCCTGGCGGCGACCGACGCGACCGCCGAGGTCGGCGGCCCCGCCCTGGCCGGGCTGCTGTTTCAGTGGCTCAGCGCCCCGATCGCGCTCGCGGTCAACGCGGCGACCTATGGCGCCTCGGCGCTGTGGCTGGCGACGATCAAGACGCCTGAGCCCGCGCCCTTCCAAGGCCCGCGGGAAAACTGGCGTCGCGAATTCACGGCCGGCTTACGCATGGCCTGGACCGACCGGCGCGTGCGGCCGCTGCTGGCCATGGAGTCGGCGCAGGGGTTGTTCGGCGGCGTGTTCAGCGCGCTCTACGTGCTGTTCGCGATCCGCACGCTCGGCCTCTCGCCGTCCATGCTCGGCTTGGCGATCGCGGCGGGCGGCGCGGGCGCATTGGCCGGGGCCGCCCTCGCCTCCCGGCTGGCGCGCCGGCTCGGCCATGGACCGGCGATCCTCGCGGCGATGACCGGCGCCGGGCTCGCCGTGCTGATCACGCCGTTCGCGCCCGCCACTCCGACGGCGGGGCTGGCGGCATTGGTGGTCTCGCAGCTGATCGGTGATGCACTGGCTGTCGCCGGCGCAATCCTGGCGGCGAGCCTGCGCCAAGCGCTGGTCCCGCAGGCCGCGCTCGCCCGCGTTTCGGGCGCCTTCCTGGCCGGGCCCGGCGCGATGGCCGTCGTCGGCGCCTTGGGCGGCGGGGCGCTGGGCGCCGCCGTCGGTCCACGCGCCGCCTTGCTGATCGCCGCCTTGGGATTCGTCGCCCTGCCGCTGATCGGAGCGCTGTCGCCGCTGCGCGATTTGCGCGAGATTGACGCGGCCGATTGACCTAGCGCCAAGCGCTACCGATCTAGAAGGGCGTCATGAGCGAACGCGTCCCCCACATGCCGGCGATCTTCGTCGGCCACGGCAGCCCGATGAACGCCCTTGGCGGCGACTATGCGCGGACCTGGCGCGAACTAGGCGCCAGCCTGCCGCGCCCGAAGGCGATCCTCTGCGTCTCGGCGCATTGGTACGTCGAGGAGACCGCCATCACGGCGATGAGCCAGCCGCGGACGATCCATGACTTCTACGGCTTCCCCAAGCCGCTCTACGACATCCAGTATCCGGCTCCGGGCGACGCCTGGCTGGTCGAGCGGGTCAGCGACCTGCTCGCGCCAGTCGCGGTGCGCCAGGATCACGACTGGGGCCTGGATCACGGGACCTGGTCGGTGCTGATGCACATGTTCCCGCAGGCCGACATCCCCGTCCTGCAGCTGGCCATCGACCTGCGCCAGCCGCCGCAGTTCCACTACGACCTGGGGCGCAAGCTGGCCGAACTGCGCGACGAGGGCGTGCTGATCGTCGGCTCCGGCGATTGGGTGCACAACCTGCGCCTGGCGATCCGCGCCCAGAGCGCCGAGCCGCTCGACTGGGCCGACCGTTTCAACGAGACCGTCAAGGACCTGATCGCCGCCCACGACCACGCGCCGCTGATCGACTGGATGAGCCTGGGCCAGGACGCCCGTCTGTCGATCCCGACAGACGAGCACTACCTGCCGCTGCTCTACGTGCTGGGTGCGCAGAGCCAGGACGACGAGGTGCGTTTCTTCAACGACGCCATCGACCTGGGCGCGATCAGCATGACCGGGGTGGTGCTGGGCCGCGCCGCCTAGGCGGCGAAGATCCACCCGGGCGGCAAGGTCGAGGCCTGCACCCCGACCAGGGTCATCTGGGCCTCGCCGACCGTGACCACCGTGTCAGCGCCCTGCTGGGTCACGGTGTAGGTGCCGCCGCCCTCGATCCGCACGCGATCGCCCTCGGCCGACGAGAAGTCGATCACCCGGTCGATCCCGGCCCCGTCGAAGATCGTGAAGGTGTCGGCGCCGAGCCCGCCGCTCATGGTGTCGGCCCCGCGGTCGCCGAACAGCCAGTCGTCACCGGCTCCGCCGATTATGGTGTCGTTGTCCTGGCCGCCGCGGATCGTGTCCGCGCCTGTGCCGCCGTAACAGGTGTCGTCGCCCATGTTGCCGTAGACGAGGTCGTTGCCGCCGTCGCCCAGGAGCACGTCGCGCCCCTGGCCGCCGACCACCCAGTCGTCGCCGCCAAAGCCCACGACCGTGTCGTCGCCGGTGTTGCCGTGCAGGTCGTCGAACTCGTTGCCGCCTTCGAGGTAGTCGTTGCCTTCCTCGCCGCGCAGCATGTTGCGGCCGCCGTCGTCGATGAGGATGTCGTCGCCCGCGCCCCCGAACATGGTGTCCGAGCCGGTCAGGCCGAAGAAGACGTTGTCGGCGGCGTCGCCGCGCAGCACGCCGCCGTGCCGCGAGCCCTGCAGCGCCTCGATGCGGATCAACTGATCCAGGCCATAGCCCGTGAACTGCGGCCCGGTGATGTTGAGATCGATGTTCACGACGCCCGGCGCGCCGGAGAAGTCAGCCAGATCATCGTCGGCGCCGCCGTCCAGGATGTCGTCCCCGGCCCCGCCGTCCAGGACGTCCATTCCGAAGCCGCCGAGCAGGGTGTCGTTGCCGCCCATCCCGGCCAGGGCGTCGTCGTCGAAGCCCCCGTCGATATAGTCGCCGCCGCGGCCGCCGATGATGATGTCCTCGCCGAAGGTGGCGTAGACCCGCGTCCCGTAGTGTCCGAGGAAGATCGCTTCGGCGTTGAAGACGCGCGCGCCGCCCGGCAGGCCTTCCTGGTTGACCCAGACCTCGAGCGGAGTGGTCGCGTCCTCGAGCGACACGATGTCCATGCCCGCGCCGCCGTCGATACGGTCGAGGCCCGCTCCATCGACGATCAGGTCATCGCCGGCGCCGCCGTAGAGCGTGTCGTCGCCGGCCAGTCCGGTCAGGGAGTCGCTGCCGCTCCCGCCGGCCAGGCTGTCATTGCCCAGCGTGCCGCTCAGCGTCTCGTTGTCGGCGGTCGTAATGTAGGCGACGGTCATGCCGCATCCCCCAGCGACCTGCCCCGGCCCCACGACAAGGCCGCCCCATAGACAGGTCACGCGGGGTTAGCGTCGCACGTCAAGGCTGCGCCATGCAACCTTGACGCAAGGTCAGCGCGTGAACTTCTGGAACTTGATCCGATGCGGGATCAGGCTGTCGGCGCCCAGGCGGCGCTTCTTGTCCTCTTCGTAGGCTTCGAAGTTGCCTTCGAACCACTCGACGTGGCTGTCGCCCTCGAAGGCCAGGATGTGGGTGGCCAGACGGTCCAGGAACCAGCGGTCGTGGGAGATGACCACGGCGCAGCCGGCGAATTCCTCCAGCGCCTCTTCGAGGTTCTGCAAGGTCTCGATGTCGAGGTCGTTGGTCGGTTCGTCGAGCAGGATGACGTTGCCGCCGGTGGTCAGGGTCTTGGCCAGGTGGACGCGGTTGCGCTCACCGCCCGACAGCAGGCCGACCTTCTTCTGCTGGTCGCCGCCCTTGAAGTTGAACGAGCCCACATACGAGCGCGTGTTGATCTCGCGCTTGCCGACCGTGAGGATGTCGAGGCCCTGGGAGACCTCCTGCCAGATGGTCTTGTTGGGATCGAGCGCGTCGCGGCTCTGGTCCACGTAGGACAGCTTCACCGTCTCGCCGAGACGGAAGGTCCCCGAATCCGGCTGCTCCTGGCCGGTGATGATTCGGAACAGGGTCGACTTGCCGGCGCCGTTCGGGCCGATGACGCCGACGATGCCGTTCGGCGGCAGGCTGAACGAGAGGTTCTCGAACAGCACCTTGTCGCCATAGGCCTTCGAAAGGTCCTTGGCCTCGATGACGAGGTTGCCCAGGCGCGGACCGGGCGGGATCTGGATGGTCGAGAAGCTCTGCGCCTGGCGCGAGTTCTCCTGTTCGCGCACCATGTCGTCATAGGCGGCCAGACGGGCCTTGGACTTGGCCTGGCGGGCCTTTGCGCCCGAGCGGACCCACTCCAGTTCGCGGGTCATGGCGCGCTGGCGAGCCTCGGATTCCGATTGCTCCTGGACGATCCGCTTGGTCTTGGCTTCCAGCCAGCTGGAGTAGTTGCCCTCGTGCGGGTGGCCCTTGCCGCGGTCGAGTTCCAGCGTCCACTTGGTGACCTGGTCCAGGAAGTAGCGGTCGTGGGTGACGAGGATCACGCAGCCCGGGAAGGCTTCCAGGTGATGCTGCAGCCAGGCCACCGACTCGGCGTCCAGGTGGTTGGTCGGTTCGTCGAGCAGCAGCATGTCCGGCTTGGACAGCAGCAGGCGGGCCAGCGCCACGCGGCGCTTCTCACCGCCCGACAGCTTGTCCACCGGCCAGTCGTTCGGCGGGCAGCGCAGGGCGTCCATGGCCATCTCGACGCGGCTGTCGATGTCCCACAGGTCGCCGGCGTCGATCTTCTCCTGGAGGGCGGTCATCTCCTCCATGAGCTCGTCGGAGTAGTCCTCGCCCAGCTTGGCGGCGATCTCGTTGTAGCGGTCGAAGATCTTCTTCTCTTCGCACCAGGCGATGACGTTGCCCCAGACGTTCAGCTGTTCGTCGAGGTGGGGCTCCTGCTGCAGGTAGCCCATCTTCACGCCGTCGGCCGCCTTGGCCTCGCCGTTAAATTCCTTGTCGATCCCGGCCATGATCTTCAGCAGGGTCGATTTGCCCGAGCCGTTGACCCCGACGACGCCGATCTTGGCGTCCGAGTAGAACGACAGCCAGATGTTCTCGAACACCTTCTTGCCGCCGGGATAGGCCTTGGTCAGGCCCTGCATCTGGAAAATATACTGCTGCGCCATGAGGCGTCCGCGCTCGCTCTGCCGAAAAGATCAGGGAATTCGACGAGGGAAATAGCCGCCGCAGACGCAAGGCGCAATGTGTGGGGCTTGCGCCGCTCCTCCTCGCCTTAAGAAAAACGCCGCCCGCCCCGAGCAGGAAAAGAGGCGGGCGGCGGAGCCACGGCTATTTCGCGGCGAGTTCCTTGTCAGCCTGGCTCTCGCCCGCCAGGCGGTTGCAGGCGGCGACGTTGCGCTCGGTCATCACCCGGCCGCGGCTGTTGTAGCTAGCGAGCGGGCCAATGGCGGCCGAGACCTTGCGGCATTCCTTCATCAGCGAGTCGAGGCCGGCGCGGCGCTCGGAGACGCCCTTGCAGGTGTCGCCTTCGCAGGTCCACGCCAGGTCGCCGACCACGGTCTTGGTCGGGGCCGACACCGGCGCCTGCAGCTTGGCGTTGGCGGAGAAGCCGACGCCGGCCGCGGCGGCCGGGCTGGCGATCAGAAGAGCCGCAGCAGCCGCGGCGAGGGAGAGAGCTTGAAATTGCATGTTGCGTCCTGACGACGTAGAAAAGGCACGATCGGTCACTAACGCCAAAAGAGCACGATCGGTCACTTTTTGTCAAGCGGCGGGAGGCCGGACTTGCGCAAGGGCGACGCCACACGGGCGAGGATCCTGGATGAGACGGCGCGTCAGGCCGCGCTCAAGGGGTTCGGCGCGGTCAGCCTGAACGACGTGGCCGAGGCCGTCGGCCTGTCGAAGAGCGGCCTCTTCAAGCATTTCGAGTCCAAGGAGGCGATGGAACTGGTCGCCCTGGAGCAGGAGTTCGACCGCTTCGTCGAGTTCGTCTGGACGCCGGCCGAGGCCCTGCCCGCCGGCCGGACGCGGCTTGAGGCGATCTTCGAGCGCTGGCTGGACTGGTCGGAGGTCGAAAAGGCGGCCGGCGGCTGCCTGATCATGGCCGCCAGCATCGAGCTGGACGATCAGCCGGGCCCGCTGCGCGACCTGCTGCAGAAGCGCGTCCGGCAATGGCGGCGCACGCTGTCGCGGGAAATGCAGGCCCTGCGCGATCCTCCCCTGCCCGACGAAGAGGTCGCGATGGCCGTGTTCCAGATGAAGAGCTACGTGCTCGGCCACAACGATGCGCGGCGGATGCTGGAAGACGCGACCGCCCGCAAGGCGGCGCGGGCGGCCTTCGGGGCCCTGCTCGATCGTCTGGCGCGCCTCTAAGCGAGGGAACGATCGCGGCCGCGCCGCGTAATCCTTGCCGACAGTCGTAAGGAGTACGTGATGCACAAGGATCAGATCAAAGGCGCCGCTAAGGAAGCCACCGGCTCCATCAAGCAGGCCGCCGGCAAGGCCACCGGCAATCGCCGGCTCGAGGCGGAAGGCGCCGTCGAAAAGACCGAGGGCAAGCTTCAAAAGGGTGTCGGCGACATCAAGGACGCCGCGCGCGACGCGCTGAAGCACTAGCGACGCCCCAGAACGAAAAAAGGCCGCGCCCAAAGGCGCGGCCTTTCTCATGCCCGCTAGGGCGGCAGGCTAGAAGTCGACTTTCACCGACAGCCACAGGCGCCGCGGTTCCTGGTTGTTGGTGTACTCGGGCGCATAGGCGACCGGCGAGCCGTAGGGCAGCAGGCGCACGAAGTCCTTGTCGAACAGGTTGTAGATCGTGGCGTTGACCGTCACGCGCTCGGTGACCTGGAACGAGCCGCCGACGTGGAACAGGCTGTAGGCCTTGAAGTCGCCAAGCGCCGCGCGGGACGGCGCATCGCTGCGGAACCGCTCGCTGCGGTACTCGCCGCGCAGCCAGGCCGCCAGACGCTCGGTGGCGTTCCAGCGCAGCTCGGCGTTGGCCATGTGCTCGGGCGTGTCGGTCAGCTTCTGCCCCGCCGAGGCGCCGCTCTTCTGCTCGCTGTCGGTGTAGGTGTAGTTGGCGTTGAGGGTCCAGGTCTCCAGGAACCGCAGCCGCATGGCCGTCTCGACGCCGCGGGTGACCGCCTCGTCGATGTTGACGCTCTGGCCGAAGGTCGCAAAGCCGGGGAAGAAGCCGACGTCGACGCAGCCGGCCGGGCGCCCGGCGCCGGAGTTGTACTGGGCCTGGGTCATGCCGGAACTGCAGTTGGCGACCGGAACACCAGTGGCGATCTTGTCCTTGAACTGGTTGTCGAAGACCGTGACGTTCGCCGAGAAGCCCTGCAGGTTGTCGAAGTAGACGCCGATCTCGCTGCTGGTGCTGGTCTCCGGCGTCAGGGTCGGGGTGCCCAGCAGCGGCAGGCGGCCCTGATTGCCGAAGCCATTGATGCCGCTGGCCAGTTGCTCGAGGCGCGGGGTCTTGAAGCCCTGGCTGACGCCGCCCTTCACCGTCCAGTGTTCGTTCGGGTTCCAGACGAGGTAGGCGCGCGGGCTGAAGTGACCGCCGAACTTGCTGTGGTCGTCATGGCGCGCGCCAACCGTCAGGGCGAGCGTCTCGGTGAAGCGCCACTCGTCCTCGGCGTAGATCGCCCATTGCTGGTGCTCGAAATTGCCGGGCGCGACGCCGTCGACCATCTCGGCGTCCCAGTACTGGCCGCCCACCGTGAAAGTGTGGTTGCGCCACTGCGAGTAGAACTTGGTGTCAAAGATGGTGTTGGTCGATTCCAGCGTCCGTGCGCCGCCGGCGCCCGCGACGCCTGGCGGAATGATCCGGCCTTTGGTCTCGGTGATCCCGCGCGAGAGGTTGCTCTCGAGCACGCCGAACGGCAGCCGCCAATTGTGCGCCAGGGCGTATTGCTGACGATTGAACTCCAGAGCATCGCCATAGCCGCCGGCCACGGTGTTGGTGCCCATCTGGCCTTTGGAGTTGTCGTACCACTGGGTGCCGATGTCGGCGTCGAGCCAGAAGTCCATGTCGTCCGTCGGCGTCCAACTGAGCCGCGCGCCGTAGCCGCGAATCTCGCTCTTGGTCGAGCTTCGGCCAAAGCCGGTGACCGGCGTCGACATGCCGTTGACGTTCTCGAAGGTCAGACCCGAAGCCTGGCGATCGACGAAAGACCCGCGCAGCGTCAGGCCAAGCAGGCCCGGCACCAGCGGTCCGCTGGCGTAGACGTTGCCGCCGTAGATGTCGCCGAACTCGTCGTCGGTCTGGATCGTGCCGTCCAGGGTGACCGAGCCGCCCCAGGTCTCGCCGACCTTGCGGGTGATGATGTTGACCACGCCGCCCATGGCGTCCGAGCCGTAGAGCGTGGACACCGGCCCGCGCACGACCTCGATGCGCTCGATCGCGCTCACCGGCGGCATGAAGCTGGTCGAGGTTTCGCCAAAGCCGTTCGGCGTCACGCTGCCGGCGGTGTTCTGACGGCGGCCGTCGATCAGGATCAGCGTGTAGTCGCTGCCCATGCCCCGGATGTTGATGTTGAGGCCGCCGGTCTTGCCGACCGAACCGCCGACGTCGACGCCCTCGATGGTCGAGAGCACCTCGGCGAGGTTGGTCGCGCGCATCTGCTGCAGGTCCGTACGGGAGATCACCGTGACGCTGGCCGGCGCATCGACGATCTTCTGCTCGAAGCCCGCAGCGGTGACGACCACGCCCTCGATGTCGTTGACGTCTGTGGCCGCGCTCTCGGCGCTCACCGCACGGGCGGCCGGAGCCTTGCGCCGATCTTCGGTCTCGACCTCCGCGAAGGCGGCTCCGGCCGAGAAGGCGAGACAAACGCCCGCGCTGGTCCTCACGAGGGCACGGGTTATCGGCGCTAACAAAGCTATCCCCTACACTTAAGCTACATGCGATTTAGTCGCACTAACACGCCCAAGCTCAGATGCAATCGCTCCTGAGACCTATTCTCAACAATCTGACGCAGTTGTGATGCCTCGCCCGCGTCGCGATGACGCCGACATTTCGCCGCAGCCGACGCGCCAAGCTGGGCCATGGAGTTATCGAGAGGTTCGCCATGACAGTGCAGAAGATGTTGCGTAGCGCCTCCGTCACCAGCCTGGCGGCGTTGACTGCGCTATCCGCCCCCACCGCCCCGCAGGCGCAGCCAGCGGTCCGCGACGGCGCGCCTACGCCCGCCGCCTGCGAAGCCCTGGGCTACCCGGCCCAGCCGACGGGATACGACGGTGCGTCGCCGCGCCAGACCTATCGCGCGGCGCCGATGCCGGCCCCGCCGCCGATGCCTTCGCCTCGCGCCGCCGAGGCGCTGCCGCAGATCCCGCCCCTGCCGGTCCCGCCGGTCCAATACCGGATCGCGCCGCCCGAACCGCCGCCGCCGAGCCCGATGGTGGTCACCGGGTCATCGGTCCGCCCGCACGTCGACACCGAGCGCTACCCAGGCGCCCAGGCCAATCCGATCAAACAGGTCGCCGAGGAGCCCGTCTCCACCTTCTCGGTCGACGTCGACACCGCCTCCTACGCCAATGTGCGACGGTTCCTGAACGATGGCGCGCGTCCGCCTGGCGACGCGGTCCGCGTCGAGGAGATGATCAACTACTTCGACTACGGCTATGCCCAGCCCGCCGACCGCGCGACGCCCTTCCGGCCCTATGTGGCGGTCACCCCGTCCCCTTGGGCCAAGGATCGTCAGATCGTGCACATCGGACTGCAGGGGTACGACCTGCCGCGCAACAGCGAGCCGCCGCTCAACCTTGTGTTCCTGGTCGACACCTCCGGTTCGATGTGGAGCGCAGACCGGCTGCCGCTGGCGATCAAGTCGCTGAACCTGTTGGTCGATCAACTTCGACCGCAGGACCGCGTGGCCATCGTCGCCTACGCGGGGTCGGCCGGCGCCGTCCTTGCCCCGACCGACGGGCGCAACAAGCTGAAGGTGCGATGCGCGCTCGGCGCATTGCGGGCCGGCGGCTCCACAGCCGGCGGTTCAGGCCTGAAATTGGCCTACGACCTCGCCAAGCAGAACTTCGATCCGAAAGCGGTCAACCGCGTGATCCTGATGACTGACGGCGACTTCAACGTCGGCGTCGCTGACCCCGCCAAGCTCAAGGACCTGGTCGCCGCCAAGCGCAAGGAAGGGACGTACCTGTCGGTCTACGGCTTCGGCCGCGGCAACTACAACGACGTGATGATGCAGACCCTGGCCCAGAACGGAAACGGGATCGCGGCCTACATCGACACGCTGAACGAGGCCCGCAAGCTGCTGCGCGACGACTTCGCCAGCTCGCTGTTCCCGATCGCCGACGACGTGAAGATCCAGGTCGAGTTCAATCCTGCGAGCGTCAGCGAGTACCGGCTGATCGGCTACGAGACGCGGATGCTGCAGCGCGAAGATTTCAACAACGACCAGGTCGACGCCGGCGAGGTCGGATCCCGCGCTTCGGTCACGGCGCTCTATGAAATCACCCGGGCCGGCGCGCGCGGCTCCAGTGATCCCCTGCGCTATAGCTCGGCCCGGCCGTCGGCGGCGCCGGGCGCGGCCCGCGAGCTCGCCTATCTGAAGATCCGCTACAAGCTTCCAGGCGGCGCCACGTCAAAGCTGATCGAGCGGCCGATCGGCGCGCGCGACGCCTTCCCGACCGTGCAGGCCGCGCCCGAGGCGACGCGCTGGGCCCTGGCCGTCGCCGCCTTCGGGCAGATGCTGAAGGCCGATCCGCGTATCGATGCGGCCTACGGGTGGAACGACGTCAGCGCCCTGGCCCAGAGCGCCCGCGGGGACGACCCCTACGGGATCCGCGCCGAGTTCGTTCAGTTGGTCCGCGCCGCCGGGGAGAGCCAGCCGCGCGCCGACTGACCGGGCAGTGCGCAGGTCCGCCGTCCGACGTGCGGGCCTGCGCCAGTTCGCCTGCGGCGTGAAAACTGTAAGAAACCAAATCCCTCGCCCGTTCGTTAGCCCAGGGTCCAAACATGAGGGAGGCGGCGAGTGTTCGACGTCACCGACTCGCGCTCTGAGAATCTGATACGACTCGACCCGACAGAGGCTCCGCATTTTGGTGCACCGGGTCGCATGGGTTTCCACCTGATCGACACCACCATGATGTACGCGCCGCGCTCCGGCGGCGTGAAACGATACCTGCATCAGAAGCGCGACTGGCTGGCCGAGCGCCGCCCCGACATCAGCCACACAATGGTGGTCCCGGGCGCGACCACGGGCCTTGCCGCGCATGGGATCGTCAGCGTCGCCGCCGCCCGGCTGCCGTTCGGCGACGGCTACCGGATGCCTGCCTCGACCACGAAGTGGGAAACTGTGATCCGGATGCTGGAGCCCGACATCATCGAGGCTGGCGACATGTTCGTGCCAGGTCATGCGGCGCTCGACGCCGGCGAGGCCTTGGGCGTCCCTGTGGTCGGCTTTTGCCATACGGACGCGGCCGCCCTGGCCGCGCTGCACTTCGGCGAGTGGGCCGAGGCGCCGGCCATGAAGCACTGGGCCGCCACCTTCCAGCGTTTCGACCGTGTCGTCGCTCCAAGCCGCCACATCGCCCAACGCCTGTCCGAGGCCGGAGTCGAGAAGGTCAGCGTGCAGATGCTCGGCGTCGATACCGAACTCTTCCACCCCAGCCGGGCCGACAGCGAGCGGCTGAAGCGGCGCCTCGGCCTGCCGGGCAATGCGCGGCTGCTGGTGTTCGCCGGGCGGCCGGCGCGCGAGAAGAATATCGAAAGCCTGATCTGCGCGGTCGAACGGCTCGGCGCGCCCTACTACCTGCTGCTGGTCGGCGCAGCCAAGGACACCCACTACTCCCCGCGGGTGATCCCCATGGGCTACGAGCGCGATCCGGTGAAGCTGGCCGGGGTGATCGCCAGCTGCGACGCCCTGGTGCACGCCAATGAGAACGAACCTTTCGGCCTGGTGGTGCTGGAGGCCCTGGCCGCCGGCCTGCCGGTGGTCGGACCGTCGCGCGGCGGCATCTCCGAGTTGATCGACGATAGCGTCGGACAGCGCGCCAGGAGCGTCGATCCTGCCGGCATGGCCGAGGCGATCGAGGCGCTGTTCGAGCGGGACATGGCGCAGTTGAAGCGCGCCGCGCGGCGCCGCGCCGAACAACGTCACCGGTGGGACAACACCTTCGAGGGCCTGACCCGGATCTACGGCGAGTTGGTCGCTCGCCGCAGCGCGGTCGAGATCGTCCCCCTGCGGGCCTGAGCCGAAAAAAAGAAAGGCTCCCCTCGCGGGGAGCCTTCAAGGCCGGAGCGCCTCCCAACTCGTCGGCGCCCAGTGGCTTCAGCGGCCGGTCGGCATATCCTTGAACGCCACGTCCTTGTCGACGCGGATGTCGCCGGGCAGGCCGAGCACGCGCTCGGCGATGATGTTGCGCAGGATCTCGTCGGTGCCGCCCGCGATCCGTAGGCCCGGCGCGAACATCAGCGACCAGTGGAACGCCGCGCTGAGCGGGGCCAGGTCCTCGTCATTGATGATCCCGTACTGATCGAGCATCTCGACCGCGGTGTTGGCCAGCTCCTGCATTTGCACGGCCGAGATGATCTTGCCGATCGAGCTCTCGGGTCCCGGCGTCTGGCCGCGCGACAGCGCCGTCATGGTGCGGTTGCGGGTATGCTTGAGCCCCTCGGCCTGGACGTACCAGTCGGCCAGCTTCTCGCGCAGCGCCTGGTCCTGCAGCGCCGAGGCGCCGTCGAGACCGGGCGTCTTGCGCGCCGTCTCCATGAACTGGCTCCAGCCCGCACCGGTTGCGCCGCCGACCGCGAGACGCTCGTTCATCAGCGTGACCAGGCTGACCTTCCAGCCGTCGCCCTCCGCGCCCAGCCGCTGGCTGTCCTTGACCCGCACGTTGGTGAAGAACACCTCGTTGAAGCCCGAACCGCCCGACATCTGGTGGATCGGCTTGACCTCGACCCCCGGATCCTTGAGGTCGAGCCAGAACATCGTCAGGCCCTTATGCTTCGGCACGTCCGGATTTGTCCGAACGATTACAATCCCATAGTCCGAAAACTGGGCACCCGTCGTCCACACCTTCTGGCCGTTGATAACCCAATCGCCGGAGCCGTCGTCGACGCGCTCGGCCTTGGTGCGCGAGGCCGCCACGTCCGAGCCGCCGGACGGTTCGGAGAACAGCTGGCTCCAGATCTCCTCGCCGCGCAGGGCGGGGCCCACGAACCGCGTCTTGGTTTCGGCGTCGGCGAAGGTCATCACCGTCGGCAGGCACATGCCCAGGCCGATCTGGAACGGATTGCCGGGGATCGGATGCTTGGCCTCTTCCTGGTTGAAGATCACCTGCTGCACCGGCGTGCCGCCCTGCCCGCCCCATTCCTTGGGCCAGGTGATGCAGGCGTAGCCGGCGGCGGCCTTCTTGGCCTGCCAGGCCTTCGAGGCGGCCATGCCGTCGCCGCCTTCAGGATCGGCCGAGCCTTCCTGCTTCTTCGGGGCGTTGGCGTCGAGCCAGTCGCGAACCTGCTTGCGGTAGGCGGCTTCTTCGGGAGTGTCGTTGAAATCCATGGTCCTGCTCTCCCTTAGGCGGCTTCGACGTTGCGGCGTTCGAGGTGGCTGACGAGACGCTCCTTCCAGACGCGCGGCGCACCGGCCACGAGCGAGAGCTGGCGCGAGCGCCGATAGTGCAGATGGCAGTCCATCTCCCAGGTGAAGCCGATGCCGCCGTGGGTCTGGATGTTCTCCTTGGAGCCGAACCAGTAGGCCTCGCTGGCGGCGATCCGCGCAGCGCTGGCCGCGACCGGCAGTTCCGGCGCGTTCGTGTTCAGCGCCCAGGCGCCGTAGTAGGCGTTCGAACGCGAGAGCTCGTTCTTGACGTACATGTCGGCGAGCTTGTGCTTGATCGCCTGATAGGAGGCGATGACCCGGCCGAAAGCGTAGCGCTCCATGGCGTACTCCTTGGCCATCTCAAGGCATCGGTCGGCGCCGCCGGTCTGTTCGAAGGCCAGCAGCACGGCGGCGCGGTCGAAGACCTGCTCAAGCAGGTCGACGCCTTCGCCGGCGCCGCCCAACCGGCGAGCCGCCGCGCCGTTGAAGCTCAGCTTGGCGGCGTCACGGGTCGGGTCGAGGGTCTTGACCGCCTCGCGCGTCACCGCCGCGTCGTTGAGGTCGACGAGGTATAGGCCCGGCTTGCCGTTCTCCTTGGCCAGCACCAGGGCGATGTCGGCGATGTCGCCGTCGGCCACCGGCACCTTCACGCCGCTGAGCTTGCCGTCCGCAACGACGGCCTGCAGGTTCGAGGCGGTGACGACGCCGGGGCCTTCGGACGTGGCGACCGCGCCGATGATTTCGCCGGCCGCGACTTTCGGCAGCAGCTCGGCCTTCTGCTGATCGTCGCCGGCCAGCATGACCGCCTCGGCCAGGAAGTAGACCGTCGAGGCGAACGGGATCGGCGCGACGGCGCGACCAAGCTCCTCAGCGATCACGCAAAGCTCAAGATGGCCCAGTCCAAGGCCGCCATGCGCCTCGGGGATCGCCGCGCCGAGCCAGCCCTGTCCGGCGACCGCCTTCCAGAGGTCGGCGTCATAGGCCGCGGCCTCGTCGTCGAGCACCTTGCGCACCCGTGAGGTCGGGCAGTTGGCGTCGAGGAACTTGCGCGCCTCGTTCTTCAGAAACTTCTGGTCGTCGGAGAAATCGAAATTCATTTCCGCCCATTCCGCCGTCTGTGCGGCCGGTTGATGCTTGCTGGCGGCCACCATACGCACCCGACGCGCCTTGAAAAGATTGACCCCGCGTCAAGAAATTCAGGGTTTTATGGCCTGCTGAACAAGAGCCCGGGAAGGCGCGCATGGCCAAGGCGATCTACCAGCGTAACCAGAAGGTCTGGGTCGAGAGCGTCGGAGTCTGGGCGACGATCGAGAAGATCGTGCCGGTCTGGGCCAAGGGTTTCGACGAGCCGGTCCGGGTAACCTACGACGTCGGACTGAACCGCGAGTTCCAGGCGCACGAGTTGAAGCCTGAGCAGGAAAGCGGCGCCGAAGCGTTGGGGACCGGCGCACCGCCCTGGCGGCTCATGCGCGCCCGCAACAAGTGGCAGACCGAAGAGGACGCCGCGCATCACCCCTACCCGGGCACCTATCCGGTGGTGGTCACCGATGCAGCCGACTGGGGCGGCTGGCGCGTGCCGGGCGCCGAGTACGACCGCGACCCGCACAAGATCGAATTTCAGGCGCGTCTCATCGCACGCTCGCCGCACCTGCTGGCGCTGGCCCGTGAAGTCGTGCGGCTGGTGGACGAGAGCGCCGGCGATGCACCGCCCGAGCTGCAGCGCATCGCCGAGGAAATCGCCAAGCTGGACCGGCACTTCCGAGAAGCGCCGACGGCGAGCCCGACTCCCGCCAGGGCGGCCGTGGCCTGAGCGCAGATCCTTGGGGACAGGCTGAGCGCTAAGGACGACGGACCCTGAATTCGGGAGGGGCCGTGTCCCCCGACGCGGCCCCTTCCCTTTCGGCGATCCGGCGCGGCGCCAACCCGCGTCATCTGAGACGCCCCGCCCGAACTCCGCAAACCAGCAACTGGCCCCGCCTGAGCAAGTCCGCTCGTTGCTTGTTCGCAACTAGTATTGCCGCCGGCGCGTACACCCCTCAATAGTGCAAATGCCCTATGAGCGACTGAAAGGCGGCCGTGCCCGACGATATCCAGCCGAAGTCATCCCGGGCGTCCCTCAATGAGGCGATCAACCGGATCTACCAGGGCGTCCTCACCCTCCCGTACGCTGAGTTCAAGGAGCTTACCCTTCGCCAGCTGCGCGAGGTTCTGGCGTTCGACTCCGGCGTCTGGGCGTCCGGCGCGCACTCGACCAACACCATCCATAGCGTCGCTTTGGTCGACCATGCGCCCGAGATGCTGATGAACTACGCGCTGAACTGGCAGGCGCACGACTTCGTGCGCGCCGCCGCCGTCGCCGAGCCGGGCGTGGCGTTCCGCAACGAGGACGTCATGGCGCTGGCCGACTATCACCGCACCGACATCTATCGCGAGTTCTCCAGTCCCGCCGGCATCGAGCATGCGCTGGGACTGGTCCATGCCGATCCCGCCGCGGACCTCGGCGAGATGCTGTTTCTGTTCCGCGCCGATCCAGCCGCCGCGTACTCCGACGCCGAGCGCGATCGGCTGCAGTTGCTGATGCCGCACTTGGCGACCGCCTGGCGGCAGCGCCAGGCGTTGGCCGCCCATGAGACCAGCGCCGTGCTGCCCGGTCGCAGTCACGCGGTGATCGATGACGACGGCCGGCTGCAAGCGGCCGACTCCGGGTTCAGCGGGCTGTTGCGCAGCGCCTTCCCAGACTGGACCGGGCCGCTCTTGCCAGCCGAGGTCCGCATGATCCTGCAGCCGGGGACGTCGGAGCTGACTGCGGCCGGCCTGGACTTCCACCTCATGCGCAGCCCGGGACGCAGCGTGCTCTCGGCGGGCCGTCGCGACGATCAGGGGCTGACGCCGGCCGAGATGCGGGTCGCCCGCCTGTTCGCCGACGGCGCCTCGCATGGCGAGGTGGCCGCGAAGTTGGGTGTTCGCCCCGCCACGGTCCGCAACCAGCTCACCTCGATCTACCGCAAGCTCGACATCCATTCGAAGGCCGAGCTTGCGCGGCGGTTCCCGCCGTCAGGCGGCTAGAACTTGTAGCCGAACCCGGCCGAGACCACCCACGGATCGAGCTTCACCTTGCTCTTGAGCGCCCCGCCGTTGACCGAGGCGTCGGTCTCGAAGAACACCTTCTTGACGTCCAGGTTGGCGCTCCACGGCCCGCTCAGAGCGACGTCGACCCCGGCCTGCAGCGCATAGCCAAAGCCGTTGTCGATATCGACCTTGAAGCCGTTCTCGTCCTCGCCGCCGTAGAAGATCATGTAGTTGACGCCCGCGCCGACATAGGGACTGACCTTGGCTTGTGGCGCGAAGTGGTACTGCAGCGACACGACCGGCGGCAGCACCCAGGTTTCGTGCACCGCGACGTCCGTCCCCGGCCCGACCGCTTTGACCTCGTGTTGGGTGGTCCCGGCGATGGCCTCGATGGCGAGGTTGTCGGTCAGGAAGTAGGTCAGGCCCAGCGTCGGCATCACGTCGTCGCCGACCTTGGCCTTCAGGCCGCTGTCGGCGCCGCCGCGGGTCAGGATCGGATCCTCTGCATCGGTCAGGACGCCGCTGATGCGGGCGTTCAGCATCAGCAGTCCTTTTTCCTTCGGACGAAAGTCCTGCGCGGCGGCGGGCGCGGCGATGGCGAGGGCGGCCCCAAGGGCCACCGCAAAGCGAGCGGTCGTCATGAATATCCCCAAAACTCTTGTGACTATTACCTGGGGAGACATCCCGCCGATCAGGAAGCTGCGCCTTGACCGACCTCAAATCGGCGTACTGGCGGACGGCGCCGCGCATGGCTAAATGCGCCTCATGCGCACAGAAACGCCCCAGGCGATCCGGCTCGCCGACTACACCCCGCCCGCCTTCCTGATCGACGAGGTCCGTCTCGACTTCGACCTCGCGCCCAACACCACGCGGGTGAAGGCAAGGCTGAGCATCCGGCGCAATGGGGAGCACGCAGATCCCCTGGTGCTGAACGGCGAGCGGTTGAAGCCGATCTCGGTGGCGCTGGACGGCCGCATGCTGGCTGAGGATGAGCGCACGATCGACGCCGAGTTCCTGACCGTGCCCAACGTTCCGGACGTCTTCGTGCTGGAGACCGAGGTCGAGATCGACCCGGAGAACAACAAGGCCCTCGAAGGCCTCTACATGTCCGGCGGCCGCTTCTGCACCCAGTGCGAGGCCGAGGGATTCCGCAAGATCACCTGGTATCCGGACCGGCCGGACGTGCTGTCACGCTTCACGGTGCGGATCGTCGCTGACAAGGCGTTCCGCCATCTGCTGTCGAACGGCAACCTGCTGGAGGCCGGCGAACTGCCGGGCGACCGCCATTTCGCGGTTTGGAACGACCCCTTCCCCAAGCCCGCCTACCTGTTCGCCCTGGTCGGCGGCGAACTGGACGTGCTGGAAGACAAGCTGGTCACCATGACCGGCCGCACCGTCGACCTGCGCATCTTCGTCGACACCGGCATGGCGCCGCGCGCCGCCTACGCAATGGACGCGCTCAAGCGCTCGATGAAGTGGGACGAGGACGCGTTCGGACGTGAGTACGACCTCGACCTCTTCATGATCGTCGCTGTCCGCGACTTCAACTTCGGGGCCATGGAGAACAAGGGGTTGAACATCTTCAACTCCTCGCTGCTGTTGGCCGATCCCGCCACCGCCACCGACCTCGACTACGAGCGTATCGAGAGCGTCGTGGCCCACGAGTACTTCCACAACTGGACTGGCGACCGGATCACCTGCCGCGACTGGTTCCAGCTGTGCCTGAAGGAAGGCCTGACCGTCTTCCGCGACCAGAGCTTCTCGGCCGACATGCGCGGCCACGCGGTCCAGCGGATCAAGGACGTGAAGGCGCTGCGCGCGCGCCAGTTCCCCGAAGACCAGGGCCCGCTGGCCCACCCGGTGCGCCCGTCGAGCTACATGAAGATCGACAACTTCTACACCGCGACGATTTACGAGAAGGGCGCCGAGGTCATCCGGATGCTCAAGACCCTGATCGGGGCCGAGGCCTTCCGGCAGGGCATGGATCTCTATTTCGAGCGCTGGGACGGCCACGCCACCACGGTCGAGGAATTCATCCGCTGTTTCGCCGAGGTCAGCGGCCAGGACCTGAGCGACTTCTTCGCCTGGTACGAACAGGCCGGCACGCCGAAGGTGTCGCTCGCCCACCGCTATGACGCCGCGGCGCGCACCCTGACGGTCGAGCTCAGCCAAGCGACGCCGCCGACGCCGGGCCAGCCCGACAAGCGGCCATTGCCGGTGCCGGTGATCCTCGGCCTGCTCGACGGCGAGGGCCGGACCCTGGCCTTCGAGCGTGACGGCCAGGCGGTCGACGAGACGTTGATCGTCCTCGACGGCGCCGCCAAGACCGTGACCCTCACCGGCGTTGACGCAGCACCGGTGGTTTCGGCCCTGCGCGGGTTTTCCTCGCCGGTGACGCTGCGCACCGATGCGCGCCCGGCCGATCGCTACGTGCAGCTGGCCGGCGACCCTGACCTGTTCAATCGC
The DNA here is from genome assembly GCF_964254345.1 of Phenylobacterium sp. LjRoot97. Classification (NCBI taxonomy): domain Bacteria; kingdom Pseudomonadati; phylum Pseudomonadota; class Alphaproteobacteria; order Caulobacterales; family Caulobacteraceae; genus Phenylobacterium; species Phenylobacterium sp. LjRoot97. The sequence continues at coordinate 3,326,491 of NZ_CAXUTH020000001.1, forward strand.
TGGGAGTCCGGCCAGGAACTGGCCCGCGCCCTGATCATCGCCCGCGCCCAGGGCGCGCCGGACGAGGTCGGCGAAGAGCGTTTCGCCGAGGCTCTCGGCCGGGCGCTGTCCGACCAGGCGTCCGACCCGGCGTTCAAGGCTCTGCTGCTGTCGCTGCCTAGCGAGTCCGACCTCGCCCTGGCCATCCAGCCGGCCGACCCGGCCGCCATCCATGAGGCGCGCGAGGCGCTGCGGACGCGCCTGGCCCTGCACCTGACCGACGACCTCAAGCACCTGCACATCGGGCTGCAGGAGCTCGGCGAGTTCTCGCCGGACGCGGCCAGTGCGGGACGTCGGGCGCTGCGCAACGCCGCCCTGGACCTGATGTCCGCCAATCCGCGGGCCGAGATCGGCGAGCTGGCGGACGGCCATTATCGTGCCGCGGCCAACATGACCGACGCGATCGGCGGCCTGTCGGCGCTGATGCTGGTTGGCGGCGAGCTCTACGAGAACGCTCTGACCGACTTCTTCGAGCGCTGGAAGTCCGAGCCGCTGGTGATCGACAAGTGGTTCGCCCTGCAGGCCCGCGACCCGGACGAATCGGCTCTGGGCCGCGTCATGGGGCTGACCGCACATCCGGCCTTCGACCAGAAGAACCCTAACCGCCTGCGAGCGCTGGTCTCGACCTTCGCCAACTTCAACCCGGCGCGCTTCCACGACCCGAGCGGCGCCGGCTACCGGTTCCTGGCCGACCAGATCCTAGCCGTCGACGGTTTCAACCCGATGACCGCCGCGCGCCTGGTCGAACCTCTCGGTGGCTGGCGGCGCTACAAGCCCGAGCTCGGCGCGCTGATGAAGGAGCAACTGGCTCGCATCGCCGCGACTGAAGGCCTGTCGAAGAACGTCTACGAACTGGCCAGCAAGGCGTTGGCCGACTAGCGCCACCGACCGTCCCCGGCGCACGGCAACGAACGGAATCTTTACGTGAATTCCGGAACGTCGGGGACAGGCTTGGAGCGCCCGTCATGTCCCTTCATCGGCTGCGGTTCCTGATCGTCGATGACAGCACCCACGCGGTGAACCTGGTGAAGGCGATGCTGCGCGGGTTCGGCGCCAGCCAACTCGACGACGCCCAGACCATCGCGACGGCCAAGGCACGGATGCGTGCGTCGCCGAGCGATATCGTCATCCTCGACTACATGCTGGGCGCCGAGGAAGGCGTCGACTTCGCGCGCTGGCTGCGCACCGCGCCCGAAAGCCCGGCGCCCTATACGCCGATCATCCTGCTGACCGGCCATGCCGACCGGCCAAGGATCATGGCTGCGCGGGACGCCGGCGTGAACGAGTTCTGCGTCAAGCCGATCACCCCCGCCGACCTGCTCAAGCGCATCGCCTGGGTGATCGACAAGAGCCGGCCCTTCGTCCGCTGCGGCAGCTATTTCGGACCCGATCGCCGCCGGCATGATGACCCGAAATACACAGGTCCGGAACGTCGTGCCGATCGGCGCGCGAAACCCTGACGGTTGAGCTAGACGGGCCGTGACGCGACCAGCCGGCTTGCGTAGACTCATCGTTAAGGTGAATCGGCACGCAGAGGAGCGGCTGGGCTTTGGCCAAACGCGGGGGCAAGGACAAGGCCGAAGGTCGGCCCGGCCGCCTGCGCGGCGCCCCCGCGCCGGGGGCGGGGCTCCTTGCGCACCAGGGGTTCGTGCGCATCGCCATCCTGTCGACCCTGCTGCTGCTGGCCGTCTACACGGCGGTCGCCGTGGTGCGGATCAGCCGCGAGCCCCAGGCCCAAACGCTTGAGAACGCCGCCCTGCCCGGCCGCGCCGAGGCGCTGGCCGGACGCATCGAGGCCGAAGGCGCAGCGCTGCGCGGCGGCCTGTTGGCGGCGCGAGAAACCCTACAGCGCCGCGCCGACCCACCGCTGGACGCAGCCGAATCCGGCCTGGCTGTGGCCGCAGGCGCCGCCACCGCCGTGGCCGTCCTCGACGATCAGGGCGTGATCGCGCTGGCCGGCAAGGCGACGGGCGTCGATTGGCGCGCCCTGACGGCCGAGATCGAGCGCGGCAAGACGGCGCTCTGGTTCGGCGGCTCGGCCCAGGCCTCGCCGGCGATGGCCGCCTCGATCGAGGCGATGACCCCGAAAGGCCGACGCCGCATCGTCGCCATCGGCGATCCGACACGTTTGGGCGCCGCCCTCTCCCCAGACCAGGCGCTCGCCGCCGCCGACGGGCGGATCATCGCGGCGCTCGGCGCCGGCGGACTGTCGCAGGCCCCGGACGTCAGCCGGGGCTTCGGCGTTTCCGCCGCCGATCTCAACCGCGCTGGCGGCCTGCTGAAGGGCGCCAAGCCTGACGGCGCGCCGCTCGACATCGTGGCCCGCCCGTCGATGGGCGGCGCGTTGCTGACCGTGGCGGCCACGCCTTCAAGCGCCCACGAAGGCCTGTCGGTGAGCCGCGAGCTCGCCTGGCTCACCGCCCCGTTGGTGGTCGCCTTCGCGCTCGGCCTGCTGCTGCTGAATCAGAGCCGCCGCATTGAGAGCGCCCAACAGGCCTTCATCGACTCCGAGCAACGCTTCCGCCTGGCGGTCGAGGCCGCCCGCTGCGGGATCTGGGAGTGGGACTTGACCACCGACCAGATGTTCATGTCCGACGTCACCGGCGCGATCCTCGGCTGGGGCGGCGGCGGCGTGGTCTCCGGCCAGGAGGTGTTGGACCGGGTGTCGCCCGATCATCGCGAGCGGGTCCGCCAGGCGCTGTCGACGGCGGCGATGTACGGCGGCTTCGACGTCTCGTTCCGCGTCCCCTCGCTGCAAGGCGGCCGGCCGATCTGGATCGACGCCCGCGGCCAGGCCTTCTCCCGCCCGGGCCATGAAGGCTATTCGCGGATCATCGGGGTGGCGCTTGATGTCACCGAAGAACGGATGGCCCAGGCCCGCGCCCAGGCCGCCGAGGGCCGGCTGCGCGACGCCATCGAGAGCGTCTCCGAAGCCTTCGTGCTGTGGGACCGCAATGGTCGGCTGCTGCTCTGCAACCAGAACTTCCGCAGCGTCTTCTCGCTGGAGCCGCGGCTGCTGAAGCCCGGCGCCCTGCGCGACGAGGTCAGCCGCTTCGCCCAGCTGGCGATCCAGCAGGAAGGCCCAAGCCCCGATGGCCGCAAGGGCGTGCGCGAAGCTCAGTTGGCCGACGGCCGCTGGATCCAGATTTCCGAACGCCGCACCGCCGAAGGCGGCCTGGTCATGACCGCCGCCGACATCACTGCGATCAAGACCCAGGAAGCAGCTCGCCGGCTCAACGAGGAGCAGCTGCAACGCGCGGTCGAGAACCTGGAACGCAGCCAGGAGCAGCTCTCGGAACTGGCCCGCAAGTACGAGATGGAGAAGGTCCGCGCCGAGGGGGCCAACAAGGCCAAGAGCGAATTCCTGGCCAATATGAGCCACGAGCTGCGCACGCCGTTGAACGCCATCAACGGCTTCTCCGAAATCATGGTCGGCGAGATGTTCGGCACGCTCGGCGACGCCCGGTACAGGGGCTACGCCCAGGACATTCTGTCATCGGGCCAGCATCTGCTGGCGCTGATCAACGACATCCTGGACATGTCGAAGATCGAGGCCGGGAAAATGAGCCTGAAGCTCGAGCCGCTGGCGCTCGAGGAAGTGGCCGAGGACGCCGCGCGCCTGGTGCGCAATCGGGCCGAGGCCGCTGGCCTGACGCTGACCATCGACTTCCCGCACCTGCCCGAGGTCGAAGCCGACTATCGGGCGGTCAAGCAGGTGCTGCTGAATCTCCTGTCGAACGCCATCAAGTTCACGCCGCGCGGCGGCCGCGTGACCGTGCGCGCCGAGGGCCGGCGGGACCCGACCGGCGAGAGCATCCGGGTCAGTGTCCAGGACACCGGGATCGGCATCGCCCAGGATGATCTGGCGCGCCTGGCGCGGCCGTTCGAACAGGTCGAGAGCCAGCACTCCAAGACCACCCAGGGCACCGGCCTGGGCCTGGCCCTGACCAAATCGCTGGTCGAGATGCACGGCGGCATGCTCGACATGCAGAGCGCTCCGGGCGAGGGCACCATGGTCTCGTTCACCATCCCCCTGCGCCGGGTGGACGCCGTCCAACCGGTCGGCGGGTTCGCGGCAGCCTAGCGGGGGCGATCGGTCGGCGGCTGCGGTCCCCGCGGCCGCTCGGTCAGCCCACGCGCCAGGACCTTCCGTTCCTCCGGCGACAGTCCTGCGGCGAAGTCGATCGTGTCGTTCTCGATCTGGCCGCGGGCGTCGGCTTCCTGAGCGCGAATGTCGGCCAGCCGGCGTTTGGCGGCGGCCGGATCGAACGGCTCCTGGCCGATCGAACGCCAGGTCTCCATCCGCGCGGCCCGGGCCGCCTGCATGGCCTCACGCACCTCCGGACCTTGGTCGCGCAATGCCCGGCGATACGCCTGCGCCTGATCCGGCGGCAGGGCGTCACCGGCCCGCCAGAGCGGCGGGTTCGGACGCTGGGCCATATGCGGCCGCTCGGCCCGCACCTTCTGCCCGACGACCAGGCCGCCTGCCACCGCGCCGACCAGGAACAGGTTCAGCGCCAAGGAACCGAAGAGGGCGATCAGCAAGGTCTTGCGGCTCATCTAAGCGCCCTCCAACGTCACCAGACCCGACAGGTCGTCATAATTGCTGACCGCAGCGCTCACCGTGTCCTCGGAGGCCGGCGCCTGGGTCAGGTCCGAAAGCATCACACCGACGACCAGGCCGGCCGCGCAGGCGGCGGCCAGACCGGCGCCGACCCCCGCGCGCAGGAACCAGGCGCTCAGTCCCCAACGACGGCGCGGGGCCGGGGCGGAAGCCACCACCGCCTCGCGCAGCGCCGGCGAGACCGCCATCGGCGCCCAGAGAGCGAGCGTCGCGTCGAGTTCGCCTGCATCGCTGAGCACGATGCGCGCAAATTCCGGTTCAACGGCCATGAGCATCGCGGCGGCGTCGCGTTCGGTGGCCGGCCAGCGGGCGATATCGCCGCCATAGGCCTGAGCTAGGATCTCGAAACGTTCGTGGGTCATGCGATCAACCTCCCACCATGTCCGCCAACGCCGCGCGCAAGGCGCGCCTCCCCCGCCCCAATAGACTTTCCAGGGCCTCGACGCTGACGCCCATCAGGCTCGCCGCCTCGATGTTCGAGAGTTCCTGGTAGTGACACAGCACGATCGCCTCGCGCTGCCTGTCCGGCAGGCGCTGCATGGCCGCCGCGACCCGGTCCCCGATATCCTTGGCTTCCAGGCCGCGGTCCGGCGCCGGCCCCTCGTCCGCCTGTTCCGGCGGGTTGTCGGTCACGACCTCCCTGCGGCGGCGCAATCGGTCGTAACAGAGGTTCAGCGCCACCCGGTGCAGCCAGGTGTCGAACCGTGCGCCGCCCGGGCGCCAGCTGGGCGCCTGCTTCCATGCCCGCACGAACGTCTCCTGGGCCACGTCCTCGGCTTCGGCGGGATCGCCCAGCATCCGCCCTGCCAGGGCGAGCAGCCGCGGCAGCTTGCGGGCGACGAGCGCGCGCACCGCCGCCGGGTCGCCGTCGCCCACGCGCGTCAGCAGCTCCTCGTCCGGGTCGCTCAAACGTCACCTCGCCTGCGAGGGATGGGAGCCTGCAATGTCGTTCAATCGCCGTCACGGCCTCTGTTCTGTCGAAGGTCGCATCTCGCGCCCTGCCGACCGTTCAACGCGCCGCCCCGTCCGATCCGTCGCTCAGGCCCCGACAATCGTTTCGTAGGCGGTCCGCGCGCCTCTTCGGGCCGTCTCCAACTTCGTGCGGAGCGCCCGGAAGTCACGGACGTCGCCGGCGCGGGCCAGCAACGTGCGGAACGCCTTCGGCTCGTCCGTCGGGTCGGCGTTATCGCCGAGCGCCACCTTGAGCAGTTGGGTGAGGTTCTGCTGCAGCGTCCACGCCTTGCGCAGCGCCGCCAGTGCGTCGGCCGGGGCTAGCCCGTCGAACGCCGCCAGCGCCTCGGCGGTGTTCTGGCGCAGCGGCCCGCCGTCCGCCGCATGAGCCAGCTGCAGGAACTGAGCCGCGAACTCGATGTCCACCAGACCACCGGGCGACAGCTTCAGGTCCCACTCCCCTTTCGGCGGCCGCTCCTGCTCCAGCAGCGTGCGCATGTCACGCACATCAGTCGCGGTGCGGTCGCGGTCGCGCGACCGGCGCAGGGCGGCTTCGACGGCCCCCGCAGCGGCTTCGGCGAAATCGGGCGAGCTGGCCCAGACCACTCGGGCTCGCGTCAGGGCCAAGAGCTCCCAGGTCTCAGCCTCGCGCTCGTAATAGTCCTCGAAGGCGGTGAAGCTGACCGCCACCGGTCCCTTGGTGCCCGAAGGGCGCAGCTGCATGTCGACTTCGTAGAGCTCGCCCTCGCCGGTCGGCGTCGAGAGCGCGGCAATCAGGCGCTGGGTGAAGCGGCCGTAGAAGACGTCGGCGCTCCACTCCTTCACGGACGAGGCCGCGCCCGGCTCGGCGGCGCGATAGAGCGTCATCAGGTCGAGGTCCGACCCGGCGCTCATCTCGCGCGAGCCGCACTTGCCGAGCGCGATCACCGCCACCTCGCCCGGAAAATGCCCGCCCAGCCGCTCGGCCTCGGTCAGCGCCGCAGGCGCGAGCGCCTCCATGCAGATGTCGGCGAGATCAGCGAAGGCGCGACCGGCGAGTTCAGCGCTGGCCGCGCCGCTCATCACCTGCACCCCGACCCGGAACGCCTGCTCGCGGTGGATGCGGCGTACGGCGTCCATCACCTCCTCAAAGCCGTCGGCGCGGCTGACCGCATGCGCCATGACGCTGCGGTCCTCGTCGCTGTCGATGCTGGCGAAGAAGGCGCCGTCGAGCAGCGCGTCAAGCGCGGCCGGCCGCCTCGCCAGGGTGCTGGCCAGCCGCGGGGCGAAGGCCATGACCTGGACCATCAGTTCGAACAGCTTTGGCTGGGCCAGGAACAGCGACTGCAGCTGCACGCCCGACGACAGCTTGGAGAAGAACGCCTCGAAGCGGGTGAAGGCGGCGTCCGGCGCGCCGCTGGCCTGGGCCGCGTCGAGCAGCCTAGGCGCCAGCCGTGTGAAGAGTTCGCGGCCGCGGGCGGTTCGGGTCGCCTGGATATGACCGTGGTGCCAGCTGCGGATCGTCTGCGAGACGGTTGCGGGATGCGAGAAGCCCATCCGCGCCAGGGTCGCCAGCGTCTCCGGGTCGTCTTCGACGCCGGTGAAGATCAGGCTGCCGAACCGAGAGGACAGTTGCTCTTCATCCGGGAAGAGCTCGCCGTAGCGGCGGTTGACCGTCTTCAGGGTGCGCTCGATGGCGGTGTCGAAGCTGCGCACGCGGTCGAAGCCGGAGAGCGCAGCGACCCGCTTGCGCTCGCCGTCGGACTCAGAGAGCCGATGGGTCTGTTCGTCGGCCAGCATCTGCACCCGGTGCTCGGCGCTTCGCAGCTGGCGATAGGCCTCCGTCAGCTCGTCGGCGGCCTGAGGCGAAACGTGGCCGGCCGCCTCCAGGGCGCGCAGCGCATCGAGCGTGCGCGGCGAGCGCAGCTCCGGATGGCGGCCGCCCAGGATCAATTGCTGGGTCTGCACGTAGAACTCGATTTCGCGAATGCCGCCACGGCCGAGCTTGAGGTCGACGCCCTTGGCCGTCAGCCGGTCGTCGACCTTGTGGACGTGGATCTGCCGCTTGATTGAATGGATGTCGGCGATGGCCGCGAAGTCTAGGTTCTTGCGCCAGATGAAGGGCGCTAGCTCATCGAGGAACGCCTGGCCGCGGCCGATGTCGCCGGCCGCCGCGCGGGCCTTGATGAAGGCTGCCCGTTCCCAGTTCTGGCCGACGCTTTCGTAGTAGTCGAACGCCGCCGGAGCCGGCACCGCCGGCGGGGTCGAGGACGGATCGGGCCGCAGCCGCAGGTCGACCCGGAACACGTAGCCGTCGCCGGTCTTGTCCTGCATCATGTCGGCGAGGCGATGGGTCAGGCGGACCGCGAAGGCCTGGGTCTCGACGCCATCGGCCAACGGCAGCACGTCGGGCTCGTAGAAGACCGAGATGTCGATGTCGCTGGAATAGTTGAGCTCATAGGCGCCGTGCTTGCCCATGGCGATGCAGAACCAGCCGGGGACAGGCCCCTCCTCGCCCGTACCAACACGGGTCAGACGGCCGGCGTCGAGTTCGCCGCGCGCGGCGACCGTCAGCGCCGAGTGCAGCGCCGCGTCGGCGAAGCGGGTGAGCGAGCCGGTCACCTGATCGAGATTCCAGACCCCGCCGAGATCGGCCAGCGCGATCAGCAGGTGCGCCTCGGCCTTCAGCTTGCGCAGCCCGGCCTTGGCCGCGTCCCAGTCGGCGTCGGCGAGCGCGGCAGTCCGGGCCAGCAGGTCATCGAACCGCGCCTCGGGCTCGCTGTCGAGCAGATCACGCAGTCGGATCGGATCCCTGCGCACCAGGCCGGTCAGGTAGGGCGACGCGCCGAACACGGGCGCCAACGACGGCCAGGCCCGTTCGAGCTGCGCGCTCCAGCTGTCGCGCGCCGCGGCGTCCTCCAGCACGTTTCGGGCGCGCTCGGCGGCCTTCTCGTCGGCGATCGGACCGCAGGGGCGAATGGCGTCAATCAATCGAGTCATCGGGGAACGACATTAGCCGGGCGGCGGCGGCGCGCCACCCACGGTGGGGGAGGATCAGCCCGCTCGCGGCAGGATCAGCGCCACCCGCAGCCCAGGCCCCATCTCGCCGACCTTGCCGGGACCTTCCGAAAGCTCGAGCCGGCCGCCATGCGCCTCGGCGACGGCGGCGACCAGGGACAGCCCGAGGCCGGAGCCGGGCTCGCTGCGGCTGTTCTCCAGCCGCACGAAGCGCTCAACCACGCGAGCGCGATCTTCGTCGGGGACGCCCGGACCGGTGTCGGTGACCGAGAACTCGATCTCCCCCGACGACCGGCGTCTCACCCGCAACATGATCGCCCCGCCGGCCGGTGTGTACTTCACCGCGTTGTCGAGCAAGTTGGCCAGCGCCTGGGCCAGGAACTCGCGGTTGCCGCGGACCTGAAGGTTCTTGGCGAACTCTGCCCCGAACTCCAGGCCCTTGTCCTCGCAGGTCGGTTCGTAAAGTTCAGCCAAGTCCGCGGCCAGTTCGGCGGGGTCGAACAGACTCTGATCAGGCGCTTGCCCCGCAGCCTGCAGGCGGGCGATGGCCAGAACCGCGCCGAAGGTCTTGAGGACGCCGTCGGTGTCGTCGAGCGCCTGGGCCAGGGCCTCCTCGGCGTCGCCCTTGCCGGCCTCGACGTCGAGATAGGCCGTCTCCAGCCGCGCGCGAAGACGGGTCAGTGGGGAGCGCAGGTCGTGGGCGATGGCGTCGCCGGCGTGGCGGTGGCCGGCCATTGAGCGCTGCAGCCGATCGAGCATCTCGTTGATGCCCTCAGAGAGCTCGTCGAACTCGTCGCGGGCGCCGCGCACCGCAGCGCGGGCGTCGAAATCGCCGTTGCGAACCGCGGCCACCACGTCGTTCAGCGCGCCCATGCTGCGCGAGACGTTGCGGCTGACCAGCAGGCCGCCGGCCAGGCCGAGCACGATCACCAGCGCCCCGGCCCCCCAGAGCGCGCGGGTGATCTTCACGACATAGGCTTGGTCTTCGCTGATGTCGGCGCCGACGAACAGGATCTCACCGCCGCTCAGCCGCTCCTGGATGCCGCGGGCCGGATGCTTCACCAGCCGGCCCTGGGCGTCCGCGTCGGTGACCGAGAAACTGGCGCGGGTCGAAACACCGACGGCCGCGCCGGCGTCTTCGATCGGCGACTCGGCGATCGAACCGGAGATCCGCGCGCCGTCAGGCTTCATCAGCAGATAGAGGAACGGCCGCTCGCTGGCCGCGCGCTCGATCAGCGACTGGTTCACCGCATCAACGCCGGCACGGTCATAGGCCGCCACCAGCGAACGCATTTCACGGGTGATGTTCTGGTCGGTGCGCCGCGTCGCCTCGCCCGCGGTCGCCAGATAGATGTAGGCCAGGAACGCACTGGCGGCCGCTGCGAACAGCGCCAGGAACAGCAGCGTCAGCCGGAACGGCGTGGTTCGAAAGAGCCTCGGCAGGCGCATGGCGCGCGCCTGCCCCTACGGATCGAGGCGGTAGCCCGCCCCGCGGACGGTCTGCAGCATCGCGCGTTCGAAGCCCTTGTCGATCTTCGAACGCAGACGCGAGACGTGCACGTCGATGACGTTGGTCTGCGGGTCGAAGTGATACTCCCAGACCTTTTCGAGCAGCATGGTGCGCGTCACCGACTGGCCGGCATGGCGCATCATGAACTCCAGCAGCTGGAACTCGCGCGGCTGCAGGTCGATCTCCTTGCCCTGTCGGTGCACGGTGCGGGCGATGAGATCCATCTCCAGCTCGCCGACCCGCAGGAGCGTCTGCACCGAGCCGGTCTCCCGGCGCCGAGACAGCGCCTCGACCCGGGCGATCAGTTCGACGAAGGCGTAGGGCTTGACCAGGTAGTCGTCGCCGCCGGCCTTCAGGCCCTCGACGCGGTCGTTGATCTCGCCGAGCGCCGACAGGAACAGCACGGGGGTCTGATCGCCCTCGCGCCGCAGCGCCTGGACCATCGACACCCCGTCCATCCGCGGCATCATCCGGTCGACGATCATGACGTCGAACTCGCCGGCCTGGGCGGCGGAGAGGCCCGCCTCCCCGTCGCTGGCGCGAACGCACTCATGACCTGCCTCGGTAAGGCCGCGGTCCATGACCTCGGCCGCTTCGAGATCGTCTTCGACAATCAGTATCCGCATCGACTCAGGCCCCCAGGTCCGCTCAGCCTAGCCGGAGATCTTCAGCGGCAGGAAGGACGTACGGCCGCCGCGATGCACCCCGACAAGGATGCTCTGACGCCCGGCCTTCTTGGCCGCGGTGACCGCCGCAGAGAACTCGCTCGCCGTAGTGATAGCCTCGCCGTTCGCCTGGACGATGATGTCGTCCTTGCGCAGGCCGCGCTGAGCGGCGTCCGACGATTGATCGACGCTGGCGATCAGCACGCCCTTGAAGCCCGGGTCGAGGTTCAGGCGACGACGCGAGGCCTCGTCGATCGGAGACAGGGCCAGGCCGAGGACGACCGGGCGCTGGGCCTGGGCCTCCGGCTTGTCGCCGCCGCCGCGGTTCTGGCCGCCCTGCTGGTTGTCGTTCGCCGCGAGTTCGCGTTCGGTCGGACGCACGCCTGAGCGGATCTCGACGTTCTTGCGCTTGCCGGCGCGCAGGACGTCCAGCCGCAGCACGTCGCCCGGCTTGGCCTTGGCCACTTCGCGGGTCAGCTCGGACGAGGTCTTGACGTTCACGCCGTTGACCGAGGTGACGATGTCCCCCGATTGCAGGCCGCCGCGCTCCGAGGGACCGCCCGGGGTCACATTCGCGACGATGGCCCCGCGCTGGGCGCCCATCCCCTGGGCCTCGGCCATCTCGGCGGTGAAGTTCTGGATCGACGCGCCGATGTAGCCGCGGGTGATCTTGCCCCCCGCGATCAGCTGCTTGGTGATCGAGTCGGCGACGTCCGCAGGAATGGCGAAGCCGATCCCGACCGAGCCGCCCGACGGCGAGAAGATCGCAGTGTTGACGCCGATCACCCGCCCGTAGACGTCGAAGGTCGGACCACCCGAGTTGCCCCGGTTGATCGGCGCGTCGATCTGGATGTAGTCGACAAAGGTCTCGCCGATGTCGCGGCCGTAGGCCGAGATGATGCCGGCGGTCGCCGTGCCGCCCAGCCCGAACGGATTGCCGACGGTGATGACCCAGTCGCCGACGCGCGGCTTGCCGGCGTTTTCGAAGTTCACATACGGAAAGCCGCTGCCCTTGACCTTGAGCACGGCCAGATCGGTGCCCTCGTCGCGGCCGACGACCACGGCGTCCAGTTCGCGCTCGTCCTTGAGCACGACCTTGATCTCCTTGGCGTTCTCGACGACGTGGTTGTTGGTGACGATGTAGCCGTCGCCCGAGATGAAGAAGCCCGAGCCCGACGATTGCTGGCTGGGCAGGCGCGGCTGACCACGACCCTGGCCCTGCTGGCCCTGCTGGCCTTGTTGACCCTGGCCCTCCTCGTCGTCGCCGCCCCCGCCGCCCGGCGGCTGGCGCGGAACGATGTCGAACGGGAAGTTCTCGAAGCCCGGAACGCGGCGCAGGGCCGACGGGTCGACGTCGGAGGTGACGTTGATCGAGACGACGGCGGGAGAAACCTTCTCGAAGATGTCGGCGAAGGACAGCGGCGCGCCCGGCGGCGGCGCGAAGATCGGCGCGGTCGAGGTGCGCATCAGCAGGCTGCGATCGACGCTGGAATCGGCCCGCGGCTGATCCGCAAGGTTCGCGCCGGCGAGAGCCGCAGTCGCGACGCCGACGCCCGCCAGGGCGCCGAGGAGATAACCGGTCTTCTTCGAGGTCATAAGCCTTCAATTTCCCTGTGGGCGCCCGGTGTCAGATAGCACGGGCACGTCCCCGACAACCTATGTTCGATGCCAAAGAGCGCAATGTCTCTCAAGTTACGTTTAGGTCACGCTCGGCTCTTCATAGCGTTCAATGTTTGGCGCAATCTTGTCACGCTGTTCAATCGCGCGACAGGTCGTCCAGGCGCGCAGCTTCCTCGGGCGATAGCGCCTCGTCGGCCGGCCGGTTCCGCAGGGTACGGAACAGCAGCCACAGGCCCAGCAACACCACCACCAGCGGCGCGCCCCAGAGCGCGGCGTTGCCCAGCGAGAAGGCAGGCTTGAGCAGCACGAACTCGCCGTAGCGATCGGTCAGGTGCTTGCGGACCTCGGCGTCCGTCTTGCCGGCCTTGACCTCGTCACGAACGAGCCGGCGCAGGTCGGCCGCCAACTCGGCGTTGGAGTCGTCGATCGACTCGTTCTGGCAGACCAGGCAGCGAACCTCCCGGAACAGCTCGCGGGCGCGGGCTTCCTGCGCCGGATCGGGCAGCCGTTCGGCCGGATCCGACGCTGCGGCGATGCAGAGCACCGCCCCCAGGATCGCCGCCAGCCGCTTCATGCCGCCACCGCCTGCTGCTTGCGCCCGGCGCCCAGGCGCAGCCGGCGGTCGGACAGCGAGACCACGCCGCCGAGCGCCATGATGCCGGGGCCGATGAAGATGAGCAGCGCCCAAGGGTTCCAGTAGCCGCGCACCAGCCAGACCGGCTCGCCGGCGGCGTCGCGACGCTCGCCAAGCACGACGTAGAGGTGATCGAGGCCGCGAGTGCAGATTGCGACCTCGGTCGTGGTCTGGCCGCCAGCCGGGTAGAAGCGGCGCTCGGGCTTGGGCGCGCAGATCTGCGTGTCGCCCTTGAAGGCGCGCAGCAGGCCGCGTTCGGCCTCGTAATTCGGGCCTTCGACGCCGCGGATATCGTCCAGCACCAGGCTGTACTCGCCAAGGTTCAGCCGCCCGCCGATCGGCAGGGTCTCGGCCGCCTCGAGCTTCCAGCCGGTCTCGAAGCAGGCCCCGAGCACAAAGACGCCGAGGCCCAGATGCGCCAGGGTCATGCCCCACGCTCCACGCGGCAGGCCGATGAGGCGCCGCCAGGTTTCAGCGGCCGAGGCGCGGAACATGCGGGTGCGCTCGACCAGTTCGACCAACGCCCCGACCACAAGCCAGGCGCCCATCGCCACGCCGGCCGCCGAGAACGCCTTGCGCGGGCTGATCAGGGCGTAGGCGGCCAGGCCGCAGCCGACCGCGATCAGTGCCGCCAGCCACAGGCGTTGAACGACGCCGTTGAGGTCGCCGCGCTTCCAGGCCAGCAGCGGCCCGGCCGGCAGCAGGATCGCCAGGGCGGCCATCAGCGGCGTGAAGGTCAGGTTGAAGAACGGCGGCCCGACCGAGATCGCCTCGCCGGTCGCAGCCTCACGCATCAGCGGATAGAGCGTGCCCAGCAGCACGGTGGCGGTGGCCGCCGCCAGCAGGATGTTGTTCAGCACCAGCGCGCTCTCGCGGCTGACCGGCGCGAAGACGCCGCCCCGCGCGAACAGCGGCGCGCGCCAGGCGAACAGGGCGAAGCCGGCCCCGGCCGTGACGCCGAGGATGGTCAGGAGCAGCACGCCGCGGGTTGGATCGACCGCGAAGGCATGCACCGAGGTCAGCACGCCCGAGCGCACCAGGAAGGCGCCGAGCATCGAGAAGGTGAACGCGGCCAGCGCCAGGAACACCGTCCAGCCAGCCATCGCGCCGCGCTTTTCGGTGACGATGGCCGAATGCAGCAGCGCTGCGGCGATCAGCCAGGGCATGAAGCTGGCGTTCTCGACCGGATCCCAGAACCACCAGCCGCCCCAGCCGAGCTCGTAGTAGGCCCAGAACGAGCCAAGCGCGATGCCGACAGTCAGGGCGCTCCAGGCCGCCAGGGTCCAGGGGCGCACCCAGCGCGCCCAGGCCGCGTCGACGCGGCCCTCGATCAGGGCGGCGACTGCGAACGAGAACACCACCGACATGCCGACATAGCCGACGTAGAGCGCCGGCGGGTGGAAGGCGAGCGCCGGGTCCTGCAGCAGCGGATTGAGCGAGCGGCCCTCCACCGGCGCGTTGATGACGCGGTTGAACGGGTTGGAGGCGAAGACCGTATAGGCCAGGAACACGACGCCCAGCACGCCCTGCGCCGAGATGGTCAGGGTCTTGAGCCCCGCCGGCAGATCGCGGCCATAGATCGCGACGGCCGCGCCGCAACCGGTCAGGGCCAGGCACCACAGGAGCATCGAGCCCTCGTGGCTGCCCCAGGTCCCGGCCACCCGATAGAGCAGCGGCTTGGCGGTATGGGAGTTGGCGGCGACGTTGGCGACCGAGAAATCCGACGTCACGAACGCGTACATCAGCGCGGCGAAGGCGACGAGCAGCGCGACGAAGGCGCCGATCGCCGCGCCCTGCCCGGCGCCGGCCATCACCGGCGAACGGCGCCAGCGCGCCAGACCGCCGACAAGCGCTTGAGCGACGGACAGCGCCAGGGCCAGCGCCAGAGAGAACGCCCCGATTTCGACGATCATCGCGCGGCCGGTTCCGCCGAATAGCTGGGCGCCGGCGCGCCTTCGCCGCGCCATTCGCCTTGCTCCTTGATGGCCTTGGCGACCTCGCGCGGCATGTACTTCTCGTCGTGCTTGGCCAGCACCTGCTTGGCCTTGAAATCGCCGTCGGCCTGGAAAGCGCCGGTGGCGACGATCCCCTGACCTTCGCGGAACAGGTCCGGCAGATCGCCCGAATAACTGACCTTGGTGGTGGCCAATTGATCGGCGACGACGAACTCCACACGGCCGTCCGGGTGTTTGACCACGCTGCCCGGCTGCACGAGCCCGCCCAACTGGATCGAGCGGCCGACCGGCGGCTTGGCCTCGGCGGCCTGGGCCGGCGTGTAGAAGAACGAGATCGAGTCCGAGAGACCCCACAGGGTCAGGCCGACCGCGAGCGCCAGCACCGGCGCGATGGCCGCGACCAGATAAAGGCGTCGGCGCGCCTTCGGGGATTTGGGCAGCCAGCCGCTCATCGCATCGGTTCCGTCTTAGCCGCCAGGTCCAGGGCCTTGAGAATATCGGCCTTGCCGGCGTAACGCGCCTTGGCTTCCGTCAAAGTCGCATCGCGCTTGGCGGCGTCGCCGAGCACGGCGTAGGAGCGGACCAGCTTCACCCACCCCTCGGGGTCGTCGGGCTCCGCTTCGAGCTTGGCGGCGAGGCTCGCGACCATCCCTTTGACGGCGGCCATCTGGTCGTTGTCGAACTTCGGCGCTGGCGCGCCTTCGGCCTCGGCGATGACCTGCTGCACGGCGGCGCGGCGCGGATCGGTGGCCGGCAGGTCCGTCGCGAGCGCGCGCCAGGCGGCTAGGCCCTCGGCGCGTTGGCCGCCGGCGACCTGGGCGCGGGCCAGATGGAAGCGGGCGCTGACCGACTTCGGGTCACGCTTCAGCGCTTCCTGGAAGGCGCGCTGCGCCTGAGGCGAGACCTCGCCTTGAGCCTGGACGACCAGAACCTCGCCGAGCCCTTCCCAGAGATCGGCGCGGTCCGGAGCCAACTCGATCGCACGGCGCATCGCGCGCGCCGCTGCGTCGGGATTGTCGGACGCCATCTCGGCCTGGGCCAGGAAGCCGTAGGCCTCAGGGTCGCCGCCGCGCTCGGCGATCAGCGAATTCAGCACCACCGCCATTTCCGGCGGGGTCAGTTCCGACGGATCGGCGGCGCGCCAGGCGGCGACGCGCGCCTTGAACGGCTGGTCGCCCATGCCCGGCGAGCCGACACCGAAGTAGAGACCCAGCGCCAGCAGCGGCGTCAGGGCGGCGAACACCAGCACGATCTTGCGTTGCGAGAGGTCGACCGACCATGGCGCGCTTTTGGCGTCGGACGCCCCCAACAGGCGACGCGCGGCCTCTGCATGGGCGATGGTGCGTTCGGACGCGGGGATGAGCCCGCGGTCGGCCAAGTCGTCGATTTCGCGCAATTGGCGTCGGTAGACCGCCGCGGTCGGATCATCGGCGCCGGCGAGCGCCGCCGCGCGAGCCGATTTCCAGAGGACGAGACCAGCGCAGAGCGCAGAAAGCACGCCCGCAACCACCCAGAACGCGATCATGGCGCGGCTTTAGCCGAAAGACGCCGTCAGTTCCACAGGTCCGATCGGCGCAGCCCAAGTTTCAGGCAGAGTTTAGAGCGGTCGGGCCGGGTCTTCCCAGGCGGGGCGCGGCGCGGTGACCGCCCCGAATGCGCTCGCCGCGCGGCGACGCACGATTTCTCTCGCGCGGGGTTCGTGGATCAAGCCGGCGAACTCGGCGGCGACCTGCAGCTTCAGGGCGGCGATCTCACGATCCGGCGCCTCACCTTCCCGCACGCGGGCCAGCACGTCCTCGACGTATTGGTCGAGCGCTTCGCCGGCGGCCTCCATCACTTTAGCGCGCGTGGAGGCGAAGCCGCCGTAGTTGGCGCTCGCGCGAATGCCCTCGGCGAAGCTGAGCAGACTGCGGCAACGCTCGACGTGGCCTTGATCGGGCGGCGAGCTCAGCTCCGGCTCGGTGATCAGGGCCCGCGCCACCCGCACCTTCTGGCTCGGCAGGGCCGCCGTCTGCAGCCGCGGCAGCTCACGCAGTCGCTTTTCGACGACCGACGCCAACGACTGTTTCTGCTTCTGGATCCGGCCGCCCCAGCCGCCCTCGCGCGCCAGGTCGATGGCGTTTTCCAGCTCAGTGACCTGCAGGGTTAGAATCTCGACAGAGGCCGCAGCGGCCTCGCCTGTCGCGGCGCCCCCGTTCAGGTCGAAAGCCGCCACCGTCCTCAAGTTGGCGTCGACCGAGTCCATCAGCCGGGTCGCGAACACCGCCAGCTCTGACCCCGAGAGGTAGCTCTCGGTCGGGTGGTCCATCACCGCCGAGACGATCCGTAAGATGGTCCAGGGCTCGGCGAGCTGCGCGCCCAGCATCTCGAAGAACCGCGGACCGGCGTCGTCGCCCGCCCGGCAGGCGTCGCGATAGGCGAGCCGCGCGGCCGCCGCCCGCTCCTGGGTCGTACGGCCGATCCACTCGGGCAGCTTTTCGGTCGCGCGGCGAACGACCGGCGACATGACCAGGCAGGTGCGCAGCATAGCCGCCCCGCCCGCGCGATCGGCCTCGACGACGTCCAGCGCCGCAACGATGTCGCGCTGGGTGCGCGCATCGATCTCATCGACCAGGCGCGCCGTCAGGCGGTCGAAGGCCTCGTTCGAAGTCACTCCAGGCTCGAAGTCGGCCATGACCAAGGCTGCGGCTGCAACGTCCTCGGGGGCGACGTCGCGCAGCCCGCGCCAGAGCATCGGCAGCGCGCGAGGCGGGAAGGCGAAACGCTCTGGATCGCCGCGCCGGTCGAAGAACAGCGGCGCAATCGGCTGCAGGGCCTTGTTCCGTAATGTGCGCTCGGCGACCTCGGCCTCGACCACCCGGCGCACGCCGGCCAGGGCGGTGTCGCCTTCCGCCGCCGCCAGCGCGTTGCGCAGGCCGCTGATCACCTTGTCGGGAGCCCCGGCCACAAGGGTGCGGACGATGTCGATCTTGGCGTCGGGCAGGCCGGCCATATGGGAAGACGCTCCACTGCGGGCGCACCTCTCCCGCACGGCCAGACCATCGCTCCGGCGAGTTAAGGCTTTACGAAAAGTCCTGCAAAATCAGGCCTCAGCCCGCGGTAGATCCAACTCGACCAGAAGTCCGCCAAGTCGGGCCTCGCCCAACTTCAGCGAGCCGCCATAGGCGCGCGCCAGTTCGTCGACAATCGACAGCCCAAGGCCCGAACCAGGCGCGCTTTCGTCGAGCCGCGCCCCGCGACGCACGACGGCTTCACGCTCTTCGGGGGTCAGCCCTTCGCCGTCGTCCTCGACGGTCAGGCGCAGGCGCTCGCCCGGCGCAGCGCCAGCGCGGACCCGGACCTTTCCCTTGCACCACTTGCCGGCGTTCTCCATCGCGTTGCCGGCCAGTTCCAGCAGATCCTGACGCTCGCCGAGGAAATAGAGGTCGTCGTCAGCGTCCCAGTCGATCTCGACACCCTTGTCGACGAAGATCCGCTCCAGGGTGCGCGAGAGTTCGTCGAGCACGTCGGCCACCGAGGTTCGCTCGCCCGATCCCTGGGTGCGCGCCGCGGCGCGGGCCCGACGTAGGTGGTGATCGACCTGCATGCGCATCGCCTCGGCCTGGCCCTCGACGACCTCGGCCAGCGGCCCGCCGGTCTGGCGCGCCTCGGTCAGCATCACCGACAGCGGGGTCTTCAGCGCATGAGCGAGGTTGCCGACGTGAGTGCGCTGGCGCTCGACGACCTCCTGGTTGTGGGCCATCAGCGCATTGAGCTCGTCGGCGAGCGGCGACAGTTCGCTGGGATAGGCGCGCTCCACCCGCTCGGCCTTGCCGCGCCGTACCGACGCCACTTCGCGACGCAGGGCGAACAACGGGTTGAGGCCGACCCTTACCTGGATCACCACCGCGGCGATCATGCCGACCGCCAGCAGCACGAAGGCGATGGCGGTGGCGGTGACGAAGCCGCGCACGTCGCGGTCGACCGGGCTGCGGTCCTCGGCGGCCATAAACACCACCGGCGCGGCGCGGCCCGGCAGTTTGGCCTGCGTGGCCATCGCCCGCAGCGGCTCGTTGAGCGGCCCGAAGGTGTCGTAGGAAACCGGCTGGCCAGGTTTGGCGTCCAGGCGGCCGACGATGTCCGCCGGCGACTTGAGCTCGCTGTCCCAGAGTGAGCGGGAGCGCACGAGCACCCGCAGCTTGCCGCCCTCGCCCGGCTCGGCGATCTGCCAGTACTTGCCGGAGAACGCGCGCAGGGCCCGGAGGTCGGTCAGGGCCGGCGCCACGACCTCGCCCTTCTCGGCGATGGTGGTGCCGGCGGTAAGATTGTCGATCAGTTCGGAAAGGCCCTGGTCGAAGCGCCGCAGCGCCGCCTGCTGGAAAAGCAGCGCCAGCACCAGGGCGCAGACCACCAAAACGGCCAAGCTCCAGCCCGCGGCCAGGATCACCAGCCGCCGGACGAGCGAGGGCTGGCCGAGGGTCGGCATGGTCACGAGCCGGCCGCCCCGCCCCCCAGTTCCTCAGCCGGAGCGGTCAGGCGGTAGCCCAGGCCGCGGACGGTCTCGATCCGGTCGGCGCCGATCTTCTTGCGCAGCCGGCCGATGAACACCTCGATGGTGTTGGAGTCACGGTCGAAGTCCTGGTCGTAGAGATGCTCGACCAGCTCGGTGCGGCTGATCACCCGGCCCTGATGCATCATCAGATAGTGAAGCAGGCGGTACTCCAGCGAGGTGAGGCGCAGCGGTTCGCCGTTGACGCTGGCGCGGGCCGCTCGCGGGTCGAGACGCAAGCCGCCGAGCGACAGGCTAGGCGCAGCATGTCCGGCCGAGCGGCGCAGAAGCGCCCGCAGCCGCGCCAACAGCTCCTCGGTGTGGAACGGCTTGGTCAGGTAGTCGTCGGCGCCGGCGTCGAACCCGGCGACCTTTTCGCTCCAGGCGCCGCGCGCGGTCAGGATCAGCACCGGCACGGCCATGCTCTCGCGCCGCCAGCGCTCCAGCACAGACACGCCGTCGACCTTGGGCAGGCCGAGATCCAGGATCACCGCGTCGTAGGGTTCGGTCTCGCCCAGGAACTGGGCCTCCTCGCCGTCTGCCGCATGGTCCACCGCATAGCCGGCGTCGCCGAGCGCCGCCTTGAGCTGGCGCGACAGGTCCGGATCGTCCTCGACCAGTAGAATACGCATGGAACTCCTTAGCCGCCCTGGCGCGAGATGATCTGGCCGCTCTGGGCGTCGACCACGAAGATAATCACGCGGCCGTCGTTGGTCTGCCACTGCACGAAGTAGGCGGGGCGTCCGCCCGCATCGCCTTGGGTCGTGTTGAGCTGGCGACCCGGCGTGCGCGAAGCGATGTTGGCGATTACCTGCGACAGCGGCACCTGACGGCCGCCGCGCACGGCGTCGCGGGCCGCGTCCTGATCGTGCCTGCCGCCATAGGACGGGCGACCGTAGTCAGGGTACGGCTGGGCGACCGCCGCAGGAGCGGCCGCTAGCAACGCGGCGATGACAAGGAGGCGTTTCATGAACCGCAGCATTAGATCCAGATCACTGAACCGGGCCTGAATACGGGGTTTATGAAGGTCCGCGCCGACGCTGTCACTGGCGACGGCGAAAACTACTTCTTCCTGGGCGTGTACGGACGCTCTTTGCGCCAACGCTCGGCGAAGCTCTCAAGCTCCTGGTCTGGCTTGTCGGGCAGCATCAACACGATGCGCGCCAGCAGATCCCCGCGCTTGCCTCGGCTGTCCGACAGCCCCTTGCCCTTCAATCGCAGCGACTGGCCGCTGTTGGCGCCCTTCGGAATGGTCAGCGTCACCGCGCCGTCCGGGGTGCGGGCCTCGACCTTGCCGCCGAGCACGGCGTCGGGAATCGCGACCGGCAGGTCCATCACCAGCGCCTCGCCTTCACGGCGGAAGATCGGGTGCGGCCGCATGACCAGCTCGATGAACGCGTCCCCCGGTCCGGCGCGGCCCGGCGAGCCCTGGCCTTTCAGGCGCAGGGTCTGGCCTTCTTCGGCGCCCTTCGGAATGGTGACGTCGATCGTTCGGCCGTCCGAGAAGGCGATGCGCTTCTTTGCGCCGTGGATCGCTTCCTCGAGGTCGATTTCCAGCTTGGCGCGCACATCCGAGCCGCGCTGGGAGAATCCGCCGAAGCCGCCACCGCCGCCGCCACGCCGACCAAGGATCTCGCTGAACAGGTCGCCGAGGTCGCCGCCCTCCATGGTCTCGGAATGCCGGCCTTGCCCGCCCCACGGATTGCCCTGCTGACCGAACGGACCGCCGCCGCCGAAGCCGCGCATCGTCTCGCGACCGTCAGCATCGATCTCGCCGGCGTCGAACTTCTTGCGCTTCTCGGCGTCGCCCAGGATGTCGAAGGCGGCGCTGACCTGTTTGAAGCGCTCCTCGGCGGCCTTGTTGCCGGGATTGGTGTCGGGGTGGTGCTGCTTGGCGAGCTTTCGGAACGCCTTGCGGATCTCGTCAGCGCTCGCGCTGCGAGAGACGCCCAGCTCCTGATAGGGGTCGCGCGCCAAGGAAGGGACCTCTCAAACTTCGGGGAGATACTACGGGGCACTCAATTAGGCCGTTTGGCGGGCGGCGCAAGCCTCGTTGTGACATATTTACCACAACGAGGGAGCCGCAACTAGTCTCCGCCGCGCTCCTCCAGAAGATCCCACGCCGCATATTGAATGGCGTCCTCCGGATCCTCCAACGTTTCCTCACTTATCGTCTCGCCACGGATCGAGACGCCGGCCGCGTGCACGCTCTCCGGATCGCCGGAGACCAGCGGGTGCCACGACGCCAGGCCACGCCCTTCGTTGATGCGGCGATAGGCGCAGCTGAGCGGCATCCACTGCAGCGCGTCGATGTTCTGCGGCGTCAGCTTGATGCAGTCGGGCACGTGCTTCTTGCGCTCGGGATAGTTCGTGCACGTGCAGCGTTCGGAATCGAAGAGCTTGCAGTGCACGCGGGTCGGAAAGACCTCGCCGGTGTCCTCGTCCTCAAAGCGCACCAGACAGCAGAGCCCGCAGCCGTCGCACAGGCTCTCCCACTCGCGCACCGTCATCTGCTCGAGCGACTTCGTTTCCCAGAAAGGCCTCGAAGCCATGCTACAGGCGCCCTACACAATCCAAATCCAGCCGCCCCAGATTACCCGTGACCGACGACAACAACGACCCCAACCGCGCCAAGACGCCTTTCGGCCAGCGCCGGGAGCCGCCTGAGGCTGACCTGACCGGTTCGGCGCCTAAAGGCAAGCGTGACGGGCGGTCGCTGTTGTGGGCGGTGCTCAAGTGGACCGCCGTCGCGATGCTGGTGCTGGTCGTCGCTGGCCTGATCGCCGCCGGAGTGGCCTGGAACCACATCAGCAAGACTTACCTGCAGGACCTGCCGCAGGTCCCGACCCGCCAGGAGATCTACGCCTCCACCCGGGCGCCGGCGATCAAGTTCTACGACATGAACGGCCAGTTCCTCGCCTCGCGCGGGCCGCAGTACGGCGAAAACGTGCGGTTGGCGGCCCTGCCCGACTATGTCCCCAAGGCGTTCCTGGCGGCCGAGGATCGGCGCTTCTACCAGCATGGCGCGGTGGATCCCTGGGCGATCGCCCGGGCCGCGCGCGCCAACCAGAAGGCCGGACGCGTCGTCGAAGGCGGCTCGACCATCACCCAGCAGCTCGCCAAAGGCATGTTCCTAAGTCCGGAGCAGAACCTGAAGCGCAAGATCCAGGAGGCGGCGCTCGCCTACAAGCTGGAACAGATGCTGACTAAGGACGAGGTGCTCGAGCTCTATCTCGACCGCATCTACTTCGGGGCCAACACATTTGGCCTGGACGGCGCCTCGCGCACCTATTTCGGCAAGCCCGCCACTCAGCTGAACCTCTCGGAAGCCGCACTGCTGGCCTCGCTGCCCAAGGCCCCGTCGCGGATGGCGCTTCACCGCAACATGGACAAGGCGCTGCAACGCCAGCGCCTGGTGCTCGAGCGGATGCGCGGCGAGAACTGGATCAGCGACGCGGAGATGCGCGCCGCCCTCGCCGCTCCCCCCAAGCTCGCCGCCACCGCCTTGGCCAACGAAGGCGACAACGGCTACCTCATCGACTACGCCCAGGCCGAGGTGCTGCGGATGGTCGGCGAGAATTCGCCCGACCTCAACGTCACCCTGACTGTCGACCCGCGACTGCAGGCGGCCGGCGCCCAGGTGCTGCGAAGGATCATTGAGGTCGACGGCAAGGCCAGCGGCGCCAGCCAGGGCGCGATGATCGCCCTGGATTCGACGGGCGCGATCCGGACCATGGTCGGCGGCGTCGACTACACCAAGAGCGTCTTCAACCGCGCCGTCCAGGCCAAGCGCCAGCCGGGTTCCAGCTTCAAGCCGTTCATCTACGCCGCGGCGCTGGAAAAGGGCGTGCTGCCCACCGACACCCGCGTCGACGAGCCGGTGAAGATCGGCGACTGGGAGCCCAAGAACTACGGCGGCAAGTACGCCGGGACCGTGACGGTCGAGTCCGCCCTCGCGCGCTCGCTCAACACCGTAGCGGTCCAGCTCGGCCAGGAAGTCGGCCCGGCGGCGATCGCCAATCTGGCCGGACGGTTCGGCATCACCACCCTGCCGCCGAACCCGAACCTCTCGGTGTCGCTGGGCGCCTACGAGGTGCCGCTGATCGAGATGACCTCCGCCTACCAGGTGTTCCAGACGGGCGGGAACCGGCTGCGGCCCTACATCGTGGCCCAGATCCAGACCACCGACGGCCAGGTGATCTACACCCACCAGACCTCGTCGCCCGTACCGGCCTACGACATTCACTGGGCCAGCATGATGGTGAAGATGATGCAGAAGGTGGTGACCGCCGGGACCGGGACGCGGGCCAACTTCGGACGGCCGGCGGCGGGCAAGACCGGCACCAGCCAGAACTTCCGCGACGCCTGGTTCATCGGCTTCACGCCGGACTACGTCGCCGGGGTCTGGGTCGGCAACGACGACGACCACCCGATGAACCAGGTCACCGGCGGCCAGGTCGCCGCCGCCATCTGGAAGGATTACATGGTCACGGCCCACATGAACCTGCCGAGCCGCGAGTTCGAATGGCTGCTGCCCGACCCTGAACCGGTCTACGAGGACGACCCGCGCAACGGCTTCTACGAAGGCCTGGCCTACGATTTCGAGACCACCGAGCGTGACGTCGCTCCGCCGCCGCAGCCGATCCCGCAGCTGCCGGTGCCGGACTTCCCCGAACCGGAGCCTGAGCCTGCGCCGAACTGAGGGGTCGCCTCGGCGCGCGGCTCCCTATATGTGCAGGCGCCCATGAAGCCCCCCGTTCTCGCCCTCAAGGACGTCCGCCTCGCCGACGGTCCCAAGATGCTGTTCGACGGCGTCGACCTGGCTGTCGAGCCACGCTCGCGCGCCTGTCTCGTCGGCCGCAACGGCGCGGGCAAGTCGACCTTGCTGAAGATCCTGGCCGGCCAGATCGCCGCCGACGAAGGCGAGCGCACGGTCCAGCCCTCGATCCGCATCGCCTACGTGCCCCAGGAACCGGACATCGGCGGCGAGACCCTGCTCGACTACGTGATCGCCGGCGGCGCCGAGCCGCACCGCGGCGAAGCGGCGCTGGAGCTGTTCGGCATCGACCCGGCCAAGCCCGCCAACGGCCTGTCGGGCGGCGAGATCCGCCGCACCGCCCTGGCCCGCGCGTTCGCCGAGGAACCGGACGTCATCCTGCTGGACGAGCCGACCAACCACCTCGACATCCTGGCCATCGAGACTCTGGAAGCCGAGCTGGCGAACACCCGCGCCGCCCTGGTCATCGTCAGCCACGACCGCGCCTTCCTGGAGCGCGTCACCAACCGCTGCTTCTGGTTGGAACACCGGCGGGTGCGCCGCCTCGAAAAAGGCTTCGCCGCCTTCGACGAGTGGGTCGAGCGCATCCTCGCCGCCGAGGCCGAGGAGGGCCGCCGGCTCGATAAGCAGCTGGAGAAGGAAGAGTACTGGCTGCGCCGCGGCGTCACCGGCCGCCGGGCCCGCAACGAGGGCCGTCGCCGGGCGCTGATGGAGCTGCGCAAGACCAAGGTCGAGCGCATGCGCGAGGTGCGCGGCGACCTGTCGATGGGCCTGGCCTCGTCCGGCCTGTCGGGGCAGCGCGTCGCCGAGGTCAAGAACATCGCCAAGGCGTTCGGCGACCGCACCCTGGTCAAGGATTTCTCGACCCGGATCCTGCGTGGCGACCGCGTCGCCATCGTCGGCCCGAACGGCGCGGGCAAGACCACCCTGGTCAAGCTGCTGCTCGGCGAACTGCCGCCCGACAGCGGTTCGGTGAACCTCGGGGTCAACCTGGAGATCGCCTACATCGACCAGGGCCGCGTCGAACTGAAGCCGGACATGATGCTGCGCGACGTGCTGACGCCGCTGGGCGGCGACCAGGTCATGGTGCGCGGCCAGCCCAAGCACGTGGCCGCCTACGCCAAGGAGTTCCTGTTCACCGACAACCAGCTGCGCCAACCGGTCCGCAGCCTGTCGGGCGGCGAGCGCAACCGCCTGCTGCTGGCCCGGGCCCTGGCCACGCCGGCCAACCTGCTGGTGCTGGACGAGCCGACCAACGACCTCGACATGGACACGCTCGACCTGCTGGAGGACTTGCTGGCCGACTACGAGGGCACGCTGATCCTGGTCAGCCACGACCGCGACTTCGTCGACCGGCTGGCGACCTCGACCATCGCCCTGGACGGTCACGGCAAGGTCGTCGAGACCCCCGGCGGCTGGCAGGACTTCCTCTCGCAGAACCCGGGCTTCTTCAAATCCGTCGCCGATGGCGCAGCCCAGACGTCCGCCGCGCCGAAGCCGGCCCCCGCCCCGCGCGCCGAGCCGCCCAAGCCCAGCAAGCTGTCCTACAAGGACCAGCGCCGCCTGCAGGAACTGGACGCGGCCATCGCCGCCCTTCCGGGCAAGATCGCCAAGCTCGAAACCGACATGGCCGATCCGAACCTCTACACCCGCGACCCGGCTGGCTTCGCCAAGCTGAACGCTGCGCTGGAAGCGGCCCGCCAGGAGCTCTCGGCGTCCGAGGAAGAGTGGCTGGAACTGGAAGAGCGCCGCGAGGCCTTGGCCCGCTAGCGGATGAAGCAGTCGCCCTTAAGGCCGTTGCAGAACGCCTGAGCTTCGGCACGGGTCTGGAACCCGGTCACCAGCGCCCGGTGGAAGGTCTTGCCGTCGACCACGACGCTGCGCACGGCGGTGGTAAGCGGCGGCCTCACCTTGCCCTTGATCTTGGCCAGGGCCTCGCGGGCCTGCGGCTCGCTGGCCGCGGCGGCGATCTGTACGGCGACCTTGCCGGCGGTCTTCGGCTTTGAAGCCGGGGGCGGGGCGCGGGCTGGGGTCGGCGCAGGTCGAGCGGCGCCTTCGCGCACCGCCGCCGGGGTCAATGGCCGCAGGTCGAGCGCCGGCTGCGACGCCGCTTCCACCGATGCGGCTGCGGGCGGAGTCGCCGGAACGGCAGCGAGCACCGCGCTCGCCGGCCGTATCCGACGCGCCTCGACCGACGTGCGCATCGGCGCTTCTTCGGTGGGAACCGGCGGTCCGGCCGGCGGGCTCGGCGGAAGCTCGACGATCACCGCCGGCGCGCCCTTGGCAGGCTTGGCGGACTTGGCCGGCGTGGCCTTCGGCGCGGGCTTGGCCGGTGCGGGCTTTTCCGACACGGGCGGCGCCGCCGCCATCTGCGGCGCCGGTCCGCAGACCGCGCGGATCACCTGCGCCAGGTAGGCGTCCGGCGAGGGCTGCACCCAGCCGCCCGGAACATGGCGATTGATCGCCACGCCCTTGGCCTGCGGTTCGGTGAAGACGGTCATCTTGACCACCATGTCCCGCCGCCGCACGCAATCGACGTTCACGGTCGAGCGCATGGAGCGGTAGCCGATCACACGCTCGGCTTCGTCCGAGATGACCTCCCCCTGCAGGACGACGCCCTCGAACACGCCGCCGCCCTCGCTCGGCGTCCCGCGGTTGCGGATCGCCACCACGAGGTCCGACTTGGCATAGACCACTGAGGAAGCTGGGAGACCGCTGGCGGCGACCGCACGGCGTTCGCGTGGGTTGAGCGCGCCATCGCTCATGTCGGCGTACGCGCCATGGGCCAGCGCCAGCGCCGCCAGCGTCACTCCCCATCCGAACCGCGCGCGCACCCAACCGCTCCCTGCTTCGCAACCTCGACCTGCAGGAGGTCGCATAGTTCGTCGTCCGGCAATAGGGTTAGCGCCATCGCGCCTTCCGCGGCCCAATCCTGTGGATCGCCGCGCAACCCTTGCCCGCGCAGAGGCTCGGCGCGGCGCGCTCCCCGGTTTAGCACAACTTATTAACCATTTCACCGAAGGTCGTGCACAGGCCCAAGGCGCGCAAAAGTTGCACGCCAGCAGCGCCGGTGAGACCGTCACGAGGCCGAGGGGAACTGCGGCGCGGGCGAACGGGGGACCAGTTCGCCGAGCGGGCGGACGGCGAGGATCGGAACCAGGGCGACCCGGAACCTCTCCTCCAGAGACGTCAGGACAACGACGGAACCCGGTGGGGAACCCCCACGCCACGTCGTCCCGGGGTCGAGCTCGAGGCATGGATCCCAGGGGGATCTGGATGAGGGGGCGACGCTGCGGGTGACTGCAGCGTCGCCCTCTTGCTATCGGCGTCGCCCATTTTCCGGGCGCCTGCGACATACCGTCCCGCTCCGCGCGCGCCTTAAGCGTTTGGTGTCCACAGCGGGCGCAGCATCGCCTGGACGCGCGGGAAACCCATGACGGCTCGGACCTGGTTCTACAATCTGGCGCTCGCCAGCGGCGTGGCTGTGGCCTACGGCGCCAGCATGGCGTTCAGCCTGAACCTGACCCGCGAGGGCGGCGGCATCGCCACGATCTGGCTGGCCGGCGGCATTCTTGCGGCCGGCTTCCTGTTGCTGCCCCGGCGCTGGGGTCTGGCCGCGGCCGTCGCGTGCTTCGCCGTGCAGTTCGCCTACAACCTGGTGGTCGGCAATCCCCTCGTCGCGGCGGCGACTTTCCCGGCGCTGACCATCGGGGAAGCCGCCGCCACCGCGTGGTTGGCGCGGAAGGTCTGCGGCGAGACCATGCGGCTGACCAGCATGACCCGGGTGGCGCGCCTGCTGCTGCTGGCCGTCGCGCCGGCCGCCGGCCTGACCGCGATCCTCGCGGCCGACGTCTTCACCCTCTACGGCCGCAGCTTCAACACCGTCCTTTCGGGCTGGTTCTACGGTCACGCCCTGGGCATGGCGATCATGCTGCCGGCCTGCCTGATGGTCGTGCGCCCGGACATGGTCCGCGATTTCCGCCGCTCGCCGGTTGAGCAGCTCTGCCTCTACGGCCTGGTCGCGGCGATGAGTTTCGTCAGCGTCCTGCCCCTGCGTTTCCCGCTGCCGCTGCTGCTGTTCCCGCTCATGGCCCTGCTCGCCTTCCGGCTGGGACCGCGCGGCGCGGCGGTGGGCGCGATGATCATGGCCGTGGTGCTGTCGAGCCTGATCGTCACTCTGCCCGGGGCGCCGATCGGCGCGACCTGGAGCCTGGCCGAGCGGACCCGCAGCCTGCAGTTCCTGATCGCCATCAACTTCTTCACCAGCCTGGCCACCGCGATGGTGATCGCCGACCAGAAGCGGATGAAGCGGCTGTGGGCCAGCCGCACGCGCATCGCCCGCGCCGCCCAGAGCCGGGCGATGGCCGCGGGTCAGGCCAAGACCGAATTCCTGGCCACGATGAGCCATGAAATCCGCACCCCGATGAGCTCGATCGTCGGCTTCACGGAAGTGCTGCTCAAGCGCGACGACCTGCCCGAACCGGCCCGCCGCCAGCTGGCGTTGATCGACCGTGCCGGCGCCTCGCTGCTGACCGTGGTCAACGACATCCTCGACTTCTCAAAGGTCGAGGCCGGCGAAGTCGAACTGTCGCCCGCGCCGATCAGCCCGCGCAGCGTCGCCCAGGACGCCCTGGCCATCGTCGCCGAGGCCGCCCGCCGCAAGGGCCTCGACCTGCAGCTCGGCTTCATCGGTCCGGTCGAAGCGCCGGTGATGCTCGACGACCTGCGGGTGCGGCAAATCCTGCTCAACCTGCTGTCCAACGCCATCAAGTTCACGGACCAGGGACGCGTGCGCCTCGACCTCCAGGCCATCGAGACGGCCGAAGGCATGCTGTTGCGCTTCCGCGTCACCGACACCGGCCCAGGCGTCCCGTCGGAACAGGCCGTGCGTTTGTTCAAGCGCTTCAGCCAAGGCGACTCCTCGGTCAGCCGCACCCACGGCGGCACCGGGCTGGGCCTGGCGATCTGTCGCGGCCTGACGGAACTGATGGGCGGCAAGATCGGTGTCGAGAGCAAGCCGGGCGCCGGCGCGACCTTCTGGTTCGAACTCCCGGCCCAACGCGCGGCCGGCGGGGTGCGCGAGGTCGCCGAGTCCCAGGCCGCCGCCCCGCTCGCCGCCCGCGTGCTGCTGGTGGACGACCACCCGATGAACCGCGAGCTCGGGGCCACGGTGCTCGGCCTGCTCGGCTGCGAGGTGATCCTGGCGGAGAACGGCGAGGAGGCGGTGGCCGCCGCCAAGACCAGCGGCTGCGACCTGATCCTGATGGACGTGCACATGCCGCGCATGGACGGCCTGGAGGCGACGCGCGCCATCCGCGCCCTGGGCGGCGCCTGCGCCGGCGTGCCGATCATCGCCATGAGCGCCGACGTGATGCCGGAGATGGAAGCCGCCTGCCTGCGCGCCGGGATGAACGTGGCGGTCGGCAAGCCCATCCAGATCCAGGCCCTGCACGATGTCCTCACCCGCTGGTTGGGCGAGGCCGGCGGCGTCGCCGCGGCCTGAACTTTAGCGTCGCGCGGCCTTGGAACGGCGCGCGCCTGCGCTTAGGCTCCCCGCGCTGAAAGTTGGGGAAGTCGATGAAACTCCTGCGCCTCGCCGCCGTCGCGCTCGCGGCCCTCGTCTGCGCCTGTTCTCCTAGCCAGAAGGACGAGGCGGCCAAGGCCCCCGACGGGCGCACCACCATCCGTTTCGCGACCGACTGGCGCGCCCAGGCCGAACAGGGCGGTTTCTACCAGGCCGTGGCGACCGGCGAGTACGCCAAGCGCGGCCTGGACGTGCAGATCGTGCAGGGCGGGCCCGGCGTGAACGTGCCGCAGCTGCTGGCCTCCGGCGCGGTCGAGGCGGGCATGGGCTCCAACAGCTTCATCGTCATGAACCTCGCCAAGGAGAAGATCCCGGTGAAGGCCGTGGCGGCGATGATGCAGAAGGACCCGCAGGTCCTGATCGCCCATCCCGACCAGGGCCTGGAAAAAATCGCCGACCTCAAGGGCCGCCCGATCCTGCTGTCCGACGCCTCGGTCACCGCCTTCTGGGTGTGGCTGAAGTCGAAGTACGGCTTCACCGACGACCAGGTGCGCAAGTACACCTTCAACGCCGCCCCGTTCCTGGCCGACAATCGCGTGGTCCAGCAGGGCTATGTCACCTCCGAGCCCTACACCATCGAGAAGCAGGCCGGCCTGAAGCCGAAGGTCTTCCTGCTTGCCGACGAGGGCTATCCCGGCTACGCGACCATGGTCCTGGTTCCCGACAGCCTGATCGCCAAGAACCCCGCCGCCGTGAAGGCTTTCGTCGAGGGGTCGGCCGCCGGCTGGAAGAGCTACCTCTACGGCGACGCCGCGCCCGGCGACGCGCTGATCCGCAAGGACAACCCGGAAATGACTCAGGACGTCCTCGACCAGGCGCGCGAGAAGCTGAAGTCGTACGGCATCGTCGACTCCGGCGACGCCCAGGCCGGCGGCGTCGGCGTCATGACCGACGCCCGCTGGGCCGAGTTCTTCAACGTCGCGTCCAGCCAGGGGGTCTACCCCAAGGACATGGACTACAAGAGCGCCTACACGCTGCAGTTCGTGACGCCGGCCGCGAAGTAGTCCGAGGTGCGCGCTCCCGTTCTGACGTTGAAACGGGCTAGGTCTCTGCGCCGACGAATGACGGAGCCCGAAGTGATGCTGTGGTCGCGGCTACGGCGTCGACGCACGGGCGACGCGGTGTTTCGTCGTCAGCATCCGATCGGGCCTTACATCCTCGACTTCTTCTGCCCAGCGGCGCGACTCGCGGTCGAGATCGACGGGCACCTGCATGGCGAGGACGCACAGCGCGCCCACGACGTCCAACGCGACGGCTGGCTCGGCGCCGAGGGCATTACGGTTCACCGCATCACGGCCTCATCCGTGTACGAAGACGTAGACGACGTCGCCGACGGCTTGCGCCGGCTCGCCGCCGATCGTGTTGGAGCGCTTCATTGACGATGCATTCGCGATTTCCTCCCCCGTTCACGGGGGAGGGGGACCGGCGTAGCCGGTGGAGGGGGCGGCGGGCGTTGAGATTGGGGCTTGCCCCCTCCACCGCTCTTCGGGCGGTCCCCCTCCCCCGCTACGCAGGGGAGGAAAAGGCGTGACCCTCGCGGCGCTGAAGGACGTCGAGGTCGACTATCCGGGGCGTGGCCGGGCGCTGGGGCCGATTAACCTGAGCGTCGAAGCCGGGGAGATCCTGGCGCTGGTCGGGCCGTCGGGCTGCGGCAAGTCCACTGCCCTGCGTCTGCTGGCCGGTCTCGAGGGCCCGACCCGCGGGACGCTCGAGCGCACGCCAGGGCGCGGCGAGACGGCGGTGGTGTTCCAGGCCCCCACGCTGGCCCCCTGGCTGACCGCCCAGGCCAACGTCGCCCTGCCGCTCGAACTGAGCGGGACGCCGACCGAGGAGGCGCGTCGGCGCGCACGCGAAGCGCTGGGGCGCGTGGGTCTGTCCGGCGCCGAGACCGCGCGGCCGGCGACGCTGTCGGGCGGCATGGCGATGCGCGCCTCACTGGCCCGGGCCATGGTCACCGAACCACGCCTGCTGTTGCTCGACGAACCCTTCGCGGCCCTGGACGAGATCACCCGCCGCACTTTGGCCGACGACGTCCTGAGCCTCTGGGACGCGTCGCGACCGGCGATCGTCTTCGTGACGCACAACGTCGAGGAGGCCGTCTACATGGCCGACCGCGTGGCGGTGCTGACCCGCGGGCCGGGGCGGCTCGCCGGCGTCGCCAAGATCGACGCGCCGCTGCCGCGCCCACAGGGCTTCCGCACCTCGGAAGTCTTCCGCGCCGCGGTAGAACAGGTGTCAGGCCTGCTGGCCCAGGGCATGGAGGCGGCCCGATGAGCCGCATTCTCGCCCCCCTGGCGCTCGTCGCCGTGCTGTTGGCGGCCTGGGAGATCGCCGTCCGGGCGATGGGGATTCCGGCCTACTTCCTGCCGCCGCCCTCGGGAGTCGCGATCGCCCTGGTCGAGAACCTGCCCAGTCTGGCGGCCGCGGCCTGGGTCACGCTGTCGACGGCGCTGATCGCCCTCGTCGTCGCCAGCCTCGTCGCCGTCGGCCTGGCGGTGATCGTGGGCCTCAATCCGCTGCTGGAGGCCGCCGTTCGGCCGCTGGCCTCCGTGCTGCAGGTGACCCCGGTCGTGGCCATCGCCCCGCTGGTGCTGATCTGGGCCGGCATCGATCATCCCGAGCGCGCAATCATCGCCCTGGCCGTGCTGGTGGCGTTCTTCCCGATCTTCTCCGGCGCCGTGACCGGCCTGCGGGC
This sequence comes from Phenylobacterium sp. LjRoot97, assembly GCF_964254345.1. NCBI lineage: Bacteria > Pseudomonadati > Pseudomonadota > Alphaproteobacteria > Caulobacterales > Caulobacteraceae > Phenylobacterium > Phenylobacterium sp. LjRoot97. The sequence continues at coordinate 3,359,070 of NZ_CAXUTH020000001.1, forward strand.
CGCCGATCCGGACTTGGAGCGCCTGTTTGATCTCTATGGCGCCGGCCGATGGCAGCGGGTCATGCGGCTGCGCCTGCCGTCGGCCGTGCCGTTCCTGCTGGAAGGCCACAAGGTCGGCGCCGGCCTGGCGATCATCGGGGCCGTGGTCGCCGAGTTCGGCGCCGGGTCGGGCGGCGTGCGCGGACTGGCCTGGCAGATCCTCGACGCCGGCAACAAGCTGCAGACCGCGCGGATGATCGCGGCCTTGGTGGTGCTGGGGCTGATGGGCGTGGCGCTGCACGCGCTGCTCGACCGGGCCGAGCGGGTCGGCCTCACATGGTGGCGCGGGCGTTAAGCTCAGCCGTTAGGCGAGCTTTAAGCGGCTCGCGGTTAACGATGGCGGCATGCGCGCCGTTCTCGCCATCATCGTCGGCCTCGCCTGCCCGCTGACCGCCGCGGCTCAGACCGCCGGCGACCGCTATGGGCCGGCCCCCGCCGCGCGACCAAGCCAGGTCGCCGCCGCAACCTATCAAGGCCCCATGCTGAGTTGGGCCAACAAGCGGCCGCTCGTCAAGAACGCTGCGGTCGCGCCCGCCTCGAGCCCCCAGCAGCCAGCCTACACGCCCTTTACGCCGCAGGTTCCCCTGCCGCTGCAGCCCCGCGCCGCCGCGCCGGCTCCGCAGGTCCAGCGGTCTCAGGTCCAGACGCCTCAGGTCCAGGCGCCGCAGGTCCGGCCCCAGGCCCAAACCACCGCCAAGGCTCCGCCGGCCAGCATCTATAGCGAGCCGCCGCCCTCCGGACGCGCGCCTGCGCAGCCGCAACCGGCACCGCCGCAAGCGCCGCCTCCTCCGCAGGCGCAAACCGCGCGGCCCGCCGCTTCACCGCGCCCGGCTCAGCAAGTTCAAGCCCAACCTCAGTCGGCTCAGCCTCGGGCTCAGGCTCAGGTCCCGCCCCAGGCACAGGTTTCGGCCCCGCAGGCGCGGCCGCCCCAGCGCGTCGCCGCTCTGGTGCAGCCCGGCATGGGCGGCGCGCCCCGCCTCTACTCCGTGCATCGCGGCTACGGCATGACGCCCGACGCGATCCCCGAGCCCCCGGCCGGTAATCGCTATGTGCTGATCGGCCCGCCCGACGCGCCGCCGAGCGCCAAGACCGACGACGACGATGCGCCGGACGCCCGTCCGGGCGCCTTCTGAAGAAGACGCTTACATGGCCCGCAGCAAGCTTCACGACCTGATCGAGATGGCCAAGGAGCCGTCCAGCGAACGCCGGCGCGAGCTGCTGCGCGGGGTCACCGACCTGTTCTTCACCAGCGACGATGTGCGCGGCGGCGAGGAGCTGGAGCTGTTCGACGACGTGCTCAGCCAGCTGGCCGGCGAGATGGAAGAGGCCGTGCGCGGCGAACTGGCGCAGCGCATGTCGAGCGCCGCCAGCCCGCCGCGGGGGCTGCTGCGCGACCTGGCCCGCGACGTCTCGATCGACGTCGCCCGGCCGGTGCTGGAAAACTCCCGGGCGCTGACCGACGACGACCTGCTGTCGGTGGCCCGGACCCGCGGCCAGGACCACCTGCGCGCCATCTCGCAACGGCCGACCGTGTCCGAGGCGGTGTCCGAGGCCATCGTCGAGCGCGGCGACGACGCCACCCTGGGGGTGCTGCTAGCTAACGAAGGCGCGGCGATGTCGCGCGAGGTGCAGGAAATGGTCGTCGACCGCGCGGTCGAAAACCCGGCGCTGCACGAGGCCGTGGTCACCCGCAAGTCGCTGCCGGTCGACCTCCTGAACGAGATGTACTTCGTCGTCGAGGCGCGGCTGCGCGGCGAAATCCTGGCCCGCAACGAGTCGGTCGATCCGGCCCAGCTGGACGCCGCCCTGGCCGCCGGCCGCAAACAGCTGGCGTTCCGCGATGGCGCCCTGCCCTCCGACTACGCCGACGCCGAAAAGCAGATCCGCGTCCTGCGCCTGCGCGGGGCGATCACGCCCCAGGTGCTGGCCGGCTTCCTGCGCGCGAGAGAGACCACCAAGTTCCTGGTGGCGCTCAGCGAACTCGCCGACATCGACTTCCACACCGCCCGCCGGATCCTGGAGCGCCGCGAACTCGACGCCCTGTCCATCGTCTGCAAGGCGGCCGGATTCGAGCGCTCGCTGTACCTGACCTTCGCGGTGCTGATCCTCGACCGCGACGCCAACGCCATGGGCCGCGCGCGCGAGTACGGCGAACTCTACGAGAACCTCCCCCGTGAGGCCGCCCAGCGCACGATCCGCTTCTGGCGGATGCGCCGCAAGGCCGGCGACATGGCCGCCGCCTAGCGGGCCGGCGGCGCCTCGGCCGGGAACTCGTAACGGATCGGAATCCGCACTCGGCCGCCCACAGTCGGGAGGCCTTCCGCGGTCCAAGGCCTGGCCTGGAACGCGCCGGCCAAGGCCAACGCTGCTTCGCCAAATCCCAAGCCGCCCGGCTCCTCGCTCTGGGTCGCGCAGCCAGCCAGCTGCCCACCTTCCACAACATCGCAGGCTATGACGACGCGAGCCGCGCCGACGTTCGCCTTCATCGCCGCGGCCGGATATCCGGCGATGACTTGATCGCCGGTCGGGAGGGCCGCCCATTGCGGCCGCCCGATCACGCGCTTGCCGGCGTCCAGCATGTCGATGTCGAACGTGAACGGGATCATGGTCCAGATCCCCTCCGTCTTGCGTCCATCAGCCAGCACCGAGGGGCCGACGAAGCTCTCCGACAACCGTCGAGCGGCGGCCGCAAATCCTTGCCCCTTTGGCTCTTCGACGGTCGTTTGGCAGGCCGTCAACCTGCCTTCCCGCTTGAAGCGGCAGGTCAAGGTGGCGCGACCCTCGGTGCGATTCTCACGAGCCACCTGGGGATAGGCGGCCACCACCTCCGAGTAGCTCGGCGCCGCGACCCAAGAGACGTTGCTGAGCGCCTGGAGGCGCGTGGGCTCATTCTGCTCAGGCAGTCGAGCGCTCGATGACGCGGGCATCTTGAAGTTGATTGGAATGCGGACCGTGCTCACCACCGGCCGGCCGTCGGTCATAGCCGGCTGCATCAGGAACTGGGGCGTAAGCGCCAGGGCCGCGAGCCCGAATCCCTGTCCTTCCGGCGTCTCACTGTCGACGGCGCAGCCAAACAGCGCGCCTTGCTCGCTGACACGGCAAACCAAGATCGCCTGGCCGCTCACATTGTTGATCCAGGCACGCCTTGGGAAGACGCTCAGAAGCTCTTCGGCCGACGGCATTCTCAACCAATCGGCGACCGTTTCACCAGCCTGCGCCGCGCCAGAGGACATCGCGAGACCGATGAGCCCCGCAGTCACCAGAATCCTGTTCATGTCGCCCCCCGCCGCACGACGATATGCTGACGTCGAGCGTTGCGGGTTGCAACCCTTGCTAGTAGTGCGTGCGCGCGGAAGCACCCGCGTTCGACAGCCGCTCCAGCGCGTCGGCGGCGATGACGCTCAGCGAGCGCAGGCCAAGTTCTCCGAACACGTCGAGGGCGGCGTTCAACGCCATGGCCGCGCTCGCCCGCTCACCGCGGTCAAGACCGGTGATGTCCATGCGCGCTTCATAGAGGCGGGCCAGATTGACCTGCAGCAGCGCCCAGGCGGCCGGTTCGCGCTTGGCCGAAATCGCCGCAAGCTCGATCTTGAAGGCGGCCTCGGCCGCGTCCAGCACGGTGAGGTCGCCCGACAGTTCGGCCGAACGCGCCAGGCACAGCGCCCGGTTCGAGGCTCCGAACGCCCGCAGCGACAGACCCGGCGTGCTCTTCAGCACATGGGCGGCGCGGTCGTAGCAGGTGACGGCCTGTTCGTAGGCGCGCTCCGAAGCGCCCGCCTCGCCCAGCGCCTGCAGGCCCTGGGCCAGCGCCGTCTGCACCCGGGCCCAATCCAGCGGGCTGTGCTCGCGCGACAGTTCGCCGACCACGTCGGCCAAGGCCCCCACCGCCTGGGCCAGCACCTCGACCTCACCGGCGTTCTCGCCCTGCAGCGCCATCGCCTGGCCGCGCAGCGCCGCGGCGCGCGCCCAGCTCAGCGGTTCATAGGCCGCATCCAGCCCCTCGGCGGCGCGCTCGGCCTCCTGCCGTCCGAGCGCCAGGATGTCGTCGTCGCGCAGCCGAGCGCCCCAGCCGATCAGGATGTCGGCCAGCACCAGGCGCGCCTCCACCGCCAGCAGGCGGGCGGCGCGGCAACGCCGGGTCAGGCTCTGCAGGCCGGCGATCGGGGCAGCGAAGCGCAGCGCCACGGCTCGGGCGGCCCGGGCGTCGCCAGTGGCCATCTGCTCGCGCGCCTCGATGGCGGCGATGCCGATGTCGGCCAGCGGGAGCGAGAGCCCGCCCCGCGCCGCGGCGCGGGCCTCACGGAAGGCGACATCGGCCGCCGCGTTCAGTCCCTCGTCGCCGAACAGCTCGGCGCCGAGCATGGCGCAGAACGCCTGCTCGCAGCGGGCGCGGGCCCAGCCGTCGGGCCGGCGTTCACGATCGAAGGCCTCGGCGGCCGCTTCGGCGGTGGCGGCGGCCTTGCGCAGGATGGCGGCGTCGCCCGAGCGGCGGGCCACCTCGCGCCAGACGATCGCGCTCTCCAGGCGTCGCTGGGCTTTATCCTTGGCGCCGACCCGGCCGGCGGCGATGTCGGCCGCGCGGCCCTCTTCGGCGATCATCCGAAGGTCGAGCAATTCCAGCAGCGAGGCGTCGCCGCCGGTCAGCCCGTCGCGGGGGGCGTTCACCGCGTCTGCGCCGAACAGACGCTTCAGCTCTCGACCGAACTCGAACATGCGAAGGCTCCGATCACCTCGCGACGTCTCAACACGGGACGCCTACGGAAGGTTCAGACCGGAAACAGCAAAGCCGGAGCCGACTTCGTAAACAAGTGGTTAACGTGCGGCTTATGGTTAACAATAACTAAATAAAATGTGTTCGGCGCCAGCCGCGTTCTGGCGCCGAACTTGCTTAACGGCTGTTAAGCACGTTCCTTCGAACGCTCGAATCCGATCTTGGGGAAACGCTCGGCGACATAGCCGATTTCCCAGGCGGACTTGGCCAGGAACACCGGCTGGTCGTCGATGTCCGCCCCCATCGCACCCTTGTGCTTGTTCGCGAAGTCCTCGACGTCGGCCTTGGCGCCCGACAGCCAGCGCGCCTCGGCATAGGGCGAGGCCTCGAAGATCACCTCGAGCTGGTACTCGTTGGCCAGACGGTCGGCCATGACCTCGAACTGCAGCTGGCCGACCGCGCCGACGATGAAGTCCGAGCCGATCACCGGCCGGAACAGCTGGGTGACCCCCTCCTCCGCCAGGCCTTCCAGCGCCTTCTTCAAGTGCTTGGCCTTCAGCGGATCCTTGACCCGCACGCGCTGCAGGATTTCCGGCGCGAAGTTCGGCAGGCCGGCGAAGCGCAGCGTCCCGGTCTCCGACAGGCTGTCGCCGACCCGCAGCACCCCGTGGTTAGGAATCCCGATGACGTCGCCGGCGAACGCCTCCTCGGCCAGTTCGCGGTCGGAGGCGAAGAACATGATCGGCGCGTTGACTGAGAGCTGGCGGCCGGTGTTCTGCACCTTCAGCTTCATGCCGCGATTGAACCGGCCCGAAGTCAGCCGCAGGAAGGCGATCCGGTCGCGGTGGTTGGGGTCCATGTTCGCCTGGACCTTGAACACGAAACCGGTGACCTCCTTGTCGCCCGGCGCGACGTGCGTCGGCTCGCCGCCGCGCACGGCGGCCACGGCCTTCGGCGCCGGCGCATAGGCGCCCAGGCCGGCCAGCAGTTGGTCGACGCCGAAGTGGCGCAGCGCCGAGCCGAAGAACACCGGGGTCATGTGGCCTTCCAGGAAGGCCTTGGGGTCGAACGGCTTGGACGCCTCCTGCACGAGCATGGCGTTCTCTTCCAGCTCGGCCTGCTCCTCCGGATCGAGGTAGCTGACGATCGCATTGCCCTTGAAGGCGATGGGGGCCGGATGGCCGTCTTCGGAATCCGAGCCCTTCTTGGCGAAGGGGACGAACTGCTCGTTGCGCAGGTCCAGCATGCCCTTGAAGCGCCCGCCCGAGCCGGCCGGCCAGAACAGCGGGGCCGGATCGAGCGCCAGCTTGGAGGCGATCTCGTCGAGCAGTTCGATCGGATCCTGCGCCTCGCGGTCCATCTTGTTGATGAAGGTCACGATCGGGATGTCGCGCAGGCGGCAGACCTCGAACAGCTTCAGGGTCTGCGGCTCGATGCCCTTGGCGGCGTCCAGCACCATGACCGCGGCGTCGGCCGCCGTCAGAGTGCGATAGGTGTCTTCCGAGAAGTCCTCGTGCCCGGGCGTGTCGAGCAGATTGAACATCAGGCCTTCGTGGTCGAAGGTCATGACGCTGGCCGAGACCGAGATCCCGCGCTCGCGCTCGATCTTCATCCAGTCAGAACGGGTGCGGCGGTTCTCGCCGCGGGCGCGCACGGCCCCGGCCGCCCGGATCGCCCCGCCGGCCAGCAGCAGGTTCTCGGTCAGGGTCGTCTTACCGGCGTCCGGATGGGAGATGATGGCGAAGGTGCGCCGGCGCGCGGCCTCGGCGGCGGGAGAGGTGCTCATGGACGGCGCTTAGCGCAGCGCGGCGCTGGGCGAAAGCCCGCGTTATGCGGCCAGGCGCCGCCAGACCTGGCGATCGGTCCACACGGTGTCCAGCATTCCCTGGTCCTGGCGGCTCGACAGCCGCGCCATCACCTCGAAGTCGACATTGGCGTAGCGCAGGCTCACGTCCTCAGGCGCGCAGCCATAGGCGGGCGCGACGAACAGCGCGGCGTTGATCGAGGGGGCCTTGGCGATGATCAGGGTCGCGAGCCGCCTGGCCCGCTCCGGCCGGTCGAAGTGCAGCAGCGGATCCTCGGCATAGAGCTCCTGCCCCAGCTTGCTGACCACATTGAACGGCAACGCCCGGAACCTGCGACCCGCCATTTTCGGCGAGAGCTTTGCTCCACTCAGGTTCAGGACGACGTCATTCAGCAGGAAGAGCATACCAAGCAAGCGCTCGCGTTCGTGGAACGCTGCTGTGTGCCACGAGCGTGCTTTCGCCCCCGTTGAGAAAGGCGGTGAATCGCGCGCTAACCGCGCCGGTTAGCCTTGTTCGACCGGCTCGATCAGGAAGTGGCGGCCTTCGCGGTCCTCGATCTCCACCACCCAGATATCGGGGTCGATGCGGATCGCGCGTTCGATGTAGCGGTCGAGGTCCGCCTCCTGGTCCGACAGCGCCGGACGCATCCAGACCCGCTCGCCATCGCCGCGGGTGGCTTCGGCATAGAGACGGCTCGTGCCGTCGCCGCGGTTCAGCACCTTGACCAGGACGCTGCCGGCCCGCGCGTCCCCCTTGCGCACCACGACTGCAAAGCCGCCGCCCAGCTCAACGCGGCGGATCAGGGCCGCGACCCAGATGTCGGAAGAAAGCAGCATGGTCGTCGAACGGCGTCTCGATAACGGAACGGAAAGACCGGGACACTAGGCTCGGCCGCAAGATCTCGAACCTATACGAGAAAAACAGAAGGCATGACGAGTACGCGCAGAACCGCGCGGCGCGTCGTGTGTGGATGGATGGGGCTGGCCGCGGCGGGGGGGCTTCTCGCAGCGCCCGGAGTCTCGGCTGCAGCCGCGGCCGCCGACCTCTTCTACGAACGCACGGTGATGACCGCCGCCGACGCCAGGTGCAGCCTGTTCGCGCCGCCGGTCGGCGCGGCGCTGGCGGCTGGCCGCATGCAGGCCCATGGCGCGGCGATCCGTTCCGGCGCCGACAAGTCCGAACTGGCCCAGTTGGAACGGCGCGCCCGAGCCAAGGCCGCAGCCACGCCGTGCAAGTCGCCCGACATGACCCTGGCCGCCAGCCGCGTGCGCGAGGCCTTCGAAGGCTACGCCCAGCTGACCCGGATGACCTATCCCGGCGAGATGGCGGAATGGCGCGCCGACCGCTCCGGCGGCGTCCGCTGGCGCCTGCAGCAATCGGCCAGCTTCGGCTGGAACAAGATGGTCTTCGGCCTGGCCGGCCGCGAAGGCGCCAATGCGCTGATGGCGGTCGCCAACTTCGCCGACGGCAAGACCCCCTATGGCGCGCGGCTTGTGCTGCGCGACGCCGATGCGACCCTCGGGCCTTATCTCGACGCCCGCGGCCAGCCGCTGAGCAAACTGCCGCTGGCCCGACGCCTGCCGCCAGCCACCGCCCGCAACACCTACACCGCCGAGGCGCGCAGCCCGGCCGGGCAGGACCTGCTGCCCAAGAGTTTCAAGTCCGGGTGGGCGTTCCGCTTTCCGGCCGCGGCGGCCCACGCCCTGGCCGAGCTTGACCCGCGCGAGGCCGTGGCGGTCGAGTTTCTGTTCGCTGGCCCTGACGGCGAGGTCGTCCGCCGCGCCTATGTGGAAGTCGGCGATTTCGCCGCCGGGCGCGCCTTCCTGCAGGTCGCGAGCCGCTAGGGCGCGTTCGCCGCCGCCGGCTGATCGATCACCGGCAGGCGGACCGAGACCGTCGTCCCCTCGCCCAGCCGGCTCTCGATGATCATCTCGCCGCCGTGCAGTTCGGCGAACGAGCGCACGAGCGACAAGCCAAGGCCCGTGCCCGCGGCACGCTGCGCAGCGCCGCCGGCCTGTTCGAACGGCCGCCCCAGCCGCGTGACGTCGTCCGGCCCGATCCCGACCCCGGTGTCGGCGACCAACAGCTCCATGACCGTGCCGTCGGCATGCAGGGTCACCGTCACCGATCCGCCGCGCGGCGTGAACTTCAGGGCGTTGGAAATCAGGTTGAGCGCGATCTGCTTCAGGGCCCGGCGGTCGGCGAACACGTCCAGTGGTTCGCGTGGGAGCAGGCCGCGCAGCTGCACGCCGGCCCGGTCGGCCTGACCGCGCATCAGCCGCAGGACGCTCGACACCGCCTCGCGGCCGTCGAACGCCTCTCGGGCCAGCTCGAAGCGTTCGGCCTCGATCTTCGACATGTCGAGGACGTCGTTGATCAGGTCGAGCAGATGTCCGCCCGACTCGTGAACCAGCTCGGCATACTCGGCGTAGCGATCGGACAGCGGCCCGAACAGCCGCTGACGCATGATGTCCGAGAAGCCCATGATCGCGTTGAGCGGGGTGCGAAGCTCATGGCTCATATTGGCCAGGAAGCGCGATTTGCCGGCGTTCTGAGCCTCGGCGTCGCTGCGGGCCTGCTCCAGCTCCAGCTCGCGCGCGTGGGCGGCGGCGGCGTCGCGCAGCACGCCGATCAGCCGGCCGGAGGTGGTGCGGCGCAGGCTGAGCGCCAGCCAGGCCTGCGGCTCAGCCGCCGGTGCGAATGCGACCTCGGCTGCACCGTCCGCCCGCGCGGCCGCCAGCGCCTGGCGTAGCCGCGGACGATCGGCTTCGCTCGCCAGGTCGACGATGGTCAGCCCGGTGCTGGAGACGCCGCGCGCTCCGGCCGGCTCGCGACCCCAGGTCCGGCCGATCAGACCGCTTTGATCGAGGGTCGCCAGTAGGAAGGGCTGCTCGTCCAGCACCTGGCGAAGCTGCGCCAAGGCCAGGCGCTGGCGCCGGTCCTCGCGCCCCATGTTCCGCTGCAGAACCACCAGCGCGGCGGCCAGGCCGAGCACGGTCGAGGTAAGCGCGAAGGCGCTGACCACCGCCGCGGCCCCCGGGACCAGCACGTAACCCGAAAGCGTCAGCCCCCCGATTGCGGCGACGCCCACTGCGGCCAGCGAGACCGCCGCCCCCAGCGCCAGACGCTCGCCGCGCCCGACGCCGACGGCCGCCACGAGCGGCGCCAGGCACCAGACCGCCAGCGGGCTGCCCACGCCGCCGGTGAGCGCAGCCGCGCATGCCGCCGCAGCCCCAAGGCCGACGATCGCAAGGATCGAGGCCAGGCCTGCGGACCTGGTCGTCGATAGAGTCCTGGCGGGCGGACTTTCGATCACGGGCGGGCTCGCAGCTCCTTTGGCGGGCGACTCGACAGAGGATTGTTGTCCTTAACTCTAGCGGCGCGGGCGAGTCCCTGCGAGGCCGCTCGCGTCGCGGGCGACCCGAGTTGGGTACATAGTCCGGCGACGACGCCGGCCGTCGAAACCAAATCGTAAGCGCGGACTGGCTAGGGTCCCCCCAGTACCGGACCGCGAGGCTCGTAGAGTTTGCACATGGCCCATGCGGCTCATCTTCCGCCCGACGCGTCTCGGGCTTCGGCCTCTGAGCCGGCCCCCCGAGCGGCCGCGCGCCAACGTCGGGAAGTCATCGCGGACGAAGCCAAGCGCTCGTTCCTGCGCATGGCCAGCCATGAACTGCGTACGCCGCTGAACTCGATCCTCGGCTTCTCGGAGATCCTGCAGTCCGAGCTCTACGGCCCGCTCGGCGCCCCGCAGTACAAGGAATATGCGAGCATCATCCACACCAGCGGCGCGCGCCTGCTGCGGCTGGTGAACCAGGTGCTTGAGATCGCCCGGCTGGAAGGCGGGGCCATGGATTTCGACCTGCGGACGGAGTCGCTCGATCACGCGCTCGACGACGTGCTCGACGGCCTGCGCGAGGACACCGGCCCGCGCGGCGTCGAGGTGATCGTTCTGCAGCGTGGCGCCTTGCCGTCGGTCACCGCCGACGCCCGCGGACTGCGCAACCTGCTTGGCAACCTGATCCAGAACGCGGTGATCTTTTCCCCTGACCGCGCGGTCGTGCGCGTCTACGCCACCCTGGCCGGCGACCATGTGGAGATCGCCGTCGTCGACGATGGCCCCGGCGTCGACCCGCAAGACATTCCCCGCCTGCTGCGCCCGTTCGAACAGGGCGAGAATGCGCTGACCCGGCGTAGCGAGGGAGCCGGCCTGGGTCTGCCGATCGTCGAACTGCTGTGCACCGCCATGGGCGGCCGGCTACAGTTGAGCTCGGCGCCCGGCCAGGGGCTGACCGCGCGCGTCCGCCTGCCCGCCGGCTAGGAGCACCAACGGCGAAAGCCGTTGCGCAAGCCCGCCCCGGCGCCTAAGTCGCCTTTGTTATGAGCACGATCGACAACGCCCTGGCCGACCTGGTCGAAGAGTTCGACCTCCTTGGCGACTGGGAAGAGCGCTATCGCTATGTCATCGATCTGGGCCGCGAGCTGGCGCCGCTTTCGGACGCCGAGCGCAGCGACGCCAACAAGGTGCGCGGCTGCGCCAGCCAGGTCTGGCTCGTGACCGAGCCCCAGGCCGACGGCGCGGTGACGTTCCGTGGAGATTCCGACGCCCACATCGTGCGCGGCCTGATCGCGGTGCTGCTGCGGTTGTTTTCCGGCCGGCGTCCGGACGAGATCGTCGCCTTTGACGTGAAATCCGCCTTCGACCGACTTGGACTGGCCGGCCACCTGTCGGCCCAGCGCTCCAACGGCCTCGCCTCGATGGCGGCTCGGATTCACCGCGACGCCGAAGCCCTGACCGCGGCCTGACGGCTCAGGCGGCGCGGATGCCGCTGGAGACCGTGTCGCCCTGGACGCCGACAACGGCGTCGTAGCCGAGGATCATGTCGACGTCGGCGCCGTTCGAGGCCAGCGGCAACCGCAGCCACAGGATCGAGATGTGCGCCGCTCCGCGCCAGGCCAGGCTATGCACGCCCACCGAGGGTCGGCGCTCTTCCACCACCTTGGTCAGTTCGCGGCGCCAGTAGTCGGCGGCGTTGGCGCTGTAGGCTTCGGCCAGCGTCCGGCCGGTGATCTCGCGGCCATACACGCCGTAGAGCCCGGTGCCGGCGAGACGCAGGCGGAACTCCAACGGGTCGCGGCGCACGTCGATCAGGCTGATCGTCGGCAGCAGGCGCTTGAAGTCGTCGGGGTGGATGTCGTCGCGCCCCGGCAGACGCCCGCTGCGCCGCAATCCGGCCCAGTAGGCATACAGTTCCTCGTGTGCGCGCGCGGCCGCCGCTGAAGCCCCCATCTGTGCGGCCATATTCAGATTCCTTAACAACCCCTTGGAATCACGACGAATCACTTATCGCCCAGAGGGTGATTCTCCGGCAAGGGGAAATCCTAATCGCGAGGAAAGAAATCGGGCCGAAAGGTGGCGCAGCTTGACCGTGGCGCAGCGACGCAGCGGCCTCATGCGCCATGAAAAACGCCCGCCGGTGAGGGCGGGCGTTCAATAGTCCGTCTTGGCGAGACGCTTACTTGGAGCGCTTGCGCGGGGCCTGCCGGCCGCCCTGTCCCAGGCCCATCTGCTTGGCCAGGTCCGAGCGCGCCTTGGCGTAGTTCGGCGCGACCATCGGGTAGTCCTTCGGAAGACCCCACTTCGCGCGGTACTCTTCCGGGCTCATGTTGTACTTGGTGCGCAGGTGGCGCTTGAGCGACTTGAACTTCCGGCCGTCTTCCAGACAGACCAGATGATCAGGGGTGATCGACCGGCGCACGGGCACGGCCGGCTCCTTGGGAGCCACTTCCTGAACGTCGGAACCGGTGGAAATGCCGGCCAGCGCCCGATGGACACTCTGGATTAGGTTCGGGAGGTCGGCCGCGGCCACCGAATTGTTCCCGACATAAGCGGAAACAATATCCGCCGTCATCTCAATGACTTCCGACTTCTCGTCCATATTTCTCGGTTCCGTGAGTGCGGGTGCACCAAGTTGGGGGATGACTGATTCACGACATCAGTGGACGCGTTAATATCTGGAACCCAACTGAAGCACAAGCATACAATACGATGCTGTTCTTCTTGGAACACGCTTATCGTTAAGTCTAAGCGTCGCGATGCACCGATCGGTTGTGCAATACCTACTATTGCGACGCGGCAATGCGTCGCAAGCTGTAGTGATCAGCGGCCAAAGTCCTTGGAAAACGCCAGCATGGCGGCCTTCTGCGGACCTGAGTATTCGTCAAAGCCGTCTTCGTCGCCGTCGCGTATGGCGCGCAGCAGAGCTGGCGTGAGCGCAGAGGTCAGAGACCAGTTCCAATACCTGAGTACGGTCTGCGCGCGGTCGACCGCAATCATGTCGTAGACCAGCAAAGCGCGTTCCAGCGCGCCCGACGGCGCGCCGTCGGCCTCGGTCTCGTCGCGCTTGAGCCCGCGCCACAGCGCGCGGATCGCCGACTTGGGCAGGCCGGTCGCCTTGCAGAGGATCGCCAGCGGCTCGCCGCCCGCATCGGTGAAGATCTTGGCCCCGGTCATCGGCTTGAGGCCGGACAGGTAGGAGATCTCCTCGGCGACCTCGCGCGTCAGGCCGTCGGCGGCCGCGGTGACCGCCGCCTCCAGGTTGTCATAGGGGCTGCGCTCGACGGCCGCGCGGTTGCGTTGCCGCCGCTCGATGAACTGCAGCGCCTTGCGCGACAGCGGATCCTGCCAGTGCTCGGCTGCCGCCATGGCGAAGATGTCGCTGGTCGCGTCCTGCAGCACCTCGCGAGACACCGCGAAGCGCTGGAGGATCACGCGACGCGCCTCGGCGTCGGCCCACCAGAAGAGTACGTAGGCATGCGCCGGGCGCAGCTCGGGCCGCCGCAGCAGCATTGTGGTCAGCCGCGGGTCGCCGCGGGTCAACGCGACCACCGCTTCGATGCCGCCTGTCGAGAACTTCGCCTCGTCGTTCTTGAGCAGGCACTCGAGGACCAATACCTCGCCGAACTCGATCAGCACGTCGCAGACGACCTCGCTGACCCCGCGCCGCAACGCGATCAGCCGCCTGTGCTCGAGGTTCATCAGCCGGGCGCAGTCAAGCAGATCGGCGTCCGACAGCGCCGCGGCGTTGAGCAGCAGCTCCTCGGCGATGTCGACCTCGTCGCGCAGCAGCAGCCGCGCCAGACTGGCCGGGATTTCCGCCAGACCGGAGATCCGCCTCGCGACCTTCTTGCGCTCGAAGGGTTCGGCCTCGCGAAGCATGTCGGCCAGCAGGTCGGCGGTCATCGCCCGCTCGAAGGCGTTGATCCGCGAAATCGGCAGGCAGACCACGTCGGCCAGCCGCTTGAGCAAGTTCGCCCGCGCCCGCGAGGCGGGCGGGGCGTCAAGCTCGGTCATCGGCGTCGGCAGGTTCATGCAAGGTCCGAACGAATACCTGCCGCTATCGAATCACATGGCGCTTAACCGTACGTTCATTTGAACGACGGCGCCGACCAATGCTCCCAGATATTGGGCAGGTCGCTGGAGACCTTGTTCGGGAACGACGGCGGCCGTTTTTCGAGGAAGGACATCACCCCCTCGCGCGCATCGGCCATCGCGCCGCGGGTCTGGATGCCGCGGCTGTCGGCGCGGTGCGCCTCCATCGGGTGGGCCGCGCCGGCCATCCGCCACAGCAGCTGCCGCGTCAGGGCGATCGAGACCGGCGCGGTGTTCTCGACGATCTCCTTGGCCAGGGCCCTGGCCGCCGGCAGCAGGTCGTCCGGCGCATGCAGCGAGCGCACTAGGCCGCGATCGAAGGCTTCCTGCGCCGGGAACACCCGGCCGGTGTAGCACCACTCCAGCGCCGTCTGGACGCCGACCAGCCGCGGCAGGAACCACGAGGACGCCGCTTCCGGGTTCAGGCCGCGGCGCGCGAACACCAGGCCGAAGCGGGCGTCGGTCGAGGCCATACGGATGTCCATCGGCAGCTGCATGGTGACGCCCACGCCCACCGCCGGTCCGTTGATCGCGCCGATCACCGGCTTGAGGCTGTCGTAGATGCGCAGCGAGACCAGGCCGCCGCCGTCACGCTGGACGCCCTCCCGGGTGCGCGCCGCCCGATCCTCGCCGCCGCGCTTGTCGTAGTCGAAGGTCTCACCACCCGCCGACAGGTCGGCGCCGGCGCAGAAGGCGCGCCCCGCGCCGGTGACGATCACCGCCCTCACCGCATCGTCGGCGTCGGTCACGTCGAAGGCCGCGATCAGGTCCTTCATCATCTGGGTGTTGAAGGCGTTGAGCTTGTCCGGACGGTTCAGGGTGATCGTCGCCACCCCATCCTCGACGCCGTAGCCGAGGGTCTCGAAACTGTGCGTGGCCATCTGATCCTCCCTGAATTTCGTCTAGTCCGCACCGCTTGACGGACGGTCCGTCAAGGCCCGCATACTCGCCTTAACAACGATAACTTTGGGAGGACGGTCGAGACGCCAGAGAGCGTCCGGCCGCCATAAGGAAGAGTTCATGCATCCGGCCAGCCACGCCCAGACCCATCCCGACCGCGCCGCCTACGTCATGGCCGGATCAGGCGAGACCGTGACCTACAAGCAGCTGGACGAACGGTCGAACCAGGGCGCGCAGCTCTTCCGCTCCATGGGCCTGAAGACCGGCGACGTCATCGCCATCCTGATGGAGAACCATCCGCGGTTCTTCGAGATCGCCTGGGCCGCCCAGCGCGCGGGCCTCTACTACGCCTGCGTTTCGTCCAAGCTGACCGCCGGCGAGATCGAGTACATCATGAAGGACTGCGAGGCGAAGGTGCTGATCACCTCGACCGCCGTCGGCGGAGTGGTGGACGAACTCCCAGCGCTGCTGCCGGGCGTGAAGCTGTTCATGGTCGGCCAGCCGCGCGCGCCCTACGAGAGCTTCGAAGCCGCCCGCGACAAGCAGCCGGCCACGCCGATCGCCGACGAGAGCAGCGGCGCGGACATGCTCTACTCCTCGGGCACCACCGGCCGGCCCAAGGGCATCAAGCCGCCGCTGACCGGCGCGCCGATCGACGCGCCCTACCCGCTGGCGATGATGGCCCAGATGCTGTTCGGCTTTCAGCCCGACAGCGTCTACCTCTCGCCCGCGCCGCTCTATCACGCCGCGCCGTTGCGCTGGTGCATGAGCGTCCAGCGTCTGGGCGGCACCGTCGTGGTGATGGAGAAGTTCGATCCGGAAGACGCCTTGGCGCTGATCGAGAAGCACAAGATCGACGTCGGCCAGTTCGTGCCCACCCACTTCGTTCGGATGCTGAAACTGCCGCCCGAAGTGCGCGCCAAGTACGACGTCTCGTCGATGCGGTCCGCCGTCCACGCCGCGGCCCCCTGCCCGATCCCGGTCAAGGAGCAGATGATGGCGTGGTGGGGACCGGTGATCCACGAGTACTACGCCGGCAGCGAGGGCAACGGCTTCTGCTACATTGGCCCGCAGGACTGGCTGACCCACAAGGGCTCGGTCGGCAAGGCCACCACCGCAGAACTGCACATCGTGGGCGAGGATGGCGAAGAGGTGCCGCCGCGCACCGAGGGCGTGGTCTATTTCGGCGGCGGCGCGCCGCTGACCTATCACAACGCGCCCGACAAGATCGCCGAGAACACCAACAAGCATGGCTGGACGACGCTGGGCGACGTCGGCTGGGTCGACGAGGAAGGCTTCCTCTACCTGACCGACCGCAAGAGCTTCATGATCATCTCAGGCGGCGTGAACATCTATCCGCAGGAACTCGAGAACCTGCTGATCACCCACCCGAAGGTGGCTGACGCCGCCGTTGTCGGCGCGCCGGACGAGGAGATGGGCGAAAAGGTCGTGGCGGTCATCCAGCCGATGGACTGGAGCGCTGCCGGCGAAGACCTGAAGGCCGAGCTCGCCGCCTTCTGCCGCGCCAACCTCAGCCACGTGAAGTCGCCGCGCCTCATCGAGTTCATGCAGGAGCTGCCGCGCCACCCGACCGGCAAGCTCTACAAGCGCCTGATCCGCGACGCCTATTGGGGCAAGGAAGGCTCGCGCATCGTCTGAGGGGCGAGCGCTCAGTGCATATGTTCTTATTTTGTTCTTGTCGCATCTGCAATCTATGCGACAGTGACACCGGCATCCCGCCTCTTGAGGCGGGCCGCCGATGTTGAGATCGACAGGAACCCCCAATGACGACGATGCCGAAAGGGCAGCCGCACTCCGTACCTGACCCGGAGGGCGAACTCTATGATGCGGATATGGCCGCCCTTAGGAGGCGACGCGAAGAAGCAGAGACCGGGACGACGAAGATCGCCAGGCCCAATCTGGCGCAATCGTTCATTCCCGTAGTTGGCCCCGCATGGGAGGCTGTCGCCGATTATCAAGACGGCGACTATGCCGGCGCGGCCTTCAATGGCGCGATGGCGGTGGCAGACCTCTTGCCGGTCGGCATCGCGGCGAAGGGCGTTCGAGCCGCGAGCAAGGGC
Organism: Phenylobacterium sp. LjRoot97; assembly: GCF_964254345.1. Lineage (NCBI taxonomy): Bacteria > Pseudomonadati > Pseudomonadota > Alphaproteobacteria > Caulobacterales > Caulobacteraceae > Phenylobacterium > Phenylobacterium sp. LjRoot97. Next base: position 3,376,038 of record NZ_CAXUTH020000001.1, read on the forward strand.
ATCAAGGTGCTCAAGGAGGGCTCCGTCTCGGCGAACGCCGCGGCCAAACAAATTCGGGCGAAGGGCTTGGCCGGCAAAGGGCAGGAGATCCATCACACCATCCCCTTGAAGGGCCTGAGCCGCACCGCCCAGGATCCTCGCAATCACTACGCACTCCTCAAGGTCCTGCCGGTCGAGCAGCATCGGCGCCTGACGGGAAGCTGGAAGGGCCAGCCCCGATACGATCCCATTCGCCGCGCCTGGTATGGCACCACCGACTGGCAGAAAGCGCTGCCAACGGCGGCGGCGGCGAACCTGGCCGATAGCGTGCAAAACCTCCTCCAACCGAGGGGGACTTCGCGCAGATGAGTTCGTCCGCTGATAGCTCGATTACGTCCGATCTTGTCGACTTCAACTTCCCGGTGATCGGCTTCACGCCCGACCGAGAGATTTGGGGCTTCCCCGATCGAAGGTCGCTGACGACCTGCGGAGTGCAGACGCTGCGTGAGGGCAAATCCTTGGGGATGGAGGTCATCGATGGCGACGGCGGTTGCTGGCGAGTCACGGCAATCCACGACAAGGGCCGCGCGCGCCCCCTAATTCCCTGGCTCATAAAGGCAATGCTGTCCGGTCGACTGTACAGGATCGAGTACAGCCTAGTCCGACTTGAAGAGGCGGCCCTGGACGAAGTTAAGGCTCGCGCCTGCAAGTCGCTCGAAGCCTTTCCGGATGACTACTGCCTCTTCGACGAACAGGAAACGGTGTTGCTTCCGCTGATGGAGCAGGTGCGCGCCGCCGAGAGTGTCGACGAGATCTTCAAGCTTCTAGGCCTGGATAGCTTCGAGGCATACTGAGCTTCGAGATATCGGCGAGGCGCCTACGCCTCGCCGATAGTCTGCGCCTAGTAGGACCGCCCAATCAGGATTTCCTCGACGCCCGGCGCGCCGGTGAAGACGCAGGCGCCGAACGAGGCCGGCTGGTCGGCCGGGGCGTTGCGCAGGGTTAGTTTCAGGGCCTTGAGGCGGGTAACGACCTTTTCCAGCTCGTCGCCGGTCGGACGGCTCCAGGAGGCGCGCACCCAGCCCTTGAAAGCCGAGGTTTCCTCGTCCTCGTCGGAAAGCTGGCCGAAGTACTCCGCCACCTGCTCGAAGTTGGTCAGATCGCTGCGGATGTTCGCGTCCAGGCGCGCCTTGGCCTCGTCGAACAGCGACTGCTGGATTTCGGCCAGCAGCGCCGGGGCCTGGGCGACGAACTCGTCGCGGGCCAGGGCCTGAGACTTCACCTTGTCGCCGTCGCGCAGACGGTCGCGGCGCATGAAGCTGACCTGGCCGCCGGCCGCGTCACGCGGGCCAAGCTCGACGATCACCGGCGCGCCGCGGCGCACCCAGTTCCAGCGCTTGTCGCTCGACTTCTGGTCCTTGACGTCCAGCAGCGCGCGGATCGGCTCGCCGAGCGCGACCTGGGCGTTGAGGTCCTTCACCAGCGCCTCGGCATAGGCCAGGACCTGGGCGTCCTCTTCCTTGCCGCGCAGCATCGGCACGATGACGATCTGGCGCGGGGCGATGGCCGGCGGCAGGCGCAGGCCGTCGTCGTCGCCGTGGGTCATGATCACGCCGCCGATCATGCGCGTGGACGTGCCCCAGCTGGACGTGTGGCAGAACTCCATCTCACCGCTGTCGCTCTGGTAGCGGATGTTCTGGGCCCGCGAGAAGCTGGTGCCCAGGTAGTGCGAGGTGCCGGCCTGAAGGGCCTTGCCGTCCTGCATCATCGCTTCGATCGAGAAGGTGTTGTCCGCGCCCGGGAAGCGCTCGTTCTCCGGCTTCTCGCCGGCCACGACGGGCATGGCCAGGACGTTCTCGGAGAACTCCCGGTACATCTCGAGCGCCAGCAGGGTGGACTTCAGCGCGTCCTCGCGGTCGGCGTGGGCCGTATGCCCTTCCTGCCAGAGGAACTCCGACGTGCGCAGGAACAGGCGCGTGCGCATCTCCCAGCGGACGACGTTGGCCCACTGGTTGATCTTCAGCGGCAGGTCTCGGTAGCTCTTCACCCAACGCGAGAACGCATCGCCGATGATCGTTTCCGAAGTCGGACGGACGATCAGCGGCTCTTCGAGCTTGGCGTCTGGATCGGGCTGCAGCTTGCCGTCGATGCTTTTCAGCCGGTGGTGCGTCACCACCGCCATCTCCTTGGCGAAGCCTTCGACGTGCTCGGCCTCCTTGGCGAAGAAGCCCAGCGGGATGAACAGCGGGAAGTAGGCGTTGTCGACGCCCATCTCCTTGATCCGCCGATCCATGGTCTGCTGGATCCGTTCCCAGACGCCGTAGCCCCACGGCTTGATGATCATGGAGCCGCGCACGGGGCTGACCTCGGCCATGTCCGCCTCGCGGACGATCGCCTGGTACCAGTCGGGGAAGGTCGACTTGTTGCCGGTCATCCGGCTGACGCTGAGAGCTCGTTGCATAGGGCGCTCTTTAATGTCCCTGGCGGCGGCGTAAAGGCGTTGCGAGCGCCCAGACAGGTGCTAGACCTCGAACATCTGTTTCAATTGATTTGGGAGCAAACGATGAACCCGGTGGAGTTCAAGGATCTGGCCGGCCTGGTCGGTCAGGAAGTCGGCGTGTCGGACTGGGTGGAAATCACCCAGGAACGAGTCAACCAATTCGCCGAAGCCACCGGCGACCATCAGTGGATCCACGTCGACGTCGAGCGCGCGACGAAGGAAATCGGCGGGCCGATCGCCCACGGCTACCTGACGCTGTCGCTGATCCCGTTCCTGGGCGCCGGCATGCTGCCGATCAAGGGCGTGACCCGCGGCATCAACTACGGCTCGGACAAGGTCCGCTTCATCAACATGGTCCGCGTCGGCAAGCGCGTGCGCATGCGCCAGAAGCTGATCGGCGCCGAAGCCAAGGCCGGCGGCATGCAGCTGAAGAACGAGTGCACGATCGAAATCGAAGGCGAGACCAAGCCCGCCTGCATCGCCGAGACCATCTCGGTGGTCTACGGCGCCTAAGCGCGCCGACCGATCGTCAGAATATGAGAGCGCCGCCCGTCTCCACGACGGGCGGCGTTTCTTATTGCGGTGAAACCGCTTCCTCGGCCGAGGCCGCGCGCGCACCGGTCATCGGTTCGGACCGCGCGACGGTGATCGGCGCGTGCGGGTTGTCCATCAGCGCCATCGTCTCGCGAATGAACTTGGCGTGGGTGACGATGCCGATCTCCAGCCGCTCGTTGTTCAGCTCGACCTGCTGGGTCAGCAAGCCGGCGATGAATTGGACGTCCTGACCAGCATCGACGCCGCCGACCCGGCGATGGGCCGCCTGCGACATAAAGACAGGGCCGCCGGAATTGCCCGGGAACACGGTGAAATCGAGCAGGAAGGTCGGGAACACCTGGGCCGGCGCCACCGGGAACGAGGCGACGCGCCCCGATCGCAGGATCGGGAAGCCGGCCTGGTTCGCCGCCAGCCCGCGTGGAAAGCCCAGGGCCATCATCTCGTCGCCCGCGCCGACATGGTTGGACTGGAAGGTGTCGTCCCCGGCCAGCCATTGCAGCGGGATCGCCGACTTGGCGAACGCTTCCGGCGCGGTGATCGAGATCGCCGCGACGTCCCGCGAGGGATGCTTGGTCCAAAGCTCCGCGCCGTTGGCGTCACGGATCTTCAGCGTCTGGGGCGAGTAGCTCCAGCTGCCGTCCGGATTGGAGATTCGATAGCCGATCCGCGCCTCGGCGCCCGGCATTTTGGCCAGCACGTGGTTGGCGGTCACCAGCACCGTGCGCGGCGCGCCGTCGGGACCAGTTTCCGCAATGAGGAACCCAGTGCCCACCGTGCGCGTTCCATCGCCCAACGGCTGCTCCAGCTGGACGGTCGCGTGTATCAGCTCAACTGCAAGATCCAAGGCATTCGCCCCTAGAAACTAAAGAACTCGTACGCTCCCCGACGATGAGCGTTACTTAGTTAAGAACGCCGTTAGCGGAAAGTCCGCTGGACCGCGCCCGATTGCCGCGCGGCGCCTCCGTGTGCGCAATTAAGCGGTCAGTAGGGAGGCCAGCGCAAGACTCGCACGGAGAGTTGAGCCGAGCATGTTGAAGCGTATCGTCGCCGGGCTGCGGATCCCCCCGGCCTCCCTTGCAGAACTCCAGAACGGCGAGTTGGCGGTCCTGTCGACCGAGCGGCTGTTCGCGGGCAAGCGCGCCATCCTCATGGGCATGCCCGGAGCCTTCAGCCCCACCTGCGCCCAGAAGCACCTCCCCGACTTCATCAGCAACGCCGAGCGGCTGCGAGCGGCGGGATTCCAATTGCTGGCCTGCATCACGCCCAACGATCCTTGGGTCATGGACCGCTGGGCCCAGGACCTCGATCCTGGCCGCAAGATCCGCTTCCTGTCCGACGGCAACCTCGAACTGACCCGCAAGCTCGGCCTCAACGTGCGGGCCGACAGCTTCCATCTGGGCGAACGAAGCGCCCGCTACACCATGATCCTCAAGGACGCGGTGATCGAGAAACTGGCGGTGGAGAACACGATCGAGGAGTTCGCCTGCACGGCGGTGGACGCGGTTCTGCTCTAGGTCTTGAGACGCAGGCCGCGGCGGCGCATGTAGCTTGCCATGAGCGCTCCCAAGCCCCCCGCCGCCGCCCGCGTCCCCAAGGTCATCGAACAGCTCGGACGCGCCCGCACCGACGACTATGCCTGGATGAAGGACGACAACTGGCGCGAGGTGCTACGCGACCCCAAGGTCCTGCGCTCCGACATCCGCGAGCACCTGGAGGCCGAGAACGCCTACACCAAGGCGCTGCTCGAAAAGACCGAGGCGCTGCAGGCCCAGTTGTTCGCCGAGATGAAGGGCCGCATCAAGGAGGACGACTCCAGCGTCCCGGCCCCCGACGGCCCGTGGGAATACTACGCCCGCTACGAGATCGGCGCCGAGCACCCCGTCCACGGCCGCCGCGCGCGCGGCGGCGGCGATGAACAAGTCCTGCTGGACGAGGACGCCCTGGCCAAGGGCAAGGCCTTTTTCCAGGTCGGCGCCGCCAGCCACAGCCCTGACCACAAGCTCTACGCCTGGGCCGCCGACGAGCAGGGCTCCGAGTACTATACGATCCGCGTGAAGGACCTGGAGAGCGGCCAGACGCTCGACCACGCGATCGACAGCGCCTACGGCTCGTTCGTGTTCTCACCCGACAGCGAATGGATCTTCTGGATCTGGCGCGACGAGAACGCCCGCCCCTCGAAGGTCTATCGCCGCCCGGCCCGCGGCGGCGAAGACGTACTGGTCTACGAAGAGGCCGACGAAGGCATGTTCCTGGGCGTCGGTCTGGCGTCGGACCGTAGCCATGTGCTGATCCACGTCGGCAACCAGGAGACCACCGAGCTCTGGCTGATCCCAGCCGCCGATCCGACGGCCGCCCCGATCGTCGCCGAACCGCGCCAGGAAGGCGTGAAGTACGAGCTCGACCACTGGTCGGACCGCTGGGTGATCCGCACCAACGCCGACGGCGCGGTCGACTTCAAGCTCGTTCAGTCGTCTGCGCCACTTCCGGCCCGCGCCACCTGGACCGATTTCGTGGCCCATGAGCCCGGCCGCTTCATCACCGGCTTCGCAGCCTTCGCCGGCTTCCTGGCGCGGCTGGAGCGGGTGAACGCCAACGATCGCATCGTGATCATGGCCCGTGACGGCGCCAGCCACGAGATCGCCTTCGACGAGGAGGCCTACGCCCTCTCGCTGGAAGGCGGACTGGAATACGAGACCACGCTGACCCGCTTGGTCTACCAGTCGCCGACCACGCCGCGGCAGTGGTTCGACTATGACATGGCCAGCCGTGAGCGGACCCTGCGCAAGACCCAGGAGATCCCCTCCGGCCACGATCCCGCCCGCTACGTCGCGCGCCGCCTCTACGCCGCCGCCCCTGACGGGGCGCTGGTGCCGGTGACGGTGCTGATGCTGAAGGACACGCCGCTCGACGGCTCTGCGCCGCTGCTGCTTTACGGCTACGGCTCGTACGGCCATGCCATGGAGCCGACCTTCTCGATCCGCAGCCTCAGCCTCGTGGACCGCGGCTGGATCTGGGCGGTGGCGCATATCCGCGGCGGCTCGGACAAAGGCTGGGGCTGGTTCCTCGACGGCCGCAAGGAGAAGAAGATCAACACCTTTACAGACTTCATCGCCTGCGCCGAACACCTGAGCGCCAACGGCTACGGCAAGGCTGGTCGGATGGTCGCCTATGGCGGCTCGGCAGGCGGCATGCTGATGGGCGCGGTGGTCAACATGCGTCCGGACCTCTGGAGCGGCATCATCGCCGCCGTGCCGTTCGTCGACGTGCTCAACACCATGAGCGACACCACCCTGCCCCTGACCCCGCCGGAGTGGCCTGAATGGGGCAATCCGCTGGAGGACGTCGACGCCTACGACCGCATCGCGAGCTACAGCCCCTACGACCAGGTCGCGGCCAAGCCCTATCCGCCGATCCTGGCGACGGGCGGGCTCAGCGATCCGCGCGTCACCTACTGGGAGCCGCAGAAGTGGGTCGCCAAGCTGCGCGACCATACGAGCGGCGATGCTCCCATCCTGCTCAAAATCAACATGGAGGCCGGCCACGGCGGCGCCTCGGGCCGTTTCGACTTCCTCAAGGAGATCGCGCTCGATTACGCCTTTGCGATCTGGGCGCAGGAACGGGGTTGGGAACAGTGATCGTCAGGGCTTCGACGACGGAGGACGCCACGGCGCTGGCCGAGATCTACGGCCATCACGTTCTCAACGGCTTCGGCACCTTCGAGGAGGTCCCGCCGACCATCCAGGACATGGCCGCCCGCCGTCAGGCGATCGTCGAGCGCGGCCTGCCCTATCTCGTCGCCGAGGACGCCGGCCGGGTGCTGGGCTTCGCCTATGCCGGTCCGTTCCGGCCGCGCGCGGCCTATCGCTACACGGTCGAGGACAGCGTCTACATCGCGCCCGACGCGCTGGGCCGCGGCGTTGGCAGGGCGGTGCTGGGCGCAGTCATCCAGGCCTGCGAAGACTTCGGCATCCGCCAGGTGGTCGCAGTGATCGGCGATTCCGAGAACGCGGGTTCGATCGGCCTGCACAAGTCGCTCGGATTCGAGCACGCCGGCGTCGGCAAGGGCTTCGGCCGGAAGAAGGGCCGCTGGGTCGACATCGTCTGGATGCGCAAGGCGCTGAATGGCGGCGACGCCAGCGCGCCGGACGCCGCCGGCATGGTCCTGGGCGGCGCCTAGAGCGCCCTCAGGGGCTGCCAGGGGGCTTGGCCACCCCAGCGAACCGCCGCACCTCCAAGGCCGGCCTGGAGCCCGCACGAAGCGAAGTTGAAGTTCGAGCGTGTCGCCACGCTTGGCGGCTGCGCGGCCGTTGCGGACGTCTCTGAATTTTAGGGAGCGTTGGCTGGGGAACTAGGACTCGAACCTAGAATGACGGTACCAAAAACCGCAGTGTTACCATTACACCATTCCCCAGCAGGAACGGCTACGGAGGATGTGTCCCCCGCGGCGAGGGCGTGGAGATAGCCCAACAGTTCGCCGGATGCAACGCCCCAAAAAAGGTCTTTCTGACCCGCTTGCGGTGCAGAACGATCGCCTCTATAAGGCGCCCTCCCAAGTCGGAGTGTGGCTCAGTCTGGTAGAGCACCGCGTTCGGGACGCGGGGGTCGCAGGTTCGAATCCTGCCACTCCGACCATTTTTTCCCGCCCATCCCGAGGGCGGATCCGAGCACGGCGGTGGGACGCCGTGACACAAGCGCCCGGCGCGCTTCACCCTCCTCAGCGATGTGCGTTCGTGTACGGAAAGACGTTCGTCGGCCCGCCGGCGACCGTGTCGGACGCGTCCACGCCGGGCGCGCTGGTGGCGGCCAGCTGCGAGCGGGAATCGTCCTGCGGCTGGAAGTCCAGGAAGACCTGCTCCAGCGGGCGCGTCTCGGGCAGCACGTAGACCACGCCCTTGGTGCCGGTGAAGGTCGGCAGCACGATCTGCTGGTAGAACTCGACCGGCACGTTGATGCAGCCGAACGTGATGCGATTATCGTCGGCGCCTGGCGACTGCAGCCGCTGCGCACGATGTTCCCGAGGATTGTTCGTCACCACCTGGTGCAGCGAGACCGCGGTCTCGTAGTCCACCCAGAAGATGTCCTTGTCACCCGGCTCCTCGCCGAAGCCCGCGACGAATCGGCCGGCAGGCGTCGTGCGCTCCTCGGGGGTGATCTTGGCGAGTTCCTTCTCGCCGATTCCCGGCGCCGAATCGTCTCCGCGGGCCAGCCCCAGCAGGGCGGGCGCCACGCCACGCAGCCGACCGTCGGCGCCGAACACGAACACCTCGGCCGACACCTTGTCGATGATGATGAACGGCAGACCGTTGTAGTCGCCCGAGGCGATCACCCAGTCGGCGAGCCGCACGACCTCTTTCGAGGCCGGCGTCTGCGCCTGCTCAGGCGGCAGTTCGGGCGTCGCAGCGGCTGCGGTCGAGGCTGCAGAAACCCCGACCGACAACACGCCAAGCGCCCAAGCCGCCAACACCGCTTTCAAATGATCGCGCATGAAATTCGTCCCACCAACCCAACGCCGCAACAGGCGGCGCAAAGAACGAACGTATGACGGCCCAGATCGTCGAAATTGGGACGATCAGTTTCTCGGCATCTTCGTGGGACGCGCCGCGGCCGCCTGCTCGACCCGGTCCACCCGAGCGGTCAGTTGGTCGAGACGCTGATTCGCGTTGCGGGCGTCGCCGGCCGCGGCCTGGGCCGCGCTGTTGGCGGCGTCGGCGCGCTGAATCGCGTCCGTCGCCTTGGCGTCGACAGCGTCAATGCGCCCGTTCACCGTGGCGATCTGCTGATCGACATAGTCAGTTGTGGCGCAGCCGCTCAAAGCCAACCCGCCTACCGCCAGGAGCGAGACGAAGCGTACGCTCGCCCAGGGATTCTTCAGTCGGACCATTTCGCACGTCCTCTATGGTTGAGGACGAATGGTCGCCCAATCTGCTGAGCGCCCATACCCGGCGAATCCCTTAGTTCGCGTCCGCTTGTCTGCTGATGCCGCCCGCGGCTGCGCCCCCTGCCTAGTCGGCCTTGGACCGCCCGTTCGCGCCCGCTTCGGCTGCAGCCAGCACGCGCAGGAAGTTGCCGCCCCAGATCGCGTCGACCTGCGCTTCGCTATAGCCGCGCGCTAGCAGCTCGCCGGTCACATTGGCGGCGTCGGCCTCGTCCCGAAAGCCTGGGATGCCCGAGCCATGGTTGAAGTCGGTTCCAACGCCGACGTGGTCGGCCCCGATGCGCTTGGCGATGTAGTCGATGTGATCGACGTAATCTTTCAGCGTGGCCTGGGGCGACAGGGCCCGGTAGGCGGCGAAGAAGGCGTCGCGCCGATCGGCCGGCAGGTCGTCCGCCCCCTGGTAGCCAGGCTTGTCGGCGGCCAGCCCGTACTGGGCCCGCAACGCCTTCAACCGCTGCGCATAGTCCGCAGGCGCGGGCAGCAGATAGGCGTTGAAGGGCACGACCTGCACCACCCCGCCGTTGGACTTGATCGCGTCGAACTCAGCGTCCGAGAGGTTACGCGTGTTGTCGACCAGACCGCGCGCCGCCGAGTGGGTCGCCACGACCGGCGTACGGGTCAGCTCCAGCGTCTGGAACACTCCCTTCGGCGTCAGCTGCGAGACGTCGATCAGCACTCCCAGGTCGTTCAGCCGCCCGACCGCCGCCTTGCCCAACGGCGACAATCCGCCGTGCTGCTCGCCCCTCCCCTGTTGGGGCCGCGAAGAATCCGCGAAGGCGTTGTTACCGGCGTGGTTCAGCGCCGCGACCCTCACGCCGTCGGCTTTCAGGCGGTCGAACTCAGCGACGTCGGGCTGCAGCGAATAGGCGTTCTGAAATCCGATCAGCACCGCGATCTTTCCCTGCGCGACGATCCTGCGCACGTCGTCGGCTGAGAGGGCGATGGCGATGTCGTCAGGATGGTCCGCCGCGAGCTTGCGGATCGCCGCCAGCTTGGCGTCGGCTTCCGCGCGGGCGGCGGCATGTCCCTCGGGCGTGCCCGGCCCGGTGGAGACGGCGACCGCATAGACCAGGGCGTCGACGCCGCCGGCCTTGAGCTTGTCGAGCTCCGAATAGGACTTGCCGTCGGGCGCGTAGTAGCGCGCGTTGCTCCCTGGCAGCAGCACGTCGACGTGACCGTCGAGGACCAGGGCCCGCCCGTGGACGGCCGCTACGTCCGCGGCGGCGGCCGGAACCGGCATCAAGGCCAGCATCGTCCCCGCGGCAAGCAGGGCGCGACGCGCCAGGCGCACGCTCGAGATCATGGTTGTCTCCAATGAAACCGGCGCCGCCCCAGCGCGACCGCCGCTACATTCCTACAGTTATGATAGGAATTATCGTCTCAATGGAGATTTTCTACCGCAGCTAGGAGCCGCGGCGGGCGACAGGGCGAGGGAGGCTCCCTCGCCCTGCGCAGCGTCACTCGCCGGCCGTTTCCCAGCCGCCGCCCAGCGCCTTGAAGAGGGCGATCTGGTTGGTCGTCACCTGGGCGTCGGACTGGGCGAGCTGGGCCTCCAGAGAGGCCAGCTGACGCTCGGCCACCAGCACGTTCAGCAGGCTGTCGACGCCAGCCTCGTTGCGCAGGCGGGCGAGGCGCGCCGCCGTCGCGCCTTCATCGCGGGCGCGCTTGAGCGCGGCGCGGCGATCGAGTTCTCGGGCGTACTGGGTCAACGCCGTCTCGGTCTCCTGCAGCGCGGTCAGGTTGGCCTTCTCGAAGTTGGCCAGCGCCGCCTCGGCCCCGGCGCCCGCCTGCTTCACGCGGGCGCGGGCGGCCAGGATGTTGGGGAAGCTCCAGTTGATCAGCGGCCCGACATTGAAGGTGTAGTCGTCGCCTAGATCCCCGGTCCGCGCACCCGTGGTGGCGATGCCGCCGCCAATGGTCACCGACGGATAGAGCGAGGCGGTCGCCACGCCGATCCGGGCGGTGGCCGCGGCGAGCTCGCGCTCCGCCTGACGCACGTCCGGACGCCGGGCGAGCATGCCCGCCCCGTCGCCGACCGGGATCGCCTGGGCCACCTGCGGGGTGGTCTGGCAGCTCAGCACCGCCTGGGGCGCCTCGGCCGGCGTCTTGCCGGTCAGCAGGGCCAGTCGGAACAGCGCCGCCGACCGCTGGGCGTCGAGAGACGGCAGCACCGCCTTCGAGGTCTCCAGCTGCGTCGCCGCCGCCGAGGTGTCGGCCGCGGTGCCGCGGCCGGCCTCGAGCTGACGTGCGGTCAGGTCGTAGGTGTTCTGCTGCAGCTCGATGGTGCGCCGGGTCACCGCGATCTGGGCGTTGGCCGCGCAGATATCGGCATAGGCGCGAGCGGTCTCGGCGGCGACCGAGACCCGCACCACGTCGAGCGCAGCCTGCGCGGACGCCACATCGGCGCGGTTGGCCTCCAGGCTGCGTCGCACGCGGCCGAACAGGTCGACCTCGTAGGACATGTCGAAGCCGGCCCGATACTGGTCGCCCTCGGCGAACTGACCCGTCACCACGTCCTGGCCGCGGACCCGCTGGCCCGACGCCGAGATGGTGGTCGACGGCAGCAGCCCCGAGCGGGTTTCGCTCAGCACGGCCCGCACCCGCGAGAGGTTTGCGGCGGCGACGGCGACGTCCTTGTTGGCGACCAGCGCCTCCTGGACCAGACCATCGAGGGTCGGGTCCTGGAATAGCCGCCACCAGTCGCCGGGAGGAGCCTCGGCCGCGGCGATCGCCGGTTCGGCCGAGATGAACGTCCCCTGCCCCGAGGCCGCCGGCGCCGGGACCTTGTAGTTCGGTCCGGCGGCGCAGGCGGTCAGCGCCGTGGCGCCCAGCAGCGCAGAGATCAGCTTAAGGCGGATCACTTCGCGCCTCCTTCATACTCGAGCGGGTGGTGCGGCGTGCCGCCCCCGGTGGTCGGATAGGTCTTCTCTTCCTTGCCCTTGGCCTTCGGCAGGCGCGCGGCCAGCCAGCGGCAGAGCACATAGAAGACCGGCGTGAAGATCAGGCCGAAGACGGTCACGCCCAGCATCCCGAAGAACACCGCCGTACCCAGCGCCTGACGCATCTCCGCCCCCGGCCCCGTGGCGATCGCCAGCGGCAGCACGCCCAGGATGAAGGCGAACGAGGTCATCAGGATCGGCCGCAGACGCGTCCGGGCCGCCTGGATGGCCGCGTCGAACCGGTTGGCCCCTTCGTCCTCTTCCGCCTGCTTGGCGAATTCGACGATCAGGATCGCGTTCTTGGCGGCGAGCGCGACGAGCACGATCAGGCCGATCTGGGTCAGGATGTTGTTGTCCTGGCCCCGCAGGTTCACCCCGAGGATCGCGGCGAGGATACACATCGGCACGATCAGGATGACCGCCAGCGGCAGTGTGAAGGCCTCGTACTGGGCGGCCAGCACCAGGAACACGAACACCACCGCCAGGACGAAGATCAGGGCGCCGGAGTTGCCGGCCGCCTTCTCCTGGTAGGCCAGTTCGGTCCACTCGTAGCTGAAGCCGGCCGGCAGCACCTTGGCCGCATGCTGCTCCATCGCCGTGAGCGCATCACCCGAGGCGACGCCCGGAGGCGCCCCGCCCTGCACTTCTGCGGCCGGGAACAGGTTGTAGCGCACCACGCGGACCGGACCGGTCTCGTCCTTCACAGTGGCCAGCGAGCCCAGGGGAACCATGCCGCCGGAAGCGGAACGGACCTTGATGCCGGCGATGTCGGAGGGATCGTCCCGCGCGTCGGACTCCGCCTGTGCGGTCACCCGGAAGGTGCGGCCGAGCAGGTTGAAGTCGTTGACGTAGGTCGAGCCGAGATAGGTGCTCATGGCGTCATAGATCGCGCCGGGCTGAACCCCCATCAGCAGGGCCTTGTCGCGGTCGATCTCGGCGGTCACCCGGGGCGAGCCCGTGTTGAACTGCGAGAAGACGCCGACCGTGCTTTCCGGGGTCTGCGAAGCGGCGCCGACGAGGCCATTGGCGGCCTGCTCCAGCGCGGCGTAGCCGGCGCCCGAGCGGTCCTGGACCATCATCTTGAAGCCGCCGGCGTTGCCCATGCCCTCGACGGGCGGGGGCGCCAGGAAGAAGATGTTCGCTTCCTGGATGCCCGACAGACGCCCCATGACCATGCCGGCCATGTTGTCGGCGCTCAGTTCCTTGCCGCGCTTGGACCAGTCGTCGAGCTTCACGAAGAACACGCCGCCGTTGGACATGGCCGAGAAGCTGGCCCCGTCGAGACCGGCGAAGGCCGAGACGCCCTGGACGCCAGGAGTGTCCTGCACGATCGCCGCGGCTTGGCGGACGACCGCGTCGGTGCGCTCGAGCGAGGCGCCCGGCGGAAGCTGGACGACGCCGATCAGGAAGCCCTGGTCCTGCTGCGGGATGAAGCCGGTCGGGGTGGCGGTCAGGCGCCAGCCGGTCAGCAAGATCAGGCCCGCATAGATCACCAGCACGATCATGCTGGCGCGGACCAGGCGGGCCGTCAGCGCGCCGTACTTGTCGCTCAGCCAGTCGAAGCCGCTGTTGAACTTCTGACCGGCCATCTTGATCGGCCGCATCCAGCGCGGGCCGGTGTCGAGCGAGTGCTCGACGTGCGGCTTCAGCAGCAGCGCGGCCAGGGCCGGCGACAGGGTCAGCGATGTGAGCAGCGAGATCACCGAGGCCGCCGCGATGGTCACGGCGAACTGTCGGAAGAACATGCCGGGGATGCCGGGCATGAACGCGGTCGGCACGAACACGGCCAGCAGCACCAGGCCGATGGCGATCAGGGCGCCGGACACTTCGTCCATGGTCCTGAAGGCCGCCTCCCTGGGCGTCATGCCTCGGCGTATGTTCCGTTCGACCGCCTCGACGACGACGATGGCGTCGTCGACCACGATGCCGACCGCCAGAACGAGGGCGAACATCGACAGCGAGTTGAGCGAGTAGCCGAGCGCCAGCTGCACCGCGAAGGTGCCGACCAGCGCGACCGGAATGGCGAGGATCGGGATGATCGCCGCGCGCCAGGTCTGCAGGAACACCATGATCACGATGACCACGAGGATCACCGCTTCGAACAGGGTGCTCTGCACCGACGAGACGGACGCTTCGACGAACTCGGTCGGGTTGTAGGGGATGGAGTAGCTCACGCCTTGCGGCATGGACGGTTTGAGTTCCTCGACCGCCTTCATGACTTCGGCGGCGGTCGACAGGGCGTTGGCGCCGGGCTGCTGGATGATCGCCAGGCCGATGCCGCGGTTGCCGTCGAAGTAGCCGCGCATCCCGTAGTCCTGGGCGCCCAGCTCGACGCGGCCGATGTCGCGCACGCGGGTCACGCGTCCGTCGGCGTCGGTGCGGATGACGATGTTGGCGAACTCTTCCGGGTCGGCCAGACGGCCCTGGACCTGCACCGGCAGCTGGAAGGCCGCGCCGGTGTCGTTCGGAGCCTGGCCGAGGGCGCCGCCCGCGGCCTGGACGTTCTGGGCCCGAAGCGCCGCCACGATCTCGTCTGAGGTCAGGTTGCGCGCCGAGGCCTTGCCCGGGTCGATCCAGACCCGCATCGAATAGAAGCCGCCGCCGAACACCTGCACGCCGCCGACGCCCTTGATGCGCAGCATGCGATCACGAACCGTCGAGTTCGCGAAGTTGCCGATGTGGTCGAGGTCGGCGTTCGGATCTTCCGACGTCAGGGCGACCAGCAGCAGGAAGCCAGAAAGCTGCTTGTTCACGGTGACGCCGACCTGGCGCACCTGCTCGGGCAGCCGCGGCGTGGCGAGCGCCACCCGGTTCTGCACAAGCACCTGGGCGGCGTCGAGGTCGGTGCCCGGCTCGAAGGTCACCGAGATCGTCGCCATGCCGTCGGCCGTCGACGACGAGGTCATGTAGAGCATGCCCTCGACGCCGTTGATTTCCTGCTCGATGGGCGCGGCGACGGTCTCGGCCAGAGTTTCGGCCGAGGCGCCTGGATAGACGGCGGTGACCGCGATGGTCGGGGGCGCGATGTCCGGATACTGCGACAGCGGCAGCAACGGCAACGCGAAGGCCCCGATCAGGGCGATGAACACCGACAGCACACCCGCGAAGATCGGGCGGTCGATGAAGAAGTGCGAGAAACGCATGGATTCCGTTCCTGGATCGGGCCCTTAGCGGGCGCCGACCGGCGTGGCGCTCGAGGCCACGGGAATGGTGACAGTGGACGTAGCTTGCGCTGCGGCCGTCTTGGGCTCGATGGTCACGGCCTTCGCCTTGACCTTCATGTTCGGACCCATCAGGCGCACGCCGCCGTTCACGATGACCTTGTCGTCGGGCTTGATGCCGCTGCGGATGACCCGCAGGCCCTGCGTGGTCGGGCCAAGCTCGACCGGCTTCAGGGTCACCGAGCCGTCGGCCGCCACGACATTGACCGCCTTGCGGGCGCCGTCGGCGACGATGGCGGCTTCCGGCACCAGCAGCGCATCATAGGCCTGCCCGCCTTCGACCTTGGCCTTGGCGAACATGCCCGGCTTCAGGAAGCCGTTCGGGTTCGGGACCACGGCGCGCATGCGGATGGCGCCGGACGTGCCGTCGATGCTGTTGTCGGTGAAGTCGACCTGGCCGGTCCAGCGGTAGTCGGCCTCGTCCTGCAGGCGGATCTGCACCTTGCCGCCCTTGCCCGTCGCGCGCTGGTCCTTGAGCAGCTGGGCTTCGGAGGCGTCGAACAGGAAGTGGATCGGCGTCGTGG
This sequence comes from Phenylobacterium sp. LjRoot97, assembly GCF_964254345.1. Classification (NCBI taxonomy): domain Bacteria; kingdom Pseudomonadati; phylum Pseudomonadota; class Alphaproteobacteria; order Caulobacterales; family Caulobacteraceae; genus Phenylobacterium; species Phenylobacterium sp. LjRoot97. The sequence continues at coordinate 3,391,691 of NZ_CAXUTH020000001.1, forward strand.
AGACGATCGTGGTCAGCACGTCGGCGCCGGCTCCGCCGCCGGAGATCACGTTGCCCGGATCGACGCGACGGTCAGACACGATGCCCGACGTCGGCGCGGTGACGCGGGTGAATTCCAGGTCCAGCGCGCGGGCCTGGACGGTCGCCTGAGCGACTTCGCTAGCGGCGCGCTTGTTGTCGTACTCTTCGCGGCTGATGGCCTGGACCTTCAGCAAGGTCTCCGCGCGTGCAAGGTCGGCCGCAGCCAACTTGGCCTGCGCGCGGGCCGCGGCGAGTTGCGCCTCGGCCGGACGCGGGTCGAGCGTGAAGAGCAGCTGGCCCTTCTTGACGAACTGGCCTTCGCGGAAATGGGCGGCCTGTAGGTAGCCGCTGGTGCGAGCGCGCACATCGACGCGCTCGGGTGCCTCGAAGCGGCCGGTGAAGTCATCCCAATCGACGACCGATTGCCGCAGAGGGGTGGCCACCGACACTTCCGGCGGAGGCATCTGCGGGGGGCCTTCCGGCTTGCCGCATCCGGCCAGAACCAATGCAGCGGCGGCCGTTGCGACGAACGGCGCGAGAAACTTACGCATGATTTATCCCACGGGCGGGGGAGCGCCCAAGTCAACGGTTGATGACTTTTACATCGACAGGGCCTACATATGTCAACAGCCGATGACAACAAGGGAGCGAACGGCGAAAATGGCCGAAAATGTGGCGCCGGTGCGCGCGCGCAACGCGGCGGCGACGAGACAAGCAATCCTCGATGCGGCGAAAAGTCGTTTCGCCAAAGAGGGTTATGACGGCGCGAGTCTCCGCGAGATCGCCGCCGACGCCCGCGTCGACGCCGCGCTGGTTTCTCGCTATTTCGGCTCCAAGGAGGAGCTCTTCGTCGAGGTTCTGAACTGCGGACCTGACGCTACGGAACTCTTCCAGGGCGAACTCAGCCAATTCGGCGAACGCGTCGCGGACAAGCTCCTCGACGATCCGGACCGCCAGGACGGCCTGGACCACCTGCTGATCATGCTGCGCTCGGCCTCGTCGCCGGCCGCCGCCGAGCCGCTCCGCCGCTCCATGCGGACCTGGTTCCACGATCCGTTCGCGGCCTATCTGGGCGGCCCGGAGGCCGACGTCCGCGCCCGCCTGGCCGGCGACCTGATCATGGGCGTGGCGATCTCCCGCGCCATCACCGACGACCACGATCTCGACGTCGAGGGACAGGCCGCGCTGCGCCGCCGACTGGCGAGGGTCATCCAGGCGGCGATCGATCCCTAGGTCAGCGGGATCGTGGCGCCGAACTTCACGCGCCGCCGTACGAACACCGCTTCGAAGCGCCCGACTGACGGGTGGTCGGCGATCTCCGCGTCCATGAAGGCGTTGAACGCGCCCATCGTCTCGAACACCGTGATGCACATCAGGTCGTAGGCGCCCGACAGCTCCATCACCACCTGCACGTAGGGTGAGCGGCAGAGCCGGGCACGCACGTCCGCGACCCGCGCCGGCCCTTGCTGGGCCAACTGGATCATCACCATCACCGAGATGTGGTCGCCCGCCAGCCGCGGATCGAGCACCGAGACGTCCGCGGCGATGACGCCGTTGCTGCGGTAGCTCCGGATCCGCCGCTGGATCGCCGAGGGCGAAAGCGGCACGTGGCAGGCCAGCTCATGGGCGCTGGTCTGGTTGGACACCTGCAACGCCGACAAGATCCGCAGGTCCAATCGATCGAGCTGCATCTCCATCGCGCGCTCCTCCAGCCGTTCGCAACGATCGAATGGCGTGGGGCCATGACCAGGTCCATGGCGTTCGCGACTAACGGCGACGCCCGCGCGTCAAAGGCGCCGCGTCTGCTGTAGATCGGCTGATTTCACCGACGAAAGCAGTCGCGCCGGTCAGGGCGCCTCCCCGACGATCGCGTCGAGCCGATCGCGGACCTCGCGCCCGGCGGCAGTAAGATGCAGCACGCGGCTGCGGCCATCGTTCGGATTGAGGAACGCTTCGACCAGCCCGCAGGCCGGCGCCCTTGCCCACTCCGACTGAGGAGGCCCGAACGAACGAATGCTGCGCGAGGTCGTCGGTTCGGTCATCTGAGCCACCGAGGCCAGCTGCTGAATCGTCAGCCCCTCCTCGTCGCAAACATGCAGGAAGGCCGCGATCTCGTTGACGGTGATGGTCGGGTTGAGGTTACGGAACAGCGCCAGGGCCTCAATGAGCGCTTGCCGTGACCGCATCGGCTCATCCATCCGCGGCGACCGCCGCGAGTTCGGCCGGCAGCGGTCGCACCGACGGCGTCGGCCGACGCTCACGTCGCTCGCGCATGAGCAGCGTCGCCTCCGGATAGGCCGCCCTCACCTGCACCAGCAACGCCTCCAGGCGGCGCTGGTGTTCGGCCGCTTCGACATAGTCGCCGACATTCAGCTCGATCGAAATCTGACCCCACAGCTTCATTGTCCGCCTCCAAAACCAATTGTCTCGTCGTTGTTATCCCTAGCCTTCCGACTGCGCGGTTTCGGCGCGTTGTGCCGGCCTTGAACGCGGCGGCGCGGCGATGATCGGCGGTCGGCGCCGCCGCGCTGCGCGGGCCCCAAAAGCAAACCGGCCGGTTCCTCTCGGAACCGGCCGGCGCTTTGTCTTTGAAGTTTCCGTCGGTCCTTAGAAGGACTTACGGACGCTCACGTACCAGTAGCGGCTGTAGGGCTGGTAGAGCGCGCCCAGATAGCCGTCCGACGCCAGCGGCGGCTTCTCGTCGGTCAGGTTGCGCACGCCCAGACGCAGGCGGGTGTTGGCCGCCAGGCCTTCGGTGAACTCATACTGACCGTAGAGGTTGGCGGTCAGCTGCGAGTCGACCACCCAGGGGGTGCCGGCCGAGTCCACCAGGGCGGTGTCCTCGACGTCGCCGACGTACTGGGTGAACGCGCCGACGGTCCACTGGTCGTAGCTCCAGGTCGCCGAGGCCGACCACTTCCACTCCGGACGGCCGTCCTGGCGAACCAGATCGCCGCCGCCGCCGATGAAGATCGTCGGGTCGATCTCGCCGGCCGCTTGCGCAGCCATCAGTTCGGCCACGCCCGGCGAGGGCGAGCGGTAGAACTTGATCAGGTGGGCGGCGTTGAAGTTGACGCTGAAGTCGCCGTACTGGGTGCCGCGCAGGCTCCACATCACGCCGATGTCCAGGCCGCGAGCCTCTTGCGGCAGCAGGTTCTGGTACTGGTCGGTGATGTAGAGGATCTGACCGACCGGGGCGAGCCCGGTGCCGGCGTAGGCGGCGATGTCGTCGGCGGTCGGCGCGGCGCGAACCACGCTGGCGTACGACGAGCCGTTCAGGCGCGCCAGGTAGTCGGCGGTGATGGCGTTGCCGCCGCCGAACAGGCCGACGATGCCGTCCTGCTTCACGCGCCAGTAGTCGACGGTGAAGGTGAAGCGGCCGAAGTCGTCCGGGATGAAGCGCGGCTCATAGACCACGCCCACGCCCCAGGTCTCCGACTCTTCCGGCTTCAGCTCAGGGTTGCCCGAGCGGCGTTCGGCCGTGGCCGGGGCGGCGCAGGCCTGCAGGCTGGCGAGACGGCCGGCGCGGACGTCGGCGTCGCAGCGGTACCAGTCGCGGCGGTTGTTCGAACGGGTCACCAGGGTGGCGTTGACCTGCTCGAGGTTCGGGGCCTTGAAGCCCTGAGCCCACGAACCGCGGAAGCGCAGGCCGTCGATGACGTCCCAGGCCATGGCGACCTTCGGCTTGGCCACGTCTCCAGCGTCGCTGAAGCTCTCGTAGCGGCCGGCGACCTGGGCTTCCAGGTTGTGGACGAACGGGATCTCCATGTCCGGCGAGACCAGCGGGATCGCGAACTCGAGATAGGCCGAGGTGACGTTCCGCGAGCCCTTGGTGTCAGGCGACGGGCTCGAACCGACCAGGTCGTTGGCGTAGGTCACGCCCGTCGCCGAGTTGGTGAAGTTGATCGTGCCGTCCAGGCGGGCGTCACGGTCGTCCTTCTGGGTTTCACGACGGTACTCGACGCCGGCCGCGAAGCCGAGGTCGCCGCCCGGCAGCTGGAACAGGTCGACCTTCGAGACCTTGAAGTCGGCCATGGCCAAGCTGCTGGTATTCTTCCGGACGGTCTTCACGCGGATCGCGTCGATCGCCGCCTGCGAGCTCGGGCGGTTGTCGCCGATGCTCGGGTTGTCCAGGCTGCCGCCGTTGAACGGGTTGTAGGCGTCCGGCGTCGCCAGGGCCATCTGGCGCTGCAGAGCCGTGGCGCTGATGCCGTCCGAGGTGTCTTCGACCTGCGCCTTCGAATAGAGCAGCGCGCCTTCCCAGTTGAAGCCGAACTTCTGGCCCTTCAGGCCGCCGAGGAAGCGCCACTGCTCGTTCTCGACATCGACGCGGTTCGGGCCGACGTCGACGAAGTTGTAGGCGTTCATCGTCGAACCGACGCCGGCGGCGCCGACGCTGAGGCCCGCCAAGCGGTTGGGGTTCGCTTGGCCGTTGATCGTCGTGGCGCCGAACGGATTGTAGTAGTTCGTGGCCGCGATCGCGATCGGCAGGGTGCTGAGATTGGTGGTCGAGGTCTGCACCGCATGGGTGGTGGCGGTGTAGAAGCCGACTTCGCCGAACGCACGCACGTCGTCAGTGATGTCGTACTTGCCGGTCAGGAACAGATTGACCCGCTCCAGCTCGGGCATGACCGAGGTGTTGAAGCTGCCCGTGTCGAAACGCAGGTTGCGGTCGGCGCCGGTCGCCGAGGTGGCCGCCGCGCCCGAGGCGAGGCAGATGCCGCCGCCCAGCTGGGCGGCGCAGGCCGAGTTCGTCGACGGCTGGATGTGATAGGCGCCGGTGGTGCTGGTCAGGGCCACGCCGTTCTGGCGGACGATGCCGCCGGCGGCGGTCAGGCTCGACCACGGCGTCGCAGTCAGGCGGTCGTCGAGCGTGACGTTGCCGGCATACGACGTGCCCGCGAACAGCGGGGTCTTGTCCGACGACGAGGTGAAGTCCTGGTCCCAGGCGTTCAGCGACGTGCGGTTCGTGTAGTTGGCGAACAGGCTGATGTTGCCGCGGCCTTCGTGGAAGTTGCGGCCCGCCTGCACGTTGAACTCGTACTCGCGCATGTTGGTGCCTTCGGCGGCGCCGTATTGCGCATCGACGGTCAGGCCGTCGAAGTCGTCCTGCAGCACGGTGTTGACCACGCCGGCCACGGCGTCCGAGCCGTACAGCGCCGCGGCGCCGTCACGCAGGACTTCCAGGCGCTTCAGGCCGTTCACCGGAATGGCGTTGGTGTTGTAGGTCAGCACCGGCACCAGGTTCTCGTCCGCCCGGCTGGTCGGGTGGGCCACCACGCGGCGGCCGTTCAGCAGGACCAGGGTGTTGCCGACGCCGAGGTTGCGCAGGTTCACCGAACCGACGTCGCCACGGGCGCTGTTGCTGGAGTTCGGCAGGTAGCTCGAGTTGAAGCTGACGTCGCCCATCTGCGGGATGGAGCGGAACAGGTCGTCGCCCGAAGTGGCGGCCACGTTCGCGAGCTGCGCCTGATCGACCACGGTGACGGGGAGAGCCGCCGTGACCTTCGCGCCTTCGATTTGCGAACCGACGACGACGATTTCTTCGACCAGGTCGCCATCCGTCTGAGCGTTGGCCGCGCCAGCGATAGAGAGGGCGCAGAGCGCCGAGGTCGCAAGCATGGCGTTTCGCCAAGACATACGAGAATTCATTGAGATTATCCCCTCAACCCATAAGTGTACTGTGTCAATTTGCAGCCGGAACAGCAAAGATCGACATTGGTGTGACAAACACCTGATCATTGCCGCCACGTCACCCTTCTCGCTTTGACCGGGCGAGAAATAACGGCGTCTGTGGCATTGCCGCCACCGATCGGACGCGCGAAGCCGCCAGTATTGGCGACAACTGAACGGAAACTTAAGCCGACAGCCCGCTGACGCGCAGCAGAACGCACGCGGCGGCGGGGCCGACGCGTGCGCTCAGTAACCAGACGCAGGGAAGACTCAGATCCTCAGTAGAAACTGACGTTATCGATCTCGAGCCACATCTTCTCGCCGGCGGGGCGGCCGCCATCGACGGTGATCTCCAGGACGTCGTCGCCGGTCCAGGGTCCGGTCCCGGCGCCCCGACCGCTGGTGCGCTTGAGGGCGCTGAACGGCACTTCGACCGTCGCCCACTCCGAGCCCGAGGCGACTTCAGCAATCCAGCGACCGTTCTGCGTGTTGACGCCAAGGTCGTAGGCCTTGCCGTCGCCGCGCAGTTCGAAGCGCACGCCCTTGTAGCCACGCACGTCGACAGGCTCGACCGAACCGCGGCTGAGCGGAATGATCACGCCGGCGTTGGCGTCGTCCTTGGCCGACATCCGCGCCGCGATGCTCAGCGCGTGGTCGGCGTCGGTGCGGTTGATGACCTGCGCCACCTGGACGGTCCGGTCGATGCCGCCGTCCATGTCGTCCATGCGCAGGGTGTCGTAGTTCGAGCGGGCGCTCTCGAAGTCGTCGATCAGCGGGCCCTTGGCCTTGATCAGCGGCATCGACTTCTGGCTGTTGGCGGCCGGCAGCTTGGTTCCCGGACCGTGCACCTGGACGCCGTCCACGAACACGCGGTCGGTCTTGTAGACGTCGGCGATGTTGCTCCAGGGCTGGCCGGAGATCAGCACGATGTCGGCGCGCTTGCCCTTTTCGATGGTGCCGCGGTCGTCCAGTTCGCCCAGCACCTTGGCGCTGTTGGCGGTGCCGGCGATCAGCGCCTGAGACGGCGTCAGTCCTGCGCGGACGAGCAGTTCCAGCTCCTTCAGCGTCGAGGTCCCATGCGGCGTGCCGGTCATGCCCGCGTCGGTGCCCAGCGCGATGGTCACGCCGGCGTCGTGCAACGCCTTTACGTTGTGCAGCGCGTAGCCGAACTTCTGCTCGCTGCGACGGCGGGCCTCCTCGCTCTGGGCCGGGCCGGCCTTGCCCGGATCGTAGACCGCCAGGGTCGGCGCGTACGCGGTGCCGCCGGCCTTGATCGCGTCGATGGTCGCCTGATCGACCTCGCGGTCCTGCAGGCTGTGGGCGATGACGTCGACCTTGGCGCGGCCCGCGATCGCCCCGCGGTCGACGGTGACCGTGTGGGTCAGGACCTTCAGGTTGTTGCGGTGCGCCTCGTCGACGAGCGCGCTGAGCGTGCCCTCGTCCATGCTGGTGTTGTCAGCCGACGCGCCATAGCGCCAGCCGTCGGCGAAGGCCTTGATGAAGTCGGGCTTGTAGGGAACCAGCGCCTTCACTTCCATCCGCGCGCCCTGGGGCGAGTTCACCCACTTGGTCGTCGCGCGGTCGGCCCAGTCGGCGCCGTGGCCGCCCGGCGTGCTCATGCGCGCGACGAAGTTCACATGCGGCGAGGCCATCGAGGCGATCCACCGGCGACGCGGTTCGAACGATTCCGGCTGCTGGTGGAAGTCGTTCACAGTGGTTACGCCGGCGGCGATATAGGCGTTGGCGATCTGCGGCGAAATCCGCGGGTCGCCGGCCGGGGTCCAGTGGGTGTGAACGTCGAAGAAGCCCGGCAGCAGCGCCTTGCCCTTGGCGTCGATCACCACAGCCCCGCGGGGCGCTTTCACGCCCGGGCCGACGTCGGCGATGCGGCCGTCCTGGATGATGACGTTGGCCACCTGCGGCGCTGCGCCGGTGGCGTCGAACACGGTCGCGCCGATGATCGCCACGGGGCGTCCCTGGGCCTGCGCAGCGCCGGCGAACGCCAGCATTCCGCCCACCGCAACCAAGCCGGCGGCACGCCACCCGTTTCGAACTACGCTCACCTGCACCCCCGATACTCGTCACTGGACTGACGGGACGAGCCTTGCCCGTTCCCCGAATGCGTCCAGTTAGGCTCGGCCCGGCAAGAAAGCGATTCATATCGCCGTTCCCAGGGATGAATTTGCCCGTTACCTGGCGGCAGCGCGCGTCCGCCAAGTCCTGACAAGGTCTTCATTTGAACGCAACGCGTGCGCATGTAGCCTGTGCGTCGAACACTCCCTCCCTGGCGACCTCCCAATGAAGCAATTCCTCCTCACCATGGCCGGCGTCTTCGCGGGCCTGGTGCTGTTTCTGATCGGCGTTCCGTTCCTGCTGATCGTGATGGCCGCCGGGGCCGCCAAGCCGGCGCCGACGCCGGCTCAGACCGTGCTGGCGCTCGACCTGCGCGACCCGCTGACCGACCAGGACCCGGTCAATCCGTTCGCGTCGATCGGCCGCCGTTCGATGTCGGTCATGTCGGTGATCGAGACGCTCGACCGGGCCGGCAAAGACGGCAAGGTCAAGGCCGTGCTGGTGCGCCTGCCGGAGGGCGGGATGCCGCCGGCGGCGGCCGACGAGATCCGCCTGGCGCTCAAGAAGTTCCGCGCCTCGGGCAAGCCCGTCATCGCCCACAGCCAGGGGCTCTACCCCTCGGGCGTGATCACCTCGACCTACATGCTGGGGGCGGCGGCCGACGAGTTCTGGATGCAGCCCGGCGCCTCGCTGCAGGCCACCGGACTGGCCTCCGAGGACGTGTTCTTCAAGCGCTTCTTCGACAAGTACGGCGTCAAGGCCGACTACGAGCAACGCTACGAGTTCAAGAACGCGGTCAACCCGTACCTCTACAGCGATTACACCGCGCCGCACCGTGAGGCCCAGCTCTCCTGGATGGGCTCGGTCTACGGCTCGACGCTGGTGAACGCCGCCACGGACCGCAAGCAGACGCCGCAGGTCCTGCGCACGAACCTCGAGGCGGGCCCCTACATCGCCGAGGACGCCCTCAAGCTGAAGCTGATCGACAAGGTCGGCCAGGTGAAGGACGCCGAGACCGCCGTGCTCGCCAAGGCCGGCAAGGGCGCCGAACTGGTCGAGTTCGAGAAGTACATGCGCTCCAGCCGCGAGCGCGTGCCGCGGCCGGGCCCGGCGATCGCAGTCGTCGAGGGCGAAGGCGCCATCGTCACCGGCCACGACGGCACGGCCAATCCGTTCTCCTCGTCCTCGGCCATGTACTCCGACGACATCGCCGAAGCGCTCTACGACGCCATCGAGGACAAGGACGTGAAGGCCATCGTCTTCCGCGTCTCCTCCCCCGGCGGGTCGGACACCGCGTCCGAGCAGATCCTCGCCGCTGTGCGCGCCGCCAAGGCCGCCAAGAAGCCGGTCGTCGTCTCAATGGGCACCTATGCCGCGTCGGGCGGGTACTGGGTGTCCAGCGAGGCCTCGGCGATCGTCGCGCACCCGACCACCCTGACCGGATCGATCGGGGTGTTCGGCGGCAAGTTCGCCCTCGGTCCCGCCCTCGAACGCTTTGGTATCGACATCCGCCAGGTCGGGGTGGGCGGCGAATACGCCGGGGCCTTCGGCACGGGCGGCGAGATGAACCAGGCCCAGCGCGCCGCCTTCTCCGGTTGGATGGACCGCATCTACGGGAACTTCGTCGATCGTGTCGCCGAGGGCCGCAAGCTGCCGCCCGAACGTGTCCGCGAGATCGCCAAAGGCCGCGTCTGGACGGGCGCCCAGGCCCGTGAGATCGGCCTCGTCGACGAGGTCGGCGGCTTCTACCAGGCGGTCGACAAGGCCAAGGCCCTGGCCGGGCTGCAGGGCGACGTGCGCCTGAAGCGGATGACCACCCAGGTTTCGCCGTTCCAGGCCCTCGAAGGCGCGCTCGGCGTATCGGCGAACTCGGCCCGGACACTGGCGGCCGCGGCCTGGATCTTCGGTGACCCGCGCGCCAAGGGTCTGTTGGACAACATGGCCCAGGAGCGGATGCGCAGCCAGGGCGCCATGGTCCTGTCGCCGACGCCGGTGAAGTGAAGGCTCAGGTTAAGGGCCGTCGCCGCCGCGAGTTGCCGGCCGGTAGGGTGAAGATCACCTGCCGGCGCCCATAGTCGAGGGTGATCGCGTCGAACTGGCGCATCGCGTCGGCGCCGATCAGCAGACTGGGCTTGGCCTTCAGGTCCCAGATGTCGAAGACGTGCAGGTCGGCGAACACGGTGGTCAGCCGCATGACGTCCAGCCCGCCGATCCGCAGCAGCGGCAGCACCGCCAGCTCGCCCTGGGCGGTCTGGCCGGTGGCGCTCAGCACCGGCACGAGATAGCGGGGCGCCCCCAGCTCCTGCGTCCCGATGACAAGCTTGCGCAGCGCCTCATTGCCCACCGTGCTTTGCGAACCTGAGTCCAGAAACGCCGTCACCGGTCGCCCGGCAACGTCGGCGCCGACGATGATCAACTGTCCGAACCGATAACGGGCCGGCACCACAACCTGCCGTGACGAAACCTCGTCGCTATTGGGCAAGCGACTGGCGGCCGAGGCGCTCATCCCCAGACGGGACACCGGCGCGCCGGGCCCGCGGGACGGCGTGATCCGAAACTCGTTGTGCAGGAAGTCGACGGTCACGCGGCGGCCGCGCAGCACGTCGACGCCCAGCAGGCCGTCCGCGCCGAGGCGCTCGCGCCCGAGCGTCGGCGCCCGGATGGCGCGGGTGGCGACGGCGTCGACCTCCAGCAGATCGATGGTGACCGTGTTTGCTGGCTCGACCCCGGCGACGCCGTGGACGTCGGCCGGGCCCGCGTCAGGCAACCCGAGCTTGGCCGCGAGCTCTCGCGTGATGACGGTGCGGTTGGCGCCGGTATCGACGACGAAATCGAACGGCCCCTGCCCGTTGATCCGCACGGGTGCGGTCACCCGCCCAGACATGTCGGCGTCAGTCGTGAGGTTTGCGCCGTCGTCGTCTCCAGGCGCTGGCGGCGGCGGCCCCACGCCAGACATGTTGATCATCACCGGCGGCCGAGCGGCGCACCCCGACAGCGCCAACAGGCTCAGCCCGACCGTCCGCCTGTCAAAAGACTGCACCCGATCCTCCCGCGCGTCCGTGGCCGGACATCCAACACTGTATAGGAATTGTGGGTGGGCCGAGGGCCTGTCCAGGGCGGCCGCGTCCAATTCCGCCGCACAAGCGACCGACATCCGCACAAAGAAAAAGGGCGGCGGATTGCTCCGCCGCCCTTCGCCTCCCCTTACGGGAATGCGTCTTAGAAGTTGGCCGTGAAGCCGATGAACATCTTGCGACCCAGCAGATCGTAGGTCGGGTAGGTGTTCGGCAGACCGGTGCCGGCGATACGCGAGTTCACCAGCGGCGGGTCTTGGTCGAGAATGTTGTTGATACCAGCGCGCACCGTGAAGGTGTCGTTGATGTTCCACACGCCCGACAGGTCGAGGTAGCTGCGAGCCGGCAGGGTGTGGTTGAACGCGTTCTGCGAACCGGTGCCGATAGTCGGCTCCTGAGTGTCGGTTTCCAGCTTCACTTCGCCGATGTAGCGCCAGGCGGCCGAGAACGTCATGTCCCACGGAGTGGTCCAGTTGACGCGCAGCTGGTGACGCCACTTCGGGTTCACGGTCTGGCACTGCGGGCCGAAGAGGCCGGCACAGTCGTATTCCGGATCGCCCGGCAGCGGGATGGTGGTGCTCTCGATCAGGTAGGCGCCGTTCAGGGCGACCGAGACGCGGCCGTAGTCTTCCAGACCGATCATTTCGATCGGCAGGTTGTAGTTGACCTGGACGTCGACGCCCGACGTGGTGCCAGCACCGACGTTGACGTTGGCGCCGTTAATGTAGCCGCCGGCGGCGACGTCGTCGCCGAACAGAGCGCCGTTGATCGGGTTACGAACGATCTGCGAGCAGAACGCTTCGTCGCCGGTCTGCAGGCAGCGTTGCATGATCACGCCCAGCGGGATGTTCCCGATCGTGCCTTCGAGGTCGATCGTGAAGTAGTCCAGGCTGGCGGTCAGGCCCGAAAGGAAGGTCGGGGTCAGGGTGAAGCCGACCGAGAAGGTCTTGGCTTCTTCCGACTTCAGTTCCGGGTTACCGCCTTGCAGGACCGAGCACTGACCCGAGGGGCACTGCGGAATGTTCAGGTACTGGGCCGCGGTGATGCCGGTGTTCAGGCAGGCCGCGAGGCTGGCCGGGGTCGGAGCGCCCTGGGCGCAGGGGTCGACCGACACCTGGCTGGTGTTGGTCACCGACTGCGGGGTGTAGAGCTCGAGCAGGTTCGGCGCACGAATGGCTTGGTTGTACGACGCGCGGAAACGGATGTCGTCGGTCGGCGCCCACTGCAGAGCCACCTTGTAGGTGTCCGCGGTGATGCCGGTCGAGTAGTCCGAGTAGCGGTAGCCGAGGTCGAGGACGACATCCTTGGCCCAGGCCATGTCCTGAATCAGCGGGATCCGGGCTTCGCCGAACCCTTCGGTCACCGCGATGCTCTCGTCGATTTTCACCGAAGCGCCGCCGGCGCCCGACAGATCGCCGTCTAGCTGAGCGACGTCAGGGGCGTATTCCAGGTGCTCACGACGGGTCTGGAAGCCGAAGTTGACCGCCACGCTGTCGTTGGCCCACGGAGACTTCACGCCGTATTCGCCCAGGTCGCCGGTGATGGTGCCTTCGACGATCCGCTGGCTGACCGCGCCGCGCGAGGTGCCCTGGATGTCCAGGTAAGCCAGGGCTTCCGAGGTCACGCCGCCGTCTTGGAAGATGTTGAACGGCACGCAGCCGTCCGACTGGTCGATACAAGCCGGGCCGTTCGGCGTCTGAACGACTTGCAGGGCCTTCTGGATCTTGGAGATCGAGAGGTAGTTCTGCGAGGCTTGGTACAGGCTGGTGTAGTAGTACGAACCGTACAGGTCGTAGGTCCACGGACCGGCGATCTCGCCGCGCGAACCCAGGACGACGCGGTAGTTCTGGTGCTCGTAGAAGCCGTTACGACCGCCGCCTTCGATGTTCCGGCGACCGATGTACATGTCGACGTCGTTGCCAGCAGCGACGTCGGCCGGCGTACAGCCGATGGCGCCCTGTTGCTGGGCGCTCATGAACGGGTTGTTACAGTTGATCAGGAAGCCGCTCGTCGCAGACGGGCCGCTGCCTTGGAACAGGCCGGTCGGCGCGATCTGCACGTTCGTGCGGTCGTTCATGAACGAGAAGTCGGAGTACAGCTTGAAGTTATCGTTCACGTCGTACTTGGCGAAGAAGCCCGCGGTGTAACGCGTGCTCTGCTGCATCAGGTACGAGTACTCGTTCGAGTTGAAGAACGGCGGCGGCGTCGTACGCGCGCTGTCGCTCCACGGAACGAATTGGTTGCCGACAACGGCGAGTTGGCCGCCTTGGCCGTCAGCGCGGAACCACTGGTTCGAGTTCGGCGAACCGGCGCAGCTGGCGACGCCAGCGGCCGAGGCGACGACCTGACAGGCCGACCAGTCGCGCTTGCCTTGGGTGACCGGCTCTTGGTCGTGGTAGGTGAAGAAGGCGGTGACGTTGCCGCGGCCGTCTTCGGTGTTCGCGCCGTAGACGATGCTCAGGTCACGCGACGCGCCGTCCCAGGTGTTTTCCTTCGGCTTGGCGACTTGGCGCGGGCCGAGCAGGCTCTGGACGAATTCGTTGTGCTGGTTGTGCTGATAGATGCCCCAGTTGCCATCGATCTGCAGACCTTCGAAGTCGCGCTTCATAACGAAGTTCACGACGCCGGCGATGGCGTCCGAACCGTAGGTCGCCGAAGCGCCGCCGGTCAGAACGTCAACGCGCTCGATCAGCTGGCTCGGGATCTGGTTGATGTCGGGCGAAGGGTTCGGGTTGCCGGTGTTCGGGTCGCCGATGCCCAGGCGACGGCCGTCGACCAGCACCAGGGTGCGGGTTTGGCCCAGACCGCGCAGGTCGATAGTGGCGACGCCGCCCGGACCCGACAGCGGGTTCGAGGTCGACGACAGGCCAGTCGCAGCGTTCTGCGAGATTTGCGGCAATTGGTTCAGGAAGTCGGCGGTGACCGGACGGCCGCCCAGGGTGACTTCTTGCGAACCGACGACTTGGACCGGGCTGACGCTGGTCAGGTTCGGCTGCGGAATGCGCGAGCCGGTGACGACGATTTCGGAAACTTCCGACTCTTGGGCGACCGCTTGGCCGGCGCCGAGAGCGACGATTCCGCAAATCATCGACGACGCCAGCAGGCGTCCACGTTGCGTAGTCATTTTCAAGGTCTAGATCCTCCAGCGGCCCGCCCACCCAGACGGTGGCGATCCCGCTCCCCACAAAAGGTTCGGTCCCGGATTCGAATTCGAACCCGGTTACCTTGGAGTTACGGGGCTTACAGCTAGAGGGTCAACGCAGTTTAGCCGCCCGCAATGTTGTGGACGCCAACCTGTCGCATTCTGGTCACAGATTGTGCCCGAGCGGCGCTGTCGCGCACGATTTTACCCTTTCGGCGTAACGGAATTCGCCGGCGCCGGCGTGCCTTTAGCGACACACCAGTAACGCGCGCGATGCTGGTCGACGAGGTTGTCGACGAAACCGGTGACCTTCGGCGAGACGAGATTCTTGTTCACGTAGAAGTAGATAGGCGCAACCGGCGCATCATCGAGCATCAACGCCTCGGCCTGGGCGAGGTAGCCGGCGCGGACCTGAGCGTCGACTTCGGCGTCGGCCTTGGCGAGCAGGGCGTCGTAGGCCGGATTGCGATAGTCGCCATAATTTTGCGGGCCGGTCGCCGACTGCTGCAGGTAGAGGAAGCTCATGGCGTCGTTGTAGTCGGCGATCCAGGCGGCGTCGGCGACGTCGAAATCGCGCGAACGGAAGGCCGCATAGGCGATCTGGGCTTCGTTCTGCACCAGGCGCGCATCGACCCCGATCTCCTTCCAGTCCGCCTGGATGGCAGGCATGAACAGCATCGGATCAGGCGTGTTGCGGTGCTTGATCTCGAAGCGCAGCGGGTTGTTGGGGCCGTAGCCGGCCTCGGCCAACAGACGGCGTGCCTCAGCCTGGCGCTTCTCGAGCGGCCAGGCTGCCCAGGCCGGCGGCTGCGCGGGCTTGTAGTTGGCGACGCCCGGCGGCACGAAGGTATAGGCCGCCGTCTGCCCGCCACGCAGCAGCTTCTGGGTGATGAAGTCGCGGTCGATCGACATGTTCAGCGCCTGCCGCACGCGCTTGTCCTTGAAGGCCGGGACGTTCGAGTTGAACGCCAGGTAGGTCACGCCCAGGAAGGTGTGGGTGCGCACGTAGCCCGGCATGGTCTCGCGCAGGAAGGCGATGCGGTTCGACTGGATGTCGGCGTTCATATCCAGTTCGCCGCGCGCCACCCGGCGCTCGGCCATGGCCGCGTCCGGGGTCGGATAGAGGTAGATCTGATCGACGCAGACCTTGTCGGCCTCGTAGAAGCGCGGGTTCTTCACCAGCCGCACATAGTCGCCGAGCTTCCAGTCGGTGACGATGTAGGGGCCGTTCGACAGATAGGTGCCGGGCTGCACCCACTTCTCGCCGACCTTGTCGAGCAGGTGCTTGGGCAGCGGCGACATGGTGTGGTGCTTGGCGAGTTCCGGCAGGTACGGAGCCGGATGGTTCAGGGTGATCTCGAGCACCTTCGGCGATATCGCCCGCACCCCGAGCGCCTCCTTGGGCGCCTTCCCCTCGTTCACCGCCTGGGCGTTCTTGATGAGGTAGAGGACCGAGGCGTACTCCGACGCCGTCTCGGGCAGCAGGATGCGCCGCAGCGAATAGACGAAATCGTCCGCCGTCACCGGCACGCCGTCCGACCAGTTCGCGTCGCGCAGATAGAAGGTCCACACCAGGCCGTCGGGGCTGGTCTCCCAGCGCTCGGCCATGCCGGGAACCGCTTCGCCCTTTTCGTCGGAGTCTGTGAGCCCGATCAGCAGGTTGGAGATGATGCGGTCTTCCCAGGTGCCGGTGGACTTGTGCGGGTCGAGGGTCACCGGCTCGGAGACGTTGCCCGCCTGGATGCAGACCTGCCCCTCCGGGCACGGCGGCCGCGAAGGCCCCTTGGGCGCGCAGGCGGCGATGGAAAAGGCTGCAGTCGCCAGGATCAGCGTATTGCCGAGCGCCCGGAGCGCCCTATCAATGCGGGACGTCGAAACCATGGGTCACGGATGACACACTTTCCTACGCGCTCAAAGCTGACCGCCATCGCGCTGCTGGCCGCCCTCGCCGCCTCGGGTCAGGCCGCCGCCCAGGCCAAGCCCGAAGGTCGCGCCGCGGTGCTGCAATCTCTGCTCGACTGCAAGACCAAGAGCGACCCGACCGAGCGCCTGGCCTGCTACGACGCCGCCGCCGGCGCGATCGACACCGCCGAAAAGAAGGGCGACATCGTCGTCGTCGATCGTGAGCAGGCCAAGGCCGCTCGCAAGCAGGCTTTCGGCCTCAGCCTGCCGACCCTGGACATGTTCAACAAGGCCGAGGCGACGCCCGAGGAAGCCAACCGCATCGAAGACACCGTCGAGCGCGCCTATCGCGGCGGCGACGGCAAGTGGGTCTTCGAGCTGACCGGCGGCGCGATCTGGCAGTACTACGACGCCGCCGATCTCGGCCGGACGCCGAAGAAGGGCAGCAAGGTCGAAGTCCGCAAAGGCGGCGTCGGCGGCTACTTCCTCAGCGTCGACGGCCAATCGGGCGCCCGCGCCAAGCGCCTGCGCTAGAAGGCTCAGCGGTCCTTCGGGTCGATCGCGTCCCGAAGGCCGTCGCCGATGAAGTTGAAGCTCATCAGCGTCACGACCATGGTCAGGGCGGGGAAGATCAGCAGCCAGGGAGCCAGTTCCATGTCCTGCGCCCCGCCCGCGATCAGCGTGCCGAGCGAGGCCATGGGCGGCTGAACGCCAAGGCCCAGGAAGCTCAGGAAGCTCTCGGCCAGGATAACGGCAGGTATCGTCAGGGTCACATAGACCACGACCGGCCCCAGCAGGTTGGGGATGATGTGGCGCGAGATGATGCCGCCTTGGCTGAGGCCCGCGGCCCGCGCGGCCTCCACGAACTCCTTGTGCTTCAAGCCGAGCGTCTGGCCGCGGACGATGCGGCTCATGGTCAGCCACTCGACCGCGCCGATGGCGATGAAGATCAGGATGATGTTCGAGCCGAAGGTCACCATCAGCAGGATTACGAAGAAGATGAAGGGCAGCGAGTAGAGCACGTCGACGACGCGCATCATGATCTCGTCCAGCGCCCCGCCGACATAGCCGGCGACCGCGCCCCAGGTGATGCCGATGACCAGCGACACCAGCGTCGCCACCAGCCCGATGGCCAGCGAAACCCTAAGCCCCATAAGGAGTCTGGCCAGCAGGTCGCGGCCCAGGGAGTCGGCGCCCAGCAGGTGGCCGGCGGTCAGCGGCGGGGCCCAGACGTCGTCCTTGTTGATCTGGTCGTAGCTGAACGGGACCAGGTGCGGGCCGACGATGGCGACCAGCACCAGCACCGCCAGCACCGACATGCCGCTGACCGCCGCCCAGTTGCGGAACAGGCGGCGCAGCGCGTCGTCCCACAGGCTGCGGCCTTTGACAGCCTTTTCCATGACTTGCGCGCCGGCGCGCGAACCGGGAGCCAGGATCACGACAGCCTCACGCGGGGATCAAGCGCCGCATAGAGCAGGTCGGCGATCAGGTTCAGGACGAGGATCAGGGCGGCGTAGAAAATCACCATGCCCATGACCACGGTGTAGTCGCGCTGGAGCGCCGAAATGACGAAAAACTTGCCCAGTCCCGGCAGGTTAAAGATCTTTTCCACCACCAAGCTGCCGGTAAGCAGGCCCGCGCAGGCCGGGCCGAGATAGCTGACCAGCGGCAGGATCGCCGCGCGCAGGGCGTGTTTTCCGACAATCCTGTGTTCCGGCAACCCCTTAGCGCGGGCGGTGCGGATGTAGTTCGAGCGCAGCACCTCGATCATGCCGGCCCGCGTCAGGCGCGAGATGATCGCGATCTGCGGCAGGGCCAGCACCGCTACCGGCAATATCAGGTTTGCGAGCGCCCCGCCGTTCCAACCGCCAGAAGGCAGAAGCTGCAATTTCGATCCGAATATCAGCACGAGCAGCGGCGCCGTGACGAAAGTCGGGATGCAGACCCCGATGATGGCCACCGCCATCACCCCGTAGTCGACGAGCTTGTTCTGCCGCAGGGCGGCCAGCACCCCCAGGGTCACCCCGACCACGCTGGCCAGGAGAATCGCCGACAAGCCGAGGATCAGGCTGACCTTGTAGTTCTCCTGCAGGATCTGCAGGACGGACTTGTCCTTGTACTTCAGCGACGGGCCGAAATCGCCGCGAGTCACGTCGCGGAGATAGTTGAAGTACTGCTCGTGCAGCGGCTTATCCATGCCGTACTTGGCCATGACGTTCCGCTCGATCTCGGGCGAGAGCTTGCGGTCCATGTCGAACGGGCTGCCGGGGGCGGCGCGCATCATGAAGAATGCGACGGTCACCACCAGGAACAGGGTCGGGATGGCCACCAGCAGTCGGCGGCCGATGAAGCGAAACATCAGGGGCTCAAGGTGACGGCCGATTGTCGGCCGGGCGTTGCGAAACTTTCACCGGCCCCCGATGATGTCAAACGATCGCCCCCTCCCCTCCTAGCGGTATTGCAGATGACTGACTTTCGACGCGTCACCGACCAGCTTTCGGTCGCCCCCCAGATCTCGACCGCCGACCTGGCGAGCGCGGCGGCCCAGGGCTTCAAGCTGGTGATCAACAACCGACCGGACGGCGAGGACCCCACCCAGCCGACCAGCGCCGAGATCGAGGCGGCGGCCAAGGCCGCGGGCCTCGAATACGTGCACATCCCGGTGCGCGGCGGCCCCACCCCCGACCAGGTCGAGGCCAACTATCGCGCCGTCGAGGCCGCCGGCGGGCCAGTGCTGGCCTTCTGCCGCTCGGGCACGCGCTCGATCGTCACCTGGTCGCTGGGCCAGTTCCAGGCCGACGAACGTTCGGCCGACGAGCTCGTCGAGCTGGGCGCCCAGGCCGGCTATGACCTGTCGGGCGCTTTCCCGCGCTAGACCCGGACACGAAGAGGCCCGCCCCCGGCGACGGGAGCGGGCCCTTGTGGTTCGCGAGATGGCGAGCCCTTAGGCCGCCATGAAGGCGCTGCGGCGACGCGACGAACGGACCGCGCTGCCGACCGCGCCGAAGCCGATGATCATCATCGCCCAGGTGGCCGGCTCGGGCACGGCGCTGCCGACGTCGCCGAGGGTGACCTGGAAGGTGGCCGTGCCGCCGGTGAAGTTGAACAGCTCAGGCCGAGCGTAGCCGATGTTGATCGAGTTGCCCGTGAAGCCGAGCGTCGGCGTGACGCCGGAGTCGGTGAGATTGTTGCTCAGCAGGGAAATGCCGGTGATCGTCTGGGCGCTACTGAACAGGACGTTGCTGATCGCCAGGCTGTAGGTCTGGAAGTCCCAGGTGTCCTGCGAGCGCAGGGTGAGGATGTTGGTCACCGCGTCCCAGTCGACGAACACAACGCCGCCGCCCCAACCCGACGGATTGGAGACGAAGTCGCCGCCGTCCAGCTCGTCGCCGGCGCCGAGCACCGCCCCGGTGTTCTGGTAGAGCTTGCCGCCGCTGGAGCTGTAGTCCGGCAGGTGGGACTCCGAACGGAAGTCGGCCACCGTCACGGCGGCCGCGGCCGGCAGGCCGAACATCAGGGTTCCGGCGGCGATCGCGCCCGCAATCAGCTTCTTCATAGTCTCAAGCCCCAACTGTGCGGCCGCTGCGGCCGCTGATTTCGCCCGTCCCGTTTCGACCCGTCTGGGGCGAAACCTACTCGCGTCGGACGGGTGCAAGCAGGAGCCGTGCCAGCCAGGACGCCCGTTGCGGGACGCAAATGGGTACTTGACGGTACTTAATTGCGCCGACAATCTGGTACCCATGAGTACCGATACCCTGCCCACCGGCCCCGGACGTCCGCGCGACGAGGAGGCCACCGCCGCAATCCTCGCCGCGACGCTGCGGCTGCTGGCCGAGCGCGGCTATGCCGGAACCAGCACGGCCGACATCGCCGCGGCCGCCCGCGCCAGCAAGGCGACCGTCTATCGCCGCTGGCCGAGCAAGCCGGCGCTGTTCGCGCAGGCCATCCAGCACGGCCTGCGCCAGGCCCACGCCGCCCCGGCCCGGACCGGCGATGTTCGTGAGGACATCGCCGGCGTGCTGGCCGCCAAGATGGCCGCGTTCGCCGAGGGCCCGCTCGGCGGCGCGATCCGCGCAGTGATCTCCCATGCGGCCCACGAACCGGAACTCGCGCGGGCCATGACGGAGGTCACCCAGGGCGCCCGCGAGCACGGCCCCCTGCGCGGCCTCGTCGAAGAGGCCAAGCGCCAGGGCCTGGCGCCGGCCGACGCCGACACCGGCCTGCTGCTCGACCTGCTGCTGGGGGCGCCGTTCTTCCAGCTGCTGGTGCTGCAGGTCCCGCCCGATCCCTCCACCGCCCGCGCCCTGGTCCGCCAGGTATTCGGGCCTGCCGACAAGGACGCCCGCCATGCAGCTGCGAGATAGGACGATCCTGGTCACCGGCGGGGCGCGCGGCATCGGCTTGGCGCTGACCCGCCGCTTCCTGGCCGAGGGGGCGGTGGTGATCGCCGCCGGCCGCGACGGCGAGCGGCTGGCCCGGCTGCACGCGCAGCATCCGCGCCGGGTCACGGCCTGGCCCGTCGATCTTTCCGATCCGCAGCAGACCGACGCCTTCGTCCGCGACTTGCCCCGCCGACATCCGGAGCTGTCGGTGGTGGTCAACAACGCCGGCGCCCAGACGCTGACCGACTTCCTGGCCGACGACGTCGAGACGCTGCGCCCGGCCCTGCGCCGCGAGATCAGCCTGAACCTGGACGCGGTGGTGGCGATCTCGACCGGCCTACTGGAGCATCTGCGCCGCCAGCCCTCGGCGGCCATCGTCAATGTGACCAGCGGCCTGGCCCTCGCGCCCAAGACCTCCTCGCCGGTCTATTGCGCGACCAAGGCGGCGGTGCGCAGCTTCACCAAGGCGCTGCGCTATCAATGCGAGGATGGCGCGCCGAACGTGCAGGTGATCGAAGCGGTGATGGCCCTGGTCGACACCGACATGACCGCCGGCCGCGGCCAGGGAAAGATCACCCCGACCGAAGCGGCCGACGAGGTGGTGGACGCGATCCTGGCCGGCCGACGCGAGGTCTATGTCGACCGCGCCAAGCTGCTGCCGATCCTGATGCGCGTCGCTCCCGGCCTCGGCGAGCGGATCATGCGCCGAGGCTAGGGGGCCGAGTTTCCACCGCTAGCTTGGCCTATGGCGTCTGATCGAGTTGCACCCGGGCGGCGCCCATGGCTACCTGCTCGGGTTCGCAACTCGCGACGGCCAGCACCAGCTGGGCCGCGACGAGACAGAGCAGCGCGAAGGCCACCCTCTGAAGCCGTTTTGATACATAAATCGCCGTGTCCGTCGCCATGACCGACCTCGCACCCCAAGTTCGAGGGCAAGACAGCAAGACGGGCGCCGCCGAAGGACTTTTCGATGATCCCTTATGTTCGTGAGATTCAGTTCGAGTACGGCGCCTGCGACCAGGTCTCGCCGCTGATCCGCCGGGTGGTGGCCAACAACCCCGGTCCGTTCACTTATCTGGGCACCGGCACCTACATCATCGGCAAGGGCCAGGTGGCGGTCATCGACCCCGGTCCCGACATGCCCGAGCACCTCGACGCGCTGATGGCGGCGCTGGAGGGCGAGACGGTCACCCACATCCTGGTGACGCACCACCATTCCGACCACTCGCCGCTCGCCGGCCCGCTGCAGGAGAAGACCGGCGCGAAGATCTACGGCTGCGCGGTGGGCGCGAAGGCCGGGGACTCGACGGTGATCACCGAGGCCGGGCACGACCTTTCGTTCACCCCGGACATCGACATCTGCGGCGGCGGGGCGATCTTCGAAGGGCCGGGCTGGACGCTGGAGGCGATCGCCACCCCGGGGCACACCTCCAACCACATCTGCTTCGCCCTGAAGGAGGAGAACGCGTTGTTCTCCGGCGACCACATCATGGGCTGGTCGACGACGGTGGTCTCGCCGCCGGACGGCGACATGACCGCCTACATGGAAAGCCTGGACCTGGTGAAGGACCGGAACTTCGACATCCTGTGGCCGACCCACGGTCCGCCGGTGCTGGAGGTCGGCCCGTTCATCGAGGCCTACATCGCCCACCGCCGCGCCCGCGAAGCGCAGGTGCTGAAGGCTGTCGGCGAAGGCCATGGCCGGATCAAGGACATGGTGCCGGTGCTCTACGCCGAGGTCGACAAGCGGCTGTGGCCGGCGGCGGCGCGCTCGGTGCTGGGCCACATGATCGACCTCACCCGTCGCGGCGTCGTCGTCTCCGACGACCGCGACCCGGGCTTGGACAGCGACTACCGGCTGGCGGGGTGAGCGTCAGCGCGCGACGCCGGTGATTTCCTTGATGGCGGCCTGGACCGAGGCCTTCTCGCCCGCGCCCCACAGGTTCTTGAGGTAGGCGAGCGTGTTGCCGGCCGGGCCGTCGAACCGCCACTCGCAGTCCTGGAAACGGCAGTTGTCGAAGATCGGCGGCTCGCCGCCGGCGTAGATCAGTCGGGACTTGAGGAACTCGCAGCCGGAGAAGACCTGCCCGTCGAGGCTGACCGTCTCGTGGCTGTAAACGACGCTGGTCGACATGGGCTACTCGTCCTCTTCCGGGGGCTGCGGCGACGACGCCGCCCGCGCGCGTTCGCGCTCTTCGCGCTTTTCAGCCGCCTTGGCGGCGACCTTGTTGGCCTTCTGGCGTTCGCGCTCCATGCGCTCGAACTGGTAATTCGGCTTCCTCGCCATCGATGCTCCTGTAGTGATTACTTGCGGGCCTGAACCATCGTCTTTCAGGCGCAAGTTTTCGCGCGCCCCGCACGGGACACCTGACCAAATTTTCGGAGAAGGTTGAGGTCGGCCCGGGTCGCTTCTTCAAGAAAAAGCGATGAGAACAACCGAACCAAAAGCGATCTTCGATTGCGGCTTGTAGCGAAATTAGGGACTTCACGCCAGACGCAATTACGGAAGCGCTGGACCGCGCCCGGAAGGTCGGGTCGCCTGGGGGCGCCAGCTCCGCCTCAGCGGAGCGTGACCTGCGCCTCGGCGGCGGGCTGACGCACTTCGCGGTCCCAGACATAGGCGAACAGGGTCGCAGTGGTGATCGCCAGCACCAGCAGCGCGCGCAGCCAGAACCGCGAGAAGCCGGCCAGCATGGCGACCAGCGCGGCGAAGAAGCCGCCGGCGACGCTGGCCAGGGCGACGTGCGGCGCCCACTCCATGGCCACGAGCCCGACCCCGACGCCCTCGCTCATCAGGCCGAGCTTGGGCGCGATCACCCCGACGGCGACCAGACAGGCCGGCGCCAGGGCGATCAGGGTCGCGCCATTCAGATAAAGATCGGCGAAGCCGTGCGAGACGGCCGGCTGACGCACCAGAACGGACGCAGCCGGCCGCCCCTGAGCCGGCGCGATAGCCGGCTCAGACGCAGTCAGCTCCGCCGAAAAGGGCGCACGGCGTCCGCCGGGGCCTCCGGCGGCTGCGGTTTGGCCGTCGGAACCGTACGCGGGGGCGACGCGGCGCGATCGACCGCCTGATCGGGGCCCGGCGTCCACTGCAGCCAGGATCCGTCGTCCGGCGCCTGGGCCGCGGGCTCGGGCGCGTAGATCTTCGGCTCCGGCGAGACGGCCAGGGCCGCGGCGCCGCCGGTGGCCGCGGTCGGCAGGACATAGTCCTTCATCCGGTCGCGGATCAGCTTCTTGTCGATCTTGCCGGTGGCGCCGAGCGGGATCTCGTCGACGAAGGCCACGTCGTCGGGCGTCCACCACTTGGCGATCTTGCCCTCGAGGAACTGCAGGAACTCTTCCTTGGTGGCCTCCTCGCCGGCCTTCAGCTTGACCAGCAACAGCGGGCGCTCGTCCCACTTGGGGTGGGCGACGCCGATGACAGCGGCGATTTCGGCCTTCGGGTGGCCGGCGGCGATGTTCTCGATCTCGATCGAGGAGATCCACTCGCCGCCCGACTTGATCACGTCCTTGGCGCGGTCGGTGATCTGCATGAAGCCATGCTCGTCGAGGGTGGCGACGTCGCCGGTGTCGAAGAAGCCGGCCTCGTCGAGGATGTTTCCACCCTCGGACTTGAAGTACTGGCCGACCACGAACGGGCCGGCGACCTTGAGGCGGCCGAAGGTGGCGCCGTCGTGCGGCAGGTCCTTCTCCTCGTCGTCGACCAGCTTGAGCTCGATGCCGAGCGGGGCGCGACCCTGCTTCAGCTTGAACTGCAGCTGGGCCTCGGCGTCCATGGCGGCGATGGCGGCGTTCGGCGTGGCCTGGGTGCCGAGCGGCGAGGTCTCGGTCATGCCCCAGGCGTGGGTGACGTCGACGCCGAACTCGTCGCGGAAGCCGCGCACGATGCTCTCGGGCACCGCCGAGCCGCCGATGACGACGCGCTTGAGGGTGGTCAGCTGGCTCTTGGTGGCGCGCAGGTGCTGCAGCAGCATCTGCCAGACGGTCGGCACGGCGGCCGAGAAGGTGACGCCCTCGGTCTCCAGCAGCTCGTGCACCGAAGCGCCGTCCAGCTTCTGGCCCGGCATGACCAGCTTGGCGCCGACCGCCGGGGCTGAGAAGGCCAGGCCCCAGGCGTTGGCGTGGAACATCGGCACCACCGGCAGCACGGTGTCGGTGGCGCGGATGCCGAGCACGTCGCCGCCCATGGTCACCAGGGTGTGCAGGAAGTTCGAGCGGTGCGAGTAGAGCACGCCCTTCGGATTGCCGGTCGTGCCCGAGGTGTAGCAGAGGCCCGCGGCGGTGTTCTCGTCGAAGCCGCCCCAGGTCACGTCGGCCGAGGCCTGTTCGACCAGGCTCTCATAAGCCAGGGCGCCGGGCAGCTGGTCGCCGAGGTGAGCCTCGTCGGAGAAGACCACGAAGTGCTTCACGCCGGGGATCTGGTCGCGGATCGAGGCCAGGATCGGCAGGAAGGTCAGGTCGGTGAAGATGACCTTATCGTCGGCGTGGTTGATGATGTAGACGAGCTGCTCGGCGAACAGGCGCGGGTTCAGGGTGTGGCACACCGCGCCGATGCCCATGATGCCGTACCAGGCCTCGATGTGGCGGCCGGTGTTCCAGGCCAGGGTGGCGACGCGGTCGCCGGGCGCCACGCCCAGCGCCTTGAGCGCATTCGACACGCGCTTGGCGCGCTCGTGGATCGCAGCGTAGGTGGTGCGGACGATCGGCCCCTCGACCGAACGGCTGACGACCTCGCGGCCGCCGTGCCAGGCCTTGGCGTGGTCGAGGATCTTGTCGACCGTCAGCGGCCAGTCCTGCATCAAACCTTGCATACTCTTACTTCCTCCCGACGACGCCGCCCTCTCTGGGGCTGGCGCAAGCTAGATTCACCAAGTCCTTAACGCAACGCGGCTCGGTGAACAGGGGCTTGTGGCCAAACCACGCTGCGGCATGGTGTTTTGCGCAAGAATAGGGGCCGCGACGTGGCGCCTGCTCGAAGAGGAAGCGCGGCGAACCGCCGGTTGACTTCCGGGGGCCGGTCCTATCGAAGGGCCGACTTTCCTTCACGCAAGTTGCGAGGACCCAGGTGGATCAGTTCGACGTCGTGGTGATCGGCGCCGGGGCGGCGGGCATGATGTGCGCCATCGAGGCCGGCAAGCGCGGGCGCAAGGTGCTGGTGATCGACCATGCCGACGCGCCCGGCGAGAAGATCCGCATCTCCGGCGGCGGCCGCTGCAACTTCACCAACATCAACGCAGGCCCGGCCAACTTCATCTCGGCCAACCCGCACTTCGCGATCTCGGCGCTGCGCCGCTACACCGCCAAGGACTTCATCGCCTGGATCGAGCGTGAGGGGATCGCCTATCACGAGAAGACCCTCGGCCAGCTGTTCTGCGACAACTCGGCCAAGGAGATCATCGCCATGCTGACCGGCGCGATGCGCCAGGCCGGCGTGACCTTGCGGCTGAAGACCACCGTCGAGCGGGTCGAGCAGGAGGACGCCGGGTTCTCGCTGGAGACCAGCGGCGGGCCGGTCGCCTGCGAGGCGCTGGTGATCGCCAGCGGCGGCAAGTCGATCCCGAAGATGGGCGCCACCGGCTTCGGCTACGACATCGCCCGGCAGTTCGGGCTGAACATCGTCGAGACCCGCCCGGCCCTGGTGCCGCTGACCTTCGAGGTCGGGATGCTGGAGCGGCTGAAGCCGCTCGCCGGGGTGGCGGTCGACGCCGTGGTCTCCTGCGGCAAGACCAGGTTCGCCGAGGCGATGCTGTTCACCCACCGCGGGCTGTCGGGCCCGTCGATCCTGCAGATCTCGTCCTATTGGCGCGAGGGCCAGGCGATCACGCTCGACATGGCCCCGGGCGTCGACATCGCCGCGACCTTGAAGACCGCCCGCCAGACCCGCGGCAAGCAGGCGGCGATCACGGTGCTGTCCGAGCACCTGCCGCGCCGGCTGGCGCAGATGATCCTGGACGAGGCCGCCGCCCCGGCCAACGCCGGCGACCTGTCGGACAAGGCCATCGGCCGCATCGCCACGGCGGTGAACGCCTGGAGCGTCAAGCCGGTCGGCTCGGAGGGCTACCGGACGGCCGAAGTCACGCTGGGCGGGGTGGACACCAACGGCCTGGAGTCCAAGACCATGCAGGCCAAGTCCGTGCCCGGGCTCTACTTCATCGGCGAGGTGGTCGACGTGACCGGCTGGCTGGGCGGCTACAATTTCCAGTGGGCCTGGTCGTCGGGCTGGGTGGCCGGGCAGGCGGTCTGACGACGGATTCAGTTCCTCCCCTTCCGGGGGAGGTGGATCGGCGCGAGCAATTGAGAACGCCTAAGGCAGCGGCGAACCGCCGTGCTGGATCGACCAGGCTTCGGCCGCGTCCTGGGCCGGTCCCGACGCGTCGACGCGGATCCAGTCGATCGGGCCGACGTCGCGGTCCAGCTGCATGCGCAGGGTCGCGACGGTGGCGTCGGAGGCGTCCCCTTCCCGCCCCTCGATGCGCTGGGCCAGGACTTCGGGGGCGGCCTCCAGCCAGACGCCGTGGAACGGCACGCCGGCCTGGCGGGCTAGCTCCTGCGCCCGTCCGCGCAGTTCGGGCTGGATGAAGGTCGCATCGACCACCACGGCGCGGCCGGCGTCCAGCAGGGCGCGGGCCTCGGCCAACAGGGTGTCGTAGACCTCCTGGTAGAAGGCGGGGGAATAGACACTGGCCGGCAGCGAAGCATCGGGCGCAACGCCCAGCAGGCGCTTGCGGATCTCGTCGGTGCGAAGGACCACGGCGCCCGGCGAAGCGCCCAGGCCCGGCGCGATCAGCCGCGCGAAGGTCGACTTGCCCGAACCGGACAGCCCGCCGACCGCGGTCAGCTTCGGCGGCGGCGGCGACAGGTGCGCCAAGCCGGCGTCGAGATAGGCGCTGGCGCCTTCCAGGTCCGCGCTGTGGGCCTGGACGTGGGCGCGCACCCCGGCGCGGACCGACATCATCAGCGGCAGGGCGGCGAGGCCGTCGAGCAGGTCGGGGCCGAAGTGGCGACGGCCCTCGTCGATATAGGCCGACAGCACCCGCACGGCGGCGTCGCGGCGACGGCGGAAGTCGAGGTCCATCAGCAGGAAGGCCAGGTCGTACTGGACATCGATGTCCGAGAGGATGTCGTTGAATTCGATGCAGTCGAACAGCACCGGCCGGCCGTCCTCCAGCAGGATGTTCCCGAGATGCAGGTCGGCGTGGCACAGGCGCGCGAAGCCGGCGTCGCGGCGCGCGTTCAGCAGGCCCTCGCGGCGGAAGAACTCAGCGTCGGTGGCGGCGATCAGCGCCTCGACGCGGGTCTCGCCGAGCTTGGGCGCCAGTTCGCGCAGCAGCTTGGCGTTGGAGTCGATCGTGTACTTCAGCGCCTTGCCGCCGCCGCCCTGCGGGCGCAGCTCGGCCTTGGCGTGGACGGAGGCGACCTCGCGGCCCATGGCCTCGGCCAGCGGGCCGTCGACCGCCCAGGGCCGGGCGGCGAGCACGAAGCTCTCGTCGAAGCGGCGCATCTCCAGGGCGTACTCGACCACCGCGCCGGGGCCGTCGAGCTCCAGGCCGCCGCCGCTCTTGCGGGTGA
Source organism: Phenylobacterium sp. LjRoot97 (assembly GCF_964254345.1). NCBI lineage: Bacteria > Pseudomonadati > Pseudomonadota > Alphaproteobacteria > Caulobacterales > Caulobacteraceae > Phenylobacterium > Phenylobacterium sp. LjRoot97. Next base: position 3,419,529 of record NZ_CAXUTH020000001.1, read on the forward strand.
TGGTCCGCACGGCGCGGTAGATGTCCGAGGTGGCGGCGCGGTTGAAGCGCAGCTCACGCTCCAGCGCCCAGTGCCGCAGGTCCAAGGTCGAGTAGTCGAGGAAGCCCAGATCGACCCGCTTCTTGACCTTGAAGGCGGTGTCGCCGGCCAGGAACACCCAGGCGCAGCCGGTCTCGATCTTGGTCTGCGCCTCGCCTTCCAGCCAGGCGACGACTTCGGCCTCTTCGGCGTCGGTCAAGGATAGAGGCGCTGGGTGGTCCAGCCCTCCCCCACGCGGTCGAAGACGAGGCGCTCGTGCAGGCGGAACGGCCGGTCGCGCCAGAACTCGATGGCCTCGGGCTTCACGCGGAAACCGGACCAGTGCGGCGGCCGCGGCACCTTGCCGAGGCCGAACTTCAGGCCGATCTCGGCGATGCGCTTTTCCAGGGCCAGGCGGTCGGGCAGCTGCTGCGACTGCTCCGAGGCCCAGGCGCCGATCTGGGCCGGACGGGCGCGGGTGGCGAAGTAGGCGTCGGCCTCCTCCGGCGTCACCGGTTCGACCACGCCGCGGACCCGCACCTGGCGGCGCAGCGACTTCCAGTGAAACAGCAGCGCGGCCTTCGGACTGGCGGCCAGCTGGCGGCCCTTGGCGCTGCCGAGATTGGTGTAGAACACGAAGCCGTCCGGGCCGGCGTCCTTGAGCAGCACCATGCGCACGTCGGGCATGCCGGTCTCGTCGACAGTGGCCAGGGCCATGCCGTTGGGATCGTTCGGCTCTTTGGCGGTCGCCTCCTTCATCCATTCGGCGAACAGCTCGAACGGGTCCTGCGCCGACAGCAGCGGCGGCGGCTCGGCCGCGGTCACCTGGCGGACGTAGTCGTCCTCGCTGGGCGAGGGGGGAATTGCGGCCTTGTCGCTCATATCGCCGATATAGCGCCTTGGCGCGCGCTTGCCATGCTTAACGCGCCGTTGACCATGGGCCGTCCACAGTCGCCGGATGGCCGCGCCCAAGTCACCCATGCTGGACAGGAAGCGGGCGCGCGCCGTGCTGGGCGTCGCGTCAGGGGCCACGGCCGCCGAACTGCGTCGCGCGTTCCGTGAAGCGGCCAAGAGCGCCCACCCCGACCGGCCCGGCGGCGACGCCGAGCGGTTCCGCGAGGTGGTCGAGGCCTACCGCCTGCTCAGCGAACCGATCCCGACCAGCGGCGTCATCCAGCCGCCCGCCACCGTCAGGAAAACCGCCCAGGACGACAGGATCCTGCCGATCACGCCGCTGCTGTCGCTGAACGGCGGCGTCGTGCTGAAGGAAACCGCCGACCAGCGCAGCCTGAAGATCACCCTGCCCGCCGGCCTGCGCTCGGGCGACGTGCTGCGGGCCGGCGCCGACATGTTCGAGATCGCCGTGCGCGGCGATGCGCAGATCATGGTCCGCGGCCACGACCTGTGGGTCACCACGCCGCTGCACCCGCACGTCCTGGCCCAGGGCGGCCGGGTGGCGGTGGACACCCCGCTAGGCCGTCGGGTCGTCTGGATCACCAAGAAGGTCGGCGAACGCGGACTGGTGCGGCTGGCCGGCCAGGGACTGCCGGCGCGGGGAGATCACCCCCAGGGCCATCTCTTCCTGCGCCTGACCGAGCAGACCCGCACCACCGACACCGCCACGCGCACCCTGCGCCGCCGGTTCGCCGCCGCCTGGGCGGCCTAGCCTTGAGCCCAAGCCGGCTTTAAGAACGCCGCCATGTCGCACAACACCTTCGGCCATCTGTTTCGCGTGACCACCTGGGGCGAGAGCCATGGACCGGCGCTGGGCTGCGTCGTGGACGGGTGCCCTCCGGGCATCGGCCTGACCGCCGAAGAGGTGCAGGTGTGGCTGGACCAGCGCCGTCCCGGCCAGGGCAAGTTCGTCACCCAGCGCCAGGAGCCGGACGCGGTGAAGATCCTGTCGGGCGTGTTCCAGGACGAGCGCACCGACGGCCAGGTGACCACCGGCACGCCGATCTCGATGCTGATCGAGAATGTCGACCAACGCTCGCGCGACTATGGCGAGATCGCCACCCAGTTCCGGCCGGGCCATGCCGACTACACATATTTCGCCAAGTACGGCGTGCGCGACTATCGCGGCGGCGGCAGGGCCTCAGCGCGCGAGACTGCCGCGCGCGTGGCGGCCGGCGCCGTTGCGCGCAAGATCATCGAGGGCGTCACCATCCGCGCCGCCGTGGTGCAGATCGGCCCGCACGCCATCGACCACAGCCGCTTCGACTGGGATCAGCGCCACGAGAACGGCTTCTGGTGCCCGGACGCGTCGACCGTGCCGGTCTGGGAAGAGCACCTGGAAAAGGTCCGCAAGGCCGGCTCCTCGACCGGCGCGATCGTCGAGGTAGAGGCGCTCGGCGTCCCCGCCGGCTGGGGCGCGCCGGTCTATGGCAAGCTCGACGCCGAACTGGCCGCGGCGCTGATGTCGATCAACGCCTCGAAGGGCGTGGAGATCGGCGCCGGCTTCGCTTCGGCCGCGTTCTCCGGCGAGGAGAACGCCGACGAGATGCGGATGGGCAATGACGGCGAGCCGCTGTTCCTGTCCAACAGCGCCGGCGGCATCCTGGGCGGCATCTCGTCCGGCGCGCCGGTCGTCGCCCGCGTGGCGTTCAAGCCGACCTCCTCGATCCTCACCCCGCGCCGCAGCCTCAACGAGGCCGGCGAGGAAGTGGAACTGCGCACCAAGGGCCGGCACGACCCGTGCGTCGGCATCCGCGCCGTGCCGGTCGTCGAGGCGATGACCGCCTGCGTGCTGGCCGACGCCTTCCTCCGCCATCGAGCTCAGACCGGCGGCGGCGCCTATGTTCCGGGCGGTTCCGAGCGCCGTTGACGTTTGGACGAGCGTCGGAATTTCGACACTCGCAAATCGCCGTTTTATGGCATTGACCGTGCAACTTTCGCGCAGCTAATCAGCTGTTGTCGCGGAATGCATCGTCGCGATTCGGCCCCCTAGTCAGCGCGGTGAACGTGCGCCTCGATCGCCTCAAGGTCCTGATCGTCGACGACAACAAGCACACGCGCCTGCTGCTGGCGCAGATCCTGCGGGCGCTCGGCATCACCCAAACCGTCGAGGCCAGCGACGGGGTCGAGGGCCTGGCCGCGCTGCGCAACCACGCCGTCGACATCGTGCTGACCGACCTGGCCATGGAGCCGATGAACGGCATCGAGTTCGTGCGCTCGCTGCGGACCCACCCCGACAGCCCCGGCCCGATGCTCCCGGTGATCATGATCACCGGACACGCGACGATGAAGCGGCTGCAAGAGGCGCGCGACGCCGGGGTCAACGAGTTCATGGGCAAGCCGATCACCGCCCGCGGCGTGATCGAGCGGCTGGCCCAGGTGGTCGACCACGCCCGCCCGTTCATCCGCACCGACGACTACTTCGGTCCCGACCGGCGCCGGCGCAGCGATCCCAGCTTCGAGGGCCCCTGGCGGCGGGCGGGCGACCACCGCAACGTCCGCGCCCTCGAGCTCTAGCGGTCGCCACCATTTGGTGATCTTCGCCCGCTAGGCAGGCAGCGTCCCTGTCGGAGAACCCTTGCATGCCCGCCCTTCGCCTTCTCGCCCAGCTGTCGCTGCTGGCGGGCGCGGCCCTGACGCTGTCGGGCTGCCTGGCGGTCGCCGCCACCGGGGCGGTGGTCGGCACCGCGGTCGGCGTCACCGGCGCGGCCGTCGGCGTCACCGCCAAGGGCGCCGGCATGGCGGTCGGCGCGATCATCCCCGACGGCGACGACAAGGACGACAAGCGCAAGTAGCGCCCTGGACTGCCCCGGCGTCAGCGATCCCAGGATCGCCGCTCGAGGGAGACGTCCATGCGCAGGGTTCAGGCGACCAGTCTGTCGTCGATCGACGACTATCGGATCATCGACGCCGATCCGCTCGAGCCGGGCCCGGGCGAGGTGCTGATCGACGTCGCCGCCTGCGGCGTCGGCTATGTCGATGCGCTGGTGGCGCTCGGCCGCTACCAGGTCAAACCGCCGCTGCCGCACACACCGGGCCAGGAAGCGGCGGGCCGCGTGGCCAAGGTCGGCCCCGGCGTTGTCGGCCTGGCGCCCGGCGAGCGGGTGATGGCCAACGTGCGCGGCGGGTTCGCGCAGCAGGCCCTGGCGCCCGCCGCCGCCGTCCGCGCGATCCCCGAGCGCCTGGCGTTCGCCCAGGCCGCCGGCTTCCACATCAACTACGTCACCGCCCTGCACGCCCTGGCCGACCGGGCGAACCTGCAGGCTGGCGAGACCGTGGTGGTGCTGGGCGCGGCCGGCGGGCTCGGCGCGGCCGGACTGCAGGTCGCCAAGCTGCTGGGCGCGCGGGTGATCGCGGCGGCCTCCACCGAGGCCAAGCGCGACTTCTGCCGCGATCTGGGAGCCGACGAGGTGCTGGACACGGCCCCCGACGGCTGGCGCGAGCGACTGAAGGCGGCCGGCGGCGGACGCGGCCCGGATGTCGTGTTCGATCCCGTCTGCGGCCCGCTGTTCGAACCGGCGTTCCGCTCGCTGAGCTGGCGCGGACGCCACCTGGTGCTGGGGTTCGTCGGGGGACCGATCCCCGCCCTGCCCGCCAACCTGCCGCTGATGAAGGGCGCGGCCCTGGTCGGCGTCGACGTGCGTCAGTTCATGCTGCTGGAGCCCGAACTGGCCCGCGCCCACCTCGACCGCCTGCTGGACTGGGCCGCCGACGGGCGGCTAGCGCCGCCGCGCGGCCAGGCCTTTGCGCTCGACGCGTTCGCGCAGGCGCTGGAGTTCGCGCTGACCGGCCAGGGGGTCGGCAAGACGGTGCTCGAAGTCGCCGACCTCTGAGGCGCGTCAGGCGCCGGGCACCGCCATCGCGCAGCTCTCGCCGATGGTCGGGCGCGAGACGACGATGCGCGAGAGGCCCGGGAACTTCGGCTGCAGGCGCTCGGCGAAATAGAGGCAGATGTGTTCGAGGGTCGGACGCTCGAGGCCCGGCTTTTCGTTGAGCAGGCCGTGGTCGAGTTCGGCCGCGACGGCCTTCAACTCGGCGTCGAGGTCGGCGAGGTCGACCACCCAGCCCACCGGCTCCTGCGGCGCGCCGCGCACGGTCGCCTCGACCTTGAACGAGTGGCCATGCAGGTTGTTGTAGGGCCGATGCTCGGGCCCTTCCGGGAAGTAGTGCGCCGCGTCGAAGGTCGCGGCCTTGGTGATCTCGAAAATCGGCTGGGTCATCTGGGAGGGGTCTTGGGCCGTCCGGCCGCGCTTGGCGCGCGTGTCACGGAATGCCGAGGTACTTGTGAGTCTGGACGCTTAAACGCCACCGGGGGTGCGCAAGGCAATAGGCGATCGCCGCCTGGGTGTTTTCGACGCGCGCCGGACCGTCCATCGGCTGCAGCAGGAAACGCTCGAAATCCATGTGCTCGAAGCGCGACGGATGGGCCAGCGCCTGGGGGAAGACCAGCTTCAGTTCCTGGCCGTGGGTCTGCACGACCTCGGCGTCGGCTTTGGGGCTGACGCAGATCCAGTCGATCCCGTCGGGAACCGGCAAGGTGCCGTTGGTCTCAAGCGCGATGCGGAAGCCACGGGCGTGCAGGGCCGCGATCAACGGCGCATCGACCTGAAGCAGCGGCTCGCCGCCGGTGCAGACCACCAGCCGGTGCTCGGGACCGCCGGTCCAGGCCGCCTCGACCGCCGCGGCCAGATCGTCGGCGCTGGCGAAGCGGCCGCCGCCCTCGCCGTCCATGCCGACGAAGTCGGTGTCGCAGAAGGTGCAGACGGCCTTGGCGCGATCCTCCTCTCGGCCCGACCACAGGTTGCATCCCGCAAAGCGGCAAAACACCGCCGGCTGGCCAGCCTGGCCGCCCTCGCCCTGGAGGGTCAGGAAGATCTCTTTGACGGCGTAGCTCATGACGTCAGTTCCGGGCGGCCGGCCTCGACCCACTCGGTCCAGCCCCGGGCGCGCAGGTCGCAGGCCGGGCAGTCGCCGCAGCCATGTCCCCAATCGTGCAGCGCGCCACGGGTTCCCCGGTAACAGGTGTGGCTGTCGCGGACGATGACGTCGACCAGGTCCTCGCCGCCCAGGCCCTGGGCCAGCGCCCAGGTCTGCGCCTTGGTCAGCCACATCAGCGGCGTCTCGACGACGAAGTCCTGGGCCATGCCGAGGTTGAGCGCGCGCTCCAGCGCGTCGAGCGTCTCGCGGCGGCAGTCTGGATAGCCGGAGAAGTCCGTCTCACACATGCCGCCCACTAGAAATTTCAGTTTGCGGCGATCGGCCAGCGCGGCCGCGTAGGTCAGGAAGACGAGGTTGCGGCCAGGCACGTAGGTGTTCGGCAGCCCCTTCTCGGTGATCTCGAAGGCCCGCTCCTGGGTCATGGCGGTGTCGCCGACCGCGCCGAAGCCGGTCAGGTCGAGGACATGATCCTCGCCCAGCTTTCCGGCCCATTGCGGGAACCGCGCGCGGACCGCCTCGCGAACCACAGAACGCTGTTCCATTTCGACCGCGTGCCGCTGGCCGTAGTCGAAGCCGACGGTCTCGACATGGTCGTGCCGGGCCAGCGCCCAGGCGAGGCAGACGCTGGAATCCTGGCCGCCGGAGAACAGGACCAGGGCGCGGGACTGCGGAGAAGCTTGGCTCATCGGCCCCATATGCGCGCGCGCGGCGCAAATCGGAAGCCCGGCGCGTCGCCGCGGCACGACTGCCAGCATACCGCCGAATCTAAAACGTTCGCAGAAACAACGATTTCGCACGTGCAGCACGACGAATACCGCGCCCGCGCAAGCTTCACCCTAAAATAGGTCGCCACGACCACTTACAATTGAAAGCAATCGAACCTTGTGCATTTCAGCAACAGCGCTTGGTTAGTTTCGACCTGATCGTCGATAACTTAACGACGTCACGTTGACAGACTCCACAACTGAGCGCGAGCCTTTGCCTTGTCGCGGGTGTGGCCGCCAACCCAGGACGAATTCTCCGTGCGGCGAAAGGTGACGCACCAGGCCGGTTTGTAGAGAGCCGTGGGCGTCTTGGGAGGAACCTGGAATGTTGAATGCTCTGCATTTGCGGAGCGCGCTGATTGTTGGCGCGTCCGCTGTAGCGTTGAGTTCAGTTGCGTCCCCGGCTTGGTCCCAGAACGTCATTCAGGAACTGGTGGTCACCGCCCAGAAACGCGAAGAGGCCCTACAGGACGTCCCGATCGCGGTGTCGGCGTTCAATCAGGACGCACTCGAGAAGGCCAAGATCGACGGCGGCCCGAACCTGGTCATCGCCGTTCCGAACGTGAACTTCTCCAAGGGGAACTTCACCGGCTACAACTTCCAGATCCGCGGCATCGGCTCCAAGCTGGTCGCCGGCTCCGGCGACGCCGGCACCGGCATCCACCTGAACAACGCCCCGCTGCTCTCCAACAACCTGTTCGAGACCGAGTTCTACGACGTCGAGCGGGTCGAAGTGCTGCGCGGGCCGCAAGGCACGCTCTACGGACGCAACGCCACCGGCGGCGTGGTCAACATGATCACCGCCAAGCCGATCGACGAGTTCGAGGCGATGATCCGCGGCGAGGTCGGCAACTACAACACCATGAAGCTGCGCGGCATGATCAACGTGCCGCTGGGCGACCAGTTCGCCCTGCGGGTCGCCGGTTCGTGGCTGAAGCGCGACGGGTTCGGCGACAACCTAGTGACCGGCAACGACGCCGACGACCGCGACCTGTTCGGCACCCGCGTCACCCTGGCGTTCAACCCGACCGACACCTTCCACGCCTACTTCCTGTGGGATCACTTCGACGAGGACGACAACCGCTCGCGGATCGGCAAGCAGTTCTGCACCAAGGACGTGGGCCCGGCGAACGTCGGCGGCCTCGGCTACTCGGCCGCGGCCGGCGGGCTGATCGGCCAGATTCAGCGCGGACTGTTCAGCCAGGGCTGCTCGGCGACCTCGCTCTACTCGGCCGGGGCGCTGGGGACGGTGAACTCGCAGGCGACCCTGGGCGGCCTGTTCGGCGCGCTCGGCGGCTTCCAGACCGGCGACGCCTATGCCGGCAAGATGCAGACGACCAACGTCCGCGACATCGAGTCGACCTTCGACCCGATCTACCAATCGACGACCGACATCTATCAGTTCAACGTCGACTGGGACCTGACCGACGAACTGCGGCTGACCTGGCTGACGTCGTACACGGACTTCGACCTCTATACGCGCCAGGACTACAACCGCTACGTCCCGAGCACGAGCTTCAACACCACGCCGAACCCGGTGAACGCCTTCGCCGGCGCGGTGCCGGGATACGCCGCCATCTATGCGGCGCTGTTCCCCGGCGGCGTGATCAACGACGCCCAGAACAAGCCGTTCAACCGGTTCACGACCAGCGACATCTCGTCGGCCTACACCAAGGGCTGGAGCCAGGAGCTGCGACTGCAGTCGGCCTATGACGGCCCGTTCAACTTCAACGTCGGCGGGATCATGGTTCGCTACCAGGCGACCGGCGACTACTACGTGATGTTCAACACCGGGACCGGCTACTACCAGATCAACAACCTGTTCAGCACAGGCAACCCGAACTGCGTCGGCGCCGCGCCCTGCGTCTCGGTCGATCCGAACTACGAGCCGACCCGCGTGGGCCGCAACTACTACGACGCCTACGGCCCCTACGACCTGCGTTCGCACGCCTTCTTCGGCGAGCTCTACTGGCAGGCGACCGACACCCTGAAGTTCACCGGCGGCCTGCGCTACACGGTCGACGACAAGGAGGTCGAGAACCACCAGGTCAACCTGGGCATCCCGGGCGTCGGCATCGCCGGACCGCTGCCGGGCACTCCGGACATCCTGCATGTCGAGTTCAAGGAGACCACTGGCCGGATCGGCTTCGACTGGAAGCCGGACCTCGACTTCACCGACGACACCCTGATCTACGCCTTCTTCTCGCGCGGCTATAAGGCCGGGGGCCTGAACTCCCCCTGCAGCGGCGGCGCCGGCGTGATCTGCGGTCCGCCGACCTTCGATCCGGAATTCATCAACGCCTACGAAATCGGCACCAAGAACACGGTGCTGAACGGCACGATGACCCTGAACCTGACTGGCTTCTATTACGACTACCAGGGCTATCAGGTCTCCAAGATCGTCAACCGCGCCTCGACCAACGAGAACATCGACGCCAAGATCAAGGGCGTCGAGCTGGAGAGCGTCTGGCAACCGCTGGAAGGCCTGCGCCTCAACGCGCAGATCGGCTGGCTGGACACCGAGATCAGCTCCGGCACCTCGATCGACACGTTCAACCGCACCGGCAGCAACCCGAACCTGGTTCTGGTGAAGTCGAGCGCGGCGTCGAACTGCGTGGTCAACATGGCTGCGGCCCAGACGGCGCTGGCGGTCTCCAACGCCACCAACAACCCGTTCGCCCTGCTGGGCGTCTGCACCCCGGTCTCGACCGCCGGCGCGGGCACCAACATCGGCAGCGGCGCGCTGGCGGTGGGCACCAACGCCTTCGGCGGCCTGGTCAGCGACGGCGTCCCGCTCTCGCTCGAAGGTCGGGAACTGCCGAACGCGCCGCACTGGACCGTCTCGCTGGGCGCCCAATACACCTGGGACTTCGGCAACGACTGGTCGCTGACCGCGCGCGGCGACTACTACAAGCAGACCGAGACCTTCGCCCGGATCTACAACACCGAGCCGGACCGGATCGACGACTGGCAGAACGTCAACCTGACCCTGACCCTGAGCAACCCGGCCAACGGCTGGGAGATCGGCGCCTACGTCAAGAACGCCACCGACGAGGAGGCGATCACCGACTTCTACCTGACCGACGACTCCTCGGGCCTGTTCCGCAACGCCTTCTATACCGAGCCGCGCACCTACGGCGTCTCGCTGCAGAAGCGCTTCTGACGACCTGATTTACCCAGCCGCAAGGCCTTGGCCGCCGTCCCTCGGGACGGCGGCCTTTTTCTTTGGCGTCACCGCAGAATCCGAACGCCATTTTGCGATTCAGGTACGGCGCGTCACAGAGCCGCACCCCCCAAGGCCTTTGTTTTTCTTTGATTCATAATCCGTCAAAAACCGACGGTCATTTTTGTACTCACGATTTGAAAGCGCGGTATTTCGGCCACAGGCTTTCAAAAGCACAACTGAATTGCGTTCAGTTATCGCGGGTCACATTGACGGCCGCGCCAACCCGGCCGAGGTTCCTCGCCTCGGCGCCTCCCCGCGCCGGATCACCGCACATCATGCGGGCGGACACGAAGAGGGCGCCCCACGCCCCTCCGCCCTGGGAGGATACTGATGGCTACCAACGCCCCGCGTCTGCGGACCATGCTGGCCCTGAGCGCTTCGGTTCTGACGCTCTCGGCGATTTCCGCGCCGGCCTTCGCCCAGGAACCCTTCCAGATCGAGGAACTGGTCGTCACGGCCGAGAAGCGCGAGCAGGCGCTGCAGGACGTGCCGGTCGCGGTCTCGGCCTACACCTCCGAGCAGCGCGACGTGCGCGGCATGACCGGCATCCAGGACTTCGTGAACTTCACGCCGGGCATGAACTACTCGGGCACCGACCGCGTGTCGCTGCGCGGCGCCGGCCGCAACACCTTCTACATCGGCAACGACCCGGGCGTGGCCGCCTACACCGACGGCTTCTACTCGGCCTCGTCGTCGGAACTGTTCAAGAGCTCGATGTTCGTCGAGCGCACCGAAATCCTGCGCGGCCCGCAGGGCACGCTGTACGGCCGTAACGCCATGGGCGGCGCGCTGAACACCATCTCCAAGCGCCCGTCGCACGAGTTCGGCGGCGAGATCCGCGCCGGCTACGGCAACTTCGACCGCACCAAGATCGAAGGCGTCGTCTCGATCCCGGTGGCCGACAACCTGCGCTTCAAGATCGGCGGCAGCCAGGACTGGCAGCGCGACGGCTTCATCGAGAACGTCGGCGGGGCCAACGACGGCGCCACCATCAAGCGCACCTACTTCGAAATCCAGGCCGAGGCCGAGCTGGGCGACAACCTGGACGTCTGGGCCCGCTACTCGCGTTCGAACTGGGATGACTCGACCGGCGTCGGCGACCGCCTCGCCAACCAGATCACCCCCTACGACACCACCCGCTTCTTCCAGCCGATCGGCGGCCTGGTGCCGAACGGTCAGTATGGGATGACCACCGCCAATCCGGGCGTCGCCGATCCCTACAAGCAATCGACCAACCGCGACGGCTATGGCCAGCTGCGCGGCAACCACCTGTTCACGACCTCCATCACCTATGATCTGGGCTGGGCGAGCCTGAAGTACATCGGCGGTCTGCAGCAGTACAACTATCAGACCGGCGGCGACTACGACGGCACCAACCGCACGACGTCGTATCTGATGAACGGCGTGCCGGTCTTCAGCGACCTGACCACCGACTTCGACGAGCACAAGCGGTACTTCTCTAACGAAATCAACCTGTCGTCGAACAGCGACGGCCCGCTGAACTGGATCCTCGGCCTCTACCAGTACAAGGAAGAGTACAAGCAGCGCATCCAGCTCGGCAGCCCGCTGCAGACGCAACTGGCGACCCCGTCCTTCTACTACGGCTCGATCAACGGCGCGGCCGCCGCCGTCTCGTCGCTGGCGGCCGCCGGCCTGCCGTCGACCAACCCGACGCGCAACTTCGCCGACAACCAGGCGCAACTGGAATCCAAGGCGTGGGCGGCGTTCGGCCAAGCGACCTACAAGTTCAACGACCAATGGGCGCTGACCGGCGGCCTGCGCTACACCAAGGATGAAAAGGACGGCTACGAGTCCCAGCGCCTCGTGCTGTTCAACCCGACCAGCGCCTTCGGCGGCGCGGCCGTGGACGTGTCCAGCGACATGGACCCGACCCGCCCTGGCGTGCAGAACTTCCGCAACCTGTCGGACTCCTGGTCCGCCGTCACCGGCACCCTGAACCTCGACTGGACGCCGAACGACGACACCCTGGTCTACGCCAAGTACAGCCGCGGCTATAAGTCGGGCGGCTTCCTGCTCGGCACCCTGGCGCCGAAGCCGACCGCCGACGAAGAGACGGTCAACGCCTACGAAATCGGCCTGAAGCAGACCATCGGCGGGCGCCTGATCCTCAACGCCTCGGCCTTCTACAACGACTTCCAAGGCCTGCAGCTGAACCTGTCGCAGCTGAACGCGGCCGGCACCTCGGCCTCGAACAACTTCGTCAACGTCGACGCCGAAGCCTACGGCCTGGAACTGGAAGCCATGTGGCAACCGATCCAGCCGCTGCAGATCTCGGCCTCGTACGGCTACCTGCACACCGAGATCACCAAGGGCTGCTGCTTCTACGACCCGGCGGACCCGAGCGCCCTGAAGTCGACCGCCCGTCCGTCGGGCGGCACGGCGACGACCAACGGCGTGCTGCTGGTGTTCCAGGACCTGGCCGGATCGAGGATCTACCAGTCGCCGGAGAACAAGTTCGCGCTGAACGCCAACTACACCTTCGACTTCGAGCCGGGCTCGCTGATCCTCTCGGGCAGCTACACCTGGACCGACGAAACCACCTACCAGCCCTTCGACAACCCCGACTTCGCCGTGCCGGCCTACGGCACCGCCGACCTGCGGGTGCTGTGGAAGGACGCCCAGGACCGCTACTCGCTCATCGGCTACGTGAAGAACCTGACCGACGAAGAGGGCTTCACCTCGACCTCGTCGACCAACCCGACGGCGGTGTTCGCCAACCCGAACCCGGGCCTGTCGGTCGGCGGATCCAACTATCTGCGCCAGACCAGCACCGCGATCACCCGCGGCCTGATCCAGCCGCGCACCTACGGCGTGGAGCTGCAGTACCGCTTCTAAGCCAGGTCCCTGGCTGAAACGGCGAAGGGCGGCGGGAGAAATCCCGCCGCCCTTTCTGTTGTCGGGAACCCGACCCGTCTTTTCGACATAGCGTCAATTTACGCTAACCCTGGGTGGAATTTAACGTCTCCGCAAGCGCTTAGGCCCATGCTGAGCATAAGTTCCCTTTGGACCCTGGCGTTCATGTCTCTGCCCGAGTTCTTTTACGAGCGCGTCACGAGCGAAATCCATCAGCAGATGGAAGGCGTTCTAGCGCTTGCCGAACGCCTTGCCCGTCAACCGATGGGCGCGGATGCGCAGGCGTGCGTCGCCGGCGTCACCGAGGCCGCCCGGGCGGTCCGGCAGATCCTGGTGTCGTCCTCCGACTTGAAAGCGGCCGCTTCCGATGGCCTGTCTTTCGACCTGCAGCCGCGACGCGCCGCCGAACTCGCCGACGACGTCCAGGCCCGCTGGGAAGAACGCGCCACCGACGGCGGCGTCACCCTGCTGGTCTCCTACGACGGCGATCCCGACGCCCTGGTCATGGTCGACAGTGGGCGCATCAACCAGATCTTCGACGCCTTCATCGCCCAGGCGCTGGCCGGCGTCCGCCGCGGCGCGGTGGAAGCGACGCTGAAGGCCGTGGCCGACGGCGACTCCACGCGGCTGGAAGGCCGCATCCGCGGCGCGGCCGACCGGGTCATGGGCGACCGCGCCCTGGACCTGCGCGAGATCGAAGCGCTGTTCGGGCTGGAAACCGCGCTCGGCGTCGCGCTCAGCCGCAAGATCGTCGATGCGATGGACGGTCAGGTTCGAGCCGAGGCCAATGTCGGCACCGGCGAGACCCTGGTCTTCGAAGTCGACGTTCCGACCGCCCACGAGGAAATCCCGGCCGAGGAAACCCTGGGCCAGACCGAGCGCGCGGCCCACATCCTGGTCGTCGACGACAACGCCACCAACCGCATGGTCGCCGAGACCCTCTGCGAGATGTTCGACTGCACCTCGGAATCGGCGACCGACGGCGTCGAGGCGGTCGAGGCCGCCCGCACCGGCCGCTTCGACCTGATCCTGATGGACATCAAGATGCCGCGCATGGACGGCGTCACCGCCACGCGCGAGATCCGCGCCCTGCCCGGCGCGCCCGGCCGCGTGCCGATCATCGCCCTGACCGCCAACGCCGATCCCGAAGACGCCGCCGGCTATCTGAAGGCCGGCATGAACGGCGTGGTCGAGAAGCCGATGAAGCCGGAACACCTGCTGCGCACCCTGCAGGAAAACCTTGGCGGCTCGAGCGACGACGCTGCCGCTGCGTAGGGGCTAGCCGCGCCCGCCATCTGGGGCCATCGTCGGCCCATGGCCACCTTCTACGAACGCCGGATCCTGCCCAAGCTGCTGACCTGCGCGTGCGCCTCGCCGCCAATGATGAAGCAGCGCGCCAAGGTCGTGCCGTTGGCGCAAGGCAGGGTGCTCGAACTTGGCGTCGGCATGGGTCTGAACCTCGCGCTCTACGATGCGGCCAAGGTGGCCAGCGTGGCCGGCGTCGATCCCGCAGCCGAGTTGCGCGCCCAGGCGATGGCCGCGCCGCGCGACCCCAGACTCAACGTCACGATCGCCGATGGGACCGCCGAGGACCTGCCCTTCGAGGACGGCGCGTTCGACACCGTCGTCTGCACGTTCACGCTTTGCTCGGTGCACACTCCGGCCGCCGCCCTGGCCCAAGCCCGCCGCGTCCTGAGGCCTGACGGGCGGCTGCTCTATTGCGAGCATGGCCTGGCTCCCGATCCCGACGTCGCCAAGTGGCAGCGGCGGGTCGAGCCGCTGTGGAAACGCCTGGCCGGCGGCTGCCACCTGACCCGCCCGGTGACGAGCGCCATCGCCGCCGCCGGTTTTCGTATCGAACGATCGGAGACGATGTATCTGCCTGGGACACCCCGCATCGCCGGATGGAACGAGTGGGGGGCCGCCGCGCCAGCGTAAAGTGTTTCGCAAGTCCCGGGCGCTAGGAGTGGATCAGCGCCCTGGCGCCCTTGCAGCCAGACCCGCCGCACGCGCCCGCCAGAGGCGCACGGAGCTTACCCATGTCGCTTGAAACCGCCCCGCAGTATTTCGTGAACGCCGACGCCCGCGGCGGCCTGATCGACGGCAAGCAGAGCTACACCGTGGCGCAGGCGGCCGACCAGATCATCCGCGGCGAACCGGGTTGGTCGGGCGTGCTGGGGATGCCGGCCACGATCACCTATGCGTTCCGCGCCACCGGCCCGACCAGCATGCCGGACGACACGGCTGGCTTCTCGCGATTTAACGCGGCCCAGATCGAGCAGACCGAGCTGGCCCTGCATGGCTGGAGCGACGTCGCCAACATCCGCTTCATGCGCGTCGGGATCGGCAGCAGCAGCGAGGCGGCGTACTCGGATTCCGCCACCATCCTGTTCGGCAACTATTCGAGCGGGGCCGAGGACGCCACCGCCTTCGCCTACTATCCCGGTTCGACCGCCTCCTCCGCCCGGGCGGGCGACGTGTGGGTGAACGTGACCAAGGGCACCAACGCCAATCCGGCCGTCGGCAACTATGGCGCCATGGTGCTGGTGCACGAGATCGGCCACGCGATCGGCCTGGGCCACCCGGCCGACTACGATGCCGACGGTTCGCCCACCTACAGCGCCGACGCGCTCTATTATGAAGACTCTCGCCAGTTCACGGTGATGAGCTACTTCAGCGAACAGAACACCGGCGCCAACTTCGGGGGCCGCTATTCGGCTGCGCCGCTGCTCGACGACATCGCCGCCGCACAGCTCGAGTACGGGGCGAACATGTCGACCCGGACCGGCGACACGGTCTACGGCTTCAACGCCACCGCTGACCGGCCATGGTTCGATGCGGTCGCCTCCGGCCAGAAGCTGATCTTCGCGGTCTGGGACGCCGGCGGCGTCGATACGTTCGACTTCTCCGGCTTCGTGGTCCGCCAGCTGATCGACCTGCGCGAAGGCGCGTTCTCCAACGTCGGCGGCCTGGTCGGCAATGTCGCCGTCGCCGTCGGCGTGACGATCGAGAACGCCATCGGCGGCAGTGGCGCCGACACGATCAACGGCAACGCCGCGGCCAATGCGCTGACCGGCGGGGCCGGCGACGACGTGCTCTATGGCGGGGTCGGCAACGACAGCCTGAGCGGCGGCGACGGCCAGGACTTCCTGCGCGGTGAAACAGGCGACGACTACATCGTCGGCGGCGCGGGCTTCGACGACATCCACGGCAATCAGGGCCAGGACACCGCCTATGGCGGCGACGGCGACGACTGGGTGGTCGGCGGCCAGCACAACGACCTGCTATTCGGCGAGAACGGCGCCGATCTGGTCTATGGCAACATGGGCGACGACACGCTGTACGGCGGCGTCGGGGCCGACATCATGCGCGGCGGCCAGCACAACGACATCATGTACGGCGAGGCCGGGGACGACTGGATGTCCGGCGACCGCGGCGACGACACGATGTGGGGCGGCGCCGGCGCCGACAGCTTCCACACCTGGGGCGACGCGGGCGTGGACCGCGTGATGGACTTCAACCGCGCCGAGGGCGACCGCGTGCTGGTCAGCGAAGGCGCGACCTGGACCGTGGCCCAGGTCGGTGCGGATGTCGTCATTTCGCTGAGCGGCGGCGCTCAGATGGTCCTGGTCGGGGTGGCGGCGGCCAGCCTGACCGGCAGCTGGATCGTCTCGATCTAGAGCTGGTTGTACTCGCCGCAGCGGCACTTCACGACCACGTCGCGCATCTGCGCGCTGTCGCGGCCGGTCATCACGACTTCTTCGCAGGCGCCGCAGAGGAACGCCGACCCCGTCTCGGTCTCGGAAACCACCGGGCTTTCGACCGCCTGGAGGACTTCACGCCGGCCGATGAACAGGCTGGGGAAAACGCGAAGGGACGTCATGATCATCGGAATTGCCTCAATTTGACCCGCAGGGGGCCTACGCAACTGTGCACTTGCAAAAGTCGAGGTAACCTCATTCTGCTGCAGCGCAATGTCAGATTGATGTAGGCGCCCAGGATTTTTGCGGCGCGTGGCGCCTGCGCCGCCGCGGCGCCTTTTCGCCGAGCTGACCGGAACCCTCGCTTTCCGCTCTCGTTTCAAGGGCTCACCCAGGAGACCCGGGCGCGGCGCGTCCACCGAGCGGAGAGCATCCATGACCAACGCCTACGGAACCAGCGACGAGGCCCGCGACGCCGTCCGCGAGGCCGCCGACACCTTCAAGGACGCGGCCAGCGACGTGCAATCCGAAACCAAGCGGGCCGCCAAGCGCGCCCAGAAGAGCGCCGTGGCCGCGTCCGGCGCCCTGGCCGAGGCGGCCACGACCTTCGCGCGTGACGCTCGCAACGTCATGGAAGACAAGGTCGGCAAGGCGCGCCGCGAGGCCGAAGTACAGTACGGCAAGCTGAAGGTTCAGGCCAAGCAGCGGGCCGAAGAGGCCGACGTGTTCGTGCACGAAAAGCCTTACATGGCGCTCGCGGCCGTCGCCCTCGCCGGGTTCCTGATCGGCCATCTGATCAGCGCCAGCCGCGCCAACGTCGTCTATCTGCGCGACGATCACCGCTGATCCAAAAGGGCCGGCTGGCGCCGTTCCTGCTCGCCGGGTCCCAACGGACCGCGGTGAGGATCAAAGATGGACAAGGCGCCTCCGGCCTACGAACTCGACATCGCCCCCGACGGCGAGGGTTGGCGCTATCGCAAGCGCTGGCGCACCGGACTGCGCCGCTTCCTGCCTGCGTTCTGGCACGCCACCGACGCGCGGGGGCTCACGCGCCTGCGCGAACTGGAAGACCAGCGTCCCGGCTGATCAGGGAATAATGACCACGTACCGCTGCTGAGGCGCGGGCGGTGGCGGCGCGGCGTCCGCCGCGGCCTTTTCGGCCGCCGCCTTCTCGGCCGCGGGGTCGGTCTGCGGCCGCGGATAGACCCCGCCCCCGCCGCCGCCGCTAGTCGCAAAGCTGTCGCCATAGTCGGCCTGGGATTCGGCGAAGCCCCGCTGGGCCCACAGCTGAATTTCGCCGGCGCGGTCCTTGAACTCGCGCGGCGAGCATCCCGCCATCGTCGCTGCGACCACGGCCAGCAAGGTCCACGACTTCAACACATCCGCCCCACGTCTCATGCCGGCGATCATCGCTCACTGGCGCCCTACGGGCAATGTGCGCGTTCATAGCGGATCAGCCCTTCCCCAATTGACGCAGCTCCTCGCCTAAGGCCAAGGTTGTTGCAATCGGGAGTAGTAGCTTGTCCAACACCTATCCGGTCTCGCGCGCTGAAGCCGCGCAGGAGGCCCTGATCGCCGCCCTCGAAATCCATATGGAGAAAGGCGCCTTCGAGCCCGCGACCTGCGTGGTGATCCGCCAGGACATCGCGCGCTCGCGCGAGGAAATGGCGGCGCTGAGCCGCTGGGTCGCGGAATTGACGCAGTAGCGGCCATTGAAAAGCCCCGCTCCAATCCCAATCTTCAATTCGACAGCGAGGCACCCCTCCCCG
The DNA here is from genome assembly GCF_964254345.1 of Phenylobacterium sp. LjRoot97. NCBI lineage: Bacteria > Pseudomonadati > Pseudomonadota > Alphaproteobacteria > Caulobacterales > Caulobacteraceae > Phenylobacterium > Phenylobacterium sp. LjRoot97. The sequence continues at coordinate 3,437,773 of NZ_CAXUTH020000001.1, forward strand.
GTTCCCCCGCCGGGTCTCGCGTCCACAGAGAAACGCCCGCGCCCCTCCCCCCGGCGCGGGCGTTGTTCGTTCAGGTCCAGGGAAACACCATGACCCAACCCATGAAGATCGACTTCGTCTCAGACGTCTCCTGCCCCTGGTGTATCGTCGGCCTGGGCGGCCTGGAAGAAGCGCTGCGCAATGTCGGCGACCTGGTGCAGGCGCAGATCACCTTCCACCCCTTCGAGCTCAATCCGGACATGCCGCCGGAAGGCCAGAACATCGTCGAGCACGTCGGGCAGAAGTACGGTGCGACGCCCGAGCAGTCGGCCGCCAACCGCGCCGCGATCCACGCCCGCGCGGCCGAGGTCGGGTTTGCGATGAAGACCAACGAGCAGAGCCGAATCTACAACACCTTCGACGCCCACCGGCTGCTGCATTGGGCCGGGATCGTCGGTGGTCAGCACGCGCTCAAGCGGGCGCTGTTCGATGCGTACTTCACCCAGAACCAGAGCCCGGCCGATCACGAGGTGCTGGTCGCCGCCGCGCAGGCCGCCGGACTGGACGCCGCCGCCGCCCGCGAGGTGCTGGACAGCGGGCGCTACGCCGAAGAGGTCCGCGCCGCCGAGCGCCACTGGTATCAGGCGGGGATCAGTTCGGTGCCGGCGGTGATCGTCAACGACCGCTATCTCATCTCCGGCGGGCAACCGGCGGACGCATTCGAGCGCGCCATTCGCACGATCGCCGCGGAGACAGCTGCAGCGGCGAGCTGAGGCCGTCGTCAAACACCAATGTCTTGAAGCTCTTCGGCCGTCTGGCCGAAGCGTTTTGAAGTGGTGGCGGGGGGCGGGATCGAACCGCCGACCTGTGGGTTATGAATCCACCGCTCTAACCATCTGAGCTACCCAGCCGCCGGGCCTTTCGGCGAGGCGCGGGTTATAGATTGGGTTTTTCGCATCTTCAAGCGGGTAGGATGCGACCTGTCGCCCAAAAGCGGATTCCGTTTTGCCGCGGCCCACACTAGGGTCGCCCCGGCATGAGCGTCCTGCATCTTTTGGGAACGGCCGGCGAAGGCGGCGCGGAGACCTATTTCCTCGATCTGATCGCGGCCCTGGCCGACGACGGGGTCAAGCAGGCCGCCGCTATCCGCGCCAATCCGAACCGCGAATCGGCCCTGCAGCGGCTGGACGTGCCGACGGGCGTCTTCCGATTCGGCGGCCCCATCGACCTGCTGACCAAACCGAAGATCAAGGCGTTCGCCGGACGCAACGACGTGAAGCTGGCCCTGGCTTGGATGAACCGGGCGGCGCGGCATACGCCGACCGGCCCCTGGGCGCGGATCGGCCGGCTCGGCGGCTACTACAGCCTGAAGTACTACAAGGGCTTCGAAGAACTGGTCGCCAACACCGAGGACATCGCCGACTGGGTGGTGGGCCAGGGCTGGCCGGCGGGCAAGGTCCGCTACATCCCCAACTTCGCGCTTGCGCCCCCAGACACCGCGCCGGCCGACCGGGCCGCATTGAACACCCCCGAGGATGTCCCGCTGCTGCTGGCCATGGGCCGGCTGCATGAAGCCAAGGCCCACGACGTGGCGCTGGAGGCCCTGGTCAAGGTCCCCGACGCCTACCTCTGGATCGCGGGGGCCGGGGCGCTGGAGACCAAGCTGAAGGCGATGGCCGAGGCGCTCGGCGTCGCGCGCCGCGTGCGGTTCCTGGGCTGGCGCAACGATCCCTCGGCGCTCTACCGGGCGGCCGACATCTGCGTCTTCCCGTCACGCTACGAGCCGCTCGGCAACGTGGTCATCCAGTCCTGGGCGCACGGCCTGCCAGTGGTCGCCGCCGCCAGCCAGGGGCCCTCAGCGCTGATCCGCAACGAAGAAGACGGCCTGCTGGTGCCGATCGACGACGCCGGCGCGCTGGCCGAGGCGGTCAACCGGATGATCGCCGATCCGATGCTGTGCATCCGCATGGTGCAGAACGGGTCCGAGCGCGTGGAGGCGGAGTTCTCGCCCGCCGCGGTGGTCGCCCAGTGGCGGCGGCTGTTCGCCGACTACGGAGCCGGCTGATGTGCGGCATCGCCGGGATCCTCGGCGCGGGCGGCTCGGCCCGCCCGATGATCGAAGCCCTGACCCACCGCGGCCCGGACGGCGTGTTCGTCGAGGAGGCGGACGGGCGTTCGCTGGCCCACGCCCGGCTGTCGATCATCGACCTGGAGGGCGGCTGGCAGCCGCTGCACGGCGCCGGGTCGACCGTCATCGGCAACGGCGAGATCTACAACTACGTCGAGTTGGCCCAGGAATTCGGACTCGAGGGCCAGATGGGCACAGGCTCAGACTTCGAGCCGCTGCTGCACATCTACGCCCAGGAGGGGCCGGCGGCGTTCCATCGCCTGCGCGGCATGTACGCCTTCTGCCTCGTCGGGGCGGACGGCCGCACCTGGCTGGTGCGCGACCCGTTCGGCATCAAGCCGCTCTACCTGCTCGAGCACCAGGGCTCGGTGGCCTTCGCCTCGGAGCCGCGAGCGTTCCTGGCGGCCGGGCTGATCGGCGCGGAGCTGTCGGAAGACCGCGCGCGCGAACTGCTGGCCTTCAACTACACCCTGACCGACGAAGCGATCTTCCAGGGCCTGCGCCGGCTGGCCCCGGGCGAGATCGTCGAGGTCGTCGACGGCAAGATCATCCCGCGCGAGGTTCGCTCGGCCATCGTCACGAAACCGCCTTCGCGGGGCGGCGACGAAACCCAATTGATCCAGCGCCTGGATGCTGTGCTCGAAGACAGCGTGCGGGTGCACCAGCGCTCAGACGTGCCCTATGGCCTGTTCCTGTCGGGCGGCGTCGACTCGGCGACCATCGCCACCCTGATGGCGCGGCTGAACGCGCGACCGGTGACCGCCTTCACCTGCGGGTTCGAGGCGCCCGGCGCCCGAGACGAGCGGGGCCAGGCCGAGCGGGTGGCTGCGGCGCTGAACCTCGACTGGCGCGAGACCAGCTTCGGCGAAGAGGACTTCTGGCGGATCCTGCCGCAGGTCGCCTGGGCGATGGACGATCCGACCGCCGACTACGCCGCCCTGCCGACGTACAAGCTGGCCGAGGCCGCCAAGGGCACGCTGACCGTGGTGCTGACCGGCGAAGGCGGTGACGAGCTGTTCGGCGGCTACGGCCGCTATCGCCGCGCCCTGCGGCCGGCCTGGCTGGGCGGACGTCCCGCCGAGCCGCGCCACGCCGACAAGGCTGTGGTCGAGCGCTGGCGCGCGGCCGCGCAGGCGCCCAAGGGGCTGTCGGGCCTGCAGCGGGCCCAGTGGGCCGACATCGCCACCTGGCTGCCCAACGACCTGCTGCTGAAACTGGACCGCTGCCTGATGGCGCATGGCCTGGAGGGGCGCACGCCGTTCCTCGACCCGCAGGTGGCCGAGTTCGCCTTTCCGCTGCCTGACCGCATGAAGGTCCAGGGCCGCTACGGGAAGTGGCTGCTGCGCAAGTGGCTCGAGCGCACCTGCCCGGCCGCCGATCCCTGGGGCCGCAAGAAGGGTTTCACCGTGCCGGTCGACGCCTGGATCGCCCCGCGGGCCGGCGAGATCGCCGCGCGGATCGGCGAGGTCGAGGCCGTTCGACGCGTTCTTGGTCCTGACGCCGGCGCCGCCTTCACGGCCCAGGCAACCGGACGCTGGCCGCTGTTGTTCTTTGCAGTCTGGTCGCTGATCCACCTTGAAGGCGCCGCTCCGACCGAGGCCCTGGCCGCGGTCGTCGGCCGCCGCTGAACCCAACGGGAGTCCCTTCATGCGCCGCCTGCTGATCACCACCGCCCTCGCCGCCCTGGTCGCCGCCTGCGGCGGATCGGACGGACAGGCCCAGTCGGCAAAGACCGGCGCACCGGTCGATTCCAAGCCTGCGAACGCGCCCGACCAGAAGCCGGCCTTCGCCGGCCAGACCCGCGCCCCGGAGGTGAAGTCCAACGTCGCCCTGCAAGTGACGACGGTCGCCGAAGGCCTGGACATGCCCTGGGGGCTGGCCTTCCTGCCCGACGGCCGGCTGCTGATCAGCGAGAAGCATCTCGGCCAGCTGCGGATCCTGGGGACCGACGGCAAGCTGTCGGGACCCGTCCTCGGCCTGCCCGCCGTGGTCGGCGCGGACCAGGGCGGCCTGCTGGGCCTGGCGGTGGATCCGAAGTTCGCCGAGAACGGCCTGATCTACTGGGCTTACGCCGAGCCGGCCGACAACGGGACCAACAACACCGCCGTGGCGCGCGGCAAGCTGACCGGCGATCGCATCGAGAACGTGCAGGTCATCTTCCGCCAGACGCCGTCGCTGAACTCGACCAAGCACTATGGCGGCCGCCTGGTGTTCGCGCCGGACGGCACGCTGTTCATCACCACCGGCGAGCGCTCGATCCTGGAAGGACGCGCCCAGGCCCAGCGCCTGGACGGCACCTTGGGCAAAGTGGTGCGGATCAATGCCGACGGCTCGATCCCCAAGGACAACCCGTTCGTCGGCAAGGCCGGCGTGAAGCCGGAAATCTGGTCCTACGGCCACCGCAACATCCTGTCGGCCGCCATCGATCCCAAGACCGGCAAGCTGTGGGAAGTCGAACACGGCGCGCGCGGCGGCGACGAGCTGAACCAGCCGCAGGCCGGCAAGGACTACGGCTGGCCGACCATCACCTACGGCCTTGAGTACTCGGGCAAGCCGATCGGCGCCGGCCTCACCGCCAAGGACGGCATGGAGCAGCCCGTCTACTACTGGGACCCCGTGATCGCGCCCGCCGGCATGGCCTTCTACGAGGCCGATCTGTTCCCGGCCTGGAAGGGAAACATCCTGATCGGCGGGCTGGCCAGCAAGGCCGTGGTCCGCCTGGTCATGCAGGACGGCAAGGTGGTCGGTGAAGAACGGCTGCTGACCGACCTCAACGAACGCATCCGAGACGTCATCGTCGGCCCGGACGGCGCGCTCTACCTGGCGACCGACAGCAAGAACGGCCGGGTCTTGAAGGTCACGCCGAAGGGCTAGAGCCCCAGCCGCCCGGCCACCTCTTCGCCGATCGCCAGCGAGGAGGTCAGGCCCGGGCTCTCGATGCCGAACAGCGTCACCAGCCCGGCCAGGCCGTGCTTTTCCGGCCCGTCGATGCGGAAGTCGGGCTGCGGCTCGCCGGGTCCGTGCAGCTTGGGCCGGATACCGGCGTAGTCGGGGGCCAGGGCGCCGTCCGGCAGGGCCGGCCAGAACTTGCGGATGTAGGCGTAGAACTCGTCGCCCAGCGCCGGATCGACGCTGTAGTCCAGCTCGTCGACATAATGCAGGTCCGGGCCGAACACCGCCTGGCCGCCGAGGTCGCGGCGGTAGTGGGTGCCGAGCGCGCCGGGGATCGGCGGCGGATAGATGAGCCGCGCGAAGGGCGCCTTGCCGCTGAGCCGGAAGTAGACGCCCTTGCCGTAGTGCAGCGGCGGGATCGTATCTTCCGGGAAGCCCTCGATCTCGCCAGCGACCGCCTGGGCCGACAGCCCTGGCGCGGTGACCAGCAGGCGCGCGGTCAGGGTGGTCGGCTCGGCGCCGCCGGCGCGGATACTGTAGCCGCCGCCGTCCAGCGGCGTCGCGCCTTCGAACGGCGTGGAGGTGACCACCGCCCCGCCGGCCGCCTCGATCTCGCCCTGCAGGGCCAGCATGTAGCCGTGGCTGTCGAACACGCCGCTTTCCGGCGAGATCAGCGCCGCCTCGCAGTTGAGCTGCGGTTCGAGCGCCAAGGCCTGGGCCTTGGTCAGCCGCGCCATGCCCTCGACGTCGTTGGTCTGCGCCTGCTCCAGGATGCCGTCGAGCCGCGCGACCTCCTCGGCGTTGGTCGCCACCACCAGTTTGCCGCAGCGGTCGTAGGCGACCTTGTGCGCGTCGAGGAAGCCGTAGAGCGCGCGCCGTCCCTGGACGCAGAGCCGCGCCTTCAGCGAGCCGGTCGGATAGTAGAGCCCGCCGTGGATGACCTCGGAATTGCGGGCGGAAACGCCCTCGCCGATGATCGGTCCCGCCTCCAGCACCGCGACCACCAGACCACGCTTGCTGAGCGCATAACCGCAGGCCAGGCCCACGGCCCCTGCCCCGACCACCACCGCGTCGAAATCGAAATCCGCCATGCCCCAGGCCTAGCCGAAGCACGGCGGTATGCAAACCGCCCAGGCCTCTCTAGCTTGGCCGTCAATCACAAATAGAGCGGGAGGGCGCCCCATGCACGCGAGCAGACTCACACTGATGGCCTTGGCGGCCGCCTTCGGCCTGCACGGCGCTGCGCTGGCGGCCGACCCGCCGCCGCCGCCCGCCGGCGGCTCGATCCTGGCCTGGACGCCCGAGCAGCAGCGCTACGGCTACCGCAACATGGAGAAGGTCACCCCAGTGCATGTCGTGCCGCGGGGCGCGCATGTGAAGGAGCTGCCGCTCGCCGCCGGCCAGATCGATCCGAAGTGGACGTGGAACGGCCAGGCCCAGACGGTCGACAGCTATATGACGGCGATGAACACCTCCGGCGTCGTGGTGCTGAAGGACGGCCAGATCGTGCTCGAGCGCTATGGGCTGGACCGCAAGCCGGACGAGCGCTGGACCTCGTTCTCGGTCGCCAAGTCGGTCACCGCCACCCTGGTCGGTGCGGCGATCAAGGACGGCAAGATCAAGAGCCTGGACGACGTCGTCACCAACTACATCCCCGAGCTGAAGGGCGGCGCCTATGAGGGCGTGACGGTCCGCCAGCTGCTGACCATGACCTCGGGCGTGAAGTGGAACGAGGACTATACCGACCTTAATTCCGACGTCGCCAAGGCCGGCGTGACGCCGGGCGAGCCGGGCATGAACCCGATCGTCAGCTACATGCGCAAGCTGCCGCGCGAGGCCGAACCCGGCGCCAAGTTCGTCTACAAGACCGGTGAGACCGACCTGGCCGGCATCCTCGTTTCCAACGCCGTCGGCAAGCCGCTGTCGACCTATCTCTCGGAGAAGATCTGGGCGCCCTACGGCATGGAGCAGGACGCCATCTGGGTGAACGACGCCGCCGGGCACGAGCGCGGCGGCTGCTGCATGTCGATGACCGCCCGCGACTATGCGCGACTCGGCCAGTTCATGCTCGAAGGCGGCAAGGTGAACGGCCAGGATATTCTGCCGGCCGGCTGGGTGGCCGACGCCACCAAGGCGCACCAGAGCTTCCCGCCCGGCGGCGTCGAGACCGGCTACGGCTATTTCTGGTGGATCATCCCGGACGGCTACGCGGCCGAGGGCATTTTCGGCCAGCAGATCTTCGTCTATCCGGCCGAGAAGCTGGTGATCGCGATCAACTCGGCCTGGCCGGCGGCGTCGAAGGACGAGCTCTGGCAGGCGCAGATGGCCTTCGCCCAGGCCGTGCGGACGGCGGCGCGCTAGGCGCCGCCCCGAAGGCCGCAGCTCACGCCGCGGCCTTCGCGTCCCACTTCGCCCAGAGCTTGGCCTCGTCGGCCTTGGCGACCTTCACCGAGGCCTCCTTGATGTGGCCAAAGCCGCGGATGGCCTGCGGAACCGCCGCGATCTTGGCGGCCAGCGGCACGCGCTCGGCGTCGAGACCGGCCAGCAGCTTGGCGAGCCCCGCCTCGTAGTCGGCGATCAGGCCGCGCTCCATCCGCCGCTCCTCGGTGCGCCCGAAGATGTCGAACGGGCCGCCGCGCAGGCCCTTCATCTTCGCCATGATCGGGAACGCGGTCTCGAGCATCCAGCCGCCGAACTCGATCTTCTTCGGCTTGCCGTCCGGTCCCTTGGGCGCGATCAGCGGCGGCGACAGCAGGATCTTGGTCTTGCCGCCCTTGAAGGTCTCCGCACGCTCCTGCGCGAACCGGCCGTCGGTATAGAGCCGCGCGACCTCGTACTCGTCCTTGTAGGCCATCAGCTTGTAGAGGTTCACGGCCACGGCGCGGGTCAGCGCCTCGCCGCCGAGCGGCGCTTCGGCCGCGGCGACCTTGGCGACCTGGTCGGCGTAGCGCTTGGCGTAGGCGGCGTTCTGGTAGGCAGTCAGTTCGCGGGTGCGGTGGGCGATCAGGTCGTCCAGCGGCATGGTCTCGGGCGTCGGTGTATGGTCCTCGGCCGCCGCGCCCAGGCTCGGGTCGTGGGCAACGCGGCGGCCCAGCTCGAAGGCTTGGAGGTTGGCGTCGGCCTGCACGCCGTTGAGGCGGATGGCGCGGTAGACGGCGCGGCTGGAGAGCGGGATCAGACCCTTCTGCCAGGCGAAGCCGACCATGATCATGTTGGCGTAGATGGCGTCGCCGAAGTTGGTCTCGGCCAGGTGGTGGGCCGGGCACTCGGCGAAGGTCTTGGCCGCGGCCTTGATCCGCCGGGACATCGAGCCGCTATCGAAACGGACGTCGCGGTCGGTGACGAAGTCGGCGGTCGGCGCGAAGTCCTCGTTGGCCACGGCGGCGGTGCGGTCCTTGGCGTAGAGCGCCAGGGCGTCGGCGCCGGCCGCCGAGAGAATGTCGCAGGCGATCAGCACGTGGGCCGAGGCGGCCGGCACGCGGCCGCCGACGATGGTCTCCTCGGTCTCGCCGATCCGGACGTGAGAGAACACCGCCCCGCCCTTCTGGGCCAGGCCGGTCATGTCCACCACCGACGAGGCGCGGCCGTCGACGTGGGCGGCCATCGCCAGGATCGAGGCGACAGTGGTCACGCCAGTGCCGCCGATGCCGGTGAAGACGATGTTGCGCACGCCTTCCAGCGGCTCGAACGTCGGCAGCGGGGTGGAGTCGGCGGTGAGCGCCGGCAAGGTCTTGGCCTGGGCGTTCTCGCCGCCCTCGATGGTGATGAACGACGGGCAGAAGCCCTGCAGGCAGGAATAGTCGGTGTTGCAGCTCGACTGGTTGATCTTCCGCTTGCGGCCGAACTCGGTGTTGAGCGGCTCGACCGAGACGCAGTTCGACTTCTTGGAGCAGTCGCCGCAGCCCTCGCAGACCAACGGATTGATGAAGACGCGCTTGGTGGCGACCTCCATCGAACCGCGCTTGCGGCGGCGGCGCTTTTCGGTGGCGCAGACCTGATCGTAGAGCAGGACGGTCGTGCCGGGCGTCTCGCGCAGCATCCTCTGCACGTCCATCAGCTCGGCGCGCGGCTTGACCTCGACACCGGGCGCCAGGTCGGTGACGCCCTCGTAGCGGCTGGGATCGTCGGCGACGATGACGGTCTTGGTCACGCCCTCCGAGGCCAGCTGACGGGTGATCTGGGCCGGCGTGAAGCCGCTTTCGGCCGCCTGGCCGCCGGTCATGGCCACCGCGTCGTTGAACAGCAGCTTGTAGGTGACGTGCGAGTTGGCGGCCACCGAGGCGCGGATCGCCAGCGAGCCGGAGTGATTGTAGGTGCCGTCGCCCAGGTTCACGAACACATGCGGTTCGGTCGTGAACGGGGCCGAGCCGACCCAGGTCAGCCCCTCGCCGCCCATGTGGCTGTTCAGGTCGGTCTGCGGGTCGGAGAAGCTGGCCATGTAGTGGCAGCCGATCCCGGCCAGGGCGCGGGTCCCTTCGGGCAGCCGGGTCGAGGTGTTGTGCGGGCAGCCCGAGCAGAAGAACGGCTTGCGCTGCTGCTCGGCGGCCAGGGTCACGGCGGCGACCGAAGCGGCCGACACGCGCGAGAGGTAGTCGTGGACCCGCTCCATGTGTGGGCCGGGCGGAAGTCGGTCGGCGATGGCCAGGGCGACTTCGGCGACCGAGAGCGAGCCGAGCTCCGACAGCAGCGGGTGGCCCTGCTCGTCGACCTTGCCGACGATCTTCGGGCGGGCGTGGGCCGGCAGGTCGTAGAGCGCGGCGCGGGCCTGGGTCTCGATCAGCGGGCGCTTATGCTCGACGACCATCAGGGTCTCGAGACCGGCGGCGAAGGCGCGCAGGCCGGTCGGCTCCAGCGGCCAGGGCATGCCGACCTTGTAGATGGCGACGCCGAGATCAGAGGCCTGCTTGGCCGAGATGCCCATCGCCGCCAGCGCCTCGATGACGTCCTTGTAGGCCTGGCCCTGGCAGACGATGCCGAGCCGCGGGCGCGAGGAGCCTAGCATCACCCGGTCCAGGCGGTTGGCGCGGGCGAAGGCCAGCGCGGCCGGGATCTTGAAGTTGCGGAGCCGGCGCTCCTTCTCCAGCGGCTGGTCCTTCAGCCGGATGCCGAGCCCGCCGGCCGGCATCGTGAAGTTCGTCGGCGTGGTGATCTGGTGGCGATTGACCGAAACGTCGATGGTGACGCCGGAGTCCATGGTGTCGGCCAGCGCGATCAGCCCGACCCAGAGGCCCGAGAACCGCGACATGGCGATGCCCATCAGGCCGAAGTCGAGCACCTCCTGCACGTCGGCCGGCGACAGCACCGGCATCTCGAAGTCCTGGAACGCGTATTCGGACTGAGAGGGGAGCGTGGAGGATTTGCAGTTGTGGTCGTCGCCGGCCACCGCCAGGACGCCGCCCTTGGCCCAGGTGCCGGCGAAGTTGGCGTGCTTGAAGGCGTCACCGGTGCGGTCGACGCCCGGGGCCTTGCCGTACCACATGCCGGTCACGCCATCGAACTTGGCGCCGGGGAACAGGTTGGCCTGCTGACTGCCCCAGACGGCGGTCGCGGCGAGGTCCTCGTTCAGGCCCTCCTTGAAGACGACCTCGGCTTGCTTGAGGAACTTGCCGGCGCGGTGCGCCTGCTGGTCCAGCCCGCCGAGCGGCGAGCCGCGATAGCCGGAGACGAATCCGGCGGTGTTGAGCCCGGCAGCCTGGTCCAGACGGTGCTGATCCATCATCACCCGGAGCAGCGCCTGGACGCCGGTGATGAAAACTCGACCTTCCGTGAGCAGGAATTTGTCGTCGAGCGTCACGTCAGCGTGCCGCATAGCAATATCTTTCCTTTTCGGCTCCCTAATGCCAATAGAAGATCATATAAGTTCGATGGAATTGCTTGCCAAAGGCGTGCCCCCGCAAGGTCGGTTTGGGGCAAGATTGACGCCAGTTTATGCGATTTGATGGAGGAAAAATTGTCCGAGGCCCTCGACGCGGTCGATGCCAAGATTCTGGATCTCATCCAGCACGACGCCGGTTTGTCGGTCGCTGAGATCGCTGAACGGGTCGGATTGTCCTCCAGCCCCTGCTGGCGGCGGATCAAGCGACTGGAGGATACGGGCGTCATCCAGCGCCGCGTGACCATCCTGGACCGCGACCTGCTGGGCCTGGGCTTCGAGGTCTATTGCACCGTCAAGCTCAGCCTGCCGACCAAGGACAACCTCGACGCCTTCGAGACCGCGATCACCAAGCTGCCGGAAGTGGTGCAATGCGCCACGGTCACCGGCTCGGCCGACTACGAGCTGCGCGTGGTGACCCGCGACATGCATGCGTTCGACGATTTCCTGCGCGAAAAGATCCTGTCGCTGGGCCTGGTGTCGAACATCGAAAGCCGCATCGTGATCCGCTCGGTGAAGAACACCACCGCCGCGCCCCTCGGCCTTGTCAGTCCTTATGTGAGCGCGCAAGGCTAGCCTCCGTTCCTGCGCTCCCTCGCAGGAACCTGCGCAGGGAGCCGGACCATGATCGAACTCGTCATCGACCAACGACGGAAGGACCTCGGAGGTTTCGAGGTCGGCCGCGTCCTGCCCTTCGCCAAGCGTCGGATGATCGGTCCCTTCATCTTCTTCGATCACATGGGCCCGGCCGCCTTCGAACCCGGCTTCGGCCGCGAGGTCGACGTCCGCCCGCACCCGCACATCGGCCTGTCGACCTTGTCCTATCTGTTCGAGGGCGAGATGACCCACCGGGACTCGGTCGGCGCCGTGCAGCCGATCCGCCCGGGCGAGGTCAACTGGATGACCGCCGGCAGCGGCATCACCCACTCCGAACGCTTCGAGACCCTGCGCGAGCACGGCGGGCGCATGAACGGCATCCAGGCCTGGATCGCACTGCCGGTCGAGGACGAGGAGACCAAGCCGGCCTTCGACCACTACGGCGCCGACACCCTGCCGACCTATGAGAACAACGGCATGTGGGCGCGGCTGATCGCCGGCCAGGCCTACGGTGCGAGCTCGCCGGTGCGCACGCACTCGCCGATGTTCTACGTCCACTGGCAGCTGAAGCCCGGCGCGGAGGCCGACCTGCCGGCCGAGTATCCCGAGCGCGCCGCCTATGTCGCGCAAGGGCTGGTCGAGGTGGATGGCCGCCAGTTCCACGAGGGCCAGATGATGGTCTTCGAACCGGGCCAGACCATCCGCTTCAAGGCGGTGACCGACGCCATCGTCATGCTGCTCGGCGGCGAGCCGATCGGCCCGCGGCTGATCGAGTGGAACTTCGTCTCCTCGTCCAAGGACCGGCTGGAGCAGGCCAAGGCCGACTGGCGCGCCGGGCGCATGAAACTGCCCGACGCCGACGACCAGGAGTTCATCCCCCTGCCCGAGCCGCCACCGGCCGCCAATCCCATGTCCTGAGGGTGGTTGGGGCTTGATAGCCCCAACGTAAAGCGCGCCAAATGCCGCCCGCACAAAAGTCCAGGGAGGACGGCATGAAACTCTATACGTCGATGGGGCCGAATCCGGCCGTCGTGGCCATGTTCCTGGCCGAGAAGGGCGTTGAGATCCCCACCGAGAAGGTCGACCTGATGGGCGGCGAGAACCGCCAGCCGCCCTATGTCGCCAAGAACCCGGCCGGCCAGCTGCCGTGCCTGGAACTCGACAACGGCTCGCACCTGGCTGAGATCATCGCCATCTGCGAATACCTGGACGAGAAGTTCCCGCAGAACACGCTGATTGGCTCGACGCCGGAAGAACGCGCCGCCACCCGGATGTGGGTGCGCCGCATCGACCTGAACATCTGCGAGCCGATGGCCAACGGTTTCCGGTTCGCCGAGGGCCTGCCGCTATTCCAGACCCGCCTGCGCACGATCCCGCACGCGGCCGGCGACCTGAAGGAACTGGCCCAGGAAAAGATCACCTGGTTGGACGGCCTGATGACCGGCAAGACCTGGGTGGCGGGCGACCGCTTCACCCTGGCCGACATCCTGCTGTTCTGCTTCCTGCAGTTCGGCGCGTCGGTCGGCCAGCCGATCAACCCGGACAACAAGAACATCGTCGCCTGGGTCGAGCGCGTGAAGGCCCGCGCCGCCGAGAAGGCCCCGGCCTGACGCCTGCGGAGGGCTCGCCGCCAGGCGGGCCCTACTTTCCGACCAGCGCCTTGCGGGTCTGTTCCCAGTACTGAGCGCCGGTGATCAGGGTGACGATCGTCGCTAGCCACATCAGGCCGTGAGCGAACAGGGTGACCGGCCGCTCGATGGCCGGATCGGCCGGCAGGCCGAACGCGCCCCACGACGCCACCAGCAGTTCCGCCGCCAGGGCGGTGAGCTGCAGCGTCGTCTTCCACTTGGCGAGCAGGGTGACCGGCAGCTTGATCCCCTTGCCGGCGCCGACCTCGCGCAAGGCGCTGACCGTGAACTCGCGGAACAGCATCAGCCCGGCCGGCAGCACCACCGCCGGCTGGCCGCCCAGGGCCAGCAGGCCAAGGATCGCGCCGCAGACCAGCACCTTGTCGCCGATCGGATCGAGGATCGCGCCCCAGACGGTGACCGCGTCCAGCTTGCGCGCCAGCCAGCCGTCGAAGAAGTCGGTGACCGCGGCGATCACGAACGACCAGAACGCCCAGCGCTGCAGCGCGAACTGCGTTTCCGGCGTCAGCCGCTCGCTGAGGTAGGGCATCGCGCCCGCCGCCGTCGCCAGCGCCAGGAATACGAAGAGGGTCAGGACCAGCCGCAGCGAGGTCAGGATGTTCGGCAGAGCTTTCATGGCGGCTTTAACGCAGTGCGGTCCTTTAGGTGGCCGGCGTCAGCTCGACCTTCTGGGTTTGCTTGACATAGACGCAGATTCGCTTGTCCGCGCCTTCCCGTAGCACGGCAAGCCCGTAGGTCTCCGTACCGAGCGGGTGAACCAGCACTTCGGGCGTCTTCATCCCGGCGCCCTTGGCCGCGGCCAGGCACTTGGCGGCGACGTCGGCGCGGAACTCCTCCCAGGCGTCGGGCGAGCTCGCCTCGCTGGCGGCGGGGACCAGCGCGGCGAACACGGCGACGGCGGCGATGCGGAACATGAGGCCTCTCCTTCTCAGGACGTCAGACTAACCGCAGGCTCAGCCCTTGCGGAAGAAGTCGAAGATGCGCTGGGCCAGGGCCTCGCTGACCCCGTCGACCTTGGCCAGGTCGTCGACCGACGCGCGGCTGACGCCGCGGGCCGAGCCGAAGGCGTGCAGCAGCGCCCGCTTGCGCCCCGGACCGACCCCGTCGATCTCGTCGAGCGGGTTCTTCTTGATGTCCATCGCGCGGCGCGTCTGGTGGCTGCCGTTGGCGAAGCGGTGGGCCTCGTCGCGCAGGCGCTGCAGGTAGTAGAGCACGGGCGACTTCGGCTCGAGCATAAAGGGCGTCTTGCCCTCGATGAAGAACCGCTCCAGCCCAGCATCGCGGTCCGGCCCCTTGGCGACGCCGACGACATTGATGTCGTCCACGCCGATGTCGGCCATCACTTCGAGCACAGCCGCCAGCTGCCCCGCGCCGCCGTCGACCAGCACCAGGTCCGGGCGCACCGGGTTCTCGCCGGCCTCCTCCTCCTTGACCAGGCGCGAGAAGCGGCGACGCATCACCTCCTTCATCATGCCATAGTCGTCGCCGGGGGTGAGGTCGGTCCCCTTGATGTTGAACTTGCGGTACTGGCCCTTCTGGAAGCCGTCGGGGCCAGCGACGATCATCCCGCCGACCGCGTTGGTCCCCATGATGTGGGCGTTGTCGTAGACCTCGATCCGCTCGGGGCTGGCCTCCAGGCCGAACGCCTCGCAGACCCCGGCCAGCAGCTTCGATTGGGCCGAGCTCTCGGCCATCTTGCGGCCCAGGGCCTCGCGGGCGTTGGTCAGCGCGTGCTCGACCAGTTGGGCCTTCTCGCCGCGCTTGGGGCGGTTGATCTCGACCTTGCGCCCGGCCTTGATGGCCAGCGCCTCGGACAGCAGTTCGCACTCGGCCGGTTCGATGTTCGCCAGCACCAGCTTCGGGATCGGCTTGTCGTCGTAGAACTGGCCGAGGAAGGCGCCCATGACGTCGGCGTCCTCGTCGGTCTTGTCGATCCGCGGGAAGTAAGCGCGGTTGCCCCAGTTCTGACCGGCCCGGAAGAAGAACACCTGCACGCACGCCTGGCCGCCCTCGGCGTGCAGGGCGAAGACGTCGGCCTCTTCCAGGGTCTCCGGATTGATCTGCTGCTCCTGCGCCACCGAGGCCAGGGCGCGGATGCGGTCACGGATCCGGGCGGCGCGCTCGAACTCCATCTCGTCGGAGGCGGCCTGCATCTCGGCCGACAGCTTGCCGACCACGGCCCGGCTCTTGCCGCGCAGGAAGTCCTCGGCCTGCTCAACGAGCCCCGCATAGTCCTCGAGGCTGACGAGCCCGGTGCAGGGCGCGGCGCAGCGCTTGATCTGGTGCAGCATGCAGGGCCGCGTCCGGCTCTCGTAGACGCTGTCCGAGCACGAGCGCAGCAGGAACGCCTTCTGCAGGGTGTTCAGCGTCTTGGTCACCGAATGGGCGGAGGCGAAGGGCCCGAAGTAGTCGCCCTTGATCGTGTGCGCGCCGCGGTGCTTGCGCAGTTGGGCCGCCTCGTGGTCCCGGCGGATGACGATCTCGGGGAAGCTCTTGTCGTCGCGCAGCAGCACGTTGAAGCGCGGCTTCAGTTGCTTGATGAGGTTGATTTCCAGCAGCAGCGCGTCGGTCTCGGTGCGGACCGTGACGAACTCCATCGACCGGGTCAGTTCGACCATCAGGGCGATGCGCTGAGTGTGGAAGCGTCCCTGGGCGTACTGCAGGACCCGCTTCTTCAGCGAGCGCGCCTTGCCGACATAGAGCACCTCGCCGCCCTCGCCCATCATGCGATAGACGCCCGGCGCGTCCGGCAGGCGGCGCACCTCGTCCTTGATCAGGGCTGCGCCTTGCAGAGGCGCTTCAGCGGTCGTGTCGGTCGGCATGGCGGCAATATAGGCGAGTCCGCGGGCCAGCGCAGGGCGTGCGGCGCTAGAGCTTCACCCCGCCCGCCAGTATCTTGGCGTAGCCGGGCTTGGTCATCTTCACATAGCCCTTGGTCGGGTCCTTGTAATAGACGGCCCCCTTGAACCTCGCCGGGTCGAAGCCTTCGTCCACCAGATCGATCTTGCGGTATTTGAAGGTCCCAGTGGTCTCGATCGCCGGCAGGATCCGCACGAACACCGGCTGGGCGTACGAGGGCAGTTCGCGGTTCACGACCTCCTCGAAGACCTTGATGTCGAATTCCGGCTCGACCACCAGTCCGGCCATGCCGGCGCGGCCGTCCGCTCCCTCGACGCTCACGCCATAGACGTTCGCCTCGGCCACGCCCGGGATCGCCTGCAGGTGGCCCGCCACCTCGCCGGTGGAGACGTTCTCGCCCTTCCAGCGGAAGGTGTCGCCGATCCGGTCCACGAAGTAGAAATAGCCGTCGACGTCAGTCTTCATCAGGTCGCCGGTACGGAACCAGGCGTCGCCCTTGGCGAACACGTCGCGCAGGATCTTCTTGTCCGAGGCGGCCTTGTCGACATAGCCGGTGAACTCGCTGCGCGCGTCGTGCCCGATCTTGCCGATGCACTCGCCGATCTGGCCAGGGCCGGCCTCGATGCACAGGCCGTTGACGCTGCGGACCTCTTCTTCCTTCTCGACGTCGAACTGCACGAGCCGGAAGTTGAAGCGATCCTTCAGCCACTTCGGCACCCGTCCGATCGCTCCGACCTTGCCGTCGAAGTTGAACATCGAGACGTTGCCTTCGGTCGCGCCGTAGAACTCGAGGATCTCCGGAATGCGGAAGCGACTCTTCATCTGCGCCCAGACGTCGGCCCGCAGGCCGTTGCCGAAGGCCAGGCGGATCTTGTGCGCGCGCTCGGCCTCGACCTCATCGTGGTTCACGAGATAACGGCACAGCTCGCCGATGTAGACGAACATCGTGCAGCCTTCCTCGACCACGTCGTCCCAGAAGTGGCTGGCCGAGAACTTTCTTTTCAGCACCACCGAGCCGCCGTTCAGCAACGCCGCGCCCAGCGCGCAGAGCCCGCCGGTGGCGTGATAGAGCGGCAGGGTCACGTAGACCCGGTCCTTCTCGTTCGCCCCGGTCGAGCCGGCGAAGCCGCGCATATAGAGCTGCGCGCGGACGTGGGTGATGCGCGCGGCCTTCGGCAGGCCGGTCGTGCCGCTGGTGTAGATGTAGAGCGCCGTGTCCTTGGCGGTCATGCCCTCGCGCACCGACCGGTCCGGCGGCAGCTGGCTGCAGCTCTTCAGCGCCTGGGTCAGGTCGCGCTGGTCGCCATGCGCCTGGCCGCCCAGCACCCATTGCTGCATCGGCCGCTCCAGCAGGCCTCGCGCCTGTTCGAAGCTTGGCGAGGTCTCACCGTCGACGATGACGTGCGCCGCGCCCGAGATGTTCAGGCAGTGCGCCAACGGCCCGCCGGCCAGCTGGTTGTTGATCAGGGCGGCGACCGCGCCGATCTTGGTCAGACCGTACCAGATCGGAAAGTACTCGATCCGATTGGGCAGGAAGAGCGCCACGGTCTGGCCGCGCCGCACGCCGATCCCCTTGGCCCAGTGGGCGAAGCGGTTGGCGATGGCGTCCATCTCGCCGTAGGTGATGGTCTTGTGCTCGAAGGTCAGGGCGGGGCGCTCGCGCCACTGATCGACCGCCGCCTGGATGTCGTCGCAGATCAGGTTGTCCGAGGTCGGCGCAATCGACTTCACCCGCTTGAGGGTGCGTCTCAGACTGCGAAAGAACCGCCAATCACGTTCCAGACGCGCCTTGAGTCGCATTCATTCCCTCCGACTGAACGCCACCTTGGAGGCGCCCGGTCAGGGGGGTCAAGCTGGGCCATGGCCACATCCGGTCACACACGCGTCAGGCGAGACCCAGCGTGGCGGAAAGGACTCACCCAGCGCGCCCGAGGGCTGGAATCGCTGACCTTTCGCTGGCATCCCAGCAGGCCATGAGCACCCTGCCCAAAGCGATTCTGTTCGACCTGGACGAGACCATCATCTCCTTCGGCTCACGGCGCCTGATGCTGCAGGCGGTGATCGAGGAATTCGCCGACCGCTTCGCGCCGGTGGCGGCCGAGGACGCCGGCGTCGTCATGGAGGCCGGGTTCCGCCGCTTCTGGTCGGACGAGGCCCGGGCGGCGATCTGGCGCCAGAATCTCGGCGCCGGCCGCATCCTGGCGGTCGAGGAAGGCTTCGCGGAGCTGCGGCCGCAGGCGTCCGGCCTGACCGCCGAGTTCGCCCGCACCTTCGGCGAGCGGTTCCACGTCTACCGCGAACAGCAGGCCAAGTTCTTTCCGGGGGCGCTGGAGACCATCCAGGCGTTCCGCGATCTCGGCGTGAAACTGGCCCTGGTCACCAACGGCGCGGCCGAGCCGCAGCGGGCCAAGGTCGAGCGCTTCAACCTGGCGCCGATGTTCGACCACGTGCAGATCGAGGGCGAGGCCGGCTTCGGCAAACCGGAGGAACAGGCCTACCTGCACGCCATGCAGGTTCTGGGCGTCAAGCCGCACGAGACCTGGATGGTCGGCGACAATCTGGAATGGGAGGTCGCCGCGCCCCAGCGCCTGGGCATCTACGCCATATGGCACGATCACCTGGGCGAGGGCTTGCCGCCGGGCAGTCCGATCCAGCCAGATCGGATCGTCCGGTCGATCGCCGAACTCAACCCCCACATCCGGAATTGAGGCAAGATCCTGGCGACATTCGGACCGAATAGGCCGATGTGGGTCAGTAATTCGTCACCCACGCAATCCAAGGGATCGAGCAATTTCGACCTCCGACGGCCGATTTAATTCCCTTATATTTTCAGGGTATTTCATAAATCAGACAGGTATTCGGAACCACTTCGAAACCTAAACCTCGGAACACCACGGACAGATCGGTCGTTGCTCTTTCGAACCCTGACTGGGAGAGCAGAAATGACGACGACCTACGATCCGATCGCCCGACAGAACTTCGAAGCCGCGCGCTCGCGTGAAACCGTGGAACGCGCCGAGGTCGAAACCGAGGCCTACACCCCGATCTACGCCCGTCGCGCCAAGAAGCGTCAGGGCCCGCCCGTGCCGATGATCGTCGGCGGCGTGGTGACGGCCGGCGTGCTGGCCGCTGCCGCGTTCCTGATGATGCAGCCGCGCGACGGCCTGCTGGCCGAGCAGGACGCGACCGCCCCGGCCGCCGCCGCCCCGGTGACCGAGATCGCAACGATGCCGGAGGTCGCGCCGCCGACCACCAGCGTCGCGGCGTTGACCCCGCCGCCCGCTCGGGCGCCGGTGGCGCGTGAGGCTGCGCCCGTCGCGGCCGCACCGGTCCGCACGGCTCGCGCCCGCCCGGCGCCGGCGCCCGTCGCCGACAGCCCGGAGGCCTGGGCCACCGACGCCAGCGCGACCCTGCCTGAGGCGCCGATCCCCTATTCGGCGATCGCCCAGACCCCCGCCTCAGCGCCTGCGGTCGCCCCGCCGGCGCTGACCACGGCGCCGGCGGCGGAAACGCCGACCGTCCCGGCGACACCTGATCCGGCCGCGTCCTCGACCCCGGCGGCGGCTCCGGAGAGCCCTGGGGAGCCGATGCCCTAACGGACGTCGAGCGCGACGGAGGAAGGCGACTCCCGCACGGGAGTCGCCTTTTTCGTGCAACAAGCGCGGCCACACCCTCCCTTAACTACCTTGGCTTCAATCTCCCCATCCAGAGTGCCGAGTCAGGGGCCGGGGAGAGATGCGCCGGGAGTCCGAGTTTAGGTTGCTGGCGCCGCTCGTCGCGCTGGCCCTGGGCGCAATGGCCGTGTTCGCGGCCAGCCTGTTGATCTGGGCCAAGCAGGTGGACGCCGACGTCCGCGCCCGCGAGATCGCGCTGGTCGAGCGCGGCGTACGGGCCAACATCACCGAGATCGAACGGTCTATCCTGCCCGAGACCAACTGGGACGAGGCGGTGATCAATATCGACAACCGCTTCAGCGCCGCCTGGGCTGACGCCAATCTCAACGACTACTTCGCCCAGAACATCGATTTCGAGCACCTGTTCGTTCTCGACGGCGACAACCGCCCGCTCTATGCGCGCCTTCACCGCCAGACCGTCGATCCGGCCAGCTATCGCAAGTTCCACGGGGCCGAGCCGCTGATCGCCCGCGTCCGTGAGGCCGAGGCCGCGCGCGGACCGATCGCCCGGCGCAGCGCGGACGCGCCGCGCCAACTGGTCTCGCGCGCCATTCAGGCCAGCGACTTCATCGCCCATGGCGGCGCCGTCTATCTGGTCTCGGCCACCCTCGTGCAGCCGGACTTCGCCACCGCTGTGCCGCGCCGCGCCTATGCACCGATCGTCGTCATGGTCCTGAAGATCGACCCGGCGTCGCTCGGCAAGCTGCAGGAGCGGCTGCAACTGCAGAACCTGCGATCGGGCGTCGGCGCGTCGCTGGCCGGGCGCGGCGACGCCGAGTTGATGCTGCCGACCAGCCAGGGCGAGACCCCGCTCTATCTGAGCTGGACGCCGCAGAAGCCCGGCGCCGCCCTGGCCCGGGCCGCCGCCCTGCCGGTCGCCCTGGTGCTGCTGGCCTTCAGCCTGGTCGGCGCGGTGATGATCGGGCGGATCCGCAAGGCGGCGATCGAATTCCTGGCCAGCCATCGCTCGCAGAGCGAATTCCTCGCCAATATGAGCCACGAGATCCGCACCCCGCTGAACGGCGTCAATGCGATAGCCGCTGCGCTGGGCAAGACGCCGCTGAATGCAGCCCAGGCCGAGATGGTCGGGATCATCCAGGGCTCGGGCGAGTCGCTGGAACGGCTGCTGTCCGACGTGCTCGACCTTTCGCAGATGGAGACCGGCGGCGTCGAGGTCGTGAACCGGCCGTTCCACCTCGGCGAGGCGATCCGGGCCGTCGCCGCCATGGCCAGCCTGCGCGCACAGGAGAAGGCGATCGACGTCATCCTGGACCTCGATCCCGCCGTCGAAGCCGTCGTGGTCGGCGACGCCGTGCGCGTGAAGCAGGTGCTGATCAACCTCGTCTCCAACGCCGTGAAGTTCACGCGCGAGGGCTATGTCGCCATCGCGGTCCGCGCCGAAGGCGCCGGGCGCTGGCGGATCGACGTGCAGGACACCGGCATTGGCTTCGATCCGGCCGACAAGGACCGCCTGTTCGGCCGCTTCGAGCAAGGCGACCGATCGCAGACCCGCCGCTATGGCGGCGCGGGCCTTGGCCTGACCATCGCCAAGCATCTGGTCGGCCTGATGGACGGCGAAATCGACGCCACTGGCGCTCTGGGCGAAGGCGCGACCTTCACCGTCCGGCTGCCGATGACGCCGGTCGCCGCCCCCGCCCACGCCGAACCCGAGATCGAAGCCGCCGCCGCACCGGACCGGCCGCTGCGCGTGCTGCTGGCCGACGACCATCCGACCAACCGCCGCGTCGTGCAGGTGCTGTTCGCCGACCTGCCGGTCGACCTGGTCTGCGTCGAGAACGGCGAACAGGCCTGCGAAGCCTTCGCCTTCCAGCGCTTCGACCTGGTGCTGATGGACATGCAGATGCCGGTGATGGACGGCTTGACCGCCGTGCGCGCCATCCGTGAACGCGAACGCCTGCGCGGCATGTCCCACACCCCGATCGTGATGCTGACCGCCAACGCCCTGCCCGCGCACCAGGCCGCGAGCCTGGCCGCCGGCGCGGACCTCCACATGGCCAAGCCGATCGAGGCGGCCAAGCTGTTCGGCGTGCTGCAGGCCGTGGCCGATCATCAGGCGGTGGCTGTCGCCGCCTAACGGCCAAGCGACCCCTTGCCACATTCCCGAACGTCGTTCGCTGTGGCTATTGCCGGCCGCAGTCGCGATCCTGAGGTCTTGTTGATGCTGAAGCTGTTGTTTTCGAGCTGGGGCGCCGAGTGGGGCACCGCGGCCCTGGTGTTCTTCGTCAGCGCCGCCGTCGGCCGTTTCGCCGCCGAGGGCATGAACACCCTGCAGTGGTGCGGCGCGATCACCGCCGTCCTGGCCTCGATCACCGCCGCCGTCGCCGTCCGTGTCTGGAAGGCCGAACCGGTGAAGGTCCGCGCCGACCGCGACTGATCACTCGGCGTGGACGTCCACGCCCATCGCGTTCAGCAGCCGATACTGCTGATCCAGAGTGATCTTCATCCCTTGCAGGGTGGCTAGTTCCGTCAGGTTCAGGCCGCTCACCTCCGCGCCGCGCAGATCGGCGCCGGCCAACTTTGCGCCGACGGTCAGGGCCTGGAAGAGGTCGCACTCACGCAGGTCCGCCCCCTCCAGGTCGGCGTCGACCAGCACCGCCTCGCGCAGGTTCGAACGGTTGAGGTCGCCCTTGGGCAGCCGCAGCTGAGTTAAGTCCGCAAGTTCCAGATTGCAGCCCTTCAGCGCGCCGGCCCACTGCACGACATTGCGTCCGAACGAGCGGCTGAAGTCCGCCCGCGGAAACGCCGAGCCCCGCAGGTTGCAGGCTTCCATCTCGACGCCCCATAGGCTCGACCGCTCGAAACGGGCGAACGACAGGTCGCACTTGCGCAGCCGCGCCTCTTCCAGCCGGCAGAAGGCGAAGACAGCGCCAACATGGCCCTCGTCATCGGCCAGGCTGCAGCCCTCGAACACCGCCTCGCGCAGGTCGGCGTGCGTGAAGCGGCTGCGGATCAGCCGGCACTCGGCGAACCGCGCGCCCTGCAGCCCAGCGCCCGAAATCAGGACGTCGCGCAGCACGCAGCGCTCGAACACCGCATCGGTGAGATCGCGGTCGGTGAAGTCCAGGTCGGAGAGGTCTTGATCGACCAACCGACATCCCACCTTCAACTCGATCGCCATTGCGCCCTCCTCGGCTCGTCCCGCCGATCGGGGACCCGGACGCAGTAGCCCGGGTCCACGTCGCAAACGGTCGTAGATCGACCGCCTATTCGGCCGCGCCGGCCTTCACATAGATCTCGCCGCCCTCGGCCCGGAACTTCTCGCTCATCTGCTCCATGCCGGCGGCGACGTCGTTCTGCTTGGCGGCGGCCTCGCGGATGTCCTGGCTGATCTTCATCGAGCAGAACTTCGGACCGCACATCGAACAGAAGTGCGCGGTCTTCATCGCCTCCTTGGGCAGGGTTTCGTCGTGGTACTGGCGGGCGGTTTCCGGATCGAGGCCGAGATTGAACTGGTCCTCCCAGCGGAACTCGAAGCGCGCGCGGCTGAGCGCGTCGTCCCACATCCGCGCCGACGGATGGCCCTTGGCGAGGTCGGCGGCGTGGGCGGCGATCTTGTAGGTGATCACGCCTTCCTTGACGTCCTCGCGGTCCGGCAGGCCCAGGTGCTCCTTGGGCGTGACGTAGCAAAGCATGGCGGTGCCGAACCAGCCGATCATCGCCGCGCCGATGGCGCTGGTGATGTGGTCGTAGCCGGGCGCGATGTCGGTGGTTAGCGGGCCGAGCGTGTAGAACGGCGCCTCGCCGCAGGCCTTGAGCTGCTTGTCCATGTTGGCCTTGATCTTGTGCATGGCCACGTGGCCCGGCCCTTCGATCATCACCTGCACGCCATGCTTCCAGGCGATCGGCGTCAGCTCTCCCAGCGTCTCCAGTTCGGCGAACTGCGCGGCGTCGTTGGCGTCGGCGATCGAGCCGGGACGCAGGCCGTCGCCCAGCGAGAACGAGACGTCGTAGGCCCGCATGATCTCGCAGATCTCTTCGAAGTGCTCGTAGAGGAAGTTCTCCTTGTGGTGCGCCAGGCACCACTTGGCCATGATCGAGCCGCCGCGCGAGACGATGCCGGTGACGCGCTTGGCGGTCAGCGGAATGAACGGCAGGCGGACCCCTGCGTGGATCGTAAAGTAGTCGACGCCCTGCTCGGCCTGCTCGATCAGGGTGTCGCGGAAGACCTCCCAGTTCAGGTCCTCGGCGACGCCGTTCACCTTTTCCAGCGCCTGGTAGATCGGAACCGTGCCGATCGGGACCGGGCTGTTGCGGATGATCCAGTCGCGGATGTTGTGGATATTCCTGCCGGTAGACAGGTCCATGACCGTGTCGGCGCCCCAGCGGATCGCCCAGACCATCTTGTCGACCTCGTCGGCGACGGTCGACAGTACGGCCGAGTTGCCGATGTTGGCGTTGATCTTGACCAGGAAGTTCCGGCCGATGGCCATCGGTTCGAGTTCGGTGTGGTTGATGTTGGCCGGGATGATCGCGCGGCCGCGGGCGATCTCGTCGCGCACGAACTCAGGCGTGACGAAGTCGGGGATCGAGGCGCCGAAGTCCTCGCCGTCGCGGATCGCGCCGTCGTTCTCCTGGCGGCGCAGGTTCTCGCGGATGGCGACGTATTCCATCTCCGGAGTGATGATCCCGCGGCGGGCGTACTCCAGCTGGGTCACGGCCGCCCCGCCCTTGGCGCGGTAGACGCGGCGCGGCGCGGTGAACTGCGGGGCCAGGTGTTCGCCCTTGGCGAAGCCGTTGTCCTCGGGCTTCACTTCGCGAGGGCTTTCAACCACTTCGATGTCGCCGCGGGAAACGACCCAGGGCTCGCGCACGCGCGCCAGGCCCTGGTCGATGTCGATCTTCGCCTGCGGGTCGGTATAGGGGCCGGAGGGATCGTAGATGGTCACCGGCGGCTCGTTGGCCGAGGGATGCACCGCCACCTCGCGGAACGGCACGCGGATGTCCGGCCACAGCACGCCGGGCTGGTAGACCTTGCGCGAGCCGGGGCGCTCGCCGGTGGGAATGGCGTCTTTGACGGGCGTCTGGATGTTCACCGGCAAGCTCCTATGCGGCCAGAAGGCCTGCCGGCGACCGGGAATCCGGGCATGCGCATGCTCGGAACGCCTTCCCTTCGCCGGCATGACCCGGATCAGGTTCTACGGGTCGCGGGCTCGCCCGCCTCTCAGCCGCCTAAGCGCGGCCCCCCGAGGACAAGCGACAGTCATAGGCGCGAACGCCCCCGATTGAAAGCGCCGCCGTCCAGCCGCAATCTGGCGCCTAGACTGGCCGTCTCAGGAGGATCGCCATGCAACGCCTTGTCCTCGCCGCCGCCCTGACCGCCGCCCTCGCCGCGCCGGCCTTCGCGCAGGAGCCGGCCAAGCCCGCCGCCTCGTCCAACCAGTGCTTCCGGATGAGCCAGATCGACAATCACACCAAGGGCGACGACCAGACCGTCTACCTGTCGGTGCGCCATCGAGACGTCTATCGCCTGGGCATGGCCGGCAACTGCCTGGCCGGCGCCAGCTCCAACGACGCCCTTGTCATGGCGCCGACCGCCGGGGTCGACCTGATCTGCCGACCGCTGGACCTCGACCTCAAGGTCCACACCAGCCCGGGCATGCTTTCGCCCTGCATCATCAAGGACATAACCAAGCTGACGCCCGACCAGGTCGCGGCGCTGCCGCCGAAGGTGAAGCCTTAGCCGATCGGCCAAATCGGCGCTCGCGAGCGACCTTGGCCGCATGCTAGGCAGGCGGCTTAGGAGTACCCCATGCAGCTTGCCAAGTTCCCGCGCGCGCGGTTCGCGCACCTTCCCACCCCGCTGGAGCCCGCGCCGCGGCTCGCGGCCGAACTGGGGATCAAGTCGCTCTACGTGAAGCGCGACGACTGCACGGGCCTGGCCGGCGGCGGCAACAAGACCCGCAAGCTGGAATTCCTCGTCGGGGACGCCCTGGCGAAAGGCGCCGATACGCTGGTCACCCAAGGCGCCGTTCAGTCCAACCACGTGCGCCAGACGGCCGCCGCCGCGGCCAGGTTCGGCCTGGCCTGCGAGATCATCCTGGAGGAGCGGACCGGGTCGAACGCGGTCGACTACAACGGTTCCGGCAACGTGCTTCTCGACAGGTTGTTAGGCGCGTCCATCAGGATCGTGCCGGGCGGGACCGACATGAACGCCGAACTCGAGAAGAGCGCGCAGGCCGTGCGCGAGCGCGGCGGCAAGCCGTACGTTATTCCAGGCGGGGGTTCGAACACGATCGGCGCGCTCGGCTATGTCGATTGCGCGCTGGAGCTCGTGCGCCAGGCCGACGCCGAAAACCTGACCATCGACCGTATCGTCACGGCGACCGGCAGCGCCGGTACGCACGCCGGACTGGTCGCGGGCCTTGCGCTGCTTGGGGCCGACGTGCCCGTGCTGGGCATCGGCGTGCGCGCGCCGAAAGATGTCCAGGAAGCCAACGTTCACAAACTGGCGGTCGAGACCGCGACCCTGCTCGGCCACGGCGAGCGCGTCACCCGCGAGATGACGGTCGCCAATTGCGACTATGTCGGCGCCGGCTACGGCCTGATCGACGATGGCGTCATCGACGCCCTGAAGCTGGCCGCCCGCACCGAAGGCCTGCTGTTCGATCCGGTGTACACGGGCAAGGCCGTGAAGGGCCTGATCGACCTGGCCCGCAAGGGGACCTTCAAGGACGAGACGGTGGTCTTCCTGCACACCGGCGGCGCGCAGGGCCTGTTCGGCTATCACACCGAGCTCGAAGGATCGCTGGCGTGAGTCTGGTCCTGGGCGTGCTGGGCGGGATGGGTCCGGCGGCGACGCTGGACTTCCTCGCCAAGCTGCAGGCGCTGACCCCGGCCGAGCGCGACCAGGACCACATCCGCACCCTGGTCGACATCAACCCGCAGGTGCCCGACCGAAACGACCCGCTGAACCGGCCGGGCCCGGTGCTGGCCGAGATGGCCGGCGCCCTGCACGGGGCCGGGGCCGACGTGCTGGCGATCGCCTGCAACACCGCCCACGCCTATGCCGACGTGATCACCCGCTCGAGCGGCCTGCCGCTGATCGACATGATCGGCACCGCCTCAGCCGCGGCCCGCGACAGCGGCGCGCGGCGGGCCGGGGTGCTGGGCACCCGCGACGCGTTGAAGCTCTATCGCGAGTACCTGGCCGCCCAGGGCATGGGCATGGTCACCCTGGAGCCGGAGGGCCAGGAGGCCTTCATGACGCTGCTCTACGAGATCAAGCGCGGCGAACGCGGGCCGGAGGCGCGCGAGCGCATGGCGGCCCTGGCCGCCGACCTCGCCGCCGGCGGGGCCGAGGCGATCATCGCCGGCTGCACCGAGGTTCCGCTGGTGCTGGGGGCCGACGACATCCGCCTGCCGTTCATCGACGCCGGCGAGGCCCTGGCCCGCCGCTGCGTCGCGGTGTGCCTGGGCCTCGAACCGGTCCCCGCGCTCTAGCCTGCGGTCGCTTCGGCGGCCGCGCGTTCGCCGGCCCGGATCGCGCCTTCGACATAGCCGGTCCAGGTCTCCGACGTCTCGGTGCCCGCCCAGTGCACCCTGCCGACCGGCGCGCGCAGCGAGGCGCCATGCGCCGACAGCACGCCCGGCGGGGCGAACGCCCCATAGCAGCCGCGCGACCAGCGCTCGGTCGACCAGTCCTGCTCCACATAGTCGAGCGGCGTCGCCGCCTGGGGGCCCAGCCCCTCGACCAGCAGCCGCAGCACCTCGGCGCGCCGTTCGGCCGCCGTGCGCGGGCTCCACTCGCGGGCGTGCGCGCCGTCGAAGAAGCCGGCGATCAGGCCGTGCGGCTGGCCGGGCGGACTGACGTCGAAGGCCGGGCCGAACGCAAAGCGGTCGCTGAACAGCGAGCCGTTCAGGCCGTCCTTGCGCCAGAACGGGGTCTCGTAGGCGACCCAGATCTTGATGCAGGAGCCCATCGGCATCCGCTGGGTCAGGGCGTCGCGAGCATGCGGCATCAGCGGCTCGTACTCGATGCGGCCGGCGAGCGGCGGCGGCAGGGCGACGATCACGCGCGGAGCGGTGTAGCGACCGTCGTCGCAGATCACCTCCACGCCCGAAGCGTCCTGCCGGATCGTGCGGACGGCCGTGTTCAACCTCACCGCCGGACCGAGGTCGGCGGCCATCTTGGCGGCCACCTGATGCAGCCCGCCGACGAACAGGAAGTTCTGCGCCCCGCCCGGCCCCGAGGAGATCAGGGTCGAAAGATCGCCGGCCGACTTCAGGTAGAAGAGCATGAACAGCAGCGAGATGTCGTGCGGCTGCGCGCAGAACAGCGCCGGGATCAGCATCTCGAACACCCCGCGCGCGCCCTTGGTCTTGGCGTGAGCGTCGAGCCAGGTCGCGAAGGTCATCGCGTCCAGTTTCGCGGCGTCAGGGGCCGTCCAGGGCGCATCGAGCGGCAGCTTGCCGGCCAGTTGCTCCAGTTCGCCGACCATGGCGGCGAAGTCGGCCAAGGCGTCCGGCGGCAGCGCCGAGAACGAGTCCTCCCCGCGCCCGGTCCCGCGCACGCCGTTCACCTCGAAGAGGTTCTTGCCCTCCAGGAAGGTCGGGTATGTGCCCACGCCATAGCCCTTGGCGAGTTCGGCCAGCCGCGTCTGGGTCGGACCGAGCCACATGCCGCCGAGATCGATGGTCACCCCGGCGATCCGCCCGGGCTTCACCCGCCCGCCGACACGGTCGCGCGCCTCGAGCACGATGACCCGGCGGCCGGCCGCCTTCAGCGCACGGGCCGCCGCCAGGCCCGAGAAGCCGCCGCCGACCACGATCACGTCGGCGGTCTGCGTCGCCGGCGTCGACGCCCCTGCCGATCCGCCGACCGCCATCGCTCCGACCATCGAAGCTCCGGCCATCGACGCCGTGAGCACCGCGCGCCGGTCAGGTTGGTTCTGCATCCTCGCCTCCGATTATTTAATTATACGCGTATAATTAAATGGCGGAACGGCGATCGTGCAATAGGGTTCTTTCGATCGCGGAGGATGGATGACGCAGGCTCGGAGGGGACGGCCCCGGCGTTCGCCGGAGCAGGTGGACGCCATGCGCGAGCGCATCATCGCCACCGCGCGCAGCCTGTTCGCGACCGAGGGCTTCCAGAGCGTCTCGATGCGCAAGGTCGCGGCCGAGGCCGGCTGCTCGCCGATGGCGCTCTATGGCTACTTCCGCAACAAGAACGAGCTGCTGCGCCACATCTGGGAGCAGTTCTTCGACCCGCTGTTCGCCTCGGTCGACGAGGCGGCCGCCAAGGCGACGAGCCCGCAGCAGCGCCTGAGGTCCATGTGCCAGGCCTATCTCGCCTATTGGCTCGAGCATCCCGACCAGTACCGGCTGGTCTATCTGAACGACGACCGCGTGGAGGACGGCGAGGTGTTCTACGCCCACCAGCCCGACACGGCGCGCCGCCACGCCGTGTTCTCCGAGGCCATCGCCGACTGCCAGGCCGCCGGCGAGATCGCGCCGGGCGACAAGACCGCCAAGGGCGAGGCGTTGCTCTGCCTGATGATCGGCGTGGCCCACAACCTGATCACCGTCAGCGAACATCGCTGGTCGCCGGGACCGCAGCTGCTGGACGTCATGCTGGACGGGTTGTTTGCTCAGCGGGCCTAAGGCCTAGCGTCCGAGCCAACCGAACGCGCGGGCGATGAAGGCGCGGCCGTCCTGCTCGACCGGCGTGCCGTGGGCCATGACCACCTTCTCGCTCGGCCAGTCGAGAATGCGCGACAGAGCCGCCCTGCCCGCGCCGCGGTCCGTGAAGGCGACGCGGAACTTGCGGGGCACGGTGGGCTGGGGCTGCGTCATCAGGTCCAGCCGCGCGACCAGCGCCCGCCAGCCGGTGAACCAGCCGCGCGGAAACTGCTGCAGCAGGTCGGTGAACAGCACCGTGCGGCTGGGGCGGTGGAAGAACACCGCCTCGGTCGTGATCGCGTTGCCGGCCATCAGCACGTAGTCGAGGTCGGCCGGCCAGTCGCCCGGCGGCGCATCGCCCAGCTCGACGTCGATGCGCAGGTCCGGCCGCTTGGCGGCCAAGCCCGGCGCCGCATACAGCCGGGCGGTCGGATAGGCCGAGCGCCATTGCGCCAGGTGCAGGTCATGCAGCGAGTTCGGCGCCACGATGCAACGGACCTCGCCCAGGGCGGCGAGCTCCGCGGCCAGGTCCTCGTCCAGCGCCACCGGCGACCAGACCAGCAGCCCGCCGCCGGTCAGGCGGATCGCCGCCATCCGCGTCGGATAGCGAAACCCGGCGACCTGCGCCTGGCCGCCGTCGGCCAGCCAGATCTCGGCCCCAAATGGGCGTAGACGCGAGAAGCTCATGGCTCACCCCTTGGCCGCCGCGCCCTTGACGACGATCACTGCGCCCCGACGGCGATCATGCCACTCTCGGCAGACCAACCAGAGGGATCAAGCATGATCAGGCCGGCCGACAGCTTTCCCGACGACGTGGCCGCCTATCGCCGCACCCCGGAGTTCGACGAGGCGACGACGCCCGCCGGCCTGCTCAGCGAGCACAACACCAAGGCCGGGGTCTGGGGACGGATCCAGGTCCTCGAAGGCGCCCTGCTCTATCGGGTCACCGACCCGCGCCGCGAGCCGGCCGAGCGCCTGCTGACTCCTGACGGACCGCCCGGCGTCGTGGAGCCTGAGATCAAGCACCACGTCGCGCTGAACGGCCCGGTCCGGTTCTATGTCGAGTTTCTGAAGGCGCCGGACCAGGCGATCAGAGCCGCCCGGCCTTGAAGGTGTCGCAAGCGGCCGGATCGCCCTTCTCCACCCCGATGCGGAACCAGCGCATGCGCTGCTCGCTGGAGCCGTGGGTGAAGGCGTCGGGCATGACGCGGCCCTGGGACTGCTTCTGGATGGCGTCGTCGCCGACCGCCGCGGCGGCGCGGATGCCGTCCTCGATGTCAGCCGGATCGAGCGCCACCTGGCCGCCGGACGCGGCCGGCGCGTGGGCGACCCAGACGCCGGCGTAGCAGTCGGCTTGCAGCTCCAGCCGCACGGCCGTGGAGTCCGCGCCGCGCGAGCCGCGTTCGACGTTGTTGGTCGCGCCGGTCAGATTCTGGACGTGGTGGCCGACCTCATGGGCGATGACATAGGCGCGGGCCGCCTCGCCCTTGGCCCCGAAGCGGCTTTCCAGCTCGTTCCAGAACGCCAGGTCGAGATAAACCTTCTGGTCGGCCGGGCAGTAGAACGGCCCCATCGCCGACTGGCCCATACCGCATCCGGTGCCGGTCGCCTGGTCATAGATCACCACCGCGGCCGGGCGGCGGTAGCGCTGGCCCTCGGCCGCGAAGATCTGGCTCCACACGTCGGTGGTCGACTGTTCGATGACGTCGACGAACTGGCCGCCCGCATCCTGGGTCGTGCCGCGCACGCCCTCCTGCTGCTCGGCCTGGCCGCCGCCCTGCACCACCGACATGGTGGTCGAGGGATCGATGCCGAACACGAAGTAGCCGATCAGGGCCAGGGCCAGACCGCCCAGCCCGATGCCCCCGACTCCGGCCGCGCCCATCCCGCGGCGATCCTCAATGTTGCCGCCCCTACGGCCGCCCTGCCAACGCATGTCCTGATCCTTCCAGTGACGCCTCAACGCCCCAGCCCGGCCGGAGGATGCGATCTATCGGCGCGGCTGTCAGCGCTTGTTTTGCGAGGCCTCGCGCACGCGGGCGTTGGACGCGGCCAGGACGGCGTCGGGGATCGAGGCGTAGCTGCCCATGTTGAGGGCCGGCGGCTTCACGTCCGGATCGAGCGGCGCCAGCGTTGGCGCGCGCTGCGCCTGCAGGCCCTGCATCCGCTCCTGGCTCTGCACCCGCGCATCCAGGCTGTTGAGATCGTTCTCCAGCGACACCGCCCGCTGCCGGTCGATCATCTGCTGGGCCTGGAGCTCCTGGTTGCGGATGGTCAGGTCGCGGGCGACCGGGTCGCGCGGCGCCTGGGCCGGCGCCGGCGAAGCCGACGCGGCGAAGATAGCCAGGGCAAGAAGCATCGGTCGCATGACCATGAAACGCGCCAACCGGCCGCAAGGCTCCGCGTCAGCGGCGCGAAACGGTGAAGCGGGTCAGCTGCTCGCGCGGGGCGGCCCATTCCGGGGCCAGTTCCAGCGCCTTCTGATAGTCGAAATAGGCCGCCTTCGGGTCGTCCAGGCCTTCATGGGCCAGGGCGCGGTTGTAGTAGGCCTTCTCCGGCTCGCTGACCCCCAGTTCGAGGCTGCGGTTGAGGTCGCTGAGGCCCTCGGCGTAGCGCTTGCGGCCGATCCAGGCCGCGCCGCGGTTGACATAGGCCTCGCCCATTTCCGGCTGCAGGCGCACGGCGCTGTCGAAATCGCGGGCGGCGTCGGCATAGGCCGCGCGGCGCAGCTTGAGCACGCCGCGGTTGACGAAGGTGCCGGCGCGATCGCGCGGATCCATCAACTCGGTCTCGAGCGCCAGGGTGCAGCTGTCCTGGTACTGCGGATCGTCTTCGCCGCGGATGGCGGCGTCGGCGCACTCCTGGGCGAGCCCGCCGCCGAGCACGGTGACGGCGCCTTCGGCGGTGGTGGCGACAGCCAGGATCGCCAACGCGATCACTGCAAGCATGACCCCTTTGAACATGTTCGGCCTCCCGGCGTCCTCGGGCGGGGCGGGTCAGGCGGGGCCCGACGCGTTGGCCCGGGACGTCGGCAGCGTCCTCCCGGAACGATGGTCTGTCAATGTGAAGCCTTGGGGCGGCTCAGGCGCTGCGACGCAGGCGGCGGGTCTCGCGGAACAGGATGTAGACGCCGCTGCCGGCGACGACGAGCGCGCCGGCGATGGTGGCCGCGCGTGGGATCTCGTCCCACACCAGATAGCCGATGATCCCGGCCCAGATCAGCTGGCTGTAGTCGAACGGCGCGACCACCGCGACGGGCGCGCGGCGCAGCGCCTCGGTCAGCAGCAGCTGGCCCGTGCCGCCGATCAGGCCGGCGCTGACCAGCATGACCAGGGTGGTCACGTCGGGGATCGTCCAGCCGCCGAACGGCAGGCTCGACAGGCCCAGCAGCATGCCGGCCAGGGTGAAGTAGAAGACGATGGTGGGCCCCGGCTCGGTGCGCCCGATCTCGCGGATGGCGATCATCGCCCCGGCCGCGCCCAGCGCGCCCAACAGCGCGAAGGCGGTGCCGAGATTGGCCATGTGGCCGGGATCGGGCCGCACCATGATCATCACGCCGACGAAGCCGATGGCGACCGCCGCCCAGCGATGGACGCCGACCACTTCCTTGAGGATCAGCGCCGACAGCGCGGTCATGAACAGCGGCGAGGCGAAGGACAGCGCCGTCGACTCGGTCAGCGGCAGCATCGAGACGGCGGTGAAGCCGCAGACCATGCCCACCAGCCCCACCGCCGCGCGGGTGGCGTGGCCGCCGAGGCGGTTGGTCTTCAGCACCGAGAACCCGGTCGTGCGCGAGACGTAGAGCAGCACCGGGACGAAGGCGAAGGCGTTGCGGAAGAAGACGATCTCCAGCACCGGCGCGCCGCGCTCGGCGCAGGCCTTCACGAGCGCGGCGAGCACCGCCATGCAGGCCATTGCCGCCACGCGCAGGGCGATCCCCGCGCCGTTGCTCTGCGTGACGGCGTGGGACGGCGGGTCGGCGGGCACTGGTCTCTCCTTGGAAGCGCCGTGCATAGAGGCCCTGTCCGCCCAGCGCCATAGGCGCCCGCCGCCAGACTGGCGCTTGCGACTCGCCGCCACGGGCCTCTGGCCCCACAGTGGGGGTGAAACTCGGGGAGATTCGGCATGACCATCGGTTTGATGATGGCGGCGTGGACGCTGGTTCTGGCCTTCGCGCAGATCCTGCTGTTCGACATCGCCAGGACCGCCCAGTACGGCCTGAAGTGGAACACCGGCCCGCGTGACGGCGAGATGCCGCCGCTGAGCGACAAGGCCCAGCGGCTCAAGCGCGCCCAGGACAACCTGTTCGAGACCCTGCCGCTGTTCCTCGGCGCGGTGCTGATCGCCCACGTCGCGAACAAGGAAAGCGAGATCACCGCGCTCGGCGCGCAGATCTACTTCTGGGCCCGCGTCGCCTATGTGCCGCTCTACGCCTGGGGCGTGCGCCAGCTCCGCTCGCTGGTCTGGCTGGTCAGCATCGTCGGCCTCGGGATGATCGCCCAGGCGATCCTGCTGCCCTAAGCCGAACGCCGCTTGACGCCGCACGCTGGGCGTGCGGCAAGAGCGGCGATGTCGCGTCGTCCAGTACTGGTTGCGTTCGCCCTGGCGCTGCTCGCCGCGCCGCTGGCCGGCTGCGCCTCGTTCTCGCGCGAGGACTTCACCGCCGACGAGGCGCACCGCGCCCTGCCGCCGACCGCCGCCGACATCCGCTTCGACGCCTCGGACCAGGCTTCGGCCCTGGCCTTCACCAACCGCACCCAGCGCCAGTTGGCCGCGGCCGGCGACCGGCGCGTCGACGTGCTGGCGATCTCCGGCGGCGGGGCCGACGGCGCCTATGGAGCCGGGGTGATGGTCGGCTGGACGCAGGCCGGTACGCGGCCGAGCTTCGAGGTGGTCACCGGAGTCAGCACTGGGGCGCTGATCGCGCCGTTCGCGTTCCTGGGCCCGCACTGGGACAAGACGCTGCGCGAGGCCTATGCTGGGGGCCGGGCCAGCCAGGTGCTGAAGGGCCAGGGCCTGGGGGTGCTGTTCTCGTCCAGCCTCTACAGCCCCGAGTACCTGCGCGCCCTGGTCGAGACCTACGTCACGCCGGTGATGCTGCACGAAGTCGCCCAGGAGCACGCCAAGGGCCGGCGGCTGCTGATCGCGACCACCAACCTCGACAGCCAGCAGACCGTGGTCTGGGACATGGGGGCGATCGCTTCGCGCGGCGGCCCCGACGCGCTGAAGCTGTTCCGCGAGGTGCTGGTCGCCTCGGCCGCCATCCCCGGAGTGTTCCCGCCGGTGATCATCCCGATCGGCGACGCGGACGGGCGGACGATCGACGAGATGCACGTCGACGGCGGGGTGACGGCCCCGTTCGTCTCGATCCCGGAGGGTCTCTATTTCTGGGAAGCGCCGGAGGGCCAGGCGACGACGCCGGGCCGCATCTTCGTGCTGGTCAACGGCAAGCTGGACCCCAGTTTCGCGGTCGTGCGCGGCCGCGCCCCGACGATCCTGGGCCGCGCCTTCGACACCATGATGAAGACCAACCTGCGCGCCCACATCGCCGCCAACCGGGCCTTCGCCGAGCGCAACCACATGGAGTTCGAGATCGCAGAAGTGCCGCGCGACGCCGAAAGCGGCAGCCTGAACTTCCAACCCGAGAACATGCGCAAGTTGTTCAAGCTGGGCGAGGACAACGCGACCACGGGCAAGGCCTGGGCCCGGCCGGACTAGGGAACCACCCTAGGTGCGCGCCCGTTCGATCCAGCGGGACGGGCGTAACCTAGAGAGGTTCGCTATGACACTCAGTCTGAAGACCGCCGCGGTCGGCTCGGTCCTGCTCCTGGCCGCCTGCGGCACCACCACCACCGAACGCGCGGCGACCGGCGGCCTGGCCGGGGCGGCGCTCGGCGCCGCTGTCGACAGCTCCTGGACAGGCGCCCTCGTCGGCGGCGCGGCGGGCGCGGCGCTGGGCGCGGCGACGACGCCCAAGCACAACGACAACATCAACCGCCGCCAGTATTATGACGAGCGCGCGGGGCGGTACTATTACTATGACCCCGGCGCGCGCCGGTACTATTGGGAAGACGGCAGCCGTCGCAACTGACGCTTAAGCCGCCGCGACGCTGTAGCCGGCGTCCTTGATCGCCTGAGCCACGGCCTCGCGGCGCTCGCCGCCTTCGACGGTGACGCGGCCGCTCGCGAGGTCGATGGCGACCTCGGCCTTGGGTTCGACCGCCTGCACGGCCTTGGTCACCGACTGCACGCAGTGGCCGCAGGACATGCCTTCAACCTGAAAAGTCATCATCGGATCTGCTCCTCGGAACTCTGTCGGAGCGGTTCTGCACCTTCCCACGACGGGAAGGTCAACGCGAAAATCGTCGCTTGACCCTCCCATGATGGGAGAGTTGAAACATGCCGGGCATCGAAAGTTCGAGGAGCCCGTCATGTCGCAGATCACCCTGAAGCCGCTGGAGATCCCCGTACTGGGGATGACCTGCGCGTCGTGCGTCGGGCGCGTCGAGAAGGCCATCGCCGCCGTCCCCGGCGTCGCCGCCGCCAGCGTCAATCTGGCCGCCGAGCGGGCGCATGTGGAGCTGACACCGGAGGGCGACACCGCCGCCGTGGTCGAGGCGATCCGCAAGGCCGGCTACGAGCCGCTGGACCGCACGGTCGACCTCAAGATCGAAGGTATGACCTGTGCGTCGTGCGTGGCCAAGGTCGAGAAGGCGCTCAAGGCCGTGCCCGGCGTGCTGGACGCGCAGGTGAACCTGGCGACGGAGCGGGCGCAGGTCCGCGCCCTGGCCGGCGGCGCCGAAACCGCCCAGATGATCGCCGCCGTCGAGGCCATCGGCTATGGCGCGCAGGAGATCGATCCCGCCGCCGCCCCCGACCTGGCCGACCGAGAGCGCCAGGCCCGAGAGGCCGAGATCACCGGCCTGAAGCGCGCCGTCGCGGTCGCCGCGGCCGGCACCCTGCCGCTGTTCGTGATCGAGATGGGCCGCCACTTCATCCCCGGCGTCCACCACTGGCTGGCCGCGAACATCGGCGAGCAGCCCTGGCGGCTCGTCAGCTTCGTGCTGGCGGCGATCGTGCTGTTCGGGCCGGGCCTGCGCTTCTTCCGCAAGGGCGTGCCGAACCTGATCCGCCGCACGCCGGACATGAACTCTCTGGTGGTGCTGGGGACCAGCGCGGCCTTCGTCTACTCGGCGACAGCGACCTTCGCCCCGTTTCTGCTGCCGGCCGGCGCCGACCATGTCTATTACGAGGCCGCCGCGGTCATCGTGACGCTGATCCTGCTCGGTCGGCTGTTCGAGGCCCAGGCCAAGGGCCGCACCAGCGAAGCGATCAAGCGGCTGATGACCCTGCAGGCCAAGACCGCCCGCGTGCTGCGCGGCGGCGAGGCGGTCGAGGTCCCGATCGCCGAGGTCGTGGCCGGCGACGTGGTCGTGGTCCGCCCGGGCGAACGCATCGCGGTCGACGGAGAGGTGGTCGAGGGCGGCTCGTTCGTCGATGAGTCGATGATCACCGGCGAGCCGATCCCGGTCGAGAAGAAGCCCGGCGACACCGTCGTCGGCGGCACCGTCAACAAGACCGGCGCCTTCCAGTTCCGCGCCACCAAGGTCGGGGCCCAGACCATGTTGGCGCAGATCGTGCGGATGGTCGAAGCCGCCCAGGGCTCGAAGCTGCCGATCCAGGCCACGGTGGACAAAGTGACCGCCTGGTTCGTGCCGGCGGTGATCGCCGCGGCGCTGCTGACCTTCGCCGCCTGGATGGCGTTCGGGCCGAGCCCCGCGCTGGCCTTCGCCCTGGTCAACGCCGTGGCGGTGCTGATCATCGCCTGCCCGTGCGCCATGGGACTGGCGACCCCCACCTCGATCATGGTCGGGACAGGCAAGGCGGCCGAGCTGGGCGTACTGTTCCGGCGCGGCGAGGCCCTGCAGGCGCTGCGCGACGTCAAGGTCGTGGCCTTCGACAAGACCGGCACCCTGACCGAGGGACGCCCCGCCCTGACCGATCTGCAGACGGCGAACGGCTTCGGCGAGGATCAGGTCCTGGCCCTGACCGCCGCAGTCGAGAGCCGCTCGGAGCATCCGATCGCCGAAGCCATCGTGGAGGCGGCCAAGGCCAAGAGCCTGGCCGTCGCCGCGCCCCAGGACTTCGAGGCCGTCACCGGCTACGGCGCCCAGGCCAAGGTCGACGAGCGGCTGGTGCAGGTCGGCGCCGATCGCTTCATGGCCAAGCTAGGCCTCGACGTCAGCGTGTTCGCCGAAACCGCCGCGCGGCTGGGGGCCGAGGCCAAGAGCCCGCTCTATGTCGCGATCGACGGCAAACTCGCCGCCGTGCTGGCGGTGGCCGATCCGATCAAGCCGACGACAGCGCAGGCGCTGGCCGCCCTGCACGCCATGGGGCTGAAAGTGGCGATGAT
Organism: Phenylobacterium sp. LjRoot97; assembly: GCF_964254345.1. Classification (NCBI taxonomy): domain Bacteria; kingdom Pseudomonadati; phylum Pseudomonadota; class Alphaproteobacteria; order Caulobacterales; family Caulobacteraceae; genus Phenylobacterium; species Phenylobacterium sp. LjRoot97. The sequence continues at coordinate 3,475,478 of NZ_CAXUTH020000001.1, forward strand.
CACCGGCGACAACGCCCACACCGCGAGAGCCGTCGCCGCCAAGCTGGGCCTGGACGAGATCGAGGCCGAGGTGCTGCCGGACGGCAAGGTGGCCGCGGTGCAGGCCCTGCGCGCCCGCTTCGGCGCCATCGCCTTCGTCGGCGACGGGGTCAACGACGCCCCGGCCCTGGCCGCCGCCGACGTCGGGATCGCCATGGGCGCGGGCACGGACGTCGCCATCGAAAGCGCCGACGTGGTGCTGATGCGCAGCGACCTGCGGGCCGTCGCGACCGCCGCAGCCCTCAGCCGCGCGGTGATGAACAACATCGGCCAGAACCTGGTCTGGGCGTTCGGATACAACGTCATCCTGATCCCGGTCGCGGCGGGGGTCCTGTTCCCGACCTTCGGCCTGCTGCTGTCGCCGATGGTGGCGGCCGGCGCCATGGCGCTGTCCAGCGTCAGCGTCCTGACCAACGCCCTGCGGCTGAAGGCCTTCCGGCCGCCCTTCCAAGGAGAACGCGCATGAACATCGGCCAGGCCTCCAAGGCGTCCGGCGTCACCACCAAGATGATCCGCTACTACGACGAGATCGGGCTGGTGCGGCCCTCGGCGCGGACCGACGCCAACTACCGCGAGTACGACGAGCGCGAGATCAACGAGCTGCGCTTCATCCGCCGCGCCCGCTCGCTCGGATTCTCGATGCCGGAGATCACCCAGCTGCTGTCGCTGTGGCGCGACCGCGGGCGGCCCAGCCGCGAGGTCAAGGCGATCGCGGACCGGCACCTGGCCGACCTCGACGCCCGCATCGCCGAGATGCAGGCCATGGCCGACACCCTGCGCCACCTGTCGCACTGCTGCGCCGGCGACGACCGGCCCGACTGCCCGATCCTGGCCGATCTGACGCAAGGCGCGCTGCCGTCCGATCCGAAACCCAAGACCCGAAGAGCGCATGTTCACGGGGCCTGAGGCGCAGGCCTACGGCGCCAAGATCGGAGTGGCGCCGACCCGGCTCTACCAGGCGCTCGGCTATGCGGCTTATCTGTCGATCAGGAGAGCCTGAGCGCGGCCTCCACCGTTCCTGCACCGACAGGAGGAAGGAATGCCGACCATGCGAAACGATCTGCACGAAGCCAACCGCCTCTCCTGGAACGAGGCGACCCGCGCCCACAACAGCCACAAGGGCGACCAGGCGGCGTTCTTCCGCGCCGGCGGTTCGACGCTCTATCCCGAAGAGCTGGAGATGCTGGGCGACGTCGCTGGCCGCAGCCTGGTGCACCTGCAGTGCAATTCAGGCCAGGACAGCCTGAGCCTGGCGCAGCTGGGCGCCGAGGTCACCGGCGTCGACATCTCCGACGAAGCGATCGCCTTCGCCGCGCAGCTGTCGGCGCAGAGCGGCGTGCCGGCGCGCTTCGAGCGCTCGGACCTGTTCGACTGGTTCGCGGCCGCGCATGCCGACGGCCGCCGCTTCGAGCGGGTGTTCACCTCCTATGGCGCGATCTGTTGGCTGTCGGACATCGGCGCCTGGGCTCGCGGCGTCGCCAGCGTGCTGGCGCCCGGCGGACGGTTTGCGATGGTCGAGTTCCACCCGTTCGCCATGGTGTTCGACCCGCAGTGGGCGCCGCGCCACGACTACTTCGCCGAGGGCCCGCTCGCAGAGCCCGAGGGGGTCGGCGACTACGTAGCCGATTCCGGGGAGACCCTGACGCTCGACGCCTATCACCGCGGGATCGAGGATTTCCGCAATCCGAACCCAGCCTTCGAATTCTCCTGGGGCGTCGGCCAGGTGGTCAGCGCCCTCACCCAGGCCGGGCTGACCATCGAGCGACTGGAGGAATATCCCTACGCCAACGGCTGGGCCGGGTTCGCAGATATGCGCGACCTCGGCGGCGGACGGCTGGCCCCGCCCGAAAACGTGCCGCGCATTCCGCTGATGTACGGCCTGTCGGCGACCCGCGCCGGCTAGATCGCCGGGCCGTAATGCGAATGAAACTAAGAATCGCTTGCAACTAGACACTTAGGCGCTTACCCCGCCCCCCGAAAACAACCGCCGCCGCGGGCGGCCTGTAACGGGGGTAGTCGTTGTCCAGTACGCGTTCCAAGTTCCGCCCGGCCGCCTTGGCCATGGTCCTGTTGTCGGGCACCGCCCTGACCTCGCCGGCCTTCGCCGACGAGGCGACCGCCGACGGCGCCGTCGAGGGCGTGACCGTCACCGGGGTCAAGGAAGGCTACGCCGCCAAGACCACCGAGTCGGCCGCCAAGCTGCCGCTGTCGCTGCGCGAGACGCCGCAGTCGGTGACGGTGATCACGCGCGAACGCATGGACGACTTCGGCCTGGTCACCGTGGCCAACGTGCTGGAGCAGACCACCGGCATCACCGTGCAGGAAAACGACTCCAACCGCGTGAACTTCACCTCGCGCGGCTTCTCGATTCAGAACTTCCAGCTCGACGGCGTGCCGACGGCCTATTCTTCAGGCAGCAGCGTCATGGGCGACACGGTGCTCTATGACCGCGTCGAGGTCGTGCGCGGCGCGACCGGCCTGGTCACCGGTTCGGGCGATCCGTCGGCCACCGTCAACCTGCTGCGCAAGGCGCCGACCCGCGAGTTCGCCGCCTCGGTCGCCGCCATGGTCGGCAGCTGGAACCGCGGCCGCATCGAGGCTGACGTCTCGGGCCCGATCTTCGCCGACGGCCGCGTCCGCGCCCGGGTCGCCGGCGCCTTCGAGGACAAGGAGTCGTACATCGACTTCTACGAGGAGAAGAAGCTGATCGGGATGGCGGTCGTCGAGGCCGATGTCACCGACAGCACCCTGGTGCGGGTCGGCGTCGACTACACCGAGGTCACGCCGAAGGGCACGACCTGGGGCACCTCGCCGCTCTATTACCGCGACGGCTCGCCGACCAGCTTCGATCGCTCCTACAACGCCGCCGCGCGCTGGAGTACCTGGGACCGCAACAGCACCAACTACTTCGCGGTGCTGGAACAGGACCTGCCGGGCGACTGGAAGTTCCGCGCCGCCTACAACAAGCGCGACAGTGAATCGACGGCCAAGCTCTACTACGGCTTCGGCGGCTATCCGGACCCGAACAACGGCAGCGGCCTGACCGTCGCCGACTACTTCAACGTCTACGAGCAGGAAGAGACCGCGTTCGACGTCTACGCCAGCGGCCCGTTCCAGCTGTTCGGCCGCAAGCACGAACTGGTCATCGGCGCCAACGGCTACGACCGCGACGAGACGACGATGAACGACACCATCGACGCCTCGAAGCGCCCCTATGCGATGACCATCCCGAACATCTTCACCTGGGACGGCCGCATTCCCGAGCCGGTACTGCTGCGCTACGGCACGCCCGCCCAGATCAACCGCATCAAGGAGACCGGCGTCTACGGCGCCGTGCGCCTCAACCCGACCGACCGCCTGAAGATCATCGTCGGCGCCCGCAGCAGCCAGTACGAAACCCAGAGCGACCGCTACAATCTCGCCGGCGGTTACCTGCGAACCGCCAACGCCTATTCCGAAGACAAGGTCACCCCGTACTTCGGGGCGATCTTCGACATCACCTCGCAGATCTCGGCCTATGTCAGCTACTCGGACCTGTTCAAGCCGCAGAGCAACAAGGACAAGAACAACGAGCAGCTCGATCCGGTCATCGGCGCCAACTACGAAGGCGGCCTGAAGGCCGAGTTCTTCGACGGCCAGCTCTACGCCGCCGTCACCGGCTTCTATGTCCAGCAGGACAACCTGGCCGAAGTCGACCCGACCGTGCCGGACGGCTGGCTGTTGCCGGACGGCAGCACCGCCTATCGCGCGGTGACCGGGGCCGAGACCCGCGGTTTCGAGGCCGAGATCACCGGCCAGCTGACCCCGCGCTGGCGCGTGGCCGGCGGCTACACCTACGCCTACACCGAGAACGCAGCGAAGGTTCGGATCAACACCCTGAACCCGCGCAACATCGCCCGCATCTACACGAGCTACGATCTGACGGGCCGGCTCGAAGGGCTGACCATCGGCGGCGGGCTGAACTGGCAGAGCGAGATCTACACCCTCGCCAGCATCCCGGTTCCGGGCAACACCAGCGCGCCGGGGACCAATCCGCCGCTGCTGCGGGTCAACGTCTCGCAGGGCTCGTACGTGCTGGCCAGCCTGATGGCCCGCTACCGCTTCAACGAGAAGCTCAGCGCCTCGCTCAACGTCGATAACCTGTTCGACGAGACCTACTATCGCCGCGTCGGCTTCTACAACGGCGGCTACTACGGCGAACCGCGCAAGGTGACGCTGACCCTGCGGGCGGCGTTCTGACCATGAGCTTCGCGCAGACCGCGCCGCCGCCGGCGGCCAAGCGCAAGGGGCCGAAAGGCCCCACCCTGCGCCAGCGGCTGGACGTGGCCGCCAGAGCCGTGGCGGCCATCGTCGTCGGCTACGTCTTCGCGGCGCTCTCGACCGCCGTGCTCGCCCGGCTGCTGCCGGGCGGGCCGGAGGAAGCGACCATCGCGGCCACCCTGCTGTCCTTCGCCGTCTACACCGCCGTCGTGGTCTGGGCGTTCGCCGACCCGAAGACCTGGCGCGTGTGGCTGGGCCTGGCCGCCGGCTGCGCGGGCCTGGCCGCCATCCTGTGGATTTCGCTGATCGTGGAGCCGCGGATATGAACGGGTCCTTCCGCCAATCGATGGCCTGGCTGCACACCTGGAGCGGCCTGCTGGTCGGCTGGGTGCTGCTGGCGATGTTCCTGACCGGAACCGCCACCTACTTCCGCCCCGAGATCACCCGCTGGATGGAGCCGGAAACCGGCATGCCGGCGGACTATCACATCGCTGCGGCCGGCGCGGCGGCGTACCTGTCCAAGGTCGCCCCGGACGCCAAGAGCTGGTCGATCACCTTGCCCAACGAGCGCCAGGCGACGGCCAGCGTGTTCTGGCAGCCGCAGCCCAAGCCCGGCGAGGAAGAGCGTCCGCGCCGCCGCGGCCGCAACCGCGACACCCAGGCGACCCTGGACGCGGCCACCGGCGACGTGGTCAAGCCGCGCGAGACCCGCGGCGGCGAGTTCTTCTATCGCTTCCACTTCCAGATGCACTACATCCCGGTCATCTGGGGCCGCTGGTTCGCCGGCCTCTGCGCGATGTTCATGCTGGTGGCGATCGTCTCCGGGGTGATCACCCACAAGCGCATCTTCAAGGACTTCTTCACGTTCCGGCCGACCAAGGCCGCCCAGCGCTCGTGGCTGGACGCGCACAACATGACCGCGGTCCTGGCGCTGCCGTTCCACGCGATGATCACCTACACCGGCCTGGTCACGCTGATGACGCTCTACATGCCGTGGGGCGTGCTCGCCAACTACACCTCCGACGACGCCTACTTCAAAGCCGTGTTCCCGCGCGTCGAGGAGGTCGAGCGCAGCGGCGTCGCCGCCCCGCTCGCGCCCCTGCCCAAGGTGCTCGACGAGGCGTCGAAGGCCTGGGGCGGCGGCCGCCCGTGGATCATCAACGTCAGCAACCCCGGCGACACCTCGGCCCGCATCGAGGTCACCCGCCACTCGGGCGACAAGCTGTCGTACCGCGGCGGTTCGCTGACCTTCGACGGGGCCGGCAATCTCCTGTCGCGCTCGCCCGAAGCCGGCCCGGCCAACGTCACGGGCGGGGCGATGTACGGCCTGCACATGGGCCGCTTCGCCGAGCCGGTGCTGCGCTGGGTCTATTTCCTGTGCAGCCTGGCCGGCTGCGCCATGGTCGCCACGGGCCTGGTGCTGTGGTCGGTCGCCCGCCGCCAGAAGCTGCCCGATCCCGAGCGCCCGCACTTCGGCTTCCGCCTGGTCGAGAACCTGAACATCGGCACCATCGCCGGGGTGCCAGCCGGCATGGCCGCCATGCTGTGGGCCAACCGCCTGCTGCCGGTCGAGATGGCCAGCCGCTCCCCCTGGGAGGTGCACAGCATGTTCGTTCTGTGGGGCGGGATGATCCTCTACGCCTGCCTGCGGCCGAACAAGAAGGCCTGGATGGAGACCCTGGGCCTGGCCGCCATCATGGTCGCGGCCCTGCCGATCGTCAGCGCCGTCACCACGCCCCATCGCAACATCGTCGCCAACGCCATGCGCGGCGACTGGGCGATGGTCGCCTTCGACCTGACCCTGGTGGCGCTCGGCGCCCTGCTGGCCTTCTGCGGCTGGAAGGCGGCCCGCTACAAGCCGGCGGCCAAGCCCAAGCGCAAGGCGCCCGCCGCCGCCGCTGTCGCCACGGAGGCCGCATGACCCATCTCGCCATGCTGCTGTTCGCCTATGCCGGCTTCGTCGGCGTCTGCGCCTCGATGGCCAAGCACCAGCCCGAACTGCTGGGCGCCAAGCTCGAGCCGCTGCGCCAGCGCCAAGTGCGCTGGGGCGGGGCCGCAGGCCTCGCCGCCGCCTATGCCTGCGCGGTCTGGGCCGACGGCTGGAAGTTCGGCTCGGTCGAGTGGGTCGGGGCGATCTCGCTGGCCGCGCTCACCCTGACCCTGGTCGCGCCCTATCGCCCCCGGCAGGCCGCCCAGGCTGGCGCCGGAGCGGCCTTCGTCGGCGCGATGCTGGCGGCCAGCGCCCTGTTGCTGTCGATCAAGTAGGAGTACCCGCCATGACCGCCGCCACCGCCGCGCCCAAGGCCAACGCCGCCTTCAACGTCGAGCGCGTCACCCACGTCCATCACTGGACCGACCAGCTGTTCACCTTCCGCACCACCCGCTCGCCCGCCCTGCGCTTCCAGAGCGGCCAGTTCGTGATGATCGGGCTGCAGGTCGAGGGCAAGCCGCTGGTGCGCGCCTACTCCATCGCCAGCCCGCACTACGCCGAGGAGCTGGAGTTCTACTCGATCAAGGTCGCCGACGGCCCGCTGACCTCGCGGCTGCAGAACATCCAGGTCGGCGACGAGGTGCTGGTCGGCCGCAAGCCGACCGGGACCCTGGTGCTGGACGCCCTACTGCCCGGCCGCACGCTCTATCTGCTGTCGACCGGCACCGGCCTGGCGCCGTTCCTCAGCCTGACGCGCGATCCGGAGGTCTACGACCGCTTCGAGCGGGTGGTGGTGACCCACACCTGCCGCGCCGAGGCCGACCTCGGATACCGCGAGATGCTGGAGACCCTGCACGCGCATCCCGAGCTCGGCGAGTTCGTCGGCGACCGGCTGAGCTACTACCCGACCATCACCCGCGGCGCGTTCAAGACCCAGGGGCGGATCACGCAGCTGATCAAGTCCGGTCAGCTGGGCGCCGATCTCGACCTGCCGCCGCTGGATCCCTCGAACGACCGGATCATGGTCTGCGGCGGACCGCCGATGCTGGCCGACCTGCGCGCCCTGCTCGACGCGCGCGGCTTCGCCGAGGGCTCGATCGCCGAGCCCGGGGCCTATGTCTACGAGAAGGCCTTCGCCGGCTAGGCGCCGGCCATCGCCTTGAGCCAGGTCAACCGAGCCGCCGCCGGGGAGGCCAGAATGCGGTTCTTTTGGTGGCCGCCTGGAGGCCGGCTCGCACGGCTCTAGCGTGGAGGCGCGAATGGCTGAAGCTGAAAAGGTCGACGGCCAACGCGCAGTCGTGGCGGCGATTGAAAGCGGCGCGGCGGGCGATGGCCGCCGGCTTCGGCGGATCGACACTCACATGTCGCATGTCTTCTTAGGTCCGGAGCGGGTCTACAAGCTCAAGCGCAGCGTCGCGCTGGGCACGGCGCTGCTGCAGCCGTCGTCGCCACGGCTACTGGCCATGGGGGCCTGTCCGGAAGCGGCAAGTCCGCCGTCGCCCGCGCCGTCGCTCACGAGCTTCCCGGAGCCTGCGGCGCGCGCATCTTGCGCACCGATGTCATCAGAAAGCACCTTGCCGGCTCGGCCCTGCACGCTCGCCTGGGCGACCTACCGCTGACGCACGCGGCCATGCCTACAAGGCGCTTGGCGATCTAACGCGCGCGGCGCTCAAGGCCGGCGTCTCGGTGGTCGCCGAGCGCGGGCAATAGCTTCGACTTCCGCGGCATATGGTTGCGCGTGGGCGCCGAGGTCAGGGCATCCCGCGTCGCCCAACGTTCAGGCGACGCCTCAGACGCGACAGTCGACGTCGCATTGAAGCAGGTCGAGCCGCCATCCTGGGGACATGGCTCATTGTAGATGGCGATTGTCAGCTCTCCGAGGTGATCGAGGCCGTCCGTCGTGACGTTGAAGCCTACTGACCGCCTTGGGGCGGAAGGATTGATCCGGCGCAAGGCCGACGTCGTCGAGGCCCCTAGGGTTCAGACGACGACTTAGGAGGTCGCGATGGACAGGCTGAGCGGAAAGGTCGCCGTGATTACCGGAGCAGCCCTGGGCCTGGGGCGCGCCACGGCGTTGCGGATGGCCGAGGAAGGCGCGGCGGTCGCAGTTTGCGATCTACGACTCGACGAGGCCAACGTGTTTGTCGACGAGCTCATCGTCCGCGGCCTGCAGGCCTCGGCGTGGCGACTGGATGTTTCACGCGAGGCCGAATTCGAGAGGGTGTTGGGCGAGGTCGCCGAACGGTTCGGCCAGATCGACATCCTCGTGAATAACGCCGGCGTCGCGGGAGCCGATAAGCCCACCGATCAGTTGACCGAAGCGGAGTGGGACGCGGTCCAGGCGGTGAACGTCAAGGGCGTGTTCTTCGGCGTCAAACACGTCATCCCGCACCTGCGTCGCGCCGGGGCCGGCAGCATCATCAACCTCAGCTCGATCTACGGTCTGGTCAGTGCGCCCGACGTACCCCCGTATCACGCCTCCAAGGGCGCGGTTCGCCTGATGACCAAAACCGACGCCCTCCTCTACGCGCCAGAGAAGATCCGGGTGAACTCGGTCCATCCCGGCTTCATCTGGACGCCGATGGTGGAGGGTTACCTGAAGGCTCAGGGCGATGTTACGGAGGGCCGTGTCGCCGTCGACGCGCTGCATCCGCTCGGCCACATCGGCGAGCCAGACGACATCGCCTGGGGCTGCGTCTACCTCGCGTCAGACGAAGCCAAGTTCGTCACCGGCGCCGAGCTGGTGATCGACGGCGGCTACACGGCGCGGTGAGGGCCCCATGGCTGCGATCCTCAACGCTCTTTCCCGCGCGGTGCTGGCCTGGCTTCTGCTCATGGCCGCCGAGACCGTTCAGGGCGCCGCACGCCGTCTGCTGCTTTCCCCGGCCGTAGAGCAGGCGCTTCGCCAGCTCTCGGTTGTTGTCGGCGTTCTCGTCATCTTTGCAATCACCTGGATGCTCCTGCCATGGCTGCGGATCCGCACATCGCGTCAGGCGCTCGCCACCGGCGTCCTATGGGCGGGGCTCACCCTCGCCTTCGAATTCGGGCTCGGAGCGATCATGGGTCTGAGCTGGAGCCGAATGTCGGCCGACTACGATTTGGCCCAAGGCGGCCTAATGCCGATCGGACTTCTGGCGATGGCCCTGGTCCCATGGACAGCTTGGCGACTGCAGAGCCGGTTCCGGCGCGCGCCTTCCCAGTCTGATCGCAGACTACGGAAATCGCCGTGAAACACGCCGTCATCCTCGCCCATCCCGCGCACAAGAGCCTTAATGCGGCGATCGCCCAAGCCTATCGCGCCGCCGCCCAAGACCTAGGCCATTTGGTCGAGGTCCGGGATCTCTACGCCATGCGCTTCGACCCGTGTCTCAAAGCCGCCGAAATTCCGGGCCCGAAGGCGCCTGTGTTCCGGGCCGATGTCGTTCGCGAGCGTGCGCGCCTGGCGGACGTCGACGTGTTCGCCTTCGTGTATCCGTTCTGGTTCAACGCACCGCCCGCGATCCTGAAAGGCTACGTCGACCGAATATTCGGCATGGGATTCGGCTTTGAGCCCGGGCTCGGCGGCAACAACCCCGCCCTCACGGGACGCAAGCTGATTAGCTTCACAACGTCAGGCGCTCCAGACCGTTGGGTTCGCGACACTGGCGCGATGGCCCTGACCCAACTCTTCGACAATCACCTATCCGGAACCTGCGGCCTGGCCGTCGTCGACCATCTCCACTTTGGCGGCATGGTCTCAGATATCACCGAGGAGTCCGCGGCGGACGTGTTCGCCAAAGTCCGGTCCGCCGCCGCTCAGCATTTCGCAGTTCAGACCGACTGATCCGGCAGCCAGCGAAATCCTGGCGGAACGGAGCACATATGGCGTTCTCGTCTCCAGGAGCACGTAAGCCATCGCAGCGCTCGCCGCACCGCGCGGCCGGTTCGGGCAACGGATCGCACCCGCCCTTCTGGACCCTGACCGCAGACGAACTGCGCTCGCAGCTCGGATGCACCGAAGGCGGCCTGACCAAGGCCGAGGCCACCAGCCGCCTGGCGACTTATGGCCCCAACGCCGACACCGCCGCGCACGGGCCTGGCTTGGTCCGGGCCATGATCCGCAGGTTGCTTGAACCCCTGTCGCTGATCCTGCTTGTCGCCGGCACGGTATCGGCCGCTACCGGCGATGCGACCGGGGGCGCCATCATTGTTGCGATCCTTTGCCTCTCCATAGGTCTCGACACTTTCCAGGAAGGTCGAGCGAGCCAAGCGGCCGAGGCGCTACGTTCATCGGTGGCGTTACAGGCCGAGGTCCGGCGTGACGGGGCATTCGTGCGCGTGCCGGTGGAGGAGGTTGTTCCAGGGGACGTCATCCGCGTGCGTGCCGGCGATATCGTGCCGGCAGACGCCTTGGTGTTGGAGAGCACCGCCTTCACCGCCAACGAAGCGGCGCTGACCGGTGAGCCTTTCCCCGTTGAAAAGTGTCCGGAGAGGAGCACGAGCCTCACAGCCGGCGAGGCCTCGAACGCTCTGTTTCGGGGCGCTGTCGCCCAAACCGGCGAGGCTACGGCCGTCGTGGCCGGCACCGGTCGCATGACCCTGTTTGGCGCAGCAGCGTCAGCTCTCAATCAGCCGACCGAGGTCTCCCCCTTCGAACGGGACCTGCGGGCCTTCGGCTTGCTGACCGCGCGATTGACCATCGCGCTTGTCCTGGTCGTCTTGGCGACGCACGTGCTCTTCGGCCGGCCGGTGCTTCAGTCTCTGCTGTTCGCGGTCGCCCTGGCGGTCGGCCTCACGCCTGAACTTCTGCCCATGATCACGACCGTGACCTTGTCGCGCGGCGCCGTTCGGATGGCGGCGCGAAAGGTGATCGTCAAGCGCCTGGCCTCCATCCACGACCTGGGCGCCATGACAGTGCTTTGCACGGACAAGACCGGCACCCTCACCTCAGCCGAGATCACTCTCGCCCATAGCTTCGCGCCATGCGGTGAAGAGGACCCACGCCCGGCGAAGCTGGGCGCGGTCGCGGCGATCCTGGGAGGCGACCGGGGCGCGCTGGATTCGGCGCTGGCCGCCTACCATCCTGACGTATCGGAATGGACCTCGACCGCCCGGTGCTCCTTCGACTTTACCCGCCGCCTAGGTTCAATCCTCGTCTCAGGCCCGGACGGCCCGCTGCTGATCGTCAAGGGCGCGCCGGAGGCGGTGCTGCCGCTCTGCAAGGCTGCATATGCTAGCGGCGAGGCGAAACCCTTCGAGGCGAAGCAACAGGCCATAATTGTCGAGCAGGTGCGGAGCCTCGCCGCGCAGGGCCTGCGTTCCATCGCTATCGCCAGCAAACCGCTGATGGAGGTGCGGGACAAGGTCGCGGCCTCCGACGAGGTCGACCTCGTTTTTGAGGGGCTTTGCGCCTTCGCCGACCCCCCAAAGGAAAGCGCCGCCGCCGCGATCGCCCGTCTGAGCGCATTTGGGGTGAAGCTGAAAATTCTGTCCGGCGATGATCCCGTTGTGGTGCGCCGCCTGGCGGGACTGGTGGGCCTGCGATCCGACGCCGTGCTCTCCGGCGCCGATCTCGCCACGCTCGGGGATGAGGCCCTCGCGGTGCAGGTCCGTCAGGTCGACGCCTATGGTCGGCTGACGCCAGACCAAAAGTCGAGATTGATCAAGGCCCTTCAGGCGAGCGGCGAGGTCGTGGGATATCTCGGCGACGGGATAAACGACGCCCCGGCCCTGAAGGCCGCGCACATCGGACTGTCCGTCGCAGGCGCCAGCGGCGTCGCGCAGGCCGCAGCCGACATGATCCTGCTGGAGTCGCATCTGGAGGTGGTCGCCGACGGTGTCGAGGAAGGCCGTCGAACTTTCGCGAACATCCTCAAGTACGTGCGCATGGGGGCAAGTTCGAACTTCGGCAACATGCTGTCCATGGCGGCTGCGTCGCTCTTTCTGCCGTTCCTGCCGATGTTGCCGACGCAGATCCTCCTGAACAACCTGCTCTACGACGTTTCGGAGATCGGCATTCCGTTCGACACGGTGCGGCCCGAGGCGGTGGCTCGGCCGCAAGTCTGGGACATGCGCGCCCTGATCCGCTTCGCGGCGGTGATGGGGCCGCTTTCCTCGGCGTTCGACCTGCTGACGTTCGGCCTGCTGCTGGTCGTCTTCCAGGTTTCAGTTCCGCAGTTCCAGACGGCTTGGTTCCTGGAGTCCATGGCCACTCAGATTCTTGTGATCTTCATCATCCGCACGAGCGCTCGTCCCTGGCGCGATGCTCCGCGACCATTGCTGACGGTTTCAACGCTCGGCGCCCTCGCGGTGGCGATGGCCGCGCCATTCACCCCCATCAGCGGCTGGTTTGGCTTTCAGCCGCCGCCCCTGGAGGCGATCCTCGGCCTTTGCGCCGTAGTTTGCGTATATCTGGCCAGCGCTGAACTCTTGAAGCGGTTCGCGACTCGATCGCGATCAGGAGGGACAGACGATCGGCGAGTGATCCACCAGGGCCGTGGAGGCTAACGCTCCGACGCCCATGCTTGGAGATAGCGAAGATCGAACTCGGAGCCGTCAGAACGGCGCCATTCAAGCTCGACCAAGTCGCTCGAGTGAAGGAGGAGACGCCAGACTTCGGTCAGCGCCTCCGCGTCCCCGTTGCAGGAGATGTCGACACGCTCCAATTCGGCTCCGGGAGCCTGCCTGGTGACCGCAATATGCATGAGCGCCTCCAACCTCCGTCACGGTAGATTAAAGGGAGCCGCTTTGAACTCAGGCAATATCCGGACGTCGCTGAAGGCTCGCCGGTCGCTGCACCTGAGGGAAGCCTACCGCAACTGATCCGGCTCGGGCCTGAGGACCGCAGCACCGCTGAAGGCGCCCGATCGAAGATCATCCAGCGCTCGGTTCGCTTCGGCTAGCGGGTAGACAGTCGTATGCGGCCGAACCCCTGCAACAGCGGCGCGCGGGAGGTACTCGTCCGCGTCGTGCCGCGTGAGATTCGCCACTGAAACGATGCGCCGTTGGCCCCAGATCAAGGCATATGGGAAGCTCGGGATGTCGCTCATGTGGATGCCCCCGCAAACGACGGCTCCGCCCTTGCGCACTGCGGCCAGGGCGACAGGCACGAGTTCACCGACGGGCGCGAAGATGATTGCGGCGTCCAGGGCGACGGGCGGCCGCGCATTCGAACCTCCTGCCCAAGCGCATCCCAGGTCCAAGGCCAGCTTCTGAGCGGGGGCGTCGTGTTCTTGAGTGAAGGCGTAGACCACTTGCCCTTCGAACACAGCGAGCTGGGCGAGCAGGTGGGCGGCGGCGCCGAACCCATAGAGGCCGAGATGACGAACCGATCCCGCCGCGCTGGTAGCCTTCCAGGCCCTGAAGCCAATTAGTCCGGCGCAAAGCAGCGGCGCGGCGTCGGCGTCGGAGAACTCCGCTGGGATCGTGCAGCAATAGTCCGCCCGGGCGATCACGCAGTCAGCATAGCCCCCGTCCCGGCTCCAGCCGGTGAACTCGGCCGCATCACAGAGGTTTTCCTGCCCCTCGCGGCAAAACCGGCAAAGGCCACATGTTCCCGCCAACCAACAGACCCCTAGCCGATCCCCAATGCCGACCTCCCCTACGCCCGGTCCGATCGCGTCGACGATCCCGACGATCTCATGACCAGGCGTGACTGGGCTTTTGATGGGCGAGAGGTCTCCCTCGACCAGATGGAGATCAGTGCGACAAACGCCGCACGATCGGACGCGCAGCCGGACCTCCCCCATGCCTGGCGTCGGATCGGCGCACGTCTCGGCCACTAGAGGCTGGCCGACCTGCCGAAGTCGCATGGCGCGCATATCACGGTCGCTTTTGAGGCCTCGGGTTCGCCAATAGGTCCGTCACCCGCATTGCGCCAAGTCAAGGGCGGTCAGGATCTCAAGGCTCAGTGTCTGGACGCTGTGAGGCGGCCATGACCACGTTCAAATCCACGCCAGATCCGCCAATCGATCGCGCAGGCCAATGGCTCCGCAAGTTCTTGTGGCTCCGCCAGATTGTCGATTCCGACGGCTTCCGCATCAGCTTTGCAGTCTTCGTTTTCGCCGCTGCACTCTGGGTTCTTCAGCGCCAGCTTCACGGCCAGAGCCTGGCGAGGATCGCCCACGCCATGAACACGGTGTCGCCGGCCGCGCTTCTCGTTGCGGTGGGTGCGACCTTGGCTAGCTATGCCTGCCTCGCGGTCTCCGAACGCTGGGCCCTCGCCTCGATCGGGCGACCAGCGTCGACACGGCAGGTCGCGCTCGTGACCTTCGTTTCCTATGCGCTGTCGAATGGGCTGGGGTTCAGTGCGGCGACCGGGGGAGCTGCGCGCCTCCGTCTATACCGCGCCTGGGGCCTTGGGCTTGCCGATGTCGCCGTCGTCACGCTTCTGGCTGGCGCGGCCGTTACCCTGAGCGGGATTGTCTGCGCCGGCATGGCGATGCTCATGATCCCGGGCGCCGCGCCGATCGTCGCCTGGCTCGGCGCGCTTGCTCTGACGCCGGCGGCCTTTTGGCTGGTGCGTCTCCCTCGGCGCATAGCCTTGCTCCCAGGCATCGAGTTTACGAGACCCGCCCCGGCGCTTCGCGTCGGCGCGCTTGCGGCTGGGATCGCAGATTGGGTGTTCTCAGGCTTGGCGCTCTATGTCCTGCTGCCCGAGCCGACACTCGCCGGCCTTTCCCCCTTCCTGATAGTGTTCGTCCTGGGCTCGCTGGTCAGCGCTGCGACAGGTCTTCCGGGCGGCATCGGCGTCTTCGACGCCATCCTATTGAGCCTAAGTCAGCGGTTCGGGGCGGTCCACGAGACTGTCGCCGCGCTTGTCCTCTACCGTCTGGTCTACGCGATCGGCCCCCTGGTGCTGACGGCGTTGGGGCTGGCGGCCTACCAGCTCCAACGGCTCGGCCGCGCCGCCACGAAAACCAGCCTACGCGTGGCCGAAGCCATCGCTCCGGCGATTTTCGCGGCGCTGGTTTTCTATATGGGCGTAGCCCTGCTTATGGCGGCCGCCAATCTGCCCGTCGCCCTCCCGCCCCCTCGGCCCTGGATGGCTGAGCTGCCGCGCAACCCGCTCTCGACCAGCTTGCTGGGAGCCCTGCTGGTCATTGTCGCGATGGCGCTCTGGCGACGCCTGAAGGCGGGCTTCTACGCAAGCCTCGCCCTACTTGCGCTCGGCGCGGCGACCGAACTTTGGCATGGCTTCGGCGTAGTCACCGCCGCCCTGCTCGTCGCCCTTGCCCTCGCGCTCGGCCTCAGCCGACACGCTTTCAACCCCAAGTCCGCAAGCCCCCACGATATTGTCTCGCCTGCATGGCTTGCAGCAGCGAGCTTGGCTGGCGTCACGAGCCTCGTCCTGGCGCTGGCGCCTCGTGACGTGCAGATCCTGGCGGCTCATCCCTGGTGGCGTGGCCTTCGGCCAAGCGGGGACTTCAGCGCCGCAGCGGTGTCAGCCGGTCTCGCGGTGCTGGGACTGCTGATCGCAATTTGGTGGCTCGCGCGTCCAAGGTCCGCCCCACCGCGGCCGCCATCCGAGGACGAAATGGCGCGGGCCGGGCGGATTGTCGACGGCACGCGCGCCATATCCTGCGACGCCCTGCTCTATCGTATGGGCGACAAGTCTCTCGTGTTTTCCCCCTCTGGGATGAGTTTTGTGATGTTCCGCGCGCTTCATCGCCGCTGGATCGCCATGGGCGACCCCGTGGGACCGCTCTGCGACCGATCGGCGGCCATTGAAGCCTTTATTGCGGCGGCGGACGCCGCGGAGGCCAAGCCCGTGTTCTATGCGGTTGAAGCCCCCAGCCTGCCGGCCCTTCTGGTCGCCGGACTTTCTGCCCAGAAGATCGGCGAGAGCGGGTCTGTCGACCTTTCCAGCTTCGACATGAAGGGCAAGGAGCGCGAGGATCTGCGTCATGCGCTCAACAACGCATCCCGCTCACATCTGCAGTTTGAGGTGTTGGCTCCTGACGCGCCTGCAACGCCTTGGAACGAGCTGCGACGCGTATCCGACAGTTGGCTCGATCTACACGCCGGCGCGGAGAAAACCTTCAGCCTCGGTGCCTTCGACGTCGACTATCTCAGACAATTCCCAATCGCCATCCTTCGGAACGAACAGCGCGTCGTCGCCTTTGCAAACATCCTGTTGACCCCGGACCGTGCGCGCTTCGGCCCTGACCTCATGCGCGCCGCCGCCGACGCGCCGCACGGCGTGACCGACGCGCTGCTTGGGCATCTGATGCTCTGGGGCAAGACACAGAAACTGCGCGAGTTCGAACTGGGAATGGCGCCGCTATCGGGCCTGTCCTTGAACGCCGTGGCCCCCGCCTCGACCCGCCTGGAAGCCTGGCTCTACCGCGCCGCGGACAGCCTTTATGGATTCCAGGGTCTACGCGAATACAAGGAGAAGTTCAGGCCCGCATGGCGAGACATCTTTCTAGCTACTGACCCGGACGTAAATCCTCTGGTCGCACTCGCAGATGTCGCTCTGCTAACGAGCGGCGGGGCTCGCAAACTCCTGCGCCGCCCCAGGCTTGGAAGCCGTCAGGTCTTGGCGCGGCTCTGGATGCAGCCGTAGACGAGGGACTGCAGCGCGGCAAAATCGGGCGGCGGATATCAACACGTTTCCTCGCCCCCCTAATGGGACAGGAGCAGCGGCGCAGGCACGTCATGGAGAAGCTGGCGGCTGACGCCTCCCAGCACCATCTCTTGAAGCCTTGGATGGCCGTACAGGCCGGCGATCAGGAGGTCGATGTCGAGCTCTGCCATCTGGCGTTCAATGACATCCGCCGCATCTTCGTCCTTGCTGCTGTCGATGATGAGGTTCGGCGCCACTCCGTGCCGCTCCAACAAGCGTTGCAGCATGCCGTCCGGCCCGCCCTCTCCGGACGGAGAGACCACCAGAACGTGAACTTCTTCGGCCGCCCGGATGAACGGCCAGCCGTCACGAAGCGCCCTCGCGGCCTCGCGCGAACCGTTCCAAGCGACCAGCACGCGCTTTCCCGCAGGCGGCGCGTAGTCGTCAGCGGGCGTCACCAGCACCGGTCCGCCGCTCGCCATCGCAAGGTGCGCGGCCGCCATGTGCTTCTGCCCCATGTGAACCGGCATGATGCTCGGCATGATCACCAGGTCGGCCCTACGGGCGCATCCGATCAAGGCATCGGGATAGTCTCCGCTGACCGTCATGAAGTCGCTTTCGATCCCCGCCGCAGACGCCGCATCCTCCAACATCTGCCTGGCGATCTGGCTGGCCTCCTCGACGCCTTTCGCGTGATCCTTCAAGATCCAGTCGATGTCGCTGGCGGGAAGACCGAAGAGGGATTCGCCGGCGCCGAACTGCAGTATGAACTCGCAGGTGAGAAAGACCCCCGTCAGATGGGCCTTCCAGCGTTGGGCAAGATCGGCCCCGAACTTGGCGCGGTGGCGCCCCGCCGGAGTGGAATCCATCAGGATGAGGATATCGCGGTAATCCATATGCGCCTCCATTGAGGGCAGCCTAGCGCGCCGCCGAGGCCCGGATTTGACGCAGGTCAACCGCGAGCTCGGCGGCCGATGACTTCAAAAGTCGCGGGCGTCAGCAATTGATCGCGCGCAAAGCAAGCCTGGCGCTGTCAGCCATCCTCCGCGGGCTCAACACCTTGAGGAGATGATCATGTCACTTCGCTTGACTCTGGTCGCAGCAACGCTGCCGTTCTGCTTCGCCGGCTACGCCGCGGCCGAAGTTCCAAAGCCCGCCGCAGGCGCAGGGGCCGAGATCTACACCTTGGATGCGAAGGCGCAGGCCGCTCTAAAGAAGGCCCGCGATAGCGCGCAGGCGTCGTTGAACGCGGCGAACGCGGCGGTCGACAAGGCGGAAAAGGCCGCCCAGCAGATGAGCAAGGAAACGGCGACGGCTTCGCGCGACGCTGCGCAGAAGGCCGCTGCCGCTGCGGAAACGGCGGCCAATGACGGCCGTGCGGCTTTCAAGGAGGCCTCGTCCGAGAACCGCCAGGCCTTTGAGCGATCGTCGCAATCGGCGAAGGCCACGGCCAAGCAGGCGTCCGACGCCCTCAACACCGTGATCGCCAACGATAAGACAGCCGCGAAGGCGGCGTTGGAGGCGGCTCGGGTTCAGGCCAAGCAGGCAGCCGCCGAGGCCAAGAAAGCGCTGGAATCGGCGGAAGCGGCGCTGCGCCCGCACCGGTCCTCCGCGAGCTGAGCGCCGACCGCCAACGAAGCGCGGCGCAAGAACCAATTCGCCTCGTTGGCGGTTGAACCGACGTTCCTGATGAATCCTCCGTAGAGAGACCTGGGATGGCGCCTTCAAGACCCACATCCGTTGCACCCGAAGCAGCTGGCGGCCTCGACCCTCGAGCCTTGTGCCTTGAGATTCTCGACGAGAACCGCGTCATGTCGATCGGCACGATCCGCAGCGACGGCTGGCCGCACGTGACGCAGGTCAACTATCTGCGCCTCGAGCACGCGATATATTTCGTGATCTCACGCGACAGTCAGAAGTTCGCGAATATCGACCGCGACCCCCGTGTCTCCATCGCCCTCGGCGGAAATGAAAGCCCGCGCGGTCTTTCGATTGCGGCGCATGCGATGGAAGTGCGCGACGGCGAGCGGATCAAGCAACTGAACCGCGCCATGCAGGCGCGGTCCAAGGCCGCGGCCTTTGCGCCCCATCCAAGCTCGCCGCTCGTCGCGATCATGGAAGCCAGGCCGGAGATCATCTCCCTGATCGACTACACGACGCCGCCAGGTGCGCGACGATTGATGCGAGTGATCGAGGACTGGCGCTTGGAACCCGTCGCGTCCTGAAGGCCTGCGCCACGCCCTGGAGGTAGAGGGTTGGCGCGGATCGATCCTGCGCTTGATCTTGATCTGATGCAGAGGAGCTCGGGTTGATCGCGATCAAGGCTGCTCGGGTCGCGCCATGACGAAGATGACTTAAAGGAGCCTCATCATGCCGTTTCTCAGCGTCACGAAGACCGGTTTGGCGGTGGGCGCCGCGGTCGGGGGCTGGCACGCCCTCTGGGCGGCTCTGGTCATGCTCGGCATGGGCCAGGGGTTTCTAGGCTACATCTTGAAACTGCACTTCATCGATCTGCCGCTCCGGGTCGCGCCCTTTGACTGGACCACCGCCGGCGCCCTGATCGGCGTGACGGCGCTGCTTGGATTTGTCGCGGGCGCTCTCTTCGCATTGGCGTGGAACGGCCTCAACGCCCACAGGAAGGCGGATATGGCCCGCTAGGCGGACCCGGCCGCGTCGTCCCAGGTCAATCTTCCGTCCTGACGTGACGAAGCGCGGCCATAGGCGAGATGGCCAAAGCCGCGTCGGTAGTCGAGCAGGCTCACGCGCTCGATCATGATCTGGAAAAGCGCGATCTCGGCTCCGGTCGTGATGTACTGGGCGATCTCGTCGAACTTCTTCATGAAACTCTCGGCGGCCACCTCGGCGGCTTGACCATGGAGACGCGTCGCACGGCCGGATATCGCCAGGCCGCGGATCTGAGACCAATCCGAGTAGGGCGAGGTGATCGTAATGGCGACGCGCGGATCGCCCGCGATGTTCACCGCCTTCTGAGATGTGGGATCGCAGCCGAAGTAGAGCGAGAGGCCGCGGGAAGCGTAGCTGACCACTACGGCGTGCGGGCCGCCGTCCGGGAGCAGGCTCGCGAGCGTCATGTCGCGGCCCCTTTCAAGAAGTTCGAGAACCTCGTCCGTCAGCTTTTCGCTCATGCCGCGCTCCTTTGGGGAAACGCTATCCGGAGCGGTTCGAGCCGCGTTTGAGCCCGCTCAATTCCTCGACGCGTGGCAAACGTCGATGATTGATCGGCGTCAACTCTGCAGATCGGGGCCGTGGTCTGATGACCCTCGCCCAGGAACGACCAGGCCAAGCCGCGGACAATCGAGATCCGGCCGTCCGCCTAGGCCGCAACACTCCTATCGGGCTTAGCTGGGAGAAACGTCGATGAGCACCGGTCTTGCTGTGTTTGACACCACCGTGCAGGAAACCAACGCGTGGCTGAACCAGATAGAAGCGCGCCTGCGCCCATGCGGGAAGCAGGATGCCTATCAGGCCCTGCGTACAGTGCTGCAGGTGCTGCGCGACCGGCTCCCCCAAGATGCCGTGCTGGGACTGTCGGCCCAGTTGCCGATGCTCATGCGCGGCCTCTTCCTTGAGGGATGGAGGCCGGAATCCGCCCTCGACATTCATGGCGTCGCGGACTTCGCGCGACATGTGGGAGAGCGACTTCCGAAAGACGTTCCCCGATCTGCACAGGACGTCGTGGCGACGGTTTTCGAGGTCCTGCGAGAACAATTGGACCCGGGCGAAGTCCGCAAATTGAGCAGGATGCTCCCAAAGGAATTCAGCTCTGTCCTGACCCCGTGATCCGGCCGTTCGACGGTATGGAGAAATTGCAGATGAAACCCTCGATGCAGCTACTGTTCGTCCTCACTGATGGTGGACGCGCACGCTTTGTCAGAAAGTCGGACACGACCGGCCACTTCGAGACAATCGACGAACTCAAGGGCCTAAGGGATCTGGACAGCGTACGCGAAAGGGTCCGTTCACGCACGCTTGCCCGGACGCAATCCAGTGCGACGCCCCGGCGTTCGGCGATCAGACGCGAGGACACGGTTCGTGCGGCCAAGGAGACCTTTCTTGATCGCGTCGCGGAGCGAGCTGCCGCAACGTGCCGTCGCGAACATCTGTCTGGAATATTCATCGCCGCGCCAGCGCGACTGATCGGCCCGTTCGAAGCGCGCCTTCGCGACAAGGCCTCGCTCGCTGGAACGCTTGGCAAGGATCTCACCAAAACGCCGATCGAGCGCCTTGACCAATGGATCGGCGACATCCACGCCGCCAGACTATCTCCGCGCTAGCGCACCGGTCCCGGCCCACAACGGCGGCCCCCACTCGCCAGCCTCCCGCTTGCCCCACATCAACTCATTC
Organism: Phenylobacterium sp. LjRoot97; assembly: GCF_964254345.1. Classification (NCBI taxonomy): domain Bacteria; kingdom Pseudomonadati; phylum Pseudomonadota; class Alphaproteobacteria; order Caulobacterales; family Caulobacteraceae; genus Phenylobacterium; species Phenylobacterium sp. LjRoot97. Next base: position 3,496,618 of record NZ_CAXUTH020000001.1, read on the forward strand.
CGGTCGGCCTGCCCCAGAATGTGAGCCGCCACGATCCTGTGGCCGGAGATGTGATCATGCTGAAAGTCATTGAGGTTCTTGCGGAGTCCGAAACCAGCTGGGAAGCCGCCGCTCGTTCCGCCGTTGAGGAGGCGAGCCAGACCCTGCGCAATGTTCGCTCGATATATATCGAGAACTTCGAAGCGCAGGTCGCCGACGACCAGATCGTCAAATACCGGATCAACGCCAAAATCACCTTCGAACTCGAAGAGCACCGCTGAACTGGCCGCTTCCGGACTCCCGGCGCGAGCCGCCGAAGCCGGCGTCCAGAAACTCGGCGCCAGGCGAAGGAGGCGGGCCGCCACGGACGGCTCCTTCCCGCCGCCGGCTTTCGACTAGTGCCGCGACGTCGGCGCGCTGCTATTGTTCAGGCCGCTTGGGAAGGTCACACGCACAACCAGCCCTGAACGTTTCGATACGAACTCCAGTTCGCCGCCAAGCTGCTTGCTGAGCGCGCGCATCAATCTCAGACCGAGGCCGCCGCCGGAGCGCGGGTCCAGCCCCCCCTTCAAGCCCGGCCCCTCATCGGCGATCTCGACGACCATCGACGTCCCGGCCCGGCGGCCGCGCACTTTGATCTTTCCTGCGCAGCCGTCTTGGTAGGCGTACTTGACGGCGTTGGTGACGGCCTCGGACACTATCTGGGTGACGGGAAGCACCTTGTCGGGCGTCACGCGACAACCCGGCGGGCACTCGACCCCGATCTCTACGCGGCCGGCCAGCAAGGCGGCGAGCGGCGTGCAGGTCGCCTGCAAGTGGCGGGAAAGATCCGCGGTGGCGTCGGCGCCCTGAGCGCTCAGCATTCGATGTAGGCTGGCGACCGCGTCGGTCTGGGTCCTGATGGTCTCCAGCAGCAGGTGCACGGCTTCGGGGGTGACGCTTTCGCGGTCGACCTCCAGCTCCTTCAGCCGCACGAAGGCGGCCAGCATGGCCAGATGATTGGCGATTCGATGATCAGCTTCTCGCCACAGCCGGCAATCGTCGCACGAAGTTGGTTGGTCCATCATCGCCACCTCGTCAGTCAGCCGAGGGGTTCGATCGCCTTCGGCGGCCACGATAGATCGCGCGACGCCGGGGGTTTTGACTTCGGTCAAGTCACCGGCGTGGCCCCGCCTCTGCGCTCAGCGTTCGGGCCAGGGGGCGTGAAGCGCCTTGTCCAGGACGCGCCCTAGCGCAGCATCCGACAGGCCATAGACATCCTCGGCAAGGGCGCCGACGAGAACCAGAAGCGCTTCAAGCTTGTCCCGCAGCATGTCTAGTTCATCTGCAGGGGCGACGACGACGAGCCCTTCCAAATGCTGCTCGGCCACGATGTGACGGGCCTGTCGCGCCAGCTGCTCGACCGCCACCTCCGGCCCTGCTCGCACACATGTTGCGTACCGGCCATCTGACGCCGGCAGCACCAGCCTCCATCGCCCCTTCGAGGCGATCAGAAACAGCAGCTTGTGAATTTGGGACACAGCCCGGTCACGTGGCCGGAAGCGAGGCGCCGCGCCCACGCCTGGTCTGCACTTCACCGAGCGCCGAGCGCATGTGATCGATCAGCGCAGCCCTTGCGGCGTCGGAACGCGCCCCTTCGAGCATGGCGTCGAACTCCAAGAGGAGCGCTGCGCGTTCATTGTGCCAATCCAGCGCGGCGACAGCCGCCGCCGGCAAGCGCGGCTGCCGCTCGGCCTCGCTGCTCGCAGCCCCTCCCTGCAAGACGAAGCCTTCGTCCAGGTCGGGGATGACAAGGGAATGCGGATCAAGGCCCGCCGTCGCCAGCCGCGACCTCAGGCCCTGAAGGGCGTCAGGCTCGCCATGAGCCAGAAAGACCGTGCCCTTCACAGGGCCGCGGGCTTTCACCCACCCGACCAAGCCATCGGCGTCGGCGTGCGCCGAATAGATGTCTAGCGACCGGATACGGGCCTGGACCCGAACGTCCTCCCCCTCGATACGCACGCGCGCGGCGCCTTCCTGGAGAAATCTCCCTAGCGTGCCGACAGCCTGATAGCCTGCGAGGAGCACGGTCGCCTGCTTGCGCCACAGGAGACGCTTGAGGTGCTTGCGCACCCGGCCCGCGTCGCACATGCCGCTGGCGGCGAGAATTATGTGCCAGCCCGATAGCCGATCGAGGCCGTCGCTTTCGCCCGGCGCGCGAAGGAACTTGAGCCTGTCGCGTGCATAGAGGCCTTCGAACGGATTGACCCCGGTCGAGCGGTTCCAGCCGCGATGTCGAAACACCTCAGTCGCTTCGATCGCCAAGGGCGAGTCCAAGAAAATGTCTGCCTCGGGCGCCTGGCCGTCCTTCATGATCGTCAGGATGTCGGCGAGGAGCTCCTGCGAGCGCTCGACAGCGAACGCCGGGATCAACAGTGGGCCGCCGGCGGCATGAGCCGCCGCCAGTTCTTCGGCCAGGATGCGACGCCGCTCGGCGGGATCGATCATCGGCCGGCGACGGTCGCCGTAGGTGGATTCCACGATCAGATGATCCACCCCGCTGGGCCCTTCCGGATCTGGGGAATAGTCACGCCCCCCCGGCCCAAGGTCTCCGGAGAACAGCAGCGACACCGGCCCATCGGCGGATTCGACCTTCAGTTCGATGGAGGCTGAACCCAATATGTGCCCTGCCTCCCAGTAGGTCGCGCTGACCCCGGGCATGATCGGAGTCTCCTCCCCCAGCTTCACTCGCTCGAAGAGTTCGAGCGTTCTTACGGCGTCGCGCTCTGTGTAGATTGGCTCGACCGGCGGTCGTCCGCGTCGCTGGTTGCGGCGATTGAGATGCCGCACCTCGCTCTCCTGGATGCCCCCGGCGTCCGGCAACATCACGGCGCAGAGGTCGCGCGTCCCCGCGGTCGCATAGATCGGCCCCTCGAAGCCGGCCTTCATCAGCTTGGGAAGCAGCCCCGAGTGGTCGATATGCGCATGGGTCAGCAGGACGGCGTCGATCGTCGCGGCGTCGAATGGAAACTCGTCGTAGTTGAGGGCCTTCAGCGTCTTGGACCCCTGAAACATCCCGCAATCGACAAGCAGTCTGGCTGCGCCCCCTTCGACCAGTGCGCAGAAGCCGGTCACGCAACCGGCCGCTCCGTGGAACGTCAGCTTGATCCCGTGAGACCCTGGCGCGTCCTTGTTCATGACATTTCCCCCTGGTTGGCCCCTAGGCGCGAGCGGTCCGGCGCGGCAAGCCTAGCCCCGCAAGCGCCGTGGCTGCGCCCGCCAGCACAGCGACCATCCCAGGCCGCCGCGCGGCTTCTCTTCGGGCCTTGGCCGTACAGTCGCGAGAGCACGCGGCTGCATCCTCGACGAACTTCTCGGCGGCATGAGCAAGGCCTGTGGCGCCAGCGGCAGCCGCCTCACCAGCGTCTTCCGTGAAGCGGCCTGCGGCGGTTTGAAGATCCTGCCCAGCGCCCTGCATACTGTCTTCTGCAGCGTGCGCGAGCCGTTGTGGCTTGGACCTGGTCATGGTGCTGCTCCTATCGGCAGCAACCAGAACGCCATGATGCGGACGTCACCGTCTTGACCTCGATCAAACGGGGCCGCCGGTCGCGCCGCACCGCCCAGCCTCCGTAAATATACTTAAGCGACAGTCCTTAAGCACCGATCACGAATATCGCCGTTCGCCCACGAGTCTTAACGATTTGGGTATCGACAGGGAGACCGACGATGCCCGTCCAGGTGTTCAATGAACTTCCCTCTTCGCGATCCATAGACGCCTTTGGCCCCATCGGCGTGCGCATGCACTTCGCCGCCGAGGAAGAAATCTACGCCCAGGAAGAAGACGCAGACCTGATCTATCAGGTGTTGGAAGGCGCCGTCCGAACGAGCCGCCTGCTCAGCGACGGCCGACGCCAGATTGGCGACTTCTACTATCCCGGCGAGTTGTTCGGCATGGAGCCTGGGGACAAGCACAGCTTTTCGGCCGACGCCCTGGGCGATTGCACGATCCTGGCGGCCAAGCGCTCGGCGGTCCGCCACTGCGGCGACCAGCGCGAGAGGCTAGAGGACTTGATCTGGGCGGCCACGGCGCAGGAACTCGCCCGTACCCAAGAGCATCTCTTCGTTCTGGGCCGCAGGGGTGCCTGCGAAAAGGTCGCAAGCTTCCTGATGAGCGCCTCCAAGCGGGCGAAATCTGACCTTACGCCGTTGGCGATGAGCCGACAGGATATCGCCGACTATCTTGGTCTGACGATCGAAACGGTCTCGCGAACCCTCACCCAACTCCAGTCCGACGGCCTCGTGAGATTCGCTGGCTACAGGAACTTCCAGGTGGTTCGACCGGCAGGGCTTTCGCGCCTCGTGGCCGCTTAGCCGAAGAGCAAGGTCGCACGCGCTTCCGCTTCTGCAGCTGAGCTGCGTTCGGGGCTGAGCTCCACGTGACGTGGCGGCTGCGGCCACACGCCTTGGCGAGTGGGACTTTGGCGGGGTCACGCGCAGTCACTGAGAGACCTCGGGGTGGATCGTCTACGCCGGCGGCCGCCTGGAAGCGCCCTTCGAGGGCGAGCGCAAAGAAACGCCCGATCGCCCAGCGTGCAGAAATGGCCAGAACGCCCGCTGGACTCGCATTTTCACACACATGTTTTGGCGCCATATTCGCTCGGTCTCACCGCAGTCGGCGCGCACCTTGATCAATGCCTTGCATTGACGCCTATCGACTGGGGCGATCGAGGAGCTCTGCTAATGCCGGTTGGGCGTTCGGTGTCCCTAAGGCGCGCCAGGACCATCGAGCAGACGACCCTGGTCGGCTTCGCGGTGGCCGTGGCTGGAGCGGCGGTCGGCGGCGTCCTGCAGTGGCTGCTCAGTCCCCACTTCGCAGATCGCTCCTTGGTGATCATCTACACGCCGGCTGTCCTGGCGGCCGCTTTGATCGGCGGCAGCATGCCCGCCTATCTGGCCACCATCCTATGCATCGCCATCAGCTGGGCCTTCCTGCGCCAGGCGACATGGAGCACCGCCAACCTTCTCGACTTGGGCTTCTTCGTGCTGCTCGGGCCGATTCTCGGCATGTTCGGCGACCATGCGCGCCGTCAGAGCCAGGCCGCGCGCGCCAGGGAGGTGCATCTTCAATCGATCCTCGACACCGTGCCCGAGGCCATGATCGTCATCGACGAAGATGGAGTCATCCAATCGTTCAGCGCCGCGGCGGTGCGGTTGTTCGGCTGGGAGCCGTCCGATGCGATCGGGCGCAACGTCAATATGCTGATGCCGACGCCGTTTCGCGAGGAACATGACGGATATCTTGACCGCTACAAGTCGACGGGCGAGCGGCGCATTATCGGCACCGGCCGGATCGTCGTCGGCGAGCGGCGGGACGGGTCCACCTTTCCGATGGAACTGGCCGTCGGCGAGGCGCGGGTGGGACCGGACCGATTCTTTACGGGCTTCGTCCGCGACCTGACCGAGCGCCGGGCTCAAGAACGCCGCCTGCAGGAACTGCAATCGGAGCTGGTCCATGTCTCGCGCCTTTCGGCAATGGGGGAAATGGCCTCCTCGCTGGCCCATGAACTCAACCAGCCGCTTTCGGCCATCGCAAACTACATGAAGGGCTCAGCCACCCTTCTCTCCTCGCCGGGCCTCGACCCCGGGCGCCTCAAGGAGCCGCTCGAGCGCGCCTACGAGCAAGCCCTGCGCGCGGGCGACATCATCAAGCGGCTGCGTGAGTTCGTAGCCCGTGGCGAAACCCAGCACACGCTCGAGGATCCGGTGCGGCTCATGGAAGAGGCCAGCGCCCTGGCCCTCGTCGGGGCACGGGAACAGGGCGTTCGGGTCGACCTGCGCTTCGAGAGGAACGCCGGTCAAGTCGTGGTCGACAAGGTGCAAGTCCAGCAGGTGGCCCTGAACCTGATCCGCAATGCGATCGACGCCATGGAGGGCCATCCACGCCGCCGCCTGACCATCTCCGTGGCGACCGACCCTGAAGATCGGCATTCGGTACGGATTTCGGTCGCCGACACGGGAAGCGGGGTCGATCCCGACGTGCTGGCGCGGCTCTTCCAACCGTTTGTCAGCACCAAGCTCAAAGGCATGGGGGTCGGCTTATCGATCTGCCGAACGATCGTGGAGGCTCACGGGGGAAGAATCTGGGCTGACAGCAACGAGGACGGCGGCGCCACCTTCTGCTTTACTTTGCCCCTGGCGGAATTGGAGACGTCCGATGAACGGTAAGCCGGTCATCGACATCATCGACGACGATGAAGCGATGCGTCACTCCGTTGCATTTCTCCTGGACGTCCAGGGCTTTGAATCCCGGCAGCATGAATCGGCCAACGCCTTCCTGAGCTCGGCTGGAGGACGAGGGGCCGACTGCATCATCACCGACGTGCGCATGCCCGACATGACCGGACTTGAGCTTGTTCGTAAACTCAAGTCCGAGGGCGTCGCCTCGCCGGTGATCGTCATGACCGGTCATGGAGATATCGGCCTAGCCGTCGAGGCGATGAAGGCCGGCGTCATCGACTTCATCGAGAAACCCTTCGCGAACGAGACCCTGATTTCCGCAGTGCAGGAGGCTCTTCGTCGCGGCCATGATCGTCACGACGCCAGGCCCGACGCCGAGCGCCGTTTGGAGACGCTGTCCCCTCGTGAGCGGGACGTGCTGGCTGGCGTCGTCGCCGGCAAGGTGAACAAGGTGATCGCCCATGAACTGGAGATCAGTCCCCGGACCGTCGAGATCTATAGGGCCAACCTGATGGTCAAGACAGGAGCCCGAAACTTCTCTGAACTCATGCGGATCGCGCTGGCCGCCGGCCTCTGAGAGGCTTGCGCCATATCAAATCGGCGCCCGCCGAATCCTCCAAGGTGGTGGTCTTCCCGCTGTTCGGGGGATGGAGATGATCGCCCCGCCCGACCCCCGCCTTGTGCTGATCGCCGATGATGACCGCGAGGTCCTCAACGCGCTGAAGTTCGCCCTGGAATTGGAGGGCTACCAGGTCGGCGCCTTCGAAACCGGAAGAACGCTGCTCGAGGCGGCCAGCGGCGCGCGCGCAGCCTGCCTTGTGATCGACCAGAAGCTGCCCGACACGACCGGCTTGGAGCTCATCATGCGGCTGCGCGCATCGGGTGTCGCTACGCCGTCCGTCTTGATCACCACCAACCTGCCGACGCATCTGAGGATCCGGGCGACGACCTTGGCCATACCGATCGTCGAGAAGCCGCTGCTGACAGACGCCTTGTTCGCGACCATCCGCGAGCTGATCGGCGGGCCGATGCTGGGCTGACCATCTAGTGCGACACCAGTAGCGGGCACGGGGGATCGGCGATGAACTCGCGGCTAACCCCGCCAAGGAGTTGTTCGGACAGGCGCGAACGTCCGTAGAGTCCGATGATCAGCAGATCGCATCCCCACTCGCTCGCATGGCGGCGAAGGACTTCGGCCGCAAGCCCTTCGCCGGCGGCGTCGACGAAGGTGTCGACGCGCCGGTCCCAACGCGAGAGCCGAAATCTCAAGTCCGCCAGATCGTCGAAGTCGATCTCGGGACGTACGATCGCCAAGGCGACCTCGTCCGCCGCCAGGATGATCGGCCAAGCGTCGCGCCATGCGCGGGCGCTCTCGCGCGTGCCGTTCCAGCAGATCATCACCCGGCGCGCAATGGAGGTCGCCGGGTCGGTCTGCGAAATCACCACGAGCGGCCGGCCACAGGCTAGCCCCAGCCGGCCAGCGTCGAAGTCCACGTCGCCGCCCATGTGTCCACGGGACGGCGCGATCACCAGATCGCTCAGCCGCGCACGCTCGACCAATCGCCCAAAAGTATCGACCGCGACCCAGTCGACGCCGGTCCCGGCCCGGCCAGCGCGTTCCATGAGGCCGGCGCGAACTCGCGCCTCGGCGTCTTCCGCGGTCGAGCGCTGCGCCGTGATCATTTGGCGAAGAAGGTCATCCGACATCCACCCGCCTTCGACGCCATAGGGCCGGGGCAAGACGGGGCGCAAGAACGCGCCGGTGAGTTGCGCCCTCAGGCGTCGCGCCAAGGCCAACGACCTCGCATGGTAGGCGTCGGCCGGCCCATCGCCCGCCACCATCAGCAAGTCCGCCAACTCGCCCATCTCAGTGCGAGACCAGCAATGGCGTGGGCGGAGCGTCGAGAAACGCGCGGCTCACGCCCCCTAGCACCCATTCGCTCACCCGCGGACGGCCGTAGAGCCCCATGACAACGAGATCAGCTCGGCGCGCGTCCACGTGACCGCGTAGGATTTCGGCGGCGGACAGGTCCTCGTGACGCTCGACGATGATCGGCGCTTTGCAGCCATGACGCGCCAGATGCTCGGCGAGGGCGGCATCGGCGCCCTCCTCGCCCGCGGGGCGCACCATGACCACGGTCACTTCCTGCGCCGCCTCGAGGAAGGGCCAGGCGTCGTGCAGCGCGCGAGCCGCCTCGCGAGTGTTCTTCCATGCCACGAGAATCCGTTTGGGCGGTTCGGTCCAGCCGCCCCCCTCGGGAACGACGAGCACCGGGCCGCCACAGGCGAGCCCCAAGGTGGCGGCCTCGATCATGCGTCCTCCCAGGCTGGTGAGCGCGCACGGCGGGAAGACCACAAGATCGGTGCGGCGCGCCGCTCGGATAAGCTCGCTGTCGCCGCCGCCATCGATCTGAAGCCACTCGAACGATGTGGAGGCGGAGTCGGCCGCGCGCCGAAGCACCTGTTCGGCCGCCTCGACAGCGTGCTTGGCGGTCCGGTCATGCTGCGTCTTCAGCGCCTCCGCGGCCGATCGAGGCAAGTAGGCCAGCCTTTCCGCAGCGAAGACGTCGCTCGGATAGGGGGTATGCAAATAGATGCCCGTCAGTGCGGCGTCCCACTTTCGGGCCAGCACCGCAGCCAGCTCGCAACGTGCCGCCGACGTCCCACGCTCATCGACTTGGACAAGGATGTCGCGAATGCTCATGACGCAGCTCCGTCTGGTGCGCCTTCAGACTGCGCGGTTCCAGTGCGGCTCCATTGATCGTGATCAAAGGCGAGATAGAAGCTCGGCCTCAGGCAAATGCCGCGTCCGGATGGCCGAGGCGCCGCGAAGCCTCACGGGCCAAGAGCGGCCATCCCCCCGCCAGAAGTGATGCCGGAACAAACGCCCAAAGCGCTCCCGTCGGCATCGCGATGCGCAGGATTTCGGCCAAGGTGGGGGTCGCGTAGGCGACGGCCAATCCGGCCCCCGCGATCGCGCATATGCCCCAGAAGACGAGGCGGGACCTATGGAAGGGACCAGCTGCGCCCGTGGCGGCCGTCGCATAGGCCAGCGACAGGTTGGCCAGCACCAGCCCCCCGAATGCTGCGCCCCGCGCCATGGCTTCGCCGAAGTCGGCAAGGGCCAGCCCGTAGGTCAGCAGCACCGTCGCCAGGATCAACGTTCCCTGCAGGCCAGCCATCAACACCTGACGCCGCCCGAATAACGGTTCGGCGATCGTCCGCGGCGGCCGCCGCATCGCATCGGGGTCGCTCGGTTCGGCCTCGAACCCCAGGGAGCAGATGGGATCAATAAGCAGCTCAAGGAGTACGACATGCATCGGCAGCAGCAATGGCGGCCACCCCAACATCAATGGCGCGAGGGCCAGGCCGGCTACTGGGACGTGGATCGCGGTAATGTAGCCCAGCGCCTTGCGCAGATTGACGAAGATCCGCCGCCCAAGTTTCACGCCCCCAACGATCGAGGCGAAACTGTCGTCCAGCAGAACGATATCGGCGGCCTCCCGCGCCACCGCTGAACCCCGTCGGCCCATCGCCACCCCGACATGCGCAGCTTCCAGCGCCGGTGCATCGTTGACGCCGTCGCCCGTCATGACCACCACTTCGCCATTCGCCTTCAGAGCCTCGACAAGGCGAAGCTTCTCGCTCGGCGGCACACGGGCGAAGATGCGGACGGTCCGAACTTGCGCGCGCAGTTGGTCTGGCGACATCGCCTGGATCTGCCTGCCCAGCAGGACGCCAGGCTTTGTGTCGATCCCGGCCTGGCGCGCAATTTCCAGGGCGGTAGCCGGATAGTCGCCTGTGATCATCGCGACTTTGACGCCCGCATTTCGCGCCTCCGCCAACGCTGCAGGCGCGTCGGCGCGCAGAGGGTCAAGAAATCCGAGCAGGCCGAGAAACTCGAACGGCCAAAGCGCCGGATCATGGGCCGACCGGGCGGCGACCGCGGCTGTGGCCACCCCCAACACCCGCATTCCGCGTTCGGCCAGCGACTGAACCGCAAAACTCAGCTCCGCGCGACGGGCTTCGTCGAGCTCGCACATGTCGAAGATCGCTTCGGGCGCGCCCTTCGCCGCGGCGTTCAGTCCATCCGCGGACTCCCATAGCTGGATGACCGCCAGCCGCTCCGGCCGCAGCGGCCACGAGCCTACCAGGCGAGCGGCCTCGCCCGGCGCGGACAAGGCGAGCACGGCTCGGTCCATCGGATCGATAGACTGCCGGCTTGAGGCGCGAGCGGCCGACACGAGCAGCGCCCTTACGGAATCTGACGCGCCGGCGTCCTCCGCCGGCAAATCTCGTCCATCGACCCAAAGTCTCGCGAGGGTCATCTGATTGGCGGTCAGGGTGCCGGTCTTGTCGACGCACAGCATGCTGGCCGCACCAAGCGTCTCGATCGCAGCCGTGCGCCGGACCAGGACCTGTCGTCGCGCCAGACGCCAGGCGCCAAGCGCGAAGAAGATCGCCAGCACCATGGGGAACTCTTCGGGGATCAGCGCGATGGCGACTGTGATCCCGGCGAGCACCCCCGCCACCCAGTCACCCTCTCTGAGGGCGTAGACGAGCGCCACCACAACGCAAAAGCCGATGGCGAGGGCTCCGAGCCAGCCCACGAGCCGTCGCGTCTTCATCTGTAGCGGGCTGGGCGTTTCTTCGATGCGGGCCAGGTCCGCGCCAATCTGGCCAAGCGCCGTCTGCCCGCCCGTCCGCAGCACTTCCGCCGTTCCCGCGCCCCGGAGAACCAGGGCGCCGGCTTGCAGCAGGCTCGCCTCGTCGTCCGAAGACTTCTCGCCTGATCGACGCGGGCGACGTGCCACGGAAGCGGCTTCCCCCGTCAGCACGGACTCATCAAGGTCGAGCACATCGCCTTCGATCAGCCATGCGTCGGCGGCCAGCCGCTCCCCCTCCCCCACCAGCATCAAGTCCCCAGGAACCACCTCCCGCTCCGGAATTCGCCGCTCGGTTCCGCCGCGCAACACTCGCACGCTGGGGGCGGCGAGGGCTTTCAAGGCCGCCAGAGCGCGTTCGCTCCGAGCCTCCTGGAACACGACCAGACCGATGGAAAGCGCGGCGCCTGCCGCCAGGAAGAGCCCTTCGCCGAGGTCCCCCAGCAGGAGGTATAGAGCGGCGGCCAGAAGCAGCAGACCGAACATCGGCTCACGCAACGCCTCGATCGCGATGCTCAACCAAGTCCGTCTCGGGCCGGCGGGCGGCTCGTTGGCGCCAAAGGTCGCCAACCGACGCGCCGCTTCGGCGTCATCCAATCCCGGTCCGAGGACGGTCTCCTGCATCGGCCGCGCCTAGCGACGCGTCGTCCCGCCTGCGGTTCGATGGCTCCGCGAGCCTGGTCGGCTTGCCCGCGCGGCCTCCGCAGACGCGACGGTCGCCAAAGTACGGCCAAGACTTTGCGGATTGACGCTGAGGCTGTCGACGCCAAGACGGGTCAGAAATTCGGCGATCTCCGAATAGGTCGCCGGCGCCTCGCCGCACACGCCGATCGGGCGGCCGACGCGATGAGCTCCCTCGACCGCCTGTCGAAGCATCTCCAGCACGCCAGGATCGCGCTCATCGAAGTCGAAGGCGACGATGTCGGAATCACGGTCAACGCCTAGTACGAGCTGCGTGAGATCGTTCGATCCGATCGATAGACCATCGAACAGCGACGCGAAGGCGCCGATCTGGACCACATTGTTCGGAATCTCGCACATCATATAGATCTCGAGCCCGTCATGGCCTCGCGCCAATCCGTGCGCGGCCATCGCCTCGAGCACGGCTTTCGCCTCTTCCACGCGCCGGCAGAACGGGACCATCACCTTAAGATTGCGCAGGCCCATGGCGCCGCGCACCCGCGCCAGGGCTTCGCACTCGAGGGCGAAGCCGTCAGCGTAGAGCGGATGGGCGTAGCGCGCCGCGCCGCGAAACCCGATCATTGGGTTTTCTTCCTTCGGCTCGAAGTCGCGCCCGCCGAGCAACCGTGCGTACTCGTTGGTCTTGAAGTCCGACAAGCGGACGATGACGGGGCGTGGATGGAAGGCGGCGGCGATCAGCGCCACCCCCTCCGAAAGTGAGCGGACGAAGAAGTCGTGAACCGAGGCGTCGGCGCGCGCCCGACGGACAATGGCGCCGCGCTTGCCAAGCGCCACCCTGTCTGGATGCGCCACGGCCATGGGGTGGACGCCAATCTGCTGGCTGATGATGAATTCCAACCGGGCAAGGCCGACGCCTCCACTTGGAAGCTGCGCGGCGCGTAGGGCGAGATCAGGTTGCGCTATGTTGAGCATCACAGGCGTTTCGGTGCGCGGGAGCGCTTCGAACGAAAGCCTCTCGATCTTGTAGGGGAGCTCTCCGTCGTAGACGCGCCCCTCGGCGCCTTCGGCGCAACAGACCGTCACCATTTGCCCATTTGCGAGCAGGCTCGTCGCGTCGCCGGCGCCCACGACGGCCGGAAGGCCAAGTTCGCGAGCAACGATTGCGGCATGGCAGGTGCGCCCCCCGCGGTCGGTCACCACCCCCGCCGCGCTCTTCATCACAGGTTCCCAATCTGGACTGGTGGCCTCAGCGACGAGCACCTCCCCGGCTTTGAAAGCGGCAAGGTCAGCCGTGCTGCGGATCACCCTGACAGGCCCAGATGCGATCTGCTCGCCGACAGCGCGGCCACACACCAGCGCCACGCCCTTTCGCGCCAGATGAAAGCTCTCCAGCTCATCGGCCTTACGGCGCGAGGCCACCGTTTCGGGCCGCGCCTGGACGATGAAGAGCCGCCCCTCGGGATCCCGCGCCCACTCGACATCCATCGGGGTGGGGCGCCCCGCACGCTCGGAATAGTGAGACTCGATGCGGATCGAGGCGCCCGCAAGCGCCAGCACATCCTGGTCGGCGATGCAGTAGCGGCGCCTTTCCGACATCGAGGTCGAGGAGGTCCGCACCGCCCCGCCGCCCCGACCATGTCTCCAACTGTAGCGAAGCTGCTTTGCGCCCAGGCGGCGGCTTAGAACCGCGCGAACCCCGTCTCGATAGGTAGGCTTATGGACATAGAATTCGTCCGGATCCACGCGGCCCTGCACCACGCCCTCCCCCAGGCCATACGAAGCCGACACCAGCACCACGTCACGAAAGCCGCTGTCGGGGTCGAGGGTGAAGATCACTCCGCTGACCTGTTCGTCGGCGTTCACCATCTGCATGACCGCCACGGAAAGGGCGACTTTGAAATGGTCGAACCCGAGGTTTTCCCGGTAGACCACCGCCCGATCGGTGAACAACGACGCGAAGCAAAGACGGCAGGCCTCGACGACAGCCTCCGCGCTTCGGACATGCAGGAAGCTGTCGTGCTGCCCCGCAAAACTGGCGTTTGGCAAGTCCTCGGCGGTCGCAGAGCTCCGCACAGCAACGCTCAAACCCTGGCCATACCGCTGTTCCAATCCCCGATAGGCTCGCTTGATTTCCTCCGCCAGCGCAGCCTCGGCCGTCGCCTCGTAGACGATCTCCCGGGCTCGCGCGGCGGTCCGCGCCAGAGCCTCGACGTCGGTGACATCAAGGTCTCGGAACAGAGCTTGAAGTTCACCCCAGCGCGGCGAACTTGAGACAGCCTGTCGGTAGGCGTCCGCTGTGACGGCAAAGCCATCGGGGGTCCGTACCGGCCCGTCTGACAACAGCTGGCGCAGTTCGCCAAGCGATGCGGTCTTGCCTCCGACGAGCGGAAGGTCGTCGAGCGCCAGGTCATCGAAGGCGCGGATATATCGGAAGCTGGAGGTCATCGCCCGCACTCCATGTCAATGGTCTGACGATGAGCGCGGCGCGGCGCCCAGCATTGAGCGCGATCAATCCAAGTGTGCGCCGATTGACTCAGATCACATGACGCCACGATCGGCTGCGGCATCCTTCGTGTGGATGCAGCCTCGATAGGTGCGACAATGACCATTTCCGTTGACGACCAAGAACTTCGACGGGCTGTCGAAGAAGAGCTGGAACACGAGCCCGGCGTCGACGCCGCGTCGATCGGCGTCGCCGCTCGTCAGGGTGTGGTGACCCTCACCGGCCACGTCCCATCGCTCAATCACAAGCGACTGGCAGAAGCCCGAACCCAGCGGATCAGGGGCGTGCGTGCGGTCGTGCTGGAACTGGACGTGCACTTGCCTGAGAAGGAGGCGAAATCCGATGAGGCGATCGCCGAACGGGCCTCCGAAGCTCTGGCGTGGCACGCCTCGCCGAGGTTGCGGAATGTGAAGGTCACGGTCAGCGAGGGGACTGTCATCCTTCGGGGCCTGGTCGACTGGCAATATGAGCGTCAGGCGGCCGAACGGCTGGTCGCCCAGCTCGCGGGCGTCAAGGGCGTGAGAAACGAAATGCGCCTAGATCCAAAGCTGGCGGCCGAAGATGTCGGCAAGGTCATCGCCCGCGCTCTGCACCGAAATGCCGAGATCGAGCGATCTCGTATTCACATTCAGGTCGAAGGCTCGAAGGTCACCTTGAGCGGCACGGCCCATACTTGGCATGAGCAACATGTGGCCGAGCAGGCGGCGTGGTCGACCACCGGTGTCACTGAAGTCCAGAACAACATCGAGATCGGCGCCTGAAGGTCGGTTCGCCTGCCTGGAGCGGCCACGCCCATCAGGCGAAATCGACAGCCCCCAGCAACATCGAGATGCGGCCGTCCGCCCAGAGCGGCAGCAGGAGCCGTGCGTAACCCTGAGGACTGGCGCGCCCATAGTAAGTCGGAGCAGCGGCCTCGCGGGCGGCGGCGCATTGCGCACTCAAGAATTCGAACGGCGTGACCGGTGAGGCCTCGTCGAGAAAGAGGCCAGTCCAGCCATCGCACTTGATGTCATCGCCGATGAGGTCGAAGCGAAATCGCTCTGGACGCGAGAAGGCGCTTATCAGGAAGAGGCGGCGCGCCAAATCTGGCAGGTCGGCGAGATTTACGTCGTCTGCGAAGGGCATATCGGCGCTCCCGCGCAGTAGACCGCGCCAATAGGCCAGCACACGCGCCAGATCGGGAGGAAGGTCGGACGGGACCGCAAAGGGGGACTGGGTCTTCATCGGAGCTTGAGCCGCCATCGACTTGGATGGGCGCAGATTGCGTGACCAGCGTTGCCCGACCTTGATCTCGATCAAGCACCCCGCCGCCCCAATGATCGAGGCTGGCCGGGCCAAATCGAGGACATCGCGATGCCGTTCGTCGTCACCCTGGCCATGAATCCCGCTGTCGACCTCAGCGCATCGACCGCCCGGGTCGAACCTACCCACAAGCTGCGCTGCCGCTCGTCGCGGCGTGATCCTGGCGGCGGCGGCGTGAACGTGGCGCGGGTCATTCACCGTTTTGGAGTCCCCACGCTCGCCGTCTACCCAGCCGGAGGCCTCGTCGGACAACTGCTCGACCGGCTGATGGCCGACGAGTTCGTCCGCACGCATCCCATCGCGATCGCCGAGGAGACCCGAGAAGACTTCACGGTGTTTGATGAGGGCTCTGGCGAGCAATATCGGTTCGTCCTTCCGGGCCCGCGCCTTCGAGGGCCCGAGTGGATGGAGTGCTTGGGCGCCCTGGCGAATCTGAGCTCTCGCCCCGACATCATTTGCGCCAGCGGCAGCCTGCCGCCGGGCGTGCCCGACGACTTCTACGCACGCCTCGCAGACGTCGCCGGCAATTGCGGCGCACGCTTCGTTCTCGACACCTCCGGTGCTCCGTTGCGCGCAGCGCTCGAAACCAGGGTCGATCTCATTAAGCCCAACTTGCGCGAACTACGGGAAATCTCCGGCGAGGCGCTCGACAGCGACCACGCGCTGATCGCCACGTGCCGCAGGCTCATCGAGCATCGCCGCGTCGCCGCCGTCGCCGTCACCCTCGGCGCGGAGGGGGCCATGCTGGTGACTGGAAATGGAGCCTGGCGCGCGGCGGCGCTGCCCGTCCATCCGGTCAGCTCGGTCGGCGCCGGCGACAGCTTTCTCGGCGCGATGGTGTGGGCCATGGCGACGGGCCGATCGGACCTGGAAGCCTTCCGCTTCGGCGTCGCCGGAGGAGCCGCCGCCGTGCGCGCTTCAGGCACGGAACTTTGCCATCCCAAGGACGTCCACCGTCTTGTGAGCGACGTGCAGATCATGGAGGCGGCGCTTCCGCGGCCGGCGGCGTGAGCGCGGTGGAAAGGGCCAGCGGCGCCAGCATCGGCAGCGCCGGCCTCCTCGTCTATCGGCGGCGCCTTGCCGGCCTTCAAGTCCTCCTGGTGCATCCCGGCGGCCCTTTCTGGCGCGGGAAGGACCTCCGCGCCTGGTCGTTTCCGAAGGGCCGTATCGGGCCAGGTGAAGAACCGTTGGCGGCCGCCAGGCGTGAGTTCAGAGAGGAGACTGCCCTAGAGGTCGATGGCCCCTTCCTTCCGCTTACGCCGGTCAAGCGCTCGGGGGGCGGTCTGACGTTCTGTTGGATGGCCGAGGCCGATCTCGATTTGGGCAAGGCCCGTAGCAACACCTTCGAGCTCATGGATCGCCGGGGGACACCGCGCCCCCTGCCCGAGATCGACGCCTATGAGTATTGCGGCGCGGAGGTCGCACTGGCGCGGATCCACAAGAGCCTGCTGCCGGTCCTAAATGAAGCCTGGAGGCGCCTGAGCGTCGAGCCTGGCCCGCCGGTCAGTGGGACATGAAGACCGGCACGCTCGGTTCGGTGAGCAGGCTCTGCGTAGCGCCGCCAAGCACGAATTCCCGAACTCTGGAGTGTCCGAAAGCTCCCATGACCAGAAGGTCGGCGCCGGTCGCCACGGCATGGTCGTTGATCACGCGGCCGATGTCGGGATCGGTCTTCACGACCTCTTGAGGGACCGCAGCGACGCCGCAGGCCGCAAGATGTCGCACCAGTTCGCCAAGCGCGCCCTTGGCTGCCGAGGGCTTGTCGCCCGTCACGGCGAGGAGCGACACTTCCTCAGCGCGACGCAGCAGCGGCATCGCGTCCGCAACTGCGCGCGCGGCGGCCCGCCCGCCATCCCAAGCGACGACAATTCGCTCAATGCGCGGATGGACCGGCATGCGTTGGCCATGCGCGAACAACACCACCGGCCGACCGGACCCGAAGATGAGCGCTTCGGCAAGTCCGCCCGGGACCGTGGCGAACGCCTCGATGGGCAAGATCGTCAAGCTGCGCGTGCGCGCCATCCGGGTAAGGTGATCGATCATTGTGTGAAGCTCAGCGTGGACGATCGTGGTCGTCGTCGACAGACCAAACGTCTCCGCGGCGCTCTCGAAGCCCTGCATCACCGATTGCGCATGGCGCAGGCTCTTGGCCTCTTCGTCTCGCGCCAGATCGGTGAGGTGCAGGAGCATCTCGGCGAGTTGATTGCTCTTGAGAGGTATCTTGATGTGTCCCGCCACAGCGCAGGCGGAGGCTCCGAGGGCGGCCGTCAGCCGCGCGGCCTCGCTGATCACAGCTGGCGGGGTTGGTTCGGGGTAGCTGCTAAAGCAGACCATCAGATCATCGTACGCCACGGCATAGCCCCTTCACGACATGCGGCGTGTTCGGCCCTCTGGCTGAACCAAGCCGCTCTGTCGGCGACGATGGGCGGTCGCAGGAACGCAGGCCTTGATCGGGGTCAATTGAGCCCGAGCTTAGGCGCCGCTAGCTCAGCAAATGCCGCAGCCCCAGGGCCGCGCCGTGAACGCCCAATGCGATGACCAGGACAGCGAGCGCCAAAAGCCCGTATCCGACAAGCACCACGAGTCCGTCCCTGCGCGACACGCCAAGGGCGAACACGCCCAGCGCAGCAGCGGGCGCCAGGTTTGCGAACGGTATGGGCAGCACCAGAACCAACGCGATCAGGGTGCACGCGACGCCGACCGCCCGGACGCCAAGTCCGCTCGCCAGAAAGGTCAATCGGGGACGCACAAACGTCTCCATGCGCTCGATGAGCGGCAGCAGCCGATGGATGACCTTCGCCAGATCGGCGTGCTTGACGGACTGGCGACGCAGCCCCCGAGGCAGCCAAAGGCGGCGCCGTCCGAGCACGATCTGCGGAGCCACGAACAGCAGCGGCAATGACAGGACCATGGAGAAGCCAGGCGGGAGCGGGACCAGGATCGGCAGCACAAGGAGCAGGAGCACCGGTCCCGCCCCGCCTTCCTCCTCGACGCCGGCCAGGATCTCCCCCAATGCGACGCGCTCGCCGCGACTATCCAGCAGACGCCGCAAAGCGACCGCGAGGGATTGCGTATGCTGCTCCATGGATCGGACTAAGGGCCGCACTCGACCGGTCGAACTGTCGCCGTTGGCGGCGGCTCATTCATAGAAGCGCTCGAAGGCCGGCGTCGTCGACAACCGCGACGCGCCATCGGCGTTTGACCTGCGTCAAGATCGGCGTGAGCCAACTGGTGTTCGCTCCACACGGGCCGGGAACTTCCGGCCGCCTTCTGGAGCAACAGCATGCCTGGTCAGCGACACATTTTACTAGTGGCCGCGTTGGCTTTGATCGCCAGCGCCTGTCAGCGTGAGGACGCCAAGCCCACACAAAGGACCAAGGCGGTCGCCTCCTCCGAAACCCGACTCTGGCGGATAGAAGTGGTGCAGATCGGCCAGCCCGCGAGCCAAGTCGAGCTTTGCGCTGATCACGCGATCGAGGCCTCGTTTCGCCGCCCTACGCCGTCTGTTGCAGGTCGCGAGTGCGTGCGCGTCGACGCGCCGGTCGAGACGGCCACCACCTATTCTGTGAAATGTCGCACCGACGACCAGCTCTATCGCGTCGGCTCGTCGATCACCGGCGACCCGACCAGCGACTTCACCGTCGAAATGGCCGTCAGCCGCCAGGACAAGAAGGGCCCGAGCTTCGAGCAGGTGCGACGCTACACGCAGATCGGCCCCTGCCCTGCGGGTTGGAAGATCGGCGACTCCGCCGCTCCGGGCCAGACGCAGGTCGTCAATACCCTGTCCGGCGAGAAGCGCAGCGTCGTCAAGTAGCTGACGACGACAGCGAACGCCCGAACGCGTCGCGACGTCCCCAGCAACCGGGCACGGACAGAAGTTCGAGGCGCCCGATCGGGCCCGGCACTGCCGGGTTGACGATCAGTTGCCCGTTCATGGCCTCCAGCCCCAGCATCGCCCGTATCAGCAGCAACGGCGTGCCGGAGGCCCAGGCTTGGGGGCTGCAGGCGGTGGGATATTCGACCGGATAGCTGGTCGCCTCGCGCGCATAGCCCGCGAACGCCTCTGGAAGCCTGCAATTGAACAGCTGAGCGGCCTCCAGCATGGCGTAGCCAATGCGCATGGCTTCGGCGTCGTAGCCGTAGCGTCGCAGCCCCCAGACAATCAGCGAGTTGTCGTGCGGCCAGACCGTGCCGACGTGGTAGCCGATCGGGTTATAGGAGCCAGCCGACTTAGCCATGGTGCGGACGCCCCAACCCGAAAACAGGGCGTCGTCCATAAGGTGAGCCACGCATGACCTGGCCTTCTCTTCATCGGCGATGCCGCTCCAGAGCAGATGGCCGATGTTCGATGTCAGCGAGTCGATCTTGCGCTTGGCTCGGTCTAGCCCCAGCGCAAAGAACCCCTGCTCCGGCAGCCAGAAGTCCTCGTTGAACCGTCTCTTGAGATCGCCGGCCTGCGCCTCCAGTTCATCGGCAAGCGAGGGGTCGTTCCAGAGCTCGCGGGCCAGCCGCGCCATGCGGCGCTTGGCGTCGTAGACGTAGCCCTGCAGTTCGCAGGTGGCGCGCGGCGTCTCGGCGAGCGTCCCGTCCGCGAAGGCGATCGAGTCTCCTGAGTCCTTCCAACACTGGTTTTCCAGGCCATCAGGGTTCCGGCGCTCGTACTCGACATAGCCGTCATTGTCCCGGTCGCCATACTCGTCGATCCAGGCCAGGGCGGCGCGGGCTTCGCCCTCAAGGGACCGAACCAGCTCCACATCGCCGGTCCATCGGGCATATTCCTCCAGCAGGATCAGGAACAGGGGCGTGGCGTCGGCGGTGCCGTAATAGGGCGAGTGCGGGGTATCCTCGAAGGCTGTCCGCTCACCGAAGCGGAGTTCATGCGGGATCTTTCCCGGCTCGGCGTCGCGAAAGGGATCGTCCGACCGCGACTGCAACATGGCCAGGGTCCGCAGGGTGGTGGCCGCCAGCTCGGGCAAGAACGGCAGGCACTGGAAGCTGGTGATCAGGCTGTCACGGCCGAAGATGGTCATAAACCATGGCAGGCCTGCTGCGGGCATCGAGGCAAGAATGATGGGCGCTCGAAACCGGAGCGCCGCAAGATCTGTCAGGCTTCGTTGGTAGATCCGCTCCAGCGGCTCCCAGGTGGTGGAGAGTTTCGGGGCGGCGCCCAGCCATTGGCGGAGACTTTCGGTCAGATCTGGCCGCATGCCGCCATCGGCGACCGATTGCCCATCCGGCGCCGCAACCGGCGTCTCGTGGCGCCGCTCCGCCGAAACCGTAAAGTCCGCCTGCCAGATGGATTGACCGTCGAGCCGCACCGAGAACTCAAATCCGCTCTCGTCAGTCTCGGCGGCGACACTGCACGTGACCACGGTCTCACGCTGGAAGGCCTCGCGCCGGTACCCCAGCACAATGTTCGCCCCCTCGACCCTGCGAGACAGTTCGCCCTTTTTGGCCAGTTTGTCCTTAACTTCGAACAGGTCCGCGAAGTCAGCGCCGACGTCGATCCTCACCTTGAGTTCAACCGGCTCGCGGCCGTGATTGGCCAGCACCAGACGCTCCTGAAAGCCCTCGCTGATGCACCTCTGGCGGACCACTGACAGGTGAGAGTCGATATAGACAGCGCCAGTCGCGAGGGCCAGGAAGTGCTGGACGCGGTAGTAGGCCGTGTCATCGACCGAGAGCAGCGTCGGGCGCTGACCATTGATCGTCAGCACCCAGCGCGACAGGTAGCGGGTGTCGTTGAGGAACAGCCCGTGGTGTTCGGTCGGACTGGCCTCGATATCGCCCTGCCGATTGCTGACCACGAACCTGTTGCCGTCCAGGATGCTGACCGTGTCAGGCATGAGGTGACCTCCCCGGCGCCAATCCGGTCCACGGCGACCCGGCTCTGAGACCGAAAAAGATCCGAACCACCAGGCCCGCGTCGCCCTCGACCTGAACCCGGTTTTGCAGCCTTGCCACGAAGGCCTGAATTTCGCCCCCGAGGAGACCGACGAGGGTCTCCAAGGTGTCTGCGGAAACGATCGCGTCTGCTGGACCTGGAGGACCGATCTCGGCCTCGCCTCGTGCGACGTTCAGGACGCCGATCTCCTTGTCGGCGACCTTGAGCCTGACCTTTCCGGAAAGACCTGACAGGCCCGGCCCCGGGCCGCGGCGCGCGCTCCAATCGGCCGGGACGACCTCTGTCGCGGGTGCAATCGGCTTGGGCATCGGATGGATCCGAATTTTGCTACGCCCACTGTCTGCACCCACTGGATCGGGAGATGAAAGTCCGGTTCTTCACCGAGACTAAGGGTCATCCCATCGGTACGTATTCGCGAGGAATCGAGACCCGACGTCACTTCGGCCTCTGCGCCGCCCCGCCCCGTCGATTGCCGCTCCGCCCCTCCCCCACGCGAGCGCCCACCGACTGCGCTCACCGACTGCGCTCACCTCCGAAGCGGCGAGCTGGCTCGGCGCGCAATATCGGCGTCAAGGCGCAGGAGATATCGGGTGCATAGCTCACACGTCACGCGCTCGCGGTCATCAGTCCAGTCTGCGTCCCGCGCAACGCATAGGGCACGCGAACTTGGCTCTCCCCATCGACCGCCACAGCGCACCCGCATGTGAACCTTGGTCTTGTAATGACGACGGGTCACTGCACTTGCGATCCCTGCCTGCCCGCCTCACCCTGCTCCCGAACGGGCGCGCGCAAGCCGCTCACCCCTAGTCGGGCGCCATGTCGCAAGCCGGCTGCGGCCCCATTCGAGCCGCTTGGGATCAGCTCAACCACCTGACAGGGGTAGGCGCTTGCGAACACGGACTCCAGAAAGTCCGCACCGCTCAGATCATGGCTGGCCGCGACCACATCCCCATAGTCCCGAACCGTATCGGCAAGGTCGTCGGCGAGCAGGTCGTCAGGCAGGCACATCGTGCGGCGCCGATCATCCTGCTGCGCCAGCATCTGATCCGCCGCTCCCGATACGTATCCCAGGCAGAACGACCGTGTCTCGGGATCCGCCTGTTCGTCGGCGGAGCACATCGCCACGATCTCTGCAGCATCGACAAACCCCCGGTATTCCTGGGGCGCAGCCGGCGACGCAGCAGCAAGCACGCCGATGGGCATCAGTACCTTGGCGCCGATCAACAGGGAAAGCAGGAAGGGCATGTGCGGGGCTCTTCTGGCCGTCACCCGACCCGATTTCGGGCGGGCCTCATCATCACGCCTCCGGGCGTCTCCGACTTGCGCAGGATCAAACAGGAGGGTGTCACGTCCTCCCGACGGACGAACCGACTTCTGAGCAGACCCGCCATTGGCGGACCGGGGGCCCCTAAGGTCGCCGTCTTCGCGCCGCCGCCTCCCAGGCTGCGCGGGTTTCCCTTACCTTGAGCGTGAAGGTCGGCCCATAGAGCCGGTAGCAGGAGAAGACGACTTCGGTGTTCCTGGGCAGACGCTCGACAATGGCCTCCAAGCCGGGCGTCACATCCGTCCGCTCGATCAGCCGCCCATCGTCGGCGTCGCACCGCAGGGGAGCGTCATCAAGCCTCGCCAGATGGGGGCAAAGGTCCCGAGCCCGATCGGCGCAGGCCCTATGCATCGGCGGCACGTTGCAAGCGTAAAGCTCGCCGCCTTCGCGCAGCGCCACGAAGCCGCCGGAGGCCGTCGCGAAGATGTATCTGTCAGGCCCTGAGGTCCTTCCTCCGCAGACGTGGCAGAGGAAGTCGGCCATCGCCCGGCGCTGCCGCGTCAGATGCATCATCGCGAAGATCGGATCCCCGATCCCCGGGGCCTGCCGCTGGTCGAGCTCGATCCGTCCGGGAAAGTCTCGGGACGGCTGCAGCCGAAACCCCTGCTCCCCGCTCCAAGCGACGGACCAGGGGGCGTCCTCGGGCCTGCGCTTCATGGAGCCCCAACCGTCGCGCCCGGACCGGCGCAACGCCTTTCGACAGAACTGTGGCGCCGCGCGCTAACTACCACAATATCAAAGGTTTACTCGCGCGCCCGCATTCCGCTTTCGGGGTTCTGGGATGTAAAACCCTAGCGTGCGCTCGCACGTCCTGGAGAGCTGTCTCGACCGGATGGCCTGCGCGGATATCCAAGCCGAAGGGCCAAGGGCGGCGGCGCGCGTCTCGAGCACGTTCTCAACACCCCCGCCGCCGCGCATCGACGAGGGGGACGCCGGATTGAAATGGCTATCTCGGCGTCGTCGGAGCGGCCGGGCTATGCATCCTTGCGGCGCAGTCCCGGTGCATTTTCTCTATTTCGGCTGCGGTCAACGGCGTGCCGTTCGGCCAAGTCATCGGCCCCATCCGGTCGTGTCCATGGCCGTTGGGCGGCCTTCCCTCCATGTGTCGCCCCATCAGGGCCCTGCACATTTCAGGCGTAGGCGCAGTGTCGGTCCGCTCGGCCTTCGGCGGCGCAACTTGAGGCGCGCGATCCTGCTGGGCGAAGGCCGGTCCGGCGAGAGACGCGGCGGAAACGAGAACAAATATGACCTTGCGCATGGCGGCTTCTCCAAATCCAAGCGCATTCGGCCGAGACCGGCAGGCCCGCGCATTGCGCTGAATCAAAGCTCTCCGAGCGCCGATGGCCGCGCTCAACCACCGATAGGACTCACCAAGACGGAAGGCCTTGGCGAGACTCGAATGCAACGAGAGCGACCCGGATCATCTCCCCGCCCCATGACGCGCCCGTGGACCGCGCGCGGCCGCCGGCTGCGTGGAGCGCTGTGGTTTCCAAATGTCGGAAGGGTTGGTGCGGGCGGTCGGGCTCGAACCGACACTCCTTTCGGAACCGGATTTTGAGTCCGGCGCGTCTACCAGTTTCACCACGCCCGCACGCGTGAGGGCGATCCGTTTAACAAGCCTACCAGGCGAACGCCAGAGGAGAGCGAACGGCCGATGATATCGGTCGTAGGGGACAAGTTCAGGAAGGCTTGGCTGCCGACAACTTGGCGGGGCGGCTGTCGATGACGTGGCGGAATCGAAGAGCGCTTGAACGGCCGGGTTCATGGTTGAAGCCTGCCAAGCCCAATAGATTAGCATTTGCTAATTTAGATATACGTAATATATTAGCCCCATGCTCGATCTCGCGAACTTCGACATCGCCCGCTTCGAGGCCAGCGCTGCGGAGGCCGCGCGCCTCCTGCGCGCGCTCGCCAACGAGCGGCGCCTGATGATCCTATGCCAGCTCGGCGACCGCGAGCGATCGGTCGGAGAGCTGCTGCCGCTCGTCGGCCTGTCTCAGTCGGCCCTCTCGCAGCATCTCGCGTTGCTGCGCGAGGAGGGGATCGTGGCCACGAGCCGCGAGTCCCAGACGGTTCGCTATCGGATCGCCGACAGCGCCGCAGTCCGGGTGGTGGAGACGCTCGCCGAAATCTTCTGCCCGCCAGACATGAGGTCCCCCAATGAACGCCGCTCTGATCCCGCTCAAACCTGACGACGTGAAGGCGCGCCTCGGCGCCCGTCGCGCTATCCTTGTAGACATTCGCGAACCAGACGAGTTCGCCCGCCGCCACGTGCAGGGCGCGCTATCGCGCCCGCTTTCGGCCTTCGAAAAGGACCCGCTGAAAGTCGAGCCCGGTTCGGTCGTGATCTTCACGTGCCGCACCGGCATGCGCACCGGCGCCAACTGCCAGCGACTGGCCGCCGTTGTGGACGGACCGGCCTACGTTCTCGATGGTGGCGTTGATGCATGGGCCGCTGCCGGCCTCCCGGTAGTGGAGGATCGTAAGGCGCCGCTCGAGATCATGCGCCAGGTCCAGATCGCCGCCGGCTCACTGGTGCTGGCGAGCGTGGCGCTCGGCGCCCTCGTGCACCCTGCCTTCTACGGGATCGCAGTCTTCGTCGGCGCGGGGCTGACTATCGCGGGCGTCACCGGTTTCTGCGGCATGGCCCGGGTGCTCGGATGGGCACCTTGGAATCGCGTCAGGTCCTGACGAATGGATCCGATGGTCACCTACGCGCTTGCGGCCTTCAGCGGCGCCGTGGTGGGGCTGCTGCTAGGCGTGTTCGGCGGCGGCGGCTCGGTATTGGCCACGCCGCTACTGATCTACCTCGTCGGAATCCGCGACCCCCACGTGGCGATCGGCACGTCGGCGGCGGCGGTCGCCGTCAACGCGTTGGCGGGCTTGGCCGTGCAGGCGCGTGCAGGCCGCGTAAAGTGGCCCTGTGCGCTGGTATTCGGCGGCGCGGGCCTCGCTGGCTCTCTCGTTGGCGCCCACTTCGCCAAGCAACTCGCCGGCGGCACGCTGCTGGTCTGGTTCGCGGTGGCGATGGCGCTGATCGGGGCCTCGATGTTGCTGCCCCGCAAGAACGCCGGCGACCCCGGGGTCCGCCTCGACCTCAAGCTGACCCGACGTCTTGCGCCGGCGGGATTGGCGACCGGGCTTGCCGCAGGCTTCTTCGGCGTCGGCGGCGGCTTCCTCATCGTGCCGGGCCTGATGGCGGCGACCGGCATGACACTGGCCAATGCGGCGGCCTCCTCGCTCGTCTCCGTCGCGTTGTTTGGAGCGGCCACCAGCCTCAGCTACGCGGCGTCCGGCCTCGTCGACTGGCCGATCTTTGCGGCCCTCGTGGCTGGCGGCGGCGCAGGAGTCCTGGCCGCCGTGCCCTTGGCCGCGCGCCTTGAAGGGCGCGCCGACTTGGCCCGCCGCATCTTCGCCCTCATGGTGATCGCCACGGCCGCCTATGTCGCCTGGCGCGCGCTGGCCTAACCCGGCGCGCCGACCAGTTTCTCCATGCCCGCTCGCGTGAGGGCGATCCGTCAATCAAGCAGCTGCCGGCAGGCTAGCCGCGCTCGGCGCGGCGCATCCGCCCACCCCGCCCGCAAGTTCGGTTAAGCTCTCGACGCGGTCGCGCTCAAATGATAATCATTCTCAAGAGTGCGCGTAGGGATTTCTGGATGAACACTATCTCGACCCGGCCGGGGGCCGTCGGAGCCGCCACGGAGGGCGCTGTCGTGCGCCTGAGCGACGCGTCCGTGGGCGATGCGGGTGTCATTCTGGAAGTCCGCGCCGAAAGCAGCTCGACGGCGCATGGCGTCGGCGTCGAGGAACTGCAGCGCCGCCTGCTCGAATTCGGCTTCGTCGAAGGCGCGCACATCGAAGTGATCCACGAGGGCGCCATCGGCCGCGACCCGATCGCCGTACGTCTTGACGACATGCGCGTGGCCCTGCGCCGCCGTGACGCCGAGGACGTCTATGTTCTGCTGAGTAAGCCCGCGCAATGAGCGAGACCCTGTCCCCGGCCCGCATCGCCCTGGTCGGCAATCCGAACTCCGGCAAGACCGCCCTCTTCAACGCCCTGACCGGCGCCCGCCAGAAGGTCGCCAACTACGCCGGCGTCACCGTCGAACGTAAGGAGGGCGTGGTCACCTCGCCCGCCGGCCGCCAGCTGATGGTGCTGGACCTGCCCGGCACCTACTCGCTGCGTGCGCGCAGCCCCGATGAAGCGGTGACCCGCGATGCGGTGCTCGGCCGACTGGCCGGCGAAGTCCCGCCCGAGATCGTCGTCTGCGTCGCCGACGCCACCAATCTGCGCCTGGTGCTGCGCCTGGCGATGGAGCTCAAGCAGGTTGGGCGTCCGATGGTGCTGGCGCTCAACATGTACGACATCGCCCAGCGCCAGGGCCTGCGCATCGACCTTGAAGGGCTGTCGCGCGAGATCGGCGCCCCGATCGTCACCACCGTCGCCACCCGCAAGCGCGGCATCGAGGACCTGCTGAAGGAAGTCGACGCCCTGGTCGCGGCCGGCCATCTCGGCGGCGAAAACGTCTGGCGCGAGCCCAACGCCGCCGAAATCCGCAAGGCCCACGCCGAGGCCCAGCGCATCGTGCGGACCTATGTCCGTCCCCCCGAGCATCCGGACACCTGGACCGGCCGCATCGACTCCGTGCTGCTGCACCCGGTCGCCGGCCTGGCGATCCTGTTCGGCCTGCTGTTCCTGATGTTCCAGGCCGTGTTCACCTGGGCCGGCCCCGCGATGGACGGCATCGAGGCGCTGTTCGGCTGGCTGGGGGCGGCGGTCGCCGAATACATCCCCAACGCGCTGCTGCAGAGCCTGGTGGCCGACGGCCTGATCGCCGGCGTCGGCAGCGTGCTGGTCTTCCTGCCGCAGATCCTGATCCTGTTCTTCTTCATCATCCTGCTGGAAGACCTGGGCTACATGGCCCGGGCGGCGTTCCTGATGGACAAGATCATGGGCGGTGCGGGCCTGCACGGGCGCGCCTTCATTCCGCTGCTGTCCTCGTTCGCCTGCGCGATCCCCGGGATCATGTCGACGCGGGTGATCGACTCCAAGCCGGACCGGATCACCACCATCCTGGTGGCCCCGCTGATGACCTGCTCGGCGCGCATTCCGGTCTACACCCTGATCATCGGCGCGTTCATTCCCAACACCCAGGTCTGGGGCCTGTTCAGCCTGCAGGGGCTGGTGATGTTCGGCCTCTACGCCACCGGGATCGTCAGCGCCCTGCTGGTCTCCTTCGTCACCCGCCGGTTCTTCTGGCGCAGCACCGTCGAGCCGTTCCTGATGGAGCTGCCGACCTACAAGCTGCCCGAGCCGAAGAGCGTGCTGCGCAACCTGCTGGTCCGCGCCCAGATCTTCATCAACCGTGCCGGCCGCATCATCCTGCCGATGATGATCCTGATCTGGGTGCTGTCGACCTTCCCCTATCCGCCGGAGGGGGCGACCCAGCCGGCCATCGACTACAGCTTCGCCGGCATCATCGGGAACTTCATCCAGCCGCTGCTGGCCCCCATCGGGTTCAACTGGCAGATGTCCATCGCCCTGATCCCGGGCATGGCCGCACGCGAGGTGGCCGTGGCCACGCTGGGCACCGTCTACGCCGTCGGCGACGCCGAGAACAACGTCGGCGCCCTGGCGACCACGCTCTCGCACCACTGGTCGCTGGCCACCGGCCTGTCGTTCCTGGCCTGGTATATCTTCGCGCCGCAATGCGCGCCGACGCTGGGGGTGGTGAAGCGCGAGACCAACAGCTGGGTCTGGCCGACGGTGATGTTCGTCTACATGGTGACGCTGGCCTACACCGCCTCGTTCATCGTCTATCACACCGCGGTGGCGCTCGGAGGGGGCTGACGCCCCTCTCAACCTGAAGGCGATATTAATCACGCCGATTAACCCTCCGATAAACCGGCGGTTCTAGCGTTCCATCATCGGGTGGGGACTAGAATGGACCAAACTCTCAAGCAACCGCGGCGCAAGGCCGCCAAGCGTCCGACGAGCGAACATCTCGTCGAGCGCATCCGCGAAACTCTTCTGTACTTCGGGGGCGAAGCCCACCGTCGCGACGTGATCGCCAACGTCGCGCGCGACGTCGGGGTCGACGTGAAGAACATCCCGGAAGATTTCGAAAGCGCCGTGATCGTCTCCTTCGAGGAGATCTGGCGCGACGAGGCCCGCCGCGCGCTCTACGGCTTCCACCTGCGCTTCGGCGAGGGGTCGCACCGCTGGGGCCTGAAGGCCGCCACCGCGCACTAGGTCAGCGGGCGCCGAGCCCCGGATCGGCCAGCGGCGGCGCGCCGCCCGACAGCGTGCCTGCCGCGTGCTGCAAGCGCGCCAGCAGCCGCTTGAGCTGGGCGACCTCGGCCGGCGCCAGGCCGCAGATCAGCGCCGCCTCGTAGGCCAGCGCCAGCGGCGCGATCTCGGCATGCAGCCGCCGGCCCTCGTCGGTCAGGGTCAGCACATGCGAGCGGCCGTCGGACTCGTTTTCCGAGCGCGCGATCAGCCGCCGGGCGCTCAGGCCGCGGGCGGCGCGGCTGACCGTCACCTTGTCCATCACCGTGCGGGCGACGATCTCGCGCTGGGTCAGGCCGCCGTCCTCGGCCAGCACGCAGATCAGCCGCCACTGCGGCACGCTCAGCGCGAAGCGATCCTCGTAGGCGCGGGCGATCAGGCCGCTGACCGCGTTTGAGGCGACCGAGAGCCGATAGGGCAGATAGGCGTCCAGTTGCAGGGACGTGGCCGCCTCGCCTTCGACGATGTTGGATGGTCCGGTCATGAGGCCGCCACGCGCTGTTCGATCGCTCCGAAGATGGAATGCCGCCGCCCGTCGCGCATCTCAATGCGGACCTCGTCGCCGGCCTTCATGAACGGCGTCTTGGGTCCGCCTTGGGCGAGGGTCTCCACCGTCCGCAACTCTGCGAGGCAGGAATAGCCGACGCCGCCCTCGGCGATGGTTTTTCCTGGACCGCCGTCCGGGCCGCGATTCGACACCGTGCCCGAGCCGATGATCGTGCCTGCGCCCAGGGCGCGGGTCTTTGCCGCGTGGGCGATCAGCGTCCCGAAGTCGAAGGTCATGTCGACGCCGGCGTCGGCGGCGCCGAGCGGCGCGCCGTTCAGCTCGACCTCCAGCGCGCCATGCAGCTTGCCGTCCTTCCAGGCCTCGCCCAGCGCGTCGGGCGTCACCGCCACCGGCGAGAAGGCCGAGGCCGGCTTGGACTGGAAGAAGCCGAAGCTCTTGCCGATCTCGCCCGGGATCAGGTTGCGCAGCGAAACGTCGTTGCAGAGCATGACCAGCCGGATCGCCGCCAGCCCCTGCTCGCGGCTGGCGCCCAGCGGCACGTCGCCGGTGACGACCGCGATCTCGCCCTCCATGTCGCAGCCCCAGGCCTCGTCGGCGAGCGGGATCGGATCGCGAGGTCCGAGGAACCCGTCGGAGCCGCCTTGATACATCAAGGGGTCGGTCCAGAAGCTGTCAGGCATGTCGGCGGCGCGGGCTTTTCGCACCAGCGCGACGTGGTTCACATAGGCCGAGCCGTCGGCCCACTGATAGGCCCGCGGCAACGGGCTGGCCGCCTCGTGCTCGTGGAACCGTTCACGCGGGACCGAGCCATGTTCCAGGCTCTCGGCCAGGCCGCGCAGCAGCGGCTCGGCGGTTTCCCAGTCATCGAGGGCGGCCTGCAAGGTCGGGGCGATGGCGCCCGCGTCTGCGCACCAGGCGAGGTCCTGCGAGACGACGACCAGACGGCCGTCACGTCCCCCCTTCAGAGAGGCGAGCTTCATTCATTCCTCCCGGCCCACCGTACGTGTCACGCGCACGCCGCTTTCGTAGGCTTCGGGGAAGTAGACCACGACCTCGACGCAGATGTCTCCGCCCGGCTCGCCGACCCACAAATAATTGCGCTCGAAGCACACGTCCCGACCAGCCGGGGTGTAGCCCTCGTAGGTGTCGCCCCAGGGCGTGCAGGCGGCCATGTCGCGCCGGCCCAGCGAGCAGGCGCGCTCCATCTCCTCTTCGGCGGCTTCGGTCAGGTCGAGTTGCGGATCGATATGGGCCATGCCCCTAACTTAGGGCTCGTCCTTGTAGATGCCCACCGTCAGCGCGCGGCCTTCGGCGGCGCTGGCGCGGTACATGCCCGAGGTGTTGTAGCTCCAGGCGATCTGGCCGTCGGGCGCCACGGCGATGACGCCGCCGTCGCCGCCCATGGCGGTGAGCTGCTTCTGGATCACCTCGTCGGCCGCGGCCTGCAGGCTCATGCCCTTCAGCTCGACCAGGGCGCAGACCTCGCGGGCGACGGTCAGGCGGATGAAGTACTCGCCGGTCCCGGTCGCCGAGACCGCGCACGACGTGTTGGAGGCGTAGGTGCCGGCGCCGATGATCGGCGCGTCGCCGACGCGGCCCCAGCGCTTCCCGGTCGTGCCGCCGGTCGAGGTGCCGGCCGCGACGTTGCCATGGCTGTCGAGCGCCACGACCCCGACGGTGCCCTTCTTGCCCTCGTCGTGGGCCAGGCCCTGGGCCGGATCGGGCGCGCCGCCCGTCGGCTTGGGCGGGATCGGCAGGTTGTTGGCCTTCAGGAAGCTCTCCAGACTCTTCCAGCGGCGCTCGGTGAAGAAGTAGCTCGGGTCGACCTGCTCCAGGCCCTGGGCCTTGGAAAAGGCGTCGGCGCCGGCGCCGATCATCATCACGTGCGGCGACTTCTCCATCACCGCGCGGGCCAGCGAGATCGGATGGCGGGTGCGGGTGACGCCCGCAACAGCGCCGGCCCGCAGGTTCTGGCCGTCCATCATCGCCGCGTCGAGTTCGTTGCGGCCTTCCGCGGTGAACACCGCCCCGCGGCCGGCGTTGAACAGCGGGTCGTCCTCCAGCAGGTGGATGGTCGCCTCGATGGCGTCCATGGCGCTGCCGCCGTCCTTCAGCACCTTGGCCCCGACCTCGGTCACCTTGGTCATCGCGGCGCGATAGGCCTTCTCCTGCTCGGGCGTCAGCTGGCTGCGCTCGATCACGCCGGCCCCGCCGTGCACGACGATCGCCCACTTGGGCGCAGGCTGCGGGGCGGCTTGGGCCTGGCTGGTCATCAGGGCTGCGATCGCGGCGGCGAGAGTGAGGACGCGCATGGTCCCTCCTTGGCGGTGCGGGAAAGACATTTCGCTGCGGAAGCCATGTCAGGGGGAGGAATTGCCCGAGCGTGCGGGCCGAGACAAGCGCCCATCGGCCTGCTAGCTAGACGGCGAACGTCGGGCCGGATCAGCATGTTTCGCAAATTGTACGACTGGGTCATGGGCTTGGCCGGTTCTCGCCACGCCCCCGCAAGTCTTGCGGTCGTGTCCTTCGCCGAAAGCTCGTTCTTCCCGATCCCGCCGGACGTGATGCTGGCCCCGATGGTGCTGGCGCGGCCGGACCGCGCCTTCGTCTACGCCGGAATCTGCACCGCAGCCTCGGTCGTCGGCGGACTGCTGGGCTACGCGATCGGTTTCTACCTTGAGCCGGTCGGCATGTGGCTGCTCAGCCTGATGGGGCACCCCGACGGCAAGGCCGCGTTCGAGAAGTGGTTCGCCGACTGGGGCCTGTGGGTGATCCTGATCAAGGGCGCGACCCCGATCCCCTACAAGCTGGTGACCATCACCGCCGGCCTGGCGCAGTTCTCGCTGGTCACCTTCATCTGGGCCTCGATCCTGACCCGCGGCCTGCGGTTCTTCGCGGTCGCCGCGATCCTCAAGTACTTCGGCCCGGCCATGCTGGCGGAGTTCGAAAAGCGCATCGCCCTCTACGGCACGCTCGGCCTGATCGCGCTGGTCGGCTTGATCGTGGTGCTCAAGGTGCTCATCTGATCGCTTGGGGCGGTGAAGCTTTTGAGGTCTTATCCCGCCGATGAGCGCGTTGCTTAAACCCTTCCTCGAGCGTTGGCGCCTGACCGCGCTGGTCGCCTCGCTGGCCATGCTGGCGACCGCCCACGCCTTCGAGACCTTCGGCGGCCTGGCGCCCTGCGCCCTCTGCCTGCGGGCGCGGGAGGTCTACTGGGTCGCCGCGGGCCTGGCCCTGGCCGGGATGCTGATCACCCGGATGCAGGCCGGCGCGCGCTGGCGCTGGGCGTTCGACGCCGCCCTGGCGGCGGTGTTCGCCTTCGGCGTCGGCCTGGCGGTCTATCATTCCGGCGTCGAGTGGAAGTGGTGGCCGGGCCCGACCGCCTGCTCGGGCGGCGGCGGAAGCGTCAGCGCCGGCCAGATGGCCGATCTGCTGGGCGGTGCCAAGATCGCGCCGCCGGCCTGCGACAAGGCCGCCTGGGTGTTCCTGGGTCTGTCGATGGCCGGCTGGAACGCCCTGGCCTCGCTGGGCCTGACCGTACTCAGCCTGCTGGCCGTGCGTCACGAGAGAAGGAAGCTGTCATGAGCGACAAGCCGATCCCCCCGCGTCCCGGCGTCGGCGCCATGAGCGGCCGGCTGGCCGAGATCCTGCGCGTCGATCACGCCGGCGAACTAGGCGCGGTGCACATCTATCGCGGCCAGCTGGCCGTCCTGCGCGCCGGCAAGGGCCGCGAGCGGATCTCCGGCCAACTCGCCGAGATGGAGAAGGACGAGATCGACCACCTCCAGCGCTTCGACAAGCTGCTGAACGAGCACAAGGTCCGCCCGACGGCCATGGCCCCGCTCTGGCGGGTGGCCGGTTTCGCGCTGGGCGCCGGCACCGCCCTGCTCGGCGAGAAGGCGGCCCACGCCTGCACCGAGGCGGTCGAGGACGTGATCGAGCGCCACTACGCCGCGCAGATCGCCGAGCTGGAAAACCGCGAGCCCGAGCTCGCCGCCGAGCTGACCAAGTTCCGCGACGAGGAGATCGCCCACCGCGACCACGCCCTGGAAGAAGGCGCGCGAGAAGCGCCCGGCTATCCGCTGCTGGCGGCCGTGATCCGCGCCGGCTGCCGCACGGCCATCAAGATCAGCGAAAAGATATGACCGAAGCGGAGATCCTGGAGCTGCGCAGGGGGGCCGAAGCCCCGGTCGCCGCCGGCATGGGCGACATCGGCGCCGTCGCCCAGGATCTTTCCGCCGCCTTCTCCACCGATCCGGTCTTCAACTGGTTCCTGCGCGCCGACGCCAGGCACGACTCGGCCCGGCTGAAACTTTTCCAACTCCTCATCGCCATGGGCGTCACCGACGGCGAGGTGTTCCGCCCGGCCGGCGGCGGCGCGGCCTCGATCTGGCTGCCGTCCGAGAGCCTCGGCCCGACGCCGTTCCTGCAGGAGCTGCGCGCCCTGCCCCGGATCGTCGGCGCCACCGGCTTCGCGCGGCTGTCGCGGATGTCGGCGATGCGCAAGATGATGGACGCCCATCACCCGAAGACCCCGCCCCACGCCTATCTCTGGTTCCTTGGCGTGCGGCCCGACGCCCAGGGCCTGGGGGTCGGCTCGCGGATGCTGGCGGCCGGTCTGGCCCGCGTCGACGCCAAGGGTCTGCCGGCCTATCTCGAAAGCTCCAGCCCCGCCAACGTCCCGCTCTACCGCCGCCACGGCTTCGAAGTGGTCGAGGTGCTGAAGGCCAGGCCCGATGCGCCGGAGATGTGGGCGATGTGGCGCGAGCCGCGCGCCCCGGAGTGATCGCCGTCCTCGGCTATCTGGCGCTCGCCAACCTCGTCGCCTTCGCCGCCATGGGCCTGGACAAGTCCAGCGCGCGCCGCGGCGGCGAGCGAATCCCGGAACGCACCCTGCTCGCCCTGGCGGCCATCGGCGGCGGTCCGGGCGCGGTGTTCGCCCAGCAGATGTTCCGCCACAAGACCCGAAAACAGCCCTTCGCCAGCGTCCTATACGCGATCCTCATAGCCCAGCTCGCCCTGGCCGTGTTCCTGCTGCGCCAGGGCCCCCCGGTTTCGTAATCCGTTCATCGACCTGTCACCGCACCGTCGTCCGGTCTCCCTACTGCTCCGCCCGTTTTTCAGTTTTGGGGGGGTGCAGATGCCTTTCGTTCCGCGTGTTTACGGTTGCCTTGCCTTGCTTCTCGCCGGCACGGCGCTCTCGACTCCGGCCTTCGCCAACGACGACGCGGCCGCGGTCGACGAGATCGTCGTCACCGGCCAGCGTGAGGCCCAGCGCGCCGCCATCGAGGTGAAGCGCGAATCCTTCGTCGTGGCCGACGTCGTCTCCGCCGACGACATCGGCAAGCTGCCCGACCACAACACCGCCGCCGCACTGCGCCGCATCCCCGGCATCTCGGTGATGGAAGACCAGGGCGAGCCGCGCTTCCCAGTCATCCGCGGCCTGCGCTCGACCTACAACCGCACCACCATCGACGGCGCGCTGGTCGCCTCGGTCGACGAGAGCGGCCGCACTGTGCCGATGGACATCGTCCCCTCGGTGATGGCCGGCCGGCTGGAAGTCATCAAGACGGTGACGCCCGAGAACGACGGCAACGCCATCGGCGGGGTGATCAACGTCACCACCCGCAGCGCCTTCGACATGGGCCGACCGTTCTTCAACGGCATGGCCTCGTACGGCATGTACGAGCGCAGCGGCGACGTGCGCAACGACAAGCCGTCCTATCGCCTGGCCTTCGCCACCGGCATGACCTTCGGCGACCAGGACCAGTGGGGCGTGGTCGTCGGCGCCTCGCACGAGCAGCTCGACTACGACATCCCGCAGGTCGAATCCCAGGACCCGTCGGTGCGCGAGTACACCGCCGCCGGCGCTCCGGTCGCCTCGGGCGCGCCGACCGGCAACGGCATCCAGGTGCCGACCTACCAGCGGCTGTTCTGGTACAACAACACCAAGCAGCGCAGCGGCGTGAACGCCAAGATCGAGTACCGCCCGACCGACGATTTCCGCTGGGAAGCGGCGGGCCTGTTCTCGCGCATGGAAGACGACGAGGAGCGCATCGAGTACCGCCTCGAGCCGCTCGGCAACGTCGCCAACCAGACCCCGACCAGCGGCTACTTCGCCCGCGGCCGCGGCGTGATCCAGCTGAACCAGCCGATCACCAAGCGCGAGATCGGCCTGCTGCGCAGCGGCTTCGAGTGGACCTTCGCCCCGCAGTGGACCGCCAGCGGCGACCTCGTCTACTCGCAGGCCGGCCTGGAAGTCCCCAACCACTCGGTCGAGTTCCGCACCGTCGACGCCCAGGGCGCCAACTACGCGTTCAACTACGACACCACCAACCCGCTGTTCCCGGTGTTCACCGCGGTCAACGACGCGGCCGCCCGCAACCCGGCCAACTTCGTGCTGCAGCAGCACCGCGACTCGCTGACCAAGACCGACGAAACCACCGCCCAGGCGCGCTTCGACCTGGCGTTCGACGACGGCAATGCCGACGGCAACCTCAAGGCCAAGTTCGGCGGCCTGCTGCGCTCGACCGAGCGCGAGTACAACTCCAGCCAGACCAACTACCGGGCCGGATCGGGCTTCGTGTACACCCTGGCCGAGGTCGACAAGCCGGGTCCGAGCGAGCTGATCGCCGGCCGCTACCTGCTCTCGCCGCGTATCGACGCCGGCGCGGCGATGGACTTCTTCAACGCCAACCGCAGCCGCTTCGTCACCACCACCAACGCCCCGACCGGCGACTACAAGGTGCAGGAGGACATCTACGCCGCCTACGCCCAAGCCAGCTATTCGTGGGGAGACTTCACCGTGCTCGGCGGCGTGCGCTTCGAGCAGACCGAGGTCGAATCCGACGCCGTGCGCAGCACCGGCGGCGTGCTGACCCCGGTCAGCAACTCCGGTTCGTACGGCAACTGGATGCCCAGCCTGCACGTCGAGTGGAAGCCGCGCGAGGACGTCATCGTCCGCGCCGCCTGGACCAACACCATCGGCCGTCCCGACTACGGCTCGCTGGCCGCCACCGAGGGCCTGAACTTCGACGGCAGCCAGCCGACCCTGTCGCGCGGCAATCCTGGCCTGAAGGCCCGCGAGAGCCGCGGCCTCGACCTGTCGGTCGAGTACTATCCGACCGACGGCATGATCTCGCTGGCGGTGTTCTCGAAGGACATCGAGAACGAGATCTTCACCCTGTCCTCGACCGAGACCCTGGACGTCGGCCGCGGCCCCGAGACCGTGCTGGTCTCCAGCCCGCGCAACGCCGAGAGCGCCAAGATCCGCGGCGTCGAGTTCGCCGTGCAGCAGGCCTTCACCTTCCTGCCCGCGCCGTTCGACGGCTTCGGCTTCAACGGCAACATCACCTGGCTGGACACCGAGTTCACCTTCCTGACCTCGAGCGGCCCGCGGGTCACCGGCCTGTTCCAGCAGCCGGAAATCACCACCAACGAGTCGATCTACTACCAGCGCGGTCCGTTCGAGGCCCGGGTGTCGCACAACTACATCGGCGGCCAGCTGGAGACGATCAACGACGCCAACCCCAACTCTGACCAGTACTGGAAGGGCCGCCACGTCTTCGACGCCAGCCTGTCCTATCGCTTCACCGACCACTTCACGGTGTTCGTGGAAGGCCAGAACCTGTCCAACACCGGCCGCCAGGAAGTGACCGGACCGGGCCGCCGCTACCTGCAGGAATGGGCCAACTACGGCCGCACCTACTGGGTCGGCGCGGCGGTGAACTTCTAGGAGCCCGCGGGATGATCCATTCGCTGATCCTGGCCGGGGCGCTCGCCGCCTCGGCCCCCGCCATCGCCGAGGAAGCCGCCGCCCCCGCGCCGTCCCGTACGGCCGAGGTGCTGCGCCGCTATCCGGCCCCGGAAGCCCGCCAGGGCGTGGCGGTCGACGCGACCCACGTCTACGCCGTCGCCAACTCCACCATCGCCAAGTACGACAAGAAGTCCGGCGCCAAGGTGGCCGAGTGGAAGGGCGACCCGGTCCGCTATCCGCACATCAACTCGTGCGCGGTGATCGCCAAGGAGCTGGTCTGCGCCAGCTCGAACTTCCCGGCCGTGCCGCATTGGAGCGCCGTGGAGTTCTTCGACCCGGCGACCATGAAGCATCTGCGCACCGTCGCTCTCGGCGCCGGCCGCGGCTCGATCACCTGGGTCGACCGCAAGGACGGCGCCTGGTGGGCGGCGTTCGCCAACTACGACGGCAAGGGCGGCGAGGCCCCGCGCGACCACCGCCACTCGGTGCTGGTTCGCTTCGACGACGACTGGCGCCAGACCCAGAGCTGGAGCTTCCCGCAATCGGTGCTCGACCGCTTCAAGCCGATGAGTTCGTCGGGCGGCGGCTGGGGACCGGACGGCAAGCTCTACATCACCGGGCACGACCATCCGGAACTCTACGTCCTGGCCCTGCCGACCGAAGGCGGCGCGGTGCTCGACCACCTCGACACCATCGGCGTGGCCACCGAGGGCCAGGCCATCGACTGGGACGAAAGCGAGCGCGGCGTCCTCTACGGCATCAGCCGCACTGGCCGCGAGATGGTCGCCCAGCGGGTCCTGCCCGCGAAGTAGGCCTTAGGGCTGCGCTGCCGGGACCTCGCCCGGCGGCGCGCCCGTCTTGGGATCGGTCCCTTGCTTGGGGCTGGTCAGAAACACCACCACGAACACCGCGAACGCCAGGGCCAGGATCCAGAGGATCGCCCGATGACCGTCCAGCCGCGAACGCGGCCGCGACGCGGTCTCGCCCTCTGCGCGCGTATGCCTGGCCTGCGCCATGACGGTTGCTGCCTCCGCACGGGCAACCGCCCGCCGCGCGGCGAAGTTCCCGCCTTAGAACGGCTTACCGACGAAGAAGTAGAGCGCCATGCGGCCGTCGTCCGCCGCTCCGGCGGTGATGAACACCGGGCCGATCAGGGTGTCGGCCGCCAGGAACACGTTCGCGCCCACCCGCACGTCGTTCGCCTCCGCATCGCCATGCCGCGCCCAGGCGTTGCCGACCACCAGGGTCGCCCCGACATAGATCGGCACGCTCAGCAGGCTCCTGGAGCTGTCGGTGAGCTTGTAGCGGTACATGCCGCGCGCGACGGCGAAGGTCTCGCCCGTCAGCTCCTCGACCGAGTAGCCGGGGAAGCTGAACGGCCCACCGAGGGTGAACAGCGAGGCCAGCGGCAGATCGCCCTGGATGGTGTCGCCGCCGGAGATATTGAAGTTGAGAGCCTGGCGCCCCTTGCTGACGGCGTAGATGCTGTCCAGCCGCAGGGTCTGGAAGTTGGTCTGGCTGCCCAGCGCCTCCAGACCGACGTTCCACTGCAGCCGCCCGTTCATGCCGCGGCTGGGAAAGTACGGGTTGTCCAGCGTGTCGGCCCCGGCGCCGAAGGCTAGCTGCCCCCAGTCGAGGTCGAAGTCGCGCGGCGTCAGATCGCCTTCCTGCAGCGAGGCCGAGCCGGTCCCGAGGTCGACGCCGGCCCGCACCTCGCCGATGGTCCCGAACTGTCGCCCCACCGCCAGCGACACCAGGCCGTAGGACGCGTCGTACTCGCCCAGCCGGAAGCCGGTGTCGTTGTAGACCCTGATCGGGCGCTTCTGCACCGATCCCATGACGTCCACGAACCAGCGCTGATAGCTGTCGAGCACCTTGAAGTACTCGGCCGAAAACAGCGTGCGCTCGCCGAGCGCGCCGACGAAGCGGGCTTCCGATCCATAGCTGTCGAGCTGCACCAACCGCAGCTCGGCGGAGAAGTCGAACTCGGTGCCGCCCTCGCTGGAGGCGGCGATGGTCATGGCCGGGCGCAGGCGGTTGGCGTCGCCGGGCCGCTGGACGGCGTTGACCACCAGGCCGGTGCGTCCGTCCG
Organism: Phenylobacterium sp. LjRoot97; assembly: GCF_964254345.1. Taxonomy (NCBI): domain Bacteria; kingdom Pseudomonadati; phylum Pseudomonadota; class Alphaproteobacteria; order Caulobacterales; family Caulobacteraceae; genus Phenylobacterium; species Phenylobacterium sp. LjRoot97. The sequence continues at coordinate 3,535,798 of NZ_CAXUTH020000001.1, forward strand.
CCGCCTCCTCGATCCGGTAGTCGACGCGCGAGAACATGCCCATGGCGTAGATGTCGCGCATGGTCGTCCCGATCTCGTCCGGCGCCATCGGCTTGCCGATGAACGGCTCGATCCGCCGCAGCAGGATCTCGTCCGACAGACGGGAGTCGTTCTCCACCTTGACGTAGTCGATCCTCGGCGGCGGCTTCTCGATGCTGATCGCCGGCTGCGGCGGACCCAGCGCGGCGACCCGCTGCAGGCCGCCAAGCTGCTTCTCGGCCGCCGCCTTGCCGAGCGCGATGAACTCCGCGCCGCGCTTGAAGTCGGCCGACGACAGCGTGCCGGTGTCGACGCTGATCAGGACGTCACTGGGCTTCAGCGTCGCCAGCTGCTGCCGTTCGTTGGCCAGGATCAGCAGGGTGACGGTCTGCCCCAGAATGCCGCCGAGGCTGCGAAGCTGGTCGGCCGGCAGCAACGGCGTCTGGGTGGCCACGACGATGACGATGTCGGCGCCCATGTCGCGGGCGACGTCGATCGGCACATTGTCGGACATGCCGCCGTCGACCAGCAGGTGGCCGTTCAGGCTGTAGGGCGCGAACACGCCGGGCACCGACATCGAGGCGCGCATCGCCCCGGCCAGCTCGCCGCGGTCGAGCACCACCTTCTTGCCGGTCTCGATATCGGTGGCGACGGCCCGGAACGGGATCGGAAGGTCGTCGAAGGTGGGCACGGCCGCGCGCACCCGCACCAGGCGGCGCAGTTCGAGCAGCAGGTTGGCGTCAGAGATCAGCGCATCGGGCCGGCGCAGTCGCGTGCCGGCCACCCCGACACTGGCTTTGACCGGAAACGCCGCCTGCAGCTGCTTTTCGCGATAGGTCAGCCCCTCGCGCGGCGGCGAGGTGTCGAAGATCAGGTCCCAGTCCATGGTCTCGATGGCGTGCTCGAGCTCGGCCCCGCTCATGCCCGACGCATAGAGACCGCCGACGATCGAACCCATCGAGGTGCCGACCACCAGGTCGGGGCGAATGCCGAGCTTCTCCAGAGTCTGGATGGCGCCGACATGGGCCATGCCCATCGCCCCGCCGCCCGACAGCACCAGCCCGATCTTCGGCCGCGCCGGCTCTGGCGGTTCCTGGCCGAACGCCGGAGCGATCCAGACCCCGAGCCACATCACGCCGAGCATGCAGCTCAGGATGATGAGGCGTTTGACGAGCGCAAGTGCATCCGCGACGGACATCGGGGCTCACCCTGTCGGCACAGCGATGTCGCCCATCGCGAACTGACGGCGCGCACAGCAGGCCGCGCACGCCTTGGATGCTCAGGCTACAGGCCCACCCGCCGCGGGCGGCATCGGGCGAAACCCCTAGGTGGGCCGCCGCCGCGCTCCCAGGGCCTGGCTAGAACCCGCGCGCGTCCAGCCACTCGCCGATCGCCGCCGTCGCCCGCGGCAGCAGGTCGGGGCGTTCGGCGTAGTAGTGGTCGGCGCCGTCGATGTGCACGAGGCTCTTGTCGGCCGAGGCCGTGGCGTCGAACAGGCGCTGCGCATGGCTGGGCGTGCAGGCGAGGTCGGCGGTGTTGTTGATCACCAGCACCGGGCACGAGATCCGCCCGGCGTTGACCACGCCGTTGGCCCGGCTCTCGTCATAGCTCCACTGCGACAGCCACGAGCGCAGGGTGGTGAAACGGCCCAGGCCGACCGGCCCGTCGTTCACGATCTTCGGGTCGCCGAGGTAGCAGGTGTAGGGCCGGCGATCGGACGGGTCCTGGCTCGGATCGGTCCAGCGCACGTCGCTCATCGTCCCCTGCACCACGAAGCAGCGCTCGGCGTCGGGGTCGCCGGCGGCCTTCAGCTCGGCGAGCTGGTCCTTGGCCCAGGCGGTGATCCGCCGGTTGCGGTCGATCTGCGCCTGCCGGAACCGCCGTACGAAATCCGCCGAATAGGGCGCGGTCTCGGGGAACGCCGGATCGTAGAGATTGAGGCTCGGGTCGCGCTCGAACGGCCGGGCCTCGTCGAGGATCGAAGGGTCGAGCCATTCGGTCATGGTCACCGAGCGGCTGATGTGCGCGGCCAGCAGCAGCACGCCGTCGGCGGCCTGCAGCCCCGCCCCGGCGATGTCGACCTCGTCGCCGGCCGGCGTGTGGGTGATGGTCGGGGTCTCGGCCTGGTCCTGGTAGAACAGCGACAGCGAGCCGCCGCCGGACCAGCCGCCCAGCACCACCTTCTCGTAGCCGAAGCGGGTCTTCAGGTCGGCGATGCAGGCCCCCAGGTCGAGGACGCACTTCTCCATGATCAGCGCCGTGTCGTTCCCGCGGTAGCGCGGGTTGCAGTAGACGACGTGCCGGCCGGCGCGGGCCAAGGCCGAGACCAGCGGCAGGAACGAACCGCCGCCGACCGGATGGCTGAACAGGATGACGGTCTTGGCGTCGCCGACGTCGGGCCGCACCCGCATGCACTCGACGAACACCTGGCCGGTCGGTCCGCCATAGACCTCCTTCAGCCGGCTCTTGTCTGCGTGAACGAAGCCGTAGGGCTCGCGAACCACCGCCATCTGTCCCTCCCCTGGGGCGCGGCTTGTGGCGCCTCCAATTTCTGACTACAAAATCAGAAAAGCTGATTACAGAGTCAATCGTCATGCCGCACGACGGTGAATGGGCCGCGACGACCAAGGGCGAAGCCACCGCTGCGCGCATCCGCGCGGTGGCGCTCGACCAGTTCTCGCAGTTGGGCTTCGAGCGGGTGACGCTGGGCGGCATCGCCAAGGCCGCACGCGTGTCGCAGCCGGCGCTGCACTATCACTTCGAGGACAAGGCCCACCTCTGGCGCAGCGCCATGCTCGGCCTGCGCGCGGTGATCCAGGAGGAGGAACGGCTGATCGAGGCCGCCGCCGACGCGGCGCCGATCACCCAGCTGCGGGTCGCCATGCGGCTGTTCCTGCAGATCAGCTGGAAGCACCCGGCGCTCGGGCGGATCGTGGCGCTGGAAGGCATGGCCGGCGGCGAGCGGCTGGAGTGGCTCGACCGCCATCTGCTGGGCCCGCGCAACCGCCGGCTCGCGGCCATCGCCGCCGAGGCCGTCGCCGCCGGCGACCTGCTGCCCTACCCGCCCGAACAGGTCGTGGTGACGCTGCAGACCGCGGCGGTCGGGGTGATCAACCTCGCGCCGATGATGCGCACGACCTTCGACTGCGACGTCGCCGCCGGCCGCGAGGTCCACGACGAGATGATCCTGGAAGCCGTTCTCGGCGGCTTCCTGACTGAAAAGGGCCGCAGAGCCCGGGAGGAAGCCCAGTGACCCAGCATCCCAACGGCATTCACCACCTCGCGTTCATGGCCGCCGACATCAAGAAGCACATCGCCTTCTTCTCGGAGGTCATGGGCTGTCCGCTGGTGGCGCTCTTCGACATGCACGGCGTACCGGGCGGGCTGCACGCCTTCCTGCGCCTGAACGACCACTGCTACTTCTCGATCGTCCAGCTGCCGGCGGTCGCCGACATTCCCATTGAGCTCGGCCGCACCCACGCCGGCTCCGGCGCTCTGCCGAGCGCGGCCGGCACGCTGCAGCACCTGGCCTTCGGCGTGGAGACGGAAGCCGATCTGATCGCCATGCGCGACCGCATGCGCAGCAAGGGCGTCAACGTCATCGGCCCGATCGACCATGGCATGTGCAAGTCGATCTACTTCGCCGGTCCCGACCAGATGACTCTGGAGGTCGCGACCTCGCAGAAGGCCCTCGACCCCGCCGCCTGGATCGACCCGGCGGTGTTGGCCAAGGCCGGCATTTCCCCGGACGAGGCCGCCCGCTTCAAGGCGCCGGCCGCCTATGACGGCCCGTCGCCGGTGCCGCAGCCGCCCTACGATCCGGCCATGCCGCACATGGTCTATCCGAAAGAGGTCTATGAGCGCCTGCTGGCGACGCCCGACGAGGTGCTGACCCAGATGGCCTCCTACACCGCCCCGCCGGTGGCCCAGGCTTAGGGATGAGCTACGACAGCACCGACCAGCCGCTCGCCGACCGCCGCATCCCGGCCGGCGGCGACTTCCTGTCGGCCCAGGCGCTGGCCGAGCTGACGCCCGAGTTGCTCGTCAAGCGGATGAAGGAGCTGGCGCCGGCCATCGCCGCTGCAGCGGGAGAAGCCGAGCGCCTGCGCCGCCCGGTCGACGAGATCTGGAACGCCCTGCGCGCGGCCGGTTATTTCTACCAGTTCGTGCCCAAGGCGTTCGGCGGGCTCGAAGTCACCACCGACCAGTTCATCGACATCAGCCTGCCCATCGCCGAGGCCTGCCCCTCGACCGGTTGGGCGGCCTCGTTCTGCGCCGAGCACAACTGGTTCCTGGCCCACTTCCCGCAGGAAACCCAGCAGGCGCTGTTCGGCGGCGAGTTTCCCTATGTTGTCGCCCCGGTGGTCAGCGCCCCGCCCGGCAAGGCCGTGGCCGCTCCGGGCGGCTACACGGTTACGGCGCACTGGAAGTGGGGCACCGGCGTCATGCACGCCGACTGGATCGTCGGCAGCGCCCTGCTGATGGGCGACGAGGGGCCGCCGCGGCTGCTCAGCTGCCTGCTGCCCGCCGGCGACGCCCGCGTGCTCGACACCTGGCGCGTCGCCGGCATGGTCGGCACCGGCAGCAACGACATCGTCGTCCAGGACCTGTTCGTGCCGCAGGCGCGGACCGCGCGCTTCGACCTGATCGCCAGCGGCCGCGGCCCAGGCTCGCGCGGCTACGCCAACCCGATCTACAGCATGCCGATGCTGCCGTTCCTGGCGATGACAGCGGCCATCTCCGCGGTCGGGGCGGCGCGTTGCGCGCTCGGCGCCTATCGCGAGCGGCTGGCGAGCCACGTGCGCATGGGCGGCCTTTCCAGCCAGGGCGACAAGCCCGCCGCCCAGATGCGGCTCGGCCGCGCCAGCACCATGATCGACACGGCCGAGGCGATCATCCGCAAGGTCGGGCGCGACAACGTCGCGGCCGGCGCGCTGAAGGGCGCGGAACAGGTGGCCGAACGGCTGCGCACCCGCGCCCAGGTCGCCTACGCCGTCTCGATCTGCCGCGAGGCGGTGGCGCTGTTGGCGGAGTCCGCCGGCTCGAGCGCCCAGATGCTCGACCAGCCGTTCCAGCGCTCGGTCCGCGACCTCAACGTGCTGTCCAGCCACGTCGTCTTCGACATCGACACCGCCAACGAGCTGCACGGCCGCAGCCTGGTCGGCCTGCCGCCGAACTCGATGCTGATCTAGCGTTCGTCGAATCGCGCTAGCCGAAGGCGATGATGAGACCGTTGCTTCTCGCCGCCTGCGCCGCGGCCGTGCTGATTCCGTCCTCGGGCCTGGCCGCCGAGACCGCCGAGTGCCTCTGGCGAAACATCCCCGCGGCGACGAAGGACGAGATGCTCGTCGCCTACAAGCAGGGCCGCAACAAAGGCCTTTCGGCGGTCCGCCCGGAGGTGGACTTCGCAATGGCCAGCCGCTGCATTGACGTCATGCCGACGACCGCGGCCGAGGCCGAACAGCTGGGTCGCGTGGTCGGGGCGCAGTGGCTTACCGTGACGCTCGAGAAGGCCAGCGCTTCGCGACTCGCCGAGCTGGGATATCCGCAACGCAGCCTCGATCAGGCCTGGGAGAGCATTGGCCCGGAAAAGCGGGCCCTTATCCGTTCGGGCGCCAAGGTCATTGACGATCCCACGCTGAACCCGCCTCCCGAAACGGGGGAAGCGGTCGTCGACGCCGCCGAGGCCGCGGGCATGCCGATGACCAAAGAGGCGACCCAACAAACGTTGCTGATCTTCACCGACTACTTCACATCCAGAGCCATTCGAGAGGCGCTGGAGGCGCGCTAGCCCGCGCCTCGGCTAAGCCTCCAGCTCGATGTCCCAGTAGAGGTAATCGAGCCAGCTCTTGTGAAGGTGATGCGGCGGGAACCTGCGGCCGCGCTCCTGCAGTTCGTGGGCGCTCGGCCGGCGCGGGGTGTTGAAGGGGTGCATGTGCGCCTCGTGCGGGGTGCGCCCGCCCTTCGTCAGATTGCAGCGCGCGCAGGCGGTGACGATGTTCTCCCAGGTCGTGCGCCCGCCGCGCGATCGCGGCACCACATGGTCGAAGGTCAGGTCCTCGCCGGCCGTGCAGTACTGGCAGCTGAAGGCGTCGCGCAGGAACAGGTTGAAGCGGGTGAAGGCCGGCGGCCGGTCCTGGGGCACGTAGTGCTTGAGCGACACCACGCTGGGCAGCTTCATCGCGAAGGATGGAGAGTGGACTTCCTGATCGTAGGTCGAGACGACGTCGACGCGATCGAGGAACACCGCCTTGATCACCTCCTGCCACGGCCAGAGGGACAGCGGATAATAGCTGAGGGGACGGAAGTCCGCGTTCAGCACGAGGCAGGGCCAGCCGGACGGCGGGTGGTTAAGCACCTGCATGGTCGGCCCTCCGGGCGGGGGCGGTCCCCCCTATGTCGTACGCGTAGAGACTGAAGACAGGCCCCCTTTCGCGATCCGAGCGCTCGGCGAATCGCCCACTGGGGGCATTCCCGTAGCCAGCGAATTATAGGCCGGTTTTTGAGACAGCTCCATGAAATGAAGCCCGGCGGCCCCGTCCGGATGCGCAGGTCCAGGCGGACGGGGCGCGCTGCCCAAGCATCAGGCGCCGACGACGGCGGTGGCGCCGGCCAGGCCCAGGCTGAGAGCGATGAAGACGACGCTGACGCTAGCGTCGAAGATGCGGCCGAGTTGGCTGAGAATGGTCATGGTCTGAACTCCCGTTAGCTTGTTCCGGTGCGGCGGCGCCGCTCCCAGGTCCATCTGGACAATGTTTAGATAGGCCCAGATCTAAACGATGTACAGATACATTTTACAACGTAAGCTATTCAGAAATGCATGGAACCCACAATGCCGGCGCCTGGGCGGTCGGATAGCTCTAGGCGCACAGGGAACGGGGGCGATGACGCGAGTGGCGACGGCGACATCGTCCATCGCTACGCGCAACAAAAAAAGGGGGCCGGAACCGGCCCCCTTCAGACGCTGACTGGAAAGTTCGGCTGTTACGCGCCGACGACGAGCGTAGCGCCCGCGAGGCTGACGCTCAGGGCGACCAGCACGACCGGCACGATGCGGTCGAAGAGACGTTCGAAACGGTTGAAACGAGCGAGAGACATGACACACACCTTCCAAGTTGGAACCCTCGGGGGAGCGAGGGTTTAGTAATTTGAACACCGCTAAGATAACAGCGATCTGAACGGCGTCAAGATGATCTTTACGGCGTCCAGATTCAGTTTTAGAGTGACCGCCATGAGAGAAGCTGCAGCCGCCGACAATCGCCCCTATCACCATGGCGATCTGCGCCGCGCGTTGATCGACGCGGCCCAGCGGCTGCTGGAGACCGAGGGCCCGACGGCGCTGTCGCTGCGGGCCGTGGCGCGCGAAGCCGGCGTCAGCCCGGCCGCGCCCTATCACCACTTCAAGGACAAGGGCGAACTGCTCGACGCCGTCGCCCATGAAGGCTGGGACCTGCTCAACGAACTGATGACGCAGGCCCGCGCCAGCCATGACTCGGTCCGCGACAAGCTCACCGCGCTCGGCGTCGCCTATGTCCGCTTCGCCCGCGACAACCCCGCCCTCTATCGCGTGATGTACGACTGCTCGCGCGACAAGGAGAGCCTGCCCGAGCACGTCCACGCCGAGAACGACAGCGCCTACTGCCAGGTGCGCGACACCCTGGTCGAGGCCGGCGCCAGCCCGATGGACGAGCAGGAGTTGGAACTGGCCACCACCGCGGCCTGGTGCGCGGCCCACGGCCTGGCCGAGATGTTCGCCTTCAAGCAGTTCGACCACCTGAAGGACGCGCTGGGCGGCGACGACGCCTTCCTGCGCGGCGTGTTCGAGCACATGGGCATTTTCGGCAAGGCCCACCACGGCTAAAAGCTGACCGGGTGTTCGTCACCCGTTTCGCCCCTTCTCCGACCGGCTACCTGCACCGCGGGCATGCGTTCTCGGCCCTGACCGCGTACGAGGCCGCGCGCGCCGCCGGCGGCCGCTTCATCCTGCGCATTGAGGACATCGACGTCACCCGCAGCCGGCCGCAATTCGAGGACGCGATCTACGAGGACCTCGCCTGGCTCGGGATCGAATGGGAGACCCCGGTCCGCCGCCAGTCCGAACACCTCGACGACTATCAGGCCGCGCTCGCCGCGCTCACCGCCGACCACCTGACCTATCGCTGCTTCAAGACCCGTAAGGAGCTGGCCCAGGCCGCCGCCAGCGCCCCGCACGGCCGCGCCGAGACGTTCCGCGGCGCGCCGCTGGCGACCGCCGAGGAAGCCGAGCGCCTGGCCGCTGGAGCCCCCTTCGCCTGGCGCCTGTCGCTGGACGCCGCCGAGCAGGCCCTGGCGGGCCGGCCGCTGACCTTCACCGAGGAGGGCGAGGGCCCCGGCGGCGAGCATGGCCTGATCCAGGTCGATCCGCCCCTGTCGGGCGGCGACGTGGTGCTGGCCCGCAAGGACGTCGGCGTCGCCTATCACCTGGCCGTCGTCGTCGACGACGCGCTGCAGGGCGTCACCCACGTGATCCGCGGCCAGGACCTCTACGAGGCCGCGCACGTCCAGCGGCTGCTGCAAACCCTGCTCGACCTGCCCGCGCCCCTCTACCGCCACCATCGCCTGCTGACCGGTCCGGATGGAAAGCGCTTCGCCAAGCGCGACCATGCCGAGACCCTGCGCGACCTGCGCGAGCGCGGCGTCACCCCCGGCGAGCTGCGTGCGGAGATGGGCTTTGACTGAAGGGACGGCGGCGCGCGACCGCGGCCAGGCGCTGGCCGTGCTGGTCGCTGGCGCGGCGATCATCGGCCTGGCGCCGATCCTGGTGCGGCTCGCCGACGCCGGCCCCGCGGCGGTCGGCTTCTGGCGCGTGGCCTTCGCCATGCCGCTGCTCGGCCTGATGGCGCTGCGCACCGACGGCGGCGTCGGGACGCCCAACCGCTTCGCCCTGCTGGCCGGCCTCGCCTTCGCCTGCGACCTCGCCTTCTGGCACTACAGCATCCACTTCACCTCGGTCGCCAACGCCACGGTGCTGACCAACCTGACGCCGGTGGTGGTCACCGCCGCGGCGTGGATCTTCCTCAAGCAGCGGCCGGCCAAGCTGTTCGTCGCCGCCGTCGCCCTGGCCGTCGCCGGCGCCTGGTTGATGGCGATCGGCCGCGGGGCGCACGCGCCCGGCGCCAATCCGCCGCTCGGCGACACCTTGGCCCTGACCACGGCGCTCTGGTACGCGCTCTACTTCCTGGCCATCAGCGCCGCCCGTCGCAGCGTCGGCGCAACCCGCGTCATGTTCTGGTCGAGCGTCGCCAGCGCCCCGCTGCTGCTGGTCGCCGCCCTGGCCTTAGGCGAGCGCATCCTCCCCGCCACCGCCGGCGGCTGGGCCGCGGTGATCGGGCTCGGCGTCATGCACGTCGCCGGCCAAGGCTCGATCGCCTGGGCGCTGGGGCGCCTGCCGGCCGCCACCGCCTCGGTGGTGGTGCTGATCCAGCCGGTGGTCGCCGCCCTGCTCGGCTGGCTGCTGTTCGCCGAAGCGCTCGGCCCGCTCCAGGCGCTGGGCGGGGCCATCGCGCTGTTCGGCGTGGTCCTGTCGCAGATGGCCTCGCGCCGCGGCCGGCCGGCCGCCTAGGTCCTAGTGCGAGGCGTGATGCTCGGCGTTGCGCTTGCGGGTCGCCGCCGCCTTCTTGGCTGAGGCCGAGCGCTCCGCCGCCGTCCGATTGGCCGAGGCCGCGCCGCCCTTCCGGCCGCCCTTGTGCGCGGCGGGATGTCCGGTGTCCTTGCCGCGGCCCGAGCCGCGCGGCGCCTTGCCGCCGCCGTCGTCCTTGTTGACCGTCGCCCAGGCCCGGCGCTCGGCCTCCTTCTCCGACACGCCCTTGGCTTCGTAGCCTTCGGCGATGTGGTCGGCCTTGCGTTCCTGCTTGTCGGTGTACTTCGACTTGTCTCCGCGAGGCATGACGAACTCCTCTTACTGAGGAACAGCCAACCCGGCGCTCCGTCGATGGTTCCTGGCGCCTAGCTCAGCGCCCAGGCGGTCCGCGCCGCCTCGATCGCCGCCAGCTTGGCGTGGAACGCGCTCCAGTCGTCGCGCTCGGCGATCTGCGCCCAGATCGCCTCGATCTCGTCGATCAGCAGCTCCTGCGGCTCGGCCTGCGCGAAGTAGGCGTCTTCCAGCCGCTCGGGCCGCTCGGCCTCGAACCCCTTGATCAGCCGCCGGAAGTCTTCGAACGCCTCGCCCGCATAGATGTCGCCGCGCACGCTCGCCAAGGCCCTCGCCTCGTCGCCGCAGAACCAGTCGAAGAAGAACGGCTCCCAGCGCAGCCGATCGCCGCCCTCGGCGATGGCCCGGAACGTCGCATTGGCGAAGGCGACCTCCTGCTCGTCCGCGCCGCGCTTCAGCCCCAGCCGGTTCAGCAGCGCCCCGGCCAGCTCGGCCCGATAGAGCGGCCCGAAGCCGTTCAGCGCCGCGATCAATGCTTCCTGGTCCGCGACTTGCGCCAGGCACCCGGCCAGCTGCTGCAGGTTCCAGAACACCGTCTCGGGCTGGCGGCCGAAGCTGTAGAGCCCGGCGGTGTCGAAATAGGCGGCGGTGAAGTTCGGATCGTTGTGCGGCAGGAACCGGTAGGGACCGTAGTCGAAGCTCTCGCCGGTGATGTTCATGTTGTCCGTGTTCAGCACCCCGTGCACGAACCCCGCCGCCATCCAGCGCGCGGCCAGCCGCGCGGCCCGGGCCGTCACCGCGCCCAGCAGCGCCGCGCCCTTGTCCGGCGCGTCGGCCAGCTCAGGATAGTAGAGCTCGACCACGTGCTCGACGAGCCGCGTGATCGCGCCGCCGTCCTGCAGGAAGGCCTGGCGCTGGAAGGTCCCGAAACGGATGTGGCTGTGCGACAGCCGCACCAGCACCGACGAGCGGGTCGGGCTCGGCTCATCGCCGCGCATCAGTTGCTCGCCGGTCTCGATCAGCGAGAACGAACGCGAGGTCGGCACGCCCAGCGCCTCGAGCATCGCCGTGGCCAGCACCTCGCGCACCCCGCCCTTCAGGGTCAGCCGCCCGTCGCCGGCCCGCGACCAGGGCGTCTGGCCCGATCCCTTGGTGCCCAGCTCCAGCAGCCGGCCGCTTCCGGCCTCGCGCAGCTGGGCGAAGGTGAAGCCGCGGCCGTCGCCGAGGTCGGGGTTGTAAACGCGGAACTGGTGGCCGTGATAGCGCATGGCCAGCGGCGAGCTCAGCTGCCCCGGCAGCGGCTCGAACCGCCCGAAGTGCGCCACCCATTCATCGTCGGTCAGGCTCTCCAACCCCACGCTCGCCGCGGCCCGGTCGTTGCGGAAGCGCAGGAAAGTCATCGGGAAATCGGCCGCCGACACCGGATCGTAGAACACCGGGCCGAGGTCCTGGACATGCGGGTCGGGGCGATAGCTGGCTGAGACGGGCATGCCCATCAGATGCGCGATCACATCGGCGCCAGCAACGGCCGATTGAAGTATTTCGCCCGGCGCCCGCATGGTAACCGGAGCCATGGCGAGACGACTGACCCTGGACTTCCTGAAGACCGAGACCGCTTCGGGGGTGATCCTGACCACCGCGGCGCTGCTGGCCGTGGCCCTCGCCAACTCGCCCTGGGCCGATCACTACTTCGCCTTCATCAAGCACGAGATCACCATCCAGATCGGCGCCTTCCACGAGGCAAAGCCGGTCTACCGGTGGATCAAGGAAGGCTTGATGGCGATCTTCTTCTTCGTCGTCGGGCTAGAGATCAAACACGAGATCCTGCGCGGCGAGCTCTCAAATCCACGCCGCCTGGCCCTGCCGGTGCTGGCCGCGCTCGGGGGCATGATCGCGCCGGCCGGCGTCTATCTGCTGCTCAATCTCGGCCAAGGCGGCGCGCCGCAGGGCTGGCCGACCCCGACCGCGACCGACATCGCCTTCGCGCTCGCCGCCCTGGCCGTCGCCGGGCCGCGGCTGCCGCCCTCGCTGCGGATCTTTCTGCTGACCCTGGCCATCGCCGACGACCTCGGCGCCGTGGCGCTGATCGCCATCCTCTTCACCTCCGAGGTCAACATGTACGCCCTCGGCGGGGCAGCGGCGTCCATCGCCCTGATGGCGCTGATGTCGAAGTGGAAGTCGGCTCCCTATCTCTTCTACGCCGCCTGCTTCGCCCTGGCCTGGGCCTTCTGCCTGAAGAGCGGGGTCAACACCTCGCTAGCCGGCGTCGCCGCCGCCATGACCGTGCCGATCGACCCGCGCAAGCCGGGCCACGAGGGGCCGCTGAAGCACTTCATGGAGAGCCTGCACCCTTATGTCGCCTACCTGATCCTGCCGCTGTTCGCCTTCGCCGCGGCCGGCTTCTCGTTCCAGGGGCTGTCGCTGGCGACCCTGGCCAATCCGGTGCCGCTTGGCATCGCGCTCGGCCTGTTTCTCGGCAAGCAGATCGGCGTCTTCGGGTTCTCGGCCGCGGTGATCGGGCTGAAGCTCGCCCGCCGCCCGACCGGCGCCAAATGGCTGGAGCTCTACGGCGTCTCGCTGCTCTGCGGCGTCGGCTTCACCATGAGCCTGTTCATCGGCGGCCTGGCCTTCGATCCCAACGACACCTTGGCCCAGACCGAGGTGCGCATGGGCGTCATCGCCGGTTCCGTCCTCTCGGCCCTGGTCGGCATGGGCGTGCTCGCCCACGCGCAACGCCAGCGCAACGAGGCCGAGGGCTAGACCAGCTCGCTCGCCCAGGCCTCGGCGCCGCGCGCAGCGGCGACGATCTTCACCTCGCCGGCGAAGGCCGCGACGCTCTCCACCGTCTGGGCGAAGTCCGGCGCGTTGGGCTCGCCGCTCTGGCTGATCACCACCGCCGCAATCGGCAGACCGCGCGAGCGCAGGGTCTCAATCGCCGTCAGGGTATGGCTGATCGAACCCAGATAGGATCCGCCGACCACCACGCTGGGCAGGCCCAGGGCCAGCATCAGGTCGAGACCGGTGCCGTCCTCGGCCATCGGCGACATCACCCCGCCAGCGCCTTCGACCAGCGTCAGGTCGGCGGCGCTCGCCGCCAGCCCGGCGCGGCAGAAGTCGGTCAGGGTCGCGATCCGCAGGTCCACGCCCTCCAGCCGCGCGGCCATCGGCGGCGACAGCGGCGCGGCGAACCGCAGCGGCGCGATGGCGTCGAGCTCCGCCAGGCTCAGCGCCCGGCCCATCGCCGAGAGCAGCCGTCCCGGATCGCTGTCGGTCCAATCGGCGGGATCGATGCCGCTCACCGCCGGCTTCAGCGCCGCGACGCTCAGCCCCTTGGCCCGCGCCGCGCGCAACATCGCGCAGGCGACATAGGTCTTGCCGACGTCGGTGTGGGCGCCGGTGACGAACAGCTGGCGCATCAGGCCTCCATCAGCGGGCGAACCGCCGCCGCCAACCGGTCGATCTCGTGGTCCGGATGCCCGGCCGTGAACGCCACCCGCAGCCGCGCCGTGCCGGCCGGCACTGTCGGCGGCCGGATCGCCACCACCAGGAAGCCCTGCGCCTCCAGCGCCTGGGCCGCCGCCAGGGTACGGCCGGCCTCGCCCAGCACGATCGGCACCACCGCGCTCGTCGCCTCTGGCAGGTTCAGCGCCCGCGTAAAGCGCCGCGCCTTGCTCAGCACCGCGGCCACCCGCTCAGGCTCGGCCGCGATAACGTCCAGCGCGGCCACCGCCGCGGCGGCGTTCGCCGGCGGCAGCCCGGTCGTGTAGACCACCGTGCGCGTGCGGGTCTTGATGAAGTCGATGACCGGCGCGCTGGCGCAGACATAGGCGCCGTAGCCGCCCAGCGCCTTGGAGAAGGTGCCCATCGCCAGGTCGACCTTGGCGCTCGGGAACATCGCCGCCGTGCCGCGCCCCTCGCCCAGCACGCCCAGGCCATGGGCGTCGTCGACCAACAGCCAGGCGTCATGCGCCTGCGCCAGGGCCGAAATTTCGTCCAGCGGCGCCACGTCGCCGTCCATCGAGAACACGCCGTCGGTGGCGATCAGCGCCCGCCCGGCCTCACCGCGATAGGCGGCCAGCTTGGCCGCCAGGTCGGCGACGTCGTTGTGGGCGAACGGCACGATCCGCGCCCGCGACAGCTGTGCGCCGGACCAGATGCAGGCATGCGCCAACTCGTCGATCAAGATCAGATCGCCCTCGCCGACGAAGGTCGGAATGATCCCGGAATTGGCCAGGTAGCCGGAGCCGAACACGCAGGCGGCCTCTGCGCCCTTCAGCGCCGCCAGCCGCGCCTCGAGCTCGCTGAAGATCGGGTTGTCGCCGGTCACCAGCCGCGAGGCGCCGGAGCCGACCCCGTGGGTCTCCACGGCCGCCAGCGCCGCGGCCTTCACGACCGGATGATGCGAGAGGTTGAGGTAGTCGTTGCACGAGAACGACAGCAGCCGCCGCCCGTTGCGCTCGACCCACAGCCCGTCCAGGCGCTGGGTCGGGACCAATGTACGCTTCAGGCTGCGCGCCTCGAGCGCGTCGAGCTTGGACTGGGCGAAAGCGGTCAGACTGTCCATCACGGCGCGCGGTATGCACGAGGCGGAGCTTCGGTTAAAGCCACGGCTCATGACTTTCCCCACACCGGACTGGCTTTCCGAAGGCGCCGACAACGTCTGGCGCCCCTATTGTCAGATGAAGACCGCGCCGGCGCCGCTGGCCGTCGCCCGCACGCAGGGCGCGCGGATCATCCTCGAGGACGGCCGAGAGCTGGTCGACGGGATCGCCTCCTGGTGGACCGCCTGCCACGGCTACAACCATCCGCACATCCGCGCCGCGGTGACCGCCCAGCTGGAGCGCGCGCCGCACGTGATGTTCGGCGGCCTGGCGCACGAGCCGGCCTATCGCCTGGCCCGCCGTCTGGCCGACCTTCTGCCCGGCGACCTCAACCACGTGTTCTTCGCCGAGAGCGGCTCGGTCTCGGTCGAGATCGCCATGAAGATGGCGCTGCAGTACTGGATCAACCGCGGCGTCGCCGGCCGCACCCGCTTCCTCAGTTTCAAGGGCGGCTATCACGGCGACACCCTCGCCACGATGACCATCTGCGACCCCGAAGAGGGCATGCACAGCCTGTTCGCCGGCGTCATGCCGGCCCAGGTGGTCACCGACCTGCCGCTCGATCCGGCGTCGGAAGCCGCCCTCGACGCGCTGCTGGCCGAGCAGTCCGGCGAGATCGCCGCCATCATCGTCGAACCGCGCATCCAGGGCGCCGGCGGCATGCTGTTCCATTCCGACGAGGTGCTCCGCGCGCTGCGCCGGCTGGCCGACAAGCACGACCTGCTGCTGATCTTCGATGAGATCTTCGTCGGCTTCGGCCGCACCGGCGACCTGTTCGCCTGCTCCGGCTCGGGCGTCACGCCCGACATCGTCACCCTGTCCAAGGCGCTCACGGGCGGCACCCTGCCGCTCTCGGCCGCCATCGCCCGGACCAAGGTCTTCGAGGCCTTCTGGTCCGACGACGCCGGCGCGGCCCTGATGCACGGCCCGACCTACATGGCCAATCCGCTGGCCTGCGCGGCGGCCAACGCCAGCCTCGACCTCTTCGAGACCGGCCAGTGGAAGGCCGACGTCGCCCGCATCAACGCCGCCCTGGCCGAGGGGCTGGAGCCCTGCCGCGCCGCCCCCGGCGTCGTCGACGTGCGCACCTACGGCGCCATCGGCGTCGTCGAGTTCGACCACCCGGTCGAGACCGGCCCGCTCTGCATGGCCTTCGCCGAACACGGCTGCTGGATCCGCCCGATGGGCAAGGTCGTCTACCTGACCCCGCCCTACGTCACCACCGACGCCGAACTCGCCCAACTCACCGGCGCGATCCGCGCAGTGCTGCTGGCGTGATCAATTGCTCCCCCTCTGGGGGAGCTGTCAGCCGAATGGCTGACTGAGGGGGCGTACCGACTCAGCAGTCCCCCTCCGTCTCGACGCTCCGCGTCGATCCACCTCCCCCATGAGGGGAGGAATTGGAGCAAACCTGCTCCCTCGCCCCCTTTGGGGGAGAGGGTTGGGGTGAGGGGGACCTCGCCGCAGTCAGCTCGGCAGAGCGCCGCTTCGCGCCGCCTACCCGATCGCCGCCTTCAGCGCCGCGGCGGTCTCCTTGGCCGCCTCGCCCACCGCCGGCGAGACGTCGGACATCAGGTAGAAGTCGTGGATCAGGCCCGCATACTCGACATGAGCGGCCTTGGCGCCGGCGGCGTTCAGCGCCGCGGCGTAGTCGCGGCCCTCGTCCTTCAGCGGATCGAACCCGGCGGTGACCACCAGGGCCGGCGGCAGGTCGGCGCTCAGCTTGGCCTTGCCGAGGAAGGCGCGCGCCTGCTGCGCGTGACCAAGCGCGGCCAGCGACTTGTCGAACCAGGCGATCGCCGCCTTGGTCAGGATCGGGCCGTCCAGCTCCTTGCGCGAGGCGGTCTCCACCTCCGGCCAGATGCCCGGATAGAGCAGCAGCTGGAAGGCGATCTTGCGGGCCGGATCGTCCTTCAGGTCGATCGAGACCGAGGCCGCCAGGTTGCCGCCGGCCGAGTCGCCGCCGACCGCGATGCGCTTGGGATCGAAGCCGATCTCGGCCGCGTGGTCGAAGGCCCACTTGGTCGCCGCCAGGGCGTCGTCGTGCCCGGTCGGGAACGGATGCTCGGGCGCCAACCGGTAGTCGATCGCCAGCACCCGCACGCCGGCCAGCGAGGCCAGCCGCCGGCAATGGCCGTCGTGGGTCTCCAGGTCGCCGATCGTGAAGCCGCCGCCGTGGAAATAGACCAAGCCGCCGCTCGGGGTCTGGGCGGCGCCCGGCGTGTACAGCCGCGCCGGGATCGGGCCGGCCCCGCCGTCGACCTGCAGGTCCTTGGCGACCACGTCCTGCGGCGGGTTCTGGTCGGTCGCCTTGCGCTGCATCTGGTAGCCCATGCGGATCATGGCGGGCGGCACGGCGTCCAGCGGCGGAGCGTTCGCCGCCTGTTCGGCAGCCGCGTCGATCATCGCCTTGAAGTGCGGGTCCAGCATCAGTCTTCCTCTCCTTGAAACTCAGCCGACGTTGCGGCCGCGGCCTTCCCAGTAGGGCGCGCGCAGCTCCCGCCGCAGCACCTTGCCCGACGGGTTGCGCGGCAGGACCGCAATGAAATCCACGCTTTTGGGGACCTTGTAGCCGGCGATCAGCGCCCGGCAGTGGTCCATGACCGCCGCGGCGTCGGCCTCCGCGCCGGGCCGCAGCACGACAAAGGCCTTCACGGCCTCGCCCCACCGGTCGTCCGGCACGCCCACCACCGCGGCGTCGGCCACGGCCGGGTGCGAGAACAGCGCGTTCTCGACCTCGGCCGGATAGATGTTCTCGCCGCCCGAGACGATCATGTCCTTCACCCGGTCGTGGATGAACAGATAGCCGTCGTCGTCGAAGTAGCCGGCATCGCCGCTGCGGAACCAGCCCTCGGGGCAGATCGCCTGAGCGGTCCTCGGCCCGGTTCCAGTAGCCCTTCATCACCCCGGGCGAGCGGATCTCGATCTCGCCGACCTCGTACGGCGCGGCGTCGCGGTCCTCGAGGCGCACCCGCACCTCGAAGCCCGCCGACGCGATGCCGCACGAGCGCAGCTTGCCGCGCGCCGGGTCGTGCGCCTCGGGCGGCAGGTTGGTGCCGCCGCCGATCGTCTCGGTCAGGCCGTAGAGCTGGGTGAACTGGGCCGGGAACGTCGCCTGCGCCCGCTTCAGCACCTCCTCGGAGATCGGCGAGGCGCCGTAATAGATGTTGCGCACGCTCGACAGGTCGGTCTGCCCGACCTCCGGGCGCTGGAGGATCATGTTGATCAGCGCCGGCACCAGGAAGGCGTGCTCGATCGCGTGCTGCTCGATCATCTTGAGGATCACGCCGGGGTCGGGTTCGCGCAGCACGATGGCCTTGGCGCCCTGCAGCAGCGTCAGGATGCCGAGGTTGGCCCCGGCCACATGGAACAGCGGCATCGCCACCAGCACCGCCATGCCCGGCGCGAACTGCGCCCACTGCTGGGTCGCGGACTCGAACACGGTGGCGTAGTTGCGCTCGGTCAGTTGCACGCCCTTGGGCAGCCCCGTGGTCCCCGAGGTGTAGAGCTGGATGACGTCGTCGTCTTCAGCGGCAGGCAGCTGCGGGTCGAGGGCCGGATACCTGCCGATCCAGTCGGCGAATCCGGGCCATTGCGCATGGCCGGCCTCGATCTGCACCAGCGTCTGCAGGGCCGGCAGATCGCCGGCGATCTTCTCGAGCACCGGCGCGAAATCGGCGCCCGTCACCACCAGCCGGCAGCCGGCGTCCTTGAGCACGAAGGCGATCTCAGGCGGGGCCAGCCGCCAGTTGACGGGGGTCAGGCAGGCGCCGGCCTTCAGGCAGCCCAGCCAGAGCACGAAGAACGTGTCTGAGCCCTTGGTCAGCACCCCGACCCGCTCGCCCGGCGTCACGCCGGCGGCGATCAGCGCCTGGGCGCACTGCGACGAAAGCCGGTCCAGTTCGCCATAGGTCGTGACCGCGCCTTCGAACCAGATCGCGGTCTCGGCGGGTCGTACGCGCGCGTGGTGGCGCGCGATGTCGGCCACGCATCGGATGTCCTGGGACATCGCTCCTCCCTCCTCTCTTCTTTTCGGAGAGGATGATCCCTTAGCAAGCGGGCCGGCAAGACCATCGTCCTGCCGGCCCGCAAAAGCCTTCGCGATTTGAAAGCCTTACTCGGCGGCTTCCTTCGGCGCGTAGCCGAGAACGGCCTTCACTTCGAGGAACTCGTTGAAGGCGAAATCGCCCCACTCGCGCCCGTTGCCGCTCATCTTGTAGCCGCCGAACGGCGCCATCAGGTCGCCGCCGCCGCCGTTGATCGACACCTGGCCGGCGCGCAGCTTGGAAGCCACTTCACGCGCCTTGGCGAGGTCGGCCGCCTGGACGTAAGCGGCCAGGCCGTACTCGGTGTCGTTGCCGATCTGGATCGCCTGGTCGACGCTCTCGTAGCCGAGGATCGACAGCACCGGGCCGAAGATCTCTTCCTTCGAGATGGTCATCTCCGGGGTCACGTTGGCGAACACGGTCGGCTTCACATAGTAGCCGGTGTCCAGGCCTTCCGGACGGCCGACGCCGCCGGCGACCAGGGTCGCGCCCTCGTCGATGCCCGACTGGATCAGCTTCTGGATCTTGTTGAACTGCACCTCGGAAACCACCGGGCCGAGCAGGCTGTTGCCGTTCGGGTCGCCGACGGTGACCTGGGCGGCCGCTTCCTTGGCGACGGCGATCGCTTCATCCATGCGCTGCTGCGGGACCAGCATGCGGGTCGGGGCGTTGCAGGACTGACCCGAGTTGTTCATCACCGTGGCCACGCCGCGGCCCACGCCCTTGGCGAAGGCGTCGTCGTCGAGGACGATGTTCGGGCTCTTGCCGCCCAGTTCCTGGGCCACGCGCTTGACGGTCGGAGCGGCGTTCTTGGCCACTTCGATGCCGGCGCGGGTCGAACCGGTGAACGAGATCAGGTCGACTTCCGGGTGGCTCGAGAGCGGTACGCCGACGCCGACGCCGTCGCCTTGGACCAGGTTGAACACGCCGGCCGGCACGCCGGCGGCATGCATGATCTCAGCGAAGATGTGGCCGGTGAACGGCGCCACTTCCGACGGCTTCAGCACCATGGTGCAGCCGGTCGCGATGGCCGGGGCCACCTTGCAGACGATCTGGTTCAGCGGCCAGTTCCAGGGGGTGATGAAGCCGCAGACGCCGATCGGCTCTTTGACGATCATCGTCGGGCCGCGGTCTTCTTCAAACTTGAAGTCCTTCAGCACGGCGGCGGCGGTGCCCAGGTGGCCCATGCCGATCGGAACTTGCGCGCGCTGCGCCAGGCTGGCCGGGGCGCCCATTTCCTCGGTGACCGCGGTGGCCAGGTCGCCGAAGCGCTTCTGGTACTCGGCGAGGATGCGGTTCAGGACGTCCAGGCGCTCTTCGCGGCTGGTCTGCGACCAGGTCGCGAACGCCTTGCGAGCGGCCTTGACGGCCTTGTCCACGTCGGCCGCGGAGCCGAGGGAGATCTTGCCCGCGACCTTCTCGGTCGCCGGGTTGATGACGTCGAGCGTCTTGGGTTCGACCGGATCGACCCACTGACCGTCGATGTAGAACTGCAGGTACTCGCGCATGACGTCCTCCCGGAGGCGTTCGTTGGATTTGGAGCGCCGACGAGATCCCCCGACGGCTTCAAACAAGCATTTTAGTGATCAATGATCACTGTGGAAGAGGCAACCTTCTAACCCTGAAGGATTCAGGCCGAAACCTGCCCCTCCAATTGGTGCACATGCGGCTGTCCCGCAACCGGGCTACGGCCCTTCAGGACATAACCGGCCCGGATCGAGCCGATGTAAAGGTCCTTCAGATCCGGGCCGCCCCAGGTGATGTTGGTCGGGTGGTTCACGACCTCGCCCGAGGGATCGTGAATCACGGTCACGACCTCCAGTTCGGGCGTGATCGCCACCACCTTGTTGGCGGCCGGCAGGCAAACCCAGAGGTTGCCCTCAGCGTCCAGGCCGACGCCGTCCGTATAGCCGAGCTCGTTGTGGTCGACGCCCGGCGCCTCCGGCGCCTGCAGCTTGCCCAGCACGGGACCGTAGCGGCCGCCAGCGCCCAATGTCCCGCCCTCGTGGATCGGGAAGCGCATGACATCCGCGCCGCTGGTCTGGGCGCAGAACAGGTAGCGCTCGTCCGCCGACAGGGCCATGCCGTTCGGGAACTTCAGCCCCTCGGCCACGACCTGACTCGACCCGTCCGGCCGCAGCACGAAGATGAAGCCGTCGGTGCGCCCGTCCAGCGCCTGCGGCCAGGTCTCGGCGTGGGTGGAGTTGGCGCACCAGATGTTCCCGGCCCGATCCATCACCGGATAGTTGGCGCTGGTCAGTCGCCGGCCGCCCACCTCGGTCAGCAGCGTCTCGTGCTCGCCGCTCGCCGGATCGAACCGCTGCAGCGGCCCATCCTCACGGTCATAGATGCCGAAGTTGGCGATCAGCACCCGCCCCTGGCGGTCCATGTTGATCCCGTTCGGCGCCCCGCCCTTGGGCCCCATCCGCTTGAACGACCCGTCGGGGAAAATCTCGGCCACCGCACACTGGTGATCCGAGGCGAAGACCCGGCCGTCCGGCCCGACCACGACGTCCTCGGGACGGTCTATTCCCACGGCGACCTTGGTCAGGTCGCCCGGCGCGATGGGCGATAGCGGCATGGCGTCTCCTCCGGCGTTTTCGCCAGCTTGACCCGCACGGATGCGGTTGAGCAAGGCGAGCGACATCTTTCCGCCCCAACGACACCCTCATAAGGTGCGTCAAAATAGAAATTCGCCATTAGGGGGCGTTCATGAAATTTGCTCGACTGCCGCTGCTCATCGCTGCGTTCGCCGTCGCCGGCTCGGCTCACGCTGCAGATTTCTACGGCTCCCTCGGCTACGCACAGTTCGAGACCAAGCAGCTCGACACCAGCCTGGGTGCGGTCCAGGGCCGGCTGGGCGCGCGCCTGACCCCACACCTCGGGATCGAAGGCGAGCTCGGCTTCGGCGTCGACGACGACCGAATCTACCAGCCGTACATCGCAGACTACGACGGGACCGAGAGGCTCAAGGGCCAGGTCGGCGTCTACGCCGTCGGCGTCCTGCCGCTGTCCGAGAACGCCGAGGTCTTCGCCCGGCTAGGCTTCGGCCGCGCCAAGCTGAACCTCAAGGTCAGCTACTTCGGCCAGTCCTTGGACGAAGACCGGACGAGGGACGCCTTCAGCTTCGGAGTCGGCGCGCAGTACTTCTTCGCCGGCCCCAACGGCGTCAGGGTCGACTACACCCGTCACGAGTTCGGCGGCAGAGACGCCGCCGACGCCTGGGCGGCGGCCTATGTGCGCAGGTTCTGAGGCGGTCGCCCGCCTTAGGAGGACGTAAATCCCAGCCTCGCAACCTCCGCGACATGGAAGAGATCGTACGCACGCCGCATCGACCCTTGGCGGTCCTGGCCGTCTTCGTCGTCGTCGGGCCGCTGATCGGCGCAGCGATCGCGCTGCTTCCGCTCGCGCCGTTCATGCTGCTGACCAGGGCGCCGGGGCTCCTCCTTCTCGCTGGGGGATATCCGATGGGCGCAGTCCCCGCCGCCGCCACGGGCGTTATGGCCAACATCGCAATCGCCAAGTGGCCTCGACCGGCCTTCCTGCCGACCTGCGCCGTCACAGGAGGGATGGCCAGCGCCGCTGGGGCGCTCGTCAACATACAGTCGGCAGATGTCCTAGCCTGGCTGCCATTCACCGCCATCGGCGTAGTGGCCGCGCTAGGCACAGCCGGTGTCGTGCACCTGCTTGGCTTGCGAGGGCGCACAGCTCCCAGCGCCAGAGCTCCGTCGCCCCCGCCAGGACCGGGGCCGCGGCTGGCGCTACCGGCCGGCGACGTCCTGCTGATCGTCCTGGGCGTGGTGATGGCCGTTATGATCGTGACGCTGCTGATTCCAGCCCTGGCCTAGGCCGACGATCACACGCCGGTCGTCGGGCCGATGCCCTCGCCGTCCTCGGGGAACGTCATCCACTTTTCCTGCTTCTCGCGCGCCTCGCGTTTAGCCTGGAAGTCGTTGGCCCGCGTCATCAGCGCCTGCGCGTCGCGGCCAAGCTGGGCGAAGTTGCTGTCCGGCGGGGCGCTGAGCGCGGTCGGATGGAAGAGCTCGATGTCGTGCAGCAGCTGGAAGAACTCGTGGTCCTCCCGGCTGCCGTCCGCAGGGGGGTGCTCCAGAAGGTCCGCCACCCGCTGAAGGGCCGCCTCGAAGGACTCCTGGTCTTTGATCATAAATTTGCTCCTGCCGTCGGGCGAAGCCGCAGGGCGACGCCCCGCTAAAGCAAAGCCCGAAGCGCCGTCCGGTTCCCGCCCCTTGCGATCCGGCCGCGCCCGCTCTAAAGCCGGACGGGCAACGCCGGAGCTTCCCATGACCGCGATCCTGACCATCCTTGCCTTCATCGTCGTCATCGGCGGCCTGAACTACTTCGAGTTCGGCCGGCTCGACTAAGGCGACGCCTTGGCTGACACCGCTCGCGGCGCAGCCCTCATCACTGGGGGTTCGCGCAGGATCGGCCGGGTCCTGACCCAGGCCGCTGCCGACGCGGGCTTCGATGTCGCCATCCACGTTCGGACCATAGACGACGACGCCGAGGCCGCCGCGGCTGACGTACGCGCCCGCGGCCGCAAGGCCTCGCTGCACGCCTGCGACCTGCGCGACGAGGGCTCCACCGCCCCGCTGGTCGGCGCCGCCGAGAGCGAGCTCGGCCCGGTGACCCTGCTGGTCAACTGCGCCTCGGTATTTGAGAGCGACGCCTTCGCCAGCATGAACCGCGCCTCCTGGGACGCGCATCTGGAAACCAACCTGCGCGCGCCGCTGGTGCTCGCCCAGGCCTTCGCCCGCCGGCTGCCGGCCGGCCGCACCGGCCAGATCGTCAACATCCTCGACCAGCGGGTGTTCGCGCCGGGGCCCGACTTCTTCAGCTATTCGCTGTCCAAGAGCGCGCTCTGGGCCGCCACCCAGATGCTGGCCCAGGAGCTGGCCCCGCGCATCCGCGTCAACGGCATCGGCCCGGGCCCGACCCTGCCGTCCATCCATCAAGAGGGCAGCGATTTCGACGACGAGGTCGCCGCCACCCTGCTGCGCCACCCGGTCGATCCGGTCGAGATCGGCCATGCGCTGCGGTACCTCATTGACGCAAGGTCAGTGACGGGCCAGATGATCGCCGTCGACGCGGGCCAGCACCTGGCCTAGAGCCGCTTCCCCGGAACGGAGCCCACTTGGTTCTTCCATCGCTTCAGCAGAGTTCGCCCGAGGCCCCGTCGCCTGAGCCGCAGGGGCGCGTGGTCATGACCAAGGTGTTCGTCACCGGCCTCAAGGTCGAAGCCGAGATCGGGGTCTACGCTCACGAGAAGGGCATGTCCCAGCCGCTGATCGTCGATGTCGAACTCGACGTCCCGACCGCCGGCGCCACCCGCCTGGCCGACACCGTCAACTACGAGACGATCGGGGAGTCGGCGCGCGCCATCGCCGCGGCCGGCCACATCCAGCTGGTCGAGGACTTCGCCGAGCGTCTGGCCCGCGCCTGCCTGGCCGATCCTCGTGTGATGCGCGCCCGCGTGCGGGTAGAGAAGCCGCAAGCGCTGGCGCCGCACGCCGCCGCCGCCGGGGTCGAGATCACCGTCGTCCGGGGCTGATGGCCAGCTACGCCGCGCGCCTCTCGCCGCTGCAGGGCGAAACCGTCTGGACGATCGAGAAATCCGCCATCGTCGAGCGCCGCACCGGCCGTGAGCGCCGGTTTCCGCTGGCCGAACTGCGCGGCGTCACCCGCGCGGGCCGCGGCGCAGTGCTGCAGTTCCAGCGCCGCCGCTTGACCATCCCCGCACTCAGTTATGGCGACGCCCTGCGCCCCCGCGACCAGGGCGAGAGCTTCGAGGCGTTCCTGTCCGCCTTGTCGAGCGCCGCGCCCGAGCGCCCGATCCGCCGCCCCTCGCCCAACACCGAGGCGGTGCTCTGGATCATGGGCCTGATGGCGGTCGGCGCGCTCGCCCTGCTGCTCGCCGCCGGCGTCGCCGGGGCCTGGCTGCTGGGCGTCGCCCTGGCCGCGCGGCTGGTGTTCGTGGTGATCCTCGGCGCGGCGGTCCTGCCCTGGCTGCGGCCGAAAAATCGGTAGTCGCCCTGCATCCAAGCGACATGAACGCGAATTAAGCTGGCATTCGCGCTGAACGGGGCCACATCTCGTTCAGATACTTCGCTTGGGAGACTGAATTGAGCCAAACCGAAACCACCGTTGTGACGACCGAGGACCGCGTCCTGCCGGCAGTGGTCTACGGCCTCTACCTGCTTGGCCTGGTGAACGGCCTGACCATCCTGGTTGGATTGGTGGTGGCCTACATCAACCTCGACAAGGCCGGCCCGCGCATGCGGACCCACTACGACTTTCAGATCAGGACCTTCTGGATCGGCTTGGCGATCTTCCTGTCGCTGGGCCTGCTCATTGGGATCAGCGCCGTGCTCTCGCTGGTGCTGATCGGCATCCCGTTCCTGATGCTGTTCCTCTTCCTCTGGGGCGCGGTCGGCGTCTGGTTCGCGATCCGCTGCATCATCGGCCTCGTCTACATCTCGCAGGACCAGGCATATCCGCGGCCGAACACTTGGCTGATTTGACGGCAGTCACGGCGCCGCGCCGCTCGAAAGGGCGGCGCGGCTCTCGTCGCGCGCTGCCTGTGGCCCCCCGGCACTAGACCCCTTCCCCCCGCTTTGGCAGCATCGGCTCTCGTCGACGCCATGGGGGGCGACGGCGCGGGGGGGTTCGTAGCCAACCTGGGTCTGGCGCTGCAGCGGGGAGCGCGAGCGACGGTCCAGAGGCGGCTGGAGGGCGGATCCCCCCATCCCCATTCTTCGAAACTCGAAACAAAAACACCGCCCGGACTGCTCCGGGCGGCGAACTTGTCTTTGCGGTCGTGGCGCGGCTTACGCCGGCACGGCCTCGCGGCGCACCATGCGCGCATAGTCGTCGGCCAGGCCCAGCGACAGCGCGCCCGGCGTGAACCGATACTCGCCGATCTCGCCGACCGGAGTCACTTCGGCCGCGGTGCCGACCACGAAGCACTCGGTGAAGCCGGCCAGCTCTTCCGGCTTGATGTGACGCTCGATCACCTCGACGCCCTTGGACTTGGCCAGCGCGATCACCGACTGGCGGGTGATCCCGTTCAGGAAGCAGTCCGGGGTCGGGGTGTGCAGCGCGCCGTCCTTGACGAAGAACACGTTCGAGCCGGTGCTCTCGGCGATGTAGCCGCGGTAGTCGAGCATCATCGCGTCGGTGTAGCCGGCCTTCTCCGCGGCGTGCTTGGAGATGGTGCAGATCATGTAGAGGCCGGTGGCCTTGGCGTGGACCGGCTCGGTCTCCGGCGACGGGCGCTTGTACTTGGCCCAGGTCAGGCGGATGCCCTTGGCGCGTTCTTCCGGGCTGAAGTAGCTCGGCCAGTCCCACACCGCGATGGCGACGTGGATCTTGGTGTTCTGGGCCGAGACCCCGATCATCTCCGAACCGCGCCAGGCGATCGGGCGCAGATAGGCGTCGGTCAGGCCGTTCTTGGCGCAGGTGTCCTTGCAGGCCTGGTCGATCTCCTCCACCGTGAAGGGGATTTCGAAGTCCAGCATCTCGGCCGACTTGAACAGACGCTCGGTATGTTCACGCAGCTTGTAGATCTCTCCCCCGTACATCCGCTCGCCTTCGAACACCGCCGAGGCGTAATGGAGGCCATGCGTCAGTACGTGCACCTTCGCCTCGCGCCAGGGCACGAACTGGCCGTCCAGCCAGATCCATCCGTCGCGATCGTCAAAGGGCACTAGAGACATGAGGGAAAGTCCTCCTTTCAATACGGCCCTCTTACAGACTCCCCCGCCCCCCACGTCAAACAAAATGGGTTTCAAAGTGTAATGGTCGCAGCCGATCCAAGGCTCATTCTGCGAGACGAAGAGCTGGATGGCGGGCTCGAAATGCTGTTGCTCGCCGAGGCCGCGCTATGGGCCGGTGTCGACGCTGGCCTGGAGGCCGAAACCGGCCTCGGCCTCGGCCGCTCGCACTGGCGCGCGGCCTTTCTGCTCAAGCGCCGGCCGGGGGTCGGGGTGCAGGAGTTGGCCCACCTGACCAGCCTGTCCAAACAGGCCGCCAGCCGCATCGTCGCCGACCTTGAGGCCAAGGGTCTGGCCGAGAAGATCGCCGGCGATCTCGACGGCCGACGCCGCGCCGTCAGCCTGACCGAAGCCGGCGCCGCCTTCGAGGACCGCATCTCAGAACGCTTGCGCGCCCAGCTCGCCCGGTCCTATCGGGTGGGCGGCCTGGACGGCGTGGCCGGCGCCAGGCAGATCCTGTCGGCCCTGGCCGGCGGACGGATGAAGAGCGGAGGCGCCTGATGGCCGCGGTCGAGACTGCCGAACGTCACCTGCTCGTCGTCGACGACGACGACCGCATCCGCGACCTGCTCAAGCAGTACCTGACCCGCAACGGCTTCCGCGTCACCTCGGCGCCGGGCGGCGCCCAGGCGCGCAGCCTGATCGAGACCATCGACTTCGACCTCGCGGTCTTCGACGTGATGATGCCGGGCGAAGACGGGTTTTCGCTGGTCCGCTGGCTGCGCGAGCGCAAGGGCGCGGCCGGCCGCACGCCGGTGCTGATGCTGACCGCCCGCGGCCTGGCCGAAGACCGCATCGAGGGCCTCAAGCTCGGGGCCGACGACTATCTGGGCAAGCCGTTCGAGCCGGAGGAGCTGCTGCTGCGCATCGAGGCGATCCTGCGCCGCGCCGACCAGCGCCCGGCCGGCGGCGCCAACGGCAGCCTGTCGCTGGGCGCCTGCGCGTTCGACCTGGAGCGTGGCGAACTCAGCCGCGGCGGCGTGCCGGTGCGCCTCACCGAAGCCGAAGTCGCCCTCCTCAAGCGCCTGGCCCGCAGCCCGCACGAGCCGGTCGACCGGCTGGAGCTGGCCCGCGAGACGGTCGACCCCTCCGGCCGCGCCGTCGACGTCCAGGTCACGCGGCTGCGCCGCAAGATCGAAAGCGACCCCAAGACCCCGCGCTACCTCCAGACGGTGCGCGGCGTCGGATACCTGCTGGCGCCTGATTGATGGCTGCCGCCCACCTCTTTTCCTCCCCCGTACACGGGGGAGGGGGACCATCAGCAGGATGGTGGAGGGGGCGGCCGCCCGCTCCGAGCTCAGTCACGCCCCCTCCACCGCGCAGGCGCGCGGTCCCCCTCCCCCGCTACGCAGGGGAGGAACTCCAGTGAAACTCCCCCGCCGCCTCGAACCGCGCCTGGTGCAGCGGCTGATCAAGCGCAGCCTGCCGACCTCGCTGTTCGGCCGCTCGCTGCTGATCATCGTCCTGCCGGTCGCACTGATGCAGATCGCGGTGACCTGGATCTTCTTCGACGCCCACTGGCAGACCGTCACCAGCCGCCTCTCCGACGGCCTGGCCGGCGAGGTCGCCTGGGCGGTCGAGAGCTATCAGGACGATCCCAGCCCGCAGACCATGTCCACGATCGCCGAGCGGGCCGAGAAGTCGCTGAACCTCTCCATCGCCCTGCAGCCGGGCCGCGAGCTGCCCCACGGCCGGCGCACCAACGCCTTCGCCGTCGTCGACCGGGCCATCGACCGCGCCCTCAGTCAGCGGCTGGACGCCCCCTACTGGTTCGACACCACGCGCTACCCGGCCTATGTCGACATCCGCGTGAAGGTCGACCAGGGCGTCATTCGCATCCTCGCCCCACGCGACCGCGCCTTCGCCACCCAGGGCCATATCTTCGTGCTTTGGCTGGCCATGGCGACGATCCTGCTGACCGCCATCGCCATCCTGTTCATCCGCAACCAGACCCGCACCATCGAGCGGCTGGCCAGCGCCGCCGACGCCTTCGGCAAGGGCGTCGACGCCCCGACCTTCAAGCCCAGCGGCGCGCGCGAGGTGCGCCAGGCCGCCCAGGCCTTCCTGGCCATGAAGTCGCGCATCCAGCGCCATATCGACCAGCGCACCGCCCTGCTGGCCAGCGTCAGCCACGACCTGCGCACGCCCTTGACCCGCCTTAAGCTGGAGCTGGCCCTGGCCGATCCTGGCCCGCGCACCGGCGAGATGAAGCGCGACCTGGCCGAGATGGAGCACATGATCGACGAGTACCTCGCCTTCGCCCGCGGCGAGGGCGGCGAGGCCGTCGAAACCGTCCACCTCAAGTCGCTGATCGACGAGGTCAGCGAAGGGGCCTTGCGGGCGGGCGCCAAGGTGCACGTCGCCGCCGATCCGGACCTGCTGGCCTCCGTGCGGCCCAACGCGCTGAAGCGGGCGCTGTCCAACCTGGTGATGAACGCCGCCGCCCACGGCGAGACGGTCGAGGTCCTCGCTGCGGCGCGCGCCTCGGGCGGGGTAGAGATCATCGTCGATGACGACGGCCCGGGCATCCCGCAGGACCGCTACGAGGACGCCTTCAAGGCCTTCAACCGCCTCGATGAATCGCGGAACCAGAACGAGAAGGGCGTCGGGCTGGGCCTGGCCATCGCCCGCGACGTGGCCCGCAGCCATGGCGGCGACATCACCCTCGACCGTTCCCCGATGGGCGGCCTCAGGGCGATTGTCAGGTTGCCTGGATAACCGGGTTCGGCCAGTCTCCGCCGCACGCCGAGATTGCGCCAGGAGGAACCCCCGATGATCCTAGCCCGCCTAGCCGCCGCGACCGCCCTGGCCGCCGCGATCGCTTCGCCCGCCCTGGCCGCCGATCCGGTCGAAGGGCTCTGGCTGGTCCAGGCCGGGACCGCCAAGGTCAAGGTCGCGCCTTGCGCGGGCGACAAGACCAAGATGTGCGGCCAAGTCGCCTGGCTGAAGACCGCCGGGGCCAAGGACGCCAACAATCCCGACGCCTCGCTGCGCAGCCGCCCGATCCTGGGCATGCTGATGATCCGCGACTTCAAGTCGGCCGGCCCCGGCAAGTGGACCGGCGGCAAGATCTACGATCCCAACTCGGGCAAGACCTACGGTTCGAAGATCAGCGCCAATCCGGACGGGACCCTTAAGGTCGAGGGCTGCGTCGCCGTCGTCTGCCAGGCCCAGACCTGGAAGCGCACGAGCTGAAGCCGATTGGATGCTCCCCCTCTGGGGGAGCTGTCCGCCCAGGCGGACTGAGGGGGACTTTGACTGGAAGAGCAGTCCCCCCTCCGTCGTCCCTGCGGGACGCCACCTCCCCCAAGAGGGGAGGATCGGGTTCCTACCCGCCGAGTTCCTTCGAGCGCCGCGTCGCGGCCGCCACCGCCTCGCGCAGCAGGTCGGGGAAGCCGTTCTCCCCCAGCAGCACGTCGAGCGCCGCCTGGGTCGTGCCGCCCGGCGAGGTGACCTGCTTGCGCAGCTCGGCCGGCTCCTCGCCGCTGCGCGCCATCAGCGCCGCGGCCCCGGCGATGGTCGAGCGGGCCAGCCGCGCGGAGTCCGCGGCCGGCAGCCCGGCCGCCGCGCCCGCCGCCTCCAGCGCCTCGACGAAGGCGTAGAGATAGGCCGGGGCCGAACCGGAGACCCCGGTCGCCGCGTGCATCAGTTCCTCGTCGGCGACGTCCACCACCGCACCGACCGGCGCGAACAGCGCATGGGCCCGCGCCTTGGCTTCAGGATCGGCCGCGTAGATGCTGGCGGTGCCCTGGCAGACCGCGACCGCCGTGGTCGGCATGATCCGCGCCACGGCCTTGCCGCCGAACGCCTGGGAGATGTCGGCGCTGCGCACGCCGGCGGCGATGGAGACGATCACCGCATCGGGCGCCAGGTGCTCGGCGACCTGCGCCGCCGCCTCGCGCCACAGCTGCGGCTTGACCGCCAGCAGCACGGTCTTCGCCTGCGCCAACTCTGCATCGGGGGGATTGATCTGCGCGCCGGCCGCCTTGGCCGTCTCCAGCGTCGGATTGGCGTGCGGTTCGCGGATGATCAGGTCGCTGGCCTGGAACGCGCCGGCCATCCGCCAGCCCTCGATCAGCGCCCCGCCCATGCGGCCGGCGCCCAGCATCAGGATTGGCGTCATCGGAAGTCCTCGAACGTGATGGCCGAACGGCTTTCGGCGGCCATCACGCTCTAGTGGTTAAGTCCGGCTGCGCCTAGGCCTCGCCGACGGTCTCGAACATGCAGGCGGCCACGGCGTCGGCCGCCGACTTCGACCCGCGCACCAGGAAGTCGAACGCCGGATAGAAGCGGTCGGCCGCCTCCATCGCTACGTCGATCATCGCTGCAGCCTGGGCCAGGCTCGGACGTTCGCCGGTCATCAGCGCCATCGAGTGGCGGAAGATGATCTCGCCGTCGTCCCAGACCTCGAAGTGGCCCAGCCAGACGCGCTGGTTGAGCGTCGCCATCAGTTCGTAGGCGGCGGTTTTCTGCTCGGGCGTGGCCTTCAGGTCGACCGAGAGGCAAAGCTGCAGGCAGTCCGCTTCGGGACGCCACGCGAACCACAGCTCGTAGTCCTTCCAGTCGCCGGTGAGGGCGAAGGCAAGGTCACCGTCTTCGGTGCGATCGAACTGCAGGTTTTCGGCCGTCAGCACATGCTCGACCACGTCTAGCGGGTCGAGCGTGACCAGGACGTCTTCTTCAGGCTGGGGCGTATCCATTAGACCAGAGGTCCTTTCGCAGAGGGCGTCCGCGGCCGGGCCGGCCATCGAATCGCCTGCGATATTGAAAGTAAGCTGCTTCGCGGCCCTGCCGTCACCGGCTTCTTTTCAGGGGCGAGCCACATTCGCGTGTATTAAGACCTAGTCTTTCTTCGCGGTCTTCTTAGGCGCCTGCTCCTTGAGCGCGGCCACCTCGGCGCGCAGCGCCGCGATCTCAGCCTTGAGGGCGTCGAGGTCGTCGCGACGGACGAGATCGAAGTCGGCCACGAAGCGATCGGCCTGGGCGCGGAACGCGGCCTTCGCCTCGTCTCCGGCCGTCTGGGCCAGGCCCATCGCCGCGCTGGTCAGCTTGGCGAACTCGTCCAGAAAGGGGTTCTGAGTCTGCATAGGCCCTATATGGCCCGCCGGGGGATGAAAGCGAAGGGCTTCTCGTCTAAACCTTGGCGGCGAAGCATTCGGAGATCCCCACGTTGCCATTCCCCGATTTCGACCCAGTCCTCGTGCAGATCGGGCCTTTCGCAATTCGCTGGTATGCCTTGGCGTACGTGGCCGGCATCCTGCTGGGGTGGCGCTATGTCGCGGGGATGATGAAGAATCAGGCGCTGTGGGGCCCCCGCGGGGCGCCGGCCACGCCTGCCCAGATCGACGACCTGATCCTCTGGATCACGCTCGGCATCATCCTCGGCGGCCGGCTCGGCCACGTGTTCTTCTACACGCCCTCGATCGTCATCCAGGACCCGCTGCAGATCGTGAAGGTCTGGGAAGGCGGCATGAGCTTCCATGGCGGCGCGCTCGGCGTGCTGATCGCGGTGTTCGCCTTCGCCTGGCGCAACAAGATCGACGTGCTGCGCCTCGGCGACGCCGTGACCGCCTGCGCGCCGATCGGCCTGTTCTTCGGGCGCGTGGCCAACTTCATCAACGGCGAGCTCTGGGGCCGGCCGTCCGACGTGCCGTGGGCGTTCATCTTCCCGCAGGCCGACGGCGTCACCCCGCGCCACCCCAGCCAGCTCTACGAGGCGGCGCTGGAAGGCGTCGTTCTCTTCCTCATCCTGCGCTGGGCGACCCATCGCGCGGGCCTGCTCCAGCGGCGCGGCGTCGTGGCCGGCATCTTCCTGCTGGGCTACGCCGTCTTCCGCACCTTCGTGGAGAACTTCCGCGAGCCTGACCGCTACCTCCAGCACTTCCCGCTGGGCCTCACCATGGGGATGATGCTGTCGGCGCCGATGGTGATCGGCGGCCTCTTCCTGATCTGGCGCGGCCTGCGCGAACCCCTGGCCACCGAGGCCGCGTCGCCGCCCAGCCAAGCCAAGACCGAGACGCCATGAGCCTGCGCGACCGCCTGACGGCCCAGATCCGGGCCAGCGGGCCGATAAGCGTCGCGCAGTACATGCACGCCTGCCTCCACGACCCGGACTACGGCTACTACGCGACCCGCCCGGCGCTCGGCGAAGCGGGCGACTTCATCACCGCCCCGCTGGTCAGCCAGATGTTCGGCGAGTTGATCGGCCTCTGGGCCGTCGAGACCTGGAGCCGCCTGGGCCGCCCCGCCGCGTTCCGGCTGGTCGAGATGGGGCCCGGCGACGGCACGCTGATGAGCGACCTGCTGCGCGCCGCCCGGCTCTCGCGTGAGTTCACCGAGGCCGCCGACGTCTGGCTGGTCGAGGTCTCCCAGCCGCTGCGCGACCGCCAGCGCCAGACGCTCGGCGACCATCTGTCCTGGGCCGCGTCGCTGGACGAGGTGCCCGGCGGCGCGCCGCTGATCCTGGTCGCCAACGAGCTGCTCGACTGCCTGCCCGCCCGCCAGTTCGTACGCACGGAAAAGGGCTGGGCCGAGCGCATGGTCGGCCTCGACGACGCCGGCGCCCTGGCCTTCGGCCTGGCCGGCGCCCCGGGCGTCGAGCGGCTGGCCCCGGTCGGAGCGATCCTCGAGCACTCGCCAGCCCAGGCCGCTCTGGGCGAGGCGCTGGCCCTGCGCGTCCTGGCCGACGGCGGCGCGGCGCTGCTCATCGACTACGGCCGCGCCGCGCCCGGGTTCGGCGACACCCTGCAGGCCCTGCGCCGCCATCAGAAGGAAAGCCCGCTGGCCGGTCCGGGCGAGGCCGATCTCACCGTCCACGCCGACTTCCCGGCGGTGATGGCCGCGGCCGCCGCGCGCGGCGGTCAGACCCCGCAGATCCTCACCCAGGGCGAGCTGCTCGTGCGGCTCGGGATCGGCGCCCGCGCCGAGGCCCTGGCCAACGCCCGCCCCGACCTTGGCGACGTGATCGAGCGCCAGCTCGAACGCCTGGTCTCGCCCGATCAGATGGGCGATCTCTTCAAGGCCGCCTGTATCCATTCCGCCGGCTTCGAACCGCCAGCCTTCGAGACGCTTACGTGACCGATCTTCCTGTTCTGACTTCGCCGCTGCTCGACCTGGCGGGGATCCGCCACGCCTTCTTCACACGGCAGGGCGGCGTCTCCACCGGCCTCTACGCCAGCCTGAACGTCGGCCGCGGCTCCAAGGACGCGCCCGACGACGTGATCGAGAACCGCCGCCGCGCCGCGGCCCACTTCGGCCAACCCGAAGGCGCGCTCAACACCTGCTACCAGATCCACTCGGCCACAGCCCTGGTCGCCGACGCCCCCTGGAACGGCGAGCGGCCGCAAGCCGACGGTGTGGTCGCCAGCAAGCCCGGCCTGGTCTGCAGCGCCCTGGCCGCCGACTGCGCGCCGATCCTGTTCGCTGATCCCAAGGCCCGCGTCGTCGCCGCCGCCCACGCCGGCTGGAAGGGCGCGCTCGCCGGCATCGCCGAGGCCACGGTCGCGCAAATGCAGACCCTTGGGGCGCGCCCGGGCGACATCGTCGCGGTCGTCGGCCCCTGCATCGCCCAGGCCTCCTACGAAGTCGGCTTGGAGTTCCTCGACGCCTTCACCGCCCAGGCCGCCGAGAACGTCGAGTTCTTCGTCCCGGGCGAGGCGCCCGACAAGGCGATGTTCGACCTGCCGGGCTACGTCCTGCACCGATTGCGCCGGGCCGGCGTCGGGGGCTGCGAATGGCTGGGCCGCGACACCTGCGCCGAGGAGGAGCTGTTCTTCTCCAACCGCCGGGCCTTCAAGCGCGGCGAGCCGGACTTCGGCCGCCTGCTGTCGGCGATCGCGCTGGACTAGGCGCCGGGCCGAAGATCGAAGCGCTCGCGCGGCAGGGCCTGCGGCAGCTCCTCCTGCAGGAACGCCACCATCTTCTCGCGGACCTCGCAGCGCAGGTCGAAGGCTTCGCCGGCGTTGCGCGCGCTGGTCAGGCAACGGACCTGCATGGTTCGCTCGCTGAGCTCGGTCACCGCCAGGTTGACCACGTTGCGGTCCCAGAGCGGCGAGGCCGCAGCGATCTCCTCCAGCTTGCGGCGCAGCACCTCGATCGGCGCGGAATAGTCGACATAGACCATCGCCGTGCCGATCAGCGAGGCGCTCTCGCGCGTCCAGTTCTGGAACGGCTTCTGGATGAAGTAGGTCAGCGGCAGCACCATCCGCCGCCAGTCCCACAGCTTCACGACCACATAGGTCGAGCCGATCTCCTCGATGCGCCCCCACTCGCCTTCGACGATGACTGCGTCGTCGATCCGGATCGGCTGGGTGGTGGCGATCTGGATCCCGGCGATCAGGTTGGTCAGGAACGGCTGCAACGCCAGGCCGGCGATGATCCCCGCCGCGCCGGCCGAGGCCAGCAGGCTGACCCCGTACTGACGCACGCCGTTGAAGGTCATCAGGGCGAAGGCGATGGTCAGCACGACGATGAGCGCCGCGATGGTGCGCCGCAGGATCCGCGTCTGCGTGACGTGCTTGCGGGCCAGCAGGTTGTCTTCCACGTCGATCCGGAAGCGCCGCGTGTAGATCAGCGTGGCGATGTCGAGCGCGGTCAGCGCCGTCCAGCCGCAGAGCACGATGATGCCGATCAGCAGCACCCGGCCGAGCACTTCGAGTTGCAGTTGCCCCAGGCTGGCCAGGGGCGCGGCGGCCCCCAGCCCCAGGATCAGCGCCGCCAGCCGGCTGGGCCTGCGCGTGCGCTTGATCAGTTCGCGCCAGAACTCGTCCCGCGAGGCGATCAGCCGCCGGACGATCGTCACCAGCACCTGGTGGGCCGCCAACGCCAGCAGGGCGCCGAAGGCCAGCACCCCCACGTCCAGCAGCCACGCAGGCAGCCAAGAGGGCGCAACGCCCTCCATCCACTCCGTCATGTCGCGATTGTCTCGAACTTGCGCCGGGCGCGCCGGCTTGGGTCCGTCAACAAACGCGACAGCTCAGGAATGGATCACGGCACGATGGTCGTGAACAGGTAGACCGCGAACAGCACCAGGTGCACGACGCCCTGCAGCACCGTGGTCCGCCCGGTCGCCAGCGACAGGGTGGTGACCAGCAGGGTCAGCATCAACAGCACCATGGCCTTGGCGTCGAGGCCGAGCGACAGCGGCCAGCCCATCACCAGCGAGACCACCGCCACGACGGGGATGGTCAGGCCGATCGAGGCCAGGGCCGAGCCCAGCGCCAGGTTCAGGCTGGTCTGCAGGCGGTCGGCTCGCGCCGCCCGCACCGCCGCCAGGCTTTCCGGCAACAGCACCAGGCCGGCGATGATCACCCCGACCACGGCCTTGGGCGCGCCGGCCCCGGCCACCGCCGCCTCGATCGTCGGCGCCAGCGACTTGGCCAGCAGCACCACGACGACCAGCGCAATGACCAACAGCGCCAGGCTGACCCAGGCGGCGAGCGCCGTCGGCGGCGCGGCGTGCGCGTCCTCGTCATGCGCGGCCGAGCCGCTGGGCAGGAAGTAGTCGCGGTGGCGCATCGTCTGCACCAGCACGAAGGTGCCGTAGAGCACCAGCGAGACCAGGCCGACGAAGGCCAGCTGGCTGTTCGAATAGACCGGCCCGGCGGCCGAGGTCGTGTAGTTGGGCAACACCAGGGTCAGCACCGCCAGCGCCGCCAGGGTGGCCAGCGCCGCGCTGACGCCGGCCTGGCCGTAACGCTGCTCCAGGTGGCGCGCGCCGCCGAGCAACAGGCAGAGGCCGACGAGGCCGTTGAGGATGATCATGATGGCGGCGAACACCGTGTCGCGCGCCAGTCCCGCGCCCGACGGGCCGCTGGACAGCATCAGGGAGACGATCAGCGACACCTCGATCACCGTCACCGCGACGGCCAGGACCAAGGTGCCATAGGGTTCGCCGATCTTGTGGGCCACCACTTCGGCGTGGTGCACGGCGGCCAGGACGCAAGCGACCAGTCCGATCGCCAGAACTATGTCGTAAGGCCCGCCGAGCTTCGATCCGAAAAGCAGCAGCGAGCCAATGATGGGTGAGAGCCAGGTCCAGGCTGGGAGTCCGATTTTGGGCATGGCGAACACCGTAAACCAAGCGCCGCCATGCCGCGAGACGAACCCGCCCGCCCCGCGAGATTGTTATGCGATCTTGTCCTGCGCTGTTCTGGGGCCTTGCTCCGCGGCCCTCGCCTGCTAAAAGCCCGGCAATTACCGATACCTGCCCCTGGGGGACCGATGAAGCTGCTGGCTGGCAACTCCAACCGTGCGCTGGCGGAGGCTGTCGCCTCGCGCCTCGACCTCCCCCTCACCCGCGCGCAGGTCAAGCGCTTCGCCGACAACGAGGTCTGGGTGACCATCGACGAGAACGTCCGCGGCGAGGACGTCTTCATCCTTCAGTCGACGAACTATCCCGCCAACGACAACCTGATGGAGCTGCTGGTCTGCATCGATGCGCTGAAGCGCGCCTCGGCCCGGCGGATCACCGCGGTGATGCCCTACTTCGGCTACGCCCGTCAGGACCGTAAGACCGGCGGCCGCACGCCGATCTCGGCCAAGCTGGTCGCCAACCTGATCGAGCGCGCCGGCGCCGACCGGGTGCTGACCATGGATCTACACTCCGGCCAGATCCAAGGCTTCTTCGACATTCCGACCGACAACCTGATCTCGGCGCCGCTGCTGGCGACCGACATCAAGGAAAACTACGAAAAGCCGGCCGAGATCATGATCGTCTCGCCCGACGTCGGCGGCGTGGTCCGCGCCCTGGCCGTGGCCTCGCGCCTGAACGCCGAGCTGGCCATCGTCGACAAGCGCCGTTCGGGCCCCGGCAAGAGCGAAGTCGCCAACGTCATCGGCGACGTCTCCGGCCGCCGCTGCATCCTGTTCGACGACATGATCGACGGCGGCGGCACGCTCTGCAACGCCGCCCAGGCGCTGATTGACGCCGGCGCCACCGAGGTCTCGGCCTACGTGACCCACGGCGTGATGTCCGGCGCCGCGGTCGAGCGGGTCAACGGCTCGGTGCTGAAGGAGCTGGTGATGACCGACTCCATTCCGGCCCCCGACCGCGCCCTCGAAGGCGGCAAGATCCGC
Source organism: Phenylobacterium sp. LjRoot97 (assembly GCF_964254345.1). Taxonomy (NCBI): domain Bacteria; kingdom Pseudomonadati; phylum Pseudomonadota; class Alphaproteobacteria; order Caulobacterales; family Caulobacteraceae; genus Phenylobacterium; species Phenylobacterium sp. LjRoot97. The sequence continues at coordinate 3,573,239 of NZ_CAXUTH020000001.1, forward strand.
TATGTCAGCTGCGACCAGCTGCTCGGCGAAGCCATCCGCCGCATCGCCAACGAAGAATCGGTCTCCAAGCTCTTCGACTGACCCCGACGATCTGCGGCGGCCGCTGGCCGCCGCAGTCCCGCCGCCGGGTTCCCGCCCGCGTCCGCGGCGAAACGACGCCCGGCCCCGATGCGGTGACGACCGCCTGCCGGCCCCGCTCTATGCTCGCCGAAGCGGCCGCGGCGGGGCGGGTCACAAATGCGTCAGACCCCGCCTCAAGCCGGCTTTGGTTAAGCCTCGTTAACCCCTGGCGGTCACATTCTCGCCTGCTGGAGGGGCTAGGCTCCCACGCCTTATTTCTTGGGGAAGGCTCTGGATGATTTCGGCTTCTCGCGCTGGCCTGACGGCCGTCGCCATCGCATTCGCCACAATTCTGGCCTCCTGCGCCGAGCCTCCGCCGCCTAAGCCGGTGGAGCCGCCCGCGCCGGCCGTCAGCCTGGCGCCCAGCATCGTCGAGCAGGCCTCCGCCTACCGCTATTACATGGACAGGGCCGCGGCGATCTCGCCGGCCTTCGTCGATGGCCAGACGGTCGCCGAGGGCCTGAAGGTCGCCGCCTCCTATGAGCCCAAGCAGTTCCTGAAGGGGGCCATCGCCTACGGCGCGATCGTCGCCCTGCAGGACCCGACCTTCGTCGCCGGCGTCAAGCAGTACTCGGGCACCGCCGCCCAGCGCCAGCAGATCGCCTACGAGATCATGAAGGACCCGGCCTACGTGGTCGGCCTGCCCGGCGCGGCCAGCGGCGCCGGGGTGGTGATCGCCGCGCTCAATGAGGACGGGAACAAGTTCTATCAGGCCGGCAAGACCGTGAAGCAGGCCGCCTACGACGTGCAGAAGCAGTCGTGGTCCAAGAGCGACGTGGTCGGCCGCGACGCGCGCCTGTCCCAGGCCAAGCTGCTCGGCTCGACCCCGGCCGTCGGCGACATCACCCAGACCACCCGCCTGCAGCAGGCGATCAGCGGCGCCCAGCCGCTCGGCGTGACCGGGACCTCCGTGACCCCGCCGTTCACTCCGGTGGTGATTCGCAGCCTCGCCGTCGCGGCGCTGGCGGTGCTCGGTCAGGCCAGCGAGCCGAACGTGGCCACGCTCAACGCCATCATGGTCGAGCCGAACGTCACCTCCTGCGCCAACATGGCCAAGCTCAACCTCTATCAGTGCCTGGCCGTCGCCAAGCCGCACTACGAGGACGTCTTCTGCCTGGGCCAGCACGGGATGATGGACACCGCCCGCTGCGTCATCAAAGCCTCGGGCCAGCCCGAGCCGTTCGAACCGCGCTTCGTTCCGACCGTCCGCGAGAACGCCAGCTACAAGCCGACTCCGGCCAAGAAGCCTGCGGCAAAGAAGCCGGCGAAAAAGGGTTAGAAATCCTTCCCCCTGCCCGTTGCCACGGGCGGGGGTTTTGTGTATCTACGCGCACCTTTCGGCCCTTACGGGTCGTTCCGTCGCCGCGCGGGTCTTCGCGCGGCGGCTTCGTTTTGAGGCGAGGCCATGGCCGATATCATCCTGAACGTTGAACTGCGCGAGCGCATTGGAACCGGTGGCGCGCGCGCCGCCCGTCGTGAGGGTCTGGTCCCCGGCGTGCTGTACGGCGGCGACAAGGATCCCGTGGCGATCACCGTCAAGTCGAACGAGTTCCGCAAGGCGCTCTACACCGGCAAGCTGCTCGGCCACCTGGTGACCCTGAAGCACGGCTCGGAAACCCAGCCGGTGATCGCCAAGGTCGTCGACATGCACCCGGTGACCGACGAGCCGATGCACTTCGACCTGTTCCGCGTCGACGCGCACCAGACGATCAAGATCGCCGTGCCGGTGCACTTCAAGAATCACGAAGCTTCGCCGGGCCTGAAGAAGGGCGGCACGCTGAACGTGGTGCGTCACGACGTCGAACTGCAGTGCCATGCCGACGCCATCCCGGAAGAGCTGGTCTTCGACCTGACCGGTCTGGACATCGGCGACACCATCCGCATCTCGGCCTTCACCCTGCCCAAGGGCGTCGAAGCCGCCATGGACCGCGACTTCGTCGTGGCCACCGTGGCCGGTTCGTCGGCCTCGGCGTCGGAAGCCGCTGAAGAAGCCGCCGGCGAAGCCGAAGCCTAAGTCCCTGACGGCCGGTTGGGGGGCAGCGCATGCTCATCCTGGCCGGCCAGGGCAACCCGGGAGCCCGCTATGCGGGCAACCGGCACAACATCGGCTTCATGGCCGTTGACGAGATTGCGCGCCGCTGGCGCTTTGGTCCCGAACGCTCCCGTTTCTCCGCCCTCGTCCGCGAGGGTGAGATCGAAACTCCGGGCGGCCCGGTCCGCACCCTGATCCTCAAGCCTCAGACCTTCTACAACGAGAGCGGTCGCTCCGTGGCCGAGGCGCTGAAGTTCTACAAGCTCAAGCCCGCCGACCTCGTGCTGTTCTACGACGAGATCGACATGGCCCCCGGCCGCTTCCGCATGAAGCTGGGCGGCGGCGCGGCCGGCAACAACGGCGTGCGCTCGCTCACCGCCCACATCGGCCCCGACTTCCGCCGCGCCCGGCTCGGCGTCGGCCATCCGGGCCACAAGGACCGCGTCCAGGGCCACGTGCTTTCCGACTTCCACAAGGTCGACCAGGCCTGGGTCGAGGCGCTGCTCCGCGCCGTGGCCGACGCCGCGCCCCTGCTCGCCGAGGGCGAGGACGAGAAGTATCAGACCGAAGTCATGCGCCTGGCTCCCGCCGACAAGGGCGACGTGCCGCGCGGCCGCCAGGCCTAAGGCTTGGGCCAATCGGCCTAACGTGCTAGGTCGCCGGCTCGAATTTCAGGAACAGCTCTCCCCATGGCTCTCAAAGTCGCGATCGTCGGCCTGCCCAACGTCGGCAAGTCGACCCTCTTCAACGCGCTCACCCAGACGGCTGCGGCCCAGGCCGCCAACTATCCGTTCTGCACCATCGAGCCGAACACCGGCGACGTGGCCGTGCCCGAGCCGCGCCTGAACGCCCTGGCCGCGATCATCCCGTCCAAGGAGATCATTCCGGCGCGGATGAACTTCGTCGACATCGCCGGCCTGGTGCGCGGCGCGTCCAAGGGCGAAGGCCTGGGCAACCAGTTCCTGGCCAACATCCGCGACTGTGACGCCGTGGCCTTCGTGGCTCGCTGCTTCATCGACGACGACATCACCCACGTCGAAGGCAAGATCGACCCGCTCGCCGACCTCGAGACCATCGAGACCGAGCTGATGCTGGCCGACCTCGAGAGCCTGGAAAAGCGCGTCGCCAACCTCGAGAAGCGCGCCAAGACCGGCGACAAGGAAAGCGCCCAGACCCTGCGCCTGGTCAATGTCGCGCTCACCGAGCTCAACGCCGGCCGCCCGGCCCGCAAGGCCGTCGTGTCCGCCGAGGACGACAAGGCCTGGCGGATGCTGCAGCTGCTGACCTCCAAGCCCGCCCTCTACGTCTCCAACGTCGACGAGGCCTCGGCCGCCACCGGCAACGACCTGTCGAACCTGGTCGCCGAGCGTGCCAAGCGCGACGGCGCCGACCATGTCGTGATCTCCGCCCAGATCGAGAGCGAGATCGCCCTGCTGGACGAGGCCGAGCGCACCGAGTTCCTGGAAACCCTCGGCCTGACCGAGCCGGGCCTCAACAAGCTGATCCGCGAGGCCTATCACCTGCTCGGCCTGCAGACCTACTTCACGGTCGGCCCCAAGGAAGCCCGCGCCTGGACGATCCACAAGGGCGACACCGCCCCGCAGGCGGCCGGCGTGATCCACACCGACTTCGAGAAGGGCTTCATCCGCGCCGAGACCATCGCCTACGAGGACTACGTGAACCTCAAGGGCGAGGCCGGGGCTCGTGACGCCGGCAAGCTGCGCGCCGAAGGCAAGGAATACGTCGTCAAGGACGGCGACGTGATGAACTTCCGCTTCAACGTCTAAAGTCCGCTTGGATGCTCCCCCTCGGGGGAGCTGTCAGCGAAGCCGACTGAGGGGGACTTTGCCTCACTCTCTTCGAGAGCAGTCCCCCTCCCTCTTCCTCAAAAAGGGGAGGAACTTTTCACCCCATCGCCCTCCCCCCAGCTGAGGTTCTCTGCTTAGCTCGCGTCTAACAAGACGGGAGAAACGCATGGGCGAGACCATCACCCTCCGGGGCGCGGACGGCTTCGACTTTTCGGCCTACCACGAGCAGGCCTTCACCCCCCGCAAGGGCGGGGTCATCGTGCTGCAGGAAATCTTCGGCATCGACCGGCACATCCGCGCCGACGTCGAACGCTGGGCCAAGGCCGGCTACGAGGCGATCGCGCCCTCGCTCTACGACCGCCGCGAGCGCCACTTCACCGCCGCCCATGATCCGGAGGGCCTGGCCGCCGGCGTCGCCCATGCCCGCGCCACGCCGCTGGAGCAGGCGCTCAGCGACATCGGCGCCTGCCGCGACTTCCTGGCCGCGCGCGGCAAGGTGTTCGTCGTCGGCTACTGCTACGGCGGCTCGCTGACCTGGCTGAGCGCCGCCAAGGTCGAGGGGATCGCCGCCGCCGCGAGCTATTATGGCAGCCTTGTGCAGGCCAACGCCGCACTCCAGCCGCTTTGCCCGACCATCGTCCACCTTGGCCACACCGATCCTGGGATCCCGGCCGATGAGGTCGAGAAGGCCGTGCACGAACATCACCCCGATCTGCCCGTCTACATCTACGAAGGCGCCGGCCACGGGTTCAACAACGAGAGCCCCGAGCGCTACAACGAAGAGGCCGCCGACCTCGCCCGCGCCCGCACCCGCGAGCTGTTCGAGAACGCGTGAGCATGGGCGAGCAGATCACCCTCAAGAGCGCCTTCGACGGCTTCGAGCTCGGCGCCTATCACGCCAGGCCGACCGACGCCCGCCGCGGCGGTCTGCTGCTGATCCAGGAGATCTTCGGGGTCACCGAGCACATCCGCGAGCTGGCCGACGCCTTCGCCGCCGACGGCTACGAGACCATCGCCCCGTCGTTCTATGACCGCCTCGAGCGCGGCTTCCAGGCGGACTACGGCCAGGAAGCCGTCGCCAAGGGCGTCGAGTATTCCCAGGCCACGCCGTGGGACCAGGTCGCCGGCGACGCCCAGGCCGCCATCGACGCGCTCAAGGCCCCGGTCTTCGTCACCGGCTTCTGCTGGGGCGGCGCGGCCACCTGGCTGGCGGCCTGTCGCTGCACCGGCCTGTCGGCCGCGGCCAGCTTCTACGGCCGCCGGATCAGCGAGCTGAAGGACGAGACTCCCAAGGTCCCGATCATCCTGCACTTCGGCAAGACCGACGCTTCGATCCCGCCCGAGCGGGTCGAGGAAATCGGCGAGCGCCATCCCGACATCCCGATCCATCTCTATCCGGCCGGCCACGGGTTCGTTTCCGACCGCCGCGCCGACTACGACGCTGACAGCGCCCGGCTCGCCCGCCTGCGGACACTGGCCCTGTTCTCCAACAACGGCGGGGGGCGAAGTTCGGCGTGATCCTGGAAACCACGAGACTGCGGCTCCGGCCGCTGGCGGCGAGCGACCTCGACGCCCTCTGCGCGATCGCCGCCGACCCGCAGGTCATGGCCCATGTCGGCGACGGCGTGCCGCTGAGCCGGGCCGCCACCGCGCTCTGGATCAACAACGCCGCCGCCAGCCTGATGATCAGCGAGGTCGGCAGCCGGGCCGTCGTCCTGCGCGACAGCGACGCCTTGATCGGCTGGGTCGGCCTGATCCCGACGCCCCACCCCAATCGCCTGGAACTGATCTACGGTTTCGCCCGCGCCTACTGGGGACGGGGCTACGCCACCGAGGCCGCCCGCGCTCTGCTGGCCGCCTGCACACCTGACGCGGTCGACGCCACCATCGACCCGGCCAACCTCGCCTCCTGGCGGATCCTGGAAAAGCTGGGCTTCGTAGTCGTCGGCGAGGAAGAAGACGAGTTCGGCCTGCCGACCCTGCGGCTGCACCTCGACATCGACCATCCGGCCGCCGCGGGCTAGGGCTCGCGCTCTTCGATCTGCTTGCGCACCTCGGGCACCGTCTCCAGGGCCCGGACCAGCACCGCCTGCGCGACCAGGATGCCGATTCCGGCCGCATAGCCCGAGAACACCCCGGCGGGATACCGGCCGCCATGGCCCACCGCCCAGACCTGCCAGTAGATGAACAGCGCCGCGCCCGCGAGCAGCCCCACTCCGGTCAGCACCGAGACCGGCGTTTGGCCGAACCCCGCCTGGAAGCTCAGCCACACATAGCGCGCCAGCCCGCGCTTCAGGGGCGGCACCGCCAGCGGCGAGACCAGCGAGACGAACAGGAACATGGCCGGCCAGATCAACGTGCGCTGGGCGATCAGATCGGCGCCGCCCGGCAGCACGCGAAACGCGTTCACGACCGCGCCGGCATAGATCAGCACCGCTGCGCCGACCGCCACGTCCTGCATGCGCCGGAAGTCTCGCCAGGGCTTGATGAAGCTCATGGCTTCGACTTAGGCGATCGATGCGGCAGGGGTAAGGCCCAATCGCCCTCGCAACCGCGGAAGGCCCACGCTGCCCGTCGCCGAGCGCTACAATCGCCGCTATGCTGCCCGCGAAGGGGCCGCCAAGCGCCCCGGCGCTCTCTCGCCTCACGGATCCCATGAAGCCGGTCGCCCTGGCCCTCGCCGCCGCCGCTCTCCCGCTCGCCGCCCACGCCGGCGAGACCGCCTGCTGGTACGAACAAGGGGTGATCGTCGCGCCCGCCTCGATCGACGGCCTGGCTGGCGACTACATCCTCGACACCGGCTCAGCCGTCACCCAGCTGCACGAGACCAAGGCCCAGGGCGCCGGACTGGTCGAGCCCGACCAGCGCGGCCCGGTCCGCATCGCCGGCCTTACCCTGCCCGACCGCCCGTTCGTGATCGCCGACCTGGATGCGCGGACCTACGCCTTCCCGACCCCGATCGCCGGCGTGATCGGCGCCGACCTGCTGTCGGCCTACGTGGTCGAAGTCAGCTTCGCGCCCTGCAAGATCGCCATCTATCCGCGCGCCCAGGCCCCGCGCGTGCGCAGCAAGGTCAGCGTCCTGCCGCTGCGGGTCGCCGGCGGCGTCGCCACCGCCCATGCCGCAGTTTCCGATGGGCCCAGGGCCGTAGGCGGCGACTTCGTGATCGCCACCGGCTCGGACGCCGCTGTCCGCGTCTCCGAGCGACTCGCCTCGGTCCCCGGCGCGGCCAAGCCGCAGGACATGCTGCCCTACGGCGAGACCCGCGCGCAGCTGCGCGCCGCGTCCTTCGCCGGGACCTTGTTCGAGAATCTGCCTGGCGCTCTGGCCGACACCCAGGCTGACGGCGTCATCGGCGCGCCCTTGCTGGCCCGCTGGCGGCTGCGCTTCGACTTCCCGGCCGGCAAGCTGCTGCTCGCGCCCGCCGGCTAGGCCGCTACAGCCGCTCCATCGCCAGCCACTCCGGCCGACCGGCCCAGGACCGGACGAAGGCCTGCCGCGCGGCCTGCGCGTCCGCCTTGCGGCCCTGCGCCTCCTCGCTGCGGGCCAGCCCATAGAGCGCCCAGCCGTTGCGCGGCGTCTGCGCCAGGGCCGTGCGGAACGCCTCGCTGGCCTCTGCTGGCTTGCCCGCCAGGAACAGCGCTGCGCCCAGCGACTGGTGGACCGGATAATACCAGTACGGCGGCTCGGTGTAGGGAATGCGGCTCTCGATGGCGATGGCCTTGCGGTAGTGCCCCGCCGCCTCGTCGTAGCGGCGCTCGGCGGTCGACAGGCGCCCGTGCGCCACCTCCTGCGCCATGCCCACCAGGTCGACCGCCGGCACCAGCTGGGCGGTCAGGTCGGCGAAGGCGTCGGCCTTGACCAGGGCGTCCATCGCCGCGAGTTCGCGGTCGAACGCGGCCTTGTCGCGCTGCTGGGCGTAGGCGACGGCTCGGGCGTAGTGGCGCATCGCGCTCGCATAGGGCAGCCGGGCGTCGGGCGCGGGCATGGCCAGGATCGCCTCCGGCGCCGCGAACTGGGCCATCGCCAGATAGGGCGCGGCCTCGATGATCTGCACCCAGCCGATCTTCGCCGAAGTCTCAACGCCCATCAGCGCCCGCAGCCGCTCGGCCTCGCCGATCGCCGTGTCCATGTCGCCGGCCAGCTGCGCCGAGGTGACGATGAAGTGGACGTTGTGCGGATAGTAGCCGTAGCGCACCAGGCTGTGGTCCCCGGCGCTGCGGATGTAGGCCTCGTCGGCCCGCGCCGCCGCCACGTTCACCCGCATCGAGTCCGCATAGCGGCCGCGCGCCTGGTAGATGTGCGAGGGCATGTGCACCAGGTGCCCGGCGCTGGGCGCGGTGGGGGTTCCCAGCCGGTCGGCGGCGGCTTCGGCCCGCTGGGCGTCCGCGGCCTCCAGCAGGTGGATGTAGAGGTGCCCGGCCTGCACGTGGCCCGGATTGCGCGCCATCACCGTCTCGACCAGCGCCACCGCCTCGCCGCTGCGCCCGACCGGCGTCTTCTTGTCCGGCTCCCAGTAGTTCCAGGGCGAAGTGTCCATCACCGCCTCGGCGGCCAGCACGGCGACGTCGTCGTCGGCCGCGAAGCGGCCGGCGACCGCCAGCATGGCGTCGGCATAGGCTCCGTCCAGCGCCGCGCGGTCGGCCTTCGGGTCGCGCGAGTAGCGCTTGGCCACCGCCTCGATCAGCGCCCGCTCCATCGGCGAGGCCCGCTCGCGCAGGGCCATGGCCTTGTCCATCGCAGCCAGCGCCGCCTCGCGGTCGCGCTCGTCCATCGGCGCGTTGATGTTCGGTCCCAGCGCCACCGCCTCGCCCCACCAGCACATGGCGCAAGTCGGATCCAGCCGCTGCGCCTCGCGGAACGAGCGCACCGCCCCGGCGTGGTTGAAGCCGTAGGTCAGCAGCAGGCCCTGGCTGAAGTAGCGCTTGGCCTGCGGATCGGTCGTGGTGACCGGGAACGGGGACTTGGTCAGGTCGTCATAGAGCGGGATCGGCCCGGCCTGGCTGGCCGGCGCGGCGACCGCCTGGGCCAGCAGCAGATTGCGCGCCAAAGCCCCGCCGGTCTTCGGACTCCCGCAGATCGACGACGCCATCAAGGTCGGATCGAGCGCGGCCAGGACCTGCGGCGAGATCGGCGCCTCGAAGGACAGACTCGTAAGCGACAGCCCCAACCCGGCGAGCGCCGCAGTCTTGAACCCGGTACCCATCGCCGACCTCCGCCAGCCGTTTGGCGTATCGTTGGTTTTCGACCACGGCAAAGTCAAGCAAGCCGCGCGCAACGAAAAAGGCCCCGGATCGCTCCGGGGCCTTCTCGTATCTCGCTGGAGGCGGCTCGCCCTAGTGGGCGACGTTCTTCCAGATCTTGCGGTAGCTGGCGTACAGCAGGCCCGCGAAGATGAAGAGGTAGATCATCGCCGCCATGCCGAAGGCCTTGCGCTCTTCCATCTTGGGCTCGGAAGCCCAGGCGATGAAGGCCGCAACGTCCTTGGACTGTTGCTCCAGCGTCGACTTGGTGCCGTCGTCGAACGTCACCTGACCGGCCGCCAGCGGCGGGGCCATGGCGATGAAGCCGCCGGGCGGAACCTTGTCGTGCGGACCCGACCACGCGGCCGACACGTCGCCGTTCATGTACGGGTTGTAGTGCTGGCCGGTGCCGACCTTCAGACCCGCGGGCGGGTTCTTGTAGCCGGTGAGCAGCGAGTAGATGTACTGCGGCCCGTGGTGACGAGCCTTGGCCATCACCGACAGGTCCGGCGGATAGGCGCCGCCGTTCGAGGCCCGCGCCGCCGCTTCGTTCGGGAAGGGCGACGGGAACTTGTCGGCCGACGTGCCCGGACGATCGATCACATCACCCGTTTCCGAGTCGATGTCCTTGATCTGATAGTCCTTGGCGATCGCCTTCACATAGGGGTTGTCGTTCGGGTTCTTGTACTTCGCATCGTAGAACGGCCCGCCCTTCTGGCCGAGGTTCCGGAAGTACATCAGGTTCATCGAGTGGCAGGCCGAGCAGACCTCCCGATAGACCTTGTAACCCCGTTGCAGCTCAGCCTGGTCGAACTTGCCGAACGGACCTTCGAAGCTGAACTCAACGTGCTTGGGCGGCAGGGCGCCGCCGGCGGCCTGAGCCGCCGGAGCCGCGAGAATGGCCAAGCCAAGCGCCGCGAGCGCGATACCTTTACGCAGCATCTGAGGCTTAACCCCTCTTTTCAGGCGAAGCCGCGGCGCCGGCCGGCGCGTTGGCGGGATGCGAAAGCACAGGTTCACTGATCGATTCCGGCAGCGGAAGCGGGGTCTCGGTGAGGCCCAGGATCGGCAGGATGACCATGAAGTAGGCGAAGTAGTAGAGGGTCGCGACCCGCGACAGCCACACCATCGAGTTCAGGTCGGCGTCGAACAGCTTGAAGGTCGACAGACCCGGGATCACGTGGTTGTCCGGCAACTGACCACCGCAGTAGCCGAGCACCAGGCAGGCCAGCAGGAAGATGAAGAAGTACAGCTTCGCCGTCGGCCGGTAGCGCATCGAGCGCACCTTGGAGGTGTCGAGCCAGGGCAGGACGAACAGCACCGCGATGGCGCCGAACATCAGGATCACGCCGCCCAGCTTGTCGGGAACCGCGCGCAGGATCGCGTAGAACGGCAGGAAGTACCATTCCGGAACGATGTGCGCCGGGGTCACCAGCGGGTTGCCGGGGATGTAGTTGTCGGCGTGGCCCAGGGCGTTCGGGTTGTAGAACACGAAGGTCGCGAACAGGATCAGGAACACCACGATCGCGAAGCCGTCCTTCACCGTGTAGTACGGATGGAAGGGAACGGTGTCTTCCTTCGACTTCACGTTCACGCCGGTCGGATTGTTGTTGCCCGGGACGTGCAGCGCCCAGATGTGCAGGCCAACGACGCCCGCGATCATGAACGGCAGCAAGAAGTGCAGCGAGAAGAAGCGGTTCAGGGTCGGGTTGTCGACCGCGAAGCCGCCCCACAGCCAGGTGGTGATCGCTTCACCCACGACCGGCAGCGCGCCGAACAGGTTGGTGATCACGACGGCGCCGTGGAAGGACATCTGACCCCAGGGCAGCACGTAGCCCATGAAGGCGGTGGCCATCATCAGCAGGTAGATCACGCAGCCCAGGATCCACAGCACTTCGCGCGGAGCCTTGTACGAGCCGTAGTACAGCCCGCGGAACATGTGGATGTAGACCGCGATGAAGAACATCGAGGCGCCGTTGGCGTGCATGTAGCGGATCAGCCAACCGTAGTTGACGTCACGCATGATGCGTTCGACCGAGGCGAAGGCGTGGTCGACGTGCGGCACGTAGTGCATGGCCAGCACGATGCCGGTGACCAGCTGGATGCCGAGGCAGACCGCCAGGATGCCGCCGAAGGTCCACCAGTAGTTCAGGTTCTTCGGGGTCGGGAAGTCGATCATCGAGTCGTACGCCAGGCGCACGACAGGCAGACGGGTGTCGAGCCAACGCTCGATGCCGGTCTTCGGTTCGTAATTGGAATGTCCGCTCATCTGGGTCAGCCCACCTTGACCTTGGTGTCGGAAAGGAAGGTGTAGTCGGGCACCGCCAGGTTCTTCGGCGCCGGACCCTTACGGATGCGGCCCGAGACGTCGTAGTGCGAACCGTGACACGGGCAGAACCAGCCGCCGTAGTCGCCGCCGCCGAACGTCGGCACGCAGCCGAGGTGCGTGCAGGTGCCGACCAGCACGAGCCATTGGGCCTTGCCCGGCTTGTGACGATCTTCGTCCTTCTGCGGATCGGGCATGCTCGCGCTGTCATCCCCAATGGCCTTGGCGATCTCCGCGCCAGTCCGATTGCGGATGAACAGCGGCTTGCCGCGCCACTTGATGGTGACCTGCTGGCCTTCCTCGACCTTGGTCAGGTCGAATTCGACCGACGCCAGCGCCAGCGTATCGCCGGACGGGTTCATCTGGTCGATGAACGGCCAGGCGAGGCCCGCGACAGCGCCGCCGGCCGCAGCCGCCGCTGCAATATGAATAAAATCACGCCGGTTCGGGTCGTCGCCCGCGGCATGCGTATCGGGATTTGCGCCCGCGACGGTGTCGGCCACCTTAAAGCTACCCTTCGTTTGCGGCCGCGTGCCCGCGGCCCGTCAGACCACTACGGATAATTCCGGAGTGATCCCGCCTTCGACCCCTGCCAGCGGTTCTGGTAAGGGCCACCGGAACTGAACGCTGGCGCCGGGCAAACCCGCGGAAGACAGTCGGATTGCATCTCGCACCCCGCCCTTCCGTGATTCGCCCCTGGCCCCGGCTAATCCCGTGGCTGGACCGCTTAGAATGCTGCTCGCGCTTTTTCAACCGGACATTCCGCAAAACCTTGGCGCGGCTCTTCGCCTCGGCGCCTGTATGGGGGTGCCCGTACACGTCATCGAGCCTTGTGGTTTCCCGCTTTCCGACAAGGCCATCCGCCGTGCGGCGATGGATTACGGCGAACCGGCCGATGTCGTTCGTCATGCCGGATGGAGCGATTTTCAGGCCGCCAAGGGGGCCGCTCGCATAGTGTTGTTCTCTACTAAGGCCGCGCAGCCATTGCATGATTTCGTGTTTCGGCCCGACGACATCCTGTTGTTCGGCCGCGAGAGCCTCGGCGTTCCGGACGATGTTCACGACTCCGCCGACGCCCGAGTCTTCATTCCGCTGACGCCTGGTCGGCGCTCGCTCAACGTCACCGTCTCGGCCGCCATCGGCCTTTCCGAGGCGTTGCGGCAGACCGATCAATTTCCTAAGCCCGTGCAAATTTCCTAACTGCGGTACGCGATGACCAACATTTCTCCCGAGATCGAAGCCCGGCGCGACCGCGCCAAGGAATGGTTCGAAAGTCTGCAGACCCGGATCTTCGCCGAGCTCGAGCGCCTGGAAGAGGAGGCGCCCGTCGACCTCTATCCCGGCGAGCCCGGCCAGTTCGAAGCACGCCCCTGGACGCGCGAGACCGGGACCGGCGGCGGGATCGGCGGCCACCTGAAGGGCCGGCTGTTCGAAAAGGCCGGGGTGCACACCTCCGCGGCTCTGGCCCGCTTCTCGCCCGAGATGGCCGCCCAGATGCCGGGCGCCGACCAGGACCCGACCTACGTCTCGGCCAGCATCAGCCTAATCGTGCACCCGCGCTCGCCGCGCGTGCCGACCGTGCACATGAACACCCGCTTCCTGTCGACGGCGGAAAGCTGGTTCGGCGGCGGGGCCGACCTGACGCCGATGCTCGATGCGCAGCGCAGCCAGGAGGCCGACGACGCGGTGCTGTTCCACGCCGCCATGCAGGCCGCCTGCGACCCCTACGATCCGGAGTGGCACGGCAAGTACAAGGCCTGGTGCGACGAGTACTTCTACCTGCCGCACCGCAAGGAGCACCGCGGCATCGGCGGCATCTTCTACGACCGCCACAACAGCGGCGACTTCGAAAAGGACTTCGCCTTCACCCGCGCGGTCGGCGAGGCCTTCCTCGACGTCTATCCGAAGATCGTCCGCCACCGCATGGACGAACCGTGGACCGAGGCCGACCGCCAGGAACAGCTGATCCGCCGCGGCCGCTACGTCGAGTTCAACCTGCTCTACGACCGCGGCACCATGTTCGGCCTCAAGGCCGGCGGCAACATCGACACCATCCTGTCCTCGATGCCGCCGATGGTCAGCTGGATCTAGCCGGCGACGGAGCTGCCGCGCGCCCCAACTTCCCCTCTCCCCTTCCAAGGGGAGAGGTTGGGCAAGCAGCCCCTACGCCGTCTCGATGAACCGCTGCAGCCAGGCGCCGACCCGCAGGCGGTCGTCGGGCTGCTCGTAGCTCATCACCGCCCGGTCGGCGTCGTCCTGGCTCAGCCGCGTCCCGCGCCGCGTCTCGATCAGCGCCTTGGCGTAGTCGGGCTCGAACTCGGGATGCAGCTGCAGCGAGATCGCCCGGTCATCGCCATAGTCCAGCATGCCCACCGGGCAGAAGTCGTTGCCGCCGATCACCTTGGCGCCGGGCGGCGCCTCGACGACCTGGTCCTGGTGCGAGCCGGGAACGGCGATCGGCTCGGGGCTGTCCATCCAACCGCGCGCCGCGCCCATCCGGTAGCGCTGCAGCCCCAGCCCCCAGCCGTTCGGCGACTTGACCACCTTGCCGCCGAAGGCCTGGGCCATGATCTGGTGGCCGAAGCAGATCCCGACCAGCGGCGCCTGGCCCTTGGCGGCGCGCAGGAAGTCCTCCAGCGGCGCGATCCAGGGTTCGGGGTCGTACGCGCCCGCCGACGATCCGGTGACCAGCCAGGCCCCGCATTCGGCCACGCCCGCCGGCGTCTCGCCCGCCGCCACGTCGTAGACGGCGTAGTCATAGGCGCCTTCGCCGAACAGCCGCCGGAACATCGACGAATAGCTTCCATAGCGCCCGCGGATCTCCTCGGGCGGCGCGCCGGTCTCCAGGATGCCGAGTTTCATCGGGGGCAATCTCCACTTCTCAGTTCCTCCCCCGCTGGGGGAGGTGGATCGATGCGCAGCATCGAGACGGAGGGGGCCTGCTGGAGGCGCCGCAATCCCCCTCACCGGGCCATGCGGCCCGGAGCTCCCCCAGAGGGGGAGCAATGGAGGTCTAGTACGCCATGCCCTGGGCCACGGCCTTCAGCTTCTCGATGGCCGAGAACTTGTCGTCGATGAAGTCGTGGTCGATCCACCAGTCCTCGACCTCGCGCAGCACCTGGCCGACCATCGGGCCCTTCGGCACGCCGGACTTGAGCACGTCCTCACCGGTCAGCGGGAACGGCGGCGGGGTCCAGCTCTCGGCCAGGGCCAGCAGCCCGCGCCACTGGTGCGTGGCGGCCGAGCGCTCGGAATGGGCCCAGGCCAGCTTGATGCGGTCGCTGAACGCCTGCACGCCGATCTTGTAGACCGCCCGCCGGCTTTCGCGCGGGCTCATCCACGAGGTGATGCGCGGGGTCTTGCCCATCGCCGCTATCAACCGGTCGCGCTGCTCGTTGGAGAGCCGCAGGGCCTCCGCCGCCTTGCCGATCCCGACCTCGTTGTCCGGCAGCAAGGTCGCCAGCCGCAGCAGCGCATCGCAGGTGAACAGTTGCTCGGTCTCGACCTCGACCAGCTGGTCGAAGGCGCCCAGGTCCGTGGCGCTCGGCAGCAACTGCGCCAGCACGCCGGTCTTGGCCATCAGCGCCGTCGCCGGCCGCGGGTCGTAGGCGGCGACCAGCTTCAGCAGTTCCTTGGCCACCCGCTCGGCGGCCAGGTTGCCCATCAGCTCGCGGCCGGCCTCGCAGGCGGCCAGCGCCGCAGCGTCCGGCTCGCCCTTGCCGTACCAGGCCAGGAACCGGAAGTAGCGCAGGATGCGCAGGGAATCCTCGGCAATGCGGGTCGCCGCTTCGCCGACGAACACCAGCCGCCCGGCCTGGGCGTCGGCCACGCCGGTCCCCGTCGGGTCGGTCAGGTTTCCCAGCCGGTCGGCATAGACCGCGTTCATCGTGAAGTCGCGGCGCTGGGCGTCCTCGGCCCAGTCCTCCGTGAACGCCACCACCGCGCGGCGTCCGTCGGTCTCGACGTCGCGGCGCAGGGTCGTCACCTCGAAGGGTTCGCCGCCAACGATGGCGGTGACGGTGCCGTGGTCGACCCCGGTCGGGGCGACCTTGATCCCGGCCGCCTCCAGGGCCTTGGTCGCCTGGTCGGGCGTCAGGGTGCAGGCGATGTCGACATCGCCCACCGGCTGGCCCAGCAGCGTGTTGCGCACCGCCCCGCCGACGAACCGGGCGCATCCGGGGCCGCCGACCGCCTCCAGCGCCTCCATCACCGGCGCTGCGGGCTTCATCCAGGGCTTTTCGCCGATGCTCTGCGTCACTTTGCGGGCGCCTTCTTCTCGAAATGTCCCGGCGCCACGTGTCCGCCGGCCTCCACTTCCGCAGGAACATAGGTCTCCCCGCGGTTGTCGCCATGGAAAAGACCAGTCGCCAGCAGCGAAACCGCCAGCAGCGCGCCGGCGATCGCCACCAGCCAGGTCCAGGGGGTCGAGCCCATCGGCCGTCCCGTGCGCAGCGCCACCTCGCGCCAGACGAACCAGATGACGAAGGGCGCCGCCATCAGCAGCAGCCGCGGGGCCAGTTCCCTAAGCAACCGCCGCCCCGTAGAGCCGGTCGTAGAGCGCCCGCAGCATCCCCGCCGTCGCGCCCCAGATGAAGCGGTCCTCGTGGGTCATGGCGTAGAACCGGCGCAGCTGGCCGTCGGGGCCCTGGCGCTCGTGCCGCTCGTGATTGGCGGGATCCATCAGGAACCCGAACGGCGTCTCGAAGATGTCGGCGACCTCGGCCGGATTGGCGCTCAGCGAGAAGCCGGGCTGGATGAACCCCACCACCGGCGTCACCAGGAACCCGGTGCCGGTGCGATAGGGCGAGGAGAGCCCCGCCAGCGTCACGTAGTCCGGCGCCAGCCCAACCTCCTCGTGCGCCTCGCGCAGCGCCGTCACCGGGCTGGTCTCGCCAGGATCGCAGCGCCCGCCCGGCAGCGCGATCTGGCCGGTATGGCTGCGCAGGGTGTCGGCCCGCCGGGTCAGCAGCACCGAATAGCCGTGGGGCCGCTCGATCAGCCCGACCAGCACCGCCGCCGGCTTCAGGCTCACGGGCTCGTTGGGAAACGCGTTCGGCCCCAGGTCGAAATCCGACGCGGCCGTGCTCGCCGGCTCGCCGTCCAGCGGGTCGAGATGACCGGCGATCCACTCGCGCATCTCGTCCGGCGGTGCGTTCGGGCTCACAGCTGGTGGGCTCCGGCCGGGCCGACCGGGAACCAGGCGCCGTTCGATTCGACGCCCAGGCGCGGCCCGTCGGGCGTGTCGCGCTCCTGCGCCAGCTCGACCAGCTCGTAGAACACCGGCCGGGCGATCAGCGCCTCCAGCCCGCGCCGCACGTGCAGATAAGGCCGCGGCTCGCCGGTCGCGGGGTCCATGTCCACCCGAATCTCGTTCTCGGGCCCGGCGACCACCTCGTCGCCGACATTGGTCAGGAACGTCAGCGCCCCGTCCTGGGCGTCGACCCGCGTGGCGATGAACGGCGCGTCCTCGACCGTGATCTTCATCTTCTCCACCGGGGTCACCAGGTGGAAGCCGTCCGGGTCCTTGCGCAGCACCGTCGAGAACAGCCGCACCAGCGCCTCGCGGCCGATCGGCGTGCCCTCGTGGAACCAGGTCCCGTCCTTGCGGATCACGATGTCGATCTCGCCGCAGTGGGCGGGGTTCCACAGGTGGACCGGCGGCAATCCGCGGCCGGGCGCCTGCTTGGCCGCCGCGATCACGCCGTCGAGGCCGGGCTTGGATGTCGTCTCTCCCATGCAGCAAAGGTAAGGACCCGCGTGCGTCGCCTCAACGGGGTTCTTCCACAAGCCGCTGGAACCAGCTCCCTCGACATCGCCGTTTCAATCGCCGCAAGGTGGCGGCCGCCGCCGAAGGACACGCCGCATGACGCAGCCCCAATCCGCCTCCGCCGAGATCGACACCCGCATCGCCGCGCTCGGCGACTGGCGCGGCGAGACCCTCGCCCGCGTCCGCGCCCTGATCCACCAGGCGGTTCCCGAGGTGGTCGAAGAGGTGAAGTGGCGCGGCACGCCGGTCTGGTCGCACGACGGCATCATCTGCACCGGCGAGACCTACAAGGCCTACGTCAAGCTGACCTTCGCCAAGGGCGCGGCCCTCGACGATCCCACGGGACTGTTCAATTCCAGCCTCGAGGGCAATACCCGCCGGGCCATCGACATCCCGCAGGGCGCGGCGCTCGACGAGACGGCCTTCAAGGCCCTGATCGCCGCCGCCGCCGCGCTCAACAGCGCCGCGAAGAAGAAACCCCGCAAAGCCTGACAGCGCCGGCGCCGATGTCCTTCGCCGATCTCGACATCGCGCTGCGCGGCGCGGTCACCGTGCTCGCCGTCCTGGTCGCGGCGCTGATGCTGCGCGACCATCGCGGCCAGGCGAGCGCCCGGCTGGCGGCGGTCTTCGCGCTCGGCGTGGCCGCCCATGCCTGGTGCGCCGCGCCGGGTCTCGCCGCCACCACCGGCTGGCTGCACGCCGCCCTGCTGGGGCTCAGCGCCGGCAACGCCGTCGTCGGCTGGCTCGTCGCCGCCTCGCTGTTCAGCGTCTCGTTCCGCCTGCGGCCCTGGCATGGCGCGGCCTGGGCCGCCGTCGCCGCGCTCGGCTTCGCCGCCGCCGCCCCCGGCCTTGCCGAGGCGGCGACAGGCGCCCTGCGGCTGGCGGTCAGCGCGGCGGTGCTGCTGATCTCCGCCGGCGCGCTCACCGAGGTGTTCGCCACCTGGCGCGACGACCTCGTCGACGCCCGGCTGCGCCTGCGCCTGATCGTCGTCGTCAGTCTGGCGGGCGCCACCATGCTCAACGCCGGACTGTTCGCCGTGCACGGACCATCGCCCCGCGCCGACCTCGCCAGCCTCGCGGCGATCGCCGCCGTCCTGGCCGGACTGGCCGCGGTGTCCTGGGGCCTGCTGAACCTTCAGGCCCGCGAGCTTTTCGACCGGCGGCCCCGCACGGTTCGCAGCGATGCGGCTCCGCCCGCCGCCGCCGCGCGTCTCGAGAGACTGATGACCCAGGACCGCGCCTATCGCGAGGAGCTCACCATCGGTCGCCTCGCCGCGCGGGTCGGCATGCCCGAGCACCAGCTGCGCCGCCTGATCAACGACGCGCTCGGGCATCGCAACTTCTCGGCCTTCGTGAACGGCTACCGAATCGCCGAGGCGCAGCAGGCGCTGGCCGACCCCACCCAGGCCGAGGTCTCGATCCTGACCATCGCGCTCGACACCGGCTTTTCTTCGATCGGCCCGTTCAACCGCGCCTTCAAGGCGCAGACCGGCGTCACGCCCAGCGCCTATCGCCGGGCGGCCCTGCCGAGTTCGCTCTAGCCGCTGGCCGATTTCGAAATCGGCCAGACCGGCCCCGCGCCGCCGCGCAGACCTCGCCGAACCATTTGTTCGACGAGGCTCCCATGTTCCTGAAGTTCATCCGCCGCGCCCTGATCTGCGCCGTCCTGGCGCTGGCGCCGGTCTCGGCCATGGCCACACCCCCGGCGCTGGATCCGGCGGGCGCGCCGCCACTGTCGCGTTTCCAGGCCGGCGACGGGACCGCCCTCGCCTATCGCGCCTATCCGGGCGGGCCCCGGGTCGCCGTCCTCCTGCATGGATCGGCCGGCCAGTCCCTGACTATGAACCCGCTCGCCAGGTCGCTGAACGCCGCCGGCTTCAGCGTCTACGCCCTGGACGTCCGCGGCCACGGCGCCTCCGGGCCCCGGGGCGACATCGCCTATCTCGGCCAACTGGACGACGACCTGGCCGACTTCGCCGCCGAGGTGCGGCGCGCGCGTCCCGGCGCCGACCTCACCCTGGTCGGCTTCTCGGCCGGCGGGGCCTTCGCGCTGCGCACCGCCGGCGGGCCAGATCAGGACCTGTTCGACCGCTACGTGCTGCTGGCGCCGGCCCTCCCGTTCCCCTCGAAGATCGCGCGCCGCGGCGGCGGCTGGGCGCACATCGACGTGGCCAGGATCGTCCTGATCATGGGCCTGAACCGTCTGGGCCTGCACGGCTGGGACGGCGCCGAGGTGGCGCGCTTCGAGGTCCCGCCGCAGGTCGCCAGCCTGATGACCCCGGCCTACTCCTATCGCCTGGCCATGAACTACGGCGTGGGCGACCATCGCGCGGCGCTGCGCGGCGCCAGGCGGCCGGTGCTCGTGCTGGTGGGGTCGCAGGATCAGCAGTTCTACGCCGAGCGCTACGGACCCGAGTTTCGCGCCGCCAATCCGAAGGTCCGCGTGCAGCTGGTCCCGGGCCTCGACCATGTCGGCCTGGTCACCGCGCCGACCGGCCTGACGGCGATCACCGCCGCCGCGCTCAGGCCGTGACCGGTCCGTCCAGCAGCTCGACGCCGCACGCCAGCACCCGGCGCTGGTTCACCGGTCCGGGCATCCGCACGCCTTTGCAGGGCGCGGCCGAGAAGCCGAAGCGGCTGAAATAGGGCTCGTCGCCGACCAACAGCACCGGATAGCCGGCTCCTTGCGCGGCGGCGCAGGCGCGCTGCACCATCTCGCCGCCGACGCCGAACTTGCGGCCTTCGGCCCGCACCGCCAGCGGGCCGAGGAAGATCGCCGGGGTTCCGCCGACGTGCACCTTCCACATCCGCACGACGCCGACCAGTCGCGCGCCGTCCCAGGCGCAGAACGACATCTCGGGGCGGAATTCGGCGAACTCGCGCACGCGCTCGGACGACTTCACGAAGCGGCCCGGACCGAAGGCATGGTCCAGCAGCGCCTCGATGGCGTCGGCGTCGGCGGGCTGTTCTTGGGTGTAGGAAAGGGCCTGGTCGGCGGGATCGATCATGAACGTCTTTGCGGTGCGGGAGGCGACGGGGTCCGCCGCCATACGCGCAAAGGCGACGGCGAGCGGGGCTCTAGCTGGCGCGGCGGGCGCGCCCGGTTCGTCGCTGGCGTCGCATGGACGTGTTCCAGATCGTTCACGGGAAGCGCGGCGCATAAGGCCATGACAGCCCCGCGTCAATCGCGCGTTGCGGCGCAGGTCGTCGCGGTCCAAGTTGCGCGGCCTTTGCAGTCCCCGAGTGCCGAGCTCGCATGTCCGACCCGACCGAAGCCGCCGACCAGCCGACCACCGCCCGCGAGCTCCTCGCCCACCGTGACTACATGCTGTTCTGGTCGACGCGCGTAGCCTCGACCCTCGGCGTGCAGATCCAGAGCGTGGCGCTCGGCTGGCAGGTCTACGCCGTCGCCCGCCAGACCCACAGCGTCGCCGAGTCGGCCTTCTATGTCGGCATGATCGGGCTGGTGACCTTCATCCCGGTGCTGCTGCTGGCGCTGTGGGCGGGCGAGGCCGCCGACCGCTACGACCGCAAGCGCATCCTCCAGTTCTGCTACGCCGGCGAGATCGCCTCGGTGCTGCTGCTGCTGTCGGCCAGCCTGTTCGGCTTCGCCACCATCCCGCTGCTGCTCGGCGTGGCCGTGCTGTTCGGGACCAGCCGCGCCTTCATGGGCCCGGCCGGCACCGCCATGGGCCCGATGCTGGTGCCGCGCAGCCTGCTGCCGCGCGCCATCGCCTGGAACTCGCTGGCCTGGCAGGGCGGCTCGATCATCGGCCCGGCGCTCGGCGGGGCGCTGGTCTCGATCTCGCCGGCCGTCGCCTACGGCACGACCAGCGGCCTCTACCTGATCGCCGTGCTGACCGTCTCGCTGATCGCCATGAACACCAAGCCGGTGACCCAGGCCGGCTCGCGATGGACCCTGATCAAGGAGGGCCTTGGCTACGTCTGGCATAACAAGATCGTCTTCGGGGCGATCTCGCTGGACCTGTTCGCGGTGCTGCTCGGCGGCGCCACCGCCCTGCTGCCCGTCTACGCCCGTGACATCCTGCACGTCGGCGCCGAGGGCTTCGGCATGCTGCGCGCCGGTCCCGCCATCGGCGCCACCCTGGTGGCGATCTGGCTGGCCGCCAATCCGATCCGCAGCAACGCCGGCCCGATCATGTTCGTCGGCGTCGCCATCTTCGCGCTCGCCACCATCGTCTTCGGCCTCTCGCAGACCTTCTGGCTGTCGGTCGTGGCCCTGGCCGTGCTCGGCGGGGCCGACATGCTCAGCGTCTATGTCCGCCAGACCCTGGTTCAGATCGTCACGCCCGATCAGATGCGCGGCCGCGTGGCCGCCGTCTCCTCGCTGTTCATCGGCGCCTCGAACGAGCTGGGCGAGTTCCGCACCGGTGTTGCGGCCCGCTTCATGGGCGCGGTGGCGGCCGCCGTCTCGGGGGGCGTCGCCGCGTTGATCGTCACCGGCCTCTGGGCCAAACTGTTTCCCGCCTTGCGCAAGGCCGACAGGCTCGAATAACAACGACGCTATTCTTTTAGGGAGATTGATCGATGGGTGCACTTTCAGGGAAAGTTGTTCTGGTCACCGGCGGCGGCAACGGCATTGGCCGTGATTGCGCGCTGATCGCGGCGGCCGAAGGCGCGAAGGTCGTGGTCAACGACCTCGGCGGCGGTTTGAAGGGCGAAGACGAAGGCTCGGCGGGTCCGGCCGAACAGGTCGCGCAGGAAATCCGCGCCGCGGGCGGCGAAGCGGTTTCCAACTCCGACAGCGTCACCGACCTGGACGCCGTCTACGGCATGGTCGAGCAGGCCAAGAAGGAATTCGGCGGCCTGCACGCGGTCATCAATCCGGCCGGCATCCTGCGTGACGTCATGTTCCACAAGATGACCGAAGCCGAATGGGACTCGGTCATCGCGGTCCACATGCGCGGCTCGTTCAACGTCGCCCGCGCCACCATCGAGCTGTTCCGCGAACAGAACGACGGCGCCTACATGTTCTTCACCTCGACCTCGGGCCTGCTGGGCAACATCGGCCAGGCCAACTACGGCGCGGCCAAGATGGGCATCGCCGGCCTGTCGCGGATCATCGCCATGGAAGGCGCGCGCAACAACGTGCGTTCGAACTGCCTGGCCCCGGTCGCCTGGACCCGCATGACCCAGTCGGTGCCGGTGAAGGACGAAGCCGCCGCCGCCCGTCGCGCGGTGATGGCCGAGAAGATCCGCGCCGACCAACCGGCTCGCTTCTCCGTCGCCATGATCACCCCGGCCGCCGCCAGCGTCTCGGGTCAGGTGTTCGGCGCCTCGGGCGAGAACATCATCCTCTACAGCCAGCCGCGTCCGATCGAGACCGTGACCAAGGAAGAAGGCTGGACGGTCGAAACCATCCTCTCGGAAGCCGTTCCGAAGATGGAGCCGAAGTTCACCCCGCTCTCGCGCCCGCCGCTGGCGAGCCAAGGCGCGGCCCCGGCCAAGGCCGGCTGATCTTCGCGATAGCCTAGGACTACAGAGCGGCGGCTCCCCACGGGGGCCGCCGCTTTTCTTTAGGTTGCACCCCGGCTCGCTACGCGCGAAGCTCGGCTATGGGCAGTCTTTCCTGGATCGGCCTCAAGGGCCTTGAACGCGCGCAAGCGCTGGAACTCCTCGGCATGACCGAGGAACCGCCGTCACGTCGCCGGCCTACCGCCTGGATCGGCGAACTGCCAAGCGGCTGGACGATCCTCCAGTCTCAGGATTCGCGCTTTGCGTCGGAGGAACGGTTGTCGTCGCTCTCGACGACCTGCGCCGTGATCGGCTGCCAGTTCTCCGAGACCGTCATGTGCGCGACGACCACGTTCTACCGGGACGGCCAGGTCGCCTGGCGTGTCGACTACGATTGCGAGAAGGGCGCGCCTGAGGTCACCGGCGTCCCGCCGTCCGAGTACCAGGCCATCCACGACCGCCTGACGGCCGAGCAGGCCGTCGAGGACGCCAGCGACGACGATCTCAAGGCCGATCTCATCTTCGATGTCCCCATCGACCTCGCCAAGGCGGTGACCGGCTATCGCCACGACGAGGATGTCGACGCCGAGTTCGTCGCCGTGGAGGCGCCGCAGGCCGCCCGAAGCGGTGGATGGCTGAGCCGGCTGTTCGGCGCCAAGGGCTGACCGCCGACTGGTTGCACGCGCGCAATCGCTTGCGCCGCAAGGGTTTCTGGCCCGAAACTTGCTTTATGCCAGGCGTCCTTCCGCCAGGAGCGCCCCATGTCCGTGAGCAGCGTCGGCCCCGCCAGCTGGTACGCCCAGCCCCAGTTCGCCTCCCCTGCTGGCAAAGCCAAGGAGAGCGAGGAGTCCGCCGGCAAGCTGCGCATCGAGGAGCCGGCCCGGCCCGACCGGACGCTGACCCCGGAAGAGGAAGAGAAGCTCAAGAAGACCCTGGCGGGCATGGCCGCCGGCGACTTCCAGAAGATCCTTGAGGAAGACGCCCAGCGCGCCGCCGACCAGCGCGCGCAGGAAGGCCGCGATCCGGCCGGCGCCGTGGTCGACCTGCGCGTCTGAGCCCCTAGAGCCGGTGGGTGCGCACCCACTCCTCGCGCGTCAGCTCCCAGTAGATCGAGCGCCGCGTGGTCCCGTCGGGCCGCACGCTGTCGATCTCGCCCATTCGCCGAAAGCCCGCCGCGTCGATCGAGGCGGCCGAGCGCACATTGTCCAGCGCCGCGGTCAGCGCGATCAGCCGCACCCCCAGATGCTCGAACATGAAGGCGATTGAGCGCGCCACCCCCGCCTTGCCGCCGTGCGAGTTCTGCAGGTCCGCCCGCCGCGCGCCGGCGATCTCGGCCGCCGAGCGGTCCGGCCAGACCGTGAACCGCGAATAGCCGGCGACCTCGCCGGCCTCGTCCAGCGAGACGCTGAGGAGGCATTCGCCCTTCTGGCGTAGCGCCTCGCTCTCCTCGACCCAGCGGCCGACGTTCGTCTCGTTGATCGGCCGCGGCAGGTCGTAGATCGGGTCGGACACCTTCGGATCGGCCAGCAGCGCCGTCAGCCCGGCCACGTGCTCTGCTCCCGCGATGATCATCGCCGGTCCGCCGACGCCGCGCACCGCCGCGCGGATCGCCGCCTCTTCTTCCGCGCTGACCTGCAGCACCGTCTTAGGCGGAGCGCTCATCGCCGTTTCCTCCTCTCCCGCCGGTTGGCCCGGCCTTTGCTCAACGTTAGCCCAGTCAAGGAGCGTTCGCATGCAAGTCGGCGGTTCAAACCTAGCTAACAGCCTTTTCTCCACCGATACGCTGAGCAAGATCGGCCAGCTCGGCAAAACCGACTCGGCAAAACCGTCCGCCGCGGCCGAAGCTGCACGCAAGGCCGAGCTCTCCAAGTCCAGCCAGCGCGCCGTCCTCGACGAGATCCGCGAGAAGGGCATCTACGCCTGGGCCCAGGAGCAGAAGCTCGAGAAGCTGAAGGAAAAGATCGAGGCCGAGGTCAAATCCGCCAACCCCGACGCCGACCCCGCCACCGTCGAGAGCGAGGTCGCCCGCCTGGTGAAGGAAGCCATGGAGCAGGCGCTCAAGGCCGAAGCCTCCGACGCCGCTAAGCGCGGCGAACCGGCCAGGCCGATGATCATCGACATCTCGGTCTGAGGCGTCCGGCCACTAAATGCTCCCCCTCTGGGGGAGCTGGCCGCCGAATGGCGGACTGAGGGGGACCGCGACTCGATGGTGAGCCCCCAAAGTCCCCCTCACCCGGCCTGACGGCCGGGAGCTCCCCCTCTGGGGGAGCATCTTGATCTCCCTAAACCACCTCCCGCGGCCCCACCGGACTGGGCTGGTTCTCCGTCCGCCAGCGGATCTCGTCCTCGGTGCCCGGCAACGGCGGGCGATAGCCCTGGATCGACCACAGCTCATAGGACGTCTCGTCGATGTGGTACTCCCAGTTCAGCCCGCGGTCGCGGACGTAGGGGGCCAGCGCCGCGTCGACCATCTGGATGAACTTCGCCCGCGCCTCCGCCGTCGGCATGGTCCGGGCGATGTGGTCGACCCAGATGCGCACGAAGTTGTCGACGCTCTCGCCGCCGATGAAGAACGAGTCGGCGGCGACCTCCTGGAACACCACCCCGACATAGAACTTCGGCAGGCCGCGGGCGTAGAGCGCGGTGATCGCCTCCGACAGCCCCTTCTTGTCCTCCAGGCTGAACGCCCCGACCGGGTGGTAGATCTTCCAAAGCGGCATCGAACGGCTCCCTTGCCCGCGGCCCAAGCGCCGCCTTGACTTCAATAATGATGATCATCATCATTGAGTCCATAAGGTCGTCAAGAGGCAAGCCGATGAAGATCAGCAAGGCGCAGGCGCAGGAGAACCGCGAGCGCATCGTCGGCGCGGCCTCGACCCTGTTTCGCGAACGCGGCTTCGACGGGGTCAGCGTCGGCGACCTGACCAAGGCCGCCGGATTCACCCACGGCGGCTTCTACAATCACTTCAAGTCCAAGGACGTCCTCGCCGCCCAGGCCGTGGAGAGCGCCTTCGCGACCATGGCCGGCCATCGCGAACGCGCCCGCGACCTGACCGAACTGCTGACCCACTACCTGTCCCAGGCCGCCCGCAAGGCCCCGGGCAAGAGCTGCCCCGCCGCCGCCCTCGGCGGCGACGTCGGCCGCGGACCTGACGAGGTGAAGACCGCCTTCGCCGGCGGCCTCGAACAGATGATCGCCTCGATCGAGTCCAAGCTGCCGGACGGCCCCGACCGCCACGCCCGCGCGCTCGGCGTCGTCACCCGCATGGCCGGCGCTCTGATGCTCGCCAGAGCCGTCCCCGACGGCCCCCTGGCCGACGAAATCCTGGAAACCAACCTCAAGCTGGCCATCGCCGAGGCAGGCTGACGGCAGATGAGCCCCCTCTCCCCGCTCGAGGGGAGAGGGCTGGGGTGAGGGGTCAGGCGACGCGCAGCAGCGCCCACCCAAGGCGGGCGGCGCAAACCGGGATGACAGCGGAGGGCGCCTAGTGCTCCCCGCCGCAGTGCGAGTGGTCGGCCAGCGCCTCGATCACCCGGCACTCCGCCACCGCCCCATGGCTGCAGGTCGCCAGCATCCGCGACAACTCGCCCTTCAGCGCCGTCAGCTTGGCGATCTTCTCCTCGACCGCCGCCAGATGCCGGCCGGCGATCTCGTCGACCGGCCCGCACGACCCGTCCGGCCGGTCCGACAGCTCCAGCAGCGTGCGCAGGTCCTCCATCTCGAAGCCGAGCTCGCGCGCATGGCGGATGAAGCTCAGCCGCCGCACATGCCCGGCGTCGTACAGCCGCCGGTCGCCCTCGCTGCGCGGCGGGGCCGGCATCAGCCCGGCGCCCTCGTAGAAGCGGATGGTGGTCACTTTCACGCCGGCCCGGCGCGAGAGTTCGCCGATCGAGATATCGCCCGCCATTCGCCGCTTGCTCCTACAGTGACTATAGGATCCATCACTTAGGCATGACCTACGAGATCGTCCACCACAAGGCGCCGCCGCCCGCCCCCGAAGGGGCCGCCTGCGCCTCCGCCGGCTGCGGCTGCGAGGATACCGCCCGCGCCGTCGAGAACGGCTCCCCCGCCTTCCGCCGTGCGGTCTGGATCGTGCTCGGCCTCAACGCCGGGATGTTCGCGCTCGAGGTGGTCCAGGGCCAGCTGGCCGGCTCCATGGCCCTGCAGGCCGACGCCCTCGACTTCGCCGGCGACAGCGCCACCTACGGCCTGTCGCTGTTCGCCCTGAGCCAGAGCCTGTCGTTCCGGTCGAAGGCCGCCCTGGTCAAGGGCGTCAGCCTCGGGCTGATGGGCGTCTACGTGCTGGTCGCCGCCCTCTGGCGCACCTTCGTCGACGGCGCGCCCGACGCGGTGACCATGGGCTGGGTCGGCGCGCTGGCGCTCAGCGCCAACGTCATCTCGGCCCTGCTGCTGCTGCGCTTCCGGGACGGTGACGCCAATGTCCGCTCGGTCTGGCTCTGCTCGCGCAACGACGCCATCGGCAACGTCGCGGTGCTCTGCGCGGCCGGCATTGTCGCCTACACCGCCACCAAGTGGGCCGACCTCGCCGTCGCCGCCATCATGGCCAGCCTCTTCCTCTCGACCGCTTCCTCGATCATCCGCCAGGCCCGCGGCGAACTGCGCGCGCAGGCCGCCTAGCCTAGCCGACGCAATCTCCCTCTCCCCGCTTGAGGGGAGAGGGACTTCGGCGAGAGAACGACGCCCTCAGCTCTCCGCCAGCGCCTTCAGCGGCGCGTCGGTCAACCGGCGCACGATCCACTCGCTCTGCGCGCTGGCCCCCAGCGAATCGTAGAACGCGATCGACGGCGCGTTCCAGTCCAGCACCGACCACTCCAGCCGCGCCAGGCCCTCGTCCTGGCAGCGCTGGGCCAGCCGCCGCAGCAGCGCCTTGCCGGCCCCCAGGCCCCGCGCCTCCGGAACCACGAACAGGTCTTCCAGATAGATCCCGTGCCGACCGCGGAAGGTCGAGTAGTTGTAGAACCACAGCGCAAAGCCGACCGGCGCGCCGTCCGCCTCGGCGATGTCGCAGAACGCCCGCGGATGCTCGCTGAACAGCGCCGCCTCGACGTCGGCCTGCGTCGCCTCGACCTCGTGCAGCAGCTTCTCGTACTCGGCCAGGCCGCGGATGAAGCCGTAGATCAGGCCCGCGTCCGCCGGGGTCGCCGGCCGCACTTGCACCTTGGCCGCCGCGGCGGTCTTCTCCTGGCCCATGCCCGTCTCTCCCGACTTCCTCGACTATGTGCTCGAGCAGCTGCATCCCCTCGGCGGGATCACCCATCGCCGGATGTTCGGCGGCGTCGGCGTCTCGCGGCACGAGCTGTTCTTCGCCCTCATCGCCGACGACGTGCTCTACTTCAAGGCGGACGCGCTCACCGTCCCCGACTTCGAGGCCGCCGGCTGCGAGCCCTTCAAGCCGTTCGGCGGCGACAAGGCGATGAACTACTGGACGCTCCCCCTCGAAGCCCTCGAAGACCCCGACGAAATGACCGCCTGGACCGCCCGGGCCCTCGACGCCGCGATGCGCGCGAAGGCGGGGAAGAAGCGCTGAGCTATCCACCGCTCATCCCGGCGAAGGCCGGGACCCAAGCGGGCTCCGTCACACCACAAGCGCTGCCGCGTAGGCAAATGCAGCTTGGGTCCCGGCCTTCGCCGGGATGAGCGGATTTTCGCGCCCCTTACCCCACCACCACGCCAGGCGGCGGCTTGCTGCTCTCGGGCACGAAGAAGTCCGGCATCAGCCGCGCGGTCGGATCGACCCGGTACTTGTCGAAGTCCCGCACGCCCTCGTCGTAGAGGAAGCTGTCGTCGATCAGGAAGTTGCCGGTGAATTCCCGGCTCGGCTTCTCGAAGATCGCGTGCGCGGCGTCGGCCATGATCTCCGGCGTGCGGCAGGACTTCATGCCCTCCTCGCCGGCCAGGGCGAACTGGATCGCCGCGGTGGCGATGCCGGTGCGCGGCCACAGCGCGTTGAACGCGATCCCGTCCTCGCGGAACTCCTCGGCCATGCCCAGCACACACATGCTCATGCCGAACTTGGCCATGCTGTAGGCGACGTGCCCCTGGAACCACTTCGGGCTCATGTCCAGCGGCGGCGACAGCATCAGCACATGCGGGTTGGCCGCCTTCTTCAGGTGCGGGATGCAGGCCTTCGAGGTCAGGTACGTGCCGCGCGCATTGACCTGGTTCATCAGGTCGTAGCGCTTCATCTCGGTGGCCAGCGTCGGGGTCAGCTGGATGGCCGAGGCGTTGTTGACGCAGATGTCGATCCCGCCGAACGCCGCCACGGTCTTCTCGACCGCCTCGTAGACGCTGGCCTCCTCGCGCACATCGACGACCAGCGGCAGCGCCTTGCCGCCGGCTTTCTCGATCTCCTCGGCGGCCGAATAGATCGTGCCCGGCAGGTGCTTGTGCGGCTCGGCGGTCTTGGCGGCGATGGCGATGTTCGCCCCGTCCCGCGCCGCCCGCAGCGCGATAGCCAGGCCGATGCCGCGGCTGGCGCCGGTGATGAAGAGCGTCTTGCCGTTCAGGCTCATATCGTCACTCCGGTGATTTCTTCCGACAGCGCCCACAGCCGGTCGGCCGCTTCCGGATCGATGGCGTAGGGCATCACGCCCTTCATCGGGTTGTCCTTGCTCCAGGGCGGCGCCTCGGCGCAGTCCTCGAGATAGAGCCCGCCGATCCCTTCCAGCTCCTCGCCGACCGCGGCCCAGACGCTGGTCGAGGCGCCTTGCTCGGGGGTCTTGAAGCCTTCGCGGACGTTGCCTTCCTCGTCCATCCAGCCCATCGCCACCATCTCCTCCTTGGGCAGATAGCGCTGCAGCGGGGTCATGATCCCGCCCGGCATGACCGCGTTTGCGGTGATCCCGTGCTCCTCGAAGCGGGCGTTGTAGCCGACCGCGAACAGCGAGTTGGCGGTCTTCGACTGACCGTAGGCCTCCCACTTGTCGTAGGGCCGCGAGAGGTAGTTGGGGTCGTCCCAGTTGATGTCGCTGCGCCGGTGGCCGATCGAGGACAGCGCCACGATCCGCGCCAGCCGGTCCTCGTCCGAGGCGTTCAGCAGCGCCCGGGTCAGCCCCACCGCCAGCACGAAATGGCCGAAGTGGTTGGTGCCGATCTGCAGCTCCAGGTCCTCGGCGGTCCGCAGCAGCGGCGTGGCCATCACCCCGGCGTTGTTGATCAGGATGTCCAGCGGCTGGTCGCCCCACGCGTCGACGAACGAGCCGACGCTCGACAGGCTGGCCAGGTCCAGCGTCCCGGCCACCACCTTGTCGGCCCCGATCGCCTCGTTGATCGCCACCGCCGCCTTCTCGCCGGCCGAGCGGTCGCGCACCGCCAGCATGACGTCCGCCCCCGCCGCGGCCAGCGCCTTGGCGGTCTCGTAGCCGATGCCGCTGGCCCCGCCGGTGACGACGACGTTGCGGCCGGAGAGATCATGGTCGCCGGCCACCACGCGGGCGGGGGTGAAGGCGCCGAAGCGGGAGCGGATCATGGGTCAGGACACCTTGCTGAAGTCGGGGGCGCGCTTCTCGGCGAAGGCGGCGAACGCCTCCTTGGCTTCGGCGGACTTCAGCTGGGCGGCGAAGTGCGCGCCCTCCTCGTCCATGCGCTGGGCCAGGCCGGTCTCGTCGCGCATCAGCGCCTTGGTGATCACCACCGCGGCCGGCGGGCGGGCGGCGACGGCCTCGGCCGCGGCGCGGGCCTTGGCGCGCAGCTGGTCCAGCGGCACGACCTCGTTGGCGATGCCCCAGTCGACCGCCTTCTTGGCGTCGACCGCCTCGCCCAGCACGAACATCGCGAACGCCCGCGCATGGCCGATGCGGCTCGGCAGGGTGATGCTGGAGGCCGCTTCCGGCACCAGCGCCAGGTTCACGAACGGCGTGGTCAGCAGCGTGTTTTCCGACACGTAGACCAGGTCGCAGTGCAGCAGCATGGTGGTGCCGACCCCGACCGCGCGGCCGTTCACCGCCGCGATCAGCGGGGTCTTGGCCCGCGCCAGCGCCGCCAGCAGCGGATTGCCGCCGCGCCGCGCCTCGTTGGCCGAGGACTCGCCGGCGTTGACCGCCGCGAAGTCGCTGATGTCGTTGCCGGCGGTGAACATGTCGCCGTTGGCCTGGATCAGGACGCAGCGCACGTCCTTGTCGAACTCAGCCTGATCGATGGCGTCGCCCAGCGCCTGGTACATGTCCCGGGTCAGGGCGTTCTTCTTGTCCGGACGGTTCATGGTCAGGGTCAGGACCCCGCCGGACTTCTCGATCAGAATATGGTCGGCCATTGAAATGCGCTCCTAAACTTACGCCGTATGCTAACGCGGCGCGGAGCGCTCCCGCCAACGTTTTTCGGTGTCGGAGCACCGGCGTTCCCTCTTCCCCGCGGGGAGAGGAGAACGTCCTGGCGATTTACTGCCCCTAAGCCGCCCGGTACCAGATCACCCCGGCCTCGTCTGGCTCCGCCGTCGCCTCGCCGCGGCTCATCAGGCAGTTGAGGTGCGCCAGGCTCTCGCCGGTCGCCATGCCCAGCACCCACTGGTCGATCTTGCGGCGGAACAGCACCGGGAACACGTCGACCGCCCGCTTCGGCTCGGCGATCAGCTTGCGCAGCCGCGCCAGCCCGCGCTCGTGCCCGCCGATCAGGTGGTCGATCCGCGCGTGCAGGCCATGGAACGGCTCGTTGTGCGCGGGCAGCACCAGCACGTCGTTGTCGACCCGGTCCTTGATCGCCGCCAGCGTCGTCAGCCACTCGGTCAGCGGGTCGCCGTCCGGCTCGGTCGGGAACACCGAGACGTTCGACGAGATCTTCGGCAGCACCTGATCGCCGCTGATGAACAGCTTCAGGTCCTTCTGCCACAGGCAGACGTGCTCGGGGCTATGGCCGGATCCGACCACCACCTCCCAGGGCCGCCCGCCGATCTCCACCACGTCGCCGTCGCAGAGCCGCCGATAGGCATCCGGCAGCGCGTGCAGGCCCTTGCCGAAGCCGCCGAACCGGGCGCGGTAATCCTCCAGGGCGTCGTCGTCCCAGCCGGCCGCGCGGTAGAACTCCAGGGCGTCGGCCGGCGCTTCGCGGCCGGTGTCGGCCGCCAGCGAGCGGCACATCAGGAACTCCAGCCGGCTGATCCACAGCCGGCACTGGAACTTGCGGGTCAGCCAGCCGGCCATGCCGATGTGGTCGGGATGCATGTGGGTGACGAACACCCGCGTCACCGGCTTGCCGCCCAGCACGCCGGCGAACGCCTTGCGCCAGGTCTGCTGGGTGTCCGATCCGCCCATGCCGGTGTCGACGATCGCCCAGCCTTCGCCGTCCTCGATCGCCCAGACGTTGATGAAGGCCAGCGAGCCGCCCAGCGGCATCCGCAGCCACTTGACCCCAGGGGCGACGTCGACCGCCTCGCCCAGCGCCGGGCCCTCGGCGAACGGATAGCTCAGCCGCGCCCGCGCCGCCTGTTCCTGGGTCTCTTCGAAGCCGTCGCGCACTGCCGTCCCCTTCTCGCTGTCGCCCTATTTTGAACGCACATCTGATCAGGGCAAACGCAACCTTCAGCGCCGTTCAGACGTCATTCACGACAAACTTGACCCACTGGCGCTGTGGGGGCTTATGTCCGCGCAATAGGGAACCACCCAGGAGTTTTTGAACCATGAGGCCATTCATCACGGGGCTGGCCGCCACCTTGGCCTTGCTGGCCCTGGCGCCGGCGGCCGTCTCGCAAGGCAAGAAAGCCGCTGAGATCTCGGATAAGGCGCGCGCTCAGGGGATGGCCGAGGCTCCGGCCCTCGCCAAAGCCGCGGGCATTTCCTGCAACGTCACCGACGCCCTGTTCGTCGGCAAGACCGAAGACAAGAAAGCCAAGACGACCACCACCTACTACGAGATCGACTGCGACCAGGGCGTCGGCTTCGTGCTGTCGTCGGTCACGGGCGGCGCGACCACCTCGTTCACCTGTATCGAAGCGGGCACCCCGGGTCTGGACGGCAAGCCGTCGAACCTGGCCTGTAAGCTGCCGGGCAACGCCGATCCCAAGGCCGACCTGGCCGGCGTGCTCGCCGCCGGCAAGGTGCAGTGCACCCCGGAAGCCGCCCGCGGCATCGGCCAAAGCGCCACCGCCACCTATCTCGAAGTCGCCTGCCAGGGCTCGGCCCAGGGCTACGTGCTGAAGACCAGCGCGCCGATCGATGCGGCCAAGCCGGTCGAGGCCACCGACTGCATGCTCTATGACGGCGGCCAGTCGAACATCTCCTGCACCCTGCGCAGCAAGGAAGAGCGTCTGGGCGTGATCGACGCCATCGCGGCCCAGGCCAACAACGGCTGCACCGTGAAGGACAAGAAGTACCTGGGCATGTCCCAGACCGGCTCGTCGTTCTTCGAAGCCGCCTGCGCCGACGGCAAGGGCTACCTCTACCGTGTCGACGCCGGCAAGCTGACCCAGACCTACGACTGCGCCAAGGCGCAGGGCGTCATGGGCGGCTGCACCCTGACCGACACCAAGGAAGCGGTCACCGAGCAGAACGGCCTCTACACCAAGCTGGCCAAGGCCGCGGGCTTCAACTGCGACGTCTCCAAGTACGCGCCGTTCCCGAGCGCCAACAACAAGGACATCGTCGAGATGGCCTGCTCGAACCGTCCGGACGGCGCCGTCGGCGTGTTCGGCGGCCCGAACGACAAGCCGATCGTCTACGACTGCGCCCGCGCGCCGATCGCCGGCTATCGCTGCTCGTTCACCAAGCTCGACGCCAACAGCTACGGCTCGGTCACCGCCGACCTGAAGAAGATGGGCAAGGCCGACTGCGCGGTCTCCAACGCCCGCGTCATCGGCAAGACCGCCAAGGGCACGACCTACATGGAAGTCGCCTGCGCCGACGGTCTGAAGGGCTACGTCATGGAGTACAGCGCGGACCTCACCCCGCTGACCACCACCGGCTGCGCCTTCACCAAGGACTGCAAGCTGCCGGGCAACGTCTAAGCCCGACCAGCCAAGCCAAAGGCGAAAGGCCCGGGGGCGACCCCGGGCCTTTTTCTTTGCGCCTCAGGCGATGCGCTGGAACTGCGTCGCGCCGGTCTTGGGGTCGGCGTTTTCCAGCCGCACGACCAGCCGCTCGCCGACCTCGACCTTGTGCGCCGTCACCCGCGCCACCACCGGCAGCTCGCACAGCTGCATCCGCGCCCCGCGCTCGTCGATGTCGGTGACCACCGCATCGAAGCTCTCGCCGACCTGATCCTGCAGCATGACCGCCTCGGCCAGGTCGATCACCGCCCGGTCGATCTGGCCCGCCTGGGCGTCGGCCCGCGCCATCACCTTGGGCAGCTTGGCGAACGCCTCGACCGCCGCGGCCGGCGGCGGGCCGCCGTTGGCGATCGCCAGCACGGTCTCGACCACATAGCGGTCGGCCAGCCGCCGCAGCGGCGCGGTCGCGTGCGCGTAGGCCGCCGCCATCGCCGCGTGCCAGGGCGGCTCGTCCTCCGAGAACGGCACATAGGACGCCGGCGCCCCGGCTCGCCGCACGGCCAGCATGAACGCCGCCTGCTTGGGATCGCGCGGGTCCAGCCGGACCTCGAACTGCGCCAGGCTTTCCATCTGCGGCCAGCTGAGCCCGAAGGCCCGCGCCGTCTGCCGCAGCCGCCCCACCGACCGCGTGTCGGGCTCGGGCATCACCCGGAACAGGCCGGTCTTGCGCGCCTGCATGACCTTGGCGATCGCCAGGTTGGTCGCCAGCGACAGCGCCGCATTCTGCTCCTCGGCCCGGGTGCGCGGCCGGAACCGCAGTTGCAGCCGCCCGTCCACAGAGGCCACCTCCTGCTCGGGCGGGTCGACCCGCACCGCCCCGCGCCGCGCCTCGGCCGCGTCGATCCGCGCCGCCAGTTCGGCGAACCCGGCCGGCAGCTCCTCCGGCGTCACGGTCTCGTAGGCCAGCTTGGCGACGCTGCGGATCAGCGCCCGCTCGGCGCCCTCCAGCGTCGGCTCGCCGTCGCCGGCCACCTTGACCGTGAACACCACCGCCGGCCGCGGCCCGCTCGGCAGCAGGCTCGCGGCGCCCTCGCTCAGCGCGCGCGGATAGAGGCTGGCCTTGCCGTCGGGCAGATAGAGCGTCGCGCCCCGCTTCCAGGCCTCGACGTCCAGTGGGTCGCCGTCATGGACGAACCATCCGACGTCGGCGATCGCGTAGTGCAGGATCAGGTCGCCGCCGCGCGCTTCGATCGCGAACGCCTGGTCCAGATCGGTCGAGGCGGCCGGATCCAGCGTCACGAACCGCCGCTCGGTGCGGTCGACATGGGCGGTCGGCGTCCGCTGCGCCGCGGCCTCGGCGGCGGCCAGCACCTCCGGCGGGAAGGCGGCCGGAACCTTGAAGCGGGTGCGGATTTCGGCCAGGCTCTGGCTCAGCGCCTGGTGCGGATCGACGAGCGTCTTCATGCCCCAGCTCTGTCAGGCCCGCCCGCCCCTGTCATCCCGCCGGACACAAAAGGATCGCCCAAACGAAAAGGCCCGCGGATCGCTCCGCGGGCCTTTCTCATTGGGTCAGGTTCGCCTTAGGCGTGCGAAAGCAGGTGTTCCGCATTGCCGCGCAGATGCGCCAGCGCCTTGGTCACGAACGCGTTGACCGTTTGATAGAAAGCCAGTTGGCCTTCGATGTTCTCGTAATCGGCAAACAGCATGATCGCCTCCATATGCTGAAGGCTATCTATGTTGCGGCGCACACAAAATCAATGGTGCGGCGCAATATTTCCGATTGTGATGAAAAACGTGAACTGCCTCAGGCGGGCGGCCGATTGCGCGCCACGATCTTGCGCACCACCAGCCAGATCCCCGCCGCGGCGATGACCAGGCCCAGCAGGATCGTGAACATGGCGCTGTTGAAGACGCCGTAGAGCAAGATCGCCAACCCGATGACGGTCAGGATCAGCCCCAGCAGGTACTTCGTCAGCAGCACGCCGGTGCTCGAACGAACTTCAACCATGTTCCACTCCCGCAACCGCGCGCAGCCCAATTCCGGAACGGCGTTATCTGGAACTTGGTTCCGGCCCTGCTCAGTGCTGGGTGGCGAAGTTCTCCTGCCGAGCCTGGGCGCAGGCCTGTTCGCACATGCGGCATGCTTCACCGCAGATCCGGCAGTGCTCCATGTGGGCGGCGTGCCGTTCGCACTCCTCCGCGCACAGCCGGCAGGCCGCCTCGCACAGCTCGATCATCTGGCCGACCAGCATCTGGTTCGATCCCGTGCGCCGCGTCGCCAGCGCCCCGGTCGCCGCGCAGACGTCGGCGCAGTCCAGGCATGAGCGGATGCACTGGGTCAGCTTGGCGACCATTTCCTCGCCCAGGCAGGCGTCGGCGCAGGCCGTGCAGGTCTGGGCGCAGTCGTAGCATTCCTCGATGCAGGCGATCAGCGCCGCATTGGCCAGCCCGCCGGCCTGAGGATGCGTCGGAATGATCTGCTGGGCGTGCATGGCGGCCTCATGGGGTTGGGGATGTCCTCCCCAACCGACGGCCGCCGCCGGTGTTCCTTCACAAAGTTCCTCCCCCTTCTGGGGGAGGTGGTTCGGCGCACAGCGCCGAGACGGAGGGGGACTGCTCTCAAACAGGTTGAGACAAGGTCCCCCTCAGTCAGCCATCCGGCTGACAGCTCCCCCAGAAGGGGAGCATCCAAAAGCGCCCTAGATCGCCGCTTCGATGAACTTCGGGCCTGGCTCGGCCATGGCCTTGGCGAACGCCGCGTCGAACTCTTCGGCCGTCTCGCAGCGCACCGCCGGCACGCCCAGGCCCTTGGCCAGCGACACCCAGTCGATCTTCGGATCGCCCAGGTCGAGCAGCTTGCTGGCCGACGGGCCCGGATTGCCCGAGCCGGTCCGGCCCATCTCGATGTTGAGGATGCGGTACGAGTGATTGGCGAACACCACCACCGTCACGTCCTGGTTCTCGCGCGCCATCGTCCAGAGGCTCTGCACCGTATACATCGCCGAGCCGTCGCCGTTCAGCGAGACCACCTTGCGATCCGGCGCGGCGGTCGCCGCCCCGATCGCCAGCGGGCCGCCGATGCCGATCGCGCCGCCGGTCAGGGCCAGCACGTCATGCGCCTTGGCGGTCGCGCAGGGCACCGCGATGCCGCCGCCCGAGGTCACCGAGTCGTCGCAGATGATCGCGCCTTCCGGCAGGTGGCGGGCCACCGACACGCCGGCCGTCTGCGGGGTCAGCGGGCCGCTCGGCGCCGCATCGGCCACCTTGTAGGGCTGGGCCGGGCCGCTCGCCGGCGCGCCCAGGGCGTCGGCCAGGGCCGCGAGGCCGGCGACCGCGTCTTCCGAGCGCTGCGCCAGGGTCGTGGTCTCGCAGCCTTCCGGGACCAGCACGCTCGGCCGGTCCGGATAGGCGAAGAACGCCACCGGGGTCACGGTGCCGACGAACACCATCAGGTCCGTGCCTTCCAGGTCGGCCAGCGCCGCCTCGCCGAAGTACTGCATCCGCGCCGGCTGGAAGACGCCGGCCCCGCGCGGCTGGCGCGCGACGAAGGTGTCGGCCATCACCCGCACGCCGGCCGCCTGCAGGCGCGCGGCCTGCTCCAGGGCCTTGGCGCTGGTCCCCTGCCCGCCCAGCAGCACCACCGGCTTGGCGGCGGCGCGGACCTTCTTGGCGACCTCCTCGACCACGCCGCTGGCCGGCGGCGCGCGGGTCGGGACAGGCGCCTTGATCGCGCCCTTGGTGGTTTCCAGCCAGGCCGAGTCGGCCGGCAGGATCAGGCTGACCGGGCCGCCCGGCGCGCCGTAGCTGGCGGTCACCGCCTCGGCGGTCAGCTCGGCGACGCTGTCGGGGCTGTCGGCCGACTTCACCCACAGCGAGTTGGGGCCGACGATGGTCGGGATGTCCGAGTTCAGCGGCGCGTCGTACTGGCGGTGATAGGTGGCGTGGTCGCCGATCACGTTGACGATCGGCGTGAACGCGCGGCGCGCATTGTGCAGGTTCGCCAGGCCGTTGCCGTAGCCAGGGCCCAGGTGCAGCAGCGTGCAGGCCGGGGTCTCGGCGATGCGGCCATAGCCGTCGGCCGCGCCCGTCGCCACACCCTCGAACAGGCACAGCACCGGCCGCATCCGCGGCTCGCGGTCCAGCGCCGCGACGAACTGCATCTCGCTGGTGCCGGGATTGGCGAAGCAGGCGGTGACCTCGTTCTCGACGAGGGTGGTAATCAGGGCGTCGGCGCCGTTCATCGTCAAAACACCATCACTTCTGCAGCATCGGAAAACAGTCGTTCGGCCTCGCCCGCCCGCAGCGTGCGGGCGACAGGCTGGGCGATATAGCCCTTGTCGGTGATCTCCCCGGCGTTGGCGTCGGGTGGCGTATCGAGCACCAGAGCGCGTGCGACCTTGCCGCCCGATCCCTTGGCTCCGGCGTTGAAGCGCTCGATCCCGGCGCGCACCGCCGCGGCGATCGCCGCGCGGTCCATGTTCGGGTTCGGATAGAACAGCAGGCCGACGGCTTCCTTGCCCTCGCCGCAGACCACCGCGTCGGTGATCGCGTCGCCCACCGCCGAGACCGCCTTGACCCGCAGGTCGCCGACCGTGACGAAGGTGCCGCTGGCCAGCTTGAAGTTCTCCGAGATGCGCCCGTCGAAGGCCAGGCCCGCCCGCGCGTCGGCCTCGTCGACGAACCGCGCCGCGTCGCCCAGCAGGTAGAAGCCGTCGGCGTCGTAGCTCTGCGCCGACAGTTCCGGCCGGCCCAGATAGCCGGGCGAGACCTGCGGTCCCTTCACCCGGAACTCCAGCTTGCCCGCCGCCGGGGTCAGCTTGACCGCCGTGCCCGGCACCGGCAGGCCGATCAGTCCCATGCGGTCGTTGCGCCAATGGACGTTGCACGCCGTCGGCCCGGTTTCGGTCGCGCCGTAACCCGAGGCGAAGCTGATCTTCTCGCCGACCGTGGCCACGGCGACGGCCTGGATGCGGTCGCAGGTGTCCTGGCCCAGGGCCGCGCCGCCGTACTGCAGCACCCGCACCTGCTCGAAGAAGGTCCTGGCCAGCGCCTCGTCGCGCTCAAGCTCGCCGACCAGCAGCATCCAGCCGGCCGGGACCATGTTGTGATAGGTGGTCGCCACCTCGGTCAGGTTCCGCACCGTCTCGGCGAACCGCCCCGCCACCGGCTGGCCGGCGTCGATGTGCAGCGTGCCGCCGCGGTGCAGCGCCATGTGCAGGATCGAGTTGGCCCCCAGGCTGTGGCTCCAGGGCGCCGAATTGACCATCACCGGCGGCTCGTCGTCGGCGAAGCAGGCCGCGATCTGGGCCGAGTTCAGCGCGATGCCGCGATGCAGGCAGATCACCGCCTTCGGCAGCCCCGTCGACCCGGAGGTCAGCAGGTACTTGGCGTGGTCGTCGGGCCTGGCGGTGGCGTTGACGCCGGCCGCGCCCAGCAGCCGGTCCAGCGGCACGTCGCCCGGCCGCGCGTTCTTGCCGGCGATCACCGGTAGCCCGGCCAGGAACGGCGCTTCCAGCGCCTCGGAGAACAGCGCCGCGTCCTCGGTGTAGACCGCAGCGGGCTTCAGCACCTCGACGGCATGGGCCAGCCGCGTCAGGTTCGCGCCCGGCAGGCCGTACTGCGGCGAGACCGGGGCGATCGGCATGCCCTGGCTCATCGCCGCGTAGCCGACCAGACCATGGTCGACGCCGTTGCGCGCCAGGATCAGCAGCGGCGCCGTCCCGACCACGCCCAGTTCGCGCAGGCCCCCGGCGATCGCCCGCACCTGCTCGCGCGCCTCGCCGAACGAGGTCCGCCGCCAGCCCTCGCCCGAGCGCTCGGCCAGCCAGGTCCGCGCCGGGGCCTCGACGGCCCAGCGGTCCAGCGCCTGGGTCATGGTCGTGAAGTCGCCCGAGAACGGCGTCGGATTGGTGAGGATCAGCTCGCCGCCGCCCCTCTCCTCGATATCCAGCTGGGGCCGCGCATAGCGCGCGTCGCGGAACGGGGCGTCTGTGGGGCGGATTCTAGCGTCCATGATGCGCATAGCCTTAGCGGGCGAGCGCCGGGGATGTCATCCCATCAAAGCAAATCGCCCCTCGGCTAGGAGCCGGCTTTCACCTCGAGCGGCGTGAACTTCACCTCGCCCGACTGCCGCGCGGCCCGCTGCCGTTTCGACAGCCGCCGCGCCTCCTCCAGCTGCGAGAACACGAACGCGCTCTCGCGGGCCGCCGCAAAGGAAGCCAGCCCGCCCAGCGAGCCGAGGCGCAGCGCGGCGTTGCTCGCCTGCAGCGCCGTCCACGCCCGCCAGCCGAGCGGCAGCGCCAGTCCCAGGCCCGCCGCCGTCGCGGCGCGTCGCGCCGCCCGGTACGGCGCCCAGGCGGCCGCCAGGGCCAGCCACATCGCCAGGCTCAGAGCGCCCAGCGCCAGGAGCTCAAGCAGGCTCGGCGCGGTCCCGGCCGCCGGCATCGGAAAGAACCCCGCCGCCAGGCCCAGCAGCACCCCGGCTGCGAACAGCGCGACCATCACGCTGGCGAACCAGCCGATCGCAAAGGCGCTGTAGAGCGGCCGGCGCGCTGCGGCGGCCGCGTCGAAGGCCGCCGGCCGATGCGGATGATGCAGCCCGCTCCAGAGCACCGCGTCGCGCCGCCGGTCGGCGTGCGGCCGCCACCAGCCGAGCGTCAGCACGCTGATCGCCGCGTCGCGCAGCTCGCCCAGCGCAAAGGCCGACGACGAGCCGTCGATCTCGAACACCTGCCCGCGCCACTCGGTGCGCGTCGCCAGATAGACGAAGCCGACGAAACGGCAGAAGCCCAGGAACAGCGCCACGCTCGCCGCCGCGGCCAGCGCCACCGGCGCGCCCCAGACGCCCAGCCCCTGCACCGCCGCCACCGCCGCGGCCAACGCCGCGGCGACGACCGCCAGCTTGGCCAGGGCGCCGATCAGCAGCTCGATCCCGAGCCCGCCATAGTCCAGCGGCTCGCCGTTCATGTCGGTGGCCGCCCACAGCCGCCGGCGCGTCTCGCTGCGCGCCCAAAATCCGTAAAGCCCAAGGGTGACAAGGTTCAGGAAGCCATGACGCAGGCCGAGCGAGCGGAAGTCCCGTGCATCCAGCCGTTGCACGAGCGTCAGACTCGGGCCGCCCGACTCGGCGGCGTTCGATCGCGACATCTACTCCCCCGCGACGAGCCTGCGGCGCGCGAGTGCGCCGGTTACTTCCCACTGTCGGTAGTATGTCGCGAAAGTATTGCCGAGACCCGAACCGGGCGCTCGTGGCTTCCCTCCCTAGGGGAAACTAGCCCCCCAGGGTCTCGGCGAAGCGCACCGGCTGACCGATGCTCGGCGCGACCAGCTCGTCGTCGCG
Source organism: Phenylobacterium sp. LjRoot97 (assembly GCF_964254345.1). Lineage (NCBI taxonomy): Bacteria > Pseudomonadati > Pseudomonadota > Alphaproteobacteria > Caulobacterales > Caulobacteraceae > Phenylobacterium > Phenylobacterium sp. LjRoot97. The sequence continues at coordinate 3,614,286 of NZ_CAXUTH020000001.1, forward strand.
CATCACCACCGTACCGCGGATGATCGTCGCCGTCGGCCAGCCCTTGGCCTCGAAGCCGTCGAACGGGGTCCAGCCGACGCGGGTCGACATGTCCTCGTGCTTGATCGTGCGGCGGGCCTTCATGTCGACCACGGTGATGTCGGCGTCGTAGCCGACCGCCAGCCGGCCCTTGTCGGCCATGCCGAACACCCGGTTGGCGCCATGGCTGGTCAGATCGACGAAGCGCTCCAGGCTCAGCCGGCCCTCGTTCACGTGGGTCAGCATCACCGGCACCAGGGTCTGCACGCCGGGCATGCCCGACGGCGAGGCCGGATAGGGGCGCGCCTTCTCGTCCTTGGTGTGCGGCGCGTGGTCCGAGCCCAGCACGTCGGCGATGCCGGCGGCGACGCCGTGCCACAGCCCGGCCTGGTGATAGGCGTTGCGGATCGGCGGGTTCATCTGGGCGTAGCCCTTCAGCCGCTCATAGGCTTCCGGCGCGGTCAGGGTCAGGTGCTGCGGCGTCACCTCGACGCTGGCCACGTCCTTGTGCAGCGCCAGGAACTCGATCTCCTCGCGGGTGGTCACGTGCAGCACGTGGATGCGCTTGCCCAGCGCCTTGGCGATCCGCACCAGCCGGTGGGTCGATTCCAGCGCCGAGGCGGCGTCGCGCACCTCCTCGTGGCTGGTCCAGTCGCCGGTGCGGGCCAGCGGCCGGCGCTCGGCCAACCGGTATTCGTCCTCCGAGTGGAACGCGGCGCGGCGGTTCACATGGCGCAGCACCTGCTCGATGCCCTCGTCGTCCTGCACCAGCAGGCTGCCGGTCGAGGCGCCCATGAACACCTTGATCCCGCAGCAGCCGGGCAGACGCTCCAGCTCGCCGAGGAACTGCGCGTTCTCGTGGGTGCCGCCGACATAGAAGGCGTGGTCGGTGTGCATGCGGCCGGCGGCGCGGTGCAGCTTGTCGGCCAGGGCGTCGGGATCGGTGGTGGTCGGCTCGGTGTTCGGCATCTCGAACACGGCGACGACGCCGCCCATGGCCGCGGCGCGCGATCCGGTCTCCAGGTCTTCCTTCCACTCCAGGCCCGGCTCGCGGAAGTGCACCTGGGTGTCGATCACCCCCGGCAGCACCGTCTGCCCCTTGGCGTCGAACACTTCGCCCGCGCTGGCTTGGGACAGGTCGCCGATCTCGACGATCTTGCCCGCGCGCACGCCGACATCGGCCAGGCCGCGGCCGGCATGGTTCACCACCTCGCCGCCCCTCACGATGAGGTCGAAGGTCTCGGGCATGTTTCGTCTCTGGGCTTAACTGGCTTTGGAACTGGTTTGGGCGAGCAGGTCCTTAGCGGCGTTGGTCACCCAATCCACCGGCAGGTCCATCATGTGACAGAGCGCCTGCGAGAGCGCCGGGTCAACCTCGCGGATCTGGTCGAGGCTGCGAATGCCGCGCACGATCCGGGTGTTTTCGCCCCACGGCCCATAGAGCTTGTCGTCCGAGGGCCCGAACAGGCCGATGGTCGGGGTCCCGGCCGCGGCGGCCATGTGCATCAGGCCGCTGTCGTTGCCGATGAACAGCCGCGCGCGCTTCAGGCAGGCGTAGCTGGCCAGCAGCTCGACCTTGCCGGCCAGGTCGATGGTCCGCTCGCGCGGCACGACGTTGCGCAGCGCGCTGACCGCCTGCTGGTCGCCGGGCCCGCCCAGCAGCATCAGCCGCCCGCCGGCCAGCGGCCCGCCCAGCAGTTGGATCGCCACCTGCGCGAAGCGTTCGGCCGGCCAGGTCTTGCCGACCCAGTTGGCGGCCGGGGCCATGGCCAGGATCGGCAGGTGTCCGGCGGTCAGTTCGTCGGCATAGGCCTCGGTCGCCGCCGAGGTGAACAGGTAGGGCGAGGGCGGCTCGTCCTCGATCTTCAGCAGCCGCGCGGCCTCGATCACCTTGTGCGTCCCGCCGCCGGTTCCGCGCTTGTAGACCGCCCGCCGCTCGCGGCGCAGGAACTGCGAGATCGCCGAACCGCGCAGGTCGACGATCAGCCCCCACTTGCGATGGCGCACCTCGCGCCACAGCTTGAACCAGTGGCCGCCGTTCTTGGCCTTCTCCAGCACGATGAGCCGGTCGAGACTGGGGATTTCGGCGAACAGCGGCGCGGCCGCCTTGCCGGCGACGATCGTGAAGCGCGCGTTCGGAACCTCGTCCAGCAGGCGTTTGATCAGGCCGGACGACAGCACCGCGTCGCCGATCCGGGTCGCGGTGATGAACAGAATCGGGAAGGACCCGTGCGCCATCGTCCTTCTATAGGGCTCCTGACGCTGGCGCTCCACCCGCGCAGGCCCTAACTCCTCTCTCATGTCGACGCAGCCCCCGATCGCAGCCCTGTCCAGCCGTGCCCTGATCGCCGTCTCGGGCGAGGATTGGCGCAGTTTCCTGCAAGGCCTCATCACCCAGGACGTCGAGACGCTCGCCCCGGGCGAAGCGCGGTTCGGCGCTCTCCTGAACCCCCAGGGCCGGCTTTTGTTCGATTTGTTCGTGGTCGGGCGGGATGACGGCGCCTTCATCGACGTCGAGCGGACCAGCCGCGAGGCGCTGATCCTGCGCCTGACCATGTACCGGCTGCGCGCCAAGGTTCAGATCGCCGCCGACGAGACCCCGGTGCTCGCCGCCTGGGGCGCCGACCCCGGCCCCGGCTGGTCGCGCGACCCGCGGCTGCCCGCCCTCGGCTGGCGCGGCTACGGCGTCGAGGCGACGCCGAACGCCGACGAAATCGCCTACGACGCGCATCGCCTGGCGCTCGGCGTGCCCGGCCCGGCCGACTGGGGCGTCGAAAAGACCTATCCGATCGAGGCCAATTTCGACCTGCTGCACGGCATCGACTTCCACAAGGGCTGCTTCATCGGCCAGGAGACCACCTCGCGCATGAAGCGCCGCGGCCAGATCAAGAACCGCATGCTGCCCCTCGCCTTCGACGCCGCCCCGCCCGCCGCCGGATCCGAACTGCTGCTGGACGGCGAGCGCCGCGCCGGCGAGGTGCTCTCCGGCCACGGAACCCGGGCCATCGCCCTCGTCCGCCTCGACCGCCTCGAAGGCGCCCTCACCGCCGACGGCCAACCCGCCCGCGCCGAAAAGCCGGACTGGCTTGAGGCCGACTAGTTCCCCGGCTCAGCCAACGATCGTCCTGCCGGTGCGCTGGTCCCACACATCCATCATCGCGCGCGCGGCGTGCTCCCGGAGCCTGGCGCGGTCGTCCTCGCTGGCCGAGAGCACGGCGTCAGGCGGCATGGCGAAGCGCTCGTTGAAGGCCTGGAACAGCCGCGTCCGGCCGGCATAGCCGCAGCGCGCGGCGATCTCGCCGAGCGCGAGATGGTCGTCCGACGTCAGCAGAATCCAGGCGTTCTGCAGCCGCCGCTCGTTGATGAAGCGGGTGACGCCGCCGTACGGGGCGAAGGCGCGGTAGAGGGTGGCGCGCGAAACGTCGAGCCGCGCCGCGATCCAGGCCGGCGACAAGGCCGGTTCGCTCAGGTGGTCGTCGACCAGCGCCTCGGCCAGCGCCTTCAGCGCCCGTGGCGCGAGCCGGGCGCGCCTGACGTCGGTCAGCGCCATGCCCAGCATCTCTATCGCCGCACGCAACACCAGCGAGCCCTGCGCCTGGGTCATTTCCGGCGCGTCCTCGCAGAGGCAGGCCAGCGTGCTGGAGATCACGCGGGCCAGCGGGTGGTCGCCGCGGATTTCCGCGCAGTGCAGATCGAGGTGGCGCAAGGGCTCGGGCAGCGCCCCGCGCGCCATGACCATCATGATCCCCGCAAAGTCGGTCTCCATCACCTTGGCCGCATGCGCCAGGTCGAGGACGAGGATGTCTCCGGCGCGCAGCCGCCGGCCGGACCGCGTCGGCTGCACGTCGAGCGCGCCGTCCTCGATCACATAGACGAACAGCTGGTCCGCGCCGGTGGCGGTGACGAGCGCGTCGTCTCGCGTCAGCACCATCTGACCACGCAGCTTCGCACGCGTGACGACCGCTTCCGGCAGCACGAGGGCGTCGGCGGAGAAGTCGAAGTCCGGCTGGTCCGCCATCCGGGCGGGGTCGACGGAAAAGGCGAACGCCACGGACGGCGCAAGGCGGTGCGCAAAATCCAGCCGCGTCTCGCCCGGCAGGAGCGCGTGGCGAACGCGCGGGATGGGCTGGCCGAGCACGAGCTCGCCTCCGGACGCATTCATGACTCTGTCCATCGGAATCGAATGGCCCAGCTTTCCGGCCCCGGCCAACTATTTTCCGCGGAATGAGACAGATCGCGGGAATTGGCCGTCCCACTGAGACGCCCCCAGCCTTTTCGCGGTTCGGCCCCGGCCAATGCTGGTCCACTGACGTGGACATGGACACGGCCGCACGCGCCGATCACGGCCACCAGGGGGAAACTATGCTTGGATTGAAGTCGAAGGTCGCGGGCGCGTTCGCCGCAATGATGGTGGCGGTCGCCTCGACCTCGGCGCACGCAGCTACGCTTCTGGACGGCGTCACCCTGCACAACCTTTCGATTGGCGGCGCGAAGTACGACGTCACGTTCACCGGCGACGCCTTCGACGGAACCCTGACCTTCAACACGCGCGCGCAAGCCGTCGAGGCGCTTGCCGCCATCCTCGCCAGCTCCGAGTTCCAGGCGTTTTTCCCGTACGAGAGCTTTGCTGGCGTGCTGGTTCCCCATGCCTTCGATGAAAGGGGCTTCTACGTTGAAATCGCCGGGGGATGGCTGCCTGCCGACGGCTATGGGGTCCCGAACGGATTCGCCTGGTCGCAGGAGGGCTACACCTTGGCCACCTTCTCCCCGACGAGCGCCGTCCCCGAGCCGGCGACCTGGGCGATGATGATCGTCGGCTTCGGCGTCATCGGCGGCGCCGTTCGGCGGCGCAGGCCGGCGGCGCAGGCCGCCTGACGTCTCCGTCTGCCGCATGCAAAGGGCGCCGGCTTCCCGACGCCCTTGCATGTGGAGGACCCTAGCTTGCCCCAGCGGGCCGCTTGGCTTCGGACAAGGTTGGAGTCGAACACCCGCCCGTCCCCGCCGCATACCGCCGCCCCAGCAGCGTCGCATGCTCGACCAGCGCGATGCGGTCGCCGACCACGCAGCCGTGCCCGCGGCTCATGGCTAGGCGGACCCGCCGCTCGCCGGCCTGCACCAGCAGTCCCGGCTGGGTCCCGCCCTCGCGCTCGACCGACAGCAGCCCGACGACCGCGCCCTCGACCGTGCGCCCCGGCCCGAGCGTGACCGTCGGCGCCACGAAGGCGGCGACCGCCAGCGTCACGCCCGCCAGGAGCAGGCCCAGCACAAGCCCGTCGCGATGTACGGCCAGGAACGTCCTCACCCCTTGAAAAACCCCCGCAACGCCGCCAGCGTCTCCGCCGCCTTCTCCTCGGCGAGGAAGTGCCCCGCCCCCTCGATCGCCTGACCGCGCAGGTCCTCGCACCAGGGCCGCCAGACCTCCAGCACGTCGTACCAGTGTCCGACCGCCCCCTTGGCGCCCCACAGCACCTGGGTCGGGGCGGCGATCTTCTTCACGCCGCGGTCGGCCTCGTCGGCGGCGACGTCATAGGTCGCGCCGGCCCGGTAGTCCTCGCACATGGCGTGGATCACAGCCGGGTCGGCCAGGGCGCTGACATAGTCGGCATAGGCGGCCGGCTCGAAATAGGTCGCGCCCTGGGCGATGCGGAACGCGAAATGCACCGGGTCGGCGGCGATGAAGTGCTCCGGGAACGGATGCGCCTGGGCCAGGAAGCTCCAGTGCCAGTAGCCCAGCGCGAACCGCTTGTCGGCCATCCGCCAGACGTCGGCGGTCGGGATGATGTCGAGGATGCTGAGCTTGCCGACCGCCTGCGGCGTATCCAGCGCCATGCGGTAGGCGGTGCGTCCGCCGCGGTCGTGGCCGGCGACGTCGAACCGATCGAACCCCAGCACCTTCATCAGCGCCACCATGTCCCGCGCCATCGCCCGTTTCGAATAGGGCTCGTGGTCGGGCGTCGTCGGCGGCTTGGATGAGCCGCCGTAGCCGCGCAGGTCCGGCGCCACCACCGTGAAGTCCTTGGCCAGCTCGCCGGCGATCTGGCCCCACATCATGTGCGTCTGCGGATAGCCGTGCAGCAACAGCAGCGGCGGCCCCGAGCCGCCCTGCCGAAACCGCAGCACCGCCTCGCCGGTGCTCATCCGCTCGAGCTTGAACCCCTCGAAGGACATGATTTCCTCCCCTGCGTAGCGGGGGAGGGGGACCGCCCGTAGGGTGATGGAGGGGGCGGCCGCGAGCTCTGCGCCCAGTCCGGCCCCCACCACCGGCTGCGCCGGTCCCCCTCCCCCATCAATGGGGGAGGAAAAACGTCATCGGCGAAAGTCCTTTTGCAGATTGGGCCGTTCAGGCCGGCTCGTAGGTCAGCCGGATCGCGTCCGGACCGATCCGCTCATGGGCGACCAGGCGCAGCCGCGGCCGCGGCCCGACGAAAAAGGGATCGCCGCCGCCCAGCACGACGGGATGCAGATAGATCCGGTAGGCGTCGATCAGCCCCAGTTCGCCCAGGCTCCTGGCCAGCACCGGCCCGCCGACCTCGATCTCGCCGGGCTGCTCGGCCTTCACCTTGCGCAGCACCGACTCGAAATCCTCGCCGACCAGGGTGGCGTTGGGCCCGACGCTCGTCAGCGAGCGCGACACCACCCACTTGTGCTGCGCCCGCCAGCCTTCCGCGAACGCGCGCTCGGCCTCGCTCCAGCCCGCGTCGTCGTCGTCCCAGTAGCGCATGATCTCATAGAGCCCGCGGCCATAGATCGCCCCGGTCTGCTCACGCGCCTGCTCGACGAAATGCTCGAACAGCACGGGATCGGGCGCGAACTTGTCGTAGTCGACATAGCCGTCCAGCGACTGGTTCATTCCAAAGACGAGCCTCGCCATGCGCAGCCTCCCTTGCAGGGCCGCACCATGACCGACTTTCGCGCCCCTGCGTAGCAAGCGATCCAATCGCGCCGTATCTGGCCCGCTACCTTTCCTCCCCTGCGCAGCGGGGGAGGGGGACCGCCCGAAGGGGGGTGGAGGGGGCGAGCCGCAAGCACAGCGCCAAGTCTTGCCCCCTCCACCGGCTTCGCCGGTCCCCCTCCCCCATCAGAATGGGGGAGGAACAGGGCGCTCGGCCTTAGAAGAACAGCTTGCGCACGGTGAACTTCACCGAGCGGCCGACCGGGTCCAGCAGGTCCGGCTGGTAGCTGATCGGCGTGATCCCCTGCGGGGTCTTCACGTCCTGGCGCTCGTCGAACAGATTGTCGACCGACAGCGTGGCGCGCATGCCGCGCAGCCAGCGATGCTCGCGCGCGATCGGCTGCATGCCGAGGTCGGCGAACAGCCGCAGGTTCACGGTCGTCAGGTCCGAGAACTCCAGGTCCTCGGCCGCGGTCAGGCCGGTGACCTTGGTCGCGCTCTGCCACTTGGCGTTCGCCGCCACGCCCAGGCCGCCGCGAGTGTAGTTCGCCTGCAGGTCGACCTGGTGGCGCGGCGAGCCGCCGCCCGAGCCCAGCGCCCCGCCGTCCAGCAGGTCGAGGGTCGGCACGCCCGGCCGGATCTCGACTTCGTCCTTGAACGCCACGGTGTGATAGAGCCCGACCTGGAACACGCCGTTGCGCGGGCCGCCCGGCCCGAAGCCGCCGATGCGGCCGCCGCCGCCGCCGCCGGGCCCCCCGAAGCCGCCGCCGCCCATCCGGGGACCATCGCCGCCGCCGCCCATGGCGCCGGGCGGCGGGCCCTCGCCGGGCGGCGGACCGTCCGGCGGGCCTTCGCCCTGGCGCTGCTGGCCCTGGGTTTGTCGCCCTTGTTGGCCCTGCTCGCCCTGCTGGCCTTGTTGACCCTGCTGTCCTTGTTGAGCCTGGCCCTGCTGGCCTTCGGCGCGCTGCCGCTCGGCCTGCGCGGCCTGGAACCGCTGGCGCATCGCCGCCTGCTGCTCCGGCGTCGGCTGCGGGCCGACCGGGCGCGAATAGGTGAAGCCGTAGCGCAGCTCGTCGCGCGACTGCTTGGCGAAGTTCACCGGCCGCGCGTCGATCAGGGTCAGCTCGCCGGCCGCGTTGCGCACGAAGCGGTCGGGGAAGGCGTCCTCGATCTGGGTCGAGGCCGACGGGAACGCGGCGACCGCGTCATCGGTGCGGGTCGAGACGTAGTTGGCCTGGAAGTTCAGGTTCACCTTGTCCCAGGGCTTGTAGGTGACGCCGAGCTTGAGGGTGTCGCGCTGGCTGGAGTCGAGGGTCTCGAGTCCGCCGCTCACCCGGGTCACCTCCACGCTCTGGCCGGTGCGGAAGTCGAACACCCGCACCCCGGGGGTCGACGTCAGCGGGTCGCCCAGCTGGTTCATGGTCGGCGCCTGGTCGGTGCGCGCGAACGAGGCCAGCACCCGCAGTGGCTTGATCGGCGTCCAGTTGAGGCCGCCGCCGATCGTCTGCAGGTCGCCGAAGTCGGACAGGTTCTGGTAGCCGACGTTCACATTGGCCGACAGCTTGCCCAGATGCTCGCCCAGCCCCTCGCCCGAGCGCAGCAGCGGCACGTCGAAGTTGGCCTGCAGCTGGCCGATGTTGCGATCCAGCGTGTTGGAGGTGGCCACGCCCAGGCGGTCGGCCTCGCTCTCGAACTGGGTGGCTGAGACCCGCGCCGTCAGGGTGGTGCTGACCTGGCCGGCGGGCAGCTCCCACAGCGCGCGGTTCAGGACGATGTCGGACTGCGCCGTGGTCGTCGTGCTCTTGGTGCGGTCGGTGTAGGGCACGCCGCTGAAGTCGCGGTCGGTCGAGGACTTGGCGACGTCCTGGGTCAGTCCGCCGGTGTACGACCACTGCCAGCCGGCATAGGCGCCGGCCGCCGCGGCGGCGATCCGTCCCGAGATGGTTTCCGAGCGGCGCAGCAGCGCGTCGTCTGAGAACGGCGACAGGCCGAGCTTGCCCTGGCTATCGGTGAAATCGAGCCCGGCGTTGATGGTGCCGTTGACGCCCTCGCCGAGCGGCCGCGCATAGACGCCGTTCAGCGACAGGGCGGTGGTGTCCGAGCTCAGCGTGCGCAGGTCGCCCTCGCCGCCGACGATGTCGCGGTCGCCTTCGTAGATCGGCTTGGTGTCGGTGAGCCGCGCATCGAGCATCAGCCGCTGGCCGCGCAGGATGTTCAGCACCGAGCCGTGGCCCATGACGCTCTGGCCGCCGCCGTCCTGCGTCGGGCTCGACCCCGAGGCCTCGGCCAGGGTCGCCTTGAAGCGCTGGCGCAGCACGAAGTTCACGACCTTCTGGTCGGCCGGGTAGCCGTACTTCAGCGAGACCTCTTCCGGCAGGATGTCGACCCGCGCGATGGCTTCGGTCGGCAGGTCGCGGATTTCCGCGAAGCCGGTGATCCGGCCGCCGTTGATGAGCACGACGGGCCGCCCGCCCGAGCCCTGGCCGCTGGTCAGCTGCGGCGACAGCGCGTCGAGCAGTTCGGTGACGCTGGCCGCGCCATAGGCCCGGATCTCGCGCGGCGAGATCGACAGCTCCGGAGTGATGTCGCCGATCACCGCGCCCGGCAGGGTGCGCTGGCCGGCGACGACCACCAGCTCCTCGACCTCGGTCTCCTGGTCATGCTCGTCGGTCTGGGCCAGCGCCCCTCCGGCGCAGAGCGAGGCCGCGGCGACCCCGCAGAGCAGGCGGGCGGAGATCCGGCGGGGAATAAGCGATGAACTCACGAGGTGCATTCCAGGTCATTGGGGAGGACGGGGGCGAAGCTCTGCGGCTAACTGCCTCCACTCTCCTGAACGGGAGATGAGGGAGTTTCCGTCGCTGTTGTTGCGATCATTCGTCAGGACCGACAAAAACCTGCCGCGCGCCGATAGACGCCGATAGACACTGAAACGTTCCGCGACAAACCGCGCTCTGGCGTCGCTATCGGCGGTTTGCTGCAAGCTGGCCCTGGAAAACCTGCCGATGGGACCGCTATCGGCAGCGCTTGAAGCCCCCTCTGCCGAAAGCCAAGACTGCGCCCCATGACCGGCGATCTGATTCGATGCGGCTGGCGCGGCATGGCCGGCGACCCGCTCTACGAGGCCTACCACGACACCGAGTGGGGCGTGCCCGAGTACGACGCGCGCGCCCTCTGGGAGAAGCTCGTCCTCGACGGCTTCCAGGCCGGGCTCGCCTGGATCACGATCCTGCGAAAGCGCGACGCCTTCCGCGAGGCCTTCGCCGGCTTCGATCCCGACCTCGTCGCCCGCTTCGGCGAGGCCGAGCGCGCCGCCCTGATGGCCAACGCCGGCATCGTCCGCTCGAACGCCAAGATCGACGCCGCCATTCAGAGCGCGCGGATCTATCTCGACATGCGCGAGAAGGGCGAGGACTTCAGCCAGTTCATCTGGAGCTTCACCAACGGCCGCGTGGTCCAGAACCAGTGGAGCGAGATCGGCCAGGTGCCGGCCCAGACCCGCGTCGCCGAGGAGATGTCCAAGGCCTTGAAAGCCAAGGGTTTCAAGTTCGTCGGCCCCGTGATCGTCTACGCCTTCATGCAGGCCACGGGCGTCGTCAACGACCACCTGACCTGCTGCCACCGCCACGAACAAGTCAAACGGCTGGTGCGTTAGTATGCCCGACATGATGCTCGAACTGGCCTGTCCGACCGGCCCCGTCTGCGGGGTGGACGAGGCCGGCCGCGGCCCCTGGGCCGGACCGGTCAGCGCCGGCGCCGTGATCCTCGATCCGCAGCGCGTGCCAGACGGCCTCAACGACTCGAAGAAGCTCAGCGCCAAGGCCCGCGACGCCCTCGAGCTCGAGATCAAATCGGCGGCGATCGCGTGGGGCGTCGGCTTCGCCAGCGTCGAAGAGATCGCCGAGCTGAACATCCTCCACGCCACAGGGCTGGCCATGCGCCGAGCGGTCGAGGCGCTGGCCGTCACGCCCGCCTTCGCGCTTGTCGATGGCAACTACAAGTTCAAATTGCCTTGTGAAATCAAGACCGTGGTCAAGGGCGACTCGATCAGCGCCTCGATCGCAGCGGCCTCGATCCTGGCCAAGACCGCCCGCGACCGGCTCATGGTCGAGATGGACGGCCTCTATCCCGGCTACGGCTTCGCCGGCCACAAGGGCTATCACGCCCAGGTCCATGTCGAGGCGCTGCGGACCCTCGGCCCCTGCCCGATCCACCGCCGCGGCTGGGAGCCGATCCGCTTGGCCCTGATCGAGCGCGGCGAACTCGTCGACGTCGTCGATTGATCCATTGAATCAAGATTGACGCCCCGCCCCCGCCGGTCGATCGCGGGGTCATGGACAGCGCCCCTTCCGCCCCCCTTCGCCTCCAGGCCAAGGCCTGCCAGGCGCTCGGCTCGCCCTTCAACGCCCAGCTGCTGGAACTGGCCGCCGAGGACCTGGACGCCGGCGGCCCGACCGCCGCCCTGCTCGCCCCCTGGACCGGCCAGGACCTCCGCGCCCTGATGGCCGCGGCCGTCCCGCTGCGGCTTCTCGGCGGCCTGCACGACCTGGTGCTGAGCGGCGAGGATCCCGCCCTCGCCGCTGTCTATCCCCAGCCGGGCAAGTCTTTCGACGCAGCTGCGGCCTGGCCGCAGGCGCGCCGCGCCATGACCGAGCACGCCGGGCGCCTGGCGGCCTTCATGGACCACGAGCCGCAGACCAACGAGGTGCGTCGTTCGGCCTGCCTGCTGGGCGGCTTCCTCACCGTGGCCAAGGAGACCGGCCTGCCGCTGCGCTGCTTCGAGATCGCCGCCAGCGCCGGCCTCAACCTCTCCTGGGACCGCTACCGCTATGATCTTTCAGGCTCCGCCTGGGGCCCGGACAGCCCGGTGCTGCTGCCGTCCGACTGGTCCGGCGACTTGCCGCCGCTGGACGCCGAGGTCCGCGTCGTTCATCGCCAGGCCTGCGACCGCCGCCCGGTAGACCTTGACGATCCGGTCCAGCGCCGACGCCTGCAGGCCTATGTCTGGCCCGATCAGTTCGACCGGCTGGAGCGAATTCGCGCGGCGATCGACGTCGCCCTCGCAAACGACGTCACCGTCGAGACGGCCGACGCCGTCGACTGGACCGCGCGCTCGGCGTCGCCCACGCCAGGCGCGGCGACGGTGATCTACCACTCGGTGTTCTGGCAATACATGCCCCCGGAAAGTCAGGCAGCCCTGCGCCAAGCCATTGAATCGCTTGGGAACGCGGCCACCGCAGACGCCCCACTCGCCTGGCTGCGCATGGAGCCGCCGCCGGAAAACATGGCGATCATGGAAGTCCGGCTTACGATGTGGCCCGGTGGCGAGGAGCGGACTTTGGCGGTTGTTCACGCCCACGGCGCCTCGGCGCGCTGGAGCGGTTAACCAAGATCAACGGCCGTTAACCACGTTCGGTAAAGGCCCGTTCACCACGAGGACTCAGGATTCTGACTCCGGACATCGAGGTGACCTTATGGGCGTTCAGGCCGACACGATTATTCAAGGCGACTGCATCGAGGAGCTGAAGAAGCTGCCCGAGAAGTCGGTCGACCTGGTCTTCGCCGACCCGCCCTACAACCTCCAACTCGGCGGCGACCTGCTGCGTCCCGACAACTCCAAGGTCGACGCCGTCGACGACCACTGGGACCAGTTCGAGAGCTTCGCGGCCTACGACAAGTTCACCCGCGAGTGGCTGACCGAGTGCCGCCGCGTGCTCAAGGACGACGGCGCCCTCTGGGTAATCGGCAGCTATCACAACATCTTCCGGGTCGGCGCGACCCTGCAGGACCTCGGCTTCTGGCTGCTGAACGACATCGTCTGGCGCAAGACCAACCCGATGCCGAACTTCAAGGGCACCCGGTTCACCAACGCCCACGAGACCCTGATCTGGGCCGCCAAGGGCCGCGGCTCGCGCCGCTACACCTTCAACTACGACGCCATGAAGATGGCCAACGACGACGTCCAGATGCGCTCGGACTGGACCTTCCCGCTATGCACCGGCGAGGAGCGCCTGAAGGACGAGAACGGCGCCAAGGCCCACCCGACCCAGAAGCCGGAGGCCCTGCTGCACCGGGTGATCCTGGCCTCGACCAAGCCCGGCGACATCATCCTCGACCCGTTCTTCGGCACCGGCACCACCGGCGCGGCCGCCAAGCGCCTGGGCCGCCGCTACATCGGCCTGGAGCAGGACGAGAAGTACGTCGCACTGGCCAAGGACCGGATCAGCAAGATCGTCCCCATCGCCCCTGGCGACCTGGAAGTCACCGGCTCCAAGAAGTCCGAGCCGCGCGTGCCGTTCGGCCAGGTGCTGGAAGCTGGCCTGCTCAGCCCCGGCGACGCGCTCTACTGCCCGAAGGGCGAACGCATGGCCCGCGTCCGCGCCGACGGCAGCCTGGTGGTCGGCGACCTCTCCGGCTCGATCCACAAGGTCGGCGCCATGGTCCAGTCGGCCCCGGCCTGCAACGGCTGGACCTACTGGCACTTCAAGTCCGACAAGGGCCTGGCCCCCATCGACGTGCTGCGCGCCAAGATCCGCTCGGCCATGCCGCAGGCCTGATGACCTACGGTCTCGGGCTTGATCGGACCGTCAACCGGCTGGCGGCTCCGCATCCGCAATGGGCACAGGCCTTCGAGGAGGAGGCCGCCCATATCCGCGCCGCGGTCGGCCCTGACGTCCTGGCCCTCGAGCACTATGGCAGCACCTCGGTGCCCGGGCTCGCCGCCAAGCCGATCATCGACCTGCTGATCGGCGTCGCCGATCTGGCCGTGGCCGATCGCCACGCGTCGGCGATGATCGCGCTGGGCTATGACGACGCCGGCGACGGCGGCGTGCCGGGCCACCGCATCTTCGGCAAGGGCGTCGCGCGCACCCATCTGGCCCACTTCGTCGTCTACGAGGGCCCAGAGTGGACCGCCACGCTGCGGTTCCGCGACCTGCTCCGCGCCGACGAGGACCTGCGCCGGGCCTATGAACACCTGAAGACCCGGCTGGTCGCCGAACATCCGAGCGACCGCGCCGCCTACACCGCCGGCAAGGCCGAGTTCATCCTCGCCGCCCTGGCCTAGAGCAGGTTGCTCAGCCCCGTCCGCGCGGCCTTGAGGAACACGCTCGGCAGGGCGTCCAGCCCCGAGCGCGGCGTCCAGATCAGCCCGTCGGCGTCGCCCTCGGCCCGCAGCAACCGCAGGGTCAGGCTGAAGTGCGTGAACACGTGCTCGACCTCGCCGACCGCCCGCCAGTCCGCGCCGACCGGCGCGGCCGCCGCCGCCTCCGTGTCGCTCCAGCCGACCGACCGCCAATCGCTGGTCGGCAGGGCCAGCATGCCGCCCAGCAGCCCCTTGGGCGGCCGGCGCACCAGCCCCACCTCGTTCCCCCGGGTGAGGATGTAGGCGACGCCGTTGCGATGCGGCCGCGCCGCCTTGGGCGTCTTGCGCGGATAGGTTTCCGGCTCGCCGCCAGCCAGGCCGGCGCAGAATTCGGCGACCGGGCAGCGGTCGCAGAGCGGCCCCTTGGGACGGCAGACCGTCGCGCCCAGGTCCATCAGCGCCTGGGCCCAGTCGCCCGGCCGATGGTCGCGGACCAGCGCGGCGGCCAGCGACTTGAGTTCGGCCTTGCCATCCGGCAGCGGCGTCTCCACCGCGAACAGCCGCGACATCACCCGCTCGACATTGCCGTCGACGACGTTTGTCGGCAGGTCGAAGGCGATCGCCCCGACCGCCGCGGCCGTGTACGGCCCCAGGCCAGGCAGGCCCCGCAATCCTTCTTCGGTGTCGGGAAACACCCCGCCATGGTCGCCGGCCACGGCGCGGGCGCAAGCCAGCAGGTTGCGGGCCCGGGCGTAGTAGCCAAGCCCCGCCCAGGCGGCCATCACCTCGCCGTCGTCCTCCGCCGCCAGGTCGCTGACGCTCGGCCAGCGGTGTGTGAACTTGAGGAAGTACGGCGTCGCGTGCGGCACCGTCGTCTGCTGGAGCATCACCTCCGACAGCCACACGCGATAGGGATCGGCGCGCACGCCCAGGCCATGATCGGCCGGCCCGACCCGCCAGGGCAGGTCGCGGGCGTTGGCGTCGTACCAGTCCAGCAGGCGGTCGCGGAGCGTCTCGGGCGTCACAAGGTCTCAGCTACCCGATCCTCGCCTCGGACGGGAGCCTTGTTGTAGAGTGCCGGCCGATGCCCCGCCCCCTGCCCACTCCCGCCGAAGCCGCCGAGATCCTGGCGCGCAAACGCACGCGGCCCCAGCGCCGGCCGCCGCCGGTCGCCGGACGCGGTCTCTCCAAGCTGCTCAAGGAACTGGACGCCAAGTACGGCCAGGGGCCCGGCGCGCTGCAGGCGCGCTGGCGCGAGATCGTCGGCGTCGAACTGGCCAAGCGCACCGAGCCGGTGAAGCTGACCAAGCCGCGCGGCGGCGGACCGGGCGCGCTGGAGATCCGCGTCGCCGGCGCCTCGGCCGCGCTGATCCAGCATCAGGCGCACGAGATCGTCTCGCGGGTGAACCTGTTCCTCGGCGAAGGCGCGGTGAACAAGCTGCGGATCGTCCAGGGCCCGCTGCGCAACGCCGCCTCGATCGAACCCAAGGGCGCCCGCAAACGCGCCGCGCCCCTCGACGCCGCCCGCGAGGCCGAGCTCGCCAAGTCGCTGGAGAATGCGCCCGACGGCCCCCTGAAAGCCGCATTGCTGAGGTTGGGTCGGGGCGTTATGCGGCGAGGAGCCGGCTGAGCCCGGTTGACTTTGCCCCGGCGCCCACGTTCCACGGGCCGGGAATCGCGCTTTAATCTTTCATTCGGACTTCCGCAGAGGTGCAAATGCCGAACTTCAACCGTCGTCTTCTCGTCGTTGCGGCCCTGGGCGCGCTCGCGCTGGCCGGCTGCTCCAAGAGCGGCGGCGCCGGGTCCGTCGACACCGCCGACATGACCCTGGGCGATCCGAACGCCAAGGTGAAGATCGTCGAGTACGCCTCGCTGACCTGCAGCCACTGCGGCAAGTTCAACAACGAGGTCTTCCCCGAGTTCAAGAAGAAGTACATCGACACCGGCAAGGTGCATTACACCTTCAAGGAATTCCTGACGCCGCCGAACGAGGTCGCCGCCGCCGGCTTCCTGACCGCGCGCTGCGCGGGCAAGGACAAGTACTTCCAGGTCACCGACGCCATCTTCCATGCCCAGCAGGAGATGTTCACGACTGGCGACATGCGCGGGATCCTGCTGCGCACCGCCCAGTCGGCCGGCATGACCGAAGAGAAGTTCAACGCCTGCATCACCGACGAAGCAGCGCTGAAGGCCCTGAACGAGCGCGTCGAAAAGGCCATCAAGGTCGACAAGATCCAGGCCACGCCGTCGTTCATCGTCAACGGCAAGAAGGTCAAGGAAGGCGAGATGACCATGGCCGAGCTCGACGCGGCCGTCGCCGAGGCCTCGAAGTAAGCCATGCGCCAGCCGAACCGCCGCATCGCCGTCGCCGCCTTCGGGGCGCTTGCGCTGTGCGCCGGTTCGGCCCTGGCCGCTCCGGCGGCCCTGCCCGACGACATGACGCTGGGCGATCCCAAGGCCAAGGTGAAGCTGGTCGAGTACGCCTCGCTCAGCTGCAGCCACTGCGCGGTCTTCAACAATGAGGTCTTTCCGGCCTTCAAGAAGAAGTACATCGACACCGGCAAGGTCCACTACACCCTGCGCGAGATCCTGACGCCGCCGGCGCAGGTGGCCGCCGCCGGCTACATGACCGCCCGCTGCGCCGGCAAGGACAACTACTTCACCGTGGTCGACGCGGTGTTCCGCGGCCACGACGAGATGGTCAAGACCGGCGACGCCCGCGCGGTGCTGGTCGCCGCCGCCAAGGCCGGCGGCCTCAGCGAAGCTCAGTTCGAGGCTTGCCTCTCCGACACCGCCAACCTCGAGTCGCTCAACGCCCGCGTGGCCAAGAACGCCAAGGACGGCGCCATCACCGGCACCCCCACCTTCGTCTTCAACGGCAAGAAGGTGAAGGAAGGCGAGATCACCGCCACCGAACTCGACGCCGCGGTCGCCGCGGCCTCCAAGCGGTAGGAGGCGCCCCCGGCCCGTGCACTTCCAGCGGCTCCGACTCTCCGGCTTCAAGTCCTTCGTCGATCCGACTGAGTTTCGGATCGAGCCCGGAGTCACGGGCATCGTCGGACCGAACGGCTGCGGCAAGTCGAACCTGCTGGAAGCCCTGCGCTGGGTGATGGGGGCCAATTCCGCCAAGGCGATGCGCGCCGGCGGCATGGACGACGTGATCTTCGCCGGCTCCGGCGCCCGCGCCTCGCGCAACCACGCCGAAGTCGTCCTGACCATCGACAACGCCGACCGCCGCGCCCCGCCGGCCTTCAACGACGCCCCGGTGCTTGAGGTCGTGCGGCGGATCGATAAGGGCGCCGGCTCGACCTACAAAATCAACGGCCGCGAAGTCCGCGCCCGCGACGTCCAGCTGCTGTTCGCCGACGCCTCGACCGGCTCGAACTCACCGGCCCTGGTGCGCCAGGGCCAGATCTCCGAGCTGATCGCCGCCAAGCCCCAGAACCGCCGCCTCATCCTCGAAGAGGCGGCCGGCGTCTCGGGCCTGCATTCGCGCCGGCATGAGGCCGAGCTCCGACTCCGGGCAGCCGAGACCAATCTCGCCCGCCTCGACGACGTCTCTCGCGAACTGGAGACCGCGCTCAACCGGCTGCGCCGCGAAGCCCGCCAGGCCGAGCGCTACAAGAAACTGTCGGCCGAGATCCGCGCTCTGCAGGGCGCGGTGCTGTTCTCGCGCTGGTCCGAAGCCCGCGACGCCGCCGTGCGACTGCGCGAGGAGGCCGCCGCCGCCGCCGCCGCCGTCGAAACCAACACCCGCGAGGCTGCGACCGCGACCACCCGCGCCGCCCAGGCCGAGGAGGCGATCAAGCCGCTGCGCGAGGCCGAGACCATCGCCGCGGCGATCCTGCACCGCCTCGCCATCGACAAGGACCGGCTGGAGCGCGAGGGCGAGGCCCTCGCCGCCGAGGTCGAGCGCCTGACCGGCGACCTGACCCGCATCGACGGCGACCGCGCCCGCGAGACCCAGATCTCCCACGACGCCCAGGCCGCCCTGGCGCGCATGGTCGAGGACCTGGAGGCGCTCGAGGCCGCCATCGCCGCCGCTCCCGAACGCGTGCCGGAGCTGGAAGCCGCCGCCCGCGCCGCCGACGAGGCCCGGATCGCGGCCGACAAGGCGGTCGAGGAGCTGGCCGCCCAGGCCGCCGCCGATGAGGCCCGCCGCCGCGCCGGCGCCGCCCGCGTCGACGAGGCCCAGAACCGCGTCTCGCGCACCCGCCGCGCCCTCGACCAGGCCAAGGGCGAACGCGCCCAACTGGGGCCCGCCGTCACCCCGCAGATCGAAGAGGCCCGCGTCGAGCTGGAACGCGCCCAGGCCGCCCTGACCGCCGTCCGCGCCGCGCTGGAGACCGCCGAGGACGAACGCGGCAAGGCCGCCGCCGCCGAATCTGAGGCCCGCGAGGCCGCTCGCAAACAGGATGAACACCTCGGCCGGCTGACCGCCGAAGCCCGCGCCCTGGCCCAGATCGTCGCCCAGCAGCGCCGCGCCGGCTTCGCCCCGGCGCTCGACTCCGTCGTGCCCGCGCGCGGCTACGAGCGCGCGGTCGCCGCCGCGCTCGGCGACGACCTGGACGCCGCCCTCGATCCCAAGGCCCCGGCCTACTGGGGCGGCGGCGAGGCTGCGCCCGCCGCCTGGCCGCCCGGCGTCGAGCCGCTGGCCGGCAAGGTGAAGGCCCCCGAGGCCCTGGCCGCGCGCCTGGCCCACATCGCGGTGGTCGCGCGGGAGGACGGCGACCGCCTGCAGGGCTCGCTGCCGACCGGCGCGCGCCTGGTCTCCAAGGAAGGCGACCTCTGGCGCTGGGACGGCTTCGTCGCCCGCGCCGACGCGCCCAAGCCCGCCGCCATCCGCATGGAGCAGAAGACCCGGCTGGCCGAGGTCGAGACCGAGATCGAAGCGGTCTCGCCGCGCGCCGCCGCCGCCAAGGAGACCCTGGCCGCCGCCTCGGCCCGGGTCCGCGCCGCCGAGGACGCCGTCCGCAACGCCCGCCGCGAACCGCCCGCCGCCGAGCAGAAGGTCACGATCGCCCGGGGCGTCCTGGAGAAACTCGACCGCGAGGCCACGCGCCGCGAGGCCCAGGCCCAGTCGCTCGACGACATGATCGGCCGCTTCGAGGCCGAGCTCGCCGACGCCGAGCAGATCCTGGCCACGGCGATCGCCGAAACCTCAAGCCAAGGCGAGGCCGGCGATCTGGTCGAGCGCCTGGCCGCCGCCCGCGCCGCGGCCGGGCCGGCCCGCGAGGCCGCCTCGGCCGCGCGCTCGGCCCTCGAGCTGGAAGTGCGCGAGCGCGACGGCCGCGCCCGCCGCCACGAGAACCTCAAGCGCGACAGCGACGACTGGACCCGCCGCGGCAAGACCGCCGCCCGCCGGCTGGACGACCTGGCCGAGGGCCGCGCCAAGGTGCAGGCCAATCTCGACACAGCGCTGGAGGCGCCCGCCTCGCACCAGGAGCGGCTCGGCAAGCTGCTGGACGAACTGGCCGCCGCCGAGGCCCGCCGCGCTCAGTCTTCCGACGCCTTGGCCCAGGCCGAAGCCGCCCGCACCGAGGCCGACCGCGCCCTGCGCGCGGCCGAAGCCGCCGCCGGCGAGGCCCGCGAGCTGCGCGCCTCGCTCGCCGCCAAGCTGGAAGCGGCGATCGAGCGCCTGACCGAGATCACCACCCAGATCCGCGAGACGGCGCGGGTCGAGCCCGAGCAGCTCGGCCGCCAACTCGCCGAGGAAGCCGTCGCCATTCCCACCGACGCCGGCGGCATGGAGGCTCACCTCTACGCCTTGGAGCGCCAGCGCGACTCGATCGGGGCGGTGAACCTGCGCGCCGAGGAAGAGGCCGGCGAGCACGCCGCCCGCCTCGAGACCATGATGAGCGAGCGCACCGACCTGACCGGCGCCATCGCCAAGCTGCGCCAGGGCATCGATGAACTGAACGGCGAGGGCCGCGAGCGGCTGCTGGCCGCGTTCGAGGTCATCAACGAGCACTTCAAGACGCTCTTCCAGGCGCTGTTCCAGGGCGGCCAGGCCGAGCTGCGGCTGGTCGAGTCCGACGATCCGCTGGAGGCCGGCCTCGAAATCTACGCCTGCCCGCCTGGCAAGCGGCTCTCGACCATGAGCCTGATGAGCGGCGGCGAGCAGGCGCTGACCGCCTGCGCGCTGATCTTCGGGGTGTTCCTGGCCCAGCCGGCCCCGATCTGCGTGCTCGACGAGGTCGACGCCCCGCTCGACGACGCCAATGTCGATCGCTACTGCAACCTGCTCGACGAAATGCGCCGCCGCACCGAGACCCGATTCATCACCATCACCCACAACCCGGTGACCATGGCGCGGATGGACCGGCTGTTCGGGGTGACCATGGCCGAGCGCGGCGTCTCGCAGCTGGTCTCCGTCGATCTGCGCCAGGCCGAGGCCATGGCGGCGCAGTAAGCCCAGGTTCCTCAAGGGAATCTGCGCCGTAGCCAACCTCAGTTCCCGGCAGACGAGCGCCGCGGGCGGTGGACGAGTTGTCGCGACGCCATTTTCCCAAGCAATTACAACGCGCTAAATCACACAACCCCAGCCTTGACGCACCGCACCCGCGCCTATAGGTTCCGCGCGACTTGAAGCCCCGGCCGCGGCGGGCGACGTCGTGGTTCCAAAAGGCCGCCCGACGCATGCCGCATCCGGACAATTCGCGCGACGAGGCCATTAAGCGCCTCGACGAAAGGGCTGCGGCGCTGGAACAGCGCACTACCCCGGTCGTGCGCGACTACGGTTCCAAGGCCGCCGGCTACGGCTATCGCCTCATGGGCGTGCTGATAGGCGGTGTCTTTGTCGGACTGGGCTTCGGAGCTGGGGCGGACGTCGTTCTGAAGACGGCGCCTTGGGGGATGATCATCGGAGTCCTGGTGGGCTTCGGGGTTTCTATTTGGATGGCCGTTCGTTCGGCCCAGCGCATGAGCGCCGAAGCGGCGAGGGAGTGGGGACCCGTTAAGGACCTCCCCCCCGACGACGAGGACGATTGAGGGAGTTCGAGGCGGCATGGCCGACCCGATGCATCAGTTCGAGATCCACAAGGTCGTGGATCTGCCTTCGTTCACTCTGCCGGGCGTCGGCGCGATCGATATGTCGATCACCAATTCGACTGTCGCCATGCTGGCGGCCGCCACCCTGGTGATCCTGTTCTTCGCCGTGACCACCGCCAAGGCCGCCGTCGTGCCGGGCCGGTTGCAGGTCATCGGCGAGGGGATGTTCAGCTACATCGACGATCTCGTCACCGGGATCATCGGCCACGAAGGGCGCAAGTTCTTCCCCTACATCCTGACCCTGTTCATGTTCATCCTGATGATGAACATGCTGGGCATGTTCCTGGTCTTCACGGCCACCTCGCAGCTGGCGGTGACCGCCTCGCTGGCGGTGATGACCATGCTGATCGTCATCATCTACGGCGTGCTGCGCAACGGCGCGAACATGTACAAGCTGTTCGTCCCGTCGGGCATCCCCTGGTACATGCTGATCCTGGTCACCCCGATCGAGATCCTGTCCTTCCTGCTGCGTCCGGTGACCCTCGCCCTTCGTCTGTTCGGCAACATGCTGGGCGGCCACGTGGCCATGAAGGTCTTCGCCGGCTTCATCATCTCGCTGGGCGCTCTGGCCGCCACCGGCGGCGTCGCCTCCCTCGCCTATGTGGCGGCGGCTCTCTCGCTGGGCGGCGTCGTCGCTCTGACGGCCCTCGAGTTCCTGGTCGCCTTCCTGCAGGCGTTCGTCTTCGCGGTTCTGGCCTGCGTCTATCTCAACGACGTGGTCAACCTCGGCCATCACCACTGATCGGCCGTCGCACTCAACAACCCTCTTCAACTTTCAAACGGGACTGAAAACTATGGACGCTGAAGCCGCTAAGTTCATCGGCGCTGGCCTCGCTACCCTGGGCATGATCGGCGCCGGCATCGGCGTGGGCACCATCTTCGGCCACTTCCTGGCGGGCGCCACGCGCAACCCGTCGGCCGCCGGCGGTCAGTTCACCAACCTCATCCTCGGCGCGGCTCTGACCGAAGCTCTGGGCATTCTGGCCTTCGTGCTCGGCCTGCTCATCCTGTTCTCCTAAAGCCAGATCCGCAGGTCCCGAGGGGCGCGTCGTCATCGTCGCGCCCTGACCTGCGTTTATAAGGACGCCTAAGCCTTATGGCCGCCGAGACCACATCCCACGAGGCCGTCGCCGCCGATCACGGGGCTCACGCTCCGGCCGGCACGACGGAAGTCGCCGCCCACGGCGGCGGCGAGAGCGGAGGTGGCCTGCCCCAGTTCGAATTCGAACATTGGGGCGGCCAGATCGTCTGGCTCTTCCTCATCTTCGCTGTCCTCTACATCCTGCTGGCCAAGGTCTTCATTCCGCGGCTCCGCTCGATCCAGGACACCCGCGCGGCGACCATCGCCGACGCGGTGACCCAAGCCCGCAGCGTTCAGGCTGAAGCCGAGGCGCAAGCCAAGGCCGCCCAGGCCGAGATCGACGAAGCCCGTGCTCGCGCGCGCAGCCTCGCCGTCGAAGCCAAGGCCAAGGCCGCCGCCGAACTGGCCACCAGCCAGAAGGCCGAAGACGAACGTCTTCAGGCTCAGATGGATGAGGCCGAGGCCCGCATCCGCGGCCTGCGCGACCAAGCCATGTCCAACGTCCGCGGCATCGCTGGCGAGACGGCCCAGGCCATGGTCGAGAAGCTGACCGGTCAGAAGGTGACTGCGGCCGAGATCGACGCGGCGCTCGCCGCCCGCGTTCAAGGAGCCGCCTGATGCCTGCTTTCCTTAATCCCGCCAACGCGGAGTTCTGGGTCGGCGTCGGTCTGCTGATCTTCTTCGGCATCGTGATCTTCGTGGCCAAGGCCCCGAAGGCCATCAACGCTGCGCTGGACGCCAAGACCGCCAAGATCCAGGGCGACCTGGACGAAGCGGCCCGCATCCGCGAGGAAGCCCAGCGCCTGCTGACCCAACTGAAGGCCGAGCGCGCCGAAGCCGAGGCGCAAGCCAAGGACATGCTGGCCGCCGCCCAGGAAGAGGCCCGTCGCTACGAGGCCGAAGCCAAGGCGAAGCTGGAGGAGAGCCTGGCTCGCCGTCAGCAACTCGCCGAGCGCAAGATCGCCAACGCCGAGGCGCAAGCCGCGGCCGAGGTGAAGGCCGCCGCCGCCGACCTGGCGGCTCAGGCCGCCGAGGTGGTGCTGACCAAGCGCCTCTCGGGCGCGAAGACTGATCCGCTGGTCGACCGTGCGATCAGCCAGCTGGGCTCCAAGCTCCAGTAGGAACTAACGGTTTAGCGCCGGCGTCTGAAAAGGCGCCGGCTGCGAACCATGAAGCGAAGGCCCTTCGGCGCCAGAAGACGCTCGATCTTCAAAGCCTGATGCCAGGACATCTTCAGGATTTGCGGGTCCCGCCGCAGCAGCCGCCGGATGGGTGAGATCACCCGCGGGTGCGCGTGATGCAGGCGGACGAACTGCCGCCGCGCCTTGAACGAATTCCGCAGGATCACCATCAGCCCGACGACGATCACCGGGATCCCGCCCGGGCCCGGCAAGGGCGCGATCAGGATGCCGGCGACCACGATCAGCCCGCCGACGACGACCAGGCCAAAGCGCACGACTCGACCCGCGAGATCGCGGGTGACGTCGTCGGTGGCGCGATTGCCGCGCACGCTGGGCATGGCGAGTGACACGTTCAAAACCTGGATTGAGCCCGCGCGCCGAACTGGGGAGGACCAGCGGTCGGGCGTCCTGCCGATATGAGAACGTATCTAGGACTCGTAAAGGCGACCCTGCGGTTAAATTTCGTCCACTTGTGGCTATTCAGCCGCGAGCGGCGCCGGGGACACACCTTGAGCCTCCGACCGCCACGTCAGACGCGGCTTGCGGGCGGCCAGGGTCTCGTCCAGGCGGCGCAGCGGGGCCAGGTAGGGCGCGCCCTTGAAGCGCTCGGCGTCGCCGGCCTTGGCCGCGTGCGCCAGGGCGATCAGCGCCTCGCAGAACCGGTCCAGCTCGTGCTTCGGCTCGGTTTCGGTCGGCTCGATCAGCATCGCCCCGTGGACGACCAGCGGGAAGTACATGGTCATCGGGTGGAAGCCCTCGTCGATCATCGCCTTGGCGAAGTCGAGCGTGGTCACCCCGGTGCCGTCCAGCCAGGCGTCGTCGAACAGCGCCTCGTGCATGCACGGCCCCTCTGGGAAGGCCGGGCTCATCACCGGCGACAGCCTCGCCTTGATGTAGTTGGCGTTCAGAACCGCGTCCTCGGCCACCTGCCGCAGGCCGTCGGTCCCATGGCTGACCATGTAGGCGTAGGCGCGGACGAACATGCCCATCTGGCCGTGGAAGGCGCTCATGCGGCCAAAGCCCTGGGCGGCCTCCTCGATGGTCTCCTCGACCAGCCTGAAGCCGTCCTCGCCCGACACCACCCAGGGGGCCGGCGCGTGGGCGGCCAGCGCCGCCGACAGCACCACCGGACCGGCGCCCGGCCCGCCGCCGCCGTGCGGCGTCGAAAAGGTCTTGTGCAGGTTGATGTGCATGGCGTCGACGCCCAGGTCGCCCGGGCGCACCCGGCCGACGATGGCGTTGAAGTTGGCGCCGTCGCAGTAGAAGTAGGCCCCGGCCTCGTGGGTCAGGCGCGAGATCTCCAGGATGTCGCGCTCGAACAGGCCGCAGGTGTTGGGATTGGTGACCATGATCGCCGCCACGTCGGGCGACAGCTTGGCCGCGAGGTCGGCGGTGTCGACGCGGCCGTCGTCGGTCTGGGCGATCTCGACGACCGAATAGCCGACGAAGGCGGCCGTGGCCGGGTTGGTGCCGTGGGCCGAGGTGGGCACCAGCACGGTGCGGCGATGCCCCTGCCCGTTCGCCTCATGCGCAGCCTTGATGGCCAGCAGGCCGCAGAGCTCGCCGTGGGCGCCGGCCTTCGGCGACAGCGCCACCGCCGGCATCCCGGTCAGGGTCTTCAGCCAGTGGGCCAGGCGATCCATCAGCGCCAGCGCGCCCTGCACGGTGGCCTGCGGGGCCAGCGGATGCAGGTCGGCGAAGCCGGCCAGCCGGGCCATCTTCTCGTTCAGGCGCGGGTTGTGCTTCATCGTGCACGAGCCGAGCGGATAGAGCGCCAAGTCGATGGCGTGGTTCTTTTGGCTGAGGCGCACGTAGTGGCGCATCGCCTCGGGTTCCGACAAGCCCGGCAGGCCGATCGGCGCGGCCCGCACCAGGTCGCCCAGGTCCGACGCGTCCTGCGCGGCCGGCGCCAGGTCGACGCCGGTCTTATCCCAGCCGCCCAGTTCGAAGATCAGCGCCTCGTCCTGCAGCAGGCCGCGGCCGCCGGTCAGCGAGGTGTGGCCGGTCGATTCGGCGGCGCCTTCCGGACGGGTCGGACGTCCAACGTTCTGCATGGTCATTACGCGGTCCTCGCGGCGAGCGCCTGGGCGAAGGTCTGGATGTCCTGGGTGGTGGTGGTCTCGGTCGCGGCGACCAGCAGGACGTCGTCCATGCCGGCGCCCGGGTCGAGCCGCGAGAACGGCACGCCGGCGACGACGCCGTCGGCCAGCAGGGCGTCGACGGCGGCGGCCGCGTCGCCGTTCAGGCGGATGGCGAACTCGTTGAAGAACCGCGGGGTCAGCACCGTCACGCCCGGCACGGCGGCCAGGGCGTCACGCAGCTCGCGCGCCTTGGCGTGGTTCAGGGCGGCCAGCTGGCGCAGGCCCGTTTCGCCCAACAGCGACAGGTGGATGGTGAAGGCCAGGGCGCAGAGCCCCGAGTTGGTGCAGATGTTCGACGTCGCCTTCTCGCGGCGGATGTGCTGCTCACGGGTCGAGAGCGTCAGCACGAAGCCGCGGCGCCCCTCGGCGTCGAGCGTCTCGCCGCACAGCCGGCCCGGCATCTGGCGGACCAGCTTTTCGCGACACGCGAAGAGGCCGACATAGGGACCGCCGAAGTTCAGGCCGTTGCCGATCGACTGGCCCTCGGCCACGGCGATGTCGGCGCCCATCTCGCCCGGCGACTTCAGCAGGCCGTAGGAGACCGCTTCCGTCGTCACCACGATCAGCAGCGCGCCGGCCGCATGCGCCGCCTGCGCGATCTTGGTCACGTCGGTGACGACGCCGAAGACGTTCGGGGTTTGCACGACCACCGCGGCGGTGTCGGCATCGATGGCGTCCAGCACCGCGGCCTCGGCGTCGATCGCCGCGGCCTTGCGCACGATGTCCATGCCCTCGGCATGGGCGATGGTCTGGGTCGTCGCCGCATAGTGCGGGTGCAGGCCGCCCGACAGCACCGCCTTTTTCCGGCGGGTGACGCGCTGGGCCATCATCACCGCCTCGGCGCAGGCCGTGGAGCCGTCGTACATCGAGGCGTTGGCCACCTCGAGCCCGGTCAGGGCCGCGACCTGGGTCTGGAACTCGAACAGCACCTGCAGCGTGCCCTGCGCGATTTCCGGCTGGTAGGGCGTGTAGCTGGTCAGGAATTCCGAGCGCTGGATGATGTGATCCACGGTCGCCGGGACATGGTGCTTGTACGCCCCCGCCCCGCAGAAGAACGGCCCTGCCCCGGCCGGACGGTTCATCGCCGCCAGGCCGGCCAGCTCGCGCTCGACCTCCAGCTCGCCCGCGTGCAGCGGCAGGTCGAACAGCTCGGCCTTGCGGGCCGCCTGCGGCACGTCGACGAACAGGTCATCGATCGACCCGGCGCCGATGGTCGCCAGCATCTGCGCGCGGTCGGCCGGGGAAAGGGGCAGGTATCTCATGGTGTCGTCACTCCCCGCTCCTGCGAGCGGCGCGTCGGCTTGGACCCCGGACTTCGCCGGGGTCGGCGGTGTTGATTACAGCGTGCCCAGGAAGGCTTCGTAGGCGTCGCGGTCCATCAGCGCCTCGACCTCGGCCGGGTTCGCCAGCTTGACCTTGGCGAACCAGCCCAGGCCTTCCGGCTGGTCGTTGACCGTTTCCGGCGCGTCGCCCAGCGCGGCGTTGCCCTCGACGACCTCGCCCGAGACCGGAGCGTAGACGTCCGAGGCGGCCTTGACGCTCTCGACCACGGCCAGGTTGTCGCCAGCCTTCACGGTCTTGCCCGCTTCCGGAACTTCGACGAAGACGACGTCGCCCAGCTGCTCAGCGGCGTAGGCGGTGATGCCGATGGTGGCCACGTCGCCCTCGACGACGACCCACTCGTGATCCTTGGTGAAACGCATTGGGAAGGCCCTCTCTCAGAGCTTGCGAACGTAGCGATGGGGAACGAAGGGCATGGCGACGACCTCTGCGGCCTGAGCCTTGCCCCGAACGATGACTTTCAGCTTCGAACCGACGTCGGCGTGGGTCGGCGGCACGAAGCCCATGCCGATCGGCTTGCCCAGGCTCGGCGAGAACCCGCCCGACGTGACGACGCCGATCACATTTCCGGCCTCGTCGGCGATCTCCGCGCCCTCGCGGGCCGGCGCGCCTTCCAGCACGACGAAACCCACGCGCTTGCGGCTGACGCCTTCGACCAGTTCCTTGGCGATGCGCGCCGCGCCCGGAAAGTCGCGGGCGTCGCGGCGCTTCTTGGAGACCGAGAACGCCAGGTCGGCCTCGACCGGGCTGACGCTTTCGTCGACGTCGTGGCCATAGAGCGGCAGGCCGGCTTCCAGGCGCAGGCTGTCGCGCGCGCCCAGGCCGATCGGCTTCACGCGCTCGTCGGCCAGCAGGGTGTTCCAGACCCGCTCGGCCTCCGAGGCCGGGATCGAGATCTCGTAGCCGTCCTCGCCGGTGTAGCCCGAGCGCGAGACGATGGCGTCGGTCCCGAAGGCGGTCATCGCCCGGGCGTCCATGAACACCATGCCCGCCGCGTCCGGCGCGTGCGCGGCCAGCACCGCGGCCGCCTTCGGACCCTGCAGCGCCAGCAGCGCGCGGTCCTCCAGGCGCTCGATGCGCACCTGGCCGGCCAGCTCGTCGTCGATGACCTTGAAGTCGTTGTCCTTGCAGGCGCCGTTGACGATGACGAACAGGCCGTCGTCATCGGGACGCGCGGCCATCAGGTCGTCGATGATGCCGCCCTTCTTGTTCAGCAGCACCGAGTAGCGCTGCTTGCCCGGCTTCAGGCCGATGAAGTCGCCGGGCGTGACCTCCTCGAAGGCCGACAGCGGCGAGACCCCGCGCAGTCGCGCCTGACCCATGTGCGAGACGTCGAACAGGCCGGCGTTCGCGCGGGTCCAGAGGTGCTCCTTCAGCACCCCGTCCTTGTACTGCACCGGCATGGAATAGCCGGCGAACGGCACCATGCGGGCGCCCGCGGCGATGTGCGCGGCGTTGAGCGGGGTGGTCTTCAAGTTCTCGGACACGGCGGACTCCGGCTGATGACATCGCGAGCGCGCGTCAGGGCCAAGCCCTCGCGACGTTCGCGCCCCCGCTGTCCCTGAGCCTGAGAGATTTCAGGACCAGGCGGTCCCTTGCTCCTTCGGCGAGCGTCGGTTTCCCGGCGCTACTTTCCAGCGTTCATCAGCTCGCGCGGTCCTTTTGCCTGAGCGTTTCCGGGGCGGTTGCGCCTTCGGCTCCGGACCCCGAAAGGCCCGATCTCTCCCGCGAGAGTCGCCGCATAACTCTTCGATCGCCGAATGGGAGTCAATGCGCCACGCGCGGCGAGGCGAGCGCTTGTGACGATCTGCGCGCGGGCGTCGCGGGACAGGCCCCCGCGTGGTAGGTTTCCGCCGCCAGGCATAGCAGCGACCGCCTTGGCCGCGGGACCCGTCTGGCGGAGGCGGCGCCATGCCCTCGATCACCCCCAAGACTCTGAAACACGCGCTCGAAGGCCGGGACGCCTCGGCCCTGATCGGCTTCTATGTCGACGATGCGGTCATCCAGATCATCGACCGCGACCACACGCCTAGCGCGCCGCTGGAGCTGCGCGGCAAGGACCAGATCGCCCGCTACTACGAGGACGTCTGCGGCCGGGCGATGACCCATAGGCTGGAATCGGCCGTCGCCGACGACACGCACATGGCGTTCAGCGAATCCTGCGCCTATCCGGACGGGACCAAGGTGTTCTGCACGGCGATGCTCGACCTCGACCACGGCCGGATCCGCAACCAGGTGACGGTGCAGGCCTGGGACGGCTGAGCGCCCCAGGCGAGGCGTCCTACATCCGGTCGGTCGCGGCGATGCCCAGCAGGTCCAGCGCCTGCTCGAGCTGGCGCAGGGTGGTCTGCGCCAGCGCCAGGCGCGAAGCCTTCACCGCCGGTTCGGCGCTGAGGATCGGGCAGGCGGCGTAGAACTTCGAGAACGCCTGGGCCAGCTTGTAGGCGTGCTCGGCGACGAAGTTCGGGGCCTTCTTGTCGTAGGCGTCGATCAGCGCCTGGTCGTAGGCGTCGAGCAGCAGCACCAGGTCGCGTTCGGCCGGCTCGGCGACCACGATCGGCCCCGGCTCGGCGCCCTCGGCCTGCGCCTTGCGCAGCACCGACTTCACCCGCACCGCCTGGTACAGCAGGTACGGCCCGGTCTTGCCTTCGAAGCTCGAGAAGCGGTCCAGGTCGAACACGTAGGACGTGCCGCGGAAGTTCTGCAGATCGGCGAACTTCAGGGCCGCGACGGCCACCTTGTGGGCGGTGTCCTCGAAGGTGTCGGGATCGAGCTCGGCGCCCAGGCCCGCCTCGTGCAGGCGCTCGCGCGCCTTGTCGCGGGTCATGACGATCATGTCGTTCAGCTTCAGAACGCCGCCTTCGCGGGTCTTGAACGGCTTGCCGTCGGTCCCGTTCATGGTGCCGAAGCCGACGTGCTCCAGGCTGCCCTTCTCGGCGTATCCGGCCAGGTAGGCGGCACGGAACACGATCTCGAAGTGGTCGGCCTGGCGCTGGTCCACGGCGTAGAGCACGTGGTCGGGGCCGAAGGTCTGCTTGCGGTCGAGAATCGTCGCCAGGTCGGTCGTGCCGTACATGGCCGAGCCTTCCGAGGAGACCACCAGCAGCGGATCGGGGCTCGGGACCACGACCACCGAGCCGTCCGGAAGCTTCTTCTTCTTGGTCTCGTTCGGGCCGGCGACATGCACGATGCGCGCGCCTTGGTCCTCGACCAGCAGACCCTTGGCCTCCAGGTCCTCGACCATCGGCTTGATCAGCTCGTCGACGTCGCTCTCGCCCTTCCAGAGGTCGAAGTCGACGCCCAGGGCGTGGAAGTCGCGCTCCAGGGCGACCTTGGTCACCTTCGCGAAGTGCCGCCACAGCAGGAAGTAGCCGGCGCGGCGCGCCTGCAGTTCGGCGGTCAGCTTGCGGGCCCGGTCGCGGTAGTCCGGCTCGGTCTTCCCACGCGCGGCGGCCAGCGGATAGAGCCGGTCGAGGTCGGCCAAGCTGACCTTCTCGTCGAACAGGGCGAAGGCGGCGGCCTCGTCGGCGTCGCTGGCCGCGCCCTTGGCGTTGAGATCTTCGACCACCTTGGCGATCTGCGCGTCCTCGTCGGTGACCGCGCCGATCAGCAGGCCCATCTGGTAGCCCCAGTCGCCGAAGTGGGCGTCGCCCAGCACCGTGTCGCCGCGGAACCGGTAGATGCGCTTCAGCGATTCGCCGATGATCGACGAGCGCAGGTGGCCGACGTGCATCGGCTTGGCCACGTTCGGGCCGCCGTAGTCGATCATCACCTTGCGCACGGTCTCCACCGCCTGCGCGCCCAGGCGCGGGTCGGCGGCGATCTCGGCGGCGCGCGCCGACAGGGCGCTGTCGCTGACGCGCATGTTGATGAAGCCGAGGCCCGCGGCCTCGACCGAGGCCAGGCGCGGATCGCCGGCCAGATTGGCCACCACCTCGGCGGCGATCTCACGCGGGTCGCGCTTGGCGACCTTGGCCGCGGGCAGCGCCCCATTGCATTGGAAGTCCGCCAGGTCGGGCCGGTCAGACGGAGTCACCCGGCCGAGTTCGGCCGGCAGTCCCGCCGCGGCGAAGGCGGCGGCGACCGCTTCGCTCAGGCCCCTTTTCAGGTCGCTCATTTGTTTTCGTTGGTGTTCCCGGCGACGGCGGCGCCGGCGTTCAGCCGGAAACGCTTACCCTCGCGGTTGAAGGCCGCCATCTGCGGCGTGACGTCGAAACCGACCAGCACTTCGAAGTTCGCGCCGCTGGTGGTCATGGTGGCGCGCGGAATGGTGATCTGGTTGATGGTTTCGGTGGCGTAGACGCGATCCTGGCCGGCCGGGAAATTGATCGGCAGGTCGAAGTATTCCTTGGCGATCACCGACTGGCCGCGCTGGGTCACCGCCACCCAGTAGCGGTAATTCTTCGACGCCCCTTCGGCCTGCGGGCCCTTGCCCAGCTCGAAGAGGATTTCCATCGTCACGCGGATCGGCTCTTCGTCCTTGTACTGGCAGCCGGCCGAGATGCCCTGGATCTCGCCCGAGAAGCCGACCGCCGAGGACGCCTCGCGGGCGTCCTTGAACTCGACATAGCGGGCCGCGTCGTAGAGCACCTTCACATAGGGGCACGGGCCGGCGTTGCGCAGTTGCGGCAGCGGGGCCTGGACGTCGCTCCATTCCGAATCGCGCTTGCGCTTCTTGGAGGCCTCTTCCTGCTGGCGCTGTTCATCGTTGCCGCGGCGTTGGGCGAGCGCCAGCTCGGGAACCGTGGTCCCGGCCAGAATCAGGCCGGCGGCAAGCAGCATCAGGGAGCGGCGCATCAAGGTCGTCCAAAAGCCAGAGGGGCGCGCCGCCTCTGGGGGCGGTGCGTACATCGTCCCTAGTAATGGCTATCGATTGAGGCCGCAACGCGGCTGGCGGACACGGCCCTGAACGCCTAACTTGCGGCCATGTTGCAAGAGCCCCGCCCTCGCCCCCCGCTGACGGTCCTGCTGGCCACGCCGCGCGGCTTCTGCGCCGGCGTCGATCGCGCCATCCAGATCGTCGAGCGCGCCATCGAGAAGTATGGGGCTCCGGTCTATGTGCGCCACGAGATCGTCCACAACCGCCACGTGGTCGAGCGGCTCAAGAATCTCGGCGCGGTGTTCGTCGAGGAGCTCTCGGAGTGCCCGACCGACCGCCCAGTGGTGTTCTCCGCCCACGGAGTGCCCAAGTCGGTGCCGGCTGAGGCCAAGGGCCGCCAGATGCTCTATCTCGACGCCACCTGCCCGCTGGTCTCCAAGGTCCACGTCGAGGCCCAGCGCCACTACGACGCCGGCAAGGAGATCGTGCTGATCGGCCACGCCGGCCATCCGGAGGTGGTCGGCACCATGGGCCAACTGCCCGAGGGCGTGGTGCAGTTGATCGAGACGGTCGAGGACGCCCGCGCCTTCAATCCGATCGACCCGGCCAATGTCGCCTTCGCCACCCAGACCACCCTGTCGGTCGACGACACCGCCGAGATCGTCGCGGCCCTGCGCGAGCGGTTCCCGGACATCGCCGCCCCGCACAAGGAAGACATCTGCTACGCCACCACCAACCGCCAGGAGGCGGTGAAGGCGATCTCGGCCCGCGCCGAGGTGCTGCTGGTGCTCGGCTCGGCCAACTCCTCCAATTCCGTGCGGCTGGTCGAGGTCGGCAAGCGCTCGGGGGCCAAGGGCGCCTATCTCATCGACGACGCCCGCGGCCTGGACCTGGCCTGGCTCGACGGCGTGTCGACGGTCGGCGTCACCGCCGGTGCCTCGGCGCCGGAGCTGCTGGTCCAGGGCCTGATCGATCGCCTGGGCGAAGCCTTCGACGTCACGGTCGAGGAAGTCGACACCGTGCGCGAGACGGTCAGCTTCAAGCTGCCGCGCAAGCTGACAGCGGACGCTTGACGCGCGGCCCGCGCTCCCGCACTTCCGCGCCAGCATGGCCGTTTACACCGACATCACCGACGAGGAGCTGAACGCCCTCCTCTCCGACTTCGACCTCGGCGCCCCCGTGTCGTTCAAGGGCATCGCCGAAGGCGTCGAGAACTCGAACTTCCTGCTCGAGACCGAGGCCGGCAAGTTCATCCTCACCGTCTACGAAAAGCGGGTGCGCGAGGACGAGCTGCCGTTCTTCCTCGGCCTGACCCGCTGGCTGGCGCAGCACGGCTACCCCTCGGCGACGCCGATGATCGACAAGGCCGGCGAGGCGCTGAAGCACGTGCGCGGCAAGCCCTGCGCGATCTTCTCGTTCCTGCCGGGCCTGTCGGTCCGCCGCCCGAGCGCCGCCCACTGCCGCGAGGCCGGCGAAGGCCTGGCTCGCCTGCACCTGGCCGCCGACGGCTTCGCCATGACCCGCGCCAATGATCTCGGCCAACCGGCCTGGGCGCCGATGTTCGAGGGGCTCAAGGCCCAGGCCGACGCCCTGAAGCCGGGCCTGGCCGACGTCATCGACGGCGACCTGGCGCGCATCGCCGCGGCCTGGCCCCAGGATCTGCCCGGCGGCGTGATCCACGCCGACTACTTCCCGGACAACGTCTTCTTCCATCCGGGCGGCAAGTTCGCCGGGACCATCGACTTCTACTTCGCCTGCAACGACTTCCTGGCCTACGACATCGCCGTGGCGCTGAACGCCTGGTGCTTCGAGGCCGACGGCAGCTTCAACATCACCAGCGCCCGCGCCATGCTGGCCGGCTATGAGGCCCACCGCCCGCTGAGCGCCGCCGAGCGCGCCGCCCTGCCGGTGCTGGCGCACGGCGCGGCCATGCGCTTCTTCCTGACCCGGCTGCACGACTGGCGCGCCACCCCGGCCGGCGCGCTGGTGCGCCCGAAAGACCCGCTGGAGTACGAGCGCAAGCTGGCGGTCCACCGCTCGGCTCCCGACCTCGTCCTGCTCGGCGAGGCCTCGTGACGCCTCAGGTCGTGATCTACACGGACGGCGCCTGCTCGGGAAATCCCGGCCCTGGCGGCTGGGGCGCGGTGATGATTTCCGGCGCGCACGTCAAGGAGATCTGCGGCGGCGAGCCGGGGACCACGAACAACCGCATGGAGCTGATGGCCGCCATCCAGGCGCTTGAGGCCCTCAAGAAGCCCTGCAAGGTCGAGCTTCACACCGACAGCACCTACGTCATGAAGGGCATCTCGGAGTGGATCTTCGGCTGGAAGAAGCGCGGCTGGAAGACGGCCGACGGCAAGCCGGTCAAGAACGACGACCTCTGGCGGCGGCTCGATACGGCGCGCGGGCGCCAGGACGTCAGCTGGAACTGGGTCAAGGGCCACGCCGGCCACGAGCTCAACGAGCGGGCCGACGCGCTCGCCCGCAAGGGTCTGGAGCAAGCTCGCAAGGCTTGACCGTTCAAGTCCGAACGACAACCATGTTCGGGCTTGAACAACAGGAGGCCGAAGCATGGCCCCGACCCTGCAGGATCGTCCGGACGTCGCCGTGTTCAGCGAGATCGGCGTCATCGAGCATCTGATCCGCCAGTCGGTGCAGCAGCACCTGCCGGCCGGCATGACCTACGCGCATTTCGAACTGCTGCAGCACTTTGTGCGCAACGGCGACGGCCAGACCCCGGCCGAACTGGCCCGCGACATGCTGCTGTCCAAGGCCGCGGTGACCAACATCCTGCAGAAGATGGGCGAGCTGGGCCTGGTCAGCGTGCTCGGCGACGTCGCCGACGGGCGCAAGAAGCGCGTGCGCCTGACCCGCGGCGGGCTTGAGCAGCACGCCGCCGTGCTCAAGCAGATGAAGTGGAAGATGGAGCTGCTGCGCGAGGGCTTCACCGACGGCGAGTTCCGTCAGGCGCTGCCCTTCCTGCGCAACCTGCGCCGCTTCCTCGAGGAGGTCAGCGCGGGACCCGCACCCGGAGCCGCGAGCCGCCGCTGAGGCCGGTCACCTCGACGATCGCTTCCAGGTCCAGCTGCGCGCCGTCCTCGGATTCGGCCGCCCATTCCTTGCCGTCGATCAGCACCCGCCCGGCCCCGTTCACGAAGGCCGCCGAGACCCGGCCCTGGTGCCCGACCAGCCGCGCCACATTGTCGTTGATGTCCCTGGTCGGGGTGCGGTCGCGCGGCCAGAACCGCCGCGCGGCCAGGCTGGTGACGATGGTCAGCACCGCGAACAGGCCGATCTCCACCACCGGGTTGCGGGTGAACAGGCTGACCACCGCGACCACCGCCGCGCAGGCGGCCGGCCACAACAGCCAGCCGGAGCCGAAGGCGATCTCGATCGCAAGCACCGCGGCCCCGACCGCGGCCCACAGCCAGAAGCCGTACGCGCCGTAGAACTCGGCCAGCGAGCCCATAGGTTCAGGCTCCCGTCGGCGGGACCGCGCCGCGCGTGGCGCGCGGCGGGGCCGACGCCGGCGCAGCGGCCGGGCGGCGCGGCGGATCGTCGGTGCGGATGGTCTTCACCAGCTCGCCGACCCCGGCCAGCGAGCCGACCAGGGCGCCCATCTCGGCCGGCACGATCACCGTCTTCTGTTGCGGGCTTTCGGCCAGCTTGGCGAACGCCTCGACGTACTTCTGGGCGACGAAGTAGTTGATCGCGTTGACGTCGCCGCGGGCGATCGCCTCCGACACCATCGCCGTCGCCTTGGCCTCGGCCTCGGCCTCGCGTTCGCGCGCCTCGGCGTCGCGATAGGCGGCCTCACGGCGGCCCTCGGCCTCCAGGATCGCGGCCTGCTTGGCGCCCTCGGCTCTCGCGATCGCAGCCGACTTCTCGCCGTCGGCTTCGGTGATCACCGCGCGGCGTTCGCGCTCGGCCTTCATCTGGCGGGCCATGGCGTTGGTGATGTCAGGGCCCGGCATCAGGTCCTTGATCTCGATCCGCGCCACCTTCACGCCCCAGGGACCGGTGGCGGCGTCGATCACGTGCAGCAGGCGGGTGTTGATCTGGTCGCGCTGCGACAGCACCTCGTCCAGCTCCATGGAGCCGACCACGGTGCGCAGGTTGGTCATCGCCAGCTGGGCGATGGCGTAGTTGAGATTGTCGACCCGATAGGCCGCGGCCGCAGCGTCCATCACCTGGATGAAGACGATCCCATCGACCTTCACCACGGCGTTGTCCTTGGTGATCACCTCCTGCTGGGGCACGTCCAGGACCTGCTCCATCATGTTCACCTTGCGGCCGATCCCCTCGACGAACGGGGTCAGGAAGCTGATGCCCGGCGCCAGGGTGCGCGTGTAGCGGCCAAACCGCTCCACCGTGAATTCACGGCCCTGCGGGACGATCTTGATGGCCCCGAACAGGATCACCAGCGCCAGCACCAGCAGGACGACGACCGCAGTCAATTCCATGACAACCTCCCCGAGAAACGGCGGTCACACTAACGCGGCGCAGGCTCCGCCGTCACGCTCTCTTCCGGCGTCGGCTGCACGACCCCGCTGCGGTACTGCGCATGCGACAGCGTCGTCGCCAGCTCGCGCCCGCGCGCCGCCATCAGCTCCTGGGCCCGCCTCGTGCTGTCGTCGCAGCCGCGATAGAGCCGCCGGCCTTCGGCGAACCCGGCGTTGAAATTGTCCTTCAGCCGGCTCTCAGCCTCCGGATCGCCGCCCTCGGTCTCCACCAGCCGGTTCATCCGCGAGCGCCAGTACTGGTCATCGCCGCCTTCGCAGGCCTGGCGCAGCGCGTGGCTCTCGCCCAGCACCCGGCTCAGCTCGGCCAGGGTCTGGCGCATCTCGGGCGAACGCTCCTGCGCCAGGCTCGGAAGCGGGGCCAGCAGCAGGGCGGCGGCGATGGGCAGGACGCGGCGCATGGGTCGCACTTAAATCCCCAGGCCCCGGCTTGTCACCCACGGCCGGAAGACGCTAGCCCTCGTCGTCCACGCTGGAGCTAAGCCCGCATGCGCGCCTTCGCCGTCTTTCTCGCCCTCGCCATGGCCGCGCCGGCGTTCGCCGCCGAACCGGCCAAGCCGGCCGCCAAGCCCGCGGCCAAGCCCGCGGCGAGCAGCGCCTTCGATGCGCGCGACCCGGCCGCCCTGGTCGGGCTGCTGGCCTCGATGGACGCCAAGGCCAACGTGCTGGGCGCCGGCAACGGCGTGGTCGTGCTCGACGTCGCCACCCCCGGCGGCAAGTTCGGGGCGCAGTTCGTCGACTGCGATGCGAACGGCAAGGCCTGCGGGATGGTCGCCTTCTCCACCGCCTTCGACCGGCGCGGCGCCACCCTGGCGCAGATCAACGTCTTCAACCGCAGCCAGGTCGCCTGCCGCGGCTACCTGACCGACGACGGCCGCGCCAACGTCATGTACGGGGCCATGCTCAGCGCCCGCACCAACGCCGCCGAGATGAAGCAGCACCTCGGGATCTGGCAGGGCTGCCTCTCGACCTTCGGCCGCTTCAACCGCGAGCCGCAGGCCTTCCCGCCCGGCGCCTAGAGCCCCGTCTGCCAGGGGGCCGCCGCCAGCCGCTCGGCCAGGAAGTCCATCAGCACCTTGACCCGCACCGGCCGCAGCCGGCCCGGCGGGCTGACGATATGCAGCGCCGGATTGGGCGGGCGCCAGTCGCACATCGCGGTCTCCAGGGTCCCGTCCTGCAGGTCGCGCCAGCAGATGAACTCCGGCTGCAGCGCCACCCCCAGCCCCGCCCGCAGCGATGGGCTCAGGCTCTCGGAACTGTTGACCCGCATCGGGCCCGACACCGTCACGCTCTGCTCCTCGCCGGCCGCGTTGGTGAACCGCCACAGGTCCGGCGTCTCGACGTTCGCATAGGTGAAGCAGCGATGCTGGGTCAGGTCGCGCGGATGCTCCGGCTTGCCGAACGCCTCGAAGTAATGCGGCGCCCCGACCAGCATCACCCGCATGTCGCAGAGCTTGCGGGCCAGCAGCGAGGAGTCCTGCAGCTGGGCGATGCGCACGGCCAGGTCATAGCCCTCGGCCACCAGGTCGACCTTGTGGTCGGCCAGGTTCACGTCGAGCGTCACCTCCGGATAGCGGGCCAGGAAGTCGGGCAGGATGTCGGCCATGTGCAGCAGGCCGAACGACACCGGCGCGGCCAGCCGCACCACGCCGCGCGGGATCACCGACTGCGCCGCGGTCTCGGCCTCGACCGCCTCGCCCTCGGCCAGGATGCGGTTGGCGCGCTCCAGGGCGTTGCGGCCGCTCTCGGTCAGCGACAGCCGCCGCGAGGTGCGATGGAACAGGCTGGCGCCCAGGCGCGCTTCCAGCCGGGAGACGGCCTTGGAGACCGTGGCCTTGGAGAGCTCGAGCTCGTCGGCCGCGCGGGCGAACGAACCGATCTCGGCGACGCGGGCGAAGATCGCCCAGGCTTCGAAGTCAGGGAGCTTTGGCATGCCACTTTTGGAAACAATCTGTTTCCATCGTTTCTATTTATAAAATCCTGGGGATCGCTACCTTTTTCTCGAACGGACGGCCCAAGCAGACCCGTCCCCCGGAGTACCGAAGATGATCGACATTCGACCCTTCAACACCCTCGGCGGCGCCAACCACGGCTGGCTCGACGCCAAGCATCACTTCTCGTTCGCCGAGTATCACGATCCGAAGCGGATGAGCTGGGGCGCCCTGCGCGTCTGGAACGACGACAAGATCGCGCCGAACTCCGGCTTCCCGCCGCATCCGCACGCGAACATGGAGATCATCACCTACGTTCGCACTGGGGCGATCACCCACCAGGACAGCCTGGGCAACCAGGGCCGGACCGAGGCAGGCGACGTGCAGGTGATGAGCGCCGGCTCGGGCATCCGTCACGCCGAATACAACGTCGAGAACGAAGACACGACGCTGTTCCAGATCTGGATCCTGCCGACCAAGGCCGGCGGCGAGCCCTCCTGGGGCGCCAAGCCCTTCCCCAAGGGCGACCGCTCGGGAAAGTTCGTGACCCTGGCCAGCGGCATCGACGGCGACGAAGGCGCTCTGCCGATCCGCGCTGACGGCCGGGTCGCCGGCGCGACGCTGAAGGCCGGCGAGACCACCGAGTACCAGCTCGGCGAAGGCCGCTACGCCTACCTCGTGCCCGCCACCGGCTCGATCGAGGTCAACGGCGTGAAGGCCAACGCCCGCGACGGCCTGGCCATTCGCGACGAAGCGACCATCCGCGTCACGGCGCTTGAGGACTCCGAACTCGTCCTCGTCGACGCCGCCTGACGCAAACTCCGGCCCGGACGCTCCCCCGTCCGGGCCGCCCCTTTTCTCATACCAAAAGCCAGGAACCCCGATGACCAAAGTCCTCGTGCTCTACCACTCGACCTACGGCCACATCGAAACCATGGCCAAGGCCGTCGCCGAAGGCGCCCGTGAGGCCGGCGCGACCGTCGACATCAAGCGCGTGCCCGAAACCGTCTCGGACGAGCTGGCCAAGGCCTCGGGCTACAAGCTCGACCAGGAAGCGCCGGTCGCCACGGTCGACGACCTGGCCAATTACGACGCGATCATCGTCGGCGTCGGCACCCGCTACGGCCGCATGGCCTCGCAGATGGCCGCGTTCTGGGATCAGACCGGCGGCCTCTGGGCCAAGGGCGCCCTGGTCGGCAAGGTCGGCGGCGTCTTCACCTCGACCGCCACCCAGCACGGCGGCCAGGAGACCACCATCATCTCGACCATCACCCAGCTGCTGCACCACGGCATGGTGATCGTCGGCCTGCCCTACGCCTGGGCCGGCCAGATGAAGCTGGACGAGATCACCGGCGGCAGCCCGTACGGTGCCTCGACCATCACCGCGGGGGACGGCTCGCGCCAGCCCAGCGCCAACGAACTGGACGGCGCGCGCTACCAAGGCCGCCACCTGGCCCAGATTGCGGCCAAGGTCGCAGCGTAACGTCCGGAACGCCGGCGGAAGGCGCACACCCCTTCCGCCGCAACGCCGAGCCCGTCCCCGCCAGCCCCGGGGGCGGGCTCTTTTCTTTGGCTGCTAGGCCGGCACGCCGGCGCGCAGCTTGGCCGTGCGGTCGATGGCCGCCTCGGCTTCCTTGATCAGGTTGGCGACGATCGTGGCCGCGGGCAGCACCTCGTGCACACCGCCGGCCGACTGACCCATGGCGAAGCACGAGCGGTCGGGGTCCAGGCCCTCGAGCTGGCCGCCGATGCCGCCCATCACGCCCTCGCGGGTCGACAGCATCGCCTGCATCGGAAACGGCTGGATGTCCTGCGGGCGGGTCTCCCACTCCTCGACATAGGGGTTCTTCTTCACCCGCATCGGCTTGCCGGAATACGAGCGGGTGCGGATGGTGTCCTCGTCGGCCGCTTCCAGGATCGCCTGGCGGTACATCTCGCCGGCATGGGCTTCCTGCGAGGCGATGAACCGCGTGCCCATCCAGACGCCCGTCGCGCCCAGGGTCAGGGCCGCGGCCAGACCACGGCCGTCATAGAGGCCGCCGGCCGCCACCACCGGGATCTTCACGGCCTCGACCGCTTGCGCCACCAGCGGCATGGTGCCGACCAGGCCGGTGTGGCCGCCGCCCTCGCCGCCCTGGCAGATGACCGCGTCGCAGCCGGCCTGCTCGGCCTTCACCGCGTGCTTCACCGCGCCACAGACCACCATGACCTTGAGGCCGGCCTTCTTGAGCTTCTCCATGATCGGCATCGGCACGCCGAGCCCGGCGACGAAGGACGAGGCGCCCTCCTCGATGATGATCTCGACCGAGGCCGTCAGGCTCTCCGGCGAGGCGGCCAGCAGGTCGACCCCGAACGGCTTGTCAGTCAGGCTTTTGACCTTGCGCATCTCGTCGCGGATGAAGTCGGGCGTGCGGCCGGCCATGCCCAGCACGCCATAGCCGCCGGCGTTGGACACCGCGGCCACCAGCTCGGCGTAGGAGACGCCGCCCATCCCGGCCAGCATGATCGGGTGCTTCACACCCAGAAGATCGCAAAGCGGAGTATGCAGGCTCATCGAAATCCTCCCGAATTTTATGGCCGGGAGGATGGCGCCGGGCGGCCGCCATGGAAACTATGACCCGACGTTAGACAGGACTTCAAAGTCGATGCTCCCCCGCTGGGGGGCTGTCAGCCGCATGGCTGACTGAGGGGGACTTTGACTCTCATTGAGAGCAGTCCCCCTCCGTCGCGCTTCGCGCGCCACCTCCCCCAAGAGGGGAGGATCTTTCATCAGAAGATCGCGTAGCCGCCGTCGATCAGCACCGAGTCGCCGGTGTGGAAGGCCGAGGCGTCCGAGGCGAAATAGACCGCCATGCCGCCGAAGTCGGCCGGCTTGCCCCAGCGGCGCATCGGCACCCGCTTGATGACGTTGTCGTTGAACTTGTCGTTGTCCTGCGCGCCGGCCGTCATGTCGGTGGCGATCCAGCCGGGCAGGATGCAGTTGGCCCGCACGCCGTAGCGGGCGTGCTCGACGGCGATGGCGCGGATCATCGGGATCAGCGCGCCCTTGGTCGCCGCATAGGCTTCGTTGCGCGCCGCGCCGTCGAGCGCCGACAACGACGAGATCGCCACCAGCGAGCCGCCGTGGTCGCCCTGGCCCGCACGCTCGACCATGTGCTTGCAGGCCTCGCGGAAGGTGAAGAACACCCCGTCCAGATTGACCGACAGCACCTTGCGATAGGTGGCGGTGTCGAACTCGGCGAACGACTTGGCGCCGCCGCCGATGCCGGCGTTGGCGACCACGGTGTCGACCCGGCCCATCTTGCTCACCGCCTCGACCATGCCGGCGCGCACCGCTTCCTCGTCAGCGACGTTGACCACCTGGGTCAGCACCCGCACGCCGGTCGCCTTCAGCTTTTCGGCCGCGTCGGCGTTCTTGCCGGGGTTCGAGCCCCAGATGACGATGTCGGCGCCGGCCTGGGCCATGGCCTCGACCATGCCGAAGCCGATGCCGCCGTTGCCGCCGGTGACCAGCGCCACCTTGCCGGTCAGGTCGAAAGGTTTGTAGGCCACGCACGCCTCCCTGGTTTTTCAAACGTTTGTTGGACCACAAGGAGCGGCCTTCCGCGGGCGCCGTCAAGGCGCCCCTGTTGACTTCCGCGGCGCAAGCGCGGCTCGATCATGCCGCTGGAGGGAGCCGCGCCATGCTGAAGCTCTACGACCACCCGCTTTCGCCCTACGCCCAGAAGGTCAAGATCGCCCTGCGCGAGAAGGGCCAGCCGTTCGAGACCCTGACGCCCGGAGGCCTCGGGGCCGGCGGCGCGGCGGGCGAGTTCCTGGAGGCCAATCCCCGCGCCGAGGTCCCGGCCCTGGTCGACGGCGAGGTCCGCATCTTCGACTCGACCATCATCCTCGAATACGTCGAGGACCGTTGGCCCGACCCGCCGCTGCTGCCGGCGACGCCGGCCGAACGCGCCCGCGTGCGGATGCTGGAAGAGGCGATGGACACCCACTTCGAGGCGATCAACTGGGGCCTGTCGGAGATCCGCTGGTTCCGGCGCGCCGAGGGTGAGCTTGAACGCACCCTGCTGGCGCGGGCCGCCGCCCAGACCCGCCGGTGGTTCGCCTGGCTGGAGGGCGAACTCGCCGACCGCACCTGGTTCAACGGCGAGGCGTTCGGCTGGGGCGACCTGGCCGTCGCGCCCTATCTCAACGGCTCGGTCGGCCACGGCCTGCCGCCCGACAAGGGCACGCGCCTGGCCGCCTGGCTGGAGCGCGCCAACGCCCGCAGCTCGGTCGCGCGCACCGCCGAGGAGGCCGCCGCCTCGTCGCGCGCCGCGACCATGCCCAACGTCGCCGAGCTGGTCCGCCAGGGCCTGTTCAAGCGCGAGTACCGCGACCACCGCCTGGAATGGATGATCAAGAGCGGCGGCGCCCAGGTGGTCATCGACGGCCTGGCCAAGGACAACATCCGCTTCAGCCCGGACTTCGGGCCCCGCAGCGGCGGCTAGGATGGGCGCCCGCCGGACCGCCGGGCTGGCCCTGATCGCCGCCCTCGCCCTGCACAATCTCGAGGAGGGATTGGCCTACGCCCTGCTCCGCGACCGGGTCGCGGCCATGCTCGACGCCTATGGCGTCACCTGGTGGCGGCCGGAGCCGGCGGTGTTCGCGCTGGCCCTGACGTTCCTGACCCTGGCGGTGGGCGCCTTGGCGGCCTGGGCGGCGACCGGCGTCTCGACCTCCGGCAAGATCTTCACCCTTCGGGCCGTGGCCGTGGTTCTGCTGCTCAACGTGCCGGTGCCGCACCTGACGGCGGCCTGGGCGTCCGGCGGCTACGCCCCCGGCGCGATCACCGCCGTGCTGGTCAACCTGCCGGTCTCGGTCTGGGTGCTGTGGACGCTGCGCAGGTCGCCACAACCTGAGTAACGTTGTTCTTTCAGTTACAGCAGAGCATGCTCCCGCTCGCGCGGGCTTCGCGCGAAACA
Organism: Phenylobacterium sp. LjRoot97; assembly: GCF_964254345.1. Classification (NCBI taxonomy): domain Bacteria; kingdom Pseudomonadati; phylum Pseudomonadota; class Alphaproteobacteria; order Caulobacterales; family Caulobacteraceae; genus Phenylobacterium; species Phenylobacterium sp. LjRoot97. The sequence continues at coordinate 3,657,305 of NZ_CAXUTH020000001.1, forward strand.
TAGAGGGAGAGTTCGCGTGAAGACGATGCTTGTTTCGGCCGCTCTGGCCTTGGCGATGGCTGGCTCGGCCATGGCCCAGAACGCGCCCAGGACCTACGATCTCGGCCCGGTCTGGCAGATTTCCTACATCGAGACCAAGGCCGGCATGTTCGATGACTACATGTCCTACCTGAACTCGACCTGGCGCAACATCCAGGAGGCCGAGAAGGCCCGCGGCGACGTCCTCGACTACCGCGTGCTGGCGATCGACTCGCCGCGCGACGGCGAGGCCGACGTCATCCTGATGATCCAATACAAGAACATGGCCGTGTTCGACCGCAGCCTCGAAGAGGGCGAGGCGGTCATGGCCAAGGCCTTCGGCAGCGTCACCAAGAGCAACCAGGCCGCGGTCTCGCGCGAACAGGTCCGCGTGCTGCGCGGCGGCCTCACCGCCCGCGAACTGACCTTCAAGAAGTAGCGCCCGTCGGGGGGCGGCGGCCGCTAGGTCGCCGTCCAGCCGCCGTCGACGACCATTGCCGCGCCGGTCGCCGAGGCGCCCATGTCCGACACCAGGTAGAGCAGCATCCCGGCCAGGTGTTCGTACTCGACGAACTTCTTGGTCGGCTGCGCGGCCAGGATCACGTCCTCCATCACCCGGTCCTCGGGAATGCCGCGGGTCTTGGCCTGGTCGACGATCTGCGCCTCGATCAGCGGCGTCTTCACATAGCCCGGGCAGATGGCGTTGGCGGTGATGCCGGTCCGCGCCAGCTCGACGCCGAGCCCCTTGGTGAAGCCGACCACGCCATGCTTGGCCGCCACGTAGGGGGCCTTGAACGGCGAGGCGACCAGCCCGTGAGCCGAGGCGATATTGACGATCCGCCCGCGGCCCTGCGCCTTCATGATCGGGATCGCCGCGCGGCTGGCGTGGAAGGTCGAGGAGAGGATGATCGCGATCAGCGCGTCCCACTTCTCGGGCGGAAACTCGTCGACCGGGGCGACATGCTGGATGCCGGCGTTGTTGACCAGGATGTCCAGCCGGCCAAACTCGCGCACCGCATAGTCGATCAGGTCGGTGATCTCGTCCGGCTTGGTCATGTCCGCGCCGTGGTAGCGGATCGCCGCGTTGGTCCGCGCCTGCAGCGCGGCGCGGTCGGCCTCGATCTTGGCCGGGTCGCCGAAGCCGTTGAGGATGACGTTCACCCCCTGCTCGGCCAGCGCGGCGGCGAGCGCCTGGCCGATGCCGCTGGTGGAGCCAGTGATGACGGCCACATGGCCCTGCAGCCCATAGTCCACGGCCATCCGATCAATCCTTCTGCTTTTTGGCCGCTGACGGCGGCGGAGGCTGTGGCCGCGAGAACACCCATTCGGTGTCGCTCGAGGCGCTCTTCTGGAAGCGGTAGCCCTCGCTGTCGAAGGCCTTCAGATCCTCGGCCTTCTCGACGCCGTGGTCGATGGCGTAGCGCGCCATCAGGCCGCGCGCCTTCTTGGCGTAGAACGAGATGATCTTCGACGAGCCGTCCTTCTCCTCGAAGAACTTGGCCGTCACCACCGGCAGCTTGATCGCCGCGCGGTCGACCGCGCCGAAATATTCCTGGCTGGCGCAGTTCACCAGGGTCGGGTCCTTGTGTCCGCGCCCGGCCTCGTTCAGCGCTGCCGAGATCTTGTCGCCCCAGAAGTCGTAGAGGCTGGCGCCGCGCTTGGTCTTGATCCGCACGCCCATCTCCAGGCGGTAGGGCTGGATGGCGTCGAGCGGCCGCAGCACCCCGTACAGCCCCGATAGGATGCGCAGGTGCTTCTGGGCGTAGTTCAGGCCCTTCTTGTTCAGCTCGCGCGCCTTCAGCCCGGAATAGACGTCGCCGTTGAACGCGAACGCCGCCTGCAGGCCGTCCTCCATCGCCGGATCGAAGGCGGCGAACCGCTCCCGGTTCAGCTCGGCCAGCTTGTCCGACAGGTCCATCATCTTCTTCAGGTCCGAGACCTTCAGCTTCTTGGCCGTGATGCTCAGCTCGGCGATGTCGTCGGCCATCTGCGGCGTCGTCATCGGCGCGGCGCCGTCCGGTCGCGTGAAGTCGAGCGCCTTGGCGGGGGAGATGACGATCAGCATGGGGACTCAGAAATGGACTCGCGGATTCATGATCCGCTTCGGGTCCAGGCTTAGCCGGATCGCCGAGAGCGCCGCAACCTCGACCGGCGACTTGTAGCGCCTCGCCTCCTCGGTCTTCATCGATCCCAGCCCATGCTCGGCCGAGATCGACCCGCCCATCGAGGCGACGATGTCGTGGACGATGCGCGAGCCTTCGCCGCGCAGCGCCGAATGCGCCGCGTCGTCGCCGCCATCCGGGCGGATCACGTCGTAGTGGATGTTGCCGTCGCCGACGTGGCCGAAGGCGGTGACCCGCGCGCCGGGAACCAGCGCCTCCATCCGAGCCGTCGTCTGGTTGAGAAAGTCGGCCACCCGGCTGACCGGCACCGAGACGTCGTGCTTCCAGGTCGCGCCTTCCGGCTTCTGGCCCGGCGACTGGTTCTCGCGCACCGACCAGAACGCCTGCGCCTGGGCCTGGCTCTGGGCGACGGCGGCGTCGCGCACCAGCCCGTCCTCCAGCGCCGCGCCCAGCAGCCGCTCCATCGCGGCCTCGGCCGCGCCCGGCTCGCCCGAGGCGATCTCGATCAGCACGTACCACGGATGGACGGCGCTCAGCGGATCGCGCTGGTTCGGGATGTTCTTCAGCACGAAGTCGACGCCGCGCCGGCCCATCAGCTCGAACGCCTCGACCGCCCCGCCGGCCTCGTCCTTGGCCCGCGCCAGCAGCTGAATCGCCGCCTCCGGATTGTCGACCGCGGCGATCGCGGTGGCGCGCGACACCAGCACCGGGAACAGCTTCAGACTGGCCGCGGTGACGACGCCCAAGGTGCCCTCGGCGCCGATCAGCAGCTGCTTGAGGTCATAGCCGGTGTTGTCCTTGCGCAGGCGCTTGAGCCCGTTCCAGATCTCGCCGTTCGGCAGCACCGCCTCCAGCCCCAGCACCAGGTCCCGGGTGTTGCCATAGCGCAGCACCGCGGTGCCGCCGGCGTTGGTCGAGATGATGCCGCCGATCGTCGCCGTCCCCTGCGAGGCGATGTCCAGCGGGAAGCGCCGCCGCTTCTCCAGCGCCGCCTCGTGCGCGGCCTGCAAGGTCACGCCGGCCTCGGCCACCAGCACGTCGTCGAAGGCGTCGATGTCGCGGATCGCCCGCATCCGCTCGGTCGAGAGCAGGATTTCGCCCAGCGGGATCTGGCCGCCGACCAGGCCGGTATTGCCGCCCTGCGGCACCACCGGCGTCCCCGACTCCGCACAGACGCCGATCACCGCGGCGACCTCGGCCGTGGTCTTCGGCAGCGCCAGGAACGGCGTGTTCCCCTGCCAGCGGTCGCGCCACTCGACCAGCTTGGGCGCCAGCCGCTCGGGGTCCTGGCTCCAGCCGCCCTCGCCGAGCACGGCCTTGAGGCGGGAGATCACGTCGGCGGGCACGGAAACGGTCATGCCGCGACCCTAGGCCCCCGCCCCGCGCCCTTGAACCTAAAATCTCGACGGGCCGCCCGCTATCGGGGCGGCTGGGCGCAGACAGCAAGGCATGGTTGCAAGACCGGCCCTTTCGCTTGTCGCTCGCCCCCTCGTCTGTAAGGGTTCGCGGCAAAGGCGCGCGATATGACCGAAACGAAGACGTTCGAGATCGCTGACAACATCTACCGCTTTTCGACCGCGGTGAGCGGCGTCGGCCCCGAGCCGTTCACCTTCAACCAGTTCCTGATCATGGCCGACGCGCCGATGCTGTTTCATCTCGGGCATCGGGCAATGCACGCCTCGATCGCCGCCGCCGTGGAGCGCGTGACGCCATTGGCGCGAATTCGGTATCTGGGATTCGGCCATGTCGAGGCCGACGAGTGCGGCGCGCTGAACGACTGGCTGGCCGCCGCTCCGAACGCCGAGGTGGTCCACGGCCAGACCGCGTGCATGGTCTCGCTGAACGACCTCGCCGATCGCGCGCCCCGGCCGCTGGCGGACGGTGAGGCGCTCGACCTCGGCGGCAAGCGCCTGCGCTGGATGGATACGCCCCACGTGCCGCACGGCTGGGAGGCGGGCCTCTTCTACGAGGAGACCGGCGCCACGCTGTTCTGCGGCGACTTGCTGACCCATGGCGGCGATGGACCGCCGCTCACCGAAAGCGATGTCGCCGGGCCGGCGATCGCGATGGAGGCCATGTTCCACGCGATGTCCATGGCCCCCAACACCGGCGCCGTGCTTCACCGCCTCGCCGACCTGGAGCCGGCGACCCTGGCCCTGATGCATGGCTCGTCGTTCCGCGGCGACGGCGCTGCGGCGCTGCGCGCCCTGGCGGCGCATTGCGCCGCCTGAAGTTTCACGGCGGATCGAACGCGGGGTGGAAGCTGACATCTCCCGTCCGCGCCGGCCCTTTCAGAACCAGGTGCTGGAAGTACCGGTTGGGCTTGCCCTGATAGGTCAGCGCGGGATCGCTCGCGAACCCGAAGCGCCGGTAGTAGTTCGGATCCCCCAGCAGCACGCAGCCTCCGGCGTTCATCGCCCTTAGGCGATCCAAGCCCTCCAGGATCAGGGCGCCGCCGACGCCGCGCTTCTGCAGCCCCGGCGCGACCGAGACCGGCCCCAGCCCGTACCAGTCGCCCGGCCGCCCCTCGATCCGCACCGGCGAGAAGGCGACATGGCCGGCCAGCTCCCCGTCGTCGGTCAGGGCCACGAGCGAGAGGGTCAAGGCCCCGGCCTCGCGCAGGGCCTCGATCACGCGGGCCTCGTCGCCGTCGCTGAACGGCATCGGCGCGAACGCCGTGGTGGTGAGGCGGCTGATGGCGGGCGCGTCGCCGGGACGCTCGGGTTCGATGCGCGGAGATATCGTTTTCAACGGGGATGTCTTTCAACAGACGTGACGCAGCAATGCGGCCGCAGCTTGTGCGGGTCGCGACGAAGGCTGGCGGCGCCGCGACGCGGCGCCAGGGTCACGCAATTGTCGACATGCACGAACGCTACGAAGTCGCCGACCGGCGGTCAACGCCGGCGCAGCCGACCGTTGACAGCCCCCCGTTCATGGGCCCCGCTGGCGGACGACGAGAGCCTCACGAGAGGCCGGGGAGGAAGCATGGGTTCGCAGACGATTCAGGCGCTGCTCGACGACGCCGTGGCCAAGGGCGCGGCCCCAGGCCTGACCGCCGCCGTCGCCCGCGCCGACGGCGCCGACAGCTACTTCGCCGCCGGCGTGCGCGGCGCGGCGGACCCGACGCCGATGGCGCCCGACGACACCTTCTGGATCGCCTCCTGCACCAAGGCGATCACCTCGGCCGCAGCGCTGCAGCTGGTCGAGCGCGGGGTGCTCGATCTCGACGCGCCGGTCGGCGAGCGGCTGCCCAATCTCGCCGCGCCGCAGGTGCTGGAGGGCTTCGGTCCCGACGGCGCGCCACGCCTGCGAGCGGCCCGCACCCCGCTGACCCTGCGCCGCTTGCTGACCCACACCTCGGGCCTGGCCTACGACTTCTTCCACGCCGACCTCGCCCGCTACTACGCCCAGGTCGGCGGCAGCCTGATGGAGAGCGCCCCGGCGGCCCCGGTGCTGGCCTTCGACCCGGGCGAGGGCTGGCAGTACGGCATCGGCCTCGACGCGGTGGGCTGGCTGGTCGAACAGGCGACCGGCCAGGGCCTCGACGCCTATGTCGCCCAGCACCTCACCGGCCCGCTCGGCATGCGCGACACCGCCTTCGTCGCCACGCCGCAGCTCGAGGCCCGCGCGGCCGGCATGCACCACCACGGCCCCGACGGCGCCTTCATCCCCGCGCCGCACCTGCCGTCGTCGCCGATCTACTATGGCGGCGGCGGCCTGCGCTCCACCGCGCCCGACTACCTCAAGTTCCTCCGCGCCGTGCTCGCCGAGGACGGCGGCGGGGTGCTGGGACCCAGGACGCTCGCCTGGCTGCGCGAGGCCGACAGCGCCATCCCGGCCGGCGACCTCACCACCGCCATGGCGCCGATCAGCCTGGACTTCCGGCCGATGCCCGGCACGCCCAAGACCTGGACGCTGGGCTTCCTGCGCAACGAGGCCGACGTTCCCGGCATGCGCCGCGCCGGCAGCCTCGCCTGGGGGGGCCTGGCCAACTGCTACTACTGGGCCGACCCGGCCAGCGGCGTGGCCGGCATGCTCTGCGGCCAGTTCCTGCCCTTCGCCGACCCCGGCATGCTGGCCGCCTTCGAGGCCTTCGAGCGGGCGGTCTACGCGGAGTAAGGCGCAGCCGCCCTAGCGCGCCGGGGTCTGCAGCCAGCCGATGAACTGCTGGTGGACCTTGGCGGTGGCGGCGGGATCGAAGCGGAAGGCCGAGTCCGCGCTCTGGACCCGCTCGTCGAAGGCGTGGGTGACGCCGGGAACCACCATGACCTCGACCTTGGCCCCGGCCGCTTTGGCCCGCTCGACCAGCCGCGTGCAGCCGGCCGGCGGCTGGACGACGTCGCGCTCGGCCATCACCAGGTCGACCCCGCCGCTCCAGGTCCAGTCGCGGCGACCGCCGCGGGCCGGCGGCGCGCAGAACGGATAGGTCAGGCGGATCGCCTCGACCCCGGCCATGGTCCGCTGGAAGTCCTCATCGCCATGCAGGGTGACCAGGTCGCCGAGCGCCCAGCCGCCATGGCTCCAGCCGGCGACGCGCACGTGGCGATGGTCGACGCGCGGGTCCTTCGCCAACAGGTCCAGCCCGGCCAGGATGTCGGCGGTCCGGAACAGCCCCTGCAGCCGCGCCCCGGCGCAGACCCGCCGCCGCGCCCACTCCGGATCCCAGCCGCGCGGGCCATAGCTGTCGAGGATCGCCGCCGCCCAGCCGGCCTGCAGCGCCGAGCGCGCATACTCGTCCATGATCGGATTGGGCCCCCGGCCGTTGCTGATGCCGCCGCAGCCGGGGATGAGCAGCACGGTCGGGAACGGGCCGGCGCCGGGCGGGGTGTGCAGCGTCAGCCCCGAGGCCATGAACTTGGCGTGCGCCGCGCGCGGCTCCTCTCCCAGGAACGAGGGGTGCGAGCCTTTCCAGACATAGGCGGCCACCGCCGCCGCGGCCAGCAGCGCGACCGCCCCCGCCGCCCACAGCAGCAGCTTGGCGAGCCGGCCCAGGCGGAAGCGGCGGTTCTGCGACATCGCCGCCAGCTTCGGCCCCCGCCGCCCCGCGCCTATCCCGCCGCGCCCTCACGTCCGGCTGGGAAACACCTGAGAGGCACGCCTTGGGATCAGGCGCTTCCTGAGACCTTGTGGAACCTTGTTCGAAAGGGTCGGATCAGTCGTCGCCCCGACAGTGGGCGTTTAAGGGCGAGGGAACAGCCATGGCTGACGGAACCGCGGACATCCTGAAGGACAAGCGCGCCGCCGCGCACAAGGCCGCCTACGAGGCGCCGCTGGAGGAGCTGAATCCGGCCCGCGCCTCGTTGTTTCGCGACGACTCCATGTGGCCGATCTTCCAGCGCCTACGCGATGAGTCGCCGGTCCACTTCACGCCCGACAGCAACTACGGGCCCTATTGGTCGATCACCCGCTACAACGACATCATGTCGGTGGATTCCAACCACCAGGTGTTCTCGTCGGCCAAAGGCATCTCGCTGACCCCGAAGGCGGCCCAAGGCTTCCGCGACCCGAACAACACCGCCACCAACTTCATCGCCATGGATCCCCCGCGCCACGACGTGCAGCGCAAGACCGTCAGTCCGGCCCTGTCGCCGCACGCCCTGACCATCATGGCCCCGCAGATCCGCGAGCGGGCCGGGCTGATCCTCGACTCGCTGCCGGTCGGCGAGGCTTTCGATTGGGTCGACCTGGTGTCGAAGGAGCTCACCACCATGACGCTCGCGACCCTGTTCGACTTCCCGTTCGAGGAGCGCCGCAACCTGACCCGCTGGTCCGACGCCATGACCACGCCGCCCGGCTATCCCGGCGGCGCGGCCAGCCTGCAGGACCTGCGCACGACCATGAATGAGTGCTTCGGCTACTTCACCGAGTTGTGGAACCAGCGGGTGAACGCCGAACCGGCCGGCGACCTGATCTCGATGCTGGCGCACGGCGAGGAGACCCGGAACATGACCATGGCCGAGTTCCACGCCAATGTCGGCCTGCTCATCATCGGCGGCAACGACACCACGCGGAACACGATCAGCGGCTCGGTCTACGCCCTCAACCAGAACCCGGACCAGTACGCCAAGCTGCGCGCCGACCACGGCCTGATCACCTCGATGGTCTCCGAGACGATCCGCTGGCAGACGCCGCTGGCCCACATGTCGCGCACCGCCACCCAGGACTTCGAGATGGGCGGCAAGACCATCCGCGAAGGCGACAAGGTGGTCATGTGGTACGTCTCGGGAAATCGCGACGAGCGAGTGATCGAGAACCCCAACAGCTACATCGTCGACCGCGCCCGGCCGCGCCAGCACATGTCGTTCGGGTTCGGCATCCACCGCTGCGTGGGCAACCGGCTAGCCGAGCTGCAGCTGACCATCATCTGGGAAGAGATCCTCAAGCGCTTCCCCGACATCCAGCTGCAGGCCGAGCCGAAGCGCAGCTACTCGACCTTCGTGAAGGGCTACGAAGACATGACCGTGGTGCTGCCGACCCGCCACTGAGGCTGGCAGCAGCGAGGGTCATCGTCCATGGTCTCGGCTGTCTACTAGGGACGGCATGAGATGACGCGCTTGGCGATCGCAAGCCCCGGAACGTTGCGCCGGCGCACATTGGACGCCGCGCGCCGCCTGGTCGACAAGGGCGGGGCGACGCCTTGCAGTTGAGGCTCGTCGCCGCGGAGGTCGGCAGCGGAGTCGCGAGCCTCTACTACCACTTCGCCAACAAGGAGGCCTTGCTGGCGGCGGTGGCGATCGAGGGTTGGCGGGACCTCGCCCAAACGATCGAGCGGTCCATGGCGAGCGGCAAGTTTTCGCGCCGGATCGACGCTGCTTCGGCCGCGTTGCTGACGTTCATCCGCCGACGGCCGCACCTCTACGCCCTCATGCAAATGGAGCCGAACCTCGCAGTGCGGGAAGCTGAGCAGAGGGCGTTCGAGGTGTTCCAGAGCTCATTGCTCGGCGACGATAGGGCCCCGCCTGATCGGGTCGAGGACATCGCCCGAGTGTTCTGGGTGCTGGGGCGGGGCATCGCACTCAGCGTCCACATGCAGGAGGACGTGGATTCGGCCGAACGGCTGGAGCAGGCGGTTCTGCGGGGGCTGGCCTTCCTGCTCTCCCCGAAGTCGGCGGGTTGACCCAGTAGGGGCCCGGACGTCGAAGTCGATCTGTGGTGACGCTTGGCATGGCGCACGCCTGCGCAACAGCGTGGCCCGGATCTAAGGGTCGACGCGCGTCCGCCGCAAGCACCGCTCCTGCCTACCCGACGAACCCCGCCGCCCGCTTCAGCCGGTCGTTGATGGCCTCGCCCAGCCCCTCGTGCGGGATCGGGGCGACGGCGATGGCGGCGGGCGCGGTGCGGTCGGCGTCGCGCAGATAGGCGAAGAGCCGGGCGGCGGCCTGCCGCAGATCGCCGGTCGGGCTGAGGTTCCAGCGGTGCTCGCCGGGACCGAAGGCCAGGTACGCCTCCCCCGGCTCGGGCTGGGCGACGTTCAGGCGCACCGGCGCCTTGGGCGAGTAGTGGCGGGCCAGCCGGCCGGGCGAGCGCTTGGCGTCGCCCTCCGCCTCGGCCAGCGGGCCGATCACCGCCTCGATCTCTGCGCGGGTCACCGAGCCGGGCCGCAGCAGCCGCGGCTGGTCGAGCAGCGAGACCACCGTCGACTCCAGGCCGACCTCGCAGGGGCCGCCGTCGAGGGCGGCGGCGACCTTGTCGCCGGTCTCCTCCATGGCGTCGGCGTAGTTGGTCGGGCTGGGCCGCCCCGAGCGGTTGGCCGAGGGGGCCACCACCGGCCCGCCGAACCGCGCCAGCAGCGCGCGGGCCAGCGGATGGGCCGGCGCGCGCACCGCCACGGTGTCGAGGCCGGCGCGGGCCAGGTCGCTGACCGCTCCGGTGTCGGCGACCGGCAGCACCAGGGTCAGGGGGCCGGGCCAGAACGCTTCGGCGAGGGCGCGGGCGCGGTCGTCGAACAGCGCGATCCTCTCCGCGCCGGCCAGGTCGGCGACGTGCGAGATCAGCGGGTTGAAGCTCGGGCGACCCTTGGCCTCGAAGATCGCGGCGACGGCCTGCGGATCGCCGGCGTCGCCCGCCAGCCCGTAGACCGTCTCGGTCGGCAGGATGACCAGCTGGCCGGCGCGCAGCGCGGCGACGGCGGCGTCTAGCGCCGCGTCGCCGTCAGGTTGACGCTGACCTTCACCTCGGCCGGGATTTGATCGGTGCTCTTCCACTCGCCCTGTCCGACGCCAAAGGCCGTGCGGTCCAGGGTCGTTACACCGCTGACGCGCGCCTTGTCGCCCTCGATCTTGAGCGTGAACGGCAGCCGCTGCGGCCTCGCGACCCCGCGCAGGGTCAGCGTCCCGTGGGCGACATAGCGGTTCTCGCCGGTCTTCTCGAAGCGGGTCGCGGTGAAGGTCGCTTTGGCGTGGCCGGCGGTGTCGAACCAGTCGGCGCCCTGCATGGACTCGTCGCGCTGGCTGTCGCCCGAGACGGCCGAGGCCAGGTCGATGCTGACGCTGACCTTGGATTTGTCGAGCGCCTCGGGGCTGAAGAGGATGTCGGCGCTCCAACGGTCGAAGCGGCCCTCGATGGCCGAGCCGCTCCACGAGGTGGCGAAGCCCAGGGTCGAGCCGGCATTGACCTTCCAGGCCGACGGCGCGGCCGCCTCAGTCGGCGTCTCGGCGGTGGGCGCGGCTTCAACCGCCACCGGCGCGGCGGCTTGCGGCGCTTCGATCGGCGTCTCTTCGACGACCGGCGGCGGGGGCGGCAGCGGCTTGCTGGCCGGCGGCGCGGGCCGCACGGCGTAGCCGGCGCCGATAACCGCCAGGGCCGCGACGACGATGCCGACCAGCCGCGGGTCGAGCCAGGCGCCGGGCTTGGTCCCAGGCGCCATGTGCGCCAGCACCGGCTCGTCCTTGCTGAAGAGCTGGTGCTTGAGCGCCCCGGCCACGTGCAGCGCCACCAGGACATAGGCGCCCCAGGCCAGCACCTCGTGCCCGGTCTCGCCGAACGCATGCCAGGCGCTCTTGGCCGGCTCGGCCAGGTGCGCCAGCCCAGGCACGTGCGGCCAGGGGACGACACCGTAGAGCAGGGTCGGCACCTGGATCCGGCTCGCCGAGACCATGATCCAACCGGTGATCGGCAGGCCGATCATGATCACGTAGAGCCCGACGTGCGCGACCTTGGCCAACGCCTTCTCCCAGGCCGCCATGCCGGCCGGCAGCGGCGGCGGCCGATGCGTCAGCCGCCAGGCCAACCGCGCCAGGCTGAGCAGCAGGACCGTGATCCCGATCGACTTGTGGAGCTGGACGAGCGCGAAGCCTTCCGGCGTCCGCCCGCCGCCCATCCGCCAGGCGATGATCACCTGGAACACGATGGCCGCGGCGATCAGCCAGTGCAGAACGATGGCGACGGCGCTGTAATGACTGCGCTGCTGGGACATGGAAGCTTACTCGTACTCGACGCGACTGCGAGCGCGCCGGCGCCGCCCGGCAGGTTCGTGGAAGGACTCCGCGAAAACCTGCCGCTAAGGCGCTGTTGCGTTCCAGATTCCCATATGGGCCGGGCGGCCCCTCTGGCTAGGCCCGAACCGGACCACGTCGCGCAACGCACCGTTGCGCTCGCCGCAACGGCGCCGCTTGGGCGCTCCGCCGGGGCCGCCCGACACCCGGAAAGCACCGCTCAACCCCTTACCTGGCCAAAGACTTGCATTTCGCAACTCGTTGGCGCTTGGAGCGCCGCCGCGCCTCCCCTAAAGAACGCCTGACATATCGGAGTTCAGCATGTCCTATCGCGCGCCCATCCGTGACCTCGCCCTCTCGCTGCGGATCGCCGGCCACCCGGCACTCGTATCCGGCGCCTTTGCCGATCTCGATGACGATACGGTCGCCGCCGTGCTCGACGCCGCCGGGGCCTTTACCGAGGAGCAACTCGCGCCGCTGAACCGCAAGGGCGACCAGGTCGGCGCCCGCTACGAGAACGGCACGGTGATCGCCGCGCCCGGCTTCGCCGACGCCTACCAGGCCTTCGTCGCCGGCGGCTGGAACTCGCTGTCGGCCGATCCCGAGCACGGCGGCCAGGGCCTTACCAAGGCCATGGAGCTGGCGGTGTTCGAGATGGTCCATGCCTCGAACATGGCCTTCGGCCTCTGTCCGATGCTGACCCAGGGCGCGATCGAGGCCCTCGACCTGCACGGCACCGAACGCCAGAAGTCGCTGGTGCTGCCCAAGCTGGTCTCGGGCGAATGGACCGGGACGATGAACCTCACCGAGCCGCAGGCCGGCTCGGATCTCGCCGCCGTAACCACCCGCGCCGAGCCCGACGGGAACGGCGGCTATCGCCTCTACGGCCAGAAGATCTTCATCACCTGGGGCGACCACGACGCCGCCGACAACATCTGCCACCTGGTGCTGGCCCGCTTGCCCGACTCCCCGCCCGGCGTGAAGGGCATCTCGCTGTTCCTGGCCACCAAGCGCGAAGTCCTCGACGACGGCTCGCTCGGCGTCGCCAACGAGCTGCGCGCCGGCTCGATCGAACACAAGCTGGGCATCCACGGCTCGCCCACCTGCGTGATGCTGTTCGAGGGCGCCAAGGCCGAGCTGGTCGGCGAGATCAACAACGGCATCGCCCATATGTTCGTGATGATGAACGCCGCCCGCCTGCAGGTCGGGGTCCAGGGCGTCGGCATCGCCGAGCGCGCCTTCCAGCAGGCCCTGGCCTTCGCCCAGGAGCGCAAGCAGGGCCGCGCCGTCTGGTCGGCCGAGTATCCCGCCCCGCTCTACGGCCACCCCGACGTGCGCCGTTCGCTGCTGCTGATGAAGGCCAAGATCGAGGCCGCCCGCGGCATCTGCATGACCACCGGCGTGCTGGCCGACCAGGCCCGCCTGGCGTCCAGCGAGGCCGAGCGCGCCACCGCCAAGGCCCGCCAGGAGCTGCTGACCCCGATCGCCAAGGCCTGGTCGACCGACGTCGGCGTCGAGGTCGCCTCGATGGGCGTGCAGGTGCACGGCGGCATGGGCTTCATCGAGGAGACCGGCGCGGCCCAGCACTATCGCGACGCCCGCATCGCCCCGATCTACGAGGGCACCAACGGCATTCAGGCCATCGACCTGATCGGCCGCAAGGTCGCCATGCAGGACGGCGCGGTGATGGACGCGCTCTGCGCCGAGATGCACGAGACGGCCCAGGCCCTGCAGGGTGATCCGGCGCTCGGCGGCGTGGCGGCGCATCTGGAGGCCGGGGTGGCGGCGCTGGAACGCGCCACCGACTGGGTCCTGCAGAACAAGGGGCCCAACGCCCTGGCCGGCGCCACGCCCTATCTGAAGCTGGCCGGCGACGTCATTGGCGGCTGGATTCTCGCGCGCCAGGCCCAGGCCGTGGCGGGCGGCGACGACGCCTGGAGCAAGAGCAAGCCGGCCCTGGCCCGCGTGTTCGCAAGCCAGGTCCTGGCCCAGGCTCCCGGCCTGGCCGCCGGGGTCATGGAAGGCGCCGACGACTACGAAGCCGTCGGCGCGGAAGCTCTGGGGGCGTGAGGCCCTAGAGCTGGGCCAGCATGTAGTCGGCGGCCGAGACCTTGAACTCGCCCGGAGCTTCGACGTTGAGCTCCTTCACGACGCCGTCCTCGACGATCATCGAGTAGCGTTGCGAGCGCAGGCCCATGCCGAACTTCGAGCCGTCCATCTCCAGGCCCAGGGCCTTGGTGAAGTCGCCGTTGCCGTCGCCCAGCATCAGGATGTCGCCCAGCACCGACTGGCTTTCGCCCCAGGCCTTCATGACGAAGGCGTCGTTGACCGACACGCAGGCGATGGCGTCGACGCCCTTGGCCTTGAAGTCGGCGGCGTGATCCTTGAAGCCCGGCAGGTGGCGGGCCGAGCAGGTCGGCGTGAAGGCGCCGGGCACCGCGAACAGCGCGACCTTCTTGCCGGCGAAGATCTCGTCCGTCGTCATCGGCTTGGGACCTTCGGCGGTCCCGGCGGAAAAGGTGGCGGCGGGCAGCTTGTCGCCGACTTTGATGGTCATGATCTGTCTCCCTGATCAGCTCAGCCCCACCAGATAGCGAGCTTGGCGCAGGCATCAACGGCCTTGTGTAACGCGAAGACTTGAAAGCGCCGCGATCAGCGTCACATTCGACGCATGGGAGACGGCGAATTCCTTTCAGGCAAGATGCTGATCGCCATGCCCGGCATCGGCGACCCGCGCTTCGAGCGCGCCTTGGTGCTCATCTGCGCCCACGACGAGAGCCATGCCATGGGCATCGCCGTGAACCGGCCGGTCGAGGGGCTGACCCTGCCCGACCTGCTGGGTCGGCTCGACGTCAAGCCGACCATCGAGCTTCCGCCCGAACTCGTGCTGCTGGGCGGGCCGGTGGATCGTGAGCGCGGCTTCGTCCTGCACACCGACGACTACATGGCCGGCGACCACAGTCTGCACGTCGGCGACGGCGTCGCCCTCACCGCCACGCGCGAGGTGCTGGAAGCGATCGCCGGTCACGGCGATCCGCCCCGTAGGTCCACCCTGGCGCTCGGCTATGCCGGCTGGGGTCCTGGCCAGCTGGAGCGCGAGCTGCGCGAGAACGTGTGGCTGACCTGCGAGCCCGACGAGACGCTGATCTTCGGCGGCGACCATGCGCACAAGTGGTCGAACGCCCTGGCCAAGATCGGGGTCGACGCCAGCCTGCTGACCTCGACCGCCGGCCGCGCCTAGCCGCGCGCCTTCACGGGCGCGGCGCCGTCGACATAGCTTTCGTTGAGATAGACTTCGGCTTCCTGCGGCGAGAGCGCCGGCGCGTAACCGAAGCCCTGGCCGTAGTCGCAGCCGAGCGAGAGCAGCTGGCGGGCCATCTGGGCGTTCTCGACGCCCTCGGCGACGACCTCGAGCGACAGGTCCTGGCCAAGCTTGACCACGGACGAGACGATCTTCGCCGAACCCTCGTTGGTGGCCATGGTGCGCACGAAGTAGCGGTCGATCTTCAGGGTGTCGAACGGCAGGCGGGTCAGGTAGCTGAGCGACGAGAAGCCGGTGCCGAAATCGTCGAGCGCCAGGGCGGCGCCCGCCTCACGCAATTTGTGCAGGATGATCGCCGCGCGGTCCGGATCGCGCATGACGTCGCCTTCGGTGACTTCCAGCTTCAGCGCGCCGGGCGGCAGCCCGGTCTCGCGGCGGATGTCCAGGACGTCGGAAATCAGGTCGGGCCGGTCGATTTCGCCGGTCGAGAGGTTCACCGCCACGGTCAGTTCGCCGGCGGCGCGGTGGTCGAGCCGCCAGCGGGCGAGCTGCGAACCGGCCTGGCGCATCATCAGCGCGCCGAGCTCGCTCATCAGGCCCATCTCCTCGCAGAGCGGCAGGAACTGGTCAGGGGTCAGCAGGCCGCGGCGCGGGTGGCGCCAGCGGACCAGGGCCTCGAAGCCGGACAGCGCGCCGGTCGAGAGCCGCACGATCGGCTGATAGAACGGCACGATCTCGTTGCGGCCCAGCGCCCCGCGCAGGTCGCTTTCCAGCGCCAAGCGCGAAAGCCCGTCGCTTTCCAGGCTGCGGCCATAGGCGGCCGCCCCGCCGCGGCCGCCGCTCTTGGCGGCCTCGACGGCCAGTTCGGCGCGCCGCAGCAGTTCGGCGGCCTCCGGGGCGTCCTCGCCTCCGGTCGCCTCGACGGCGCCGATCGACAGGGTCGGATGGATATCGAAACCGGCGACGCGCAGCGGCTGCTCCAGCGCCTGGCGCAGGGTCTCGGCGGCGGGCATCTGGCTGACCGGGGTCAGCACAGCGAATTCGTCTTCTCCGACCCGCGCCAGCAGCGCGTGCGGCGGGAAGGCGGCGGCCAGGCGCGAGCCGAGCGCAGCCAGCACCAGGTCGGCGCGCTCGTGGCCCAGCGCCTCGTTCAGGCGGCGCAGGCGGTCGAGGTCGGCCACCACCAGTTCGTGCTGGCCGGGATGGGCCAGCCGTTCGCGGGCGCGGGCGACGAAACTCTTGCGGTCGAGCAGGCCGGTCAGGCCGTCGAGGTCGGAGGCGGCGAACTTCGCCTCGGGCGCAACGACGCCGGCGGCCCGCAGGCCCTCTTCCAGCCAGACCCCGCGCCAGATGCAGACGCCGCCGCCGCGCATGCGCAGACGAACGGAAATCTCGGTGCCTGGCTCCTGGACGCGCAGCACGTCCTCGGCCAGCGCCCGGTCGGGCGGCAGGGCCAGCGCGCGCATGGCGGCGGACGAGCATTCCGGCGCCAGCGGCCCCAGCCCCAGCGCGCGCGAGGCGCCGGTCAGGTGCAGGCGGTCCTTTTCAGGTTCCCAGAGCCACAGGGCCACATCGGCGGCGCCTAGCGCCTCCAAGGTCGCGGTTGCGTCCCAGCTCCAACGATCGTTCGGCATCGTCTCAAGACATTTCTGGCCAACGCGCCGCAGAGCGGATCGGCCCACGACAGCCGAGCGCTAAACAGACACTCCTTCGTCCGGGCCCTCGTGCGCCCGCAAGGGGGAGACAAGGCCGAACAGCACATGATCTCGCCAGACGCCGTTAATTTTCAGATAAGCCTGGGCGAGACCTTCTTCCCGAAACCCGGCACGGTTGAGAAGCCGCCGCGAGGGCTCGTTGCTGGGCAGGCAGGCCGCTTCCAGACGGTGCAGGGCCAGGGTGCGGAAGGCGAAGACGGTCAGGGCGCGCACGGCGCCGAGCGTTTGCCCTTGCCGCGCAAAGGGTTGGCCGCACCAGTATCCGATCGATCCCATCTGGGCGACGCCGCGCCGGACGTTGGACAGCGTGATGCCGCCGGTCAGGGCGTCGTCGCTCGTGCGGAAGACGAAGAACGGATAGGCCGTCCCGGCCTCGCGATCACGCGCATAGGCGGTGAGCCTGCGGCGGAAGGCCGCACGGGTCAGGTCGTCGGCCGGCCAGGTCGGCTCCCACGGCTGCAGGAATTCCTTCGACTGGGCCCGCAGTTCGCGCCATTCGGCGAAGTCGGCCGCCCGCGGCGGGCGCAGGCGCACGCCGTCTCCCTCGATGCGAAGGCCGCTTTCCGGCGCGATCCAGTCCAACAGGGCCATGCGCGGAACGTCGCGGGATGCGCGAAATCCGTCAAGCGGCCTGACGCTGTCGAACGCTAGCCGAACAGCGCCCGCTGGAAGGCCTCTCCGGCCTTCATCGCGCCCTTGGGCCCAAGGATGCTCGCCGCCGCCGCGCCCGGGGCCAGCATCTGCGCGCCGAGGCGGGCGATGTCGGCGGCCTCGACGGCGTCGATCTGCGCGGCCAACTCGGTTGGCGGCAGGGTGCGGTCGAACAGCAGCACCTGAGCGGCGGCTTGCTCGGCCCGCGACAACGGCTGCTCGCGCGCCATGAACATCGAGGCCTTCAGCTGCGCCTTGGCGCGGGCCAGCTCAGCGCCCTGCACGCCGGCGGCCATCCCCTTGATCTCCTCGGCCGCGACCTTGGCCAACTCGACGGCGTCCTTGGCCGCGCAGCCGGCGAAGATCCCCAGCACGCCCGTGTCGGCATAGGTCTCGGAATAGGCGTCGACCGCATAGGCTAGGCCGCGCTTCTCGCGCGCCTCCTGGAACAGCCGCGAGGCCATGCCGCCGCCCAGGATCTCGGCATAGAGCCGCAGCGCGAAGTAGGCCTCGCTGCGCACCCCGACGGCCGGCAGCAGGAAGACGAGGTTGGCCTGCTCCAGCGCCTTGGGCGTGGTCCGCACGCCGCCGACGAAAGCGGCCGGGGCCGGCTCGCTGGCGCCCTGCCCGGCCGCACCGCCGAAGTCGCGCTCGGCCAGGGCCAGCAGTTCGTCCTCGTCGACCGCCCCGGACGCGCAGATGACCAGGGCGTCGGGGGCGTAGAGCTCGCTGCGCCAGGCCGCCAGCGTCGCTGGCGAGGCGCGGCCGATGGACTCGTCGGTGCCGAGGATCGGGCGCCCCAGCGGCTGGCCGTTGAAGGCCGCATCCTGGGCCATCTCGAAGACATGGTCGTCTGGAGTGTCGGCGGCCTCGGCGATCTCCTGGCCGACAACCTGAATCTCGCGGGCGAGGTCGCCGGCGTCCATGGTCGGGCGCTGCACGAGGTCGGCGACCACGGCGCTGCCGAGGTCCAGCCCCCCCTTCAGCGCGCGGATCTGGAAGCTGGTCCGCTCATAGCCGGTGGCGGCGTTGATCTGGCCGCCTTCGGCCTCGATCACCTCGACGATGTCGCGGGCCGAACGATCGCCCGCGCCCTTGAACACCATGTGTTCGAGCAGGTGCGACCAGCCCGAGCGGGCCTCGTCCTCGGAACGCGCGCCGCGGCCGGCGACGACCGACAGCGCCAGGGTCTCAAGACCGGCGATCGGGTCGCAGACGACCCGGACCCCGTTCTTCAGGGTATGGATGTTGGGCAGAGCCTCAGCCTTCCGCAAAGGCCCTGACATAGGCCTTGATGGTCTCGGCGTCAGCCGGCAGGCGGTCGAAACGTTCGGCCTTGCCGGCCAGATGCGCGGCGGTGCGCGGCATCACCGGGGTCTCGCCGGTGGCGGCCTCGACCGTTTCCGGGAACTTGGCCGGGTGGGCCGTCGACAGCACCACGATCGGCGCGGTGGTCACGCCCCGGGCGCGCTGCATGCCCGACACGCCGACGGCGGTGTGCGGATCGATCAGTTCGCCGGTCTCGCGCAGGGTGGCGACGATGGTGCGGGTGGTGTCGCCCTCGCCCACCGTCACGCCGGTGAAGGTCTCGCGCATGGCGGCCAGCGCCTGCGGCGGAATGTCGACGCCGCCGGTCTCGGCGAAGGCGGCGAAGGCGCGGGCGGTCTCGACGCCGTCGCGGCGCACGCACTCGAAGTACAGGCGCTCGAAGTTCGAGGCCGACTGGATGTCCATGGCCGGCGACTGGGTCGGGGCGGTGACGCCGCGGACATAGCGGCCGTCCTCGAAGGCGCGGGCCAGGATGTCGTTGGAGTTGGTCGCCACGATGATGCGGTCGATGGTCAGGCCCATGCGCTTGGCGACGTAGCCGGCGAAGCCGTCGCCGAAGTTGCCCGACGGCACGGCGAACGACACCGGGCGGTGCGGGGCGCCCAGGGCCACCGCGGCGGTGAAGTAGTAGACGCTCTGGGCGACGATGCGGGCGAAGTTGATCGAGTTGACCGCCGACAGGCCCACCGACTGCTTGAGCGAAGCGTCCGACAGCGAGGTCTTGAGGATCGCCTGACAGTCGTCGAAGTCGCCGTCCACCGCCACGCAGCGGACGTTGTCCTCCTCGGCGGTGGTCATGAAGCGGCGCTGGACCTCGGAGATCCGGCCGTCCGGGAACATCACGACGATCTTGGTGTTGCCGCGGCCGCGGAAGGCCTCGACCGCCGCGCCGCCGGTGTCGCCCGACGTGGCGCAGAGGATGGTCTGGGTGCGCTTCTGCTCTCCGAGGACATGGTCCGACAGGCGGGCCAGCAGCTGCATCGCCACGTCCTTGAAGGCCAGGCTGGGGCCGTGGAACAGCTCGGCGATGAAGCCGCCCGGCGCGATCTGGCGCACCGGCACGACGGCGGCGTGGGTGAAGCTGGCATAGGCCTCGGCGCACATCTCGGCCAGCGTCTCGCGGTCGATCTCGTCGCCGACGAACTTGGCGAGCACAGCGGTGGCGACCTCGGCGTAGGGCCGGCCGGCGAAGGCGGCGATCTCGTCGCGCGTGAAGCTCGGCCACTCCTGCGGAACATAGAGCCCGCCGTCCGGGGCCAGGCCCGCCAGGACCGCATCGACAAAGCCGACCGAGGGCGACTGCCCCCGCGTAGAGACGTACCGCATCAGGACTTCCACTTGCGCCAGAGCATGGCGGCATAGACGCCGACCAGGGCGGCGGCAAGGCCGAACCAGGTCAGGGCGTATTCGAGGTGACGGTTGGAGATTTCCGCCGGCAGCGGAGCCGGATTGAGCGCCGGCCAGTCGGGGTTCGACGAGGTCTCGGCCATCAGGAACAGGGGCGCCGGGGCGTCGACCTTCAGGGCCTGGGCCATGGCGGCGACGTCGCGGACGTACCAGCGATTGCCGGCCGCGTCGTTGGCGGGGCTGAAGCGGTTGCCGGCCTCCGGGACGCGCAACACGCCGATCACCTCGATGGGGACCAGGTCCGAGACGTTGACCCGCGGGCGGGCCGAGACGTCGTCGCGCACGAAACCGCGATCGACGAGGATGCTCCGGTAGCGCCCACCGGCCACGCGGCAGGCCGAGATCAACCGTGAGCCGGCCTTGCCCTCGCGGACCGAATACAGCTCGAGAAAGGGCGCGCTGCTGAGGCCCGGGCACACCAGCCGGATGCGGGCGAAATCGAGATCAGCGCCGGCGGCCATCCGCTCCAGCGCCGCTTCGCCGCTGGTGGCGGGGGCCGCTTGCAGGGCGGCGACGCGTTCGAGCAGAGCTTCCTTCCAGTGGAGGCGCTGCATCTGCCAGCTGCCGAGGCCGATCAGGATGGCGAGGGAGATCGCGGTGGCGACCGTCAGGCCGACCGGGAAGCGCCGGGCGCGATCAGTCATGACGGGCTTCCGATGCCTTGTTGGCGAACTGGGCCGCCAACATGAGCCCTTTCAGCGGGCGCAGCAGGCCGAGGCACACGACAAGCGTCAGGGGAAGGAAGATGACGAAGTGCACCCAGATCGGGGGCGAGAACGTCAGCTCTGTGAAGAGCAGGGCGAAGGCGCAGAGGAAGCCCGCGATCAGGATCACGAAGACCGCGGGACCGTCTCCAGAGTCCGCCTTGGCCAGATCGTAGCCGCACCGCTCGCAGGCGGGGGCTACGGTCAGGAAGCCTTGGAACAGACGCCCCTCTCCACAGTTCGGGCAGCGGCCGCGAAGGCCCGCCATCAGCGGATTGGGGCTGTCCATATCGGCGGGCCTTAGTGGCCCGCCCCGCCGAACACCACGTAGATGAAGGCGAACAGGAAGAGCCAGACGACGTCGACGAAGTGCCAGTACCAGGCGGCGGCTTCGAAGCCGAAGTGCTTCTGCGGGGACATGCCGCCGCGCAGCAGGCGGATCAGGCAGACGGCCAGGAAGATCGTCCCGATGAGGACGTGGAAGCCGTGGAAGCCGGTGGCCATGAAGAACGACGAACCGTAGAGGCCCGAATGCTCCGCGCCCTCGCCGCCGAAGAAGTACTTATGCTCGAGGATGTGGTGGTACTCGTAGACCTGCACCATGGTGAAGATCGCGCCGAGGCCGATGGTCAGCATCAGGCCGATCTTGGTGCCCTTGCGGTCGCCTTGCTGCAGCGCGTGGTGCGCCCAGGTGACGGTGGTGCCCGAGAGCAGCAGGATCAGGGTGTTCAGCAGCGGCAGGTTCCAGGCCGGAACCGTTTCGATGCCGGCCGGCGGCCAGGTGGCCCAGGCCAGACGGACTTCCTCGATCGAGGACAGGGTCCGATGGCCGTGGAACAGGGCCATTTCGAAGAAGATCCAGAACCAGGCGACGAAGAACATCACTTCAGAAGCGATGAACATGATCATGCCGTAGCGCAGGCCGATCGACACGACGGGGGTATGGTCGCCCGCCTTCGATTCCTTGATCACGTCCGACCACCAGCCGTACATCGTGTACAGCACGCCAGCCAGGCCGGCGAAGAACACCCACGGGAAGTGCTGGGGAAGGCCGAACAGGCCCTTCATCCAGATCACCCCGCCGATCGCCATGACCGTCGCGGACAGCGATCCGACCAACGGCCACGGGCTGGGCGGCAGCAGGTGGTAGTCGTGCTTAACTTCGCCGTGGGCCATTTCGGTCCTAACCCCTCTCAGATCCTACAGACGCCAGCCCCTCTCTCGGGCCGACGAAAGACAATTCGCGTGTGCTATAGCCCCGCCTTGGCCGGTACGCCAAGGGCGGAAGAGTGCTTTGACGGCGTGGCGTCTGCGCGCTTCTCGGCGCGCGCGGCCTCCACCGACGGGAAGAAGGTGTACGACAAGGTCACTTCGCCCTTGCCCTTGGTCTCGAAGTCGTCCGCGAACTTCGGATCGACGAAGTAGACGACCGGGAATTCGATGGTCGTCTTCGGCGGAATCGTCTGATCCGAGAAGCAGAAGCACTCGAGCTTCTGGAAATAGGCGCCGGCCGATTCGGGCACGACGTTGTAGATCGCGCGGCCGGTCTGCGGCCGGTCGCTGTTGTTGGTCACCCTGAAGAAGGCCAGGCCGGTCTGGCCGATCTTGACCTCCTGGGTCACCTGCTCGGCGGTGAAGGTCCAGGGCAGCTCGCGGATGTTGGCGTCGAAGCGAATCGTCAGCTTGCGGTCGAGCGTCTTGTCCGGCGCGGCCTCGGCCTTGCGCACGGTGCCGTCGAAGCCGGTGACCTGGCAGAAGGCCTTGTAGAGCGGCACCGAGGCGAAGGCGGCGCCGACCATGGCGACGAAGCCGCCGGCGGCGATCATGGCGACCTTGCGGTTGCGCTTCTGGAGCGGCGAGAGCTCGGACTTAGAAGGGCCGGTGGCCAACACTGCCTCCCAGACGCACGATGGTCACGACAAAGACCAGGACGACGAACAGGACCAGGCCCAGCGCCAATGCGATGTTGCGGCCGCGACGGGCGCGGGCTTCGACGGTCGGATCGGGGGTGGGCTCGCTCACTAGAATACTCCGACAGCAGGCAGGTCGAGCAGGTGCTCGGCCAGCAGGGTGGCGAACAGAAGGGTCAGGTAGAGGATCGAGAACGCGAACAGGTTACGCGCGTCCTTGGAGCTGGCCTTCACGTCATAGAGGCCGTCGTCGTTGCGCTGGCCGCCGGTCTCGCCGGCCCGGCTGCGGAAGACGCGCCAGGCGAGCATGAGGAAGACCAGGCCGCCCAGGGCCGCGACCGCTAGATAGGTCATGCCGCCCAGGCCGGTGAAGGCCGGAACAATGCACAGCGGCACGAACAGCAGGCTGTAGATCAGGATCTGCTTGCGGGTGGAGGCCGCGCCGGCCGTGACCGGCATCATCGGCACGCCGGCCTTCTGGTAGTCCTCGCTGGTGTAGAGCGACAGCGCCCAGAAGTGCGGCGGGGTCCACATGAAGATGATCGCGCAGAGCAGCCAGGCGTTCAGCGGCGCGGTTCCCGTCGCCGCGGCCCAGCCGATGACCGGCGGCAGCGCCCCGGCGAGACCGCCGATGACGATGTTCTGCGGCGTCGAGCGCTTCAGCCACATCGTGTAGACGACGGCGTAGAAGAAGATGGTGAAGGCCAGCAGGCCCGCGGCCAGCCAGTTGGTGGTCATTCCCAGCAGCATCACCGAGAACAGCGACAGGACGACGCCCATCGCCAGGGCGTCGGCGCCCTGGACCTTGCCGGCCGGCACCGGCCGCGCGCGCGTCCGCCGCATCTTGGCGTCGATGTCGGCGTCGTACCACATGTTGAATGCGGCCGATGCGCCCGCCCCGACGGCGATACAGAAGATCGCCACGCCGGCCAGCACCGGATTGATCGGCGCGTTGGCGCAGATCAGCCCTGTGATCGCGGTGAAGATAACCAGCGACATGACCCGCGGCTTCAGCAGCTGGACATAGTCCTGCCACCGCGGGGGCGCGCTGGAGCGTGGAACGGCTGGCGACATGGCCATCACAATACTCTCAAAACGACCGAAGGGCGCGCGCTGGAATGTCCCAGCCCGCGCCCCACAGAGGTCTTTGGGGAGCCGGACCTAGTGGAGGTCCGGCTTGACCACCGGCAGTTCGTTGAACTGGTGGAACGGCGGCGGCGAGGACAGGGTCCACTCCAGCGTCGTGGCGCCTTCGCCCCACGGATTGGCTTCAGCCTTGCGGCGGAAGATCATCGCGTCGATCAGCACGACCAGGAAGACGCCGACCGCAGCCAGGGTCACCAGGTAGCCGATCGAAGACACGTGGTTCCAGTAGGTGAACGCTTCCGGGTAGTCGATGTAGCGGCGCGGCATGCCTTGCAGGCCAAGGAAGTGCTGCGGGAAGAAGATCAGGTTCACGCCGACGAACATGACCCAGAAGTGCACCTGGCCGAGCCACTCGCGGTACTTCACGCCGAAGATCTTCTCGAACCAGTAGTAGAAGCCCGCGAAGATCGCGAAGACGGCGCCCAGCGACAGCACGTAGTGGAAGTGCGCGACCACGTAGTAGGTGTCGTGCAGGGTGTAGTCGATGCCGGCGTTCGCCAGGACCACGCCGGTGACGCCGCCCACGGTGAACAGGAAGATGAAGCCCATCGCCCAGAGCATCGGGGTCTTGAAGTCGATGGAGCCGCCCCACATCGTGGCGATCCAGGAGAAGATCTTCACGCCGGTCGGCACCGCGATGACCATCGTGGCGGCCACGAAGTAGGCGCGCAGATTGATGCTCATGCCCACGGTGTACATGTGGTGGGCCCACACGACGAAGCCGATGAAGCCGATGGCCACCATGGCGTAGGCCATGGCCAGGTAACCGAACACCGGCTTGCGCGAGAAGGTCGAGACGATGTGGCTGATGATGCCGAAGCCCGGCAGGATCAGGATGTACACTTCCGGGTGACCGAAGAACCAGAACAGGTGCTGGTACATGACGGGGTCGCCGCCGCCGGCCGCATCGAAGAAGTGGGTGTTAAAGTTACGGTCGGTCAGCAGCATGGTGATCGCGCCCGCCAGAACCGGCAGCGAGAGCAGCAGCAGGAAGACGGTGACCAGAACCGACCACACGAACAGCGGCATACGGTGCAGGGTCATGCCCGGCGCGCGCATGTTGAAGATCGTGGTGATGAAGTTGATCGCACCCAGGATCGACGAGGCGCCGGCGAGGTGGAGCGCCAGGATCGCGGCGTCCATCGACGGACCGGCGTGACCGCTGGTCGAGAGCGGCGGATACGCCGTCCAGCCGCCGCCGAAGCCCTTGCCCGGGCCGCCGTCGACGAACATCGAGACCAGCAGCAGGATCCAGGCGGCCACCAGCAGCCAGAACGAAATATTGTTCATCCGCGGGAAGGCCATGTCCGGCGCGCCGATCATCAGCGGCACGAACCAGTTGCCGAAGCCGCCGATCATGGCGGGCATGACCATGAAGAAGATCATGATCAGGGCGTGCGCAGTGACCACGGCGTTGTAGCCGTGCTTCGACTGCTCAACGAGCCCGAACAGTTGGATCGAGGAGCCTTCCTTGAAGATCTGGATGCCCGGTTCAGCGAGCTCCCAGCGGATCAGGCCGGAAAGGGCGCCGCCGACCAGGCCCGCCATGATGGCGAACAGCAGGTAGAGGGTGCCGATGTCCTTGTGGTTCGTGGAGAAGAACCAGCGAGCGATGAAGCCTGGCTTGTGTTCGGCTTCGTCGTGATGATCGTGAGCTGCGGCTTGTGCCATCTTACTATGTCCTAGGCTCATTTCGCGGCCGGCGCCGCGGCGGGCGCGGCGGGCGTGGAGGTCGGGGCCGGCGCGGCGGCGGCCGGAGCCGCGGCGGGCGCCGTGGCGGCGGCCGGGGTCGCGGCGCCTTCGGCGGCCGGAGCGGCCTCGGCGGCGGGCGCCGCCGGGGCAGCGGCCGGAGCCGGCGCGTCAGGGGTCATCGAGCCGCCCTTGGAAGCCACCCAGGCTTCGAATTCCGGCTGGGTCACGACCTTGATCTCGATCGGCATGAAGGCGTGGTCGACGCCGCACAGTTCCGAGCACTGACCATAGAAGGTGCCGGTGCGCTCAGCCTTGAACCAGGTTTCGTTGATGCGGCCTGGGATCGCGTCGATCTTCAGGCCGAAGGCCGGCAGGGCGAAGGCGTGGATGACGTCGGCGCCGGTGACCAGCACGCGGACGGTCTTGTTGACCGGAACGACCAGCGGCTCGGTGGCGGCCAGGCGGAACGGAACGTCACGCTTCTTGGCTTCGTCTTCCGGCAGCATGTTCGAGACGAACTCGCCGACCTTCTGGTCCGGAAGCTCGTAGCCCCAGTACCACTGATAACCGGTGGCCTTCACCGTGTAATCCGGCTTGGGCATGTCGTGATAGGCGAACAGCAGGCGGAACGAGAAGATCGAGATGCCCATCAGGATAAGGACGGGAACGATCGTCCAGATCACCTCGATCAGGGTGTTGTGGCTCCACTTCGCCGGAACCGGGTTCGAGCGCTTGTTGTAGCGCACGACGACCCAGATCAGCAGGGCCAGCACGAACACGCAGATCAGCGTGATGATCGGCAGCAGGATAAGATTGTGGAAATCGTGCGCAGCGTGCTTCAGCGGCGAAGCCGCCGGCTGCAGCCCGATGCCGCCCGGGGTCGGTTGACCCATCAATTCCTCTGCGAACGCCTGGACGCCCCAGAACGCCGACGTTGCGCCCGCCGCGGCTGCCGCCGCCCACGTCCGCATGCCCTGAACCCTAGACTTCATGTCCCCTCGGTCTGCTTGGCCGGCCGCGCCTCGCGAAAGACGATCGCCCCCGCCGACTGAATCAAGACGTAGCGCCGCGCAAACCGCGAGGCCCCGCCCTTAAGCCGGGGTGCATACGCGCTCTCCCGGAGCTTGCCAAGGCGCTAAGACCCCCTATGGCGCAATGTCTCGACATGGAGACGCTTCGGATCGTCCGAGCGCGCCTGAAAACGGCCGTTTTCGCATAACTGCGGAAGGTTAAGCGGCCGAGTTTCCATCAAGGCGCCAGCAAACCGGGGCCCCGCGGCGGTTTGGGGTGACGTTCGCGGCGCGAGCCCCTATTTCTGTGGGCTCGCCTTCCGAAAGCAGAACCGCCGATGAACGCCCTCGCTCCCGCCGCCTCGATTCTCGATTCCGTCGGTGTCGCCCCCGAACGCGCCCGCGAGATCCTCGGCGAGGCCCTGGCCGGCGCCGACGACGGCGAACTGTTCGTCGAGCGCTCCGAGAGCGAAGCGTTCCTGTTCGACGACGGACGGCTGAAATCGGCGTCGTATGATTCGTCCGAGGGTTTCGGCCTGCGGGTGGTGGCCGGCGAAACCGCCGGCTACTCGCACTCGAGCGAGGTCTCCGAGGCCGCGATCAAGCGCGCGGCTTCATCGTCGTCGCTGGCCAAGCGGGGCTACTCGGGCGTGTCGGCCGAGGGCCCGCGCGCCACCAACACCAAGCTCTATGGCGAGGACGATCCCACCGCCTCGCCCGCCTTCGGGGACAAGGTCGCCCTGCTGCAGGAGATCGACGCCTGGGTGCGGGCGCGCGACCCGCGCGTGGTGCAGGTGATGGCCAGCATCGCCGGCGAGCGGCGGATCGTGGAAATCCTGCGCGCCGACGGCCGGCTGATCCGCGACGTGCGCCCGCTGTGCCGGGTGAACGTCCAGGTCACCATGGAAAAGGACGGCAAGCGCGAGAGCGGCTATTCGGGCGCCGGCGGCCGCGCCGGCTTCGACGCCTGGATCGCGCCCGACAAGTGGCAGTCGCAGGCCGACGAGGCCATCCGCCAGGCGCTGGTCAACCTCGACGCCGTCCCCTGCCCGGCCGGTGAGATGGACGTGGTGCTGGGCCCCGGCTGGAACGGCGTGCTGCTGCACGAGGCGGTCGGCCACGGGCTCGAAGGCGACTTCAACCGCAAGGGCACCTCGGCCTTCTCCGGCAAGATCGGCCAGCGCGTCGCCGCGCCCGGCGTCACCGTCTTCGACGACGGCACCCTGCCCGGCCGCCGCGGCTCGCTGACCGTCGACGACGAGGGAACCCCGACCGAACGGACCATCCTGATCGAGGACGGCATCCTGGTCGGCTACATGCACGACCGGATGAGCGCGCGGCTGATGGGCATGGAGGCGACCGGCAACGGACGGCGCCAGTCCTATGCCCACATGCCGATGCCGCGGATGACCAACACCGCCATGCTGGGCGGCCAGCACAAGCGCGAGGAGATGATCGCCTCGACCAAGCGCGGGCTCTATTGCGCCAACTTCGGCGGCGGGCAGGTCGACATCACCAACGGCAAATTCGTCTTCCAGTGCACCGAGGCCTACCTGATCGAGGACGGCAAGATCACCACGCCGGTCAAGGGCGCGACGCTGATCGGCGACGGCCCCTCGGCCCTGACCCGGGTGACGATGATCGGCGACGACTTCGACTTCGACGCCGGCGTCGGCGTCTGCGGCAAGTCCGGCCAGAGCGTCCCGGTCGGGGTCGGCCAGCCGTCGCTGAAGCTGACCGGCCTGACGGTCGGCGGCACAAGCATCTAGCCGCAGAGCCGATGGTTACAGGCCCGTAATCATCGGATTTCTTTCGGGAATTTAATCCACCTTTCCTGGATTTAATTGGCGCGCACCCAGAGGCGCAGGTCACTTGCCTGTGTCTTTGGGGAGCTTTGTTACATGATCGCGCCGGCCCTGGCCTCCGCACTCGCCCTCGCCGCGCCCGAGGCGGCCGCGGGGAATTCCGCCCAGTCCGCACCGCCGGTCCCGGCGACGTCGGGCGCCGCGACCGAAGGAGTGATCAGCTATCCCGTCGCCTTCTTCGCCGACAGCCAGGCGGCCAACGCCTGGGAGATGCTGCTGCGGCTTCCGGGCTTCACGCTCGACACTGGCGACAAGATCCGCGGTTTCGAGGGCGGCGGCGGCAACGCCCTGATCGACGGCCAGCGGCCGACCAGCAAGACCGACCCGCTCGACGAACTGCTACGCCGCGTCCCGCTCGCCCAGATCGAACGCATCGACCTGATCCGCGGCGGCGCGCCCGGCATCGACATGCAGGGCCGCACGGTGATCGCCAACGTGATCCGCAAGCCGGGCGGCGGCCTGCAGGGCCTGGTCGCTGTCGCCAACAACCACATCTATGACGGCCGCAACCTGCACGGCTTCCGGTTGGAGCTGTCGGGCGGCAAGGACGGCCGCAACTGGGAAGGCTCGGCCCGCTATGGCTTCGGGGCCGACGATGGCGGCGACTTCGGGCCGGGCGTGGTCATGGGCCCGGACGGACGCCCGATCCGCGTCAGCCAGATCGACTCCACCGGCGGCATCGGCAACCAGACCCTGACCGGGGCCTACGAGCAGCCGGTGCTGGGCGGCAAGTTCCGCGTCAACGGGCGGCTGTTCTGGGAGAAGTACAAGTTCAAGGAGGACAACGTCTTCACCCTGCCCGAGCCGGGCCTGGCGACGACCGACGACATCAACCACACCTACGAGACCGAGCTTGGCCTGCGCTTCACCCGTGACCTCGGCCCGCGCGCGACCCTGGACCTGATCGGCCTGCGTCAGACCCGCGATCGCGACATCTCCTCGGTCTATGTCGAGGCGGCGGAGGAAGACCGCTTCAACCTGCAGCGCGACGGCAGCGAGACGATCGGCCGGGGCGTGCTGTCCTATCGCGCCAGCGAGACCCTCTCGTTCGAGGCCGGCGGCGAAGGCGCCTTCAACAAACTGGAAAGCGAAACCCGCCTGATCGTCAGCGGCGCGCCGATCCTGCTGCCCGCCGCCAACGTCGTCGTCGAGGAGACCCGCGGCGAGGTGTTCGCCAAGAGCGTCTGGCGCCCGACCAGCAAATGGACGCTCGAAGGCGGCCTGCGCTACGAGGCCTCGTCGATCTCCTCGTCCGGCGACGTGGCGCTGGAAAAGAGCCTGAACTTCCTCAAGCCGCGGCTGGCGGCGACCTGGGCCCCGACCGAGGCCACGCAGGTCCGCCTGCGCTTCGAGCGCGTGGTCGGGCAGCTGTCGTTCGACGATTTCGTGGCCGATTCGTCGCTGAACACCGGCGTCGTCACGGCGGGCAATCCCGACCTCAATCCCGAACAGGCCTGGGTCAGCGAAGTCGCGGTCGAGCAGCGGTTCTGGAAGGACGGCGTGGTCGGCGTGACCCTGCGGCGCTCGGACCTCACCGATGTGATCGACCGCGCCCCGATCATCACCGAGGTAGCGATCTTCGACTCCCCGGCCAACATCGGCGACGGGACCAAGGACGAACTGGTGCTGAACCTGACCGCGCCGCTCGGCCGGTTCGGCCTGACCGGCGCCCAGTTGAAGGGCGAGGCGACGTGGCGGCGGTCGGACGTCACCGACCCGACGACCGGCGAGAGCCGCGAGATTTCCAAGCTGCGGCCCGTGGAATGGGAAGCGACCTTCTCGCAGGACCTGCCGCAGTGGCGCACGACCTGGGGCGTGGACGTCTATGGCGGCTGGCGCGAGACCAGCTACCGGTTCAACGAGGTCTCGACCTTCAAGCTCGGAACCTACGTGCGTCCCTTCGCCGAGTGGCGGGTGCGGCCCGACATCATTGTCCGCTTCGAGCTGCCCAACATCACCGAACGGGGCCTGCGCCGCACGCGTACGGTCTACGACGGTCCGCGTGGGTCGAGCCAGGTGGCGTTCATCGACGACCGAAAGCTGGAGTTCGGACGGATGTATTACGTTCGCATCCGCAAGACCTTCGGCGCCTGACACCGCCGCCGCAGAACGAAGAAAGGCCGGACGCATCGCTGCGTCCGGCCCCTTTTTCACGCCCGAATGCGGGCCGCGATCAGTTTTCGCGGTCGGCGCGGATAGCGGCCGGGCTGACGGCCTGGCGCTCGCCGTCCAGCACCGGAGCGATCGGCTCGTGCTGGGCGTGGGCGGGATTATTGGCGCCGTGAGCCCAGTGCTTGATGAAGAAGCTGAGCACCACGAACACCACGCCGACGCCGACGCCGGCCCAGCCGAGCTTGTTGAAGCCGTCCATCGAGGTGGCCAGCGCTGCGGCCGGGTCCAGCACCTGGCCGCCCACCGTCTCGGTCCCCATGGCGCCGGCGATGATGCCGCCGACGTACTGGGCGATCGAGGAGGACAGGAACCACACGGCCATCATGAACGACACCACCGAAGCCACCGAGAGCTTGGTGATCTCGGACAGGCCCACCGGCGACAGGAAGAGCTCGCCCGTGGTGTGCAGCATGTAGAGCAGGGCCAGCATGATCAGCGGCAGGCGGTAGTTGTCGTCGGCCAGGCCCTGGGCCCAGACCACGACCAGGAAGCCGAGACCGACCTGCAGCAGGCCGAAGCCGAACTTCAGCGTCGGGTTCGGATCGCGGCCGCGAGCGCCGAGCCAGGCCCACATCGCCGCGAAGACCGGGGCGAAGATCAGGATGAAGCCGGCGTTGAACGATTGGGTCTGAGCCGCGGAGATGCCCATCAGATCGACGTTCCGCGCGGCGAACAGGTTCAGCGAGGTGCCGGCCTGTTCGAACAGGGTGAAGAACACCACCGAGCCGAAGATCAGCACCAGCGCCAGCATCATCCGCTCGCGCTCGATCTTGCCGCACTTCACGACCAGGAAGTAGGCGATGAACGCCAGCGCCAGGATGGTCGAGACGCCCAGCGCCCAGCCGACCAGCTGGTTGCTCTGCACCAGCAGCCAGATCGGGGCGACGCCCAGGATGGCGAGGATGTAGATCAGCCATTCGCGATTGATCGGACCGGCGATCGGGGCCTTCAGCAGCTCGGCGTTCGGCGGCTCGCCCTTGCCCTGCAGCAGCGGCTTGCCGAACACGAAGACGACCCAGCCCAGCGCCATGCCGACGCCGGCAAGGCCGAAGCCCGCCCACCAGCCGACCGTCTGGCCGAGCATGCCGCAGAGCACCGAGGCCCAGAAGGCGCCGAGGTTGATGCCGTAGTAGTAGAGGGTGAAGCCGGAATCCCGCCGCGGGTCGCCTTGCGGATAGAGCTGGCCGACGATGGTCGAGATGTTCGGCTTCAGGAAGCCGACGCCCATGATGATCAGCGAAACCGCCAGGTAGAACGCGTTCTTCCCGAGCGGATCGACCTGCTTCTCCATGGTGTAGCTGTCCTTGGGCAGGACGGTGGGCAGCGGGCCGCCGGCTTGAAGGCCCTTGATCTCCAGGCCGCCGCCCTCGGCGGGACCGAAGTCGTAGGTCTTGTCGCCGACCATCAGCTTGACGGTCCGCGATTCCATCCGGCCCTCGGCGACGACCTCGTACTTCTGGCCGCCATAGACGAGTTGCTGGGTCGCCGGTTTACCTTCGACCGCCATGGTCAGGTGCCCGGCAACCAGCAGCAGGGCGCCGAAGGCCACCGCCTTGCGGGTGCCAAGATAGCGGTCGGCGAGCAGGCCGCCGATCAGCGGCAGCAAGTAAACGAGGCTGGTGTAGGAGCCGTATTGCGCCCCGGCGGTGGCGTCGTCGAACAGCAGATGCTGCGTCAGGAAGAAGATCAGGATGCCGCGCATCCCGTAGTAGGAGAACCGCTCCCACATCTCGGCGAAGAACAGGATGATCAGCCCTCGCGGATGCTGTTTCAGCAACTGCATGAGGACGGGGATCCCGGTCGCCAACGTAATGACGATCCCCAAAAGGATTACGATGTTCATGAGGGCGGTGTTCCGATTCCTTGGACTGCCGGCTCGTTGAAGGGGGTCGTTTTCGCCCCCGCCGGCTAATTTGGCGGGAGAAGATCACGCGGCTCGGCCGAGCACAAGCAATCGGGCGCCTGAAGCTTGGCAATGAGGGAGCCTGCACCCCACCTTGAGCGTTGCATCTGCACGAAGGAGGAGCGTCCCCATGCTGACCCCCGGTCCCGACCATCCCATCGAGATCACTCCGGCCAAGACCCGCTGGCGCGTCATGTACGGCGAGCACGTGATCGCCGACAGCGGCGACGTCCTCATCCTGACCGAGGCCAGCTACGCGCCGGTCGCGTACTTCCCGCGAGCCGACGTCTCGATGGAGTACTTCTCCCGCTCCGACCGCCAAACCCATTGTCCGTACAAGGGTGACGCGGCCTACTACACGATCCTGATGGACGGCCGGTTCGCCGAGAACGCGGTCTGGACCTACGAGGAGCCGTATCCGGCGATGGACGCGATCCGCGGCCGGCTGGCCTTCTATCCGGACAAGGTCGAGGTCTATGCGGTCGAGGACATGCTGGTCGACCGCAAGCATCCGCATGCCGCAGTGGACGAGATCGTCCAGCATACCGACAGCGGCTCGGGCGCAAGCCAGCGCGACCATTGGCCGCCGAACGTCACCACGCCGTCCCCCGAGGGCTAGCGCCTAGGACCCGCGCGGTCCGGGCCACTCCGGCCGCGCATTGGGATCCTCCAGCGTCATGCCGACGCCCTCGGTAGCGCGCAGCGGAACCGAGGCCGGATCAAAGCCGTCGAGACAGAAGACGTTGATCCCGAAGTGATCGGGCGCCGCCCGCTTGCGGTGGAAGGTGTAGATCCCGCAGCGGCCGCAGAAGTAGTGCCGCGCGACGCGGGTGTTCCAGCGATAGAGCGAGAGTGCGTCTTCGCCCGACGTGATGGTCAGGGCGCTCTCGTGCACCTTGGCCATGACGGCGTTCTTCTTCACGCACAGCGAGCAGTCGCAGGTGGTGAGTTCGGTGATCTCGGCCTCGACCTGGAAGCGCACGGCCCCGCAGTGGCAAGAGCCGGCCAACATGGTCAGTAGGCGAAGTCGTCGAACACGCGGCGCACGTCGCCGTTCCACGGGCCGTTGTAAAGCTCAAGCAGGCGCTCAGCCGGGGTGATCCCGCTGTCGGCGATGTCCTCGAGCTCGGCCAGGTAGCCGCTTTCGTCGACCATGCCTGCGCTGAGCCGATTGCGATTCTTCAGGCCCTGCTTGGCGATGGCGACCATGTCCTTGGCCACGTCCTGGACGCTGCGACCGTTGACCTGCGCCTTCAGACCCAGGCGCGCGACGTCGGCGCGCAGGCGCTCGTGGTCCTCGACCTGCCAGTCCTTGCAGAGGTCCCAGGCGGCGGCGAGCGCGGCCTGGTCGTAGAAGATCCCCGCCCAGAGGGCCGGCAGCGCGCACAGGCGGCTCCAGGGCCCGGAGTCGGCGCCGCGCATCTCCAGGTACTGCTTGAGGCGCACTTCCGGGAAGGCGGTGGTGGTGTGGTCGGCCCAATCCTTGAGGCTGGGGCGATCGCCGGGCAGTTCGGCCAGTTCGCCGGCCATGAACTTGCGGAACGACTTGCCGGCCAGGTCGACGTACTTGCCGTCGCGCTTGGCGAAGTACATCGGCACGTCGAGGGCGTAGTTGGCGTAGGTCTCGTAGCCGAAGCCGTCGGCGAACACGAAATCCAGCATGCCGGTGCGGTCGGGATCGGTATCGGTCCAGACGTTGGCGCGGGCCGACAGGAAACCGGAGGGCTTGCCCTCGATGAACGGCGAATTGGCGAACAGCGCGGTGGCGATCGGCTGCAGGGCCAGGCTGGTTCGGAACTTGGCCACCATGTCGGCTTCCGAGCCGAAATCGAGGTTGGCCTGGACCGTACAGGTGCGGAACATCATGTCGAGGCCAAGCTTGCCGACCTTCGGCATGTACTCGCGCATGATCTTGTAGCGGCCCTTGGGCATCACCGGGATTTCGTCCCGCCGCCAGAGCGGGGTGAAGCCGAGCCCAAGGAAGCCGAGACCGAGTTCGTCGGCGACAGCCTTCACCTCGGTGAGGTGCTGGCCGGTCTCCTCGCAGATCTCGTGCATGGTCTCCAGCGGCGCGCCGGAGAGTTCGAACTGGCCGCCGGGTTCGAGGCTGACATTCGCCATGCCGCGTTCCAGGGCGATGATGTTGTCGCCCTCGTAGACGCCCTTCCAGCCGAATCGGGTCAGGCCGTTGAGCAGCGCCTGGATGCCCGCCGGACCGCCGTAAGGAATCGGTTCGGCGGTGCCGAGGCGAAACACGAACTTCTCGTGCTCAGCGCCCACGCGCCAAGCGCTGGCGGGCTTTTCTCCTGCCTCAAACCAGCGGACCAGGTCCTCCAGCGTGAGGGGGCGCTCGTCGGTCACGACGTCGGCCATCTCGTTCTCCAGCCCAATCCAGCCCAAAGCGGCGCGATCTTTACGCCGCTCAGACAGGTGGGCGCAATTCAGGAAACCTCAAGGCTACGCCAATCGCCCTGAGCAGCTTGCCAAAGAGTAAGCGCGCTGATGGCGGCGGTGTCGGCCCGCAGGATCCGTGGCCCTAGGGTAGCGGGCGTGGCGTAGGGAAGGTTCCGCAAAGCTTCGCGCTCGGCCGGCGAGAAGCCGCCCTCGGGCCCGATCAGGATCGCCCAGGGCGCGGGCGGCGCGCCGTCCAAGGCCGCCAGCACTGGTTTGGCGTCACCGGCCTCGTCGCAGAACAGCAGCCGGCGCGGCGCGTCCCAGCCCTCGATAAGCTTGGAGAGCTTCACCGGTTCGAAGACTTCCGGCACGTCGAGGCGGCCGGTCTGCTCGGCGGCCTCCGCCGCGATGGCGGTCAGCCGGTCGACGCGGGTTCGTTCAGCGTTGGTGCGCTCGGTGATCACCAGCCGAACGCGGCGGGCCCCCAGCTCGGCCGCCTTCTCCACGATCGTCTCGACGCGCGAACGCTTCACCAGGGCGATCACGAGATCGAGGTCCGGACCAAAGGCCTGCGGCCGCTCCTGCCCGGTCGGGCGCAGGATCACGCCGCGCTTGCCGGCGACCTCGATCGCCGCGCGCCACTCGCCGTCCCGGCCGTTGAAGACCAGCACCTCGTCGCCGACCGCCCGGCGCATGACCGAGGTCAGATAGTGGCTCTGGCCGTGGTCGAGCCCGAGGGCGACGTCCATGGCAAGCTGAGCGGAAACGAAAAGTCTGATCATGAGACGAGGTTCTGGCGGGGCGTGCGAGATCGGGATTAGGGTATGCCTATGTCAAAGACAGACGACGACAAAGCTTACGACACCGAATTGGCGAAGCTGCAGTTGGCGCTCGTCGACTACCAGCGCCAAGCGGCGAGCGGCGCTGACAAGGTGATGATCATCTTTGAAGGCCGGGACGCCGCCGGCAAGGACGGCGCCATCCAGCGGATGGTCGAATACATGTCGAACCGTGCGACTCGCGTGGTGGCCCTGCCAAAGCCGACCGAGACCGAAACGACGCAGTGGTACTTCCAGCGCTACGTCTCGCACCTGCCGTCGGCCGGCCAAATCGTGATCTTCAACCGCTCCTGGTACAACCGGGCCGGCGTCGAGCGGGTCATGGGTTTCTGCACGCCGCTGCAGCATGAGATCTTTCTGCGCGACGTGCCGCATTTCGAGGAAATGCTGGTCGAGAGCGGAATCACCCTCATCAAGATCTGGCTCGACATCAGCCGCAAAGAACAGGCCGAACGCCTGAACGACCGCCGCAGCGATCCATTGAAGGCGCTGAAGACCAGCCCCCTCGACGACGTAGCCCAAGAGAAGTGGAACGAGTACAGCGCCGCCCGCGACGAAATGCTGACCCGCACACACAACAACATCACGCCGTGGATCTGCGTGGTCACCGACAACAAGAAGGAAGCGCGCCTGAACGTGCTTCGTCATGTGGTGCGCACGATCGTGCCGAAGGACATCGCACCCGATATCGCGAAGCCGGACAAGCAAGTGCTGTTTCCCTTCGAGATCGGCGCAGCAGACGCGGACCGGCTCTTCAGGTAGGGGCGGTCGGCAGTGGAGCAGATCACCGCGCGCGAGGCGCGGCGCATCGCGCTGGCCGCCCAGGGCTTCGCCGAGCGGCGGCCCGAAGAACCGGGCAAGCGCCAGATGCTGAAAACCATCGAGCGGCTGGGTGTCATCCAGATCGACTCGGTGAATGTGGTCTCACGCACTCACTATCTGCCGATGTTCTCGCGGCTCGGGGCCTATCCGCGGCCGCTGCTGGAGGAGATCGCCTGGGGCAAGCGCCCAGCGCTGGTCGAGTACTGGGCGCACGAAGCCTCGCTGTTGCCGGCGGCGACGCATCGGCTGCTGCGCTGGCGAATGGACGACGCCCGCGCCGGCGTCGGCACCTGGAAGGGCATCGCCCGGTTCCTGCGCAGCCACGCCGATTTCATCGACAAATGCCTGGACGAGATCGCCGTCCGCGGGCCGATGCCGGCTTCGGAGCTCAGCCTCGGCGCCAAGGGCGCGGGCAGCTGGTGGGGCTGGAGCGACGGCAAGCGGGCGCTGGAGTGCCTGTTCTGGGTCGGCGACCTGACCACCGCCACCCGGCGCGGGACCTTCGAGCGAGTCTATGGCCTGCCCGAGAGGGTGCTGCCCAAGGCCGCCCTCGAAGAGCCGCCGCCCCGCGAGGAGGCGCAGCGCGAATTGCTGAGGATCGCGGCGCGGGCCCAGGGCGTGGCCACGGAACGGGACCTGCGCGACTATTTCCGGATGGGCGTGGCCGAGACCAAGGCGCGGATCGCCGAACTGGTCGAAGCCGGCGACCTGATCCCGGTGAAGGTGAAGGGCTGGGACAACGGAGCCTACCTGCACGCCGACGCCCGGAGACCGCGCAAGATCAGCGCCAACGCCCTGCTCTCGCCGTTCGACAACCTGATCTGGTTCCGCGAGCGGACCGAGCGGCTGTTCGGGACCAAGGTGCGGCTGGAGATCTACACCCCGGCCCACAAGCGCGTGCACGGCTACTACGTGCTGCCGTTCCTTCAAGGCGAGGCGATCACCGCGCGGGTCGACCTGAAGGCCGAGCGCAAGAAGGGCCTGCTGATGGTCCAGGCCGCCCACGCCGAACCGGGCGCGAATGCGGCGACGCCGGCCCTGCTCGCCGACGAACTGAAGCTGATGGCCGGCTGGCTGGGCCTGGACCGCGTCGAGGTCGCGCCGAAGGGTGATCTGGCCGAGGCGCTGGCGAGCGCGCTTCGATGACCCAGGCTCTGGCGCACGGGAAGGTGCTGACGTCTTGGGGGCTGCTCGGTGCGAGCCGTCGCTCGAGTTGGCCCTATTCAACACCCCGTTCTACGCGGTGTTCGGATGGGCGGTTTGGATGAGCGAACGCCGCCGCCTCTTTCAGTATCTGGCCGCCGCAATCGCGACGCCATTCCTGGCCGTCGCGACCTTCGTTCTCCTATTTGGGGCTTGAGCCCAAGCGCTCCGCCTTCGGCGTCATCACCAGCCAGGGCGTGGCCTGGTGCCGGAACTCCCAGACCGCCAGCAGCTGGTCGAGGTGGCCCGCGCCCTTGAGGAAGTCGGGCAGCGGCAGTGTCTTGGGCTGCGGATCCAGCCGCACGATCTCGTGGGTCGGCGTGAACCGTTCGATCAGCCGCTCCAGGACGCCGGGGCGGTAGACGTCGTGGGTCTCGACGATCAGATCCATGCCTGCCAGAGCCTGAGACAGGTCGGGGCGCAGCAGGTCGTCCTCGGCCCCTTCGATGTCGACCAGCACCAGACAGCGGCGATCCTTGAACGCCTCGAAGCCGTCGGGTGC
The DNA here is from genome assembly GCF_964254345.1 of Phenylobacterium sp. LjRoot97. Classification (NCBI taxonomy): domain Bacteria; kingdom Pseudomonadati; phylum Pseudomonadota; class Alphaproteobacteria; order Caulobacterales; family Caulobacteraceae; genus Phenylobacterium; species Phenylobacterium sp. LjRoot97. Next base: position 3,695,406 of record NZ_CAXUTH020000001.1, read on the forward strand.
GAAGCGCTCGCCGATGATCACCCGTTCGGACACGCCGTTCTTGGCGGCGAGGTCGGCGCAGGCGGCGCGGGCCGCTTCCTGGATGTCGAAGGCATGGACGGTGACGCCCGGCATCAGCCGCGCCAGGCCGACCGCGTAGTAGCCCTCGGCGCAGCCGACATCGATGACGCAATCAAGCGCCTTTTCCGCGAAGCGCTGCAGATAGGGATGCAGTTCTGACTCGTAGGTGCCGATCAGCCGCGGAGCCAGCGCCCCCTCGGTGGCGGAGGTCACATAGTCCATGCCCGCGAACGGACCTTGCATGATCTTGGCGCCGTACTGGCGGACATAGGCGCTGGCGATCCCGCGCGATCGCCAGACCGCCAGCACCCGCAAGGCCATGTTCATCTCGCGCGGGTCGGCCAGCGACGGTTCCCGCGCCAGCCGGTCGCGCAGCCACTGCACCACCTGCTCGATATAGGTCATGCGACTCCCCCCAGGGTCGATGGGTCCCTGGGCCATCTAACACCCACGACGATGCTTCTGTCAGCCGTCAGACTGTCCCCTCGGCGACGGCGTGCAGACGGGCATAGGCGCCGCCCATCTTCACGAGGTCGGCGTGGCGGCCCTCCTCGACGATGTGGCCCTGGTCGAAGACCAGGATCCGGTCGGCGTTGCGCACGGTCGAGAGGCGGTGGGCGATGACGATGGTTGTGCGCCCGGCCATCAGCTCCTCCATCGCCGCCTGCACGTCGCGCTCGGTCTCCACGTCGAGCGACGAGGTGGCCTCGTCGAAGACCAGGATCGGCGCGTCGGCCAGGAAGGCGCGGGCGATCGCCACGCGCTGGCGCTCGCCGCCCGACAGCTTCACCCCGCGCTCGCCCACCAGGGTCTGGTAGCCGAGGGGCAGCCGCATGATGAACTCATGCGCCCGGGCGCGGCGGGCGGCGAGCGCCACCTCGTCGGCCGTGGCCTCGGGGCGGGCATAGGCGATGTTCTCGGCGATGGTCCGGTGGAACAGCGCCGGGTCCTGCGGCACCACGGCGATGGCGCGGCGCAGCGAGCCCTGTTGCACGCGGGCGATGTCCTGACCGTCGATCAGGATCCTGCCCTCGTCGAGGTCGTAGAGCCGTTGGACCAGCTTGACGAAGCTCGACTTGCCCGACCCGGTCGGACCAACCAGGGCGACGCGTTCCCCCGGACGGATGGTCAGGGAAAAATTCCGGAACAGCGGCTCGTTCACCGACTTGTAGCGGAAGGTGGCGTTCTCGAAGACCACCTCGCCCAGTTGCCCGGCGAGGGGCGCTGCGTCAGCCGCATCGGCCACCTGCGGCGCCATCTCGGCGAAGCGGGCCACGTCCTCGACGTCGTCGAGCCCCTTCTGCAGCATGCGGACGTTCTCGCCGATGTTGCGCAGGTAGCCGCTCATCACCAGGAAGGCGGTGATGCCGAAGGCGACGTCGCCGGGGGTCGCCTTGCCCTGGGACCAGAGCAGCAGCAGCAGGCCCGTCAGCCCGCCCTGCAGCACAGCCAGCAGCATGTTCTGGATCAGCCAGAGATCGGTGAAGCGGTTCCAGGTCCGCACCACCGCGCCGCGCCAGGTCTCGGTGATCTCGCCGATGCGGGCGCTTTCGCGGGCCTCGGCGCCGAAGCTGCGGACGGTGGCGTTTCCGGTGACGGAGTCGGCCAGCGCGCCGCCGATCCGCGAGTCCAGCGCCACCGAACGCTGGTTCAGCGGACGGCCGTACTTGGCCGTCAGGATCACGTTGGAGGCGATGTAGAGCGCGACGATGGCGAGCGAGAAGAGTCCCACCATCGGCCAGCGGACGATCATCATCACCGAGAGGCCGATGAGCACCAGCAGGGCCGGGCCGATCCACATGACGATGGCGTCGGAAACCAGATCGTAGCCCCACATCGCCCGTGACAGCCGGCGCACCGTAGCGCCGGCGAAGGCGTCGGCGTGCCAGTCGGCCGAGAACGACTGTACCCGCGCGAAGCCCTCGTCGGTCAGGTCACGCATGTTCAGCGCGGCCAACGGGTTCCAGAACTTGTTGGCGATGTTCCGCACCACCGACAGCACCAGGTACAGGGCGACGAACACCGCCCAGGCGCCCCAGGCGACATTCGCCGCCTGCGGTCCCTCGGCGACGGCGTCGACCAGCCGCCCCGCCGCCAGCGGGATGGCCATGTCGGCGGCGATGGAGAGCAGCGAGAAGAGGACCATGCCGCTCAGCAGGCCCGGGCGCCGCAGCCAGTAGCGCATGACGAAGCCGATGACCTTGCGGTTGGGCAGGGTCCGCTGCTTCTGGTCCTCGGCGTCTTCGTAGTGGTCGGTCACAGCTCGGTTCCTTCGGTCACGGCGTGCAGCCGCGCATAGGCGCCGCCCTTGTCGATCAGTTCGGCGTGGCGGCCCTCCTCGACGATCCGGCCGCGGTCGAAGACCAGGATCCGGTCGGCGCCGCGAATGGTCGACAGCCGGTGGGCGATGACGATGGTGGTACGCCCGACCATCAGTTCCTCCATCGCCGCCTGGACCAGGCGCTCGGTCTCCACGTCCAGCGATGAGGTCGCCTCGTCGAGGACCAGGATCGGCGCGTCGGCCAGGAAGGCGCGGGCGATCGCCACGCGCTGGCGCTCGCCACCCGACAGCTTCACCCCGCGCTCGCCGACCGGCGTGTCGTAGCCGTTCGGCAGGCGGGCGATGAAGTCGTGGGCGCGGGCCCGCTTGGCGGCCAGCATCACCTCGTCCGCCGTCGCATCGGGCCGCGCGTAGGCGATGTTCTCGGCGATGCTGCGGTGGAACAGGGCCGGGTCCTGCGGCACCACGGCGATGGCGCGCCGCAGGCTGGTCTGGCCGACCTTGGAGATGTCCTGACCATCGATCAGGATCCGGCCGCTCTGTACGTCGTACAGACGCTGGATCAGCTTCACGAAGGTGGACTTGCCCGCCCCGGTCGGGCCGACCAGGGCGATGCGCTCGCCCGGTGCGACGATCAGGGTGAAGCCCTCGTAGAGCGGCCGCGGCTGGTTGGCGTAGCCGAAGGTGACCCGGTCGAAGATGATCTCGCCCAGGTCGCCGCGGAACGGCCGCGCCTGCGCGTGGTCGTTCAGTTGCGGCTCGGTGCGCATGTAGGTCGCCACATCCAGCATGTCGTCCAGGCCCTTCTGGAGCATCTGGGTGATCTCGCTGAAGTTGCGCATGTAGCCGGCCATGACGATGAACGAGGTGATCGCGAAGGCCACGTCGCCCGGGGTGGCCTGACCTTGCGCCCAGGCATGGACCAGGAAGCCGGTGAGGCCCGCCTGCAGGATGATCAGCAGCAGGTTCTGTCCAAGGCCGATGACGTTGAAGCGGTCCCAGGTCTTGTTGACCGCCCAGCGCCAGGCGTCCGCCGTCTGCGCGAAACGCTCGGCCTCGCGCTCCTCGGCCCCGAAGCTCTTGACCGTCGGGTTGGCGCCGATGGCGTCGGCCAGGGCCGCGCCGATCTCGGAGTCGAGGGCGGTGGACCGCAGGTTGGCCGGGCGCACGAAACGCACCGACATCAGGATGTTGTAGGTCGCGAAGGCGACGATCACGACCGCGACGAACAGCCCCGCCAGCGGCCAGCGCAGGCCCAGCGAGATCGCCAGACCGCCGAGCACCAGGACGGTGGGGAGCAGCATGGCGATCAGGGCGTCGGCGGCGCTGTCATAGCCCCACATGGCGCGGCTGACGCGCCGCACCGTGGCGCCGGCGAAGTTCGAGGCGTGCCAGTCCGAGGAGAAGGCCTGCACGCGGGCGAAGCCTTCTTTAACCATGCGCGACATGATCCGGGCGTAGAAGCCGTTCATCACCCGGAACATGCTGGTCCGGGACATGTAGAACACCAGGTAGAGGCCCGAGAGCGAGGCCCAGGCGATCCAGGCCGCGTCGGTCACCTTGTCCGGGCTGGAAACGGCGTTGATCAGGCCGCGCGTCGCCCAGGGGATCGACAGGTCGCAGATCGTGGCGATCAGGCCAAAGCCGATGATCAGGGCGAACTTCTTCGGCTCGCGCATCCAGTGCCCGGCCATGAAGCCGAGCACCTGGCGGTTGGTCAGGGTTCGGGGACGGTCGAGGTCGTCGTCGAGAATGTCGGTCATAACGTGTTTCGCAAATCGGCCCGGCAACCGCCGGGGGTAAATTGAGACATCGAGGGTGGGCGCCGGGGCCCGTGGGGGAGCACGGACCCCAGCGCCGCTGCCGCGCCCCTAGACGGGTCGCCGGGCCTCGAAATTGAGTATGCGGCTCGACCGGCCGGGCGGCCGTCCGGGCTGGTGGTCGGCGCCTACGAGGATGTCCGTGAAGCCCGCCGCGGCGAGCGCCAGTTCAAACTCCTTCAAGCCCCAGAGCCGGAAGGCCATCACCTCCAGCTCGGTCTCGACCAGCCGGCCGTCGCGCCAGCGCTCGTAGCGGTCGTGGGTGACCCGACGCTGGCGTACGAGATCGATCTCCACGGCCCGGCCTTCGATCCGCAGAACGTCGCCCGAGGGCGTCGTCCAGGTGCGAATGTCCGGTCGCTCGTTGGTCAGGTAACCGAGCGGCATCAGGTCGATCAGTAGCCGCCCGCCGGGACGGAGGTGATCGAAGAACCGCTTCAGCACCGCCAGCGCCTCCGCGAAGTCGTCCAGCAGGGTGAAGGTCCCGGCCGGCACGAGAATCGCCGCGAAGTCGTGCTCGTAGCCGAAGTCCTGGAACCGCGCCTGGCGGAGCGCGGGCGCAAGGCCGCGCGCGGCGCAATGGCGGGCGCAGGAGGCCAGCATGTCGGCGGAGCGGTCGAAGCCCTCCACCTCCAGCCCAGCCTCGAGCAGCGGGATCAGCAGGCGGCCGGTCCCGACCCCGGCCTCGAGGATCGGACCGTCGGTTCCCGCGAGCCGTTCCAGATAGAACGGCACGTCGGGCAGCGAGCCAGGCGGTTTGTCGAGGTCGTACACCTCTGTGCACATCGCCCCGTAGCGATTGGGATGGGGGGCGTTGGTCGGAACCGAAATGGGTTCGGCGATAGGCATGTCGTCGTCTTTCGAGACGGACGGATTTCGCGCGTTGCGAGGGGGAAATCCGTGGAATCGGGGAACGCCAGAGCTGCGCGAACGAGCGCGCTTTCAGACTGGCGATGGAGGTGCAGATCAGCCCGCTGGCGGGGCCGGGCGCGACCTAGTCGCGGAACCGTCCTGCGAAGGCGATCACGGCGACAGACGGCATCTGCAGGCGATGATTTAGTGCTGCCACGATGATCACCTCCCTGTCAGATGGTTGCGGGGCCGGACGACGACGGGACGCAAACTGCGCGCATGGATTCGCCCTGTCAATCGCAATGACCGGCGTTATTTCACCCGCACCGCAGAGTTGCAGCGCAGGAGTGGCCGCAACGCCACAGGCGGAGTAAAGCCAACCCATGACCACCCAACTGCCCGACGCCGCGCCCAGCAACTGGGTCGACCGCCACGCGCCCGCTGCGGTGCAGCCCTGGCTGAAGCTGGGCCGTTTCGACCGGCCGACGGGGATCTGGCTGCTGATGCTGCCCGGCTGGCAAGGCGCGGCGCTGGCCGCGGCGATGGACGGCAAGCTGCCCGACCTGTTGCTACTGGCCAAGATCTTCGTCGGCGCGGCGCTGATGCGGGCGGCCGGCTGCGCGTTCAACGACATCGTCGACCGAGACTTCGACGCCAAGGTAGCCCGCACGGCCATGCGGCCGGTGGCGTCGGGCCAGATCAGCGTGCGCCAGGCCTGGGGCTTCATCGTCGTCTGTAGCCTGATCTCGCTGGGCCTGCTGCTCAGCATGACGCCGCTGGCGGTCGGGTTGGGCGTGCTCTCCCTGGCGCTGGTCGCGGGCTATCCGTTCATGAAGCGCATCACCTGGTGGCCGCAGGCGTGGCTGGGCCTGACCTTCAACTGGGGCGCCCTACTCGGCTTCGCCGCGGCCACGGGGTCGGTCAGCGCCTATGGCTGGCTGGCGGCGCAGGCCGGCGGCGCGGCGCTGGTCCCAGCCGACCAGCTGGAGATCGGGCGGCTGACCCTGGCGGCGGCGCTGCTCTACGCTTCCGGGATCTTCTGGACGCTCGGCTACGACACGATCTACGCGATCCAGGACCTGGAGGACGACGCCCTCGCCGGGATCAAGTCGTCGACCCGCCGCCTGGGCGCGAACGTCCAGAAGGGCGTGCTGATCTTCTACGTGCTGAGCTTCGCCCTGGCGTTGGCGGCCGCCTGGGCCGGGGGCATGGGCCCGCTGTTCCTGCCGCTGGCCGCGCTGTTCGGCATGCACCTGTCGCGGCAGGCGGCCCGGATCGACGTCAACGACGGCCCGCTGGCGCTGGCGCTGTTCAGGTCCAACTATCTGGCCGGGCTGCTGTTGTTCCTGGCCCTGGCGGCCGGGGCCTGGAAAGGCCCCGTGGCGGGGTTCTAGACCGCCACGGGATCGGTCCTCAGCCGAAGGCGGCGCGGCCGGCGCGCTCGGCGAGCGCAGCTTCCAGCCGGGCGCTGGCGTCGTGCAGCACGTCGATCGCCTGATCGATCTCGCGGCGTTGCTCCTCGAACGCCTTGATCCGCTCCTTGAACTTGCCAAGGGCTTGAGTGTTCTGGGCGGTCAGGTCGTCGTCACGTTCGTAGAGGTCGAGGATGTCGCGGATCTCCGCAAGCGACAGCCCGACGTGCTTGCCGCGCAGGATCAGGGTCAGCCGCGCGCGGTCGCGATAGGTGTAGATGCGCGCCTGACCCTCGCGGCTGGGCGACAGCAGGCCCTGCTCCTCGTAGTAGCGGAGCGCCCGTGGGGTCGTTCCGAACTCGCGGCAAAGCTGGGTGATGGTGAAAGTCGTCGCCGGACGGCGAAGCTTCTGGAGCATCTGTACCTCCCGTTTGTCTCTGAAGCGCGGGGCTTGTTCCGCGCCCGTCACCACGAACAGTTCCCCGACCTTACGTTCACGTCAATGCTGACGTTGGGTTAGCATTGCCGCACCCCTCCCTGCGGCGTGAGGATGTCGAAAAATGGGAGGACGAGACGATGGGTGAACTGGATTTCACCGGCCGGACCGTGCTGGTCGTGGGCGGATCGAGCGGGATCGGCAACGGGATCGCGCAAGGCTTCCGGGCGCGTGGCGCGGAGGTCCACGTCTGGGGCACCCGCCCGAGCGCCGCGGACTATGCCGGCGTGGAAGGTTCCGACCTCATGGGACTGGCCTATGCCCAGGTCGACGTGGCCGATCGGGACGCGATCGCCGACACCATTCCCGACTTCGAGCGTCTGGACGTGCTGGTGCTGTGCCAGGGCACGGTGGTCTACCGGCGCGGCGAGTTCGAGCGCGCCGGCTGGGACCAGGTCATGGCGGTCAACCTCGACAGCCTGATGGCCTGCGCGGCCAAGTTCCACGACATGCTGGCCGCAGCAAAGGGCTCGATCATCATCGTCAGCTCGGTGTCCGGCTTCCAGGCTAATCGCGGCAATCCGGCCTATGCTGCCTCCAAGGCCGGGGCGGTCAGCCTGACCAAGACCCTCGGCCAGGCCTGGGCCGGCGACGGCATCCGGGTGAACGGCCTGGCCCCCGGCCTGGTCGACACGAAGCTGACCAAGGTCACCACCGAGCATCCCGATCGGCTGCGCGGGGCGCTGAGCCGCATCCCGGTCGGACGCATGGGCGAGCCGGCCGACATGGCCGGGGCGGCGCTGTTCCTGGCCTCCCCGTTGGCCGCCTATGTCGTCGGCCAGACGCTGGTCGTGGACGGAGGGCTGAGCCTGTGAGCCGCCTGAGCCGATCGATGAAGGGAGCGCGGGTGCTGGTCACCGGCGCAGGGTCCGGCATGGGTCGAGCGACGGCCGAGGTGTTCGCCGAAGAAGGCGCGCACGTGGCGGTCACCGACCACGCCCTGGCGCCAGCGGCCGCGGTCGCCGACGAATTGACCGCACGCGGCCTGAGCGCGCGGGCCTGGAAGCTGGACGTCTCGGACGCCGCCGAGATCGCGACGGTCGTGCCACAGATCGCCGAGGGGCTGGGTGGCCTGGACGCCGTGATCAACAACGCCGGCATATCGGCCTTCTCGCCGATCGACAGCGACGGCTACGAGGCGGTGTGGGACCGCTCGCTGGCGATCCTGCTTAGCGCCCACCAGCGGGTGATCCGCGCAGCCCTGCCGTTCCTGCGCGCCTCGCCCGCCCCGCGGATCGTCAATATCGCCTCGACCGAGGCGCTGGGGGCGACGGCGATGGACAGCCCTTACGCCGCGGCCAAGGCCGGGGTCACTGGCCTGACCCGGGCGCTGGCGGTGGAGTTGGGCCGCGAGGGGATCACGGTCAACTGCATCTGCCCCGGCCCCATCGCCACCGGCATGACGGCGGCAATCCCCGACGACCAGAAGGCGGTATTCGCCAAGCGGCGCACGGCGCTGGGCCGCTACGGCCTGCCCGACGAGGTGGCGCACATCACCCTGAGCCTCTGCCTGCCGGCCGCCTCCTACATCACCGGCGTAACCATTCCGGTGGACGGCGGGCTGATGGCGCGCAACGCCTGACCGGGTCGACCCCGCGCAGGACAGCCCCTCGACCCGATTGACCGCATTATTTGTATGGCGTACAAATAACGCCATGTCGAACGTGCGACCCCTGAAGGCGACGCGGGCGGTGCGGGAGCCGGGCAAGCGGATGCGCTCGCGCCTGCTGGATGCAGCGGTGGAACTGTTCAAGGACCAGGGGCTGTCCGGCGTAGCGGTGGCTGACATCGCCGCCGCGGCCGGGGCGTTTCCCAGCCAGATCACCTATTACTTCCGCACCAAGGAAGCGCTGTTCGTCGAGGCCGCCTGCCGCGAGGTGCTCTATGTCGCCCGCCAGGCCGAAGAGGCCGCGGCGCGCGCTTCGACCGGGCCTGACTACAATCGCGTGCTGGTCGAGACGGTGATCGGATCGCCGGGGCTGGCGCTGTTCGTTGAGGCGCTGTCCCTGACCCGCCGCCGGCAGGACCTGGTCCCGCAGGTCGAGCGCACCTTCGAGCGGCTGCACGCCCAGGGCGACCGCGCCTACGCCGAGACCAGGGCGGCGCGCGGCTGGAGCGGCGGAGATGATCCCGCCGTCACCGCCCGCCGGTTCTGGACCCTGGCGCTGGGCGTCACCCTGCGCGACGGAGCGACCGGCGCCACGACCCAGGAAGCCGTCGACGAGATGCTGGCCCTGCTGCGGCACGGCGCCGGCGGAGGAGAACACTGATGGCCGCGGCCGCTCGCCTTTCGCCCAAGGACTTCTTCACCGACCAGGAGTGGGCGCCGATCTCGGCCCGGTCGTACTGGCGCGGGCCGGCGATGATCGCCCACGCCTGGGCGCTGATCATCGCCGCCGGTGCCATGGTGGTGATCTGGCCGCTGACCTTGCCGCTGGCGGTGATGATCATCGGCACGCGGCAGCTCGGCCTGGCGATACTGATGCACGACGCCGCGCACGGCGCCCTGCACAAGAACCTCAAGGTCAACGACTTCATCGGCGAGTGGATGACCGCGGGCGGCCTGCACCGCTATCGTCCCTACCATCTGACCCACCACCGCTTCGCACAGCAGGGCGAGGATCCCGATCTGGTGCTGTCGGCGCCGTTCCCGATCACGCCGCTGTCGCTGCGGCGCAAGATCATTCGCGACCTGACGGGCCAGACCTTCTTCAAGCAACGGTTCGGCGGGTTCGTCGCCAAGCTGAAGATGCGCAAAGCCGGCCAGCCGCTGCTGCCGATCATCGTCCAGGAGATCAAGGACAAGCGCCGCTGGCTGGGCTTCGGCCTGGTCGTCACGGCGGCCGGCGCGCCGTTCGGGCTGTGGTGGATCTGGCCGGTGCTGTGGGTGCTGCCGCAGGCGACCTGGCTGCCGCTGGTCACCCGGCTGCGCAACATCGCCGAACACGCCTGCATCGACGTGGGTGAGCCCGACCCGATGCGTCAGGCGCGCACCACCCGGGCCAGCTTCCTCGAGCGACTGCTGATCGCGCCCTACTACGTGAACTATCACTGCGAGCACCACATGTTCATGCATGTGCCCTGCTACAACCTGCCCCGGGTTCACCGCGCGCTCCGCGCCAAGGGCGTCGGCGAGCGCATGCTGATCGAGCCGGGCGGATATCTGAAGGTGCTGAAGCTGGCCTCGTCGAAGGCGGCCTAGAGGCCGGCCCTCTTCCGCGCCGACCGGAGCTGGAAGGCGAGGAACAGCAGCACGACGCCGAACACCAGGCCATAGATCCCGAGCCACCAGGTCAGCACCACCCCGCCGGCCATCGGCGCCAGGATCAGAACGATCCCGAACAGCAGCGACACCACCGCCGAGAAGGCCAGCCATCCGCGCGCCGGCACCGGTCCGCGGCGCATCGCCGTCACCAGCTTCACGCCGCCGGCGAACAGCGCCCAGACCGCGACGATGGCGACGAAGGTGATCATGCCGAGGCCCGGCATGAAGAAGAGGATCAGGCTGGCCAGGATGTTGGCCACCCCTTCGACCGCCAGCAGGCCCCAGGAATGGCGCTCGCGCATCGCCCGGAAGGCGCTGGCGATGGCCAGGAAGCCGTCCGCCATCAGGTAGATCGAGAACACCAGCACCAGGGACAGCGCCGTCGTCACCGGCGCGAAGATCGCCAACAGTCCGAACAGCACCCCGACGACGCCGCGCAGCGCGATCGCCTGCCACGAGACCCCTTCGAACATCGAGGTCAGCACCGGATTGGGGGAACGCAATCCTTGATCTGTCGTCATGGCCTTCTCCCGCTTGGAGGGAAAAAGGCGAAACCTGGGCGTTCGGTTCCCGCCAATCGCGGCGCGCGCGCTTCGCCCGCCCATGCTAGGGGGCGCGGGTGATCATCCAGACCCTGGAAGGCCGCCGCGCCTTCATCCTCGAAAACACCCGCATCCAGCCGCCGCCGCACACGCCGGAGCTGACGCTTCACCTGGCCGACGAGGTGACGCCGATCTGGCGTCTGACCGAGGAGGCGCTGGCCGAAATCGGGCTGCCGCCGCCCTTCTGGGCCTTCGCCTGGGCCGGCGGCCAGGCGCTGGCGCGGTATGTCCTCGACCACCCGGACGAGGTCGCCGGCAAGCGGGTGCTCGATTTCGCCTCAGGCTCCGGCATCGTCGGCATCGCCGCGATGCGGGCCGGCGCCGGGCACGCCACGGCCACCGACATCGACCCGTTCTGCGGCGCGGCCCTGGCGGTCAACGCCGAGCTCAACGAGGTGCGGATCGACTTCACCGACCAGAACCTGCTGGACGCCCCGCCGCCGGACGTCGACGTCATCCTGGCCGGCGACATCTGCTACGAGAAGCCTTTGGCCGACCAGGTCATGAACTGGCTGGCCGCCGCGCACGTGCGTGGGACCCGGGTGCTCATCGGCGATCCGGGCCGCAGTTACTTCCCGCGCGTCGGGCTGGAAAAGCTGGCCGAGTACGAGGTGCCGACCACCCGCGAACTCGAAGACCGCGAAGTGAAGAAGACCGCGGTGTGGACTCTGCCGGCCTGACGGGCGAAACTGGAACGAATTGAGAACTTAGGTGGCGGAGAGCGTCATGCGCGAAGACGGCAAGATCGACTATGTTGAGCTGCCGGGCGGCGACCTCGTCGCCACCAAGAGCTTCTATCAGTCGGCCTTCGGCTGGACCTTCACCGACTATGGCCCCAGCTACGCCGCCTTCGAGGAAGGCCTGGACGGCGGGTTCGACGCCGACGCCGCCGCGCAGGCGGAGAAGCCGCTGGTCGTGCTCTACGCCCACGACCTGGAGGCTATGGCCGCGAAGGTGCAAGCCGCCGGCGGCGCCATCGTCAAGCCGATCTTCAGCTTCCCGGGCGGCCGACGTTTCCATTTCCGCGACCCGTCCGGCAACGAGCTGGCGGTCTGGTCGGAGAGCTAGCGGTGAGCGAATTCGCTGTTTGACTGCGGAACGCCCGCTTGGCTCAGGAGGCCCTCCAGTACTGTAGAGGGCCCAGCATAGTCGACGGCGCCGACCCTTTCGCCATTCAGATAGACCACGACACGGCTACACTCGTCGCAAACCAGATAGTCGTAGACGCGACCATCCGCGACGATGCGTAGAGCTTGTCGGGGCTGGAAACATGCGACCAGCCATTCGTTCTCGACGATGCCGTCAGCGATCTGGCGAGTCGCCTTGACCGTATCGGCGGGTCCGAGTCGCACCTTTCCCAAGGTCGCATAGCCGTTGAGGTGCGGAAGCCCGACATCGCTTGTGACGGGCTCAAGGGAATAGAGGGTCGCGGCCCGCGCACTCGTCAGGACAACGAGGGCTCGCGCCATCTCGGGCTCACGCTCGCCGCGAACACAGCCGCTCAGGATGCAAGCGACAACACCCAACGTCAGCAAAGCCCGCCCAATCACATCATCCCCCGTCGCCGAACCGTCACGCATCATCGCTATCGTCCGCCGCCGGACGATGACGGGAGACGGGCGCGATGGGCAAGAGCTGCGGCGAGTGCGGCATGTGCTGCAAGCTGCTGGCGATTCAGGCCCTGGACAAGCCGGCTGGGGCCTGGTGCGGGCACTTCAAGCGCGCAGCGGGCTGCGGGGTGTATGACGGCCGGCCGCCGGCCTGCCGTGGCTTCATCTGCCTGTGGCTCGACTCCGAGAAGCTGGACGACGCCTGGCGGCCCGACCGCGCCAAATTCCTGATGTACACCGAACAGGACGGCCGGCGGCTGAACGTCATCGTCGATCCGAGCCAGCCCGGCGCCTGGAAGCGCGAGCCGTACTACCGGCGCCTGAAGGCGATGTCGGAGCTGGCCATGGAGGGCCGCGAGCTGGTGGTCTGCATCGGCGACCGCCGCATCGTCGTCTTCCCGCACGAAGACGTCGACCTGGGCCTGGTCGATCCCGAGCACAAGCTGGTCAGCGGCTACGCCGAGCGTGACGGCATGATGGTGCCGTACGCGATGATCCTGAGCGACGTGGAAGCCAGCTAGGTCAGCTGGGAGATCATGGTCGGATCGCAGGTGGTGGCGAGCGCCACGCCGGCCCGATCCCTGGCGAGCGGCAGGAGGCCCTCGTCCGCCTTGGCCGACGGCAAAGTCATCGCGTAGCAGGCCTCGGCCGGGCCGCTCATCGCGCCCAGCAGCCGGACCATGTCCTGCTCGATAATCCAAGTTTCGGCGGCGATCTCGTCGGGCGACGCCTGCTGGCCCGCCATCTGGCTGAACGCCAGAACGGCAAGCAACGCCGCCGACGCCGCCAAGGCGTCGATTGTTCGCATGTCTATCCCCAAAGCCGGCATATAGCCGAGCCGTCCCCCAAAGGGCAATCGGACGGAGACGGAAAGTCCCTGCGACAAGGCGGGACGGCCCGCAGAACCCGCGCGCGCGGGGCAAACTTCACCTTATAGTGGCGCGTCGCCGAGCATTGATTTCTGGAGTTCCCATGCGCCGCCGCACCTTCCTGGCCGCCCTGCCCGCTACGGCTTTCGCCGGCGGCGCGCTGGCGCAGAGCCGCGCCGACAATCCCAACCGCGACCGGCCCGACGTGCACGGCGGCGACCGCATCGACGGCGCGACCTTCGCCTCGCGCAGCGCCGCCTGGGGCGCGAACGGCGCTGCGGCGACCGCTCATCCGCTGGCCAGCATGGCCGCGCTCGACGTCCTGAGGCTGGGCGGATCGGCGGTGGACGCGGCGATCGCGGCCAATGCGGTGCTGGGCCTGGTCGAGCCGATCGCCTGCGGCATCGGCGGCGACTGCTTCGTCATGGTCTGGGATCCGAAGACGCGCCGCGTCGAAGGACTGAACGGTTCCGGTCGCAGCCCCAAGGGCCTTTCGCTGGAGACGGTGCGGGGCCGGGCCAAGAACGGACTGATCCCCTCCTACGGCGCAGTGTCGGTCAGCGTCCCCGGCGCGGTCGACGCCTGGTGGACCCTGCACCTGCGCTACGGGAAGCTGCCGTGGAAGGACCTGTTCGCCCCGGCGATCATCTATGCCGAAGAGGGGCACGCGGTGTCCCAGAACGTCGCCTACTACCTCGACCGCTCGCTCAAGAACTTCACACGCCCGACGGCCGGGATCGAGGAGGTGGAGAACTTCAGGAAAGTCTGGGCCCCGGACGGCCGCACGCCGAAGGAAGGCGAGGTCTTCAAGAACCCGGCGCTGGGCCGCACCTATCGCCAGATCGCCGCCAACGGGCGCGACGGGTTCTATGGCGGCGAGGTCGCCCAGACCATCGAGACCTATTTCAAGCGGATCGGCGGCTGGATGACCAAGGCCGACCTCGCCGCGCATCACGCGCGCTGGGACCCGCCGCACAAGGTCAACTACCGCGGCGTCGACGTCTGGGGCCTGTCGCCCAACAGCCAGGGCCTGGCGACGCTGCAGATGCTGAACATCATGGAGACCTTCGACTTCAAGGCCATGGGTTTCCAGTCGGCGGCGGCGATCCATCATGCCGTCGAGGCCAAGCGCCTCGCCTTCGAGGATCGCGCCAAGTTCTACGCCGACCCCGACTTCTTCAAGGTCCCGACCGAATGGCTGCTGTCGAAGGAGTACGCGCGCGAACGGGCCAAGCTGATCGCGCCCGGAAAAATCCTGACGCCGGTCTTCCCGGGCCAGGCGCCCAGCCGCGGCGACACCACCTACTTCACCACGGCCGACAAGAACGGGATGATGGTTTCGATCATCCAGTCGAACTACCGCGGCATGGGTTCGGGCCTGTCGCCCGACGGCCTGGGCTTCATGTTCCAGAACCGCGGCGAGCTGTTCGCGCTCGAGGACGGCCACGCCAACATCTATGCGCCGGGCAAGCGGCCCTTCCAGACCATCATCCCGGGCTTTGCGACCAAGGGCGGCGATCCCTGGCTGTCGTTCGGGGTGATGGGCGGCGACATGCAGCCCCAGGGCCAGGCGCAGATCATCTCCAACATGGTCGACTTCGGACTCGGCGTGCAGGAGGCCGGCGACAGCCCGCGCTGGCACCATGGCGGCTCGAGCGAACCCACCGGTGAGGCGCAGAAGGGGATCGGGGTGCTCAACCTCGAGAGCGGCGTGCCGGAAGCGACCCAGGCGGCGCTGGCGGCCATCGGCTGGAAGCTGGCGCCCGATCCCGGCGGTTATGGCGGCTACCAGGCCATCGAACGCTGGCCCGGCCGCTACGCGGCGGCGACCGAGATGCGCAAGGACGGCGTGGCCTTGGCCTACTGATGGCGCCGACCTTCTTCGAGACGCCCGAGGCGTTCCGCGCCTGGCTGGAAGAGAACCACGAGACGGCGATCGAGCTCTCCGTCGGCTTCCGAAAGCGAGGCTCGGGCAGGGCGTCCATCACCTGGCCGCAGGCTGTCGACCAGGCGCTGTGTTTCGGCTGGATCGACGGGGTTCGCCACTCGATCGACGAGGAGAGCTATCGCATCCGCTTCACGCCCCGGCGTCCGAAGGGGATCTGGAGTCAGGTGAACATCCGCAGGATCGGGGAGCTCCGCGCCCTGGGCCTGGTTCATCCTGCGGGGCTGGCCGCGTTCGAGGCCGGCAAGGGCCGCACGAACGAGTACTCGCATGAGCGCGACGTGCAGGTCTTCTCCGAGGCCGAGACGGCGAAGTTCCAGGCGAACGCGCCAGCCTGGGCCAACTTCCAGGCCTTCCCGCCGTCGTATCGAAAGGTCGCCATCCACCGGGTGGTCAGCGCCAAGGGAGCCGAAACCCGAGCCAAGCGGATGGCGATCCTCATTGACGCCTGCGCGGACGGGGTGAAGCTGGTCTCCGCGACCAAGAGGGAAGCGCGATGACCCACGACGAAGTCCGCGAATTTGTGCTGGCGTTTCCGGGCGCCGAAGAGGGCACGTCCTACGGTCAGCCGTCGTTCAAGGTGAACGGCAAATTCTTCACCCGTCTGCGCGGCGAAGATCAAAGCCTGGTGCTGCTCGATGTCAGCCACGACGAACGCGAGATGCTGATGGAGGCCGAGCCGGCGACCTTTCACATCACCCCGCACTACAAGGACTATCCTAGCGTGCTGGCCCGCATCGCAGACCTGCACCCCGGGTCGTTGCAGAACTTCCTGGAACGCCGTTGGCGCAAGATCGCGCCGAAGAAGCTCGTGAAGGCCCGCGACGCAGGCGCCTGAGCGCCCCACGGAAGATTTCGTGGAACGGAGATGGCGCGCATCCGCTCAGAGGGGCGATGGTCCGCGCACTTCGCGACGCCAACGGACAGGAGATCCCCATGGCCCAGCCGAAACCGCTCGAACGGTTCGAGTTTGAGGAAACCGACGAGGGCTATCTGCTGACGGTCGCCGGCGCTGGCGGCGAGCCGGTCGCGCTCGAGGTTTCGCCGGACCAGATGGACGCCATCATTGACGCCCTGAACGAAGTCCTGGGCGGCGACGACGACTTCGACGATGACGACGACTGAACGTTAGCGGGTCGCCAGGCCGGTCCGCACCTGGGCCGAAGCCCGGGCAAGGGTCTCACGGTAGCAGTCCGAGCGCGCGATGGCCTGCTTGACCATCCGGACGCTGTCGGCCTGCGCGCCGCACGCTTCCAGAGCGGCGGCCTCCAAGCGCTTTTGAAGCCGGGCGACGTCGGCTGGACGGCCCGCATCGATGTCCCCGATCCTCACCACGGCGGAGCCGTATCCGGCTGGAGCGGCGACTGCAGCGCCCGCGACCAGGGCGAGCGCAGTCGAAACTGCGATGATTTTGAGCATGGCGTTTCCCTACTGCCGAAATAAGCCGCAGCGGCGGGGCTCTGCGGCCTCGTCACGCCACAACGCTTGACAGATATGGGGTTTGCGGCAGCCGCGCCACCGAAAATCGGACGCCTAGAACTCGTCTTCCATCGCCGAGCGGAACTGCTCGAAGATCTCGGCGGCGCGCTCATTGCTGGGCTGCTCCGGCTCCGGAGCGGGCTGCGGCGCAGCCGCGCCGATCAGTCGGCCGGCCACCGCGCCGTTCTGGACCAGCAGCAGTTCCTCGCCCTCCTCTAAGGCGGCGAGCAATTGGGCGAGCTTGGGCGGGAGGTCGTCGAGATCGATGCGCTTCATGACCCGCCGATTTTACCGGCGCCGCGCAGGTGACGCCAGAGCCGCCCCGCCTTTGCGGCATTGGAGCGGGTTGCGGGCGGAAAACCGCTTCGCACTTTTCCTCAACCCGCTCTAGACCAAACGCCAGCACGAATGGAGAGCGCATGGCCTATCGGTCGCTGAGGGATTTCATCGCCAAGCTGGAAGCCGCAGGTGAATTGGTTCGCGTCTCCGAACCGGTCTCCAGCGTGCTGGAGATGACCGAGATCCAACGTCGGCTGCTGGCGACCGGCGGTCCCGCGGTGCTGTTCGAGAACGTCATCCGTGCCGACGGCGAACGCTCGACCATGCCGTGCCTGGTCAACCTGTTCGGCACCGTGAAGCGCGTGGCCATGGGCGTGACCCTTGAGGGCCAGGAGCGCACCACCGCCGGCGAACTGCGCGAGGTCGGCGAGTTGCTGGCGTTCCTGCGCAGCCCCGAGCCCCCGCGCGGCCTGAAAGACGCCTTCGAGATGTTGCCGCTGGCCAAGACGGTCATGTCGATGCGCCCGGCCACCGTGAAGAAGGCGCCGGTTCAAGAGGTCATTTGGACAGGCGATCAGATCGACCTGACCAAACTACCCATCCAGACCTGCTGGCCGGGCGAGCCCGCGCCGCTGATTACCTGGCCTTTGGTGGTGACGAAGGGCCCGTCCGACGAGCGCGAGGACGACTACAACCTCGGCATCTACCGCATGCAGGTGCTCGGCAAGGACAAGACCATCATGCGCTGGCTGGCGCACCGCGGCGGCGCGCAGCACCACCGCCGCTGGAAAGCGGCCGGCAAGCCCGACGCCCTGCCCGCCGCCGTGGTGATCGGGGCCGATCCCGGCACCATCTTGGCCGCCGTGACGCCGGTCCCGGAGACGCTGTCGGAGTACCAGTTCGCCGGCCTGATGCGCGGCGCCAAGGTCGACCTGGTCCAGGCCAAGGCCGTGCCGCTGCTGGTCCCCGCCCAGGCCGAGATCGTCATCGAAGGCCACGTCATGCTGGACGAGTACGCCGACGAGGGGCCGTACGGCGATCACACCGGCTACTACAACTCGGTCGAGCAGTTCCCCGTGTTCAAGGTCAGCGCCATCACCATGCGCAAGGACCCGATCTACCTGACCACCTTCACCGGCCGGCCGCCGGACGAGCCGAGCGTGCTGGGCGAGGCGCTGAACGAGGTGTTCATTCCCCTGCTGCGCCAGCAGTTTCCGGAGATCGTCGACTTCTGGCTGCCGCCGGAGGGCTGCTCCTACCGGATCGCCGTGGTCTCGATGAAGAAGGCCTACCCCGGTCACGCCAAGCGCGTGATGATGGGCGTCTGGAGCTTCCTGCGGCAGTTCATGTACACCAAGTGGGTGATCGTCGTGGACGACGACATCAACGCCCGCGACTGGAAGGACGTCATGTGGGCGCTGTCGACCCGCATGGATCCCGCCCGCGACATCACCCTCGTCGAGGGCACCCCCATAGACTACCTCGACTTCGCCTCGCCCGAGAGCGGCCTTGGCTCGAAGATCGGGCTGGACGCCACCAACAAGTGGCCGCCCGAGACCCATCGCGAATGGGGCGAGAAACTGGGCATGGACGAGGCTACCGTGAAGGCCGTCACCGAGAAGTGGGCGCGCCTGGGCTTGCCTGGCGGCGGAGCAGAGGTCTGACCTCACGAAGGACGTGACCGGGGCAAGCCTTGCCCTTTGCGTAAATCCAAGTCCAACTGCGCGCCTTCGCGGGGGCGATAGAGGGACAATCAAGTATGGACGCCGTGACATCCGGCCACGCTGCGGCCCTATGGGTCGGGCTGCACCTGATTTTGCTGCTGGTGCTGTCGCTGCTGGTCGTGCGCCAACGCCGGCGGCACAAGGTGGCGCTAGGCGACGGCGGGGTGCCGGAACTGGCCCAGGCGATCCGCGCGTTCGGCAATGCGACCGAGTACGTCCCCGCCGCCATGGTCGGCATCGCGGTGCTGGCCATGGTGGATGCGCCGCCGCTGGCGGTGCACCTGACCGGCCTGATGCTGTTCGTCGGGCGCGGCCTGCACGCGTTCGGTCTGTCGCGCAGCGGCGGCGCCTCGTTCGCCCGCTCGATCGGCGTCACCCTGACCTGGCTGGCCTATGTCTTCGCCAGCGTCGCCCTGCTGTTCTACGCCATCGCGTGAGCCGCCGCTTGCCGCGGGGCGCGCATCCCGCCATATGGCCTTGATGGACGAAAACCTCCTCGCAGATGTCGTCTCCGCCGCGCTGAAAGCCGGTGCGGACTCCGCCGAAGCCGTCGGGGCGCAGCGCGCCGCCCTCGGCATCAATGTCCGCATGGGCGAACTGGAGGAGGTCGAGCGCGAGGAAAGCCGCGATCTCGGCCTGCGCGTCTTCGTCGGCCGGCGGCAGGCGACCGTCTCCGGATCGGACATCTCGCCCGAAGCCCGCGCGAAGCTGATCGAGCGGGCCGTGGCGATGGCCAAGCTCGCGCCGGAAGATCCCTATGCCGGCCTCGCCCCCAAGGAGCGTCTGGCCCAGGGGCCGTTCGCCGACCTGGATCTCTACGATCCGCAGGAGTACACTCCGGAATCACTTGAGGAAGTCGCCCGCGCCGCCGAGGACGCCGCCCGCGCCAACCCCAAGATCACCAATTCCGACGGCGGCTCGGCCTCGGCCTCGTCGTCGCACTGGCGGCTGGTGACCTCGGACGGCTTCTCCGGCGTCTACCAGGCCTCCGCCTTCTCGATCACCGCCTCGGCGATCGCCGGCGACGGCGAGACCATGGAAAGCGGCTACGACGGCCGCTCGGCCCGCTGGCGCGGCGACCTGCCCAGCGCACAGTCGATCGGCGAAGAAGCCGGCCGCCGCGCAGCGCAACGCCTTGGCGCGCGCAAGATCGACTCCACCACCGCCCCGGTGATCTTCGAGAACCGCGTGGCCATGTCGCTGATCAGCCCGCTGATCGGGGGCATCGCCGGCCCGTCGATCGCGCGCGGCACCTCGTTCCTGAAGGACAAGCTGAACGCCCAGTTGTTCGCCAAGGGCGTGAATATCGTCGACGACCCGCACAAGGTCCGCGGCCTCGGCTCCTCGCCGTTCGACGACGAAGGCGTCGCCAACCGCCGTTGGGCGCTGATCGAGGACGGGATTCTGACCACCTGGCTGATGAACACCTCGTCGGCCCGCCAGCTGGGGCTGGAAACCACCGGCCACGCCTCGCGCGGGCTGGCCGGCGCGCCTGGCGTGTCGACCACCAACCTGACGCTGGAACCTGGCGCGCACAGTCAGGCCGAACTGATCGGCCAGGCTGGCAAGGGCCTGCTGATCACCTCGATGTTCGGCCCCTCGCTGAACGGCAATACGGGCGACTGGTCTGTGGGCTGCTCGGGCTTCTGGTTCGAGAACGGCGAGTTGGCCTATCCGGTCGCCGAGATCACCGTCGCCGGCAACCTGATCGACATCTACGGCCGGCTGGTCCCGGGCTCCGACCTGGAGATCCGCGGCTCGGCCAACTCGCCGTCGCTGCTCGTCGACGGACTGGCGATCGCCGGGCGCTGATGACGGATCCCGCCCAGGACCTCGAACTGATCACCCAAGCGGCGTTCGACGCCGGGGCGCTGGCCCAGAAGCTGCGCGGCGAGGGTCTGGAGACGTCCTACAAGGAGGGCGACTCGCCGGTCACCAACGCCGACCTCGCCACCGACGCGCTGATCAAGCAGATCCTGACCAGCGCCCGCCCCGACTATGGCTGGCTGTCCGAGGAAACCGCCGACGATCCGGCGCGCCGCTCGCGGCGGCGGCTGTTCGTGGTCGATCCGATCGACGGCACCCGCGCCTTCATCAAGAACCGGCCCTGGTGGGCGGTGTCCGTCGCCGTCGTCGAGGACGACAAGCCGATCGCCGGCGTGGTCTTCGCCCCCGACGTCGACGAGACCTACCAGGCGATCGCCGGCAAGGGCGCGCACCTCAACGGCCAGCCCATTCAGGCTTCCGACCGCGACGTCGTCGAGGGCTGCGGCATGGTCGGCGACGCCCGAATGTTCGCCCATCCCGCCTGGCCGACCCCCTGGCCGGAAATGCGGATCGAAGCGCGCAATTCAACCGCCTACCGGATGTGCATCATCGCCGCGGGGGCCTTCGACGCCACCCTGGCGCTGGTCGCCAAGTTCGACTGGGATCTGGCCGCCGCCGACCTCATCGCCCGGGAAGCCGGCGCCTTCGTGGGCGATCACCGCGGACGGCCGTTCGTGTACAATGGCGTAAAACCTGCACAACCGAGCCTAGTTTGCGCCGCTCCGCGCTTGGCCCCATTGATCCTTGAGCGCGTACGGCATATCGACCTACCCAACTGACCATTTTGGGGAACATCATGCCCGAGAAGCAGCTTCTGCACCTCGTCATCGGCGGCGAACTTGAGGATCTGGAGCACAACACGTTCCGCGATCTGACGAAGATCGACCTCGTCGGCGCCTTCGCCAGCCACGGCGAGGCGGTCGCCGCCTGGCGCCGCAAGGCGCAGGAAACCGTCGACAACGCGCACATGCGCTACTTCGTGATCCACGCCCACAAGCTGCTGGATCCCGACAAGGACACCGAGCACGACTAGGTGACGCGCGGCCTCTCCCGCCAGGGAGGGGCTATTCGCGCTTCAGGATGCCTTCGGTGAGCAGGCGGCCCCACATCTGGGCGCGGAAGTCGGCCTTGATGCCGGCCTCGTCGTAGGCGTCGCTGTCGACCCACTCCAGGAAGCTCTGCCCCTTGGGCTCGCCTTCGGCCAGATAGCGCTCGAAGGTGTAGTCCAGCACCCCGGTCTTGCCCTGCTTCACATGCAGGTAGCGGATGTGCAGCTGATCCAGCGCCTCCCGGATCGGCAGGCCCTTGCGGAAGTGCATGTAGAACACGCTCATGATGCCGGCCCGGTCCGCGCCGGACTTGCAGTGCATCAGCGCCGGGTACTCGATCGTCTCGAACAGCTCCTTGGCGCCGTGCACGCGCGCGCGGCTGGGGACCTCACGCGAGGTGATGGTGAAGTCGACCATCTTCAGGCCCAGGCGCTCGCAGGCGTCCTTCTCCAGCGCGTGGAAGCTGGCGTCGAACCCGCCGCGCAGGTTGATCACCGTCTTGATGCCGCGCTTCTTCCACTCGGCCAGCTGATGGGGCCAGGGCTGGTTGGTGCGCACCAGTTCGTCGCTGATCCAATGGGCGTTGGAGAAGCCCAGGCGCAGATAGGCGTGATCCTTCCAGAGATAATCCAGATAGGCCGCGGTGCGCCCCTTGGGCGTGGTGAGGTCGAAATCGGCCAAGCGAGCTTCCTGCGTTGCGCGCGCCTAGATAGGCGGTTCGAGGCGCCAGCGGAAGCCAAGCGCGACGTCTGGTCCTAGGTCACGGGCTTCAGCACGGCGGTGAACCCCGCAACCTTGCCGCTGCTGGGCATCAGGGCGCAGGTGAAGGTGAAGTCGCGCCAGGACGAGCCAGAGCGCACCTGCCCCGCGCCGGTCAGGCTGCGGGTGCTGACGAGCGTCAGGGTCTTGGGATCGTCGGTGCCCAGGAACACCCGGTCGGCGTTGGGCACCTGCTTCTTCAGCGCGGGCAAGGCGGCCGGCCGGCAGATCACTTCGGCGACCTTCTTGGCGTTGCTCCAGCCGGTGGCCATGCGCCGCTCCTCCGGCGTCTTCAGCCCTGCGATCGACTTGGCGATTGCGGTGTTCTGCGCCCGCGACAGCTCAGGCTCATTGCCGAGCGCGACCGGCGGGGCGGCGGGTGGAACCGGCGTCGTTGCAAGCGCAGGCTTGGCCGGCGGCGTCGCTGGCGCAGCCTTCGCAGGCGCCGGGGCGGGCGCCTTGGCCGCGGGCGCTGCAGGCGCGGCCGGGGACGGCTGCGCAATGGCGATCGCCGGGACGAGCGCCAGGGCCAGGACGGATGCGACGGTGCGCATGACGGTCTCCATATGGGGTGAGGATCGCCGCCGCGCCCGTCGCAACGGGTCAGGATCGGCGGCGCCGTTCGATTTCACCCCGACCGACACCATATGCCGCCTTTGCGCCGGGCCAAGACGCCTTCTTGACTTCCCCGCGCCGAGAGCCGACCCCAGGACCGATGAGCGAGCCCGCCGCCGAACTTTCCACCCGCGCCGTCGTCGCCCGGATCGCGCGCGTCTACATGGCGCCGCGTTGGAAGGGCTGGACCGTGGCGATGATCGCCGCGATCGCGGTGGCCTATCTGAGCGCCAGCCTGATCCAGATCCTCGAGCCGGCGATCAACGACCTGCTGGTCAACCACAAGCCCGGAACCTTGCTGGCGGTGCCGCTGACCATCGCCGGTCTCGCGCTGGCCCGCGGTCTCTCGCAGGTGATCCAGGCGACCCAGGTCAACCGCATCGGCAACGAGGTGGTCGGCCAGGTCCAGGTGCAGCTGTTCGGCAAGCTGGTGCGCGCCGACCTGGCCCGGCTGCGGGCCGGCCACACCGGCTCGTTCGTCTCCTCGGTGCTCTACGACGCGGGCCTGATCCGCGAGGCGGCGACCGCGGGCGTGATCAACTACACCCAGCACCTGCTGACCGTGATCGGCGCGATCGTCGTGATGGTCAGCAACGACCCGATGCTGTCGCTGACCCTGGTGGTGGCCGCGCCGCTGTCGACCTGGGTCATGCGCCGGTTTTCCAAGCGAACGGTCAAGGCCACCAAGGGCGCGATGGCCGAGACATCGGCCCTCTCCACCGCGATCATGGAAAGCCTCGACGGCGTGCGGGTGGTGAAGATCGAGAACCGCGAGGCCTATGAGGAAGAGCGTGTGGCCGAAGTGGTCAAGCGCCGCCAGAAGTTCCTGGTCAAGGGCGCCAACGCCCGGGCGCGCGCCGCTCCGGCGACCGAAACCCTGATGACGCTTATCACCGCCGGGGTCATCGCCTACGCAGGTTGGCGCTCGCAATCCGGCGGCATGAACGTCGGCGCCTTCGTCGCCTTCATCGGCGCGCTGGGCCTGGCCTCGCAGTCGTTGCGCCAGCTCGCCAACCTGCAGACGGTGATGGCTGAAGGCCTCTCAGCCGCGCGCCGCTTGTTCGCGTCCCTCGACGTCGAGCCGGAAGTCCGCGAACGCCCGGGCGCCAAGCCGCTGGTCATCACCGACGGCACCGTTGCTTTCGACGACGTGGGCTTCGCCTACGGCGCCGAGGACCGTCCCGCGCTGCAGGGCGTCAGCTTCGAGGTCCGGCGCGGCGAGACCGTCGCCCTCGTCGGCCCGTCCGGAGGCGGCAAGACCACGATCCTCAACCTGATTCCGCGCTTCTACGACGCCAGCAGCGGCAAGGTGACGATCGACGGCGTCGACGTCCGAGACGTCACGCTCGCCTCGTTGCGCGACCACGTCGCGCTGGTGACCCAGGAACCGTTCCTGTTCGACGACACCATCCGGGCGAACATCGCCTATGCCCGCCCCGGCGCCACGCCGGAGCAGGTGATCGAGGCGGCCAAGGCCGCCGCTGCGCACGAGTTCATCAGCGCCCTGCCCGAAGGCTACGAGACCCTGGTCGGCGAGGCCGGCGCGCGCTTGTCGGGCGGCCAGCGCCAGCGCATCGCCATCGCCCGCGCCTTCCTCAAGGACGCCCCGATCCTGTTGCTGGACGAGGCGACCAGCGCGCTCGACACCGAGAGCGAAGCCCAGGTCCAGGCCGCGCTGTCGCGCCTGATGCACGGGCGCGCCACCATCCTGATCGCGCACCGCCTGTCCACCGTGCGCGGCGCTGACCGCATCTATGTCATCGAGAAGGGCAAGGTCGTCGAAACCGGCGACCATGCGAACCTGGTCAAGAAGCGCGGCCTTTACGCCCGGCTGGCCAAGAGCCAGGACCTCGACATGGAACCCGCGCTTTGAAGAACCTGTTGCGTAGCCCCGGCGTCCAGACGTTCCTGAGCTGGCTGCTGTGGCTGCACCTGATCGTTACGCTCAAGAGCCGCCGCTGGACGCATGACAACCTGGCCTGCGTGGAGCCCGTCCTGCAGGACGGCAAGCCGGCGGTGGGGCTGTTCTGGCACGGCAGCATCCCGCTGTGCCTGGGCCTGGCGCCGGTCTGGTGGCGGCGCGACAAGGTCCGTTGCATGGTCTCCCCGTCGGCCGACGGGGAATTCATCGCCCAGGCGCTGTCGCGGTCCGGCTTCCCGGCCATCCGCACCTCCTCGGCCAAGAAGGGCGACACCACCAAGGCCCGCCAAGCCGTCGCCGCGATCCGCGAGGCGATGAACTGGGTCAATGACGGCGGCGTGCTGATCGTGACGCCCGACGGTCCGCGCGGTCCGGCCGAGGTGATCGCCCCCGGCTCGCTGCAGATTGCGCGCAAGACCGGCGCGCCGATCTATCTGATGGGACTGGCGGTTTCGCCGGCCATCGTGCTCGACACCTGGGACAAGGTCACCTTCGCCTGGCCGTTCGGGCGTGGCGCGACCGCCTGGGACGGCCCGTTCTACGTGCCCGCCGACGCTGGCGAGGCCGAGATCGCCGCGCTGATCGCCGATCTGTCGGCCAAGCTCACGGCCACCACCCAGCGGGCCCAGGCCCTGGTCGGGCGGCGTTGATCCTTCCGCGCCAGGGTGACACATAGGGTCATGGCGCACGACCATCACAGCCATCGGCATGACGACCATGATCACGATCATGGCGGGCACGGCCACGCGCATGGCCATGGTCACTCCCACGGGCCGGGCGGTCACAGCCATGCGCCGAAGGACTTCGGACGCGCCTTCGCGATCGGCGTCGGACTGAACTTCGCCTTCGTCCTGGCCGAAGCCGGCGTCGGCATCTGGTCGGGCTCGCTGGCGCTGCTGGCCGACGCCGGACACAATCTCTCGGACGTGCTGAGCCTGCTGCTGGCCTGGGGGGCGACCATTCTCGCCAAGTCGGCGCCGACCTCGCGCCGCACCTACGGCCTGCGCAAGGCGACGATCCTGGCCTCGCTGGCCAACGCCGTGCTGCTGCTGGTCGCCGTCGGGGTCATCGTCTCCGAAGCCATCCACCGCTTCGCCGAGCCCGCGCCCATCGCCACCTGGCCGGTGATGGCCGTGGCCGCCATCGGCGTCGTGATCAACACCGCTACGGCGCTGATGTTCATGAAGGGGCATGAGGACCTCAACATCCGCGGCGCCTTCCTGCACATGGCCGCGGACGCCGCCGTGTCGCTGGCCGTGGTGATCGGGGCCGGCGTGATCGCGCTGACCGGCCTGCTGTGGATCGACCCGGCGCTGAGCCTGCTGATCGCCGCCGTCATCGTCATCGGCACCTGGGCGCTGCTGCGCGACTCCGTCGACCTTGTGCTGGACGCCGCACCGCGCGGCATGGACGTCGAGGCCGTGCGCACCTGGCTGCTGGCCCGGCCAGGGGTGACCGAGGTGCACGACCTGCACGTCTGGGCGATGAGCACCACCGAGACGGCGATGACCGCCCACGTGACCCGCCCGGAAAACACCGAAAGCGACGCGTTCCTGCACGAGGCCTGCGAGGGCCTGGCCCATACGTTCGGCATCGGCCATGCGACCCTGCAGGTCGAGACCGGGCACTCGGCGGCCTGCCGGCTCGCCAACGCCCACGCGATTTGAGCCCGGCCCTTGCGTCCGCTCTCCCTCGCGCTCTACGCCGCCGCCACAGGGCTGGCCGAGCCGCTCGCGCCTGGCCTGCTGCGCCGGCGCGCCGCACGCGGCAAGGAAGACCCGAACCGCATTGGCGAGCGTCTGGGCCGCGCCAGCCTCGCCCGTCCGCCCGGCCCTCTGGTCTGGCTGCACGGCGTCAGCGTCGGAGAAAGCCTGTCGCTGCTGCCGCTGGCCCAGGCGCTCGCCCGGCCGGGCCTGACCCTGCTGGTCACTTCGGGCACCCGCACCTCGGCCGAGCTGCTGGCCAAGCGGCTGCCGTCCGGTGTGATCCACCAATATGCGCCTGTCGATACTCCGGGGGCCGTGCGCCGGTTCCTTGATCACTGGCGGCCTGACGCCGCGATCCAGGTCGAGAGCGAGCTCTGGCCGAACCTCATCCTCGGCACGAAGGCCCGCGGCGCAAAGCTGGCGCTGATCTCGGCCCGCATGACCCAGTCCAGCGCCGACGGATGGGCCCGCGCGCCCGGCGCCGCCCACGCGCTGCTCAGCGCCTTCGACCTGGTCCTGCCGCAGGATGACGACACCGAGGCGCGGCTGCGGGGCCTGGGCGCGGCCACCGGGCCGCACCTCAACCTCAAGAACATCGGCGCGGCGCTGCCGGCCGATCAGGCCGAACTCGATCGGCTGAGGGCCGTGATCGGCGGCCGCAGCGTCGTGCTAGCCGCCAGCACCCATCCGGGCGAGGACGAGATCATCGCCCGCGCCGCCGCCGGGACAGGCGCGCTGCTGCTCGTCGCCCCGCGGCACCCCGACCGTGGCGAGGCGGTGGCCGCCCTGCTCACCCGGCTGGGCTACGTGACGGCGCGACGTGCGGCGGGCGAGCCGTTGACCGAGGCGACCACAGCCTATGTCGCCGACACCCTGGGCGAGATGGGCCTGTTCTTCCGCGCCTGCGACGTCGTGGTGATGGGCGGCAGCTTCGTACCCGGCGTCGGCGGCCACAATCCGCTGGAGCCGGCGCGGCTCGGCGTTCCGATCCTCACCGGTCCGGACGTGTTCAACGCCGCCTCGACCTATGAGGAGATGTTCGATCGCGTGGCGGCGATCCGCTGCGCGGACGAAGCCGCCCTCACCCGCGACCTACGGGGATTGCTGAACGAGCCGCTGATCGCTCCGCGGATCGGCCGCGCCGCCCTCGCCTATGCCGAACGCCAGGGCGCGGCCCTGGACGAGGCCCTGGCCCTCCTCAAGCCCCTGCTGCCCGCATGAAGCTCTCGACCCCGCGCTGGTGGTACGTCCGCGAGGGCGCGCCGGCCCCGATCACCCGCGCGCTGCTGAAGCCCGTCTCGTGGATCTGGGCGGCGGCGACCGCGCGGCGCATGGCCAAGGCCGAACCGGTCGATCCCGGCGCCCCGGTGATCTGCGTGGGCAACCTCACCGTCGGCGGCTCCGGCAAGACGCCGGTCGTGCGCGAACTGTTGCGCCGCCTGCCCGGCGCGCACGGACTGTCGCGCGGCTACGGCGGGTCCGAGCGTGGTCCGTTGCGCGTCGATCCGGCCCGCCACACCGCCGCGCAGGTCGGCGACGAGCCGCTGATGCTGGCCGCCGATGCGCCGATCTGGGTAGCCCGCGACCGCGCCGCGGGGGCCCTGGCCGCCGTCGAGGCCGGCGCATCCGCGATCGTCATGGACGACGGACACCAGAACCCGAGTCTGAAGAAGGCGCTGTCGCTGGTCGTGGTCGACGGCGAGACCCGCAACGACGTCTGGCCGCTGGGCGACGGGTCGGTGTTCCCCGCCGGTCCGCTGCGCGAACCGCTGGCGGTCGGGCTGGCGCGGGCCGACGCGGTGATCGTCATGTTGCCGGCGGACCTGCCCGAGCCGGACCCGCAACTGCTCGCCGCCCTCGCCGCCAAGCCGGTGCTGATCGCGCGGCTGGAGCCGGCCGAGCCGCCGCCGCCGGGACCGCAGGTCGGCTTCGCAGGCATCGGCATGCCCTGGAAGGTCGAGCGGGCGCTGAAGGCGGCCGGCTGTGAGCTTGTCGACTTCGTGCCGTTCCCCGACCACTTCGCCTACGACGCCGCCGCTCTGAAGCTGATCGAGGGCCGCGCCGAAATCTTCGACGCCGGCCTCGTCACCACGGAGAAGGATTGGGTGCGCCTGCCGCCCGCCTGGCGCGAGCGCGCCAGGGCCTGGCCCGTGCGGGCGGTGTTCGAGGACGAAGCCGCCCTCGAACGCCTGATCGCGCCCTACCGCTAGAAGATCGGCTGGGCGGGCTGCTGAGCGGGCTGCGGCGGCGCGGCTGGGGTCGGCGTCGGGGCTGGCGCGGGCTCGGCCGGCGTCGCGGCCGGGTCGGTCGGCTCCACGGGCATCAGATCGTCGATCGTCAGCTCCGGCGCCTCGACCGGCGGCGGCGCGACGGGGGCCAGGCCGATCTGACGGCCATTGGCGTGCACCACGCCCTTGCTCATCGCGAACCGCGCGAAGTCGCGCCAGATCTCGGCCGGCAGCCCGGCGCCGGCCACGCCGTTCATCGGGCTATTGTCGTCGTTGCCGACCCAGACGCCGATCACCAGATCGCCGACATAGCCGAGATAAAGCGCATCCCGGTAGTCCTGGGTCGTGCCCGTCTTGCCATAGGCGTACTGCGAGACGTTGCCGCCGTTCGCGGTGCCGAAGGTGACCGCGGCCCGCAGCATGTCGCGCAGACCATCGCGCTCCTTGGCCGGCAGTTCGTGCGACGCAGGCTTGCGGGCCTGGATCACGCCGTAGGGGGTCACCGGATAGCGGCCGCCCGCCACGCCGGCATAGGCCGCCGTCAGATCGAGCAGCGTGGTCGGCGCGGTGCCGAGCGCCAGGGTCAGGTCGGGCGGGAACTCTGAGCGCAGGCCCATGTCCTCGGCGGCCTTGATGATCGCGCCGCGGCCGACCTGCTGGGCCAGGCGCGCGGCGGCCACGTTGGACGAACCGGCGAAGGCGTTGCGCAGGTGGATCTCGCGGTTGGCGTAGTGACCCTCGTGGTTCTTCGGCGACCAGTCGGCGATGGTGACCGGCGCGTCGAGGATCAGGCTGTCGGGGGTCATGCCCTGGCGCAAGGCGGCCTGGTAGACGAACAGCTTGAAGGCCGAGCCCGGCTGCCGCTGGGCGTCTGCGGCGCGATTGAACTGGCTGGTCTTGTAGTCGTCGCCGCCGACCATGACGATCACCCGGCCGTCCGGGCGCATGGCGACCAGCGCCGCCTGGGTGGCGTGCAGATAGCCGCCGTGGCGTTTGAGGGCGGTGCTGACGATCTCCTCGGCGCGGTCCTGCAGGATAGAATCCAGCGTGGTCGGGACCATGACTTCACCATAGGCGGCCTCGAACGCCTCGCGCGCCTGGGACGACACCCAGTCGGCGAAGTAGGAGCCGACGGGCAGCTTCTCGCGGCCCGAGCGGACGCTGGCGGGACGCACGCCGCGGGCCTGCTGCGGCGTTATGACGCCCTGCTCAGCCATCGCCGCCACGACGATCCGGGCCCGGGCGCGGGCGGCCTCGAGGTCCTCGGTCGGGGCCAGGCGCGACGGCGCCTTGACCATGCCGGCCAGCATCGCGGCCTCGCCGATCGACAGGGTTTCGGGGGTCTTGTCGAAGTAGTGGCGCGCGGCGGCCCGCAGGCCGAACACGCCGTCGCCGAAATAGACGGTCGAGAGGTAGCGCGAGAGGATCTCGTCCTTCGACAGCCGCGCCTCGAGATAGAGCGCGATCATCGCTTCCTGGGCCTTGCGGCGCAGGCTGCGCTTGTTGCTGAGGAAGGCGTTCTTCGCCAGCTGCTGGGTGATGGTCGAGCCGCCCTGCTGGACCTCGCCGGCCGAGACGTTGCGCTGCAGGGCGCGGGTCAAGGCCTTCAAATCAATGCCGAAATGGCTGTAGAAGCGCCGATCCTCGATGGCGATGAACGCGCCGGAGACATACTTGGGCAGCTTGGTCGCATCGACCGGCTGCTCCTTGTACGAGCCGCGCCGGGCGAACGGCTTGCCGTCGGCGGTGACCAGCACCAGCGTCGGGTCAGGCAGGGGCTCCAGAGCCCGCCCGAGCGGCAGCGACCAGACCATGAAGACGATCACGGCGACCATGGCGAGCACCGCGCCGGCAGCGATCTGCCAGGGGCGGCGACGCCAGATCGGCGGCCGTTCGCGCACGACTTCTGGTGCGCCGGTAAGCTCGGTCATGGGGCTCCGTACTCGGACGTTGGGCGATCGGCCGATCGCCCTCTTCGCACGCCGCCGGGACGGTTGCTAGGCCCCCGCCTTCTGGGCGTAGGTCCAGGCCGACTTGGCCAACTGCGGCACGCGCTCGGCCATCGCCGCGGCCTGCGGGCTGTTGGCGGTGCCGTCACGGACCCGGCCGACAATGCCCTGACAGATCCCGGCCAGGCGGAACATGTTGTAGGACAGGAACCAGTCGAGGTCGTGCAGGCCCGAACGGCCGGTGCGCTCGCAATAGGCCGCGACCGCTTCCTCGATGGTCGGAATGCCGTGCGCCTTGAGATCCGGCAGCTGCGAGATCGTGCCGTTGACCCAGTTCATCAGCAGATAGGTGAAGTCGGCGAGCGGCTCACCCAGGGTGCCCAGCTCCCAGTCGAGCACCGCGATCACGCGCGCTTCAGTCGGGTGGATGACCATGTTGTCCAGGCGGTAGTCGCCATGGACGATCGAGGTGCGTTCTTGCTCCGGCAGGGTCTTGGGCAGCCACTCGATCAGCCGCTCCATCTCCTCGATGTGGGCGGTCTCGGAGGCCTTGTACTGCTTGGTCCAGCGGTCGACTTGCCGGCCCATGTAGTTGCCGGGCTTGCCGTAATCGCCGAGGCCGATGGCCTGGTAGTCCGTGTTGTGCAAGTCGGCCAGGGTCTTGATCTTGGCCATGAAGATCGCGTGGCGCTCGGCCGGCTCGTAGGCGGGGAGCTGCTGATCCCAGAGGATCCGGCCTTCGACCATGTCCATGACGTAGAACATGGTGCCAATGACGCTGTCGTCGGTGCAGAGGCCGTAGGAGCGCGCGACCGGGAAGCCGGTCGGGTAGAGCGCGGTGATGACCTTGTACTCGCGGTCGACCGCGTGGGCCGAGGGCAGCAGCTTGCCCGGCGGCTTGCGCCGCAGGACGTACTTCTTGGTCGGGGTGATCAGCTGGTAGGTCGGGTTCGACTGACCGCCCTTGAACTGGCGCACTTCCAGCGGCCCGGCATAGCCCTCCACATTGGCTTCCATCCAGGCGGCCAGGGCGGCCTCATCGAAACGATGGGACTCAGCGACCTCCTTGGTCCCGCTGTTGAGCTGTTCGCGCTGCTGCTCGGCGGCGTCGGCCATGGCGTTTCCCTCGACGTTCGTACAGTTGTTTGAACCACCATACCGAGGCGCGCGCCCGCCGAGCAAGCACCCAGGCGAATTCCATACCGAATATTCTAAAAAATGACGCAGCCGTCAGGGACGCGACAGCGCTCGCCAGCCGATGTCGGTGCGATGGAAGCCGCCGGGCCAGTCGATCTTCGCCACCGCCGCATAGGCCTTGTCTCGGGCCTCCTGCAGGGTCGCGCCGAGGGCGCAGACATTGAGCACCCGCCCGCCCGAAGCGCGCAGGGTACCGTCGGCGTCGCGCGACGTGCCGGCATGGAAGACCACCACCTCCGGCCCGAAGTCCTGTTCGGCGCCGCGAATGATCGAGCCGGTCACCGGGGTTTCCGGATAACCGTCGGCGGCCAGCACGACGCAGATCGCCGACTCGTCGCGGAAGACCGGCGGCGGCATCTGGGCCAGCGTGCCGTCGGCGCAGGCCACGAGATAGGGAACCAGGTCGCTTTCCAGGCGCAGCATCAGCACCTGACATTCCGGATCGCCGAAGCGGACGTTGAACTCGACCAGCTTGGGACCGTCCTTGGTCGCCATCAACTCGACGAACAACACGCCCTTGTACGGCGCGCCTTCCGAGGCGATGCCGGCGAAGGCCGGCTCGGCCAGCCGCGTGCGGACCTGCTCGATCAGTTCGGGCGTGAAGACCGGGGCCGGCGAGTAGGTGCCCATGCCGCCGGTGTTGGGACCAAGCTCGCCGTCATAGGCGCGTTTGTGGTCCTGGACGCCGCCGAAGACGATGGAGTCCTTGCCGTCGCAGAGCGCGAACAGCGAGCCGATCTCGCCTTCAAGGAATTCCTCGATCACCACTCGCGCGCCGGCCGTACCGAAGCGACCGCCCAGAGCGTCGTCGATGGCGGCTTCGGCCTCGGCCCGGTCCTGGGCGATCACGACGCCCTTGCCGGCGGCCAGGCCGTCGGCCTTGATCACGTAGGGCGGCTTGAACGCGGCCAGGGCGGCCTTGCCGGCCTCTGCCGTATCGCAAACCTTGTAACCAGAGGTGGGCAGGCCGTGGCGGTCGGTGAAGGCCTTGGTGAAGGCCTTGGAGGACTCGAGCTGGCCGGCGGCGGCCACAGGTCCGAAGCACGGGATTTGGGCCACGTTCAACGCGTCGGCGAGCCCGGCTTCGACCGCGGTCTCGGGGCCGATGACCACGAGGTCGGCGGCGATCTCCTTGGCCAGCGCGACCAGGGCGGTCACGTCAGTGACCTTGAGCGGCCGCAGTTCGCCCAGCGAGGCCATGCCGGGATTGCCCGGCGCCATGACCAGACGCTTCACCAGCGGCGAGGCCGCGATCTTCCAGGCCAGCGCGTGTTCGCGCCCGCCCGAGCCGACGAGGAGGATGTTCATGGGCGAGCGTTTGGCGCGCGCAGGCGCGGCGGTCAAGGATGGGCCGCGCCGGGGCCCGCTTCGATCCAGCGCCGGACCGTCGCCCGCGCGCGCTCGGACGTCTTGGCCGCCGGTCTACTGGGCGGGGCGGTGACCTCAAGCACCACACCGTCGGGGTCCTCAAAGTAGATCGACTGCTGGGCGCCGTGATCCTCTTCCCAGTAGCGCACGTCGGCCTCGCGCAACCGCAGCCGCCAGGCGGCCAGCTCCGCCACAGTGTCCGCAGCCACGGCGTAGTGGCGTGCGTCGCGCGGCAGGTCGCGATAGAGCGGCGCCGGCGCGCCCTTGAGCTCGACCAGCACGATCTCGCCGCCGCCCGGCAGCGCGAAGATCATCATCAGCCAGGCGTAGTCGCCCCAGTCGTCGCCCTCATGGGCCTCGACGAGCTCAAGGCCGACGATGTCGCGATAGAAGGCGAGGCTGGCGCCGGCGTCGCGCACCGGAAACACCACGTGGTCAAGCTTCAGCATGCCGACCGTCCTCCATGGGGAGGCGGCCAGCATAGCACACGGGCCTAGCCCCAGACCCGGAAATGCTTGGAGAGCTTGAGGCCCTGGCGCTGATAATGGGACCCGCCCTCGCCGTAGAGACGGGCAGGTTTTGCGGTCAGCGGCTCATAAACCAGCCGAGCGACGGTCTGGCCGTCTTCGAGCAGGAAGGGCGTCTCGTGGCTGCGCACCTCGAGCACGCCGCGCGAGCCGACGCCGCCCGCTTCCTCGGTGCCGAAACCGGGATCGAAGAAGCCGGCGTAGTGAACCCGGAATTCCCCGACCGACGGATCGATCGGGGTCATCTCGGCCGCCTCCATGACCGGGATCTCGACCGCTTCCTTGGAGGCCAGGATGTAGAACTCGCCCGGATCGAGCAGCAGTTCGCCGCGGCGCGGGATCAGCGGCTCCCAGAAGTCCTTGGGATCGTGGCCGTCGACATGGTCCATGTCGACCACTCCGGCGTGACGACGCGCGCGGAAGCCGGCGACGCCGTCGGAGAGGTCGACCCCGACGCTGCGGATCTGGAGCTTCGGCGGCTCGCCGCGCTTCAAGCGCAGCTGGTTCAGCCGCGTGGAGGTCCGCACCAGGATCGAGAAGGTCTGCGGCGCGATCTCGATGAAGGTGGGCCCGGCATAGCCCTCGGCGACGTCGTCGAAGGCGACGGAATTGTTGGTCAGCAGCCGCACGAAGACGTCGACCCGGCCGGTCGAGCTCTTCGGGTTGGCGCGGGCCGAGATGCCCTTGGGCAGCGCGAGGGCCTCCTGCAGCTCGGCGATGTAGACGCAGCCCCTTTCGAGCACCGCGCCCTTGGTCAGGTCGAGCTCGTGCATCGCCACATCCTCGATGCGCTGGGGCACCGTGCGGCCAAGGCCCGGCAGGAACGAGGCGCGCACGCGCCAGGCCCGCGCGCCCAGGCGCAGATCGAGGCTGGCCGGCTGCACCTGGTCGGCGTCGAACGGACGGGAGGACGTGATGGCGCCCGCGGCGATCAGGTCATCGATGGACTGGGAAGGCAGGATACCGGCGGCTTGGCTCATCGCCGCGACACTCGCCGTCCGCCACGAGTCTGGCAAGGCTTCGCACCCGCCTGGCTGCAAGCTGCGGCAGATTTTCACTGGTGGCGAAGGCCTGGGTCGAGGTTTAGAACCGCCAGCCTAAGCTGAAAGGAACCACCATGGCCGAAGACACGCGCGACTGGGAGCTCGAGACCAAGCTGGTGCGCGGCGGCATGGTACGCACGCCCTACGGCGAGATTTCCGAGGCGCTGTTCCTGACCCAGAGCTTCTCGTACGAGAGCGCCGGCGCCGCCGACAAGCGCTTCTCCGGCGAGGAGCCGGGCTTCATCTACCAGCGCTTCGGCAACCCGACGACGCAGATGTTCGAGGACCGCCTGGCCCTGCTGGAGGGCGCCGAGACCTGCAAGGCGACCGCCTCGGGCATGGCCGCCGTGCACGTGGCCCTGCAAGGCCTGGTGCGGGCCGGCGACCACATCGTGGCCGGCCGCGCGCTGTTCGGCTCCTGCCGCTGGATCCTGTCGGAATGGATGCCGCGCTTCGGCGTCGAGGTGACCTATGTCGACGCCACCGACCTCGACGCCTGGAAGAATGCGGTCCGCCCCACCACCAAGGTGTTCCTAGTCGAAAGCCCTGCCAACCCGCTGCTGGAAGTGACCGCGATCGGCGCCGTCGCCGAGATCGCCCATGCCGCCGGCGCCAAGCTGGTGGTCGATAACGTCTTCGCCACGCCGGTCTTCCAGAAGCCGCTGGCCCTGGGCGCCGACATCGTCGTCTATTCGGCCACCAAGCACATCGACGGCCAGGGCCGGGTGCTGGGCGGCGCGATCCTGGGCGCCGAGCCGCTGATGACCGAGTCCTACAAGGACATCCTGCGCCACACCGGGCCGGCGCTGTCGCCGTTCAACGCCTGGGTGCTGCTCAAGGGCCTGGAAACGCTGGAGCTGCGCGTCACCCGCCAGGCGCAGAACGCGGCGAAGATCGCCGACGTCATCGCCGCGCATTCCAAGGCCAAGACGGTGCTCTACCCCACCCGTCCCGACCACCCGCAGGCGGCGATCATCGCCAACCAGATGACCGGCGGCGGCAATGTCGTGGCCTTCGACCTGGGCAGCCGTGAAGCGGCCTGGCGGTTCCTGGACACGCTCGAGATCGTCGACATCTCCAACAACCTCGGCGACGCCAAGTCGATGGCCACGCACCCCTGCACCACCACGCACCGGTCGATGCCCGAGGCCGAGCGGCTGGAGATCGGCCTGACCGAAGGCTGGGTGCGGATGAGCGTCGGCCTGGAAGGATCGGGCGACCTGAGCCGCGACGTCAGCCGCGCGCTGGACGCGGCCTAAGCTCAAGCCAGTCGAGGATCTCGCCGCTCATCTCCACCGGATAGGTGTGGGCGAGGTCCTCGATCTCCCGATAGACGACATCCGCGCCGGCGCCCTTCAGGGCGTCGACGGCGGCGCGCGCCATGTCGATCGGGAACATCCAGTCGAGCGCGCCGTGCACGACCTGGATCGGCAGCCCGTGCAGACGATCGCTGTCAGCCGCCTGGGCCAGCATCGGATGGAAGGCGGCCGCGACCGGCGCGAGATGCGTAAACGGCGAGTTCGGCTCCAGCCCGCTCACATAGCTGAAGGTGCCGCCATCGCTCATGCCGGTGAGCAGCAGACGGCTGTGGTCCAAATTCCAGCGCGCGCCGATCTCAGCGAGAATGTGCGCCAGGTTGGGGGTGTCGAAGTCGGGGCCTGAGAGTGCCCAGGTCTGGCCGGCGGCGGTGGGCGCGACCACGATCGCCCCGCGGCTGCGGGCGGCCCGCAACCAGCTCCACAGAAAGGCGCGGCCGTTGCCGGAGCCGCCGTGCAGCGCCACCACCAGCGGCCAGGCGCGGTCAGCCGAGTAGTATTCCGGCACATAGAGCGAGAAAGCCCCGCGAGCGCCCGGCTCGCCACCGGCATGCATGACGCCGGTGTGCGGCGCGGGCGTGCGAAAGCGCGCCTGGAGCCCGGCGTCCCCGCGGACGCCGGGCTCCAGGAAGTAGCGGTTCACGGGCGGCAGCAGGCCGGCCAGGGGATAGAGCGCCTCCTGCGCGCGGGGGCCATGGCGCAGGCCACGGAACGCCTGCATCACGTCGCCGGCCGCCACGCCCGCGCGCAGCTCCTCGAAGCCTGACACCACGGCGAGGCCGGCTTCCTCGAGCGGCTCACGGAGCGCGACGACCTGGCCCTGCCAGGCGGCCATGCGCTGAAGGGACTCGCGCAGGGCGTCCTCCGGCGTCCCGACGGCGGTCAGCAGCGCGGGCAGGTCCGGCGGATTCAGCCGCCGTCCGATGAAGGCGAGCGCCTCCAGCGCGCCCAGCAGCGCGCCGGTCAGGGCGGCGAGTTCGTCAAATTCGCGGTCGGCGTCTTGCATGACGCCATAGTCGCGTCGGCGACGACCGGAGACCAGCCCGGTGTTAGGCCAGGCCGGCCGGATCGATCGCATAGACCCGCGAGCAGTACTCGCAAGTGACCCGGATCTGGCCGTCGTCCTCGACCATGTCGGCACGCTCGTCCTCACCGAACGACTTGAGCACCGTCTCTATGCGGTCCTGTGAGCAGCGGCAGAAGGCCTGCAGCGGCTTCGGCTCGAACACCCGCACGCCGTCCTCCTGGAACAGGCGGAATAGCAGAGTTTCGGCCGAGATGGTCGGATCGAGCAGTTCGTCCTCGCCGATGGTCTCGAAGAACGCCTGGGTGCGGACCCAGGCCTCGGTGGTCGAGCCGCGGGCGTCGTCCTCGGCGATGTTCTGGATCAGCATGCCGCCGGCGCGCCATTGCGGGCCCTGACCGACGTCGGCCTGGCCGACCGCCAGGCGCACGCGGGTCGGGGTCTGCTCCGATTGGGCGAAGTACTGTTCGGCGCAGAGCGCCAGGGTCTCGCCCTCGATGGCGGTGACGCCCTGGTAGCGGTCCATGTCGGGACCCTGGTCCACGGTCATGATGAACACGCCGCCGCCCAGCAGGCTCTTGGCGCCGGGACGCACGAAGCCGGTCGTCAGCTTGGCGACCTCTTCCTCGTCGTATCGGCAGTAGCCGCGCAGGGCGCCGCTAGTGTCGTAATCGACCACCACGTAGCGCACCGGGCCGTCGCCCTGGGCCTGGACGATCAGCCGGCCGTCGAACTTCAGGCTGGAGCCGACCAGGGCGGCGAGCGCGCAGGCTTCGCCCAACAGGTTGGCGACCGGCTCGGGATAGGCGTGGCCGGACAGGATTTCGTGCACCGCCGGGCCCAAGCGGACCAGGCGGCCGCGCACGGCTTCGCCTTCGATCTGGAAGGGGGCGACGATGTCGTCGGGGATGGCGTTCATGACGGTGTCGGACATGGTGGCGGCATATAGGGAGGCGCGGCCGAAGTTGCGAGCTTCAGCAGCCGCCTCCCCCTGACGCGGTTAGATCGCCCCGAAGCACCAGGCGAGGATCGACTTCTGGGCGTGGATGCGGTTTTCCGCCTCGTCCCAAATCAGCGACTGCGGACCATCGATGACGTCGTCGGTCACTTCCTCGCCGCGGTGGGCGGGCAGGCAGTGCAGGAAGACGCCGTCCTTGGAAGCCAGAGACATCAGGTCGCCGTCGACCTGATAGGGCTCCAGAGCCTCCATCCGCTCGTCGTGATCGACGTCGCCCATCGAGACCCAGGTGTCGGTGATCACGCAATCGGCGCCGCGCACGGCTTCGCGCGGGTCGTCGGTGGTGAACACCTGGCCCTGCAGGTCGGCCGCGCGGGCCAGGTCCATCAGGTCCGGGTGATAGAGCGCCGGGCTGGCGATGTTCAGCTTGAAGCCCAGCTTTGGCGCGGCGTGGATGAAGCTGGAGCAGACGTTGTTGCCGTCGCCGATCCAGGCCAGGGTCTTACCGGTCACCGGACCGCGATGCTCCTCGAAGGTCATCAGGTCGGCGATGATCTGGCAGGGATGGCCCTTGTCCGACAGGCCGTTGATCACCGGCACGGTAGAGGCGTAGGCCAGCCGCTCGACATCCTCGTGGCTGTTGGCGCGCAGCATGATCGCATCGACCATGCGCGAGAGCACCTTGGCGGTGTCTTCGATGGTCTCGCCGCGGCCGAGTTGCATGTCGTTGGCCGTCGAGATGATGACGTCGCCGCCCAGCTGGCGCATGGCCGCGTCGAACGAGAAGCGGGTGCGGGTGGAGTTCTTCTGGAAGATCATCGCCAGCGTGCGCTCACGGCACGGGGCGTCGCCGTCCACGCGGCCCTGCGGCCAGCCGCGGCGGGCGGCCTTGCGCGCCTTGGCGTCGTCGAGAATGGCGCGCAGGTCGGAAGCTTCGATCTTCCAGAGGTCGACAAAGTGTCTGACGGGTTGGGTCATTTGGGATCCGGATCCTAAATCCGCTCATCCCCGCGAAGGCGGGGACCCAAGCTGCTTTGCCGAACGGCGATGCGCTTGGGAGTCTGCTTGGGTTCCCGCCTTCGCGGGAAAGAGCGGTGGAATGGGGGTCAGGCGGCGGCTTTGGCCTTCGCGCGGGCGGCTTCGCAGGCGCGGTCGAGCTTCTCCACCGCCTCGCGGGCCTCCTCGAGCGTGAGGGTCAGCGGCGGCAGCAGACGCACGCAGTTGTCGCCGCCGCCGGCGATCAGCAGATGCTGGTCGCGCGCGTGCTGCATGAACTCGCGGTTCGGCGTCGCCAGCTTCAGCCCCATCAGCAGGCCCTTGCCGCGGATGTCGAGCACGACGTCCGGATAGCGGTCCTTCAGACCGTTGAACTGCTGGGTGAAGTAGCCGGCCAGTTCGCGGACATGGTCCATGAGCTCGGGCTTGGACAGCTCCTCCATCGAGGCCAGGGCCACGGCCATGGCCAGCGGGTTGCCGCCGTAGGTCGAGCCGTGCGAGCCCACGGTCATGCCGGCGCCGGCCGCCGCCGAGGTGACGCAAGCGCCGACCGGGAAGCCGCCGCCCAGCGCCTTGGCCAGGGCCACGATGTCCGGCTTCACGCCAGCCGCCCATTCCCAGGCGAACAGCTTGCCGGTGCGGCCCAGGCCGCACTGGATCTCGTCGAGGATCAGCAGCGTGCCGGTCTCGTCGCAGAGCTGGCGA
This sequence comes from Phenylobacterium sp. LjRoot97, assembly GCF_964254345.1. NCBI lineage: Bacteria > Pseudomonadati > Pseudomonadota > Alphaproteobacteria > Caulobacterales > Caulobacteraceae > Phenylobacterium > Phenylobacterium sp. LjRoot97. The sequence continues at coordinate 3,735,288 of NZ_CAXUTH020000001.1, forward strand.
AGCGCCTGCAGCTGTTGCTCGCTCAGCGAGCGCGCGCCGCCTTCGCCCTGCACGGGCTCGACGATGATCGCCGCGGTGGTCGGGCCGACCGCCGCCTTCAGCGCATCCATGTCGCCGAACGGCAGTTGGACGAAGCCCGGCATGCGCGGACCGAAGCCTTCGAGATAGGCCGCGTTGCCCGAGGCGTTGACGGCCGCCAGCGTGCGGCCGTGGAACGAGCCGTCGAAGCCGATGATGTCGATCCGCTCGGGCGCGCCGTTGGCCCAGTGATACTTGCGCGCGGTCTTGATCGCGCACTCGATCGCCTCAGCGCCGGAGTTGGTGAAGAACACCTCGTCCAGGCCGGTAGCGTCGGTCAGCACCTTGGCCAGCTTTTCCTGGCCCGGGATCTTGAAGACGTTGGAGACGTGCCAGAGCTTCTCGGCCTGGTCCTTGACCGCGGCGACCAGCTTGGGGTGCGAGTGGCCGAGCGCGTTCACCGCGATGCCGGCCATGCAGTCGAGATAGGCGTCTCCGTCCGTGGTGAACAGGCGCGCGCCCTCGCCTCGTTCGAACGCCAGCGGGGCGCGGTTGTAGACGCCCATGATGTGGTCGCTGGGAACGGTCGCGGCTTGTTGCGCGGTCTTTTCAGTCACGGGGATCGCCCTCCGAAAACGTAAGCGTCCCCGCGGCGACGGCGGCGGGGACTGGAAGGCTTGGCGTTTTCCGCTGGGAACGGCGGTCTGTCAATGACCGCTTCTGTGAAGCTTCATGGACCACCTGCATGCGGGGGTCCATGTTTGGCCACGTTTTGCACCGAGGAGGCCCGGATGAAGACTCTCCAAGCTCTCGTTCCGCTCGTCGCCCTGGCTGTCGCCGGGTGCGCCAGCACCGCCCCCGCCCCGGCCGCCAAAGGTCAGGTCACCGGCTCGGTGCTGTATCGCGAACGGATCATGCTGCCGCCGACCGCGACGGTCACCGTGACCCTGGCCGACACCTCGCTGATGGACGCCCCGGCCAAGGTGATCGACACCCAGGTGCTGACCGGCGGCTCACCGCCCTACAAGTTCGCGCTGACCTACGATCCGGCCACGATCGTCGACAACCACACCTACACGGTGTCGGCGCGCATCGAGGTCGACGGCAAGCTGCGCTTCATCACCGACACCCATACGCCGGTGATCACCCGCGGCGCGCCGCACCACGTCGAGATGATCGCCGTGGGCGTGCCGCAGAACTAAGGCGCCGTCGGCCTCAGGTCTTCAGCTTGTAGCCGGTCTCGAACATCCAGAGGCACAGGCAGGCGAAGGCGATCACGAGGCCGGCGGTCATGCCGACGCCGGCGATCAGCGAGCCCTCGGCGTGGCCGATGAAGCCGTAGCGGAAGCCGTCGATCAGATAGAAGAACGGATTGTAGTGGCTGGCCGTGCGGAACGGCTCGGGCAGTTTGTCGACCAGATAGAAGGTCCCGGACAGGAAGGTCAGGGGCATGATGATGAAGTTGGTGACCACCGCCATATGGTCGAACTTCTCGGCCCACAGCCCGGCCATGATGCCCAGCATCCCCAGGATCAGGGCCGCGCCGATCCCGAAGTAGAGCACCGCCCACACGTGGGTGATCGGCAGGGCGGCGAACGGCAGGATCGCCGCAAAGGTCACCGCCCCGACCACGACGCCGCGGGTCGCCGCGCCGAGCGAGAAGGCCAGCACCTGCTCCAGCGGCGTCAGCGGCGGGGTCATGAAGTCCCCGACCAGGCCGTTGAACTTGGCCTGCAACAGCGACGACGAGGAGTTGGCGAAGGCGTTGTTGAGGACCTGCATCATGATCAGGCCGGGCGCGACGAACACGGCGAACGGCGTGCCATGGATGGGCGGGGCCGCGCCGCGCACCGCAACCACGAACACCATCATATAGAGCAGCGCCGTCACCACCGGCGCGGCCAGGGTCTGCATGCCCACCTTCCAGAAGCGGCGCACCTCTCGGGTATAGAGGGTCCCGAACCCGGCCCAGTTGAACCCGTGATAATTGCGGGGCTGCGGCGGGATGACGGCGTCGGCGGCGGGCATGTCCTTCATGGCCCAGGATGTGCGCCCGCTTGTCGAAGTTCGCAAGCACCCGTCACGGCGCCGCTTTCCACGCGAACCCTGTGGACAGAATCAATATCTAGTTTCTGTGGACGAAGGCGAGGGCGCCTATTGTGGCCGTTAATGGATGGGTTACGATATCTAGTGGTTGATGGCGGTCAGGTTTTCGGACTGCCACAAGATATTGATCCCGGCCACCCGCGGGGGCGGCGCTGGGAGCGTGCAAGCGGGTGGAGCCAGACATGGGTTGGACTGACGAACGCGTCGAGAGTCTGAAGAAACTCTGGCAAGATGGCCTTTCGGCCAGCCAGATCGCGAAACAATTGGGCGGGGTGACCCGCAACGCCGTCATCGGCAAGGTCCATCGCCTGGGCCTGTCGGGACGCGCTGCGCCGTCGAAGCCGGCCCGTCCGGCCTTCAAGGCGCCGCGTCCGGCCCGTCCGGCCGCTGCGGCTCCGGCCGCGCCGCGCCGCATCGCCGAGCCGACCGCGGTCGCCGCGGCCGCGCCGACGCCGACACCGTCGCCGGTGCGCTACGTCGAGGAAGCCCCGGGCACCGCCACGGTGCTGACGCTGGGCGCTCACATGTGCAAGTGGCCGATCGGCGATCCGTCGAGCGACAGCTTCACCTTCTGCGGCCGCCGCCAAGACGACGGCCCCTACTGCATGGAGCACGCCCGCGTCGCCTATCAGCCGGTGCAGACCAAGAAGCGTGGCGGCGCCAACGAACTGGCCCGCTCGCTGCGCCGCTACATCTAGTATCCGGGGGGATGGGTTCCGGGCGCGCCGAGCGGCAGCTTCGCTGTCAGGCGCGCCCGAACTTCTTTTTGACGGCGCAGGCCGCTATCTCTGCCCTATGACCGACGTCGCGACCGACACCGACAGCAACGCCAAGGCCTACTCGGTCTCCGAGCTGGCCTTCGCCTTGAAGCGCACCCTCGAGGACGCCTACGGGTTCGTCCGGCTGCGCGGTGAACTCTCCAAGGTCACCCACCACTCCAACGGCCACGTCTACCTGACCATCAAGGACGAGCGCGCCGCGATCGACGGCGTGGTCTGGAAGGGATCGGTCAAGAACCTCTCCATCCGCCCGCAACAGGGCATGGAGGTCGTGGTCACCGGCAAGATCACCACCTATCCAGCCGGCTCGCGCTACCAGATGGTCATCGAGACCATGGAGGCCGCCGGCGTCGGCGCCCTGCTGGCCCAGCTCGAACGCCTGAAAGCCAAGCTACACGGCGAGGGCCTGTTCGAGGCGTCGCGCAAGCGGCCGCTGCCGACCATGCCGGCCGTCGTCGGGGTCATCACCAGCCCCACCGGCGCGGTGATCCGCGACATCCTGCACCGTATCCGCGACCGCTGGCCGTGCCGGGTGATCGTCTGGCCGGTCGTCGTCCAGGGCGACGCCGCGGCCGGTCAGGTCGCCAACGCCATCGCGCGCTTCAACGCCATGGCCCCGGACGGCCCCGTGCCGCGCCCCGACATCCTGATCGTCGCCCGCGGCGGCGGCTCGGTCGAGGACCTCTGGGCCTTCAACGACGAGGCCCTGGCCCGCGCCGTGGCGGCGGGGACCATCCCGCTGATCTCGGCGGTCGGACACGAGACCGACACCACTCTAATCGACTTCGTCTCAGATCGACGCGCGCCGACCCCGACCGCCGCGGCCGAGATGGCCACGCCGGTCCTGGCCGAGCTGAAGGCCTATATCGGCGACCTCTCGGCGCGCCTGCACCGCTGCGGCGGCCGGACCGTGGAGGACCGGCGCGGCCGCGTCGAACATGCCGGCCGGGCGCTGGCGCGGGTGCCCGACCTGGTCGAAATGGCCGCCCAGCGTTTCAACCTGGCCTCCAGCCGGCTGGGCGCGGGTCTGTCGCGCAATGTCGCCGCGCACCACACCGACCTGGTGCGGGTCTCCTCCCGGCTGTCGCCCGGCCTTCTGCAACGCCCGCAGCAGGTTCACGCCGACCGCCTGGCGCGTCTGGTCCTGCGGCTGAAGCCGGCGATGGCGCGCGGCCTGGACCGCACCGCCGAGCGGCTCTCCAGTCTCTCCAAGCTCTATGCCTCGGTCGACCCCAGCGCCCCCTTGAAGCGCGGCTTCGCCCGCGTGCATCGGGCCGACGGATCGCTGGTGCGCGAAGGCGCTTCGCTGGTCAGCGGCGAGGGCGTGCGGCTGGTCTTCGCCGACCAGAGCCGCGAGGCGACCATCGACGGGACGCCCAGCGCCGTCCCGCCCGCACCCCCGACGCCCGCCGCCAAGCCGGCCCGCGCGCCCAGGCCGCCGACAGCCCCGTCCAACCAGGGCGACCTGTTCTAGCGGCGACGCCCTGTTCTCGCCGCGTCCGGCGCGCTACATAGATTTCCATGAACGCCCACGACCGCGACCTCACCGGCTCCGACATCGCCTCGCTGCACTATGGCGACGGCGAATTCGTCGTGCTCAAGCCGGGACGCTACGTGATCTGCGCCGTCTCGAAGGTGAAGATCCCGGTGGAGGCCCTGCGCTACTGGAACCCAGCCCTCCAGGAAGCCTACGCCACGCCGGTCGAAGCGCTGGCGCGGTGGAAAGAGCTGCATCCCTGACGCGCCGCTGAACCGCCGCACGGCGGTTCTCGGGCTGGCCTCTGCCGCGCTTGCAACGCCCGTCCGGGCCGCCGACTTGGCGCTCAACGGGCGCATGCAGCAAAGCGGCTTTGCGATCGGCCGAACCTCGCCGCGTGCGAAAGTGCTCCTCGACGGCCAGCTGATCACCCGCGCCTCGGATGACGGCTTCTTCTACCTCGGCTTCGACCGCGACGCCGGTCCAAGCGCCCAGGTGCGCATCGACGCGCGCGGGAGCGACGTCGTCCGCGCTCTGCAGATCGACCGGGCCGAGTACGACGTCCAGCGCATCAAGGGCCTGCGCCGGGTCTATCAGGGCCAGGCCAGCCCCGAGCTCGAGGCCCGCATCGCCGAGGAGACCCGGCGCAAGTCGGCCGCCTTCGCCAGCGTCGCCGACCGGGACGACTTCAGGGGCGGCTTCTCCGCGCCATTGCGCGACTTCCGGGTCACCGCCCGCTTCGGCGGTCAGCGGATCATCGACGGGCGGCCGCGTCCACCGCACTACGGCATCGATCTGGCCGCCCCGACCGGCACGCCCGTATCCAGCCCCGCCGGCGGCCTGGTGGTGCTGGCCGATCCCGGCATGCTGTTCGAGGGCGGGCTGGTGATGATCGACCACGGCCAGGGCCTGGTCTCAGCCTACCTGCATCTCAGCAGCGTCGACGTCTCCAGCGGCCAGACCCTGACCCGCGGCCAGCGCATCGGCGCGGTCGGCTCGACCGGCCGCGCGACCGGGCCGCACCTGTGCTGGCGGCTGAAGTGGCGCGGGCGGCACATGAACCCGATGCTGATGGTAGGCGCGCCTGGCCCGGCCGCGGCCTAGCGATTGCGCCGATAGGTTTCCTTCGGCCAGCGCTTGTGGGTCCAGAACCACTCGGCCGGCCGTTCGCGCACCCAGCCTTCGATCATGGCGTTGATCTTGCGCACGCCCGCCTCGATGTCGGCGGTGGTGTTGCCGGTGTGCTCCAGGTGGATCGGGTCGTGCACGACCACCCGGAACCGCGCCTTGCGCTTACGCTGCACCGACATCGGCTGCAGCACGGTGTTGAAGCGCAGCGCCAGGCGCGAGGGCCCGGGCGCGGTGTGGCAGGTCACCCCGAAGAACGGCGCAGCGACCCCGCCGTTGAACTTCTGGTCGTTCATCAGCGCCACGGACTCGCCGCGCCCAAGCGCGGTTAGCAGCTCGCGGGCGCCGTCGCCGCCCTTGGGCGCGAAGTAGCGGACGCCGTAGCGGAAGCGATAGTCGCGCACCCGCTTTTCGACATGCGGGTTATTCATCGCCCGATAGGTGATCTGACACTGCACCGGCGAATTGACGATCGCCGCCGGCATCACCTCGAAGTTGGCGAAGTGCCCCGAAACGAACACCACCGGCTCCTGGTTGGCGGCAATCTCGTCGAAGCGCTGGCCGCCCACGATCTCGACCCTGCCCGGCGCGCCGATGATCCTGTCCATGATCAGCAGCTCGAGGAAGGTGCGGCCGGTATTGTCCCACTGCGCCTTCAGGAGGTCGGCGATCTGCGCGTCCGACGCCTCGGGAAAGGCGATGCGCAGATTGGTCTCAGCCACCTTCTGGGCGCTGGTCAGCGGCCCCACCGCCTTGAAGAACCACGCGCCGAAATCTGACACGAGGTCGACCGGCAACATCCGCGCGAAGGCGATCACCACGTCGAAGGCCAGGGCCTCCAACCGCCATAAAAGATCCTGCGCCACCGGGGGCTTAGCCTGCGTCATGCCCTCTACTAGTCGCGTCGTTCCCTGTCGCGCAACGCGAACAGCGCTCGCTTGGCGCGCGACTTGCGAAAATCCCTGCAGGCCGTCTCGCTTTGGGACGGGCGGCAAGCAGAGGGATTGGGGGCGATGGAGTCCATGGGTAGCAATATCGACGTTCATCTCGGCAAGCGGTTGCGCCGTCGGCGGCGCTTGCTGGGGCTGACGCAACAGCAACTGGCCGGCGCCTGCGGCGTGCGGTTCCAACAAATTCAGAAGTACGAGTGCGGCGCCAACCGCATCTCGGCAGCCCGTCTGTGGCAGCTGTCCGAGGCGCTCGAGGTGCCGGTCGGCTACTTCTACGACGGCCTTTCGGACACCGCGCAGCGCGAACACGCGCTGGGCGAAGGCCCCGGTGAAGCCGGCGGTGAGATGCTGGCCAGCAAGGAGACGCTGGACCTGATCCGCGCCTACTACCAGCTTGGCGAACGCCCGCGTCGCCGTCTGCTCGACCTCGCCAAGTCGCTGAACGGCGAACACGAGGCGGCCTGACGCCCGACTGCTTGCGCCCGACCGAGCGACCCCCGACAGGGGGATATCGCGGAGGCCGGCGGCAGGGTAAAGCGGATGCCATGCCCGCCCTTGCCGCCGGCCGTCTGGCCGAACTCGACGACTTTCTTCTCGAACTCAACGCCGCCGCGGCGCGCGTGACCCTGCCCTACTTCCGGTCCGACCACGGGCTGGAGGACAAGGGCGGCGCGCGCGGGTTCGATCCCGTGACCGCCGCCGACAAGGGCGCGGAAGCGGCGATCCGCGAACTGATCGCGGCCCGCTTTCCCGACCATGGCGTAATCGGCGAGGAATACGGCGAGGACCGCCCCGACGCCGAGTTTGTCTGGGTGCTGGACCCCGTCGACGGCACCCGCGCGTTCATCGCCGGCCTGCCGCTCTGGACGACGCTGATCGGCCTGCGCCACCAGGGCCGCCCGGTCCTGGGCTCCATCGGCCAGCCCTATCTGGACGAAGTCTTCATCGGCCACGCGGGCGGATCGCGCCTCGTCGCCAACGGCCAGGTCACGCCCTTGAAGGTCCGCCCCTGTCCCAAGCTGACCGACGCGATCATCGCCACCACCGATCCTGAAGGCTGCTTCGACGGCGCCGAGCTGGGCGCCTGGACCCAGGTGCGCGCCGCCGCACGACTGGCCCGACTAGGCTGCGACGCCTATGCCTACGCCATGGTCGCCATGGGCAAGATGGACATGGTGATCGAGGCTGGCCTCAAGTCGTGGGACATCGAATCCGCCATCCCGCTGATCGAGGGCGCCGGCGGTCTGGTCACCAATTGGCGCGGGCAGCCGGTGGGGCCGAACGGCGGCCAGATCGCCATCGCCGGCGACCGGGCCTGCCTGGACGAGGCCCTGGTCGCCCTCAAGCGATCGGCGAAATAGCTACTTCTTCGCCGGAGCCTTCTTGGCGGCGGCCGGCTTGGCAGCCGCCTTCGGTTTCGCTGCGGCCTTAGGGGCCGCCGCAGCCTTGGGGGCGGCCTTCGCGGCCGGCGCCTTCACGGCGGGCTTGGCGGCGGCTTTCGGAGCCGCGGCGGGCTTGGGCGCGGTGGTCTTGGCCGCAGCCTTCGGAGCCGCTGCTTTCGCCGTCGTCTTCGGAGCCGGCGCGGCCTTCGGCGCAGCAGCCTTCGCGGCAGGCTTGGCCGCCGTCTTCACCGCAGGTTTGGCGGCCGGCGCAGCCTTGGGCTTCGCAGGCGGCTTGGCGGCAGGCTTGGCTTCGGCCTTGGGCTTCGGCGCAGCCTTAGGCTTGGCGGCGGACTTCGGCGCGGCCGGCTTCACCTCGGCGACCGGGGCGACCGGCGCAGGCTCCGGGGCCTTGGGCGCAGGCTCTGGCTTGACCTCGGCGGCCGGCGCCGGAGCCGGTGCGGGAGCGGGAGCCGGAGCAGCGGCGGCCAGTGGCGCGGGCTCCGCCGGCTTGGGCGCCGCCGCAGGCGCCGGCGCCGGGGCCGAGCGGCCCAGCAGGGCGTCCAGCGCACGCAGGAAGATGTTCCGCATAGTGTCCGTCTCCATCAGGATTTCGTGGAACGCGCCGGCTACGCTGACGAACTCGCCCGCAGGCAGGTTCCTCGCAGCCACGCGCTGGGCGGTGTTGTCGACGAGTCTGTCCTGTTCGGCAGAGACGATGACGACCGGAATCGTGACGCTTTTCAAGTTCTCGGGCCGCGACAGATAGGCCGTGGCCTTGAGCGCGAAGTCGATCCATCCCCAGGTCGGCCCGCCGAGGTCGAGCTTCGGCTCGGCGCGCACCTGGGCCTTGGCCCGCTCGTAGCGCGCGCGGTCGTGCGTCAGGATGTTGGTCTCGAAGGTCTCGGCCGGCCCGGCTGGCCGCGCGAAGCCCCCGCCCCGCCCCAGCAGCACGTTGAGGCCGGCCATCAGCCGCGCCGCCGCCGGCGGCGTCTTGCCGAGTTGCAGCCCCAGCATCGGCGCGCAGAGAACCGCGCCCTGAAAATGCGCGGCCTCGCCCTTGGCCAGGGCCAGCAGGGTCAGGCATCCGCCCATCGAATGACCGATGGCGAACCACGGCTTGGGGAGCCGGGTCTCATAGGCCGCCAGCAGCGCGCGATAGTCGGCCAGGAAGGCGTCGTAGCCGCGCGCATGGCCGGCCAGGCGGTCGGGCAGTTCGCGATCCGACAACCCCTGGCCGCGCCAGTCGTGAGCCAGAACGACATAGCCGCGGGCGGTGAGGTCCTCGATGACCTCGAAATACTTCTCGATCGGCTCGGTGCGGCCGCCGCTGAGCACGATGGAGCCGCGGACAGCGCCGCGGGCGGGAAACAGCGCCGCCCGGAGCCGGGCCTTGCCCGCACCCTCGAACCAGGCCGCTTCGGCGCCGGCCGGAACCGGCGCGCTTGGAATGGAGATCAAAGGCGCCGGCGACATGCTCATCCCAGTTTGGCGAACAACGCCTGCATTTGCGGCTGCAGCGACATGGCCAGGCCCATGTCCGAAACCTTGAGCCGGCCGGTGATCACCGCGGTCATGGGGTTGAGCTCGCCCGCCCCCAGAGCCTTGAGGTCCTTGCGGCTGATCGAAACCGTCAGGTCCGCCGGCCTGTCCTCGTTGGTCACCGAGGCGCCGTCGATATGGATGAAGCCTTCGCCGCGCAGGTCGACCTTGAAGGTCTTGCCCAGGCCGGAGCCCTCGCCCACGGCGGCGGCCACGCGCTGGGTCAGTTCTTCTAGGGTCGTCGTCATACACACCGTCTCACATGGTCGTGAGCGGCAGCTTCGCCTCAAGCGCGAGCCAAGTAAACGGCTCAGCCAGGGTTTGAGCGGGGATTTCGTCTGGGGCTTGGTTAAGAGGCGGGCGCCGCAGCGGGGCAGGTCTCGCTGAGGCGCTTTGCGATGGTGGTGGCGTTGGCGCTGAGCGGCACTCCGGCGTAGGTGGTGCTGATCTTGGCATTCATGGTGAAGGTGGTCGGCGAATAGGTTCCGGTCGCCTCCAGCGCCGCCTGGCTGCCGTTCTTGGTGGCGCAATTGCCCTTCAGGCGGATCTTGCCGTCCTTGAACACCCGGGTCGGGTAATCGCACTTGTAGTGGCGGTTCGACGGCCCCATCACGAACTTCGAGACTTCGGACGGCGTGATGCAGCGCTTCTCGGTCTTGGTCTGGCTGATGATCGCCGACACCTTGTTCGTCACCTCCCAATATCCGGGCAGGATCGTCTGTTCCTGCGCCACGGCGGGAGCAGCCAGCAGCAGGCTGGCGGGGATCAGAGCGAGGAGGACGTTTCGGAGCATGTCTGGCCTTTAGCGCATCGAGTTCGCGTCAAGCTAGCAGCTTGCAGGTGACCACATGCTGACAGAACTGGGCGCGGGCCCGTTCATCTTGGGATGACAGCGCGCAGGTTCAAGCGCATGTTTGCGAACAACTCTCAACAAGAGCGGGGAGAACGCACATGAAGACCCTCGATCTCGCCGGCATCGACGAGCTCTACAAGCAACCGGGCAAGCTGGTGCTCGACAAGGTGCTGGACCATGTCGAAAAGCACGGCCGCGCCTTCATCGGCCTGTCGCCGTTCTGCGTTGTCAGCTCGGCGGGACCGGACGGCGCCGTCGACGTCTCGCCTCGCGGCGGCGAGCCCGGCTTCGTGCATGTCAGCGAGGACGGGCGGACGCTCTACCTGCCCGACCGGCCAGGCAACAACCGGCTCGACACCATTCGTAATCTGCTGTCGGGGCCGGGCCGCATCGGCCTGATGTTCATGATCCCCGGCTTCGACGACGTGCTGCGGGTCAACGGCCGGGCCACCGCCACCGCCGATCCCGACCTGCTCGCCAAGTTCGTCGAGTTCGGCAAGACGCCGCGGCTGGTCGTGATGGTCGCCATCGAGGAAGCCTTCCTGCACTGTCCCAAGGCGATCATGCGGGCCCGGCTGTGGGAGGCCGAGGCGCAAGTCGAGCGGACCGCCCTGCCCTCCGGCGCGGAAATGATCTTCGACCAACTGAACATGGGCAAGGTGCCCGTCCCGGACGAACAGATCATCGCCAGCTACCGCGAGCAGCTCTAGACGACGGGCTTCACCAGCCGCAGGGTCATGCGGTCGCTCTCGCCGATGGCGTCGTAGGGCGCGCGATCGAAGTTCGGATCGGCCGGCTCGCCGCGCGGCGCGGTGAGCCGCACCGGCGGCAGGGTCCAGACCCCGAACGGGTGGTCGCGGTCGTCGGCGGCGTTGGCGTTGATCTCGCTGGTCTTGTCGAGGACGAAGCCGGCTTCCTGGGCCAGACGCACGGCGTAGGCCTCCTGGACATAGCCGTTGGCGGCCAGCACGTCCTGCACCCCGCCCGGCGCGGCGCGATGCTCCTCGATCCCGAGCACGCCGCCGGGCTTCAAGGCGGCGAAGGCGTCGCGGAACGCCTTCTCGGCGATGCCGGCGGCCATCCAGTTGTGCAGGTTGCGCAGGAACAGCACCAGGTCGGCGCCGCCGGCCGGCGCCACGGGACCGCTGGTCGGGCCGAACGCGGTGATCTCGACGTCGCCGTAGATCTTCGGTTTGGCCTTCAGGCGGGCGCGGTAGGCCTCGACGATCTCGGTCGAGGCCGGGTCGGTCGGCTCGAGATCGGCCGCGATCAGCTTGCCTTTGTTGGCCGCCAGGTACGGCGCGAGAATGTCGCTGTACCAGCCCGCGCCGGGCCAGAACTCGACCACCGTCTGGCCGGGCTTCAGGCCCCAGAATTCCAGCGTCTCGACGGGGTGGCGCCAAGCGTCCCGGGCCTTGTCGGCGGGCGAACGCCACTCGCCGGCGACGGCCTCTGCGAGCGTCATGTTGCGCGCGGCCTTGGTCGGCGCGGTCTTGGGCTCAGCCTCGCCTTTCTTGCTGCAGGCGGCCAGGGCCAGGGCCCCGATCAGAGCGCCCCGGCGCGAGAAGGAAACCGCCGAACTTGCAAGTACACGCCGCATGGAGATCCCGAACTGGCCATCGTCCCGAGCGGCTTACCTGACCCGGGACGATGGTCAAAGCGTGGCCCTACTGTTTGACGAACCGCAGGGTCATCCGGTCGCTCTCTCCGATGGCGTCGTACTTGGCGCGATCGAAGCTCGGATCAGGCTTGTCGGCGGCCGGCGAGCGGCGGACCGGCGGCAGGGTCCAGACCCCGAACGGGTGGTCCTTGGTGTCCTTGGCGTTGGCGTTGATCTCGGACTTGGCGTCGAGCTTGAAGCCGGCCTTCTCGGCGGTGGCGATCACGAAATCGGTGGCGACATAGCCGTCCGAGGCGCCGGCGACCTGAGCGCGGGTGGGATCGGAGCGATGCTCCTCGACCGCCAGCACGCCGCCGGGCTTCAGCACGTCGTGGAAATCCTTGAACACCTTGTCCAGCATCCCCGGCTGGCCCATCCAGTTGTGGACGTTGCGGGCGGTGATGACGACGTCGGCCGAGCCCGGCGCGCCGAGGGGGCCCGACGCCGGGCCGAAGCCGACATAGGTGATCGGGCCGAACTTGGCCTGGTCGGCGTACTTGGCCTCGAAGTCGGCGCGGCCCTTGCGGGCGCCGTCGGACAGCTTGGGGTTCGCGAGGTCGGCGACGCCGGCGACGTAGGTCCCGCCCGTGGCCTTGGCGTAGGGGGCGAGGATCTCGGTCCAATAGCCCGAACCGGGCGAGATCTCGATGACCGTCGCCTTGGGCTTCACGCCCCAGAACTCGAGGCTCTCATAGGGGTGGCGCGCGGGGTCGCGGGCGACATGGTCGGCGCCGCGCTGCGGGCCGGCGATGGCGGCCTTGAGGGCGGCGTCTTCAGCCGAAGCGATCGCCGGCTGGGCGATGACGGCGATCGCCGCGGCGGTGGCGAGCGCGAACATACGGGGGGACATCTGCATCGAGCCTTCTGGTTGTTTTCCTGGACGCGGCGCAGCCTAGAGGGGTCGGCGCGGCTGGCAACCCGGCTTGCGTGCTCGACAGCCAGGCCATGCAAGATTGTTGCGCCCGACAGGTCTTGAACGGCGCAATCCGCCTCCCACCTAGACATTCGAAGGCGCTGGACACCCGGGCCTTCCGGACACTGCCGAGGCCGATCCCGGCTCGCGCGCCGTCCGCCATCGCAACCTTGCTTGAGACAAGAAGGTATCTGGAAATGCGTACGATCGACTTCTCCCCCCTTTATCGCTCTGTCGTGGGCTTCGACCGCCTGGCCTCGCTGCTGGAGACCGCCAGCGCTGACGCCGCGGCCGGCTATCCGCCCTACAACATCGAGCGCACCGACGAGAACGCCTACCGCGTCGAGATCGCGGTCGCCGGCTTCCGTCCCGAGGAACTGAACATCGAGGTCAAGGAAAACCTCCTGACCGTCCAGGGCCGCAAGACCGCCAACGACGACCAGCGCCGGTTCCTCCATCGCGGCCTGGCCGAGCGCAACTTCGAGCGCCGGTTCCAACTCGCCGACTACGTGGTGGTCACCGAAGCCAAGCTCGCCGACGGTCTGCTGTCGATCTCGCTGAAGCGCGAACTTCCTGAAGCGCTGAAGCCCCGCACGATCGCGATCACCACCTCGACCGAGGCCAACCTGATCGAAGGCGAGAAGGCCGCCTAACCTCCCCCCCGAGGCGGCCCTCCAGCCCTCCGGGGCGGCGCAGCGACCTGCGCCGCCCCACTCCCCTCCCAGACTGTGCAGGGCGGCTCCGCAAGGCGCCGCCCTTTCTTTTGGCCTCAGAACGCGCCGTGTCGTCCCTGCCCCGAGGCGAAGCGGGTCGCCCCGTCGAGGGCCTCGCCCGTGGCCAGAGTGGCGCGGCCGAGCTCGACCTCGAAGCGCGCGGCGCTTTCCCAGTCCATCGACCATTGCGCGATCGCCGAGGCGCGGTCGTTGCGCAGGCAGGTCTGCGGGACGGCGCCGATCTGCGCGGCCAGCTCCAGCGCGGCGTCCAGCGCCCCGCCGTTCGGCGCCAGGCGGTTGGCCAGCCCGATCTCGAACGCCTCTCGCGCGCCGACCGGGCGGCCGGTCAGGATCAGGTCCATGGCCCGCGAATGGCCGATCAGCCGCGGCAGCCGCACGGTCCCCAGATCGATCAGCGGCACGCCGAAGCGGCGGCAGAACACTCCAAACACCGCGTCCTCGGCCGCGACGCGCAGGTCGCACCAGGCCGCCACCTCCAGCCCGCCGGCGACGGCGTGTCCCTCGATCGCGGCGATCACAGGCTTGGAAAGCGCCAGCCGCGTGCAACCCATCGGGCCCAGGTCGCCTTCGCGGTGGACGGGATTGCCCCGCCCCTCGCTGACGCCCTTGAGATCGGCTCCCGCGCAGAACGCGCCGCCGCGGCCTTGCAGCACCGCGACGTCCAGGGCGTCGTCGGCGTCGAAAGCCTTGAAAGCGTCGTAGAGGGCTTGGGCCGTCGCCCCGTCGACGGCGTTGCGGCGCTCAGGCCGCTCGATGGTGACGACCGCGGTGCGGCCGCGGACTTCGACGCTGACGGTTTGCATGGGCGCGGCCTCCTTGGCGGAGGTCGACGATAGCGGCTTGCCCGGACGTCAGCCCAACGGGCTCAGATCACGTCTTCGAGCCCGCGCGCGCCCCACTTCTGGGCGTTGGTGAGGTTGGCGTTGCGGACCATGGCGCTGGTGAAGTTGGCCCGGCTGAGGTCGGCGTCGACGAAGATGGCGTGGCGGCAATCGGCGCGCGCCAGGTCGGCGTTCTTCAATGTCGCGCCGGTCAGGTTGCTCGGCAGGGTGCGATCGGCGCCCAGCAGCAGCGGCCCCATCTGGGCGTCGCGCAGGTCCGCGCCCGACAGCTTGGCCCCGATCAGGCGCGCGCCGCGCAGGTCGGCGCGGCGCAGGTTGCAGTTGCGCAGGTCCGCGCCGTCGAGCTGGGCCCCCTGCAGCTGCACGCCCTCCATGTCGAGGCCGTAGAACACCGCGCCCTTGGCCGAGAGGGCGGTCAGGTTGAAGCCGCGAATAGTCTCCAGCGCCCGCAGGTCGGCGTTGTCGAACACGCTGGGCGTGCCTTCCGCGCCGCCGGTCTCACACCACTTGGCGTGATCGCGGATCATCGTCTTGTAGGGCAGATCCTGCACCGACTTGCCGACCGGGTCGTCGGTCAGCACGCCGCGCATGTCGGCCTGGGAGACGTTCCAGGCGAAGGTCTTGGCGCCGACCAGGATCACATCGCGCATGTCGGCGCCGGCCAGGTCCGCGCCGGAGAGGTCGCAGCCGGCCATGTTGGCCCCGGACATGTTGGCCTGCTTGAGGTTGGCGCGCACCAGCTTGGCGTCCTTGAGGATCGCGTCGCTGAAGTCGGCCTTGATCGCCATCACGCCCGACAGCCGCGAGCGCTCGAGGTTGGCGCCGGCCAGGATCGCGCCGGACGCCTCGCCCACGCGGTTGATGTGCTCAAGCACTCGCAGGCCCTTGTCGCGGTCGCCGACGGCGATCGAGCCTTCGCGCAGGTCGGCCTCGAACATGTCGGCGCCGGTCAGGTTGGCGCCGCGCAGGCAGGCGCCGCGCAGGTCGGCCCGGCGCAGCGAGGCGTCGGTCATATTGGCGTTCTGCAGGTCGGCGCCGAACAGGTTGGCGTGATCGAGGCGAACGCCCTGCATCTGGCAGTCGGCGAGCACCGCGCCGGTCAGGTCGGCGTCGCAGAGATTCTTGCCGCGCAGGTCGAGCCCCGAGAGATCCTTCCAGGCGAACACGGCGCGGGCGCCGCCCGGCTTCGAGGTCCAAAGGCGGTCGTGCTTGGCGCAGACGGCGTCGAGCTCGTGCTGATCGAGCCTGCGCAACTCCTGGGCTGGAGCGCTCTGGGCGGACATCGGAAACCCCACTGACTTTCAGGGTCCAATCCTAGGTCCGCGTAATTAACACGCTCTTTCCGCGGGTTAGCTTGCGGTGGTTAATTTCGCGGCGGTGCGTAGGTTTCATAGAGGCTCGCGGCCTCGTCGGCGAGCACGCCGAGGCGGACTGGAACGCCTGCGCCCGCCAGCCGCTCGGCGCCCTGGCCAGAGGCGTAGGGAGAGGCGTCCTCGCAAGCGATCACCACCTCCACGACGCCGGCGCTCACCAGGCGCTGCGAGCACGACGCCGCGCCGGACGATCGTGCTCCGCATGGCTCCAACGTCACGTAGGCGATCGCACCACGCGCGTTTTCACCCGCCTTTTCAATAGCCTGCTCCTCAGCGTGGGGGCGGCCGCCCTCCGCGGTGACCCCCTCGCCGACGACGACGCCGTCCTTGACCAGCACGCAGCCGACGCTGGGATTGTCCCCGGTCAGACCGACGTGCGTCCTCGCCAGGGCGATGGCCCGGCGCATGTGGGCAAGGTCGGCGTCCGAGGTCATCAGATGGCCGGCAGGGCGGTGGCGCGGGCCTCATCGAGATAGCGCGCCGAGGTCGGCTTAAGGTTAGCGTCGAGCTCGATCAGCAGAGGATTTCCGGTGGGGATTTCCACAGCAATGATGCCCTCGTCCGACAATCCGAACAGCAGCTTCACAATCGCGCGTAGAGAGTTGCCGTGCGCCGCAACCAGCAGGGTCTCCCCGGCCTTCAGGTGCGGGGCAATCTCGGCGTCCCAATACGGCTGCACGCGGTCGAGCGTGGTCTTCAGGCTTTCCGTGTCGGGCAGGACGGCGCCGGCGTAGCGGCGGTCCTTGGAGAAGTCGAACTCGCCGCCCGCGGCCAGCGGCGGCGGCGGCACGTCGTACGACCGGCGCCACACCTTGACCTGGTCATCGCCGTGCTTGGCCGCGGTCTCGGTCTTGTTGAGGCCGGTCAGCCCGCCGTAGTGGCGCTCGTTCAGGCGCCAGTCTTTGGTCTCGGGCACGAACACCTGGCCGGCGGCGGTCAAGGCCAGCCACAGGGTACGGATGGCCCGGGTCAGGACCGAGGTGTAGGCGCGGTCGATCTGCAGGCCGGCCGCCTTGATCAGTTCCCCGCCCTTCTTGGCCTGGGCTTCGCCCTCGGCGGTCAGGTCCACGTCCACCCAGCCGGTGAAGCGGTCCTCGAGGTTCCATTGACTCTGGCCGTGACGAAGAAGGATCAAGGTGGGCAAGGCGCGGCGCTCCATCTGTGGGTCGCCAGCGGGCTAAGGCCCGGCGTCCCCAGCGTCAAGGTCCGCTGGCCCCTGAGGGCGGCGCTGTCTATATGAGCACACATGTCCAATCGCCTGTTCTTCCCCTTCGCCGCGATCCTGGCGCTCGCGCTTGTGGCGTTGGGCGCCGTCTGGCCGCAGGGCCTGGGCGCACGCTCGCCGGGGCCGTTCGGCCACACGCCGGTGCAGCAGACCGCTCAGGCCAAGGCCGCGATGCAACGCGAGACCGAAGCCTCCGAGCAGCGGCTCAAGGCCGCGCGCGAGGCGGTCGCCGACATCCAAACCCAGAAGCTCAGCCCCACGAAATGACGGACGCCGCCCAGATGACAAAGTTCGACGCCGTCGCCGTGGGCCGGCGGGTGCTGACCGCCGAAGCCGACGCCCTGCGCCTGCAGGCCGACACCCTGGGCGAGGCCTTCGAAAGGGCCGTCGACCTGCTCTTCGCCGCCAAGGGCCGGGTGATCTGCACCGGCATCGGCAAGTCCGGGCATGTGGCCAAGAAGATCGCCGCCACCTTCGCCTCCACCGGCGCGCCAGCCTTCTTCGTGCACGCCAACGAGGCCAGCCACGGCGACCTGGGCATGATCGCCGAGGGCGACGTGATCCTGGCGCTGTCGAAGTCCGGCCAGAACCAGGAGTTGGCCGACGTCATCGCCTATTCGCGGCGCTTCCACATTCCGCTGATCGCGCTCACCGCCTTCGCCGACAGCCCGCTGGGTCAGGCGGCCGACGTGGCGCTGCTGCTGGCCGACACCACCGAGGTCACCTCGGAGGTCAAGGCGCCGACCACCTCGACCACCTTGCAGATCGCCATCGGCGACGCCCTGGCCGTGTCGCTGCTGGAGCGCCGCGGGTTCAGCGCCAAGGACTTCAAGATCTTCCACCCGGGCGGCAAGCTGGGCGCGATGCTGCGTACGGTCGGCGACCTGATGCACGGCAGGGACGAGCTGCCGCTGGTCGGCGAGGCGACGCCGATGTCCGAGGCGCTGCTTGTGATGACCGAGAAGGCCTTCGGCATCGTCGGGGTCACCGACGCGAGCGGCGCGCTGAAGGGCGTGATCACCGACGGCGACCTGCGCCGCCACCTCGACGGCCTGCTGACCCACACCGCCGGGGAGGTGATGACCGCCGGACCGAAGAAGACCGCACCGCCGCAGATGCTGGCGGCCGAGGCTCTCGCGCTGATGAGCGACCCGCTGCCGATGGTCACGGTTCTGTTCGTGGTCGAGAACGGACGGCCGGTCGGCATCCTGCGGGTCCACGATCTGGTTCGCGCCGGGGTCTGACGGATCGTCACGAAACGGGCGCCGAAGGTTCGCATTCGCATGGTCTTAAGGTCTGCGGGCCTTTAAGAGCCACGAAACAGAGATAACGGAGTTACGATGCTGCCTGTCCCGCGCGCCGATCTCACGCCCAATACGTTCGAATACGAAGTCACCCCGCTGGTGAAGGCGACGGGCTTCCGCGAATACGACGCGCGCTGGCTGTTCGGCCCGGAGATCAACCTGCTGGGGATCGAGGCGCTCGGCCTCGGCCTGGGGACGTACATCCACGAACTCGGGCAGACGAAGATCGTCGTCGGCCACGACTACCGGTCCTATTCGCTGTCGATCAAACAGGCCCTGACCGTCGGGCTGGTGGCCGCCGGCTGCGAAGTCATCGACATCGGCCTGGCGCTGTCGCCGACCGCCTACTTCGCCCAGTTCGCGCTCGACGCGCCCTGCGTGGCGATGGTCACCGCCAGCCACAACGAGAACGGCTGGACCGGCGTGAAGATGGGCGCCCAGCGTCCGCTGACCTTCGGCCCGGTCGAGATGGGCCGCCTGAAGGAAATCGTGCTCGGCGGCGAGGGCAAGACCCGCGACGGCGGCTCGCTGACCCATGTCCAGGGCTTCGCCCAGACCTTCATCGACGACGTTTCGAAGCGCGCGCAGATCAAGCGGCCGCTGAGAGTCGTCTGCGCCTGCGGCAACGGCACGGCCGGCGCCTTCGCGCCGCAAGCTCTGCGCAACATGGGCGTCGAGGTCATCGAGATGGACTGCGACCTCGACTGGACCTTCCCGCGCTACAACCCCAACCCCGAAGACCACGAGATGCTCAAGGAGATGGCCAAGGCCGTCAAAGAGCACAGCGCCGACCTGGCCCTGGGCTTCGACGGCGACGGCGACCGCTGCGGCGTGGTCGACGACACCGGCGAGGAGATCTTCGCCGACAAGATCGGCCTGATGCTGGCCCGCGACCTCTCGGCCCTGCACAAGAACGCGACCTTCGTGGTCGACGTGAAGTCCACGGGCCTGTTCGCCACCGACCCGGTGCTGGCCGCCAACGGCGCGACCACCGTCTACTGGAAGACCGGCCACAGCTACATCAAGCGCAAGACCGCCGAGATCGGCGCCCTGGCCGGGTTCGAAAAGAGCGGCCACTTCTTCTTCAACGCCCCGCTGGGCAACGGCTACGACTGCGGCCTAACCGCCGCGGCCGCGATCCTGGCGATGCTGGACCGCAATCCCGGCAAGAAGCTGTCCGAGCTGAAAGCCGCCCTGCCCGTCGCCTTCACCTCGCTGACCATGTCGCCGCATTGCGCCGACGAGGAGAAGTACGGCGTCGTCGACGACGTGGTGGCCGAGTATGAGGCCCTGGCCGCCGCCGGCGGCACGATCCTCGGCCGGAAGATCGTCGAGGTGATCACCGTCAACGGCGTGCGCGTCGCGCTGGAGGACGGCTCCTGGGTGCTGGTGCGGGCGTCTTCGAACAAGCCCGAGATCGTCGTGGTGGTGGAAAGCACCCAGTCGGAGGACGACATGCGCGCGCTCTTCCGACAGGAAGTAAAGCCGCGCCTGGCCAGACGTCCGCAGGTGGGCGCCTATAATCAGGAAGTCTAGCGCCGCTGGCGCGCAACTTGCTTACTCAAAAGACCAATGTCCTGTTCTGGATCGGCGTGCGATTGCGGGGGCGCTCGCGGCGTGGTGAAAGACGGGGCGGGAACGGATCTCAAGGATAACCCATGCACGTCACTATGATCGGCACCGGCTATGTGGGCCTGGTGAGCGGGGCCTGTTTCGCCGACTTCGGTCACACGGTGACCTGCATCGACAAGGACGCCAGCAAGATCGAGCGCCTGCGCGCCGGCGGCATCCCGATCTATGAACCAGGGCTCGACGTCCTGGTGGCCAAGAACGTCCAGGCCGGGCGCCTGTTCTTCGACACCGACGCCGCCGAAGCCGTGAAGAAGGCCGACGCGGTGTTCATCGCCGTCGGCACGCCCTCGCGCCGCGGCGACGGCCACGCCGACATGTCCTTCGTCCACGCCGCTGCCGAAGAGATCGCCGGCCTGCTGGACGGCTTCACCGTCATCGTCACCAAGTCGACCGTGCCGGTCGGCACCGGCGACGAGATCGAGCGCATCGTGAAGGCCAGGCGCCCCGACGCCCAGTTCGCCGTGGTCTCGAACCCCGAGTTCCTGCGCGAAGGCGCGGCCATCGAGGACTTCAAGCGCCCCGACCGCGTGGTGGTGGGCATGGAGGATGAGCGCGCCCGCCCGGTCATGACCGAGCTCTACCGCCCGCTGTTCCTCAACGAAACGCCGATCCTGTTCACGGGCCGGCGCACGAGCGAGTTGATCAAGTACGCAGCCAACGCCTTCCTCGCCATGAAGATCACCTTCATCAACGAGATGGCCGACCTCTGCGAGGCGGTGGGCGCCGACGTGCAGCAGGTCGCCCGCGGCATCGGTCTCGACAAGCGGATCGGCGGAAAGTTCCTCCACGCCGGTCCCGGCTACGGCGGCTCGTGCTTCCCGAAGGACACCCTGGCCCTGGTCCGCACCGCCGCCGACGCCGGCGCGCCGACGCGGCTGATCGAAACCACCGTCGCGGTGAACGATGCGCGCAAGAAGGCCATGGCGGCGAAGGTCGCCGACACCATGGCCGGCGACCTGACGGGCAAGACCATCGGCGTGCTGGGCCTGACCTTCAAGCCGAACACCGACGACATGCGCGACGCGCCGAGCCTGGACATCATCCCGGCCCTGCAGGCCCTGGGCGCCAAGGTCCAGGCCTTCGACCCCGAAGGCGCGCACGAGGCCAAGCACATGCTGCCCGGCGTCGAGTTCAAGTCGGATTCCTATGAGGCGGCGGCCGGCGCCGACGCGCTGGTGATCATCACCGAGTGGGATCAATTCCGGGCGCTGGACCTCGACCGCGTGAAGGACGTCATGAAGACCCCGGCGCTGATCGACCTGCGCAATATCTATCGCCCGGACGACGTGCGCGGACGCGGCTTCAAGTACGCCTCGATCGGCCGCGCCTAGAAGATCGACAATCCGAGTACCGAAGGCGGCGCTCGCACGGGCGCCGCCTTTTTCGCGTCAACCGGCCAGCACGCGAATGAGGGTGTTGCCGATCCAAAGAGCGCCGGCCCAGAAGGCGATGGCGAGCATTCCGACAAAGGCGAGGCAGGCGATCGAGGTCAGGCCCCGAGCAGCTCCCCGCGATGCGCCTCCAAAGGCGACGGGTCGTGGCATGTTTCGCTCCCAGACTTTTCTTTGATCCCCGCCGGTCGAGCGGTGGGGACGGGAAGAGGCTGACACGAATTAACCCATCTGCAAAGACCCGCGGTCGCGCGCGACAAATAGGCGCAAGAACAGAGATCGCACCCGCACCGATCTTCACTGTGGATAACTCAGCCAACCTTGGCTCTTCCTGCGATTACGCGACGCACGGCGGCGGTTAGAGTTCACGACCTGCGCGCTTGTCGGCGCGCATGCGAGGAGCCCGCAAGCTTTGCTTCCATTGATCGGCATCGCCGTCGTCGTGGTCGGCTTCATGGCCCGGCTGAACCCGCTGCTGGTGGTCACCGTCGCGGCGCTCGTCACGGGGCTGGCCGGCGGCATGGGCCCTGTCGAGGTGATCGAGACCTTCGGCAAGGCGTTCAAGGAAAACCGTTACGTCTCAGTGGTCTGGGTCGTGCTGCCGGTCATCGGCCTGCTCGAGCGGGCCGGGCTGCAGGAGCGCGCCAAGAGCCTGATCGGCCAGGTCCAGGCGGCCACCGTCGGACGCCTGCTGCTGCTCTATTTCATCCTGCGGCAGGCGACCGCGGCGCTCGGCCTGACCTCGCTCGGCGGTCACGCCCAGATGGTGCGCCCGCTGATCGCGCCGATGGCCGAGGCCGCCGCCGAAACCCACCATGGCCCCCTGCCCGACGACGTCCGCCAGACGGTCCGCGCCCACGCCGCGGCGGCCGACAACGTCGCGCTGTTCTTCGGCGAGGACATCTTCATCGCCATCGCCTCGATCCTGCTGATCAAGGGCTTCCTCGAGCAGAATGGAATCATCGTCGAGCCCTTGCAGCTTTCGGTCTGGGCGATCCCGACGGCGATCGTGGCGCTGCTCGTGCACGGAACCCGGCTGATGCTGCTCGACCGGCGGCTGGCGCGAACCCTGGCGGAGGGCCGGGCATGATCGGGCTGGAGGTCCTCTATGTCGTCGGCGGGGCGTTCTTCGCCGCCGTCGCCGTGCTCAGCGCCCGCGACGCCAGCAACCCCAAGCGCTGGAAGAACACCGCCTTCTGGGGCCTGTTCGCGATGAGCTTCCTGTTCGGCTCGCACCTGCCCGATTTCGCCAACGGCTTGATCGTCATCGCTATGGTCGCCGTCGCCGGCTTCGGCGGTCTGGGCCGCGGCGAACCGGCGACGACCGGTCCGACCGAGCGCGCCGAGAGCGCTGCGCGGCTGGGCAACCGCCTGTTCCTGCCCGCCTTGGCGATCCCGGCCACGGCCCTGGCCGGAACCTTCCTCTTCAAGCGCCCGGAGCTGGCGGGGCTCGTCGATCCCAAGCAGGCGACCCTGGTCTCGCTGATCCTCGGGGTGTTGGTCGCCCTGGCGATCGCCATGCCGATGCTGCGCGCGCGTCCCGCAACCCCTTTGCAGGAAGGCCGCCGGCTGCTCGATACGGTCGGCTGGGCCGCGGTGCTGCCGCAGATGCTGGCGGCGCTGGGGGCGGTATTCGCCGCCGCCGGAGTCGGGGCGGTGATCGGCCAACTGGCCGGCCAATGGCTGCCGGACGGGAGCCGCCTGGCGGCGGTGGCGGCCTACACCTTCGGGATGGCGATCTTCACGATGGTCATGGGCAACGCCTTTGCGGCGTTCCCAGTGATGACCGCGGGGATCGGACTTCCGCTTATCGTTCAAAGGTTTGGCGGCGATCCGGCGATCATGGGCGCGATCGGGATGCTCTCGGGCTTCTGCGGAACGCTGATGACGCCGATGGCCGCCAACTTCAACATCGTCCCGGCGGCGCTGCTGGAGCTGAAGGACCGCAACGGCGTGATCCGCGCCCAGGTCCCGACCGCCCTCATCCTCCTGCTGGCCAACACGGCGCTGATGTATGTCCTCGTCTTCCGCTTCTGAACTTAATCAAGCACTTGCCGAAAAATTCGCGCGGCTGGCGCTGGGCCATGTGCGACGGCCCTACCCCTTCAAGCTCGACCAGGTGCTGGCCGGCGACGAGGACGTGCTGCCCCCGCGGATGCTGCATCCGATCTTCCACGGCAGCTTCGATTGGCATTCGTGCGTGCACGGCTACTGGCTGCTCGCGACCCTGCTTCGGCAGGTTGCCGATCTGCCTGCCGGTGACGAAATCGTCAGCCTGTTCAACGAGATGATCACCCCCGAGAAGGTCGCTGGCGAGCTCGCCTACCTGCGGCGGCCGACCAGCGCCGGGTTCGAGCGGCCTTATGGATGGGCCTGGCTGCTGATGTTGGCCGCCGAACTGGAGCGCCACGAGGGGCGGCCATGGGCCGCCAACCTGCGTCCTCTGGCCCAGGCTTTCGCCGATCGGTTCAAGGCGTTCCTGCCCAAGGCGACCTACCCGATCCGCACCGGAACCCATTACAACACAGCGTTTGCGCTTGCCCTGGCGCACGAATACGCGGGCGAGGTCGGCGACCACGAGCTGGCCCGGATGGTCGAGACGACGGCCCGCGGCTGGTACCTCGGCGACGCCGGCGCCAACGCCTGGGAGCCGAGCGGCGACGACTTCCTGTCGCCGACATTGATGGAAGCCGAATGCCTGCGCCGGGTGCTGCCATCGGCAGATTTTCGGGCCTGGTTCTCCAGATACCTGCCGGAGGCCGCCGAGCGGCTTCCGGCGACCTTGTTCACGCCGGCCACGGTCAGCGACCGCAGCGACGGCAAGATCGCCCATCTGGATGGATTGAACCTCAGCCGAGCGTGGTGCTGGCGCTCGATCTGCAAGTCGCTGGCCCTGACCGATCCGGCGCGGCGCGTTGCGCAGGCGGCGGCCGACGAACACCTGGCCGCGGGCCTGGAGCACGTGGCCGGGGACTATATGGGCGAGCACTGGCTGGCGACCTTCGCGCTGCTGGCGCTGGAGGCTTGATCGAGACAGACGAATCGGAAGTCCCCCTCAGTCAGCCATTCGGCTGACAGCTCCCCCAGAGGGGGAGCAACTTGAGGACCAGTTCCTCCCCTCTTGGGCGGGAGCATCGAGACGGAGGGGGACCACTCTCAACTTGCTGAAGCAGCAAGCCCGCTCAGTCAGCCGGTCGGCTGACAGCTCCCCCAGGAGGGGGAGCAATTAGGAGCGGGCCGCGTAGGCGTCGATCTCGGCCAGGTGGCGGGCGATCTCGTCGGGCGCGAGGAACGAGCCGGTGAAGCTGTTCTTCGCCAGCGTGATCAGGTCCTCGCGCGACAGGTCCAGGGCCTGCGCCGTCTCGATCCAGTTCTGGCCGAGATAGCCGCCGAAATAGGCCGGGTCGTCGGAGTTGATCGTCGCGCGCAGGCCGAGGTCCAGCATCCGCTTGAGCGGATGGGCGGCGAGGTCGTCGACCACGCAGAGCTTGAGGTTGGACAGCGGGCAGACCGTCAGGGTCATGCCCTCGCGCGCCAGCCGCTCGGTCAGGGCGTCGTCTTCCAGGGCGCGGTTGCCATGGTCGATGCGGTCGACCTCCAGCAGGTCGAGCGCCTCGTAGACATAGTCGGGCGGCCCCTCCTCGCCGGCATGGGCCACGACCTTGAGGCCGAGCTTGCGGGCGGCCGCGAAGACCCGGGCGAACTTGGCGGGCGGGTGCCCGACCTCGGAGGAATCGAGCCCGACCCCGGCGATGCGGTCGAGATAGGGCCGCGCCTGCTCCAGGGCCTCGAACGCCGCCTCTTCCGACAGGTGGCGCAGGAAGCAGAGGATCAGCTTGGAGGTGACCCCGAGGGTCCGCTCGGCCTCGTCCATGCCCGACAGCAGGCCGTCGATCACCACGGCGAACGGCACGCCGCGGTCGGTGTGGGTCTGCGGGTCGAAGAAGATCTCGGCGTGACGCGTCCCGTCGGCGGCGACCCTGCGGAAATAGGCCATGGCGAGGTCGTGGAAGTCCTGCTGGGTCAGCAGCACCTGGGCGCCCTGGTAATAGATGTCCAGGAAGTCCTGCAGGTTGGAGAAGGCGTAGGCGGCGCGGACCTCCTCGACGCTGGCGAAGGGCAGATCGACGCCGTTGCGCCGGGCGAGCTCGAACATCTGCTCGGGCTCGAGGCTGCCCTCGATGTGCAAGTGCAACTCGGCCTTGGGCAGGCCGCGGATGAAGGCGGCCAGGTCGCCCATCAGGCCGCCGCCTTCTTCACCGCGCCGACGATGTCCTTGACCACCGCGTGGACCAGTTTCTCGTCGTCGCCCTCGGCCATGACCCGGATCAGGGGCTCGGTGCCCGAGGCGCGGACCACGATGCGGCCGCTGCCGTTGAGGCGCTGCTCGGCGTCGGCGATGACGCCCTTGACGTGTTCGGTCTCCAGCGGCTTGCCGCCGGCGAAGCGGACGTTCTCGAGGATCTGCGGCACCGGCTCGAACTGGCGGGCCAGCTCGCTCATCGGCTTGTCGGAGTCCTTGAGCACCGCGAGCACCTGCAGCGCGGCCAGCAGGCCGTCGCCCGTGGTCGAGAAGTCGGACATGATCATATGCCCGGACTGTTCGCCGCCGAGGTTGAAGCCGCCTTCGCGCATGCGGGCCATGACGTAGCGGTCGCCGACCTTGGTGCGTTCGAGCTTGAGATTGCGGGCGGCCAGGAAGCGTTCGAGGCCGAGGTTCGACATCACGGTGGCGACCACGCCGCCGCCGTTGAGCCGGTCGCGACCCGCCCAGTAGTCGGCGATCAGGGCCATGATCTGGTCGCCGTCGACCACGTGGCCCTTCTCGTCGCAGATGATCAGCCGGTCGGCGTCGCCGTCCAGGGCGATGCCGATGTCGGCGCGGAACTCCTTGACCGCGCGGGCGACCGCTTCCGGATGGGTCGAGCCGCAGTCTTCGTTGATGTTGGTGCCGTCCGGGCTGACCCCGATCTTGATGACCTCGGCGCCCAGTTCGTAGAGCACCACCGGGGCGACCTTGTAGGCCGCGCCGTTGGCGCAATCGATGACGACGCGCAGGCCCGAGAGCGACAGGCGGCGCGGGAAGGTCGCCTTGGCGATCTCCACATAGCGGGCCTGGCTGTCGTCGACGCGCGCGACGCGGCCGAGTTCGGTCGGCGGAGCGAGGCCTTCGTGCAGGGTCTGGCCCATCAGGGCCTCGATCTCGAGTTCCCGTTCGTCCGACAGCTTGTAGCCGTCGGGGCCGAACAGCTTGATGCCGTTGTCGGTGTAGTGGTTGTGCGAGGCCGAGATCATCACGCCGAGGTCGGCGCGCAGCGACCGCGTCATCATCGCCACGCCCGGGGTCGGCATCGGGCCAAGCAGGCGCACGTCCATGCCGACGCTGGCGAAACCGGCGACCAGGGCCGGTTCGACCATGTAGCCGGAGAGGCGGGTGTCCTTGCCGATCACCACCAGGTGCCGGCGCTCGTCCTGGGACTTGAACAGCTTGGCGGCGGCGAGGCCGACGCGCAGGGCGACTTCGGCGGTCATCGGATGGCTGTTGGCCTGGCCGCGGATACCGTCGGTGCCGAAATAGGCGCGTTTGGACATTCGTGTTCCCGAAACGATGCGAAACTCAGATTTAGTCGACGCCGCGTTTGCGAATGCTAAAGGCGACGCAGGATTATCACGCTTTCGAGCGGCGAAAGGAACCACGGCGGCATGTGCGGCATCATCGGAATCGTCGGCAAGTCCCCGGTGGCCGGGCGCCTGGTCGAAAGCCTTAAGCGCCTGGAATATCGCGGCTATGACAGCGCCGGCGTCGCCGCGCAGGTGAACGGCGTGCTGGAGCGCCGCCGCGCGCCCGGCAAGCTGCGCGAGCTGGAAGCGGTGCTGGAACGCGAGCCGCTGGTCGCGGCGACCGGCATCGGCCACACCCGCTGGGCCACCCATGGCGCGCCGACCGAACGCAACGCCCACCCGCACATCGCCGGGCGCGTGGCGGTGGTCCACAACGGCATCATCGAGAACTTCGCCGAACTGAAGGCCGAGTTGCAGGCCAAGGGCCGCGTGTTCGCCAGCGACACCGACAGCGAGGTGGTCGCCCACCTGCTCGACGAAAACCTGGCGAGCGGCCTGGAGCCGCTGGCCGCCTTCAAGGCGACCCTGGACCGGCTGAGCGGCGCCTACGCCCTGGCCGTGCTGGTGACCGGCGACGGCGACGTGATCATGGGCGCGCGCAACGGCCCGCCGCTGGCGGTCGGCTATGGCGACGGCGAGATGTTCGTCGGCTCGGACGGCATGGCCCTGGGCCCCTTCACCAACCGCGTCGCCTACCTGGACGACGGCGACTATGTGATCATCGACCACGCCGGCGCGAAGATCTTCGACGCCAGCGGCGCGCCGGCCGACCGGCCGATCAAGACGCTCGCCGCCTCGGCCGCGGTCATGGAGAAGGGCAACTATCGCCACTTCATGGAAAAAGAGATCCACGACCAGCCCGAAGGCGTTCAGCGCACCATCGCGGCCTATGTGGACGCCCTGACCGCCCGCACCGCGATCCCCGGGAACATCGACTTCTCGAAGCTGGAGCGCATCCAGATCGTCGCCTGCGGCACGGCCTACATCGCCGGCATGCTGGGCAAGTACCTGATCGAGCGGATGGCCGACCTGCCGGTCGACGTCGAGGTCGCCTCGGAGTTCCGCTACCGCGAGCCGGCCCTGCGACCGGGCTCGCTGGCCATCGCCATCTCGCAGTCGGGCGAAACCGCCGACACCCTGGCCGCCTTCCGCTACTGCCAGGCCAAGGGCATGGCGAGCGCGGCCCTGGTCAACACAGTGGAGTCGACCATCGCCCGCGAGGCCGACGTGATCTGGCCGATCCATTGCGGTCCCGAGATCGGCGTCGCCTCGACCAAGGCCTTCACCGCCCAGGTCAGCATGCTGACCGCGCTGGCCGTCGCCGCCGCGCGAGCCCGCGGCAAGATCGACGAGGCCGAGGAGAACCGGCTGGTGAAGGTGCTGCTGGAGGCGCCGCGGCTGATCGCCGAGTCGATCAACCTCGAAGACGCCGTGCGAGCCATCGCGGTCGAGGTGTCGAAGGCGCGCGACGTGCTCTATCTGGGCCGCGGGCCGATGTACCCGCTGGCCCTGGAAGGTGCCCTGAAGCTGAAGGAAATCAGCTACATCCACGCCGAGGGCTATGCCGCCGGCGAACTGAAGCATGGCCCCATCGCCCTGGTCGACGAGGCGACGCCGATCGTGATCCTGGCGCCCTTCGACAGCTACTTCGAGAAATCCGCCTCGAACATGAGCGAGGTCATGGCCCGCGGCGGACAGGTCGTCTTCATCACCGACCCCGAGGGCGAGCGCAGCGCGCCGGCCGGCGCGCGCGTGGTGGTGACCGCGCCCAAGTGCGATCCGTTGATCGCGCCGCTGGTCTTCTCCGCGCCCATCCAGTTGCTGGCCTATTACGTGGCCGTCCAGAAGGGCGCGGATGTCGACCAGCCGCGCAACCTGGCCAAGTCGGTGACCGTCGAGTAGCGGCCTACTTGGCCGGCGGGGTGGCCGGCGGCACTTCAACGGCCGGCGGCGGGGTGGTCGCCATCGAACCCGTAGCCGGCGGCGTCGCGGTCATGGAGCCGGCCGGGGGCGTGGTCGCCATCGAGCCGGCCGGCGGGGTCGCAGCCATCGAGTCTGCCGGCGGCGTCGCGGCCATGCTGTCCACCGGCGGCGTCACGGCCGTATCGGCGGGAACCGCCTCCTCCGCCTTCTTGCCGCAAGCGGCCAGGGTCAAGGCGAGCGCCGAGGCGGCCGCGAGCGCGGTGTAGGTGCGAAGTTTCATGGAAAGCCCTTCATTCGAACTGTGAGTGCGCCTCGTGAACCGTTCACGGCCTCGTGAGTTCCGGCCGCGCGATCACGAAACACCTTTGAATAGCGTGCCATAGCTGAGCTTGAGCTCAAGCGCCCACAGACAAACCTTAGCTTTCAGGCAACTCAATCCGTTGCAAAGCTCTTCCATCATGCAATGCCTGAGCCTGGTCGAAACCTGATGTCCACTTTCGGCTGGCATGATGCGGCATCGCCTATCGAGCATCCCGTACGGGGGAATGCGGGAGAGCTTGGATGACCAAACGTGTGCGCAAGGCCGTGCTGCCGGTGGCTGGACTGGGAACCCGCGTCCTGCCCGTGGCGCGGGCCACGCCGAAGAACCTGCTGAACGTCTTCGACCGACCGATCCTGTCCTATGTCGTCGAAGAGGCGCGGGCCGCCGGGATCGAGCACTTCGTGTTCATCACCAGTCGCGGCCAGGGGCCGATCGAGGACTATTTCGACGGCAACCCCGAGATCGAAGGCGCGCTGGAGGCCAAGGGCAAGACTGACGTGCTGGCCGAGGTGCGCCGGGACATCCTGCCGCCCGGATCGATGAGCTTCATCCGCCAGATGGCGCCGCTGGGCCTGGGCCACGCGGTCTGGTGCGCCCGCGACATCATCGGCGACGAGCCGTTCGCGGTGATCCTGCCCGACATGCTGATGGCCGCGCAGACCCCGGCCCTGGCCCAGGCGGTGGCCGCCCACGACCAGGTCGGCGGCAACATCGTGGTGGTCGAGCCGGTGCCCGAGAGCGAGACCCACAAGTACGGCATCGTCGCCCTGGACGGGCGCGAGGGCCGGCTGAACCGGATGACCGCGATGGTCGAGAAGCCCAAGCCCGGCACCGCGCCGTCGAACCTGATCATCTCCGGCCGCTACATCCTGCAGCCCGAAATCTTCCCGCTGCTGGAGCGCCAGGGCAAGGGCGCGGGCGGCGAGATCCAGCTGACCGACTCGATGATCGAGCTGATGAAGGACCAGGATTTCCACGCCCTGGAATATGACGGCGTGACCTATGACTGCGGCGACAAGATCGGCCTGCTGCGGGCCAATGTCGCTTTCGCCTTGCAGCGTCCGGAATTCGCCGACGCCGCCCGCCAGGCGATCACGGAGCTGCTCTAGGAGGACGTTCGGTGCGCCTGCTGGTCTACGGCTACGGCTTCGTTGGACGCGCCACGGCGCGGCGGATGAAGGCTGCGAGCTGGGACGTGGCGGCCACGTGGCGCGATCCGGCCGCCGCCAAGGCGATGCGCGCCGAGGGCGTCGAGCCCCTGCCGGCCGAAGACAAGCAGGCGATCGCCGAACGGCTGGCCGACGTGCAGGCGGTGCTGGTGACCCCGCCGCCGCGCCCCGAGGGCTGCCCGGCGCTGCAGGTGCTGGTTCCGGCCCTGGCCAAGGCCGGGGCGTTTCCCGACTGGATCGGCTACCTCTCGACCACCGGCGTCTATGGCGACCGGCGCGGCGGCTGGGCGTTCGAGGACGGCCGGCTGGCGGCGCAATCGCCGGAAGGCGCGCGGCGGGTGGCGGCCGAGCGCGACTGGCTGGAGGTCGGACGCGGCATGGGCCTGACCGTCACCGTTCACCGGCTGCCTGGGATCTACGGCCCCGGACGCTCGGCGTTCGATCGCCTGCGCGAGGGCCGCGCCAAACGCTATGACGCCCCTGGCCACGTGGTGGGACGCGTGCATGTCGACGACGTGGCGGCGGGGCTGGAGGCCTCGATCGCCCGGCCGCGGGCCGGCGGGATCTACAACCTCGTCGACGACGCGCCGGCCGCCAACAGCGAGGTCATCGCCCATGCGGCCCGCCTGCTGGGCCTGGAGCCGCCGCCGTTGACGCCGCTGGACATCGACGCCCTGCCGGTCAAGGCGCAGCGGTTCTACCGCGAGAACCGCCGGGTCTCGAACGCACGGGCCAAGGCCGAGCTGGGCTGGCGACCGGCCTATCCGACCTATCGCGAAGGGCTCGCCGCGATCCTGGCGGGGACGGGCTGACGCCGATTGCTCCACCGCTGGGGGAGCTGTCAGCCGCAGGCTGACTGAGGGGGTTTGCTGAGTCGGCAGTCCCCCTCCGTCTCGGCGCTCCGCGCCGATCCACCTCCCCCAGCAGGGGAGGAATTGCTCTAGAGCGATCCGAGCGCCAGGCCGCCGAGCGCACAGGCGATCAGGGTCACGGTCAGGCCGGCCTTGAAACGCAGCATGGCGATCGCGGCCGCCGCGGCCAGCAGCGCGGGGCGCCAGTCGAAGCTGGCCAGGACCGGGACGTCGGGGCCCCAGCCGCCGAGCCGCACGACCTCGCCGAACAGCAGGTGCAGGCCAAACCACAGGGCGAGGTTGGCGATGACGCCGACCACCGCGGCGGTGATGGCGGCGAGCGCGGCAGCGGCGGCGCGGTGGCCGCGCAGCGCCTCGACATAGGGCGCGCCGAGGAAGATCCAGAGGAAGCACGGCGCGAAGGTGACCCAGGTGGTCAGCAGCGCCCCGAGGGTTCCGGCCGCCAGCGGGTCAAGGTCGCCGGCCTGGCGGTAGGCGGCCAGGAAGCCGACGAACTGCAGCACCAGGATCAGCGGGCCGGGCGTGGTTTCGGCCAGGCCCAGGCCGTCGGCCATCTCGCCGGGGCGCAACCAGCCGAAGCCGTCGACGGCGGCCTGGGCGACGTAGGACAGCACCGCATAGGCGCCGCCGAAGGTGACCACGCCCATGGTCGAGAAGAAGCCGGCCAGCCGCGTCCAGACGCTGGCCTCGCCGGTCAGCAGGAACAGCACGGCGACGGGCGCGAGCCAGACCGGCAGCCAGACCGCCAGGACCCGCAGGGCGCGGCCGCGCGACGGCGCCAGGTGCCCGCCTTGCCCCGCAGCGACCACCGCGTCGACGAGGTCGGGCGCGTCCGGAGCGTCCTGGCCCTGGGCCGGCGGCGCCATCAGGGCGGGCGCGAACCAGCCGAGCAGGCCCGCGGCGAGGATCACGATCGGGAACGGGACGCGCAGAGCGTAGAGGGCGAGGAAGGCGGCGACCGCGATCAGCACGGCGGCGCGGGTCTTGAGCGCCCGGCGGCCGACGCGCAGCACCGCCTCGACCACGATGGCCAGCACCGCCGACTTCACGCCGAGGAACAGGGCCGCGGCCAGCGGCGTGGCCCCGAGCAGCACGTAGGCGATGCTGAGGCCGAGCATCACCAGGGCGCCGGGGATCACGAACAGCAGCCCGGCCAGCAGCCCGCCGGCGGTGCGATGCATGAGCCAGCCGACATAGGTGGCCAGCTGCTGGGCCTCGGGGCCCGGCAGCAGCATGCAGTAGTTGAGGGCGTGCAGGAACCGCCGCTCGCCGATCCAGCCGCGCTCCTCGACCAGCACCTTGTGCATCAGGGCGATCTGGCCGGCCGGGCCGCCGAAGCTGAGGCAGCCGATACGGGCCCAGACCCGCGCCGCCTCCCAGAAGCTCGGGATCTGTGACGGGGCCATGGTTTAGGCGCTGAGCTCGTCGAGGGCCGCGGTGAGGCGGGCGAGGTCCTGGCCTCGCGACAGCCGGTGATCGCCGTCCTTGATCAGGGTGAAGACCACGTCCTCGCCGCGGATCGCCTGGGCCAGCTCCAGGGCGTGGCGCCAGGGCACGTCGGGATCGGCCCCGCCCTGCAGGATGCGGACCGGGCAGTCGATGTTGACCGGCCCCGGCAGGATCGACCAGCGGGCCCCGTCCTCGAGCAGCTCGCGGGCGATGGGATAGGGCTCGCCGTACTCGGACGGCCGCAGCCAGACGCCGGTCGCGGCCATCTGAGCGCGGTCGGCCGGGGTCATTTCCGGGGCCATCAGCTTTTCGGTGAAATCGGGCGCCGGAGCGATCAGCACCATCGCGGCGACACGCTCGGGCGCCGCGCCGGCGACCAGGCAGGAGATCCATCCGCCCATCGACGAGCCGACCAGCACGGCCGGTCCCTCGACCAGGGTCTCCAGCACCGCCAGGGCGTCGTCGCGCCAGCGGGTGATCGTGCCCCTGGCGAAGTCGCCCTCGGACTCGCCGTGGCCGAAGTAGTCGAAGCGGACATAGGCGCGGCCGCGCGCCTGCGCCCAATCGGCCAGGGCCTGGGCCTTGGTCCCGGCCATGTCCGAGCGGAAGCCGCCCAGCCAGACCACGGTCGGGCCCGCGCCCGCCACCGACCGCCAGGCCAGTTTCGCCCCGTCGGGCCGTTCCAGAAATCCGCTCGTCTCAGCCATGGAGCGGTCATAACGCGCGGATGTGACATCGTTAAGCGCGCGCAGAGGGTTTACCAAACCGAGGCTTGCGCTATGCAGAACCTCGTGACGCTTCCCCCAGACTTCACTCTCCTGCAGGTCGTGCCGGAACTCGAAACCGGCGGGGCCGAACAGACCACCATCGACGTGGCCAACGCGGTCGTGCGCGCCGGCGGCAAGGCGCTGGTCGCGACCCGTGGCGGGCGCATGGCCGCGCGGCTCGAAGCCGACGGCGGGCGGCTGGCCCAGATGCCGGTGCAGACCAAGAACCCGCTGGTGATGCTGGGCAACGCCGCGCGGCTGGTCGACCTGATCCGCAAGGAGAAGGTGTCGATCGTCCACGCCCGCAGCCGCGCGCCGGCGTTCTCGGCGCTGTGGGCGGCGCAAGCGACGCGCACGCCGTTCGTGGCGACCTATCACGGCGTCTACGGGGCCAAGAACAGCGTCAAGCGCTGGTACAACGCGGTGATGACCCGCGGCGACCTGGTGATCGCCAATTCCGACTACACGCGCGACCACGTGCTGGCCGAGCACAAGCTCGACCCGGCCAGGATCGTCTCGATCCCGCGCGGCATCGACCTGGAGCGCTTCAACCCCAGCTGGGTGACGCCCGAGCGCGTGCAGGCGCTGCGCGAAGCCTGGGGCGTGGAGGCCCGCGACCGCCGCGTGAAGCTGCTACTGGCCGGGCGGCTGACCCGGATCAAGGGCCACCTGCTGATCATCGAGGCGGCCAAGCGCATGCGGGCCGGCGGGATCAAGGACTTCCTGATCCTGTTCGCCGGCGACGACCAGGGCCGCACCGGCTATCGCGAGGAAGTCGAGGCCGCGATCGTCGCGGCGGACCTGGCGGAACAGGTGCGGCTGGTCGGCCATTGCGACGACATGCCGGCCGCCTACCAGATCTGCGACATCGCCATGCTGCCCACCACCAAGCCGGAATCGTTCGGGCGCACGGCGGTCGAACCGCAGGTGATGGGCAAGCCGGTGCTGGCCTCCGACCACGGCGGCACCACCGAGACGGTGCTGAACGGCGAGACCGGCTGGCTGGTCAAGGTCGACGACCCCGACGCCTGGGCCACGGCGATGGGCAAGGCGATCGAGATGGGCGGCCCGCGGCTGGCGGCCATGGGCCAGGCGGCCGCGAACCGTGCGCGCCGGCTCTATTCGGTGGACGCCATGTGCGAGGCGACGCTGGACGCCTACGCCCGCGTGCTGGCCGCCCGCAGTTCGGGATTCCACGGCTGATGTCGCGCGAGATCAAGAAGATCCTGGTCATCAAGCTGTCGGCGCTGG
Source organism: Phenylobacterium sp. LjRoot97 (assembly GCF_964254345.1). NCBI lineage: Bacteria > Pseudomonadati > Pseudomonadota > Alphaproteobacteria > Caulobacterales > Caulobacteraceae > Phenylobacterium > Phenylobacterium sp. LjRoot97. The sequence goes on from NZ_CAXUTH020000001.1 coordinate 3,769,969, forward strand.
GCGACTTCGTGCTGGCGCTGGCGGCGATGAAGAAGATCCGCCAGGTCCACAAGCGCGCGCACATCACGCTGCTGACCACCCCGCCGTTCGAAAGCCTGGCTAAGGCCTGCCCCTATTTCAACGCGGTGGAGACCGACGGGCGCCCGCAGGGACTGGGCGAATGGCTGGCGCTGCGCAAGCGGCTGAAGGCGGCGAAGTACGACCGGGTCTACGACCTGCAGACCTCGGCCCAGTCGGCGCGGATCTTCCACCTGCTGACCCCCTTCCCGCCGGAATGGTCCGGAATCGCGGCCGGCTGCTCGCTGCCGCACAAGAACCCCAACCGCAACCGGATGCACACGCTGGAGCGCCACGCCGACCAGTTGAAGTACGCCGGCATCTGGCCCGACGCCCCGACCGAGCCCGGCAGCGCGCCGGGACCAGACCTGTCGTGGGTGCTGCCCAAGCCGAGCCAGACGCGGCCGGTGCCGGGCGGGGTCAGGCCCAAGCCCTACGCCCTATTCGTGCCCGGCGGCTCAGCCCACCGGCTGGACAAGCGCTGGTCGGCCGAGCGCTACGGCCAACTGGGCAAGATCCTGGCCGAGCGCGGCTACGACATCGTCATCATCGGCGGCCCGCAGGAAAGCGCCCTGGCCCGCCAGATCCAGCGCGAAGTCGGCCATGTCCGCGACCTGACCGGCCGCACCGACTTCGCCAAGGTCGCCATGCTGGGCGCCAAGGCCGCGCTGGTGGTCGGCAACGACACCGGCCCGCTGCACCTGGCCGCGGCCACCGGCGCCCCGACGGTGGTGCTGTTCTCCAGCGCCTCGGACCCTGAACTGGCCGCCCCGCGCGGACATGTGACGGTGCTGCGGTCCGGCAGCCTGAGCGACCTTTCTGTGGCCGAGGTCCTACAGGCGGCGAACGCTTTGCTGCCGCAGGCCTAGCACCGCTTGATTGGGGCCACCGCCTTCGTCATATATGGCGACCTGACCGGAGCCCCACGCTGCCGGCCGCACGTGTTTCAACAGCTCTAGGAGCGAAAGCCTATTCGCCGCCCCATGCAGGCGCCGCCCGTCAAAGACGGACCGCGCATCAATGATGAGATCCGCGTCCCCAAGGTTCTGCTTATCGACCAACATGGCGAGAAGCAGGGCGTGATGCCGACGTCGAGCGCCATGGAGGCCGCTGTGGAAGCCGGCCTCGACCTGGTCGAGATCGTGCCCAACGCGGATCCGCCGGTCTGCAAGATCCTGGACTACGGCAAGTTCAAGTTCCAGGAACAGAAGAAGAAGAACGAGGCCCGCAAGCGCCAGAAGGTCGTCGAGATCAAGGAGATCAAACTCCGCCCGAACATCGACATTCACGACTACGAAGTGAAGACCAAGGCGATGCACCGGTTCTTCGAGGAAGGCGACAAGGTGAAGGTCACCCTGCGCTTCCGCGGTCGTGAACTGGCGCACCCGGAACTGGGCATGAAGCTGCTCCAGAAGGTCAAGGCGGACTTCGACGAAGTCGCCAAGGTCGAGTACGAGCCGCGCATGGAAGGCCGTCAGATGATCATGATCCTGGCCCCGCGCTAGGCTTCAGCACCATCGACAGATCGACGAACGGCCGCCCTCCGGGGCGGCCGTTTGCGTTTGGGCGCCGCGTTGAACGGCGAGCTAAGCTCCTAGGCGGTCGTCGGCGGTTTTGACGCCGCGTAACCCAGATAGGCGCGTCCCAGCCGCACCAGCTCGTCCTCGAACTCCTGGCTCTGGAGGAAATCGACCCCCTCCAGCACGGCGGCGCGCATCGCGCCCTGCACCGCTCGGCCGAGCACGAAGGCCTGGACCGCGGTGAGCGGGCGGCCCTCGGCATCGGTCATGCCGTCTTCCACCGCTGCGAACTTCGCCGCCAGCTCGCCGTGATCGGCATGGGCCAGAAGGGCCGAGACGGCGATCCGCCGCGCCTGGCTGCGGCCGGCGAAGGCCTGCACGAAGGCGCGAATGATCGCCCGATCCCGCGCCACGCCAGGGCTGCCGCCCTCCAGCACGTCCATCACCGCCTGGCGATGCGCCTCGGTCTCGCGGAGCGCAAGCGCCTGGAGGATCGAGCGCTTGTCCGGGAAGTAGCGATAGAGCGTGCCGATGCTGACGCCGGCCCGCTCGGCCACAGCGTTGGTGTTGAAACCAGCCTCGCCAGTCGCCTCCAAGACTTGAGCCGCCGCCTCCAGAACGACGTCGACCGAGTCCCTCGCCCTCTGCTGACGCGGTGTTTTGCGAGCATTTTCAACGATGCTCATGTCCGCTCCCTCCGATCGCTCCCGGCTTTGTAAGTTGAGTAACAGAGCCCGCGCGACGCCCCTACCTTCGCCCGAGCACTTTTCGGGGAGGATCGAGTGACCTGGGCGAGCGACCGGCTGGATGCCTTGAAAGCGGGGAGCGCCACGCCGCCGCCCGTCGTACAGACCTTGAAGCTCGGCCTGATCGACGACTGGGGCGAGGGCTGGGTGCGGAAATCCTGGAGTCCCGCACCTGAGTTGGCGACCACAGACGGCTCGCTGTTCGGCGGCTATCTCGCGGCCTTGGCGGATCAGGTCCTGTCGTTCGCGACGATGACGGTCGTTCCCGACGATCGGCTGTTTCGCACCGTCAACCTGCAGCTCAACTTCCTGAAAGTAGGCCGCGCCCATCCACTGGCCATCGAAGCCCGCGTGGTCGCTGAGACCCGCCAGCTGATCACCGTCCGCGCCGAGTTCCGGCGCGGCGATGGCCAATTGATCGCCGACGCCACGGCGCAGCAAATCCTGATGACATTCGACCGCTGGCCCGCCGAAAAGGCGGCGATCGAGGCGATGGCCGCCCCCCAAGCGGGGGAGGCCTAGTTGCAGCAACTAGAGTTCGAACGACCGATCGCGGAACTGGAAGCCAGGATCGCTGAGCTCGCCAGGCTGGCGGAGACGCTGGGCTCGGCGAGCCTGGAGGCCGAGCTCGAGGCGATGCGGACCCGGGCCGACGAACTGCGCCGGAACACCTTCAGGTCCCTGGACGCCTGGCAGAAGACCCAGGTGGCCCGGCATCCGGGGCGGCCGCACTGCGTCGACTATCTGGCCGGTCTCATCGACGAGTTCGTCGAGCTGCGCGGCGACCGCAGCTTCGCCGACGACCAGGCGGTCGTCGGCGGACTGGGCCGTTTCCGCGGGCGGCCGGTCGTGGCGATCGGCATCGAGAAGGGCCACGACACCGCAACGCGGCTGAAGCACAACTTCGGCGCCGCGCGCCCCGAGGGATACCGCAAGGCCCTCCGGCTGATGGACCTGGCCGAGCGGTTCAATCTGCCGGTGATCAGCTTCGCCGACACGGCCGGCGCCTATCCGGGCGCGGCGTCCGAGGAGCGCGGCGTCGCCCAGGCCATCGCCAGCTGCATCGAACGTGGCCTGTCGCTGGGCGTCGCCAACATCGCGGTGATCACCGGCGAGGGCATGTCAGGCGGGGCGCTGGCCCTAGCCGCGGCCAACAAGGTGCTGATGCTCGAGCACTCGGTCTATGCGGTGATCAGCCCGGAAGGCGCCAACTCCATCCTCTGGCGCGGCGCCAGCACGCCCAGCGAGGCGGCGAGCGCCATGAAAATCACCGCTCAGGATCTGCTCGGCCTCAACATCGTCGATCGAGTGGTTCCCGAACCGCCGGGCGGCGCCCACTCCGATTCCGGCGAGACGATCGGTTCGGTCGGCGACGCCGTCGAGGCGGAGCTTCACGGGCTGGAAGGCCTCAGCGCGGACGAGCTCCGCCGCCAGCGGCGCGAGCGCTTCTACGCCATCGGTCGCCATCGACCAGCGGAGCCGGCGCGTTCCAGTTGATCGACCGGCGCGGCGATCAGCGTCAGGCGTACACTTCCGTGCCGATGTTCTGCAGGTCGTACGGCGTCGTGCGGTAGATCTCGTTGATCCAGTTGGCGAACAGCAGGTGGGCGTGGCTGCGCCAGCGGTTGTTCGGCGCGCGGCCGGGGTCGCCGCCCGGGAAGTAATGCCGGGGCTGCGGAGTGGCGGGGTCCTTGACGCTGTCGCGCGCGAACTCGTCGGCGAGCGTGGCGGCGTCGTATTCCAGGTGGTTGAACATCTGCAGCCCGCGCCGGACCGTGTCCTCGACGAGACAGAGGCCGGACTCGTCGGAGTCCAGCAGCACCTTGAGCCCGGCGTGCTGGGGCAGTTCTTCGCGCCGCACCTCGGTCCAGCGCGAGACCGGCACGTCGACCTCGTCGGACATGCCGCGCAGATAGGGAGACGCCGGCGCGACCAGCCGGTGGGTGAAGACGCCCGAGCGCTTGGCCGGCAGCACGTGCTTGCCGACGCCGTGGAAGTGATGCAGCGCGGCCTGGGCCGCCCAGCAGATGTTCAGGCTGCTGTGCACGTGGCTCTCGGTCCAGTCAAAGATCCGCCGCAGCTCGTCCCAGTAGTCGACCTGCTCGAAGGGCAGCGTCTCGACCGGCGCGCCGGTGACGATGAAGCCGTCGAAGCGCTCGTGCCGGACCTCGTCCCAGGTCCGGTAGAAGGCGGCCAGGTGCTCCGGCGGCGTGTTGCGCGGCGTGTAGCTGGCCAGCTGGACCAGCGAGAGTTCGACCTGCAGCGGCGTGGCGCCCAGCAGCCGGGCGAACTGGATCTCGGTCTTCGGCTTGTCGGGCATGAGGTTCAGCAGCCCGATGCGCAGCGGCCGGATGTCCTGGCGGGCGGCCTGGGTCTCGGCCATGACGATGACGCCCTCGGCCTCGAGGGTGGCGCGCGCAGGCAAGGCGTCGGGAATCTTGATCGGCAAGGCTCGGCCCTCGGAAACGTTCAATTCGGCTGGGACGGAGCTGGGATCACCCGGTTGGTTGCCGCCTCGGCCACATCCTCCCCTGGGGGAGCGCCACCTTGCTCGGGAAAGCAGGTTGGCGTTGGGCGACGCCCAACTCTTGATGCAAGAGCAGCAATAGAAAATGCCGGCGCAGACCACAAGCCCCGACGATTCGTCGGCCGCCCCCCGCGCCGCGCCCGCGGCCGAACCGTCGGCACGAACCGGCCGGCATCGGGGTTTCGCAGGGTGGGATCGTGCCGTCGCGGCAGCGGGGCCGGAGGGGTTCGTGCGCGGCGGCCGGCGAGGACCTCGCGCGCCATACTGAGGCCTCGAAGCCGCACCCCTGCGTCCGAACAACCAAGCGCAGAACTCGGGCTTGCGGCGTAACGCAGGTCGTCTTAACAGCGCTCACATGTCCGACACCGCGCCGCGCGGGAAGGTTCCGTCCCGCTGGGCCGCGCCGTCCCTGATCGCCGTCATTTTTATCAATATGCTCGGCTTCGGGATCATCGTCCCGTTGCTGCCGTTCTACGCCAAGTCGTTCAACGCGCCGGGCTGGCAGATCGGCCTGATCTTCGCGGCCTATTCGGTCGGCGCCTTCTTCGGCGAACCCTTCTGGGGCCGGTTGTCCGACAAGTACGGCCGCAAGCCGCTGCTGATCTCGACGATCTGCGGCAACTGCCTCTGCTACCTGGCCCTGGCCTTCGCCCCCAACATCTGGGCGGCGTTCGCGATCCGACTGATCGGCGGCCTGGCGGCCGGCAACGGCGCGGTCGTGCAAGGCTACCTGGCCGACGTCACCCCGCCCGAAAAGCGCGCGCGGCAGATGTCGTACCAGAGCGCGGCCTGGAACGTCGGGCTGATCGTCGGTCCGTCGGTCGGCGGCCTGTTCGTGCACACCGGCGCGGGTCCGGCCGGCTTCCGCATTCCGCTGTTCATCGCCTCGGGCCTGGCCCTGCTCTGCGTCATCGCGATCATGCTGTTCATCCGCGAGAGCCGCATCCGCGACACCAGCATCACCGATCGGCCCAGCCGCTGGTCGGCGATCGGCGAGGCTGTCAGCCATCCGGTGATCGGCCGCCTGATGCTGCTGACCTTCCTGGTCGGCTTCGCCTTCACCGGGATCGAGTCGATGTTCGGCCCCTGGTCCAACGCCCGCTTCGGCTGGGAGCCGCGCGACATCGGCGTCTGCTTCGCCTTCGTCGGCATGGCGGCGTTCCTGACCCAGACCCTGGTCACCGGCCAGATGTCCGAACGATTCGGCGAGGGACCGATGCTGGCCATCGGCATGGGCATGACCGTGGTCGGCGCGCTGTTGCAGACCGTATCGACGGGCGGCCCGATGACCATCGCCCTGATGTGCTTCACCGCCGTCGGTCAGTCGGTGGCGTACCCCAACGTCGGGGCGCTGATCTCGCGCACCGCCGATCCACACAAGCAGGGGCAGATCCTGGGGCTGAACAACGCCTGCGGGGCGGCGGCCCGGGTGGTCGGGCCGATCACCGCGGGCTTCGTCTTCGAGCACGTGCTCAACGGGCCCTTCATCATCGGCGCCCTGGTGGTGGCGCCGGCGATCTTCCTGGCGCTGTCGGCCAGCCGCAAGGCCCGGGCCCACCTGGAGGCGCAGCAAGCCCAGGCGGCGGAACAGCCATGACCTCGCCCCCCGTCTCGCGCGGGGAGGAGACACGGGCGCTGGTCGTCCTGCTGTCTGTGATCTTCCTCAACATCGCGGGCTTTGGCCTGGTGATCCCGCTGCTGCCGTTCTTCGGCAAGTCGCTGGACGCGCCGGCCTGGCAGATCGCGATCCTGTTCTCGGCGTTCTCGTTCGGGCAGTTCCTGGGCGAGCCGTTCTGGGGGCGGATGTCCGACCGCGTCGGGCGCCGGCCGGTGCTGATGGTCACCATCGCCGGCGGCGCGCTGGCCTATGTTGCGCTGGCCTTCGCGCCGAACATCTGGCTGGCCTTCCTGGCGCGGTTCGTCGGCGGCTTCCTGTCGGGCAACATCTCGACGCTGCAGGGCGCGCTGGCCGACATCACCCGGCCCGAGGAGCGGGCGGCGAAGATGGGGCTGATGGGCTCGGCCTTCTCGCTGGGCTTCATGGTCGGTCCAGCCCTGGGCGGCCTGCTGGCGCATCCCGAACTGGGGACCATCGGCTTCCAGATCCCACTGTTCGCGGCCGCGGGCTTTGGCCTGCTGTCGGCGCTGGCGGTGCTGGCCTTCGTGCGCGAGAGCCGGCCCGAGCGGCGTCATGGCCCGCAGCCCAACCGGATGGAAGTGCTGCGCGCCTCGCTGGCCCACCCGATCATCCTGCGGGTGATGCTGATCAGCTTCGTGGTCATCTCCGGCTTCGCCGGGATCGAGGCGACCTACGGCCTGTGGACCGAACACCGGTTCGGCTGGGGCCCGCGCGAGATCGGCTTCGCGTTCATGGGCATCGGCGTGCTGGGCGCGTTCTGCCAGGCGGTGGTGACCGGCGCGCTGGTGCGCCGCCACGGCGAGACCACGGTGCTGACCGCCGGCCTGGCCGCCATGTGGATCGGCATGCTCTTCCAGTTCCTGTCGCCCAACTGGCCGGTGGCGATGGTCGGGTTCGCGTTCGTCTGCTTCGGGCAGTCGATCTGCTTCCCCTGCCTGACGGCGCTGATCTCGCAGGCCGCGCCGCCCGAACGCCAGGGCGAGATCCTGGGGCTCAACATGTCGAACATGGCGCTGGCACGGATCGGCGGACCGATCTTCGCCGGCCAGCTGTTCTCGCTGGTCGATCCCGGCGCGGCCTTCGTGGTGACGGCGATCCTGATCATTCCGGCCGTGGTGATGGCGCTGCAGATCCTGAAACGGATGCCGCGCCCGGCGTGACGAAGACGGGCGGCTTCGTTAGTAGGTCGCCGACATGTCCCAGGTCCCTGCCCCGGCCGGCGCGTCGCGCGCCCTGATCCCCTATGCGGCGCTGATCGGCGCGATCGTATCGCTGTGCGCAGGCACCTCGTTCGCCAAGCAGCTGTTCCCGCTGGTCGGGGCGCAGGGGGCGACCGCCTATAGGGTCGGGTTCTCGGCGCTGCTGCTGTGCCTGATCTGGCGGCCGTGGCGCCAGCCGCTGACCCGCGACGACCTGGGCCGGCTGGCCCTCTACGGGACGGTGCTGGGGCTGATGAACCTCAGCTTCTACATGGCGATCCGCACCATTCCGCTGGGACTGGCCATCGCCATCGAGTTCATCGGCCCGCTGAGCCTGGCGCTGATCCACGCCCGCCGGCCGATCCACTTCGTCTGGATCGGGCTGGCGGCCCTGGGCCTCTTGCTGCTGCTCCCGCTGCGCGACGCGGCCCATGCGCTGGATCCAGTCGGGGTCGCCTACGCCGCGGCAGCGGCCGTGTTCTGGGCGCTCTACATCGTGCTGGGCAAGCGCACCGGCCACCTGCCGGCCGGGCAGTCGGTGGCGCTGGGCATGAGCACCGCGGCGCTGATCGTCGTGCCGTTCGGCCTGGTCGAGGCCGGTGCGGCGCTGTTCGACCCCAAGCTGCTGGCCCTGGGGCTGGTGGTGGCGATCGTCTCGAGCGCCATCCCCTACTCGCTGGAGATGGTCGCCCTGCGCGGCATTCCCAAGCGCAGTTTCGGGGTGATGCTGAGCCTGGAGCCGGCGGCCGGCGCGGTGGCCGGGCTGCTGATCCTGGGCGAGCACCTGGCGCTTTCGCAGTGGGCGGCGATCGGGCTGATCATCGCCGCCTCGGTGGGCGTGATCCTGACCGATCCCGCCGCCGCGGGGCAGATCGCCGAGGACGCGGCGCCCGCGCCCTAGAACAGCCCAGCCAGCAGGTTGATCGTCAGGGCCAGCACCACGGTGTTGAACACGAAGGCGACGACGCCGTGGACGGTGCCGATCCGACGCAGCTCCTTGGAGGTGAAGGAGACGTCGGCGGTCTGGCAGGCGACGCCGATGACTACCGAGAAGTGCACGAAGTCCCAGTAGTCGGGCAGTTCGCCGCCCGGGAACAGCAGGCCGCCGGCGTCGCGCGGGGTGTCGTCGTCGGGGGCGTAGTACTCGTGCGCGTAGTGCAGGGCGAAGATCAGCTGCACCATGAACCAGGAGGCGGCGACGGTGGCGAACACCAGGGCCACGCGCAGCGCCTTGACCAGGCCCTCATCGGCCTTGGCGGCCGAGAGCTCGCGGGCGATGACCCAGATGCTGGCCGCGGCGGCGGCGACCGCCAGCCCCAGGATCACGCCCTGGCCCTGGTCCTGGGTGGCGGCCACGGCGCGCATGCGGGCCGGGTCGGCGCCCCACATCATCGAGATCGCCAGGGCGATGAAGGTCAGACAGGTGGCGTCCCAGGCCAGGATCGCGGCGGTCACCATGCTGAGCTCGTTGGGAATCAGCAGGCAGGCGGCCCAGACCACGAGGCCGGCGCCGACGCCGGCCAGCAGCCGCGGCCGGGCGACGAAGGCCCCGAGCATGCGGCGGCGACGGCGGGGCGCAGCGGCTGGCGGAGCGGGCGTGGACGCCATCTGGACCTCGTAGCGGACCGGTCGGGGAACTATATCCCAGGCGAGCGCGAGTCGCCGCAGGCGGACTCAAAGCCTTGCCTTCCCTCACCCTTTCGCGTAAACGCCCCGCTCTTCGGAGTCGTCTGGCCAAAGGCATGCCAGGGCGGTTCATCAATACACCAGAGGACGGGGCCGCGAGGCTCCGCAGAGAAATGCCCAAACTGAAGACTAAGTCGGGCGTGAAAAAGCGCTTCAAACTGACCGCGACCGGCAAGCTGAAGGCCGGCGTCGCTGGCAAGCGTCACCGCCTGATCAGCCACAACGCGAAGTACATCCGTCAGAACCGCGGCACCAAGGTGATGACCGAAGCTGACACCAAGATCGTCAAGCTTTGGCTCCCCTACGGCCTTTAAGGAGAACTGACACATGGCTCGCGTGAAACGGGGCGTCGTCGCCCACGCCAAGCACAAGAAGGTTCTCGAGCAAGCCAAGGGCTTCTACGGGCGCCGCAAGAACACCATCCGCGCCGCCAAGGCGGCCGTGGATCGTGCCGGTCAATACGCCTACCGCGACCGCAAGGTCCGCAAGCGCAACTTCCGTTCGCTGTGGATCCAGCGCATCAACGCTGCGGCTCGCCTGGAAGGCTTCACCTACTCGCAATTTATCTTCGGCCTGGACAAGGCCGGGATCGAAATCGACCGCAAGGTCCTCTCGGACATCGCGGGTAACGATCCCACCGGGTTCAAGGCCATCGCCGACAAGGTTCGCGCCGCGCTGGCTTGAGGCCGTTTGAGTCGTCAGACTCACTGAGCATTCGAGAAGCCCTCCGGCGAGGACCGCCGGAGGGCTTTTTGCTGTCTCCATTTTTCCTCCCCCGTTCACGGGGGAGGGGGACCGCCCGAAGGGTGGTGGTGGGGGCGGCGGCAGGCTCAGCGTCCGGTCTCGCCCCCTCCACCACGCTGGCGCGCGGTCCCCCTCCCCCGCTTCGCAGGGGAGGAAAGGATTTCGCTTCAGCCGAACCCCCTCTAAAGACGTCAACCCATGACCGCCCAACTCGAAGCTGACATCCTCGCCGCCGTCGACGGCGCGGGCGACGCCGCCGCCCTTGAGGCCGTGCGCGTCTCCGCCCTCGGCAAGTCCGGCTCCATTTCCGACCTGCTCAAGTCGCTGGGGGGCATGAGCCCCGATGAGCGGCGCGAGCGCGGCCCGCAGATCAACGGCCTGCGCGACCGGGTCCAGACCGCCATCGCCGCGCGCAAGCAGGTGCTGGAGGCGGCCGAACTCGACGCCAAGCTGGCGGCCGAGAAAGTCGACCTGACCCTGCCGGCGCCGCCGCGCCGCAAGGGCAGCGTCCACCCGACCATGCAGGTCATGGACGAGATGATCGCGGTGTTCGCCGAGATGGGCTTCTCGGTCGCCGAGGGCCCGGACATCGAGACCGACTTCAACAACTTCACGGCGCTGAACTTCCCGCCCAAGCATCCGGCGCGGGAGATGCACGACACCTTCTTCCTGCCGGAGGACGCCAACGGCGAGCGCAAGGTGCTGCGCACCCACACCAGCCCGGTGCAGGTGCGGGTGATGCATGCGGTCAACGAGAAGCTGCCGTCCTGGATCGCCAACGGCCAGGAGCCGCCGATCCGGGTGATCGTGCCGGGCCGGACGTTCCGCAAGGACTCGGACCAGACCCACACGCCGATGTTCCACCAGATCGAAGGCCTGGTGATCGACAAGGCGATCCACATGGGCCACCTGAAGTGGACGCTGGAGACCTTCCTGTCGCGCTACTTCGAGACGCCCGAGGTGGTCACCCGCTTCCGCCCGCACCACTTCCCGTTCACCGAGCCGAGCGCCGAGATGGACGTGCAGTGCGACCGCTCGGGCGGCGAGGTGAAGATCGGCCAGGGCACCGACTGGCTGGAGATCCTCGGCTGCGGGATGGTGCACCCGAACGTGCTGCGCAACTGCGGCCTGGATCCGGACGTCTGGCAGGGCTTCGCGTTCGGCTGCGGCGTCGACCGGCTGGGGGTGCTGAAGTACGGCATGCCCGACCTGCGCGACATGTTCGCCAGCGACGTGCGCTGGCTGGAGCACTACGGCTTCAGCCCCTACGCGGCGCCGAACCAGGCCTCGGGCCTGAGCTGATGCCCGCTGGCGCCCACAGCACGCTGGAGCACTTCGCTTTCGGCGACAGCCCGGCGATGGCCGACGAGCTTCTAGCCCTGGTGCTCCAGGGCAAGAAGACCGCGACCTGCTGGCCGGCGTCGCAGGGACTGAAGGGCAGCGCCCTGGGCGCGCGCTATGTGGTGCTCGACGGCGAGGGCGCGCCCCGCATCGTCATCGAGTCCACCGAACTGGTCCAGCGGCGCTTCGACGAGGTGCCGGCCGACTTCGCCGCCGAAGAGGGCGAAGGCGACCTGAGCTACGCACACTGGGCCGCCGTCCACGAAGACTGTTTCACCCGCGAAGGCGCCTTCGCACCCGACATGATGCTCTGGTGCGAACGCTTCCGCCTGGTCGAGATCATCGGCGAAGGAGCCGATCAATGAAGTTCACGCTCTCCTGGTTGAAAGACCACCTCGAAACCGACGCGACCACGCAACAGGTCGTCGACGCCATGACCATGGCCGGGCTGGAGGTCGAGCATGTCGACGATCCCGCCGCCAAGCTGGCGGCGTTCTCGGTCGCCAAGATCGTCGAGGCCGTGCAGCACCCGAACGCCGACCGCCTGCGCGTCTGCCAGGTCGACACCCGCGACGGCCGCAAGGAGATCGTCTGCGGCGCGCCGAACGCGCGGGCGGGGATCACCGTCGTCTACGCCCCGATCGGCGCCTATGTGCCGGGCCTCGGCGTCACCCTGGTCGAGAAGCCGGTCCGCGGCGTGGTCTCGCACGGCATGCTCTGCTCGGCCTCCGAGCTGGAGACCGCCGCGGAGTCGGACGGCATCATGGAGCTGCCCGACAGCCTGGCCGTCGGCACCCCGGTGGCGCAGGCTCTGGGCCTGGAAGCGGTGATCGACTTCGAGGTGACCCCCAACCGCCCCGACTGGCTGGGCGTGGTCGGCATCGCGCGCGATTTGGCCGCCGCGGGCCTGGGCAAGCTGAAGGACGTCTCGGTCGCGCCGGTCGCCGGCCAGTTCGCCAATCCGATCGAGATCCGCCTGGACGGTTCGGACGGCTGCCGCCAGTTCACCGGCCGGCTGATCCGCGGCGTCAAGAACGGCCCCTCGCCGGCCTGGCTGCAGCAGAAGCTGACCTCGATCGGCCTGCGCCCCATCAACGCCCTGGTCGACGTCACCAACCTGATCTCCTACGACCGCGCCCGGCCGCTGCACGTCTATGACGTCAGCAAGCTTTCCGGCGGCTTCATCGAGGCCCGCGCCGGCAAGGACGGCGAGAGCGTCGAGGCGCTGGACGGCAAGACCTATGCGGTCAGCCCCGAGATCACCGTCATCGCCGACGGCTCCGGCGTGATCGGCCTGGGCGGGGTGATGGGCGGCCTGTCGACCGGCTGCTCGGACGAGACCGTCGACGTGTTCGTGGAAAGCGCCTGGTTCGACCCGATCCGAATCGCCCAGACCGGCCGCACGACGGGGATCACCTCGGACGCGCAGTACCGCTTCGCCCGCACCGTGGACCCGGCCAGCCAGGTCCCGGGCCTGGAGCTGGCCACCAAGCTGATCCTGGAGCTCTGCGGCGGCGAGCCGTCGGAAGTCACCGTGGTCGGCAAGGCACCGGCCGCGCCGGAGGCCCTCGTCTTCGACCGGGCCTATGTGAAGCAGCTGTCGGGCCTGGACCTGCCGGCCGTGCGCATCGACCAGATCCTGACCGACCTCGGCTTCGTCGTGGACGGCGATAAGGTGCAGCCGCCGACCTGGCGCCGCGACGTCGAGGGCAAGGCCGACCTGGTCGAGGAAGTGGCCCGCATCGAGGGCTACGACGCCCTGCCCGCCTCGGCCCTGCCCGAGATGGCGCGGCCGGCCGGCGGCGTGCTGACCGCGCGCCAGGCCCGCGTGCGCACCGGACGCCGGGCGATGGCCGCCAAGGGCTACGCCGAGAGCATCACCTGGAGCTTCACCAAGCGCGAGACCGCGGCCCTGTTCGGCGGCGGCCAGCCGGAGCTGGTGATCACCAACCCGATCGCCTCGGACCTCGACTGCATGCGCCCGTCGATCCTGCCGAACCTCATCGAGGCGGCCGGCCGCAACGCGCGGCGCGGCTTCCCCGACGTGGCGCTGTTCGAGATCGGCCCGCTCTATCGTGGCGACCAGCCGGCCGACCAGCTGACCGCGATCAGCGCCGTCGTCGCGCCGCACGCGCCCCGGCGCTGGGACGGCGGGGCGGCCGACGCCCTGTTCGAACTGAAGGCCGACGTGCTGTCGCTGCTGGAGGACCTCGGCGCGCCGACCAGCTCGCTGCAGACCGTCCAGGGCGGCCTGTCCGACTGGTGGCATCCGGGCCGCTCGGCGGCGCTGCGGCTGGGCAAGAACGCGCTGGTCGAGTTCGGCGAGATCCATCCGCGCATTCTCAAGGCGCTGGACGTCGAGGGCCCGGTGCTCGGCTTCGAGCTGATCCTCGACAACGTGCCGGAGCCGAAGAAGAAATCGACCAAGACCAAGCCGGCGCTGGAGCTGTCGGCGCTGATGCCGCTGTCGCGCGACTTCGCCTTCGTCGTCGACGAGGCCGTGGCCGCCGGCGACCTGATCAAGGCCGTGGCCGGGGCCGACAAGGCGCTGATCACTCAGGCCCGCGTGTTCGACGTCTATCGCGGCCAGGGCGTGGCCGAGGGGTCGAAGTCGGTGGCGGTGGAGATCCTGCTGCAGCCGCGCGAGAAGACCCTGACCGACGCCGAGATCGAGGCGCTGTCGGCCAAGGTGGTCGCCGCCGCTGAAAAGGCCGTGAGCGCCAAGCTCCGCGCTTGACCTGAGAGTCCGCGGCGGGGTCTTTCCTGGGCATCAAGGAGAGACCCCGACCGCATGACCGACGCGCCACGCATCAAGAAGCCCAAGCCCGCCGCCGAACGCTGGCTGGAGACGGGGCTGTTCCATTCGCGCTGGCTGATGGCGCCGTTCTATGTCGGGCTGGTCGGGGCGCTGGCCGCCCTGCTTGTGGTGTTCTTCAACGAGGCGGTCCACGAGCTGTCGGGCCTGATGACCATGACGCCCAACCAGGCGATCATGATGGTGCTGAAGCTCATCGACCTGTCGCTGGCCGGCAACCTGCTGCTGATCGTGATCTTCTCGGGCTACGAAAACTTCGTCTCCAAGATCGACACCGACGACGACGAGGATCGGCCCGGCTGGATGGGCACGGTCGACTTCTCCGGCCTGAAGATGAAGCTGATCGCCTCGATCGTGGCGATCTCGGCCATCGCGCTGCTGAAGGCGTTCATGGAGCTGTCGGAAGGCAAGGAACTGTCGGACCGCAGCCTGATGTGGCTGGTGGTCATCCACGTGACCTTCGTGTTCTCCGGCGTGCTGCTGGCGCTGATGGACTGGCTAGCGGCCAAGGTCGACAAGCACTGAGGCGCTGAGCGTCAGGCGCGGGCCAGCTCGTCGAGGATGATGTCGCGGCAGAGGTCGGTCGCCTGGCCGAGGACGTCGTGGCCGCAGCCCGGCGCGATCTTAACCCGCAAGTCCGGGTAGGCGGCGACCAGGGCGTGGTCGGCCTCGTCCATCAGCGAGGGGGCCATGGCCAGGTCCCGCGGCGGGGCGAGAGGCATGTCGCCGCACACCACCAACGCGGGCGCCTTCAGGCGGTCGAGCAGGCCGCCATAGCTGCGGTTCTGGACGATCGCCCCATCGCGCCAGCCGAGCGTCTCGAACATGAAGTCAGGGACCGGCAGCTCGCCGCGGTCGGCGGCGCGCTCGAGCGCGATTTCCAGCGGCCAGCGGCCAGCGGTGGCGAAGAAGGGATCGAAGGCGACCGCGGCGTAGCCGTGCGCCCCGAGCGCCAGGGCCAGCACGCCGCCTAGGCCCAGTCCAGCCACCAGCACCCGCCGGCCAGGCACTACCGTGCGCAGGCTCTGGTGCAGGCCGGCGACCAGCTCGTCCCAGCCGGGCGAGGACAGCGGCGGGGCGACGCCGTGGCCCGGCAGGCAGGCGAGCATGACCTCGGCTTCGGGCTCCAGGCGAGCGAACCAGGGGGCCATGGCGCCAGGGGTGCTGAGCACGTCGTGAATCAGCACCACCACCGACTTGTGGCGATCGCGAAGTTCAGGCCGCGCGGCGAAGACCAGCTTGTCGCCGGCCGGGGTCATGCAATGGACCCACTTGGTGTCGCTGACCGGCCGCATTGCGCCGCCCCCCGGATTCCTCAGAACGGCAGGGTGCGCCGAGTCCTGCTGAATCCAAGATAGCCGACATTCGCGCCGAGGCGGACGCCGACGCCGGTGCGGATCGGGGCGAGGATAATGTCGTCCGAGCGCAGGTAGTTCACGCCCAGGCCGGCGACGAGATAGGCCGCGCCCTCGACGCCCGGGAACCGCTGGAAAATCACTTCCGGGTACTGGAGATTGTAGCAGAGGGTGAAGACCCGGCTGGCGTTGCCGCCGAAGTCCCAGCCCACCGACGGGCCCTGCCAGAACACTTCGATCGGCTCGCGGTTCTTCATGTAGAGCAGGCCGCGGCCGTAGCGCGCGCCGCCCACGAAGGCGCCGGCGGCTTCCTCGCCGGCGATGTAGGCGGTCGGCCGGCCGTTGTCCTGGAAGACGCGCTCGACCGCGCCGCCGGCGGCTTCGGCGGTCACGCCCAGGAAGTCGGAGACGTTGTTGACCAGCTCATCGCGGCTGTAGGTCTCGGCCTGGCCGGTCGAATAGCTCGGATTGGCCGTGGCGCTCGGGCTCGGCGGCGGCAGTTCGCCCGGCCCGCCCGGCTGGGCGGTCGCGCAGCCCGCGGTTCCAAGCGTGGCCAGTCCCGAAACGATCAGCGTGCGGCGGTCCATGAAATTCCCTTGAAGCTTGAACGAGCCTCACATCCCCAGGGGGCATGAATGCGGCGGTCAGGCTTAACGGGCGATTAACCATGAGGGCGCGTCGAAGACGGCCTACTCGCGAACCGCTCCGAATGTGGTAGAGGGCGGGCGCAATGACGACGCCCCTCTCCCGCATCCGCAACTTCTCCATCGTGGCTCACATCGACCACGGGAAGTCGACCCTGTCCGACCGGCTCATCCAGGAGACCGGCGCGCTGACCAAGCGCGAGATGACCGAGCAGGTCCTGGACAACATGGAGATCGAGCGCGAGCGCGGGATCACCATCAAGGCTCAGACCGTGCGCCTGGAGTACAAGGCCCAGGACGGGGAGACCTATGTCCTCAACCTGATGGACACTCCCGGCCACGTCGACTTCGCCTATGAGGTCAGCCGCTCGCTGGCCGCGTGCGAGGGCTCGATCCTCGTCGTCGACTCCTCGCAGGGCGTCGAGGCCCAGACCCTGGCCAACGTCTACCAGGCGATCGACAACAACCACGAGATCGTGCCGGTCCTCAACAAGATCGACCTGCCGGCCTCCGAGCCCGACCGGGTGCGCCAGCAGATCGAGGACGTCATCGGCATCGACGCCTCCGACGCGGTGCTCTGCTCGGCCAAGACCGGCGAAGGCATCGCCGAGGTGCTGGAAGCCGTGGTCGCCCGCCTGCCCGCGCCCCAGGGCGACCGCGAGGCGCCGCTGAAGGCGCTGCTGGTCGACGCCTGGTACGACCCCTATCTCGGCGTCGTGGTGCTGGTGCGCGTCATCGACGGCGTGCTGAAGGCCGGCATGAAGGTGCGGATGATGAACGCCGGCGCCACCCACCAGGTGGACAAGATCGGCGTGTTCCGGCCCAAGCAGACCGAGGTCGCCGAGCTCGGCCCCGGCGAGATCGGCTACATCACCGCCCAGATCAAGCAGGTGGCCGACGCCGCCGTCGGCGACACCATCACCGAGGAAAAGCGCCAGACCGAGACCGCCCTGGCCGGCTTCCGGGTCGCGCAGTCGGTGGTGTTCTGCGGCCTGTTCCCGGTGGACGCGGCCGACTTCGAGGACCTGCGCGCGGCCATCGGCCGTCTGCGCCTGAACGACGCCAGCTTCACCTACGAGATGGAGACCAGCGCCGCGCTCGGCTTCGGCTTCCGCTGCGGGTTCCTGGGCCTGTTGCACCTGGAGATCATCCAGGAGCGGCTGAGCCGCGAGTTCGACCTGGACCTGATCGCGACCGCGCCCAGCGTGGTCTACAAGATCCACATGACCGACGGCAGCGAGATCGAGCTGCACAACCCGGCCGACATGCCCGACCCGGTGAAGATCGATTCGATCAGCGAGCCGTGGATCAAGGCGACGATCCTGACCCCGGACGAGTACCTGGGTTCGGTCATCAAGCTCTGCCAGGACCGCCGCGGCGAGCAGCGCGAGCTGAGCTACGTCGGGTCGCGTGCGCTGGTCGTCTACGACCTGCCGCTGAACGAGGTGGTGTTCGACTTCTACGACCGCCTGAAGAGCGTCTCGAAGGGCTATGCGTCGTTCGACTACACGATCGAAGGCTATCGGGTCGGCGACCTGGTGAAGATGTCGATCCTGGTCAATTCCGAGCCGGTGGACGCGCTGTCGATGCTGGTCCACCGCGACCGCGCCGAGACCCGCGGCCGCGGCATGGTCGAAAAGATGAAGGACCTGATCAGCCCGCACCAGTTCCAGATCCCGCTGCAGGCGGCGATCGGCGGCCGGATCGTGGCCCGCGAGACCATCCGCGCCCTGCGCAAGGACGTGACCGCCAAGTGCTATGGCGGCGACATGAGCCGCAAGCGCAAGCTGCTGGACAAGCAGAAGGCCGGCAAGAAGCGCATGCGCCAGTTCGGCAAGGTCGAGATCCCGCAGGAAGCCTTCATCGCCGCCCTGAAGATGGACGCCGACTAGCGACAGGCGGAACCAGCTTCCACAGCGCCAGCACGTAGACGAACACCGCGGCGTAGGCCGCGGTGAACACCCACATCGGCAGCGGCCAGTAGATCAGGCCGTTGACGACCCGCATGATCAGCGGCTGCTCGCTCGCCGCGCCCGACATCTCGTCCTGCCAGATCGTCAGGAAGCAGGCCCGACCGGCCAGCGCCTGCAGCGCCACCACGGCCAGCGAGGCCAGGTGCAGCGCCCGCCACCAGCGCACGCGCACGAACGCCCAGCCGCGCCAGGCCCCCAGCGGAATCGCCGCCAGACCGAACAGGTTGAAGGCGATGACCGCCAGGTGGACGGCCAGGACCCAGGCGCCGAGATTGCCCATGCCCCACCTTATCGGCCGTTGATCCGGGGGACGAGGCCGGCCTAAAAAGCGCCAGGAAGCTTGAGCATCAGGCGGCCAAACCACTCGGGGGACCACCCATGCGCAAGATCATCGTCCTGGCCGCCGTCGCCGCCGCGCTCATGACCTCGGCCTGCAACACCGTGGCCGGCCTCGGCCGTGACGCCCAGGCCGCCGGCGCGGCCGTCGCCGGCGCCGCCGACGACATGAAGCGCTAGGCGCGTCAGGCGTCCTCTTCGCGGGACGCCTCCTCGGCGATACGGGCCTTGTCCTTCGGCGGCACCACCGCCGGATCGGCGCTGCGCGAAACGTCCTCGGCCGGGGTCGCAGGCCCGACGTGGCCGTGCGGATCCTTCTCGGCAGGCGTGTGAGGTTGGTCGCTCATCGGGCGCTCCCTTGCACCGGGGAAGGACCGAAGATCGGTCGTCCGCCTGCAGATTTAAAGCCGCCGACGCGACGATGTTCCTGCAGATGCGGCCGCGCGGCCCCTTTCATTGACGTCCGTCAAGGCGCATATCCGGGCGCGACGTCACCCAGGTAGCGTGTCCATGTTCGTGCAATCGATGCTCCGCGGCCTGAAGGGCCGCTGCCCGGCCTGCGGTGAAGGCAAGCTGTTCAGCCGCTATCTGAAGGTGCAGCCGACCTGCGAGCACTGCGGACTGAACCTGGCCAAATACCCGGCCGACGACGGCCCGGCCTATTTCACGATCCTGATCGTCGGCCACCTGGTAGTCGCGCCGCTGCTGATCTTCCCGGTGATCTGGGAGGCCTCGCCCGCCATCGTGCTGCCGGCGACGCTGATCCCGCTGGCGATCGTCACCCTGCTGCTGCTGCATGTGACCAAGGGCTGGTTCATCGGCCTGTTGTACGCGCTGGGCGTGAAGCAGGGCGACGGGGCGATCCACACCGCGGACGTCGCCGACCGCTAGCCGATCTGGGGCGAGGCGCCCTACCATCGGGCCGCCCGCTACCGGAACGCATCTCGTGAAACTGATCGACGCCCTATCGAGCGCTGACATCGTCGCGCTCGCCGTCTTCGCCCTGGTCTGGCTGGCCTATGAGCCGCTGCTCAGGACGATGGCGCGCGGCAAGGGGCTGATCAACACCGACATGACCGTCGTGCGCGCCGCCTGGATGCGGACCATGGCCGGGCGCGAGAACAAGTTCATGGACGGCCAGCTGCTGGGCCACACTCTGAACTCGGCCTCGTTCTTCGCCTCCTCGAACCTGATCCTCATCGCCGGCGCGGCGGGCGTGCTGTTCGGCGGCGAAGGCGCGTTCCGCAGCGCCTCGAGCCTGATGGTGCTGAAGACCTCCTCGCGGATGCTGTTCGAGGCGCAGATCGCCCTGGTGCTGCTGGCCCTGGCCCGCGGGCTGCTCGATTTCATCTGGGCGATCCGGCAGATGAACTACTGCCTGGCGGTGATCGGGGCGACGCCGACCACCGAGGACAAAGGCTTCCAGCGCACCTATGGCGAGGCGACCGCGCGGCTGCTGAATCCGGCGCTGTCGTCGTTCAATCGCGGGGTCCGCGGCTACTATTTCGCGCTGGCCGCTGCGGCCTGGCTGTTCGGGCCGGTCGCCTTCCTAACGGTGACGGTCTCGGCGGTCGTGCTGCTGTTCATGCGTCAGCGCCACTCGCCCTCGGCCCGGGCGGTGAGCGACATCCGCGGGCTGCTCGAGAACCGCGAGGACTAGAGGCCGAGCTCCGCCCGCGCCTTGCGGGTCAGCTTGGCGGCGATCAGCTCGTGGGCCGCGGCGATCCAGCCGGCCGCCTCGTCGGCGCCGGCGTCGTCCAGATCGACGATCACCCAGCCGCCCTTGGCCAGATAAGGCGCCTGGCGGCCCGGTCCGCCCTCGTCGGTCAGCACCATGAAGCCGATCTCGCTGACCTTGAACGACAGGCCGCCGCGCAGGCCGCAGATCGCGAACACCTTGCCGCCGACCTTGTAGACGTCCGAGCCGCCCCACTGGACGATCTTGGTCGCCGCCGGCAGGTCCAAGGCGATCGCCTCCACCTCCTCGCGGGTCATGCCAAGCCGATCTTCGCCCGCGCCTTGCGGGTGAGCTTGGCCGCGACCAGGGCATGCGACGTCGCCAGCCAGTCGGCCACCTCGGCGGCGTCGAGGCCGGCCAAGTCGTCGAACATCACCCACTTGGCGCGGGCCATGTAGGGCGCCGGCCGCGCACGGCCGGACTCGGCCAGCGCCTCGAAGGCGATGTCGGTGACCTTGAACGAGCAGTTGCTGTAGCCGCCGTCCGTGCCGGCGAACATCTTGCCGCCGACCTTGTAGATGCAGTCGTCGCCCCACTGGACGTCCATGGTCGCCCCGGGGAGCCGGCGCGCGGCGGCGTCGAACTCCTCGCGCGTCACGCGCTGACGCCGACGCCGATCGGGCAGGTGACGCCGGTGCCGCCGATGCCGCAGTAGCCGGCCGGGTTCTTGGCCAGGTACTGCTGGTGATAGTCCTCGGCGAAGTAGAACTCGGGAGCCTCGGCGATCTCGGTGGTCACCGCGCCATAACCCTTGTCCGACAGCGCCTGCTGGTAGGCCTGCAGCGAGGCGGCCGCGGCCGAGCCTTGCGCGTCGTTGTGGACATAGATGCCCGAGCGGTACTGGGTGCCGATGTCATTGCCCTGGCGCATGCCCTGGGTCGGGTCGTGGTTTTCCCAGAACACCTTCAGCAGGTCCTCATAGGTGACCACGCGCGGGTCGTAGACGACGCGGACGGCCTCGGTATGGCCGGTGCGGCCGCTGCAGACTTCCTCGTAGGTCGGGTTGGGCGTGATCCCGTTGACGTAGCCGACGGCCGTCACCCAGACGCCCGGGACCTGCCAGAACTTGCGTTCCACGCCCCAGAAGCAGCCCATGGCGAAATCGGCGATCTCCAGACCGTCCGGATACGGGCCCTTCAGCGGGCGGCCGTTGAGGAAGTGGGTCTCGGCGGTCGGCAACGGGTTCGACCGGCCCGGCAGGGCGGTGTCGATGGTGGGAAGCTCGAGGGTTTTCTTGGCGAAGATCATGGCGCGCCCGATCAGGTGTGAACTTGAACCGGAACATAAGATCGCCCGCCGCCGATTGCACGCCCGCGGCGCCCAGGCGTCGGCGCTGACATAACACCGGTTTCGTGGAATACTCGCGCCAGCCTTCATGGAGGGCGCAATGAGCAAGTTTCGACACGTGCTGTTGGCCGGGATCGTGATGAGCTTCACGAGCGCTGGCGTTTCGCTGGCTTCGGGCGGCAGCGGAGGCGCCGGCGACATGCCGTCGGCCTCGGCCCCCGCCTACGATCCCGCCGCCGAGTACATGAAGGGCGTCGCCGCCCTGAACGCCCAGAACTACAAGGACGCCGAGCGGGCGCTGAAGAACGTGGTCAGCGCGGTCCCGAAGAACGCCGAAGCCTGGCGGCTGCTGGGCATGGCCGACGCCGGCCAGAACGACCACAAGGGCGCGCGCAAGGCCTTCGAACACGCGGTGAAGCTCGAGCCGGACAACATCCAGGGCCATCAGGGCCTGGGCGTGGCGCTGGGCGCGCTGAAAGATCCCAAGGCCCAGGAACAGCTCGACTGGCTTAAGGCCCGCGAGGCGAGCTGCGGCGGCTGCGCGGACGCGGCGACGCTGAAGTCGGCGACAGCCGCGGTCGAGAGCGCGATGGCGGGCGCCGCGCCGGCGGCGGCGCTGCCTGCGCTGCTGGCCGACGGCGGCGACCGGGCCTACCTCCACGCGGTCGGGCTGATCAACGAGCACCGCTACGACGAGGCGCTGGTCTCGCTGGACCACGCCCGCGAAGCGCTGGGGCCGCACCCCGACGTACTGACCTACCAAGGCTATGTCTGGCGCAAGAAGGGCGAGTGGGGCCGCGCCGAGAGCTATTATCGCCAGGCGCTGGCGATCGCCCCGAACCACAAGGGCGCGACCGAGTACTATGGCGAGCTGAAGGTGGAGCGCGGCGACATGGCCGGGGCCCGGACGCTGCTGGCCAGGCTCGACCGCACCTGCGCCTACGGCTGCGCCGAGGCCGAGGAACTGCGGCGTTGGATCGACGTCGGCGGCGATCCGGCGCGCTAGCCTTCGCCGCCGCGCTGGGCGTGGGCGGATTGGCTGTGGCGGCTGGGGCCCTTCCCCTGCGCGCCGTCGGCTGGACGAACCCGAAGGCCGACGTCGCCGGCGTCCTGACCACCGAACCTGCCGAATGCTACGCGCCGACAGAGGCCGTCCGCGCCTCGGTGGAGATCGGGCGGGCGGCGTTCCGCACGCCGGTGCTGCTGGGCGGACAGGCGGCGCGGGCGGGGCTGTCGTGCGAGAGCTGCCACCGCGGCGGGCGCGGCAACCCCGAATTCCTGTTTCCCGGCGTCTCAGGCGCGCCGGGCACCGCCGACGTCACCTCGTCGCTGCTGTCCTCGCATCGCGGCAACGGCCGGGACGATCCGGTTCCGATACCCGACCTCTCGGGCGAGCGCGCCCGGCTGAAGGTCGCGCCGCCGGCGCTGGAGACCTTCATCCGCGGCTTGGTCGTCGAGGAGTTCGACGGCCCCGAACCCTCGCCGGCCGTGCTGACCGGCCTGGCCGACTATGTGCGCAGCCTCGGGCCGCAGGCCTGCCCGACGCCCGCGACCAGGCCGGTGCGGGTCAAGGGCATGCTGGACGACGCGGACCGGGCGGCTGCGGCCGCGGCGGCCGCGCCCGACCCGGCCACGCGCCTGCTGATGATCGCCGGGGCGCGTGCGCGGCTGGGCCTGATCGACGAGCGATTCGCCGGGCCGAGTTTCGACGCCGAGCGCCACGCCCTGCGAAGCGCCGACGCCGACCTGGCCGCGATCGCCGAGGCGGTGCGAAGCGGGCGCGCGGACGCGCCGGCGCGCCTGGCCGCCTGGCGCAAACGCCTGCCGCCGCTTGCGCTACAGCTCAGCCGTCACGAGGGGCGATCGCTGTTCGACCCGAAAACCCTTCGCGCTGCGGTGGAAGGCCGCTTGCTCGAAAGGACGTCATGAGTATATTGCGCGCCTTCCGCGAGGGGCCATGCGCCGCTCAAGGCCTGTGGTGAGGTGGCGGAGTGGTCGATCGCGCACGCTTGGAAAGCGTGTATAGGTGAAAGCCTATCGAGGGTTCGAATCCCTCTCTCACCGCCATCCCTTCCTCATTTCTGGATGCGTTCATAACGGTAGGGGTCGGCCTCGCCCGGCTTGAACTGGCCGACCAGGTCGTACTGCCCGTCGCCGTCGACATCGAGCAGCGCCTCGTCGAAGTTTCCGTCGCGGCCGAGGTCGATGATCTCGGCGTCGATCTTGCCGTCGCCGTCATGGTCGAAGAGGTAGGTGTGCGGCTCGCTCTTCTTGGCTGGTTCGATCAGCACGAAGTCGCCTTCGCCGTCGCAATTCACGTCGATCATGAAGCCGAGGCCCTTGGGGTCGCTGACGGCCCACTCCTTAAAAGACGTGGGCTCGCACTCGCCGCCGGCCGAGGTCGCGCGCTGGCCGGCCGAGCGGGTGGCGCGGCGGTCCTCCTTGAGGGTCAGGAAGGCGCGCACCTCGTCGGCGGAGACCGCGAAGTTCAGCCCCTCGCCGTCGCTCTTGAAGCTATTGATGCCGATGATCTCGAGATTGTCGTCCAGCAGCGGCCCGCCGGAATTGCCCGGATTGATCGGGGTCTGGGTCTGCACGACCGTCGCCTTGTGATCGATGCCCATCTCAGTGCGCCAGGCGAAGTCCTTGCGCACCTGGCTGACGATGCCGCGGGTGTAGGTCCAGGCCTGGCCGGTGGGGTGGCCGATGGCGTGGACGTCCGAGCCGACCTGCACCGCGCCGGACGCGGCCAGCGGCAACGGCTTGGCGCCGGCCGGAACTTCGGAGACCTGCAGCAGGGCGAGGTCGGCGACCTCGTCGCGGCGGATCACCTTGGCGCGGCGCACGTCGGCCTTGCCGAAAGACGCGCCCTCGGCCGCGGGCTTGAACACCACGCCGACCTCCTTGGCGTCGCCGACGACGTGCAGGTTGGTGATGATCTTGCCGTCGGCGCTGATCAGGGCCCCGGAGCCGAAGGCGGGGCCGGCCAGGATCAGCACCACCGACGGCGATGCGGACTGATAGACCTGGGCGTCCTTGGCCCCGCGGGTGACCTGGCGGGGCTCGGCGGCCGCGCCGTCTATGGCGGCGGCGTAGCGCGCGGCGCGCGCGCCAGGCAGCGAGGGGACCGCGCCGATCGAACGCTTGGCGTCGACAGCGTCGAGGCCGGGCGCCGGCATCGCGCCGCCCGCCCGGCCTACCGCCGATTGCGCTAGGCCGTAGGATGGTGAAGCTAGGAGCAACACCGCCGCGCAGATCTGG
The DNA here is from genome assembly GCF_964254345.1 of Phenylobacterium sp. LjRoot97. Classification (NCBI taxonomy): domain Bacteria; kingdom Pseudomonadati; phylum Pseudomonadota; class Alphaproteobacteria; order Caulobacterales; family Caulobacteraceae; genus Phenylobacterium; species Phenylobacterium sp. LjRoot97. Next base: position 3,794,837 of record NZ_CAXUTH020000001.1, read on the forward strand.
AGCCGCCGCATGGCGCCTTTCCCCCTGATGACTTCGCCCATGCGAAGCCTAGCGGCGTGGGGCGCGCTCGCAAGCTTCATATTGCTCAGCTCGCAACCGGCAGTGGCGGCCGAACCCTCGACCTGGGGTCTCTACTTCCAGGGCAAGGGCCAGACCGCGCGGCAGCAGCTGGAGCGACAACTGGCGAGCGAGGAGCTGTCTCCCGCGGCGCGGCGGACGGCGACCGCCACGCTGCTGGAGATCTGCATTCACAGCCGGGCCCGCGACTGCGTGCTGGAGCAGGTCCCGAAGTACATCGCCCTGCCGACGCCGCCCGCAGCGAACGACCTGGCGCGGCGCGAGGACGTCCGGCGGACCGGCTACTTCCTCGACTACGGCAAGTTCACCTACGGCGCGGCGCCGGTGACGGCGAAGATCCTCGAGGGCGAGCTCTGGCGTCAGGAGAACTCGGCCAACCCCGGCCTCTATCTGCGCCGCCAGGTCCTGGCCTCGAGCATCCAGCTCGAACTGGAGGACTATGCGGCGGCGGGCGCGACCGTCGACAAGACCTTGTCGCTGCTGGCCACCTTGAAGAACCCGCAGGACGACGCCTTCCTGGTCGCCTGGGCGCTGTCGGATACGATCGACAGCCTGCGGGTGCTGGGGCAGAGCGACCGCGCCTACGGCGTCTATCGCGCCAGCCGCGGCTTCATCGCCGCCTCGCTGCCGCCGCTGAGCGTCGATGCGATGATGTTCCGGCTGGTCGAGGCCGAGTTGCTGCTGGAGCAGGGCCAGTTCGCGGCCGCGCTGCCCGTGCTCGACCTCGCCGTCGCCACCGCCCAGGCCATCGAACTGGACGACGACAGCCGCGCCTACGTCATCGCGCAGGCCCTGACCCGCAAGGCCGTGGCCTGCACCGGCCTGCTCAAGCCCGACTGCGCGCGCGAAGCGCTGGGCGCCCACCCCTACGCCAAGCTCTATGCCCGAGCCGGGCGCACGCCGGCGGACTTCGAGGAAACCGCCTATCTGGCGGCGCGGGCGCTGGTCGCGGCGATCGAACAGCGCCCCGATCCGGTCGCCGCCAAGGCTCTGTCGCAGGCGGCTCCCTACGAAGGCGGCGCTGGGGCGAACGCCGAGCCGGCCGCGATCTACCGCACCGCCGGGCGCGCCCTGGCGTTGGCGCCGGGCGCCGAGCGGCAGGCGGGGCTCACAGAGGCCGGGCGTCTGATCACCGCCGCGGCCAAGCGAGCTCCCGCGTTGGGCGTCGGCGCCTCCCGCCGCCCAGCTGCGATCGAGCAGATCCTGATTTCCTTCGCGCTCAGCCAAGCCGAGCAGGTCGGGGCCGAGGCGGACGAAGTGAACTTCACGCTGTTCCAGCTCGCCGCGAGGACTCAAGCGAGCGTCGACGCCGACTCCCTGGTCGCGCTGTCACAGGCCAAGGAGGCGTTGCAGCGCCGCGCGATCCACCAGGGGCTTCGACTGCGCGCGCGGCGGGACGCCTATGAGCGGAGTGAACTGGCCCAACTGGCCGTGCGCACCAGCGCCCCGCCGACGCAGGCCCCGCTCAGGCACGACGTCGCCGCCCGCGGAGTGCTGCGCGACTTTGCGGTCCGCCTGGGCAAGATCGATCGATCGCTGCCGCCGGCGAGCGGCTCGAACCTGGTCGAACTGAAGCGGTTCCAGGCCGCGCTGCGTCCCGGCGAGGCGGCGCTGAGCGTGGCGACAGTCCCCGGCGGCATGGCCTACATGTGCGTGCGCCAGGACAGGGTGGTGCGGCTGACGGCGCCGGCCGACCTGCGGCAGGCCACACTGGACATCAAGATCCTGCAGGCCGCGCTGACCGCCGGCCACGCCCCCTCGGACGCGCTCGACGCACAGTTCCCAGCGGCGGCGGCGGTGCGGATGCACCAGCTGTTGGTCGCTCCGTTCGGAGACTGCGTGAAGGAAGGCGACCACCTGCTGTGGCTCGCGAACGCCTCGGTCACCCCTCTGCCCTTGGCGGTGCTGCTGCCCCAGGCGCCGCCGAAGCTGGGCGAGGGCTATGATCTGGCGCAGGCCGACTGGCTCGTGCGGCGTCACGCCGTCAGCTACGCCGGCTCGCCAGCCGCGATCCTGGCGGCGCGCTCGGGCGCGCTGGCGCCCGCTTCTGACTTCGATTTCCTCGGCGTCGGCGACCCGGTGCTGAGCGGGGCGACCGCGCAGGGCGAAGACCGCGCCAAGATGCTGCTGCAAGGCTCGCACAGCGCGGGCCTGGCCGCCCTGACGCCGCTGCCGGAGACGAGGGACGAGCTGGAGCGCTCGGCCAAGGGCTTTGCGACCACCAAGCTGCTGGTCCAGAACGCGGCGACCGAGCGCGGGGTGCGCGGTCAATTGCTGGGCTCCTATCGATACCTGTCGTTCGCGACCCACGGGCTGATCCGCGATGAGATCGAGGGGCTGAGCGAGCCGGCGCTGGCGCTGACGCCGGTGTCCTCCATCGATCCCTTCGACGACGGGCTGCTGACCGCCTCGGAGATCGCCGACCTGAACCTCGGCGCGCGCTTCGTGGCGCTGTCGGCCTGCAACACCGCCAACTATGACGTCGCGCAGATGGCCGGCGAGTTGCCGGCCCTGGCGTCGGCCTTCGCGGTGGCGGGCGTGCCCTCGACCCTGGGATCGTTGTGGGCCGTGGATTCCCAGACGACGAAGGAGGTCGTGGCGACCACCTTCGCCACCCTGCGCACCGAGCACGGCGAGAGCCCCGCCCTGGCGCTGGCCCAGGCGCAGCGGACGTTCCTCGCCGCGCCGCCGGCGCGGGCCTATCTGCATCCGCGCTTCTGGGCGCCGCTGATCGTGCTGGGCGACGGGGCGCGGCCGCCGCCTGCGGCCGCGTCCAAGGGCGCCGTCGCGGTCGAAGCGGTGACCGACGATCCCGGCGAGGTCATCGCCCTGCGCCGGTCCGACGCCGGCGTCCTGACCCGCTTCCTGGCGAAGCCCGCTGGGACCGACAGCTACGTCTCCGGGGCGACATTGACGCCGGGATGGCGTCACGCCGATCCGTCGATCGGGGCCAGCCGCGTTCTTGTCGAACAGGGGACGAGCGTGGTCCTTGGCGGCTATCAGCCGGGCGCCGACGGCCGCCAGGCGCCGACCCTGGAGACGCTGGATCTCGCTACCGGCGCCGTTCGCGGCAAGTGGCGGGGCGAGACGCGGGGCGACTACGACTCGTTCATCGACGCCGGCGCGGCGCTGACGCCGACCAGCGCGGCCTTTGTCGTGGTCGACCGCGCCCTACTGGCCCGGGCAGCAGGCCGGCGCGAGGGCGATCGCGTGCGGGTGATCGTCTCCGAACACGGCGCGGCCGCCCGCCTGCTGTTCGAGATCGTCCCGACGGCCGCCGTCGCCATCGACGAGGCGACGATCACGCCGATCGGCGAGCGCCTGCTGGTCACCTATACTGCGCGCTATCCCGCGCCCCCGCGCCGCCAGCTGGTCGAGGACGACTATGACGCGCCGTCGTGCCTGGGCGTGCCGATCACTTGGACCGAGCTGCGCGACAGCCGGACCGGCGCGCTCGTCGCCTCACGGGAGCTGAGCGGCTGGACTGTGTCGAGCGCCATGGCACGAGGCGGCGAGGTGCTGCTTGGCGGCGGAGTCATTGGCGCGTGTGAGGCGGAGTTGCGAGCCGGCGTCGTCGCCCTGGACGCCGGCCTGCAGCCGCGCGTGGTGTTCGAGGACAAGAGCCTGGGCCGCTCGGAGGTCCGCGCCCTGGCGCCGGCCGCTGAAGGAGCCACCTTGGTGGCCGCGATCAAGGCCAGCCAGGTCGACTATCGCCCGGCCACGGCGGTGGTCGCCCCTGGCGAGCCCGAGGAGGCGACGACCCAGTACAGCGGCATGATCGTCCACCTGCGGGCCGATGGCGCAGTCGCAGCGCAAAGGCTGCTGGAGTCGGGATCCAACCTCTACCTGTCCGCGGCGGACGCAAGCCGGCCCGGCGAAGCGCTGCTGGGCGGATCGCTGGGCGGCGCGGCGGTCGTGCTGCGGCTGTCGCCGCCCTAGGACGCCTTGGCCTTCTTCACCTTGGCGGGCGGCGGGGCCGAGGTCACCAGGCTGGAGATCTGGCACTTCGAGCCGTCCACCAGCACCTGGCCGAAGCGGTCGAGGGTGCTGGTCCCGCGGGTGATGAAGCCGACCTTCATCGAGTGGTCGAGGCCAATGCACGGGCCGAACAGCTCGGCGCGATACCACTCGCCGCTGCGGCCTTCGATCCACAGGGCGTTGTCGCCGTCGGCCTGGAAGTTGCGGATGCCGGTGCTGTTGGCGAACGGGATGCGGGCGTCGACGCCCAGCGGCCGCGCATCCGGCGCGGCGGCTGGAGCAGGAGCAGGATCGGCCGCGGCGAAGCTCGCCGTCAGCAGCATCGCGCCCCCGGCGAGGGCGGCGATCAGGGTCTTCATCTCGTGTCCCTTTCGTAGGACGCCCCAGCCCGAGGCTGGACGTTAGAAACGGCGCCTTGAACTGGCTTTGAGAGCGCCGTTCATCCGGCGTTCATCGGCTCAGCATTCGACGATGTTGACGGCCAGGCCGCCGAGCGAGGTCTCTTTGTAGATCTCGCTCATGTCCTCGCCCGTGCGCTTCATGGTGGCGATCACCTTGTCGAGGCTGACGGTGTGCTGGCCGTCGCCCAGCAGCGCCAGGCGCGAGGCGTCGATGGCCTTCACCGCGCCCATGGCGTTGCGCTCGATGCAGGGGATCTGGACCAGGCCGCCGATCGGATCGCAGGTCAGGCCGAGATTGTGCTCCATGGCGATCTCGGCGGCGTTCTCGATCTGGGCGTTGGTCCCGCCGAGCGCCGCGGTGAGGCCCGCGGCCGCCATCGAACAGGCGACCCCCACCTCGCCCTGGCAGCCGACCTCGGCGCCCGAGATCGAGGCGTTGCGCTTGTAGAGCGAGCCGATCGCCGCGGCGGTCAGCAGGAAGGTCCGCCGCCCTTCGGGCCCGCCGCGATGGAAGCGGTCGTAGTAGCGCAGCACCGCCGGCAACAGCCCGGCCGCGCCGTTGGTCGGCGCGGTGACGACGCGGCCGCCCGAGGCGTTTTCCTCGTTCACCGCCAGGGCCCAGAGGTTGACCCAGTCGAGCGCGGCCAGCGGATCGGAGATGTTGCGCTCGACCTTGCTCATCAGGTCGGTGTGGATCTGGCGCGCGCGGCGGCGGACCTTGAGCCCGCCCGGCAGGCAGCCGTCCTGGCGCAGGCCACGCTCGATGCAGGCCTCCATGGCTGCGAAGATGGCGTCGAGACCGGTCTCGACCTCGGTCGGCGTCCGCACGGCGGTCTCGTTGGCGAACATCAGCTCGGCGATGGTCAGGCCGGCGGCCTGGGCCTGGGCCAGCAATTCGGCGCCCGACGTGTAGGGATAGGGCTCGGGCGCGGTCTGGGCCGGGGCCGCGTTCGCCGCCAGTTCGGCCTCGTCGACCACGAAGCCTCCGCCGATCGAGAAGTAGAGCTTCTCGTCGAGCAGCGCCTCGCCGCCATAGGCGCGGAACGCCAGGGCGTTGGGATGCTGCGGCAGACGGGTGCGGCCTTCCCAGAGGAGGTCGCGGGCTGCGTCGAAGGCGATCTCGGGGCCCTGCCCGCCGAGCCGCAGCCGGCCGGCCGCCGCGATCGCCTCAAGCGCGGCGTCGGCGGCGTCCGGGTCGATGCTGGCGGGCACGAATCCCGCGAGGCCGAGGATCACTGCGCGATCGGTCGCGTGGCCGCGGCCGGTCAGGGCCAGGGAGGCATAGAGCGCGACCTCGACCCGGGTGACCTGGGCGAGCAGCCCCTGGTCGGCCAGGCGCTGCACGAAGCGCGCGCCGGCAGTCATCGGACCCATGGTGTGGGAGCTGGACGGGCCCACACCCAACTTGAACAAATCGAACGCGCTCGCCATGGCAGGTTGGTACGTCATTGCGCGATTTACGCCAAGTCGGGGCAAGGCGTTCCGCGCCGCAAGCCGCGGGATGACGCGGGCGGCCCGGGCCACTAGCTAGAGGGCATGACCCAGAGTCTGCACATCCGACCCGCCGAGCGCGAAGATATTCCGGCCCTGAAGCTGGTCATGGACCGGGCGATCAAGGCGCTGCTGCCGGCGTTCCTGCCGCCCGCGCAGGTGCTGGCCTCGCAGGAGGTCATGGGCCTGGACACCCAGTTGATCGAGGACGGCACCTATTACGTGGTCGAGGCCGGGGACGTGATCGCCGGCTGCGGCGGCTGGAGCCGACGCGCCACCCTGTTCGGCGGCGACCACTCGGCCGGCCGCGACGCGGCGCTGGTCGACCCGGCCACGGATCCGGCGCGGGTGCGGGCGATGTACACCGATCCCGGCTTCGTGCGGCGCGGCGTCGGGCGGCTGATCCTGGCGACCTGCGAGGCCAAGGCGAAGGCCGAAGGATTCAGCCGCTGCGAGATGGCCGCGACCATGGCCGGCGAGCCGCTCTACGTCGCCTGCGGCTACCAGCGCATCGAGCCGTTCGAGGCGGAGACCTCGAACGGCGTGAAGGTGCCGCTGGTGCGGATGGGCAAGTCGAAGGCCGGGCGGCCCGGCAAGGCCGCCCAGCAGGATCAGAACTTCATCTGGATCTTGGCGTAGTAGAAGCCGCCCTGCCAATCGACGATCGAGTCGGAGCGATAGATGCGCCCGTTGGTGCCCTGCTCGCCCGTCTCGTCCGGGGTCGGATAGCTGTCGAAGATGTTCCGGACACCGAGCGTCAGGGTGTAGGTCTCATCGATGTCCCAGTTCGCCTCGACATCGAACTGGACCTCCGGATCCCAGGTCTGAACCGTCGGGATCGAGACGCTGTACATGTTCTTGTACGGGCCATAGACGTTCGCCCGCCCCATGATCGAGAACGCCCCCATGTGGTGGGTCGCGGTCAGCACCGAGCGCCAGTGCGGCGTCGCGTGCTTGAAGTCGTAGATGTACTCTCCGTCGAAGAAGGTGCGGGTCGTGCCGGTGGCGTCGACGAACTTCTTCACCTCCTCGACCACCGGGTTGTTGATGTTGAAAGAGGCCGAGAAGTTGGTGCTCTGGCCGTTCTCCCAGGCGCGGGCGTAGGTCGCGACCAGGTCCAGGCCGGTGACGCTGGCGTCGAAGGCGTTCTGGAAGAAGTTCACCTGGCCAATGGTGTCGGCGCCTGGGATGCCGGCGGCGATCATCGCGGCGGTGATGGTCGGCGTCACCGTGATCGGGGTGATCGCGTAGAACATGTCGTCGACCTTGATGTGGTAGGCGTCGAGCGTGATGTTCAGGCCGTCGAACAGCTGCATGGTCAGGCCGATCGAGTAGTTTTGCGACTTCTCAGGGCCCAGCGGCGCGGCGCCCAGATACTGGGCGACCGGGTTGGTCGCCGGGAACAGGCCCTGGGCCACCGGCGCCCCGTTGTTCACAACGGTCGAGGTGTAGGTGGTGAAGGTCTGACCGGTGGTCGGGGCGCGGAATCCGGTGCCGACCGAACCGCGGATGGCGATGCCGTCGGTGATCTCGAAGCGGCCGGCGACCTTGTAGTCGACGGTCGATCCGAAGTCGGAGAAGTCCTCGCCCCGCAGCGAGCCCTGCAGGAACAGGCGGTCGGTGACGTCGAGGCTGGCCTCGGCGTAGGCGGCGTAGGAGTCGCGAGTCAGGCGGCCCGAATAGAGCGGCGGGAAGCCCGGCGCGCCGTTCGAACCGACTCCAAGCACCGCATAGACCGGGTTGGTGATGGTCCGGCCGTTCAGCACGATGGTCGAGGTGTTGCAGACGATGCCGGCGTTCTGCGGCGCGGTCGGACGCAGCGTGCGTTGGGCGATCGCCGCTTCATTGGTGCAGAAGTCGTACGGGTCCTGGGTCGAATAGGGGCCGGCGGTGTAGGACGGTACATCGCCGGTCAGGATCTCGTAGCCCTCCTTGCGGTACTCGGCGCCGAAGGCGACGGCCAGCGGGTTCTCGGTGAAGCCGGTGGCGACCTCGTAGGTGAAGTCGGCGTTGAGCGACCACTCGTCGGAGACCAGCGAGCCGACGTGGAATTCTGTCGGGCTGGCCTCGCCCAGCGAGAAGTTGACCGTCTCGGTCAGATCGTAGGCCAGCTCGTTGCGGCCATAGCGGGCCGACAGATCATAGCCGAGACCATTGAGCACCTCGCCGCGGAAGCCGCCGGCGACGCTGGCGTCATAGACGTCGCCGAAGAACTGGGGCGTGAAGCCGCGCGGGAAGATCTGGTTGGCGCGAAACAGACCGCCGTTGCGGGTGTAGACGTAGTCGTCGGCCTGGTTGGTGGTCGCGCCGATGTCGATCGGCGGCCGGTAGTTGAAGTCTTCCTTGGCGTGGCTCTGGCCGTAGTTGCCGAAGATGTAGAACTCGAGGTTGTCGGAGAACTCGTAGCCGGCGTTGACGAAGACCCGCAGGGCTTCGGATTCCGGCTGGCCCCACTTCTGCCAGACGTCGGGAATGCGGCCGGGACCGTAGCCCACAGACTGGGCGTAGGCGGCGCTGAACGGAGACCCGGGCGCGGTGGTTTCGGTCGGGAACAGCTCCGAGCAGAAGCCCGCCGCCTGATTGGGAATGTTGCGGTTGCAGTACTGCCTGCCGCGGCTGGTCGGCTGATCGGTCGCCCACTCGAACGAGACGCTGACGAACCCGGAGTCGCCGATCGAGAAGCCCTTGTTGCCGCCGATGACGATGCCTTCGCCGTCCTTCTCGTAGTACTGGCCGGCCTGGATGCTGAGGACGCCGCCCTCGGAATTGTCCTTCAGGATGAAGTTGATGACCCCGGCGATCGCGTCCGAGCCGTACTGGGCGCCGGCGCCGTCGCGCAGCACTTCCACCGACTTCAACGCCGCCGACGGAATCTGCGCGGCGTCCGCCGACTGGCTGCCGTCGCCGCCGGTGGTGACCAACGCGGCGCGGTGGCGGCGCTTGGAATTCACCAGCAGCAGAGTCTTGTCCGACGACAGGCCGCGCAGGGCCGCCGGGCGAATGAAGGTCGCGCCGTCCGAGATCGGCTGCCGCGTGATCGTGTACGACGGCACCAGGGTCTTGAGCAGGTCCTGGGTGTCGGAGTGCGAGATCGCCTCGATGTCCGCGGCGCTGAACGAATCCACCGGCACCGGCGATTCCATCACCGTGCGCGGCAGGGCGCGCGAGCCGGTGACCACCACCTCGTCGATGGTCGATGACTGCGCCGCAGCCATCCCGGCGGAAAACAGAGTCGCGAGAGAGACGCCCGCGAGCAGTCCGGTACGCACTTTGGTTCTCATGTTTATTGCCCCCACAGCACTGACGGCCGACATCGACCGTCATTCGTCACAGCCCCCCGGCGCCGCCTTCGGCGGTCAGGGGCCTGGATTGGTCGGGCGCTGGCGAGCCTGGTCGCCTCGCGCCGTAATGTCTTGGAATGAGGTCGCGGCGATCGAAGCCCGAGGCCTCGGCGCGTCTGAACGTTGAACGGGCTTACGCAGGCACATCTCAGACACTCTCCGCGCAGGTGAGAGCCCGGGCCCTGTGTGTTTCCTCGAACGCGCTCTTGCTTCTTGTCTTGCGGTTACTGGCGCCGCGCGGGGATATCGTCCGCCGCGACACCCGAAGGCTCCACGCGGCAGGTTTAGACTGTCAATCAGTCCCCCTGGATAAAGCAGCCAAGGAAATGACTGCTGCCCGAGGTTCAGACATCGGGCTGCCCGGTTTTAATCAATACCTCAGAGATCGACATTCCTTGGGATTCGGACAGTGTTCCGGATGCGGAATATTCGAGCCGCCGGCGCCGCGCGATTGATCACACCGTTCGCCGAAACACCCCTGGACCAGCGCGTCGCTTGAACCGCTGCGCGAGCAGGCGGGTCATGAACGTCTTGGTGGTTGATCTGGGGAACTCGAAAGATGGGGATCAGTCGGCGTTTGTTTCTGCACCGTTTGGGCGCGACCGGGGGATACGGCGCGACCTATTCGGCGATGCGGACCTTGGGCTTGATGGGCGCGGTGGCGTCGGCGGCGACGCCGGCGATGGCCGCCGACGCCGGGCGCGGCAAGCGGGTGGTCATTCTGGGCGGCGGCGTCGCCGGCCTGGTGGCGGCCTATGAACTGGAGCGCGCCGGCTACACGGTGACGCTGCTCGAGGCGCGCGACCGCCTGGGCGGGCGCAACTGGACTTTGCGCAACGGCTCGAAGGTCGAGATGGCCGGCGAGGAGACGCAGACCGTGCGCTTCTCCGACGGGCTCTACATGAACGCGGGGCCGGCGCGGATCCCCAGCCATCACCAGGGTCTGCTGTCCTACTGCAGCAAGCTCGGCGTGCCGTTGGAGGTGGAGATCAATTCCAGTCGCAGCGCCTATCTGTGGGCCGACGGCGGCAAGAAGCTGCAGATGCGCCAAGGGGTCAACGACACCCGCGGCTACATCTCCGAGCTGCTGGCCAAGGCGGTGAACAAGGGCGCGCTCGACCAGGACCTGAGCCTCGAGGACAAGGAGAAGCTGCTGCCGTTCCTCAAGGCCTATGGCGACCTCGGCGACGACATGGCCTTCAAGGGCACCGAGCGTTCGGGCCTGTTGCAGGCGCCAGGCGCCGCCGACCAGTTCGCCAAGGCCCGCGATCCGGCCGCGTTCCGCGACCTGATCGGTCACCCGCAGATCGGGGCGACGCTGTTCGAGGACAACATCAACATGCAGGCGACGATGTTCCAGCCGACCGGCGGAATGGACCAGATCATCGCCGGCTTTGAGCGCGCGATCCGCAGCCCGGTGATCAAGAACGCCGAGGTCACGCAGATCCGCGCCGACGGCAAGGGCGTGAAGATCACCTATCGCGACTGCGTCAGCGGCAAGAGCCAGGCGATCGAGGGCGACTACACGATCATCACCCTGCCGCTGGCCCTGCTGGCCAAGATCGACAACAACTTCGACAAGGACGTGAAGGCGGCGATCGCCTCGGTGCCCAACGACTTCTCCAACAAGATCGGCTTCGATGCGCCGCGCTTCTGGGAGAAGGAGCAGATCTACGGCGGCATCTCGTTCGTCGGCGGCGAGACCAGCCTGATCTGGTACCCATCCAACGGCCTGCATACCGAGCGCGGCATGCTGCTGGCCTGCTACGGCTCGGGCGGGCGCGCGGAAGGCTTCGCCAAGCGACCGCTGGCCGAGCAGATCGCCATGGCCCGCAGCGTGGTCGGCAAGCTGCACCCCGGCCACGAGGCGCAACTGACCAACCCCGTCGTCGTCAACTGGAGCAAGATCCCCTTCAACATGGGACCCTGGCCGCGCTGGGGCGAACGCGGCGGCATGCAGGAAGGCCACTTCGATTCGGCCGAGTACCGGCTGCTGAACCAGCCGCACGGGCGTGTGCACTTTGCAGGCGCCCACCTCAGCCAGACGCCCGGTTGGCAGGAAGGCGCGGTGTTCTCCGCGCAACGCACGATCGTGGCGCTCAACGGCCAGGTGAAGGAGCGCGCCCTGGTGGAGACCCGCGCGGCGGCTTGATCGCCGCCGCCTTCGCCTGCCCAATAGCCAAGTTCAGTCATAGGAAACCGAAGTTCATGCGAAAGTTCATCCTGCCGGCCGCCCTGCTGGTGCTGGTCGCCGCCACGCCCGCCGCGGCCCAGGTCAAGCGGATCGGCGCGGCGACCTCGCCGATCCTGCAGGCGGCGGTCGTGCCGGCCGGGACCGACATCATGTACGTCAGCGGCATCACCCCGCCGGCCCTCAACGCCGGGGCGCCGGCCGGCACGCCGCCGCAGTTCGGCGACACCAAGACCCAGACCATCGGGGTGCTGAAGCGGATCGAGGACATCCTGAAGGCCGAGGGCCTGACCCATGGCGACGTGTTCATGATGCGGGTGCTGCTGGTCGGCGACCCGGCCAAGGGCGGGGCGATGGACTTCGCCGGCATGATGGAAGGCTACAAGCAGTTCTACGGAACCGACGCCCAGCCGAACAAGACCGCCCGGATCACCAGCCAGGTCGCCGCCCTGGTGGCGCCGGGCATGATGGTCGAGATCGAGGTGCAGGCCGCCAAGCCGAAGAAATAGGCCGCCTGGTCGCCCAGGGATTGGCCTTGGTCGACCGGCGCTTCGCCACTGGCGCAATCGGGGTTCTCGTCGGAAGCTCAGCTGTCCAGACGAGAGCCCCGCATGCGCGCCCTGATCTTCGCCTTCCTGCTGCTGGCCGCCGGTTCGGCGTCGGCCCAGGACTATCCGATCCGCCTGCCCTCGCCCGGCGGCGAAGTGATCCTGCCGAACGCCGGCGCCAAGAAGGCGCACGACGAGTGGCGCTACGCCGCCGCGCGGCGGGCCGGCGACACGCTCTATGTCTCCGGCGTGGTGGTGTTCCGCGCGCCGGGCGAAGGCAATGACGCGGCGGCCTTCAAGCTGCAGGCCCGGCGGGGATTCGAGCAGTTGAAGAAGACCCTGACCGCATCGGGCGTCAGCTTCGCCGACGTGGCGATGATCAACTCGTTCCACGTCTGGGACGGGCCCAACTTCGCCGGAACCAAGGACCAGCAGTTCGCCGCCTTCGAGGAGGTGGTGGGCGAATACTTCAAGCCGCCCTATCCAGCCTGGACCGCGGTTGGTACGACCGGGCTCCTCGGTGAGACCGGGCTCGTAGAAGTCCAGCTCATCGTCCATTCGCCGGCGAGGAAACCGTGACCGACACCCTGGGCCCCCTGCTCTCGTTCCAACCTCCCGTGACGCCGGCCCTGGTCGTGCGGCGAGCGGCGCTGGAGGCGAACCTGGCGACCATGCAGGCCGCGTGCAGCGCCGCGGGCGTCGGCCTGCGGGCCCATGGCAAGATGCACAAGTGCACGACGCTGGGACGCCGGCAGGTCGAGCTGGGCGCGGTCGGGCTGTGCTGCCAGACGGTCGGCGAGGCGCAGGCCTACGCCGCCGCGGGCGTGGGCGACCTGCTGATCACCTCGCCGCCGGCGCCGTGGGGGGCGGAGAAGATCGCCGCCATCGCCGCCTCGGGCGTGAACATCGCGGTGGTCGCCGACGACGCCGAGCAAATCGCGCGGCTGGGCGCGGCGGCCCTGGCCGCCGGGACCACGGTCGGCCTGGTGGTCGACATCGACCTGGGCACCCATCGCACCGGCGTGCCGCCCGAGCAGGTCGAGGCCCTGGCGCGGCTGGCCGCCGGGACGCCGGGCCTCGCCTATCGCGGCATCCAGGCCTATCTCGGCCACCTGCAGCACCTGGCCGACCTGGAGGCGCGGCGCGCCGCCTGCCAGGTGACCCGCCAGCGGCTGGGGGCCCTGGTCGGCGAGCTGACGCAGGCCGGGCTGAAGCCGGAGCTGGTCACCGGCGGCGGCACCGGCACCTATGTCGAGGACCTGGCCAGCGGCGTGTTCAACGAGATCCAGGCCGGCTCCTACGTGTTCATGGACGTCGAGTACGAGGACTGCGGCGCCATCGACGGCCAGGCCTGGCCGTTCGCCCAGGCGCTGTTCATCGCCACCAGCGTGGTCTCGGCCCGCCACAAGACCCACGTGGTCTGCGACAGCGGGCTGAAGGCGCACTCGGTCGACGGCCCGCCGGCCCGCGTGGCGGCCGGCGCGCCGCAGGGGACGCGCTGGCGGCCGATGGGCGACGAGCACGCGGCCCTGTTCCATCCGGCGATGATGGGCGTGGTCAAGGCGGCCGGGGCCGACTTCGCCGGCGGCGTCGCCGCCGCCGACGAGGACGCGTCGATCGCCTGGCCGGCCGACGCGCCCAAGGTCGGCGACGTGGTCTGGCTGCAGCCGGGCCATATCGACCCGACCATCAACCTCTATGACGCGCTGCTCGTGGTGGACGAGGACGGATCCTTCGAAACCTGGCCGGTGGACGCACGGCGCAGTTCACGCTGATCGTGGCTTTCCCTTCGGGAAGCCGCGTCGTAGTGGGGGGCGAACACCCGCAGCCCCCTACGCCGCCCATGAGGACGCCATGAAGACCCGCGCCGCCGTCGCCTTCGAAGCCAAGAAGCCGCTGGAAATCGTCGAGGTCGACCTGGAAGGTCCCAAGGCGTTCGAAGTGCTGGTCGAGATCAAGGCCACCGGCATCTGTCACACCGACGCCTACACCCTCGACGGGCTGGACTCTGAGGGCATCTTCCCCTCGATCCTCGGCCACGAGGGCGCGGGCGTGGTGGTCGAGGTCGGCCCCGGCGTCACCAGCCTGAAGCCCGGCGACCACGTGATCCCGCTTTACACGCCCGAATGCCGGCAGTGCAAAAGCTGCCTGAGCCGCAAGACCAACCTCTGCACCGCGATCCGCGGCACCCAGGGCAAGGGCCAGATGCCGGACGGCACCAGCCGCTTCTCCTATCGTGGCCAGGCCATCGCCCACTACATGGGCTGCTCGACCTTCTCGAACTACACCGTGCTGCCGGAGATCGCGCTGGCCAAGATCCGGCCCGACGCCCCGTTCGACAAGGCCTGCTACATCGGCTGCGGCGTCACCACCGGGGTCGGCGCGGTGGTCAATACGGCCGGCGTCGAGCCCGGCTCGAACGCCGTCGTCTTCGGCCTCGGCGGCATCGGCCTCAACGTCATCCAGGGCCTGAAGATGGTGGGCGCCGACATGATCGTCGGCGTCGACATCAACCCCGAGCGCGAGGCCTGGGGCCGCAAGTTCGGCATGACCCACTTCGTCAATCCGAACGACATCGGCGGCGCCGACATCGTGCAGCACCTGGTCGCCCTGACCGACGGCGGCGCGGACTACACCTTCGACTGCACCGGCAACACCAACGTCATGCGCCAGGCGCTGGAAGCCTGCCATCGCGGCTGGGGCGAGAGCGTGATCATCGGCGTGGCCGAAGCCGGCAAGGAGATCTCCACCCGCCCGTTCCAGCTGGTCACCGGCCGCGTCTGGAAGGGCTCGGCCTTCGGCGGCGCCCGCGGCCGCACCGACGTGCCGAAGATCGTCGACTGGTACATGGACGGGAAGATCCAGATCGACCCGATGATCACCCACGTCATGCCGCTCGAAGACATCAACAAGGCCTTCGACCTGATGCACGCGGGCGAGAGCATCAGAAGCGTCGTGGTGTTCTAGAGACAATGGCGCGGCGGGCATGATCTCCTTCCTGATCGCCGCGCAACTGGCGGCCGCCGCGCCGCCGCCGCTGAAAGTGGCGACCTACGCCTATCCCAAGTACGACCGCGCCGTGGCGTTGGCGCCGATGGCCGAGCGCCTGGGCGCGGCGCTGGGGCGCCAGACGCAGATCGTGCTGCTGGAGAACCCCGACGCCCTGGCCCAGGCGCTGCGCGCCGGCGAGGTGGACGTCGCCATGACCAACCTCGCCTCCTATCTGGCCGCGCGGACCGAGCCGAACGTGCAGGCCGTCGCGGTGCTGGACGTGCCGGAGGCGACCGCCGGGCTCTATCGCGGCGTGCTGGTCGCGCGGCGGGACGCTGGACTCGCCTCGATGGCCGATCTGCCGGCCAAGGCGGCGCGCCTGCGCTACGCCGAGGTGCTGCCCGGCTCGACCTCCGGCGCCCTCGTCCAGGCAGCCGCGCTGCGCGAGACCCGCCTCGGACCGAGCAGCTTCACACAGGTCGACCAGGCCGGGACCCACGAGGCGGCGCTGGCCGCGTTGCAAGCCGGAACCGCCGACCTCGCCGCCTTCGCCGAGGGACCCTGGCGCAAGCTGAAGGCCGAAGACCCGCGCGCTGCCGAAGGCCTGGTGGAGCTGTGGCGCTCGGACCCGCTGCCGCCCGGGCCGGTGGTCTGCGTCCGCGCCGCGACGACGCCGTGCGACGAGATCGGGGCTGTGCTGCTGAGCGAGGCCGGTGTGGCAGCCGAACTCGCCAAGGGGTGGTCCGAGACCGAGGGAGCGGTGCGGCTCATGGCCTACGGCGAGGCGCCCTACGCGCGGTTTTCGGCCCCGATCCCGTAGCTTCGTAATCATCGGCGTGGCCGAGGCCGGCAAGGAGATCTCCACCCGCCCGTTCCAGCTGGTCACCGGCCGCGTCTGGAAGGGCTCGGCCTTCGGCGGCGCCCGCGGCCGCCGCTCGAAGACATCAACAAGGCCTTCGACCTGATGCACGCGGGCGAGAGCATCAGAAGCGTGGTGGTGTTCTAGGGGCGATCGTTCTCAGCGTTGCGGTGGACCGCGGTCGTCAGCGGTCCGTCCAGCGGCGCCTACTGCAGCGCCAACACCAGCGATGCGACCAACATCGCGCGGCAGGAAGTGGTCGATGATGTACTTGTGTCCCAACGCCCTGAGGGCCGCCTTCTGGCCTGCGCTAAGCTTCGCCCAGCGACCAAACTTTGCTTCGAGCAGTCCGTCCTGCAACGCCTGATCCGCAATCGTCTTGCGGCCGCCGAATTCTCGCTCGACTTGTGTCTTCGGCGCTCGTCCATCGCGAGCGACCGACTTCACGTAGGATAGGCCCTCGCCAAGCCGCCCCTTCAACTTCGGCGACAACGCGCTTGAGCCGTACGTGCCGAGTCCGCCCGCTGCCCGTCCGGCGACAAAGCCGGCCAATGCGCCATGTGTCGCGTCGTCGATCAGGTCCGCAGCACTAGTCGCCTCTCCTGAGGCCAGCGATTGGGCAAGCGGGGTAACGGCGCCGGCGGCGCTCGCCGCAGCCTTCACGCCGCCAAAGCGCCCCGCAACGCCGCTAACACCCCCGGCCAACACTGCGGCCCCGTAGTCGCGTGCGCTGCTTAGCTCGCCTTGAGCGACGTCAGCAGCGAGTTGCCCTCCGCCGCCCACAGTAGCCCCGCCGACCGCCGACAGTCGCGTAACGCCACGCATGTCCAGGCCGAGGCGTTGCACAGGCTGCGCATTTCTCACGATGCGCGCTCCGTTCGGTATGGCGCGAACGATCGCCGCGCCGCTTCCCATGTTGCCCGCCGCGAGCCCAAGCCCCGCGCCCGCGATTTGTCCTGTGGACCGGGCGGTCGATCGATTTGCCTTGTCGAAGGCATCGCGTCCTTGCTCCGCGGCCAGTTCCGCCGCGAAGTTCTCTCTGAAGGATCGATCGTCTTTCGTCGTCGGCGTTATCAGGCTGATGGCCGTCGCCCCCGCGGCGTTCAACCCGGCAGCGATCTCATCCGACTTGCGGAAGGCGAGCACGTCGGCGGCGCCCCGAACAAAGGTGTCTGCCTGCATCGCCGCCTCGACCAATGCACCGCGAGCGTCCGAGCTTCGCGGGGCGGCTGGGCGTGACGCAGGCTTCGTCGATTGACGCGGCGGAGCAGATTTCGCAGGCGCCCGCGTGCCGGGTTTGGATGCCGCAACCGCAGCCGCAACAAGCAAAGGCGTACGCAGGTTCGGCGGAAGCCGCGGATCCTGAGCCAGCCGCACCGCCGTCCGAACCGCCTCGGCAGAGACTTGTCGACCCAGCTTGGCGGCATCGTTGCGCACCGCTGCTATCGCGGCTTGGCCATCCTTCTGCGCCCGCCTCACCCGGTCGCCGGCCTCGCTGACTATCGTGAGCAACCTCGACCTAGGATCCATCCACACCGTCCTTTGCTGCCTATGCCGCTATGCGCGCCGAGAGAACAATGTAATCTGAGATTGCAAACTTGGCCAGAACAAAATAAGAACATCAGGGAAGCGCTGTTCGGAGCTGATCCATGTGGCTGTTGGTGTACGTACCCGCGATTTTCGGCATCCTGCGCTATCGGCGTTGGAGCTACTGGCGTTGGGTCGTGGCGATGTTGATCTGGCAAGCCGCCGCCCAGTTTCTGTTCGCAAGCCATGGGACGCTGGACGACCCCACGGGCGACGGGCTGATTAGTCGCGCCATAAGACAGGCCACTGACAATGGTCCGGCGCTCGCCGCCTATGGGGTGGCGTTCTTGGTGCTCTTCTATGGCGGGGTCGTCTACCTCGTGCGCCAGCTCTACCGCGACGCTAGATCCGGACGTCAGGAAACCGCCTCAAAGCCGCGCAAATCGCTGGAGATCGTAGCGCTGACGGCGGTCATCGGCGCGCTGCTCTACACGAGCCTCCCATTCCTCTGGGGTGATGACGCGCTCGAAGGCGCCGGCAACCCGCAGACGGTTGAAGCTATTCTGGACACCGCCGTTGCGCAGGTTAAGCCCGAGTTGCCGGTGAAGCTCGATGACGTCACCACGTTGACCAACGTTTCACGTGAGGCCCGAACAATAGTCTTCGACTATCTCATCAACATCGCCGACCTGTCGCGCGATGCGGTCGCTGAGTACATCAGATCCGACGTGGTCGGTACGATGTGCGCCCACCCCACGAACCAAAAGCTTCTGCAGGCTGGCGCTACAATTCGTCTACGCTATAGCCTCGCGTCGGGCGGAGCCCCGCTGATCCATGACTTAACCGCCGACCTCTGCAAAGCGGGTCGCCCTAGCGGCTCTCTCGCTCAGAAGAACTCGTCCATCAGCCGGTAGAAGGCGCAGGCGGCTTCGTCGACGGCGCTGAGCGGGTAGCGCTCGCGCAGGATGGCGGCGGCGTCGAGGCGGGGGTGGTTGAACTTCGCCGAGCGCAGGAAGAGGGCGAGGTCCTGGTAGCGGTCGGCCAGGCCGAAGCGGCCGAGGTCGACCATGCCGACCGGGCGGCCGGGGCTCCAGATGAAGTTGGGCAGGCTGGCGTCGCCGTGGGTGAGGACCAGGCGCTCGCTGGCTGGGCGGGTCGCGCGGGCGTGGTCGAGCGCCTGGGGCGCGGTCCAGCCGAGCCGCTCGGCGTCGAAGTCCTCCTCGTCGACCAGGCGGGCGGCGACGCGGCGCTCGGCGAGGGCGAACTTGGCGGGCAGGCTCATGTCGAACGGGCAGCCGGCCGGATCGAGGCCGTGCAGCCGGGCGAGAAGGTCGGCGGTGGCGGCCAGGGCGTCGGCGGCGTCGTGCGGCGCGACGTGCGAGACCGCCTGGCCGTGCAGCCGCTCGCTGACCAGGCAGAAGCCGCCCTCGAAGGGGCCGCTCCACAGGGTGGCGGCGACGCGCACGCGGCCGGCCAGCCAGCGCACGACCTCGCCCTCGCGGGCCAGGGCTTCGGCGCTGCCGGGATGATCGCCGGGGGCGAACTTGACGACGCAGGGGCCGACCGTGGCGATCAGGTCGCCCGACTGGCCGTGGCCGACGATCTCGACCGGGGCGCAGCCGCGCGGCAGGCCCGCGGCCTCCAGCATGCAGAGCACGTACTCATCGGCGGAAGCGACCTCGTTCATGGCCGCCTCTCCTCGCACGCCAAAGTGTAGGTTCCTAGGTGGTGACGAGCCTGGCCAATGTCACCCCCTCGCTGACCTGGTCGCCCACAGAAACCGACAGGGATTCGACCTGCCCGTCGAAGGGCGCGCTGAGGGCGTGCTCCATCTTCATGGCCTCTAGGGTCAGCAGGGTCTGGCCGCGCACCACCTTGTCGCCGACCGACACCGCGACGGCCACCACCTTGCCCGGCATCGGCGAGGCGATCGCCCCGTCGCCGCCGCCGCCGTGCGCCGCGTCCTTGACCGGCGGGCGCAGGGTGAGGACGAAGGTCTCGCCCGCGTCGAAGACCACCACCTCGCCGTCGTCGGTGAGCAGCACGTCGCCCGGCAGGTCGTCGCTGGAGAGCGGCGCATCGAAGCCCTGGTCGCCGAGATAGAGCCGCATGGCGGCGGCCGGCGGGGCGTTGAGCCGGAACCCGGTCAGGCCGTCCCACGGATCGGCGGGGGCGTCTTCCTCGTCGAGGGTGACGGCCATGGCCGCCGAGGCGAGCGCGTGCTCGGACGGCGCCGGCTGGGCGGCCAGGGCCTCGATCCGCGCCTCGATGAAGCCGGTGTCGACGTCGCCGGCGATGAAGTCGGGGTGGTCGAGGCAGCGGGCCAGGAAGCCGGCGTTGGACTTGACCGGCCAGACCTCGACCTCGCTGCAGGCCTCCGCCAACAGGTCGCTGGCGCCCTCGCGGGTGGCGGCGTGGGCGATCAGCTTGGCGATCATCGGGTCGTAGAAGGGCGAGACCTCGCCGCCCTCCTCCACGCCGGTGTCCACGCGGACCAGGTCCTCGGGCAGCTTGAAGTGCTCGAGCGGACCGATCGAGGGCAGGAAGCCGCCGGCCGGGTTCTCGGCGTAGAGGCGCGCCTCCATGGCGTGGCCGGAGAGGACGATGTCTTCCTGGGCCAGCGGCAGCGGCTCGCCCGCGGCGACGCGGATCTGCCACTCGACCAGGTCGACGCCGGTGACCGCCTCGGTGACCGGGTGCTCGACCTGCAGGCGGGTGTTCATTTCCATGAACCAGATGCGGTCGGGCTTCAGGCCCTCGCTGGCGTCGGCGATGAACTCGACGGTGCCGGCGCCGACATAGCCGACGGCCTGGGCGGCGCGGACGGCGGCCCCCGTGACGGCGGCGCGCGCGGCCTCGCTCATGCCGGGGGCCGGGGCTTCCTCGATGACCTTCTGGTGGCGGCGCTGCAGCGAGCAGTCGCGCTCATAGAGGTGGACGACCTGGCCCTGGGCGTCGCCGAACACCTGCACCTCGATGTGGCGCGGGCGGGTGACATAGGTCTCCAGCAGCACCCGGTCGTCGCCGAACGAGGCGGCGGCCTCGCGTTGG
This sequence comes from Phenylobacterium sp. LjRoot97, assembly GCF_964254345.1. Taxonomy (NCBI): domain Bacteria; kingdom Pseudomonadati; phylum Pseudomonadota; class Alphaproteobacteria; order Caulobacterales; family Caulobacteraceae; genus Phenylobacterium; species Phenylobacterium sp. LjRoot97. Next base: position 3,815,293 of record NZ_CAXUTH020000001.1, read on the forward strand.
CAGGAGGTCAGGGCGGCGGCGAAGGCGGCCGCGTCGTCGACCTTGCGCATGCCCTTGCCGCCGCCGCCGGCGACGGCCTTGATCAGCACGGGGTAGCCGATCTTGTCGGCCTCGGCCTGCAGCCGCGCGGGGCTCTGGTCTTCGCCGAGATAGCCGGGCGTCACCGGCACGCCGGCGCCCGCCATCAGCGACTTGGCGGCGTCCTTCAGGCCCATGGCGCGGATCGCGGCGGGCGGCGGACCGATCCAGATCAGGCCGGCGGCGACCACCGCCTCGGCGAACTTGGCGTTCTCGGAGAGGAAGCCGTAGCCCGGATGGATGGCGTCGGCGCCCGTCGCCAGCGCCGCGTCGATGATCTTCTCGCCGACGAGGTAGCTCTCGCGCGCCGCGGCGGGGCCGATCAGCACGGCCTGGTCGGCCATGCGCACGTGCGGGGCGTCGGCGTCGGCCTCGGAATAGACCGCGACGGTTGAGAGGCCCATGGCCTGGGCGGTGCGGAAGACGCGGCAGGCGATTTCGCCGCGATTGGCGACCAGAATGCTGCTGATCATGGTCACATCCGGAAGACGCCGAACCGGGTTTCCGGGATCGGCGCGTTGAGGGCTGCGGAAATGGAAAGGCCCAGCACGTCGCGGGTCTGAACCGGGTCGATGATGCCGTCGTCCCAGAGCCGGGCGGTGGCGAAATAGGGCGAGCCCTCGTGCTCGTAGCGCTCGCGGATCGGGGCCTTGAAGGCCTCCTCCTCGGCCGGCGACCACTTGCCTGAGTCGCGGTGGACGGTGGCCAGCACGCTGGCGGCCTGCTCGCCCCCCATCACCGAGATGCGGCTGTTGGGCCAGGTCCACAGGAAGCGCGGGCTATAGGCCCGGCCGCACATGCCGTAGTTGCCGGCCCCGAACGAGCCGCCGATCAGCACGGTGAACTTCGGCACCTCGGCGCTGGCGACGGCGGTGACCAGCTTGGCGCCGTCCTTGGCGATGCCGCCAGCCTCGTACTTCCCGCCGACCATGAAGCCGGAGATGTTCTGCAGGAAGACCAGCGGGACCTTGCGCTTGCAGGCCAGCTCGATGAAGTGCGCGCCCTTCAGCGCGCTTTCCGAGAACAGCACGCCGTTGTTGGCGAGGATCGCCACCGGCTGGCCCCAGATGCGGGCGAAGCCGCAGACCAGGGTCGTGCCGTAGAGGGCCTTGAACTCGTCGAAGTCCGAGCCGTCGACGATGCGGGCGATGACCTCGCGCACGTCGTAGGGCGCGCGCACGTCGGTGGGCACGATGCCGTAAAGCTCGGCCGGGTCGTACGCCGGCGGGCGCGGCTCGCGCAGGTCCTGATCGACGACCTTGCGGGTGTTCAGGTTGGCGACGATGGAGCGGACGATGGTCAGGGCGTGCTCGTCGTCCTCGGCCACATAGTCGACGACGCCCGAGCGACGGCCGTGGGTGTCGGCGCCGCCGAGCTCCTCGGCGGTGATCACTTCGCCGGTGGCGGCCTTCACCAGCGGCGGGCCGCCGAGGAAGATGGTGCCCTGGCCACGGACGATCACCGTCTCGTCGGACATGGCCGGGACGTAGGCGCCGCCGGCGGTGCACGAGCCCATGACGCAGGCGATCTGGGGGATGCCCTCGCCGCTCATCCGGGCCTGGTTGAAGAAGATGCGGCCGAAGTGCTCACGGTCGGGGAAGACCTCGGCCTGGTGCGGCAGGTTCGCGCCGCCGGAGTCCACCAAGTAGACGCACGGCAGGCGGTTCTGCATGGCGATCTCCTGCGCCCGCAGATGCTTCTTCACCGTGGTCGGGAAGTAGGCCCCGCCCTTCACCGTCGCGTCGTTGGCGACGATCATCACCTCGCGGCCGGAGACGCGGCCGATGCCGGTGATGATGCCGGCGCCGGGGGCCTCGTCCTTGTAGAGGCCGTGGGCGGCGAGCCCGCCGACCTCCAGGAACGGCGCGCCGGGATCGAGCAGCCGCTCGACCCGCTGGCGCGGCAGCAGCTTGCCGCGCGAGGCGTGGCGCTGGCGCGACGGCTCCGGACCGCCGAGGGCGGCATGGGCCGTGCGCTCGGCGAGCTCGGCGGCCAAGGCGCGATTATGCGTGTCGTTGGCCTGGAAGGCCGCGGAGGCCTTGTCGATCGAAGTGGCGAGTTTGGTCATGCGCCCAGCAGCTCCCGGCCGATGAGGAAGCGGCGGATCTCGTTGGTGCCCGCGCCGATGTCGTAGAGCTTGGCGTCGCGGACCAGCCGCTCGACCGGAAACTCCTTGGTGTAGCCGGCGCCGCCGAGGGCCTGGACGGCCTCCAGGCTGACCTTCACGGCGTTCTCGGAGGCCAGCAGGATCGCGCCGGCCGCGTCGAAGCGGGTGGTGAGCCCGGCGTCGCAGGCCTTGGCCACCGCGTAGACGTAGGTGCGGGCCGAATTCAGCGCGACGTACATGTCGGCGATCTTGCCCTGCATCAGCTGGAACGAACCGATCGGCTTGCCGAACTGCTTGCGCTCGCGGACGTAGGGCAGAACCACGTCGAGACAGGCCTGCATGATGCCCAGCGGCCCGGCGGCGAGCACGGCGCGCTCGTAGTCGAGGCCGCTCATCAGAACGCCGGCGCCGCCATTCAGCGGGCCGAGCACATTCTCCTCGGGGATTTCGCAGTCCTCGAACACCAGCTCGGCGGTGTCGGAGCCGCGCATGCCCATCTTGTCGAGCTTGGGCGAGACGCTGAACCCCTTCATGCCCTTCTCGACGAGGAAGGCGGTGACGCCGCGGCTGCCCTCGTCCGGCGAGGTCTTGGCGTAGACGACCAGCGTGTCGGCGTGCGGAGCGTTGGTGATCCAGAATTTCGTGCCGTTCAGCACGTAGCGGTCACCGCGATGCGCCGCGTGGGTGCGCATGGAAATCACGTCGGAACCGGAGCCGACCTCGCTCATGGCCAGCGAACCGACATGCTCGCCGCTGATCAGGCCCGGCAGGTATTTGCGCTTCTGTTCGACCGAACCCCAGCGGCGGATCTGATTGACGCAGAGGTTGGAGTGGGCGCCGTAGGAGAGGCCGACCGAGGCCGAGGCGCGGGACACCTCCTCCATCGCCACCACGTGCTCCAGATAGCCGAGGCCGAGACCGCCGAACTCCTCCTCGACGGTGATCCCGTGCAGGCCGAGCTCGCCCATCTGCGGCCAGAGTTCGCGCGGGAAGGTGTTGGTGGCGTCCACCTGCGCGGCGATCGGCGCGATCTTGTCGGCGGCGAAGCGGGCGGTGGTCTCGCGGATCGCGTCGGCGTTCTCGCCGAGGCCGAACTGGAAGTTTGGACCGGACATTCTGCGTGCCTTCTGCGGGGCGGGTCTGGGGCTAACCTCGCAAAACTAGCGCCGGCTGAACAATCCACAAAATTGAACGATCATGATGCATATGATAGATCTCATCTATCATGGACCGCTACCTGCTGCGCTACTTCCTGGCCGTCGTCGAGACCGGGAACTTCAGCCGCGCCGCGGCGCGCGAGAACGTCGCCCAGCCCACGCTCTCGGCCGGCATCGCCAAGCTGGAAGGCCAGCTTCAGGCGCGACTGTTCGACCGCACCAATCGCCGGGTGCACCTGACCGAAGCCGGCAGCCGCTTCCTGGTCCACGCGCGCCGCATCGAGCACGAGTTCAACCTGGCCCAGGCGGCGGTGTCGGGCGCCGCGCCCGCCCAGCTTCTGCGGGTGGCGGTGCTGTCGACCATCCCAGCCGCCCTGATCGAGGAGATCCTGGCCCGCCGGCCCCGCGGCGCCGAGCGCATCGAACTGCTCGAAGGTTCTGAGCGGGAGGTGCTCAGCTTGCTGGACCGCGGCCGGGTCGAAGCCGCGCTGACGGCGATCAATCCGTCCACGGATCGTTTCGCCAGCGAGCGCCTGCATGAGGAAGGCTATGGCCTGGCTCTGCCGGCCGGGCATCGGCTCGCCGGCGCAGACATGGTCGACGGCGAAGCGCTGGCTGACGAGGTGATGATGGTCCGCCGCCACTGCGAGGTGCTGGCCCAGACCAGCCGCTATTTCACCGACCGCGGCGTGCGGCCGTTCTTCAGCTATCGCGGGGCCAGCGACGAGAAAGTGCTGGCCCTGGTCCGCGCCGACCTTGGGATCACCGTCATGCCTGACAGCTATCGTGATCCGGGCGTGGCCCGGGTCGGTCTGGAGGGCTTCACCCCACGGCGGGTCATCGGGCTCTGCTACGCCGGCGAAGCTGCGCGGCCCAGCGCCTTCGTCCAGGCCGCACGCGAGGTGTTCGGCGAGATGGGCTGACTACTTCCGCTGGACCCCGGCCATGCCGCCGGCTTCCGCGCCGAGCGCCTCCAGCTTCTCGGTGTCCAGGTAGGTCCCCATATTGGACATGCCCTGCGCAACCTGCTGGTCGCTCATCAGATCGGCCATGGCCACCTGACCGAGCACGCCGAACGCCGCCTGCATGGTCGCCGGGCCCTCGTAACGCAGCGCATCGATCGTCTCCTTGCGACAATCGACGGTCAGCAGGCGCTGTGTCAGGGCGGCCGCCTTCTTGGTGACCGCGTCATGCTGCACTGTAGTGAGCTTGGAATAGGGCTTCACCTCCGGGTGCAGGGACATGGCCCCGTAGATCCAGAGGACCATGTCGTTGCGGTCCTGGGGGCTTGAGGCCTTGACCAGGCACTTGGAGAGATCGTCGCCATAGAGGCCCGCCTGGGCCGTCGATCCGTACGCCGCAAGCACCAGCGCCGCCGCCGCGGCCGCAAACCGAACCATCGGTTACTCCCCCCAAAACAAGCCGCGAACCTTAAGCATGGAAGGCCGACACGCAAGGCGCCTCGGGCGAGCGATCGCCGCCGCCCTCCTCCGGTAAACGCCCGATCCCCGCGGCGACGCGCGCATGGTTCCTTGCCTCGACCACGACGGGAGCCCCGCCATGACCGCCTCGCGACCGAAGGGCAATTTGGGCCTGCCCAGCGACCTGGGCACCATGCGGACGATCATGGCCGCGGACCGCACGCTGATGGCCTGGGTCCGCACCTCGCTGTCGATGCTGAGCTTCGGCTTCACGATCTACAAGTTCCTGGAGACCGCCGCGCAGAACGAGCAACTGGCGCGGCCCAACAGCCCCCAGCAGGTCGGACTTTTCCTGGCCGGCGTCGGCACGCTGTCGATGCTGCTCGGCGTGATCAGCTACTGGACTACGCTCAAGGACCTGCGGCGCACCGAAGAGTTCCGCCTGGGACGCCCGACGCTGTTCATCTCGCTGGTGATGACTCTCGCCGGCCTCGCCCTGTTCGTCGGCATCGCGGGCCGGGCCGTCTGACCTAGTCCTTGCGGAACTTGAGCGGGCCCGAGGCGGTGGCGATCACCAGCGCGCCGTCCGGCGTGAAGCTGTAGCCGGAGGCGGCGCTGAGAGAAGGCGCATCAGTTCCACCGGCTGCAGAGGACGTCGGCCAGGAAGATACGGCCCGAGATGGTCTGGGCGGCGCTGTTCCTCGAACGGACGTAGCCCATCGACTTGCAGAAGCTGTCGGCTTCGCGGGTGATGCAGGCCGAGCCGCCGCCCTCGCGATTGCAGGCCTCGATGCGGCGACCGCGGCTTTCCGGCGCGGGGAAGAACTCGGCCGCCATGCCCTTCAGCGAGCGCCCGCCGCCGCCGGGAACGGGCTGCGGCAGGGGTGTGGCCGCAGCGCGGATCGACCGCACGCCGCTGACCCCGAGTTGGGCCTGGAGATTGGTGCTGGAGCCAGTGAGCACGGTACAGCGACCGCGGAAGTTGGGCAGTTCGCACACCTCCCACGAACTGCCGCCGCCCATGCGGATGCTGCGCGCCGACCAGGTGGCCGGGATCACCGGCATGTCACGCACCACGGTCAGGCTGCGGCCTTCATAGTTGGTCGCCGAGAACAGCTGAGCGTTGGGAGCCATGCGATCCTGGGCCGAAGCCGGAACGGCCAGCGCCAGAAGGGCGGCCGAAGCCAGGATGATCCGAGACAACATGCAGTCCTCCCAAATTGCCCGTCGCCGACTCTAATGGAAGAGCGCGGCCGTAGTTCCCGCGCTGTGCGTTGACAAGCCGACGCCCCACAGGCGTGGTCCGCGTGAATTGCGGCGCAGAGGAACGGCCATGCTGACAGACGGCTATCACGACGTGCCGGCGGGCAAGATCGCCACCATCGTCACCTCGCTGGAGATGCACGCCCCGCCGCCGCTGCGCCCGGAGGCGGGCGGCGAGACCTGGACGCTGCGTCGGCTGGAACGTCCGGGGATCGAGGAATACCGCGCGCTGTACTCCACGGTCGGTCGCGACTGGTTGTGGTTCTCGCGGCTGCTGATGGCCGACGCTGACCTGGCCGCCGTGATCGGCGCGCCCGGCGTCGAGGTCTACCGGCTGGAGGCGCCCGAGGGCGTCGGCATCCTCGAGCTCGACTTCCGCGCCGAGGGCGAGTGCGAACTGGCTTTCTTCGGCGTGTCGCCGGGACTGGTCGGCGGCGGCGCCGGACGCTGGATGATGAACCGCGCCGTGCAGCGGGCCTGGTCCGCCCCGATCAAGCGGTTCTGGGTGCACACCTGCACGCTCGACCATCCCGGCGCGCTGGCCTTCTACGTGCGCTCGGGCTTCACCCCGTTCCGCCGGCAGGTGGAGATCGCCGACGATCCGCGGCTGCTGGACCTGGCGCCGCGGGACTCCGCGAGTCACGTGCCGCTGATCTAGCGGACCTTCAGCGCGGCGATGTCGGCGGTCATGTAGCGCGCGTCGTCGCCATAGCCGGCGACCTTGGAGCGCAGCGGCTCCTCCAGGCCGTCCTGCACGACGTATCCCAGCTTTTCCCAGAACCGCCAGGCGCCCTGCACCGCCACGAGATCGCCGTGCACGAGCCCGGCGTCCAGAGCCGCCCCCGACGCCGACGCCACCAGTTCGCGGCCCAGTCCCAGGCCGCGCGCGGCGGGGCCGATCGCGAGGTCGTGGACGAACCAGTTGTCGGTCGGAGGCGGCGGACCAAGCGTCGTGCCGATCGGCGGGGGACTGGCGGCCGGCCACGGGTGGCTGAGGATGTAGGCCCGCAGCTCGTCGCCCTCGAACGCGCCCCAGCAGAGGTTCGGCGCGATGGTCAGGCGGCTGGCCAGGATCTCCTGCGGTTCGTGGAACAGCGGCTCGAAGGCGACAAGCTGCAACGCGGCGACCGCCGGCATGTCGGCGGGCTTCAATGGGCGCAGGGAGGCTCGCTTCTCGGTCATGGGTCGGCTTATAGACCCTGGTCAGTCAGGAGGTCCCCATGCCGGTCGAAATTCTTCAGCAGCACAAGGTTCATGGCGGGACGCTGAGCTATGTCCGCCATCAGAGCGCGGCGACGGGGACGCCGATGCGGTTCTCGGTGTTCGTCCCGAGCGGCGCGAGCGGACCGGTTCCGTATCTGATCTGGCTGTCGGGCCTGACCTGCACCGAGGACAACTTCACCACCAAGGCCGGCGCCTACGCCTATGCGGCCAAGGCCGGCGTCGCCATCGTCGCCCCCGACACCAGCCCCCGCGGAGAGGGCGTCGCCGACGATCCGGCCTATGACCTCGGCCAAGGCGCCGGCTTCTATGTCGACGCCACGCAGGCGCCCTGGGCGCCGCACTTCAAGATGGAGACCTACGTCGTCGCCGACCTGATCGCCGCGGCCGAGGAGGCCTTTGCGCTGGACGGCGGGCGGCGCGGGATCTTCGGCCACTCGATGGGCGGCCATGGCGCCCTGACCCTGGCCCTGCGCCATCCCCAGCTGTTCAAGACGGTCTCGGCCTTCGCGCCGATCGCCTCCCCGACCCGCTGCCCGTGGGGCCAGAAGGCGCTGGGCGCCTATCTCGGCGCGGACGAGGCCGCCTGGGCCGCGCACGACAGCGCCCTACTGATCGCCGCCGGCAAGGCGCGCGGCCGCGAGATCCTGGTCGACCAGGGCGGCGGCGACACCTTCCTGGCCGAGCAGTTGAAGCCCGAACTGCTGCAGGCGGCGGCGGCAGAGGGCGGCGCGAGCCTGACCCTGCGCATGCAGGAGGGCTACGACCACTCCTACTTCTTCATCACCAGCTTCGTCGGCGACCACGTCGCCTGGCACGCCGCGCGGCTCTAGGCGCGGCGGGAGCGGTCGGCGGACGCGCCGCCGACCGCAGGCGCCTAGAGCGCGCGCTTGTAGAGGTCGAGCAGTTCGGCCCAGGCCTTTTCGGCAGCCGGCTCGTTGTAGACTTGGCTGCCCTTGACGGTCCAACCGTGGGCGGCGCCTTCGTAGACCTCCACCCGGCTCTTCAGCTTGGCCGCGTCGAGCGCGCCCTTGAGCTTTTCCTTGGCCGCCGGGTCCTGCTTGTCGTCGTTGTCGGCGACCAGGACCATGTACTCGGCATGCGTCTTGGGCAGCACCAGGTGCGGGCTGGTCGGCGCGTCGGTGAAGAGGCCCCCGCCGTGGAAACTGGCCACCGCGCCGACCCGGTTCGGGACCGCGCCGGCGGTGCGGAAGGCCAGCGGCCCGCCCATGCAGTAGCCTTGCGTGCCGACCTTCTTCTTTTTGTCGGTCTGCGGCAGGGCGTCGAGGAAGGCGAGATAGGCGACGGCGTCGCGATCGGTGCCTTCCGGCGTCACGCTGGCGCGCAGCGGCGCGAGCTTGGCCCGGTCGTCGGCGTTGGCGAAGTTGAAGGCGCCGTCGACCACCGGGGCCTTCTTGACCCGGTAGTAGAGGTTGGGAACCAGCACCACGTAGCCCGACGAGGCCAGGCGCTTGCCCATCTCGCGGAACACCGGCCGCAGGCTGACCACGTCAGGCCACAGCACCACCGCGGGCCACGAGCCCTTGCCCTCCGGATAGTAGAGCGCGGCGTCGGCGACACCGTCCGGGGTCTTGATCTCGACGTCCTTCTCGACGACCGGAACCGCCGCGTGCGCGTTGGCGGCGGTCAGGCCGGCCGCCGCCACGGTCATCAGGCCGAACGTCCGGCGCGAAACGGTGGGATCCTCGATCAGACCCTGGTGGATATCGTCGTCGCACATGGCGTCACCTCCCTTTTTGTCCGGCCCATGGAGCGCAGCATTTGTTGCGCGGATGTGTCGGCGAGGGAAGCTCGGCTTCAGGCGGCCAGGCCCAGCCGCTCCAATTCGGCGAAGTCCGCGCGCGGCAGGGTCGGGCGGGCCGCAAGGTCGATGACCGCCGCGTAGGCCTCCGGCGGCGCGCCCGCCTTCATGCCCGTGAGCAGGCCGGCGCGCTCGGCCGGGTTCATCGCCGGCAGCATGATGCGCATCGTGTCGATCGTCTCCTGCGGCGACAGCGAGGCGATGATCGCCTGTTCCATCGCCATCAGTTCGTCGTCGTCGAACTGGGCGCAGAGCAGCGGCCAGATCACCGTTTCCTCGTGCAGCATGTGCAGCAGATCCTCGGCGACGAAGGCGCTGAACTCCAGATAGAGGACCCGGCCAAGACCGGGGCGATCGGCGGCGTCGCCGTGCTCGAGCCGCTTGATGGCCGCGTCGAGCGCCGCAAAGCGGGCGCGGTGATGTTCGTGCTGGTCGTCGAGCGCCGCCACGGCGTCCGGCGCGCGGGCCGCCAACGCCGTGTGAATGTGCAGTTCCTCGTGCGCCAGGTGCTGGGCGCCGATGTCCAGATGGGCCCTCAGGTCGGCGAGCAGAGGCCGCACGTCGGCGGAGAAGTCGGCCGAACCCAGCCGCGCAGCCATGGCCCCGTGCGCCAGGCGCAGGCCTTTGTGGACAGGGCCGTAGATGTCCCAGCGGCGCGCGGCCGAGAGGGCGAGGAGGTCCGTGCTGGTCATGTTGCGTCTCTTGGCTGGGCCGCCCGACGGCGGCGCGATGGCGTTGACGCGGTCCCTACGCCCGGCCTCCAGGCGGCTCATCCTAAATAGTTCCTAAGCAGCGAACGGCGTTCCTAAAACAACGCTATCGGGTTAGCTTTGCGGCAGGGGAACTGCTGTGATCGACGCGGAACTGACGGCCCTGCTGCGGGAACCGGTGATGATGGTGTTCGCGGCCAGGAGCGCCGCGGGCCTGCCGGCCTTGGGCCGGGCGCTGGGCGCGCGTCCCGCACCGGACGGCGCGACGGTCGACATCTTCACGCCCGCCGCCCAGTGGGGTGAGGCCCTGAGCGGTCTGCGCCCCGGTTCGCCGCTGGCCTTCACCTTCGTCCGCCCCGACACCTATCGGACGTTCCAGTTGAAGGGCGAGCTGATCTCGATCGCGCCCTCCGGCGCCGAGGACATCGCCGCCGCCGAACGCTATGTGGCGCAGGTCTCGCAGGCGCTGACCGGCCTGGGCGTGCAGCCCCAGCAGATGGCCCACTGGCTGGGACGCAGCGATCTCGTCACCCTGCGCCTGGCGCCGAGCATGGCCTTCCGCCAGACGCCCGGGCCGCATGCGGGCGAGCGCCTTCCGGATCACGGCGCGTGAAGACGCCCCTCGCCAGCATCCGCGACTGCTTCGAAGGGGTGATCCCCTCGGTTATCGCCACCCTGGATGCGGCCGGGCAGCCGAACGTCTCGTACCTGTCGCAGGTCTATCTGGTGGACGCCGAGCACGTGGCGCTGTCGAACCAGTTCTTCTCCAAGACCGCCGCCAACGTCGCGGCGACCGGTCGGGCGCATGTGCTGGTGGTCAGCGGCCGGACGGGCGCGCAATTCGCATTGGACGTCGAGCACCGGGCCTCGCTGGCCGAGGGGCCGGTGTTCGACAAGATGTCGGCCCAGCTGACCGCGATCAGTTCCCAGCACGGCGTCGGCGACGCGATGGTGCTGCGCAGCGCCGAGCTCTACTGGGTCAGCGAATGTCGGGCGATCCTGGGACCGCCGATGCTGGCCGAGACGGTCCCGTCGCCGACGGCGCAGGATCGCCTGGCCCTGGCCGCCCGGGTCGCGGCGGCCATCGCCGCGCAGGCGGACGCCGAGGCGATGGTCGATGCAGCGCTCGACGGGTTGGTCGCCGCATTCGGCTTCGCCAACGCCATGCTGCTGATGCTCGACGACCATGACGGCCGCCTCGCCACCCTCGCCAGTCGAGGCTACGCGCAGGGCGGCGCGGGGTCCGAAGTGGCGCTGGGCGAGGGCGCCATCGGCATCGCCGCGGCCAGCGGGCAAGCCATCCGGCTCAGCGACATGAGCCGCGGTCGAAGGATGGCGGCGGCGGTGACGGCCGGCGCGGCGCTCGGCATCGAGCGATCGGTTCCCCTGCCCGGCCTGGACGAACCGCAGAGCCAGCTCGCCGCGCCGATGGTCAGCCGGGGAAAGGTGCACGGGGTGCTGTTCGCCGAGTCCTCCCAGCGCTTCTGGTTCGGACCCGATGACGAGGAGGCGCTGATGCTGATCGGCGGCCAACTGGCGGCCAGCCTGCGCCTGGCCGAGCTGGAGGCCCGCGAGGCCGAGGCCGCGACGACCCGACACGAACCGGCTGGGGCCGAAGGCGAGATCCGGGTCAAGTACTTCGCCCATGACGACAGCCTGTTCCTCGACGACGCCTACCTGATCAAGGGGGTGCCCGGCCGGCTGCTGTTCCATCTGCTGACGGTGTTCGCCGACACCGGCCGGCGCGACTTCACCAATCGCGAGATCCGGCTCGAGGCCTCTCTCCGCCTGCCTGGGCTGAAGGACAACCTGGAGACCCGGCTGATCCTGCTGCGCAGGCGCCTGGAGGAGAAGGGCGCGCCGATCCGGCTGGCGCGGCCCGGTCGCGGGCAGATCCGCCTCGAGCTCGACGGCGTCCCGAGGCTGGAGACCGCGCCGCCCGTCTGATCAGCCGTCGCGCCAGAGGCCGCGGGCGATGACGCGCAGCTGGCTGGCGATCAGGTGCTCGCGCTCAGACCACGGAAAGCCCGGTTTGGCGATCAACAGGGACACCAGACCGTGCATCCCCGACCAGGCGCACTGGGTCAGGGTCTCGATGTCGAGGTCGATGGTCAGCCCGCGGGCGTGGAGCTTGGCCAGTTCGCCGCGGAGCACGCCGTAGGTCGCCTGCACCGCCGGCAGGGTGGCCAGGTCCTTCGGCTCGTGCCGCAACTTGCCGACATGCTGGCCCTCGGACATGAAGGCGATGCGGTACATGTCCGGGTTCTCAAGTCCGAAGTCGACATAGATGCGCAGCATCCGGACGACACCGTCGAGGTTGTCGATCTGACCGTGGTCCCCCACCGCCAGCTTGTCGGCCAGCAGCGCGAAGGCGCGGTCCTGCAGCTCGTGGCCGATATCGTCCTTGGTCGGAAAGTAGGCGTAGAGCGTCGGCTGGGAGATGCCGACGACCTGGGCGATCTGCCGCGTCGAGACGGCGTAGATGCCGAATTCGGTGAACAGCTTCAGCGCCGCCGCGAGTATCTCCTCGCGGCGTTCGGCCCCCTGGCCCTTCGCCTTGCGTGGCGAACGTGAGCTCGGCGCATTCATTCCTGCATGCCTGTCATAAGCCCCTGTCGCTTGACAATCGCACATTATCGATCACTGATCACCTATCACTGATTGATAATTGGAGACACCGGTGCGTATCAGGCGTTTTGTGAGACCACGCCTCGTGCGCGCCGGAGTGGCGGCGGCCGCCAGCCTGGCCGCCGCCACCGCCTGCTCGAAGGCGCCGAAGACCGCCGACGCGCCGCCGCCCGCGGCGGTCGAGGCGGTCGCCGTGCGCAGCCCCTCGGACGGGGCGACCCTCACCGCCACCGGCCCGCTGGAGCGGCGCCGGGAAATGACGCTGTCATTCCGCATCGGCGGGGTGATCACCGCCCTGAACGTCGACGACGGCGACGTGGTCCGGGCCGGCCAGGTGCTGGCCAGCCTCGATCCCGCCGGCGTCGCAGCCGCCCAGACCCAGGCCGACGTCGAGGTCGAACGCGCCCGCCGCGACCTGGCCCGCGACCAGGCGCTGTTCGACAAGGGCTTCATCTCGGTCCAGCGGCTGGACGACCGCAAGAGCGCGCTGCGCGCCGCCCAGGCCCGCGCCGGGTCGGCGGCCTTCGACCGCCGCTGGGCCCAGTTGGTTTCGCCAGCCGGCGGCGTGGTGCTGCAGCGCACGGCCCAGGCTGGCGAGGTCGTCCAACCGGGACAGGCGGTGCTGCGCATCGCCGACGAATCCAGTCCGCTCACCCTGCGCGCGCCCCTGGCCGATCGCGACGTGATCCGCGTCCGTGTCGGCCAGAGCGCCAGCGTCCGCATCGACGGTCTCCCCGCCGTCGTGCCCGGTCGTGTCAGCCGGGTGGGTGAGCGGGCCGGGCCGCAGACCGGCGCCGTCGACGTCGAGATCGAGCTGCTGGGCGCCCATCCGCTGCGTTCGGGCCAGATCGCCACCGCCGACATCACCGTCGGCGCGGCGCCGACCACGCCGATGGCGCGCGTCCCGGCCGAGGCGATCCTGGAGGCCGACGGCCAGCGCGCCTTCGTCTTCGTGGTCGACAAGGACGTCGCCCGTCGCCGGCCGGTCAGCTTCGGCGGCTTCGACGGCGACGACGCCCTCGTCTCCGGCCTGCCGGCCGGGGCGCGGGTGATCACCGCCGGCGCCGGCTTCATCGACGACGGCGAGAAGGTGCAGGTCGTCGATCCCAAACAGCTGAACCTGGTCTCGGCGGGGAAGTAGGCCGATGAGGTTCGACGTCGCCGCCTTCGCGGTCCGTAACTGGCAGTTCACGCTGGTCGCCTTCGCCCTGCTGGCCATGCTGGGGCTCAACGCCCTGATGACCACGCCGCGGTCCGAGGACCCGCACTTCCCGATCCCCGTGGTGATCGTCCGCGCCGTGCTGCCAGGCGCCGAGCCGGCCGAGATGGAGCAGCTGGTCGCCGACCCGATCGAGGACGCCCTCGACGGCCTTGACGACGTCAACAAGATCGCCTCGACCAGCCTCGACGGCGCGGCCATCGTCAGCGTCGAGTTCGACTGGAGCGTCAACACCGAGCGCAAGTACGACGAGGTCGTGCGCGAGGTGAACGCCCTGCGCCCGAACCTGCCGCCCGGCCTGGCCCAGCTCGAAGTGCGCCGCGCGCGCACCACCGAGGTCGCCATCGTCCAGGTCGCGCTGGTCAGCGAGCATCTGCCGATGCGGCGGCTGGAGAAGCTGGCCGATACCCTGCGCGAGCGGCTGGACCGCACCCCCGGCGTACGCGAGGCGCGCTACTGGGGCGCGCCGCCGTCCGAGGTGCGGGTGGCGATCGACCTGCCGAAGCTGGCGGCGATGCAGTTGCCGCCGACGGCGGTCGCCGACGCCCTGCGCGCAGCCGGCGCCGAGACGCCGGTCGGGGCCGCCCACGCCGGCGAGCGGCGCTTCAACGTCAAGGCCGGCGGCGCCTTCCGCGACCTCCAGGCCGTCGCCGACACTCCGGTGCGGGCGATCGACGGCCAGGTCGTGCGGGTCAAAGACGTCGCCCAGGTGAGCTGGGCCCAGCAGGAAGCCGACCACCTGACGCGCTTCAACGGCCAGCGCGCGGTGTTCGTGACCGTCGCCCAGAAGGACGGCGCCGACGTCGCCAAGGTCACCAAGGGCGTCGAACAGACCCTGGACGCCTTCGAGAAGACCCTGCCGGCCGGCGTGAAGCTGGAGCGGGGGTTCGTGCAGGCCGACAATGTCGCCCACCGGCTGTCGCGGCTGTTCCGCGACTTCGGCCTGGCGCTGGCCCTGGTGATGGTGACGCTGCTGCCGCTCGGCCTGCGGGCCGGCGGGGTGGTGATGCTCTCGATCCCGCTGTCGCTGTTGATCGGGCTGTCGGTGCTGCAGGCGCTGGGCTTCACGGTCAATCAGCTGGCCATCGCCGGCTTCGTGCTGTCGCTGGGCCTGCTGGTCGACGACAGCATCGTGGTCACCGAGAACATCGCCCGCCATCTGCGCGAGGGCGCCAGCCGGCTCGATGCGGCGATCAACGGGACGCGGCAGATCACCCTGGCGGTGATCGGCTGCACGGCGACGCTGATGTTCGCCTTCCTGCCGCTGCTGGCCCTGCCAGGCGGGTCGGGCGCCTATATCCGCTCGCTGCCGGTGACGGTGCTGGCGACGGTCGGCGCCTCGCTGGTGGTGGCGCTGACCATCATCCCGTTCCTCGCCAGCCGCATGCTGTCGCGCCACGAGGAGCCCGAGGGCAACGCCATCCTGCGGGCGGTAAACGGCGCCATCCACCGCTTCTACACCCCGGTGCTGCACCGCGCCCTGGCCCGCCCGTGGGTCGCCATCGCGATCATCGGCGCGATCTGCGCCACCACCGTGCCGCTGCTCGGCGCCATCGGCTCCAGCCTGTTCCCGCCTGCCGAGACTCCGCAGTTCCTGGTGCGGGTCGAGACCGCCGACGGCTCGTCGATGGCCAAGACCGACCAGGCGCTGCGTCATGTCGAGGCGCGGCTGAAGGCGACGCCGCAGATCGCCTGGACCGCCGCCAATCTCGGCCGCGGCAACCCGCAGATCTTCTACAACCAGCAGCAACGCCAGACCCAGGCCAGCTACGGCGAGGTGTTCGCCAGCCTGAAGGCCTGGGAGCCCGGCAAGAGCGAGCAGGTGCTCGACGCCTTGCGCGCCGACTTCGCCCGCTATCCCGGCGCGCGGATCAGCATCGTCACCTTCGAGAACGGCCCGCCGATCGAAGCGCCCGTCGCCATCCGCATCACCGGGGAGAACCTCGACGTCCTGAAGGCGCTGGCCGCCCGCGCCGAGCAGATCATGAAGACGACGCCCGGGACCCGCGACGTCGAAAACCCGCTGCGGCTCGATCGCACCGACATCGACCTTGGCCTCGACGAAGCCAAGGCCGCGGCGCTGGGCATGCCGGCCGGCGCAGCGCGGCGCACGGCGCGGCTGGCGCTGTCGGGCGAGGACGCGGCCCGCTACCGCGATCCGGACGGCGACGACTATCCGGTGCGCGTGCGCCTGCCGATGGGCGAGCGCAACGAGCTCTCGGCCCTGTCGCAGATCCACGTGCCAACGGCCGGCGGCCAGGCCGCGCCGCTGGCGGCCGTGGCCCAGCCCACCTTCCGCTCCAGCCCGGCGCTGATCACCCGTTACGACCGCGAGCGCACCGTCACGGTCACCTCGCAGGTCCGCACCGGGGCGCTGACGTCGAACGTCACCGCCGACGTCGAGGCGCGGCTGGCCAAGGAGCTGCCGATGCCGGCCGGCTACAGCCTGTCGCTCGGCGGCCAGGCCGAGGCCCAGTCCGAGAGCTTCGCCGGCCTCGGCGCGGCGATCCTGGTCGCGGTGTTCGGCATCCTCGCCATCCTGGTGCTGGAGTTCGGCAAGTTCCGCACGGCGCTGGTGGTGGCGGGCGTGATCCCGCTTGGCCTGTTCGGCGCGGTGGCGGCGCTGTGGCTGACCGGCCACTCGCTGTCGTTCACCGCCACCATCGGGCTGATCGCGCTCATCGGCATCGAGATCAAGAACTCGATCCTGCTGGTCGACTTCACCGAGCAGCTGCGCAAGGGCGGCATGGGCCTGCGCGAGGCGATCGAAAAGGCCGGCGAGGTCCGCTTCCTGCCGGTGCTGCTGACCTCGGTGACCGCGATCGGCGGCCTGCTGCCGCTCGCGCTCGAAGGCTCGGGCCTCTACTCGCCGCTGGCCATCGCCATCATCGGCGGGCTGATCACCTCGACCTTCCTCAGCCGGGTCGCGACGCCGGTGACCTATCTGCTTCTCTCACGCGGCGACGAGAAGAACTCGGTCGACGTGAGCGAGATCGGCGCTGAAGCTCGGGCGGCATGAACCCACGTGTCTTCGTTCTGGCGCTTTCGACGTTCTCGTTCGGATCCAGCGCCTTCATCTTCGCCGGCCTGCTCGAGAGCATGGCCGCCGACCTGGGCGTTTCGACCGGGGCGGCGGGCCAACTTCAGACAGCCTATGTGCTGACCTCGGCCTTGGCCGGGCCGCCGCTGGCGATGCTGCTGGGCCAGCGGGAACGCAAGGGCGTGCTGCTGAGCGCGCTCGGTCTGGCCGTGGCGCTGAGCCTGGTCTGCATGGTCGCGGCCAACTTCACCCAACTGCTGGTGTTGCGCGCCTCGCTGGGCGCCATTGCTGCGCTGGCGGGACCGGCCGCCTCGACCATGGCCGCCAGCCTGGTTCCGCCCGAGCGGCGCGGATCGGCCATGGCCACAGTGATGGGTGGGATGACTATCGCATTCTTGCTGGGCATCCCGCTGGGCAGCGTCGTGGGCGCGGCGTTTGGTTGGCGCGCGACCTTTGCGCTGTCGGCGCTGCTCTCGCTGATCTCATTCGTCGCGGTGGCGCTGGCGACACCTAGGGTCGAAGCCCCCGCGCCGATCAAGGGCGGCAAGCTGGCCATCCCCACGGCGCTGCCGCTGTGGGCGGCGACCTTCCTGGCCTTCGGCGCCAACATGACCGTCTCGACCTACATCGCCCCGATCATCCGTCTGCAGACGGGGATCACCGGCGCGGGGGTCGGGGCGTTCCAGATCGTCATCGGCGTCGGCAGTTTCGTCGGCCTGTGGTTGGGCGGGCGCAGCGCCGACCGCGGCAAGGGCGGCCTGGCGGTGGGCCTGGCGTTCCTCGCCCTGGCGCTGGGCGCTGGCCTGCACGAGCTGGAGCTGCTGGGCGGCGCCCCGCAAGGACCGGCCACCTACGCGGTCGTCTGCAGCGCCATCCTGATCGCCGCCACGGCGCTGTTCGCCATCATGCCGGTCGTGCAGACCCGCCTGGTGGAGGCGCTGCCGACCGCCGCCCCGATGGCCCTGGCGCTGAACGGCTCGGCCGCCTCGATGGGCCAGGCCTTGGGCGGCGCGGTTGGCGGCGCGATGCTGACCGGCTTCGGCGGCCCGGCCCTGACCTCGGCGTCGATGGCGTTGGCGGTGAGCGGGGCCGTGTTCTGGGCGCTGACCGCGGGCCGGGTGAAGCGCCTGGCGACCGCCTAGCCGATTGCGGCTCTTCGGCGAACGGTGTTGGTAATGGCCTGTTCGTTCTTGGATGAGTGACACGCATGGCTCTCGCCCCCCTTCCCGCCCAGCCTGCCGACGTTCCGTGGCCGACCGAGGCCTGGCCTGAGGGCGCTCTGCCCGCCGACCTGAGGCGGGATCGGTTCGACGCACTGCTGGCCCAGGCCTTCGAGGGCGACAGCGTCGGCGAAACCCACGCCCTGGCCATCGTCCAGGGCGGCAAGCTGGTCTTCGAGCGCTACGGCGAAGGCCATGGTCCGGACGCGACCTATCCCTCCTGGTCCAAGGCCAAGAGCATCACCCAGGCGCTGGTCGGGATGCTGGTCCTGGACGGAAAACTGGACGTCCACGCCCCGGCCAAGGTTCCGGAGTGGAGCGCCGACGGCGACCCGCGCGGCGTGATCACGCTCGATCAGCTTCTGCGCATGTCGAGCGGGCTGAAGTTCGTCGAGGACTACGTGCCGGGCAGCGTCTCGGACGTGATCGAGATGCTGTTCCAGTCCGGCAAGGGCGACGTTGCGCACTATGCAGCCGGCCTTCCGCTGGAGCACGCGCCGGACACTTTCTGGTCCTATGCCAGCGGCACGAGCAACATCGTCGCACGCGCCGCCGGCGACGCGTGCGGCGACCTGAAGGCGTTCATGCAGCAACGCCTGTTCGGCCCGCTGGGCATGAAGACGCCGATCCCCAAGTTCGACGCGGCGGGCACCTTCATCGGCTCGTCGTTCTGCTACGCCAGCGCCCGCGACTTCGCGCGCTTCGGCCTGCTCTATCTGCGCGACGGCGTCTGGGACGGCCGCCGGCTGCTGCCGGAAGGCTGGGTCGACTACGCCCGCACCCCGACCGACCAGCAGCCGGGCGCCAGCGAACTCGGCTATGGGGCGCACTGGTGGCTGGGCATCGCCGGCGACGGTTCGTTCTCGGCCAACGGCTATGACGGCCAGTTCACGGTGCTGGTCCCCGAGCTTGACCTGATCCTGGTGCGCCACGGGGCGACCCCGCTCGACAAGAAGGACGCGCTGGCCGCTTGGGTCGGCCAGGCGGTGGCCTGCTTCCGGTGATCTGGCTGCTGCCGGCTTTGGCGGCGGCGAAGGGCGGAGCGACCTTCTGGCTCGCCCGCAAGCAACTTAACGACGACGGCGTGTCGGTGGCCCGCGACCTGTTTGCGGACGGCGCGCCACGGCGGGTGATGGCGATCTGGGCCCATCCCGACGACGAGATCACCTGCGCCGGCGCCCTGGCCGGGATGGCCCGCGACGGCGCGGAACTGATCCTGGTCTACCTGACGGCCGGCGAGGCGGCCAAGGACACCGGTTACACGCGCGAGGAGTTGACCCGCGTGCGGCGCGCCGAGGCGCAGGCGGCGGGCGAGCACCTCGGCGCGGCCGGCGTCGAGGTGTTGGACTTCCCCGACGGCGGCCTGACCATCAGCGACCCCGCGGTCGCGCGGGCCGCCATCGCGGGCTTGATCGAGCGCTTCGCGCCCAGCCTGGTGATCAGCTTCGACGAGAAGGTCGGGTTCTATGGCCACCCCGATCACATCCAGACCGGCCGTTGGGTGCGCGAGGTCATCGAGGCCGGCGCGCCGTCGGTGCGGCGGCTCTATCAGGCGACCCTGCCGAGGCCGATGGTCGCCCTGGCGCTCAAGCTCGTGAGCGCATTCCGCGACAACTATCCCAAGGCGCCCGAGGACGGGCTGCCGGCCCCGACCGTGGCGGTGAACATCGTCGCGTACGGACGGCGCAAGCGGCGGCTGCTCGACATCCACGCCTCGCAGGCCAAGGTCATCGCCGACGTCCAGCCCTATGCCGACCGCGTGCCGCACTGGCTGTACTACCGGCTGTTCGACCGCGAGTACTTCGCCTTGGCGATCGACCGCTGAGGATCAGGCGTCCGGATCGCCCGCCAGCACCACGTCGCGATACTTGAGCGCCGCCGCCGCCGGCATCCCCGACCAGCCCTGCAGCAGCGAGCCGCGGCCCCAGGGTGGGGCGAAATACTCGACCGCGCCCATCCAGCCCTGCTCCAAGCAGGTCTCCCACCAGCGCAGCATTGGATAGCGCCAGCCCGGCAGGCCGCGGCGCAGGCGCTCCTCGGCGTACATGCCCGACAGCCAGGGCCAGTCCGAGCCGTTGTGGTAGCGGTAGGCGAAGGCCGATTTCGAGCGGGTGTCGGCCTTGTGCTTGTAGGGCGGGAAGCAGCACATGACCCCCCAGTCGCCATAGGTCTGGGTCGCGTTGTGCCGGCTCTCCAGACGGGCGCGCACGGCGTCCAGCACTTGCAGCGCCCTTTCCGGCGGAACGGCGTCGTGGCGCAGCAGAGTCAGGCTGTCGAGCGTGAGGTGATCCTCCAGGGTCGGCTCGACGTCCTCCAGGCCCGGGGGGGCGTGATAGTCGGCGTACCAGCCGGCCTCGCCCCACAGCGCCGCATCGACCGAGAGGCGGGTTTGCTCGGCCAGCGTTCGCGCCTGCTCCGACAGCTCGGGATCGATCCGCTTTCCCAGCCGCGCGATCACGTCGAGTGTCCCGACCCAGAGGCCGAGATCGTAGGCGACGAAGCCGCCGCGGTAGACGTTGTCGGCCCAGTCGCGGTCATGCCGCGGCTTCACCGGCAGCCCCTGCTCGCTGAATCCGCGGTAGCGCTCGAAGATCGCCTTGATCAGCGGCCAGTGGCGCTCGGCCGGACCGTCGTCGTCGCAGGTCCGCTCGTAGTCGCCGATCGCGAGCACAAAGAACAAAGGCGAGTCGAAGTGATCGCTCCACCAGTCGTTCGAGCGCGTGTGGATCCAGTCCAGGCCAAACACCGTGGTGCGCAGCTCTTCCCAGGCCTTGGCCTGTTCGGGGCCCGAGACGATCACCCCGCTGGGCGCTTCGCCGTCCGGCTGCACGCCGGACGCCAGCATCTCGATCTGCTCGTGGACCATGGCCGGAGCCGCCTTCAGCAGCAGTTGCAGGGTCCAGTAGCCGTCGCGGTAGTAGGTGCGGGCCGGCGCCGAATAGTGCAGCCCCGCGGCCAGGCCGTCGAAACGGCCGCGCTCGTCGCGCCGGATGCTGGAGAGCGCCGCATGCGTCCCCTGCATGACCATGCTGCGCAGCATGGGGTCGGCCTCGCGCAGCTGGTCGCAGTGGTCGGCATAGGCCCGGGCCTCGGCGACGATGGTGTCGACCGAGAAGTGCAGCGCGCGCTCGGCCTCGGCGATGTCGGTGCCCGCAGCAATGACCAGGTCTTCGCCGCGCTGTTCGATCAGCACGTTGGCCCAAGGCAGGTCGACGCGGCGGCGGGTCTTCTCGCGGCGCACGCCGGCCTTCGGGTGATGGATGCGGTCCCAGGACGCGCAGCGCCGCGCCGGCGTGAAACCGCGATAGGTCACGCCGCGGATCACCATCACCGGCGCTTCCTGGGCGACGAAGATCCCGCCGCCCGGCGCAGTCAGCAGGTTGGGGCCGTGCACATAGGGACCGGCCAGCGGCGTGAACCGGATCCGGCCGAGATCGCCTTCGCCCCATAGCGCCAGGTCGCCGAAGCCCTGGGCCGACAGCTCGCCCTGCAGGCGCGGGGCCATGACGGGCAGCAGCACCGGCGTCGTGCTTTCGACCAAGCCGTCGGCGCGAGGGGTCAGGATCGGCATCGGCGGCTCTCGCGGCTGGCCATGGTGCAGGCCCTTGGGAAAGAACGCGGAAGCGCGCAGTTAGCTCGCGCGCACCGCGGTGATCAGGCCCTTGAGGTTCGCCCCGGAGAAGATTTCGATCCAGTAGCCGTCCGGGTCCTTGATGAAGGCGATGCCCTTCATGGCGCCGTCGTTGGGACGTTTGACGAACTCGACGCCCAGTTCCTCGAAACGGGCGCAGGCTGCGTCGACATCGGGCACCGAGACGCCGATGTGGCCAAAGCCGCGCGGCTCGCTGTTGCCGTTGTGATAGGCGAAGTCGGCGTCGCCCTCGGTGCCCCAGTTGTGGGTGAACTCCAGCAGCGCGGGCTGTTCGAACACCCACTTCACGCGCTCGGCCGGATCACTGGGAATCTCGCCGCCCGGATAGCCCATGAAGTAGAGCGAGAACTTGCCGGCCTCGAAGTCGTAGCGGCCGACCAGGGTCATGCCGAGGACGTCGCGGTAGAACGGCACGGTCTTGGCCGGGTCCTTCACCCGCAGCATGGTCTGGTTCAGCACGAAGCCGTCGGTGGCGCTCATCTCAGCTGTCCTTCATGGCGTGAGCCCGGGCCGCCGCGGCCAGCTCTTCGCGCATGACGCTCCTTAGCCGCTGCGGGGCGATGATTTCCACCTTGTCGCCCCAGGTGAACAGGTGCCAGGCCAGTTCGCGCATGCCGCCGGCGGTGAAGCGCACGATCACCGAGCCGCCGTCCTGCGGCTCGATCGCCTGGGTCGGGTGGAAGCGCCAGCCCATCGCCTCCTCGGCGCCGTGCGGCAGGATCCGCAGCACCACCTCCTCGACCTCGTCCTGGTAGATGCCGAAGCTGCGGTTCATGAACGCCTGCAGCGAGAAACCCGCCGGGCGTGAACCGGTGATGTCAGAGACCTCGATGTCGCGGATGCGGTCGAGGCGCCAGGTGCGCGGCTCCGGCGAATCCCCCTCGCCGCCGACCAGATAGTTGGAGCGGCCGAACAGCAGGCCGAAGGGAGTGATCTCGCGCACCCGGCCCGGCGAGGAGCCGCCCTCGTAGCGAAGCCGCAGGCGGCGCAGCGAGATGATCGCCTCGCGCACGGCGCCCAGCACCTCCTCGTCTTCGAACGGACGCGGACCGGCGTGGATCGCCATGGTCTCAGCCTCGAGCAGCGCTTCGAGGTCGGGGGCGAGCTTGCGGCGGGCGCCGGCGCGGATCGCCGACAGCACCTTCTGCTCCAGCGACAACAAGGCGCCGGCCCGGGCTCGCGCGCCGGCGGCCTTGAACTGCTCTGCGGCGGCGCGCAGCGCGGCGAACTCGTCGGCGTTGGGAGCCTGGAAGATGCCGTCCAGGCCGGCCGGGATGCGAAACCGGCGGGTGGGCGGGTCCTCGACCTCTTCCATCTGCGGAAACGCTTCGCGGACCGCGTCGCGCATTCGCTCGGCCGTGCGGCGCCCGACATCGAGGCGCTCGGCCATCTCGTCGAGGGTCAGGCCCTCGGCGGACGACGCCAGCATCCGGGCCAGTTCGAGCAGGCGGGCGGCCTTCTCATGACGCATGAGAACTTTTCCAGAACAACACTACGTCCGCTTCTGACGCATCGGCACTTTAACAAGAACCTGCCGAGAGGAAAGGACTTCCCGATGCCCAGCGCCGCCCGAGTGACCCCGTTCCGCCGCTCCTATGCCGACCCGATGTTCCTGTTCGCCGCCCGCCGCCCCATGGCGCCGGCGAGCGCGCAGATGATCGACGAGGTCATTACCCACGCCGACGTGGCGGTGCGGATGTCCGGCCAGCGCCTGAAGCTGCGCCTGTCGGCCGACATGATCGAGCAGCTGCAGGCCCAGGGCAAGCTGGGTGAAGACGCCTGGCGACTGGCCGACCTGACGGTGATCTGGGACGAGGCCGAGGGTCAGGTCCACACTGTCCGCGACGACGCGCGCCTGCGCGACGCCGCCGACAGCTGGGCCGACTGGGACGCGCTGTTCGACGAGGAGAGCTTTCGCCCGGTGAGCGCAGCCGCCTAGCCCCAGCGCCGGCCCATCGTCTTCACGGTCTCCTCGAATTCGGCGACCGTCTCGGCGAGAACCTGGGCCACCGGCTTGACCGCGTCGATGCGGCCGGCGACCTGGCCGGTCAGCGGGATCGACTTTTCGAGGTCGCCGCCGAAATACATCTCCTTGGCGTGCGCGAACTCGGCCATCACGCCCTCGCCGCCCTCGCGCTCGTAGGTTCCAGTCTTCTCGGTGCGCAGCGCCCGCAGCGCCGGCCCCGGACCGAAGCGATTGAGGAACACGGTGTCGGTCTCCTTGGCGCCGACGATCGCGTCCTTCCAGTTCTGGTGCACCGGGCTCTCGGCGGCCGAGACCATGCGGGTGCCCATCTGCACGCCCTCGGCCCCCAGCGCGAAGGCCGCGGCCATCGAGCGGCCGTCGGTGATCCCGCCGGCGGCGATCACCGGCACGTTCACCTTCGAGCAGACCAGCGGCAGCAGGACCATGGTCGAGACGTCGCGCGCGTTCTTGAACCCGCCGCCCTCGCCGCCCTCGACCACCAGCCCGTCGACGCCGGCCTCGATCGCCTTCAGCGCCGCCCCCAGCGAGGGCACCACATGGAAGACCGTCAGCCCCGCCTCCTTCAGCGCCGAGCAGTACTTGTTGGGATCTCCGGCCGAAGTGGTGACGAATTTCACGCCCTGGTCGACCACGAAGGAGACGATGTCAGGGTCGCGGACGAAGGCCTGGGCGATGTTCACCCCGAACGGCTTGTCGGTGAGGTCACGCATCCTGCGGACTTCCTCGCGCACGGCGTCGAGCTCGCCGGACGAGGTCTCGATGATCCCGAGGCCGCCGGCGTTGGACACCGCCGAGGCGAGCTGGCTGCGGGCGATCCAGCCCATTGGCGCCTGGACGATGGGGTACTCGATCCCGAGCATCTCAGTGATCCGCGTCTTGATCATGATGGCCTCCCAAACGCTTGTTTGAACCATTGGGCGGCCGGCGGCCTGCGACGTCAAGCGTCCGGCCGCGGCGAAATCACCAGGGTCGAAAAATGATTGTTGCGAGTCATTATCAGTAGCAATACGCTCGTGGGAGCCCAAGGAGCCCACCCCATGCCTCAGCACGCTCACCGGCCGGACGACCACGCCCGCCTCTGCGACCTGTCCCACGGCGAGCACATGTTGCTATGGGCGTTCCGCGCCGCGGCCTTCGGGGCCGGCGACTGCCACCTGGTGCGCCGGCAGTTCGAGGAGAGTTGCGGCCCGCTGGGGATCGAAGCGCTCACCGCCCTGACCGTGTTCGTCCGTGAGCTCGGCCTCTGCGGGCGACGTAAAATCACCCTGGCCGCGCCCGGCTCCTATCGCCTGACCCGCGACGAGCAATCGGTGCTGGCCCTGTTCGCCGCCGCCCAGGCCGAGGACTACGCCCGGCTTGACGCGCACCTGGCCTGGCTGCTGGCCGACGCGCCCCGCGCGCCCTTCCCGGCCGCCGCCTGCCTGGTGGCCCAGGCGCTGTCGATGAGCGGCTACGTGCTGCGGCTGCCGACCATCGAGGCGGCCCGTCCGCCCGAGACGCTCGGCGGCGCCGAAGACAACGTGCTCGCCTTCCGCCGGCGCGCGTCCTGATGGCGCGCATCGACCACCTGGTGTGGGCTGCGCCGGACCTCGACGGCGCGATCAGCGACCTGCAGGCGCGCACCGGGGCCAAGGCGAGCCCCGGCGGCGCCCATCCCGGCGCCGGCACCCGCAACGCCGTGATCGGCCTCGGCGCCGGCAGCTATCTGGAGATCCTGGCCCCCGACCCGGCCCAGGCGACGCAGCCGGGCGCCGCGTCGCAGCTGGCGAGCTTGGCCGCCCCGACCCTGCACACCTTCGCCGTCGCCACCGACCGGCTCGACCGCGTCGCGGTGAAGCTGGAACAGGCCGGCCTGCCGCACGCCGGCATCATCCCGATGTCGCGACGGCTGCCGACCGGGCGGCTGGTCCGCTGGCGGCTGCTGATCCCGGCCGGCCACGCCTATGGCCCGCTGGCGCCGTTCTTCATCGACTGGGGCGACAGCCCGCACCCTTCGGAGGAAGCCGACCAGGGCTGCCGCCTGACCGGCCTCACCTTGCGCCATCCGGAAGCCTGGAGCCTCGGCCCGCTGCTGGAGCGGCTGGAGGTCGACGCGAAGGTCGAGGCCGGCCCGGCCGAGATCAGCGCCGAACTCGACACGCCGCGCGGCAAGGTGCGCCTGTCGTCGCGCGATCACGTCGCCGGCTGACAGACCTTGTCGCGATAGAGCGCCCATTCTTCGCAGACCTTGCCGTCCGGCAGCCGGCACATGCCGTACTGGCCGCCAGGCCCCTCGCGGATCTCGCTGACGCCGCCCAAGGCTCCGCAGTGGACGGACGCCGGATTGGCCATGCCCACGGCTCGGGCCGGCGGCGGCTCGGCCAGCTTCGGCGCGCACGCGCCGAGCGCCATCAGGACCAATATCGCACCGCGCCTCAGCGTGTTCCGCATGGCTGCGCCTCCTTCGCCGCCGCCAGCCTAGATCGCCCGCAATCAGAACGCGACGGGCGCACGGCCTGATGTCTTCAAACCACCCGCGCACAGTGAGAGAACATCGACATCCGAAATGCACGCCCCGCAACCGAAGGAGGGCCAGGTGCAAGTCGATCAATCCAAACTCGAAGCGTTCCAGGGCAAGATGCTCGGCGACATGGGCGCGGCCGTCTCGGCGGCGCTGGTGATCCTCGGCGACCAGCTTGGGCTCTACAAGGCGATGGCCAAGAGCGGCCCGACCACCTCGCTGAAGCTCGCCTCCCAGACCGGCACGACCGAGCGGTACGTCCGCGAATGGCTGGCCGCCCAGGCCGCCTCCGGCTACGTCGAATACGACCCCGTAAAGTCCGAATTCTTCCTCACCCCCGAGCAAGCGATGGTGTTCGCCGAGGAGGGCGGCCCGGCGTTCATGGCCGGCGGCTTCGAAGTGCTGGCGGCGATGTTCCGCGACGAGCCCAAGGTCGAGGCCGTGTTCAAGAACGGCAAGGGCCTGGGCTGGCACGAGCACGACGTCTGCCTGTTCCGCGGCACCGAGCGGTTTTTCCGGCCCGGCTACAACGCCCACCTGACCACCGAGTGGATCCCGGCGATGGACGGCATGGAAGGCAAGCTGAAGTCCGGGGCGCGGGTCGCCGATGTCGGCTGCGGCCACGGCGCCTCGACCGTGCTGATGGCCAAGACCTATCCGAACTCGAAGTTCTACGGCTTCGACTATCACGGGCCGTCGATCGAGCGGGCGCGGGAAGCAGCCAAGGAGGCCGGGGTCGCCGATCGCGTGACGTTCGAGGTCGCCAGCGCCAAGAACTTCAACGGCGGCGCCTACGACATGATCGCCATCTTCGACGCCCTGCACGACATGGGCGACCCGGTCGGAGCGGCCAAGCACATCCGCGAAAGCCTGGCCCCCGACGGTAGCTGGCTGCTGGTCGAGCCGTTCGCCAACGACGACTTGGCCGACAATCTCAATCCGTTCGGGCGGATCTTCTACTCGGCCTCGACGATGATCTGCACGCCAGCTTCCCTCAGCCAGGAAGTCGGCATGGGCCTGGGCGCCCAGGCCGGCGAGAAGCGACTGCGACAGGTGGCCGAAGACGCCGGCTTCACCCATTTCAGGCGCGCGACCGAAACCCCGTTCAACCTGGTGTTCGACGTCCGGCCCTAGAACGGGAAGAAGACGGGGATCGCGATCATCGCCGCGACCCAGGTGACCAGGTTGAGCGGCAGGCCGACACGGACGAAGTCCATGTAGCTGTAGTTGCCCATCTGGAAGACCAGGACGTTGGTCTGGTAGCCGAACGGCGTGGCGAAGGCGGCGCTGGCCGCCATCATCACCGCCACCAAGAACGGCCGCGGATCGACGCCCAGGCTTTCGGCGAGCGCCACGGCGATCGGCGTGATCAGCACCGCGACGGCGGCGTTCGAGAGAAACTCGGTGGCGACCAGGGTGACGCCATAGAGGATGATCAGCGCCGCCAGCGGGCCGAACGGACGGATGAAGCCGATCAGGAACTCGCTGCCGGCGGCCGCCAGGCCGGTGACCTCGATCGAGAGGCCGACCACCACCATGCCGGCGATCAGCAGCAAGACGTCGGGGCGCAGGCCGGCATAGGCCTCCTCCGGGCTGATCACCCGCAGCAGGATGAGCGCCACCGCCCCCGCGAACGCCGCTGCGGAGATCGGCGCGGCGCCGAAGGCCGCGGCCGCCACCACAGCCACGAAGATCGCCAGGGAGGTCAGCGCCTTGCCTAGCTGCAAGGGCCGGTCGGCCGCGCTGAACAGCGCCACGTCGCCAAGCACGGCGTCCCCGGCCCCGCCCTCGTGGCCACGCGCCTCCCCCAGCGGGATCGGCGCAGACGTATCGGGCGCGGCATCATCGGCCTTGGGCAGCAGCCGCACGCCGAACAGGTAGAGGTAAAGCGCCCCGGCGCCGGCGACGCAGAGGCCCACGGGGGTGATCTCGAACAGGCCGAAGGTCGGCTGGCCGGCGTTGCGGGCCATGTCGTTGACCAGCAGGTTGGTCGAGGTGCCGATCAGCGTCAGCAGTCCGCCCATCACCGTCACATAGCTGAGCGGCATCAGGAAGCGCTTCGGCGACAGGCCGATCGACGTCGCCACATCGCGGATCACCGGCGCGGCCAGCACCACGATCGGCGTGTTGTTGAGGAAGCCGCCGACCGTTCCGCAGAAGCCGATGACCAGCCACAGGCCCTTCTCTCCCAGCCGCGCGCACATCTTGGTCGCCTGGCGGATCATCAGGCCGAGCAGGCCCGAAAGCTCGATGGCGTAGGCGATGACGAACAGCGAGGCGAGCGCGATGACCGCCGGACTGGCGAAGGCGCCCTGCACCTCGACCGGCCGGATGACCCCCAGCAGCAACAGCGCCGCGGCGGCCGACAGCGCAGCCACGTCCGACCGCAGCCGTCCGTGGATCAGCACGCCGACGACTCCGACAAGGACCACGAGGGCGGCGATCTGATCGAAGTTCATCGGTGTGGGGGCGCCTTCCGTGACGTTCACGCCAAGGTTCTTGGAACGTGCGGGCGGTCACATGCTAGCCTTGCGCCTATGCCTCCCGCAGATGTGAACTCAGCGCGCCGGAGATGGGCGCGCCTTGGCGCCGTCGTACTGCCTGCCTTCCTGCTGCTGGCCTGCGGTCCAAAAGAGACCGCGCCGCCGCCGGCCCCGCCGAAGATCGAGCCGCCGCCGCCCGAGGCGCCGAAGATCATCGCCCCGCCCCCGGCCCTTGGCCGCGCCGACCTGCTGGCGGCCGCGGCAACGGCCGCCTCGGCCTACGCCGCCGGCGGCCCTGCAGAAGGGGCCGATCCATTGGCCGGGCGCAGCTTCACGATTCGCACGCCCTTCGGCTGTACGCCGCAGGCCAAGCCTGGCCCCGGCCTGGCCGGCCGTACGCTGCGCGCCAAGGGACGGGCGGCCGAACTCAGCCTGATTCCGGCCGACTGGACCGGCTCGCCGCTGGTCGCCGCCGCGGTTGAGGCCAAGGTCTGGGACGCCGTCGAGGGCTACTGGATCGACCGGCCCTGGCTGCAGTCGGACCTCTGCCCGCCCGGCGCAACGGCCACGGCAGACGTCGAAGACGCCGAGGACGCGCCGGCGCCGAGCCCGCAGACGCTCGGTCTGGCGGCGGTGTTCGAGCCCCAGGGCTCGCGCTTCGGCCGGCGCAACGGCCGCGCCTATAGCTTCACCGTCCGCGGCGAGGGGGACGCCCCGCCGGCGACGCCGGCCAAGGGCTATCGGCTGGTGCTCGAGGGCCGCTTCACGGTCTTCCCCGACGGGCGCAGCATCCATTGCCGCGCCGAAACGGCGGACCAGCGTCCGCTCTGCATCGCCGCCTCCCAGCTAGATCGGGTGGCGTTCGAAGACGCCGACACCGGCGGCGTGATCAGCGAGTGGCGCAAGGACTGAGAGCGCCCTAGATTTCAGTCCACCCCGCCAGGAGACCGACAATGACCGAAGCGACCGACCTGCCCGAAGTGGTCCGCACCGACAAACGCTTCGAAATCCGTGTCGGCGAGAACGTCGCCTTCGCCGAGTACAAGGTGCGCGGCGACAGCGTGATTTTCCCCCACACCGTGGTGCCCGACGCCTTCGCCGGCCAGGGCGTCGGCAAGCGGCTGGTCGAGGCGGGGCTCCAGTTCGCCCGCGACGAAAAGCTGTGGGTGCGGCCGCACTGCCCGTTCTTCAACGCCTACATGAAGAAGCGTCCCGAACTGCACGCCATGGTCCACCCGGACGAGCGTCCGGGCATGACCGCGTGAGCGAGGTCGTCCGCACGCCGAGCCGGTTCGAGATCGCGCTGCCGGGCGGCGAGACCGCCTTCGCCGACTACCGCATCGAAGGCGACAGCATCGTCTTTCCGCACACCGTGACGCCCAAGGCCTTCGAGGGACAGGGCCTGGCCTCCAAGCTCGCCCAGGCGGCGCTGGCCTATGCCCAGGACCAGGGCCTGAAGGTTCGGCCGCACTGCGGCTTCTTCCGCGCCTACATCGCCAGGCGACCGGAGCTGCACGACCTGGTCCATCCCGACGAGCGGGCGGCGCTGACGGCTTAGCGCTGCGGATCCAGCTGCTGGGCCGCGGCGGCGAGGTCGCTCGTCGGCTCACCCTTCATCAACGCCTGCGCCATGCGCGCCGCCCCGCCCCCATGCGGATTGTTGGCGACGATGGACAGCACCGCCATCGCGTCGGCCTTGCGGTCTACGGCCAACAGCGCCCCGCCGGCCATGAGCGAGGCGAGATCGACCGTCGGCGCCATGGCCCGCACGGTGAGCAAGGCGTTGACGTCGTTGGCGTTCGGATAGGTGGGGTCGACCGTGCGCGAAACCGCGTAGGCAAGCAGGATGCGATAATCGTCGTTGTTCAGGTCGTAGGCTTTGACCAGGTACGGCCGGGCCGCCTTGTAGCGGGCCTCGCGTTGAGCGCCGTCCCGATCACCCGCCCGCAACTGGCCCTGGCCGGCCACCAGCAGCGCCTCGACGTCCTTCGGATCCTGTTGGAGTCGCCGCGCGACGATCGCCTCGCCCGCAGACACGTCGCCATAGGTGAACTCGGCCCGCGCCAAGGACAGCTCGGCCATACGATCGCCGGACCATTGCGCCGCGCGCTTGCGAATGTCGGCCAGCGCTTCGGCGTCCGACGGATCCGGAATCGTGCCGGTCATCCGAAGGTCGTAGAGCAGGAAGTCGTCGGCCGATGGCGGAAGCTTGCTGACGACGATCTCCGGCGGATTGGGCAGAGGGTTGCTGATCGCGAACATCGGCAGCTTCTTGTACAGCCGCACGCTCCGGCCGATGTCGGCGAGCGGACGGCCCGTCGCCTGCTCGAGCGCCCGCACCGGGTGCTCGCCGGCGGCGATGGCCCGCGTGGCCTTCGTCAATTGGGCGGATCGCTCGGGATCGCTGCGCATGTAGTGCATCAGCAGCCAGGACTGGGCGTAGTACACGTTGCTGTCCTGCTTCGGCACCTCCCACGTGGCCTTGGTCACCACGGTTTCCCACGGCAGCCAATTGGCGGCGAACAGCGTGTAGAGATTGCCCGGATTGTACCGGCCGAGCTCGGCGCGCTTGGGCGAAACGTCGACCGTGCTGAAGTACTCGGCCCAGCCCTCGACGAACCATCCGGGGTACGCCGCCGGGAAATTCTCGAGCATGAAGGCGTGGGCGTACTCGTGGAACAGCAGGTCGTCGCGGGCGAGCGGGGGCTGGGAATCGTCGGCCAGGGCGAAGACGCCTCCCTCGCGCGCCGTGTAGAACCCGCCCACATTATTGGCCATCTTGGGGGAGACCCGCCGAATTTCCGGCGTTCCGCGGACGAGGTAGACCTCCAGTTTCCGCGCTTGAGTCGTCGGGGTCCCAGGATTCACCAACCGCAGAACCGCGTCATAGACGCTGAGCCGCATCGCCAGGTCACGGACCTTGTCTTCCTTGCCCTGACCATAGACGACGAAACGCTCGGTCTCGGCCTTGACCCAGGCGGCGTTTGCGGCGCCGGGCCAAAGCAACGCCGCGGCGGCGATCGCGCCCAAGCTGGAACGAATGGTCCTGGTCCTCATGCTCCCCCCGGGCACTTGGTTGCAGGGCCGGTTGTAGCGCGCGCGAAGCGTGTGTCGAGGACCTAGTAGCGCCACCCCTCCGGATGCGGCGTCGTCATCCCGTCCAGATCCAGCATCACCTCGTCGACATAGCACCAACCCCAGCCGTCCGGCGGGTCATAGGTCTCCATGATCGGATGGCCGGTGGCCTTGAAGTGCTTGGTGGCGTGGGTGTTGGGACTGTCGTCGCAGCACCCGACATGGCCGCACTCGCGGCAGAGCCGCAGGTGGACCCAGCCGGAGCCGATCTTCAGACATTCCTCGCAACCGTCCGCAGACGGAACGACGACCTTCAGGTGCGCGCCATGGGTGCAGCTCATGGGCTCAGCCACTCCGCCAGATTCTTGAAATACCGCTCGGCGTCGCGGCGGCCGCGCGGGTCGGTGATGATGCGATCGGACGGCGGCTCACTGACGAAGCTTGGGCACCCGCGCCGCGGATCGAGGTTGTAGTCGGCGAAGTGGTGGAAGGTGGACTGCGCCACTGCCCGGCCGCCGCCGGCCCCCTCGAACGCCACGATCAGATTGAAGCGCGCGCCGCTGGCCTGGCTCGTGCCGCTTGCGACCACCTTGGCCGCGGGCGCCGAGGGCGGCGCGCTGACCGCGCCCTCGTGCGGATGGGCGGGCAGGAAGGCGATCGTCCCGCCTTCCCCGTCCGACAGCAGCGCGTGCCCCGGCGCCTCGACGCCGATCACCTGGAAGTCGCCGTTCGCGCCCGAGTGATAGTTGGGCCAGTCGATATAGGTCGTCGCCTGGTCGTCGCGGCAGCACCGCGCAGGATCGGACTCCGGATTGATCGTGTGGAAGTGGTGCGCGAGGCCTAGCTCGCCGAGGCCTCGAACGCTGCATCCAAGGTCCTGGTGGTCACGGGTGACGAGCACCCCGCCGCCGCCGGCATGGAAGCGGGCGATGGCCGCGCTCTCGCCCGCCGTCAGGCCGTCGCCGACATCGACCGCGAACAGCCAGAGCTGGTCGAAGCCGCCGGCGTCGAGGCGCGACAGCACGGGGTCTTCGCCCGGCTCGCGGTCGCGGGCGACGACCTGATGGCCAGCTCCGCGCAGCACGTCGGCCAGCAGGCCGAAGCGGCCGACGTGCCAGTCGTCCGGCGTCGTCGGGATCGTCGTCTGGATCAGGATGCGCGACATGAGCGCGACGCTACGCCCTGGTGGGCGCGACGCAAGCGCCGCTGCAGTTCAGGCCGCCAGCCCCTGCATCCGCGCCGCAATTCTGCGCACCCGCTCCGGTCCGCCCAGCAGTTGGCGGTTCAGGCCGATACGCTTGAACCAGTAGTGCAGGCCGAGCAGGTCGGTGATGCCCATGCCGCCGTGCACCTCGGTGGCGGTGCGGGCGATGAAACGACCGATCTCGGAGGTGTGGGCCTTGGCGTGGGCGGCTGTGAGCCCGGCTTCCGCCGGCGCGTCGTCGAAGGCATAGGCCGCGTACCAGACCAGCGAGCGGCTGGGCTCCAGCTCGGCCGCCATCTCAGCGCAGAGGTGCTTCACCGCCTGGAACGAACCGATCACCCGGCCGAACTGGCGACGTTCCTTGGCGTAGGCGACGGCCTTTTCGATCATCACCTCGGCCGCGCCGAGCGTGTCGGCGGCCAGCAGGGTCCAGGCCGCATCGCGCACGGCGTCGAGGGTATGGGCGGCCAGCGGCTCGGCCGCGACGCCGTCGAAGGCCAGTTCGCCCAAACGCCGGGTCAGGTCGATGCTGGTCACGTCCGAACGGGTCAGCCCCGCCGCATCGCCGGCCACCAGGTGCAGGCCGCCAGCGGCGTCGGCGACGAGGAACAGGTCGGCGGCCAAGGCGTCGGTGACGAACAGCGCTCCGCCGCTCAGCCGTCCGCCGGCCGCGGTGACGCCCATGCCGTCGCGCGCCCCCGCCACGGCTTCGGAGATGGCCAGTCCGACGACGACCTCGCCCGAGGCGATCTTCGGCAACCAGCGAGCCTGCTGCTCGGCGCTGCCGCCGCGCACCAGCGCCACCGAGGCCGCGACCGAACCCAGGAACGGCGTCGGCGCGACGGCTCTGCCCAAGGCTTCGGCCGCGAGGGCCGCGTCGAACAGGCCAAGGCCCAGTCCGCCGTGCTCCTCGGGCACGACGACGCCGGGCAGGCCGAAATCGGCCAGCGCGGCCCAGACGTCGCGAGCGATCGCTTCGCGGTCGGCCGCGAACTTGCGGACCCGGTCCAGGGGCGCGGCGGCGTCCAGCGTGCGGGCGAGGCTTTCCTGCATCAGCCTCTGGTCGGCGGTGATTGAGAAATCCATGTCAGGCGCTCGCGAGCTTGGGTTCGCGCGGCATGCCAAGACCGCGTTCGGAGATGATGTTCTTCTGGATCTGGGCGGTGCCACCGCCGATGATCAGCCCAAGGTCGAACATGTAGTTCCACTGCCACGAGCCCTTGGCCCGCAGGTGCGGCCCGTCCTCGTAGAGCACGCCCAGCTCGCCCAGCGCGTCGATCGCCAGGACGGCGATCTGGTGGTTCAGCTCGCAGCCCTGCAGCTTGACCACCAGGCCGGCCATGCCACTGGACTCGCCGTTGACGGACGCGGTCACGTTGCGCAGGCCGTTGAACTTCATGGTCAGCACGCGGGCCTGCAGCTGCATGGCCCGGTCGCAGAACACCGGGTCGTCGATCAACCGCCGGCCGTCGACGGTCTCGGACTTCATCAGCTCGAGCAGCGCATGCAGCCGCGCCTCGGTGGCGTTGGGGTCGCCGAGCATGCCGCGCTCGTGCTTGAGCGTGGCGTTGGCGACGAACCAGCCGCGGCCGCGGCCGCCCACCACCGCGCTCTTGGGCACGCGCACGTCGGTGAAGAACACCTCGTTGAACTCGGCCGAGCCGGTCATGGTCTTCAGCGGCCGCACCTCGATCCCGGGCGTCGTCATCGGGAACAGCAGGTACGAAATGCCGTCGTGCTTGGGCGCGTCGGGCTCGGTCCGCACCAGGCAGAAGATCATGTCGGCCTGGGCCGCTGTGCTCGTCCAGATCTTCGAGCCCGAGATCACGAAGTCGTCGCCGTCCTCCACCGCCTTGGTCTGGAGAGACGCCAAGTCCGACCCGGCGCCCGGCTCCGAGTAGCCCTGACACCAGACCACCTCGCCGCGCAGGGTCGGTCCGATCCAGCGTTGCTTCTGCTCCTCCGACCCCACCTCCAGCAGGGTCGGGACCAACATCGAGATGCCCTGGTTGGCGAAGCCGCGCGGAGCGCCGGCGCCGGTGAACTCCTCGGCGATGATCCGCGACTTCAGCACGTCGGGCGCGGCGCCATAACCGCCATAGGCCTTGGGAATGGTCCGCGCCGCATAGCCGTGCTCGATCAGCAGCCGCTGCCATTCCAAGGCGGCCTCGCGCGGCCGCGGGGCGTCCCCGACATAGCGGTCCCGGTGTTTCGTCAGGAAACTGCGAACCTCGTCGCGGAAACCTTCCATTTCAGGCGTCAATCTGAGGTCCATCGGCGTCCTCCCAGGGCGTCGTCGCCTCTAGGCGAGCACCCTCGCCCGCGCCCCGCAAGTATGACCCGACGGAAGCCGAACGCCTTGCGGCGCACCAGGCCACATCTCAAATTGAACTTCGGTACAATATGAGACAAGCGTCACTATATTACCTAAGACTGTATCCCCGACATCGGCGCACCCGCAGGTTTCAGCACTCGCTCGGGTCGTAAACACCCCTGTGGCGGCTTGTCGCACCCTTTCATGCAAACCACGGCAAACGCTGGAAAAAGGCGCCCCCGCCACGGTTGCAGTAACCATTTCTTCAGCCGCGACGACCTAGCGATAAGGCAGGCGATGAAGGGGGACGCAGTCCATTCTCCCCGAGGTCGCCAAAGTATTCGTAGGAGAATAGTGCACGTTCGCAGGCGACCGACTTTCGTATAGTTGAGAACATCGTTCTCCAAGTGCAGGAGCAGTAAGGTCGCTTCAGCATTTTCTTGTATCCGGTACGGAAGAAAAGCCTGGGGCGCGCTCGCCTCGCACCGCGCTCGCCGCGATGCGGTCTGAACCCTGGGGACGACCTCGTGTTTCTCGACAACCTGAAGATCTCCCGCAAGCTGGCCCTGGGCTTCGCGGCGGTGGTGCTGACCATGGCCGGCATGGGCGGCGCGATGATGGTCAATCTGCGCACGCTCGACCACGCCCGCGCGGAGATCAAGGAAAGCCGCGAGGTGCTGTCGGCCCTCGATGAAGCCAAGTTCTTCATGACCCGGCAGGAAAACAGCTATCGCGGCTATCTGCTGTCGAAGAGCGACTACTACGTCGAGCGCGTGAACAAGCATCGGGCGAACTTCAAAAAGCGCCTGGACGCCGCGCGCGCCGGCCTCACCGACACGCCCGAGCTGGCCGCCAAAATCGACACCGCCGCGGCCTCGGCCGATCGCTGGTACGCCGAAATCTTCGAAGCCGGCGTGAAGCTCGCCGCCGACCCCGCCACCCTGCCCCAGGCCATCGCCATGGTCGGTCCCGACGGCGCCGCCGACTCGGTGATCGCCCCGGCCGAAGACGCCATGGACGCCGTTCAGGCGGCGATGAATGAAGAGATGGCCCGGCTGCAGGAGCAGCAGGTCAGGGCGTCGGCCACCGCGACCCTCAGCCTCGCCATCGGCCTGAGCCTGGCCGTGCTGATCGCCGTCGGCCTGGGCTGGATCCTGAGCAAGATGATCGCTTCGCCGGTCACCGCCATGACCGCCGCCATGCGCCGCCTGGCGCAGGGCGACTTCACCGCCATTGTCCCGGCCATGGACCGCAAGGACGAGGTCGGCCAGATGGCCCAGGCCGTGGCGGTGTTCAAGGAAGCCGGCATCGAGAAGCTCCGCCTGGAAGGCCAGACCGCCGAGCAGCGCGCCGCCGCCGAGGCCGAACGCCGCGCCCGCGAAGAGGAAAAGGCCCGCAAGGCCGAGGAAGACGCCGTCGCCATCGGCTCGCTGGCCGAAGCATTGGGCAAGCTGGCCCACGGCGACCTGACCCACCGCATCACGGCCCGGTTCGCCCCTGACGCCGAGCAACTGAAGACCGACTTCAACGCCGCCATGGGTCAGCTGCAGGACGCCATGAAAGTGGTGATCGCCAACGTGCAGGGCATCAAGAGCGGCGCCGGTGAGATCAGCATCGCCGCCGACGACCTGTCGCGCCGCACCGAGCAGCAGGCCGCCAGCCTGGAAGAGACCGCCGCCGCGCTCGACGAGATCACCGCCACGGTCAACAAGACGGCCAGCGGCGCCAAGACCTGCAGCGACGTTGTGCTGGGCGCGCGCGGCGACGCCCAGAAGAGCGGCGAAGTCGTGCGGCAAGCCGTCGCGGCGATGAGCGAAATCGAACAGTCGGCGCAACAGATCAGCCAGATCATCGGCGTGATCGACGAGATCGCATTCCAGACCAACCTGCTGGCGCTGAACGCCGGCGTCGAAGCCGCCCGCGCCGGGGAAGCCGGCCGCGGCTTCGCGGTCGTCGCCTCCGAAGTGCGGGCCCTGGCCCAGCGATCAGCCGAGGCCGCCAAGGAAATCAAGACCTTGATCAGCGCCTCGAGCCAACAGGTCGGTCAAGGCGTGCATCTGGTCGGCGAAACCGGCGAGGCCCTGCAGCGCATCGTCAGCCGTGTCGCCGAGATCGACGAACTGGTTTCCGAGATCGCCGCCAGCGCGCAGGAGCAGGCGGTCGGCCTGCAACAGGTCAACACCGCCGTTAACCAAATGGATCAGGTCACGCAGCAGAATGCGGCCATGGTCGAGGAATCGACGGCGGCGAGCCATGCCCTGGCGGGCGAGGCCGAAACCCTCTCCGGGTCCGTCGCGCGGTTCAATATCGGCCAGGTGCAGGCCGCTCCGGCCGGACGTCGTCCGGGCGCCGCGAGCCCGCAGATGCGACGGTCGAGCCGTGACGGTTCGGCGCTCCGTAGGCCGGAGCCCGAGACTGACGGTTGGGAAGAATTCTAGGGCGCCGCACAACGCGGGCCCTTGGGGGGAGTGAAGATGACGACGTCGACGGCGCCCGCCGTGGTCAGCCTGCAGCCGATCCTGGACCTGCAGGCGGCCGAGCCGCTGCGGGCCGAACTGATGGCCCTGCGCGGCCGTCCCCTGAGCCTTGACGCCTCGCAGGTCACGCGCCTGGGCGGGCTCTGCCTGCAAGTTTTGATGTCGGCGCGCAAAATCTGGGCCGAGGACGGCCTTAGCTTAACTGTGGATCAACCGTCTTCAGGCTTCTCAGAGCAATTGGCCGCGTTCGGCGCGCCTGAGCTGCAATTCGAGTCCTAGGGGGATCCTCGTGAGCAAAACCGTCCTGACGATCGACGACAGCCGCACCATGCGGGAAATGCTGAACCATGCCCTGGTTCAGGCCGGATACACCGTGATCCAGGCCGTGGACGGCGTGGAGGGCCTTGAGGTCCTGCAAGCCAACGGCGCCGACGTCGTCATCACCGACATCAACATGCCTCGCCTCGACGGCTTCGGCGTGATCGAGGGCGTGCGCGCCAATCCCGATCACCGCGCCACGCCGATCCTGGTCCTGACCACGGAAAGCGACGCGGCCAAGAAGGAGCGGGCCCGCGCGGCCGGCGCCACCGGCTGGATCGTGAAGCCCTTCAATCCCGTCAAGCTGGTCGAAGCCGTCCGCCGGGTCGCCGCCTAAATCTTTCCACCCAACCGGAGCGTTCCGTTGGATCCGTTCGAGAGCATCAAGCAGACCTTCTTCCAGGAGTGCGACGAGCTCCTGACCGACGCCGAGCAGGGTCTGCTGGCCATGGAGGCCGGCGACGCGGACAGCGAGACCATCAATGCGGTGTTCCGGGCGGTTCACTCCGTCAAGGGCGGCGCCGGGGCCTTCGGTCTGGAAGACCTGATCCGCTTCGCCCACGTCTTCGAGACGGTGATGGACGAGCTGCGCTCGGGGAAGATGGAGCTGACCGACGAGGTCGCCAAGACCCTGCTGCGCGCGTTCGACGTCCTGGCCGACCACGTGGCGGCCGCTCGCGACGGGACGATGGTCGACGAGGCCCGCTCGGCGGGCATGCTCTCCGAGCTCAAGTCGCTGATCGGCGAGGACGGCTTGGCCGATGACGGCGACCTCGGCGACGACGACGACTTCGGCTTCGTGCCGATGGCCGTCTCGATCGACGACGACGCCCCTCCAGCCATGGACTTCGACCTGCCGCCGCCGGTGGCGCTGGAGCCGGAACCCGCGGTCGCCGCGGGGGGCGTCTGGGTCATCGACTTCGCGCCCAAGACCGAGATGTACGCCAAGGCCAACGAGGCCGGGCTGCTGCTGCGGGAACTGGCCCGGCTGGGCGAGACGCAGGTGACGCTGGACGACAGCGACCTGCCGCCGCTGGATCAGATCGCGGCCGAGAGCGCCTATTTGCGCTGGACGATCCGCCTGACCACCGAGCAGGACGAAGCCTCGATCCGCGAAGTGTTCGAGTTCGTCGAGGACGACTGCATCCTGTCGATCGTCCGCGAGGGCGGCGACGAACCGGCGCCCAAGGTCGACTTGCCGTTGAGCGACGACGACCTGGCCAAGGCCAGCGCCGAGGCGCCCCTCGATCTGGCCGCCCTGCTCGCTCGCGTTTCCGGCGATGCGCCGGCCGCAGCGATCGAGCCCGAATTTGTTCCCGAACCCGCGCCCGAGCCGGCCGCCGACCTGGACGTCGCCGCGCTGATCGCACGCGCCCAGGCCGAAACCACCGCGGCCGCGCCGCCTCCGGCCCCGACGCCGGTAGCGGCTGCGCCCGCGCCCGCGCCGGCCGCCGCGAAGGCCGCCGCGCCCGCCAACGCACCGGCGGCGCCGGCCCAGGCCACGATCCGCGTCGACCTGGACCGCGTCGACCGCCTGATCAACGCCGTCGGCGAACTGGTCATCCAGCAGGCCATGCTGTCCCAGCGCGTGCTGGAAAGCGGCCTGGCCCGCTCGTCGAACGTGGTGCTCGGCCTCGAAGATCTCGAACTGCTGACCCGGGAGATCCAGGACAGCGTCATGGCCATCCGCGCCCAGCCGGTGAAGAGCGTGTTCCAGCGCATGCCGCGTCTGGTCCGCGAAGTCGCCGACATGGTCGGCAAGCGCGTGCGCCTGGTCATGGAAGGCGAAGGCACCGAGGTCGACAAGACCGTCATCGAGCGCCTGACCGATCCGATCACCCACATGCTGCGCAACGCCATCGACCACGGGCTGGAAACGCCCGAAGGCCGGGCCGAAGCCGGCAAGCCCGCCGAGGGCGTCGTGCACATGCGCGCCCTGCACCGCGGCGGCCGCATCGTCATCGAGATCCAGGACGACGGCCGCGGCATCAACCGCCAGCGCGTGCGCGGCATCGCCATCGAGAAGGGCTTGATCTCCGAGGATGCGGTGCTGTCGGACGAAGAGACCGACAACCTGATCTTCCTGCCCGGCTTCTCGACCGCCGAGACCATCTCCGACATTTCCGGCCGCGGCGTCGGCATGGATGTCGTGCGCCGGTCGATCCAGGGCCTCGGCGGCCGCATCTCGATCTCCTCCGAGCCCGGCAAGGGCTCGAAGTTCACGATGTCGCTGCCGCTGACCCTGGCGGTGCTGGACGGCATGGTGGTGACCGCCGCCGAGCAGACCCTGGTCGCGCCGCTGTCGGCCATCGTCGAGAGCCTGACCCCGCGCCCCGAGGACGTGCACTATGTGGGCGGTAAGGATGCTGTCATCCGCATCCGCGACACCTTCGTGCCGCTGATCGACGTCGGCGTGTCGCTGGGCTTCCGCGACGGTCCGATGGAAGCCGGCCAAGGCGTGGCGATCCTGGTCGAAAGCGAGGGCGGCGGCAAAGCGGCTCTGCTCGTCGACGCCATCCAGGGCCAGCGCCAGGTGGTGATCAAGAGCCTGGAAGCCAACTACCAGCAGATCGACGGCATCGCCGCGGCGACCATCCTGGGCGACGGCCGCGTCGCCCTGATCCTCGACGTCGACGCCCTTGTGACCACTCAGCACCGGCGCAAGCCGGCGCCGCGTAGCGAAAAGCGAATGGCCGGATGAGCATGACTGACCCGATGACCCATTCCGCGGCCGGTGCGCGCCGCGAACTGATCGCCTTCCGCATCGCCGAGCAGGAATTCTGCGTCGACATCATGCAGGTGCGCGAGATCCGCGGCTGGACCCCGGCCACGCCCCTGCCCCGCACGCCGTCCTACATGAAGGGCGTCATCAACCTGCGCGGCGCGGTGCTGCCGATCGTCGACCTGGGCGCCCGCCTGGGCCTGAGCACCAGCGAGCCCAGCGCCCGCCACGTGATCATGGTCGTCAATGTCGGCGGCCGCACGCTCGGCCTGCTGGTCGAGGCGGTCAGCGACATCATCAACGTCAGCGACGACATGGTGCAGCCGACGCCGGACGTGGCCTGCGACCAGGTGAAGACCTTCGTGAAGGGCCTCTTCGCCATCGACGGGCGCATGGTCAGCCTGATCTCGCTCGACCGCGTCCTGCCCGAGACCGAGGCGGAGGCAGCATGACGAGCCCGGTCGACACGCGCGCCAGGGGCGGCGCCGCGGCCGGACTGGTCGAAGGCGAGTTCCTATTCACCGAGGACGATTTCAAGAAAATCGCCAACATCCTGCACAGCCACGCCGGGATCGCCCTGGCCGAGGGCAAGGCCGCGCTAGTCTACTCGCGCCTGGCCAAGCGGCTGCGCTCCCTGGGCATGCGTTCGTTCCGCGAATACTGCAGCCTGGTCGAGGGCCAGCAGGGGCTCGACGAGCGCCAGGCCATGATGGCGGCGCTGACCACCAACGTGACCCGCTACTTCCGCGAGCCGCATCACTTCGACCATCTGCGCGACGTCGTGATGCCGAAGCTCGCCGAGACCGCGCGCCGCGGCGGCCGCGTGCGCCTGTGGTCGGCGGCCTGCTCCAACGGCCAGGAGCCTTACTCCATGGCCATCACCGTGCTCAGCGCCCTGCCCGAGGCGGCGAACCTCGACGTCAAGATCCTGGCCACCGACATCGACCCGAACATGATCGCCGAGGGCAAGGCCGGCGTGTACCGCGAGGACGCCGTCACCCCGGTGCCGCTCGACCTGCGTCGCAAGTGGTTCAAGAAGTCCGGCTCGGGCTGGGAAGTCGCCGACGAACTGCGCGAGCTGGTGGCGTTCCGCGAACTGAACCTGATCGGCGACTGGCCGATGAAGGGCAAGTTCGACGTCATCTTCTGCCGCAACGTGGTCATCTATTTCGACGAGCCGACCCAGGAGCGCATCTGGAGCCGCTTTGCGCCGGCCCTCGTTCCGGGCGGCACGCTGTACATCGGCCACTCCGAGCGCGTGTCCGGCCCGGCCGCCAGCCAGTTCGAGACCACCGGTTTGACCACCTATGCTCTGCGAGGCGGCCGATGACCGTCGGGGTTCTCGTCGTCGACGACAGCGCCACCATGCGCGGCCTGATCGCCGCGGCGCTGAAGCGTGATCCTGAGATCGAGGTCCTCGGCTTCGCCAACGACCCGCTGGAAGCGCGCGAGCAGATCAAGAAACTCAATCCCGATGTCGTCACGCTCGACATCGAGATGCCGAAGATGAACGGCCTGGAGTTCCTGGAAAAGATCATGCGCCTGCGGCCGACGCCGGTGGTCATGGTCTCGACCCTGACCCAGTCGGGCGCGGACGTGACCCTTGAGGCCCTCGAACTCGGCGCCGTCGACTGCGTCGGCAAGCCGGTCGGCGGCGTCACCGCGCAGGAAGCCTTCAACGACCTCACCGCCAAGGTGAAGGCCGCCGCCCGGGCGCGGGTCAAGCCTTACAACGGCCCGACCGCCCCGGTGGAACGCGACGGCGACTACCGCGCCGCTGACACGATCCTGGCGATCGGGTCGTCGACGGGCGGGGTCGAGGCGCTGATGACCATCCTGGCGACTTTCCCCGAGACCTGTCCGCCGACAGTGATCACCCAGCACATGCCGGCGACCTTCACCAAGAGCTTCGCGGCCCGCCTGGACCGCATCTCGGGCGCGCAGGTCACGGAGGCCCGCGACGGCGACCGGCTGCAGCCCGGCCACGTCTACATCGCGCCCGGCGGCGACCAGCACATGGAAGTGCTGTCAGCCTCGCACCCGGTGATCCGTCTGCGTGCGGGCGAACCGGTCAACGGCCATCGTCCCTCGGTCGACGTGCTGTTCGAGTCGGTCGCCAAGCTGAACCGACATGCGGTGGGCGCGATCCTGACCGGCATGGGCCGCGACGGCGCCGCCGGCCTGCTGGCCATGCGCAAGGCCGGCGCCCGCACACTCGGCCAGGACGAGTCCTCATGCGTGGTCTACGGCATGCCGCGCGTCGCCTTCGAAATCGGCGCCGTCGAGAAGCAGGTCGGCCTCTCGCGGATGGGTCCGTCCATCTTGAACCTCTGCTCCGCCGCAGACATCCATAGGAGCGCCTGATGCCCGCCGCCGTCACCATCAAGACCCTGATCGTCGACGACCAGCAGACCATGCGCTCGCTGATCCGCACCAGCCTGCACGCCCTGGGCATCACCCAGACGCGCGAGGCGCCCGACGGCGAAGAAGCCCTGCGCCAGATCATCGCCGCGCCGGCCAACCTGGTGATCACCGACTTCAACATGCCCAAGCTGGACGGCCTGGGCCTGCTGCGGGCGATCCGCGCCCATGGTCCGACCTCGAAGACCGCGGTGATCATGCTCACCGGCCGCGCCGACCGCGAGCTCGTGCAGCGCGCAGTGCAGTTCGGGGTCAACAACTACCTGGTGAAGCCCTTCACCACCCAGACGCTCAAAGAAAAAATCGAAGCGGTGTTCGGTCCCCTGACATGATCGTCGAAAACGTCTCCGGACGACCGGGCAAGCGGGTCCACGTGGTGCAGGGAGAGCACCACATTTCCAGCGACCCCGACGTCATGCTGACCACGATCCTCGGATCGTGCGTGGCGGTGTGCATGCGCGATCCGAAGACCGGCGTCGGCGGCATGAACCACTTCCTGCTGCCGAGCGGCAAGGCCGAGGGCTTGGACGAAGGCCGCCGCTACGGCGCCTACGCCATGGAACTGCTGATCAACGAGCTGCTGCG
Source organism: Phenylobacterium sp. LjRoot97 (assembly GCF_964254345.1). Classification (NCBI taxonomy): domain Bacteria; kingdom Pseudomonadati; phylum Pseudomonadota; class Alphaproteobacteria; order Caulobacterales; family Caulobacteraceae; genus Phenylobacterium; species Phenylobacterium sp. LjRoot97. The sequence goes on from NZ_CAXUTH020000001.1 coordinate 3,858,917, forward strand.
CTCCGGCGCTCGCCGTGATCGCCTTGAGGCCAAGCTGTTCGGCGGGGCCCGGATGTTCGGCGGGCTCTCCGACGTCGGCGCCTCGAACGCCGCCTTCGCCGAGAAATTTCTGCGCGACGAAGGCATTCCCGTCGTCGGCTCGAGCCTGGGCGGCCTGGCCGCACGCCGGGTCCAGTACTGGCCGACCACTGGGCGGGCCCAACAACGGACCGTCACTGATAACGCGGAGCTAACCCGTCTGCGCGAACCTGTGGCGCGGGTCCCTGCGCCGGTGGAGGACGAAGGGTCCGTGGAGCTGTTCTGATGAGCCAATCGGCGATTATCCGCACCCCCGAGGTGCTCGCCTCCATCGCCCAGGAGCTGGAGCACGCCGGCGAGCTGTGCGACCGCCTGGAGACCTTGGTCACCCAGCTGGTGCGCGCCAGCCGCGGCGAGCCGCTGGCCATCGCCCTGCACGAGGCCCAGACCCTCGACGTGCTGACCCAGCACCTGGCGGCCCTGGCCAACTTCACCCGCAAGCTGTCGGCCCAGGCTGAGAGCGATGCGTACGACCTCACCGACGCCGTCGCCGGCGTCACTCTCGGCGACCTCGCCAACCGGCTGGCGCGGGTGACCCGCGACGCGCCCGTGCGGGCGGCGGCCGACGCCGGGGACCTCGACCTCTTCTAGGCGCTCGCCGATGGCCCTCGATCCCAAGATCCGGATCAATCTCGACCGATCGGTGGTCCTGCTCGTTCAGCAGAACTCACAGGCGATGGACGCGCTGACCGCGATGTTTCGCGGGTTCGGCGTGCGCAAGCAATTCAAGGCGGCCAACGGCGCCGAGGCCATGCACGTGGTCAAGACGCAGGAACTCGACCTGATCGTCACTGACTCGCACCTGCCGGACATGGACGGCTACGATCTGGTGCACTGGCTTCGCCGCGAAGGACCCGACAACGCGCGCTTCACGCCGGTGATCATGCTGACCGGCCACGCCGCCCGCACCATGGTCGAGAAGAGCCGCGACTCCGGCGCCAACTTCGTCGTCTCGCGGCCGTTCACCCCGGAAATCCTGCTGCAGCGGGTGTTCTGGGTGGCCAAGGACGAACGGCAGATGGTGGTGGCCGACGGCTATGTCGGCCCGGACCGCCGCTTCAAGAACATGGGCCCACCACTTGGCGTCAAGGGCCGGCGCAAGGACGACCTCTCCACGCACGTCGGGGCCGCGACCGATCCGAACATGGATCAGTCCGACATCGACATGCTGCTGAAACCGATGAAGGCGCAACTGTGAGCGAAGCTGAATTCGTCAAGGTCAAGTACCGCTTGACCGAACAGGTCGCCCGCCCGGGCGGCATGACCGCGGGCCTCGCCAACGAGCGCGCGCAACGCGAACTGGCCGCCCATGCTGGCGATGCCATGAAGTCGCTCGGCAACATGATCGGCCGCCTTGAGGCGATGAACCGAGAGAAGTCGGTGTCGCTGGACACGGTGTACGAGGAGGCTTCGACCATCCTCGACATCGCCGGCCTGTTCGACAAGCGCACGCTCTGCGACGCCTGCTACAGCCTCTGCGAACTGGTCGACCGCCAGCGCACCCACGGGCGCCAGGACTGGACCAGCATCGGCGTCCACGTCAGCGCCCTGCGCCTGCTCTGGACCAAGGACGGCCAGGACCCTGAGTCGCTGAAGTCAGTGGTCGACGGGCTCTGGTCGATCACGGACCGGCTGGCGCCGTAAGGCGCCGCCCCCTACTCCGGCTTGGCGTAGCGCTGGCTGACCTTGCGCAGGCCGGCCAGGATCGCCTGGGTGCCGGCCGCGTCGGCCGCGCCTTCGGTCTGCAGCAGCAACCGGCAGGCGCGCAGGTGCACCGCCACGGCGTTGGCGTCCCAGCGCTGCTGGCTCTTCAGATAATCCAGCAGGTCCGACAGGCTGATCAGCGCCGTGTCGATCGCCCCCAGGCCGCAGACGCTCGGCACCCCGATCGGCTTGGCGACGATGTCGTAGAGTTCGCCGGTCAACGCCGCGTCGTACTTGGCCCCCGCCCGCCCGGCGCAGGCCTCGGCCTGGTCGAGCATGGTGGTCAGTTCGCCGAGACAATCGTTCTTGAGACTGGCGAGGCCCGCGCCGGCGCGCTGCACGGCCTCGGCGACCGGCAACCCGCCGGGCGTACGCAACAGCTTCGCCAGCTTGACCGGCGGGGTATGGATACGAACTGAGCTCATAGTTCCACCCGTCTTGTCTTCATCAGGCTGTCGATGACTTCCTGATCCATGTTGGGGCTCTGGGCCTCGCCGATGTCGCCTTGCAGGTCGTCGCGGCGGCGGCCGGTGACGCCCGTCGGCAAGCCTTCGTTCTTGAAGCGGCGGTCGGGGCCTATGTAGGTGTCGCACTCCACGAACCGCCGGCCTTCGCGCGCGATCCAGATGATGCGTTCGAGGACGGCGATCGGGGTCAGCGGCTTGGCCATGATGAAGTGGGCGCCGCAGTCGCGGGCCTTCTGCACGGCGTGGCTGGGCGTATGGCCCGAGGTCAGCAGCACTGGCGCATAGCAGTTGGGCTCGATCCGGCTCGACCGCAGCCAGCTCACGAAATCGTAGCCTTCGCCCGCCGCCCCCAGGGAGTCGCAGACGATCAGGTCGATCTCGGCTTTCGAGATCGCTTCCTTGGCTTGTTCGACCTTTTCGCAGCGATGCAGCGTCTTGACCCCGAAGCCGGTGAGGATCTGCACGAGGATGCTCATGCCCATGGGGGTTTCATCGAGCACAAGCACCGAAGCGCGCTCGAGATTGAAGCGGGCGCGGGATTCCGGACTAAGACCCATACTGTTTCCGGGCGTGGAAGCGATCGTCCAACCCTAAGGCGATCAGAGTTAATAAGTGTTTCCGCTGCCGGCGGTGCGGCGAGCCGCCACACGCTAGGGGCGCAGGTAGACCGGATTGCCCAGCAGGATCAGCTTGCCGTCGGGGCCCAGCACGTCGACCCGCAGCCAGCGGGCGGCGCCATCGGCGGTGAGCTCGAACGAAAGCCTCTGATCGGCCTGGCCGATCGCCAGGTCGCCGGGCGCCGCCAGTCCCTTGGCGTCGCCAGCCAGTCGCAAGCGGCCGCCCGCGGCGCCGACCACGCGGACCTCGACCGCGATCTTGCGCCCGGCCGGCGCGGCGAAGAGATCGCCCATCTGCGCCACGTCCGCCCCGCTGGCGGCGCGGACCTCCAGCAGCCGGTCAGTGGTCCCGGCGACGTCGATGAACACATGCCCGCGCCGGATCGCTTCGAGAATGGCGGCCTGGCTGCGTTCCGGCGCACGGACCACCGTGGTCGGCACGCCGATGGCCGGCGCCTTGGCCCGATCGAGGCCGGCGTCGTGGTTGTCGGAGCCGCCGACAGCGGTGATGCGCCGCCCCTCGTTGAGCCGCGCCTCCCAGAACGCCAGGCCTGACAAAGGTCCTTCCGCAAAGCCGCCGTTGACCACCTCGATCGCCTGAACCGCGGAATAGTCCGTGTCCGGCGCCGTCCAGCCGCAGCCCATGCAGAACTCGCCCGACGGCAGGCCGGGATGGTTGATCGAGAAGAGCCCGCCGGCCTTTCGCGCCTGCGCCTGGATGTGGGAGATGCTTGGCGCGCGCGGCCCGCCGAGCTGAAAGTCGATGAAGGCGGTCGGGCCGAAGACGTTGGCGTGGCCGTGGAAGGTGGTGATCTCGCGCCCCGCCAGGATCAGCAGATCGTCGAAGTAGGGTGCGAGCTCGCGCAGCGCCTCGAAATGCGAAGTCGTGTTGTGGTCGGTGACAGCCACGAAATCGAGACCGCGCGCGGCGGCCGCCTCCAGCGTCTTGAACGTGGGACACGGAACCCGCGCCCCCATGCGCGACAGGCACGAGCCGTCGCTGTGGGCGGTGTGCATATGCAGATCCCCGCGCCACCAGCGCTCGCCCTGGCCCGCCGCCGTCGGCGAGACGTCGGCAGGCGGAGCGCCGGCGCGGTCGAGCCAGACGCGCGCGACATACTCAGCGCGCGAGTCCTTGCGAATGTTCGGCGCGCCCAGGATCAGCGTCCAGATTCCCGGTGTCAGCGGTCCGGCGAGGTACGACGGCGTGGCGTCGGTCTGCGCCAGGGTGAAGCTGGACTTGTTCCCGCCGCTCCACCCGCGGAAGCGTTCCGGATCGCGCAGGCCAAGATCGATGACCGCCTTTTGCGCCTTGCCGCCATGGGCGAAATCGACAGTCAGGCGCTCGGTCCCAGGCGGGACCTCGAACGGAATCTCGACATAGGTCTGATGCGCGGCAGAGGTCAGAACCCCGGTCAGGGTCACGTCTGGCTTGCGCGCCGGCTGCGCCTGCGCGGCGCTCGCCAGCGCCGCCGCCATCACCAAGCCGAGCAGGGTTTGCTTCATCAGGTTTCGGCATAGCACGCGCAAATTTACGACCGATCGTGCGTTTTTCATTGCCGTAGGGGCGCCCCGTCCATATTTACGACGTAAGCAAAATCCAACGGAGACGGGTATGGAAACGAGCCTGCAACTGCGTTCGCTGGTCAAGTCGAGCGGCGAACTGGAACTGTCCCTGGCGCGCGTGCCGGTGCCGCAACCCACCGCCGACGAGGTGCTGGTTCGGATTGAAGGCGCCCCGATCAATCCGTCCGATCTCGGCCTGCTGCTCGGTCCTGCCGACATCGCCAACGCCAAGGTCACCGGCTCGGGCGACGACATCGTCTTCACCGCGCCTGTCCCCGAGCAGTTCCTGCGCGCGCTGAAGGCCCGCCTCGACGACTCGATGCCGGTCGGCAACGAAGGCGCCGGCGTGGTCGTCGCGGCCGGCGACGCGCCGGAGGCCCAGGCCCTGCTCGGCAAGACCGTCGCCATCCTCGGCGGCGCCACCTACGCCCAGCACCGCATCGCCAAGGCGGGCGACGTGCTGGTGCTGCCGGCCGACGCCACGCCCGCCGACGGCGCCTCGTGCTTCGTCAATCCGCTGACCGCGCTCAGCATGGTGGAAGTCATGCGCCGCGAGGGCCACACCGCGCTCATCCACACCGCGGCGGCCTCGAACCTCGGCCAGATGCTGAACAAGATCTGCATCAAGGACGGCGTGGCCCTGGTCAACATCGTCCGCAGCCAGGAGCAGGCCGACCTGCTGCGCGGCATCGGCGCGAAGTACGTCGTCGACTCGAGCGCGCCCGACTTCATCGACGCCCTGACCGACGCCATCGACGAGACCGGCGCGACGCTGGCCTTCGACGCCATCGGCGGCGGCAAGCTCGCCTCGCAGATCCTTTCGGCCATGGAAGTCGCGGCCAACCGCAAGGCCACCGTCTACAGCCGCTACGGCTCGTCGACCTACAAGCAGGTCTACATCTATGGCGGCCTCGACACCCGCCCGACCGAGCTGGCCCGCAACTTCGGCCTGTCCTGGGGCGTCAACGGCTGGCTGCTCACGCCCTTCCTGGTGAAGATCGGCGCCGACGCCGCCAAGCTGCGCGCCCGCGTGGCGGCCGAGCTGAAGACCACCTTCGCCAGCCACTACACGGCCGAGCTCTCGCTGGCCGAGGCCCTGCAGCCCGAGTTCATCGCGGCCTACGCCCGCAAGGCGACCGGCGAGAAGTACCTGATCAACCCCAACAAGGCCGGCTGACGCATAAAAAATGCTGCACCTACGCCTTGCAGCATGGGTGCAGCATAAACTGCGGTAAGTCGCTGTTTCATCAGCCTTTCCCCGCAAGGGGAAGGGCTGTTTTCTTTATGCCGCGCGACGATTGCCGGAAGCGGCGTCCGCTTCCGGCTGTCACGCTGGCCGCTACTTCTCGTTCGTGAAGATCACCGTGCCGGAGGAGGCGAACATGCCGCCGACGCCGTGGGCGACGCTGATCTTAGCGCCTTCGATCTGCGCCGCGGCGGTGCCGCGCATCTGACGCACGCTCTCCTGCAGGGCGTACATGCCGTACATCCCCGAGTGCATGTAGGAGAGACCGCCGCCGTTGGTGTTCACCGGCAGCTTGCCGCCGATGGCGGTGTTGCGCTCCCTGATGAAGTCCTTGGCTTCGCCCGGCTTCACGAAGCCGAGGTCTTCCAGACCGTAGAGCGGCAGGTGGGCGAAGGCGTCGTAGATCATCAGGTGATCGACGTCGGAGTGCTTGATGCCGGCGTCTTCGAACGCCTTGGCGCCCGAGATCTTGAACGCCGTCGACGAGGTGAAGTCGTACATCTGCGAGACCATCGGGGTCTCGACGCTTTCACCGGTGCCCAGCACGTAGACCGGCTTGTTCGGGAAGTCCTTGGCCCGATCGGCGCTGGTCAGGATCAGCGCGCCGCCGCCGTCGGTGACGAGGCAGCACATCAGCATCCGGTACGGCCAGGCGATCATCGGCGAGTTCAGCACGTCGTCGACGGTGATCGGATCCTTGAAGCTGGCGCGCGGGTTCTTGGCGGCCCATTCGCGCTGGATGACCGAAACCGTGGCCAGGTCTTCTTCGGTGACGCCGTAGGTCTTCATGTAGCGAAGCACCGGCACGGTGAACATGGTCGGCGGACCGACCGGGCCGAACGGCATTTCGAACTGGCCCATCAGGCTGGACGGCGCACGGCCGAAGCCGCCGGCGCCGACTCGGCTGCGGCCCGATTCGCCGTGGGTGATCAGGATGGTCTTGGCGTGGCCGGCGGCGATGGCGGCGGCCGCGTGGCGGACGTGCAGCATGAACGAGCAGCCGCCCACCGACGTGCCGTCGGCATAGGTCGGCTTGATGCCGAGATAGTGGGCCAGTTCGACCGGGCTGATGCCGGCGGTGGCGACGCCGTCGATGTCGGCCGGCGTCAGGCCGGCGTCGGCCATGGCGTTCAGCGCCGCATCGGCGTGCAGGCCGATCACGGACACGTCCGGAATCTTGCCCATCTTCGTGGTTTCCGCGGCCCCGACGACCGCGACGGAATTCTTTTGCATGGTCTCTGAGCCCTTACGACTTGGCCGGCTGGAAGAAGGGCAGCGAGATCGTGTCGCTGAACTTTTCGAAAACGACCTCGAGCGGCATGTCGAGGACCAGGGCTTCAGGCGTCTGCGGGCAGCCGACGATGTTGGTCATCATGGTCGGGCCTTCTTCGAGCTTCACGACCGCGATGGCGTAGGGCTCGGTCCCCATGTCGGGGCGGGGACGGTGGTTGATCACGTAGGACCAGAGAACGGCCTTGCCGCTGGCCTTGAAGACCTCGACGTCGCGCGAGCCGGTCTTCGGGCAGAACGGGCGCGGCGGGAAGTAGGCTTCGCCAGTGGCCTTGTTGCGTTGCAGGAGCAGTTCGCCCCGGGCCGCCCCGTCCCAGAAATGCTGGGTCTCAGGCGTGGGTTCAGGCAAGATTCTCGCCATCTGGAAATTCGTCCCCAATCAAAATTCGACGTTTGGAAATTGGCCCGCCTTTCGACGGGCGCGGCAGCAAAGCCCGATACGGCGCCGTTGTCGATCCTGACGCTAAGGGAAACTTCGATGTCCGACCCTTTCGACCTCGCCCGTTTCCTCGACGCCCAACAGCCGGTGATCGCCGCCGCGCGCGCCGAATTGGCGGCCGGCCGCAAGCGATCGCACTGGATGTGGTTCGTGTTTCCGCAGATCGCCGGCCTCGGATCGAGCGCGCCATGGCCCAGCGCTACGCCATCGGATCGGCGGCGGAGGCGGCCGCCTATCTGAACCACCCGGTGCTCGGCTCGCGGCTGCGCGACCTGACCGAACTGGCCAACGAAGCCGAGGGTTCGGCGCGCGAGGTGTTCGGCGCCCCCGACGACCTGAAGTTCCGGTCCTGCATGACCCTATTCAACGCCGTCGCGCCTGACGAGACGCCGTTCCGCACCGCGCTCGCACGATTCTTCGGCGGCGAGCGCGACGAGCTCACCCTGCAGATCCTGGAGCGCGCTTCAGACCGGTGACGAGGCCAGCTTGCGGCGCTCGGTGGACGCCAGGAGTTCTGCCCAGATCGCGGCATCCAAGTCCAAGACGCCCTTCGCCTCAGCTGCGGCCTGCAGCTCGATCAGCGCCGCGCGCAGGGCGTCGTTGCCGGCCTTCAGCGCCGACAGCCGCAGATCAGCGTCGTCGCCGTTTGCGAGGGCCGCGAAGTCGAGGCCGACCTCTCCTGCCCGCGCCAGCAGCGGACGGATGGCGCGATTCTCGGCCACCAGCCGGGCGGCCATGCCGTCCCACACCTCGGCGGCGACGCCCAGCAGCGCCGCCGACAGGCCCAGCGCGCTGGCCCGGTCGGCGGGATGGACGTCCGGCATCGCATTGCGGACGCTGAGTCCGGCCAGCTCGGCCAGCACGGCGGGAACGGGCGGGTTCATAGGCGTCCCATCACTTGCAGGGTGGCGCGGTCCTGGGCGTTCTGCAGCAGCCAGGGCGGATAGACCATGATCGGCTCGCGGTTGCCGCCGTCGATCCAGACCCGGGCCGATGAGATCCAGATCGCCTGGCCCTTCACGCAGTTGAACAGCTCCCACCAGTGCAGGGCGGCAGGATCGGCCGTCAGGCCGCTGGCGCGTTCCCAGATCGCGATCGCCTCCTCGCGCGGCAGCAGACCGCCGGCCCTGCCCTGGCCGAACGACCACACCGGGTTGAAGCTCCAGCCGAGGTCCTCCAGCGGATCGCCCAGGTGGCACATCTCCCAGTCGAGGATCCCGTGAATGCCCCCGGCCTCGTCATAGAGGAAATTGCCGGTCCGGTAGTCGCCGTGCACCACCGACAGCTTCTGGGCAGGCGGCGGCGGGTTGGCGCGCAGCCAGCGGATCGCCGCGCGGGTGATCGGCAGGGGCTCGGGCTGGTCGCGGTCGAGCAGGTTCTCCCAGTAGCTAAGCTCGCGGTCCCAGCAGGCTTCGAGCGCCACGGTAGCCATCACCTGCGTCAGGCCCAGCGCCGCCGGATCGGCCTGAGCGATCTCGCCGAGGATCGTCCACTTGCGCTGGCCCAGCTGGCCCAGGGTCGCCGCGTAGGGCGGGCCGAACAACAGCATCGGCGAGGCCTGGAAGCCGGCGATCTCCTCGGCGATGAAGAACGGATGATCGAGGGCGCCGTCCTCTTCCTCGAGCCACAGCATCTCGGGCACCGGCACGGCGCTGCCGTGAAAGGCGCGGTAGGCCTCGAACTCGATGCGCCGTTCGGTCTCGATCAGCGAGGCCGGCGGATCGCGGCGCAGGATCAGCTTACGCTCACGCGCCGCGCCGTCCTCGTTCCAGAGCAGGCGAAAACGATAGGTCTCGCGCGAGGCGCCGCCCGAGATACGCGACAGGTCGTGCACCGCCACATCGCGCGCGCCGGGCATGCGGGCGGCGATGTAGGCGGCCAGACGAGGTTCCAACGCCATACTCGAACTCAGTGCATCTGGAAGCGGATCGGCAGGGTTTTGGGCCCGTTGACGAAGGTCGCCAGGCTCTGCTTGGGCTCGCCGTTCAACTCTACGGACTTGATGCGCGGCAGCATTTCCTCCCAGAGGATCCGCATCTCCATCTTCGCCAGGTGCTGGCCCAGGCACAGGTGGGCGCCGTAGCCGAAGGCCAGGTGCTTGTTGGGCTTGCGATCGATCTTGAACGCCGCGGCGTCGTCGAACACCTCCTCGTCGCGGTTGCCCGAGGCGTAGCAGAGCATCATCCAATCGTCCTTGGCGAGCTGGCGGCCGGCGAACTCGGTCGGCTCGGTGGCCGTGCGCATGAAGGTCTTCACCGGCGTGATCCAGCGGATGCTCTCGTCCACCAGGCTGGGGATGAGGGTGGGATCGGCCTTCACCTTGGCGAACTCGCCCGGATTGGCCGCCATGCCCCACAGCGCGCCGGCGGTCGACGACGAAGTGGTGTCGTGCCCGGCGGTGGCGACGATCATGTAGTAGCTGATCGCCTCCAATTCGGAGATCGGCTGTCCGTCGATCGTCGAGTTGGCGATCACCGAGGCGACATCGTCGCGCGGGTTGGCCCGGCGGTCGGCCGAGACCTTGTTGAAGTAGGTGTAGAAGTCAGCGATCACCCCGTCGCGCATCAGCGACTCGAAGTCCCGCTGCTTGCCGCCGTCGCGGGCGAGCTCAGGATCGGTGGCGCCGAACAGTTCCTGGGTCAGGGTCAGCATCCGGGGCTCGTCCTCCTCCGGGACGCCCAGGATCTCCATGATCACGTGCAGTGGATAGCCCAGCGCGACGTCGCGGACGAAGTCGCACTCACCGCCGGTCGCAGCCATCTTGTCGACCGCGCGGCGCGCGATGCCGCGTATGCGGTCTTCCAGGCCCTTGATGTTGGTCGGCATGAACCAGGACTGGGTCAGAGCGCGGTACTTCGGATGATCCGGCGCGTCCATCTGCACGAGGCTGCGGACCAGATGCGGGCTGCCGCCCATCATCGCGCGGACCGCGGTGTCGGCGGCCTTGTTGGTGATGACGGTGGCCTTGTCGCCGTTGTGAAACAGCGCGTTCTGGCGGCTGATCTCCAGGATGTCGGCATGCTTCGTCGCCACCCAGAACGGATCAAAGCCTTCGATTTCGGCCAGTCCAAACGGGTTGTTGGCGCGGAGCCAGGCGTAGGTCTCGTGAATACGACCGTCCGCATAGGCGGTCGGATCGACCAGATTGGCCGCGTATTCGTCGGGTATGCGCGCGTTGCTTGTGCTCATCTCTCCTGAGCGCTCGTTGCTGGCTTACGCCCCGTAACCTTACGTGGCGTCAGCAAAGAGCGTCCTCCCTTGTCTTGTTATCTTTGTTCACTTGATAATGCCGCAGACGGCGACGTCGCAATACCGTCAATCGACAAAGACAAGATCGCCGCAGTGCAAGATACGTCTGGGAGGACGCCCGCATGCTGACCAAGGCCGACGATTTTCCGATCCACCAGACGCCCGAGCCGATCGCCTACGCCGGGACCGACCGGAATTTCTACGATCGCTACTTCTTCAACGGCTATCAGCCGGACGGGACCGAGTTCTTCGCCATCGCCTTCGGGGTCTATCCGCAGCTGAACGTCGCCGACGCCCACTTCTCGGTGATCCGCGACGGGGTCGAGCACTGCCTGCACGCTTCCAGGGTGATCAACATGGAGCGGATGGACCTCGCCTGCGGGCCGATTTCGATCGAGGTGCTCGAACCGCTGCAGAAGCTGAAGGTGACCGTCGCGCCGTCGAACGGCTTCGCCGCGGAGATCGTCTTCGAGGGGCGCTCCTTCCCGATCGAGGAGCCGCGCTTCATGCGGCGGATCGGGCCGCGCGCGTTCATGGACTACACCCGCCTGACCCAGAACGTGCGCTGCACCGGCTGGATCGAGGTCGACGGCGTGCGCAAGCAACTGGCGGCCGGCACGGTCGGCACCCGAGACCGCTCCTGGGGCATCCGGCCGATCGGCGCGCCCGACCCGCAGCCGCCGGTTCCGATGACGCTCGGCGGCTTCTTCTGGCAATGGACGCCGCTGAACTTCGCCGACCGCAGCATCTTCTTCCACGTCAACGCCGACCCGGAGGGGCGCCCCTGGAACACTCGCGCGGTGATCGCGCCGGACGGCGCCGGCCATGACGGCTTCTACGAGACCGAAGCGCCGACCATGGACGAGGTGTCGCTGATCCCCGGCACCCGCCACGCCAGCACCGGAACCTTGAGCGTGCCGCTGGCGCAGGGCTCGGCCTCGGTCCGCTTCAAGCCGTTCCTGACCTTCCTGATGCGCGGCATCGGCTATGGCGCGCCGAACTGGCGCCACGGAGGCTACAAGGGCGACCTCGTCGTCGAGCGCGAGGACATCGACCTGGCGGCCACCGACATGGGCAGCCCGGAGAACTGGCACATCCAGGCGCTCAGCTACGTCACCCTCACCCTGCCCGGCGAGGCGCCGGTCCAGGGCATGGGCGTGTTCGAACAACTGATCGCCGGGCCGTATCGGCCGTACGGGCTGTAAGCCTCCGCTTTGCAGACGGCGCGGCCAGCGGTCGCGCCCTCCAACACCCGTTTGAACCAGCGCTTGCGTGCAGGGCCCCGCCCCTGCACACTCATGTTCATTGAAGATAGCCAGGCGCCATTTCGCGCGACTTTTGAAAGTTTGAGACTTTGACCGCTACCTCTCCCGCGGCGATTAAGGCCGCGCAGCCGGACGTCCTGTCGTCCGTGGACGCCCTGATCGAAGGTCTGGCCAGCGTCGGCTACATCGCCTCGCGCCGCATCGCCACCGCCCTCTACATGGCCATTCACCTGCAGAAGCCGATCCTCGTCGAAGGCTCGGCCGGCGTGGGCAAGACCGAGCTGGCGCTGTCGACCGCCAAGCTGCTCGGCCAGCCGCTGATCCGCATGCAGTGCTACGAGGGCCTGGACGAGTCCAAGGCGCTCTACGAGTGGAAGTACGGCAAGCAGCTGCTCTACACCCAGATCCTCAAGGACCGGATGGGCGAAGCGCTCTCCGACGCCAAGGACATGGACGCGGCGATGGACCGCCTGCACGGCATCGGCGACCTGTTCTTCTCCGAACCCTTCCTGGAACCGCGCCCGCTGTTGAAGGCGCTGAAGGAAGACGACGGCTGCGTGCTGCTGATCGATGAAATCGACAAGTCCGACGAAGCGTTTGAAGCCTTCCTGCTGGAAATGCTGTCGGCCTATCAGGTCTCGATCCCGGAGCTCGGGGTGATCGAAGCCAAGACGCCGCCGCTGGTGTTCCTGACCTCGAACAATATCCGCGACCTGGGCGACGCGCTGAAGCGCCGCTGCCTGCACCTGCACATCCCGCTGCCCGATGCGGACCTGGAGCGCAAGATCGTCGCCAGCCGCGTGCCGGGCATCGAGCAGACCCTGACCGCCAGCCTGGTGGGCTTCGTGCAGTCGCTGCGGACGCTCGACCTGCGCAAGTCGCCGTCGATCTCCGAGACCGTCGACTGGGCCCGTGCGCTGATCCTGCTGAACGCCGACAGCCTGAGCCCGGAGATCGTGCGCGACACGCTGAACGTGCTGCTGAAGTTCGAACCGGACATCGCCGCGGTGGAGCCGCAAATCTCCGAGCTGCTGCGCCGTCCGGCGGCCTAAGCCCATGCAGGGCGCTCTGGAGGACTTCTTCCGGGCCCTGCGGGCCGCGGATGTTAAGGTCTCGCCTGCCGAGGCCATCGACGCCCATCGCACGGTGGAAAAGGTCGGATTCGCCGATCGCGAACTGTTCAAGGACGCGCTGTGCGCGACCCTGGCCAAGACCTCGGACGAGGTGCACCGGTTCGACGAGACGTTCGAGACCTTCTTCCGCCGCGACGAGATGGCGTTCGAGCCGCCGCCGCAGGGCGACGGCGCCCCGATGGACGGACTGCCGGAAGGATCCGAGGAATCTCAGCTCGCCCGCATGCTGCTCGAGGGTGACGCCTCAGGCCTGGCCCAGGCGATGGAAGAGGCCGCCCAACGGGCCCAGGTCTCGCAGATCCGGCTGACCACCCAGCGCTCGCGCCTCACCCGGCGGCTGCTGGAGGAGATGGGTCTGGCCGAGATCGAGTCAATCATCGCCAACGCCCGAAAGCTCGAAGGCGGCGGCGAGGCAGCCGATCGGCTGGAGGCCGGCAAGCGCCGGTTGGCCCAGGAGGCGCAGCGCTATGTCGAGCGCCAGCACGAGCTCTACGCCTCAGGCTCGGGCAAGATGCTCCGCGAGGAGATGCTGACCCGCAAGGCGCTGAACGCCGACGGCGGCATCGATCCGATCGACCAGGCGATGATGCAGGCGCTGGTCAAGAAGATGGCCAAGCGTCTGGCCGACCGCTACTCGCGCCGCCGCAATCGGGCTCGCAGGGGCCACATGGACATCCGCCGCACGCTGCGGAAGTCGATGCCTTATGGCGGCATGCCGTTCGAGGTCATCTGGAAGACCGAGAAGATCGACAAGCCGTCGATCGTCTGCATCTGCGACGTTTCGAAATCCGTGGCCGCGGCCGCCCAGTTCCTGCTGACCTTCCTCTACTCGCTGAACGAGGTGGTCGATCGGATGGAGGCCTATGCGTTCTCCGGCCGGCTGATCAGCGTCAACGACATCCTCGACGATGAGCACGTCGACGGCGCCATCTTCCAGGTGCTGCGCAAGATCGGTTTTCAGCAGACCGACTACGGCAAGTCGCTGGAGGACTTCTGCGAGAACCACCTGGATCGGGTGGATCGGCACACCACCGTCATCTTCCTGGGCGACGGACGGTCGAATTATGCCGATCCGAGGCTCGATCTGATGGCCACGATCCAGACCCGCGCCCGCTCGGTGATCTGGCTGAACCCAGAGCCCGAAAGCTATTGGAGCCAGGGCGACAGCGTCATGTACCGCTACGAGCGCTTCTGCCACGTGGCCAAGACCTGCAACACGCTGGGGCAGCTGGAGCGGATCATCGAGGACGTGCTGCGGACCTACGTCCCGCACTAGCGGCTCAGGCGCTCGCCGTCCTCTCACGGCGGGCGCTGGCCTCGAACGCGCCCCAGGCCAGCGAGGCCAGGAAGCCGAAGTAGAGGATGTAGAGGCTGGCGACGTAGCCCCGCGCCAGCAAGGTCACGTCCGCCAGCTTGGCGGCATGGCACATCAGGGTCAGCGCCTCGGCGGCCCAGGCCCCGATCAGCCACTGGCGGTCGTAGAACCAGATCAGCAGGGTCACGACGGCCAGCACCGTCGCATCCACCGCCGCCACGCCCCAGAGCGGCTGCGGCAGGCCGCCGAGTTGCTGGGCGAGCGGGCTGAGGAAGAAGGCCGCGAGACTGACGCAGGCGGCGATCCGTTCGGGAACGCCGCCTTTCCAGAGCGCCAGCAGCGTGACCAACGCCGTGGCGACGGCGCCGGTCAGCTGAACGGGCGCGTTGATCAGCTCAAACCAGCTCATCCCCGGAAGGGAAAGCGGTGCGAGCATCGCGTCAAGCCGCGCTGGCGACGGCGCGGAAGGTCGGCCCCTCGGTTTCCGACACGCCGGTCGGGGGCTTCTCGACGCCGGTGCCGTGCAGCGTGGCGGGCTGGACGCCCAGCTGCGGCGAAGCCTTCTCGAAGGCGGCATGGGCCGACATCGTGTGGCCGCGGGCTTCACCCAGCGCGTCGATGGTACGGGTCAGGGCGGCGACCGCCTCGTGGCCCAGCACCGCCGAGTAGTTGTGCTCGCGCCGCAGGGCGCTGGTCTGGGCGATCAGCAGCGCAGCCCGTTCAAGCGCGGCGTCCAGCGCCGCTTCGGTTTCGAACAGCGAGGTGGCGATGGCCTGGGCCAGTTCGCGACGTTGCATGAGGGATCCTTCCTCCGCGCCGACGGCGCGGGACATTTGAATGTGCGACGAGAAGCGGCGACGGCTCTGGGAGCGGTCAGCCGCGGGCAAGCCAGACGTCGAGCGTCTGCATGAGGTGGCCGAGCTGGATGGCGATGGCCAAACCGCCGATCAGCAGGGCTCCAGCGACCAGGGTGAACAGCATGGCGCTCAGGAGTCGTCGCCAGGGGGTCCGGGCGGCCCCTGCGCCAGCCACTGCCACGACTGGGGGGGCTGCGCCTCGGCGGGCAACAAGACGAGCGCGACGCAGATAATCTCGCGCAGCAGATCGAGCCGCGTGAGATACGGGCTCATCTCCCGCGTCACCTGCAGGAGGTGATGCACCGTCTCCTTCTGCTGACCCGTGCTGGCCAGGCTGTCGAAGATCGCTTCCAGGTCGCCCCAGGTGGTCTGTGGCAGGTGTTTGGCCGTGTGGGGCATGTGCGCCTCCTTTCGAGAAGGAGGACAGCATTTCGTCGACGCCGGCGGCCAGGGGGAGCGGCGCCCCTACGTAGTCATCACGTACATCGCCGGCGAGCATTCGCGCGGCGTCCCGCCGATTGGCTGCGCCGAGTTTCTTCATCGCGCGTTCGATGTGCTTGTCGACCGTCCGCGCCTCGAGCCCGAGCTCGCGGGCGATCTCCTTCGACTGGAGATGGCGCGCCACCCCCACGAGGCACTGCCGCTCGCGTGGCGTGAGCGTGGCCAGCCTATCCATTACGCGTCCCCCGACCCTCGCCGGGCAAGCCGCCTGCGAGGCGGCCCCGCGCCGCGGAGCCTAGCGGGCGTAAACTTGCTTAACGCAGATGGCGAAGCAAGGCGTGGGCGGTCACAGCCCCGTGCACGGACAGATCACCAGCTGTCGATCCAGCGCAGCTTCTTCTCGGTGCGGGCCGGCGGCGGGGGCATGGCCTTCAGGCCAGACAGCACCCACCGACGGGTGTCGGCCGGATCGATCACGTCATCAAGCGCCAGACCCATGGCCTGGGACAGCGCCTTGCCGCGGGCATAGGCGGCGGCGACCATCTCGTCGAACTTGGCCTTGCGGGCGCCGGCGTCCTCGATCGCCGCCAGCTCGTTGCGGTAGCCGAGCTTCACCGAGCCTTCGAGCCCCATGCCGCCGAACTCTCCGGTCGGCCAGGACACGCTGAACATCGAAGCCTGGTAGCTGCCCCCGGTCATGGCGATGGCGCCAAGCCCGTAGCTCTTGCGCAGGATGACCGAGAACAGCGGCACGGTCAGGTTCGCTCCGATCACGAACAGCCGGGAACAGTGGCGGATCAAGCCGGTCTTCTCGGCCTCCGGCCCGACCATGTTGCCGGGCGTGTCCGAGAGCGACAGCAGCGGGATGTCGAACGCTTCGCACAGCTGCATGAAGCGCGCGGCCTTGTCGGAGGCGTCGGAGTCGATGGCTCCTCCGATGTGCTGCGGGTTGTTGGCGAACACCCCGACCGGCCGGCCCTCGATGCGGATGAAGGCGGTGATCATGGCCAGTCCGAACTTGGGGCGCAGCTCCAGCACCGAGCCTTCATCCGCGATCAGCTCGATCACCTTGCGGATGTCGTAGACCCGTAGGCGGTTCTCCGGGATCGCCCGCCGCAACAGTCGCTGGTCGGCGCAGGTCCAGTCGGCGACAGGTCCCTGGAAGTAGGACAGGTATTGCTTGGCCAGGCGCACGGCGTCGGCCTCGTCCTGCGCCAGAACGTCGATGGTGCCGTTGGCCTGCATGACACTGACCGGACCGATCTCCTCGGGGCGGAACACTCCCAACCCGCCGCCCTCGACCATGGCCGGACCGCCCATGCCGAGCGCCGCATCCTTGGTGGCAATGATCACGTCGCAGCAGCCGAGGATGGCCGCATTGCCGGCGAAGCACCGCCCGGACGCGATGCCGACCAGAGGCACGGCGCCCGACAGTCGCCCCCAGAATTCGAAGCCGCGCACGAAGCCGCCGCCCTCGGTGTCGCCGGGCCTGCCGCCGCCGCCTTCGGTGAAGAACACCGTCGGCAGCCGCCAGCGCGCGGCGATCTCGCTCATCCGATCGAGCTTGTCGTGGTTATGCGAGCCCTGCGTGCCGGCCAGCACGGTGTAGTCGTAGGCCATCACCGCCACGCGGGCCTTGTCCTCGGCGAAGCGGTCGCCGTTGACCGAGCCCAGCCCCATGACCATGCCGTCGGCCGGGGTCTGGGCGATGAGCTCGTCGACAGTGTTGCGCCGCCGCCGAGCGGCGACGGTCAGCGCGCCGTACTCGGTGAAGCTGCCCGGATCGCAGAGGTCGTCGATGTTCTCGCGCGTGGTCCGCTGCCCGGTCTTGCGGCGGCGGGCGACCGCGTCGGGGCGCGCCGCGTCGAGCGTCAGGCGGTGGCGTTCGAGAACCTCGGCTAGGTCAGGACGAATGTGATCAAGTTCGATCGCCTCTTCGCCGACGTCCGCGCCGCCGGCGACGTCGGCCGGCTCGATGAAGGCCAGGGCATGATCTTCGAAGACTGTGTCGCCCTCGCCCACCGCCACCAGGCGCACGACGCCCGAGACGTCGGCCGCGACGACGTGCTCCATCTTCATGGCTTCCATCACGAAGAGCGGCTGACCCTCGCGCACCTCATCGCCGGGCTGGATCATCAGGCCGATCACCGTGCCCTGCAGCGGCGCTCGCACCGGCCGCGTCCCTTCCGGGCCTTCCGGCTCCTCGGGCTCGTCCTGCGTCTCGGCTTGCGCCTTGCCGTGGTGCAGAACCGCCAGCGGATCGGAGGCGTCGATCTGCGCACCGGCGCGTTTGGGCGTCGCCGCCGCTTTAGTCTCGAAGTAGTGGCGCGGAGCCGACGGCGTCTGCGCCAGTTCGTCCATGCGTTCTTCGATCAGCCGAGTATGGACCTCGCCGCCTGTCACCGCCGGATGGGCCAGCAGCCCCTGCAGGAACTCGATGTTGGTCGCGGCCCCGACGATCTTGAACTCCGAAAGCGCCCGTCGCGCCTTGGCCGCGGCCGAGGGCAGGTCCGGCGCGTGCACGATCAGCTTGGCGAGCAGAGAGTCGAACCTAGTCCCGGTGCGGTATCCAGCGTAGCCGAAGCCGTCGACCCGCACGCCGGGTCCGGACGGCGGCTCGTACGCTGACAGCACCCCGCCGGAGGGCTTGGCCGCACCGTCAGGGGTCATGGTCTCGAGGTTGACGCGGGCCTGCAGGGCGACGCCGCGAGGCCGAGGGACCGCCGCATGGACCAGATCGAGCTGGGCCAGCGTGCCGCCGCGCGCCAGTTCGATCTGTAGACGGACGAGATCTAGCCCGGTCACCTCTTCGGTGACGGTATGTTCGACCTGCAGCCGCGGATTGGCTTCGATGAACACCACCCGCTCGCCATCGACCAGGAACTCGACCGTGCCGAGATTGCGGTAGTGCGCCGCCCGCCCAAGCGCGATGGCGGCCTCGAACAGTCGCTCGCGGGTTTCCATCGGCAGGCTCGTCGCCGGGGCGATCTCGACCACTTTCTGGCGTTGGCGCTGCAGACTGCATTCGCGATCCCAGAGGTGCGAGACCACCTGCCCGTCGCCGACGATCTGCACCTCTACATGTCGGGCGCGCGGCAGGAACTCCTCGACATAGAGCGCTCCATCGCCGAACGCGGCCTGCGCCTCGGAGGCGCAGCGCTCGAAGGCCTCGGTCAGTTCGCCCGGTGAGCGCACCGGCCGCATGCCGCGCCCGCCTCCGCCGGCGACCGCCTTGACCATCACGGCTCCGTTCGGCCCCAAGCTCTCGAGGAACAGCCGCGCCTCGGCCAGGGTGGTTCCACCGTGGGTCCCAGCCAGGATCGGAACGTCGCACCGCTCGGCCAGGGCCCGGGCCGCGCCCTTGTCGCCGAACAACTCAAGCGTCTCGGACGAGGGGCCGACGAACGTCACACCCGCCTGGGCGCAGGCCCGCGCGAAGGCCGCGTTCTCGGACAGGAAGCCATAACCGGGATGCACGGCGTCACAGCCCTGCGCCAGGGCCGCGGCCAGGATCTGCGCGCCGTCGAGATAGGCGCCCGGCCCGGCCCCGCTCAGCGCGTGCGCCGCGCCCGTCACCCGAGTGTGCAGCGAGGCTGCATCGTCGCTGGAATAGACCGCCAGCGTCTCGATCCCCATGTCCGCAGCAGTGCGAGCGATGCGGATGGCGATCTCGCCGCGGTTGGCGATCAGCAGCTTCTTCACCTGGCGTTCCCCTCGGGCTTTTCGCCCACTTTGCCTGGGCGCCGCGGGGGCCGTCTACGCCTTGGGCGCCAGTCCTTCGAAGAAGGGCCGCACATAGAGCGCGGCGGCGGCCTGCGGCGTGACGCCGGGCGTCCAGTGGTGCAGCTCGGCCGCGGCGTTGATCATCGCCGTCAGCATCTGGGCGCCGACATTGACGTCCACCGGCCGCACCGACCCGTCGGCGATCCCATCCGAGATCAGCGAGGCGAAGCGATCCGACAGGCGGTCGAAGCGCGCGACCAACTGCGGCTGGATGGCTTCCGGCGCCGAGGTCAGGGCCGAGGCGCGCAGCAGCGGAGCGTTGCCGTTGAGCTGGTATTCGACCAGGGCGGTGGCGATGGTCGCCAGGGTCTGCAGCCCGGTGGTCGACACCTCTTCGGCCTGACGAATGGCCCGCCGCATGACGTCGAAGGTCCGTTCGAAGCAGGCGACCACCAGTTCGTCCTTGGTCTCGTGGTGGTGATAGAAGGCGCCCTTGGTGACGTTGAGCCGGGCGCTGATCTTCTCGACCGAGGCGCCGACGTAGCCCTCCTCGTTGATCAACTGGGTCGCCGCCCGCAGGAAGAGCTCGCTGGATGCTTCGGAGCCCTTCGGGATCAGGGTCGGAAGCGCCACAGGATTCCAGTCCGCGCCCGGTGCCGCGAGCCCGTCGACCGTGATCGCCCAGACCCGCTTGGACACCCGGCCGAAGTCTTCGGCGTCGTTGCGATGCAGCCAGACGGGCGCCCAGAACACTTCCGAGATCAGCAGCAGGGCGCGGGCGCCCAGCGCCGGCCGAGACACCGCGCGGGTCTCGGGTCCCGAGAGCAGCGTGCGGATACGCCGGAACATGTCGACATAGGCGGTGTTGACCGGCGCGCTGTTGAGCGCCCGCACGTCGTTGAAGACGGTCAGCGGTTCGGCCTCTCCCGCCAGCATCTGGGCGCGATAGGCGAAGTAGGCGTCGAGGAACAGCCTCACCCGCGCGCGAACGTCCTCGCCGCCCTCGGCCTGGGCGATCAGACCGTTGTAACGGTCGATGCCCCGCAGGAAGCAGGCTGCAGCCAGGTCTTCCTTGTTCTTGAAGTAGTAGATCACGCCTGTGGGCACGAGATCGAGCCGCGCGGCCACGTCGGCCAGCGTCATGCCCCGTACGCCGCGGCGGTTGAGCACCTCCACGGCCGATCCCACAATAGCGCTCTTGCGCTGCTCAAAGCGCTTGGTCGGTACACGGACCGTCGTCGTCGTCATCGATGCGTTCTTGTTATCTAGACGACGACAGATCAGCCCCGCCGCGTCCTCCCGAACACATGATGACCGACCTGAGCGCGCTTAGCCACTCTTGAGCATGGCTGTATCGATCGGAAGCTGACGAATGCGCTTTCCGGTGGCGGCGAAGATCGCGTTGCACAACGCAGGGACAATCGGCGGCAGGGCCGGCTCGCCCAGTCCGGTCGGCGAGTTGTCCGACTTGATGAAGTGCGTCTCGATCGGCGGCGCCTCGTTGATGCGCATCAGCCCGTAGTCCGTGAAGTTGCTTTCGACTGCGGCGCCGTTCTCGATGGTGATGTTCTGATGCAGCGCCCCCGACAGACCGTCGAGCACCGAGCCCTCGATCTGGTTCAGGGCGCCGAACGGATTGATGATCTGGCGGCCGACGTCGGCGGCCACCCAGACCTTCACCACCTTGATCGCCCCGTCCGGAGCGACCGCCACCTCGGCCACCTCGGCGAAGTAGCCCAGGTGGCTGTAGTGGAAGGCGATCCCCAGGCCGGAGCCCTTCGGCATCGACCGGCCCCAGCCCGACTTCTCGGCGGCCAGCTTGACCACCGCGGCCATGCGGCCGGCCGCATAGCCGGACGGCGCCTCGCCGACCATCGGCTTGTCGCCGAGCAGCTTCAGGCGGAAGGCCACCGGATCGGCGCCCGCCGCATGGGCCAGCTCGTCGATGAACGACTGCACGACGAAGGCGATGGCGTTCGAACCGGGCGCGCGCAGCGGGCCGGTCGGCACCCCGCAGGGCATCATCGACAGGTCGTAGCGGTAGTTCGACACGAAGCGCGCCGGGAACTCGGTCGGCGACATGCCGGCGCTGCGCGCGGCCGTCCCGTTCTCGCCCAGGGTGACGAAGTGGTCGTGCCAGCCGACGACGTCGCCGGCCGCGTTCACACCGCCCTTGAGGAAGTGCCAGCCGGCTGGACGGTAAAAGTCGTGGCGCATGTCGTCTTCACGCGTCCAGAGCAGCTTGACCGGCGCGCCGACCTGCTTGGATATCCACGCCGCCTCGACCATGTAGTCGTTCATCAGCCGCCGACCGAAGCCGCCGCCGCCGCGGATCATGTGGATGGAGACCGCTTCCGGCGCGATCCCCAGGGTCTTGGCGACCAGTTGGCGGCCCGGCTCCGGGTTCTGGGTCGGAGCCCAGATCTCGATCTTGCCGTCCTTGAAGTGCGCCGTGCAGTTCTGCGGCTCGAGATTGGCGTGCGAGATGAACGGATAGGCGTAAGCCGCTTCCACCGTCTTGGATGCGCCCTTCAGCGCCGCATCGACGTCGCCGTCGTTGCGCTCGGTCTTGCCCGGCGCCGCTTTCGACAGCTCGACCGCCTTGGCGGCGAAGCCCGCCGACGATTGCGCCGACGTCGGATGCTCGGCCCAGCGGGTGTTCAGTTGATCGCGCCCCTTGCGCGCCGCCCACCAGCTGTCGGCCACCACCGCCACGCCGGGCAGCAGCCCGTCGAGCACCGTCCCGCCCTCGACCACGAAGGCGTCGCGCACGCCCTTGACGCCCTTGGCGGCGGCAAGGTCCGCGCCGGCGACCCTGGCGCCGAACACCGGCGCCTTCTCATAGGTCGCGTAGAGCATTCCCGGCACGACGACGTCGATGCCGAACAGCGGCTTGCCGGTGACGATGGCGTCGGTGTCGACCTGACGCAGCGGCTGGCCGATGATCTTGTAGTCTTTGGGATCCTTGACCGGCACGGTCTTCAAGTCCGGCACCGTGATCTGCGCCGCCTTGGTCGCCAATGAGCCGTAGGTGGCCTTGCGCTTGGAGCCGGCATGATGGACGACGCCGCTCGCGGTCGTGCACTCGGTCGCCGGAACGCCCCAGCCCTGAGCCGCGGCCGCCATCAGCATCATCCGCGCCGCCGCGCCGACCCGGCGCAGTTCGTCCCAGTGCAGCGGCGTGGCCATGCTGCCGCCAGCGAACTGTCGGCCGTAGGTGGCGAAGTCGTTCATCGCCTGCTCGGTCCGAACTTGAGCCCAATCGACGTCGAGTTCCTCGGCGATCAGCATCGGCAGCATCGTCTTGATGCCCTGCCCGACTTCCGGGTTCTTCGAGACGATGGTCACGCTGTTGTCGGGGGCGACCCGGACATAGGCGTTGAGCTTGCCCCCTGCGCCGCCCGCCTCGGCCGCGCCGGCTTTGCCGGCCACCGTGAAGGACAACACCAGGCCCGCGCCCGCCAGGACGTCACGGCGATTGGCCGAAAGGAGTTGAGATCCGTCCGCCATGGTCAGGCCTCCGTCTTCTGGCCCGAGGCCAGCTTGATGGCCGCGCGGATGCGCGTGTAGGTCGCGCAGCGGCAGAGGTTGCCGGCCATCGCCTCATCAATGTCCGTGTCGGTGGGCTTGGGCTTCTCAGCCAGCAGCGCCGTCGCCGACATGATCTGGCCGGCTTGGCAGTAGCCGCATTGGGCGACGTCGAGCTCGCTCCAGGCGGCCTGCACTTTCTTGCCGACGGCGCTCGCGCCGACGCCTTCAATGGTGACGATCTTCGACTGGCCGAGACCTTCGACCGGAATTGCGCAGGACCGCATCGGCGCACCGTCGATGTGCACCGTGCACGCGCCGCACTGCGCGACGCCGCAGCCGTACTTGGGGCCCAGTATGCCGAGGGTGTCGCGGAGCACCCAGAGCAGCGGGGTGTCGCCATCGACGTCCGCCGACAGGACCTTGCCATTCACGTTGAGCTTGAAGGCCATGAAAGCCGCCCTCCCTGTTTCTTCCGGAATCCTAAGGGCTGGTATGGCCACGCCGCAAGCGGAGTAAATCTGACAGGGCCCGGACGGAGCGGCCTGAGCCGCCAACGGAAAGCATAAACTTCAAGTAATGATACATGTACATTCAGTAACATTCTTAAACCTTCGTCATTACTCCGGTTTAACGCGACTATTCGGAAGGCATTGGAATATCCAATACCCATCGGCGGCCTACACAGGCGCCACGAATTGGGAGAATTCGGATGACCAAGTTCAGCGCCACCCTGGCCGGCGTCGCCACCCTCGCCCTCGCGGCGGTCCCCATCCTGGCCCTGGCCAGCGGCGCCCAGGCCGCGCCGGCCGCCGTGAAGGTTTCGGACATCGACGTCGGGTCGGCTCACCACGCGCGCACGCTGGAGCACCGGGTATCGAAGGCCGCCGCCGACTACTGCAGTACGGCGTCAGTCGGACGGATCACCCTGGCCGCCCACCAAGCCTGCCTGAAGGGCGCCCGCGCCGAGATTCAAGACAAGCTGGCCGTGCGCCAGGCCCTGGGCGGGAAGCCCCAGGAACTTGCGCAGCGCTAGCCCCCGAGGCGCCGCGCGAGAAGGGCCCGCCCTGGTGGCGGGCCTTTGCACGTCTGGCCCTAGCGGCCGCCAGCCGCCTGCATGATGCGGTCTGAAGACGGGCGTCCATAGAGACCGTCGGCCGGCGTGACGGTGATCCGCATCTCTTCGCCGTAGAGGATCGCCGAGGGCCGCCGCCCTTCGACCAGCTTCACCTTCTTGACCCGCGACAGCAGGCTGCGGCCGTCGGGACGGCGAGCAATGCGCACGACAGCCTCGGCCGTCACCGCCGCGGCGTCGGCGACCACCGCGGACGACGCCGGCGAAGCGTCGGCCTCGAAGGGAATCAGACGGCGCGCCGCGCGGGTCGCGCGGGCGCTGGCCTGGGCCAGTTTCTCAAGCAGGGCCTGCGGGCTGAGCGGCGCCAGCCGCAAGGCGCCGCCGGCGCCGGCCAAGGCCGCCGGCGATCCGCCCGGCCGATCAGCAGTGAACAGGGTCAGGCCGCCGAGCCGAGTGGCGCGCAACATCGGCTCGCCCAGATCGTTTTTGTAGATCACGTCGCCGCGTGGGGCCGGATGCGGCCGCAGCGCCCAGATTTCAGGGCTGGCTTCGAACTTCATGTAGACGCGCGGCTGGCTGCGATCGAGGACGAAGGCGTCGCCGTCCTCGCTGACATAGCGGGCGATCGGCGGGCTGGCCTGGCGGCCGGGGCCTGGACGGTCGCCGAACAGGCCCTCACGCAGGGTCTGCGGTTCAGCCTGGGCGACCGCCGCCCAGCCAAGGTTCATCACCGCGGCGAACGCCGCGGCGATAAGCCCTAGATACGCTGACGCCGGTCTTTCGCTCACCATCGAGCTAGGCAGATGCCCTTTGACTGGGGCGCTTTTTGGACGCGCGCCAAGCTTAGCCGGCCATGTACTGGCCACCGTTCAGCGACAATGTCGACCCGGTGACATAGCCGGCATGCTCGCCGGCCAGGAACGCAACCATATCGGCGATCTCTTCGCCCTTGCCGAGGCGTCCGACCGGAATCTGGCCGATGATCGAGGCGAGCACGTTTTCCGGCACCGCCTGCACCATCTCGGTGTCGATGTAGCCAGGCGCGATGCAGTTCACCGTCACGCCCTTGCGCGCGTTTTCGAGCGCCAGCGCCTTGGTGAAGCCGATCACCCCAGCCTTGGCGGCCGAGTAGTTGGTCTGGCCCATCTGGCCCTTCTGGCCGTTGATCGACGAGATGTTGATCACCCGACCCCAACCGCGGTCGCGCATGCCCTCGATCACGTGACGGGTCATGTTGAAGACCGAGTCCATGTTGACCCGGATGACCTCGGACCACTGCTCGGCGGTCATCTTGTGGAACACCCCGTCGCGGGTGATGCCGGCGTTGTTCACCAGCACCTCGATCGGCCCCAGCTCGGCGGTGACCAGTTCGACCGCACGACCGCAGTCCTCGAAGCTCCCGACGTTCCCCTTCACGACCATCACGCCCAGCTCGGACGCGCAGGCCTGCGCCGCCGCCTCATTGCCGGAGTAGCCGGCGGCGACCTCGAACCCGTCGCTCTTCAGCCGCTCCACGATCGCCCGGCCGATCCCCCGGGTTCCCCCCGTCACGAACGCAACTCTGCCCATCGGGCTCGCCTCCCTCGCTTAAACAACCGGGCGCCGGTTGGTCCGGCGCTCCAGGAACGTCAGACTGACTCCACGCACATGGCAACGCCCATGCCGCCACCGACGCAAAGCGTCGCCAGTCCCTTCTTGGCGCCCGAACGTTTCATTTCGTGCACAAGGGTGGTGAGAATGCGGGCGCCCGAGGCGCCGATCGGGTGACCGATGGCGATCGCGCCGCCATTGACGTTCACCTTGGCGGGATCGAGACCAAGGTCGCGCACCACGCAGATAGACTGGGCCGCGAAGGCCTCGTTCGATTCGACGAGGTCCAGGTCGCCGACAGCCCAGCCGGCCTTCTCCAGCGCCTTGCGGCTGGCCGGGATCGGACCGGTGCCCATGATCTCCGGCTCGACCCCGGCGTTGGCCCACGACGCGATGCGGGCCAGAGGCTTCAGACCGCGCTTGGCGGCTTCGTCGGCGCTCATCAGCACCAGCGCCGCGGCGCCGTCATTGAGGCCTGAAGCGTTGGCGGCGGTGACCGAGCCGTCCTTGGCGAACGCCGGGCGCAGGCCCGCGACGCTTTCCAGCGTCGCGCCGTGGCGGATGTACTCGTCCTGATCGACGACGGTGTCGCCCTTGCGGCCCTTGATCGTCACCGGGGCGATCTCATCGGCGAACTTGCCGGCCTTCTGGGCGGCCTCGGCCTTGTTTTGGCTGGCGACCGCGAACTTGTCCTGCTCCTCGCGGGTGATCTGCCAGCGGGCGGCGATGTTCTCGGCCGTCTGGCCCATGTGGTAGCCGTGGAAGGCGTCCCAGAGGCCGTCCTTGATCATGGTGTCGACCAGGGCCAGGTCGCCCATCTTCTGGCCCGAACGCAGCTGCTGGGCGTGCGGCGCCTGGCTCATGCTTTCCTGGCCGCCGGCGATGACGATCGCGGCCGAGCCGTCGGCGATCTGCTGGGCGCCTAATGCGACGGCGCGCAGGCCCGATCCGCAGAGTTGGTTGAGGCTCCAAGCCGGGCTTTCCACCGGGATGCCGGCGTTAACCGCCGCCTGGCGCGCCGGGCCCTGGCCGGCGCCGGCCTGCAGCACCTGGCCCATGATCACCTCGCCGACGTCGGACGAAGCGATGCCGGCGCGCTCGACCGCGGCGGTGATCGCCACCTTGCCGAGCTCATGGGCGGGGAGGCTGGACAGCGCCCCATTGAACGATCCGACGGGGGTGCGGACGGCCGAGACGATGACGACGTCGCTCATGGGAGGGCTCCTCAGCTCATTTGAGGTTTTCATCTATCGATAAAGGGCGGAGCTTGGGCAAGGGCGCAAACCGACTCGCCTAATCGGGGCGGTCACTTTCGGAACGCGCTCGCATCCGCGATACTGCGGTGCAAGAATGAGAATCCGCCGCCGGGGGCGGGCAGATGAAGGACTGTGGGATGGCTGACACCCAGGGATCCGACGACGGCCGCGTCGTCATCAAGAAGTACGCCAACCGGCGGCTCTACAACACCGCCTCGTCCTCGTACGTCACGCTCGAACACCTGTCCGACATGGTGAAGCAGGGTGTGGACTTCGTCGTCTATGACGCCAAGACCAACGAGGACATCACCCGCACGGTCCTGACCCAGATCATCTTCGAGGAAGAGAGCCGCGAGGGGCAGAACCTGCTGCCCATCCAGTTCCTGCGCCAGCTGATCGGGTTCTATGGCAACTCGATGCAGGCGTTCCTGCCCAGCTATCTGGAGCTGTCGCTGGCGACCTTCGCCGAGCAACAGGAGCGCATGCGCTCCCAGTTCGCCAGCATCGGCCAGGGCTCGGGCCTGGGCGGCGCCTACGAGGATCAGATCCGCCAGAACCTGGCCATGTTCGACCGGGCGATGAAGATGTTCTCGCCCTTCGCCTACACCCGCCCGCAGGACGAACCGACGCCGGCCGCGAAACCCGCCGCAGCCGCCCCGCCGGCCGCTGACGAGACCCTCGACGCCCTCAAGAAGCAGATGGCCGAGATGCAGGCGCAGATCGAAAAGCTCGCCAAACGCTAGCTTAACCTCGCTCGGCTAGGCTCCCGGCATGACTTCGCCCATCGATCCCATCCGCAGGCCGAACGCGGCGCGGCGCGTCAAGCGCTCCGACAACGCCGCGCGGGGCGAATCGACGGACCGCAGCGTGCCGGCGGTCTACGAGCCGCCGCCGCCGCCCGCGCCCTCGGGCGTAGCTGCGCGACCGGAAGCGGCCTTTGCTGCACACATGCTCGGCCAGGACGGACAGAAGCGCGGTCTGCGCGGCGGCAAGGAGACGCTCGACAGCGCCCGCAGCCTCTACAACAAGATCGAATATTCGGGCGCCGCCGACCGGCGCACGCCCAAGGGCCGCACCGCCAAGACCGAGGTCTAGCGCCCCTTCCCCTTCAGCCGGGCGATCTCGGCCTCCAGCGCCGCCACCTTCTTTTCCAGAGCCAGCAGGCGGCCGGTCAGGTCGCCCTGCCCCGGCACGGGCGTCGAGATTCCCGCCCGGTCGGCGATCTCGGTTGCCGGCACGCCCAGCAGGTCGGCGAAAATGCCTACCTCCTCGGCGGAAAGTTCCCGCTGGTCCTTGAAAGCCAGAACGATCTCGACCTCGCTCATGCCGGCGGCGGCGGCGAGAACACGCTGGTTTAGCCCGCGCTCAGCCAGCTTTTCCTCGAACCACTGACGATCGAAGAACAGGGCCATCAGCCGCGCCCGGCTTGGCGCCGGTCTTGCTTAACCAGGAGTGAATCCAACGCCGACGGGACTCCCATGCTCGCCATCGCCACCCGCTTCTTCGATCTGGCCGTCGTCACCCTGATCTTCTCCGCCCTGACCTGAGGCCTAATAGTCGCCCTGGCCGAAGTCGACGTCGCGGCGCGCCGAGACGATGGTGACGATGAACCCGGCCAGCACGTCCAGCAGCACCATCACGGTCAGCAGGAAGAAGGCCGAGGTCGCAAAGGCCGGCGCCAGCAGAAACTCCACTAGGCAGCCGACGAACAGCAGCATCGAGAGCGCGT
Source organism: Phenylobacterium sp. LjRoot97 (assembly GCF_964254345.1). Classification (NCBI taxonomy): domain Bacteria; kingdom Pseudomonadati; phylum Pseudomonadota; class Alphaproteobacteria; order Caulobacterales; family Caulobacteraceae; genus Phenylobacterium; species Phenylobacterium sp. LjRoot97. Next base: position 3,887,485 of record NZ_CAXUTH020000001.1, read on the forward strand.
GATTGACGATCGCCGTCCGCCGGCTGGTCGTCGACTTCAAGAGCTCGATGAACAGCACGATCAGGCCGGCCAGCAACAGCAGGTCGCCCAGCGTCACCGGCCACTCCGCCGCCGAATTCATGGCGATCGTAAACAGCGGCTCGGTCATGCGGATGGTCGCTTCCTGCGAGGCGAAGCCTCCCGCCAGGGTCAGCACGACGATGTTGTAGGCGAGCACGGGCAGGGCCAGCAGCGGCACGGCGGCGAACATCGAAACCCCTCCCCCTTCGGGATCGAGCAGGAGCTTCCGCTGCTTCTCCAAACGCGACAAGCGCTCGGCCCTCAGAGCTCTTCCACGCGGCCGGGCAGCCGCGAGCGCGACTGCAGCCACATCACGCCGAACAGGTCGGACAACGAGGCCCAGAGTCGGCCGAGGTTCGTGTACTTCGACTGGCCAGTCTGGCGGTGCCGATGGTTCACCGGCCGGAACGAGACCTGGTAGCCCTCGCGCAGCATCAGCGCCGGCAGATAGCGATGGATGTGATCGAAGTACGGCAGCCGCAGGAACGCCTCGCGCCGGAACGCCTTCAGTCCGCAGCCGGTGTCGTTGGCGGTGTCCTTCAGCAGCTTCTTGCGCACGCCGTTGCCGAACCGCGAAGCGAACTTCTTGGCGGCGCTGTCTTGGCGCTTGACCCGCTCACCGCCGACCAGGACCAGATCGGCCGGCCCGGCGTTGAGCGCATCGACCAGACCCGGGCCGTCGGCCGGATCGTTCTGCCCATCGCCGTCCAAAGTGACGATCACATCGCCGCGCGCGGCCAGGATGCCCGTGCGGATCGAGCGGCTCTGCCCGGAATTGCTCGTGTGGCTCAGCACGCGGAGCTGCGGGATCTCGGCCTTCAGCGCGCTCAGCGCCGCGCGGGTGCCGTCGCGGCTCTTGTCGTCGACGAAGATCATCTCATAGTCACGGCCGGCGAAGGCGGCGGCGATCTCGCGTGCGAGATCCGGCGCCGCGCCTTCCTCGTCGAAAACGGGGACGACCACGGAAATGTCGGGCGTTGATTTGGCCATGGCCCCTCATAGCGGAAAAATCGCCGCGCGGATGCTATCAACGCTGCCATGAGTCTACAGGCCTATTTGGACCGATTCAGCCAGGGCTGGCGTGCGCCGGCCTTCGCCGCCCTGATCGCCATGCTCGCCGGCTTGCCCGGCGTCTTCGCCGTGCCTCCGCTGGACCGCGATGAAAGCCGGTTCGCCCAGGCCACGGCGCAGATGCTGGAGACCGGCGATTTCGTCGTCATCCAGTTCCAGGACCAGCCGCGCTTCAAGAAGCCGGTCGGCATCCACTGGATGCAGGCGGCCAGCGTGGCGCTCGTGTCGCAGGTCGAGGACCGCGACATCTGGGCCTACCGGCTGCCCTCCCTACTCGGCGCGATGCTCGCGGCCGCGGCCTGCGCCTGGGGCGCAACGGTCTTCTTCGGCGCGCCGACCGGCCTGCTGGCCGGCGCGATCCTGGGATCTACCTTCCTGCTCTCGACTGAGGCCTTCATCGCCAAGACCGACGCGGTGCTGGCCGGGACCACGACCCTGGCGCTGGCGGCGCTGGCTCGGATCTACGCCGCCTCCCGCGACGGGCCGCCGGCCGGTCGGATCACGCGCCTGCTGTTCTGGCTTGGCCTGTCGCTGTCGATGCTGGTCAAGGGCCCGGTCGGCCTGATGGTCGTCACCCTGACGGCACTGTCGCTGTGGGCCTGGGACCGTAAGGGCGAATGGCTGAAGGGCCTGGGCTGGACCTGGGGCCTGATCCTGATGGCCGCCATCGTCGGCCCCTGGGCGGCGGCCGTGACGGTCGCCACCGACGGCGGCTTCTGGACCACGGCCTTCGGCGCCGACTTCGCGCCCAAGCTGGTCGGCGGCCAGGAAAGCCACGGGGCCCCGCCCGGCTATCACACCCTGCTCACCCCGCTGTTGATCTTCCCCGGCGCGTTGCTGCTGCCGGCCGCCCTGGCGCTCGGTTGGCGCGCCCGCAACGAACCGGGCGTCCGCTTTGCGCTGTGCTGGCTGATCCCCGCCTTCATCGTCTTCGAAGCCACCCCGACCAAGCTCGTGCACTACACCCTGCCGACCTATGGCGCCTTCGCCTGGCTGATGGCCGCGGCGGTGATGCGCCCGCCGGTCGGCAAGGTCGCCAAGTGGATCGGCGTCGTGCTCTCGGCGCTGGTCGGCGTCGTGTTCGCCGCGGCGATCTTCTACCTCTACGGCGAGTATGGCGATCCCAGCGACCTGCCGGCGACCATCGCCACCGCGCTGCTGCTGGCCGCGGCCGGCCTCACCGGCGCCTACCTGTTGTGGCGCGGCGACGCGCTGAAGGCGATCGTCGGGGCTGGCGCCCTGACCATCCTTGGCCACGGCGCCTTCGCCGGCGCCTTCGCCCCGCGGCTGGAGCCGCTGTGGCTGTCGCAGCGCACTGAGAAGGTGTTGGAGGAAGCCCGGCTGCTGCCGCGCCAGGGCTTCACGCCCGCGCCGGTCGCGGTCGCCGGCTACGCCGAGCCCAGCCTAGTGTTCGCGCTCGGCACGCCGACCGATCTCGGCGACGTTCCCGAGGCCATCGAAGCCATCGCCGACCAGCGGCCGGCCGTGGTCGAGGGCCGCGAGCAGGCCGCCTTCGAGGCCGAGCTGAAGGCCCGCGGCCTGAAGGTCCGCGAGATCGGCAAGGTCGAAGGCCTCGACTACTCCAACGGCGACGAAACGGCTTTACGCATCTTCGCCCCAGCCCCATCTGAGTCCCCATGAGCCGGTTCATCGAAATCGTCGAAGTCGGTCCGCGCGACGGGCTGCAGAACGAGAAGTCCATCCTCGAGGTCGATCAGAAGCTCGACTTCATCCGGCGGCTGCAGGCCGCCGGCGCCAAGCGGATGGAGGTCGTGTCCTTCGTCAATCCGAACCGCGTGCCGCAGATGGCCGGCGCCGAGGAAATCATGGCCGCCCTGCCTGCCGGGTCGGGTCTGTCACGCATAGGCCTGGTGCTGAACATGCGAGGCTGGGAGCGCGCGGTGGCGACCGGCTGCGACGAGGCCAATGTGGTGGTCTGCTCGTCGGACAGCTTCGGGATCCGCAACCAGGGCGCCAATGTCGCCGAGCAGATCGAGGCGATGCACGCTATCGCCGCGCGCCAGAAGACCGAGGGCGGTCCGCCGATCTCGGTGACCTTCTCGACCGCCTTCGGCTGCCCGTTCGACGGCGAGGTGCCGCAGGACCGCGTCGTGTCGCTGGCCCGCGAGGCGGCGAACGCCAAGGTCGACGAGATCGCCCTGGCCGACACCATCGGCGTCGCCGATCCGTGGATGGTCCGCGACCGAGTCGAGGCGGTGAAGCAGGTGATCGGCGACATCCCGCTGCGCCTGCACTTCCACGACACCCGCAACACGGGGCTCGCCAACGCCTTCGCCGGCGTGGAAGCTGGGATCGACATCCTGGACGCCAGCTGCGGCGGCCTGGGCGGCTGCCCGTTCGCGCCGGCCGCGACCGGCAACATCGGCACCGAGGATCTGGTCTACATGCTGGAGCGGGCCGGGTTCACCACCGGCTACGACATCGGCGCGCTGATCGAGACGGCCAAGTGGATGTCGGGTCTGCTGGACAAGCCGATCGCCGCCTCGGTCAGCCGGGCCGGCGTATTTCCGCCTGCGGCCTAGGCGGTCCGGCCGCGGATGCGCCACATCACCGGACGGGCGATGGCGGTGCAGACGATGATCGGGGACAGGATCAAGGCGAGCACGCGCTCGCCGGAGCCTTCGGCACGTTTACGGAAGTAACGCGCGAGGCCCACGCCCTTGTGGAACTCGACCCGCAGCGGGCTGGCGTGGCTCGTATGGCCAAGATGAATGACCTCGGCCTTGGGCTGGAACAGCACCTCGCCGCCGGTCTGGCGGATGCGCCAGCAGAGGTCGACGTCCTCGACGTGCAGGAAGTAGCCCTCGTCGAAACCCTGGACGATGTCGAAGTCCTCGCGGCGCATGCAGAAGCAGGCGCCCGAGATGGTCGGCACGGCGATGACGCCTTCCGGCGCGGCCTCGGTTTCCCAGTGCACCTCGTAGCGGCGCCAGGCGGGGATCTTCCGCGACAGATGGCTGAGGCTCATCAGCGCGCTGACCGGGGTGATGTCGCCGCGGCGCGCGCCGCGCTGTTCGGTGCGGTCGGCGTTGAGCACCCGGCCGCCGACCAGGGTCGGGACCGGGCGGCCCTCGATGGCCCTGACCAGCTCGGCGATGCAGCCGGGCTGCAGGAAGGCGTCAGGGTTGAGGAAGACGATGGTGTCGCCGACCGCGCCGCGGGCGCCGAGATTGGCGCCGCGGGCGAAGCCGACGTTCCCATGGCCAGTCATCAGCCGCACGCGCTTGTCGCTTTCGGAGAGGCGCTTCAGGCGCGCCGCCTCCATGCGGGTCGAACCGTTGTCCACGATCACGAGCTCGTCGACCAGCGGGTCGGCGAGCACGCATTCGATGCTCTGCTGCAGGGCCTCGCCGGTCATGTACACGACCATGACGACGGACACTTTGCGGTGCGGCTTCAGGAAGTCCTGAGTCGGCGCGGGTTCGTAAGCAACGATCGGTGCGGCGATGCCGTTCATCCAGCCTCCCTAACCCCGACCGCCTGCTCCGGCGAAGCACCCCGAAGCACAGCCTGACGTGCAACATCCGGCGGACTCGCCTCTAAGGCAAGTTTATTGACCGCCTCGTCGAGCGAAAGGATGGACTGTCCTTCTGAGCCGAAACGCCTCAAGGCGACCTTGCCTTCCTCAGCTTCCCGCCGGCCGACCACCGCGATGATCGGCGCCTTCGCGAGACTGTGTTCACGGATCTTGTAATTGATTTTTTCGTTCCGCAGATCCGTATCAACCCGGAGACCGGCGGCGCTCAATTCTTGAGCTACCCTCAAGGCATAATCATCGGCGTCTGACGTAATTGTGGCGACAACGACCTGCGTCGGCGCCAACCACAGCGGGAATGCGCCTGCATAGTTTTCAATCACCACGCCGATGAAACGCTCCATCGATCCGCAGATCGCACGGTGCAGCATGACCGGGCGCTGCTTGGAGCCGTCCTCGACCACGTACTCGGCGTCCAGACGCTCGGGCAGCACGAAGTCGAGCTGCAGCGTGCCGCACTGCCACGTCCGGCCGATCGCGTCGGACAGGTGGAATTCGAGCTTCGGGCCATAGAAGGCGCCCTCGCCCGGCAGCCGCTCGACCTCCATGTTCACCGCCTGGCGGGCGGCGCGGTCGAGCTTGTCCTCGGCCACGTCCCAAACCTCGTCGGTGCCGGCGCGCAGATCCGGACGCAGGGCCAGCTTCACGCTGTGCAGCTCCAGGCCGAAGTCGGCGTAGACCGAGTTGAGCAGGCGCACGAACTTCGTCGTCTCCTCCTCGATCTGGTCCTCGCGGCAGAAGATGTGGGCGTCGTCCTGGGTGAAGGCCCGCAGACGCATGATGCCGTGCAACGCGCCGGACGGCTCGAACCGGTGGCAGGCGCCGAACTCGGCCATGCGCAGCGGCAGGTCGCGATAGGACTTCTGGCCGAAGTTGAAGATCTGCACGTGGCCCGGGCAGTTCATCGGCTTGACGGCCAGCTCTTCGCCTTCCGTCGTTTCGCACGTGAACATGTTCGCGCCGAACTTCTCCCAGTGACCCGACTTCTCCCAGAGGGCGCGGTCCATGATCTGGGGGGCCTTGACCTCGACATAGCCGTCGACGTCCAGGCGGCGGCGCATATAGGCCTCGACCGTGCGGTAGAGCGTCCAGCCCTTCGGGTGCCAGAAGATCATGCCCTTGGCCTCTTCCTGCAGGTGGAAGAGGTCCATGGCGCGGCCGATCTTGCGGTGGTCGCGGCGCTCGGCTTCCTCAAGGCGCTTCAGGTGCGCCTCCAGGTCGGCCTCGCTGGCCCAGGCCGTGCCGTAGATGCGCTGCAGCTGGGCGTTGCGGTGGTCGCCGCGCCAATAGGCGCCGGCCAGCTTCATCAGCTTGAAGGCCTTGCCGACCGACTTCGTCGACGGCAGGTGCGGCCCCAGGCACAGGTCCTTCCAGTTCCCCTGGCGATAGACCGTGATCGTCTCGCCTTCCGGCAGGTCGGAGATGATCTCGGCCTTGTAGGCTTCGCCGATCGACTTGAAGTGCTCGATCGCCTCGCCGCGGTCCCAGACCTCGCGCACGATCTTCTCGTCGCGGTCGACGATCTCCTTCATACGCTGCTCGATCGTCGCCAGGTCGTCGAGACTGAACGGCGTGTCGCGCGCGAAGTCGTAATAGAAGCCGTCGTCGATGGCCGGGCCGATCGTCACCTGCGTGCCGGGGAACAGCTCCTGCACCGCCTCAGCCATGATGTGGCTGGCGTCGTGGCGGATGGTCTCGAGGCTCTCGGGGCTCTCTCGCGTCAGGATCTCGAAGGCGCCGCCCTTGTCGAGCGGGCGGTCGAGGTCGCGCAGCTCGCCGTCGAGCTTCACGAGCACCGCCTTCTTCTCCAGCGACTTGGCGATGGAGGCGGCGACGTCACGTCCCGTCACGCCGTCGTCGAACTGGCGCTGGGAACCATCGGGGAAAATCAGGTCGATCATGTCTCACATGTCCATGTCCGCGAGGCCGGCCCATCTCCGTTTGGGGCCTTGTCGCGCGGTTGGGGGACCGGGTCGTAGCCCGAAGCTCCCCAGGGGTGACAGCGGCACAACCGCCGGGTCGCAAGCCAGGAGCCGCGAACGGGGCCGTGCAGGATCAGGGCCTGGGCCGTGTACTCCGAGCAGGTCGGAAGGAACCGGCACTGGCGCCCGATCAGGGGCGAAAGCGTCAGCTTGTAGGCGCGCAAGGCGCCACGGACGCAGGTCTCGTAGAGGTTCATGCCGGCTCGCGGACGTGCGATTCAGCCGCAGCGATTACGCTGGGCGGCCTTGAGGATCAAGCCGCGCCGGCGCGGCTAGTTCGTTCCACGGCGCGGCGGACAGCCTCGGCCGCGGCCTCGAACGCCAGAAGCGTCGAGGCGTGGCGGGCGGGATAGTCTTTCACCGGGGCCAGCATGGAGAGATCCGAAAAACGTCCTTGGGGCGCTTCAGCGCCTTGCTTGAGCATAGCACGGAACTGGTCCCGGGCCATCTCGATCTCCGACAGGCTCGCCCCGAGCACGCTGGCGCCGAGCACCGCGGCGGACGCCTGGCCGAGCGCGCAGGCCTTCACGTCCTGGGCGAACTGGGCGACCCGGTCGCCTTCGACGCTCACGTCGACGACCACGCGGCTGCCGCACAGCTTGGCGACCTTTTCCGAGCTGGCGTCCGGCTCGGGCAGCCGGCCGAGATGCGGCATGTTCGCCGCAAGCTTGAGCAGCTTGGCCGAGTAGAGGTCGTCGATCATGGGGCTGATGTAGGGTTTCCGCCCTCGGCGCGCCATTGCGCTTCGGCGCGCGCCTTCAGCGCCTCGCTCATGGCCTGGAAGCCGCGATAGATCTTGCGCCCCATGCGGCGCGCGACCGTCGGGCCCAGCAGCCCGCCGATCAGCTCGCCGTTGGAGAAGATCGTGCTGGCGGTGTCCAGCTTCTCCAGTTCCAGGAAGCGGATGTTGGAGACCAGGCCGCCCAGCATCTTCAGCCGCCAGTGGATCTGGTCGTTGGGCACCCACTCGTACACCACCGGCTGGATCACCCGCGGCGCCTCGTCCTCCAGCGCCAGGGTCAGGGTGAGCTGACCGCCGGTGCGGACCGCGCCCTCCGCCTTGGTGTAGAGCGGGTTCCACTCGTGCCAGCGCTCGACGTCGTAGAGGATCTCCCAGATCGTCTCGGCCGGGGCCTGGATGCCGATCCGGTGCTCGACCCGCACGCCGGGCGGGCCGGCCGAGGCGGCAGGCTTGAACTTCAGGCCCTTGCCGGGCGTGAACATGTTGTTCTGCGTTTTCGGGCCCAGGGCCATCAGCCGGATTCCCTGATCCGCCAGGTCGCGCCGGTCGGACCGTCCATCACCTCGATGTTCAACGCGGTGAGCTCGTCGCGGATGCGGTCGGCGGCGGCCCAGTCCTTGGCGGCGCGGGCTTCGATACGCTGGGCGATCAGGCCGTCGACCTTCTCGCGCAGGTCGTCGGTGACGCCGGCCTGGAACCAGTCCTCCGGATCGCCGAACAGGAAGCCCAGCAGGTTGGCGGCGGCCAGCAGCTCGCCCTTGGCCTGACCGCGGCCCTTGCCGGTCGCGGTCTCCAGCTTGGTGGCCATCGCAAACAGCTCGGCGAAGGCGGCCGGGGTGTTGAGGTCGTCCTCCAGGGCGGCCAGGAAGGCGGCGGGCGCCGGCACGTCCTCGGCCTCGACCTCGCTGGCGCGGCGCAGGGCGCCGTACAGCCGGTCGAGCGCCTTCCTGGACTGCTCGATGAGCTCGCCGGTCCATTCCAGCGGCGCGCGGTAGTGGCCGACCAGCAGCGCCCACCGCAGCGCCTCGCCGGGGGCCTGCTGGATGAGGTCGTGCACCAGGGCGACATTGCCCAGGCTCTTGGACATCTTCTCGGCCGCCATGTTCAGGAAGCCGTTGTGCATCCAGTAGTTGGCGTAGCCGACCTCGTGGTCGTGGCCGGCGCAGACGCCCTGGGCCATCTCGTTCTCATGGTGCGGGAACAGGAGGTCGATGCCGCCGCCGTGGATGTCGATCGGCAGGCCCAGCGACTTTTCGATCATCGCCGAGCACTCGATGTGCCAGCCGGGGCGGCCGGGGCCCCAGGGGCTGTCCCAGACCGGCTCGTTCTCCTTGGACGGCTTCCAGAGCACGAAGTCGGCCGGGTGCTGCTTGTAGGGCGCGACGTCGACGCGGGCGCCGGCGATCATGTCGTCCATCGGCTGGCGCGAGAGCTTGCCGTAGTCGGCGTAGGCCTGGGTGTTGAACAGCACGTGACCTTCGGCCGCATAGGCCGAGTTGTTGTGCACGAGCTTGCCGATCATCTCGATGATCTCGGCCATGGTCTGGGTGGCGCGCGGCTGATGCGTCGGCCGCAGGGCGCCGAGCGTGGCCATGTCGTCGTTGTAGATCGCCAGGTAACGGTCGGTGATCACGTCGATGGCGACGCCTTCCTCGGCGGCCTTCTTGTTGATCTTGTCGTCCACGTCGGTGACGTTAGCCGCATAGATTACGGCGTTTTCGCCGTAGGCGTGGCGCAGCAGGCGGAACAGCACGTCGAAGACGACCACCGGCCGGGCGTTGCCGATATGGGCGTAGTTGTAGACCGTCGGCCCGCAGACATACATCGTCACCCGGCTCGGATCCTTGGGGACGAAGGGCCGCTTTTCGCGGGCCATGGTGTCGTAGAGCGAGAGGGCCATAGGGTCCTTCATGAAAAGGCGCGTCAGTGTTTGAGAAAAACTGACGCTGGGTAACGGTTGCCCGCCAAGGGGTTGGCCCCATATACATTCGGTCCGGCCGCGAGGCCACGGTTCCGTCCGTGGTCGCGCACATGGCCGACATCAGGGGTGGCACGCGTCATTTCCGGGACCTTCGTCCCGGCGCAACTCAGGCCCCGGAAAGAACCGCTCAATCATGGACGCTCCCAGTCGCGACCGAACCCTGATCGGCACGCCCGGTCTTGATCTTGAAGCCGTGAAGCGCCCGTCGCGCGAAGAGGCTATGGAAGCCGTGCGCACGCTTATCGCGTGGGCGGGCGACGATCCGCGCCGCGAAGGCGTGATCGACACCCCCAAGCGCGTGGTCGACGCGTATGGCGAGTGGTTCGAGGGCTATCAGCTCGATCCGGCCAAGGAACTGTCGCGCACCTTCGAAGACGTGCAGGGCTATGACGACATCGTCATGCTGCGCGAGATCGAGGTCGAGAGCCACTGCGAGCACCACATGGCTCCGTTCCTCGGCAAGGCCTATGTGGCCTACATGCCGACCAACCGGGTCGTCGGCATCTCCAAGCTGGCCAAGGTCGTGGAAATCTACGCCCGCCGCCTGCAGACCCAGGAGACCATGACCCAGCAGATCGCCGACGCGATCACCGACAGCCTGCGTCCGGCCGGCGTCGCGATCCTCATCGACGCCGCGCACCAGTGCATGACCACCCGCGGCGTGCACCACCGCCACGTCTCGACGATCACCACCCAGTTCACGGGCGTGTTCAAGACCGACGCGACCCTGCGTCAGCGCTTCCTCGACTTCGTCAACAAGCGCTGAGCCGTTCTGGCGTCAGGCCTTCTTCGGGAGGCCTGACAGCAAGAGGTTGGCCGTGGCCTCGGGCGAGCCTTCGCCGGTCAGCGCCACGGCCACATAGGCCTGCTTCTCCAGAGAATAGGCGACCATCGCCTTGGCCCCCGGCAGACCGCCGGCGTGGCCGATCCAGCTGTCGCTGGCCGCCGGATTGGCGAGCCGCAGATCGCTGACCATCATCCCCTGACCATAGAACGAGGCCGGAGAGACGCCGGTCATCGGATAGAGCCGCGCCAGCCGCCGGGCGGTGGTCTCGCGGCTGTGCAGGCGGCTGGCCAGCAGCGCCCGCCAGAACCGCACCACGTCGGCGGCGGAGGCGGCCACCGCGCCGGCCGCGAAGGGGGTGGCGAGGTCCTCGCCGGCCGGGACCGGCGGGGCCATGCCGGCCGGCGTGCGGCCAGGCGCCAGCACCGCGGTCTCGCGCAGGTCCAGGCGTTCCATGATCCTGCCCGACAGCACCTGATCGTACGGTTTGCCGTCCACCGCCTCCAGGATCGTGCCGAGCAGCACGTAACCGGTGTTGCTGTAGCCCCACGCCGCGCCGGGGCAGAACTGGGCCGGATGGCCGACCGCCACCTCCAGCAGCCTCTGCGGCGGCTTGTAGCCGGGATCGGCCCGCAGCCCTTCGTCCTCCTGGAAGCTGTAGAGCCCGCTCGTGTGGACCAGCAGGTCCTCTATCGTGATGTGCGCGGCGTTCGGCAGGTTCGGCGCCCATCGCGCGATGGGGGCGTCGAGGGCGAGCTTGCCCTCCTCGACCAGCTGCAGCACCGCGGTGGCGGTGTAGGCCTTGCCGACGCTGGCCCAGAAGAACCGCGCCGGCGGGCCGCCGGCGGCGGCGTGGGTCTGGGTCCACAGCGTTCCGTCGGGCCGCGCCACGGCCGCGGTCAGGGCCTGGACCTGCATCTGGCCGGCCGCCTGTTCGAGCTTGGCTTCCAGGGCGTCGTCGATGACCGGTTGCAGCCGGGTGGAGCCAGCCTGGGCGGCGGCGTCCAGCTGCGCCTGGGCGAAAGGCGCCCGCAACGGCGGTCCGGCATAGGCCGCGCGCCCCTTGCAGCGGGGCGACTTCTTCTTGGCCCGTGCGGCCAGCGCCGGGCCCGGCAGGGTGACAGCCGCGGCGGCGGCCAGCAGGGTTCGGCGGTCGAGGCTCATGAACGGCTCCGGTTGTTCAGGAGCGGTCTTCCAGCCCAACCGCGGCCTTAGAAAGGCGGGGCGCGCGCCTTTCCGGCTAGCGCGGGCGCCGGCGCGGGCGCCATATGCGCGCCATGACCCAAGCGAGCTTTCCCACAGCCTCTTCCAAGGACGCGCTCGAACGCGGCGCGGTCCTGAGCCCCCGGTTCGACGCGAACGGCCTGATGGCCGTGGTGGCGACCCATGCGGAGACCGGCGAGGTGCTGATGGTCGGCTATATGAACGCCGAGGCCCTGGCCCGCACCCTGGAGCTGGGCGAGGCGGTCTATTTCAGCCGGTCCCGCAACGAAATCTGGCACAAGGGCGCGACCAGCGGCCAGATCCAGAAGATCGTCGAGATGCGCGTCGACTGCGACCAGGACTGCCTCTGGATCAAGGTGCTGCCGCAGGGCGACGGCGGCGCCTGCCACGTCGGCTTCCGTTCGTGCTTCTACCGCGTGGTCGAGGACGGCCAGCTGGTCGAGCGGCCGTGAGCCCGCTGGAGGCCATCGCCGGCTTTGCGGTGGCCGCCGGCCTGCTGACCATCCTGCCGGGGCTGGACACCGCCCTGGTGCTGCGCACGGCCGCCGTCGAGGGACCGCGGCGGGCGGCGCTGGCGGGGCTCGGCATCACGCTCGGCTGCCTGGTCTGGGGCACGGCCGTCGCGGTGGGCCTGGGCGCGCTGCTGGCCGCCTCGCATCTGGCCTTCACGGTCCTGAAGTGGGCGGGCGCGGCCTACCTGCTGCGGCTGGGGATCGGCATGCTGATCCGGCCGCGGCGGAGTTTCGAGCTCGGCGGCGAGAGCGCTGGCGCGGGGGGCCGCGACCTGGCCTGGCTGCGGCGCGGGCTGCTGACCAACCTGCTGAACCCGAAGATCGGGGTGTTCTACGTGTCGTTCCTGCCGCAGTTCATGGCCAAGGGCGTGCCGGCCGGGCCGTTCCTGGTGCTGCTGGCGGCGATCCACGGGCTGATCGGCCTGGCCTGGTTCGCAGTGCTGATCACCGCCACCCGGCCGCTGGCGCGGGCGCTGAAGCGGCCGGCGACGGTCGCCTGGCTGGACCGGGTCACGGGCGGCGTGTTCGTGGCCTTCGCCGCCCGTCTGGCGCTGTCGCGGGCCTAGACCTCGGTCAGGCCGGAGACGCGATGCGCCTCGGGCGTGACGCGGAAGGTCTTCAGCAGCTGGGTGTCGAAGGTCTTGGAGGCGACCGTCGAGACCGTCATCAGCTCGGCCTTGGCGTCCTCGTGCGTCAGGGTCAGCAGCAGGAAGCCCTTCATCGACTGCTCGGAGAACACGACCTCCTTGTTGGCGGTCGCGAACATCTCGCCGACCGAGAAGCCCTTGATGGTGTCGTTGGCGCCGGGGCTGGTGATCGCGGTGGCCCCGAACTCGGCGGCGACGCGGTTGCCGGCGTCGTCATAGAGCTCGTTGGCCCAGAAGGCGTGGCTGTCGCCGGCCAGCACGATGGCCCGGGCGCCGGCGCTCTTGATCGCGTCGTAGACCCGCTCGCGCTCGGCCGGGTAGCCGTCCCACATGTCGAGGCCGTAGGGCAGGTCGAGCTGGGCGAGCTGCTCCATGCGCGCCAGGCGCTTGCGCGTCCCCTCGCCCTCGCCGGCCATGACCTCGGCGAGCTTGGCCTCGCCCAGGTGCTTACGAATGCTGGGCACCGGCAGGCGGGCCATGACCACCTCGTTGCCGAGCACCTGCCAGACGCGGCCGGCCTTGACCGAGTCCTTGAGGCCGGCGGCGAGCCAGGCCTGCTGGGTCGGGCCCATCATCTTGCGGGCCGGATCGTCGAGCTTGGCGCGGAAGGCGGCGAGTTCGGCGGGGCCGCCGGGGGCCGGCAGGTCGCGCTCGTAGTTGAGCTGCTGGTCGCGGGCGGTGAGCCGGGTCTCCAGCATGAACAGGCTCATCAGGTCGCCGAACTGGAAGGCCCGGTTGATCGCCGCGCCGCCGCCCTCCGGCTCGCGGATCGGCATCCACTCGTAATAGGCTTTGATGGCGCGGGCCTTGCGCTCGTTCCAGTCGCCTTCCTTGTCGGGCTGGTGGTTCTGGGCGCCGGACATGAAGCTGTCGTTGGCGGTCTCGTGGTCGTCCCAGACCACGATCCACGGGGCGCGGGCGTGGGCGGCCTGCAGCTGCGGGTCGGACTTGTACTGCGCGTGGCGGCGGCGGTAGTCGGCCAGCGAGAGGATCTCGTGGTTCGGGTCGTGCGGCCGCTCGGCGGCGACCGGCGAGGTCATGCCGTAGGAGTCCGGGCCGCCGTACTCGTAGATATAGTCGCCCAGGTGCAGCACCGCGTCGACGCGCGGCAGCCTGGCGATCGCCTCGTAGGCGTTGAAGTAGCCGTTCGGGTAGAGCGAGCAGGAGGCGACGGCGAGGACCACGTCCTTGGTCGCGCCGCTGGGCAGGGTCGCGGTGCGGCCGACGGGCGAAGCCACGCCGTTGGCGGTGAACTCGAAACTGTAGGCGCGGCCGGCGTCGAGACCGCCGACGTCGACCTTGACCGTCCAGTCGCGGCCGGGCCCGGTGAGCCCCTGCCCTGACTTGGCGCCGCCGGCGCGGCGGTCGATCGGGGTGAGCTTCCAGCTGTAGGCGATCTCGCCGGCGGCGGGGTCGGCCGGCGTGATGCGGGTCCAGAGGATCAGGCGGTCGGCCAGCGGATCGCCCGAGGCGACGCCGTGCTGGAACGAGACCGCGCCGGCGTAGCGCGAGGCGCCCTGGGCCGCCGCCGGACCAGCCGCGCCAAAGCCAAGCAGGGCCAAGGCCCGGCGTCTGTCGATCCGCATGAAATCCCCCTCGCACTCGATGGCCGAGCTTGAGCCATAGTGGAGAAGGATGACGGTCACATGTCCAGCACGTCCGTCCGGGGGAAGGCCGGGACCTTGCCAGCGCCGCGCGTCCGAGCCGCTACGGCGCGGAGAGCCCCCAGACCCTCCCGGCGGTCCCGGCCCTCGCCGGGATGAACGTTCGACGCGGAGGCGGCGGCCGCCGCAGCAGGGGCCGCCGCCTCCGGTCGGGGTGATCCGGTTATGGTGGGGACCGTGGGATCACCGCAGAGCCCGCAGCACGCCGGGGAGGCCTGGCTGGCTCTGACTACTGGCCGACTCGCGCGCCGGATCGGCCTTCATCAGCCCGGCCGTGGCCGGCGTCGTCAGGGCGATGACCCCGGCGGCGATGAAGGAGGCGATCGAGAATCCGAGCGTCAGATAGGCCATGATTTTAGTCCTCCGCCGACGGTCTCGAGGCCGCGTTCGTGGTTGCCGCAAAGTTTAGGCGAACACCGTTCGACGAGCAGTTGCAGCGGCCTGCGACGGCCTGCGCAGCCACGTGCAACCGTTGCATTCCAAGGCGCAACCGTTGCATGCAGGGTTGCATTCCGCGATGGCTATGGAATCATCGAGGTTCCATGCACGCCGCCACGCCGTTCTCCGAGAAGCTGGACCTGGTGCTGAAGGCGCTCTCGATGAGCCGAGGGCGACTTGCAGCCGAACTCGGCGTGGACAAGTCGCTGGTCGGGCGCTGGGCGTCCGGGGCGGTGACGCCCTCGGCGCACAATCTGGAGAACCTGACCCGGCTGGTGGCGCGGCGCCGCGCCGGCTTCACCATGCTCGACTGGGACCGCAGCCTCGATGGCCTGGCGCAGGTGTTCGGGGTTGAGCCGGCCTCGCCGCGCGCGCCCGCGCCGCAGGCCAACGGCGCGGCGGTCGAGGGCCTGCCGCTCCCGGGCATGGACATGGTGCGGATGGTGACCGAGCGGCGCGGGGCGACCTATGAGGGCTTCTGGCGCAGCACCCGGCCGTCCATCGCCATGCCCGGCGAGATCTTCCACGACTACGGCATGATCCGGCGCGGCCCCGACGGGCTGCTGCGCTTCCAGATGGGCGGCTCGGGCCTGTTGTTCGACGGCTGGCTGATGCCGGTCGAGGGCCAGGTGTTCGCGATCCTGTTCGACACGGTCGGGCAGACGCCGGTGTTCCTGGTGTTCAACGGCGTGTCGCTGCACAAGGCGGTGCAGTTGGACGGGCTGATCCTGGCCGCGGCGCTGAACGCGGCGCGCACGCCTTCGGCCTACCCGGTGGTGCTGGAGCGGATCGGGGACTTGACCGGCGACCCGGAAACCGACGACGAACGCTGCGCCGAGCTCTTGAAGCTCGACACCGCCGCCACCGAGGAAACCGCGCCCGACGCCATGCGCAAGCACCTGATCCGCGACATCGGCCCAGCCGCGGCCGCCGCCGGCACGGGCGAGCTGTTCCTGTTGTCGACCTGGGCCAGCAGCCTGTCGAAAGGCCTGTCGTCCGGCGGACATCTGCAAGGGTGAGCCAGACCGACTTCGAGGACGACGACCTCGCCGCCGAAGCCCCCTCCGCCGAGGGCATGGCCGCGCGCATCGTGACGATCGAGCCGAGCGCCGCCGGCGGGCGGCTGGACAAGACCTTGGCCGAGCACCTGCCGGACCTGTCGCGCGGCCGCATCCAGGCGCTGATGGCCCAGGGGCTGGTCAGCCGCGACGGCGCGGCGCTGTCGGACGCCTCAGCCAAGGCCAAGCCCGGCGAGTACCAGCTGCTGATCCCCCCGCCCGCCCCCGCCGAGCCGGAGCCGGAAGACATTCCGCTGTCGATCCTGTTCGAGGATGAGCACCTGATCGTCGTCGACAAGTCGGCCGGCATGGCCGTGCACCCGGCCCCCGGCAGCGAGACCGGCACCCTGGTCAACGCGCTGCTGCACCACTGCGGCGCCAGCCTGTCGGGGATCGGCGGGGTGGCCCGGCCAGGGATCGTCCACCGGCTCGACAAGGACACCTCGGGCGTGCTGGTCGCCGCCAAGTCCGACGCCGCCCACCAGGGGCTTTCGAAGCTGTTTGCGACGCACGATATCGACAGGGTCTACGTCGCCCTGGTCCGCGGCGCGCCCAATCCCGAGCGTGGGACCATCGAGACGCGACTTGGCCGATCGCCTCACGACCGCAAGAAGATCGCGGTGCTGAAGAGCGGCGGCCGCGAGGCGATCACGCACTACCGCACCGAGGCCGTCTATGGAGGCTCCAGCGGCAAGCCGCTGGCGGCCCGCATCGCCTGCACCCTGGAGACCGGACGCACCCACCAGATCCGCGTGCACCTGGCCTCGAAGGGCACGCCTTGCCTCGGCGATCCGGTCTACGGCTCGGGTCCGCCGGCCGCGGCCGTGCGCGAGGCGATCGCGGACGCCGGCTTGAAACGCCAGGCCTTGCACGCTGCGGTGCTGGGGTTCGTCCATCCCGTCACCGGCCAAGCCGTGAGATTCGAAAGCCCTTTGCCCGCCGATATGGCGCAACTGCAAGCTAACCTGACAGCTTTGTAAGAAAGCTTGTGCCTGTTGCGCCTTGAAGGCGCCCACATCGGCCTGTACTAATACCTGACTAGAGCAGTCGGACTTCCGGGCCGCCGGTTTCTCCCAAACCGGGCCCTTACGCCCAGGGCAACCAATACCTATCTAGATGGTTGGAGGGGGCGGACGGTTTCGCGCGCGCGGCGCGCAGCGATCCGAAAGTCCGCCGAGTATGAAAGGGGATATATCCATGGCCGCTAACGCGCTCGCCGTGATGTCGCCGGAAGGCGGACTGAGCCGGTACCTGACTGAAATTCGCAAATTCCCGATGCTGGCCAAGGACCAGGAGTTCATGCTCGCCAAGGCTTGGCGTGAGCACGAGGACTCCGACGCCGCCCACCAGCTGGTGACCAGCCACCTGCGCCTCGTGGCCAAGATCGCCATGGGCTATCGCGGCTACGGCCTGCCGATCGGGGAAGTGATCTCCGAAGGCAATGTCGGCCTGATGCAGGCGGTGAAGAAGTTCGAGCCGGACAAGGGCTTCCGCCTGGCGACCTACGCCATGTGGTGGATCCGCGCCTCGATCCAGGAGTACATCCTGCGGTCCTGGAGCCTGGTGAAGATGGGCACCACCGCTGCGCAGAAGAAGCTGTTCTTCAACCTGCGCAAGGCCAAGAGCCAGATCAGCGCCTTCCAGGACGGGGACCTGCACCCCGACCAGGTCAGCCAGATCGCCACCAAGCTGGGCGTGCTGGACGAGGAAGTGATCTCGATGAACCGCCGGCTGTCCGGTCCGGACGCTTCGCTGAACGCGCCGCTGCGCGCTGACGGCGAAAGCGAATGGCAGGACTGGCTGGAGGACGAGACCTCGGTGAGCCAGGAGACCTACGTCGCCGAAAGCCAGGAGCGCACCCAGCGCATGACCCTGATGGAAGCGGCGCTGACCGAACTGTCGGACCGCGAACGTCACATCCTGACCGAGCGGCGCCTGAAGGACAGCCCGACCACGCTGGAAGAACTGGCTGCGGAATACGGCGTCAGCCGTGAACGCGTCCGCCAGATCGAGGTCCGGGCCTTCGAGAAGCTGCAAAAGTCGGTGACCGCCGCAGCCCGCGACAAGAACCTGATCGAAGCCTAAGGGCCAAGATCTTCGACTGAAGCGAGAAGCGTCGCGATCCGCGAGGGTCGCGGCGCTTCTTTCGTTTCGGCCCCGGCGGCTCAGAGGAAGTCGCGCACCACGGCCACGCGCCGCAGCCCGCGGACGACGGCGAAGCTGAGGATCAAGCCAAGGGCGCTGACGGCGGCGAACCTCGCCCAGCCGCCGACGGACGTCGTCTCGAGCGCAAACTGCAGTCCGACCACCAGGAAGACATGGATCAGGTAGACGCCGAAGGCGTCGCGGGCCAGGTCCGAGAGCAGGGCCGTCGGCCGGTCCAGAAGCGCCCTGGAAAGGACCAGCAGGCCGATGCTGAGGCCGATCCCGATGACCGCCTCTTCGACCAGCCAGGCCCAAGGCGGCATCGGTACGAAGGAGGGCTGGGCGAGGCGCAGGGCAGCGGCCGCCAGCCCCAGAAACAGCCAGACCAGGCCTCGCCGCGCGGGAAAGGTCTGCAGCCAGCCGAAGCGGCTGGCGGCGAGCCCGGCGCCGAACAGCAGCACGTACTGAGGCAGGCGGCCGACTTCCACCCGCACGAAGGGGGCCAGGTCGACCCAGAGCCCGACCGGACACCAGATGCGGACCACGGCGTTGGCCGCGGCCAGCGTCGCCACGGCCGCGAGCAGCGCCAGGTGACCAGGCGGGCTTGCGGCCGACGGCGCAGGACGCCGCCAGACCGCGCGCCACGTCCCGTAGGCGAGGACCATCACCAACAGCCAGGAGAGGAACCAGAGATGGCCGACCTCGAAGGCGCCGGCCCCGACATAGTCGCGCAGCATGTAGGCGAGGAAGCCCTCGCGCCCCGGCCCGGCGGCGTAGCTGATCGGCCCGAACACCAGCACCGAGATGAAGGCCAGCGGAATCCCCAGCCGGAAAATGCGCGCGCCGACCGCCTTCGGCGCCCCCAGGCGGTCGACCGCCTGGGGGACGAAGAGGCCGGAAATCAGGAAGAACAGCCCCATGAAGAAGGCGCCGTTGATCTCGAAGAACGCGCCGAGCGGCAGGCCGGCGGCGGCGCTCCTCAGCGGCCAGTCCTCCGGGGGGCCGTACGGCTGGCCCGCATGATGGACGACCACCAGCGCCACCAGCAGCAGCTTCAGCTGATCCAGATAGGCCGAGCGCGGGGCGGCGCTAGGGGCATTTTGCAGGGTATCGGACATCGGCCGACGATAAGCGCGGGCGGCCGCGGCCAACTGTCAGGCCCTTGACAGTTCAGTCCGCCGATCCTCACCAGGAGGCATGGCCCCGCCCCTCGTTCCCCGCGAAATCCTGCAGCTGAACCCCTGGTTTCGCAGCTTGCCGCCCGCGCTCGCCGACGGACTGATCGAGGAAGGCGACGTCGTGCGACTACAGGACAAGCTGATCTTCGCCCAGGGCGACCCGCCCAACGGCCTGTTTGCGCTGCTGGCCGGCGAGGTCCATGTCCGGCACGCCAGCGAGGACGGCGACGCCTCGGCCCTGGAGATCATTCGTCCGGGCGCCTGGTTCGGCGACACGGGGATGCTCGACGACCTGCCGCGCTCCTCCGACGCCCTGGCCGTGGGCCGAGCGAGCGTGCTGCGGGTTTCACGCCCGGCGTTCGAACGGCTGACGTCCGCGCGAGAGCACCTTGCCTGCTTCACCCGCCGGGTCTGTTCGCAGTACCGGCAGGCCCTGACCTACATCGTCAGCACGTCGCGTCTGCCGCTCAAGGTGCGGCTCGCCAAGCGGCTGGTGAATCTCGCCCAGTCACGAGGCGTGGAGGCCGGCGGCGGCGTGCGGATCGATCTGCGCCTCTCCCAGGCCGCGCTGGCCGACATGCTCGGCGTTTCCCGCCAGAGCCTCAACCCAGCGCTCCGCGGGCTGCAGGCGGAGGGCCTCGTCTCGCTGGGCTATGCGACCATCGTGGTCTGCAAGCTGGCCAAGCTCGAGGCTCTGGCGGATTCCGCCGTCCTGAAGCTCAACTAGCCGCGCGGCGGCTCAGGCCGCCCGATCCCTGCCCGGCTCGTCCTTCGGCAGGAAGGCCAGCAGGCCGACGGCCTTGCGGGCGAGGTCCTCGGGGACCAGGGCGCCGGCCTGGGCGGCGACGGCCAGCTCGCGCTGGAACTCGATCGTCGCGGCGGCGAGCGGGGCGTTCTTGGTCACCGCGGCGGCGCGTTGCAGCTCGACCATCTGGGCCAGCAGCGCGCGCATCGCCTGGCTGGGGTCGGTGGCGATCGCGGGGATGGCCGAACGCACGATCTTGAGCGCCTGGGTGATGCGCTGGGCTTCCGGCGTCGCCGTGGCGTCCGAGCGCCGCTTCAGCGGGCCGCTGTAGTCACCGGAATTGAAGCGGCGGCGATCGGGGCCGACATACTCGACCGCCTCGACCCAGTCGCGCGGATGCAGGGTCACCGCCTCGAGGCGGCGCAGCAGATCCTTGGTCGTGTAGGGCTTGCGCAGAAACTCGTGCACGCCGGCGTCGCGCGCCGACAGGATGGCGGCGGCGGTCGCCGTCGCCGTGACCATGATGATTGGGGCCATGCGGCAGGCGGCGTCGGAGCGCCGGAGCTGGCGGGAGAACTGGACGCCGTCGACCTCGGTCCCGGCGAGCTCCACGAAAATCAGCTGCGGATTGACCTGGCGGGCGGCCTCCAAACCCTTGCGGGTGGTCGGCGCATGCCAGAGTTGTACGTTGGCGATGTTCCGCATGGAGTCGGCGAGCAGGCGCGCGCTCGCCGGCGCCGGGTCAATGATCAGCACCCGCTGCATCAGCGGCGTCATGCGCTGAATTTGTTTGAGGTTCTCGGTGAACACGGGCGGCGCTCGGACTCCTGGAATCTCACCAGAGAGTGCCGCAGCGTCCTTAAGAACGCCTTACGCCGCCCGTCTCGGAACCGTCTTGGGCGATCAGTCCTGGAACGGGTCGCGGACCATGATCGTGTCGTCGCGCTGCGGGCTGGTGGAGACCATCGCGGCCGGGGCGCCGATCAGCTCCTCGACGCGGCGAACGTACTTCACCGCATTGGCCGGCAGGTCCTTCCAGGAGGTGGCGCCGGCGGTGCTTTCGCTCCAGCCGTCCATCTCCTCGTAGACCGGCTCGAGCGCCGACTGCGACTTGAGGCCGGCGGGCAGGTAGTCGAGCACCTCGCCGTTCAGCTTGTAGCCGACGCAGATCTTCAGCTTGGGCAGGCCGTCCAGCACGTCGAGCTTGGTCAGGGCGATGCCGTCGATGCCGTTGAGGGCCACCGACTGGCGCACCAGCACCGCGTCGAACCAGCCGCAGCGGCGCGGACGGCCGGTGACGACGCCGAACTCGCGGCCGACCGTGCCCAGATGCTGGCCGATCTCGTCGAAGAGCTCGGTCGGGAACGGGCCCTCGCCGACGCGGGTGGTGTAGGCCTTGACGATACCGAGCACGAAGCCCGGGCCCTTCGGACCCAGGCCCGAACCGGCCGCGGCCTGGCCGGCGACGGTGTTGGACGAGGTCACATAGGGATAGGTGCCGTGGTCGACGTCGAGCAGGGCGCCCTGGGCGCCTTCGAACAGCACGCGCTTGCCGGCCTTGACCACGCCGTCCAACAGCTTCCAGGCCGGCTGGGCGAAGGGCAGGATCTTCGGGGCGATCTCTTCCAGGGCGGCCAGCAGCTGGGCGCCGTCGTATTCCGGCAGGCCGAGCCCGGCGCGCAGCGGGGTGTGGTGGGCCAGCAGGCGGTCGATCTTGGCTTCCAGCGCGTCGCGGTCGCGCAGGTCGTCGACGCGGATGGCGCGGCGGCCGACCTTGTCCTCGTAGGCCGGGCCGATGCCGCGGCCGGTGGTGCCGATCTTGTTGACCGCGGCGGCTTCACGCGCCTGGTCGAGGTCGCGGTGCAGCGGCAGGATCAGGCAGGCGTTGTCGGCCAGGACCAGCATCTCCGGAGTGATCGAGACGCCCTGCCCGCCCAGCTTGGCGATCTCTTCCAGCAGGTGCCACGGGTCGACGACGACGCCGTTGCCGATCACCGACAGCTTGCCCTGGACCACGCCCGAGGGCAGCAGGCTGAGCTTGTAGACCTGGTCGCCGACCACCAGGGTGTGGCCGGCGTTGTGGCCGCCCTGGAAGCGCACGACGACGTCGGCGCGGTTCGACAGCCAGTCGACGAGCTTGCCCTTGCCTTCGTCGCCCCACTGAGCGCCGATCACGGTCACATTGGCCATTCGGATACGATCTCCCGGCCTGCCCGAGCGGGTCCAACAACGCCCTTCGACAGGACTCGGCGTGTGGACTTGATCGATTGTAGGAACCAGATGCGGCGGCCCTGCGGGCGGCGGCTCTCCGTTCGGCCGGGGTAAACCAGCGGGAGGCCCGTGCGTCAAGCCCCTGGTCGCCTGACGCCGCGGCTCAGGCTATGAATAGATCCATGACCCGACCGCGCTTTCACCTCGCCTTTCCCGTCCGCGACCTGGCCGAGGCGCGCAGTTTCTATGGCGGGCTGCTGGGCTGTCCGGAGGGGCGTTCGAGCCCGGACTGGATCGACTTCGACTTCTACGGCCACCAGATCGTCGCGCACCTGTCGCCGGACGAGTGCGGCCACAAGAACACCAGCAGCGTCGACGGCGAGGACGTGCCGGTCCGCCACTTCGGCGCGATCCTGACGCTGCCGGAGTGGCACGTGCTGGCCGGCAAGCTGGAGGACGCGGGCGTCAAGTTCGTGATCGAGCCGCAGATCCGCTTCGAGGGCCAGCCCGGCGAGCAGGCGACGATGTTCTTCCTCGATCCGTCCGGCAACGCGCTGGAGTTCAAGGCCTTCGCCGACGACGCCATGGTGTTCGCGAAATGAGCGTGACCCTGGCCGACATCGAGGCCGCCGCCGGGCGGCTGGCGGGCCACGCCGTCGAGACCCCGCTGATCGAGAGCCCGGCCCTGAACGAGCGGCTGGGCCGGCGGGTGCTGATCAAGCCGGAGACGCTGCAACGGGTCGGGGCGTTCAAGTTCCGCGGGGCCTACAACCGGCTCTCGCAGTTGTCGGCGGAGGAGCGCGCCCGCGGCGTGGTGGCGTTCTCATCGGGCAACCACGCCCAGGGCGTGGCGCTGGCGGCCCGGCTGCTGGGCATGCCGGCGCTGATCGTGATGCCGGCCGACGCGCCGAGCGTGAAGGTCGAGGCGACGCGCGGCTACGGCGCCGAGATCAAGCTCTACGACCGGCTGACCGAGAGCCGCGAGGCGATCGCCGCGGCGGTCGCCGCCGAGCGCGGCGCGGTGACGGTTCCGGCCTTCGACGACCCCGACGTCATCGCCGGCCAGGGCACGGTCGGGCTGGAGCTGGTCGCCCAGGCCAAGGCCCGCGGCGTGACGCTGGACACCGTGGTCTCGCCGATCGGCGGCGGCGGGCTGCTGGCGGGCGTGTCGACGGCGGTGAAGGCGCTGTCGCCGACCACCGCGATCGTCGGCGTCGAGCCGGCCGGCTTCGACGACACCCTGCGCTCGCTGCAGAAGGGCGAGCGGATCGTGACCCAGCCGACCACGCGCTCGCTGTGCGACGCGCTGGAAAGCCCGGCGCCGGGGCTGCTGACCTTCCCGGTGCTGCAGAAGACCGTGGCCGACGTGGCGGTGGTCACCGACGCCGAGGTCGCCGAGTCGATGCGCTATGCGTTCTCGGTGCTGAAGCTGGTGGTCGAGCCGGGCGGATCGGTGGGCCTGGCGGCGCTGCTGGCCGGCAAGGTGAAGTCGTTCGGCGAGGACGCGACCGGGCTGGTGCTGTCCGGCGGCAACGTCGATCCGGAGCTGTTCGCCCGGGTGCTGCGCGGCGAGGTCTAGGCCTCGGCCGGCGCGGGCGCGAGCTCGCGGTAGATCACCGCCAGCGGGGCGCTGTAGAGCACCGTGCCGAACACGCTGACCAGGGCCATGAGCCCGGCGGCCAGGGCGAGGATCGGCGAGACCTGGGCCAAGGTCAGGGTCGTGTAGTCCATGTCGGCGGTCGGCTTGAGGATCGCGATGGCGGCGACGATGAAGCCGACGAACAACAGCATCTGGACGACGGTGGCGATGATGCTGACCACGACCCCGACCAGCACCATCTTCGCCGCATGGCCCTTCGTCAGCCGCCAGGAGTCGAACAGCCGGAAATAGCTGTCGGCGAACGACATCGGCAGGCCGAGCGAGAAGCGCACGAACAGCCAGAGCATCGCGCCGAGCACGATCAGCACGATGGCGGCGATGCCGAGCCCGACGCCGGGCGCCAGGGTCTGGCTGGGGCCGGCGGTGATCAAGACCAGCGACGTGATCGTGACCGGAATGGTGCTGAGCACGGCCAGCAGGACCGCCACGACGGCGACGACCACCAGGCACAGCGCCAGCCAGAACTCCTGGCGGCCGAGGCGCAGGAAGAACCAGCGCCGGTTCTCCGGTTCCAGCACGGCGCGGAACACCGCGCCCATCAGGAGCGCGCCGGACGCCAGGCCGGTCACCCACTGCAGCAGCGACAGCGCGTTGATCTGGGCCATCAGCGCCGTCATCTGCTGGGTGGCGGCCGGCGAATCGGGCGCGATCTCGGCCTCGGCCAGCGCGGCCAGGGCGCCGAACTGCGGCCATAGGGCCGCGATCATCAGCACCACCGGCCCGAGCGCCACCACTAGGTAGACCGCGCACCAGACCAGGAACGCCAGCGGGTTGCGGGCGATGACGCCGAACCCCGACCCGACTGCGTCGCCGAACGAAAACGTCGTCATGCCCCTACCCCGCAACCCTCAGCTGCGGAGCATAGCGGGACCGTCCGACGCGCCGCAACGGCGCCGCTTAGAGGCGGTCCTCGGGCACGGCCTCGCCGGGCGCCTCGCGCGGGGTGATCAGCTTGGCGAGCTTGGGGCGCAGCCAGTTCTCGAAGTCGTCGACGAACTCGTAGACCACCGGCACCAGCACCAGCGACAGCAGGGTCGAGGTGATGAGGCCGCCGATCACCGCCACCGCCATCGGCTGGCGGAACTCGGCGCCCTTCTCCAGCGCCAGGGCGGTCGGCAGCATGCCGGCGGCCATGGCCACGGTGGTCATGACGATCGGCCGGGCCCGCTCACGGCAGGCCTCGATCAGGGCGTTGCGCTGGGGCATGCCCTCGCGCTCGCGCTCGATCGCGTACTCGACCAGCAGGATCGAGTTCTTGGCCGCCAGACCCATCAGCATCAGGAAGCCGATCAGCGAGGGGATCGACAGCGACAGGTTGAAGATGAAGAGGCCGATGAAGGCGCCGCCGACGGCCAGCGGCAGGGCGGCGAGGATGACGATCGGCTTGAAGAAGCTTTTGAACAGCAGCACCAGCACGGCGAACATCAGGAACACCGCGGTGGCGAAGGCGACGACGAAGCCGCCGAACATCTCGGCCATGGCCTCGGCGTCGCCGATGGCGCTGGGGGCGACCCCGGCCGGCAGCTTCTTCATGATCGGCAGCTTGTGGACCTCGCTGGTCGCATCGCCGAGCTCGACCCCGTCGGCCAGCTCGGCCTGGACGGTCATCTGGCGTTGGCGGTTCAGACGGTCGATCCGGGCGGGACCCGCCTGGAACTCCACGTCGGCCACGGCGCCGAGCGTCGTCGAGCCGCCCGTCGCGGTCGGCAGACGAAGCTGACGGACCTGTTCGATGTCGGCGCGCGCCGATTCCGGCAGACGGATCCGGATCGGGATACGCCGCTCGCCCTCGTTCATCTTCGGAATGTTGGCGTCGATGTCGCCGACGGTGGCGACGCGGGCCGCCTGGGCGATCGTCGCCACCGAGACTCCGAGGCGCGCGGCCTCGTCGGCGCGGGGACGGATCACCAGTTCGGGGCCGATCGGCGGGTTCTTCGGACGCGGATCGGTGACCTTGGTCAGGGTCCGCATCTGGCGCTCGAGCTCGAGGCTGGCCTGTTCCAGGGCCTTGGGATCGGAGCTGGTCAGGATCTGTTCGAACCCGGCCGAGCCCTGGCCGTCGAGGAAGTTGAGCCGCACGTCCGGCACCGCAGCGATCTGGGCGCGCACGCGGTCCTTGAGCTGGTTGCCGGTGACCTTGCGGTTGGCGTTGAGGAGCACGGTGATGGTGCCGTTGCGCAGGTCGCTGCCGCCGCCGCCGCCGCCGGGACCGAAGTTCGCCACGGTCGAGCCGACCTGGCTGAAGACGCCCCTGACTTCCGGCTGGTCGGCCATGACGAGGGTGGCCTGCTGAACCGCGCGCTCCATGTCGCCGATGGTCGCCCCAGGCGGGCCCTGGACGTTGATATAGACGTAGTCGGGATCGCCGGGCGGCTGGAAGCCCTTCGGCAGGAAGGCGATCATCGCCGCCGAGCAGACGAACAGCAGCAGGCCGGCGATGGAGGCGATGATGCGATGCTCCAGCGCCCACTTGAGGGCGCTGGGATAGAAGCCCTCGAACGGCTTCTGCGGCCGTTGGTGGACGTTGGGCTTGAGGAAGTAGGCCGCCATCAGCGGCGTCACCAGGCGGGCGACGAGCAGCGAGAACAGCACCGCCACCGAGACGGTGAGGCCGAACTCCTTGAAGAACTGACCGGGGATGCCGGGCATGAAACTGACCGGCGTGAACACCACGACGATGGCGAAGGTGGTCGCCACCACCGCCAGGCCGATGGCGTCGGCGCCTTCCAGCGCGGCCTTGAACGGCCGCACGCCGCGGGCCACCCGTTTTTCGATGTTCTCGATCTCGACGATGGCGTCGTCGACGAGGATGCCGATGACCAGGGTCAGGGCCAGCAGCGTCACTAGGTTCAGCGAGAAGCCGGCCATCTTCATCACGAAGAAGGTCGGGATCAGCGAGATCGGCATGGCCAGCACGGTGATGGCCGTGGCGCGCCAGTCGCGCAGGAACAGCAGCACCACCAGCGCCGCCAGCACCATGCCCTCGAGCAGCACGTGCTGGGTGGCGCGGAAGTTGGCGCGGGTCTCGTCGACCGAGGCGTAGATCTTGGTGAACTTGACGTTGGGATCGGCCTTGGCGATCTCGGCCAGCTTGGCGTTCACCCCGTCCTCGACGTCGACGTCGGACGACTCCTTGGTCTTGCTGACCTGGAAGCCGACCACGGGCCGGTTGTCCAGGCGCGCGAAGCCGCGCGCCTCGGCCGAGCCCTCGCCGATGTCGGCGACGTCGGTGAGGCGGACGAAGCCGCCGCCGCCGGTGGCGATGGTCATGGCCCGCAGCTGATCGATCGTCTCGGCCGAGCCGAGCACGCGGACAGTCTGCTCACGGCCGCCGACCTGGACGCGGCCGCCGGGCGCATCCTGCTGGAAGGCCATCAGGGCGTTGTTGACCTCGGCCGCGGTCAGGCCGCGGGCGGCCAGCTTGTCGGGATCGACGACGACGTTGATCTCGCGCGCCACGCCGCCGACTCGGGAGATCTGGGCCACGCCGCTCACGGTCTGCAGATCGCGGGCGATCTTGTCGTCCACGTACCAGGAGAGCTGCTCGTCCGACATCGACGGCGCTTCGACCGCATAGGTGATGATCGGGAATGCGTCGTCGATCTCGACCCGGGTGACGGTCGGCTCGTCGATGTCGCGCGGCAGGACCTGGCGGGTCTGGTCGACCTTGGCGCGGACTTCGTCGGTCTTCTTTTGAAGATCCTCGCCCATTTCGAACTGGATGGACGTCGTCGAGACGCCCTGGGTCACCACCGACTGGATGTTCTTGACCCCGGTGATGCCCGACATGGCGTCTTCGACCGGCCGGGTGATCTGGGTCTCCATTTCCCCGGGCGCGGCGCCACTCTGGGTCACCGTGATGGCGACCACCGGGAACTGGATGTTCGGGAACTGCTTAACCGCCAGCCCCGAATAGGCGATCATGCCGGCGATCAGCAGGCCGATGAACAGCAGTGCGACCGGAACCGGGTTGCGGATCGCCCAGGCCGAGATCGGGAAGCCGGAGCTCCCGCCTTGATGCTCGCTCATTTGGCCCTCGCGGCGGGTTGCGGCGCGGCGGCTTGCGGCGCAGCGGCCGCGCCGGCTTCGACCGGTTTCACCAGGTCACCGTCGAGCAGGAACGAGGCCGCGTTCTGGACCACGCGGGCGCCGGCGGGCGGGCCCTTCACGATCTGCACGAGGCCCGAGCCGCGCTGGCCGGTCTGGACGGCCACGTGCTTCACGCGGTTGTCGTCGCCGACCACCATGACCGCCGCGCCGCTGGCGTCGTAGCGGATCGCGGTTTCAGGCAGGGCGAGCGTCGAGGCGCTGGCGTCGGCGAAGACCGCGCGGGCGAAGCCGCCGGCGCGGATGTCGGGACGGGCGGGCAGCAGCACGCGCACCTGGCCGAGCTTGGTCTGGGCGTCGATCTGCGGGCTGACGATCCGCACCGTGCCCTGGGCCTGGCCGCCGCCCGGCAGGGTGACGGTCGCGCCCTGTCCGACGCGGATGCGGGCCAGGTCGTCCTCGGACATGTCGGCGCCGAGCTCCATCTGGCCGTCGCGGGCGATGCGGAACCAAGGCGAGCCGCCGCCGGCCGACAGGTCGCCCGGACGAACGGTGCGCTCGAGGATCACGCCGGACACCGGGGCGACGACGGCGAGCTTGGCCAGGCGGGTCTGCAGGTCGCGCAGGTTCGCGCGGGCGGCCTGGGCCTGGAAGCGGCGCTGGGCGATCTGCTCCTGGGCGAGCACGCCCTGGCCGTCCAGGTCGGCGACGCGCCTGGCCTGGTCCTCGGCCTGGGCGGACTGCGCCTCGGCCTGGGCGATCTGAGCCTGGAGAAGGGCCGGGTCGAGTTGCACCAGCACTTCGCCGGCGCGGACGGTGTCGCCGACGTCGGCGTTGACGCGCAGCACCCGGAAGCCGCTGACCTCGGCCGCCACGGCGGCCTCCTCGCGGGGGCGCAGCGTGCCCGAGGCGCTGAGCGCTCCGGAGATCGCGCGCGGTTCAAGCCGCACGACCGTCACTGCGCGCGCCTGGGCGGCCGGGTCCTTCTTCGGCGGCTCCTTGGAGCCGCAGGCGGTCAACGTCACGGCGGAAGCCAGGCCGGCGGCGAGGGCCAGGATGGTCTTGGTTCTCGTCACTTCAGCGAGCCTCTTTGTTGGTCGGGGCGGCCTCAAGCGGCCAACCGCCGCCGAGCGCCTTGTAGGTCTGGACCGCGCGGCGCATGGCCTGCACCTGGGCGGCGGTCTTCAGGGTGCGCACGGTGCGCCAGGCCCGCTCGTTGTCGAGCGTGGTCTGCAGATCGGTGAAGCCGGCGACGTAGCCTTTGCGCGACGCCTCGTAGGCGCGGCGGGCGCGAGCCTCGCCGTCCGTCAGCAGGTCCACGCGGCGGCGATCGGCCTGCAGCAGGACCAGCGCGTTCTCGGCCTCGCCGAAGGCGGTCTGAACGGCCTTTTCGTAGGCGATGGCGGCTTGTTCGGAGCGGGCGTCCTGAGCCTTCATCTCCGAGAGCAGGCGCGGAATGTCGAGCACCGGGACGACGACGTTGGCGCCGATGCTCCAGCTCTGGGTCGTCGCCGAGTAGCCGGGCTGGTCGTTCTTCTGCAGGCCGATGCCCGGCGCGAGCTTGAAGGTCGGGAAGAAGGCCAGCTTGGCGTAGTCGAGGCGGCCGAGGGCCGAGGCGAGCATCGCCTCGGCGCGGCGCACGTCGGGGCGACGGGCGAGCAGCTCGCCGGGGATCACGTCCGGGACCTGCGGCGCCACGCCGACCTCGGCGTCGATCGGCAGGGCGGCGATCGGCTCGACGCCGCGGCCGGTAAGGATCAGCAGATCGCGACGCGCGGCCTGCAGCTCGGCTTCCAGACCGGCGACCTGGGACCGGGCCTGGGCGAGGTCGCCGGCCACGCGGTCGGCGTCGGCGGTCGAGGAGATGCCGCGCTGCGCGCGGATGTCGACCACGCGGTAGAGCTCGGCCTGGATCCGCTCGGTGGCGCGGATGTCGTCAAGTTGGATGGCGATGCCGCGAGCTGCGAAGTAGCTGTCGGCCACCGCGGCCGCGAGGCTGGCGCGGGCCGCCTCGTAGTCGAGCCGCGCGGCCGCCATCTCGGCGTTGGCGGCGCGGCTGGCGGCGAAGATGCGGCCGAAGAGGTCGATCTCCCAGCTGACGTCGAAGTTGGCGGTCTCCGTGCGGCTGTCGCCGGTGCTCGAGAAGCCGGGAATATTGATCGCGGTCCCGTCGATCACCTTGCTGTCGGTCTCGGTGATCGAACCGCGGGGATTGCCCTGGGGCAGGAAGCTGGTCAGCGCGCCGGAACGGGTGGCGCGCGCCTCACGCAGCTTGGCCGCCGCGCTGCGCGCGTCGGGGCTGTTGGCCAGCGCCTCGGTGATCAGCGCGGTGAGCTGCGGGTCGTCGAACCCGGTCCACCAGGTTTCGAGCGAGGGGGCGGCGGAGATCGCCGGCGAGGTCGGCGCCTCGTAGGCGGCCGGAAGGCGGGTATCGACGTCGCGGGTGGAGGCGCAGGCCGACAGCATCAGGGCCAGGCCGGTCACCGATCCGACCGCAGGGGAAACTAGGCGCATCGCTCTTTTCATCACTATCGGTTTGCGACACCGCCCACCACGCCGGGCGCGACTAGCACACGCAGCGCGGACCTCGATACCGGCGTTCCGTTCTTAGCTGCGGTCATGCTTCAGGTCGATTGCTGAGAAGAGACAATCGGCAAAGCGAAACACAGGTGTCGCAAACCGGTCGCATGGCACTGGCGCGAGACCACGCCGCGAACTAGGGTTCCGCGCAATTCCACCCCCATTTGAGTGAACTATGAAACAGTTTCTGCTCGCTGGCGCCGCGATTTGGGCCGTTTTCGCCGCCCCTGCCCTCGCCGGCGACATCAACCCCGCCAAGATCGCCGAGCACGTGAAGGTGCTGGCGTCCGATGAGTTCGAAGGTCGCGGCCCGGCCACCGAAGGCGAGAAGAAAACGGTCGCCTACATCATCAACCAGTTCAAGGACGCCGGATTGAAGCCGGGTGGAGATCTGGTGGAGGGCCAGCGCGCCTGGACCCAGGACGTGCCGCTGGCCCGCTTCGAGATCAAGGGCCCGGTCAGCGTCGGCGTCACCGCCGGCGGCAAGACCCAGGCCTGGACCCAGGGCGAGGACGTCGCCCTGCGCGCAGCCCAGACCGGCGCGACGCAGGTCGCCGTCAAGGACGCCCCGATCGTCTTCGTCGGCTATGGCGTGACCGCGCCCGAGCGTAACTGGGACGACTTCAAGGGCGTCGACCTGAAGGGCAAGGTCGCCCTCGTGCTGGTCAACGATCCCGACTTCGAGACCGGCAAGGGCGACTTCGGCGGCAAGGCGATGACCTATTACGGCCGCTGGACCTACAAGTACGAAGAGGCCGCGCGCCGCGGGGCGATCGGCTTCCTGGTGGTCCATGAGACCGCGCCGGCCTCCTACGGCTGGGCGACGGTGAAGAACTCGAACACCGCCCCGCTGTTCGACATCATCCGCGACAAGCCGAGCGAGGCGCACGCCCTGCTGGAAGGCTGGATCCAGCGCGACCGCACGGTCGAGCTGTTCAAGGCCGCCGGCCTCGACTTCGAAACCGCCAAGAAGCAGGCCCAGAGCCGCGACTTCAAGCCGGTCGAACTGAAGGGCGCGACGTTCTCGACGAACTATGGCGTCGACGTGCAGAAGATCGTCTCGAAGAACGTGGTCGGGCTGATCCCCGGCGCCAAGCGCCCGGACGAGACCATCATCTATTCGGGCCACTGGGACCACCTGGGCGTCGGCCTGCCGGACGCCAAGGGCGACACGATCTACAACGGCGCGGTCGACAACGCCGACGGCATCGCCACCATGATCGAGATCGGCCGCGCGTTCGCCAAGGGCCCGCAGCCGGACCGCTCAGTGGTGTTCCTGGCGGTGACCGCCGAGGAAAAGGGTCTGCTGGGCTCGGAATACTACGCCGCCAACCCGCTCTACCCGCTCGGCAAGACGGTCGCGAACATCAACATGGACGCCCTGTCGCCGGCCGGCCCGGCCAAGGACTTCACGACCTCGGGCGACGCCGCCTCGACCCTGCAGGACGCGCTGGTCGCGGTCGGCAAGAGCCATGGCCGCTACTACACGCCGGACTCCAAGCCGGAGGCTGGCCTGTTCTTCCGCTCGGACCACTTCCCGTTCGCCAAGCGCGGCGTGCCGGCGATCTCGTTCGGCTCGGGCTATGACCTGGTGAGCGGCGGCAAGGAGGCCGGCGCGGCGTGGTCGAAGGCCTACACCGCCGACCGTTACCACCAGCCGGCCGACCACTTCGACGACAGCTGGAACCTTGAAGGCATCGCCCAGGACGGCCAACTGATGTTCGAGCTGGGCCGCCAGTTGGCCGACTCCGCCACCTGGCCGGAGTGGAAGGCGGGCTCGGAGTTCAAGCTGACCCGAGACGCGACCGCGTCCGACAGGAAGTAGCAAAGGCGAGGAACGAGATGGCGCAGGCAGGTCAGATCCGGGCCGGCATCGGGGGCTGGACCTTCGAGCCGTGGCGCGGGGTCTTCTATCCGCAGGGCCTCAAGCACGCCGACGAACTGGCCTACGCCAGTCGCCATCTCACCGCGCTGGAGATCAACTCCACCTACTATTCCAGCCAGAAGCCGCAGACCTTCGCCAAGTGGGCGGCCGCCACTCCGGACGGCTTCAAGTTCACGGTGAAGGCCTCGCGGTTTTGCACCAACCGCCGGGTGCTGGCCGAGGCCGGCGAGTCCGTCGGCAAGTTCCTGACCCAGGGGATCGTCGAGCTGGGCGACCGGCTCGGTCCGATCCTCTGGCAGTTTATGCCGACCAAGAAATTCGACGAGGCCGACTTCGCCGGCTTCCTGGACCTATTGCCCAAGAGCCAGGACGGGCTGGCGCTGCGCCACTGCGTCGAGGTCCGCCACGCCAGCTTCGTCGACCCGGCCTTCGTGAAGATGTGCCGCGAGCGCAACGTGGCGATCTGCGTCTCGGAGAACGAGAACTATCCGCTGATCTGCGACATCACCGCGGACTTCGTCTATGCGCGGCTGCTGATGGGATCGGACACGATCGAGACCGGCTATGTGGCCGAAGACCTGGACGCCTGGGCCGAACGCTTCGGCGAATACTCGAAGGGGCGGGTGCCGGGCGACTTCACGCCGATCGACCGCACCGGGCCGGCGGAAGGCCCGCACGAGACCTTCGTGTTCTTCATCCACGAAGGGAAGGTCCGCGCCCCGGCAGCGGCGCAGGAACTGCTGAAGCGGGTGGACGCCTAGCCCCACAACGCAAAACGCCCCCGGCCGTAGCCGAGGGCGCGATCTGCAAGAATTCGAATTCTTGTTGCGGCTGCTTACGCGCCGCCGGGGAAGCGCATCGGAACCTTCACGGTGCCGGTCTTCGAACCCATCGGCAGAGCATCGGCCACGCACAGGGCGGCCTTGTCGAAGCCCTTACCAGACTTGCTGTCTTCCAGCACCTTGCAGCCCGAGAGCTTGCCGGCTTCGGCGTTGCACTCGAGCATCACCACCGCCGCGTCGCGGGTGTTGGCGTGCTTGGTCAGGCACTTGGTCATGCTTTCTTGGAAGTCAGCCGCAGCCGACGCGCCGGCAAACGCCAGGCAGAGGGCGACACCGCCGCCGATTTTGATGAGATTCTTCATGGCCCCACTCCTTTCTAGATAACGGACGCAGGCCCTGTATGAGGCATTCAGGTTAAAAGAATCTGATGGCGGACAATTAGATTTGGTTAATGCGCAGTAAACACGACAATCACAATTGTTGTGTCTTTATATATATTGCGCACGTGAAGTCGGGATAATGCGGATTTCCAGTGACGATTGGTTAGCAACCTCCCGTCATTGTGAAGCTAAGGATACTACCTAGTCGGGGGAAACTTAGGTGAAGCGCTTTCGGCTCGTCGACCTGCCGCTGATCGCGAAGATCGGCTTTGCGCCTGCTTTCGCACTGGTGATGCTGGCCCTTACGGCCGGCGGCGCCGTCATCATCCAACGCGGTCAAGCCGCCGACCTGAAGCAGGTCGTGCACACCGACCTGCCCAACGGCCTGCGCCTGCAGCAGATTTCGGAGCGCATTACTGCGGTCCATGGCCAGCTCTACTTCCTGCTGACCCACCAGGCCGCGTCGATCGACACTGACAAGATCGAGGGCGAGAGCCAGGAACTGCTGGCCGAGGTCGACGCCATCACCAAGGAAGTGCAGGCGATGGAGGCCAAGGCCCCCGCCGCTCAGAAGAAGTCCTTCCAGGATCTGATCAAGGCCCTCAAGGGCACCCGCGACGCGCTCGACGTGATCGCGGCCATGATCACCACCGACTTCAGCACCGCCGCCGGGTTTGCTGCTCCGTTCGAGCAGGAATACACGAACATGACCGGCATGCTGAACAAGATCGTCGCCGCCAACAACGCGATGACCGACGCCAACGCCAAGGCCAGCGAGGACCGCTCGCAGACCGCGCAGATGGTCCAGATGGTCGCCGCGGTGGCGACCCTGCTGATCGCCGGCGCCCTGGCCTGGGCGCTGACCATGATGCTGCGCCGCGACGTCAAGCAGATCGCCGGCGCCACCGAGGCCCTGGCCCGTGGCGACAGCTCCATCGATCTCGACAAGCTGGCCCGCAAGGACGAGCTCGGCGCGATCGTGTCGTCGCTGACCGTGTTCCGCGACAACCAGCTGCACCTCGAGAAACTGCGCGTCGAGCACGAGCAGACCGAGGCCGCCGCCGAAGTCACCCGTCGTCAGAACGCCGACGCCGCTGCGGCGATCGCCGAAGAGCAGGCGATGGTGGTCAACTCGCTGGCCCGCGGCCTCGACAGCCTGGCCGCCGGCGACCTGACCTATCGCCTCGACGCCGAGTTCCCGGGCGACTACCGCAAGCTGCGCGACGACTTCAATGCCGCCTCGGCCAAGCTGGAAGAAGCCATGGCCGCCATCGCCGGCGCCACCGCCTCGATCCAGTCCGGCGCGGGCGAAATCAGCACCTCGGCCGACGACCTCTCGCGCCGCACCGAGCACCAGGCCGCGACGCTGGAAGAAACCGCCGCGGCGCTGGACGAGATCACCGCCACCGTCAACAAGACCTCGGAAGGCGCGAGCCACGGCCGTGAAGCCGTCGCCGCCGCCAAGACCGACGCCGAAGAAGGCGGCCTGGTCGTCGGCCGCGCCATCGAGGCGATGGGCCAGATCGAAAGCTCGGCCAAGCAGATCAGCCAGATCATCGGCGTGATCGACGAGATCGCCTTCCAGACCAACCTCCTGGCCCTGAACGCCGGCGTCGAAGCCGCCCGTGCGGGCGAGGCCGGCCGCGGCTTCGCGGTCGTCGCCTCGGAAGTGCGGGCCCTGGCCCAGCGCTCGGCCGAAGCGGCCAAGGAGATCAAGACCCTGATCAGCGCCTCCAGCCAGCAGGTCGCCTCGGGCGTGAGCCTGGTCGGCGAGACCGGCAAGGCGCTGGAGCGCATCGTCCGCCAGGTCGGCGAAATCTCGACCGTGGTCGGCGAGATCGCCGCCAGCGCCAAGGAAGAGGCCCTCGGCCTCGGCCAGGTCAACACCGCGGTCAACCAGATGGACCAGGTCACCCAGCAGAACGCCGCCATGGTCGAGCAGTCGACCGCCGCCAGCCGCGTGCTGGCCGACGAGGCGCAGGAACTGGCCCGGCTGGTCGCGCGCTTCCGGGTCACCGGCGGCGGCGTGCAGACGGCGACCCGCACGGTCGGCGCCCCGCGCACCCGCCAGCCCGCGCCGCGCACCCGCGGGGCCACCGCCCTGGCGGCCGCGACCCACGCCGACGAGGACAGCTGGGAAGAATTCTAGAGATAAGAAGACGTCCAGGAACGGAGGGGTCGCCGCGAGGCGGCCCCTTTCTCGTTGCGCCGCGTCCCGCTTGACCGACGCGGCGTCAGGCCATGCGCAGTTCCCGCCGCAACGGGAGAAAACGCCATGGCCCAGTTCACCGCCGACGACCTGATGTTCAAGCCGGGCCTGATGTCCGGCGAGCGGATCCTGATCACCGGCGGCGGCACCGGCCTGGGCAAGGTGATGGCCGAGGCGCTGCTGATGCTGGGCGCCGAGGTCTATATCTGCGGCCGCCGCGGCGGGGTGGTCGAGGCGACCGCCAAGGACCTGATGGCCGCCCACGGCGGCAAGTGCGTGGGCCTGGCCTGCGACATCCGCGTGCCCGAGGCGATCAGCGAGATGCTGGACACGATCTGGGCCGACGGCGGCGCGCTGAGCGGCCTGGTCAACAACGCCGCCGGCAACTTCATCAGCCGCACCCAGGATCTGTCGCCGCGCGGCTTCGACGCCATCGCCAACATCGTGTTCCGCGGTTCGTTCTTCGTGACGCTGGAATGCGGCAAGCGCTGGATCGCCGAAGGGCGCCGCGCCTCGGTGATCTCGATCCTGACCACCTGGATCTGGAACGGCGGGCCGTTCACCGTGCCCTCG
Organism: Phenylobacterium sp. LjRoot97; assembly: GCF_964254345.1. Classification (NCBI taxonomy): domain Bacteria; kingdom Pseudomonadati; phylum Pseudomonadota; class Alphaproteobacteria; order Caulobacterales; family Caulobacteraceae; genus Phenylobacterium; species Phenylobacterium sp. LjRoot97. Next base: position 3,923,599 of record NZ_CAXUTH020000001.1, read on the forward strand.
GCGATGTCCAAAGCCGGCATCGCCACCATGAGCCAATCGCTGGCCGTGGAATGGGGCCAGCACGGCATCCGCTTCAACAACATCGCCCCCGGTCCCTTCCCGACCGAAGGCATGAGCGCGCGGCTCAATCCCAGCCAGGGCGAAGAGACCGGCGGCGCCTATTCCGACATGAGCGGCAACCCGATGGGGCGGGTCGGCGACATGCGCGAGCTGGCCAACCTGGCGGTCTATCTGCTGCATCCGCTGTCGGCCTATGTGAACGGCCAGACCATCGCCATCGACGGCGCGGCGTGGCAGGCCTCCGGCGGCAACTTCTCGCGCCTGACCGGCTGGGGCGACAGCGAGTGGACGGCGGCCAAGGAAGCGATCCAGGCCACCAACGCCAAGGATCGCGCGGCCCGCACCGTCTGAGCATGGTTAACCGCCCCTTAAGGCGCGGCGGCCCAAGCCTTCGCCATGCGTATCGCCCCGCTCCTGCTGATCCTGGCCCTGGCCGCGTGGCCGGCGAACGCTCAGCAGGCCCTGCGCGGACCCGTGCAGCCGGAGCCGGCGCGTCCCGTCGCCGCCGCCGCGGCCCAGCCGACCGAGGCGCTGCCGGCGCTGATCGCGCCGCTGGCCCCGAGCCCGGCCAACGCCGATCGCTGCCGGCTGACCTGCGCCAGCGACTACTATGCCTGCCTGTCGACCGAGACGGCGGAGGACTGCGCGCCGCACTGGAGCCAGTGCCGCAGCAACTGCGCCGCCGCGGCCCGCAGATAGCCCATCACTCCGAACCCGGAGCGTTTCTTCGCCTTGGCTTCCGGCCCGCGCTGGACGTAATATGACGGGCGTCACCTTTCCGAGTCAGGCCTGAGATGTCCGAAGTCGCCTATCTTCCCGCCGGCAAGCGCGAACTGACCAAGGTCGCCAACCGGCAGGCCATCCTCGACGCGGCCCGTAAGGTGTTCGGCGAGCTCGGCTACGAAACCGCGACGGTGCGCGACATCATCCGCGGCACCGGCCTGGCTGCGGGCACCTTCTACAACTACTTCAAATCCAAGGACGAAGTGTACCTGGCCCTGGCCAGCGAGGGCGCGCGGCAGTTCGCGCCGCTGCTGAAGGCGCACCGGGCCCAGTCGGCCGGCTGGGAAGAGTTCCTGAACGCCGCCATCGAAGCCTACTTCCTGTTCCTGGCCGACGCGCACAAGAGCTGGCTCAGCCAGCGCCCGCCCGGCGAGACCCAGCCCCACGTCCACGGCGAGACGCCTGAGATGGCGGCCGTCTTCAACGAGGTCCGCGAAGCCATCGTCGAGGAAATGGCCAACGGCGGCGCCCCGGTCACCGACCCCGACTACCTGGCCGCCGCCTGCATCGCCGTCGCCCGCGACGTTGGCGAGAAGATGCTGGCCCGCCGCCCGATCGACACCAAGGGCGCCACCCAGTTCGCGGTGGCGATGATCCAAGGCGGCCTGAACGGCCTGCGACGGGCAGAGGACTAGGCGGGGTGGCGAACGTCCAGCGCGCCCTCGCCAGAACCCTCCTCTCGCTGCCCGCTCCCATCCTGCGCCTGATGTCCGGCGGCGCGGCCGTCTATCGCGGCGGGCGCACCCTGGACCCGCGGTTCCAGTTCATGGCCGCCCAGGCCGCGCGCATGCCCGCCATGACGGCCCTGTCGCCTGAAGAGGCCCGCCGCACCACCGCCGAGGGCGGCAAGGTCTATGGGGGGCGGCCGGAGCCCGGCGTCCGCGTCGAGCCCCTGACCATCCCAGGGGGCGAGCGGGGCATCCCCGCGCGCCTCTACAGGCCCGAGCAGCAGGATCCGGCCGCGCCGGCCATCGTCTTCGCGCACTTCGGCGGCGGCGTGATCGGCGACCTGGACACCAGCCACGCCTTCTGCGGCATCCTGGCCAAGGTCGCCCGCGCGCCGGTGGTGTCAGTCGAATACCGCCTGGCCCCCGAGCATCGCTTTCCGGCGGGCCTGGAGGACGTGCTGGCGGCCTATCGCCATGTCCGCGACAACGCCGCCCAGTTCGGCGCCCCGGCCGGTCAGGCGATGATCGGCGGCGATTCCATGGGCGGCAACTTCGCCGCCGTGGTCTGCCAGGAGCTGGCCCGCGCCGACGAGCCGCAGCCGGCCCTGCAGCTGCTCATCTATCCGTGCGTCGACGTCGCCAGCCAGACCGCCTCGATGACCACCTATGCCGAGGCCTTTCCGCTGTCGCGGGCGACGATGGACTGGTTCATGGGGCACTATATGGGCCCGGACGCCGACCCGGCCGATCCGCGGCTGTCGCCGATCCGCCAGGACGATCTGGCCGGGCTCGCGCCCGCGGTCGTCGTCACCGCCGGCTTCGACCCGCTGGTCGACCAGGGCGAGGCCTACGCCCGGCGCCTGCGCGCGGCCGGCGTGCCGGTGGTCTATCGCTGCTATGACGCCATGGCCCACGGGTTCACCGCCTTCACCGGCGTGGTGCCGTGCGCCGACGTGGCGTGTCGGGAGATTGCGGGCCTGGTCCGCGAAGGTCTGGAGGGACGTATTGCGCGCGCTGCTGGTTGAGGAACTGAAGCCTGAGTACGGCGGCTGCGTCCTGAAGGAAGTCGAGACCCCGGTCCCCGGCCCGGGCGAGGTGCAGGTGCGCGTGAAGGCCGCGGCGGTGAACTTCCCCGACCTGCTGCAGACCCGGGGCGAGTACCAGCACAAGCCGCCGCTGCCGTTCATTCCCGGCATGGAGATCGCTGGCGAAGTCAGCGCCCTGGGCGAGGGCGTCGACCAGTTCCAGATCGGCGACGCCGTTGTCGGCGGCGCGCGGATCGGCGGCTTTTCCGAGTATGCCGTGACGCCGGCCGCTGGCCTGCGCCGCAAGCCCGAGGGGCTGTCGTTCAGCCAGGCGGCGGGCTACGCCACCGCCTACCTGACCGCCTACGTCTCGCTGGTGCGCCGCGCGGCGGTGCAGCCGGGCGAGTGGGTGCTGGTGCACGGCGCGGCCGGCGGCGTCGGCCTGGCGGCGGTGGACCTTGCCAAGCACCTGGGCTGCAAGGTCATCGCGGCCTCCGCCTCGGACGACAAGCTGGCCATCGTGCAGCGCGAGTATCAGCCCGACGCCGTGGTCAACGTCAGCGGCGGCTTCCGTGAGAAGGTCAAGGAGATCACCGGCGGGCGCGGCGCGAACGTCATCTACGATCCGGTCGGCGGCGACGTGTTCGACGAGAGCACCCGCTGCATCGCCTTCGACGGCCGCCTGCTGGTGGTCGGCTTCGCCTCGGGCCGGCTTCCCGTGCTGCCGGTCAACATGGCCCTGATCAAGGGCTTCTCGGTGATGGGCGTGCGGGCCGGCGAGTACGGCCGCCAGTTCCCCGAGAAGGGCCGCGAGAACCAGGCGGCGATCTGGGACCTGGCCGCGCAGATGAAGCCGCGGGTCGACCAGGAGCATCCGCTGAGCGACTGGCGCGCGGCCTTCGACTCGCTGGCCGAGCGCAAAGTCGTCGGCAAGACCATCGTGCGGCCCGATCTCTGACCTATATACTCAGCCCATGACCGTCGAACACGAACACGAACTCGAGGGCCTGAAGGCCGCCGGCCGTCTGGTCGCGCGCACGCTGGAGGCCATGGGCAAGGCGCTGGAGCCGGGCATCACCACCCGCGAGCTCGATCAGCTGGGCCGCCAGATGCTGGAGCTGGAAGGCGCCCGCTCGGCGCCGGAGCTGACCTACAACTTTCCGGGCGCGACCTGCATCTCGGTCGCTCCGGACTGCGCGCACGGCATTCCCGACGACCGCCGCATCGAAGCCGGGACCCTGGTCAATATCGACGTCTCGGCCGAGCTGAACGGGTTCTTCGGCGACACCGGGGCGAGCTTCGCGGTGCCGCCGGTCAAGCCGAACATCGAGCGCCTGTGCCGAGACGGCCGCCGGGCCATGTGGGCCGGCATCCGCGCCGTGCGCCCAGGGGCCAAGCTCAACGAGGTCGGCAAGGCCATCCAGGGCTTCGCCGACAAGAACGGCTATTCGCTGGTCACCAACCTGGCCAGCCATGGGGTCGGGCGCTCGCTGCACGACGAGCCGGCCGAGATTCCGACCTGGTGGGAGCCGGGCGACCGCCGCCGGATTCACGAGGGCCTGGTGTTCACCATCGAGCCGTTCCTGTCACTCGGCGCCGACTGGGTCGAGGAGGGCGACGACGGCTGGACGCTGACCCCGCCGGGCCACGAACCGACCGTCCAGTACGAACACACCCTGGTCGCAACCAAGCGCGGACCGGTAATCCTGACCCTGGCGGCCTGAAAACGCAGGAGAAGGTTGACTCCTCTCCAAGGCTCCCTTAGAGACCGCCGCTCAATTTTATACCGGAGTTGATCTCGTGAAGCGGACTTTCCAACCGTCCCGACTGGTGCGTGCACGCCGTCACGGTTTCCGCGCGCGCATGGCGACCAAGAACGGCGCCAAGATCGTGGCTCGCCGTCGCGCCAAGGGCCGCAAGCGCCTGACCGCCTAAGACGCATCCGCGTCTTAGAGCCTGAGGTGTCGGCATGACCGACGCCCCTAAAGTCATCGAAGGCATTCAGAAGCGCTCGGACTTTCTCGCCGCCGCGCGGGCGTCTTCGCACGCCAAGGGCGCGGTGGTGATGCAGGCCCGTGATCGGGCCGACGACTCCCCCGTCATTCGCGTCGGCTTCACCGCCACCCGCAAGATCGGCGGCGCCGTCGTGCGCAACCGCGCCAAGCGGCGCCTGCGCGCCGCCGCACAGGCGATTTTGCCGCAACTCGGCAAGCCCGGCTTTGACTATGTTTTGATCGCTCGCAACGGCGCGCCCACCCGGGCGTGGCCGCGTTTGCTTGACGATGTGAAAACCGCGCTGATAAGCCTCGCGGCCGAAAGCGACAGCCCGTCCCGCGCCTCGCAGCGCGCCCCTTCTTCCTCCGCCTGAGCGCGCGTCCCCATGCAAGAGAACAACAACCGCAACACGATCATCTTCGTGGTCAGCGCGGTTCTGATCCTGATCGCCTACCAGTTCTTCGTGCTGGATCCGGCCGCCAAGAAGCGCAACGCCGAGGCCGCGCGCCAGAAGGCCGCCGCCGCCGAAGTGCAGGCCGCCTCGGGCGCGGCGCCCGCCCTGCCGGGCGCGCCCAGCGCCAAGCCCGGCCCGGTCGTGGTTTCGCGCCAGGACGCCGCCGCGGCCAGCGCCCGCGCGCCGATCGCCACCCCGGCCCTGACCGGCTCGGTCTCGCTGCGCGGCGCGCGCATCGACGACCTGTTCCTGAACAACTACCGCGTGGCGGTGGCCAAGGACTCGCCGCCGGTCGAGCTGCTGCGCCCTGAAGGCGCCAAGCACGCCTTCTTCGCCGAGTTCGGCTGGACCGGAGCCAACCTGCCCGGGCTGCCCAACGCCGACACTGTCTGGCAAGTGGTCGAGGGTTCGACCCTCGCGCCCGGCCAGCCGCTGGTGCTGCGCACCTCGAACGGCGAGGGCCTGACCTTCACGCGCAAGATCGAAGTCGACGACAAGTTCATGTTCACGGTGACCGACACCGTGGCCAACACCGGCGCGGGTTCCGTGACCCTGGCCCCCTACGCCTCGGTCCAGCGCCAGGGCGTGCCGGCCGACCTCGGCCGCAACCAGATCGTCCACGAAGGCGCGATCGGCTGGCTCGGCGGCGAACTGCGCCAGCTGAAGTACGCCAAGTGGCTGAAGGAGGGCGGCCTCAACGTGTCGTCCGTCGGCGGCTGGACCGGCATCACCGACAAGTACTGGCTGACCGCCCTGATCCCCGATCAGAAGGAACACATCCAGAGCCAGTACCGGGTGACCAAGTCGCTCGCCGCCGACATCTATGAAGCCAACTATGTCGGCCGCCCGCACATCATCCCGGCCGGCAAGCAGGTCACCGAGGTCACCCGCCTGTTCGCCGGCGCCAAGACCGTGCCGCTGCTGAAGGAATACGAGACCAAGCTCGGCGTGCCGCACCTGGACATGGCCGTGGACTGGGGGAACTTCTGGTTCATCACCCGGCCGATGTTCATGTTCCTGGACTTCATCTTCCAGAAGGTCGGCAACTTCGGGATCGCCATCCTGCTGCTGACCGTGGCCGTGAAGCTGATCTTCTTCCCGCTGGCCAACAAGAGCTACGAGTCGCTCACCAAGATGAAGAAGGCGCAGCCGCAGGTCGAAGCGCTGCGCGCGAAATTCAAGGACGACCCGGCCAAACAGCAGCAGGAGCTGATGGCCCTGTACCAGCGCGAGAAGATCAACCCGCTGACCGGCTGTCTGCCGATGCTGGTGCAGATCCCGGTCTTCTACGGCCTCTACAAGGTGCTGACCGTCACCATCGAAATGCGCCATGCGCCGTTCTTCGGCTGGATCCAGGACCTCTCGGCCAAGGACCCGCTGACGATCTGGAACCTGTTCGGCCTGATCCCCTACAACCCGGCCAACGTGCCGGTGATCGGTTCGATCCTGAACTCCGACCTGCTGCACCTGGGCCCGATGGCGCTGCTCTACGGCGTCACCATGTACCTCTCGACGGCGATGAACCCGCCGCAGCCGGACCCGATCCAGCAGAAGATCTTCCAGTTCATGCCAGTGATGTTCACCTTCATCATGGCCCCGTTCGCGGTCGGCCTGCTGATCTACTGGACCTGGTCGAACGTGCTGACGATCCTGCAGCAGTACGTGATCATGCGCCGCTTCAAGGTGGACAACCCGATCGACCAGATCATCGCCAAGGTCACCGGCAAGCCGAGAGAAGTCGGGTGAGCCAGGACCCGCTCTTCACCGAGGACGAACTGGAGGCCGCGCGCATTCTGTTCGCGCGGCAGGCCAGCTTCCTGATGGGAGCGGTCTCGGTCGACGGCCTGCCGCCGGGCGACCTGCCCGAGGTCGCCTTCGCCGGCCGCTCCAACGTCGGCAAGTCGTCGCTGATCAACGCCCTGGTCGGCCACAAGGGCCTGGCCCGCGCCTCCAACGAGCCGGGCCGCACCCGCGAGGTGAACTTCTTCGTGCTGGACGACCGCCTGCGGCTGGTCGACCTGCCCGGCTATGGCTGGGCCAAGGCCTCGAAGGTCGAGGTGAAGAAGTTCCAGAACCTCGGCCGCGACTTCCTGCGCGGCCGCGCCAACCTCAAGCGCGCCTATCTGCTGATCGACGCCCGCCACGGCCTGAAGGCGGTGGACGAGGACCCGATGGCCGCCTTCGACAAGGCCGCGGTCTCCTATCAGATCATCCTGACCAAGGCCGACAAGCTGAAACCCGCCGAGGTCGAGGCCGTGCGCCTGCGCACCGAGGCGGCGATCATCAAGCGGCCGGCGGCGTTCCCGCGGGTGCTGGCGACCTCGTCGGAGAAGGGCCACGGCATCCCCGAGCTGCGCGCCGAGATCATGTCGGCCTGCGAGATCACGCTCTAGGCGCAGACGCCGCACTGACGCGGGGTCAATCTTTGCGCGCCGCGGCGTCCATGGAAGAACGGCGGGGACGACAGCCTCGGGACCGCCACCATGCTCTCCACCGCCAGCCGCACGGCCTATGACGCCGACCTCGACCTGTTCCGCGACCAGGTGCGCAAGTTCTTCGACAAGGAGCTCTATCCGCACCTCGACCGCTGGGAAGAGGCCGGCATCGTCGATCGCGAGTTCTGGAAGGCTTACGGCGCGGCGGGCCTGCTCTGCCCGCAGGTCCCGGCCGCGTACGGCGGGCTGGAGCTCGACTATCGCTACAACGCGGTGATCGGCGAGGAGCTGTCCTATGCCGGCTCGTCGGCCGGCGTGACGCTGCAGTCCGACATCACCGTCGACTACATCATCAACTACGGCTCGGAGGAGCTGAAGCAGCGGCTGCTGCCGGGCATGGTCTCGGGCGCGATCATCACCGCCATCGCCATGACCGAGCCCGGCACGGGGTCGGACCTGCAGGGCGTGAAGACCACCGCCATCCGCGACGGCAACCACTACGTCCTCAACGGCAGCAAGACCTACATCACCAACGGCCAGAACGCCGACGTGGTGATCGTGGTCGCCAAGACCGATCCGAGCCTGGGCTCGAAGGGCATCTCGCTGATCCTGGTCGAGCGCGGAACCGCGGGCTTCGAGCGCGGCCGCAACCTCGACAAGGTCGGGCAGAACTCGGCCGACACCTCCGAGCTGTTCTTCAACGACGTGCGCGTGCCGATCACCAACTGCCTGGGCGAGGAAGGCCGCGGCTTCGCCTATCTGATGAACCAGCTGGCCCAGGAGCGGCTGCAGATCGCCATCGCCGGCCAGGCCGGGGCGCAGCGGGCCTTCGACGAGGCGGTGAAGTTCACCAAGGACCGCAAGGCCTTCGGGCAGTCGATCTTCGACTTCCAGCACACCCGCTTCACCCTGGCCGCCCTGAAGGCCAAGCTGCAGGCCGGCTGGGCCCACCTGGACTGGGCGATCGCCCGCCACGTGGCCGGCAAGCTCGACGCCGCCGAAGCCTCGGCGGCCAAGCTGTTCCACACCGAGCTGCAGTGGGAGGCCTGCGACATCGCCCTGCAGCTGCACGGCGGGGCCGGCTACATGAACGAGTACCCGATCGCCCGGCTGTGGCGCGACGCCCGCGTCCAGCGCATCTACGGCGGCACCTCGGAGATCATGAAGGAAGTGGTCGCCCGGTCGATCTGAGGCCTGCGCGCCCCCGTGCTCGCCACAGGCGGTGACAGGGGGCCGCAGGTCCGCTATCGGAGCCCCCAACAGCGCGCGAGCCATCGCGCCTGGCTTTGTGTGGCGGAGCCCTGAGCGGCTCCTGGAGGGTTGCGACCTTGACCGACGACGCCGAAGAACAGGGCTGGGCCACCGCCAAGACCCTCGCCGAGGCCCTGCCCTACATCCAGATCTACGACCGCGAGGTCGTGACGATCAAATACGGCGGCCACGCCATGGGCGAGGAAAGCGTCGCCAAGCTGTTCGCGGCCGACGCGGTGCTGCTGAAGATGCTGGGCGTTCACCCGGTCGTGGTGCACGGCGGCGGGCCGCAGATCTCGCGGATGCTCGACAAGGCCGGCGTCAAGTCGACCTTCATCGACGGCCTGCGGGTGACCGACGAGGCGACCATGGAGGTCGCCGAGATGGTGCTGTCGGGCGCCATCAACAAAGAGATCGCCAACTGGATCACGCTGGCCGGCGCCGAGGCCGACGTGCGCGGCGTGGGCCTGTCGGGCAAGGACGCGCGCCTGATCACCGTCGAGAAGGCGCACCGCACCAAGAAGGACCCCGACAGCCAGATCGAACAGGTCGTCGACCTGGGCTATGTCGGCGAGCCGACCCGCATCGATCCGAAGCTGATCGAAGCGCTGATCTACGCCGAGGAGGACTACATCCCCGTGGTCGCGCCGATCGGCGTGTCCAAGGAAGGCGAGACCTACAACATCAACGCCGACACGGTCGCCGGCGCCCTGGCCGGGGCGCTGAACGCCAAGCGCATGCTGCTGCTGACCGACGTGCGCGGCGTGCTGGACAAGAACGGCGAGCTGATCCGCCAGATGACCCTGGCCGAGGCGCGCGAGGCGATCGCCTCGGGCGTCGCCACCGGCGGCATGATCCCGAAGCTGGAGACGGCGATCGCCGCGGTCGAGTCCGGCGTCGAGGCCGTGGTCATCCTGGATGGGCGTCGTCCGCACGCCATGCTCACCGAGCTCTTCACGGAACACGGCTCGGGCACGCTCATCCGCGCATGACGGCGGACCTGACGCATATCGACACCTGGCTGTTCGACCTGGACAACACCCTCTACCCCGAGGAGTCCGGGTTCATGCAGGGCGTCGAGAGCCGCATGACGGCCTTCGTGGTCAAGGTCACGGGGCTGGAGCATGACGCCGCCTACACCCTGCAGAAGCACTACCTGGCCGAACACGGCCTGACGCTGAAGGGGCTGATGCTGCACCACGGCGTCGATCCCGCCGACTTCCACGCCCTGTTCCACGACCTGTCGCTGGACCTGCTGGCCAAGGACCCGGAACTGGTCGCCGCCATCGCACGGCTGCCGGGGCGGCGGCTGATCTTCACCAACGCCGACGACAAGCACGCCGAGCGGGTGCTGGCGCACCTGAACCTGCGCGGGCTGTTCGACGACGTGTTCCACATCCACTCGTTCGGCTTCGCGCCCAAGCCCGACCCGCTGGGCTTCCAGCGGATGATCGACGCCCATGGCCTGACGCCCGCCACCACCGCCTTCTTCGAGGACTCCGAGCGCAACCTGCATCCGGCCGCAGAGCTGGGCATGACCACGGTGCTGGTCGGCTCGCGCGCGCTCGCCTCAACCGCCGACTTTGTCCACCACCGCACCGAAAAGCTGACGCCGTTCCTGAGTTCGGCGCGTCTGAAGGAAACCGCCTGATGTCCGACGACCTGAAGTCCGTGATCGAAGCCGCCTGGGAAGCCCGCGACGGCGTCAACACCAGCACCCAGGGCCAAGTCCGCGAAGCGGTCGAGGAGACCCTGAACCGCCTGGACGCCGGCACCCTGCGCGTCGCCTCGCGCGGCGACGACGGCGTGTGGACCACGCACCAGTGGGCCAAGCAGGCGATCCTGCTGTCCTTCCGCCTGAACGCCAACGAGCTGATCGACGCCGGCGCGCCGCATCCCTACTGGGACAAGATCCCGCTGAAGTTCACGGGCTGGGACGCGGCCAAGTTCGAGGCCGCCGGCTTCCGCGCGGTGCCCGGCTGCGTCGTGCGCCGCGGGGCCTACATCGCCAAGGGCGTGATCATGACCCCGTCGTTCGTCAACATCGGCGCCTATGTCGACGAAGGCACGATGGTCGACACCTGGGCCACGGTCGGCTCCTGCGCCCAGATCGGCAAGAACGTCCACCTGTCGGGCGGCGCCGGCATCGGCGGCGTTCTGGAGCCGCTGCAGGCCAACCCGACCATCATCGAAGACAACTGCTTCATCGGCGCCCGTTCGGAAGTGGCCGAAGGCGTGATCGTGCGTGAAGGCAGCGTGCTGTCGATGGGCACCTTCATCACCTCGACCACCCGCATCGTCGACCGCAAGACCGGCGAAGTGTTCATGGGCGAAGTGCCGCCCTACTCGGTGATCATGCCCGGCTCGATGCCCAGCCCGTTCGGCGAGGGCCTGCCCTCGATCAACTGTGCGGTCATCGTCAAGACCGTCGACGAGCGCACCCGCTCCAAGACCTCGATCAACGAACTGCTGCGCGACTGACGCGCCCCGACCGGCGGCCTGGACCCAGGTTCCAGGGCCGCCGGCCCTCCTGTTCTCCAGACGATTCGCCGGCTGCGGACGATTTCCGCAGCCGGAACGGGCGCCATGCGCGCCTACCCGCGGCCCAGGCCCGCGATTACGCCCGTGACGCCGGGGTCATCCACAGGAAATGCCCCCGTTCCGAGCCGCCGGAACCAATTAACTATAGCATTCGCTTCTCGCGATACTGACGCCTGACTAGGTTATCGCGTGACGCGAATATAGCCGCGGCGAGCAACGACAGTATCCTTAACGTAACCACGCGGCATGTTCGGAGCCCGTTGTTATTCAAGGAGATTGCTATTCGCCACGACCATTGAAGCGAATGGACATTAACTTTAACGCAGGGCCCGAACCAATGACCCCAGCGCCTTCCCTCGCCACCGTCGTCGTCGATACGCCGGACCAGGATGTCCCGCAGCCGGAGGCGCCCTCGTGGGCCGAGCCGGCCGCCGGCTACCTTGAACAGGACGCGATGCGGTTCTTCTATCGCTGGGGCGGCCACCTTTCGGCGACGCTGATCCGGGTCCGTTCGCGCTTCGACGGCGACCTCGACCAGTACCTGCTCTACCTGGTGTTCCTGCTGGCCGAGATTTCCGAGTCCATGCCGCGCGGGCCGCGCCCGCCGCAGACCTTCCGCCGCCGGCGCGGCCTCAACGCGCTCAGTCTGGCCGACATCACCCAGATTCCGCGGGAAACCACGCGGCGCAAGCTGCTGGCCCTGGTCGAGCGCGGCTACCTGGTGCGCGAGCCCGACGGCCTGTTCACGCTGGGCGAGGCCTATGACGTGGATCAGTTCTTCACCGACCTGAAGCCGCTGTTCTGGGACGCGGTGCGGCTGGAGCGCTAGCCGACCGCCCTACTCGATGTTGTCGAGCTTGCGCCACAGACGGCGGATCGCCAGCGCGCGCACCGCCGCATCGTCCGACTCCAGCGGCGCCATGCCGAGTTTCAGCAGGCAATCGTTGAGCGCCAGCGGCTCGCGCCGCGACAGGCGGATGCCCTTGCGGCGCGCGACGGCCTGGAAGCGACGCCAGACGCATTCCGATCCCGACGCGCCTTCCGAGGCCCCCGTCGGCAGCAGGCCGGTCTGCAGCACGCGATGGAAGGCGACCAGGGTCGCGCCGCGGCAGATCCGCGCCGCCAGCACGGCGAAGGCCGCCTCTTCCATCGGCTCGGTCGGCAGGTCCTCGCTTGCCGCCCCCCCGAACAACGTCGCTGGACTGGACGAGCGCACGAAAGCGCTGAGCGCCACATTCCCACGATCGTCGACGAAGGCGTACTGCATCACGTGCTGACGACCGTCGGCGGCGACGGAGCGGACGGCGAAGTAGACGTGTTCACTGGCCGAGACCTGACGCGACGTCGGCGACGGGATAATCTGTTCAGGTAACTGCGTTCCGCGAATAACGCCGCCGCGCTCCAGAATATCAAGGATATCCTCGATCTTCTCAGAAGATGTTCTGGGTTTCTTCTTCTTGAAGAAATTGAACATGACGCAGCACCCCACACCCGGTTCAGGCATAGTTCTTGAATGTGCGCCCCAGGTCGATCCAATTGCTTCCCAATTCGGGATGGTAAACAGGAAACTAACGCCCCATTCTGGGCGCAGCGCCTTGACGCCCCAACGACTCGACAGCCATTGCCCCTGACGGCCGTCGCCGCTACCAGCGAGCCATGCCGCAGCTCGACCCCGTCGCTCTCACCCAAGACCTCATCCGCCGCCCGTCGGTGACCCCCGCCGACGAAGGCGCCATGGACATCGTGCAGCGCACGCTCGAGGGTCTGGGCTTTGCCTGCCGGCGCATGAAGTTCGGCGAGATCGAGAACCTCTACGCCCGGTACGGGACCGCCAGCCCGAACCTCTGCTTCGCCGGCCACACCGACGTGGTGCCGGTGGGCGACGCGGCGGCCTGGAGCCGCGAGGCGTTCGCCGCCGACATCGTCGACGGCATGCTGATCGGCCGCGGATCGGTCGACATGAAGAGCGCGGTCGCCGCCTTCGCCGCCGCCGCGGCCCAGGCCATCTCCGCCGGACAGGTCAGCGGCTCGCTGTCTTTCCTGATCACCGGCGACGAAGAGGGGGTGGCGACCCACGGCACCAAGATGGTGGTCGAGGCGCTGGCCGCCGAGGGCGAGGTCATCGACCATTGCGTGGTCGGCGAGCCGTCCAGCGCCGAGACCTTCGGCGACATGATCAAGATCGGCCGCCGCGGCTCGATCAACACCTGGATCACCGTCGACGGCCGCCAGGGCCACGTCGCCTATCCGCATCGCGCCGCCAACCCGATCCCGGTGCTGATCGACCTGCTGGCCCGGCTGCAGAACCACGTGCTGGACGAGGGCTATACCGGCTTTCAGCCCTCCAACCTGGAAGTGACGACGGTCGACGTCGGCAACGCCGCCACCAACGTCATTCCGGCCCAGGCCAAGGCGCGGCTGAACATCCGCTTCAACCCGGCCCACAAGGGCTCTGAGCTCGCCGCCTGGATCGAGGCCGAAGCCGCCAAGTCGCGTGACGGCTTCGCCGGAACCATCACCGTCGAGCCGGTGATCAGCGGCGAAGCGTTCCTGACCGAGCCTGGCGCCTTCACCGACGTGGTGGCCGCCGCCGTGCAGGACGTGGCCGGAGCGGCGCCAGAGCTGTCGACCACAGGCGGCACCTCGGACGCCCGCTTCATCCGCGCGCTCTGCCCCGTCGTCGAGCTGGGCCTGGTCGGCAAGACCATGCACGCCGTCGACGAGCGCGCGCCGGTGCAGGAGATCCACGACCTGCAGAAGGTCTACGAGCGGCTGATCGAGCGGTACTTCGCGACATTCGGGTAAACCTCGATGCTCCCCCGCTGGGGGAGCTGTCAGCCGCTTGGCTGATTGAGGGGGACTTTGACGGCTGCTGCTTGAGAGCAGTCCCCCTCCGTCTCGATGCTCCGCATCGATCCACCTCCCCCAAAAGGGGAGGATCTGGATCTCAGTACTTCACGCCGGTGAGGTAGAGCCCGTCGGCCGGGGCGACCGGGCCGCAGGCCTTGCGGTCGCGGGCCTCCAGGGCGACGCGGACATCGTCGTGCGCCCAGCGGCCGACGCCCACCTCGGCCAGGGTGCCGGTCATCGAGCGGACCTGCCGATGCAGGAACGAGCGCGAGGCGAACTCCAGCAGCACGTACTCGCCCTCGCGCCAGGCGCGGGCCACGTCCAGCGTCTTCATCGGCGACTTCGCCTGGCACTGCATGTGGCGGAAGGTAGTGAAGTCGTGATGGCCGATCAGCTGGCGGGCGGCGGCGTCCATCGCCTGGGCGTCCAGCGGCTTCTTGACGTGCCAGACCCGGCCTTGGTCGAGGGCCGGCGGGCTCTTGCGGTTGAGGATGCGGTAGATGTAGCGCCGCTCGGTCGCCGAGAACCGGGCGTGCCAGTCGCCGACGGCGATCTCCACGTCGAGCACGGCGATCGGCTCGGGCACGAGATGGGCGTTCATCGCGTCGCGCACGACCTGCGGCCGCCATTCCTTGGCCAGGTCGACATGGATCACCTGGCCGGTGGCGTGGACGCCGGTGTCGGTGCGGCCGGCGGCCTGCAGGCGCAAGGTCTCGCCGCTGAACCCCTTCACCGCGCGCTCGATCGAGCCCTGGACCGAGGGCAGATCGTCCTGAGCCTGGAAGCCCTTGTAGGGGCGTCCGTCGTACTCGATGGTCAGTTTGTAGCGCGGCATCAGGCCAGCTCGGTCCCGGCCGCGACCGGCGCGCCGCGCAGGAAGGTCTCGGCGTCCTGCGGACCCTTGCCCTCGCGCTGGACGCGCAGCAGCCGCACCGCGCCCTCGCCGCAGGCGACCAGCAGCGCGTCGTCCAGCACCTGGCCCGGCGCGCCCTGCCCGTCCTCGAGCCGCGAGAGCAGCGCCTTGACGCGCACGGGGCCCTTGTCGGTCGGCAGTTCGAACCAGGCGCCCGGGAACGGCGACAGGCCGCGGATCTTGCGATCGACCTCGGCGGCCGGCTTTCCCCACGCGATGCGCGCTTCCTTCGGGCGGATTTTCTTGGCGTAGGTCAGGCCCTCTTCGGCCTGCGGCGTGGCCTTGGCCTCGCCGCGCTCGACCGCGGCCATGGTCCGCGCCAGCAGGCCGGCGCCGACGACCGCCAGACGGTCGTGCAGGGTGGAGGCGGTCTCCAGGGCGTCGATGCGCACGGTCTCGGAGGCGAGCACCGGGCCTTCGTCCAGACCTTCAGTCATCTGCATGACCTCGACGCCGGTGACCGCGTCGCCCGCCATGATGGCCCGCTGGATCGGGGCCGCGCCGCGCCAGCGCGGCAGCAGCGAGGCGTGCAGGTTGAAGCAGCCGAGCTTCGGCGCGTCGAGCACGGCGGCCGGCAGGATCTGGCCGAACGCCACCACCACGCCGGCGTCGAGGTTCAGGGCGGCGAAGGCCTCGATCTCGACCGGGTCGCGCATCGAGGCCGGCGTCCTCACCGGAATGCCACGCTCTTCGGCGTAGGCGTGCACGGGCGAGGGCTTCAGCGTCTGGCCGCGGCCGCGCGGCGCGGGGGGCTGGGAATAGACGCAGGCGACCTCGTGCCCGGCCTCGACCAGGGCGGCGAGGGCGGCGACGGCGAAGTCGGGCGTTCCGAGAAAGGCGATGCGCATCAGGCCTGCATGTAACGACGGCGGAGGATTTTAGGAACCTCACGCAAGCTTCGCCGTTCAGAGAAGCACTCGGGAAGGGAGAACCAAATCCATGCGCAATCTGATGATCGTCACCCTGGTCGCTTCGGGCCTCGCCCTGTCGGCCTGCTCGCAGGCCACCCAGGACCAGGCCAAGGCCACGGCCGATCAGGCCGCCGCCGACGCCAAGGCGGCGACCGACCAAGCTGCGGCCGACGCCAAGGCGGCCGCCGACAAGGCCGCCGCGGAAGCTCAAGCCGCGGCCGGAACCGTCGCCGCCGACACCAAGGCCGCCGCGGCCGACGCCAGCGTCGCCGCCAAGGACGCGGCCGCCGACGCCAAGGCCGCCGCCACCGGCGCGGCCAAGGACGCCAAGGCCGCGGTCCACGAAGCCACGGCGCCGGACAAGCACTAGGTCGGACGCGCCTGCCCGTCAGCCGGGCAGGCGCGCTTCCTCGTCTAGGCGACTATTTCTGAGATTGGTCGGACGGACCGGCGCGAGGCCCAGCCTAGGCCGCGCGGGCCTGCTTCTTGACCTTGGCGACCGCGCGGTCGCGCTTCAGGCGCGACAGGTGGTCGATGAACAGCACGCCTTCGAGGTGGTCCATCTCGTGCTGGATGCAGACCGCGAACAGGCCGTCGGCGTCCTCGATCACTTGCTCGCCCTGGTAGTTCAGGTACTTGAGCTTCACGCGGGCGGGACGCTCGACCTCGTCGTAGATGTCGGGGATCGAGAGGCAGCCTTCTTCATAGGGCGCGGTGTCGTCGGAGCTCCAGACGATTTCCGGGTTCACGAAGTAGCGCGGCGCCTTCTCGTCGTCGGGGCCGGAGATGTCCATGACGATCACGCGCTTGGGCACGCCGATCTGGATGGCGGCCAGGCCGATGCCGGGCGCGTCGTACATCGTCTCCAGCATGTCATCCATCAGCGCGCGCAGTTCGTCGTCGACCTTGTCGACGGGCTGCGAGACCAGTTTCAGGACCGGATTCGGAACGACGAGAATTTCACGGATAGCCATAAAAACGCAGGTAGGTCAGCGCCCCTTCGCCGTCAAGGCGGCGAGACGGCCGGTCTCGGGCGCGTCCGGGTCGGCGGCGAGCTTGGCGAGGGGTCGGATTCCGGTCTCTACGGGGGCCAGTTCGGGTAGTTCCTTGCCCTCGTGGTCGACCTTCAGGTCCTCGAAGCGGCGGGCCTGGGTCAGCACCTGGGTCTCCAGAGAACCGACGAACTGGTTGTAGCGGCTGACCGCCGCCTCCAGCGCCTTGCCGACCGAGCCGGCGTGCGCGCCCATCACCGAGATCCGCTTGTAGAGCTCGCGGCCCAGCTTTGAGATCTCCTGGGCGTTGGCGGCCTGCTCCTCGACCCGCCAGCCGTAGACCACCGCCTTGCAGAGCGCGAACAGAGTGGTCGGCGTCACCACCAGCACCCGGCGGTCCATCGCCTCGGTCATCAGGTCGGGCGCGCGTTCCAGCGCCGCGGCCAGGAAGCTGTCGCCCGGAATGAACATGGCCACGAAGTCGGGCGAGCCCTGGTTGAACTGGTCCCAGTAGGCCTTGGCCGACAGGCCCTGCATGTGCGCGCGCACGCTCTGGGCATGGCGCAGATAGGCGGCCTCGCGGCTGGCTTCGTCGGGTGCGTCCTGGGCCTCGAGGAAGGCGTTCAGCGAGCACTTGGCGTCGATGACGAACACCGCCCCGCCCGGTAGGCGCACGGTGACGTCGGGGCGGCGGCGGCCCTCCTCGCTGTCGGTCGAGGTCTGTTCGTCGAAGTCGTAGCGATTGTGCAGGCCGGCGGCCTCCAGGACGTTGCGCAGGGTCTGCTCGCCCCAGCGGCCCTGCACGCCGGCCCCGCGACGCAGCGCCGCAGACAGTTTGCGCGCCTCGGCCTGGGTGGCGCTGGACGCCTGCATCAGCTGGTTGATCTGTTCCTTCAGCCCGCCGGTCTCCTCGGCGCGGGTCTTTTCGACGGCGACGACCTGTTCCTGGAACTTGGCCAGGGTCTCGGCGACGGGCTTCAGCTGCGCCTCGAGCCGGGCCTGGGCGAGTTGCTCTCTATTATGGAAGGTCTCGTCGGCGCGCTTCATCACCTGCTCGGCGATGGCGGAGGCGGCCTGGGCCTGCAGGAAGGCGGTGTTCTTGGCCTCCTGCTCCTCCAACACCCGCAGGCGGGCGGCGGCGTCCTGCAGTTCATATGCGCGGGCTTCGGCGCGATTGGCGCGGCCGCGCTCCATGAGCGCCCAGGCGAGCGCGGGGATGGCCGCCAGCAAGGCGGCGAGGACGGCGAGCAGGAGGGAGTCCAGGTTCATGCTCCGTTCCTATACGGAGTCGGATCCAGGCGATAGTTTCGCCGCCCCAGGGCTCAGGCCAAAAAAAAGCCGGACCCGAAGGCCCGGCAGTTCATTAGGGAGGAAACGCCCAGGAAGGGCAGAAGCGGCAGCGCCGCCTCACAGTTCGAACATATACGGTGCGACGCACAAAACAACAAGCGATTTTGTGCCGGACCCATCACAATTTCTAAAAGCGGCGAAAAAATTCGTTACAAATCAGTGAGATTTGAAGGCGTCTCAGACGGCCCAGGTTTGCTGCACCGCACAACGACACGATATCAATGTTCGGCGCCGCGGCGAGAAGGCGCTGGCGCAAAAGCCATTCCTCACCTAAAAGCGCGCGCTTCCCCAAATAGGCGCCCATAAAGCCAAATCAATGTCGCTCCGCAACATCGCCATCATCGCACACGTCGACCACGGCAAGACGACCCTGGTCGACCAGCTCCTAGCCCAGTCAGGCGTTTTCCGAGCCAATGAGGCGACGGTTGAGCGCGCCATGGACTCCAACGACCAGGAGCGCGAACGCGGGATCACCATCCTCGCCAAGTGCACCAGCGTCCTCTGGAACGGAAAAGCGGGCGAGACCCGCATCAACATCATCGATACCCCCGGCCACGCCGACTTCGGCGGCGAAGTCGAGCGGATCCTCGGCATGGTGGACGGCTGCGTCCTCCTCGTGGACGCCGAAGAAGGCGTCATGCCCCAGACCAAGTTCGTGCTGGGCAAGGCGCTGAAGATGGGCCTGCGCCCGATCCTCTGCCTCAACAAGGTCGACCGCGCCCACGCCGATCCGGACCGCGTCCTCAACGAAGCGTTCGACCTGTTCGCCGCCATGGGCGCGACCGACGAACAGCTGGACTTCCCGCACATCTACGCGTCGGGCAAGAACGGCTGGGCGACGATGGACCTGGCGCAGCCGAACGACAATCTCGGCCCGCTGTTCGACCTGATCGTCGACCACGTGCCGCCGCCCAAGTCCGAGGCCCGCAAGGAAGAGCCCTTCCAGATCCTGTCGGTGCTGATCGAAAGCGACCCGTTCCTGGGCCGCCTGCTGACCGGCCGCATTGAGGCCGGCAAGGCCGTGCCGGGGCTGGCCATCAAGGCGCTGTCGCGTGACGGCAAGGAAATCGAGCGCGGCCGCATCACCAAGGTGCTGGCCTTCCGCGGCCTGAAGCGCCAGCCGATCGACGGCGGCGCGGAAGCCGGCGACATCGTCGCCATCGCCGGCCTTTCGAAGGCCACCGTGGCCGACACCCTGTGCGCGCTGGAAGTCACCGACGCCCTGCCGGCTCAGCCGATCGATCCGCCGACCATCTCGATGACCGTCTCTGTCAACGACAGCCCGCTGGCCGGCCGCGAAGGCGACAAGGTCCAGAGCCGCGTCATCGCCGCCCGCCTGCTGAAGGAAGCCGAGACCGACGTTGCGATCCGGGTGACCGAGACCAGCGAGAAGGACGCCTTCGAAGTCGCCGGCCGCGGCGAACTGCAGCTGGGCGTTCTGATCGAAAGCATGCGCCGCGAGGGCTTCGAAGTCTCCATCAGCCGCCCGCGCGTGGTCTTCCAGACCGACGAGAACGGCCAGCGCATGGAGCCGATCGAAGACGTCATGATCGACGTCGACGACGAATTCACCGGCATCGTCATCGAAAAGCTGTCGGCCCGTAAGGCCGAGCTGAAGGACATGGGTCCGTCGGGCGCGGGCAAGACCCGCATCAGCCTGATGAGCCCCTCGCGCTCGCTGATCGGCTACCAGGGCGAGTTCATGACCGACACCCGCGGGTCGGGCGTGCTGAACCGCGTGTTCAGCCACTACGAGCCCTACAAGGGCGCGATCGACGCCGGCCGTAAGGGCGTGCTGGTCTCCAACTCCGACGGGGAAACCGCGGCCTATGCGCTGTGGAACCTGGAAGAGCGCGGCACCATGTTCGTCGGCGCCGGCGAGAAGACGTACCAGGGCATGATCATCGGCGAGAACAGCCGCGCCGACGACCTGGACGTCAACCCGATGAAGGCCAAGCAGCTGACCAACGTCCGCGCGTCCGGCAAGGACGAGGCCGTGCGCCTGACTCCGCCGCGCCGCATGACCCTCGAGCAGGCCATCGCCTACATCGAGGAAGACGAACTGGTCGAAGTCACGCCGAAGTCGATCCGCCTGCGCAAGCAGGTGCTGAACCCCTCCTTCCGCAAGCGGCGCGTCAAGGAGGAGTAGTGACGCAAGCGGGGGCGACGCCCAGTGCAAGCAGACAGGCGGCGCGCGAACGCGCGTTCCGCCTGCTGGCCGGCACCGTCACCGCACTGTTCCTGGCCTTCGCCGCCCTGGGCGGGTCCTTTTTCTGGTACGACCGCGCGGCCGGATGGCTGACCCACGCCCATGAGGTGCGGATCGAGATCGAAGGCCTGCGCCTGTCGCTGACCGAGGCCGAGTCGGCCCAACGCGCCTTCATCCTCACCGGCGACTCGCAGTTCACCCGCCAAATCGAAGGCGCCCGAACGTCGGCGGCGATCCATATCAGCGCGCTGGAACGGCTGACGCGCGACAATCCCGAACAACAGGAACGGCTGACGCGCCTGCAGGCGCTGATGCTCACCCGGATGGACGTGATCGACCAGACGGTCGCCGCGCGCCGCACCGGATCGCCCGGCGCCGCCATCCAGATCATCCGCCGGGGCCACGGCGTGGCGGCGATGCAGGGCGTGCGCGCCATCGCCGCCGAACTGGAACTGGAGGAACAGCGGCTGCAGCGCCAGCGCGAGCATCAGGTCGCCGTCGTGCGCACGGTGATCATCGCCTCGCTGATCATCTTCGCGGCGCTGCTGGCGCTGCTGTTCTTCAAGGCGCTGCGGGACATCAGCCTGGACCGCGAGGCCGAGGCCGACGTGGCGCAGCGGCTGCGCCGCCTGCTCGCCGACCGCACCCTGCTGCTCGACGAGGTCAACCACCGGGTCAAGAACTCGCTGCAGCAGATCGCCAGCGTCGTGCGCCTGCAATCGCGCGCCGTCGAACACCACGATGCGCGCGAGGCCCTCAACCGGACACTCGACCGGATCATCGCCGTCGGCCGGGTGCACGAGCAGATGTACAAGGCCGACGACGCCATCGGCGCCTTCGACGCCGGCCGCTACACCGAAGCCCTCGCCCAGGACCTGGTCAACTCGCTCGGCCGCGACGACGTCGCCCTGGAAACCGCCATCGAACACGCCGTGCTCGACGTGAAGCAGGCGGTGCCGCTGGCTCTGATCCTCAATGAGTTGATCACCAACGCCTTGAAATACGGCTGCCCGCCCGATAGGCCCTCCAAAATAAGGGTCGCTTTCGGAACAGATGGCGAGCTCTACCGTTTGAGCGTGGCTGATGACGGTGAAGGTCTGCCCAAAGACTTTTCGCCGAGGCAACGTAAGAGCCTCGGGATGCGGGCGATCGAAGCCTTGGCGAGACAACTCGGCGGGCGCTTCGAGATAGAACAACCGAAGTCCGGCGCGTCATTCGCCGTCGTCTTCCCCAGGAGTTGAGCCGCGCAGTGCGTATCATGGTTGTTGAGGACGACGCGCTCATCGCGCTCGACATCGTGGGCCTGTTGGAGGACATGGGCCACGAGGTCGTGGCCGAGGCCGCCGACGCGACCGAAGCCTGGACGCTGGCCGAAGGCGGCCGCCCCGACATCGCACTGGTCGATATCCGTCTGGCCCGCGGCGCGGACGGCGGCGTGCTGGCCCGCCAGCTCTACGACAAGCTGGGCGTCCGCTCGCTGTTCGTTTCGGGCTCGATCACCGAGGAGTTCCGCCGCTCGATGGCGGCGATCAAGCCGATCGGCTTCCTGGGCAAGCCGCTGAGCCGCCGCACGCTGGGCGAGGCGCTGAGCGCCGTCTGAGCTAGCGGCCGCGGGTGTCGATGCTGACCACCGCCGACATGCCGGGGCGCAGGCGCGCGGTCGCCTCCTGCCCGTCCTCGAGGGCGATGCGCACCGGAATGCGCTGAACGACCTTGGTGAAGTTGCCGGTGGCGTTGTCCGGCTTGATCACCGCGAACTCCGATCCTGCAGCCGGGCCGATCCGCTCGACCTTGCCCCGCAGCGTGGTTCCCGGCAGCGCGTCGATGTGGATGCGAACCGGCTCGCCGACCGCGACGTCCTTCATCTGGGTTTCCTTGAAGTTGGCGGTGATCCAGACCGCCTCCGGCACCAGCCCCATCAGCTGGGTCCCCGGCGCCACGTACTGCCCGACCTTGACCCCGACCTCGCCGACCTGGCCGGCGACCGGAGCGGTGATGCGGGTGTTGGCCAGGTCGATCTGCGCCAATTCGAGCGCCGCCTGCGACTGGGCGACGGCGGCCTCCAGCCCCGCGCGGTTGACCCCGACCGAGGCCAGGTCTTCCTGCGCCACCCGGCCCTGCGCCTGGGCCTGGCCGACGGAGGCCTGGGCCTGCTGCACGGCCAGGCGCAGACGGTCGAGCTCGGTCGGGGCCAGCCAGCCCTTCTGGACCAGCGGCTCGGCGCGGCGGAAGTCGGCCTGGGCCTTGGCCAGGGCGGCGCGCGCGCTGACCTCCTCGGCCCCGACCAGGCTGACATTGGCCTGGCCGCGGCGGCGCTGCTGATCCCAGTTGGCGAGGTTGGCCTTTTGCACGGCCAGCGCCGCGCGCGCCTGTTCGACCTTCTGGCGATAGTTGCGATCATCGATGACGACCAAGGTGTCGCCGGCCTTCACCGGCATGAAGTCCTTCACCAGGACCTCGGCGACGTAGCCGTCCAGCTTGGGGCTGATGATGGTCACGTAGCCGCGGACATAGGCGTTGTCGGTGCTCTGCACGCCGGTGTCGAACGGCGGCAGCCGCCAGGCGAACAGCACCAGCAGCACGCCGCCGATCGCCGCCAGCACGATCGGAATGGCGGCGCGCGACCAGGGGCGCTTGGCGGGGGGCGGGGCGGGCGTATCGCTCACGTCAGGCGGCCTCGGCAGGGGTCAGGGCGGCGGCCCGCCGCGCCCGCGCATCCTCGCGCAGCCGAAGGGCCAGGAGATAGGCGAAAACCAGCAGCGACAGCACCGCGATCACCCGGAACACGTCGGCATAGGCCAGCACGGTGGCCTCCCGCGTCGCCAGTTGCGCCAGCAGGGCCAGCCCCTCGCCCTGGCGCAGCGCCGGATCGGCGATGCTCCCGCCATAGGCGCCGGCGTACTGGCGCACACGCGCCGCGACCTGGGGGTCGGTGAGCAGCAGGCGCTCGATAATCTGGGCCGAATGAGCTTTTTCGCGCACCGTCATCAGCGTGCCCAGGAAGGCCGAGCCGGCCAGAGCGCCGAGACTCTGGCCGGCGCCGAAGATCACCGCGAAGCTGATGATGAACTCCTGGCCCTGGCGCATGGCGCGGCCGAAGCCGGCCAGCATGGCGGCGGGCAGGAACAGCGCGCTGGCGAAGGCGATAAGCCCCTGGCTGAGATACATCTGCGCGGGCCGGGTCAGGCTGGTGACGTGGCTGTCCCAGTAGGCGGCGGCCGCGATCAGCAGCAGCGCGATCAGAGCCGGCGTCGAAACCCGAGCCGGATTGATGGTCACCGCCACGATCACCATCCCCGCCAGGGTCGCCCAGAACATCACCCAGGACAGGCCGCGCATCTGCTCGTTGTTCATGCCCATCGCCTGGAGGAAGCCGAAGGCCCCTACCCCCTGCTCCGACAGCACGATGCGGAACAGCAGGATGATCACCACCAGCCGCAGCATATCGGCGCTGGAGAGCCAGCGGATGTGCAGCAGCGGCTTCTCCCTGTGCAGCTCGACCAGCACCGACGCCGCCAGCAGCACGATGGCCGCGACCAGCGCCCAGCCGAGCCATGGGGCGTCGAACCACCAGACATAGCGCCCCTGGGCGAGCACGGCGCAGAGCAGCGCCACCCCTGGCGCGAAGAGCGCGAAGGTCAGGAAGTCGCGCGCCTGGAACATCTTCACGCGCGGCATCGGCGGCACGCGCACCAGGTTGACGGCGACCAGGCAGAGGAGGCTGAGACCGATCTCCAGCAGGTAAAGGCCGTGCCACTGTCCGATCTGCAGCAGGTCGGACGACACCAGTCGCGACAGCGGCGCGGCCAGTTGGCTCCAGCCGACGCCGAGCGCGATGCCCATCGGCCTCCGGTGCTCGGGCACGGCGGCGATCATGTAGAGCAGCGCCATGGTCGATAGCGCCGTGGCCGCGACGCCCGACGCCGCACGCACCGCGATCGCCGAGCGAAGGTCGTCGGTGAACAGGTGGGCGACGGCGACGACGATGAACAGGCCCAGCCCGATGTCGCCAAAGAGGCGCAGGCCGTACTGGAAGCGGAACTTGATCGCGAGCAGACCGATGGTGGCGTTGGTGGCGGTGTAGGCTGTCGACAGCCAGGCCGCTTCGCCGGGATAGGCGCCGAGCGAGCCCTGGATCCAGGGCAGGTTGTTGTTGACCAGGTTGAAGCCGAGTCCCTGGGTCAATCCGAGCAGAAGCGACACGCCGCCGTAGGCGATCGCCCGCCTCCAGCCCGTCGGCGGTTGGGATCCGCCCATGCCTCCGGCCCCTCCTTCGCCCTGGACCGGCCGCCGCAAGCTAGAGCGGAAGTCCGGCCCAAGATCACAACGCGCATGGTCGCCGGAAGTGGCGCCGCCGAGGCGAGATCGAGGCCGGACGCGTCCTGCGCCCAGCTGTGCTAGGCAAGCCGCATGGCCAATCCGATCTTCGCAAACCTGCCGACCACCATCTTCGAGGAGATGTCGGGCCTGGCCCGAGAGCTCGGGGCGATCAACCTCGGCCAGGGCTTCCCGGACGATCCCGGCCCGCAGGCGATCCGCGAGCGCGCCGCCGACGCGGTGCTGAACGGCTACAACCAGTATCCGCCGATGGCCGGGCTGCCCGAATTGCGCGCCGCCGTGGCCGCCCACTACGCCCGCACGCAAGGCCTGGATCTCGACTGGGCCAGCGAGGTCACCATCACCTCTGGCGCGACGGAGGCGCTGGCCGCCGCCTTCCTGGGGCTTATCCAGCCCGGCGACGAGGTGGTGGTCTTCCAACCGCTGTACGACGCCTACCTGCCGCTGATCCGCCGGGCCGGCGGCGTGCCGCGCCTGGTCAAGCTGAGCCCGCCGCATTGGCGCTTCGACCGCGCGATGCTTGAGGCGGCGTTCGGCCCGCGCACGCGGTTCGTGGTCCTGAACAACCCGATCAACCCGGCCGGCGCTGTGCTGCCGCGCGATGATCTGGCGCTGCTGGCCGAGTTCTGCGTCGCGCACGACGCCGTCGCGATCTGCGACGAGGTCTGGGAGCAGGTGGTGTTCGACGGCGCCCGGCACCTGCCGCTGATCGCCTTCCCCGGCATGCGCGAGCGGACGGTGAAGATCGGCTCGGCCGGCAAGATGTTCGGCCTCACCGGCTGGAAGGTCGGCTTCCTGTGCGCTGCGCCTGAGCTGACCCGCGCGCTGTCGAGGACGCACCAGTTCCTGACCTTCACCACCGCGCCGAATCTGCAGGCGGCGGTGGCCTGGGGACTGGAGAACAGCGGCGACTGGTTCGAGGCCATGCCCCGCGAGTTGCAGCGCTCACGCGACCGGCTGGC
Organism: Phenylobacterium sp. LjRoot97; assembly: GCF_964254345.1. Taxonomy (NCBI): domain Bacteria; kingdom Pseudomonadati; phylum Pseudomonadota; class Alphaproteobacteria; order Caulobacterales; family Caulobacteraceae; genus Phenylobacterium; species Phenylobacterium sp. LjRoot97. Next base: position 3,949,336 of record NZ_CAXUTH020000001.1, read on the forward strand.
CGCCGGCCTGGCCAGCGAGGGCTTCGTCACCCTGCCGGCGCAGGGCACCTACTTCCTCAATATCGACCTGGCGGCCTCGGGGATCGAGGAGCCCGACCGGGCCTTCGCCCTGCGCGCGGTCAGGGCCGCGGGCGTCGCCAGCATTCCGGTCTCGGCCCTCTACGAAGAGGATCACGTAACCACCATCCTGCGGCTCTGCCTGGCCAAGAACGACCAGACCTTGGACGAGGGCGTGCGCCGGCTGGCCAAGGCCCGCGAGCTCTCGCGCCGGGCCTGAGGTTCCCCCGCCGAACGAGCCGTTAGTAGCGTGCAGGTTGTCTGAGGTTCCCGTAACGCCGTTCCCGTGCCTATCCTGGGGCGAGACGATTTCGAGAGGAACGTGACATGCACCCGGGTTCCAAGAAGGCCGTGAAGATCGGCGTCGCCCTGGCGGCGGCTGGCGCCGTGCTGACGGGGGGCGTCGCCCAGGCCCAGTACTACGGCTATGCGGCCCCGGCGCCTGTCCACTACGCGCGCGTCGGCCCGGCCGATCCCTGCGCCCGAACGGCCGCGCAGCGCGCCCTCGGCTGGGGCATCGTCGGCCTGATCGCCGGCGGCCTGGCCGGCGGCGCGGCGGCCGGCGCCGGCGTCGTCGCCGAAGGCGCGGGCCTCGGCGCCTTCGTGGGGTCGATCATCGGCGGCGTCGCCGGTTCGCGGTCCGCCGCCTGCGGCACCGCCGCCATCGCCGCGGCCCAGGGCGCCTACGGCCCGTTCTACGGCCAGGGCTATCCGGCCCAAGGCGGCCACCCGACCTACGCCGTCGGCGGCGCGCAGCCGGTCACCTACTACGAATACCGCCGGACCTATCGCAGCTACGAGGCCCCGCAGCCCGGCTGGCAACAGCCGCCGCAGCAGTTCGCGCCGCCGCAGCAGTTCCAGCCGCCGCCGCAGTTCGCGCCGCAGCCGCGGAACTAGGGGCGGGCGCGCTCGCCGCGCCTCGCCCCTTCGCGTCCGATCAGCAGGTCGAGCCGCCGTCCACGACGATGGCTTGACCCGTCATCCACGACCCGGCCTTGGAGGCCAGGAACACCGCCGCGCCGGCGATGTCGTCCGGCTCGCCCAGGCGGCGCAGCGGATTGTTGGCGCTCGAGCGTTTTTCGGCTTCCGGGGTGTCCCACAGCGCCTTGGCGAAGTCGGTCTTCACCAGGCCCGGCGCGATGCAGTTGACCCGCACGTTGTCGGGGCCGAGCTCGACCGCCAGGTTGCGGGCCAGCTGGAAGTCGGCGGCCTTGGAGATGTTGTAGGCGCCGATGCCGGTCGAGCCGCGCAGGCCGCCGATCGACGAGATGATGATCACCGCGCCGTCCTTGCGCTCGCGCATCTGCGGCGCGGCCATCTGGATCAGCCAGTTGTTGGCGATGATGTTGTTGTCGAGAATCTTGCGGAACTGGTCGTCGTTGATCTGCGACATCGGGCCGAAGAACGGGTTGGTCGCGGCGTTGCAGACCACGATGTCGATCTGGCCGAACGCCTTGACCGTCTCGTCGACCAGGCGCTGAAGGTCTTCCTTCGAGGAGATCGAGGCCGGAACGGCGATGGCCGCGCCCGGATGCTTCTCGTTGATCGCCGCGGCGACCTCGTCGCAGGGGCCGGCCTTGCGCGAGGAGATCACCACCTTGGCGCCGTGCTCGGCCATTCGCTCGGCGATCGCCTTGCCGATCCCGCGCGAGGATCCGGTGATGACAGCGACCTTTCCGGTCAGGTCGAACAGTTCGCCCATGGCGCTCCCTCCAAACAAATGTTTGATTTTGTCGTCGTCATTTGCGGCGCCGGGCGCCGTTGGGTCAAGCGTCGGCTTCGAAGCTCAGCGGCGCGGTCAGCACCACCCGCAGGCCGGGGTCGTTGTCCTGATAGTCGAGCGCGCCGCGCAGCTGGGCGACCATGGCGTTCATCATGCGCGTGCCGAAGCCCTGCCCCGGCCCGTGGCGGCCGCCGCCCCGGTCGCCGACCACCACCATCATCCGCCCGCCCGATTGCGAGAGCGCGATGTCGATCGGGCCGGACCGGCCGCCGTAGGCGTACTTGTTCGCATTGATGACCAACTCGGTGATGATCAAGCCCAAGGTCACGGCGCGGTCGGTCGCGATCACCACCGGCGCGAGGTCGAGCGACACCTGCCCCTCCCACTCCGATCCCATCGAGGCGGCCATGTCGTCGACCAGTTCCTCGATGTAGCGCGACAGGTCGATGTGCTCGATCTGATCGGCGCGATAGAGCCGGCGGTGGACGAGGGCCACGGCGCTCAGTCGCCGCCGCGCCTCCTCGAAGCTGTCCTTCAGCTCGTCGCTGTCCGAGGCGCGCGCCTGCAGGCCCAGGAAGCTCGACACCAGCTGCAGGCTGTTCTGAACCCGGTGGTTCACTTCGCGCAGCAGCAGCTCCTTCTGTTCGATCAGCCCGTCCTTTTCCGACAAGGTCTCCGACAGGCGGGCGTTGAGCTCGCGCATCCGGCGGGTCTGGCGCACGTCGAGCACCGCACGCCGCAGGTGCTCGGCCGCGTCCAGCTCGGCCGGCGTCCAGGGCCGCGACCGGCCGTGCACCGCTTCGCTCCAGGCCTCGAATGAGGCGCGCGGGGTCAGCACGCCGTCCGGCCCGGCCGCAATCTTGTGCGGGTTGCCGGCCCAGTTGATCTCCTCGACCTGCTCGGCGCGGAACCAGAGGATGTGGAACGGTTCGTCGCGCGAGACGATCACCGACAGCAGGCCGCTGGCGACATCGCGGAACGCCGCCGCGGCCGGGTAGGCGTCCGGCAGCCGGCTGGTCTCGAACGGGTCGGCGCGGTCCCCGGCCGCCAGCCAGGCGGCGAGGTCGCGCACCGCGCTTTCCGCCGGACAGGCGCCGGCCTGATGCAGCTCCCCGCCCCGCAGGACCGCGACGCCGTCGGCGTTCAGGGCCCGCATCACGTCGGGCAGCACCTCGCGCAAGCCGTCGTCGAGCGAGGACGCCCGCGACAGCAGACGGACGATCTCGTCCTCCATGCTGCGCAGGCGGATCCGCTCGCGCAGCATCTCGGCCTCTTCCTTGGCCTTGATCTGGCGCACCAGGCCGCCGGACAGCGCGCGGCAGGCGACCCGGATGTCGTAGGGCATCAGCGCCGGCGTGGCGTGATGGCAGGCGATCAGGCCCCACAGTTCGCCGTCGCGCACGATCGAGATCGAGGCCGAGGCCCCGACGCCCATGTTCTGCATGTACTGCATGTGGATCGGCGAGACGCTGCGCAGCGCGCAGTCGCTCATGTCCAGCGGCGCGCCGGTCCAGGCCGGCCTCAGAGGGGCCGGCTCGTAGCGCACGTCCGGAATCACCCGCACCAGGTTGCGCAGATAGAGGGCGCGCGCCTGCCGGGGGATGTCCGAGCCCGGAAAGCGATGGTTGAGGAACGCCGGCATGAAGTCGGCCCGGTCCTCGGCCAGCACCGCCCCGGCGTCGTCGTCCAGGAAGCGATAGATCATCACCCGGTCGAAACCGGTGATGCGGCGGAACTCCACGGCGGCCCGCTCGCAGAGCGCCTTGAGATTGGCGGCCCGCTCGAAGGCCAGGCCGGCCGCCTCCAGCGCGCCGAGAATGGACGAGCCCGACGCCGGGACCGCGGGGCCAGGCTCGATCTCGACCAGCACCAGGTCGCCCTGATCGCGGGCGTGAACATCGAACAGCCGCGCGCCGAGCCGGAGTTGCCCGGCGAAGCCGCCGGTGGCCGAGGACTCCGTCAGCCGCCCGACACGGTCGGCGATCTCGTCGCCCAACAGCCGCCCCAGGGTCGCGCCCCGCCAGTCGGCGACCCCGAGCAATTCCTCGACCGGTCCGGCCACGTGGCCCACCGTCAGGTTGTCGCGATCGACCACCAGCAACATGCCGTGCGGCTGGATCGAGCCCGGGATGTGGATCGGCTCGCGGTCGCAGGAGGTCAGGTCGACCTCCGCCGCGGCGTCGAGTTCGAGGCTCATGCGGCTGCTCCTTCGAGCAGGACCCGCTCGGCATGCGCAAAGCCGAGCGCGCCTCCGCGGGCGACCGCTTCGCCGCGGGCCGTATCATGCGGCGGGCTTTCCCGGTCCAGAACGGAGAGGAAGGCGCGCCAGGCCTCGCCGGTCCGCGCGCCATAGGGATCGAGGAAACTCAGCCCGGTCATGTCGAGGCCGGCGCGTTCGGCCTGCTTGCGGATCACCTTGCCGCCGAGGCTGGAGCCTTCGAGGACGTACATGAAGCCCAGCGCTTCGGCGCCGTCGGCCGGCGCGGGCGCCGCGGCGGGCGTCTGCGGGTTCAGACCGAGGGCGGCGAGGTCGGCTTCCAGCGAGCGGGTGCGGCGGCGGGCCGAAAAGTCCAGGCCCGCGACGTCCGCCAACCAGGGCTCGAGCACGGTCTCCATGCCCGCGTGGAGGCTGTGAAAGCGCGCCGCCAATGCGCGGCGGCCGTCCAGAGACTGCATCCTGGCAAGGATATCGAGCCGCTCTTCCAGTCGTTCGTGCGCCGGCCTCGTGGCTTCGCGCAGACGTTCGAGAACGCTATGGGACACTCAGACTCCTAAACGCCCCCCAAGCCGCAAGCGCCGGCGGCCCATACCCGGGTTCACCCTGAGGCCAACGAAACAGTTTGTCGATCCGCAATGGCCGGTTAGCGTCCATCCATGCACGAATTCAAGAACATCGCGCTCCCCGACGTCACCCTGCGGGCCGCCATTCAAGGCTCCGGTCCGCTGGTCGTCATGGTCCACGGCTTCCCGGAAAGCTGGTACAGCTGGCGCCACCAGATGGGCCCGGTGGCCGAAGCCGGCTTCACCGCCTGCGCCATTGACGTGCGCGGCTATGGCGGCTCGACGCGGCCGCCGGCCGTCGAAGACTACGACATGGAGCACATGGTCGCCGACGTGGCCGGGGTGATCGAGGCGCTGAGCCCCGACGCGCCCGCCGTGCTGGTCGGGCACGACTGGGGCGCGCCGATCGTCTGGAACACCGCCCTCGTCCGCCCCGACCGCGTGCGCGCCGTCGCCGGGCTGTCGGTGCCCTACACCGGCGTGCCCAAGCGGCCGTTCAGCGACATGATCGAGAGCGTGTTCACCAGCCGCGGCAAGTTCTTCTACCAGGCCTGGTTCCAGAACGTCGGCCCGGCCGAGGCTGAGCTGGAGGCCAATGTCCGCGACGGTCTTCGCAAGTTCTACTACGCGATCAGCGGCGACGCGCCGGACGGGACCTGGCCGACCGACAAGACCCACGGCCAGAGCCTGCTGGAGGGGCTGGTCGACCCGAACCCCTTCCCCGCATGGCTGACCGACGCCGACCTCGACTACTACGTGGCCGAGTTCGAACGCTCGGGCTTCCGCGGGCCGATCAACCGCTACCGCAACCACCAGCGCGACTTCGCGTACCTGAGCCAGTTCGAGGGCCGCAAGATCGAGCAGCCGTCGCTGTTCGTCGGCGGCGAGCGCGACCTGGTGCTGTCGATGCTGGGCAAGGGCGACCTGATGGCGATCATGGGCGCGGAGATGCCCAACCTGCGCGGCGCCGACGTGCTGCCCGGCTGCGGGCACTGGACCCAGCAGGAGCGGCCGCAGGAGGTCAACGATCGGCTGCTGCCCTGGTTGAAGTCGCTCTAGCCTTCGCCGATCGCGAAGGCTGACCCCGGCGACCGCGCATTGTGCGGCCGTCCTGCCCGGCGCAGCTTGGCGCCATGGGCAGCGAATTCCTCTTGCTGGGCGCGGGACTGCTGGCCGGGGCGATGAACGCCCTGGCCGGCGGCGGCTCGTTCGTCACCCTGCCGGCGTTGATCGCGGCGGGCGTGCCTTCGGTGGCGGCGAACGCCTCCAGCACCGTGGCGCTCTATCCCGGCGGCCTGGCCAGCGCCTGGGTCTACCGGCAGGGCCTGACCGAGGTCTGCGGCGTGCCGGTGCGGCCGATGCTGGCGGTCACCCTCGCCGGCGGCCTGGCCGGCAGCCTGCTGCTGCTGTGGACGCCGTCCTCGACCTTCGACGTGATCCTGCCGTGGCTGCTGCTGACCGCCACCCTGGCCCTGGCGTTCGGGCCGCGCATCGCGCCCTGGCTGCAGCGTCACGCCCAGGTCGGGCCGGTCCCGATCCTGGTCCTGCAGTTCGCGCTGGGCGTCTATGGCGGCTATTTCGGCGGCGCGGTCGGGCTGATGATGATGGCCGCCTGGAGCCTGCTGGCCGGGGTCGATCTCAAGCAGCTCAACCCGCCGCGCACCCTGATGGTCAGCGCCGCCAACACCATCGCCGTGGTCTGCTTCGTGATCGCCGGCGCGGTGCGCTGGCCCGAGACGCTGCTGGTCGGGCTCGGCGCGATCGTCGGCGGCTATCTGGGCGCGCACCTGGGGAAGCGGCTGGACCCGCGGGTGGTGCGCGCCGCCACCATCGCGCTGTCGGTGGTGATGACCGCGGTGTTCTTCGTGCGCGCCGCGCGCGGCTAGCGGCAGATCCGGAAGGGTCCGGAGTCCAGGTGCAGGTGATCGCGGTGAGCGGCGTTGTAGTCGGGGCTCAGCGTCGTGCGGAACCAGCCGCAGGCTTCGTGGCGCGAGCGACGCAGGAACGCGCCCCGCCCGTCCTCGCCATCGAACTGGCCGAGCACGCGCAGCTTGCGGCCGCTGGCCGTCGTGAAGCCGCCGACGTCGAGGGCGTTGGCGAAGGCATGCTGGCTGCGCGGGCCCTCGGCGCGTCCGTACATGTTGCGGCAGGCGTAGGTTCCCATGTGATCGACGCTGGCGATCGACTCACCGAGCAGCTCGCGGGCGGCGGGCTGCAGGCCGTAGCGGTCCCAGGCGGCGTAGGTCAGGGCCTGACCGCAGGTCATCACCGGGGCGGCCGGCGACAGCGGCGTCGTCCCGCCCCGCAGCCGCACCGCATCGAGCTGCGAGCAGCCGGCCTCGCGGCGGGGCGGGCTCTCGTCGAACCGCACGCCGCCGGCCCGCAGCGCCGCGCGGCAGCGGCCGGGATCGGCGGCGGCGCGTCGCAACTGCTGATGGGTCGCCAGGCCGGGCGGAGCCGACAGGGTCAGCGGCTTCCAGGGCAGATCCTGCGGCGGCAGCGCCGCGTTCGCCCAGCAGACCAGGATCGCGACCGCCAGCGCCGCGTCGGCCAGGGTCGCCCAGACCGCGCCCCAGAACACGCCGGATGATTGAAACGCGATCAGACGCACGCGGACTGGCTTCTCTTCCCTAGCGGCGCCGACCTATGGTCGAGGTCCAGAGGAGAGGGACCCATGAAACTCATCGGCAAGATCGCCTTGGGACTGGTCGGGCTGGTCATACTGCTCGCGGCCATAGTCGTGATCAGGACGCTGACCTACAAGCCCGACGCGGGCGCGGACCTCTCCAAGGTGAAACTGGCGCCGACGGTGGCGATCGACACCGCCAAGGCCGCCGAGCATCTGTCCCAGTCGATCCAGTTCCAGACCATCAGCCACCAGGACAAGGCCGACAACCAGCTCGGCGAGTGGGACAAGCTGCACGCCTGGCTGCAGACCACCTATCCGGCCGCGCACGCGGCGATGACCCGCGAGGTCGTGGCCGGCCATACGCTGGTCTACACCTGGGCCGGGTCCGACCCCGCCCTGGCGCCGGTGGTGCTGATGGCCCACCAGGACGTCGTGCCGGTGACGCCCGGCACCGAGGACGACTGGAAGCATCCGCCGTTCGGCGGCGTGATCGCCGAGGGCTCGGTCTGGGGCCGCGGCGCGATCGACGACAAGGGCTCGCTGGTCACCCTGTTCGAAGGCGTCGAGGCGCTGGCCCAGCAAGGCTACAAGCCCAAGCGCACGCTGATCCTGGTTTCGGGCCACGACGAGGAGGCCGGCGGCACCGGCGCCCAGGCCGTCGCCGACCTCTTCAAGTCGCGCGGGATCAAGGCCCAGTTCGTGCTCGACGAAGGCATGGCGATCATCTCCGACAATCCGATCACCGGCGACCAGGTCGCCTTGGTCGGCATCGCCGAGAAGGGCTACGCGACGCTGATGGTCACCGCCGAGGCGGAAGGCGGTCACTCCTCGGCCCCGCCGGCCGATTCCGGCGGCGTGCTGACCCTGGCCCGGGCGGTGACCAAGATCGCCGAGGACCAGGCGCCGATGAGGCTCGACGGTCCCGGCGGCATGATGATGGAAAGCCTCGCGCCGCAGGGCTCGTTCCTGATCCGCATGGCGATGGCCAACCGCTGGCTGTTCGAACCGCTGATCATCAAACAGGCCGCCGCCACGCCGGCCGGCGCGGCCCTGCTGCACACCACCATCGCCCCGACCATGCTGAAAGGCAGCCCCAAGGAGAACGTGCTGCCTCAGGACGCCACCGCCTGGATCAACTACCGCATCGCGCCGGGCGACAGCTCGGCCGGGGTGCTGGCGCGTGCCAAGGCCGCGGTAGGCGCGCTGCCGGTGACCTTCGCCTGGAGCCGCACGCCGAACGAGCCCTCGCCGGTTTCCTCGACCACCTCGGAGGCCTGGAAGATGGTCGCGGCCCTGGCCGGCGACACCGCCAAGTCGCCCGTCGCGCCTAGCCTGGTCACGGCCGGCACCGACAGCCGCTATCTGGTCGGCGTGGCCGACGACGTCTACCGCTTCCAGCCGATGGTGTTCTCGCTGGAGACCATCAAGATGATCCATGGCACCAACGAACATATGAGCCTGGAGAACCTGGACCGCGCGGTGCAGTTCTACGCCCGGCTGATCGCCACCAGCACGGCCGGTTAGCACCTACGCCGCATCGACAAGCCGCCCGGATTGCGACACATCCGGGCGATCGTCCACCGCGCGGACCGCGACCCGAATGCTGAACTGGATCTACTCGACCCTTGGCGAGGCCTGGGGTCCGCTGCGGCTGTTCAATTCGTTCTTCTTCCTCTCGGGCGCGGGCTTCGCGGTCTGCGCCCTGGGCACGTGGCTGCTGCTGCCCAAGCTGTGGGGCCTGCTGCCGACCGATCGCGGCCGCGCCTTCGCAGTCAACGCCGAACTCAGCGTCGGCAAGCCGGTCAGCGCCGGACTGATCTTCGTGATCATCTTCTGCCTGGCCAGCATGGTGTTCGTGCCGCTGACCGCCAAGCCGCTGCTGACCGTGCCGTTCATGCTGGCGGCGCTGATCGTCGGCTATCTGGACGACCGCCGCGGCGGTTTCAGCGAGTACCAACTGGCGATCATGGACGCGGCCATCGCGTTCGGCGCGGCGGCCGTCATCTACGGCTTCCAGCCGGTGCAGATCTGGCTGCCGGGCTGGAAAGGCGTGCTGACCCTGGCGCCGTGGATCTCGATCCCGATGGCGGCCGGCGTGATCTGGCTGTCGATCAACGCCACCAACTGCTCGGACGGCGTCGACGGCGTCTCCGGCAGCCTCAGCGGCACGGCGATCCTGCTGCTGGGCGGCCTGCTCTACACGGTGATCGGCAACGAGGCGGTGGCCGGCCACCTGCACATCCCGCTCAACCGCGACGGCGCCAACTGGGCGATCATGGCCTTCCTGATGGTCGGCTGCATCGCCGGCTACCTCTGGTACAACGCCCCGCCCAGCCAGGTGCTGATGGGCGACGCCGGCTCGCGCCCGATCGGGCTGCTGATCGGCATGCTGGTGGTCGCCACCAACAATCCGCTGTTCCTGCTGCTGATCGGCTCGGTGCTGCTGCTGAACGGCGCGACCGGCCTGGTGAAGGTGGCGCTGATGCGGTTCTTCGGCCTGAAAGTGCTGTCCAAGGTGCGCTTCCCGCTGCACGACCACGTCCGCAAGGAACTCGGCTGGTCGAACAGCCAGGTGCTGGTGCGCTTCATGCTGCTGCACCTGGGGGTCTCGGCGCTGCTCCTGCTGCTGGCGCTCAAGGTCCGCTGACGGAAACCACTTCGTCAGATAAAGCGCCTACAGACACCTTCCCCGCGCAATATCGACCCTTGCGCGGCCTTCGGGCTCTTGCGAAGCGCCGCTGCGCATCGCACGTTCCGGACTAACCGAATTGGAGACCCCATATGCGTAACTGGCGCCTGGACGAAGACGACGACAGCGAAGACGGCGCCCGCAAGCCCGACATGCCGATGACGGCCGGGCCTGTTCAGAACGCGCTCTACAAGTCGCGCACCGTGCTGGTGTTCGGCGAGATCGACATGCGCCTGGCCGAGCGGGTCACCGCCCAGCTGCTGGCCCTGTCGGCCGAAAGCGACAAGCCGATCAAGGTGGTGATCAACTCGCCCGGCGGCCACGTCGAGAGCGGCGACACCATCCACGACATGATCAAGTTCTGCGGCCCGCAGGTGAAGGTCATCGGCACCGGTTGGGTGGCCTCGGCCGGCGCGCATATCTTCCTGGGCGCGAGCAAGGAAAACCGCCTCTGCCTGCCCAACACCCGCTTCCTGCTGCACCAGCCGATGGGCGGCGTCCGCGGCCAGGCCAGCGACATCCAGATCGAGGCCGAGGAGATCGTGAAGATGCGCGAGCGCGTCAACCGCATGATCGCCAAGGAAACCGGGCATCCGTACGAGAAGATCGTCAAGGACACCCAGCGGAACTTCTGGATGAGCGCCGAGGCCGCCGTCGAGTACGGCCTGGTCTCGAAGATCATCCACAACGCCACCGAGGCCTAAGAAGATGGCCGCGCCCTGGTGGAAGGGCGCGGTCGTCTACCACGTCTATGTGCGGAGCTTCTTCGACTCCGACGGCGACGGCCACGGCGACCTGGCCGGGGTCCTCGCCAAACTGGACTACATCGAGAGCCTGGGCGTCGACGCCATCTGGCTCTCGCCTGTCCACCCCTCGCCCAACCGCGACTGGGGCTACGACATCTCCGACTACGAAGGCGTCCAGCCCGACTACGGGACGATGGACGACCTGCAGGCGCTGATCGATGCGGCGCACCGGCGCGGCCTGAAGGTCATGCTGGACGAGGTGCTGTCGCACACGTCCGACGAACATCCCTGGTTCGTCGAGAGCCGCGACGGCGGCGCCGAGGGGCCCAAGGCCGACTGGTACGTCTGGGCCGACCCGGCCCGGGACGGCACCGCGCCCAACAACTGGCTGTCGGTGTTCGGGGGGCCGGCCTGGGCCTACCAGCCGGCGCGCCGCCAGCACTATCACCACAAGTTCCTGCGCCAGCAGCCGAAGCTGAACTGGCGCCATCCGGAGGCCAAGGCCGCCGCCCTGCGGGTTCTCGAGTACTGGCTGGACAAGGGGATCGACGGCTTCCGGCTCGACGTCGCCGGCACCTTCCTGCACGACGACACCCTGACCGACAATCCGGCGGTGCCGGCCGACCAGCGGCTGCGCCGCCACTGGGCGCACGCCAGCGAGATGCAGCGTCACCTGCACGACTCCAACCTGCCCGAGAACGTGCCCCTGCTGGACGAGATCCGCCGCCGGGTGGACGCCTTCGACGAGCGCTTCGTGTTCGGCGAGTTCTCGGAGGAGGAGGAGCGCTGCGGGGCCTACTGCACGCCGCAGGAGGGCCTGCACTCGGCCTACACCTTCGTGCTGCTGCATGCGCGGCGGCTGTCGCCGGACATCTTCCGCGACCACTACGACACCCTGGACCGGTTCCCCGGCCACTGGCCGTGCATCTCGTTCTGCAACCACGACATCCCGCGCACCGCCACGCGGTTCGGCGGCGGCGAGGCGATCGCCCGGCTGATGCTGGCGCTGCTGCTGACGCTGAAGGGCACCGTGCTGCTCTACCAGGGCGAGGAACTCGGCCTGCCCGAGGCCCAGAGCCTGACCCGCGAGGAGATCCGCGATCCGGTCGGCGATCTCTACTGGCCGATCGCCAAGGGCCGCGACGGCTCGCGCACGCCGATGCCGTGGACCGAGGGGACCAACATGGGCTTTTCGGCCGGCAAGCCGTGGCTGCCGCTGGCGGTGGAGCACGCCGGGCTGTCGGCGGCGAGCCAGGAGGCGGCGGCCGATTCGACCCTGGCCTTCACCCGCGCGCTGCTGGCCCTGCGCCGCGACGTCCCGGCCCTGGTCGCCGGCGACCTGGAAATGGTCAGCGCGCCCGAGCCGCTGCTGGTGTTCGTCCGCCGGGCGGGCGACGAGCAGATCGCCTGCGTGTTCAACATGGGCGCGGCCCCGGCGGTGTTCGGCGACGAACGGCTGGCCGGCGCGCAGATCCTGGAGCCCGGCGCGGGCGAGGCGAACCTCGATGGAGCCGCCCTCCACATGGGCGCCCACTCGGCCAGGTTCCTGCGGCTCGCGTAACGCGGTAGAAGGCGCCCATGCCCGACGGCGACGCCAAAACCTCACCCACCGCCGACACCAAGTTCGGTCGCGGCTTCCTGCATGACATCTGGTACTTCGCCGCCCTCTCGGGCGACCTGAAGGCCGGCAAGCTGCAACGCTACGAGATCCTCGGCGAACCGATCCTGCTGGGTCGCGACCGGGCCGGGAAGGTCTATGCGCTCAAGGACATCTGCCCGCACCGGGCCGCGCCGCTGTCGGCCGGCAAGCTGACCCGCGAGGCCGACGGCGCCGAAAGCGTCGAGTGCCCCTATCACGGCTGGCGCTTCAAGACCGACGGCGCCTGCGCGGCGATCCCCTCGCTGGTCGACGACCAGGCGATGGACGTCAGCCGCATCCGGGTGCGCAACTATCCCGCGGCGGAAAGCCAGGGCCTGGTGTTCGTCTGGATCAGCGGGGATCCGCGCTTCACCGGCGAGCCGAGCGAGCCGCCGCCGGTGTTCCCGGGCGTGGTCGGCGGCGGCCCCAAGCTGGTCGACCGCATGGACTTCGACGCCCATATCGACCACGCGGTCGTCGGGCTGATGGATCCGGCCCACGGCCCCTATGTGCACCAGCAATGGTGGTGGCGCTCGACCAAGAGCCAGCACGAGAAGGCCAAGAAGTTCGAACCGCGCGAGCAGGGCTTCGCCATGGTGCGGCACGAGCCGAGCAAGAACAGCCGCGCCTACGCCATCCTGGGCGGCGAGCCGCTGACCGAGATCACCTTCCGCATCCCGGGCCTGCGCTGGGAGCATGTGACCGTCGGCCAGCGCCAGGTGCTGTCGCTGACCTGCCTGACGCCGATCAACGAGGGCAAGACCCGGATCACCCAGATCGTCTGGTCCGATCACCCGGCGTTCCTGGTGCTCAAGCCGTTCATCGCCGCCGGCGCGCGGGCCTTCCTGCGCCAGGACGGCGACATGGTGAACCTGCAGAACGAGGGCCTGCGCTACGATCCCTCGCTGCTGTGGATCGACGACGCCGACCGTCAGGCCAAGTGGTACCAGCAGCTGAAGCGCGAATGGACCGCGAGCCGGAAGGCGGGGCGGCCGTTCGAGAACCCGGTCGAGGCCGCCACCCTGCGCTGGCGCAGCTGACCGGGACTTGCCATCGGCGCGCACCGCGGGTCTGTTGAACCGTTATTTTGACGGCCTATTCAGATCGAGCGCATTGCGACCATGGATTTCACGACCAGCGACGGCTTCACGATCAGCTATGACGACAACGCGCCCGACAACTACGAGCGGGCGATCCTGCTGGTCCATGGCTTCACCTCGAACCGCAACGAGGGCTGGAAGCGGACCGGCTGGTACGCGGCCCTGGAGCGCCGGCGCTTCCGGGTGATCGCACTGGACCAGCGTGGGCACGGCCAGAGCGGCAAAGCCTATGAGCCGACCGCCTACCTGCGTGAGAACCTGGCGCGCGACGTGGTCGAGCTGATGGACCACCTCGGCGTCAACCGGGTCGACCTGTTCGGCTATTCGATGGGCGCGCGGGTGGCCGCGGCGGCCGCCGTGGCCGCACCGCACCGGTTCTCGAATCTGATCCTGGGCGGGGTCGGCGACAAGATGCTGAGCGAGCGGCCCTCGGCGCGCGGCGACGTCATGGCGAACGCCATGCTGGCCGACGATCCGGAGACCATCACCGAGCCGTTCCTGAAGAGCTTCCGCCAGTTCGCCGACGAGCAGGGCGAGGATCGCCGCGCCCTGGCCGCCTTCGTCCAGGCCGAGAACCCGGCGCTGGACACCGAGGGCTTTGCGACCCTGCCGATGCCGGTGCTGGTCGTCGCCGGCCAGCGCGAGTCCAACGGCGACCCGGAACTGCTGGCCCAGGCGTTCGGCGACGGCCGGGGCGTCGTCATCCCCGGCTGCGACCATTTCTCGGCGATCCCGCACGCCCTCACCAAGGCCGCCGTCTTCGACTTCATCGACGGCGTGCTGGACGATCCCTGGGCGCGCTAGTCCTTCGGTCCGAGGTTGTAGGGGCCGCCCTTCTCCAGCGCCTTGCGATAGGCCGGGCGGTCCTGGAAGCGGCGGACCCAGGCGGCGATGTTCGGATAGGTCGCGAACTGGCCGAAGGCGCCGGCCACCTCGCCGACGAAGCTCATCTGGACGTCGGCGGCGGTCAGGTCCTTGCCCATCAGGTAGTCGCGGCCCTCGAGCGACCGCTCGACATAGCTGAGGTGGTTGGCGATCTCGCCCTGGATGCGCGGCTGCAGCGGCGCGCCGGCCTCGCCCAGGCGGGCGACGTACATGTTGAGCATCAGCGGCAGCATCGCCGAGCCCTCGGCGTAGTGCAGCCATTGCTGGTGCGCCTCGTGGTCGGGCGTGCCGACCGGCGGCGCCAGACGGCCGGCAGCGTGATGGCGCAGGACGTAGTCGATGATCGCGCCGGACTCGGCGATCGTCGCGCCGTCCTCGGTCACCACCGGCGACTTGCCGAGCGGATGGACGGCGGTCAGTTCGGGCGGCGCCAGCCGGGTGGTCGCGTCGCGCTGATAGGCCTTGATCTCGTAGGGGAGCCCCAGCTCCTCCAGCAGCCACAGGATGCGCTGCGAGCGCGAGTCGTTGAGGTGATGGACGACGATCATGGCGCTTCCTCCGGTTTTCACTTGGCGTAGCGTCACCGATGACGTGCGGCAAGCATGCCCTATAGTCAGGCCGCCATGATGCTTGCGAACCTTACCGGCCTGCTGGCCGACGCCGCCGACGCCGCCGAAACCTATGTCGCGCAAGCCCGCCGGGCGGTGAGCGATCGTGTAGCCGGCGGTGGGCGGCTGGATCGCGACGCCCTGGACCGCGAACAGCACGTCGCCCATGGCCTGGCCTGGGCGGCGGCCTATGCCGAGACCCTGCGCCAGACGGCCGCCTGGGCCGGCGAGCTTGCGGCCGAGAACCGCCTGGGCGAGGCCGAGGCCCTGCCCGCGCAGCTGCTGGCGTACGAGTATCTGAGCCAGCTGGCCGGCGGCCTGCCGATGAACCAGGGCGAGACCTTCCGGCCGGCCGACCTCGGCCTCGACGCCGCGCCGCTGGCGCCGGCGATCGCCGCCCTGGCGCCGGGCGCCTCGCAGGCGGTGAAGAACCGCATCGTCGAGCTGCTTGAGACCGCTCGCGGCCGCCCGTCGCTGGAGACCAGCGGCCTGGACGAAACCCTCGAGCACGTCCGCGACCAGTTCCACGCCTTCGCCGAGGAGAAGATCGTTCCGTTCGCTCACGGCTGGCACCTGCGCGACGAACTGATCCCCCTGCCGCTGATCGACGAGCTGGCGGCGCTGGGCGTGTTCGGCCTGACCGCGCCGGAGGAGTACGGCGGCTCGGGCCTAGGCAAGGTCGCCATGTGCGTGGTGTCCGAGGCGCTGTCGCGCGGCTGGATCGGCACCGGCTCGCTGGGCACCCGCTCGGAGATCGCCGCCGAGCTGATCCTGGCGCACGGCACCGACGACCAGAAGCGAGAGCTGCTGCCGGCGATCACCAGCGGCGAGATCATTCCCACCGCCGTCTTCACCGAGCCGGAGGCCGGCTCCGACCTCGGCTCGCTGCGCACGCGCGCCGTGCGCGAGGGCGAGACCTGGAAGGTGACCGGGGCCAAGACCTGGATCACCCATGCGGCGCGCGCCGACCTGATGACCCTGCTGGTCCGCACCGACCCGGCGTCGAAGGACCACCGCGGGCTGTCGATGTTCCTGGCGGCCAAGCCGCGCGGCACGGCGGGCGATCCCTTCCCGGCGCCCGGCATGAGCGGCGGCGAGATCGGGGTGATCGGCTATCGCGGCATGAAGGAATACGAGATCGCCTTCGACGGCTTCTCTGTGCCGCACGAGCGGCTGCTGGGCGGCCAGGAGGGCCAGGGCTTCGTGCAGCTGATGGCGACGTTTGAGAGCGCCCGCATCCAGACCGCCGCCCGCGCCATCGGCGTGGCGCAGTCGGCCCTCGACCTCGCCGTCGACTATTCGATCGCGCGCCGGCAGTTCGGGCGGCCGATCTCCGACTTCCCGCGCGTGGCCAACAAGCTGGCGATGATGGCGGCCGAGCTGGTCGGCGCGCGGCGGCTGACCTGGTTTGCGGCCCGGACCAAGGACGAGGGCCGCCGCTGCGACCTGGAGGCCGGCATGGCCAAGCTGGTTGCCGCCCGCATCGCCTGGGCCTGCGCCGACAACGCCGTGCAGATCCACGGTGGCACCGGCTTCGCCAGCGAGCAGCCGGTCAGCCGCGTGCTGGCCGACGCGCGAATCCTCAACATCTTCGAGGGCGCCGGCGAAATTCAGGCCCAGGTCATCGCCCGCCGACTGCTCGACGGCGCAAACTGATAGCGCCGATATTTTGGCGCACCTTGTGCCAATACTGGCGGCCTGCCCGACTACACGATTTCTTGAAGACACCCCGGTCCGTCCCGGCTGGTCAGGTCCGCCGCCTCACAACCGTGCACGTTACTGGTGCTCGCCTTGGACTGGCGTCCAGTTTGACCTGAGCATCATCTCCAGACTTCGCCGCGAAAAATCCGCGTTTCGGGGTGAGGTTTCCGCTGGGTCAAACGTCTTGGGTGTGCACCACCGCCGCACACCGGCCATACGCAGAGCGAGAATCCGCCTCGCCGAGCGAGGTTTCGCGAGCATGCTCAGCGAGCCGTGGTTTTTTGGACTGGCGGGAGCCCGACAGACCAAGTTCGGATTCTGCAGCAAAACGCCGGTCTGCGACGCTGCGCCACACGGTAAAGCCCGGTGCGCCACGCTACATGCTGCCAACATACATACTTTGCGAAACAAGTTCGCTGAACACGCTCAACCAAACCCATCGCTTGGACCCGCCGGGCTGAGGGGCTAAGAGGAATCAGTGGTCATGACGACCTGCGTCACCGCCGTCCGTTCCCCCGCGGGCGGCGATCTAGCCGTAGAAAACCCGAACCAGCTCATCGCTGAGTTGCGCGACGCGGCCCAATTGGGACTGCGCTTCGCGCGGCAAGGCGCCGAGCGGATCGCCAAGGTAGTGAAAGAGTATTGCGTAGAGTTCGAACAGCCGATGGCGCTGGCTACGGCGAGGATCGCCCGATGAAACACGTCTCCAGCAACATCGAAGTCGCCGGCGAGACCCAGGTCCGCGTTCCGACCCGCCGCGCGCTCGCCAAGCAACAGACCCGCACCAAGGTGCTGGCAGCCGCCCGCCGCCTGTTCTCGGAGGCCGGTTACGAGGGCGCGACTATCCGTGACATCGCCGCCGAGGCCGGCATGTCGACGGGCGCCGTGTTCGCCAACTTCACCGACAAGTCGGACCTGTTCCGCGAGATCATGGTCGCCGACATGGAGGCCCTGGTCGAAGCGATGCGCGAGGGCGCCTCGCGCGGTCGCGGCGTCGACGACACGCTGCTGAAGCTGTTCGTGGCCGGCTACGCCTTCTACAAGACCCGCCTGCCGCTGGCCCGCGCCGCCTTCGGGATCTCCTGGATGCCCGAGCAGGGCCAGGAACTGCGCAGCCTGCCGCCGGTGCTGGAACTGCAGGAACTGTTCACCGAGCAGCTGACGCTGGGCGTCGAGCGCGGCGAGCTCTCACAGGAAGCCGAAGTGAAGCTGCGCAGCCAGATGCTGTTCGACTGCTACCTGGCCAACTATCAGGAAGCGATCTTCGGCGGCTGGAGCCTGGAGGCCCTGCAAGCCAAGTCGAAAGACCAGATCCGCGTGCTGCTGGCCGGCGCGCGCCGCGGCTAAGCAGCCGACTAGACTGATCAGGGCGAGATCTGTTCCAGACGGATCAGGTCTCGCCCTTGCTGTTCCTGGGGTTTTTCGGGGTTCAGCTCCGCGGCGAGTTGTCGCATCTTCTCACATCACGAATTCCTGAAGCAGGATTCGCCCTAAGCAAATGCCCGGGGCGCCTGCACGGCCATGCAGGCTGGGGGGAACATTTGAGCGTACGTAAGTCCCAGAAAGAGGCGACGCGTCAGCGCGTGCTTGATGCTGCTCGGGATCTTTTCGAGTCCAAGGGCTTCGACGCCACCACCGTCCGCGAAATCGCCAGTCAGGCGGCGGTGTCGGTCGGCAGCGTATTCACCACCTTCTCCTCCAAGAACGACATCCTCAGCCAGGTCATGGCCGACCGGCTGGATGCGCTCTATGCCGAGCTCGACCGGCTGGCGCCGCACCTGCGCGGCTCGACGCCCGATCGACTGCAATCGATCTTCGCCATCCACTACGCCTTCGAGACCCGGCGCACGCGGCTGTTCCTGGCCCACATTGCGGCGGCCTACAACTGGACGCTCAGCCCCTCCAGCCGTCCCTATGGCCGCAATCCGCGGCTGCGGCTGGTGATCCGCGACTGCCTGGCCGACGGAATCAAGCGCGGCGACGTCGATCCCGCCACCGATCTGGAAGTGGTCGTCGACGCGCTCATGGCGTCCTACGCCTGGACCTATCGGCTGGCCGCCTGGGAAGACGCCGACGCCGAGACCATGGGCAAGGTGATGGACCGCCACATCGGCCTGATCGCCAGCGGATTTCGCCCGGCTGCGACAGCGAACTGATAGGCCCGCGGCCACGATCTCGGCTAAGATCGCGCCATGAACATCTTCACCTACCTGATCCCCATCAGCCTGGCGGCGGTGACCATCACCCTGTTCGTCGGACTTTTCGCGCTGTTCCGCGGCGGCGACTTCGGCCGCTCGTACTCGAACAAGCTGATGCGGCTACGCGTGGCGCTGCAGGCGCTCGCCATCGCCATCCTGGTGCTGGCCGTGTGGTGGCGCGCCAAGTTCGGCGGCTGATTTGGTCACGCTCAACAAGATCTACACCCGCACGGGCGACGCCGGGACCACGCGCCTGGCCACCGGCCAGCCCGTCTCCAAGTCGTCCCTGCGGGTCGAGGCCTATGGCGCGGTCGACGAGGCCAACGCCTGTCTGGGACTGGCGCGCCTGCACACCGAGGGCGAGTTCGACGCCATGCTGGCGCGGGTGCAGAACGAGCTCTTCGACCTGGGCGCGGACCTGGCCACGCCGCCGCAGGAGGGCGAAGTTCACGCCTTGCGGATGGTCCAGACGCAGATCGACCGGCTGGAGCAGGAAATCGACGCGATGAACGCGGAGCTGCCGCCGCTGGCCTCGTTCATCCTGCCGGGCGGAACCCCGGCCGCGGCGCATCTGCACCTGGCGCGGACGGTGGCGCGTCGGGCCGAACGCATCGCCGTGGCCTTGGTCGAGTCAGGCGAAAACGTCGGGCCGGAGGCGATGAAGTACCTAAACCGGCTGTCGGATTTCCTGTTCGTGGCCGCGCGCCACGCCAACGACCGCGGCGCAGCCGAGGTGTTCTGGCAGTCCGGCGCCACGCGTTAGGGCTGGGGTTCGGCCTTCGCCTTGGGCGCGGCGGCTTCCGGCGCCTTATCGGCACGGACCTTGGCGGCGTCGGCCTTGGCCTCGGCGCGGGTCTTGTCGTTCTTGATCACCCGGCCGGTGATGTCTGAAATCAGGATCGGGCTGGCGCAGGTACGGCTGCGCCAATCCCACCAGTCGCCCGCTTCCTCGCACTTCTGGCCGGGCCACACCCAACCGACGTGATAGACGAGCGTCCCGGCGCTGAGGACGATGAAAAGGCCGAGGAAGATCAGCTTCAGCCGGTCGATGGTACGGTTCATGACGTGCTTCTAGTCTTCGCTTCGGGAGCCTGCTAGCGGCTTCGTTCGCCGAAAATGCGGCGAACTGTGATCCCTCGCCGACTTGCAATGCTCGGCGGAACCGTTATGCCGCATCCGACCGAATTTTTCACAAAAACAAATTTGAGGCGCTAGCGACCCATGAAGGTGTTGGTCCCGGTCAAACGGGTGATCGATTCAAACGTCAAGGCCAGGGTGAAGTCCGACCAGTCGGGCGTCGACCTCGCCAATGTGAAGATGTCCATCAATCCCTTCTGCGAGATCGCAGTCGAGGAGGCCGTGCGCCTGAAGGAGAAGGGCGTCGCGACTGAAGTGGTGGTCGTCTCCATCGGCCCGGCTCAGGCTCAGGAAACCCTCCGTCAGGCTCTGGCCATGGGCGCCGACCGCGCCGTGCTGATCCAGACCGACCAGGATCTGGAGCCGCTGGAAGTGGCCAAGGTGCTCAAGGCGGCGATCGCCGAAGAGAACCCGAACGTGGTGATCATGGGCAAGCAGGCCATCGACGGCGACAACAACGCCACCGGCCAGATGCTCGCGGCCATCCTCGACTGGCCGCAGGCGACCTTCGCCTCGGCGATCGAGCTGTCGGCCGACACCGCCAAGGTGACCCGTGAAGTCGACGGCGGCCTGCAGACCATCGAGGTCGGCCTGCCCGCCATCATCACCGCGGACCTGCGCCTGAACGAGCCGCGCTACGCTTCGCTGCCGAACATCATGAAGGCGAAGAAGAAGCCGCTGGACGTCAAGGAAGCCGCCTCGCTCGGCGTCGACCTGAAGCCGCACCTGAAGGTCCTGAAGGTCGCTGAGCCCGCGAAGCGCTCGGCCGGCATCAAGGTTGAAACCGCCGGCGACCTGGTCGCCAACCTGAAGACCGCGGGGGTGCTCTAATGGCTGTTCTCGTCATCGCCGATCACGACAACGCGTCGCTGAAGGACTCCACCAACAAGACCATCACCGCCGCGCTGGCCCTGTCGGGCGACGTGGACGTGCTGGTCGCCGGCAAGGACGCCAAGGCCGCGGCTGACGCCGCCGCCAAGGTCGCCGGCGTGCGCAAGGTGCTGCTGGCCGAAAGCGACGAGCTGGGCCAAGGCCTGGCCGAAGCCGTCGAAGCCACCGTCGTTCCGCTGATGGGCGGCTACGACGCGGTGCTGACCCCGGCCACCTCGCAAGGCAAGAACTTCAGCCCGCGCATCGCCGCCAAGCTGGACGTCGCGCAGATCTCGGAAATCGTCGAAGTGGTCAGCGCCGACACCTTCGTGCGCCCGATCTACGCCGGCAACGCCCTGGAAACCGTGCAGTCCTCGGACGGCAAGAAGGTCATCACCGTGCGCGCCACCGCCTTCAAGGCGGCCGGCGAAGGCGGCTCGGCCTCGGTTGAAAACGTCGCCGCCGGCGCCGTCTCGGCCAAGGTGAAGTTCGTCGACCAGCAACTGGTGAAGTCGGCCCGTCCGGAACTGGCCGGCGCCAAGATCGTCGTCTCCGGCGGTCGCGCCATGGGTTCGGCCGAAGAGTTCCAGAAGGTCATCGAGCCGCTCGCCGACAAGCTCGGCGCGGCGGTCGGCGCCTCGCGCGCCGCGGTCGACGCGGGCTACGCCCCGAACGACTATCAGGTCGGCCAGACCGGCAAGGTCGTCGCCCCGGAACTGTACATCGCCGTCGGCATCTCCGGCGCGATCCAGCACCTGGCCGGCATGAAGGACTCCAAGGTCATCGTCGCAATCAACAAGGACGGCGACGCGCCGATCTTCCAGGTCGCCGACTTCGGCCTGGTCGCGGACTACAAGACCGCGGTGCCGGAACTGATGGACGCCCTGTCCGCGGCCGGCAAGTAAACCGGACGAGGTTCCAGGAACCAAACGATCAAGGGGCGGCCCCGCAAGGGACCGCCCCTTTTTCATGCCCGCCCGCCAGTGGGGCTAGCGGGTGGCGATGGCTTCCGCCGCGGCCGGCGTGCCGAGGGTGAGGGTGATTTCGCGCCCGGCCACGTCGACCGGCGCGACGTCGGTGCGCAGGTTCTTCAGCGCCGCGACGACCTGGTCGTCGAGTTCGGCGGAGCCGCTGGAACGGGCGATGCGCAGGCCGCTCAGGCGGTCGGCGTGCACGCGGCCGCGCACGGCCACGCTGCGCTCGCCGAGATCGACGTTGCGGGCGGCGAGACGTTCGCCGGCGTCGGCAGTCGCCGAGGCGACAAAGGTCTGGACGTCGGCCGGCGCGGCGAGCGCGCTGGTCAGCGGCGCAACCAGCAGCAGGCCGGCCGCGCTCAGCATCAGAAGCTGGGCTTTCATGGAGAGTTCCTGGGCTTGTGAGGGTTGGGGAGGTGCGGCCGCCCCATCGATATGCGCCCGCGCCACGGCCGATACGAACGATCAATGTTGCTCAAGGTTGTTAGCCGGCCTAACAACCACGCATGATCCGCCTACCGCCGTTCTTCGCGCTTCGCGCCCTGGCCGCTGCGGCCCGCCGCCGCAGCTA
The DNA here is from genome assembly GCF_964254345.1 of Phenylobacterium sp. LjRoot97. NCBI lineage: Bacteria > Pseudomonadati > Pseudomonadota > Alphaproteobacteria > Caulobacterales > Caulobacteraceae > Phenylobacterium > Phenylobacterium sp. LjRoot97. The sequence continues at coordinate 3,971,644 of NZ_CAXUTH020000001.1, forward strand.
TAGCCGCGCGGCCGAGGACCTGGCCGTCACCCATGGCGCGGTGAGCCAACAGATCCGCAAGCTGGAAGCCGAGCTCGGTGCGCGCCTGTTCGTGCGCCAGGGCAACGCCATGATCCCGACCGCCGCCGCCGAGCGGCTGGCCGGCGAGGTCGAGCGGGCGCTTGGCGTGCTGCAGGCCGGCGTCGCCGACTTCCGGCGCGCCGCCGACCACGATCCGCTGGTCGTCAGCCTGGACCCGCAGCTGGCGGCCCGCTGGCTGCCGGCGCGGTTGCCGCGACTGCTGGCTGACCCGGCGGGCGCGAACATCGACTTCATCGCCGAGGAGCGGATGGCGAACTTCGTCACAGACGGCGTCGACGTCGGGGTCCGCTACGGCCTGGCCCGGGAGCCGGGCCTGGAGACCGCCCTGCTGTTCCGCGAACGGCTATTCCCGGTGGCGAGCCCCGCCCTGGCGGCGGCGCACGACATCAGCACCCCGGCCGACCTGCTGACCGCGCCGCTGCTGCGCCACCGTCACCGTCCGTGGAGCGTCTGGTTTGGCGCGTTTGGTCTGGAGGATCCCGGCCGCGGGATCGAACTCGAGGACTCGATCATGCTGCTGGAATCGGCGGCCCAGGGCATGGGCGTGGCCCTGGCGCGGGGCGCGCTGGTCGAGCAGGACCTGGCCAGCGGCCGGCTGGTGCAGGTGCTGCCGCAGGCGGTCGGCAACGAATTCGCGTTCTATCTGGTCTGGCGGGGCGACAACCCGAAACTTCACCGGATACACGCATTGCGCGACTGGCTGACGGCCGAGGCCGCCAGGGGCCAGCCCTGAATCCTTGATCCGCCAAAGGGCTACGCTGCGTCGCAGCAAAAGCCTTGGCTTGTGCGCGGTTCCGCATGTTAGAAACCCGTCGCAATCGGGCGCGCAGGGGAGTGCGCCCAGGTCATTCGAGGCTTATTTCGGCATGGTTCAGATTAAGTCGGTCGGCATCATCGGCGCGGGTCAGATGGGAGCGGGCATCGCCCACGTCTGCGCGCTGGCGGGATACGACGTCCTGCTGCACGACGTCAGCGAAGATAGAATCCAGACCGGTCGCTCGCTGATCGAGAAGAACCTCAGCCGCCAGGTCGTGAAGGGCGCGATCGCCCAGGACGCGCTGGACGAGGCGATGGCGCGCATCAAGCCGGCGCCGGAACTGCAGACCATCGGCACGACCGATCTAGCCATCGAGGCGGCCACCGAGAACGAAGAGGTCAAGAAGACCATCTTCAAGGCGCTGACGCCGCACCTCGGCCCGGACACCATCCTCGCCTCCAACACCTCGTCGATCTCGATCACCCGCCTGGGCGCGGCTTCGGACCGTCCGGAGCGCTTCATCGGCCTGCACTTCATGAATCCGGTGCCGCTGATGAATCTCGTCGAGATCATCCGCGGCATAGCGACGGACGCGGCGACCTACGAGACCGCCGTCAACTTCGCCAAGTCGCTGGGCAAGACCACCGCCAACGCCGAGGATTTCCCGGCCTTCATCGTCAACCGGATCCTGGTGCCGATGATCAACGAGGCGATCTACACCCTCTACGAAGGGGTCGGCACCGTCGACGCCATCGACACGGCGCTGAAGCTGGGCGCCAACCATCCGATGGGCCCGTTGGAACTGGGCGACTTCATCGGCCTCGACACCGTGCTGTCGATCATGAACGTGCTCTACGAAGGCCTGGCCGATTCCAAGTATCGCCCCTGCCCGCTGCTGGTGAAGTACGTCGAGGCCGGCTGGCTGGGCCGCAAGGCCGGCCGCGGCTTCTACGACTATCGCGGCGAGAAGCCCGTCCCGACGCGGTAATCCACCGTCGAACGCTTCAGAAACGTGAAGCGTTCGTTAATCCGTTCGACTTGTCGACGCGACGCATCCGATAATCCAAGTGATTCGGATTCTGCGGGCTCATGCGACAGTTCACCTCGGTGGCGCTCTCCGCCACCTATCTCTGTCTAGCGCTGATCGTCGCCCTGCTTCTGTGGCGGAACGGGGGCGGCTGGGCGCCTGGCGTCGCCGCCCTGGTCGGGGGCCTCGGCCTCTGCTTCGCCGTGCACGGCCTGGTGGCTCAATCCCTGAAGATGCGCGCCCTGCGCAAGGAACTCGACGCGGTGCGCGAGGCCCAGCGGGTGATGCTCGCGCAGATGGAGCAGGTCGACGCCCGCATGACCGAGGTCGCCGAGGCGGTCAGCGACGACGCCGGCCGCTCCGAGGCTCTGGAGGGCGAGGTCCACATGCTGGAGGACCTGGTCCAGCGGATGGGCCAGCGCCTGGAAGAGCGGGTCAGCGCCAGCGCGCTGCACGCCCGCCACGAACCCAATCCGCGCCGTCACCACCAATCGGCCGCGCTGCTCGACACCGTGCGCGAGGCGCTGGCCGAGAACCGGGTCGATCTCTACCTGCAGCCGGTGGTCGGCCTGCCGCAGCGGCGCACCGTCTTCTACGAGAGCTATTCGCGCCTGCGCGACGCCACCGGCCGGGTGCTGATGCCCGCCGAGTACCTGACCGTCGCCGAGCCCGAGGGCCTGGTCACCTCGATCGACAACCTGCTGCTGTTCCGCTGCGTGCAGATCGTCCGGCGGTTGGCCAAGCAGGACCGCAAGGTCGGCATCTTCTGCAACATCTCGATCGCCAGCCTGGCGGACGAAAGCTTCTTCCCGCAGTTCCTCGACCTGCTGGCCGCCAACCGCGACCTCGCCGGCGCGCTGATCTTCGAACTGGGCCAGGCGGCGTTCGACGCCCGCGGCTCGGTCGAGGCGCGCAACATGGGCAAGCTGGCCGACCTCGGCTTCCGCTTCTCGCTCGACAAGGTCACCGACCTGGACATCGACTTCCAGGACCTGGCCCGTTCGGACGTGAAGTTCCTCAAGATCGCCGCGCCGTTCCTGCTGGACGAGCTGGCCGAGACCGACGAGGGCCTGATCCTGCGCTCGCTGCCCGACCTGGCCGCCCAGGACTTCGCCTCGCTGACCCGTCGTTACGGCGTCGAGATCGTCGCCGAGAAGGTCGAGAGCGAGCGCCAGATCGTCGACATCCTCGAGCTCGACATCGCCTACGGCCAAGGCCACCTGTTCGGCGAACCGCGCGCCATCCGCGACGCGGTGCTGGCCGAGGCCGACGGCCCGGTCGCCGAGCCGGCGACCTATGACGAGCCGCCGGTCCGCACCCGCGGCGGGGTCGGCGTCCTGGCCCGCCGCCGCGCCGCCGCCACCCGGATCTGACGCGCCGCATTGACCGGCGCGCGCCGGACCGTTACCGCCCCTGCCCATGACCGCGCCCCTTCCGATCACCGGCCTCTCGGCCGTCGCCGACCGCTACGACGTCCTGCTCTCCGATGTCTGGGGCGTGATCCACAACGGACGCGAGAGCTTCGCCGCCGCCTGTGCGGCGCTGAGCCGCTGGCGGGCCGAGCGCGGCCCGGTGATCCTCATCTCCAACGCCCCGCGCCCGTCGAGCGCCGTGCACAGCCAGCTCGACCAGCTGGGCGTCCCGCGCGAGGCCTGGTCGGCGTTCATCTCGTCCGGCGACGCCACCCGCATCCTGCTGGGCGGCCGCGCGCCGGGCCCGGCCTGGGCGATCGGCCCGGAAAAGGACGCCTCGCTGTACGAAGGCCTCGACCTGGCCTTCGCCGGTCCCGAGGACGCGGCCTTCATCTCCTGCACCGGTCCCTATGACGACGACGTCGAGGGCCCGGACGACTACGAAGAGCGCTTCAAGATCGCCCTGGCGCGCAAGCTGCCGATGATCTGCGCCAATCCCGACATCGTCGTGCAGAAGGGCGACCGGCTGATCTATTGCGGCGGGGCCCTGGCCCAGCGCTACGAAGAGATGGGCGGCGAGGTGATCATGGCCGGCAAGCCGCACGCGCCGATCTACGACCTCTGCCTGACCGAGGCGCAGATGCTGCTGGGCCGGCCGCTGGATCGCGCGCGGGTGCTGTGCATCGGCGACGCCGTCGCCACCGACGCCAAGGGCGCGAACGACCAGGGCCTGGACGTGCTGTTCGTCGCCAGCGGCATCCACGGCGCCGAGACCATCGGGCCGGACGGCGTCGATGCGGCGGCCGTCGAGACGCTGCTGGCCAAGGACGGCGCGCGGGCGACCTACGCCATCTCCGATCTGGCGTGGTGAGCAAAAGCCGCTAACTAGTGGCGGTGAGAGGGAGCGCACGCGTGCAGGGGCTTTACTTCGAGGACTTGAGCGTCGGCCAGAGCGCCGAGACGACCAAGATCGTCGGCGCCGCCGACGTCGAGGCGTTCGCCGCGGTGTCGGGCGACACCAACCCGGTGCACCTCAATGAAGACTATGCGCGGACCACGCCGTTCCAGGGCCGCATCGCCCACGGCATGCTGTCGGGCGCCTACATCTCGGCCGTGCTCGGCACCAAGCTGCCCGGCCCCGGCGCGATCTACCTGACCCAGTCGATGCGCTTCCGCCGGCCAGTGAAGATCGGCGACGCGGTGGTCACCCGCGTGACCGTCCAGGCCCTGGACGAGCGGCGCGGCCACGTGACCCTGACCACCGTCTGCCAGGTCGACGGCAAGACCGTCGTCGACGGCGAGGCCGTGGTCGCGGCCCCGCGCCGGCCCAAGGACGCCTGAGGCCATGCGCATCGTCCACGGCTGGAAGGGGCTCGACGCCGCCGACAAGGGCGCGTCCGTGGCCTACGGCAATTTCGACGGCGTGCACCGCGGCCACCAGCGGGTGATCGCGCAGGCCGCCAAGGCCGCCCAGGCCATGAAGGCGCCGCTGGGGGTGATCAGCTTCGATCCGCACCCGCGCCAGATCTTCCAGCCCGACGCGCCGGCGTTCCGGATCATGGACACCGATCAGCAGGCCCGCGCGCTGGATGCGCTGGGCGTCGACGTCTTCTACGTGCTGCCGTTCGATCAAGAGATGGCCAACCTGACCGACCGCGAGTTCGCGACCCAGGTGCTGGCTGAGGGCCTGGGCGTGCGCCACGTGGCGGTCGGCTTCGACGTCTCGTTCGGCAAGGGCCGCACCGGCAGCCCCGAGCTCATGGCGGCCTATGGCCGCGACCTCGGCTTCTCGGTCTCGGTGGCCGAGGCGCTGGGCGACGGCGCGGACAAGTTCTCGTCCACCGGCGTGCGCGCGGCGCTGCGCGAGGGCCGCCCGCAGGACGCCGCGGCGATCCTGGGCCGGCCGTTCGCGATCGAGGGCGTGGTCGAGCACGGCCGCAAGCTGGGGCGCACGATCGGCTTCCCGACCGCCAACGTCGCCCTGACCGACTACGTGATCCCCAAGCTCGGGGTCTACGCCACCCGCACCCGCCTGCCCGACGGCCGCGAGATCGCCGGCGTGGCCAATATCGGCGTCAACCCGACCGTCCCCGGCGAAATCGCCCCGCGGCTGGAGGTCTGGCTGTTCGACTTCTACGAGGACCTCTACGACCAGGTCATCGAGACCGACCTGGTCGCCTATCTGCGTCCGGAGGAGAAGTTCGACAGCATGGACGCGATGGTTCAGCAGATCCACGCCGACGCCGCCCAGGCCCGGGCGCTGCTGCTTCCCGAGTTCTAGTCCTCGATCGACAACACTTCGATCTCGCGCAGGCGGGCGTCGGGCGCCTCCCAGCGGAAGACGTCGCCGACCGACAGGCCGATCAACGCCGCGCCGACCGGAGCCAGCACCGAGATGCGGTTCTCGTCCACGTCCGCCTCGCCCGGCAGGCCGACCCGCACCGTGCGGTCGCGCTTCAGGATCAGGTCGCGATAGGTGACCTTCGAGCCCAGCCGCACGAACTTCGAGCGGCGGTCGGTGTTCGGGACGATGGAAAACCGCTCGAGCTCTTCCAGCAAAATGCTGGCGCCGGGCATCGGCGAGCGCGAGGCCGAACCGATGGCGGCGAGCTTTTCGAAATCGGCTTCGGTGACCCGCACCTTGGGGCGGGCCTTCATCTTGGCGGCCATGGGATGGCTCCTCTCTTGGGTTCGTCAGGCCGCGCTGGGCGGCGGATCGTCGTCTGGATCGCTGCGCGCCGGAGCCGCGGGCCGCCTGGGAAAGGCGATCACCTTTGGCTGAACCGGCTGAATACTGGGCGCACGGGAAAGATCACCCGCAGTATCTGCGGGCGACGGCGGAGGTTTTTGCATGTCACGATACTCCCCGCGGCGTCAGGCCGCGGCTCGAAGACCAGTGATCAGGATTTCGGATGAAAGCATCCCCGAACTCGCGGCGCGCAGCCGCTATGAGTTCGGGGCTAGTCTCCTTCGACTAGGCGTCCCGCATGGTGCGCTCGGCGCGGCATGTTCATGCAAATACACATCCTGATCCGATCCTGACCGGCCGGAGGGGCGATGTCAAATTCCCTGGCGGCGGCCGCGGGCACGGGCAAAGGGGCTCGCGCGCACCGGCGCCCTCTGCTACAGCCCCGGGACATGACTTCGGTTCGGAAACCCCTGCGAATTATTCGCCCGGCGTGACGCCGCCGGACGATCGATCCAGCGCGCGCCGGGTTCCACCCGCTTAAGTCCTCAAGCTCCGAGCCAAGCTGGAAAGTCCCCATGGCCGACGACGCCGAACTGCCTTCGCGCGACTATCGCGAAACCGTCTTCCTCCCGGAAACCCCGTTCCCGATGCGCGCGGGCCTGCCGCAGAAGGAGCCGGAGATCCTGGCCCGCTGGGCGAAGGCCGACCTCTACAACACCGTCCGCGCCGAGCGGCAGCGCGCCGGCGCGCCGCTGTTCGTGCTGCACGACGGCCCGCCCTACGCCAACGGCGCGATCCACATCGGCCACGCCCTGCAGAAGACCCTGAAGGACTTCGTGGTCCGCTCGCGCTTCCTGCTCGGCTACGACGTCGACTACGTGCCGGGCTGGGACTGCCACGGCCTGCCGATCGAGTGGCAGATCGAGAAGGAGCTCAAGGAGAAGGGCCGCCGCAAGGACGAGGTCTCCAAAGCCGAGTTCCGCGCCCGCTGCCGCGAGTACGCCGCCCACTGGATCGACGTGCAGCGCGACGGCTTCAAGCGCCTGGGCGTGATCGGCGACTGGGAAAACCGCTACGCGACCATGGACTATTCGAGCGAGGCCGCGATCGTGGCCGAGTTCCACAAGTTCGTGGCCAGCAGCCAGCTCTATCGCGGCTCCAAGCCGGTGATGTGGAGCCCGGTCGAGCGCACCGCCCTGGCCGACGCCGAGGTCGAGTACCACGACCACGTGTCGCCGACGATCTGGGTGAAGTTCCCGGTGGTCGAGGGCAGCGACGCGGCCCGCGGCGCCAGCGTGGTGATCTGGACCACGACGCCCTGGACCATCCCGGCCAACCGCGCGATCAGCTACTCGGACTCGGTCGACTACGCCGTCTATCAGGTCGAGGCCATGGAAGAAGGGCTGGAGTTCGAGCCCTGGGCCAAGGCCGGCGACCGGCTGATCGTCGCCGACAAGCTGGCCGAGGACGTGTTCAAGGCCGCCAAGATCGCCAGCTGGCGCCGGATCGAGGCCGTCGACTGCCAGGGCATGGTCTGCGAACACCCGCTGGCCGCGCTCGACACCCACTACGCGTTCCAGGTGCCGCTGCTGGACGGCGACCACGTCACCGACGACGCCGGCACCGGCTTCGTGCACACCGCGCCGGGCCACGGCGCCGACGACTACCTGGTGTGGCTGGCGCACGGTCATCGCGACATCCCCGACACCGTCGATCCGGACGGCGCCTACTATCCGCACGTGCCGCTGTTCGCGGGCCTGAAGGTGCTCGAGACCGAGGGCAAGAAGGCCGGCAAGTTCGGCCCGGCCAACGGCGCGGTCATGGAAAAGCTGATCGAGGCCGGACGCCTGCTGGCGCGCGGGCGGATGGAGCATTCCTATCCGCACTCGTGGCGCTCCAAGGCCCCGGTGATCTTCCGCAACACCCCGCAGTGGTTCATCCGCATGGACGAGCCGGTGGACACCCCGCAACTGGGCGGCCGCACCCTGCGCGAGACGGCGCTGGAGTCGATCGAGGCCACGGCCTTCTATCCGGCCGGCGGCAAGAACCGCATCCGCGCGATGGTCGAGACCCGCCCCGACTGGCTGATCAGCCGCCAACGCGCCTGGGGCGCGCCGCTGGCCATGTTCGTCGACAAGGAGACGAACCAGCCGTTGCACGACCCTGAGGTCGACGCCCGCATCATCGCAGCGATCGCGGCCGAGGGCGCCGACGCCTGGTTCAACCGCCCGGTCACCGACTTCCTCGGCGCCCACGATCCGGACCGCTACGAGAAGATCGACGACATCCTCGACGTCTGGTTCGACAGCGGCTCGACCCACGCCTTCACGCTCGAGAACCGCGAGCACACCAAGTGGCCGGCGGACCTCTATCTCGAAGGCTCCGACCAGCACCGCGGCTGGTTCCAGTCCTCGCTGCTGGAAAGCTCGGGCACCCGCGGCCGTGCGCCCTACGACGCCATCCTCACCCACGGTTTCACCATGGATGAGAACGGCGAGAAGATGTCGAAGTCCAAGGGCAACGTCGTCGACCCGCAGGCGGTGATCCGCGAGTCCGGGGCCGAGATCATCCGCCTCTGGGCGGCGATGATCGACTATTCGGACGACAGCCGCATCGGCAAGACCGTGCTGCAGACGACCGCCGACGCCTATCGCAAGCTGCGCAACACCGTCCGCTACATGCTGGGCGCCCTAGCCGACTACTCGCCCGACGAGGCGGTCGAGCTGGAGCAGATGCCGCCGCTGGAGCGCTTCATCCTGCACCGGCTGTGGGAGTTGGACGCCCAGGTGCGCGCCGGCTACGAGGGCTACGTCTTCCAGGACGTGATCCGGCCGATCATCGAGTTCTGCCAGAACGACCTGTCGTCGCTGTTCTTCGACATCCGCCGCGACAGCCTCTACTGCGACCGCCCCGACGCCCTGCGTCGGCGCGCCGCCCGCACGGTCATGGACGCGGTGTTCGAGCGGATCACCGCCTGGCTGGCCCCGCTGACGCCGTTCACGATGGAAGAGGCCTGGACCACCCGCTATCCGGACGCGATCTCCAACTGCTTGCGGCAGATCCCGGAAACCCCGGCCGATTGGCGCAACGACGCCGAGGCCGAGCGCTGGGCCAAGGTGCAGCAGGTGACCGGCGTGGTCACCGGCGCGCTGGAGGTCGAGCGCCGCGAAAAGCGCATGGGCGCGGCTCTCGAGGCCGCCCCGGTGGTCCACGTCGCCGACGCCGGCCTGCTGGCCGCCTTCGAGGGCCTGGACGCCGCCGAGGTGTTCCGCACCAGCCAGGCGACCCTGGTCGCGGGCGAAGGCCCGGCCGGCGCCTTCCGGCTGGCCGAGGTTCCCGGAGTCGCCGCCGAGCCGTTGAAGGCCCAGGGCGCCAAGTGCGCCCGCTCGTGGCGGATCCTGCCGGAAGTCGGCTCTGATCCGCGCTATCCGGACCTGTCCCTGCGTGACGCCGACGCGGTCGCCGCCTGGGACGCTGCGCGGGCTTGAGCCTGACCGCAGGATAAACCACAGTTCCGGTCGCTCCTGCGGGGCGACCGGAAAATGGGAGCACTCTTGAAGTCCATCTCCAAACTCGGCTGGGCGGCCTATGGCCTGGCCGCCTTCGTGATCCTGGCCGACCAGCTGTCGAAGTACTGGATCCTCTATGTCTACGACCTGCCCGCGCGGTTCTCGACGCCGATCGCCGGCCCCTTTTCGCTGACCATGGTCTGGAACCGCGGCGTCAGCTTCGGCCTGTTTCGCGCCGACGCCGACCTCGTGCGCTGGATCCTGACCATCTTCTCGATCGGGGTCGCCATCGCCTTGGCCGTCTGGGTCCGCAAGGCCGATCGGCCGCTGCTGAGCGTGGGCCTGGGCCTGGTGATCGGCGGCGCGATCGGCAACGCCATCGACCGGATCCGCTTCGGCGCGGTGGTCGATTTCCTGGATTTCCAACGCCTGGGGTTCTTCCCCTGGGTGTTCAACGTCGCCGACAGCGCCATCACCATCGGCGTCGTCTTCTTGTTGCTCGATTCCCTGCGTAAGGAATCGGCTGCTTAATCGCGTTGGCGGGTATGCCCGTATGCGCTATTTACCCACCCTTCACCGCCGGGGGGCGGCTTTCGGAGACTCAAAGTTGATGCGTCTGAACCGTGTGCTCGTCGCGTCCGCCCTCGTCGCGGCGACCGGCCTTGCCCTCGCAGGCTGCAATTCCACGCGTAACGCCCTGGGCATGACCAAGGTCACCCCTGACGAGTTCCGCGTGGTTTCGAAGGCCCCGCTGGTGGTTCCGCCGGAATACGCCCTGCGCCCGCCGGCGCCCGGCGAGCCGCGTCCGCAGGAGCTGCAGCCGGAAAGCGCCGCGCGCAACGCCCTGCTCGGCGCGCGCGAGGCCCAGGCCCGCTCGGACGGCGAGAAGCTGCTGGTCGCCAAGGCCGGCGCCGACAAGGCCGACCCGCTGATCCGCTACGTCGTCGACGACGAAACCGGCGCCCTGGCCCACAAGGACAAGTCGTTCGCCGACAAGGTCATGTTCTGGAAGCCGGGCGAGACCACGGGCGGCAGCGCCGCGGTCGTGGCGGCGGCCGGCGACAACGTCCCGGCCCCGGTCGATCCGGCCGCGGAAGAGGCCAAGGTCAAGAGCCTGACCGGCGACAAGCCCGTCGTGATCTCGCGCGAGAAGCAGACCCGCATCAAGCTGCCGGGCCTGTAGGACAATCAGATGCTCCCCCTCTGGGGGAGCTGTCAGCCGCATGGCTGACTGAGGGGGACTTTGACGCACTTCGGAGGAGTGCAGTCCCCCTCCGTCTCGGCGCTCCGCGCCGATCCACCTCCCCCACGAGGGGAGGATCTCGACTTAGTCATCCGCCTCCACATCGCCGGGCGTCTTCACGTCGTAGCCCTTGGCGCGGAGTTGATCGAGCACGCCGCCCTGGGCCAGCAGGGTGCGCAGCGGCGCCACGGCGATGGCGTGGCCGGGCGCCTTCAGCGCCGTCTCGATGTCCTTGGTCAGATCGTTCTTCACCCGCGAATCGAACGCCTGCGCGCCCGGCGTGACGGCGATGCAGCGCTCGTAGCTGCGCTCGGCCCCCAGCGCGCCGGCCACGTCGCCGTCGGCCCAGGCGCGCGAAGCGGCCAGGGTGCGGCCCGGCCCTGCCTCGATCTCGCCCATCACCTCGTCCAGGCAGGCCTCGCCGGCCGCCGGCGAGGTGCGGATCACCGCGCCCAGCAGCGGGCCGAGGTCATAGGAGCGCTGCACCACCTTCACCCCGCCTTGCTGGGCCAGCAGCTTGATCAGCTTGGTCGGATCGGCGGTCGTGAGGTTTTCCTTCTCGCGGTAGTCGTCGGTCAGCATCAGGGCGGCGGCCAGCGGGTGCTTGGTTTTATAGTGATCCGCCGGCTGACCGAGTTTGGTGCGAACGGCCGCGAACCGCGCGCGCTCGCCTGGATCGAGGCTGTCCTCGAACGGCTTGCCCGACTTCAAGCGCAGATAACTGATCGCCGCCCCCGGCGCGCCGGCCAGCTTCACCTTCAAGCCGGTGAACGGCAGGATCACCGCGTTCGCGCCCTCCAGATGGCGTTCGAACTGCAGACGGTCCCATTGCTGGCGCTTGGGCGCCACGGTCGGGGCGCCGAGCACGTAGACGGTGGACGCGCCGTTGGAGACGCGCCACCAGGCGGGTCCCGGCAGCCGCGCGGTGACCACCAGCTCCTCGACCAGGGTCTCGTTCGGGTCGACCACTCCGGCCGGCAACGGCGGGACCGGTACCAGCGGAACCTGGGCCGTCACGGGAGATGCGAGAATGACAGCGGCCAGCGCCACGCCGAGGGTCGGTTTCATGGACCACCTTCCAGACTTGCCCCCCGGAATCGCCATATAGTGACGAGCTAACCGAAGCGTGACCATGCCCATCCGCCGCCTTCCGCCCGAAACCGTGAACCGCATCGCCGCCGGCGAGGTGGTCGAGCGCCCTGCGAGCGCCATCAAGGAACTCGTGGAAAACGCGCTGGACGCCGGTTCGCGTTCCATCGAGGTGCAGGCCGACGGCGGCGGGCTGACTCGCATCCTGGTGGCCGACGACGGCTGCGGCCTGTCGGCCGACGAACTGGCCCTGGCTATCGAGCGGCACGCGACGTCCAAGCTCGCGCCCGACGACGCCGGCGACTACGACCTGCTGCACATCCACACCCTCGGCTTCCGCGGCGAGGCCCTACCCTCGATCGGCTCGGTGGCGCGGCTGTCGATCGCTTCGCGCGCCAAGGGCCTGGCCGACGCCCACGCCATCCTGGTCGAAGGCGGCCAGGTCGGGGCGGTCGCGCCGTCGGGCTTCCCGGGGCCGCACGGGGCGCGGGTCGAGGTGCGCGACCTGTTCTACGCCACCCCGGCGCGGCTGAAGTTCATGAAGTCCGAGCGCTCGGAAGCGCTGGCGATCGCCGACGAGATCAAGCGCCAGGCCATGGCGCACGAAGCGGTGTCGTTCGCGCTCGACCTCGACGGACGCCGCACCCTGCGGCTGCCGGCCGAGAGCCAGGGTCCGGAAGGTCGGCTGGCCCGCCTCTCCTCGATCATGGGCCGCGAGTTCTCCGACAACGCCCTGGAGATCAACCACGAGCGCGAGGGCGTGCGGCTCACCGGGTTTGCGGGATTGCCGACCTTCAACCGCGGCAACAGCGCCCACCAGTACCTGTTCGTGAACGGCCGCCCGGTGCGCGACCGCCTGCTGCAGGGCGCGCTGCGCGGCGCCTATGCCGACTTCCTGGCCCGCGACCGTCACCCGCTGGTGGCGCTCTATCTCGACCTCGATCCGTCGCTGGTCGACGTCAACGTCCACCCGGCCAAGGCCGAGGTGCGGTTCCGCGATCCGGCCCTGGTCCGCGGCCTGATCGTCGGCGGGCTGCGCCACGCCCTGGCCGGCGCCGGCCACCGCGCCGCGACGACGGTCGCCAGCGACACGCTCTCGAACCTGCGTCCCGGCTGGTCGCCGCAGCCGAGCTATCTGCCGCCGCAGCCCTCGGCCCAGGGCTTCTCGGCCTGGCAGGCGGGCGGCTGGGCGCCGGCGATCGCCGCGGCCATCCCCGGCCTGACCGACGTCTCGGCTCGCGCCGAAGCGACCGAATGGACGCCTTCGCCGCCAGCCTATTCGCCGGGTCTGCAGGAAGCCCCCGCGCCGTCGGTCGTCTTCGACCCGGTCGACTTCCCGCTGGGCGCGGCGCGCGCTCAGGTGCACGAGACCTACATCGTCGCCCAGACCCGCGACGGCGTGGTCATCGTCGACCAGCACGCCGCCCACGAGCGCCTCGTCTACGAGCAGATGAAGGTGCAGATGGAAGGCGGCGGCGTCGCCCGCCAGGTGCTGCTGCTGCCCGAAGTCGTCGAGCTGGATCCCGCCGAGGCCGAGCGCGTCGTCGCCCGCGCGGGTGAGCTGGAGGCCATGGGCCTGGTGGTCGAATCGTTCGGGCCCGGCGCGGTGCTGGTGCGCGAGACCCCGGCGCTGCTGGGCGAGACCGACGTCTCGGGCCTGATCCGCGACATCGCCGACGACCTGTCGGAGAACGGCCAGGCGCTCGCCCTCAAGGAGAGACTCGCCGAGGTCTGCGGCACCATGGCCTGCCACGGCTCGGTCCGCGCCGGCCGCCGGCTGACCGCGCCGGAGATGAACGCCCTGCTGCGCCAGATGGAAGCCACGCCGCACTCGGGCCAATGCAACCACGGTCGCCCGACCTATGTGGAGCTGAAGCTGGCCGACATCGAGCGGCTGTTCGGCCGGCGCTGACACATTTCCCTCCCCGTAAAACGGGGGAGGAAATGAAGGTCACCACCAGGTCAGGTCGGTGCGCTTGCCGCCGACGATGACGCCTTTCAGCCGCGCGCGGCCGTCGTCGCCCACCGACACCACGGCGAAGGCCGGAGCCTCGCCCTGGCGGCGCTCGCGCAGCGCCTTCTCGATGGCCTGGGCCTCGTCCTGGTCGGCGTGGAAGCGGTCGACGCCGATGTCGAGGGTGACCACGTCGGACTCGGTGTTTCCAAACGCCGTGCGCGAACAATAGACCCCGCCGCGCACCGCCAGCTCCGCGCCCCCAGCCAGGGCGGCCTGGCGGCTCGCCCCGACGCTGACGAAACGGTAGGGGCCGCCTGCAGACTTCAGGCCGATCCAGCCGCCGTCCTCGAAGGTCGATCGCTCGCGCGGGCACGGCTGGCCGAGCGCCAGCTGCTGGGTGAGGCGCAGCGCGACGTAATGGCCGGTGAGCAGGTCGCGCGGGTCGACCGCCTCCATCGGCAGCAGCACTTCGCGGCCGGCGGCGCGCGCGCCGTTCTCGCGCAGCACGACCCCGACCAGCAGCAACACCAGGACGGCGGCGGCGGCGGCGATGCGCAGGGGCAGGCTGGCGATCATGCCTTGGCCCTCCGCCGGGTCAGGCCGCCGGCGATCAAGGCGATCAGCGCGCAGACCGCGAACAGCCCCGCCGCGGTCATCAGGCCCAGTCCGAGATCGAACAGGATGGTGCAGACCGCGGCGATCATCGAGACCACCCCGGCGGCGGTGACCATGCCCTGGCGGTCATGCATGCCCAGCGCGATGACGCCGCCCGAAAGGATCAGCCAGGCCGCGCGATGGGCGATCAGCGCCGCGCCCTTGAACTCGTCGAACCCGGCGACGCCGTAGAACACCAGCGCGCCCCAGACAAACCACAGCAGGAAGATCAGCGCCGTGCGCCGCTCGCCCAGCTGCCGCGCGCCGCCGGCCAGCACGGCCAGCACCGCGGCGCTGGCCAGCAGGCTGGTCGCGCCCCAGCGCTCGAACTGCGCGATCGCCGCCACGAGGCCGACGATCAGCGCCAGGGCCGAGGCGTGCGCCAGCGGCTTGGAATTCCACAGCCAGGCCAGGCCCATGCCGACCGGCGCGGCGAAGATCAGCCAGCGGCTCTCGCCGCCGTCGAAGCGGCCGGCGAACTCGCCGAAGCCGAACAGCGCCAGGGCGACCACGCCTGCGGCGCTGGAGCGCCCCGCAATGGTCAGCAGGGCCGCGGCGAGACCGGCGCTGCGCAGCGCGCGTTGCGGGTCGCCGGCGATGTCGAAGATCTGGCCGGTCAGGCCGATGGCCGCGGCGTAGACCAGGGCCGCCACCGCCAGCAAGGTGTTGCTCAGCAGCGGACGGCCGACGCGCGCGGCCCAGGCCCCGCCGCCGGCCACCGCCAGGAACAGTCCGACGATCAGCCCGAACCGCGGCAGCCGCGGGATCGCGCCCCAGTTGGCGGCCACGAAGGCGATGGCCGCCGCGCCCAGCAGCAGCGCGCCGATCACCGCCAGAGCGGCCGAGGCCTCGATCCGCCGGCCGTCCGACACCCGGTCAAGAATCACGCCGCGATTCGCCGCCGGCACCAGGCCGGCCGCGATCCACTCATCCAGGTCCTTGGTCAGTCGAGCCTTGTAGCTCGCCATCCGCGCCTCCTCGCCGAGGCCCAGACCCTCGCCCAAGCCGCCGGTGCAGGCAACCGGCGAAGGTCAGGTCAAGCGGCGACGGACTCGGCGTCCTCGAGGAACAGGCCGTTGATGGCGCTGAGCAGGCGTTCGGCCTTGATCGGCTTTTCGACCACCCCGTCCATGCCCTGGGCCAGATAGCTGGCCGCGTCCCAGGGGTCGGCGTTGGCGGTGATCGCCAGGATCGGCACCTGCGCGGCGGCGCCGGCCAGGCCGCGGATCCGCCGCGTGGCGCCGACGCCGTCGAGGTTGGGCATCTTGATGTCCATCAGCACCAGGTCGAAGCGCCCGGTGGCCGCGGCGCTGACCGCCTGCTCGCCGTCCTCGACGCTCTCGCTGGTGCAGCCGAACATGCCGCACAGGGTCTCGGCCACCAGGCGGTTGGTGGCGTTGTCGTCGGCGATCAGCACGTGCAGGCCGCCGGGACCCTGGCTGAGGTCCGGTTCGGCGGCGATCTCGGCGTCGGTCGGCGCGGGCAGATCGAACAGCGGGAATTCGAAGCCGAACGCGGCGCCGGCCTCGTCGCTCGTGACGCCGATGGCGCCGCCCATCTGCTCGACCAGTTGGCGGCAGATCGAGAGGCCCAGGCCCGCGCCGCCCTCGCGCACGCCAGCCTCGGTCTGGCTGAACGGCTGGAAGATCGCGCCCAGGCGGTCGGCGGGAATGCCGACGCCGCTGTCGCGGACCTCGCCCTCGACCTGGACATGAACGTCGCTGCGGCGCGCCCGCAACGTCACCTGCACCCCGCCCTGGCGAGTGAACTTCAGCGCGTTGCCGATCAGGTTGTTGAACACCTGCTTGATGCGCACGGCGTCGCCCAGCGCCCATTGGTCGAGCGCGCCCTCGTAGCGGAAGGAAAGGCTCAGGCCCTTGAGTTCGGCCCGCGCCGTCCAGAGCGCCGACAGGTCGTCGAGCAGACCAGGCAGATGGAAGCTGTCCTCGGCGAGCTCCAGCTGGCCGGCGTCGGCGCGGCTAAAGTCGAGGGCGTCGGTCAGCAGCCGCAGCAGGGTCTGGCCGGAATCCTGGATGGTGGTCACGTAGGGCTTCAGCGCCGGATCGCCCAGCTGGCGCTGGAGGATGTCGGCGATGGCCAGCACGCCGTTCAGCGGCGTGCGGATCTCGTGGCTCATCACCGCCAGGAACTGCGACTTGGCGGTCAGCGCGCTCTGCGCCTCCAGCTTGGCGTGGTTGAGGGTGGCGGCCAGCCGGGTCATCTCCTCGGCATGGGCGCGGTTGGCGGCGTTGGTCGCCTGCAGCAGGGCGAGCGTCGAGCCGACGCCTGCGTAGCGCCCGCCGCTAACCACCACGAAGCCCTTCATCACCTCGCTGGAACGGTCAGCCAGCACGTCGCCGCAGAACTCGGCGACCAGGGTGTCGCCCTCGGCGATCAGCGGCGCGGCGTTCATCAGCAGCGAGATCGGCCGCAGCCCGTAGAGCGCGCGGCCGTAGTGGGCGGCCATGGCCACGAAGAAGGCGTTACGCTCGACCAGGCCGACAGGGCGCCCTTCGTCGTCGACGACGGCGATGGCCAGGGTGTCGGGCTCGGTCTGGAAGCGGTCATAGACGTCCTGGCCCAGGGTCTCGGGCGTGATCGGCGCGATCGACTGGATCAGGTCGAGCAGAATGGCGGACATCGAAGGAGCTCTCGCGGGTCGAGCAGCGCTTTAGCTTCCCTCGACTAATGAGCCGTGAATCGCCGATATTTTTCTTTGTTAAATCAAATACATAATGTCACATAACCGTCATCAAGTCGTCACACGTCGGCGGCGGTCGGAGCGGTGGGAGTGATGAAGGCGCTCCCCGGCGTCTGGACGGCCGCGTGCGGCTCAGCCATGATTGGCGCGTACGGCTCAAGAAAGAGGATTTCATGTCTGAGCTTGCGTTCGAGGTCCGGGCCTAACCGCCGAGCCGGCGTCCTCGTCTGAAAATCGGCAGTCAGGCCCCAACGTCCGCGCCCTCGTTTTCACGAGATCTGGCCCGGGCGCGTTTCCTCATGCCTGAACGCTGGACAATCCATTGAACGTTTCAAAAGCGCAGCAACGCACGCTGCACGCCCTGGCCCAAGGCGGCCAGATCATCCTCGAACGCGACCATCGCGGCGACATCCTCGCAGCCGACTGCGTCACCCGCGACGGCTGGGTGCTCAGCGACTGCAACGTCGCGGTGTTCAAGAGTCTGAAGCAGAAGCGGCTGATCGCCAGTCGCGACAGCCAGCCCTATCGCATCACCAAGGAGGGACTGAAGAGCCTGCGCAGTCAGCTCGACAACCGCACCACCGCCCGGGCCTTCTAGCCCGGTGCGAACTTCAGGAAATGGACGCGCGCGGCGCCATAGTCGCGCGCGTCCAGCTTCTCGAAGCCGTCGACCTGGAAGTCGGGCTCGTCGCTGCCGCGCTCGAACATCACCACTGCGCCGGGAGCCAGCCAGCCGCCGGCGGCGAGCTTGGCGAGCGCCACCTCGCCAAGGCCCTTGCCATAGGGCGGGTCGAGGAAGGCGAGCTCGAAGGCCGGGCCATCGGCGCCGGGCCGCGTTCCCAGGTCGGTGGCGTCGCGGCGATGGACCCGCGTACGCCCGAACAGGCCCATGGAATCGACGTTCTGGCGGATCGCGCCGCGGGCCAGCTCGTCGGTCTCGACGAACAGGCAGAAGGCCGCGCCGCGCGACAGCGCCTCGAAGCCCAGCGCGCCGGAGCCCGCGAACAGGTCGATGATCCGCAGGTCACGCACGCCCGGCGACCAGGCGGCGTGCTCAAGGATGTTGAACACCGCCTGCCGCGCGCGGTCGGACGTCGGGCGCGTGCGTTCGCCCTCCGGCGTGGCGATGGCCTTGCCGCGGAATTCTCCCGAGACGATGCGCATCAGCCGTCCCGCTTAGGTCCGCGGGGGCCGCCGGGCCGAGGCCCCTTGGGACCAGGACGCGGGCCGCCCGGCTTGCCGCCGGGCCCCGACCGCGGGCGATCGGACCGCGGGCCGTCGCCGCGCGGGCCCTCTGAGCGAGGCCCGGACCGCGGACCGCCGAACCCAGGCTTGCCGCCCGGACGCGGGCCACGGGGACCGTCGGCGCGCTCGGGACGGCCTTCGCCGCGCGGACCGTCGCTGCGCGGACCGCCGGGACGAGGCCCCGATCGCGGGCCGCCGAACCCAGGCTTGCCGCCCGGACGCGGGCCCGACGGACGCGGACCGCGCGGACCGTCGAAGCGCTCCTCACGGCGCGGCGCGTCGCCGTCCGGTCGCGGGCCACGCGGCCCCCGGTCGGGACGAGGTCCGCGCTCAGGACGCCCTTCGCCGCGCGGCGCGTCGCCATCGCGGCGCGGTCCGCGGGCCGGACCGGACCAGTCGCCACGGGGACGATCTTCCGAACGGCCCTCGGGACGCGGGCCGAAGTCGCGAGGCCGGGCCGGCTTGCCGTCGTTTGAGCGCGGGCCGCGCTCGATCAGGGTCGCGCCCCTGCGCGGGCCGTCATCGCGACCGCCGGGCTTGCGCTTGGGGCCCATCGGCCGAGGTGGGCGCGGCGGGGCCAGCGGATCGCCGGGGGCGTAGCTGCGGATGCCGCCTGGCGTGTCGCCGGGAATGCGGGCCGAGCGGCGGCGCGGCGCGAGCGGGACGGCGGGCGCGGCCTCGTCTTCCGGACGCGGCGCACGGCGGCGCTTGACCGCGCCGGCCTTGATCTCGACCTTCGGACGCGCCCAGCCTTCCTTGTAGGTCGGCTTGGGCTTCGGCTCGGCGGCCGGACGGGCCGACGCCCCGCGGCGGCCGGTGCCGTCGTGCACCGCGTGCGCGCCGGGCGGGGCCTTGGGCGACTTGAACGACGGGCGGTCGCCGGTCGGCAGATTTTCGGGCGAGATGTACTCGACCAACTGCTCGCGGATCACCCGCGGGCCGACTTCCTCGATCTGGCCAATCGGCAAGCTGCCGAGCGCGAAGGACCCGTAAGACATCCGGATCAGGCGTCCGACCTCCAGGCCGACCGACTTCAGCACCTTGCGGACTTCGCGGTTCTTGCCTTCAGCGATGGTGACGGTGATCCAGACGTTGGCGCCGCTCGGGCCTTCCTTGGCCTTGTCGATCTTGGCTTCCAGCGGACCGTAGCGGACGCCCTCGACGGTCACGCCGTCCTGCAGCTTGTCGAGATCGGCCTGCGTCACGCGCCCGCGGGCGCGGACCCGGTAGACCCGCACGACGCCGCTGGACGGCTGCTCCAGCGCCCGGGCCAGCTCGCCGTCGTTGGTCAGCAGCAGCAGGCCTTCGGAGTTGATGTCGAGGCGGCCGATGGAGATCAGCCGCGGCAGGCCCGGCGGCAGGGCGTCGAACACGGTCGGACGGCCCTGCGGGTCCTTGTGCGTGGTCAGCAGGTCGATCGGCTTGTGGTAGCGGAACAGGCGCGTCGGCTCGGCCGCGTCGATCACCTCGCCGTCGACGGTCAGAATATCATCGGGCCGGACGTTCACCGCCGGGCTGGTCAGCACCTCACCGTTCAGGGCCACACGGCCCTCTTCAATGAGTTTTTCGACGTCTCGGCGGGAGGCGACGCCTGCCCGAGCCAGCGCCTTTGCGACGCGCTCACCTTGACCGGAGGGCGTCTCGTCGTTTCGTTGGGGGTCGTGGATCATGATCATCGCACCATGCGCATCGCGCTCGCGGCGGCGCAAGACGCCGCGTTACGCGGAGAAACTCCCGTAGGCGCCGTCGTCGTCGATCCGAGGACCGACGAGATCGTCGCCGTCGGGGCCAACGGCCCGATAGGCGCGCACGATCCGACCGCTCATGCCGAGATCGTCGCCCTAAGGCAAGCGGCCGCGAAGCTCGGGAACTACCGGCTGACCGATCTGACCCTGGTCGTGACGCTGGAACCCTGCGCCATGTGCGCCGGGGCGATCAGCCATGCGCGCATCGGCCGCGTCGTGTTCGGGGCCGAGGATCCGAAGGGCGGCGCTGTCGTGCACGGACCGAAGTTCTTCGAGCAGCCGACCTGCCACTGGCGCCCGCAGGTCACCGGCGGCGTGCTGGCCGAGGAGAGCGCCGAACTGCTGCGCGGCTTCTTCCGAGCACGGCGCAAGAAGAAGGACTAGCCTCGGAACAGGTCGAGAAAGCTCGCCAGGGCCGCGGGGTCGCCCTTCTCGATCTTGACCTTGCCGGAGGTCAGCGCCGCCTGCATCGCGCCGGGCGAGGCCAGGGCGCCGACCCAGTCGGCCTTGGCCGCGGCGACCACCAGCGGAACGTCGGCGGCCACGCCGGTCGGGGTCTCGGCGACGCCGCGGCGCACGCGGATCGTCCAGTCGCCGTCGCCGGTCAGCTTCAGCCCCATGGCCGCCTGGGCGCCCGCCGCTTTCTCGGCGTTCAGCCGCACCGGGAAGGTCGCCACCACCGCAGCCGCGGGCAGCCCGGCGGCCTGTGAGCCGCCCTGGCGTGCGCCGATGATCTGGGCCCAGCCCGGCGCCTTCTTCTCCAGCTCGGCGGCGCGCTCGAGGTAGTAGTTGCGGCCATTGGGCGAAACGCTGTCGTAGCCGAGCTGGCGGAAGGCCTTGGCCTGGAGGACGTCGGCCTGCGGCTTCAGCGCCGCATCGGCGCGGCCGACATATCCCGTCAGCTCGGCCGTCCACTTCCAGCGGCCCTCGTCGAAGGCCTTCTGCGCCGCAGCCAGCGCCGGCGCCGCCCCGCCGGCCAGGTCGACGACTTCCCTCGCGCGCACGTCCGGCGCATCGAACGACAGGCTGGCCGGATCGCCGCCGAACCAGCCCATGTAGCCGGCGAAGATCGAGCGCACCGACCACTCGACTGTCCCGTAGTGCTCGAAGAGGTACGGGTCGGCGGCCAGGTGGGCGGGCAGCTTCACCCTCTCGACGATCTCGTCGGGGGTCAGGCCCTGGTTCATCCAGCGCACGGTCTGGTCATGGGTGAAGCGGATGGCGTCGCGATAGTTGGTGAGCTCGGTGGCGATGGCCGGCGCCCCGACGATCGGGCGGGTGTGCGAGGGGACCAGCACCTCCGGATTGAGCGCCCGCATCCGGTCGATGGAGTCCGCCCACTGCACCGGGTCGCGGTAACTGGTGCCGCGGATCGTGTAGAGGTTGGGGAAGGCCTTGTAGATGTTGTCGCCTGGGAACAGCACCTTGCGCCCCGGCATCCAGACTAGGATCTGGTCCTCGGTCTCGCCCGGCGCATGCTCCAGCACGAACTCCTCGCCGCCCAGGGTGATCTCCAGTCGGTCGGAGAAGACGGTGTTGGGCGGAATGAAGCCGCCCGCCCCGCCGCCGCCGAAAGCCGAGAGATAGGGCCCGATCCCGACGCTGACGAAGCCGTCCGGCGTGCCCTTGGGCAGGAAGACGCCGTACATGCGCGCGGCGCGCGCGGCGATGGCTGGAGCGGCGACGCCGTTCCACTTGGCCGCCTCGCGCAGCAGGGTGTCGTGGGCGATGATCTTGGCCCCGTCAGACACCGGGAAGCCGCGGGCGCCGTTGATGTGGTCGTTGTGGTTGTGGGTGTAGATCACCCCGACGATCGGCTTGCCGCCCGCGTGCGGCGCAAACTGCTCCCAGACCTTCTTGGCCTCGTCGAGGCTGTCGGTGGTGTCGATGATCACCACGCCGGTCTTGCCGACCACCATGATCGAATTGGCGATGCCGTAGCCGACCGCCGAGAAGATCCCCGGCGCCGGCTCATAGACCTTGGGCGGCGCGAACTCGGCGGTATGGGCGGCGAGCGAGGGGGCGATCCGCGGAGCCGGCTCGTGAGCGAAGGCGGCGCCGGCGGCGGTCAGCGCGGCCGTCAGCGCGGCCGTTTGGGCCAGCATGCGGATCATCGAGGTCGCTCCCTATTGGCATTGCGCACGCCAATTGGAGCCGAGCCCCCGTGGCGGTCAAGGCTTGCCAGCGCAAAACCCCGCCCCGAAGATGGTCGGATAAGTTAGATCATAAGGGAGAAACGACATGGGATTGCTCACCGGCAAGGTCGCCATCATTACCGGCGCAGGCAACGGCCTGGGCGAGGCCTACGCCAAGCTGTTCGCCAAGGAAGGCGCGGCGGTCGTGGTCAACGACCTGGGCGGACCGCGCGACGGCTCCGGCTCGGACAGGGGCGCGGCGCAGAAGGTCGTCGACGACATCATCGCGGCCGGCGGCCGGGCGGCGGCGAACACCGACGACGTCTCGACCCTCGAAGGCGGCGAGAACATCCTGAAGACCGCCTTGGACAATTTCGGCCAGGTCGACATCCTGGTCTGCAACGCCGGCATCCTGCGCGACAAGACCTTCGCCAACACCACCGAACAGGACTGGGACCTGGTCGTGAAGGTGCACCTGAAGGGCACCTACTGCTGCACCATGCCGGTGTGGAAGTGGATGAAGGACAACGGCAAGCCGGGCGTCATCATCATGACCTCGTCGACCTCGGGCCTCTACGGCAACTTCGGCCAGTCGAACTACGGCGCGGCCAAGGCCGGCATCTACGGCTTCATGCGCGTGCTCTCGATCGAGGGACGCAAGTACGGCATCCGGGTCATGGGCCTGGCGCCGGGGGCCTTCACCCGCATGACCTCCGACCTGCCGGGCTTCCGCGACAAGGAGCCGGACGCCATGGCGCTGCCGGAGAACATCGCGCCGGGCGTGCTCTTCATGGCCTCGGACCTGGCCGCCGACCACACCGGCAAGGTGCTCGGCGTCTCGTCCCGCGGCGTGCGCGAGATCAAGATGCTGCAGACCGACGGCTTCACGCCGGGCCGGCCCTACACCGCCCAGGAGGTCGCCGAGCACGCATCGGAAGTGTTCTTCCCGGCCGCCCAGGAAAAGACCGCGGCCAGCGCCTAAGCGCCGACCGAAAGACCGGCCAGCCGTTCGTCGAGCCTTTGGCGGACGGCCGGCCACTCCTGCGCCAAGATCGAGAAGATCACCGTGTCGCGGATGCGGCCGGTCCAGGTCTCCCGATCCTGGCGAAGGATCCCTTCCTGCACCGCGCCGAGCTTCAGCACCGCGGCGCGCGAGCGCGCGTTCGACGCGTCCACCCGGTAGACCACCCGTCGCGCGCCGCTGTCGAAGGCGTGGCCCATCATCAGCCGCTTGGCCGCCGGGTTGACCGCGCCGCCGCGCACGTCCGGCCGATAGTAGGTGCCGCCGACCTCGAGCACCGCATTGGCCGGGTCGATGGCGTAGAAGGTGGTCAGGCCGACCACCTCGCCGCCGACCGTCACCGCGTAGCCCTGGGTCCCGCCCCTGGCGTTGTCGTCGAGCAGCTTGGCCCAGGTGGGCGCGAAGTGCTCGCCGGCCCAGGAATAGGGATAGAGCCGGGTCCAGACGTCCTGGTCGGCGTTGCAGGCCGCTTCCAGCCCGGCGCGGTGCGGCTCGCCGATCGGCTCCAGCCGCACGAAGGCGTTTTCCAGGATCTTGGGTTCGAGCTTCATGCGCCGCCTCGCAGGAACAGTTGAGCGGCCTGGATCAGATAGAGCACGCCGATGCCGGTCACGATCCACTTCGTCCAGCTCTTGAAGTCCACATCGGTGATGCGGTCGAGGATCCGGCCGCCGACCACGGTGCCGGCCATCGACAGCGGAATGGCGATGGCGAACATCCACCACGGCGGCATGCCGGCCGTCCCGGCCGTCAGCAGCGGCGCGCCGTAGACGAGGATCTTGGCCAGGTGAGCGAACACCTGGGTGGCGGCCTTGGTGGCGACGATGGCGTGCCGCGTCAGGCTGGTGCGGACGAAGAAGATGTCCAGCAGCGGCCCGGCGACCCCGGCGGTCAGGTTCAGTCCGGTGACCATCAGGCCCGAGGCGAAGGCCTGGGGCGGTCGGGCGGCGTCGAGGTTGATCCAGCGCTGCGGCAGCCACAGCAGGAAGGGCACCAGGCCCATCAGCAGGTAGAGCACCGGCTTGGACGGGACGAGCGAGACAAGGGCCACGACGCCGGCCGCTGCGGCCGAGGCGATGGCGTACCAGCCGACGATGTCCCAGCGGACATGCTGGCGGTGCAGGATCGCGCGCCAGCCGTTGGCGACCAGCTGCAGCACGCCGTGGGTCACGAAGGCGGCCGAGACGGGGAGCACCAGCGCCAGCCCCCCCATCAGCACCAGACCCCCGGCCATGCCGAACACCCCCGACAAGGTCGCGGTGATGAACGCCAGAGCGATCAGGAAGAGAGCCGTAAGCAGCCCCATGGATAGTCCTCCAGGTTGCGAGCGGCTCGGAAGAGGGACACAGGCCCCCGACGTCACCGGTCAGCTGCGCGACACGCGCGCGGGAAAGAGGATGCGGGTCCGCCCGCAACGCCGACGGCGCGGGGCCGGCGGCATCTCGTCGGGGATCGCGCGCCTGCGGATCGGACCCGGTCGCCCGCGGCGCCTCCCGGCGATCGCGCCGGCCGGAGGTTCACTGGACGCGACCTCCATACACCCAATAAGCGGCGCTGTCAGAGGGCCTTGTAGAAGTAGGTGGTGGCGCACGGCGTGCCGTCGGGCATCAGGGCGTAGTTCGGGATCGACCCGACCCTGGTCCAGCCGAGCCGGGCGTAGAGCCGCTCGGCGTCGCCGCCGGTGACGGTGTCCAGCACCAGCAAGGTCAGGCCAAGATCCCTGCCCGCCTCTTCGGCGGCGGCCAGCAGCGCCTGCGCCGCCCCGCGCTGCCGCCCGCGCCGGTGCACGAGCATCTTGGCGACGTCGCCGCGGTGCGGCTGGTTGGGCATGCCGGCGGCGATCACCTGCACCACGCCGAACACGCCCTCGTCGTCCTCGGCGACCAGCACCGCGCGCCCGTCGCCGGCCTGGGCCGCGGCGGCCCGCTTCCAGAAGTCTGTCGCCTTGTCCAGGGTCAGGTCGGCCATGAATGAGACCGAGGCCCCGCCGTCCACGCAGTCCTTCAGCACGGCGCCGAGGGCCGGCGCGGCGCGAAGGGTCTCGTCGGCGGTCAGGCGTCTGATGGCGAAGCTCATGCCGAACCCTAGGCCCAGCCGGACGCGCCGGTCGATGGCGGCCGGGCAAAGAAAAAAAGGCCCCGGTTTCCCGGGGCCTGATCCTGTGCAGCTTAGTCAGCCGGCGCCTAGTTGCGGAACACCGCGGCGGTCGACGGATCTTGCGGCATCTCGCGGTACTGGCGGACCTCGTTGCGGCCCACGACCATGTGGTGCACCTCGTCCGGGCCGTCGGCCAGGCGCAGGGTGCGGGTCGAGGTGTACATCCGGGCCAGCGGGGTCTTCTGCGAGACGCCGAGGGCGCCGTGCATCTGGATGGCCTGGTCGATGATCAGGCAGACCTTTTCCGGCACCATGGCCTTGACCATGTGGATCCAGATCCGGGCTTCGTCGCGCGGCAGGATGTCCATGGCCTTGGCGGCCTTGAGGACCATCAGGCGCATGGCTTCGATCTCGATGCGGGCGCGGCTGACGATCTCGATGTTGCCGCCCAGCTGGATGATCGGCTTGCCGAACGCCTCGCGGGTCAGACCGCGGGTGACCAGCAGGTCGAGGGCCTTCTCGGCCTGGCCGATGGCGCGCATGCAGTGGTGGATACGGCCCGGACCCAGGCGCAGCTGGCTGATCTCGAAGCCGCGGCCTTCACCGAGCAGCATGTTCGAGGCCGGCACGCGGACGTTGTCGAACACGATGTGCATGTGGCCGTGCGGCGCGTCGGGATCGCCGAACACGTTCATCGGGCCGAGGATCTTCACGCCGGGCGCGTCGGTCGGCACCAGGATCTGCGACTGGCGCAGATGGGGCGGGCCGTCCGGGCTGGTCTGGACCATGGTGATCATGATCTTGCAGCGCGGGTCGCCGGCGCCCGAGATGTAGTGCTTCTCGCCGTTGATCACGTACTCGTCGCCGACCAGGGTGGCGCGGGTGTTGATGTTTTTGGCGTCCGACGAGGCGGCGTGGACCTCGGTCATCGCGAAGGCCGAGCGAATCTTGCCTTCCAGCAGAGGCTCGAGCCACTGCTTCTTCTGCTCAGGCGTGCCGACGCGCTCCAGCACTTCCATGTTGCCGGTGTCCGGGGCGGCGCAGTTCATCGTTTCCGACGCCATCGGGTTCTTGCCGAGCTCGACGGCGATGTAGGCGTAGTCGAGGTTCGACAGGCCTTCACCGGTGTGGGCGTCGGGCAGGAAGAAGTTCCAGAGGCCGGCGGCCTTGGCCTTATCCTTGGCCGCTTCCAGCACTTCGAGCTGGCCCGGCGCGTAGCTCCAGATGTCGGTCTTGCCTTCGCCCAGACGGTGGAATTCCTCGGACATGGGCTGGACCACGTCCTTGATGAATTGCTTCACCTGATTGTAGAGCGGCAGCGCCTTGTCCGACATGCGCAGGTCGTTCAGTTCGTCCTGCACGTTCAGCGAAAAGCTAGCCTGCTTGGCGGCGGCCTCGGTCATCTGGGTCTCTCCTGCTGCGATCTTGTTGCGCGGTAGTTTTGGCTGATATTTCCGCAAAATCAAACAAGCGTTTTAATTTTACGCCGTCCAGCATTGGCCGCGTACGGGCGCGCGGCCGCAAGCCCTTGCCGGGCAAGGGCCACGGTCGTTGACGAGAATGGCGGAAGGACGGCGCGGCGCGCCGCGAACTCAGGCGTAGAGCGGCGCGGGCAGGCTCAGCAGCACCAGGGCTGCGGCGAGGCCCAGAATGACCAGCGCGGGCGCAAGCTTCAGGAGCAGGTTCATGATCATGACATGGGAGCGACCGGTCGGTATCGCCAGTCGCTCTCCCGACAATTTCCGGACGATCGTTCAGCCGTGGTGGCAGACGGCTTCGATGTTGTGGCCGTCGGGATCGAGCACGAAGGCCCCGTAATAGGTCGGGTGATAATGCTCGCGCAGGCCGGGCGGGCCGTTGTCGCGTCCGCCGGCGGCGAGCGCCGCGGCGTAGAAGGCGTCGACCGTCGCACGGTCGGGGGCCACGAAGGCGACGTGCAGCGAGCCGGTGGTCGCGCCGGCGTCGCCGATCCAGAAGTAGGGCTTGCCGTCGGAGCCGTAGCCGAGGTGGCTGGAGCCGCCGGTCTGCTCGGGCGTCACCTCCATGACCACCGCCACGCCCAGCGGCGCGAGCGCGGCGTCGTAGAAGGCCTTGGCCCGCTTGAAGTCGCTGACAGTCAGTCCGAGATGGTCGAGCATAGGTTTGTCCTCCGGATGTCGACCGCCAGCCTTAGCGGCGGGACTGACGCAAACCTGTCAGCAGCCCCGCCGGTTCGCCGGTTATTTTGCGGCCAGGTTCGAGGCGTTCTTGCAGACCGCCTCGACCAGCGCCTTGTCCTCGGCGCTCTTGGCCGCGCCAGGGGTGGCGGTGCGCCAGGTGTTCGACAACTCCAGCGGCTTCTTCGGCGAGTAGCCACCGAGGCTGATCATCGACTTGCCGCTGCAGTCGACGGCGGTGACGAAGCCGACCCCGTCGGCCTTGCCCGGTCCCGACGGCCCCATGCGCGGCTCGGCGCCCGGCTTGCCGACCGCCTGCATCACGACCACGCGGCCGCTCTGGACGTCGCGGTACGAGTAGTCGGCGTCATAGGACCATTCGAGGCCGTTGGCGGTCTTGGCGTAGGGGGTCCAGGTCTCGGCCTGGACGGTGCTGGCGGCGGCCAAGGCGCAGAGGCCGGCGAGCGCGAAAATACGGCGCATGATGGTGTACTTCTCCTGGTGTTCCCTCGGGCGCCAACCTATCTGCGGCCTGCTGCGGTAACCAAGCGGAATCAAAAACCGCCGTGCGCCGTGCTTGACTCCCCCCTGCCCCTTGCCTACCTCCGGCCTGCGTTAGCACTCAGGGGCTGCGGCTGCTAACGGCCGCCTCCGAAGTGCCGACGGCAAGCATTTCAACCGTCCCGAACGGAGACATACATATGGCGTTTCGTCCTCTGGGAGACCGCGTCCTCGTGAAGCGCGTCGAGGAAGAAGAAAAGACCAAGGGCGGGATCATCATCCCCGACACCGCCAAGGAAAAGCCGCAGGAAGGCGAAGTCGTCGCCGTCGGCCCTGGCGCCCGTGACGACAACGGCAAGCTTCAGCCGCTCGACGTGAAGGCCGGCGACCGCATCCTGTTCGGCAAGTGGTCGGGCACCGAGGTCAAGATCGACGGCAAGGACCTGCTGATCATGAAGGAAAGCGACGTCCTGGGCGTGGTCGAGTAACCACCCCCTTTCGCCTTTCCTCCCCCCATCCACTCTTTCTGAAAGACGAGAAAAATGGCCGCCAAAGACGTCTATTTCTCCTCCGACGCTCGTGACCGCATGCTGCGCGGCGTCAACACCCTCGCCAACGCGGTGAAAGTGACCCTCGGCCCCAAGGGCCGCAACGTGGTGATCGAAAAGTCCTTCGGCGCCCCGCGCTCGACCAAGGACGGCGTCTCGGTCGCCAAGGAAATCGAACTGGCTGACCGCTTCGAGAACCTCGGCGCCCAGCTGATCCGCGAAGTCGCCTCGAAGACCAACGACAAGGCCGGCGACGGCACCACCACCGCCACCGTGCTGGCCCAAGCCATCGTCGTCGAAGGCCTGAAGTCGGTCGCCGCCGGCATGAACCCGATGGACCTGAAGCGCGGCGTCGACAAGGCCGTCCTCAAGGTCATCGAAGAGATCAAGTCGACCTCCAAGAAGGTCACCACCAACTCGGAAATCGCTCAGGTCGGCACCATCTCGGCCAACGGCGACCTCGAAGTCGGTGAAATGATCGCCAAGGCCATGGCCAAGGTCGGCAACGAAGGCGTCATCACCGTCGAAGAAGCCAAGAGCCTGGAAACCGAACTCGACGTCGTCGAGGGGATGCAGTTCGACCGCGGCTACCTGTCGCCGTACTTCATCACCAACGCCGACAAGATGGAAGTCGAGCTCGAAGAGCCGCTGATCCTGCTGTTCGAAAAGAAGGTCTCCTCGCTGCAGCCGCTGCTGCCGGTGCTGGAAGCCGTCGTGCAGTCGGGCCGTCCGCTGCTGATCATCGCTGAAGACGTCGAAGGCGAAGCGCTGGCCACCCTGGTGGTCAACAAGCTGCGCGGCGGCCTGAAGGTCGCTGCCGTCAAGGCTCCGGGCTTCGGTGATCGCCGCAAGGCCATGCTGGAAGACATCGCCATCCTGACGGGCGGCGAGCTGATCAGCGAAGACCTGGGCATCAAGCTCGAGAACGTCACCCTCGACATGCTCGGCCGCGCCAAGAAGGTCTCGATCACCAAGGACGACACCACCATCGTGGACGGCGTCGGCGCCAAGGACGCGATCGAAGGCCGCATCAGCCAGATCAAGCGTCAGATCGAAGAGACCACCTCGGACTACGACAAGGAAAAGCTGCAAGAGCGTCTGGCCAAGCTGGCCGGCGGCGTTGCGGTCATCCGCGTCGGCGGTGCGACTGAAGTCGAAGTGAAGGAAAAGAAGGACCGCGTCGACGACGCCCTGAACGCCACCCGCGCTGCGGTGGAAGAAGGCATCGTCCCCGGCGGCGGCGTGGCTCTGCTGAAGGCCTCCAAGGTCCTCGACGGCCTGAAGGGCGACAACGCCGACCAGGACGCCGGCGTCGCCATCGTGCGTCGCGCCCTGCAGGCTCCGATCCGTCAGATCTCGGAAAACGCCGGGGTCGAAGGCTCGATCGTCGTGGGCAAGATCCTCGAGAACAACTCGCCGACCTTCGGCTTCAACGCTCAGACCGAGCAGTACGTCGACCTGGTCGCCGACGGCGTCATCGACCCGGCCAAGGTCGTGCGCACGGCTCTGCAGGACGCCGCCTCGGTGTCGGGCCTGCTGATCACCACGGAAGCGGCGATCGTCGAGGCTCCGAAGAAGAACGCTCCGGCCGGCGGCATGCCGGACATGGGCGGCATGGGCGGCATGGACTTCTAAGTCCACGACACCTGTCGAAAGACGAAGGGCGGAGCCGCGAGGCTCCGCCCTTTTTCTTTGCCCTCCCTCCCCCTTCATGAGGAGGGAAAATCCATCACCGCTTGGCGTCGCCGATCACCACGCCGCCGGCCCAGCTGGCTAGGCCGGTGATGATCGCCGCCGCGACGCCCGACCAGAAGCCGTGCACCCAGAAGCCGGGCAGCATCCAGGCCACCAGCCCGATCATCGCCGCGTTCAACACCAGCAGGAACAGCCCCAGGGTGACGATGGTCAGCGGCAGGGTCAGGACGAATAGGATCGGCCGCACGATGGCGTTCAGCACCCCCAGCAGCACCGCGGCCAGCAGCAGATCGACAAGGCCGTCATAGCCCACGCCCTTCAGCAGATAGGCGGCGAGCGCGAGGCCCAGCGCGGCGAAGATCACGCGGGCGATAAAGCGGGTCATCGGGAAGCTCCGTAGCTTTGCTGTGGCCGACGATGGGGCCGGGCGCGCCGCTTGGCAATCGCACCCCGGCGGCTGAGTTTCAGCCCCGTCACAAGCGCGCCCCGCTTTGGCCGCATGGCCGGTCCAGCTAGGCCGTGGCGCCGGGAAGGGCGCGCAAGGGTTCCTCATGCTTCGTATCGCCATCGCCGCCGCCGCGCTGCTCGCCGCCACGCCGGCCCTCGCCCAGCCTGGGCCGCCGCCGGGCGAACAGCACCAGCGCCTGTTCCTCAGCCCGGCGGGCGAGCCGTTCCGCGGCGAGGACGGCCTGGCCGACTGGTTCGCCGGCGCCGACGCCGACAAGGACGGGGCGCTGACCCTGACCGAGTTCCGCGACGACGCGATGCGCTTCTTCAAGGTGCTGGACGCCGACGGCGACGGCCAGGTCGACGGACCTGAGAACAGCGCCTACGAGACCAAGATCGCGCCGGAGATCACCCGCATGGACCTCGGCCCCGGCGGCCCGCCCGGCAAGCGCCCGATCGTGCGCCGCACCGACAAGCGCGAGCCGCGCGTCGGCGCGGCCCGCTTCTCGCTGATCAACGAGGCCCAGCCGGTGCGCGGCGCCGACGCCGACCTCAACCAGCGGGTCAGCAGCGAGGAATGGGCCAAGGCCGCGCGCCGGCGCTTCGAGATTCTCGACGCCGACAAGGACGGCAAGCTGACCCTGGACGCGCTGCGTCCGCGCCTGGCGCGCTAGGCGCTCGCCAGGTCCACCTGCGGAATCGACTGGCGGAGCCGGCCGCCGACGCGGATCGGCTCGACCCGCCGCGCCAGGCCGGTGGAGTCGTCGGTCTCGACGAACACGCCGCACACCGTCGCCGGGCCCTCGGCCGGCTTGTAGCGGCCGCCGGAGATGCGGGTGGTGAACCGGCGCAGCGGCTCTTCCTTCTGGTTGCCGATGACGCTGTCGTAGTCGGCGCAGGCCCCGGCGTCGGTCTGATAGGCGGTGCCGCCCGGCAGGATCTGGCAGTCGGCGGTCGGGACGTGGGTGTGGGTGCCCACCACCAGGCTGGCGCGGCCGTCGCAGAAGTGGCCCATGGCCATCTTCTCGGACGTGGCTTCGGCGTGCATGTCGACCACCACCGCATCGGCGACCATGCCCAGCGGAGCCTTGTCGAGCTCGCGGTCGACGGCGGCGAACGGATCGTCCAGCGAATCCATGTGCACCCGCCCGAGCAGGTTGATCACCACGATCCGCTTGCCCTCGCGGGTCTCGAACAGATTGGCGCCGCGCCCGGGGGCGTCGGCCAGCACCGGATAGTTCAGCGGCCGGATGAGCCGCGGCTCGCGCACGATGTAGGTCAGCGCCTCCTTCTGGTCCCAGGAGTGGTTGCCCAGGGTCAGGCAGTCGGCGCCAGCGTCGAACAGCTCGCGCGCGGTGTTCTCGGTGATCCCGAAGCCGGCGGCCGCGTTCTCGGCGTTGATGATCACGAACTCGAGGCCCAGCGCGCGGCGCAGGTGCGGCAGGTGATCGGCGAGGCCCTCGCGGCCGGCCCGGCCGACGACGTCCCCGAAGAAAGCAAAGCGCATGCGGAATTAGTCCTTTCGGAGCTCCGTATACCCGTTTTCCGTGAGAATGGCGTCCAGCCTTTGGTCGTGCGGCTCCATGACCAGCGCTTCGACCTCCTGGCCGGCATAGGCCAGGCCGAGCACGAACACCGGGCCGGTCGCTCGCAGCGCTGCAAGCGTGCGGTCGTAGTGCCCGCCGCCCTGCCCCAGCCGGCCGCCCGCCTTGTCGAAGGCCAGCAGCGGGCAGATCACCAGGCCGGGCGTGACCTGCGGCGCGCTGGCCGGCGGCGTCGGCACCCCGAAGGCGTCGATCTGCGGCTCGTCGCCGTGGCGCCAGGCGCGGAAGATCAGCGGCGCGTCGGCGGCGAGCGTCACCGGCAGCGCCAGCCGGCCGCCGGCCTTGACCAGGCGCGCAGCAAGGGGGGCGGGGTCGAGCTCCGATCCGACGGCGTGATAGCTGGCGAACCATTCGAAGGCCGGCAGCGCATCGAGCGGCAGGGCCGCCGCGGCGGCCTGGGCGGCGTCCGGCCGCGCCGCGTCGAGCGCCCGACGGCGCTTGCGAAGCACGCTGCGAAGTTTCATTTTGTCAGGCGGAAGGTTCACCGCGCGAGCTTAGCGCGAAGGGTGGCGGCGCCGCGAGAGCCGTGAAGGACGGTTTTATCCCCTCGGACCTGGTTAACCAGGTGGGCTCCATATACCCGGCCCCACGGGACCGGACAGGGACAGATCCCTTCGAAGAAATTAAGGTCTCTGGGATAGATTGCCTTCGACGAGAGCCACAGCATGACCCGCCGTAGACCAAGGTAGGGCCGCAGGGGCCGAGGTACAAGCGGGGGCTTGTTCTCCCGCCCCGCGTAAGTCAGCCCTGCGCGAGCTTCTCGATGCGCTTGGCGGCGTTTTCCAGCGCCCCGACGGCGCGGGTCTCGACCCGGGCCTGATCGGACTGGAAGCGGGCCAGTTCGGCCTGTACCACCGAGAGGCGGCCGCGCAGGTCGGAGAGTTCGTCGGCCAGCAGCAGCGCGCCCATCAGGAACAGCCGCGTCTCGCCGAGCTGGCCCATCTCCTCGGACACCTGGCGCACCTGGCGGTCGAACAGCCGGGCCAGCTCCAGCAGGTGATGTTCCTGGCCGTCCTCGCAGCCGACCGCATAGGGCCGACCGTTCACCGTGATGTTGACCTGAGCCATGGGCCTTTACGCCTCCTCGGTCTCTTGCGCGACCGGCTCCCCGGACAGCGCCGCCTTGATCTCGGCGATGGCGCGACCCAGGGCCGCAGAGGCCTCCGCGCCGGCCTCCTCGAGCTCCTTCTCGCGCACCTTGGCTTTTTCAAGCTCGGCCGCCAGCCGGACGCCGTCCTGGTCGAACAGCCCGCCCCCGCCCTGTCCGGCCGAGCCGGCAAGGCGTTGCTCAAGTTGAGAGATCGCCCGATCCAGCCGTTTCACAGCCTGATCGAGAGGGCTTTCACCCGCCGGCTCCCGCATATTCACGCGCTCCGAAAGTGTGTTCGTTGATCTATAGACTGCGTCGGCCTTGCGCCGAAAGCCGGACTGTGGCGTGACCTTTCCTTGACCCTGCAAGCCTCGCGTGCGAGGGGCGCGCGCAAATTCCCGCACCATTTCCCCGCCAGACTCACCGGAACAGATAATGCCCGCACCGCTGCAATCCATGGCCGACGCCATTCGCGTGCTCTCGATGGACGCCGTCGAGCAGGCGGCCTCGGGACACCCCGGCATGCCGATGGGCATGGCCGACGTCGCCACGGTGCTGTGGACCAAGTTCCTGAAGTTCGACGCCAGCGCCCCGGACTGGGCCGACCGCGACCGCTTCGTGCTGTCGGCCGGCCACGGCTCGATGCTGCTCTACTCGCTGCTGCACCTGACCGGCTTCAAGGCGATGACGCTGGAGCAGATCAAGAACTTCCGCCAGTGGGGCTCCAACACCGCCGGCCACCCCGAGTACGGCCACACGCCGGGCGTCGAGACCACCACCGGCCCGCTGGGCCAGGGCCTGGCCACGAGCGTCGGCATGGCGATGGCCGAGCGTCACCTGGCCGCGCGCTTCGGCGCCGACCTGGTCGACCACCGCACCTGGGTGATCTGCGGCGACGGCTGCCTGATGGAAGGCGTCAGCCACGAGGCGATCAGCCTGGCCGGCCGCCTGAAGCTGAACAAGCTGACCGTGCTGTGGGACGACAACGACGTGACCATCGACGGCGCGGTGTCGCTGGCCGAGAGCGGCGATCAGGTCGCCCGCTTCAAGGCCGCCGGCTGGGCGGTGAAGGCGATCGACGGCCATGACGTCGGCCAGATCCGCCGCGCGCTCGCCTGGGCCACCAAGCAGGACCGCCCGTCGCTGATCGCGTGCAAGACCAAGATCGGCAAGGGCGCGGCGACCATGGAAGGTCACCACAAGACCCACGGCGCGGCCCTGGGCGCCACCGAGATCGCCGCCACCCGCGCCAAGATGGGCTGGTCGGCCGAGCCGTTCGCGGTGCCGGACGAGGTCGTGAAGCCCTGGCGTTCGGCCGGCCGCCGCGGCGCCAAGGACCGCAAGGCCTGGCAGGCGCGCCTGGCCGCCTCGCCGCACGCCGGCGTCTTCACCCGCGCCATCAAGGGCGAGCTGCCGGCTGACGCCTTCGAGCGCCTGGACGCCCACATCGCCGAGGCCGCCGCCGCCAAGCCGGCCGCCGCCACCCGCCAGCATTCGGGCTCGGCGCTCGACGCGCTGTTCCCGGCGATCCCGGAAATGGTCGGCGGCTCGGCCGACCTGACCGGCTCGAACAACACCTTCGTCAAGAACACCCAGATCTTCGACACCCCGGACTATTCGGGCCGCTACGTGAACTACGGCGTGCGCGAGTTCGGCATGGCCGCGGCGATGAACGGCATGGCCCTGCACGGCGGCGTCATCCCCTACGGCGGGGCGTTCATGGTGTTCTCGGACTACAGCCGCCCGGCGATCCGCCTGGGCGCGCTGATGGGCGTGCGGGTGGTCCACGTGATGACCCACGACTCCATCGGCGTCGGCGAGGACGGCCCGACCCACCAGCCGGTCGAGCACCTGGCCAGCATGCGCGCCATGCCCAACCTCAACGTCTTCCGCCCGGCCGACGCCGTCGAGACCGCCGAGTGCTGGAAGATCGCGCTGCAGTCGCAGAAGACCCCGGCGTTCATGGCCCTGTCGCGCCAGAAGGTCCCGGCCGTGCGCGACAGCGCCCCGGAAAACCTCTCGGCCAAGGGCGCCTATGAGCTGAAGGCCGCCAGCGGCGAAGCCCAGGTGACGATCTTCGCCTCGGGCACCGAGGTCTCGATCGCCGTCGCGGCCCGCGACCTGCTGGAAGCCGACGGCGTCGCCACCCGCGTCGTCTCGACGCCCTGCTGGGAGCTGTTCGACGCCCAACCGGAAGCCTATCGGCAGGCGACCATCGGCAAGGCGCCGGTACGCGTCGCCGTCGAAGCCGCGGCCAGCTTCGGCTGGGAGCGCTTCATCGGTGAAAACGGCGCCTTCGTCGGCATGCACGGCTGGGGCGCCAGCGCCCCCGCCGACCGGCTGTACAAGGAATTCGGCATCACCGCCGAGGCCGTCGCCGCCGCCGCGAAGGCCAAGCTCGGCTAAGCCGGGCTAGGATCGTCTATCGTCAGCCGCGGAAGCCTATCGGCAGGTTTTCGCGGCTGACCTCCACATACCTGCCAGGATGGCCCGCATGCGTCTCGGAACCCCGCTCTCGCCGTCGGCCGTCAGGGTCATGCTGCTGGGCTCGGGCGAGCTCGGCAAGGAGGTCGCCATCGAGCTGCAGCGGCTCGGCTGCGAGGTCATCGCCGTCGACCGCTACGCCGGCGCCCCGGCCCATCAGGTCGCGCACCGCAGCCACGTCATCGCCATGACCGATCCGGTCGCCCTGCGCGCCCTGGTGCTGGCCGAGTGCCCGCACCTGATCGTCCCCGAGATCGAGGCCATCGCCACCGACGAGTTGGTCAAGCTCGAGGCCGAGGGCGTGGCCACCGTCATCCCGACCGCCCGCGCCGCCCAGCTGACCATGAACCGCGAGGGCATCCGCCGGCTGGCGGCCGAGACGCTCGGCCTGGCCACCTCGCCCTACGCCTTCGCCTCGTCCGAGGCCGAGCTGGCGGACGGGGCGGCGAAGGTCGCCGGGTTCCCCTGCTTCGTGAAACCGGTGATGTCGTCGTCCGGCAAGGGCCAGTCCTATGTCGAGGGCCCCGAGGGCATCGCCGCCGCCTGGCGCTACGCCCTGGAAGGCGGCCGGGTCGAGCAGCCCCGCGTGATCGTCGAGGGCAAGATCGAGTTCGACTTCGAGATCACCCTGCTGACGGTCCGCTCGGTCGGCGCCGACGGGGCGATCGAGACCAGCTTCTGCGCCCCGATCGGCCACCGCCAGGTCAAGGGCGACTATGTCGAGAGCTGGCAGCCGCAGGCGATGAGCCCGGCCGCGCTGCAGAGCGCCCAGGACATCGCCGCCAGGGTCACCGGCGAGCTGGGCGGCCTGGGCATCTTCGGGGTCGAGCTGTTCGTGCGCGGCGACGAGGTCTGGTTCTCGGAGGTCAGTCCGCGGCCGCACGACACCGGCCTGGTCACGCTGGCCACCCAGTACCTGAGCGAATTCGCCCTGCACGCCCGCGCCATCCTCGGCCTGCCGACCGACGTCGCCCAGCGCGAGCCGGGCGCCAGCGCGGTGATCTATGGCGGCATGGAAGCCCAGGGCATCGCATTCGACGGCGTCGCCGAGGCCCTGCGCACGCCCGGCGCGGACCTG
Organism: Phenylobacterium sp. LjRoot97; assembly: GCF_964254345.1. Taxonomy (NCBI): domain Bacteria; kingdom Pseudomonadati; phylum Pseudomonadota; class Alphaproteobacteria; order Caulobacterales; family Caulobacteraceae; genus Phenylobacterium; species Phenylobacterium sp. LjRoot97. The sequence continues at coordinate 4,008,609 of NZ_CAXUTH020000001.1, forward strand.
CGCCTGTTCGGCAAGCCCGAGAGCTTCGAGCGCCGCCGCATGGGCGTGGCCCTGGCCCGCGGCGCCGACGTCGACCAGGCGCGCGAGCGCGCCCGCACGGCGGCGGCGCTGGTCAAGCCGGTGAAACCGACGCCCTGACGTTTGCGACGCTGCATTCTGCAGCTAGCCTCCTGCCACAATCGGGAGGGAAACATATGCGCAAGCTCACGGTCGCCGCCGCCGCGACCCTCGCTCTTGGCCTGGGCGTCCAGGCCACCGCGGTCAACGCCGCCGCCGCGCCGCTGATCGAACGGACCAAGTTCTTCGGCAATCCGGTCCGCACCGCCGGGCGCATCAGCCCCGACGGCAAGTGGCTGGCCTTCATCGCCCCGCGCGACGGCGTGCTGAACATCTGGGTCGCCCCGGTCGCCGATCCGGCGAATGCCCGGCCGCTGACCGCCGAAACCCAGCGCCCGATCCGCGCCTACTACTGGGCGCCGGACTCCCGGCAGATCCTGTTCATCAACGACAAGGGCGGGGACGAGAACTTCCTGCTCTACGGCGTCGACGTCGCCAGCGGCGCGCAGCGCACCCTGACCCCGTTCGAGAAGACCCGCGTCGAGGTCTTGAACGTCAGCCGCCAGATCAAGGACCGCATTCTGATCGGCCTGAACAACCGCGACCCGCGCTGGCACGACGTCTACAGCCTCGACCTCGCCAGCGGAAAGCTGACCCTGGTCTATCAGAACGACGGCTTCGGCGGCTTCGAGATCGACGAGCAGCTGAAGATCCGCGGCGGCTCCAAGCCGCGGCCCGACGGCGGCACCGACATCTACGCCTTCGAGGACGGCAAGCCCTCCGCCACGCCCACCGAGAGCATCGGCTTCGAGGATTCCGAGAGCACCGGCCCGATCGGCTTCAGCAACGACGGAACGGTCGCCTACTGGCGCGAGAGCCGCGAGCGCGACACCTCGGCCATCGTCGCCCGCGACCTGAAGAGCGGCGCGCGCACGGTCATCGCCCAGAGCCCCAAGGCCGACGTCGAAGGCCTGATGGCCAGCCCGCTGACCGGCAAGGTCGACGCCTATTCGGTCAACTACCTGACCAACGAGTGGACCGCGCTCGACCCGGCGCTGAGCGCCGACTTCAGCTTCCTGAAGGCCAACCTGAAGGGCGAGCTGACCGTCACCTCGCGCACGGACGACGACCAGCTGTGGACCGTCGCCGTCGATCCGGTGACCGCGCCGGCGGCGCTCTATCTCTACGACCGCAAGGCCAAGTCGCTGACCAAGCTCTACGTGACCCGTCCGGAGCTGGAAGGGGCGACCCTGGCGGCCATGCATCCGGTCGAGATCAAGGCGCGCGACGGCCTGGTGCAGCCGTCCTACCTGACGCTGCCGGCGGGCTCGGACAGCGACGGCGACGGCAAGCCGGACGCCCCCGTGCCGATGGTGCTGCTGGTGCACGGCGGGCCGTGGGCGCGCGACGTCTATGGCTACAACGGCCTGCACCAGTGGCTGGCCAATCGCGGCTATGCGGTGCTGTCGGTCAATTATCGCGCCTCGACCGGCTTCGGGAAAAAGTTCGTCAACGCCGGCAACCTCGAATGGGGCGCCAAGATGCACGACGACCTGCTCGACGCGGTCGACTGGGCGGTGAAGGGCGGCGTCACCACCAAGGACAAGGTGGCGATCATGGGCGGCTCGTACGGCGGCTACGCCACGCTGGCGGGCCTGGCGTTCACGCCGGACGTCTTCGCCTGCGGCGTCGATATCGTCGGCCCGTCGAACCTCAACACTCTGCTGGCCTCGGTCCCGGCCTACTGGGAGGCCGGCCGCCGGCAGATGTACCTGCGGATGGGCGATCCCGGCACGCCCGAGGGCGCGGCCCTGCTGAAGGAACGCTCGCCGCTGAGCAAGGCCGACCAGATCAGGAAGCCGCTGCTGATCGGCCAGGGGGCCAACGACCCGCGGGTGAACCAGGCCGAGAGCGACCAGATCGTCAAAGCCCTGGAGGCCAAGAACATCCCGGTCACCTATGTGCTGTTCCCGGACGAAGGCCACGGCTTCGCCCGGCCCGAGAACAGCATCGCCTTCTATGCGGTGTCCGAGCACTTCCTCGAACGCTGCCTGGGCGGACGGGTCGAGCCGTTCGGCGCCGCGCTCGACAAGAGCTCGATGACCGTGCCGAACGGGGCGCAGTTCGCGCCCGGGCTGGAGACGGCGCTGGCGGCCAAGCCGGCCGCCAAGCCCTAGCCGCGTTCCGGGTCAGGCGGGGCCGCCTGACCCGGACGCTGTCACGTTCTAGCCGCCCGGCGACGGCTTCAGGGCCGTCTCGGCGATATGCCACTTGCGCTGCTCGCCGCTGGAGCCGGGGACGTTGTTGACCCGCCGCAGGTTCACATCGCCCTTCATGTTGACCGGCGCGCCGGTCTTCAGCTGGCCGTAGATCACCACCGGCACGCTGACGAACAGCGAGCCGGCGCCGCCCTCGATGTCGCCGGGGGCGCCGATCTGGGCGTTGTAGCTCGCGTACTTGTCGAAGCTGGCCGTGAAGGCCTGCTGGGTCATGCCGCTGGCCTTGCCGCCGTCGCTCCAGAGCTTCCAGGCGTCGGCGTACTTCTTCTCGCCGATCAGGGCGTAGTAGGTCTGCACGACATTGGCCGCGCCCTGGGCGCTGTCGGGCGTGAACGGACCTTCCGAGATCGGGGTCCTGTCGTCGGGCAGGCCGCCGGGGCTGCCGGGCGGCGGCGGGGCGACCGGAGCCGCCGCGGGTTCGGGAGCCTTGCAGTTCACGCCCGGCGCGCTGGCGATGTCCTCGCCGGCCGCCAGCGGGCTGAGCTGGGCCTGGGTCATGCCTTTGGTCCACCATTGGACGCCGTCGCCGGTATAGCGCGCGCCGCTGGCCGAAATGGCGATCTTCAGGGTGCGGCTCCTGCCGTCGATCTCGACGACCGCGGTGTCGGTGTCCGGATAGCTGGCCCGCACGGTGCGACCGTCGTCGCAGGCATAGGTGATCACCGGCGCGGCCGGGGCGGCCGCCTTGGCCGGCGCCTGGGCCTGTTCGGCCGGCTTGCTGCAGGCCGCCAGTCCGAGGCCCGCCATCACCGCCGCCGCGGCCAGATGCTGAAGATTCGCCACTCCGAAGTTCCCTCTATTGTTCGGCTTCGCCATAGCGTGCGACCGGGCTTCGCGTTCCCTGACAGACGTTTGACAACGATAACGGCAACACGATGTAGCTAGACTTGACCGCCGCGGGCTTGACTCCCGCCCCCCCGACCTCAAGAAACCGCCCCAAATCAATTGGCTCAGGAGTTTTCGATGACCGTTCGCGTCGCCATCAATGGGTTCGGCCGTATCGGCAGGCTGGTCCTGCGTTCGATCGTCGAGCATGGCCGCAAGGACATCGAGGTCGTCGCGATCAACGACCTGGGCCCGGTCGAGACCAACGCCCACCTGCTGCGCTACGACAGCGTCCATGGCCGCTTCCCCGGCACGGTGACCGTCAACGGCGACACCATCGACGTCGGCTTCGGCCCGATCAAGGTCACCGCGATCCGCGATCCGAAGGACCTGCCGCACAAGGATCTGGGCGTCGACATCGCGCTCGAGTGCACCGGCCTGTTCACCACCAAGGAAAAGGCTTCGGCCCACCTGGAAGCCGGCGCCAAGCGCGTGATCGTCTCGGCTCCGTGCGACAACGCCGACAAGACCATCGTCTACGGCGTCAACCACCAGACCCTGACCAAGGACGACCTGGTCATCTCGAACGCCTCGTGCACCACCAACTGCCTGGCGCCGGTCGCCAAGGTCCTGCACGAGCTGGCCGGCATCGAGCGCGGCTACATGACCACCATCCACTCCTACACCGGCGACCAGCCGACGCTGGACACCATGCACAAGGACCTCTACCGCGCCCGCGCCGCGGCGATGTCCATGATCCCGACCTCGACCGGCGCCGCCAAGGCCCTGGGCCTGGTGATCCCGGAACTGCAAGGCAAGCTGGACGGTTCGTCGATCCGCGTGCCGACCCCGAACGTCTCGGTCGTGGACCTGACCTGGGTCGCCGGCCGCAAGATCACCAAGGAAGAGATCAACGAGGCGCTGACCGCCGCGGCCAACGGCCCGCTGAAGGGCGTGCTGGCCGTGACCAATGAGCCGCTGGTGTCGATCGACTTCAACCATGAAGCCGCTTCGTCGACGGCCGCCCTGGCCCAGACCCAGGTGATCGACGGCACCCTCGGCCGCGTGCTGTCGTGGTACGACAACGAGTGGGGCTTCTCGACCCGCATGAGCGACACCGCCATCGCGCTCGCGAAGCTGATCTAAGACCCTAGCGACGGGCGCCATCCACCGGGTGGCGCCCGTTTCGCATTTCGAACCTGTCGCACCCCAGGCGCGCCCGCCGGGGCGAGCGGAGATATTTTGATGGCCTTCAAGACTCTCGACGACGCCGACCTGGCCGGCAAACGCGCCCTGGTTCGCGTGGACATCAACGTCCCCATGGCCGAGGGCAAGGTCACCGACGACACCCGCCTGCGGGCCATCCTGCCGACCATCGCCAAGCTGCGCGCCGGCGGCGCCAAGGTCATCCTGCTGGCCCATTTTGACCGGCCCAAGGGCAAGGTCGTTCCCGAAATGAGCCTGAAGCCGCTGGCCCAGCCGCTGGCCGACCTGCTGGACGCCCCGGTGGCGTTCGCGGCCGACTGCATCGGCGAGGCCGCCAAGGCCGCGGTCGACGGACTGAAGAACGGCGACGTGCTGCTGCTGGAGAACGTCCGCTTCCACGCCGGCGAGGAAAAGAACGATCCGGAGTTCGCCAAGGCGCTGGCCGCCAACGGCGACCTCTATGTCAATGACGCCTTCTCGGCCGCGCACCGCGCCCACGCCTCGACCGAAGGCCTGGCGCGCCTGCTGCCGGCCTATGCCGGCGAGCAGATGCGCCGCGAGCTGGACGCCCTGGAGGCCGCGCTCGGCGCGCCCAAGCGCCCGGTGCTGGGCATCGTCGGCGGCTCGAAGGTCTCGACCAAGCTCGACCTGCTGAACAACCTGGTGACCAAGCTGGACCGCCTGTCGATCGGCGGCGGCATGGCCAACACTTTCCTGGCCGCACAAGGGATCGACGTCGGCGCCTCGCTCTGCGAGCACGACCTGGCCGACACCGCCCGCGAGATCATGGCGAACGCGCAGAAGGCCGGCTGCGAGCTGCTGCTGCCGATCGACGTGGTGACCGCGCAGGAAGTTAAGCCGGGCGTCCCGTCCCATGTGCGCGAGCTGTCGGACATCCAGGCGGGCGACCGCATCCTGGACGCCGGCCCCAAGACCCTGGCCAAGCTGATCGCGGCCATGGACGCGTCGGCGACCCTGATCTGGAACGGCCCGCTGGGCGTGTTCGAGGTGCCGCCCTTCGACGTCGCCACCATGGCGGCGGCCAAGCATGCGGCGGATCTGGCCAAGAGCGGCAAGCTGGTGGCCGTGGCCGGCGGCGGTGATACAGTCGCGGCTCTCAACGCGGCGGGCCGCGCCGACGATTTCACGTTCGTCTCGACGGCGGGCGGCGCGTTTCTTGAATGGATGGAAGGCAAGGAGCTGCCCGGAGTGGCGGCCCTGACCAATTAAACTTTAGAACTACGGAGGGCAGGGCATGGCCCGGGTTACTTTGAGACAGCTTCTGGATCACGCGGCCGAGCACGGCTACGGGGTCCCGGCGTTCAATATCAACAACATGGAACAGGCGCTCGCGATCATGGAGGCCGCCGAGGCCACCGACTCGCCGGTGATCATGCAGGCCTCGCGCGGGGCCCGCTCCTACGCCAACGACATCGTGCTGAAGCACCTGATCGACGCGATGGCGGAAATGTATCCGCACATCCCGATCTGCATGCACCAGGACCACGGCAACAACGAAGCCACCTGCGCCACGGCGATCCAGTACGGCTTCACCTCGGTGATGATGGACGGTTCGCTGAAGGCCGACGGCAAGACCCCGGCCGACTACGACTACAACGTCACCGTCACCAAGAACGTGGTCGACATGGCCCACTGGGTCGGCGCCTCGGTCGAGGGCGAGCTGGGCGTGCTGGGTTCGCTGGAAACCGGCATGGGCGAGAAGGAAGACGGCCACGGCTTCGAGGGCAAGCTGGGCCATGACCAGCTGCTGACCGATCCCGACCAGGCGGTCGAGTTCGTGAAGGCCACGCAGGTCGACGCCCTGGCCATCGCCATGGGCACCAGCCACGGCGCCTACAAGTTCACCCGCAAGCCGGACGGCGACGTCCTGGCGATGAACGTGATCGAAGAGATCCACCGCCGCCTGCCCAACACCCACCTGGTGATGCACGGCTCGTCGTCGGTGCCGCAGGACCTGCAGGACATCATCAACCAGTACGGCGGCGAGATGCCCCAGACCTGGGGCGTGCCGGTCGAAGAGATCCAGCGCGGCATCAAGCACGGCGTGCGCAAGATCAACATCGACACCGACAACCGGATGGCGATCACCGGCGCGATCCGCAAGCTGTTCGCCGAGAAGCCGGGCGAGTTCGACCCGCGCAGCTATCTGAAGCCGGCCAAGGAAGCCATGCGCAAGGTCTGCGTCCAGCGCTTCGAAGAGTTCGGCACCGCCGGCCACGCCAGCTCGATCAAGCCGATCCCGCTGTCGGACATGGCCAAGCGCTACGCCTCGGGCGAACTGGCCCCGAAGATCGGCGTCAGCCGCCAGGCGGCCGAATAGGCCGACCGGCATAGACGACCCGCAGAGCCGCCGCCTCGCCCGAGGCGGCGGCTTTTGCATGTCCGGGAACCTTGCACGCCCGCCGCCGATTGCAGGAGCATGCGCCGGATTTGGACCCTGATCGCCCTGATGGCCGCCCTGGCGACGCTCGCCGCGATCGGCGGCTGGGCGCTCTACGCCAGTTCGCGCCTCGGCTATGGCTGGGAGGGCCTGGGCCAGGTGCTGATCTTCGTGATCGCCGGCCTCATCGCCGTCGGCGGGCTGACCGGCGGGCTGATGTGGCTGGCGTTCTATTCGGCCCGCCACGGCTATGACGAGCCCTACGACGTCAACAAGCCGCGCGGCGGGCGACGCGACTAGGCGGCCTAGTCGTCGACGTTCGCCCCGCGCATCTCGCGCACGAAGAAGAAGCCGATGACCGCCGTCGCCGCGGCGATGACGATCGGATACCAGAGCCCGAAATAGATGTTGCCGGTGGCCGCCACCATGGCGAAGGCGGTGGTCGGCAGGAAGCCGCCGAACCAGCCGTTGCCGATGTGGTAGGGCAGGCTCATCGAGGTGTAGCGGATGCGGGCCGGGAACATCTCGACCAGGGCCGCGGCGACCGGGCCGTAGACCATGGTGACGTACAGCATCAGCAGGAACAGCAGCCCCACGACCATCGGCCGGTTGATCTGCGCCGGATCGGCCTTGGACGGGTAGCCCGCCTCGTGCAGGGCCGCGTTGAGCTCCTTGACCCAGGCGTCGCGGGCGACCTTGAACTGCGCCATGTCCATGCCGGTGGCGTCGAGCCCCTCGAGGCCCCGCTCGCCGATCATCACGAAGGTGGTTTCGGAGCGTGGGGTGGCCTCGACGCTGTCATAGGACACCCCGGCGTTGGCGAGCGCGGCGCGGGCGACGTCGCAGCCGCTGGTGAACACCTGCTTGCCGACCGGGTCGAACTGGACGTGGCAGGTGGCCGGGTTGGCGATCAGCACCACCGGCGCACGGGCGGCGGCGTGGGCCAGGGCCGGATTGGCCGCCTCGGTCAGCGCCTTGAAGATCGGGAAATAGGTCAGCGCCGCCAGCAGGCAGCCGGCCAGGATGATCGGCTTGCGGCCGATCTTGTCCGACAGCCAGCCGAACAGCACGAAGAACGGCGTGCCGAGGATCAGCGCGAAGGCGACCAGGGTGTTGGTCGTCGGCCCGTCGACCTTCAGCGTCTTTTCCAGGAAGAACAGGGCGTAGAACTGGCCGGTGTACCAGACCACCGCCTGGCCGGCGGTGAGCCCGACCAGGGCCAGCAGCACGATCTTCAGGTTCGACCACTGGCCGAACGACTCGGCCAGCGGCTTCTTCGAGGTCTTGCCCTCGTCGACCATCTTCTGGAAGACCGGGCTCTCGTTGAGCTTGAGCCGGATCCACAGCGACACCGCCAGCAGGATCGCCGAGACCAGGAACGGGATGCGCCAGGCCCAGGCCTTGAACACCTCCTCGCCGGTCAGCGAGCGCACCGCCAGGATGACGATCAGGCTGAGGAACAGGCCGAGCGTGGCGGTGGTCTGGATCCAGCTGGTGTAGAGCCCGCGCTTGCCGGGCGGCGCGTGCTCGGCGACGTAGGTGGCCGCGCCGCCGTACTCGCCGCCGAGCGCCAAGCCCTGGATCAGCCGCATGACGATCAAGAGCGCCGGGGCGGCGAGGCCGATCTGGTCGTAGCCGGGCAGCAGGCCGACCGCGAAGGTCGACAGCCCCATCAGCAGCATGGTCACCAGGAAGGTGTTCTTGCGGCCCCAGAGGTCGCCCAGGCGGCCGAAGACGATGGCCCCGAACGGACGCACCGCGAATCCCGCGGCGAAGGCCAGCAGGGCGAAGATGTAGCCGGTGGTCTCGTTGACCCCCGAGAAGAAGTGCTGGGTGATGAAGCCGGCCAGCGAGCCGTAGAGGTAGAAGTCGTACCACTCGAAGACCGTGCCGGCCGAGGCCGCGCCGATCACGAGGCGGTTCTTCTTCTTCGTGACGACGCCGTCGTCCGCGACCGCTTCGGCCATTTGCTTCCCCCTTATCGTTGAGGGGAGCCTAGCGGGATTTTGGACGGCGGAAACACCTTACAGCTCGTCATGGCCGGGCTTGTCCCGGCCATGACGATCCCAAGGGCGGCCTAGTGGCCCTCGCCGCCTTCGAGTTCGCCGAGCGCGCTCTGCAGGTAGTTCGGCTCGCCCAGGGTGCGGACGAGGTTGAGCTGGGTTTCGAGGAAGTCGATGTGCTCCTCGGTGTCGCTGAGGATCTCGCGCAGGATCTCGCGGGTCGCGTAGTCGCCGGTGGCCTCGCACTCGCGGATGCCTTCGATCTGATCGACGCGGCCGGCGACTTCGACCGCCAGATCCGAGGCCAGGCATTCGGGCACGGTCTCGCCGATCTTCAGCTTGTGCAGGTCCTGCAGGTTCGGCAGGCCTTCGAGGAACAGGATACGCTTGATGAGCTTGTCGGCGTGCTTCATCTCGCCGATGGATTCATCGTAGGTGATCTTGCCCAGACGGGCGTAGCCCCAGTCCTGGTACATGCGCGCATGCAGGAAATACTGGTTAACCGCGGTCAGCTCATTGGTGAGCACCGCGTTCAGCCGCCGGATGATCGCTTTGTCGCCCTTCATGAGCACCTCCTCGAATCCACTTCGAGGGGCAAACTCTTCCCGGGGGCGAATTTAGTCAAAGCCTATGTTTGCAAGTGATTCCGCGTTTCGTTCGCACGCCAACGCAGGCGGCGGCGAAACCTATTCGGCGGCGTAGCGCAGCGCCTCGCCGTGCTCGCCGATCATCTTGCGCATGTCGCAGACGCAGCGGGCGCATTGAGCTTGGGAATCGCAGGCGCGGAAGACCTCGGCCGGGCGCGTGGCCCCTGCTTCGATGGCGGCGCGGACTTCGCGCTCGCGGATGCCGTTACAATTGCAGACGTACAAGGCGGTCTAACTCCCGACGACGAGGCTTTGTACCAAATGCGAACGTCGTTGCAACTCATTTGCAACTCTTAGGCCGACTCCGCCAGGGGTGCGACGCGCGGCCGTTTGTCGCTGGACGCGGGCGCGGCTAGAAGGCGGCCATGACCGCCGAATGCCGCCTCTACCTGATCACCCCGCCCAAGCTCGACGACCTGGCCGCGTTCGGGCGGACGTTGGCGCATACCCTGGACGCCGGCGACGTGGCGGCGCTGCAGATCCGGCTCAAGGACGTGGACGACACGGTCATCGCCGCGGCGGTCGACGTGATCATGCCGATCGCCCAGGCGCGCGGCGTGGCGGTGATCCTCAACGACCGGCCCGACTTGGCCGCGCGGCTCGGCTGCGACGGCGTGCATGTCGGCCAGTCGGACACGCCCTATGCCGAGGCCCGCAAGATCATGGGTCGCGAGGCGATGATCGGGGTGACCTGCCACGACAGCCGCCACCTGGCGATGGAGGCGGCCGAGGCCGGCGCCGACTACGTGGCGTTCGGGGCCTTCTTCCCGACCACCACCAAGGACGCCCCGACCCGGGCCGAGCCGGAAATCCTGACCATCTGGCAGGAGACCATGGAGGTTCCGTGCGTGGCGATCGGCGGGATCACCGCCGACAACGCCGAAGGCCTGGCCAAGGCGGGCGCGGACTTCCTGGCCGTCTCGGCCGGCGTCTGGGCCCATCCGCAGGGACCCGCCGCCGCGGTGCAGGCGCTGGAAGCGGCGATCGCGCGCGGGCTCGCGGCGCGCGGCTGACTATTCGGGCGGGCCGTCCTCGTATTCGGGCAGGCCGGGCGGCGTGTGGACGAACGGATGGCGCGTGGCCGTGAAGACCATGCGCTGAGGGGCCGGCAGGTCCTGGCCCGCAAAGCAGCCGCCGGCTAGGCCGACGATGTCGTCCTCGTCGTCGGGAACCCACCAGAGGCTGGTCCCGCAGCGGGCGCAGCGATGGAAGGTGGTCGTCGCCCCCGGCGCCTGGAAGGTGTCGGTCGCACCCGTCCGCGCCACGATCTGATCTGGCTTTACATAGACGGTGACGCCGAAGAACCCGCCGGTCCGGCGCTGGCAACGGGTGCAGGCGCAGCTCGAAACCAGCAGCGGATCGCCGGCGATCGTGACCGAGAGATCGCCGCAGAAGCAGCGGCCCGTGCGCGTCGTCTGGTGCGTCATGTGACCACGATAGGCCAGACGCCTTGCCTTGGGCGAGCCCGGACACTAGTTTCCGCGGCTTCTTTCGCCCGAGATCATTGACACCGTGAGCACTCAAACCGCCCTTCTGAAGGTGATGAGCGACGCCGCCCGCAAGGCTGCCCGCGGCCTCAACCGCGACTTCGGCGAGCTCGGCGAGCTGCAGGTGTCGCGCAAGGCGCCGGCCGACTTCGTCTCGGCCGCCGACATCAAGGCCGAACAGACCATCTTCGAAGCCCTGGAAAAGGCCCGCCCCGGCTACAGCTTCATGGGCGAGGAGCGCGGTCTGATCGAAGGCACCGACAAGACCCACACCTGGATCGTCGACCCGCTGGACGGCACCACCAACTTCCTGCACGCGATCCCGCACTTCGCGATCAACATCGCGCTGGAGCGCGAGGGCGTGGTGGTCGCGGCGGTGACCTACAACCCGGTCACCAACGAGCTGTTCTGGGCCGAGAAGGGCAAGGGCTGCTACGTCAACGACAGGCGCCTGCGCGTCGCCGGCCGCAAGCACCTGGACGAGTCGGTGCTGGGCACCGGCATCCCGTTCCTCGGCCACGGCCAGCATGCGCGGTTCCTGAAGGAACTGCACCAGATCAGCCAGCGCGTCGCCGGCGTGCGCCGCTTCGGCGCTGCCTCGCTGGACCTGGCCTATGTCGCGGCCGGACGCCTGGACGGGTTCTGGGAACGCGACCTGAAGCCCTGGGACATGGCCGCGGGCGTGCTGATGATCACCGAGGCCGGCGGCAAGGTGACCAACGCCGACGGCGGCGACGACATCATGGGCTCGGGCTCGATCTGCGCGGCCAATCTCGAACTGCACCCGCTGGTGATCGAAAAGCTCAAGGCCGCGGCCTAGGCTCGAGCCTTGATGCAGGCGTCACCATGGGCGGCTAGTGTCGCCCCATGGACCTGACCCGACGCGCCTTCGCCCTCTCGAGCGCCGCCCTGGCGGCGAGCCCCGCCATGGCCACGCCCCCCGCTAAGCCGATCGTCATCGCTCACCGCGGCGCCAGCGGCGAGCGGCCCGAGCACACGTCGATGGCCTATCGGCTGGCGGTCGAGGAAGGCGCCGACTTCATCGAGCCGGACCTGGTGCTGACCAAGGACGGCCACCTGGTCGTGCGCCACGAGAACGAGATCGCCGGCACCACCGACGTCGCCGCGCGGCCGGAGTTCGCGAGCCGCAGGACCGCCAAGGTCATCGACGGCCAGAGCATCGAAGGCTGGTTCACCGAGGACTTCACCCTCGCCGAGCTGAAGACCCTGCGCGCCCGCGAGCGGCTGCCGCAGCTACGCCCGGCCAGCGCCAGGTTCGACGGCCAGGACGCGATCCCGACCTTCCAGGAGGTCGTCGCGCTGGCCAAGGCCGAGAGCGCCCGAACCGGCCGCGTCATCGGCGTCTATCCCGAGATGAAGCATCCGGCCTATTTCGCGTCCGTCGGGCTGCCGATCGAGGCGCGGCTGGCCCAGGCGCTGAAGGAGGCCGGCCTGGATGCCGAGGACGCGCCGGTGTTCGTGCAGTGCTTCGAGGTCCAGCCGCTGAAGACCTTCAAGACCCTGTCGAAGGCCCGCCGCGTGCAGCTGGTCGGGGCCGAGACGCCCGGCATGGTCAGCGCCGAGGGCCTCAAGCAGATCGCGAGCTACGCCCAGGGCGTGGGTCCCGACTGGTCGCTGGCGATCCCCACGGCCGGCGGCCGGCTGGGCGCGCCGACGCCGCTGGTCGCCCAGGCCCGGGCGCTGGAGCTTGAGGTGCATCCCTGGACCGTGCGGGCCGAGAACCGCTTCCTGCCGACGGCATTGCGCAATGGCGATGACCCGGCCGCCCACGGCGACGCCGGCGCGGTGCTGAAGGCGCTCTATGCGGCGGGCGTGACAGGCGTGTTCAGCGACTTCCCCGGGCTGGCGGTGGCGGCGCGGGGATAGCCTTCTTGTTTAGTTGCTCCCCCTCTGGGGGAGCTGTCAGCCGCATGGCTGACTGAGGGGGCCGACCGAGTCAGCAGTCCCCCTCCGTCTCGATGCTGCGCATCGATCCACCTCCCCCAGCGGGGGAGGAAATGGATCAGGCCGCCACGTCCCCGAACTGCAGGGCCGCCAGCCGTGCATAGAGGCCGCCGCCGGCGATCAGTTCGGCGTGGGTCCCTTGCTCCACGACCTTGCCGCCGTCCATGACCACGATGCGGTCGGCCTTGAGCACGGTGGCCAGGCGGTGGGCGATGACCAGGGTGGTGTGACCGACCATGGCGTCCTCCAGCGCGCGCTGGACCAGGCGCTCGTTCTCGGCGTCCAGCGCGCTGGTAGCCTCGTCGAGCAGCAGGATCGGGGTTTCGCGGATCAGGGCGCGGGCGATGGCCAGGCGCTGGCGCTGCCCCCCGGAGAGGCTGCGGGCGCGGTCGCCGAGCGGGGTGTCGAAGCCCTGCGGCAGGGCGTCGAGGAAGCCCTCGGCCTGGGCGGCGCGGGCGACGGCGCGGATGTCCTCGGGACCGGCGTCCAGCCGTCCGAAGCGGATGTTGTCGGCCGGTGAGCCGGAGAACAGCGGCGAGTCCTGCGAGACCAGCGCCATGCGGGCGCGGACCTCGCCCGGATCGGCGTCGCGCAGGTCGACGCCGTCGAGCCGGATCGTCCCGCTGAGCGGATCATAAAAGCGCAGCAGCAGCCGGAAGACCGTGCTCTTGCCCGAGCCCGAGGGGCCGACCAGGGCGACGGTCTCGCCCGGCGCGACGTGCAGCGAGAAGCCGTCGAGGGCCAGGGCGTCCGGCCGGGCCGGATAGGCGAAGCGCACGTCCTCGAAGGCGATCTCGCCGCGGGACGGCTGCGGCAGCGCCTTGGGCTGGGCCGGGGCGGCGATGGTCGGGGTCGCGGCGAACAGCTCGGAGACCCGCTCCATGGCGCCGGCCGCCTTCTGCACGTCGCCCCAGGTCTCGCCGAGCGCCCCGACCGAGCCGGCGGCCATCACCGCCAGGAAGGCGAACTGGAACAGCGCGCCCCAGGTCATCTCGCCGCGCAGGCCGGCGTGCACGCCGAGCCAGAAGATGAAGACGACGCCGCCGAACACCAGGCCGATGACCAGGGCGGTCATGATCGCCCGCGCGGTCATCCGGCGCAGCGAGGTGCGGAACGAGGCCTCGACCGCCTCGCCGAAGGTGGCGGCGCCCGCGCCTTCGCGCCCGAACGCCTGAACGGTCTCCAGCGCGTCGAGGGTCTCGCCGGCATGGCCGACGGCCGACGCGAACTGGTCCTGGGTCGAGGTGGTCAGCTTGCGCACCCGCTTTCCGTAGAGAAACAGCGGCGCGAGCACGAACGGGAACAGGGCGACGACCAGGCCGGTCAGCTTGGGGCTGACGATGACCAGCAGCACCAGCGCCCCGATCAGGGTCAGCAGATTGCGCAGCGCCACGGAGATCGAGGTCGAGAGCAGGCTCTCGACGATCTGGATGTCGGTGGTCAGACGCGAGAGCACCTCGCCGGTGCGGGTCTTGGCGAAGAACGGCTGGTCGAGGGTGAGGATGTGGGCGTAGGCGCCCTTGCGCAGGTCGGCGGTGATCCGCTCGCCCAGCTTGGTGACGAAGAAGTAGCGCAGGGCGCTGGAGGCGGCGAGCGCCAGGGCCACGCCGCCGATCAGCCAGAAGCGAGGGGCGACGCTGGCGTCGGTCGCGCCCGGCGCAGTCAGGTGGTCGACCAGCAGGCGCACAGCGCCGGACAGTCCCAGGGTCGAGGCGGCGGCGGTGATCAGGAACAGGCCGGCCCAGGCGGTGTCGCCCTTGTGACGGGCCAGGTACGGGGCCAGGGCGCGCAGGGCCCCGACGTTGCGGCTGCGGGTCCGACGCTGGGCGGCTTCGCTCAGATCCTGCGCCATGGCGGCGCCGGCGCTGGGCCGTCCTTCGACAGGGGCCTCGGCGGCCAAATCACTCATGGAAACTAGCGCCCTTGCTCTTACCGCGCCTTTTCCTGTATACGCGCGGCTTCCTTCGCGCCCGCCCTTGCGGCGGACCGTGAACTTTCTGCCGCTCCTTTACGTCGGTTGCCCTCGCGATGAAACAAGACACCCACCCGGACTACCATTTCATCACGGTCGTGATGACCGACGGTTCGAGCTATCAGACCCGCTCGACCTACGGCAAAGAGGGCGCGACCCTGAACCTGGACATCGACCCGAAGACGCACCCGGCGTGGACGGGCGGCAACCAGACGCTGCTGGACCGCGCCGGCCGCGTGTCGCGCTTCAACGCCAAGTTCGGCGCCTTCACCCGCAAGTAAGGCCTGCGGCGCGCCTGGCGCGCGCCCGCCGCACTCCGCGAGCAGATACGAAAACGCCGCGCTCCCGCGCGGCGTTTTTTGCTGTGTGCGCTCACCCGCGATTTCGCTCGCCGCCGCTCACCCCGGCGAAAGCCGGGGCCCAAGCGGGATCGCAAACACGCAAACAGCGCTCCAGCCGGGCTGAAGCGCTGCTTGGGTCCCGGCTTTCGCCGGGATGAGCGGAGTTGGACTCAGGCCCCGAAGGCGGCCTGCAGGCGGCCGAACTGGGACAGCACCGGGTTGGCGTCCTCCGGCTCGCTCTCTTCGATGTACATGCGGCGGTCCAGGTGGCGGACGCGCTCGTAGAGCCGCTCGGAGCGGTCGAGCAGCACCAGCAGGCCGGCCGGAAGGTCCTCGGTGGTGGCGCCGCGGCAGATGTCCTCGGCGCCGAGGCGGTAACGGTCCTCGCGGGCGCCCTCCGGCGGCATGTCGCCTTCACGCACCGCGCGCTGCACGAGCAGCCAGGAGGCGACCTGCATCAGCCGGGTGGTGAGTCGCATGCTTTCGCCGGCATAGGCCAGGGCGGCGCTGCGCGAGAGCAGCTTCGATTCCTGACGCCCCGAGCCGTCCAGGTAGCCGGCGGTCTCCTCGACCAGGTCCATGCCTTCCTGGAAGGTGCGGTCGAACAGCTCGGATCGCGCAAAGTCAGCGATCACGTCGGCTCGCCAGGCGCCGTTCGGCGCAAATCCCTCGGTCATGACAGCACTTAGCCTCTAAAATCCTCGCCCGCAGGTGTCTGCGGCTTCGGCGGCGGAGGTCTGCAACCCCCATGCCAGACGTAAACACCCGTTATCGATGACCCGCGTTTACGTTCGGTTATCCGTAAGCGCCGCTCAGCTTGGCCTTGAGAATAGCGCGTCGGCCGCCGCCCGGCCCGAATGCTTGCGCTCAATCTGGGCACGGCACCTGTCGATCTCTTCCTGCAGGGCGGCGATGCGGTCCTCCAGCTCGACGACGCCGTAGAGTTCGAGGTCCTCGCGCATCGCCTCGGCCAGCCGTTGGCCGCGCTGGACGCGGGTGTTCACCGGTTCATCCATCGAAGACCTCCCATTGCCAGATCCGTTCCGGCGTCTATCTGGGAGACTACGCTGAAAACCTGCCGGAGGGCGCCCCTGTGACCGAGACCATGACCGCTATCGCTGTGGAGGGCGGGCGAGGACCTGCGGAAAACCTCAAGCCGACGACCATCGCGCGGCCCAAGCCCGGGCCCGGCCAGATCCTCATCAAGGTCGAGGCCGCGGGCGTGAACCGTCCCGACCTGGCGCAACGCATCGGCGCCTATCCGCCGCCGCCCGGCGCGCCCGAGACCCTTGGCCTGGAAGTCGCCGGCGAGGTCGTGGTCGGGGCCGGACGCTGGAAGGCCGGCGACAAGGTGTGCGCCCTGCTCGGCGGCGGCGGCTATGCCGAGTACGCCGTGGTCGACGCCCGCCACGCCCTGCCGATTCCCCAGGGCCTGAGCGCCATCGAGGCCGCCGCCCTGCCCGAGACCGTGTTCACGGTCTTCGCCAACGTGTTCGAGCATGGGAGCCTGAAGGCCGGCGAGACGCTGATGGTGCACGGCGCGACGTCCGGGATCGGGACAACGGCGATACAGATGGCCAAGGCGGCCGGCGCCAAGGTCATCGCCACCGGCCGCGGCGCCGGCAAGGCGGCCGAGGCGCTGAAGCTCGGGGCCGACGTCAGCGTCGACGTCACCAGCCAGGACTTCGCCGAGGTCGCCAAGGCCGAGGGCGGGGTGGACGTGATCCTCGACATGGTCGGCGGCGACTACTTCGCCAAGGGCCTCGACAGCATCAAGACCGGCGGACGCATCGTGTTCATCGCCGCCCAGGGCGGCGGCGAGGTGGCGCTGCCGATCTTCCGGCTGATGATGAAGCGCGCCGTGGTCACTGGCTCGACCCTGCGCCCGCGCGACGCCGACGAGAAGGCGCGGCTGACGGCCGCGGTCGAGGCGACGGTCTGGCCCTGGATCGCAGCTGGCAAACTGAAGCCGCAGATCGACAAGACCTTCCCGCTGGCCGAGGCCGGCGCCGCCCACGCCTATCTCGAAGGCGGCGCGCACGTCGGGAAAGTCATGCTGACCACCGGCGCCTGAGTCGGAGTTCTAGGATGCGGCATGGCGGCGGGCGAAGCGCCCGCCGCCATCGCGGAATGTTTGCAGAACATCGGTAGCGGCATCGTCCCGCTCCACGAAATCCCTGTCCGGTAACGGTAAGGCGCCCAGCTGCGGCCACGAAATCCGTTGACGATGGGGAAACCCTCCCTCACGATTTGAGCAATTGATCGCGGACGTCCGCCACAGCTTCAAGGCTGTGGTTTGGCGGCCTCATAATGGCGGCTGCGCAGCATTGATCGCGCGGCGGGAGGAACAATTGGTCGACGGCCCATCTCAGCCGAATACGTTCGCGTGCGCCGAAGGTCCGAGCGTCCGCGCATGAGCGACTCCCGACCACCGCTGAGCCTCGCCACCAAGCTGTTCTACGCCGTCGGCGCCGTCGCCAACGCCGTGAAGCTGCGCGGGCTCTCGACCTTCCTGATGCTGTTCTACAATCAGGTCGTGGGGCTGCCGCCGACGACGGTGACCTTCGTCCTGATGATCGCCCTGGTGTTCGACGCCATCGTCGACCCGCTGGTCGGCCAGGTCTCCGACAACTTCAAGTCCCGGCTCGGCCGCCGCCACCCGTTCATGTACGCCGCGGCGATCCCGGTCTCGGTGGCGTTCTACATGCTGTGGAATCCGCCGTCGGGCCTCAGCGACGGCCAGATGGTCGGCTATCTGCTGGCCTGCCTGCTGACCGTGCGGCTGTTCGACACCTTCTTCGAGCTGCCGCACTCGACCCTCGCGCCCGAACTGGCCAAGGACTACGACGAGCGCACCAAGCTGATCTCGCTGCGCATGCTGTTCGCGGTGGTCGGCGGCCTGGGCATGACGGTCCTCGCCTACCAGGTGTTCCTCAAGGAGAACCCGGACGGCACCGGCGGCGTGCTGGCCCGCGACGGCTACTTCTCCTACTCGCTCTGCGCCTCGCTGCTGATCTTCGTCTGCATCCTGCTGTCGACGGCGGGCACCCAGAACCAGATCCCCTATCTGCGCCAGGCGCCGAACCGCAAGATCACCTTCAAGGCGATGGCCAAGGAGGTCGCCGCCACGCTGAACAACCGGGCCTTCGTCATCGCCACCATCACCGGGATGTTCGTGGCCATCGCCGTCGGCGCCCGCAACGCGCTGGAGATCTACTTCGGCCTCTATTTCTGGGAACTGACCCAGACGCAGCTCGCCGGCCTGGTGACGGTCAGCGTCGTCGGCTCGGCGATCGGCGTGGTCGCCTCGCCGAAGATCGCCAAGCGCATGGGCAAGAAGCACGGCGCGATCCTGATGTTCGCCAGCGCGCTGCTGGTCGGGGTCAGCCCGGTGGTCGCCCGACTGTTCGGGGTGATGCCGGCCAACGGCACTGGCCTGCTCTATGGCCTGCTGGTCGTCGAGACGGTGATCAACACCGCGCTCGCCGGCGCCACGGGCGTGCTGCTGGTCTCGCTGGTCGCCGACGTGATCGAGGACGCCGAGGTCAAGACCGGCCGCCGCTCGGAAGGCCTGCTGATGAGCGCCGACAACCTGTTCAAGAAGCTGGTCTCCGGCGTCGGGGTGTTCATCTCCGGCTCGGTGCTGGCGATCATCGCCTTCCCCGAGAACGCCAAGCGCGGCCAGGTCGACCCCGAGATCATCCACAACATGGGCCTGATCTACCTGCCGGTGATCGGGGTGCTGTTCGGGCTTGGGATCGTCAGCCTCAGCTTCTTCAACATCGACAAGGCCAAGCACGAGGACAACCTCGCCCGCCTGGCCGAGCGGTCCGGCGCGCCAAGCCAGGACCTCGAGCCCGAACCTGCGCCCGAGCCCCCCGCCGCATCGCCGCAGCCCTTCAAAGCCTGACCTTAAGTCCAGGATTCACGACATGACCGACGCCGCCGCCGGCCTGCCGCCACGCCCGCCCATCACGTTCACGACCAAGGCGCTCTATGGCCTTGGCGCGGCCGCCAACATCATCAAGCAGCGGGGCATCACGACCTTCCTGCTGCTGTTCTACAACCAGGTCGTCGGCCTGCCGCCGGCCATGGTGTCGACGGCGATCATGATCGCGCTGATCTTCGACGCCTTCGTCGACCCGATGGTCGGGCAGATCTCGGACAACACCCGCAGCAAGTGGGGACGTCGCCACCCGTTCATGTACGCCGCGGCCCTGCCGGTCGCGATCGCCTTCTACATGATCTGGAACCCGCCGGTCGGCTGGGAGGAGGAGGCGCTGTTCGGCTACATGCTGGTCTGCCTGCTGGTCATCCGGCTGTTCGACACCTTCTTCGAACTGCCCTCGTCGGCGCTGCTGGCCGAGCTGACCAGCGACTACGACCAGCGCACCAGCATGATCGCCATCCGCTCGTTCTGCGGCGTCGC
Source organism: Phenylobacterium sp. LjRoot97 (assembly GCF_964254345.1). Lineage (NCBI taxonomy): Bacteria > Pseudomonadati > Pseudomonadota > Alphaproteobacteria > Caulobacterales > Caulobacteraceae > Phenylobacterium > Phenylobacterium sp. LjRoot97. The sequence continues at coordinate 4,028,221 of NZ_CAXUTH020000001.1, forward strand.
CGGCGGCCTGATCATGCAGCTGCTGGTCTACCAGGTGTTCCTCAAGAAGAACGCCGACGGCACCGGCGGCCTGCTGTCGCGCGACGGCTGGCAGACCTATTCGATCGTCGCGGCGATCACGATCTTCACGATCATCCTGATCTCGTCGCGGGCGACCCACCACCAGATCCCCTACCTGCGCCAGCCGCCGAAGCGGAAGATCACCATCCGCGCTATGGTGCGCGAGGTCGGCGCCACCCTGAACAACCGCTCGTTCGTCGCGCTGACGATTTCGGGCATGTTCATGAACGTCTCGCTCGGCCTGAAGACCGCGCTGGAGCTCTATTTCAACCTCTACTTCTGGGGTCTGACCCAGGGCCAGCTGGCGCTACTGACCGTCACCGGCGTGGTCGCCAGCGTGATCGGCGTCGTCGCCGCCCCGAAGGTCGCCGCCAAGCTCGGCAAGAAGCTGGCCGCCATCACCATGTTCTTCGGCGCGGTGATCGCCCTGCTGCTGCCGATCGGCCTGCGCATCATGGGCCTGATGCCCGAGAACGGCACCAACCTGCTGTTCGGCATCCTGATCGTCGACTTCATGGCCAACGGCGCCATGGCGATCATGACCGGGGTCATGCTGCAGTCGATGATCGCCGACGTCGTCGAGGACAGCGAGGTCAAGACCGGCCGCCGCTCCGAGGGGCTGCTGTTCTCGGCCGACAACCTGTTCAAGAAGATCGTGTCCGGGGTCGGGGTGTTCACCTCCGGCGTGCTGCTGGCCTATGTCGCCTTCCCGCAGGGCGCCAAGCCGGGCGAAGTCGATCCCGAGCTGCTGCGCAACCTGGCGCTCATCTACCTGCCGACGATCGGCGGCTTCTACGCCGTCGCCATCACCTGCCTGTTCCTCTACCGGATCGACAAGACCACCCACGAGGAGAACCTGCGCAAGCTGCAGGAAGGCGCCGTCGAGGTCCGCACCACCGACGCCCAGATCGAAGGCGCCAGCCCCGCCGCCACCGGCCCGGCCGGCGACCTGAGCCCGGTCGCGCCAAAGGCCTGACGATCCGTCCCGCCAGCCCTCCGCGGGCCGGCGTCCTGAACGACCATGATCCCCTCGCGGCGTCGCCGCGGGGGGATTTTCTTTGCCGCGAATAGACGCTTGCCAGCGGCCAGATCATACCGAATATTCGAAGCGTGACGTCCGCGGCGAAGATCGCGGCGCACCGGCCAGGGAGGAGCGCATGGGCAAGGCCCAAGCGGCGGACGGACGCCTGAGCGTCGGGTCCAAGATGTTCTACGGCGTCGGCTCGGTCGCCTTCGGGGTCGCCACGCTCGGCCTCTCCTCGGCGGTGCTGCAGCCCTATCTGAACCGCGTGATCGGCCTGCCGGCGCTATGGGTCGGCACGGCGATCATGGCCACCCTGATCCTCGACGCCTTCATCGATCCGGCGATCGGCCAGTGGTCGGACAAGCTGCGCACCCGCTGGGGCCGCCGACATCCGCTCATGTACGCCGCCGCCCCGCTGGTGGCGCTGGCCTGCTTCGGATTCTGGAACTCGCCGGCCGACTGGCCGCCGGAGAGCATCGGGCTCTACCTGATCGGCATGCTGGTGGTGCTCCGCATCTGCGTCAGCCTCTACGAGGTGCCGAGCCAGGCCCTGGCCCCGGAACTGACCTCCGACTACCACCAGCGCACCAGCCTGTTCAGCTACCGGTTCTTCTTCGGGGTGATCGGCGGGTTCGGGATGAACGTGGTGCTCTACCAAGTCTTCCTGAGCCCGGAGAACGGCGGGATCCTCAATCGGGACGGCTATGCGCAGTACGGGATCCTGGCCGGGCTGGTGATGGCCGCCTCGATCCTGATCTCCTCGCTCGGCACCCACCGGCACATTCCGCGGCTGGCCGCGCCGCCCGAGCGGCAGGCCAGCCTCGGGCAGTTGCTGCGCGAGATCGGCGGCACGCTGTCCAACCGCTCGCTGGTGGTGGTCATGGCCTCGGGCCTCTGCTCGGGCGTGGCGGCGGGCATGACCAACGCGCTCAGCCAATACTTCTATCTGGAGTTCTGGGGACTCAGCGCCGCCAACATCTCGATGCTGGCCCTGGCCTCGGTGCTGGCCTCGGTGTCCGGCGTGGCGATCGCCGCCCCGGCCTCGAAGGCGTTCGGCAAGAAGGCCGCGATGCTCGGCCTGTTCAGCGTGTCGACGGTCACCGCCTCGGCTCCGATCCTGCTGCGGCTGCTGCACGTGATGCCGCCGAACCATTCGCCGTGGGTGTTCGCCATCCTCTGGGTCGACGCCTTCGTCGCCACCACCCTGGCCATCGCCGGCTACATCATCATCTCCTCGATGATCGCCGACATCGTCGAGGACGCCGCGGTCCGCACCGGCGTGCGCTCCGAGGGGCTGCTGTTCGCCGCCAACGGCCTGCTGCCCAAGTTCACCGCCGGCATCGGCGTGTTCCTCAGCGGCGTGCTGCTGACCTTCGTCGCCTTCCCGACCCACGCGCCGGCCGGTTCGGTCGGCCCGGACATCATGCGCCAGCTGGCGCTGATCTACCTGCCGATCACCTTCGGCATGAACATGCTCTCGATCCTGGTGCTGACCCTCTACCGCATCGACCGCGAGACCCATGAGCGCAATGTCGCGGCGCTGGCCGGCGAGAAAACCGTCGGCGACGAAGGCCAGCCGCCGCAGGCCGAACCGGTGATCGCCAGCGCCGGTTGAGACGCCCCCTTCCCTCGCCCTCCTGGTCGTGTTTACAAAAGCGAACATAGAACAGGGGAAACGCCGTGGCGGAAGCCGTACCAGATGCTCAAAAGCAGGGCCGCTTGAGCGTCCCGACCAAATTCTTCTACGGCTTCGGCTCGGTCGCCTTCGGGGTGAAAGACCAGGGCTTCTCCTATCTTCTGCTGATCTTCTACAACCAGGTGGTCGGCCTGCCCTCGGCGACCGTGGGCCTGGCGATCATGATCGCCCTGATCATCGACAGCTTCCTCGACCCGATCATGGGCCAGGTGTCCGACAACTGGCGCTCGCGCTGGGGTCGCCGCCACCCGTTCATGTACGCCGCCGCCCTGCCGGTGGCGCTGTCCTACCTGCTGCTCTGGAACCCGCCGCAAGGCTGGTCGCATGAGGCGCTGTTCTTCTACCTGATCGTCGTCGCGGTGATCATCCGCAGCTTCATCACGATGTACGAAATCCCCTCCTCGGCGCTGGCGGCGGAGCTGACCACCGACTACGACGAGCGCACCAAGGTGATGTCCTACCGCTACTTCTTCGCCTGGTGGGGCGGCCTGACCATGACCCTGCTGGCGCTGAAGGTGTTCCTGACGCCGGACGCCGAGCATCCGGTCGGCCAGCTGAACCCGGCCGGCTACGTCACCTACGGCTATGTCGCCGCCGCGGTGATCTTCTTTGCGATCATCATCTCGGCGATGGGCACCCACAACCAGATTCCGCGCCTGCGCATCCCGCCGGCCCGCAAGCTGAGCCTGGGCCAACTGGCCAAGGAGATGGTCGGCACGCTCAGCCACAAGTCGTTCCTGGTGCTGATGGGCGCAGGCCTGTTCAACGCCATGGCCGGCGGCCTGGTGCTGTCGCTGAACCTCTACTTCAACACCTACTTCTGGCAGCTGCCGTCCGGCCAGATCGCCATCCTGGCGATGGCCAACTTCATCTCCGCGGCCCTGGCCTTCGGCTTCGCCGCGCCGCTGTCCAAGCGGCTGGGCAAGAAGCAGACAGCGCAGATCACCAAGGTGCTGTCCTTCGTCATCGCCGTCGCGCCGATCACCCTGCGGCTGACCGGCGTGTTCCCCGACAACAGCTCGCCGGCCCTGCTGCCGATCCTGTTCGTGCAGGCGGTGTTCTCGACCGGCTTCTCGATCATCTCGGCGATCCTGATCTCGTCGATGATCGCCGACGTGGTGGAAGACTCCGAGCTGCGCACCGGCCGTCGCTCCGAAGGCCTGTTCTTCGCCGCCGCCGCCTTCGTGCAGAAGGCGGTCTCCGGCGTCGGCATCTTCGCCTCGAGCATGATCCTGCTGGCCATCGGCTTCCCGCAGAACGCCAAGCCGGGCGAGGTCAGCGAGGGCGTCGTGTCGAACCTCGGCATGACCTATCTGTTCGTGCTGGGCGGCCTCTACGGCGCGGCGATCCTCTGCGTCTCGCTCTACAAGATCACCCGCGACAGCCACGCCGCCAGCCTCGCCAAGCTGGCCGCCCAGGCTGAGCAGGTTGAAGGCGGCGAAGGCCCTGAGCGGGTCGGCTGACGCCCAAAGAAAAACGCGCCGGGCGCAGGGCCCGGCGCGTCGAACTTCCAGCCTCGCTGGCGGCGGCTACTTGGATATCCGCAGCGAGTTGATGTCCTGGGCGATGGCGCGGAACGCCACCTTCAGCTCCGCGCCGCCATTGGGCGTGTAGGCGTACTCCGCCGAGGTCGCGCAGTTGTTCATCATCGCGGTGATGTCACGATCGCTGCTGACGTTGAAGCCGACCGTGTAGATGATCACGCCCTTCTTCTTCATGTTCTCGCAGAGCTTGGCCGCCTGGACGAGCGGATCGCCATTGATCGAGTTGCAGTTGATGCGGTTGCTGGCGCTCGCCGCCCCGGAGCTAGAGTCAGCATCCTTCGCAGCGACGCCACGGCAATAGGGCGTGTTGAAGATGCCGTCGGTCATCAGGATCACGACCTTAAGGAGCTGCGGCTTGGCGTACTCGGCCGGAGCGCTGCTTCCTGTCCAGACCGAGCTCCACTCGGGAGAGATCATGTACCAACCCCAGGCCAGCCCGATCTGGCCGGCCGTGGAGCCGCTGGCGCTGAGCGAGTCGATGCGCGCCTTGAGCGTGGTCTTGTTGGTGGACAGCGGCATGATTGCGGCCGACGGACAGGAGCCGTCGGAAGAGTAGTGCCAGCCGACCGGCGCCGTGGGCCCGGCGTCGGTGTAGGCCTCGGCTCCCAGACGTTCCGTCGCGCAGGTGGAAGGCTGCCAATAGGTAGGATTGGAGATGAGGCTGTTGTTCGCATTGACGAAGATGTGTTGCGCGCAACCTTCGCCCTTGCATTGGGCCGTGCCGCCCGAGGTGTAGGCGGTATAGCTCGAGCCGTTGACGTTGGCCGGAGAGACGGCGTTGGTCTTCAGCTGGAAGGTGTTCTGGGTGACGCCGGTCGCGACATAGGTGTTGGAATTCAGCTGGGTCATGCCCTTGACCCCCGAGATCGTCACGCGCTCGCCCTCGTAGAGCCCGTGGTTCGGGGAGGTGACAACGACCGGGTTAGCCTTGGTCGCGCCGGTGATGTTCGTCGCGGCCTTGGTCGAACCCCGCGCCGTGGCGGCGTAGGTCGAGCTCATGTTGACGCCCACGGAATAGGGCACGATAGCGACCTTGGTGTAGTAGGGCGCCTGCACGTCCTTGACGACCAAGTCGACCAGATCCTTCGCGGCGGTCTTCAAGTTGGCCATGTCGGCGCTCATCGAGCCGGTGGTGTCGAGCACCAGGGCGACTTCGACGTTGTTGGAGTTGCGCAGCACCTCGGAACTGGCGGCGATGTCGGCCTGCACCCACAGGCGCGGCCCCACCGTCGGCGGGGTGATGGTCGCGTGCCCCTTGATGGTGATCTTGTCGGCGGCCAGCTGGAACGTGCTCGAGGTGATGGCCTGGCCCGTCGGCAGCTGCAGGTTCGCGCGCAGGGCCGCGTCGCCGGACGTCTGGATGTCGGTGGCGGAGGTCGCGCTCGACCGGGCCACGTAGAGCGTGGCGGTGTCGAGGGCGTCCTGCAGTTGGCCGCGCTGGGTCGTGATCATGTAGAGGTCGATCAGACCCATGGTGGCGGGCGCCAGCAACAGCAGGCCCACAGCGAAGAAGACGGCGGTCGCGCCGCGCTCGTCGCGGACGCCCGCGACGCACCGGGCCTTGAGCCGCCCGGTCATGCCATGAATACGCCTGGCGACTTGCTTGGTGATCTTTTCCACGCGTGGAGCCCCAGCAGTTCAGAGTTGAATCCGCTGGAGCTTGCCAGAGCAGCGTAAACGAACGGGCGCCGAAGAAGGTTAAGGCAAAGCTTAATTCGGCGCCCGTTAACCGACTTACCAGCCGCAGCTTTCGCCCTTGTTCTGGACGGTCAGCCAATCGTTCAGCGGCTTGAAGTAGGCCGTCACCGCGCTGGCGTCGGCGGTCTTCTCGCCGGTGAAGGCGGCCATGGCTTCGGGCCAGGGCTTGGACGCGCCCATTTCCAGCATGGCGTTGAATTTCTGGCCCATTTCCTTCTCGCCATAGACCGAGCAGCGATGCAGCGGCCCCTTCCAGTCGATCTGGTTGCAAGCCGCGCGGTGGAACTGGAACTGATAGATGTGGGCCAGGAAGTAGCGGGTGTAGGGCACGTTGGCCGGCACGTGGTACTTGGCAGCCGGATCGAAGGCGTCGGCCGGGCGCGGGCCCGGCGGGGTCAGGCCTTGATACTTAAGGCGCAGCTTCCACCATTCGTCATTGTAGTGGTCGGGCGTCGCCTCGCCCGAGAACACCTCCCAGCGCCAGCGGTCGACCATCAGGCCGAAGGGCAGGAAGGCGATCTTGTCGAGCGCCATCTTCAGCAGGAACGGGATGTCCTCCTCCGCGCCCGGCGCCTTGTCGATCAGGCCAATCTGCTGGAGGTAGGTCGGGGTCAGGGCCGAGAGGCCGACGAAGTCGCCGATCGCCTCGTGGAAGCCGTCGTTCGCGCCGTTCTTGAACAGGAACGGCTGATCCTTGTAGGCGCGTTGGTAAACGTTGTGCCCGAGCTCGTGGTGAACGGTGTAGAAGTCTTCGGCGTCGACCTTGGTGCACATCTTGATGCGCACGTCGTCACGGTCGTCGAGGTCCCAGGCCGAGGCGTGGCAGACCACTTCACGGTCCTTCGGGCGGGTGATCATCGAGCGCTGCCAGAAGGTTTCCGGCAGCGGCGAGATGCCGACCGAGGTGTAGAAGCTCTCACCGGTCTTGACCATCTTCACCGGGTCATAGCCCTTTGAAACCAACAACTTGTCGAGGTTGTAGCTCGACGAGGCGGTCTTCGGCTGGACCACGTCGTAGACGTTGCCCCACTGTTGGGCCCACATGTTGCCGAGCAGGTCGGCGCGGATCGGGCCGGTGCGCGGCTGCACGGCGTCGCCGTACTTGTCGTTCAGCTGGCCGCGCACGTAGCAGTGCAGATTGCGGTAGAACGGCTCGACCTGGCTCCACAGGCGGTCGGTCTCGGCCGCGAACTTGTCCGGGTCCATGTCGTAGTTCGAACGCCACAGCGCGCCGGTGTCCTTGAAGCCCAGGTCGCGGGCCCCCTCGTTCGAGAGCTCGGCCAGCTTGGCGTAGTCGCCGCGCATCTGCGGGGCGACCGAGTGCCAGCCCTCCCAGACCGCCTTCAGCTCGGCCGGATCGCGGCTCTTGGCGAGGATCTCCTCGGCGTCGTTGAGGGTCAGGGTCTTGCCGCCGTACTGGAACTTGCCGGCCGAGTAGGTCGAGTCCAGGCGGGTGGCGATGGTCGCCAGCTCGCCAGCGGCGCCGGGCCGGTTGGGGGCCGGCGAGACCAGGAACAGCTTGAGCAGCTTGAGCTTGCGGGCGGTGACCGGATCGACGGCCACGCCGTCGTACTTGGCCGCCTCACGGGCATAGCGGGCGGTGAGCTCGTTCTGCTCGGCCGTGGCCTTGGCCTCCAGCCACTGGGTGTCCTCGGTGATGTAGGTCGCCCGCACCCAGGCCGACTTGGCCACGTACTGGTTGAAGGCGGCGAGTTCGGCCTCGGCCTTGTCGACGAAGGCCTTGGCCTCGGCGGGGGTCGGCTTGGCGGGCTTGGGGGCCTGGGCCGAAGCGGGGGCGAAGGCGAACAAAGCGACCGCTGTAGCGGCCAGCAACTGAGATTTCATGCGGCGAGACGTCCCTAACGCGGCAAATGCGGCCTTGAAGGCCGCGCTGAACGGAAAGGAACGTCTGGGAGAGGCGCCGTCAAGCGGCGCTTAGGCGCGGGCCTCGGAGGCGGCCATGCGGATTGCGGTCTCGACCGACGCTTGAGCGTCGGACTGCGACAGGTCGAGGCCCTGGGCGACAGTCTCGCCGTCCTCGTCGAAAATCCGCCAGGCCCAGCCGCATTCGGCGTGGGCCAGTGAGTAGGCGAACGGAAGATCCGTCACAAGCGCCTCCGCGAAACTCATGCTGCAATGCGGCATGTCCGCTTTATGACGACTCCAAGACCTGCGTGAGTCAAGCTTTCGGGCGGTTGCGGCGCAACACGAAAAGTTTCATCGGAACCCAGCACGGGCCTGGGAACCTATAGCCAGGCAAGCTTGGCGAAGGGATTTTGCATGTCAGATCAACCGTCTGTGGACGAACTGAAAGCCGGCGCGGCGCGCCTGATCCGCCAGGCCGCCCTGGTCGACGGCGAATGGATCGCCGCGGAGGGCGCCACCGTCATTGAGGTCGTCAATCCTGCCGATGGGACGATCGTCGGACGGGTCCCAAAGCTGCCGAAAGACCAGGTCGGACGAGCGATTCGCGCCGCCGACGCGGCCTTCCGCCCCTGGGCGGCGCTGAAAGGGGCCGAACGCGGCGCGATCCTTTCCCAGTGGGCTCAGAAGGTTAGCGAGAACGAGCAGGCGCTGGCGGCGATCATCGCGCTGGAGAACGGCAAGCCGTTCAAGGAGGCGCTGAGCGAAGTCCGCTACGCAAACTCTTTCGTCAGCTGGTTCGGCAATCTGGCCCAAAGCCTGGACGGCAAGGCGATCCAGAGCCCCAACGGGCAGGATTTGATCCTCGCCTTCCAGGAACCTGTCGGCCCGGTGGCGGCGATCACCCCGTGGAACTTCCCGGCCGCGATGATCACCCGCAAGGCGGCGGCCGCGTTCGCCGCCGGCTGCCCGGTGGTGCTCAAGCCCGCCTCGGCGACGCCGTTCACGGGCCTGGCGCTGGCCGCCCTGGCGCTGGAGGCCGGCGTGCCTGCAGGCTGCTTCTCGGTGGTCACCGGCGCGCAGGACGTGGTCGGCGGGGCCCTGACCGGGTCGCCGCTGATCCGCAAGCTGTCCTTCACCGGCTCGACGCAGGTCGGCCGGACCCTGGCGGCCCAGTGCGCCCCGACCCTGAAGCGGCTGTCGATGGAGCTCGGCGGAGCCGCGCCGCTGCTGGTGTTCGACGACGCCGACATCGACGTCGCGGTCGAAGGCACGGTGGCCGGCAAGTTCCGCGCCGGCGGCCAGACCTGCGTCTGCCCCAACCGGGTCTATGTGCAGGCCGGCGTGCGCGAGCGCTTCGTCGCGGCGCTGGTCGCCAAGGTGAAGACCCTGAAGGTCGGCGATCCCTTCGCGCCGGACACGGTGATCGGACCGCTGATCGACGCCAAGGGCGTGGCCAAGGTCGAGGACCACATCGCCCGCACGGTCGCGGCCGGCGGCCAGGTGCTGACCGGCGGGGCGCCGATCGAGGGCAACTTCTTCGCGCCGACCGTCACCTTCGGCGGCGACGACGTGCTCTTCTGTCACGAGGAGACCTTCGGTCCGCTGGTGCCGGTGTTCGAGTTCCAGACCGAGGACGAGGCGATCGAACGGGCCAACGCCTCGGAGTTCGGGCTGGCGGCGTTCCTGTTCTCGGACGACCTGAACCGCGCCATGCGGGTCGGCCGGGCCATCGAATCCGGCATCGTCGGGATCAACGCCGGACTGATCTCCAACGCCGCCAATCCGTTCGGCGGGGTCAAGCAGAGCGGCTACGGCCGCGAGGGGTCGGTCTACGGGATCGCCGACTACATGCAGGTCAAGGCGCTGACCCTGGCGCTGCGCCAGGCCTAGAGGACGCCGAGGCCGCGGCCCCAGTCCTCCAGCGTCTCGCGCACCTTCACCGCCGGGTCGGCGTCGCGTCGGAACGCCCACCAGACCAGCGCCCCCTGCCATAGGCTGAGCATCTGCCAGCCGAGCCGGCCGCCGCGTTCGGGATCGTCGGTGAGGCGCCGCCCGAGCGCGCCCGCCAGCCGCGCGCCCCAGGCCGCGCCGCGGGCGCGCAGCACCGGATTGCGGACATCCTCGCGCAGCAGCAGCAATCCGTCGGTGAAGTCGTACTCCGCCGCCTCCGAACGGGTCAGACGCACCAACAGCTCGACGGCCCCGGCGGGATCGGGCGACGCCGCCGCCTCGGCGGCCGTCGTCTCCTCGTCGAGCCGGTCCCAGGCATGAAGGAGCACGGCCTCGACCATGCCGGCGCGGGTTCCGAACCGCTGAACCAGGGTGGCGGCGGCGAGACCTGCAGCGCCCGACGCCCTGGCGAAAGAGACCTCGGCCGGACCGTGCTCCAGCACGGCGCCCAACAGCCGATCCAGGAGCTGCTCGTCGGAAATTGTCTTGCCTCGGGCCATGCTCGAATAATAAACGAACGATCGTTTATATTCAAGCGAGCGACCTATGGCGAAAATTCTCGGCTACATCGCAGCCAGCCTCGACGGCTTCATCGCCGCGCCGGACGACAGTCTGGACTGGCTGTTCAAGTACGACGGCATGGACCTGGGCGAACACGACTACGCCCTGTTCCTCAAGCAGATCCGCACGGTCGTCATGGGCCGCGGCACCTACGACTTTCTCGCCCGCGATCCGGCGCCCTGGGCCTATGGCGACCAGCGGGCCATCGTCGTGACCTCGCGGCCGATCGAGGATCCCAAGGGCGCGCTCGAGATCCGCAGCGACGTGGACGCCCTGATCGCCGAGCTGCGCGCGCTGGAGGACGGCGACGTCTGGATGCTGGGCGGTGGCGAACTGCAGATGGCGTTCATGGAACGCGGCGCGCTGGACGAGATCGAGGTCTACGTCATTCCCGAACTGCTGGGCGGGGGCAGCCCGCTGTTTCCCGCGACCGGCTTCCAGGCGAGCCCCCGGCTGCTGAGCGCCAAGGCCCTGGATCGCGGGTGCGTGCGGCTGCACTACGCGCTCGGGGAGCGCACGGGGTAGCAACGCCCCGCTCATGCAACGAAACACGCCGCCGGTGAGGGGCCGGCGGCGTGCTCTGGTCTGGCGTCGCTGCTCTCTAAGCGAGCGCCGAACCGGTGCGGCGGGCGCGGATCATCGCCCCTGTCGCGCCGAAACCGACGATCATCAGCGCCCAGGTCCCCGGCTCGGGAACCGCGCCCAGCGGGCTGAAGGACAGCGTGCCGCTGTAGGTCGCCGCTGCGCCCGGGCTGTAGCCGGTGACCACCAGCTGCTGCGGCCCGGCCGAGACCGGCAGATTGGTCAGGAACCGGAACTCCGGCAGGCCGCTGCCGCCGATCACCGACGCGAAGGCCACGCCGTTCAGGGTCACCGACGTGAAGTTGAGATCGTTGGCCTTGGACGTGAAGCTCGACGAGATCGTTCCCGAGCTGACGCCAAGTACAGGCCACGTGAAGTTGAAGGTGTTGGTGAAACTTCCCTTGGCGATTCCGCCATCGTTTCCGAACACGCCGCTGATCGAGCCGTCGCTGTCCGGTGACGTGAAGCTGATGTACGTGGCGGCGGACGCGCTCGACGCGCCGATGACCATCGCCGCGCCGACAACTGCTGCAAGTAACGCTTTTCGCATGAGATTATCCTTCAAGAACGCGGCGTTATTGGCCGCCTTGAGCTTCACCGCATTATCGCCGCGGCCTGACGGCGAACAATCTGGTGAGACGGACATGCGCGGCCCCTATCGTTCGGTCAGGTAGACAGCCGCCGATAATCGCGCTCGACGCTAAGCTGGCGTTCGCGCGGGTGTTTAGGGCCGCGGAAATCGGCGATGCTGCGGGGCGCGCCGGCCAGGGCCGAAGGGGGAGACGTGAGCAGCGGTCAGCTCTTTTCCGTACGCGGCGGCCGGCTGATCGCCGACAGCCGGGCGCTGTTCGCCGTGTTCCTGCTGACCGCCGTGGTCCTCGGCGCCGGCGCGCAGAGCGGGTCGGGACGGCCGGAAGCGGCGCTGCTGAGCGGCTATCTGGGCTACAGCGTCCTGCTGGCGGCCGGCTTCCGCAAGCCGGTCCTGGCCTATCGGCTGATGCGCGCGCACATCCTGCCGACCGCGATCGACCTGCTGGTGTTCACGGCGCTGATCTACATGACCCGCGGCGCCGAGAGCCCGTTCTTCAGCCCGCTGGTGTTCCTGATCCTCAGCGGGACGATCCAGTGGGGATCGCGCGGCGCCCTGGCGATGGGCGCGCTGGTGATCCTGGCCTACCTGCCGGCCGGCGTCGCCTCGACTTTCGGCAACGACGAAGCCGCGCTGCAGGCGACCGTCGTCCGCTTCGGCTACACGATCGTCGTCACCACGCTGCTGATGGCCTTCGGACGTCACCTGGAGCGGGTGGTCGCGGAGCTGTCGCGGCTCTCGGACCCGGTGCAGGAATCGGCCGGCGACCGCGAGCCGCCGATGCGCGAGCTGCTGGGCCACACGATCAACGTGTTCGGGGCGCGGCGCGGAGCGATCATCTGGAACGACGGCGAGGAGCCGTACGCCCGCGCCATGCTGTACGACCGCGGCGTCTTCACGCTCCAGGACCTGCCGCCGACCACCGACGACTGGCTGGTGGCCTCGCACCTGGCGCACGCGCCGTTCCTGTTCGAGTCGGCGAGCGGCATGACCATTACCCGCAGCGGCGCGCGGCCGAGCACCGAGACCGCGCCGCTGGCCGCCAACGTCGTGCAGGCGTTCGCGCTGGCCCGGGCGCTGGTGTTCCCCGTCTCCGCCGAGGGGCTGCGCGGCTGGGTGCTGATCCTCGACAGCGACGACTCCGCCTCCGAAGACCTGGCCGTGGCCGCCGTCGTCGGCGCCCAGCTGTCGGTGAGCCTGGAGCGCTGGCACACCCAGAAGGTCCGCCGCGAAACCGCCGCCGCCGAGCTGCGGATGCGGGTGGCGCGCGACCTGCACGACGGGGTGCTGCAGTTCCTGGCCGGCGCGGCCCTGCAGCTGGACGTGCTGTCGCGCGAGCCGGGCCTGGCGGACGACGGCAAGACGCGGCTGGCCGCGCTGCGGCTGGCGCTGGCCGACGAGCAGCGCGAATTGCGCGGCTTCATTTCCGCCATGCGGCCCATTCGCCGCGACCGGCCGCCGGCCCGTCAGGTGCTGAACGACGAACTGGTGCTGCTGGCCGAACGGCTGGCCCGCTATTGGAGCATTTCGGTGAGCGCCGAGATCTCGCCGGCCGGACTGCTGGTCTCCGACCAGGTCGGCTACGACATCGCCAGCATCGTGCGCGAGGCGGTCGCCAACGCCGTCCGCCACGGCCACGCCAGCCGGGTCGCGGTGACCGTCACCATGTCGAACGGCCTGGCCAGCATCCAGATCGACGACGACGGCGAGGGCTTCGGCTTCCACGGAGAACTCACCGACGACGAGCTGGCGCGGACCGATGCGGGGCCCAGGTCGCTGCAGGAGCGCATCGGCGCGCTCGGCGGCCGGCTCGGGCTGTCCAGCGGTCCCGACGGCGCCAGCCTGGCGATCGAAGTGCCGCTTCCGGAGACTGTGTGATGCCGTCCCTGATCATCGCCGACGACCACCCGCTGATGCTCAAGGGCGTGGTGGCGCTGTTCGCCGACACCCAGTTCGAGATCGTCGCCAGCTGCCTGGACGGGCAGCAGGCGCGTGCGGCGATCGCCGAACATGCGCCGGACCTGGCGATCCTCGACGTCAATATGCCGCGCGTTTCGGGCCTGGAACTGCTGCGGCAGGCGCGGGCCGAGCAGTGGCGCACGCGGATCGTGCTGCTGACCGCGGGGCTGGACCCCGAGCCGCTGGTCGAGGCTTTCAAGCTCCAGGTCGACGGGCTGATCCTGAAGGACGCCGGCGGCGACATGCTGCTGCGCTGCGCCGAGACGGTGATGGGCGGCGAGCAGTGGTTCGACAAGGAGGCCATGAAGCAGGTGATCGCCGTGGTCGCCGCGCCGGCCACCCCCCGCGCCGAGCTGACGCCGCGCGAGGCCGAGGTGGTCCGGCTGGTGGCGGTCGGCCGCCGCAACAAGGAGATCGCCCGGCTGCTGAACATCTCCGAGGGCACGGTGAAAATGCACCTGCACAACCTCTATGAGAAGCTGGAGGTCTCGTCGCGCACGGAGCTGGCGATCCTGGCGCTGGACCTGCGGCTGAACTGAGCGGCGGGCGGACGCGGCCGGAACCGGACCAGCCCGCGGGTCGCTAACAGACCCTATCGCCTTCGCCGGCTACGCCGGGACGCTCGCCCATCGTGCCTCCCGGCCAAGCCTTAGCGAAGAAGTTGCGGCGAACGATCGCGCGCCCCGCGGCGTTGATGGCGCAGGCCGGGAGACGCCGCGATGTCCGACTATCACCTCTACTACTGGTCCGTGCCGTTTCGCGGGCAGTTCGTGCGGGCGCTGCTCGCCCACGCCGGCAAGAGCTGGACCGAGGCCGGCGATGCGGCGATCGGCGAGCTGATGGCCGCGCCGCCGGCCGAAACGCCGGTCCCGTTCATGGGGCCGCCGCTGCTGATCGACCGCAGGGCCGATGTCGCCGTCGCCCAGATGCCGGCGATCGCGCTCTATCTCGGCGAGACGCTGGACCTGCTGCCGGCCTCGCCGGCGCTGCGCGCCCTGAGCCTGAAGGTGGTCAACGACGCCAACGACGTGATCGACGAGCTGACCCTCGACGGCGGCCGGCTGATGTGGACGGACGAACGCTGGCGCGAGTTCACGCCGCGGCTCGGCAAGTGGATGTCGATCTGGGAGGAGACCGGCGCCCGCCACGGCCTGAGCGCCGACGCCGGGCTGCTGCTGGGCGGCGAAGCGCCCGGCGTCGCCGACCTGGTGACGGCGACCCTATGGCGGACGATGGCCGAGCGCTTCGGCGAGATCGACGCGCTGCTCGACCAGACCGCGCCGATGACCGCCGCCCTGTCGCGCCGGATCGCCGCGCTGCCGGCCCAGGCCGAGCTCGCGGCGCGCACCCGCAAGGCCTACGGCGAGGCCTATTGCGGCGGCCAGATCGAGGCCTCGCTGCGCAAGGTGGCGGGCGGCTAGGTCAGCTGCGGCCGCCGCCCGGCCCAGGGCGCGGCCCGCTCGAGCTGGGCCGCCAGACGGAAGAGCGTCGCCTCTCCCCCCATCGCCGCGACGAACTGGACGCCGACCGGAAGCCCGTCGTCCGTCCAGGCCAGCGGCACGCTCATCGCCGGCTGGCCGGTGAGGTTGAAGATCCGGGTGTTGGGCATGAAGGCGCGGCGGGCGACGCCGGCCGGGCCCGGGGCGGCGCCGCGCAGCACGCCGAGCGCGACCGGCGGCGAGCCGAGCGTCGAGGTGACGACGACATCGAAGCGGCTGAACAGGCCCGCGACGGCTCGGCCATAGCCATGCACGACGCGCAAGGCGCTGACATAGTCCGAGGCGCTGTAGCCCTTGGCGTGCTGATAGCGGGCGAAGGTCAGCGGCTCGACGTCGGCCTCGTCGATCGGGCGGCCGAGCTGGCGGGCGCGATCGTCGAGATCGGCGGCGATGTGACCGGCGAGCACGGCGCTGGAGGCGGCGACGGCGGCGTCCAACCCCGCCGGCATGGCGAATTCCTCGACCTCGTGACCGAGCCCCGCCAGCAGCTCGACGGTCGCGGCCACCGCCTGACGGCATTCCCCGGAGATCGTACCGGCCTCGAAGGCCTCAGTCGTGAACCCGACGCGCAGGGCGCCGGGATCGCGGCCGCACTCCTCCAGGAACGGCCGCTCCTGCGGCGCGGCGGAGTAGGGATCGCCGACCTGCGGGGCGCAGACCGCGTCGAGCAGGGCCGCGGAGTCGCGGACGGTGCGGGTGACCGCGTGCTGGGCGTCGAAGCCGGCCAGCCCGTCGCTGGCGGGGGCGAACGAGACGCGGCCGCGCGAGGGCTTGAGCCCGAACAGCCCGCAGCAGGAGGCCGGAATGCGGATCGAGCCGCCGGCGTCGCTGGCGTGGGCGGCGGGCACGATGCCGGCGGCCACCGCGGCGGCCGATCCGCCCGAGGAGCCGCCGGCCGTGCGCGCCACGTCCCAGGGATTGCGGGTCGGGCCGTGCAGGTCGGGCTCGGTCGTGGCGTCGAGGCCGAGCTCGGGAAGATTGGTCTTGCCGAAGATCACCAGGCCGGCCCGGCGATAAGCGGCGACGATCGGAGCGTCGGCGGCGGCGACCTCGTGCTGATAGAGGCGCGAGCCGGCCGAGGTCGGCCAGCCGACCACGTGGGCGCCGTAGTCCTTGACCAGGAACGGCGCCCCGGCGAGCCGGCCTTGGCGCGGCCGCTCGGCCTCGGCGCGGGCGGCGGCGAGGTCGGTGTAGATCACGGCGTTGATGGCGGGATTGACCGCTTCGAGACGGCTCACCGCGGCTTCCAGCACCTCGGCGGCGCTGACCTCGCGGCGGGCGATCAGGTCGGCCAGGCCGACGGCGTCATGTTCGAGATACTCAGATGGCTTCACGCGCCCTCCTTCGCGCCGCGCGGTCGGCGACGCCAGGGGAGCTAGCACATGCTCCCCCCGCGAAAGCCAAGCTTGATTGAGACGCTCAACATGCGGGGAACCGGAACGATCTGCGGCGGCTTGTCGGAGTTCGGCGGCGCGGGACGTCCTTGGGGAGCGGCCGACGCCGCGCCATGAAAGGAAACCGTCGATGACCGATCAGACACTGGTTCCCGCCGCCCAGCTCGCCGCCGAAGGGCGCACGCCGTTCCCCGGCGAGAGCGCGGCCTATCGCCAGGCGCGCCGGGCGCTGCTGGCGCAGGAGATCGAGTTCCGCCGCCACATGACCCGGGTGGCCGAGCAGCGCCAGGCCCTGCCCGACGGGCCGGTGATCGAGAAGGACTACCGGTTCAAGGACGCGGGCGGCGGCGAGGTCGGACTGCGCGAGCTGTTCGGCGACAAGGAGACGCTGGTCTCGTACTTCTGGATGTACGGGCCGCAGCGCGAGCGTCCCTGCCCGATGTGCACCAACTGGCTGGGGGCGGTGGCCGGCAACGCCGCCGACATCGAGCAGCGCGTGGCCCTGAAGATCTTCGGCCGCAGCCCGGTGGAACGGCAGCTCGCCTTCGCGCAGGAGCGGGGCTGGCGCGACCTGGATTTCGTGCAGACGGTCGGCGACGACTACGGCCGCGACCTGGGGCTGCTGAACGAGGACGGTTCGGAGAACCCGGCGCTGGTGGTGTTCAGGCGCGACGGCGACCAGGTGCGGCTGTTCTGGGCCAGCGAGATGACCCTGGCGATGGCCGACCCCGGCCAGGATCCGCGCGACGCCCCCGACGTCGCGGCGCTGTGGTCGATTCTCGACCTCACCCCGGAAGGGCGGGGCGCCGACTGGTATCCGAAGCTGAGCTACTAGAGCCGCTCGATGTCGGGCAGGGTCCAGGCCTTCTGGAAGAAGGCCGGCTCGGGCCCGTAGATCCGGAACAGCACCTCGAAATCGCCCTTGGGGTCGGTCGGCACCCAGTTGCTGTCCTGGCCCGCCGGGGCCTTGGGCCCGAAGAAGACGTCCACCGAACCGTCGGCCGCCTTCTGCAGCACCGGGTTCTGGGACGAGCGGCTGGCGTAGGGCTGGCCGCGCACGAAGGCGTGGGTCTCGCGGTCATAGACGGTGGCCGACCAGTACTGCTTGACCGGCGCCTTGGCCGGGACGTGCAGGCGGTAGGTCTGGTCGCCGTGGAACGGCTGGCCGTCCTTGTCGCTGATGGTCATCAGATAATACTGGCCCGCGCCCAGGTGCTTGGCGCTGAAGAAGGCGTAGCTGTAGGCCAGCCCCCGCGCGTCCACCGGATAGGCCTCGAGATCGGCGTAGCCCTGCTGAAGGTTCTCGATCAGCTCCGGCGAGGCCGGCATCGCCCAGCGTGCGCCCTGGGCGAATGGGGCGGCGAAGGCGTCGGCGTAGTGGAGCGTCTGGTAGGCGTGGGCCTCGCGCGCAGCGTCCTCGAGGAGGTCCTTGGTGCGGGCGTCGGGGGCGAACGGCTTGCCCTTCTCGATGCCGATGGTCGCCAGCATGTCGATCATCACCCGGTCACGGTCGATCCAGGGTTCGACCTGCACCATGCGGTGCAACGCCTCGAAGAAGCGGATGTCGTAGGGGATGGTGGCGTCGAAGACGACGTCGACCGCGTCGCGCCAGACGCTCGGCGGCGGGGCGGCGGCGGCCGACAGCGGATAGACCCGGATCTGGCGGGCATAGTCCACCGCTGCGGCGATGTCGGCGTCGGAGCCGCTCTTCAGGATCGAGCGCAGCAGCGCGTAGCTCTGATAGGTCTCGCACGGCATCGCCAGATAGCCGCCTGGAACCTCGCCCTCATAGCCGGGCGGCAGCAGCAGGTACTTGCCGCCCTGGCCCTTGTCGACGCCGGCCGGGCCGACGTCCTCGACCGCCGTCTGCCAGCAGTCGTCGATCGAGCCGGTGATCGAGCCGCCGTCGGCGGGCGGGATCTCCAGCACCACCGGCCCTTCGCGGGTGTCGAAGAAGGGCATGATGTAGATGGCGTCGGGATTGGGCGTCAGCGTCTGGTTCTTCCAGTCGGGCAGCCGTGACCAGTAGACGATCTGGTTGGGGCCGCCCTGGGTCTCGCGGATCATGGCCTGCAGCATCAGGTCGTAGTTCACCGCCGGCATGCCCCAGATCACCGCCTGCACGGCGCGGCGGTGGATCATGCGGGCGGCGAGCTCGTCGGGCGCAAGGTCGGTCATGCCAGGTCTCCGGGGGCTAGACAGGCTGGGGATCGGGGAACGTCCAGCCGCCGTCGAGCACCTCGGCGCGCGGCCGGTAGAGCCGCACCCAGTAGTTCCAGCCCGGCGTGATCGGCAGGCAGTTGGCGACGTCGTCGGCGCAGCCGCCGAACTGGACGGTGACCGAGCCGTCGGCGTTCTTCTTGGCGGTCAGGTTGTTCAGCGAGTAGGCGTTGCGGTCGTTCTTCTCGAAATAGCCGTCGGCGTTGTAGACGCTGATCGACCAGAACCCGTCGACCGGGACGTCCTTGACCGTCAGGCGGTGGACGGTCTGGCCGTCGTTCTTGGGCGGCGTGACCGTGAGGTAGAGGGCGTCCTTCTCCGGATTGCCGCCCCAGCCGGTGGCCGCGCCGATCAGGTGGCGCAGCGGGTCGACGTCGGACTTGGCGCCGAACATCCGCCGGGTGTCCGGCAGGGTGCCGGCCAGCACGATCAGGGCGTCGCGGACCGTCTTCTGGCTGACCGGATCCCAGCTGGGGGTTTCGAACAGGCCCGGAGACTTCTGCTGCGCGGTGATCGCGTCCTGCAGCGCGTGGACGGCCTTCAGATCGGCCGGATCGTCGGGGTTCAGCAGGGTGCGGACGCCGACCATCATGTAGCGCGAGCCGACCGCGTCGCGGGTGTAGGTGTGCGCGCCCGGCCCGTAGGCCACCTCGATCACGTACTCGTCCTCGTCGAACACCTGCAGCGACATGAACCGCGGGCCGGCGTCCGGCATGGTCACGGTGACCGGCCCGGCGTCGAGGTCGAAGACCCCCGACGAATAGAGCGTGTCGCGGTTGGCCCGGACCACCGACTGCGCGTCGATCCGCATCGGTTCACGGTGATGGTGGAACTTGCCGAACCCGCCCTCGGCCGCCGAGTGGGCGAAGTACATGTCGGTTTCGGCGCGGGTGAAGTTCTCGACGGTGACGGGGACGGCTTGCGGCATGGGGCACCTCCGCCACCATCCTGCGAGCGCGGCTCAGTCGCGCCAATCGGGTGGTTTGCCCAAGCCGAGCGCTGCGTCCGCGAGGTCCTGCGGGTCGGCGACCAGGGCGTCGGCGCCGGCGGCCTCGAGCTCCTCGCGCGAGCCGTAGCCCCAGAGCACGCCGAGGGCGCGCACGCCGTTGGCGTGGGCGCCGGAGATGTCGTAGCGGCGGTCGCCGACCATCACGCAGGCGGCGGGGTCGAGGCCGTGGCGGGCGAGGATGTGGGCGATGAGCTCGGGCTTGTGGTCGAGCGCGCCGCCCGGCTCGGAGCCGTGGATGGCGGCGAAGCGCGGGGCCAGGCCGGTGTGATCGAGGATGCGCTCGGCGAACGTCCGGCGCTTGGAGGTCGCCAGGATCAGCTGGGCGCCGGCCGCGCGCAGGGCGTCGAGGGCCTCGGGGATCCCCGGATAGGGATCGCTGGCGAGCAGGCCGCGCGCGCCGTAGTCGTCGCGATAGGCGCTGACGGCCTCGTCGATGCGGTCGTCGCCGAAGGGCGCCAGCAGCACGTGCATGATGTCCTCGATCGGCGGCCCGATCAGGCCGGCGACGTCGGGCGCGCGATCGGGATCGTGACCGAGCGCGGCGAGCGCGGCGCGGCAGCTGGCGGCGATGCCCGGCAGCGAGTCGACCAGGGCGCCGTCGAGGTCGAGAAGGACTGTCGGTGGGAAGGACATGGCCGAGCTTAGCGCATGGCGCGGGCGCGGTCAGCCGAACGCGGTTATGGACGCCGGCGGGCGGCGGGCGCATGACGTCCCGAGATCACGACGAGGGGCGGACATGAAGGCTTACCGGTTCGACAGCTTCGACAGCCTGGACGCGCTGCGCCTGCGCGAGGAGGCCGATCCGGTCCCGCAGCGCGGCGAGGTGCTGGTGCGGGTGCACGCCGTGTCGCTGAACTATCGCGACCTGGCCATGCTGCGCGGTCGCTATCCGCGCAAGTGCGTGCCGGGCCACATCCCGACCAGCGACGCCGCCGGCGAGATCGTGGCGCTGGGCGAAGGGGTCGAGGCCTTCAAGGTCGGCGACCGGGTGATCGGCGCCTTCCACCCGCGCTGGTTCGGCGGCGAGATGCCCTCGACCATCCAGCGTGACAGCTACGGGGCCGAGAACGACGGCTGGCTGTGCGAGCTGAAGGCGGTCAGCCAGGAGGCCGTGGTCCGCATGCCGCAGAGCCTGTCCTACGACGAGGGCGCGACGCTGCCGTGCGCCGGGCTCACCGCATGGACGGCGCTGACCGGGCCGACGCCGATCCGCGCGGGGCACAGCGTGCTGGTGCAGGGCAGCGGCGGGGTGTCGATCTTCGCCCTGCAGCTGGCCCGCGCGGTGGGGGCCAGCGTCGTCGCCACGACGTCGAGCGCGGCCAAGGCCGAGCAGCTGAAGGCGCTGGGCGCGTCGGGGATCGTGAACTACGCCGAAGATCCGCAATGGGGCCGCAGCGTGCGCGCGCTGACCGGCGGCCGCGGCGTCGACCGCGTGGTCGAGGTCGGCGGGCCGGGCACCATCGGCCAGTCGCTGCGGGCCGTGGCGCTGGGCGGCGAGATCGCCTCCATCGGCTTCCTGAGCACCGACAACCCCGGCATCGACTTCTTCCAGCTGAAGTCGAGCGGCGCGAGCTTCCGCAACATCACCGTCGGCGACCGCGCCGCCCTGGTGGACTTCACGCGGGCGGTCGAGGCCAGCGGCCTGAAGCCGGTCGTCGATCACGTCTTCGGCTTCGATGAGGCGCGCGAGGCGTTCAGCCACCTCGAGGCCGGCGCGCACCTCGGCAAGGTGGTGATCAGCTGCGCCGGCTGAAGCGGGCGCTCTACTCCCAGGGATAGAAGGGCGGCATCTGCGAGGCGCGGCCGGCGAACTGCGGCTCGCGCTTCTCGAGGAAGGCGGCGACGCCTTCCTTGCCGTCGCCGATGCTGGCGTAGAACATCGCCAGGGAGTCGACGCGGTGGGCTTCCAGCGGGTGCGGCTGGGCGGCGTTGCGCAGCAGCATCTGGCGGGCCAGGGCGACGGCGACGGGCGAGCGCCCGGCGATGAACTTGCGGGCCAGGGCCTGGGCGTCGGCGACCAGGGTCTCGGGCGTGTGGACCGAGCGGGCGAGCCCGCCGCGCTGGGCCTCGGCGGCGTCGAAGATGTCGGCCGACAGCACCCACTCCAGCGCCTGCTGCGGGCCGACCAGGCGCGGCAGGAACCAGCTGGAGCAGGCCTCCGGCACGATGCCGAGCTTGCCGAACACGAAGCCGATGCGGGCCTTTTCCGAGACCATGCGGATGTCCATGGCCAGGGTCATGGTCGCGCCGATGCCGACCGCCGCGCCGTTGATGGCGGCGATGACCGGCTTCTTGCAGTTGAAGATCGCCAGGGTGACGCGGCCGCCGGTGTCGCGCACGCCGTCGACGATGGCCGGATCCTCCAGGCGATCGCGCATGTCGGCCATGGTCGGGGCCTGGGTCTCGTCGAGGCCGAAGACGTTGCCGTCGGCCGACAGGTCCATGCCGGCGCAGAAGGCGCGGCCGGATCCGGTGACCACCACGGCGCCGACGTCGTCGTCCTCGCTGGCGCGCTCGAAGGCGGCGATCAGCTCGTGGGCCATCTCGACGGTGAAGGAATTCAGCTGGTCGGGGCGGTTGAGCGTGAGGGTCAGGACGCGGTCCTCCACCTCCCAGAGCAGGGTGTTGTAGGTCATCGGCGTCTCCCCTCGTGATCTGCGGCCGCCAGTCAGCACAGCGGCGGGGCGGCGTCCAGAAGCCTCAAGGCTCGCCGCCCCCTTCCCCGCTCACCCCGGCGAAGGCCGGGGCCCAAGCCGCGCTTCGGCCATGGCTGGAGCGTCGCCTGCTTGTTTGCGAGTCCGCTTGGGTCCCGGCCTTCGCCGGGATGAGTGGTGTTGAGAGGCGATCCGGCGTTGCCGGACGGCGAGCGATGGGCGATGCAAGACGCCGAACAGCGCGCGCGACGACGCGCCTCGCCAACAAGGGAACGCACCATGAAGACGCGCATCACCGAACTGCTCGGCATCGAGCATCCGATCGTGCAGGGCGGCATGCACTTCGTCGGCTTCGCCGAGATGGCGGCGGCGGTGTCGAACGCCGGGGGGCTGGGCATCATCACCGGCCTGACCCAGGGCACGCCCGAGGGGCTGAAGGCCGAGATCGCCAAGTGCCGGACGCTGACCGACAAGCCGTTCGGGGTGAACCTGACCTTCCTGCCGTCGGTGACGCCGCCCGACTATCCGGGCTTCGTGCAGGTGATCGTCGAGAGCGGGATCAAGGTGGTCGAGACCGCCGGCAACAACCCGGCCAAGTGGCTGCCGATGCTGAAGGAAGCCGGCATCGTGGTGATCCACAAGTGCACCTCGGTGCGCCACGCGCTGAAGGCCGAGGCGATCGGCTGCGACGCGGTCAGCGTCGACGGCTTCGAGTGCGGCGGCCACCCCGGCGAGGACGACGTGCCGAACTTCATCCTGCTGCCGCGGGCCGGCGAGGAGCTGAAGGTGCCGTTCCTGGCCTCGGGCGGGATGGCGGACGGCCGCAGCCTCGTCGCCGCCCTGGCCATGGGCGCGGACGGCATGAACATGGGCACCCGCTTCATCGCGACGAAGGAAGCCCCGGTCCACCAGAACGTGAAGGACGCCCTGGTCGCGGCCAGCGAGCTGGACACGCGCCTGATCATGCGCCCGCTGCGCAACACCGAGCGGGTGCTGGTCAACGCCGGGGTCGAGCGGCTGCTGGAGAAGGAAAAGGAGCTGGGCGACAAGGTCACCTTCGCCGACATCGCCGCCGAGGTGGCCGGCGTCTATCCGCGCATCCTGCGCGACGGCGACATGGACGCCGGCGGCTGGTCGTGCGGCATGGTCGCGGGCCTGATCCACGACGTGCCGAGCGTGCAGGAGCTGATCGAGCGCACCATGGCCGAGGCCGAGCAGATCATCCGCGGCCGACTGGTCGGGCTGCTCGACGCGTAAGGACGCCTAACGCCGCTTCCTCCCCCGTCTCGACGGGGGAGGGGGACCGGCGCAGCCGGTGGAGGGGGCGAGACTGGGCGCTTAGCTTGCGGCTCGCCCCCTCCACCACCCTTCGGGCGGTCCCCCTCCCCCGCTGCGCAGGGGAGGAAGAGCGGCCGGCCAACGCCTGTCTGCAACTCAGACCCCCTGGGCCAGGCTGAGGGCGCCGAGATAGACGGCGGTCAGGCTGACGGTGTCGATGAGGCCGTGCAGCAGCATCGAGGGGATCAGCCCGCGGCGCGCGGCCAGCCGCACGCCGCCCAGCACCAGCCCGGCGGCGGCGGTCAGCAGCACCCCGCCGATCCCCTGGTAGCCGTGGGCGAAGCCGAAGACGCCGGCCTGGACCAGCAGGGCGAGGACGACGCCGGCGCGGCCGGGGCCGAACCCGGCCTCCAGCCGCGACTGCAGGAAACCGCGGAAGATCAGCTCCTCGCCGATCGCCGCCGAGGTCCAGGCGATGGCCAGCCAGGAGAGATACTTCCAGAGCTGGCCCTCGATCGAGGCGAAGGCGGCGGCCGAGGCCTGGGCCGGCTGGCCGAGCGCCGGCAGCACGAAGGCCATCAGCAGGCCCGCGCAGAGCGCCAGGGCCAGATAGCCGCCGCCGACCAGGAGCAGCGTCCGCCCCCAGGAGCCGGTGCGGCGCAGACCGACGTCGGCCCAGGCGAGGCCCCGCCATCGCAGCAGCAGGGTCGCAGCCGCCACCAGCAGCAGCATCCGCAGCGGCACCATCAGCTGGGCGACCACCGCGCCGCCGGCGTCGGGCGCCGGCAGGGCGAGCATCGCCGCGGCGGCGACCAGGATCAGGGCCACGTCGAGCCAGGCCGCCCGGCGGGGCGAGCGTTGAGCGGCGGCGAGCGGAACGTCGGCCATCGGGGCCTCCACGAGTCGAATGATCACATCCGGTCCAATTGCCCGCCACGGGTCAAGCTGGACGTTCGGCGAGGCTTGGCCCGAGGGCCGCCGCCGCCTATCTGGGCGCGATGATCAGACGCGCCACGCCCGCCGACGCCCCTGCCCTGCTCGCCCTCTGGCGGGCGGCGGTGGAGGCGACCCATCACTTCCTGACGCCGGCCGACGTCGACGCCATCGAGGACCAGGTGCGCGGCTACCTGGCCAGCGACGCCGAGCTGTGGACCGCCGAACGCGACGGGCGGCCGGTGGGCTTTCTGGGCCTGGACGGCGAGGAGATCGTCAGCCTGTTCGTCGACCCGGCCGTGCATCGCGGCGGCGTCGGCCGGGCGCTGATCGACCACGCCCTGGCCCGCGGGGCGACCTGGCTGGGGGTCAACGAGCAGAACCCGGGGGCCATCGCCTTCTATCAACGGCTCGGCTTTGCGGTGACGGACCGCTCGGACCTCGACAGCGAAGGACGGCCGTTCCCGATCCTGACCATGCGGCGGCGCTAGGCTAGTCTGGCCGCACGGGAGAAGCCGATGAGCAGTTTCAGTTCGATGTCCGAGCGCGCCTGGCGGGTGCGCGAGCTCTACGCCGGGGTCGAGGCCGAGCGTTACGGGCGGGCCTGGAGCCGCGAGGAGGTGGCGCTGGGCTTCGTCGGCGACGTCGGCGACCTGATGAAGCTGGTGCAGGCGGCCGAGGGCGTGCGGGCGATTCCGGACGCGCCCGGCAAGCTGGCGCACGAACTGGCCGACTGCCTGTGGAGCGTGATGACCCTGGCGCGGATGTACGACGTGGATCTCGAGGCGGCGTTCGCGACGACGATGGACGAACTGGAAGCCGGGCTCGCCCCGCGGGCGGCGCGCCCATGAGTCTGGCGATCACCCGCGCGCGCGCCGGCGACGCGGCCCTGCTGCAGAACCTCTTCCAGCTCTACACCCACGACTTCTCGGAGTTCTGGGCGGGGAGCGCGCGCGGCGAGCTGGGGGCCGATGGTCGGTTCACGGACTATCCGCTGGAGCCGTACTTCGCACGCCCCGGCTGGTCGGCCTGGGTGCTGAAGGCGGGCGAGGCGCCGGCCGGGTTCGCGCTGATCAACGACGAGGCCCACTCGGGCCTGCCGGCGCGGCGGTCGATGGCGGAGTTCTTCGTGGTCCGCAAACACCGCGGCCAGGGGGCCGGTCGGGCGGCGGCTCAGGCGCTGATCGCCGACGAACCGGGTGGCTGGGAGATCGCCGTGGCGCGGGCCAACACCGGGGCGCTGGCCTTCTGGCGCAAGGTGGCCGGCGCCTGCGCGGCCGGTCCGGTCGAGGAGCTGGACATTCGCAGCCCGGACTGGAACGGGCCGGTGCTGCGGTTCGCGGCGCGCTAGGGGTCTTCCCCGTTGCGCCAGCGCCAGGGGCCGTCGCTCTTGCGCCAGGCGATGTAGACGAGGATCGCCGTGGGGACCGTGATCGCCAGGACGTAGCCGACCGGATGAGATTCTAAGTACCGCGACCCCAGCAGGCCGACGGTCAGCAGGCTCGCCAGATAGACCGCGGTCACCGCCCAGCCCTGCCAACTGCACGGCAGGCCCGCGCCGTAGCCATAGCGTTTGACCCGGAACCAGGGCTTGCCCATCGAAGGCCTCCGCTTCGCGGTGGTCAGCTCTCCAGTTCGTAGCCGGCGTCGCGCCAGGCCTTGAGACCGCCGTCGAGGGCGACGGCGCGGGTGAAGCCGAGCTCGCGCAGGGTGGCCGCGGCCAGGGTCGAGATCTTGCCGAACTCGCAGCAGGCCAGGATCCGCACGGTCGGGTCGGGCAGCTCGGAATTGACCCGCAGCTCCAGCTGGCCGCGCGGCAGGTGGCGCGCGCCGGGGATGTGGCCGGCGTCGAAGGCGTCCTTCTCGCGCAGGTCGAGGATGACGATGTCGGCGCTGTTGCCGCCGATACGGCCGTGCAGCTCGACCAGCGACATGAACGGCACCTTCGCCGAGGCCTCGGCCAGCAGCTGAGCGACGGTCTTGCCGCCGCTCATGTTGGTGCGCAGCGCCTCGGTCAGGTGGGTCGGGGCCGAGAGGTCGAGGGCCTGCATCATCGCCACGAACTCGGCGCGGTCGGTCTTCGCCAGGCGCGGATTCGCGTCGATCTCGTCGCCGATCGTCGAGTGGGTGCGGCCCTTGTAGTCGTGGGCCGGGAAGACCAGCGTCTCGCGCGGCAGCTTCAGCAGCTTGTCGAACAGGCTCTCGTAAAGCGCGTGGGGATCGCCGGTCGGCAGGTCGGTGCGGCCGGTGCCGCCGATCAGCAGGGTGTCGCCGGTGAACACCCGGTCGGCCATCACCAGGCACATGGAATCGCGGGTGTGGCCGGGGGTGTGCAGGGCCTGGATGCGCAGCTCGCCGACGATCAGCATGTCGCCGTCGTCGAGCCGCAGGTCGGCGTAGGGCGCGGGGCTCAGCCGGTTCATCACCACCGGCGCCTGCAGCAGCTTCTGCAGCTCGCGGCTGGCCGAGAAGTGGTCGGCGTGGGTGTGGGTGTCGACGATGTAGCGGATGTGCAGGCCGAGCTGGCCGGCGAGACCGACATAGCGGTCGATCTGCGAGAACTCAGGGTCGATCAGCGCCGCGGCGCGGGTCGTCTCGCATCCCACCAGGTAAGACTGACAGCCGCCGGTCGGTATCTGTTCGAAGATCATCGCAGGGCCCCTGTGCGTCGCGCGGCGGACAGTCGCGCCAACCGCGGCCGGGCGCAAGCCGAACGGCGTTACTTGTGGGGCTTTCACCAGCGTGCGCCGCAGGGGGCGGCCCGATGGCGCACGGCCCCGCTCAGGCCGAGGCTGGCGCCCTGCGGGGAGACGTGTCCAGCGCCCCCGAACAACATCAGGGAGCGCGCGCGATGCCGAAGGGCAAACCCAACATCCTGTTCATCATGGGCGACGACATCGGCTGGTACAACATCAGCGCCTACAACCTCGGGGTCATGGGCTACCGCACGCCCAACATCGACCGCATCGCCCAGGAAGGCGCGCTGTTCACCGACTGGTACGGCCAGCAGAGCTGCACCGCCGGGCGCGCGGCGTTCCTGACCGGCCAGTCGCCGATCCGCACCGGCCTGACCAAGGTCGGGCTGCCGGGCGCGACGCTCGGGCTGACCGCGGAGGATCCCTGCATCGCCCAGGTGCTAAAGGCCCAGGGCTACGCCACCGGCCAGTTCGGCAAGAACCACCTGGGGGATCGCGACGAACACCTGCCGACCATGCACGGCTTCGACGAGTTCTTCGGCAATCTCTATCACCTGAACGCCGAGGAGGAGCCCGAGAACGAGGACTATCCGAAGGATCCGGAGTTCCGGAAGAAGTTCGGCCCGCGCGGCGTGCTGAAGTGCAAGGCCGACGGCAAGGGCGGCCAGACCATCGAGAACACCGGGCCGATGGACACCAAGCGGATGGAGACGGTGGACGAGGAGTTCCTGGCCAGCGCCAAGGACTTCATCCAGCGCAAGAACGGCGAGGGCGGTCCGTGGTTCTGCTACTTCAACTCGACCCGTATGCACATCTTCACGCACCTGAAGGCGGAGTCGAAGGGCAAGACCGGCCTTGGCCTCTATCCTGACGGGATGGTCGAGCACGACGGACATGTCGGCGAGCTGTTGGCGCTGGTCGACGAGCTGGGCGTCGCCGACGACACCATCGTCGTCTACACCACCGACAACGGCGCCGAGTGCTTCACCTGGCCGGATGGCGGCACGACCCCGTTCAAGGGCGAGAAGGCGACCAACTGGGAGGGCGGCTTCCGCGTGCCCTGCGCCATCCGCTGGCCCGGGACCATCAAGCCCGGCAGCGTGATCAACGAGATCTGCGCGCACGAGGACTTCCTGGCCACCCTGGCGGCGGCGGCGGGGGACACCGATGTCGTCGAGCGCGTCCGCAAGGGCGGTAAGATCGGCGACCAGACCTTCAAGGTTCACCTCGACGGCAACAATCTGATCCCGGCCTTCAAGGGCGAGACGAAGGAATGGCCACGGCAGGGCTTCGCCTATTGGAGCGACGACGGCGACCTGATGGCGGTGCGCGTCAAGCACTGGAAGGTCGCGTTCCTGACCCAGAACACCGAGATCAACCCGCACACGCCGCTGGGCGTCTGGCAGGGCGCGTTCACCAGCCTGCGCGCGCCGATGATGTACAACATCCGCTCGGACCCGTTCGAGCGCGGCCCGGAGAGCATCAACTATGCGGACTTCGTCGCCCGGCGGATGTTCCTGATGGTGCCGGCCCAGGCGATCGTCGCCAAGCTGCTGGAGACCTTCAAGGAGTTCCCGCCGCGGGCCAAGGCGGCGAGCTTCACGGTCAGCGACGCGATGGAGAAGATCGCCACCGCCAGCCCGAACCAGAACTGACGAGCGGCGGCCGGCGCGCTCAGCGGCGCGCCGGCCTGACGCCGCCTAGAGCTTGGCGATGTCGTCGGGCTTCCAGGTCTTGTCGAAGAACGGCTCCAGCGGGCCATAGAAGCGGAACAGCACGAACCAGCCCTTGCCCGGCCGGGTCTGGATCCAGTTCTTCTCCTTGCCGGCCGGCGCCGTCGGCCCGAACCAGATATCGATGGAGCCGTCGGGATTGACCTGCGGGTCGGTGTAGGTGCTGACCGAGGGAAACGGCTGGTCGTTGCGCAGGATCGAGCGGCTGTCGGCGTCGTAGGCCACCACCGACCAAAAGTTCTTGGCCGGCAGGTTCGGCGGCACGTGCAGGCGGTAGTCGCGGCCGCCGTCGAGGAAATCGCCGTCGGCGTCCTTGGCTGCGGTGAGATACTGCGAGCCGACCCCGACGTGCTTGTCGACCATGGCCGGCGACATGCCGATCGCGATGTAGGCGAAGGCGCTGCGCCGGTCGGTGTTCACGTAACCCTGGCTGTCCCAGGCGGCGCTGCCGCCGACGAAGGCCCATTCCCAGGCGCGGTCGGAATAGACGCGCGCGGCCTCGTCCTGGGTGTCGAAGCTGTTGGCGCGGGCGATCGCGCCGGCGAAGCGGGCGGCCGCGTCCAGCGAGGCCTTGCGCGCGGCGTCCGGGGCGAAGGGCTTGCCCTTCTCGATGCCGATGGCGGCCAGCTGGAAGCGTTCGTGGCTGGGGATGACGTCCTGCGGCTCGCGCGCGATCATCCAGGCCAGGTCCTCGAAGTAGCGGCCGTCGTCGGAGAAGATGGTGTCGACCTCCTGGCGCGAGCCGTTGAACACGGTCAGGGCCGGCGGCGCGGCGGCCTGGGCCAGCGGATAGATCTTCATGCTCGAGATCAGGGCCGCGGCCTTGTCGGGCTTGCCGTCGACCTGGAACCCGCGCACGCCGAACACGGCGCTGAAGGTGCGCGACTTGGCGGTGATGTAGCCTTCGGGCGCGGGCCCCTCGTGGTCGGGCGGCAGCAGCAGCAGCTTGCCGCCCTGGCCCTTGTCGGCGCCGGTGGGGCCGATGCCGAAGATCTCGGTCTGCCAGAGGTCGCTGACCCCGCCGAGCAGGCCGGGGGGCGCCTCGATCACCACCGGGCCGTCGCGCTTCAGATCGACGGCGACCAGGCCGTAGACCGTCTCGGTGTTGCCGGTGAGCAGCAGGGTCTGGCCGTCCATCAGGTTCGCCCAGAGCACCAGCTGGTTGGGCGCGCCGGTCCCGGCCTGCGCCACGCCCTTCCAGACGTGATGCCAGGAGACCCCGTGCATCTGGACGAGGTAGGCCTCGACCGCGCGATTGAAGGCCAGCTGCTCGCGCAGGGCGGCCGCGGCGGCGGGCGTGGGATAGCCGCCTTTGAACTCGAAGGTCTCGTCGCCGACCTTGAGGGTCTCGGTCTCCAGCCAATGATGATCGGCGGCCTGGGCCATCTTCGCGCTCCACGGGGGTAAGGGAGAGCCAAGCCTAGGCGGGGGCGCGGCCGCGCCGGTATCGGGCCGAACCCGGAGGGCGCGCGGCGAGGCGCAGGGGCGACAGCTGGGGATCGGCGCCTACCCGTGATTGACGCAGCGGAGGCTTTCGCGTCCCATCGCTGCGACATTCTGTCCAGCTTGAGAGAGACCGATGGCGAGCGACCAGACGCCCGGACAAGACGCGCCGAAACCCCAGGGCTGGATGCGGAAACTGCGCGCCAGCAAGATGCCGGGGCTGATGGCGGCGGGTCTGGTGATCGCCGCGTTCGGCGGCGGGGTGCTGTCGGCCAAGGGCGTCGACTGGTTCGGCAAGCCCTCGGAGCAGACCCAGGTCGCGCCGGGCGCGCAGGGCTGGTCGCTGTTCGGCAAACCCCGCGACGCCAAGGCTGCAAGGCGTGGAATCCCCAAGCCGGAGGGGTTCGCGGTCTGGCGCCACCGGATCGACACCTCGGCCAACCAGCCGGCCGCCTGCATCGAGCTGACCCGGCCGCTGGATCCGGCCAAGTCCTATGCCGACTACGTGCTGGTCTCGCCCGACCTGGGCGGCGCGCCAGCCGTCACCGTGAAGGGATCGGAGCTGTGCATCGGCGGGACCGGCTTCGCCGACCGCCGCGTGACCTTGCTGAAGGGGCTGCCGTCGAAAGGCGGCGAGACCCTGGCGGCCAACGCCGACGTCGATTTTACCTTTGGTGAGCGGCCGCCCTTCGTCGGCTTCGCCGGCGAGGGCGTGATCCTGCCGCGCGAGGATTCCGACGGCGTCGGGATCGAGACGGTCAATGTCAGCCGACTGTCGGTCGAGGTCTGGCGGGTCGTCGACCGAAACCTGGTGCGCAAGTCGATCAGCGCCCCCGACCCCACCGCCGAGGGCGAGTGGCCGAGCGACTACGGCTCCGACAGCCCCGACGACGAGGGCCGGGTGGTCTGGAAGGGCGAGCTGCCGGTGACGACGCAGGGCGCGGGCGAGCGGGTGACCACGGTGTTCCCGCTGGGCGCGGTGCTGAAGGAGATGAAGCCCGGCGCCTATGTGATCAAGGTGCGCGACGCCTCCGGCGGCCGCTCGATCAAGGGCGAGGGCTCCGACGACGACTATGACCCCAACCCGCCGGCCCAGGCGCGGCGCTGGGTGGTGTTCACCGACATGGCGCTGTCGGCCTATGACGGGTCCGAGGCGCTGGACGTGGTGGTCCGCTCGCTGAAGACCGCCAAGGTGATGCCGAACGTGCGGGTGACCCTGGTGGCGCGCAACGGCGAGGACCTGGCCGTCGCGCAGAGCGACGCGCAGGGCCGGGTGCGCTTCGACCGCCCGCTGCTGGACGGCGAAGGCGCGGCCGACGCCAAGATGGTCATGGCCTATGGCGCGCAGGGCGACCTGGCGGTGCTGGACCTGGACCGCGCGCCGGTGGACCTGTCGAAGCAGGGGATCGGCGGGCGCACCGAGGACAGCGGCGTTTCCGGCCGTACGGCGCAGACCGCCATCGACGGCTATCTCTACGCCGACCGCGGCATCTATCGGCCCGGCGAGACCGTGCACCTGAACGCCCTGCTGCGCGACCGCGAGGCCAAGGCGGTGAAGGACCGCAAGGGCGCGGTCGTGGTGCGCCGTCCCTCGGGCGTCGAATACAAGCGCTACCCGTTCGACAAGGCGCCGCTTGGCGCCGTGCCGGTCGACATCGAGCTGCCCAAGAGCGCGCCGCGCGGGCGCTGGACCGCCAAGCTGGAGATCGACGGGCTGGACAAGCCGGCCGGCGAGCTGTCGTTCCAGGTCGAGGACTTTGCGCCGCAGCGGCTGGCGGTCACCGCCGTCGGCCAGGAGGCCGTGCCGCTGAAGGCCGGCGAGACCCGCAACATCGACGTCACCGCGCGCTTCCTCTACGGCGCGGCGGGGGCGGGCCTGCAGACCCAGGGCGAGGCGCGGCTGCGCGTCGACGCCAACCCGTTCCCGGCCTTCGAAGGCTATCAGTGGGGCGACCAGCGCGAGCCGTTCGCCGAGAAGTTCCTGGAGGTCGGCCAGACCGTCACTGACGGCTCCGGTCGCGCGGTGCTGGCCTTGTCGTCTGAGGAAGCGGGCGACACGCCCCAGCCGCTGACCGCCGCCTTCACCGCCAGCGTGTTCGAGCCGGGCGGGCGCCCGGTGCGCGAAGGTCTAGACCTGAAGGTGCGGACCAAGGCCGTCTATCTGGGCGCCAAGATCGACCAGGGGGACTCGAACGGCTCGGGCGACCCGACCATGCTGATCGACCTGATCGCGGTGAACGCCGCCGGCCAGCGGATCGCCGCGCCGGCCACGACCTACACCCTGATCTCCGAGAACTGGGACTATGACTGGTTCCAGCAGGACGGCCGCTGGCAGTGGCGGCGGACCAGCCGCGACGTGGTGGTGGCGAAGGCCAATGTGAACCTCGCCGCCGGCCAGCCGACCCGGATCAGCCGCCGGCTGGGCTGGGGCGACTACCGGCTGGAGATGACCGGACCGGGCGGCGCCAAGAGCGTCATTCGCTTCGCGTCGGGCTGGGGCGCGCCGGCCAAAGACGTCGAGGCCCCCGACTTCGTGCGGGTCAGCGCCGGGGCCAAGCCCTATGCGCAAGGCGACACCGTCGAGATCACGCTGAAGCCGCCCTATGCCGGCGAGGCTCAGATCGCCGTCGCCACCGACCGGCTGATCGACCTGAAGACCGTCACCGTCGGCAAGGACGGGGCGACGGTGCGGCTGAAGACCAGCGCCGCCTGGGGCGGCGGGGCCTATGTGCTGGTCAGCGTCGTGCAGCCGCGCGATCCCGTAGCCTCGCCCAAGCCGCGGCGGGCGCTGGGCCTGGTCTATGTGCCGCTGGACCCGAAGGACCGGAAGCTGAACGTCGAGCTGAACACCCCGGCCAAGATCGACTCCAAGGCGCTAGTCGAGGTGCCGATCACCATCAAGGGCGCCGGGTTCGGCGGCCGCGCGCGGGTCACCCTGGCGGCGGTCGACGAGGGCATCCTGCAACTGACCAAGTTCCAGAGCCCCGATCCGGTGAAGTGGTACTTCGGCAAGCGGGCGCTGACGCTGAACTACCGCGACGACTACGGGCGGCTGCTGGACCCGAACCTGGGCGCGCCGGCCAACGTCAACTTCGGCGCCGACGGCATCGGCGGCGAGGGCCTGAGCGTCACGCCGATCAAGACCGTGGCCCTGTGGTCGGGCGTGGTCGAGACCGGGCTCGACGGCAAGGCGGTGATCAAGCTGCCGGCCGCCCAGTTCAACGGCGAGCTGCGGCTGATGGCGGTGGCCTGGACCGACACCGCGGTGGGGTCGGCCAGCAAGCCGCTGACCGTGCGCGAGGCGGTGGTCGCCGACCTCGCCCTGCCCCGCTTCCTGGCGCCGGGCGACAAGGCGTTCGCGACGCTGGAACTGCACAACATCGAGGGCAAGGTCGGCTCGTACATCGCCGAACTGACCAGCGGCGGCGGTGTGCTGGCGCCGTTCAAGAAGGCCTTCCAGCTGGCGCTCAGCCAACGCGTGGCCGAGAAGATCCCGTTCAGCGCGCCGGGCCGGGCCGGCATCGGCCAGGTGGGCTTCAAGGTCTCCGGGCCGGGCTTCTCGACCGCCAAGGACTACCCGATCCAGACGCGGCTGGGCTGGAGCCCGGTCACCCGGACGACCTATGAGCTGCAGCAGCCGGGGGCGGCGTTCACGCCGGCCTCCAGTCTGCTGGCGGGCCTCGCGGCCGGGGACGTCACCCTGCACGTCAGCTACTCGCCGTTCCGCGGCTTCGACCCGGCCCCGATCGCCAACGCCCTGTCGCGCTATCCCTATGGCTGCACGGAGCAGACGGTGTCGGCCGCCTATCCGTTGATCTACGCGGCGGAGGTCGCCAGCGATCCGAAGCTGAAGCGCTCGTCCGTGGCCCTGGCCGGGGCGGTCGGACGGCTGCTGGACCGGCAGACCCTGGACGGGGCCTTCGGGCTCTGGCGAGTCGGCGACGGCGAGGCCGATCCCTGGCTCGGCGCCTACGTCACCGACTTCCTGCTTGAAGCGCAGAAGGCCGGGACGCCGGTGCCGCAGGAGGCGATCGACCGGGCGCTCAGCGCCATGCGTCAGGTCTCGCGGCCGGAGGGCTGGGCGTCGGTCTCCTACCGGATGGAGTATCCGGACTGGTGGGCCGGCGGATCGGACGCCTCGAAGAAGGCGACCGAGCGGATGCGCAGTCGGGCCTCGGCCTATGCGCTCTACGTGCTGGCCAAGGGCGGTCGCGGCGACCTGGCGCGGCTGCGCTGGTGGCACGACGTGCAGATGAAGACCGAGGCCTCGCCGCTGGCCAAGGCGCAGGTCGGCGCGGGTCTGGCGATGATGGGCGACAAGGCCCGGGCGCGCTCGTCCTTCCGCCAGGCGATCGCCGCGCTCGGCTATCGCGACGAGGCCGACTGGTACCAGAGCCCGCTGCGCGACATCGCCGCCGTGACGGCCCTGGCCTACGAGGCCGGCGAGACCGACCTGGCGCGCGGGCTGCAGAAGCGGCTGGAGAATGCGGTCAAGGATCCCGACAGCCTCAACACCCAGGAGCAGGCGCGGCTGCTGCAGGCGGCGCACTGGATGCTGAAGGCGGCCGGCGCGATCCGCATCGACGCCCAGGGCGCCGAGCCGCTGACCGCGGTCGGCGGCGCGCCGCGCTGGGCGGTCGGCAAGCTGGCCGAGGCCCGCTTCGTCAACGCCGGCAAGGGTGCGCTCTGGCGCACGGTGACGGTGACCGGCACGCCGGTCGCTCCGCCGCCCGCCGAGGACAACGGCATCACGCTCTCCAAGCGACTGGTCGGGTTCACGGGCGGATCGGTCGATCCCTCGGCCCTGACCCAGGGCGAGCGGGTGATCGTGGTGGTGTCGGGCCGCTCGGGCCAGAGCCGCTCGATGTCGCTGGTGGTCGACGACCCGCTGCCGGCCGGCTTCGAGATCGAGACCGTGCTGGGACCGGACGACGCGCAGAGCGGGCCGTTCAAGTTCCTCGGCGAGCTCTCCAGCGCCGACGTGCAAGAGGCCCGCGACGACCGCTATGTCGCGGCCATGGACCTGGCCGGCAAGGGCGCCTTCACCTTCGCCTATGTGGCGCGAGCGGTGACGCCGGGCGACTTCCTGCTGCCGGGGGCGCAGGCCAAGGACATGTACCGTCCGAGCCTGAACGCGCGCACCGGCGCCAGCCGCACGGTGATCGCGCCCGGGCCATGAGCAGCGACGTCAGCGAGCCTTCTCCCCTTGCGGGAGAAGGTGGCGGGCGAAGCCCGTCGGATGAGGGGTTGCTGGGCCCGATGGCGGCATGGCGGCGACGGCTTGAGCGGATGGGGCAGCTCGGCCCCTCATCCGACCCCGCTGCGCGGGGCCACCTTCTCCCACGAGGGGAGAAGGACAAGGTGCGCGCCCTCACCCTTGGCCTCATCGCCCTGATGGGCGGCCAGGTCGCGGTGTTCGCCCTGGACGCCGCCTTGCCGCCGGACATGGGGCGGGCGGAGCGGTCCTCGCCGGTGGCGCTGGATCGGCGCGGGGCGTGGCTGCGGGCGCTGCCGGTGGAGGACGGACGCTGGCGGATCCGCGCCGACCTGACGCGCACGGACGACAGCTTCCAGAAGCGGCTGGTGCAGATCGAGGACGCGCGGTTCTGGATCCATCCGGGCGTCGACCCGCTGGCGGTGGCGCGGGCGGCGGGATCGGCGGCGGTGTCGGGGCGGGTGAGCTCGGGCGCCTCGACCCTGACCATGCAGACCGCACGGCTGCTGGAGCCGCGGCCGCGGACGCTCCCCGCCAAGCTGATCGAAATGGTGCGGGCCGGGCAGATCGAGGCGCGGCTCAGCAAGCGCGAGATCCTGGCGCTGTACCTGACGCTCGCGCCCTATGGCGGCAACCTGGAGGGCGTGCGGGCCGCCAGCCTGTCCTACTTCGGCCATGAGCCGGAGACCCTGACCGACGGCGAGCAGGCGCTGCTGATCGCGCTGCCGCAGTCGCCGGAGGCGCGGCGGCCGGACCTGCGCCCCGAGAATGCGCGGGCGGCGCGGCGCGCGGTGCTGGACAAGATGATCCGCGCCCGGATCCTCAGCGAGACCGCCGCGGCCGAGGCCGAGGACGAGCCCCTGCCCGGCCGCAGCCCGTTCCCGGCCCTGGCCTGGCATGTCGCCGGCGAGCTGGCGCGCTCAGCGCCGGTGAGCGAGGCCTCGGTGCTGACCACCCTGGACGCCGGGCTGCAGGCGCGGCTGGAGCCGCTGGCCGCCCGGGTCGCCCAGAGCCAGGGCCCCGAGGCGACGGCGGCGATCCTGGTGGTGGAGATCAAGACCCGGGCGGTGCGCGGGGCGGTCGGCTCGGGCGGGCTGACGCGGCCCGGCGGCTGGATCGACATGACCCGGGCGGTGCGCTCGCCCGGCTCGGCGCTCAAACCCTTCATCTACGGCTTTGCATTCGATGACGGGCTGGCCGCGCCCGACACCCAGATCGACGACGCCGCGCGCCGGTTCGGCGACTACCAGCCGGAGAACTTCGACCGCATCTTCCGCGGCAAGGTCACGGCCCGCGAGGCGCTGACCTATTCGCTGAACGTGCCGGCGGTGGAGCTGCTCGACAAGGTCGGGCCGGCCGCGTTCGAAGCGCGGATCGACGGCGCAGGGGTCAACCTGGTGCGGCCCAAGGCGCAGACGCGCGAGGCGGGCCTGGCCATGGCGCTAGGCGGGGTCGGGATCACCCTGCGCGACCTGGCGGTGCTGTACGCGGCGCTCGGCGACGGCGGCGTCGCCAAGCCGCTGGCCTGGACGCAGGGCGAGGCGGCGCGGCGCGAGGATCAGGGCGGCCGGCGGCTGATGCGGGCCGAGGCGGCCGACCAGGTGCTGGCGATCCTGCGCGAGACCCCGCCCCCGGCCGGGGCGACGGCGGCGGCGCTGACCAAGGGCCGGCCGGTGATGGCGTTCAAGACCGGCACCTCCTACGGCTTCCGCGACGCGGTGGCGGCCGGGGTGGTGGGCCCGTACGTGGTGGTGGTGTGGACCGGCCGCGCCGACGGCGGGGCGCGCGGCGGGCTGACCGGGCGCGACGCGGCGCTGCCGCTGCTGTTCGACGCCGCCGACCTGATCGACGCCCCGGCCAGCGCGCCGCGGCCGATCGCGCCGCGCGGCGCGCCCTCGGCGCTGACCAAGCTGGAGCAGCGCGAGCAGGGCCCGCGGCTGATCTTCCCGCCCAATGGCTCGACCGTGCAGGTGGAGGCGTTCGGCCCGGCCTCGCGCGGCCTGGTGCTGGCGGCCGGCGGCGAGGGCCTCTCCTGGTACGTCGCCGGCGAACCGCTGGTCGCTGACCCCGTCAGTGGACGGACGATCTGGCGCCCGAAGGGGCCGGGCTTCTACCGCCTCACCGTCGTCGACGCGCAGGGCCGCAAGGCCACCGCACGGGTGCGAGTGAAGTGACAAGGTCCCTTCTCCCCTTGCGGGAGAAGGTGGCAGGCGAAGCCTGACGGATGAGGGGTATGCGAAACCTCAACGCCCGCGACGTCGGAGAGGCTCGCCCCCTCATCCGACCCCGCTGCGCGGGGCCACCTTCTCCCGCGAGGGGAGAAGGATGGTCTTCGGCGCTCATCGTGCGAGGCTGAGGCATGACGGAAGCTAAGTTGAAGCAGGCGCGACGGATGCGGCGGACGCCGAGCGTCGCCGAGCGCGTGCTCTGGAAGCTGCTCCGCGGTCGCCAGCTAGAAGGCTGCAAGTTCCGCCGGCAGGTTCCGGTCGGTCCCTACATCGCCGATTTCATCTGTTTCGAGCATCGGCTCATCGTCGAGGCCGACAGCGCGCTCCACGACGAAGCCAGGGATGCGCGGCGGGACGCCTGGCTGAACGCGGAAGGATTCCGCGTCCTGCGCTTCGCCAACAGCGAGATCATCACGCGTCCGGAAAACGTGCTGATGGCGATCCTCGACGCCGTTCCACGCTCCGGGCCGCCTGACGCCCTGCGGCCGCTGCGCTGACCCTACTGGCCCTCGTCGCGGGCCTTGTCGAGGTCGCCGGGGCCGCTGATGGTGCAGTTCTGGTCGGTGACCAGGCCATTGGCGATCGAATAGACCCAGCCGTGGACGCTGATGTTCTGGCCGCGGGCCCAGGCGTCCTGGACGAAGACGTCGGAGGCGACGTTGCGGACCTGGCGCATGACGTTGAGCTCGATCAGGCGGTCGATGCGCTCGTGGTCGTGCAGGGTCTCGAGTTCTTCGCGGTGCTCGGCATAGACCTCGCGGATCGGGTGCAGCCAGTGGTCGACGAGGCCGCGGCGCTTGCCGTCGACGGCGGCGGCGACGCCGCCGCAGCCGTAGTGGCCGACGACCATGATGTGCTTCACCTTCAGCACGTCGACCGCGAACTGCAGCACCGACAGGTAGTTGGCGTCCTGCGGCGGGGCGAGGTTGGCGACGTTGCGGTGCACGAACAGCTCGCCCGGATCGAGATTGACGATCTCGTTGGCCGGGACGCGGCTGTCGGAGCAGCCGATCCAGAGATATTCGGGGCTCTGCTGGGCGACCAGGCGTTCGAAGAAGCCGGGGTCGACGGAGAGCTTTCCAGCCGCCCAGCGGCGGTTGTTTTCCTTCAGGTCCTCAAGCATGCACGGCGTCCGGTTGGCGATCGGGATGGGCGGCGGCGAAGGCCGGGTGCTCGCCCGCACGGGCGGCGGCGGCGGCGATCGCGGGGAACGGCGACAGGTCGACCTTGTAGCGCTGGGCCGAGTAGACCTGGGGCACGAGGCAGCAGTCGGCCAGGGTCGGCGCGTCGCCGAAGGCGAAGCCCTTGCCGTGGCGGGCGACCATCGGCTCCAGCGCCGAGAAGCCGTCGACGATCCAGCGCTGGCTCCATTCCAGGCGGCCGGCCTCATCGACGCCGAACTGCTCGAGCGCCTTCTGGATGCGCATGTTGTTCAGCGGGTGGATGTCGCAGGCGACGATGGCGGCCATGGCGCGGACCGTGGCGCGGTCGAAGGCGTCGGTCGGCAGCAGGGCGGGTTGAGGATGGGTCTCCTCCAGCCATTCGAGGATGGCCAGGGACTGGACCAGGACGTGGCCTTCCGTTTCCAGCGCGGGGGTCAGGTGCTGGCGGTTGCGCTTGGTGACGTAGTCGTCGGCGTGCTGCTCGCCCTTCAGCAGGTTCACCCCCACATAGCCGTAGTCGAGGCCCTTGAGGTTGAGGCCGATGCGGACGCGGTAGGGCGCGGTGGCGCGCCAGTAGGAATGCAGGGTGAGGCTCATGACGCGTCTCCGGCTGACACCGTGAACTGGAGTTGGCCGACGCCCTCGACCTCGCCCTCGACGACGTCGCCGGGGACAATCGGGCCGACGCCCTCGGGGGTGCCGGTGAAGATCAGATCGCCGGGCGCCAGGGTCCAGAGTTTGGAGGCCTCGGCGATCACCTCGGCCAGGTTCCAGATCATGTCGGCGACCCGGCCTTGCTGGCGGAGCTGGCCGTTGACGCTCAGCGCGATGCGGCCCTGCGGCGGCGCGGCGTCCCACTTGCGGATCGCCGAGATCGGGGCCGAGGCGTCGAAGCCCTTGGCCGCATCCCAGGGATGGCCCTTGTCCTTGGCGGCGTTCTGCAGGTCGCGGCGGGTCAGGTCGACGCCGACCGCATAGCCGTAGACGAGGCCGAGCGCCTGCTCGACCGGCACGTCGGCGCCGCCGCCCTTGAGCGCCACGACCAGCTCGATCTCGTGGTGCAGGTCGGCGGTGCGGGGCGGATAGCGGACCTGGCCGCCCGGCGGAACGACGGCGTCGGCCGGCTTGGCGAAGAAGAACGGGGGATCGCGATCGTCGCCGCCCATTTCGCGGCGGTGGGCGGCGTAGTTGCGGCCCACGCAGAGGATGCGCCGGACCGGAAAGGCCGCCGTCTCGCCCTCCACGGGCACGGAGGCGGGAGCGGTCGGCGGCAGGACATAGGCTGTCATAGCGCCGCCTTACGCCTGGGAAAGGGCGATGTGAACCCTGCCGTAGTGGGAGGACGGGGGGTTTTTTGCCGGAGGGTCGTCGACGGGGCGGACAATCGCTCCCCGCTTGGGGAGCTGTCAGCCGGATGGCTGACTGAGGGGGCTTGCTAAAGTCAGCAGTCCCCCTCCGTCGCGCTTCGCGCGCCACCTCCCCCAATGGGGGAGGAACTATGCCGGCGCTACTTCACCGCGTCGCGGATGGCGCGGGCCTTGTCGAGATGCTGCTGCACCGTCGGGGCCGTCGTGGCCGCGAACGCCTTGATGGCCGGGACGTCGCCGTCCTGGGCGTAGCGCTGCAGGACGTCCAGCGCCGCCTGGTGGGCGTCGACCTGGTTGTCCATGTAGGCCTTGTCGAAGTTGTCGGCCTTGCCGAGGTCGGTCAGCTTGTCCTGCAGGTCCTTCGGCAGAACGGTCGGCAGCGCCAGGGCGGTCTGACCCGAGTCCGCGATCGCCTTCTTCAGGCCCTCGGTGGTCTTGGTGTGGGCCGTGACCATGTCGGCGGCGAACTTCTTGACCTCGGGGCTCTTGGCCTTGGTGGCGGCGAGCTTGGCGGCCTCGACCTCGAACATGTCGCTGGCGGCGGCCTTGGCGACGAAGTCGGGCGCCGCGGCTTCGTTCGACGGCGTGACCACGGTGGCGGCGGGATTGGCGTCCGGTGTCGCAGCCTGCTCGGCCGGGGTGGCCGCGCCCTTGGTCTCGGTCTTCTGCCCACAAGCGGCCAGCGAAATGGCAGCCATAGCCGCGCCCGCGATCAGCAGGTTACGGGTCATCAAACCCTCCTTACGATTGACTAAAATGATCGGCGCGGGTCCAACGGACGGCGCACGGGTTCAGAACTCACAGACGCGTGATCCGTTCCGGGGAGGGAGCAAACGTGACCGACGCCGCCACCAACACCGGCCCGCTGCAGGGGCTGAAGGTCGTCGAGATGGGCACCCTGATCGCCGGCCCGTTCTGCGGCCAGATCCTCGGCGATTTCGGCGCCGACGTCATCAAGATCGAGGATCCCAAGACCGGCGACCCGATGCGCCAATGGGGCCGCAGCCTGCCCAAGGGGCTCTCGCCCTGGTGGCCGGTGATCGGGCGCAACAAGCGCTCGGTGGGCCTGGACCTGCGCACGCCTGAGGGCCGCGACATCGCGCTCAAGCTGATCGACCAGGCCGACGTGCTGATCGAGAACTTCCGGCCGGGCACGCTGGAGAAGTGGGGCATGGGCTATGAGGCCC
Source organism: Phenylobacterium sp. LjRoot97 (assembly GCF_964254345.1). NCBI lineage: Bacteria > Pseudomonadati > Pseudomonadota > Alphaproteobacteria > Caulobacterales > Caulobacteraceae > Phenylobacterium > Phenylobacterium sp. LjRoot97. The sequence continues at coordinate 4,069,769 of NZ_CAXUTH020000001.1, forward strand.
TCAGCGCCCGCAATCCGCGGCTGATCGTGGCGCGGGTGTCGGGCTTCGGCCAGACCGGCCCCTACGCCAAGCGGGCCGGCTATGGCCTGATCGGCGAGGCGATGGGCGGCCTGCGGCACGTGACCGGCGAGCCGGACCGGCCGCCGGCGCGGGCCGGCATCTCGATCGGCGACAGCCTGACCGCCATGCATGCGGTGATGGGGATCACCATGGCGCTGCACGCGCGCGAGCGCACCGGCCGCGGTCAGATGATCGACGCGGCGCTGTACGAAAGCGTGCTGGCGGTGATGGAGAACCTGGTCACCGAGTACGACCTGACCGGCTATGTGCGCGAGCGCTCGGGCTCGATCCTGCCGGGCATCGCGCCGTCGAACGTCTATCCGTGCGCGGAAGGCGAGATGATCCTGATCGGCGGCAACGGCGACACGGTGTTCGCGCGGCTGGCCGAGGCGATGGGCCGGGCCGACCTGGCCGCCGACCCGAAGTTCGTCAGCCACGCGGCCCGCGGGGTGAACCAGAAGGAACTGGACGAGATCATCGCCGCCTGGACCGCGACCTGGACGCTAGGCGACCTGATCGACCACCTGGAGACCGCTGGCATTCCGTGCGGGCGGGTGTTCCGCGCCCCGGACATGCTGGAGAACGAGCAGTACCAGGCTCGCGACGCGATCGTGGAGCTGCCGCACCCGGTGTTCGGCAAGGTGAAGATGCAGAACGCTTTCCCGAAGCTGTCGGAGACGCCGGGCGCCGTGCGCTGGCCCGGACCGGACCTCGGACAGCACACCGACGAGGTGCTGGCCGAAGTCGGGCTCAGCGCCGACGACGTGGCTGGGCTGCGGGCAAAGGGCGTGGTTTAGGCCGAGTCCAAAGTCCCCCTCACCCGGCTGCGCCGGGAGCTCCCCCAGCGGGGGAGCATCTTGACGGAGCCGAGCCGCGGGCATGTTCTTCAGATGCTCCCCTTCTGGGGGAGCTGGCGGCCGAAGGCCGACTGAGGGGACTTTGACCATGCAGGCGCCCGAGCGAACCCGGCGGCTGGCGCTTGGTCTGCGAAAGGCGATGTCCCTGCCCGAGGTCCTGCTCTGGAAGGCGATCAAGAGCCGGAAGCTCGATGGCCTGCACTTTCGCAAACAACATCCCGCCGGCCCCTACATCCTCGATTTCTACTGCGACAGCGCCCGGCTCTGCGTGGAGGTGGACGGGTACAACCATGGGACGGGGATCCGGCCGGTCCGGGACGCCCAGCGGGGGAGCATCTAGTTGTTCACCGCAACCTGAACGGGCCTCCTTGCGCCCACCACACGATGCGGTCCTAATCCCACGAGTTGTTTCCGGGGAGGGGCCCGCATGTCCGACTTGATCCAGAGCCGCCGCACGCTGCTGGCGGCGGGGGCCGCGAGCCTGTTCGCGCCCGGCGTGGCCTTCGCTCAGAGCGGGGACGTGACGCCGATCCGGCTGGCGGCCGAGAAGGGCTATGACGCCTCGGTCAAGCGGATCCAGGAATGGATCGCCCTGCCCTCCATCGCCGCGGAGAACCGCGACATGGACAAGGGCTGCGACTACATGATGGCCCTGGCGAAGGACGCCGGGTTCCAGCACGTCGAGAAGGTGCCGACCGCCGGCTTTCCAGGCGTGTTCGCCACCCTGGACGTCGGGGCCAAGCGGACCATCGGCATCTACTTCATGTACGACGTGAAGCAGTACGACCCGGCCGAGTGGTCGAGCCCGCCGCTGGAGGCGCGTATCGTCGACAAGCCGGGCTTCGGCAAGGTGATCGTCGGGCGCGGGGCGGTGAACCAGAAGGGACCGGAGGCGACCTTCCTGGCCGCGCTGCACGCCATCCGCGCCGCGGGGAAGAAGCCGCCGGTGAACATCGTGCTGGTTTGCGAGGGCGAGGAGGAGATCGGCAGCCCGAACTTCCGCCAGATCGTCACCCAGCCGAAGGTGCTGGCGGCGCTGAAGCGCTGCGAGGGCGTGATCATCCCGGCCGGCTGGCAGAGCCCGAGCAACGGCGGGGTCAGCGTCAACCTGGGCGCCAAGGGCGTCGTCGAACTGGAGCTGATCTCCAGCGGCGCCAAGTGGGGCCGCGGCCCGAAGACCGACATCCATTCCAGCGAGAAGGCGCGAGTCGACAGCCCGGCCTGGCGGCTGGTGCAGGCGCTGACCAGCCTGGTCACGCCCGACGGCAACACCCCGGCCATCGACGGCTATTTCGAGAAGGTCCGGCCGCTGACCGCCCGCGAGAAGGAGCTGATCGGTCTGGCCGCCCAGCAGATGAGCGAGGCCGACGCCAAGAAGGCCATGGGCGTCGACCGCTGGATCGACGACATGCCCTGGGAGCAGTCGCTGGAGCGGCTGGCCAGCCAGCCGACAGTGAACATCGAGGGGCTGGTGTCCGGCTATACGGGCCCGGGCGGCAAGACCATCCTGCCTGGCCGGGCGACCGCCAAGATCGACATGCGGCTGGTGCCCAACCAGACCAAGGACGACACGGTCGCCAAGCTGCGCGCGCACCTGGACAAGCGCGGCTTCACCGACATCGAGGTCAATGTCAGCGGCGGCTACGACCCGACCGAGACCGACGAGAACAGCCGCCTGATCAAGGCCGAGATCGCCACCTACAAGAAGGCCGGCGTGCCGATCAGCCTCTATCCGCGGTTGGCCGGATCCTGGCCCGGGGCGGTGTTCACCTCCGCCCCCGTCAGCCTGCCGGCCGGACAGTTCGGGCTGGGCCACGGCAGCGGGGCCCATGCGCCGAACGAGTATTATGTGATCGAATCCTCGAATCCGAAGGTCGAGGGCCTGGTCGGCGCGACCGTGGGTTACGCCGACTTCCTCTATGAGATCGCGTCGATCGCCTAGCCGCCGGGGCTAGGAGGCGAAGAAGCCGAGTTCGCCGCTGACCCGCACCTGGCAGGGGCGGCCGTCGTCCTGCACTTCCCGCGCCCGCCGATTGGCGGCGGCCTTGGCGATGTCCTTGTCCGGCGAGTGGCCGAAGGTGTCGCCGTCCAACTCGACGGCCCAGAAGCCGTCACGAAATGCGACCGTCAAAACGGCCCGTTCCAAACCTTTTTGCATCGGCAAGCCATAGCATACCGGGGGCCTGACGGCGAATCTTCCATATATTTCTTGCCGTCCGCGAAAATTTCCCGCAGTTTGGGTGGGTCAAATGTCGTTTTGGCTCGCTGCCGTGGCGCTAGTTCTACTTGAGAGATCAGCTTCACAATTGCCTTCGGACCTCTCCGAAAATTTGATCTTGCGACCCACTCTGGGCGCGAGAACTCATGCCCGGAAAGGGACAACATGACTATTGGTGTCGTTAAGTGGTTCAACGCCCAAAAGGGTTTCGGCTTCATCCAGCCTGACGATGGCGGCGCGGACGTGTTCGTGCACATCTCGGCGGTGGAGCGGGCCGGCATGGCCACCCTGCACGAGGGCCAGAAGCTGAGCTTCGAGCTGGAGCGCGACAAGCGCAGCGGCAAGAACTCGGCCGGCCAGCTGCAAGCGGTCTAAGCCGACCTCAGCTGCGAAGATCGACGGCCCGGCGCCCAAGCGCCGGGCCGTTTTTCGTGGTCAGGCCGCCACGCCGAACAGGGCGCCGACCGCGGCGGTGACGGCCATGGCCATCGCCCCCCAGAAGGTGACGCGCAGCACCGGCTTGAGCATCGGCGCCTGGCCCGCGCGGGCGCCGACCGCACCCAGCACAGCGAGGTAGACCAGCGAGGCGCCCGAGACCGCCGGCACCACGACCGGCAAAGGCGCAAGCGCGGCCACCAGCAGCGGCAGGCCAGCCCCGACGGAGAAGGTCAGGGCCGAGGTGAACGCCGCCTGGATCGGCTTGGCGGCGGTGGTCTCGTTGATGCCGAGTTCGTCGCGGGCGTGGGCGCCGAGGGCGTCCTTGGCCATCAGCGGCTCGGCGACCTGGCGGGCGAGGTCTGGAGTGAGGCCGCGCGCGACATAGATCCCCGTCAATTCTTCACGCTCGAACTCCGGCTGGGTCGCCAGCTCGGCCCGCTCGCGCGAGAGCTCGGCGGTTTCCGTGTCGAGTTGGGAGCTGACCGAGACATATTCGCCGGCAGCCATGGACATCGCGCCGGCGACCAGGGCGGCGACCCCGGCGACCAAGATGTCCGATCGCCCTTGGGCCGCGGCGGCCACGCCGACGATCAGCGAGGCGGTCGAGACGATGCCGTCGTTGGCGCCCAGGACGGCGGCCCGCAGCCAACCGATGCGCTCGACGAAGTGGATTTCCTGATGCTTCGGATTCATCGACGCCCCCGGCTGGCGCCGCCGATCATGCCCGGCGGACCCAGAGCATACGCTGCAACGTGCGGTCGCGGTCGTAAACAAGGTGTTTTACGGCGCCGGCGACATGCAGCCCGATGAGCGGCCAGAACAGCTTCGTCGCCGCGCCGTGCACCTCCTCGCAGGCCTCATGCAGCCAGTCCACGCGAGCGGCGAACGGGCTGGGGATCGCAAGCACATCGAAGACCTGCAACGGCTGCCCCGTCGACCAGACGGCCAACGGGCCGGTCACGATCAACGCCGCGATCATCAGCAGGAAAAGGCCCTGCACCGCGCGGGCGGCGATGCGCAGGACACGGTTCTGTTCGATCGGCCGGGGCGACGGCTGAGACGCGGTCCAGAACAGCCGGGCGGCGAGGAAGGCGATCAGCAGCATCGCGACCGAGACGTGCAGATCGCGCGCGAGTATCTTCTCGGCGCGGTCGGGAGCGTCTTCCATCCGCTCGCCGAGGAAATAGAGGGCGGTGACCCCGACCGCGCTGATCCAGTGCAGGGCGATCGCGATCCAGCCGTAGGCGGCGCGGGTGTTGGTGAGCGACATGGGACTCCTTGCCTCTCCCCACGCTAACGGCGAGGTTGGCGCCAGCATTGATCAAACTCAAAGGCGGCAGCCCCTGCCGCGGGACCCAACACGCCATGCCCATCGCCGCCGTCAACGGCCTCAACCTCTACTTCGAGCGTGCGGGAGCCGACGAGCCGCTGCTGTTCATCTCCGGCACGGGCGGCGACCTGCGGGTGAAGCCGAACCAGTTCGACGGGCCGTTCCCGAAGGCGTTCGACATGATCAGCTACGATCAGCGCGGGCTGGGCCAGTCGGACAAGCCGGACGAGCGCTACACCATGGCGGACTACGCCGACGACGCCGCCGCGCTGATGGAGAGCCAGGGCTGGGCGAGCGCCCACGTCATCGGGGTCTCGTTCGGCGGCATGGTCGCCCAGGAACTGGCCCTGCGCCATCCGGGCCGGATCCGCCGGCTGGTGCTGGCCTGCACCTCGCCGGGCGGCGCGGGCGGGGCCTCGTTCGCGTTCCACGAGATCGAGCATCTGAAGGGCGAGGAGCGGGCGCGGTATCTGACGCCGATCTCCGACACCCGCCGCGACGAGGCGTGGGCGGCGGCCAACCGCGAGCTCTACGCCCAGATCATCGCCATGACCGCGGCCGATCCGTATGCGGACGAGCCCGGCCGCGCGCAGGGCGCCCATCGCCAGCTCGAGGCGCGGGCCGACCACGACACCTGGGAGCGGCTGGACCAGATCACGGCCCCGACCCTGGTCGCCGGCGGCCGCTTCGACGGCATCGCCCTGCCCGCGACGCTGGAGCGGCTGGCCGGCAGGATTCCGGGCGCGGAGCTGCGCTTCTACGACGGCGGGCACATGTTCATGATCCAGGACCGCGCCGCGGTGCGCGATATGGTCGCGTTCCTCAACGCCTAGGCCGCTTGCCCCTCGGCGGCCCAGCGGATTACGACGCCACGAGTGTCACAGTCTTCGCTTACCGATTCCCACCCCGAGTTCCTGTTCCTGGTCAGCGCCCCGGCTGGCGGCGAGTGCCACATGGCCGTCGAGAGCGGCTTTGGCCGACCGCGCTTCATGGTTCAGGGCACGGCCAGCTACCTCTCGTTCATGCCGGACCTGCGCCGCAGCGGGCGCGACCTCTGGCTGGACAACCGGCCCGGCGCTTTTCAGCTGAACTTGCCGCGGGTCCCGCTGGTCAACTACATGGCCGACCCCGACCTCTATGCGGAAGCGCTCACGAAGGCCGAGCTGATCGCAGAGCAATCGGGCCTGCCGGTGCTGAACCATCCCACGTCGGTCCTGAACTCGCGCCGGGACCGCAGCGCCCGGCTATTGGCGACGATTCCGGGGGTGCGCACCCCACGGACCGTGCGCCTCAACGCGCCGACCCGAGCCGAACTGATCGCTGCGATCCTCGACGCCGGGCTCGGCTTTCCGCTGTTGCTGCGCCCCGCCGGCCGGCACGGCGGCAAAGGGTTGATGCGGCTGGACAGTCGCGAGCAGCTTGAGGCCGCACACCTTCCGCTGGGCGTCGACGAGGCCGTCTACGCCAGCGAGTACATCGATTTCGCCGACAACGACCGCCTCTATCGCAAACTGCGGCTGACCTTTGTCGGCGAGCGCGTGTTCTGGCGTCATCTGGTCATCGGCGATCGCTGGCTGCTGCACTCCGGCGACCGCATTGCGAACACCGAGGCCGAGGAACGCGCCTCGCTGGCGGCTTTCCAGACCCTGACCTTGCCGCGCCTCGCCCCGACGTTGACCGCGATTCGTCGCGCGGTCGGCCTCGACCACTTCGGACTGGACGTCTCGCTTCGGCCGAACGGGGAGCTGCTGGTGTTCGAGGCCAACGCCTGCATGAACGCGCTCGACAACAGCACCATTTCGCCGCCGAACATGTGGGACGGGCCGGTCACGGCCGTGCGAGCGGCGCTTGCCGAGTTGCACGCCCGGCCCGAGCGCTGGCTGCACCGCGGGGCGTGGTCCACCCCGACGCTGGCGATGACGGCTTAGGGCGCCAGCAGCGCGCCGACGGCGGCGGCGACCTGGGTGACGTCGTACGGCTTGCGGATGATCGGGGCGTCGAAGCCCATCGGCGCGCCGCTGTCGCCGTAGCCGGTGGCGAACACGAACGGCACCCCGCGCGCGGCCAGCGCCTCGGCCACCGGGGTCACCGCCAAACCGTTGAGATTGGCGTCGAGCACGGCCGCATCGATGTGGCCGGCCAGCAGGCTCATCGCCTCGGCGAGCTCGTAGGCCGGGCCGACCACCTGGGCCCCGGCGTCGGAGAGCCCGGTCTCCAGTTCCAGCGCCAACAGCACCGCGTCCTCGACGATGAGCACGCGCTTGCCGCGCAGGTCGACGGGTCCCTGGGCGGCGGGCGTGGCCTCGATCTTCCGGGGGGCCGGCGCTTCAGGAACCGTCTCGGGCCGGGAGACCACGGCGGCCGGACCGGCGCGCAGGCGCACGCTGACGCCGCCGCGGCGATACTCGAGCTCGACTTCGCCGTTGAGCTCCCGGCCGGTGACCTGGCCCAGCAGGGTCGAGCCGAAGCCCTTGTGAGTCGGAGCCACCACCGGCGGGCCGCCGGTTTCGGTCCAGAACAGCTCGAAGCCGCCGTCGGCGATCTGGGCCCAGCGGACGTCGACACGCCCGCTCTCCACCGACAGCGCGCCGTACTTCACGGCGTTGGTCGCCAGCTCGTGCAGCGCCAGCGACAGGGCGTTGGCCCCACGCGGGGTGAGGAACAGCTCAGGCCCATCCCAGCGGGTCTGGCCCGGCGCGATGCCGCCGAGCTCGGCGGCGGCGAGGTGGGCGATGGCCGCGCCGCGCCAGCGGGCGGCGGTCAGCAGCTCGTTGGCCGACGCCATCGACTTCAGGCGGCCGGAGAAGGTCGACAGGAAGCTGTCGAGCGAGGTGGTGCGCTTGGCGGTCTGGACGGCCAGGGCCTGAACCGCGGCCAGCACGTTCTTCACCCGGTGATCGAGCTCGGCCATCAGCGCGCGGCGGCGGTCTTCCTCGGCCCGGCGGTCGCCGATGTCCTGGGCCACGCCGACCGCGCGGATCGCCCGGCCCTCGTCGTCGCAGACCAGCAGGCCGGAGGTGCGCATCCAGACCGTGCGGCCGTCGTCCTCGCGGATGCGGCGGTACTCGGCCTCGAAGCGGCCCTCAGCGCGCATCGAGTCTTCCATGAACTGGCGGGTGCGGTCGCGATCGTCCGGGTGCACGCCGCGATAGAGGAATTCGCCCTTCTCGGCCGGCCATTCGCCGACCGGCAGGCCGCTGACCTCGGACATGCGCGGGCTGATCCGCACGACGTCCTCGACCATGTCCCATTCGTAGTCGCCAAGGCGCGCGGACTCGAGCGCCAGTTCGAGGCGTTCTTGATCCAGATTGCGTCCAGGGGCGGGCTTCACCATGGCGCGACCATTAAGCGGGGTTCGGGTCCGAGCGACAGGAACCAACGGTTGTATGCCCTGAATTGCGCGCCGAGTCTTTCAGTCAATTTTCGGAACCCCCTATTGCCTTTGACGTTGTGGCAAGGCTTCCATGCCATCCCTGCGTTACCTGCTGAATACTTGGAGAATCTGACATGGCCACCAACGCCGTCGACCACGCCAAAGACGAAGCCAAGGCCGCGGCCCAATCGATGGCCGACTCCGCCTCCAAGCTGTCGGCCGAAGCGCAGCGCAGCTTCGGCGAAGCGGCCAAGAAGTTCGAGAAGGTCGTCGCCGAGGGTCTGGAACAGATCCGCGCCCAGAGCCGCACCTATGCCGACAACGCCGGCGAGCACATCGACGACGCCCAGCGCTATGTCGTCGAACGCGTCAAGGAACGCCCGCTGGTGGCGACCGGCGCGGCGCTCGGCGTCGGCCTGCTGATCGGTCTGCTGCTCGCCAGCGGCCGCAAAAATTGATCCTCAAGCGAGCGCTCTATTACGTCGTCGCCGCCGTCGCGCTCGCCGCGACGGCGGTTGTTTGCGTGGTGTTCCTGGCGATGGCCCTGCATGCGGGCCTCAAGCCCCTTGTCGGCGAAGCCTGGGCCGGTGTGCTGGTGGCTGCGGCCGCAGCGTTGCTGGCCGGGCTGATCGGGATGGTGCTGCTGATGATGGCCAGCCCGCCGCGGCGCCATCACAAGCGCGACCAGGACAAGGACCTCAGCTCGCGCATGTTCGAACTCGCCCAGGCCAAGCCCTGGGTGGCGCTGGGCATCGTCGGGGCGGTCGCCGCCGTGGCGCTGAAGAATCCGCGCACCACCGCCACCGTCGTTTCGGCGCTGATGGCGGGCCGCGCCTCTAAATCCTAGAGAACCAAACACCACAGTTCGGGTTAGTGTGGGACGTGGGCGCTGGCCCGCGATCCCTCCCCCGTAGGAAATTGCTATGTTTGAACTGCCGAACCTTCCGTACGCCCACAATGCGCTGGAGCCCGTGATCTCGGAAGCCACGATGCATCTGCATCACGGCAAGCATCACAAGCGCTATTTCGACGTCATGAATCCGATGCTCGAGGAAGCCGGGGCCAAGCCGGCTTCGCTGGAAGAGGTCATTCGCGGCGCGGTTGGCCAGGCCAAGCTGTTCAACAACTCCGCCCAGGCGTGGAACCACACCTTCTTCTGGGAATGCATGAGCCCGCCCGGCCAGAAGGTCTCCGGCGATCTGGCCGCGGCCATCGATCGTGACTTCGGCGGCCTCGACCAGCTCAAGGCCCAGTTCGTGGCCAAGGGCGTCGGCCACTTCGGTTCGGGATGGGTGTGGCTCGCCGCCAAGGGCGACGCGCTGAGCATCGTCGACACGCACGATGGCGTGAACCTGCTGACCGAAGCCGGCGTTGTGCCGCTGCTGGTCGCCGACCTGTGGGAGCACGCCTACTACCTGGATCACAAGAACGACCGCGAGGGCTTCCTGAAGGCCTGGTTTGACGCGCTGCCGAACTGGACGTTCGCCCAGGCCCAGTACGACGCCGCCCGCAAGGGCGAATCCGGCTGGACCCATCCCGGTCCGGTCTAGATCCCGGAACGTCAGGCACAGCTGAGCGTTTACATATCCGGACACAATAACCGGAGAAACGACATGCTTGGATGGGCCTTGACCTTCCTGGTAGTCGCCCTCATCGCTGGCGTACTCGGATTTACTTCGATCGCCGGCGCAGCGATGGGCGTCGCCAAGATTCTGTTCTTCGTGTTCCTGGTGCTTTTCGTGGTTTCCCTCGTCATGCATCTGGTACGAGGGCGCGGCGCGCTCTAGCGGAACACTGAACATCAAACGCCCGCCCCTCACCGGGGCGGGCGTTTTAGTGTCTGCGATTGACCGCCCAGCTGCGCAGCGGTTCGAACCGCGAGCCGGCCCAGCCCTGCGCGATGACGCGGATCTGGTCCGCGTCGGCTTCGATGATGTTGAAGCTCGGGACGACCCCGCGCTCGCGCACCGACAGGGTGCCGGCGCCGACGGCGTGGGCGCAGCCGCCCGCGAACGGATAAGGCCAGACGAAGGGCGCGTGGATGTGCCCCGACAGCACCAGGTCGACGCCGCCTTCGGCTAGGGCGCGGGCGGCCGCCTCGCCGCCCCAGACCTTGCCGGTCATCGGCCCGCCGATCATCTCGACCAGCGGGTGGTGCACGACCGCCACCTTCAGCGCCTCGGACGGGGCGGCGGCCAGCCAGGCGATGGCCTCGCGGCTCTGGGCGCGCGAGATCTGACCCTTGGACCAGTTGGCGCGCGGCTGCACCCCGCGGGCGGTGTTGAGCCCGTAGACCGCCAGCCCCGCCCCCGCGAAGGTCTGCGCCTCGGCCGCGCCGATGATCCGCGAGAACCGGCCGAAGGGATCGAAGAAGCGCTCCCACCAGGCCAGATAGGGCGCGTCGTGATTGCCCGGGCAGACCAGCTGCGGTCCCGGCACAGAGGCCAGCCACGCGGCTGCGGCCTCGAATTCGCCCACAGCGCCGAACTGGGTAAGGTCGCCCGAGACGATGGTGAGATCAAAGCCGCCCTGCCGGAGGATCTCGGCCGCGCCCTCCACCGCCGCCACGTTCTCGCCGCCGAAATGGATGTCGGAGAGATGGGCCAGGCGGATCATCGCGCCTCCGAGGCCGGGGCCAGCAGCCGGGCGACCTGAGGGCGCCAGTCGACCGTGGCGTTGGAAGCCAGCCAGACCGGTTCGCCGTCGAGCACGGCCGGCACCCGGCTCGCCGCCCAGACGCGGGCCTGCAGGCAAGGGCCGGCGCTGACCGCCGGATCGTTGCGCCAGTCGTCGACCAGCGCCTTGAAGCCGATGCGGGCAGCCTCGCCGACGGTCTGGGGGTCGATCACGGCCGCTTCCAGGCTCTGGGCCTCGTTGTCGAGCGCCGTGGAGGCCAGCGGGCACAGGAACGCCAGGGCCTCGGCCTTGCCGCGCGGACCATCGTCGAGGGCGTAGCGCAGGCGCCCGGAGAAGGCGCGCCGCCAGGCCCGGCGCATGCGGGCGAAGGCCAGACGCAGCTGCCCCTCGCGCACCGCCTCACGGGCCGGCGCCCACAGCGCCGGCGCCCCGAGGATGGCGGCGACCAGGAAACTGCGGCCCTCGATCAGACCGCCGCCGATGTCGCGCTCGACGCCGGACTCCAGCGCGCCGGTCAGCGCCTCGCGCCAGGGGACCGCGCCGTAGACCGCGTGGGGCAGCATGTTCATCGTCCCGCCCGGCAGCGGCGCGATCATCGGCCCCTGCGGCCCGGCCATGTCGGCGGCCGAGCGGGCGGTGCCGTCGCCGGCCAGGATGACCAGCAGATCGGGCGCCGCATCGACCGCCGAGCGCAGCCGCCGCTCGATCTCGCCGCCGTCGGCGACCTGGACGTTGGCGTGGGCGCCGTACTCGGCCAGCAGGGCGCGCATCTCTTCGGCGTCCTGCGCGCTCGCGCCGCCGGAAGAGATGTTCACCACCGCCTCGATGCGGGAAATCTTGGGTGCTTGAGCCATTTGTCCTCTGCCAGCGCCCCGTAGGAGCAGCCCCCTAACGGCGGCGGTTGGACGCGGTTCCGTCCGGAACTCTGCCGTAAGGCGCGCGTTGGGGTCGGCGGGATAAGTAAGGAGAGCCATATGCTCAAGGCCAAATCTCTCATGCCGTTCGCGGCCCTGGCCGGCGCCGCTCTGTTGGCGAGCGCTTGCACCACCACCGGCAACGTCGAACGCAACGCCGCGGGCGGCGCCGCCCTGGGCGCGCTGGCGGGCGCGGTGATCGGCAATAACGTCGGCAGCGGCGACGCCGGAACCGGCGCGGCCATCGGCGCGGCCCTGGGCGGCGGCGCGGGCGCGGTGCGCGGCTGTCGCCAGGACGGCGGCTGCGGGGCCCAGACCCAGAACCGCCGCCAGTACTACGACGAGCGCGCCGCCCGGTATTACTACTACGACAACGGCTCGGGCCGTTATTACTGGGAAGACGGCAGCCCGCGTTGATCGCGCGAGCGCAACCTAGACTAGCCTGCGGTGGGCGGTCAGCTATGCTGTCCGCCCACCGTCGTATTTGAGAGCTGCAGGAACATGGGGCTGGGAATGAAGACGTGGATGATCGCGGCGCTGAGCGCCGGGCTGCTGGCCGGATGCGCCACCACGCCGGCCGGCGGCGCGCGGGCGAAGATCGAGACCCCCGCGGCCTGTGAGGACCTCACCGTCCACATCTATTTCGAGCCTGAGAGCGCCGAGGTCACCGACGAGGGCCGCGCGGTGCTCTCGCAGGCCGCGAGCTCGGCCAAGGCCTGCAAGGTCGAGCGGGTGAAGGTGCTGGGCCTGGCCGACGCCGTCGGCGCGCCGGCCGCCAATCTGGAGCTCTCCAAGCAGCGCGTCGCCTCGGTGACCAAGGCGCTGGTCGCCACCGGCCTGCCGGCCGGCGAGTTCGACCTGGCGGCCGCCGGCCAGCAGGGCGCCGTCACCCAGGACGGCGAAGCCCGCCCGCTGCGCCGCCGCGCCGACGTCACCCTGGAGCTGACCACGCCCTAGGGCCTCGCCGAAAGCTAGGAGCGTTTTCGTCGCCGGACGACGTCCGGTTCGGCGAAAATGCTCCAGCAGAAGGCGCACAAGAAAAGGCGGGCACTAGGCCCGCCTCTTGAGTGCGCATCATCGAGAAAAGGGGTGCGGAGGCGGCAGACCGGCATGTTCGCCGGTCTCAAGTCGGGGGGGGCGTCGCCGCCTCCGCAATCCATAAACCCATGTGCGGTGGGTTCGTTCCCGCCACGCGCGATTTTTTTCGAGAACTTTTCGCGCCGGCTATTTGGGCGCGACGTTGACCGCCGGCATGGCGTTGAACTCCGCCTGGGTGAGCGGCGCCGAGAGCTCGCCGCCCTCCTTGCGCAGGGCGCCGTAGGACAGGCTGCGCGGGCCGGCCCCAGGCGGGCCCTTGGGCCGCACCAGCACCTGGGCGGGGGCCCCGTTGTCGCGATAGGTCACGCGCTCGACGACGCCGAGCACGACCCCGTTCTGGCCGCGCACGGTCATGCCTTCCAGCGCGGCGGGCGCCTGGGCCTGAGCGGCCCCGGCCAGGGAAAGCGCCGCGACGGCGCCGGCGATAAGCTTGGTGCTCTTCATGCCCCATAGATAAGGCGCGGCGCGCGCATGTCGAACCCTGCGTCGGCAAAATCGCCTGCGGAACGTCCGCCCCCCGCGGGACGTTAGCCAGAAGCGGGCAGCTTCGCCCGTCTGGTCAGGGGAGAGGGCCATGATCCACGAGCGGAACGAGCGCTTCGGCGCGATTGGAACGCAGGAGGATCACGGTCATTCGCTGCGCCGCCGCTGGTGGGCGCTGGCGGTGATCCTGTCGGTGGCGCTCGCAGGCGCCCTGCTCGGCCAGATGTCCGTGGACCGCGGAGATTCCGCGCGGCCGGCGCCGCCCGGCCCCCTCGACCGACTGCCGTTCTAAACTGGGAGACGACCCAACATGGCCACGACCCGATACACTTCTCGCCCCGGACTCAACGCCACGCGCGCGCGTCAGGGACGCATGGGCGTGCACATGTTCTGGGTTCTGGCGGTGTCCACCGCCCTGGCCGCCCTGGCGCTGTTCGGCGCCTGGTCGTGGCGGGCCGGCGAGCAGTCCGCGACGCCGCCGAGCAAGGCCGGCGCGGTCCGCACCGCCCAGTCCTTCGACCTCGGCGAACCGGCCCACGGCACGCTGCAGACCACGCCGAGCGCCGAGCAGACCCCGGTCGCCCGCTAAAGCACCGAGCGTCCGCGGAAGGCGCGGACCACGAAGGTCGCGATCAGCAGCACCAGGAAGATCACGAAGAGGATTTTGGCGATGCCCGCGGCCATGCCTGCCAGGCCGGAGAAACCGAGCACGCCGGCGACCACCGCCAGAACTGCGAAAACCAAGGCCCATCCGAGCATGCGTCGCTCCCACACAGCAAAACGCCGCGCCGGAAATTCGGCGCGGCGTCTGGGGAACGCGAGGGCGAGAAGCCTGTTCCTAGGCCGCCTTGCGGTTGTTGCGCGGATGGAAGAACAGCGCCTGACCGATGGCCGCCTTCACGGTCTCCGGCTGGAACGGCTTGGTGATCAGGAACGTCGGCTCCGGCCGCTCGCCGGTCAGCAGCCGCTCGGGGAACGCGGTGATGAAGATCACCGGCACGTCGTGGCGCGCCAGGATGTCCTTGACCGCGTCGATGCCCGAAGAGCCGTCGGCGAGTTGGATGTCGGCCAGCACCAGGCCCGGGGTCTTTCGATTGACAGCGTCGATCGCCTCGGTGCGGGTGGCGGCGATGTCGACCACGGTGTGGCCGATCTCGGTGACCAGCGCCTCGATGTCGGCGGCGATGACCGGCTCGTCCTCGATGATCAGCACGTCGGTGGCGAGCTCGGCGTCGATCTCGGCCTGGGCCTCGGCGATGAGCAGCTCCACCTCGCCGAACTCGACGCCCAGGATCTGGGCCGCCTCGGACGGGGTGAACCCTTCCAGGGCGGTGAGCAGGAACGCCTGGCGCGAGCGCGGGGCGATACGCATCAGCCGCTGGCTGGCGTCATCGCCGCTTTCCTCGCCGCGCGCCTCGAGCTGGGCGCCGCTGGTCAGCCAGATGGCGTGGAACACGTGATAGAGCGCCACGCGTGGGGTGAGATTGGATTCCAGCACCCGGTCGCCGGCCGCCAGCGCCTCCAGCGCCACCCGAACATAGTGATCGCCAGTCGTCTGGTCGCCGGTCAGGGCTCTGGCATAGCGCCGGACATACGGAAGATGCGGCGCCAGGCGGGCAAGAAGACTCAAATCAAACTCCTCCCTCTCGAGTTCGATGCAGCCGACCAGGATTGGGCTCGCTGGGCAGGTCCATCATGTGCCCGAACGTAGGCCTTGGGAACCGGTTCCGTCAGAACGAGGTTTTCCTCTTCGTGATAATGTCTACAGTTTGGAACCCTGGGTGGGGTGAGGCGTTGACGGGCGACCAGGACGAACCGAGGGGGCGGGCTCAGCGAAAGCCGGGCGCCGAGGCCATGATAGAACAGCGTGCCACAGAGGACCGTCACCGAGCGCCCGCCGCTCTGGACGAAGCGCGCCTGCGCCAGCAGGCCATCGGGGTGCGCCTGCGTCAGATGTTCGACGAGGTCGTCAGCGAGCCTGTGCCCGACGAATTCCTCGCCATTCTTCGTCAAGCGGACAAGAAGTCGGCGGAGAACGGCTGATGGCCGAGCAGAGCAAGGCCCGGCCGATCAACACGCAGGCTGACGACGAAGCCTTCAAGCGCGAACTGGTCAAGTTGATCCCGCACCTGCGGGCCTTCGCCCGCACGCTGGCCGGCGATCCGGCCAGCGCCGACGACCTGGCGCAGGACGCCATGATGAAGGCCTGGGACGCACGCAGCAGCTTCCAGATGGGCACCAACATGAAGGCCTGGACCTTCATGATCCTGCGCAATCAATTCTATTCCGAGAAGCGGCGCTCGTGGCGCCAGAGCCAGCTGGACCAGGAGGCCGCCGAGCGGACCCTGGTGGCGGTGGACGATCCCGAGGCCCCGGTGGCGCTCGACGAGCTTCGTCTGTCGCTGGCCCAGCTGCCGGCCGAACAGCGCGAGGCGCTGATCCTGGTCGGCGCCGGCGGCTTCGCCTACGAAGAAGCGGCCGAAATCTGCGGCTGCGCGGTCGGCACGGTGAAGAGCCGGGTCAGCCGGGCGCGCAAGGCCCTGCACAGCATCCTCGAAGACGGCAGTTATGAACGGGATGGAAGCGCAGCCGGCGACGCAATGAGCGCCATCCTGGCGGACGCGGAGCGGTTGAGCACCGCTCGCTGATAGGGCGGAAGCATGGACGGCACGCCCTGGGGGTCCCTTTCCACCATCCGCGTCCGCCTAACGGCGGCGCTGGCGGCTGCGTTGCTGCCGGTTCTGATCCTCGGCATCCTGCAGTCGGCGATCTCGTTCCGGCGTGAAGGCGTGCAGCTGCGCGAAGACCTGGCCGCCGCATCCGAACGCAGCGCCGCCACCGCCCGTGCGCGGATGGAGGCGGCGGACATCCTGCTGGAGACGCTGGCCCCCGGCTCGGTCGGCTTCAACTGCGCCCAGCGGCTGGCCGAGGTCACCCACCGCATCCCCGGCTACCACAACCTGATCCGCTTCGACCGCCGCGGCCGGGTGGCCTGCGCGGCCGGAGACGTGCCGGCCGACATGGCGCGCGCCACCCGCCCCTGGTTCCAGAGCCTGGCCAAGGGCGACAGCCTGGTGATCACCCGCGATCCCGGAGCCAACTACGCCACGGTCCCGGCGCTGCTGGCGGCGGTGCCGGCGCATGATCCGCGCGTCGGCTTCGATGGCGCGCTGGTGGCGGTGATCTCGCTGGAGAGCCTGGCGCCGCGCACCGCCGACCGCTCGCTGCCGCAGAAGTCCGAGGTCGCGCTGGCCGACGGCGACGGCGCCTATATCAACGCCACCGACAAGGAAGCCTTTCCGGTGCTGCCGGCCGACTGGCGGGCCAAGGCGCTAAAGCAGGGCTCGATGGTCTGGTACGCCCGCGACGCGCGCGGCGAGCGACGGGTCTATTCGGCCGCGCCGCTGGTCGGCGACGAGCTGTTCGTGATCCTGTCGGCGCGCTCAGGCGGCCTGTTCTCATGGGCGACGCTGAACCCGCTGACCAGCATCGTCTTCCCGATCCTGACCTTCATCCTGGCGCTGGTGGCGGTGTCGGTGGTCACAGAGCGGGTGGTGATCCGCTGGATCGCCTATCTGCAGCGCATCGCCGCGCTCTATGCCCGCGGGCGGCTGAGCGTGCGGCCGGTGCAGGCCGAGCAGGCCCCGCCCGAAATCCGCGACCTGGCCGAGACCCTGGAGGACATGGCCGACGCCATCGTCGGGCGCGACGCCTCGCTGCGCGATTCCCTGGCGCAGAAGGACGACCTGATGCGCGAGATCCACCACCGGGTGAAGAACAACCTGCAGGTCATCTCCTCGCTGCTCAACATGCAGCAGCGGGCGCTGACCGACCCGGCGGCGCGAGCGGCGATGTCGGACACCCGCCAGCGGATCACCGCGCTGGCCCTGATCTACCGTGCGCTCTACCAGGGCCCCGACCTGAAGCGGGTCGACCTGCGCACCTTCCTCGAAGAGCTGACCGCCCAGCTGATCGCCGCCGACATCAGCCATGGCGCCGGGGTAAGGACCGAGATCCACGTCGACGATCTGGTCATCGATCCCGACCGTCTGGCCCCGCTGGCGCTGTTCGCGGTCGAGGCGGTGACCAACGCCCAGAAGCACGCCTTCGCCGGCCGCGGCGGCACCCTGCGGGTCAACTTCATCGTCCGCGGCGACGAGGCCGAGCTGGAGATCAGCGACGACGGCCAGGCGCCGCCCGACGCGCTGTCCACCTCGGGCGTCGGACGCACCCTGATGACCGCCTTCGGCCGTCAGTTGCGCGGCCGCGCCGAGGTCGTGCGCAACGACACGGGCGGGATCACCGCCCGCCTCATCTTCCCGACCCCGACCGACGAACAGGCGGGCCGGCGGGCCCCGGCGCGAGGGAACCAGGCTGCGGCTTGACCGTTAGCCTCGTGCGCTATCAAGGGGAGATACTCTCATGCGTAAGTTCGTGATCCTCGCGGTCCTGGCCGCCAGCCTTTCCGTCACCGCCTGCAACACCGTTTCGGGCGCCGGTAAGGACGTGAAGGCGGCTGGACAGGCCGTGACCAACACCGCCGAAGACGCCAAGAAGTAAGGCAGCTTCAGTTGGGCGGCGGATCTCCCGCCGCCATGACGAGGCGATGAGACCGTCACCGGGTCGCTTATGGCCGGGTGGCGGCTTTCGCGCGTCTGGGCCTCAGGCGGCGACGCGGTAGGCGGGATTGCGGGCGTAGAGGCCCGGACGGCCGGCGACCGGCTCGAAGGCGTCGGACAGGCCCGCAGCCGATTCCTGCTCGCCGAGGAACAGATAGCCCTCGGGGCTGAGGGCCCGGGCGAGATTGATCAGCAGCCGCCCCTTCATCGGCTCGACAAGGGTCGAGAGCACGTAGCGACAGAAAATCACGTCGAAGCGGCCGGCCGTCGACAGGTCGGCGACCAGGTTGACCCGCCGCCAGCGGATCATCTGGCGCAGCCGCGGCGAGACTCGCCACATGTCGTCCGACTGTTCGAAGTGGCGGACCAGCAGGCGGATCGGCAGGCCGCGCTGGACCTCGAACTGGGTGTAGAGGCCGCTCTGGGCCTTCTCCAGCTGACGCTCGCCGATGTCGGTGCCGAACAGCTCGACCTTCAGCCCCGGCAGCCGGCCTCGCTCGTCCTCGACGGTCATCGCCAGCGAATAGACTTCCTGCCCGGCCGCGCACGCCGCCGACCAGATGCGCACTGGCTCGGTCCCGCGCTGGCGCGCCAGGGCCGGCAACACCTCGTCGCGGAACAGGGCGAACGGCTCGCGGTCGCGGAAGAACGCGCTTTCGGACTGAACCATGGCTTCGACGATCGACCAGGCCAGCTTGTCCTCGCGCCGCTCGCGCAGCATGCCCAGCATGTCGCCGACGCTGCCGAAGCCGTCGCGGCGGGCCACCGGCGCCAGCCGGCTTTCGATCAGGTAGGACTTTTCGGGATCGACCCGCACGCCCGCGCGCGCCGCGCAGAGCTGGGCCACCAGTTCGCGATCGCCCGGCGTCATGCCAGCCCGACCTCGGCGAACTTCGCCGTGATGATGTCGCCGTCGAACGGCTTCATGATGTATTCGTCAGCGCCGCTGTCGAGCGCCTCGCGGATGCGATCGATGCTGTTCTCGACGGTGCAGAACACCACCGTCGGCCGATCACCGCCCGGCTCCTGGCGCAGGATGCGCAGGAACTCGATGCCCGACATCGCAGGCATGTTCCAATCCAGCAGGACCGCGTCGGGCATGGCCGCGCGACACCAGGCGAGCGCCTCCAACCCGTCGGCGGCCTCGGCGATCTCGAAGCCGATGTCCTCCAGGATCCGGCGCGCGACCTTGCGGATCACGCGGCTGTCGTCGACGACAAGACAGGTCTTCAACGCGGGGGCTCCTCCCTCGTGGCGTTTCTGGCGCTACGTTGGTTAAGGAGCGGTATGGCGCACGGCAGATTTCCGCCGCCGGCGCCGGGAAGCTGGGGAGCGATTCAGAATTTGTCGATTGAGGCGCCGCGCGCCCGGCCTAGGCTGGCTTCCTGACATACCCGATGCAAGAGGACCGCCATGATCGACCTCCACTACTGGCCGACCCCGAACGGCAAGAAGGTCACGATCCTGCTCGAGGAGCTCGGCCTGCCATACAAGGTCGTGCCGGTGCACATCGGCCGCGGCGACCAGTTCACCGACGGCTTCCTGCAGATCTCGCCGAACAACCGCATGCCGGCCATCGTCGACCATGAACCGGCCGACGGCGGGGCGCCGCTGAGCGTGTTCGAGTCCGGCGCGATCATGATCTATCTGGCCGAGAAGGCCGGACGTTTCCTGCCCGCCGACGTGCGCGGCAAGTACGAGGTCATCCAGTGGGTGATCTGGCAGATGGCCAACCAGGGTCCGAAGTTCGGCGAGCGCGGCCACTTCAGCCGCGTGGCTCCCGAGCACGGCGACCAGTCCTACGCCCAGCGGCGCTTCAACGACGAGGTGCACCGCCTGTACGGGGTGCTGAACAACCGGCTCTACGACCGCCGGTTCATCGCCGGCGACGAGTACTCAATCGCCGACATGATCTCCTATCCCTGGACCGCCAGCTGGGAGATGCAGGGCATCGACATGGGCGAGTTCAAGTACTTCAAGCGCTGGTTCGACGAGATGGCCGCCCGCCCGGCCGTGCAGCGCGGCATGGCCGTGGTCGCCGACCCCGGCGAGGATCCGAAGTCGGTGACCCCGGAGGAACAGGAGCGCCGGCGCGGGCTGCTGTACAACCAGCGCGCCCGGCCGGCGCCCGCCGTCTAGCTGCGCGAGCAGCTCTGCGCCCGGGGATGGCGCAGCGACAGATAGGCCCGCAGGGCGATGGGGTGGTCGGTCTGGATAGCGTTGACGCCGGCCGCCAGCATCGCGCCCCAGACCGCGTCCGGATCGACCAGCGCCTGGTCGTCGAAGCGGGCCTCGGCGGAGTTGAGGCTGTTGACCCAGAAGCGGGCGCAGCGCGCCTGCAGCAGGGCGGCGACCTTCGGTGCGGCGGCCAGGTCCTTGACGTTGATCTCGTAGCCGACCGGGTCCAGCGGCGCGTAGGACCCGATGACTGCGGCCGGATCATCGCCCAGACGCTCGGGGCGGATGTTCGGATGATAGGGCGTGCCCGCCGTCCACCACAGCGCGGCCAGCACCTCGGCGACCGGCGCGCCGGACTTCAGCAGCACCTGGCGCTGCATGCCGCGGGCGCGGACCTTCTCCTGAACCTCGGCCAGCACGTCGGCCTTGGCGTCGATGTTGATCAGGATGCGGCCCTTGGCGAGGTCGAGCGCCTCGTCGAGGGTCGGCACCTTGCGCTCGGTGACTGAGGCGCTCGGACCGCCCTTGCCGGCCCGCACCTTCAGCCCGCGGACCTCCGCCAGGGTCAGGGCCTCGACCGGGCCCTGGCCGTCTGTGGTGCGCTCGACGCTGGCGTCGTGCATCAGCACCAGCGCCCCGTCGGCGGTGCGGCGCACGTCCAGCTCGACCATGTCGATGCCGAAGGCGATGCAGGCCGAGATCGAGTCCAGGGTGTTTTCGGACGTGCCTTCCCAGCAGCCGCGGTGCGCGACGATGGTCACCGCCCCGTCGGGCGCGTGCAGCCGGCGCTCCAGTTCGGCGGCGCGGTGGGGCGCGGCGGCCTGGGCGGCGCCCGCGCCCAGCAGCAGGGCGCAGGCGGCGAGACGAACGATCATGTTTCGCATCAGAAGTTCGGGGTCCAGTTGAGGCTGAGCCAGACCACGCGCGGGGTGCTGTAGCTGTCCTTCAGCTGGTCGCGGCCTTGGCCGGTGACGCTGTCCATGCGGGCGCGGGTCAGGTTGCTGACCTCGGCCACGACGGTGAGGTTCGGCCGCACGGCGTAGCGGGCCTGCAGGTCGATCTGGCTGCGCTCGTCCCAGTAGACGTCCTGCCAGGCGATCTCCGGGGTGATGGCGCGCAGGGCCTGGCCGGTCCAGTTCCAGGCGGCGCGCAGCTCGAACGGGCCGCGGGTGTAGAACGCCGCCAGGTTGGCGATCTTGTCCGGCTGGCCGACCAGGCCGCCGATGGTGCGCGAGCGGCCGCCGGCCAGCGGCACCTCGATCTCGCCGTCGAGCAGGCTGAAGTTGGCCGAGACGCCGAAGTCCGACAGCCGCGGATGCACGAACTCCAGCGAGTTGAAGGTCGCCTGCGCCTCGAGGCCGGCGATGCGCGCGCCCTTGGCGTTGCCGGGCTGGCGGACCGTGGCGTTGACATAGGTCACGCCCTCGAAGCTGTAGCCCTGGCTGGTCCCGTCGTAGATCTCGTCCTGGATGTCCTTGTAGAAGGCGCCGAGGGCGACGACGCCGCCGCGGTCGTTGGGCGGGTACCATTCCAGGCTGAGGTCGTAGTTGCTGGAGAGCCGCGGCTTGATGTCGGGATTGCCGAGGCTGACCGAGACGTTCAGCGCATTGGGATTGCCGCGGTCGCTCTCGGATTCGAACGAGATCGACGAGCGGGCGGCGTAGGATTCGTAGCTCGGCCGGCCCAGCGTCTGGCTGAAGGCGGCGCGGACCCGCAGGTCGGGCGTGATCTCGTAGCCAGCCAGGGCGAAGGGCAGCAGGTACTGATAGCTGGACGAGGTCTCGAAGGGCTGCCAGCGGCGGCTGATCAGCAGCCGGCTGGTGGTCTCCTGGTCGGTGTCGTCGTTGCGCACGCCGAGGATCAGGCTGGCCCGGTCGGTGGCGTAGCGGCCCATGGCGTAGAGGCCGAGGGTGGTTTCCTCGTGCTCGAAATTGTCCTGGTTGTTGGTCGAGACGGAGTCGCTCTCGGTCACCGCGCCGGGCGGCGTCATCTTCTCCCAGGCGAGCTTGGGATTGATGGTGATCAGCTGCAGGCCCTGTTGCTGAAACGGCAGCACCACGCGGCTGAGCTGGCCGACGTCGGCCAGATTGAAGTCGCCGCCGTTCGGCTTGTGCTGGTCGCGGTGGAACCAGTAGCTCATCTGGCTGCGGGTCAGCTGGCCGCCGACCGAATAGCCGAGGCCGGTGGCCGCGTGGTCGAAGTTGCTCTGGTAGTTGACGTCGACGCTGTCGACCTGGGCCTCGATGCGGCGGTCGACGTTGCGCCAGTAGTCGGCGCGATAGAGCCCGAGGTTCCGGTAGGCCTGCGGGTTGTCCATGTTGAAGCTGTAGTGGAAGTCCGAGGCGTCGTAGCTGAAGCTCATCGCCGCCAGCCCGCCGACATTGCCGAAGCGGTCGGCGCCGGCCGAGTACTTGACCATCGCATGCGGCTCGCTGGACTTCGCGCGCGAGGAGCCGGCGCGCAGGGTTAGCAGGCTGTCGTCGGTCGGCCGCCACTTCAGCTCGGCCTGGGCGATGTCGGTGGTGCTGTCGGTGGCTCCGTCGCGGAAGCCGACCTCGACCGAGGCGGCGGCGTAGCGGCCGGTGGTCGGGGTCTGGTTCAGCACCGCGGCGTTGCGGCCGTTGATGATCACTTCATTGCGCTGATAGGCGTCGACGAAGCTGTAGTGGCCGAGCATGGCCGAGACCTCGACGCTGTCGCCGAAGCGGCCCTCGAGCTTGCCGGTCAGGCTCCAGCGCTCGCGGTCGTTCTGATTGTACCAGTACTTGTCCTGCTGGGGCACGAGGTAGCCGTTGCCCAGACCGCCGTCGGCCACCCGGACGCCGGCGTTCGTATAGACGTTGTAGAAGGTGGAATCCGACGTCATGTGCGCGTCGGTGGTGCTTTCCTGGCGCTGGTAGTTGGCCGAGACCACCAGGCCGAACTGCTGATCGGGACCGAAGGTGAAGCCGCCGGTCGCAGAGGCGCGCAGGCCGAAGTCGTCCTGAGCCGAGGGCTCGTCCTTATCGCTGGTGTAGGCCGCCCCGGCGTCGAGGTTGAGGAACGGCTTGCCGCCGAAGTCGAAGGCGCTGCGGGTGCGCAGGTCGATCGAGCCGCCGACCGCGTTGGGGTCGAGATCGGCGGTGAAGGTCTTGGCGACGACGATGTCGCTGACGAACGAGGTCGGCAGGATGTCGAGGCGCACGCCGCGCCCGGCCGTGCCCGAGCCCGACAGCGGCGTGCCGGTCGAGGCGATCGGCAGGCCGTTCACGGTGACGTTGTTGTAGGCCTGGTTGAGGCCGCGCAGCACCGGGCTGATCGCCTCATCGCGCGGGTGCTCGTTGTCGCTGACCGGCAGCACCGAGACGCCGGGGATGCGGCGCAGGGCGCTGACCACGGTCAGGTCGGGCAGGCGCTGGACGTCGTCGGACGAGACCACGTCGACCACCGCGTCGCTGTCGCGCTTGATCGCCGCGGCGGTCAGCTGGGCGCGGCGCTGGCCGGTGACGACGAGGGCGTCCACCTCGGCGGCGGCGTGGTCGGAGGCGGCGGCCGAACTCGGCGGCTGGGCGGCACGGGCGGTCGGCGAGATCAGCGCCGCGCCGTCGCGCAATTCGAAGGTCAGCTGGGTGCCGGCGAGCAGGCGGCGCAGGCCTTCGTCGGCCGCCATCAGGCCGCGGACGCCCTGCGTGCGGCGGCCGCGGATCTGGGCCGGATCGCTCATCACCTCGACCCCCGTGGCGCGCGAGAAGGCGGCCAGGGCGGTTTCCAGGTCGCCGGCCGGAATGGCCAGCGAGACGTCGGCGGCGGCGGCCGGCGCAGCGATCGCCAGCACGGCGACGATGGCCGCGGCCTGGAGAAGGTGATGCTTCATTGGACAGGTCCCCCTTGCGTGGCGCGGCGCGCCAGGTTCGGAGGGAAGGACGTCCGGGGCGGCGAAATCCTACGACAAGGTTTCACGAAGCTTTGCTGTCAGCCGCGTGACGGCGCAGGACGATGGCCCCGCGCTCGTGGGCGACCTGGAAGCCGTGCAGCCGCGCGAGGTTCGACAGCGTGCGTTCGGGACTGGTGATCCGGAAGCGGCCGGAGACGGTCATCGCCCCCAGCTGCGGATCGGCGACTCGGATCGGGGTCGCCGACCAGCGGCCCATCTGCTCGACCAGCCGCTCGACCGACATGCCGTGGGTCTCGATCCAGCCCTCGCGCCAGTCGCCGGCCGCGCCCTGCTCCAACGCGCGCACGGGCTCGGGGCCTGCCGTGGTCAGCGCGGTGGCCAGTCCCGCCTCGACCATGCGGTCGCGCGACAGCAGCCCGCGCGGGCCGAAACGCACCCTGCCCTGCTCGACCGCCAGCTCCGTGCGCCCGGCGGTGAGGTTGACGTCGAAGCGGGTGCCGACCACCCGCACGCGGCTGTCGGCGGTCAGCACTTCGAAGGGCCTATCCTCGGCGTGGGCGACGTCGAAGAACGCCTCGCCGCGCAGCAGCTCCACCTGGCGGCGGTGCGGCGTCTGCCGGATCCGCACCCAGGTGTCGCCGGCCAGGTCCAGCACCGAACCGTCGTCTAGCGACACCGCCAGCCGCTGGCCGGGACGGGTGCGCTGCTCGAGCACCGGCGCGCCGGCCAGTTCGACCGCGGGCCAGGCCAGCGGCAGGACGACGGCGGCCACGGCCGCGGCGAGCGCCGGGCCGGCAAGGGTCGCGAGCCGACGCGGCTTGGCGCGGGCGGCGGGGCGGCGATGCTCGGCCAGCCGCAGCGCCTCGGTCAGGGCCGGATCGTCCCAGACGTCGCTGAAGCGCACATAGGCCTCGCCGGCCCCGGGATCGGCCCGTCGCCAGGCGCCGAAGCGGGCGGCGTCCAGACCCCGGCCCTCGCGGGCGGCGACGAAGGCGGCGGCCGAGCGCTTGCGCGCGCGGCGGCGGAACAGCTGGGCGAGGCTCATCGCCGGCCTCCGGTCTTGGGGCCCAGGCCCTTTTCCAGGGCCACCAGCGCGCGGGCGACATGGGCGTCGACGGCAGCGGGGGTCAGGCCCAGTCGCTGGGCCGTGTCCTTGGAACTGAGGCCGTGCAGGCGGCGATGGATGAAGACGTCCCGCTGCAGCGGCGGCATGGCGGCGAGGATGCGGCCGAAGCGTTCGGCCCGTTCGCGGAACATCAGCGAATCCTCCGGCGTCTCGGTGTCGGCGGGATGCTCGGCGTCGACCGGCTCGAAGGCCCGCCGCGCGCCGGCCCGGAAGTGGTCGCGCACCAGGTTGAGGGCGATGCGGCGCATCAGGGCCAGGGTGTCGGCGGCCGGAGAGCCCTGGCGGCCGAGGTAGCGGACGAAGGTGTCCTGGACGATGTCCTCGCTCACGGCCGCGTCGCGGACCCTTCTCTGGATGAAACGAAAAAGCGCGTCGCGATGGCTCGCGACGGGTACGCGGTTCTCGGACACGCCCGCACTCCGAACTGGCGGGCGCCCCATAGCCGCGGTGCGTGACGGTTTTTCGAAGGGCTCAGCCGCGCAGGCGGGCGGACCAGTCCTCGACCCGGCGGGTTTCCAGCCGCCGCCGGGCGTACTTGCGCCAGCCCTCGGGCAGGTGTTCGAGCGCGGCCATGGCGGCCAGCTCCTCGCGGTTCAGGGTGTCGACATAGAGCGTCCGCCAGAGCCGATGGATGGTCCAGTCGGGCGAGCGCCGATCCTGAAGCTCGAAGCCGTCGCCGGCCTCCACGACGCCGGGTTCCAGCACCCGGTAGTACCAGCCGGTGCGGCCGGTCGCCTGGACGCGCTGCGCCATGTCCGGGACGCCCAGACGCAGGTTGAGCTTCCAGCACGGCTGGCGGCCCTGGGAGACCTCGATCAGCGCCGAGCCCAGGCGGAAGACGTCGCCGATCGCGACCTCGGTTTCATCGAGGCCGCGGGTCGAGAGGTTCTCGCCGAAGCCGCCGGGCGCGGCCAGGACCGGGCGTTCGCCGAGCTCGGCGCGCCAGGTCGCGTAGTGATCGAAGGGATAGTGATGCACCGCCTTTTCCGGTCCGCCATGGACGCGGGTGTCGGCCTGGGCGTCGCCCTCGAAGCCGGTCGGGGTCAGCCGCAGCGGGCCGGCGACGGGCGCCTTGGCGATGCCGCTTAGAGTTTCGCCAAGCGGGGCGACCTGGCCGACGAGCAGGTGATCGAGGCGGGGCATGCGCCTGCGATAGGCGCAGAAAGGTCTGGCCGGAAGCTCCGCTGACGCGCCTCCGGCCAGACCAGTTCGCTAGATTAGCGCCGCGGGCTGGACGTCCAGCTCCTTGAGCAGCGGCTCGGCGTAGTCGACCCGGCCGGTGACGGTCTGCGGGTCGCCCGAGGCCAGGCGATAGACCGCCTCGGCGATGTACTCGATCGGCTGCACGCGGCTCTTGGTGGCCTCGTTGATCAGGCCGTGGACCGCGACGCCGGGAGTGTCGACGAGCCCCGGCGAGACCACGTTGACCGCGATGTTGTCGGCATAGACTTCCGACGCCAGGCCGGTCGAGAACCGCTCCAGCGCGGCCTTGCACATGCCGTAGACAGTGCCGCCGCGGCCGGGGCCGTAGGGCTGCTTGGGATGGATGCCGGCCGGCGAGGAGATGTTGACGATCCAGCCCGCGCCCTTGTCGCGCATGCCGGGAATGACCAGCTGCGAGAGGTGGAACGGCGCGTAGACCTGCACCTCCATCATCAGCTTGAAGCGCTTCTCCGGGAACTCCTCGACCGGGATGAAGTAGGTGATGGCGGCGTTGTTGATCAGGATGTCGACCGGGCCGTAGAGAGCCGTGGCTTCCTCGACCAGGCGTTCGCGCTCGGAAGCCTGGGCTAGGTCGGCCTTGATGAAGGCCGCTTCGCCGCCGGCCTTGCCGATGCGCTCGACCGTGTCCTGCAGCGTGCCCGGCAGCCGGCTCTCGCCGCTCTCGGCGGTGCGGGCCGAGGCCACGACCTTGGCGCCTTCCTGGGCCAGGCGGGCGCAGATCGCCTCGCCGATGCCGCGGCTGGCCCCGGTGACCAGGGCGACGCGGCCCTTCAGCGAGCCGTTCGGATTGAACTTGGCTTGGCTCATCTCAAATCTCCCTAATGAAATGTCTTTGTTTTTATTTGGAAACGAGGCCGCTCGCGGCCCCGCCTAGGTCACGCCCTCCACAGTCTGGAGAGCGGGCTTGCCCACCGTGGCGGGCCAGGCGTCGACCGTGACGCGGCGCATATGCCGCCGCTGACCCGGATAATCGTTGAGCGCAAAGTGCCAGACCGAGCGGTTGTCCCAGAAGGCCACCGAGCCGGCGCTCCAGGCGAAGCGGCAGGTGAAAGCCTCGTAGCGGGAATGCTCGAACAGGAAGTCGAGCAGCGGCTTGCTCTCGCGCTTGCTCCAGCCGTCGATCCGCATCGTGAAGGCCGGATTGACGTAGAGCGCCTTGCGGCCGGTCTCGGGATGCACCTTGACCACCGGATGGATGAACTCGCCGACCGCGCCCTCGGCCTCGACGACCTTCATCGAGGCGCGCTTCTGGGCCGAGTGACCCTGGGCGGAGTACTCGCGGCCGGCGGAATGGACGGCGTTGAGCCCCTCCAGCGTCGCTTTCAAGCCCGGCGAGAGCGCCTCGTAGGCGGCGGCCTGGCTGGCGAACAGGGTGTCGCCGCCCCATTCCGGGATCTCGACCGCATAGAGGATCGAGCCGATGGAGGGGTTCTCCAGGAAGCTCATGTCCGAGTGCCAGCCGCCGCCGAAGTTCACCTTGTCGCCCGGCTCCTTGACGATCTCCATGACCTCGGGATGGCCCGGCATGCCGGCGACATAGGGATGGATGTTCAGCGGCCCGAAGCGGCGGCCGAAGGCGAGCTGAGCCTCCGGCGTCAGGGCCTGGTCGCGGAAGAACACCACCTGGTGATGGACGAAGGCCGCGCGGATCTCCTCGATCACCGCGTCGGGCAGGTCAGCGGACAGGTCGACGCCGGAAATCTCGGCGCCCAGGGCGCCGGCCACCTTGCGGATCGTAAGGCCTGACATCGGACCATCTCCCTCTTGGCTCGCGCGATCAAACAACGCCTGGGCCGCGAGCGCGAGTCAGAAGCTCTCACTTCGGCTGCAGAAGATCCCACCGGTTGCCGTAGAGGTCCTCGAACACCGCCACCGTGGCGTAGGGTTCGTGGCGCGGCGCCTCCAGGAACTTCACGCCCGCCGCCGTCATGCGGGCGTGGTCGGCGGCGAAGTCGTCGGTGTGCAGGAAGAAGCCGACGCGACCGCCGGTCTGGTCGCCGACCCGCGCCGCCTGGGTCTCGCCCGCGGCCTTGGCCAGCAGCAGCCCGCCCTGCGAGCCCGGCGGGGTGACGACCACCCAGCGCTTGCCCCCGCCCATGTCGTCGTCGCCGGTCAGCTCGAAGCCGAGCTGGTTCACATAGAAGCCGATCGCCTCGTCGTAGTCGCGGACCACGAGGGCGGTGAGGGCCAGGCGTTGGGTCATAAAACCTCCAATTGGACTCTAGACCCCGGCGCCACCGAAGCTAGAGTGCGGGCCGTTTTTAAAGGGGGGAGTATCCATGCGTAGAGTCTCGGCGCCCACCGCCGTTAAAATTCTTGGCGCCGCCATTGTTCTGAGTATGGGCGCGAGCGGACAGGCCGCCGCCCAGGCCCAGCCGGCCACCGTCATCCATGCCGGCGCGCTTCTGGACAAGCCGGGCCAGGCGCCGCGCGGCGCCTCCACCCTGATCATCCGCGGCGGCAAGATCGAAGCGGTGCGCGACGGCTTCGTCGAACCCGAGGCCGGCGCCAAGGTCGTCGACCTGCGCGACCAGTTCGTGCTGCCGGGCCTGATCGACAGCCACGTCCACATCTTCAGCGACGACGACAAGGTCAAGGGTCGCATGGAAGCGGCCAACCGCGACCTCGAAGACGAGATGGTGATCGGCATCGACAACGCCCGCCGCACCCTGGAAGCCGGCTTCACCACCATCCGCGACGTCGGCAGCGACATCCGCAGTGTCACCGCCCTGCGCGACGGGATTAACAACGGCCTGCTGACCGGCCCGACTATCCTGGCCGCCGGCCGCCCGATCGCCGTCACCGGCGGCCATGGCGACGGCTCCAACAACCTCAACCGCGACCTGACCGAAGCCGCTCACCGCGAGGGCGACAACGTCTGCAACGGCGCCGACGACTGCCGTCGCGCGGTGCGCGCCCAGATCAGCCAGGGCGCGGACGTGATCAAGTTCACCTCCACCGGCGGGGTGCTGTCGAACGTCGCCGGCGGCCTCGGCGCCCAGATGTTCGATGACGAGATGAAGGCGATCGTCGACACCGCCCACATGTTCGGCCGCAAGGTCGCGGCCCACGCGCACGGCACCGACGGCATCATCGGGGCGCTGAACGCCGGGGTCGACTCGATCGAGCATGGCACCTTCGGCAACGCCCAGACCGATGCGCTGTTCAAGAAGACCGGCGCCTACTTCGTGCCGACCATGCTGGCCCCGAAGACCGCTCTCGACCAGGCCCGCGCCGGCGCCCGTTCTAAGGCCTCGCTGGAAAAGGCCGAGATCGCGGCCAAGGCGGCGATGGACAACCACCGCCGGGCCATCGCCAACGGCGTCAAGATCGCCTTCGGCACCGACACCGGCGTCTCGGCGCATGGCGACAACGGCAAGGAATTCGCCCTGATGGTCGGCGTCGGCATGTCGCCGACCGAGGCGATCAAGGCCGCCACCGTCAACGCCGCCGACCTGCTGGGCCGCTCGTCCAGCATCGGCACCCTGGAAGTCGGCAAGGACGCGGACATCATCGCCGTGGCCACCAGCCCGCTCGCCGACGTCACCCAGCTGGAACACCCGACCTTCGTCATGCACCGTGGCGCGGTGGCCAAGGTCGGCGGCCAGCGCGCGCCGTTCCCGCCGAACTAGGCGAGAGGGCCGCGCCGCACGCGCGGGAGTTGTCACCTTCCGAAGTTAGGCTAGGCTCATGCCCAGCTTAACTTCGGAGGGCACGATGGACTTGATGTTCCAACCGCTCCGCAAGTACGCGGATTTTAACGGCCGGGCGCGCCGGCTGGAATTCTGGCTTTTCTGGCTGCTGCTGATCGGGATCCAGGTGGTCTTCTCGATCCTGATCGGCATGGTCGCCGGACCGATGGCGGCGGCCGCCGAAGCCACCGACCCGCTCGCCGTTCTCAATGGGCCGGCCAAGGCGCTCTACGGCCTCTTCTTCCTGGTCATGCTGGGCCTGCTGATCCCCAGCCTTGCTGTGGCCATGCGCCGGCTGCACGACACCAACCGCACCGGCTGGTGGCTGCTGCTGGGCCTGATCCCGTTCCTGGGCGCGCTGGTGCTGCTCATCTTCTACCTGCTGGACGGCACGCCGGGCCCCAACAAATACGGTCCCGATCCGAAGGGACGTGTCTCAGCCGTCGCGGCCTGACCGGCGATCCGGTGAGGCAAGCCTCACCGGACGCGTTCGCCTAGTGCATGGTCCCGGCGACGATCTCCAGCTTGTTGCCGTCGGGGTCCAGCAGCACCGCGCCGTAGTAGTCGGGCGAGATATCGGGATGCAGGCCCGCAGGCCGCACGCTGGTCGCGCCGCCGGCCAGCGCCGCGGCGTAGGCCTGATCCACCGCCAGCCGTGTGGGAGCGGTGAACGCGATGTGCGTGGCGAGCCCCGCGACCTGGTCGCCCTGGACCGGATAGAGCCAGAAGAGGCGGCTCTCGCCGCCGGGGCCATAGGCCAACTCGTGCTCGGCCGCCCAGGCGTTGGCGCAGCCGAGCGGACCGAAGAAGGCGTCATAGAAGGTCCGCGCCGCGGCCAGGTCGCGGACGCCGACAGAGAGATGATCGAACATGGGTGAGCCCTCCGGTTGGGCTAACTGAGTTGTGGGCGCGGGCCTGCGCCCACAAGCCCCCTCAGGCCGGAACCGTCGCCGCGAAGGTGACCTTTTCCTCGGCCACGTCGGCGAACACGCGTCCGTCCGCGTCGCCCATGAACAGGTGGACGTAGTAGGCCTGGACCCAGTGGCCGTGCAGGCCCTCGCCCATCGCCTCGCCGCGCAGGCCGGCCAGCACCTCGGGACGCAGGCGCGCGCGCGGGCCGACCGCCTCGACCGCAATGGCGATCGTGGCTTCCTGGGCCACGGCCCGAACCTTGGCGACGCCGCCGGTCGGCAGCGCCGCGCCGGCCATCTGGGCTAGGTTCATCAGCGCACGGGCGGCCGGCTTGTTCACGGCCGGAGCCTCGACCTGCCACTCCAGCGTCGCGCGCATATGGTTGAAGACGCCCTGGGCCAGCTTTTCCAACTCGCGCGGGTCGAAGGTCTCGGCCGAGGCCGAGGCGCCGAAGGCCACGCGGGTGAAGGCCAGCAGGTCGGCCAGCTTGCGCGCCGAACCCGAGATCAGGTTCATCGCGTCGTCCTTCATGTCCTGGGCGCTGGGATCGTCCAGCAGATCCAGGCCCGAGACGATGGCGCTCGCGGGGCTGATGAAGTCGTGACACATCCGCGCGGCCAGGTAGGCGGCCACCTCGGCGGTGCGCGGCGGAGCCTTGGCTTCCGGCGCGGTTTCGGGGGTCGATTGGGGGGTGTCTACGCCGTCCATCATTACGCTCGCGAACTTGTCCTGATTTGGCGCTTTGGCAAACGCGCCGCTGCACTCTAGAGAACCGCCCATGGGCGGTCCCGATCCCTTCCTCGAGCCCGGCGTGCTGGTCATGCACCCGACCCGCGAGGACTGGGGCGTGGGCCAGGTGCAATCGGTCGCGGGACGCAAGGTGACGGTGAACTTCGAGCACGCAGGTAAACAGGTGATCGACAACGAAGTGATCGCCCTGACGTTTGTGAGCGACGACCCGCGAGGCGCCCGATGAGCAGCGCACGTGACGTCGGCGAGGTGCTGGCCGAGATCTGCGAAGAAGCCGCGGCCCTGATCCTGCCGCTCTGGAAGTCTGAGCTGACGGTCTATTCCAAGGCCGACGAAAGCCCGGTGACCGAAGCCGACCGGCGCGGCGAGGCGCTGATCCTGGAGCGGCTGGCAGCCGCCTTCCCCGACATTCCGGTGATTTCGGAAGAGGACGCCAGCGAGTTCGGCACTCCCGACGCGATCGGGCCGCGCTTCTTCCTGGTCGATCCGGTCGACGGCACCAAGGCCTTCGTGCGCGGCGATCCAAACTTCACCGTCAATATCGGCCTGATCGAAAACGGCCGCCCGATCGCCGGTGCGGTCAACGCGCCGGCGACCGGAGAGACCTGGTTCACGCAGGCTGGTGCGGCGATGAAGCGCACCGCCGGCGCGGCGCCACAGCCCGTGCGCACCCGCCCCTGGCCGCAAGGCGCGGCCGTGGCGCTGATCAGCCACACCATGAAGGAAGAAACCGCCCAGAAGCTGGCCGAGCAGTACGGCTTCGACCTGCGCGAGCCGATGGATTCGTCGATCAAGTTCTGCCGCATCGCCGAAGGTTCGGCCGACATCTATCCGCGCCACGGACCGACCATGGAATGGGACATCGCCGCGGGCCACGCGGTGCTGGCCGCGGCGGGCGGGCAGGTGAAGACTCCTGAAGGCCAGGACGTCGCCTACGGCAAGGCCGAGGCCGGGTTCCGCAACGGCTGGTTCGTCGCCAAGGGCTAGCCGGCCGAGGGGCCGGCGACCGTCGCCATCACGGGGGCCTGCGCGCCCTGGGCCAGGCCCGGATCACCCGCGCCGATGGCCACGTAGCCGGCGAAACCCACTGCAAACGCTGTCGCGGCGATCCACGCGAACGGCCGCATGATCTGATAGACGCTGACTTCGGTCACTGGATGTTCCTGTCGAGACCCACGTTAGCGGAACAGCCGAACCGGGCCGTCGGTTGCGAGGCGATTTCGACAATCTCGGCTCGAAGCGCGACGAAGCGCCCGAACGCTGCAGCGACGCGGCGGGTGCGTCTTTCAGAACACAGATTATTATTTGCGACTGACTCGCATTGCCATTCTCGCCCGCACTAACTAATAGCGCCTCGCAGTTTCATTCGCATACGGGCCGAGGGGCATTCGGTGATTAATCGACGGACAAACGGCGTTCGCGCCTATGCGCGCAAGGCGCTCACTCCCGCTGCGGTCGCCGGCGTCGCCGGCCTGGCCCTGGTTCCGCAGCTCGCCCTCGCGGACGAAGCGGCGGACAACGCCACCGAAGTCTCAGGCGTCCAGGTCGACGGGCACCAGACCCTGAAGCCGTCCTCGCCCAAGTACACCGCCCAGCTGCTGGACACGCCGCGCAGCGTCACCGTGATCCCGCAGGCGGTGATCACGCAGACCGCCGCGACCTCGCTCTCGGACCTGCTGCGCACCTCGCCGGGCATCACCTTCGGCGCCGGTGAAGGCGGCCAGCCGCTGGCCGACCGTCCGTTCATCCGCGGCCAGGCCTCGGGCAACAACATCTTCGTCGACGGCATCCGCGACTCGGGCGGCCAGGTCCGCGAGGTCTTCAACCTGGAGCAGGTCGAAGTCATCAAAGGTCCGGACAGCGCCTATAACGGCCGCGGCTCGGGCGGCGGCTCGATCAACCTGACGACCAAGCGTCCGAAGCTGGAAGAGAGCATCGCCGCCAGCGCCATGGTCGGCACCGACGGCTATCTGCGCGGCGTGGTCGACGCCAACCTGCCGGTGGGCGAGACCAGCGCGGTCCGCTTCAACCTGATGGGCACCCAGGGCGACGTCCCCGGCCGCGACAGCGTCGACTTCGACGCGTGGGGCGCGGCGATCAGCGGCGCCGTGGGCCTGGGCACCGACACCCGCGTCACCGCCAGCTACTATCACCTGACCCGCAATGACATGCCCGACTACGGCGTGCCGCTGTACACCAAGCTGGGCGGCGCCACCGCCCCGCGGACGAACGCCAGCGGCGTGCTCGATGTGCCGCGTGACTCGTTCTACGGCCTGAAGGCGCGCGACTTCCAAAAGACGGAAGCCGACATCGTCACCCTGATCGCCGAACACGACATCAACGACGCGATCACCTTCCGCAACGCGTTCCGCGTCGCCAAGACCCTGAACGACTATCTGGTCACCAACCCCGGCGACGGCGGCGCCGCCCAGTTCGTGGCCGGCGAATGGTGGATGAAGCGCGGCACCAAGTCCCGCTGGAACGAGGCGTTCACCGTCGCCAACGTCACCGACTTCTACGGCAAGTTCCGCACCGGCGGCGTCGAGCACAGCTACGATGTCGGCCTGGAGCTGTCGCGTGAGACCAACAGGAACGCGTCCTACGTGATCTACACGACGGCGGGCGCGGCCTGCCCGACGGGCTTCACCGGGGCGACCACCGCCGCCGGCGTCGCCGACTGCACCCGCGTCTATGCGCCGAACCCGAGCGATCCGTGGCAGGGCATCGTCACCCGCCCCGATCCGTCGGTGAACTACACCAACACCATCGGCGTCTACGCCTTCGACACCATGTCGTTCGGCGACAAGTGGCTGCTGAACGTCGGCGTCCGCTTCGACGACTATTCGGTGGAGGGCCGCGACGTGGCCGCGACCAGCGCGCTGGGCGTGATCACCGGGACCACCATCACCCCGCGCAAGGGCGACTGGCAGTTCACCAACTATCAGGTCGGCCTGGTCTACAAGCCGGTGGCGAACGGCAGCCTCTACGTCTCGTACGGCACCTCCTCGACCCCGCCGACGATCTCCGGCGGCGACCAGAACACCGGCACGGGCACCGGCACCGGCAACCTCGCCAACGTGCTGCTGGACCCGGAAGACATCACCTCGGCCGAAGCCGGCGTGAAGTGGGCCTTCTTCCGCGAGCGCCTGTCGGCCTCGGCGGCGATCTTCCACATGACCCGCGAGAACGCCCAGATCCAGATCGCCAACGGCGTCTATGCGCAGGTCGGCGAGACCATGGTCCAGGGCGTGGAAATCGGCGTAACCGGCCGCGTCACCCCGGCCTGGATGGTGTTCGGCGGCTACACCTACATGGACAGCGAGCTGGTCCGCGGCGCCTACAACGGCGTCAACCAAGGCGAGCAGCTGGCCAACACGCCCGAGCACACCTTCAGCCTGTTCACGACCTATGACCTCAACGAGCGCTTCAGCTTCGGCGGCGGCGCCTACTACTCGTCGGACAGCTACGGCGGCAACCAGGGCGGCGCTGGCGGCGGCGGCAACCGCGTCTTCGCCCCGGCCTACTGGAAGTTCGACGTCTACGCGGCCTACCGCATCCGCGAGAACCTGGACCTGCAGCTGAACATCAAGAACGTCGGCGACGAGGAGTACATCGCCTCGACCAACGGCGTGCACCACGCCGACTACGGTCCGGGCCGCCAGGCGATCCTGACGCTCAACGTCCGCTTCTAAACCTCCCCCCGGCGGAAGCAGACGATGACAGGCCCCGCCCCTTCCCGGGCGGGGCCTTTTGTCTTTCCAAGATCCCGAACTAAGGTCCCGCGCCATGATGCTGCATATCCCCGAGGTGCTGACCAAGCCGCAGGTGGCCGAGCTGCGCGCGGCGATCGACGCCGCCGACTGGGTCGACGGCAACGCCACGTCGGGGACGCAGTCGGCGCTGGCCAAGCGCAACGAGCAGTTGCCGGAGGGGTCTGAAGCCGCCCGCTACGCCGGCGAGAAGGTCCTCGACGCCCTGTCGCGCAGCCCGCTGTTCGTCACCGCCGCCCTGCCCCAGACGGTGTTTCCGCCGCTGTTCAACCGCTATGGCGGCGGCCAGACCTTCGCCACCCACATCGACAATTCGATCCGCCAGAGCCGCGATGGGAGCGTGCGGATCCGCAGCGACCTGTCGGCGACGCTCTTCCTGACAGAGCCCGAGGACTATGACGGCGGCGAACTGCTGGTCGAGGACACCTATGGCGTCCACGAGGTGAAGCTGCCGGCCGGCGACCTGATCCTCTACCCGGCCTCCAGCCTGCATCAGGTGACGCCGGTCACCCGCGGGGCGCGGACCTCGAGCTTCTTCTGGATCCAGAGCATGATCCGCGACGACGCCCGCCGCGCGCTGCTGTTCCAGATGGACATCGCCATCCAGCAGCTGTCGCTGAAGGTGGGCGCGGGCGCCCCCGAGCTTGTGTCGCTGACCGGGACCTATCACAACCTTCTGCGCATGTGGGCCGAGGTCTAGCCGAGCACGGCGGCGGCGCGGACGCCCACGCACGGGAGGGCGCCATGACCTACGAGACCATCACCTACGAGACCCGCGGCCAGATTGGGGTGCTGACCCTGAACCGGCCCGAGAAGCTCAACGCCATCTCCGCCGAGTTGCGCCGCGACCTGGAGGCCGGGCTGATCGCGGCGCAGGCCGACGATGCGGTTCGCGCCCTGGTGCTGACCGGGGCCGGCCGCGGGTTCTGTTCCGGCGCCGACCTCACCGGCCCCGCGCCCGAGCGCGACGGCCCGCCGCCGCAGAGCGAGCGGCTGGACGAAGAGGCCTGGATGGGCCGCTGGGCGCGGCTGCTGCGCGACTTCGACAAGCCGCTGATCGGCGCGATCAACGGCGTCTGCGCCGGCGCCGGCATGGCCTGGGCGCTGGCCTGCGACGTGCGCATCGGCTCCGAGCACGCGCGCTTCAAGACCACCTTCGCCGAGCGGGCGATCTCGCCGGACTCCGGCCTGTCGTTTCTGCTGCCGCGGATCGTCGGCTATGCGAGCGCCGCAGATCTGATCTTCACCAGCCGCATGGTGCTGGCCGACGAGGCGCTGAAGCTTGGCCTGCTCAACCGCATGACCGCGCACGAGACGCTGTTGGATGACGCCGTGGCCTATGGCGAACAGATGGCCCAGTGGCCGCCGCTGGCCATCCGGATGGCCAAGCGGGTGCTGCAGACCAACATGGAGTCCGACTTCGTCAGCGCCGTGAAGTACGAGTCCGTCGGCCTGGCCCATGCCCGCCGCGCCGTGAACGACGTCAAGGAGTCGGCTGCGTCATTCCGCGAGAAGCGCAAAGGCGTCTACACGGGCACGTAAAATGAGGTCATAAGGCGCGCATACAGTTCCATTGGGAGACCGCGCCATGGCCCTCGACACCGGCGACCAGCAGAAGACCTTCAACTGGGAAGATCCGCTGGACCTGGCCTCGCGCCTCACCGAAGAGGAGCGGATGGTGTGGGAAAGCGCCCGCGCCTACGCCCGTGAGAAGCTGCTGCCGCGCGTGGTCTCGGCCTACGCCCAGGAACGCTTCGACCGCGAGATCATGAGCGAAATGGGCGCGCTGGGCTTCCTCGGCGCGACCCTGCCCGAGCAGTACGGCGGCGCCGGCGTCAGCCACGTCGCCTACGGCCTGATCGCCCGCGAGATCGAGGCGATCGACTCCGGCTATCGCTCGGCGATGAGCGTGCAGTCCTCGCTGGTCATGTACCCGATCTACGCCTTCGGCTCGGAAGAGCAGAAGATGAAGTACCTGCCCGGCATGGCCCGCGGCGAGATCGTCGGCTGCTTCGGCCTGACCGAGGCCGACGGCGGCTCCGATCCGGCCTCGATGCGCACGGTCGCCAAGAAGGTCGACGGCGGCTACGTGCTGAACGGCGCGAAGATGTGGATCACCAACGCCCCGATCAGCGACGTCTGCCTGGTCTGGGCCAAGCTGGACGGCGTGATCCGCGGCTTCCTGGTCGACCGCGGCTCGGAGGGCCTCACCACCCCGAAGATCGAGAACAAGCTCAGCCTACGCGCCTCGATCACCGGCGAGATCGCGCTGGCCGACGTGTTCGTGCCGGAAGACCACATGCTGCCGAACGTGACCGGCCTGCGCGGTCCGTTCTCGTGCCTCAACAAGGCCCGCTACGGCATCAGCTGGGGCGCGATGGGCGCGGCCGAGTTCTGCCTGCACGCCTCCAGAGAATACACCCTGACCCGCAAGGTGTTCGGCAAGCCGCTGGCCGCCCGCCAGCTGGTCCAGAAGAAACTGGCCGACATGCAGACCGAGATCGCGCTGGGCTTCGAGGGCGCGCTGGCGCTGGGCCGCCTGCTCGACCAGGGCGCCTGGGTGCCGGAAGCCATCAGCCTGATGAAGCGCAACAACTGCGGCAAGGCCCTGGCCATCGCCCGCGAAGCCCGCGACATCCACGGCGGCAACGGCATTTCCGGCGACTATCACGTGATGCGCCACGCCGCGAACCTGGAGACCGTGAACACCTATGAAGGCGCTCACGACGTCCACGCCCTGATCCTCGGCCGCGCCATCACGGGCGAGAACGCGTTCTAGGTTTCGCGCCGGAGTTTTAGTCCACAACCATCGCGGTAAAAATTTCCGGGTCCAAACGTTACGTTTACCGACCCGCGTTACATCATCCTCCCGAACAAGGGGACGGGGGCGATGGCCGCAGGGCGGACACCGCAGGAATCGAAGGCGATCGTCGAGTGGCTGTTCGAGAACAGCCGCGAGGTGATGTTCGTCATCGGCGCGGACAAGCGGTTCAAGCTGGTCAACCCGACCTTCGAGCGGGAGACCGGCTGGACCGAGGCCGAGGTCGTCGGCCAGTACGCTCGTGACTTCATTCATCCGGGCGAGGAAGCCAGCATCGAGGCGCACCTGCGGCGCCTGAAGGACCAGGGCTTCAGCGACCACGCCTCGCGCATCCGCGCCAAGGACGGCAGCTGGCGCTGGTTCGAAGGCCGCGCCCAACTGCTCCCAGACGGCGAGATGATCGGGGTGGTCCGCAACGCCACCCGCGAGCGCGAGCTGGACGCCCGCCTGGTCGCCGCCGAGCGCACCGGACAGCTGCTGTCGCAGGCGGCCGGCATCGGCACCTGGTCCTATGAACCGGACAACGACCGCATCGAGTGGTCGCAGGACATCCTCAACCTGACCGGCTACCGCGACGACGAGATCGACGACATCGAAAAGGTCGGAGCCGTGTTGCACCCCGACGACGCGCTCGTCGTCCGCACGGCGGTCATGGAGGGCATCCTCTACGGCAAGGCCGGATCGCTCGAGCACCGGCTGAAGGACAAGACCGGCGGCTGGTCGCACTGGCGCAACACCTTCCGCACCGAGGCGCGGCCCGGCGGCGAGTACGCCCTGCGCGGCGTCATGCAGGACATCACCGAGCTGGTGCAGGCCCGCGACGGCGCCGTGCGCGGCCAGCAGCAGATGCTGCAGCTGGTGGAAGGCGCGCCCTTCGCCGTGGCGATGTTCGACCGGCGGCTGCGCTATCTGGTGATGAGCGGCGCCTGGCGGCAGATGTTCACCCGCCAGGACAAGGAACAGATCGGCCTGACCCTGGCCCAGACCTTCCCGCGCGCGCCCAAGCGGCTGCTCAGCGCCATGCAGCGCGCCCTGGACGGCGAGGTGGTCGCCCGCAACGAGGACCGGATCAACGACATCGAGGACGTGCGCCGCTGGGTGCGCTGGCAGGCGCGCCCCTGGCGCGACGCCAAGGGCCGGGTGCAGGGCGTGGTCTGCTACATCGACGACGTCACCCCGCTCACCCAGGCGCGCCGCGAGGCCGAGGTCAACGCCCGACGCCTGAAGCTCGCCCTCACCGCCGCCGACGCCGGCGTCTACGAGATCGACCACGTCCAGAAGACCTTCTGGGCGAGCCCGGAATTCGAGCGGATGCTGGGCAAGGACATCCGGGGCTACGAAGACGCCCAGAACCTGCAGTTCCCGCGCTTTCACCCCGACGACCTGGACCATGTGCGCCAGTCGTTCCGCGACATCCGCGACGGCGAGCGCGCGCCGGGCGAGGCGTTCGAGGCGCGCGCCATCGGCCCCGGCGGCGAGGAACGCTGGATCCGCGTCTTCCATCACCTGTCGACCGACCGCCAAGGACGCTGGCTGAAGGGCGTGGGCCTGGTGCAGGACTTCGACCAGCGCAAGCGCCAGGAACTGGACCTCATCGCCGCCCAGCGCGCCGCCCAGGCGGCGGGCGAGGCCAAGGCCGCGTTCCTGGCCAATATGAGCCACGAGATCCGCACGCCGATGAACGGCGTGATGGGCGTGCTGCACCTGCTGAAGTCCGAGACCCTCTCCGAAGAGGGCCGGCGGATGCTGGAGGAGGCGCTGTCCTGCGGCCAGATGCTGGCCGAACTGCTCAACGACGTCATCGACTTCTCCAAGATCGAGGCCGGGCGGCTGGAGATGGCGCCCGAGGCGGTCGAGCCGCGCGCCCTGATCGAGGGCGTTGCACGGCTGCTGCGGCCGCAGGCCGAGGCCAAGCACCTGAAGCTGGTCGTCGACGTCGATCCGGCCGTGGGCTGGGTGGTGTCCGATCCGGTGCGGCTGCGCCAGGCGCTGTTCAACCTGGTCGGCAACGCCGTGAAATTCACGCTGAAGGGCCAGGTGACGATCCGCGCCTGCCTGCGGCCCGGACCTGTGACCCAGATGCTGCGGCTCGAGATCGCCGACACCGGCGTCGGCATTCCCGAAGCCGTGCAGCCGCGGATCTTCCAGCGCTTCGACCAGGGCGACGCCTCGACGACCCGCAAGTTCGGCGGTTCGGGCCTGGGCCTGTCGATCACCCAGAAGCTGGCCCAGATGATGGGCGGCGGCGTCGGCTTCGCCTCGACCGAAGGCGTCGGCTCGGTGTTCTGGCTGGAGGTCTCGGCCGCTCCGTCCGAGGCTGCGGTCGCCGCCGAGGAGACCGCCGACGACTGGCTGAACGGCCTGCGGGTGCTGGTGGTCGAGGACAACCCGACCAACCGCATGATCGCCACCAAGCTGCTCGAAAAGCTCGGCGCCGATGTCGAGACCGCCGCCGACGGCTATCTGGGGGTGGAGGCGGCCGGCCGCGGCGCCTTCGACCTGATCCTGATGGACGTGCAGATGCCGGGCATCGACGGTTTGGAGGCGGCCCGACGCATCCGCGCGATCGGCGGGTCTGTCGCGGCCACGCCGATCGTCGCGCTCACCGCCAACGTCCTGGCGCACCAACGTGCCGCCTACCTGGAGGCCGGCATGGACGGGGTGGTCGGCAAGCCGATCTCGCCCGCCGCCCTGCTGAGCGAGATCGCGCGGCTGGCCGAACGGGCGGACGACCAGGCGCCCGACGAAGCTGCAGCGGTGGCCTGACCCCGGGGCGCGGCGCCCCTTCCCACATCGGCGTTCTCCGAGTTAGACCTTGGTCAGTTTCGGGGGAGACCAGGGAATGGCGGACGTCGCCGTGGAAGCAGGCAAGAAGCCTGCGTCGCTACGCACCGTAGTGGCCGCCTCGTCGGCGGGGACCGCCTTCGAGTGGTACGACTTCTTCGTCTTCGGCAGCCTGACCCACGTCATCTCCAAGACCTTCTTCTCCGGCCTGCCGGAGACCGCCGGCTACATCGCCGCCCTGGCCCTGTTCGGGGCCGGCTTCCTGTTCCGGCCGCTGGGCGCGCTGGTGTTCGGACGGATCGGCGACAAGGCCGGGC
Organism: Phenylobacterium sp. LjRoot97; assembly: GCF_964254345.1. Lineage (NCBI taxonomy): Bacteria > Pseudomonadati > Pseudomonadota > Alphaproteobacteria > Caulobacterales > Caulobacteraceae > Phenylobacterium > Phenylobacterium sp. LjRoot97. Next base: position 4,111,244 of record NZ_CAXUTH020000001.1, read on the forward strand.
GCAAGGGCGCGTTCCTGGTCACCGTCGTGCTGATGGGCGCGGCGACCTTCGCCATCGGCCTGCTGCCGACCTACGCCCAGGTCGGATTGCTGGCCCCGGCGCTGCTGGTGCTGATGCGGATCGTCCAGGGCTTCGCGCTCGGCGGCGAGTACGGCGGAGCGGCGATCTATGTCGCCGAGCACGCGCCGGCCGAGGGCCGCGGCTGGGCCACCGGCTGGGTGCAGACCTCCGCCGCGCTCGGCCTGTTCGGCGCCCTGATGGTGATCCTGATCACCCGCGTCGTGGTCGGGCGCTATTTCGGTCCCGAGGCCTTCGATCAATGGGGCTGGCGGATCCCGTTCCTCGTTTCGGCCGGCCTGCTGGCGATCTCGATCTGGATGCGGCTGAAGCTGTCGGAGAGCCCGGCTTTCGCCAAGATGAAAGCCGAGGGAAGCGCCTCCAAGGCGCCGTTCGCCGAAGCCTTCGGCCAGTGGCGGAACCTGAAGATCGTGCTGCTGGCCCTGGTGGCGGTGATGTTCGCCCAAGGGGCGGTCTGGTACACGGCCTTCTTCTACGTGCAGACCTTCATGGAGCGGTTCCTGAAGGTCCCGCCTGAGACCATCAACCTCCTCATGCTGTCGGCGACCGCGGTCAGCGCCGTCGGCTACGTCTTCTTCGGCTGGCTGTCGGACAAGATCGGCCGCAAGCCGGTGATGTTGTTCGGCATGGTCCTGATGCTGATCGCCTACTTTCCCGGCTTCCACATGCTGACCCAGACGCTGAACCCGGCGCTGTCGGAGGCCCAGGCCCGCACGCCGGTCGTGGTGGTGGCCGATCCCAACGACTGCTCGCTGCAGTTCGACCCGGTCGGCAAGGCCGCGTTCCTCTCGTCCTGCGACATCGCCAAGAGCGTGCTGTCGGGGGCCGGCGTCTCCTACGACAACGAGGTCGGCGCGGCGGGCGCCCCGGCGATGGTGCGGATCGGCTCGACCACCGTGCACTCGGCCAGCGCCGCCGGCCTGGTCGGCAACACCGCCAAGGCCGCCAAGGCCAAGGTCGAGGGCGAGATCAAGTCCGCCCTGGCCTACGCTGGCTATCCGTCGGAAGCCGACCCCGAGCGAATGAACCTGCCGGGCGCGTTCCTGGTGCTGCTGGTGTTCGTGATCGCCGCCACCGCGCTCTATGGCCCGATCGCCGCCTGCCTGGTCGAGCTGTTCCCGACCCGCATCCGCTACACCACCATGTCCCTGCCCTATCACATCGGCACCGGCTGGGTCGGCGGCTTCACCCCGTTCACGGCCTTCGCGATCGTGGCGGCGACCGGCCACGTCTATGCCGGGCTCTGGTATCCGTTCGTCTTCACCCTGATCTCGGTCGTGGTCTGCCTGCTGCTGCTGCCCGAGACCCGCGGCCGGTCGCTGGATCAGTAGGGGTCAGCGCGGCGGCGTCAGGCGATCACCGCCAGGGCCGCTTCGAGCTGCGGCGCGCGCAGCCCCTCGAGCGCCGCCGCCAGCCGCGCCTTCACGTAGGCGAAGCGGCCCGCCTCGGTGTCCAGCACCGGCTCGCCCAGCGACAGCGCCTCGTGCAGCTGCGCCAGTGAACGACCGCTGAGGTCGCGCGCCTGCGGCGGGTCGCCGACGGCGCTGGCCATCACCAGCCCGTAGAACAGGTGGTTCACCTGCCGCATGACCTGCAGCCGCGCCCGGCGGGTCTCGTCGGCCGCCCCGAAGTAGGTGGCCAGCAGCAGATCTTCCTGGGCTGGCGTGCGGGCGAAGAGATTGGCGATGCACGACAGGTCGACGTAGCGGTCGGCCAGGAACGCCGACTCCCAGTCCACCAGCCACAGGCGCGATCCGTCATAGAGGATGTTGCGCGGGTTGAGGTCGTTGTGGCTGGCGACCAGGTCGGCCGGGTCGGTGCGGTAGCGCGCGCGCAGATTCCCATAGCGGTCGAGCAGCTCGGCCATGGCGGCCGGCGCCACCAGGCCGCGGGCCTGGAACTGGGCGACCAGGGCGTCGATCCCGTCGAGATAGTCGACCAGGGGCGGGAACGGCGGGCCGGCATGCAGGGCGCGGACGCTCTGGGCGGCCTCGACCACCAGTTGGTCGGGCGTGCCGCGATACTCGAGCGACAGCGGCCGCTCCTCGATGAAGTCCATGATCGCCACGCCGTCGTCGGCGTCGGCGTAGCGGACCCGCGGGGCCAGCAGTCCGGCCGCGGCGATGCGCATGCAGGCATAGGCTCGGTCCGGGTCGCGAAAGCCGTCGCGCGCCTGGTCCAGCCGCAGCAGGTAGGCGATGCCGCCGACCCGGATGCGGAACACGCCCGCCCCCGAGAGCCCGCCGCCGAGCGCGACGACGGAGTCCGGTTCGGCGACGCCGAAGGCTGCGGTCAGGCCACGGGCGACGGCGGCGCGCACCGTAGGGGAAAAGTCGAGCGCCATGGCGCGTCCTCCGATTGGGAGGCCGCTTTTACCCGGATATAAATCTAGGTCAATATTACCCGGGTAATTATTCCCGATCCCCGCGGGCCGCACGCGCGGCCCAGCGGCTGACGGCGTCGGAGACCAGCACCGCGGCGACCGCGATCGCGGCGGCGACCAGGCAGAGCGCCGCGGCCCGCGCCTCGTCTCCCGGCGACTGGGTCGCGCCGTAGATCGCCGCCGGCAGGGTCAGGGTCTCGCCGGGGATCGCGGCGACAAAGGTGATGGTCGCGCCGAATTCGCCCAGCGCCTTGGCGAAGCCGAGGATCGCGCCCGCCGCCACGCCCGGCAGCGCCAGCGGCAGGGTGATGCGGAAGAAGCGGATCAGACGGCCGGCCCCCAGGGTGCGGGCCACCTCGTCCACCTCGCGGTCGACCGCCTCGATGGCCAGCCGGATTGGACGCACCATCAGCGGAAAGGCCATGACCCCGGCGGCCAGCGCCGCCCCGGTCCAGTCGAAGGCGAAGACGATCCCGATCTTCTCGAGCGCCTGGCCGAACGCCCCACGGCGGCCGAACAGCAACAGCAGCACATAGCCCGTCGCCACCGGCGGCAGCACCAGCGGCAGGGTGACGGCGGCGTCGAGCACCACCCGCATGGCGAAGCGGCCGCGGGCCTGGGCCAGCGCCACCAGCACCGCGATCGGCAGGGCGACGAGCGTCGCCGCGCCGGCCACCCTCAGCGACAGCATCACCGCGGCGAAGTCTTCGGGCGTCAGTTGGCTCACGGCGCCGCCGTCGGCAGGATCTCGACCGCCACGCCGGCCGCTTCCAGCGCCGCCAGCCGCGCGCGGCCGGGCGCGGCGGTCGTCACCCAGGCGATCACCCGCCCGGCGCGGGTCAGTTCGGCGAGACGCTCGGCGCTCGCCTCGTCCGGCGCCAGCCGCTCGGCGTCGCGGCGCGCCAGCGACAGCACCGCCGGGTCGGCGTCATGATCAGCGGCCAGCACGTCGGCGGCGGCCAGCGCCCGCACCGCGCGCAGGGTCAGCAGGTCGACCGGGCCGCCCGCGACCACGATCCGCACGCGGCCCTGGGCGGCGACGCCGCGGGCCAGGGCCTCGCGCAGCAGCCTGGCCGCGCCGTCCATGTCGCCGGCCATGGCGGCCTCGGCGGCGGGACCGGCCAGCGCCTCGCGCAGGAAGGTCCGGCGCTCGTGCAGCTGCGGCAGGGCGGCGCGGACCTCGTCCTGCAGCTGGCGGAACAACGCCGCGACCCGGCCGGCGCCTTCGGGCACGCGCTGCTCGATGTCGGCGCGCAGCATGGTGGCCAGCATCGGCGAGGCGCCGCCGGTTCCGATGGCGGCCACGACCTCGCCGCGGTCGATCACCGCCGGGGTGGTGAAGTCGCAGAGCTGCGGGCGGTCGACGACATTGACCGGCACGTGGGCGGCGCGGGCGGCGGCGGCGGCGGCTTGCGCGAACGCGTCGTCGGCGCTGGCCACGAAGGCGAGCGCGGCCCCGGCATAGGCCGCCGGATCGGCCGCGTCGGCGCCCTGCAGGTGGACGATGCGGGCCGGCGAGCCCTCCAGCAGGCGCAGCTTGGCCTGGGCCGGCTCCCCCGAGCCGGCGATCACCACCGTGCGGCCGCTGAGCGGAAAGAAGGCGGGAAAGGCGTCCATCAGCCGGTCTTGCAGTCGCGGTAGGCCGCGCCCGGGACGCCCGTGAGCGACGCCGCCTCGCCCTTGCTCGAGAGCTCGACCCCGCCGGCGGCGTATTTGGCGCCCGAAGCCGAGCGCACGTGCGCCAGGCGGAAGGTGCGGTCGCCGGCACGGACGATCGCCTTGTCGCCGGCCAGGTCGTAGGCGGCGGTGAAGGTGCGGCCGCCGGCGCAGGCGTAGGTCTGCGGCGCGTCGGTCGCGTCCATCGGGGCCGTGCTGGCGCAACCGGCCAGGACCAGCGCCGCGCCGATCGCCAACATCACCTTCGCCATCCAGGTCCCCTGACTGTCAGGCGCACAGCCTAGCCGCGGTCGGTCCCGAACGCAGCCACTTTACCGGCGAGGCTGAACGCCGTTAGGATGAGCGAACGCTCACATCGCGGGAGGGATACCCATGGCCATGACTCTGGACGTCAACGGCAAGCCCCTGGCCGTCAAGGCCGCGCCCGACACCCCGCTGCTCTGGGTGCTCCGCGACGAGCTGCAACTGACCGGCACGAAGTTCGGCTGCGGCGTCGCCCAATGCGGCGCCTGCACGGTGATGGTCGACGGCCAGGCGGTCCGCTCGTGCGTGACCCCGATCGAAGCGGTCGCCGCCAGCAAGATCACCACCATCGAAGGCCTGGGCGGTCAGCACCCGCTGCAGCAGGCCTGGGTCAAGCACGACGTGCCGCAATGCGGCTACTGCCAGTCGGGCCAGATCATGTCGGCCGCCGCCCTGCTGGGCGCCAACGCCAAGCCGACCGACGCCGACATCGACGCGGCGATGGACGGCAACATCTGTCGCTGCGGGACCTATCAGCGGGTCCGCGCGGCCATCAAGGACGCCGCGGCCATGCCCGCGCCCGCCCCGGCCGCCGCGCCGGCGCCGGCCAAGGCCTGAGGGGAGACGCACCGATGAACGCTCCTGTGAACAAGAAGACGATCGCCAGCGCCACCCGCCGCGACGTGGTGATCGGCGCCAGCCTGGTCGGCGGCGCCCTGGTGGTCGGCGCCTGCTCGCCCGGCGACATCCTGTCGATCGGCGCCAAGGAGGACTTCGGCGCCTTCGGCCCCTTCATCAAGATCGCGCCCGACGGCGTGGTCACCGTGGTCTCCAAGCACATCGAATTCGGGCAAGGGAACCACGCCGGCCTGGCGGCTATCGTCGCCGAGGAGCTGGACGCCGACTGGGCCAAGGTCCGCGTCGAGCAGGCCCCGGCCATCGCCAAGGTCTACGCCAACACCGGCATGGGCGTGCAGGGCACCGGCGGTTCGTCGGCGATCTCGAACTCCTGGGACCAGCTGCGCAAGGCCGGCGCCTCGGCGCGCGCGATGTTCGTCGAGGCCGCCGCCAACAAGTGGAGCGTACCGGCCGGCGAGATCGCGGTGAAGGACGGCGTCCTGACCCACGCCTCCGGCAAGAGCGCCGGCTTCGGCGAACTGGTCGCCGACGCCGCCAAGGCGACGCCGCCCGCCACTCCGACGCTGAAGGATCCCAAGACCTTCACCCTGATCGGCACCGACCGCGTGCGCCGCAAGGACGCCCAGGCCAAGTCGGACGGCACGGCCAGGTTCACCCAGGACGTCCAGCTGCCGAACATGCTGATCGCCATGGTCGCGCATGCGCCGAAGTTCGGGGCCAAGGTCGCCTCGTTCGACGCCGCCGAGGCCAAGAAGGTCCCCGGCGTGGTCGAGGTCTACCAGATCCCCAGCGGCGTGGCCGTGGTGGCCGACACCACCTGGGCCGCCAAGCAGGGCCGCGAGGCGCTGAAGGTCACCTGGAACGAGGACGAGGCGGAGAAGCGCTCCTCCGACGCGATCCTGGCCCGCTACAAGGACCTCGCCTCGGGCAAGGCCCAGCCGGCCGACAAGGAGAAGTGGCAGGCCTTCGAAAGCAAGGGCGACATCGCCACGGTCAAGGGCGAGGCGTTCGAGGCGGCCTACGACTTCCCGTTCCTGGCCCATGCGACCATGGAGCCGATGAACTGCGTGGCCCAGGTCGGCGGCGGCAAGGCCAAGCTGACCTTCGGCTCGCAGATCCCGACCATCGACCAGCTCAACACCGCCAAGATCATGACCATGCTGCCCGGCGCGGTGGAGATCGAGACGCTGTTCGCCGGCGGTTCGTTCGGGCGCCGCGCCAACTTCCAGTCCGACTACGTCGCCGAGTGCGTCGAGATCGCCAAGAAGGTCGGCAAGGACCGGCCGGTGAAGCTGGTCTGGACCCGCGAGGACGACATGGCCGCCGGCTACTTCCGGCCCATCGCCCACCACACGGTGCGCGTGACGCTCGACAAGGACGGCTATCCGGCCAGCTGGCGCCAGCGGGTGGTCACCCAGACCCTGATGAAGGGCTCGCCCATGGGCCAGCCCAAGCTGGACGAGACCGCGGTCGAAGGCACGCTGGGCTCGCCCTATCTCAAGGCGACGCCGATCGTCGATGCGCAGCTGATCCAGCCGGACTCGGGCGTGCCGGTGCTGTGGTGGCGTTCGGTGGGCGCGACCCATACGGCCTATGTGATGGAGCACACCATCGACCAGCTGGCCAGGAAGGCCGGCAAGGATCCGGTCGAGTATCGCCGCGCGCTCTACACCAAGGCCGGGGCCAATCGGCATCTGGCGGTGCTGAACCTGGCGGCCGAGAAGGCCGGGTGGACGACCCCGGCGCCGGCGGGCTGGACCCGCGGCGTGGCCGTGCACGAGAGCTTCGGCTCGGTGGTCGCGCAGGTGACGGAAGTGAAGCTGGACGGCGGCGCGCCGAAGGTCGGCCGCGTGGTCACCGCCATCGACTGCGGCACGGCGATCTCGCCCGACCAGATCGCCGCCCAGATGGAAGGCGGCACCTGCTACGGGCTGTCGGCGGCGTTGTTCGGCCAGATCACCCTGAAGGACGGCGTGGTCGAGCAGGGCAACTTCGACAGCTACCGCGTGCTGCGAAATTCCGAGGCCCCGACGGTCGAGACCTACATCGTCCCGTCCGGCAATGCGCCGAGCGGGGTCGGCGAGCCGGGCACCCCGGTGATCGGCCCGGCGGTGGCCAACGCCCTGCTGACCCTCACGGGCCAGCCGACGCTGAGCCAGCCGTTCGTCAAGGCGTAGGCTAGTTCCTTTCCTCCCCCCTCCCCCGCAAAAGCAGGGGAGGAAAAACGCTGCGGTTCATCACCAGGTGAAGGACGCCGCCGCGCGGATCGCGTGGCTGTCCGAGGCGTCGGTCCAGCCATAGCGGTAACCGAGGCTGACGCGGGTGCGGTCGCTGATCGCCGCGTCGAGCTGGGTCGACAGCTTCACCGCCGTCTCGCCGGTCGAGGCCGCCGCGACATCGAAGTTGCTTTGGCCCATACGCGCGCCGAGCACCGTGGCGTCGTCGCCGAACTCCTGGGTCACGAACAGCGAGGCCAGCGGACGCAGCTTGATCGCGCCGGCCTGGGTCTCGGTGCTGATCCGGCCGCCGACGCGGCCCTGGACGGCCGTGCGGGTTTCGCTGGCGAAACGCAGGGCGCCGGTGGTCTCGCCCTCTTCGCTGACGGCGTCACGTTCGGCGCGGTCGGCGGCCAGGCCGGCGGCCAGCACCAGGTCGGCGCGGCCCATGGCGAAGCGGCGCCCCGCCTCGACGTCGGCCGACAGCGAAGTCCCGTCCGCCTTGCCCAGATAGGCGCGCGCGCCGTTGGCCAGGGTCACCGAGCGGGTCAGCTTGTAGTCGTCGAGGCCGGCGGCCACGACGCCGTTGACGTAGGTCTCGCCCGAGCGCCAGGCGCCGTAGCCGTGCAGCTGGTAGCTGTTGGTGCGGGCCGTGCCCATGCCGCGGCCGTCGACCTCGGTCTGGGCGTAGCTGACCGCAGCGCCGATCAGCAGGTCGTCCGACAGCGGCTGGTCGAAGCCGAAGATCAGCGAGGCGCGATCAGTGCGATAGCCGTTGGCGACGTGATCGGCGTCGATCTCCCAGGTGTCGGCCCCGGCCACGCCCCAGACCTTGCGGGCGCCGAACGCCGTCTCCAGACGGTCGGTGACCTCGGTGCGGGTGGCGCGGCTGGACGCCAGCACCGCTTCCATGCCGTCGGCGTGGATTTCGCCGGACGCCTGTTGCAGAGCGTCGAGCAGTTGCGGCTGCTTGAGGCCGACAAGGCCCCCGGCCAGGCCGGCGTCGCGCTGGCCCGGAGCCAGGCGAGCGGCGTCGACCGCCGCGCCCACGGCCTGGGCGTTCTGCTTGCCGGCGCGCGCCGCCAGGGTCGCATAGCTGTTCGGGGTCACCGCCAGCACCACCGCCTTGGGCAGATAGAGCACGTCGAAGCGCGAGTCGGGGGCCAGGCCCTCGGTGGGCTGGGTGATGGCCGTGAACGAGCCGGTGACGCCGCCCTCGGCGCTGACCACCTGGAAGCTGTCGCCGATCTGCGGGGTGTAGGTGTTGGTCGCCGACCCGGTGATGCCGCGGGTGATCGGGGCGATCGTGCCGCCGGCCGTGTAGACGCTGCCCGCGCCGCTCAGCACCAGTTGGTCGTGATGGCCCGCGCCGTTGCCGGCGGTCGGACCGTCGATGTCGAGCGCCAGAGTCGAACCTGCCGCCTGCACGACGCTGCCGGCGACCACCAGCACGCCGGGCGAGTTGCCGGGCGACAAGGTCCCGTCGACCTCGACATCGCCGTTGACCCGGCCCGAGCCGCTCATCGTGCCGCTCTGGTCGACCCAGACCTGGCCGGCGAAGACGTTGTTGAACGCCAGCTGACCTTCCTGGACGCAGGCGCCGATGGCGTTGGATCCGGCGGCGTTGAGGCTGAGGCGGCCGGTTCCGGCCTTGATGAGGCAGTTCTGGCCGCTGATCACGCCGTTCATGGCGACGTCGTTGCCGGCGGTGTCGAAGCGGGCGTTCTCGCCCTGGACGTTAAGCTGCTGAGTGATGGTCAGGCCCGAGCCCGCGACCAGGCTCGAACCGGTTCCCAGGGTGATCTGGCCGCCCGCCGCGCCGAGCGCGCCGGCCGAACCGGCCACCACCGAGCCGCCCTGGATGTCGAGCGAGCCGTGGCTGTTGGCGCCGGTCAGGATCAGCGAGCCCTCGCCCGTCTTGATCAGGCCGCCGCCGCCGTTGATGTTCCCCGACAGCACCACGTTGTGTCCGCCGGTGTTGAAGCCGCCCTGCTGGCCAGCTTCGATCTGCAGGGTCTGACCGACGCTCGAATCGCGCTCCGAGCGCAATGAACCGCCGCCGCTCAGCGTGACCAGGCCCGAGCTCAGCGACCCGCCGCTGTTGAAGGCGACCGTGCCGCCCTGGACGTTGAGGCCGTTCTGGTTGTTGGCGCCGGTCAGGATCAGCACGCCCTCGCCGGTCTTGGTCAGGGCGCCGGCCCCGCTCATCCCGCCGCTGATCGTCAGATCATGGCCCGCAGTGTTGATCGTGCCGCCCGCCTCGCGGATCGTGAAGGCGTTGTTGATCGAGGTCGAGGCGCCGAGGTTCAGCGTGCCGCCGTCGAACACCGGATTGACCTTGCCGCCCAGGATGTCCTCGGGCGTGAACGTGCCGCCCACGCCGATGTCCGGCAGCAGGCCGCCGCCACCGCCGCCGCCATTGGCGCCGATCGCCGCGGCGATGTCGGTGCCGAAGATGTACTGGTACTTGAAGGTGACCTTCCCGCCGCTCAGCAGGTCGCCGATGTCGAAGCCGAGACCGATCGTATAGTCACCGTTCCCGTCGTTCACGCCCGATAGGTAGAACAGCGGATCGGAGCTCCACGGGTAGCCGCTCACGCCCGAATTGTGGGTGACCGAGTCGTTGGAGTAGAGGCCGATCACGTACTTCGAAGCCAGCGCCTCGGCATAGACCAGGTCGCTGGCGGCAACGCTTCCGGAGCCTTGGATGTTCGTGGTCTGGGTGCTGTCGCCGGTCGCGGCCTTTGCGTCCGGATCGGTGAACCGGCCGAAGGTCAGGCCCGTGAGATCCGTCAGCGCCTCGATGGTCGTGACGATGTTGAGCTGCTGACCGGCGTCGTTGAAGTAGTAGTCGTGGCTGATGGTGAACAGGTTCACCCCGCCTTCGACGGCGGTGGCCGACCACACCGCGCGCTGATCGTAGGTCGCTCCGTCGTAGGCCACGCCGTTGTAGGAGGTCAGGACGCCGCCTGCGATCCCGACTGAGCTGAGCTGCGAGTTGTTGTTGTGGAACGAGAAGGCCGAGGCGGCGCTGCCTTGCAGCGAGAAGCCCTCGTAAGCCGTCCCCGGCGTCAGGTAGTCGTAGCTCGGATTGAACGTGCCCGTGCCCGTCCCGTCGTAGAGAATGCCGGGCGAGGTGCTGTTGTTGTAGCCGAGCGTGCCGCCGATCTCATTCAGGCCGACCTTGATGTACTTGCCGCTGAGGATCAGCGGGCCGCCCACGGGCGTCGCCCACACCGGCGAACTCAGCGCCGTTCCGGCCATGGCGATCAGCGCCAGGCGCGACCACCGTCGATTTGTACTCCGGCCAGAACGCAGGCCGCACGACACTTCCCGCGCGGCGACGGCCGCACGCTCAACACTCGAACTGAACAAGACTAAGCCCCAGACCCCTTGGCGGCGGCGCTCGGCCAGACCGCTGATTTCTTCATTCAACTATCCGCGTGGGCGCGCTTCTGCTGGCCCGGATGGATCGCGGTTGAGGGTTTCTGACTGAACTTGTTTAATGAAGTTTGATTGAAAAATAGGCGCCTAGTGCGGCAGGTCGCCGCGCTCGTCGACGTCGAACAGCACCCCGTCGTCGGGCGCCGCCACCAGCGCCAAGGCCTCGCCGAGGTCCTTGAGGATCGCCCGCGCCCCAGCGTCGCCATGCAGGGTCAACAGCCGCGGCAACAGAGCCGGCCCGATCAGAGCCGGATGACCGCGCTGACCCTCGAACACCGGAGCGGCGGCCGGCGCGCCGGCGCGAACCGCCCGCGCCAGGCCTTCCAGCACCGCATGCGGCACGCGCGGCATGTCGCCCAGGAAAACAAACGCGCCTGCACAATCGGCGGGCAGTTCGGCCGCGGCCCGGCGCAGCGACGCGCCCATGCCCTCCTCGTGGTCGTCCGCATGGACCACCAGCAGGCGATCGGTCGCGCCCGTTCGCCCGGCGAAGGCGCGGACCACGGCCTCCACCTCGGCTGCTGCCGTTCCGGTGACCACGATCACGCGCCGGACGGGCGCGGCGAAGGCGGCGGCGAGGGCGCCGTCCAAAAGGGCGCCGCCTGCCCATGGCGCGAGCAGCTTGCCGCCGCCAAACCGGCGGCCCGCGCCGGCCGCCAGAACCACAGCCTCGAATTCAGGCGCCTCTGTCGCCAAACCGTGTTCCCCTCTATCTTATGGGCAGCATGACGCCCTATGACGCCGCACCACCGCAAGAGGCCCGCGTCCAGCCGTTGATCGACGGCTTCGGACGCACGGTGAGCTATCTGCGCGTCTCGGTCACGGACCGCTGCGACCTGCGCTGTGTCTACTGCATGTCCGAGCACATGACCTTCCTGCCGAAGGCCGAGGTGCTGACGCTGGAAGAACTGGACCGCATCGCCTCGGCCTTCGTGGCGCTGGGCACGCGCAAGCTGCGCATCACCGGCGGCGAGCCGCTGGTGCGCAAGGGCGTCATGGGCCTGTTCGAGAACCTGTCGCGGCACCTGAAGTCGGGGGCGCTGGACGAGCTGACCCTGACCACCAACGGCACGCGGCTCGAGGAATTCGCCGCCGACCTGGCGCGGCTGGGCGTGCGGCGGGTCAACGTCTCGATGGACACCCTCGATCCAGCCAAGTTCCGGGTCCTGACCCGCGGCGGCCAGCTGCCTAAGGTCGTCGCCGGCATCGACGCCGCCCTGGCCGCCGGCCTGTCGGTCAAGATCAACGCCGTGGCGCTGAAGGACGACAACGCCGGCGAGCTGCCCGACCTGATCGCCTGGGCCCACGCCCGCGGCTGCGACATGACGTTGATCGAGGCCATGCCGCTGGGCGAGATCGAGGTCGACCGCACCGATCAGTTTCTGTCGCTGAAGGACGTCCGCCGCGGGCTGGAGAGCTTCTGGACCCTGAACGAGATCGCCCACCGCACCGGCGGCCCGGCCCGCTATGTCCGGGTCGAAGAGACCGGCGGTCGGCTGGGGTTCATCACCCCGCTCAGCCATAATTTCTGCGAGAGCTGCAACCGCGTGCGGCTGACCTGCACCGGCACCCTGCACACCTGCCTGGGCCGCGAGGACGCCAGCGACCTGCGCGCCGTGATCCGCGCCGGGACCGACGACGCCGGCCTGGTGGACGCCATCCGGCTGGCGGTCGACGCCAAGCCGCAGGGCCACGACTTCCAGATCGCACGCGCCGCCGCCCCGGCTGTGGCCCGCCACATGTCGACGACCGGGGGCTGAAGTCATGGCCAAGGTCCTGTTGTTCGGTCGCCTGAGCGACGTCGCCGGCTGGCGCTCGCGCGAGCTCGAAGCGGACTCGATCGCCGCGCTGACGGCCCTGCTGTCGGGCGAGGACGCCGACCTTGCCGAGGCCCTGGCCCGGCCGGGCGTCCAGGTCGCGCTCGACCAGGAGATCGTCCGCGGCGACGCGGCGCTGACCGCGCGGTCGGAGGTCGCCTACCTGCCGCCGATGAGCGGCGGATGATCAGCCTGACCGACCAGCCGTTCGAACCCGGCGCGCTGCTGACCGCCTTCAGCCAAGGTCGCAGCGAGACCGGCGCCATCGCCACCTTCACAGGCCTGGCCCGCGCCGAGCGCGGCGCGACCACGACCCTGGAGCTCGAGGCCTATCCCGGCTTCACCGAGGCCGCGATCGGCAAGATCGCGGACGAGGCCAAGACCCGCTTCGCGCTCGACGACTTCCAGATCGTGCACCGGGTCGGCGCCATCGCGCCCGGCGAGCCGATCGTCTTCGTGGCCACCGCCGCCACCCACCGCCGCGCGGCCTTCGAGGCCTGCGATTTCCTGATGGACTACTTGAAGAGCCGCGCCCCCTTCTGGAAGAAGGAGACCGGCCCCGACGGCTCGCGCTGGATCGAACCGCGCGACCAGGATCACGCCGACATCGCCCGATGGGAGAGCACCAAGCCATGAACGCCTTCACCCCCGGCGGCCGCATCGACGAGAGCCAGGCGATCAAGCCGGTCCGCATCGCCGTGCTGACCGTCTCCGACACCCGCGACGAGGAAAGCGACACCTCGGGCCACGTGCTCGCCGAGCGGATCAAGGCCGCCGGCCACGAGCTGGCCGACAAGGGCATCGTCAAGGACGACGTCGCCCAGATCCGCGAGCAGATCAAAGCCTGGGTCGCGTCCGGCAGCGTCGATGCGATCATCACCACCGGCGGCACCGGCATCACCGGCCGCGACGTGACGCCCGAAGCGGTCGAGCCGTTGTTCGACAAGAAGATCGACGGCTTCTCGGTGATCTTCCATCTGGTCAGCTACCAGTCGGTCGGCCTCTCGACCCTGCAGAGCCGCGCGGTCGCGGGCATCGTCGACGGCGTGTTCGTGTTCTGCCTGCCGGGCTCCAACGGCGCGGTGAAGGACGGCTGGGACAAGGTGATCTCGGCCCAGCTCGACAGCCGCCATGGCCCCTGCAACATGGTCGAGCTCATGCCGCGTCTGCTCGAGCAGTAGGTGAGCAAGCTCACCCACATCGACGAGACCGGCCGCGCCCATATGGTCGACGTCTCCGAAAAAGCCGTCACGTCGCGCGAGGCGACCGCCGAGGGCTTCGTGCGCATGGACGCCGCCACCCTGGCGCTGGCGCTGTCGGGCGACGCCAAGAAGGGCGACGTGCGCGCCACCGCCGAGATCGCCGGGATCATGGCCGCCAAGAAGACCTCTGACCTGATCCCGCTCTGCCACCCGCTGGCGCTGAGCAAGGTCGAGGTCCGCGTGGCTCCGGCCGAGGGCGGCCTGGCGGTCACGGCCCGGGTGAAGACCTCGGGCCAGACCGGCGTAGAGATGGAGGCGCTGACCGCCGTCTCGGTCGCCTGCCTGACGGTCTACGACATGCTGAAGGCGGCCGACAAAGGCATGACCATCGAAAACGTGCGCCTGCTGACCAAGAGCGGCGGCAAGTCCGGCGACTGGGCCCGCGCATGAAGCTGATGCCCGTCGAGGACGCCCGCGCGGCGATGCTGGCGGAGGTCTCCCCGCTGGCCGGCGAGACCATCGCGCTGAAGACCGCCATCGGCCGAGTGCTGGCCGAGGACGTGACGGCGGTCCGTCACCAGCCGCCGTTCGACGCCTCGGCCATGGACGGCTGGGCGCTGCGCAGCGCCGACGCTCCCGGGACCCTGGCCATCGTCGGCGAGAGCGCCGCCGGCCACGGCTACGAAGGCGAGCTTCAGCCCGGCCAGGCGGTGCGGATCTTCACCGGCGCGGCGATGCCGGCCGGCGCCGACACCATCGTCATCCAGGAGGACGCGACCCGCGAGGGCGAGCACGTCACGGTCCCGGCCTCCGCGCCCGGCGCCAACCTGCGCCCCGCCGGCGGCGACTTCAAAGCCGGCCAGGCGCTGCTGGGCGCCGGAACCCGCATCGATCCCTGGCGGTTGTCCCTGGCGGCCTCCGCCGGGCGCGCCGAAGTCCTCGTCCACGCCCGGCCGCGGGTGGCGATCGTGTCCACCGGCGAGGAGATCGTCGAGGCGCCGGCCGCGCCGGGCCCCTACCAGATCTACGATTCCGGCGCGCCGGCCCTTGCCGCCATGGTGGACGGCTGGGGCGGCGCGGCCTTCAAGTGCAAACCGGTGCGCGACGAGCTGGACGCGGTGATCGGCGCCCTGCGCGCCGCCGACGCCGACCTCATCGTCACCGTCGGCGGCGCCTCGGTCGGGGACCATGACCTGGTGCGCGCGGCGGCCGGCGCATTGGGCCTCTCGCTCAAGGTCGCCAGCGTCAATGTCCGCCCCGGCAAGCCGACCTTCTTCGGGGTGCTCGGCGACGGGCGCCGGATGCTGGGCCTGCCGGGCAACCCGGCCTCGGCCTTCGTCTGCGCCGAACTGTTCCTGAAACCCATCGTCATGAAGATGCAGGGCGGGGCGGAAAACCTGCCGATGGCCAGCGCCAAGGCCGCCCTGCCGATGGCCGCCAACGGCTCGCGCGAGCACTGGATGCGCGCCAAGCTCAGCTACGTCGACGGCGCGCTGGTCGCCGAGCCCTACCGCGACCAGGACTCCTCGCTGGTCAGCGTCTTCGCCGCCGCCGACGCCCTGCTGCGCCGCCCGGCCAACGCCCCGGCCCTGGCCGCCGGCGACCTGGTCGAGGTACTGCCGCTGGCGCGGGGCTAGGCCTACAAATTCCTCCCCCGCTGGGGGAGGTGGATCGATGCAAGGCATCGAGACGGAGGGGGACTGCTCTCAAGCGGCAGTCAAAGTCCCCCTCGGCCAGCCATTCGGCTGACAGGTCCCCCAGAGGGGGAGCAATTGCGTCGTTCTAAGCCGTCGCCCGCTTCGGGGTCGCCTTGCGCGGCTCCTCGGCCAGGCGCGCGTGGCGCAGGGCGGTGATCTCGCCGATCACCGACAAAGCCACCTCCCAGGGGGCCTTACCGCCGATGTCGAGCCCGATCGGGGCGTGCAACTGCTGCAGCCGCGCCTCGGAAAACCCGGCCGCGCGCAGCGGGGCCAGGCGCTCGGGCAGGCGCTTGCGGGCGCCCAGAAGGCCGACATAGCCGGCGTCGGACGGCAGCGCCGCTGCCAGGGCCTCGCGGTCCATGTCGAGATTGTGGGTGGCGATGGCGATCGCGGTCCAGGCGTCGGTCCCGATCGCCGCCAGGGCCTGCGCCGGCTCATCGCGGCGATAGGCGATCCCAGCGATCGGCGGCGGGCTCTGCGGGCCCTTGGGGCGGACCAGCGTCGTCTCCATCCCTGACTGGACGCCGAGCTGGGCGATGGCCAGGGCGGTCGGGTCGGCCCCGAACACCACCAGCCGCGGGGTCGGCTCATAGGCCTGGACGATGGCCCCCTCCCAGGGGCTCGGCGCGGTCCCGCAGGCGCGGCGGACCCCGTCGCTGACCCAGACCACCGGCCGGCGGGCCTGATGGGCGGCGAGCAGTTCGATGAGCGCCGGATCGTCGGGGGCCACGCGCTCGACGAAGATCTCGATCCGCGCGCCGCAGAGCAGCTGGATGTCGGGCCAGGGGCTGCCTGCCCCGTAGACGAGCCGCCGGGGCTGTCCGTCGTCCAGGCAGGCGAAGGCGTGATCGGCCACGTCGCTCTCCACGCAGCCGCCGGAAAAGTAACCGGAGACGATGCCGTGAGCGAACACCATCTGGGTCCCCGGCGGACGCGGACCGCCGCCTTCGACCGAGGTCAGGGTGGCCAGGGCCAGCGGAAAATTCCCTTGCTGGGCTTGGGCTAGCGCGGGGCGGACGTCGTCGGCCATGCCGAACATCGGCCATTCGGGGAGCGGCTCTCGCATGGCTCGACTTTAACTCCCTGGAAAGGTCCTAGACACCGCTTCTTTAGGCATTGCCGTGAAGATGGCGCTTCATCGCTTCCGTATCCAGCGTCTCCGGCTTCATGATCTCACCGCTCTCCAAGCTCGGCCTCGGCTCCGCACAGTTCGGTCTGGACCAGACCACGCTGGTGCGCGGCCGCGCGCCCAAGGCCGAAGCCCGGGACATCCTGGACATCGCCGCGCGCGCGCAATTGCCGGTGCTGGACGTGGACGGCCATTCGGCGGTCGCCGAGGCGGCGCTGGGCGAATCCCTGCCGCGCCCGACCCCGTTCCGCATTTCGATCTCGACCGTGCGCCCCGACCGCGGCCCAGACTATGTCGAGGCCGAGGCCCGCAACACCCTGCGCCGGCTGGGCGTAGAGCAGGCCGACGCCATCCTGGTGCCCTGCGCCGCCGACCTGTTCGGCCCGCACGGCATGGCCCTATGGAACCGCCTGCGGGCGATGAAAGACGCCGGCTTGACCCGCAAGATCGGGGTGTCGGTGTTCGCCTCCGACGATCCGCTGGGCGTCGCCCGCCGGTTCCGCCCGGACATCGTCCAGGCCCCGGCCTCGCTGCTCGACCAGCGGCTGCTGATCGACGGCACCCTGGCCGCGCTGGCCGGCCTGGGCATCGAAGTTCACCTGCGCTCGATCTTCCTCAACGGCCTGCTGTTCCTGCCGCCGGACCGCGCCCCGACCCACCTGAAGGCCGCCGCCAGCCGCATCTCGCGCGCCCGCCGGCTGATCGCCGAGGGCCGTTCGGACCCGCTGCAGGCGGCGCTGGGCTTCGCTCTCTCGCGCGTCGAAGCGGCCACTGTGCTGGTCGGCGTGACCTCGGCCGCCGAGCTGTCGGCGGTGATCGCCGCAGCCTCCAGCCCGCCGCCGGACCTCGACTGGGACGAAATGGCGATCGACGATCCGGTCGCCCTCGATCCCCGCGCCTGGGCCGCCGCCTAACGCTTGGCCCAGACCCCGAACGGGTCGACGAAATCCTTGCCGAGCGCGTGCGCTACCGCCGGATGGGTGACCGCGCCCTTCAGCACGTTCAGCCCCTTGGCCAGGTGCGGATTGTCCCGCAGCGCCTCCAGCCCGCGGTCGGCCAGCGCCAGGCCGAACGGCAGGGTCGCGTGGACCAGCGCCTCCGACGACGTGCGCGGCGCGGCTCCCGGCATATTGGCCACGCAGTAGTGTACGACGCCGTCGACCACATAGGTCGGCTCGGCGTGGGTGGTCGGGTGCGAGGTCTCGAAACAGCCGCCCTGGTCGATCGAGACGTCGACCAGCACCGAGCCGGTCTTCATCTTTTTCAGGTGCTCGCGGCGGACCAGCTTGGGCGCCGAGGCCCCCGGGGTCAGCACCGCGCCGATCACCACGTCGGCCTTCAGCACCTCCTCCTCGACCGCATCGAGCGTCGAGTACCGGGTCAGGATCCGTCCCTGAAAGAGGTCGTCGATCTGGCGCATCCGCGGGATCGAGCGCTCCAGCACCACCACCTCGGCCCCCAGGCCCGCGGCCATGCGCGCGGCGTTGATGCCGACCACGCCGCCGCCCAGCACGCAGACCCGCGCCGGCGGCACGCCGGGCACGCCGGAGATCAGCAGCCCCATGCCGCCGTTGTGCTTGAGCAGGGTCTCGCCGGCCGAGAACACCGCGATCCGGCCTGCCACCTCCGACATCGGGGCCAGCAGCGGCAGCCCGCCGGCCGCGTCGGTCACCGTCTCATAGGCGATCGCCGCGCAGCCCGAGGCCAGCAGGCCCTCGGCCTGCTCCGGGTCCGGCGCCAGGTGCAGATAGGTGAAGAGGATATGGTCCTGGTTCAGCCGCGCCCATTCGGGCGGCTGCGGCTCCTTGACCTTCACGATGAGCTTGCTGGCGGAGAAGATCGCCTCGGCGTCGGCGACGATGGCGGCCCCGGCCCGGCGATAGGCCTCGTCGGCATAGCCGGCCCCGGTCCCGGCGCCGGCCTGGACGGCGACCTCGTGACCGCGCTCGACATACTCGCGGACGGCGGTGGGCGTCAGGCCCACCCGATGCTCGTTCGGCTTGATCTCGCTGGGAACGCCGACCTTCATGCAGCCGCCTCCGTCAAGGTTTGAGCCCCCACGGCATAGGATGGCCTATCGGTCTTGGGTTCAACCCAGGACGCAGGCGGCCATGCCCTCGCGGTTGATGGTCCCGGCCGCCTTGCCGATCTTGCCCGAGCGACGCTTCACATAAGGCCCCGGCGTCGCCGCCTTCCACTTCAACGGGCTGGGCAGGATCGCCGCCAGCCGCGCAGCCTGGGCGGGGGTGAGCTTGGCGGCGCTGACCCCGAAGTTCTTCTGGGCGGCGGCCTCGGCGCCATAGACGCCCGGGCCCCACTCGATGGAGTTGAGGTAGACCTCCATGATCCGCTGCTTGCCCCAGATCACTTCGATCAGCACCGTGAAGTAGGCCTCCAGCCCCTTACGGACATAGGAGCGGCCGGGCCAGAGGAAGACGTTCTTGGCGGTCTGCTGGCTGATGGTCGAGCCGCCGCGCAGCTTCTTGCCCTTGGCGTTGGCCTCGTAGGCCTTTTCGATCGCCTGGAAGTCGAAGCCGTTGTGGTCGCAGAACTTGGCGTCCTCGGCGGCGATCACCGCCCGCACCAGCCGCGGCGAGATCTCGTCCAGCGGCTTCCAGCGACGATCGAACCCGCGGCCCTCGGTCACCCGCTGAACCATCAGCCAGGTCACCGGCGGCGGCACGAACCGGTAGATGGCCGTGACCATCACCGGGCCGATCAGGCCGAAGATCAGCACCAGCACGAACAGACCGCCGATCAGCCGCCCGAACAACCCCTTCGACGCTTTCGCCAAGACCCTTGCCCTTACCCCACGGCCGGATAGTAGCGATGCTTCGAGCCACGTTTCCGGTCAAGCCGCCGCAAGGACGCAATCTGTTGAACGTTTCCGACGCCGTCGCCGCCCGCATGTCCGTCCGCGCCTTCAAGCCGGACGTCCCCTCGGCCGCCGTGGTCCGCGAGATCCTGGAGGCGGCGGCCCGCGCCCCGTCCGGCGGCAACCTGCAGCCCTGGCGGGTCTACGCCCTGGCCGGCGCGCCGCTGGCGCAGCTGAAGGCGCAGGTCGCAGCCAATCCGATGGGCGAGACGCCCGAGTACGACGTCTATCCGCCCAACCTTTGGGACCCCTTCCGCA
This sequence comes from Phenylobacterium sp. LjRoot97, assembly GCF_964254345.1. Taxonomy (NCBI): domain Bacteria; kingdom Pseudomonadati; phylum Pseudomonadota; class Alphaproteobacteria; order Caulobacterales; family Caulobacteraceae; genus Phenylobacterium; species Phenylobacterium sp. LjRoot97. The sequence goes on from NZ_CAXUTH020000001.1 coordinate 4,130,905, forward strand.
CCCGCCGCTTCCAGAACGGCGAGGACCTCTATGCGACGATCGGCATCCCGCGCGAGGACAAGCCCGCGCGCCTGCGCCAGCTGGCCAAGAACGGCGAACTGTTCGGCGCCCCGGTGGGATTGTTCTTCTGCCTGGACCGCAAGCTCGGGCCGCCGCAGTGGTCGGACCTGGGCATGTACATGCAGACGGTGATGCTGCTGGCCACCGAGCGCGGGCTGGACACCTGCGCCCAAGAATACTGGGCGCGCTATCCGCAGACCCTTGCCGGCCTGCTCGGCCTGCCGGACGACCACATGGTGTTTTCCGGCATGGCGCTGGGCTGGCGCGACGACGCCGCGCCGATCAACACCCTGCGCGCCGCCCGCGATCCGTTCGAGACCTGGGGCGAGTTGCGAGGGTTCGAAAGCTAGACGCTCACCACGCCGGCCGCGCCGTCCTCGTCGCCCCAGGCGACGCGGGTCCCATCCTTGCTCATCGCCAGGGCGGCGATCGCCGCGCCCTTCTCGGCCTTGAGCGGCACGATCCGCTGGCCGGTCAGGTCGCAGGCCCAGACCCGGCCGTCGTCCAGCCCGGCGCAGACCCACTGGCCGCCCGGCATGCCGTCGACCCGAACGACCATCGCGCTCTCGTCGAACCCGACCTCGGCCGCCTGCTTGCCCATCGGGCCGGTCGCGCCTGCGAACGGCCAGGCCACCAGGCCGTTGGCGCCGGACGTGATCAGCAGCTGCCCCTTGGTGATGAAGGTCATGCTTTTGACCTTCACCGGATAGCCGCCCATGCGCAGGTTCTTCTCGTCGGCGACCCGCCAGCCGTGCAGGGCGTTCTCCTGCATGGCCGACATCAGGAACTTGCCGTCGGGACTGAAGGCCAGGCCCACATGGCTGCCGGCCCACTTCAGGACATAGGGCTTCTGCTCGGCGATCTTGGCGTACCAAAGCCAGGCGCCGCCATAGGTCGCCGCGGCGACGCGGCGACCCTTGGGATCGAACACCACGGCGGCCACCGACTTCTCGTGCGTGAAGGTGCGGCTGAAGGCCGGATCGGCGCTATCGCGGATATGCAGGTCCTTGCCGGCCGAGAAGGCGATCAGCTTGGAGTCCGCCGAGGCGTCGACCGAGTCGATCCAGCGACCGGGGATCTTGGCGATCTCGACAGCGCCGGAGGTCCGCGACCAGACGACGCGTCCGTCGTCGCCGCCGGTGATCAGGCCTTCGCCGCTGGGGTGCAGGCAGGCGCAGAGAATCGCCCCGTCGTGGGCTTCGATCTGCTCACCCGACTCGAATCGGACGGTGCCGTCGCCGAGGGCGAACAGGGCCTTGCCGTCCTTTCCGAAAAGGGCCGCGGTGACATAGGCGTCAAACTGGAAAGTCATGGCAGGGGTCATACCTGCCTAACATTGGTCTTGGCGAGAGGCGGAATCACTCGGATTCACGCCTGGCAAACAGGCGCCGAGCAGAGCAGGCGGTCTGATGGACGCATCTTCGCAGGTTCGGGCTTTACAAGCGCATTTTGTTTAGCGAAGGGTGTCGCTGACTGTGCGGCGGCCCCAGTGTAGGGGCCCTAGGGAAGGAAATTCATATGGGTGCGAAGCTGGGAGGCGGAGGCGGCGGCAAGTTCGACCTCGGCCAAAACAGCGACATCAACGTCACGCCCTTCGTGGACGTGATGCTGGTGCTCCTCATCATCTTCATGGTGTCGATCCCCGCGGCGACGGTGTCGATTAAGCTCGACCTGCCGCCGGCGATCCCGCCGCCCCCGGGTACGAAGGTCGAAGAGCCGACGCTGATCAATGTTCAGCAAGGCGGCAAGCTGTTCATCGGCGACGTGCCGACCAGCCTCGACACGCTGCCCGCGGATCTGACCCGTATCCTGGCTTCGCCGGAACCGACCGAAGAGCGCGTCTACATCCGCGCCGACCGGACCGTTCGCTACGGCGACTTCATGGCGGTGATGAACACGCTGCAGGGCAACGGCTTCTTCCAAGTCGCCCTGATCAACGAAGAGCTCTAAGCAGCCCTTCGGACGAAATAGAAAGGCCCGCCCAGGGAAACCCGGGCGGGCCTTTTCTTTGCTCCTCTTCCGTCATCCCCGGCGCGGCCGAGGATGACGATCTTGTGGAGACGTCAGGCCGCGCAGGCCTCGAAGCCCTCGCGCAGCTTGGCCTCGTCGAGGTTGCGGCCGATGAACACCAGCCGGCTGTAGCGCTTGTCGCCGCCCTTCCACTGCCCTTGGAAGTCGCCCTCCAGGATCATGTGAACGGCCTGGAACACCAGGCGGCGGTCCTCGCCCTGGACGTCGAGGATGCCCTTGGCGCGCAGGATGTCCGGCCCCTGGTCCTGCAGGACCTGGTTCAGCCAGTTGGTCACCCGTTGCCCGTGGATCGGCTTGTCGAGCGTGAGCGAGATGCCGCGTATGCCCGCTGCCGCCGCATGGTCCTCATGATCATGGTCGTGGTGACCGTGGTCATGATCGTGGTGATGATGATGGTCGTGATCATGGTCGCAGTCCTCGTCGTGAACGTGGCCCGGTTCGCCGTGGGCGGGATTTAGGAATTCCGGCTGCACCTCGGTGATGCGGGCCAGGTCGAAGCTGCCGCGGCCGAGAATCGCCTCGAGCGGCACCTGAGAGCGTTGGGTGCGGTGGATCGGGGCCAGCGGGTTCAGCCGGCGGATCGACGCCTCGACCGCGCGCAACTCGTCCTCGGTGACGAGGTCGGTCTTGTTCAGCACGATCTGGTCGGCGAAGGCGATCTGCTCGACCGCTTCCTTGGAGTCAGCCAACCGCAGCGGCAGGTGCTTGGCGTCGACCACGGTGGTGACGCTGTCGAGCTGGGTCTTGGCCTTCACGTCGTCGTCGACGAAGAAGGTCTGGGCCACGGGGCCCGGATCGGCCAGGCCGGTGGTCTCGACGACGATGGCGTCGAACTTGCCCTTGCGCTTCATCAGGCCCGAGAGCACGCGGATCAGGTCGCCGCGCACGGTGCAGCAGACGCAGCCGTTGTTCATCTCGAAGACTTCTTCGTCCGCGCCGACGATGAGGTCGTTGTCGATCCCCACTTCGCCGAACTCGTTGACGATGACGGCGTACTTCTTGCCGTGGTCCTCGGTGAGGATGCGGTTCAAGAGCGTGGTCTTGCCGGCGCCGAGATAGCCGGTGAGGACGGTGACGGGGGTCTTGTCGGTCATGGACGTCATCTAGTCACTGATCGTGGCGAAGGGAACAGTCTGCGGCTATCGACCGCTTGACCACTATATAGGTGTTATCGAATAACACCGCGCCCCCGGCCTGCCGTCGGAGCGTGACAACTCCAGTTCCGGCGCCCATATCGGCGCGCGCGCTCCCCGATCGCCGCTATATAAGAGCCCTCGTGACCGCCTCCGCCCCCGAACGCCAAGGACAGATGGACGCCTTCCGGGGCGACCGCGTCTATCTGGGCGCCGACCACGCCCGCAACGAGCGGCGGACCTGGCTGGTGGCGGCGATCTGCGTGCTGACCCTGGCCGCCCAGATCGGCGGCGGCCTGGCCTTCAACTCCATGGCCCTGATCGCCAACGGCGTACACATGGCCGCCCACGTCGCCGCTCTGGTCGTGGCGGCCGGCGCCTACCGGATGGCGCGGCGCTACGCCCAGGATCATCGCTTCTCGTTCGGCACCGGCAAGCTCGGCTACCTGGCCGGGTTCGCCAACGCCGCGGTGCTGGCGATCAGCGCCGTGCTGGTGGCGATCGAAAGCGGGCGGCATATGCTCTCGCACGCCCCCGTCGCCTACGACGGGGCGCTGGCCCTGGCCGGTCTGGCGTTGGCGATCAACCTGATCTGCGTGTGGCTGCTGCGCCCCGCCCACGCGCACGCCCATGATCGCGACGGCGACCTCAACCTTTCGGCCGCGCACCTGCACCTGGCCGGCGACGCGGCGGTCTCGGCGCTGGCCATCGTCGGCCTCGGGCTCGGACGCGTGTTCGGCTGGGCCTGGGCGGACGGCCTGGCGGGCCTGGCCGGCGCGGCGCTGCTGGCCCACTTCGCCTGGAGACTGATGGTCCGCACCGGCTCGGTGCTGCTGGACATCAATCCTTCGCCCGAACTGACCGCCGAAATCCGCAAGCGCATGGAGAGCGGCGGCGAGCGCCTGCTCGACCTGCACCTCTGGCGGCTGGGTCCTGGCCACCACGCGGCCATCGTCGTCGTCGAGGCGCGCGAGGCCGTGGCGGCCGAAATCTACCGCGCCCGGCTTGCCGGCTTGCCGGGTTTGAGCCACGTCACGGTAGAAACACGCCAGGCGCGTTGACTCTCAACAGTCCCTCTGTATAAGTCCGCGCCTCTCGCCCGCGGGCTATCTCGCGGGCGCTATCCATTTTGCTATAGTCCAAGGCGCCAACGATGTACGCGGTGATCAAAACCGGCGGAAAGCAGTACCGGGTTCAAGCCGGTGACCTGCTGGTCGTCGAAAAGCTCGACGGTGAACCGGGTGCGGAAGTCGCGTTCGGCGACGTCCTCCTGCTCGGCGATGGTGAGGCCATCACGGTCGGCGCTCCGCTGGTCGACGGCGCGACCGTCTCCGCCACGCTGATCGAGACCCGCCGCGGCGAGAAGATCAAGATCTTCAAGAAGATCCGTCGTCAGGGCTATCGCCGCACCCGCGGTCACCGCCAGTCGGAAACCGTGCTGCGCGTGACCTCGATCGCCGGCGCCGGCAAGACCGCCAAGTGGGACGGCACTGTCGACCTGACCTCGAAGGCCCTGCTGGACGCTCGCGCCCGCAACCTGAAGAACGTGGTCGCCGAACTGGAAGCCGCCGCCGCTCCGGCCCCGGCCGAAGCTCCGGCCAAGAAGGCTGCGCCGAAGAAGGCCGCCGCCAAGAAGTCTGACGCCGCCGAATAAGCGCGCACTAGAGAGTTAGGAGAGAGCTATGGCTCACAAGAAATCTGGCGGCTCTTCGCGCAACGGTCGCGACTCGGCTGGCCGCCGCCTCGGCGTGAAGAAGTTCGGTGGTGAAGCTGTCGTCGGCGGCAACATCATCGTGCGCCAGCGCGGCACGAAGTTCTTCCCGGGCGACAATGTCGGCATCGGCAAGGACCACACCCTCTTCGCGACCGCCGCCGGCGCCGTGAAATTCGTGACCAAGCGCGACGACCGCACCTACGTGAACGTGATTGTGGCCCAAGCGGCTGAATAATCAGGCGAACCTCTTGAAACCGGGTTCGCCGTAAGGCGGACCGGGCAGAGTGCTTCCGAGGGGGAGTCCGGACCGCCGGACTCCCCCTCTTTGCGTTCTGGGGCCCCGACAGAGGGCCGGGAGGTAGACGATGTGTGCGATCGAACTGGAGCCCGTCATCACGACGCAGCGGCTGCGGCTGCGTAAGGCCCGCAAGGCAGACGCAGCCCGCCTGGCGACCTACGCCAACGACTTCGACGTGGCCCGCATGACCACCGGCATGCCCTATCCCTATGGGATCGAGCACGCCGAAGGCTTCCTGGAAAAGGCCAGCGAGGCCGACCCCGCCCGCGAGGCGGTGTTCGTCATCGACCATCCCGAGCATGGCGCGATCGGCGTGCTCGGCTTCGACGCCCGCGACGGCGGCGAACGCGAGATCGGCTACTGGGTCGGCAGGCCGCACTGGGGCCAGGGCTATGCGTCCGAGGCCGCCAGCGGCGCGCTGGTCTGGGCGCACCGGACCTGGGGCCGGCGCTACATGCACGCCGGCCACTTCGCCGACAACCCGGCCTCGGGCCAGGTGCTCTGCAACGCCGGCTTCCTCTACACCGGCGACGTCGAGCTGCGCCCGTCGATCGCCCGGGGCGGCCAGACCACCCCGACCCGGATGATGGTGTGGCTGGCCTGAGGCCACACACGCGATGAATCGAAGCGCCCCGCGGCCGCAAGGCTCGACGGGGCGCTTCCCATGCTACAAAAGGCCCCGATGAAGTTTCTCGACCAGTGCAAGATCTACATCCGCTCCGGAAACGGCGGCGGCGGCGCTGTGTCGTTCCGGCGCGAGAAGTACATCGAGTACGGCGGCCCTGACGGCGGCGACGGCGGCAGCGGCGGCGACGTCTGGATCGAGGCCGTCGAAGGCCTCAACACCCTGATCGACTACCGCTACACCCAGCACTTCAAGGCCGGCACCGGCATCCACGGCATGGGCCGCAACCGCCATGGCGGGGCCGGCGACGACGTGGTGCTGAAAGTCCCCGTGGGCACCGAGGTCCTCGACGAGGACAAGGAAACCCTGATCGCCGACATGAACGTGGCCGGCAAGCGCATCCTGCTGCTCAAGGGCGGCAACGGCGGCTGGGGCAACGACCGCTTCAAGGGCCCGATCAACCAGGCTCCGCGTCACGCCAATCCCGGCCAGGAAGGCGAGGAGCGCTGGATCTGGCTGCGGCTGAAGCTGATCGCCGACGTCGGCCTGGTCGGTCTGCCCAACGCCGGCAAGTCGACGTTCCTGGCCGCGGCCAGCGCCGCCAAGCCGAAGATCGCCGACTACCCGTTCACGACCCTGGCTCCCAACCTCGGCATGGTCGACCTGTCGCCCAGCGAGCGGTTCGTGCTGGCCGACATTCCCGGCCTGATCGAAGGCGCCTCGGAAGGCGCCGGGCTCGGCACCCGCTTCCTCGGCCACGTCGAGCGCACGGCGGTGCTGATCCACCTGGTCGACGCGACCCAGACCGACGTCGCCGAAGCCTGGCGCACCGTCCGCGGCGAGCTCGAAGCCTATGGCGAGGAGCTCGGCGACAAGACCGAGATCGTCGCCCTCAGCAAGATCGACGCCCTCGACGACAGCGTGATCGAGATGCAGCGCGAGGCGCTGGAGGAAGCCACCGGCCGCAAGGTCCGCCTGGTCTCCGGCGTGTCGGGCAAAGGCGTCGTCGAACTGCTGCGCGAGGCCTACGGCATGGTCCGCGAGCGCAAGGCGGAGATCGCCCAGGAAGAGGCCGACCAGGCCGGCGGAACGGGCTGGACCCCGTGAGCGGCCTGGGGGAGGCCAAGCGCGTCGTCGTCAAGGTCGGCTCGGCCCTCGTGGCCGGCGAGGCCGGCCCCGACTCGGCCTGGCTCTCGGCCTTCGCCGCCGACGTCGCGCGGCTGCGCGCCCGTGGCCAGCAGGTGCTCGTCGTGTCGTCCGGCGCCGTGGCGCTGGGCCGCCGCCGGCTCGCCATGGGCCGCCGCAAGCTGACCCTGCCGGAAAAGCAGGCCTGCGCCGCCGCCGGCCAGTCGGAACTGATGCGGGCCTGGGAAGAGGCGCTCGAGCCCCACGGCCTGGTCACCGCCCAGGTGCTGCTCACCCGCGACGACACCGAGATCCGCAGCCGCTGGCTCAACGCCCATGCGACGCTGACCACCCTGCTGTCCCTGGGCGTCATCCCGGTGGTCAACGAGAACGACACCGTCGTCACCGAAGAGATCCGCTACGGCGACAACGATCGGCTCGCCGCCCGCGTCGCCCAGATGATCCGCGCCGAGGCCCTGGTCCTGCTGTCGGACATCGACGGCCTCTACACCGCCGACCCGCGCAGCAATCCCGCCGCCGAGCATCTGCCGCGCATCAGCCAGCTGACGCCGGAGATCGAGGCCATGGCCGGCGGCGCCAACGCCAGCGCCGGGGTCGGCACCGGCGGCATGGCCACCAAGATCATGGCCGCCCGCATCGCCCAGTCGGCCGGCTGCGCCACCATCATCACGCTCGGCCGGCGTCCGGCGCCGTTGGCGGCGATCGAGGCTGGCGACAAGGCGACGGTGATCGAGCCGTCGGTCTCGGTCGCGGCCGCGTACAAGGCCTGGATCGCCGGCTCGCTGGCGACCTCGGGCGCCGTGATCGTCGATGACGGCGCAGCCAAGGCGCTGGCCACCGGCAAGAGCCTGCTGGTCGCCGGCATGCTTGCGGTCGAGGGCCGCTTCGGCAAGGGCGACGCCGTGGTCGTAGTCGACGAGGCCGGCCGCGAGATCGGCCGCGGCCTTGCCCGCTACGACTCCGAGGACGCCGGGCGCATCCGCGGCCTGAAGTCCGACGCCATCGAGGGCGTGCTAGGCTTCACCTACGGCCCGATGATCCACGCCGACGACCTGGCGCTGGCGGCGCGAACGCCAGCCTGACCGACGATTGCGGATTTGCGACAGGCCCTAAAGGGGCCTACTAAACCTCAAACTGAGCATTAGGGGCGCGTAGTGGACGACGCGGCGGCGAGCACCAAGGCCGAGACGGGAGCCCGGACGGGCAAGCTGGAGACGCTGGTCGCCGGCATGCCGATCCCGTTCGGGGGCGATCGCGTCGCCTACGTCTCCGACAAGCTGGCGGCGGCCTTCCAGCCGGGCGACCGGCTGGTGGTGGTCCAGGAGACCGGCGACCTGCTGCACGTCCCCGCCCCCGTCCAGGCGATCGCCGCCGGCGCCGTGGGCCGCGCGCACGCAGCCTTCGGCCAGCTGGCCCAGGTCAGCGACGAGGCCATCACCGCCTTCTTCGCCGCCTTCGCGGGCAACCTCGCCGACGACGGCGCCTGGAGCGCCATCGCCAAGGCCAACGCCGACGACGTCGCCCGCGCCCAGGCCCGCGGCCGCTCGACCACCCGCCTGGCGGTCAACGCCGCGATGCGCGCCGACATGATCGCCGGCCTGCAGGTCTGGCAGAACGCCAAGGTCGGCCGCGGCCGGCTGGTCGAACGCGTCGAGCATCCCGGCTGGAGCGTCGAGCAGGTCGCAGCGCCCTTGGGCGTGGTCGGCTTCATCTTCGAGGGCCGCCCCAACGTCTTCGCCGACGCCACCGGCGTCCTGCGCACCGGCAACACCGTGGTCTTCCGCATCGGCTCCGATGCGCTGGGCACCGCGCGCGCCATTGTCGAGCACGCCCTTGATCCGGCGATCGAGGCCGCGGGCCTGCCGCCGGGTTCGGCCGCCCTGGTCGACAGTCCCGAGCACGCCGCCGGCTGGGCGATGTTCTCCGATCCGCGCCTGGCCCTGGCGGTCGCCCGCGGCTCCGGCCCGGCCGTGGCCCAACTGGGCGCCATCGCCCGCCAGGCCGGCGCGCCGGTCAGCCTGCACGGTACGGGCGGCGCCTGGATGGTGGCCGCCGCCGACGCCGATCCGGCCCGCTTCAAGGCCGCCGTCTACCACTCGCTCGACCGCAAGGTCTGCAACACGCTCAACGTCTGCGCCATCGTCCGCGAGGCGGCCGACGTGCTGGTCCCGGCCTTCCTCGAGGCGCTGGACCTGGCGGGCGAGCGCCGCCGCAATGTGAAGCTGCACGTGGTCGAGGGCTCGGAAGGCGCCCTGCCCGCCGCCTGGCGCGAGGCGCGCGTGGTCGTCGGCCGGGCCGAGGGCGACGTCGACGAGCCCAAGGTCGAGCTGCTCGCCGAGCACGACCTGGCCCGCGAGTGGGAGTGGGAAGAAACCCCGGAGCTGACCCTGGTGCTGGTGGACAGTGTCGAGGCCGCCGCCGACCTCTTCAACCGCTACAGCCCGCAGTTCGCCGCGAGCCTGATCTCGCAGGACGCCGCCGCGCACGAACGCTTCTACGGAGCCGTCAACGCGCCGTTCGTCGGGGACGGCTTCACCCGCTGGGTCGACGGCCAGTTCGCCCTCGACCGCCCCGAGCTCGGCCTTTCCAACTGGGAGCACGGCCGCCTGTTCGCCCGCGGCGGCGTGCTGTCCGGCGACGGGGTGTTCACCGTCCGCGCCCGGGTCCGCCAGAGCGACCCAAACCTCGACCGCAATCCGGCCACGGCGAAGACGCTTTGAGATCCGGGGACGTCCATGTGGTTCGCCGGCCCCGCTAGGCGCCGGCCCGTAGCGGGGCGTCCGGGGGCCCTGCGGCTCGGCTTCGATCTGAAGCCGGGGATGCGCGTGGGCCTTTACGGCGGCTCGTTCAATCCGGCCCACGAGGGTCACGCCCACGTCGCCGAAACCGCCCGCCGGCGCCTGCAGCTCGACCGGGTGATCTGGCTGGTCTCGCCGCAGAACCCGTTGAAGACCGCGCGCGAGACCGCGCCGCTGGCCGAACGCATAGCCGGCGCCCGGGCTGTGGCGCACGGCCGCAGCATGATCGTCAGCGACGCCGAGACCCGGTTTGGCTCGCAGTACACCATCGACACCATTCGCGCCCTGAAGGCTCGCTTTCCGGGCGTGGACTTCGTCTGGATCATGGGCGCCGACAGCCTGGCGACGTTCCACCGCTGGCGCGGCTGGACCCAGATCATGGCCGAGGTGCCGGTCGCCGTGGTCTCGCGACCCTGGATTTCGCTGAAAAGCCGCTCCTCGCCGGCGGCGCGACGTTTCGCCCACACCCGGGTGTCGCTGCTGGAGGCCAAGCTGCTGCCGGGCGCCAGTCCGCCGCGCTGGGTTTTCCTTACCGGGCCTCTGAATTTTCAGTCCTCGACAGCCCTGCGCGCGCGCCAGGCCAAATAGCCGCATGTCACGTTCCGCCCCCGCCGGGAACGTTCGCGGCGCTGTTGGCTTGAAGACTCGAGACGCTGGGCTGACCAACGCGCCCAATCCGTGCTATGGCTCTCCCAGCGAGGCAACAAAGGAGCGACCCCGCTGAGCCCTGACCCTGCGCCTAGAGCGCACGAAGCCCCGGTTTCCGGCGCTTCTTCCGACCCCGAGGCGAAGATCGTCGCCCTCGGCGAAATGATCCTGCAGCGCCTCGACGATGATAAGGCGCAGGACGTCGTCTTCATCGATCTGAAAGGCAAAAGCGCCGTGGCCGACGCCCTGATCGTGGCGTCCGGGCGTTCGCACCGTCATGTCGGCGCGATGGCCGACCACCTGCTGCGCGCGCTGAAGGAAGAAGGCCTGGGCAAAGCCCGGGTCGAAGGCCTGCCGCACTGCGACTGGGTGCTGATCGACACCGGCGACGTGATCGTCCACCTGTTCCGCCCGGAAGTGCGCCAGTTCTACAACATCGAGAAGATCTGGTCGGTCGACTCCGCGCACCGCACGCCGACGAGCTAGCGCCTGAAGATCTCGATCCTTGCGGTGGGCCGGCTGCCGCGCTCGCCGGAAGTCGAGTTGGTGAAGCTCTATGTCGATCGTGCCTCCGCGGCCGGTCGTTCGCTGGGCCTCGGTCCCGTCGAGGTGATCGAGGTCGAGGCCCGCAAGCCGGGCAAGGGCCCGGAGGCCGAGGTGCTGCGACCGCACCTGGAAGGCGCCCACGTCATCGCCTGCGACGAGCATGGCACGGCCCGGGCCTCACGCGCCTTCGCCGGCGAGATCGCGCGCCTGCGCGATGACGGCGCACGACGGCTGGTGTTCGTGATCGGCGGCGCAGACGGTCTGGATCCGGCGTTGCTCGCCGCCGCCCACGGCAAGCTGGCCTTCGGGCCGCAGACCTGGCCCCACGCCCTGGCTCGCGCCATGCTGGCCGAGCAAGTCTACCGCGCCGTCACCATCCTGGCCGGCAGCCCCTATCATCGCGATTGAGGGCGCGCGGGGCTCAGTCTATCCCTGATGCGATGATGCGCCGCGGCGTCCTCCTGACCAGCACCTGCGCCGCCGCCGCGACCCTGGCGGCCGGCGCGATCGCCTATGCGGCCACCGAGAGCCAGGCCCGGCTGGAACGGCTCAACGTCCGCGAGACGGTGCTGAGCGCCGAACAGGGTCGCAACCTCAATCGGATGGCGCGGCTGCTGACCGCCCTGGCCCAGTTCCGCCGCGATCCGCCGCCGGCCCTGCTGGTCAGCCCCGGCGACGCCACCGACGCGGTGCGCGCCGCCATCCTGGTCAAGGCGATCACCCCCGAACTGCAGAAGCGCGCCAAGGTCTACGCCGCCGAAGCGGGCGAGATCGCCCGCCAGCGTCGGCTCGCGGCGGTGGCCAGCGAGGCGCTGTTCACCTCGGACTCCGAGCTGGCCGAACGCCGCGAGCGGCTGGAAGCCACCCCGCCAGGCGCGGCGCCGGTCGAAAGTGGCCCGATCACGCCGCCGATCCGCCTGCTGGCCCCCGTGAAAGGCAAGCTGGTCCAACGCTACGGCGCGCCGCTGACCGGCGGCGGAGAGGCGTCAGGCGTCACTCTGGCGGCCGACCACGGCGCCTCGGTCGCGGCGCCCGACGCCGGGCTGGTTCAGTTTGTAGGCCCCGTTAAGGGGTGGGGGACTATTTTGATCTTGCGGCTGGCCGGGGGCTACCATCTGGTGTTGGCTGGCCTTGATCGAACGACGGTCGGGGTCGGTCAATCGGTCGCGGCGGGCGCGCCTGTCGGGTGGATGACGGATGGACGAAACTCCCCATCTGAACTCTATCTGGAGGTCCGCGAACGCGGGGTCCCGGTCGACCCGGCCAGATGGCTGGACGGGTCGAGCTGAAAATACGAACCAATTCCGCCGGATTCGTCGCGGAACATCGGTTCAGGAATTCCGGTGCGGCGCCGTTTCGTCGCCAAGGGAGGCTTCAAGGCCTGACATGCGTAAGTATCTTCTGATCGGGGCTTCGGCCTTCGTGCTCGGCGCCGGCTCCATGGCCTATGTGAGCCAGCAGGCCCTCGCCTCGGCCCAGGCGCCGAAGGTGAAGACCTACAAGATGCTCGAGCTGTTCGGCGACGTGCTCGACACCGTCGAGCGCCAGTACGTCACCGAGGTCGACGACCAGAAGCTGATCGAGGCGGCCATCGACGGCATGCTGACCTCGCTCGATCCGCACTCGGGCTATCTGAACCCCGACTCCTTCGACGACATGCGCGATCAGACGCGCGGCGAATACGGCGGCCTCGGGCTCGAGGTCACCAGCGAAGAAGGCGTGGTCAAGGTCATCTCGCCGATGGACGGCACCCCCGCCTTCAAGGCCGGCGTGAAGCCCGGCGACTTCATCACCGCGGTCAACGGCGAGAGCGTGCTCGGCCTGTCGGTCAACGAGGCCGTCAAGCAGATGCGCGGCAAGCCCGGCGAAGCGGTCACCCTGACCATCGCCCGCGAGAAGTCCGACCCATTCGACGTCAAGATCGTCCGCGAGGTGATCAAGCCCAAGTCCGCCACCGCCAAGATGGAAGGCGACTACGGCTACCTGCGTGTTTCGGGCTTCAACGAGAAGACCACCGACGAGGCCGAGGCGGCCCTGGCCGAGCTCAAGGCCAAGAACCCGAAGATGAAGGGTCTGATCCTCGACCTGCGCAACAATCCGGGCGGCCTGCTCGACCAGGCGGTCGGCATCTCGGACATGTTCCTGGAAGGCGGCGAGATCGTCTCCCAGCGCGGCCGCGATCCGCGCGACATCGAGCGCTACAACGCCCGCGCCGGCGACGTGACCGGCGGCCTGCCCATGGTCGTGCTGGTGAACTCCGGTTCGGCCTCGGCGGCGGAAATCGTCGCCGGCGCGCTGCAGGACCGCAAGCGCGCCGAGGTGGTCGGCCTGACCACCTTCGGCAAGGGTTCGGTGCAGACCGTGATCCCGCTGCGCGGCGGCATGGACGGCGCGCTGAAGCTGACCACGGCGCGCTACTACACCCCCTCGGGCCGCTCGATCCAGAAGACCGGCATCGAACCGGACCTGGAGGTGGCCGAGACCCGCGACCAGGCCCAGCGCATCGCCAATCGCGCCTTCCAGTTCTCGGAAGCCTCGTTCCGCAACGCGCTGAACGCCGAGGAAGGCAAGGCCCGCCGCGGCGCTCACATTCCCGCCGAAGCCCCGCCGAGCGGCTTCGACGAGGACAAGGGCGACTTCCAGCTGGCCCGCGCCATGGACGTGCTGAAGTACGGTTCGGTGGCCGCGACGCCCAAGCTTCCGAAGCCCGAACCGAAGATGGCTGCGGTGGTCTCGCCGAAGGGCGCGACGGCCCTCGAAAAGGCCTCTCCCGACAAGAAGTAGGCGGCCAAAACGCCGGCGCAGAGAGTTAATTGAAAGTTAACGGAAATCGCGCCGGCGTTCACTGTATAAGTCGTTTGTTAACCATATTCGCGGACGCTCCAATGCCGGAACGTTCCGTGATCATGTGATGTTTTCGAAGAAGCACCTCGCCCCTGCGATCGCCGCCCCTGCGCCGGCCCCTCCGCTCTCCGAAACCGCGCTGCGCGCGCTGGCCAACCCGTATGTCGGGGCCAGCGCGGCCGGCGCCGTTTTCCTCCTGGTGCTGCTGACCCTGGTCGCCCTGATCGGCGACCCCAAGGCCAGTTCGCCGGTCGTGCGGCTGTCGCTCGCCAAGATCGGCGGCGAAGCTGCGCCCGACGGCTGGCGCGAGGCCCTGGCCCGCGGCGGCGGGCAGCCGAGCGTGACCGAGGACATCTTCCGCCTTTCCGAGACCCCGATCGGCGCCGACGCCGCGATGGGCGAGGCGACCATCACTATGGAGGGCGGCGGCGCCTTCCATGCCGCCGACCCACTGCCCCAGGCCCCTCTGGCCGGCTTCCATTCGCAGGGCCCCAGCGGCCCGCTGCCGATCATCGCGGCCAACGGCAAGACCCCGGCTGAAGCCTACGCCCGCCCCTTCGCGCCCAACGGCCGCCCCAAGGTGGCGCTGGTGATCGGCGGCCTGGGCCTCAACGCCTCGGCCACCCGCCAGGCCATCGACACGCTGCCGCCGGAGATCACCCTGTCCTTCGTGCCCTATGCCGAGGGTCTGCAGGGCTGGATCGACCTGGCCCGCGCCGCCGGGCACGAAGTGCTGCTGGAGACTCCGATGGAGCCCAGCGACTATCCCGACAACGATCCGGGTCCCTACACCCTGCTGGCCGACTCGCCGGGGTCGGAGACCGTGAAGAAGCTGGAATGGGTGCTGTCGCGCGCCACCGGCTACTTCGGGGTCACCAACTATCTCGGCTCGCGGTTCATGACCTCAGACTCCGGCATGAACGCCTTCCAGACCGCCCTGCGCGGCCGCGGCCTGGTCTTCATCGACGACGGCCAGGCGGCGGGCCGCACCGGCCCGATGCGCGCCTCGGCGGCCCGCATCATCGACGAGCAGCTGTCCGGCCAGGCCATCGACCAGCAATTGCTGGCGATCGAGGCCGGCGCCCTGCAGCACGGCCAGGCGCTGGGCTCGGGCTTCGCCTATCCGGTGACGCTGTCTCAGGTCGCAAAATGGGCTGAATCGGTAGAATCTAGGGGCTATCAGCTGGCTCCGGCTTCCGCTTTGGCCACACGTCGCTAAATGGATTGAGATGACCGACCTGTCCGCCTACCGCCCGAACGTGGGAGTGGTGCTGTTCCACCCCGATGGACGCGTGTGGCTGGGTCGCCGGTTCCAGACCTCCGAGCCCTACAATTGGCAGTTCCCGCAGGGCGGCGTCGACGCAGGCGAGGACCTCTACCTCGCCGCCTGTCGCGAGCTGGCCGAAGAGACCGGGGTCGTCACCACCACCCTGCTCGGCCGCACCGACGGCTGGTTGGCCTACGACTTCCCAGCCGGCCACAACGGCTCGAAGATCGCCAAGGGCTGGAAGGGTCAGCGCCAGGTCTGGTTCGCCCTGCGCTTCGACGGCCAGGAAAGCGAGATCGACCTCAGCGGCCACGGCCACCCCGAGTTCGACGCCTGGCGCTGGGGCAGCCTCGACGAAGCGCCCGGCCTGGTCGTGCCGTTCAAGCGGGCCATCTACGAGACCGTGGTCCGGGCCTTCCAGGTCTTCACGGGCCAGCCCGGCCGCGCGGCCTGACCGACCGATGAGCACCGCTCCGCCGCCGATCGTCATGGTGCATGGCGCCTTCTCCGGCGGTTGGGCGTTCGAGCGCCTGCGCGAGCCGTTCGAGGCCGCCGGCCACTTCGTCCTCACCCCGGACCTTCGCGGACATGGCGCCGATGAACCGGCCCACGCCGTGCTCGGCGTCTCGGTCGCCGACTACGCCCGCGACGTCGCGCGTCTCTGCGCCGGGCTCGACGAGGCCCCGATCCTGATCGGCCACTCCATGGGCGGCCTGGTCTGCGCCCTGGCCGCCAGCCGCACGCCGGTCCGCGCCATGGTGCTGCTTGCCCCGACCGCGCCCTGGGGCGTGGCCGCCTCGTCGATGGAAGAGGCGATCACCGCCTTCGGCCTGCATGCGCTGGGGCCGTTCTGGGCGCAGTCCGTGTCCCCCGACCGCAGCTTGGCGCGCCGCTACAGCCTCGACCGCATGGACGGCGCCGAGCGTGAAGCCGTCGTCGCCCGCATGCGCCCCGAGAGCGGCCGCGCGCTTTGGGAGACGCTGAACTGGTGGCTCGACCCGTTCATGACCACCAGCGTCGGGCCGTTGCGCCTTCCGATCTTGGTGATCGGCGGCGAGCGGGATGTCGTCCATCCCCCCGCCACCGTCCGCCAGACCGCCGCCCGCTTCGGCGCCGAGTTCATCGAGGCCCCCGGCATGAGCCACTGGCTGGTCGCCGAACCCGGCTGGCGAGAGATCGCCGAGATCGCCCACGGCTGGCTCGAGGGCGTCCCGGCCTGAGGCCGACTGGCCCTACTTCGTCCCCAGCACCTTCTGCAGGAACACGATCTCGCTGGCGCGCACCGCCTCGGTGTTGGCCTTCTTGGCGACGCCGTGGCCTTCGTCGAGGGCCAGCACGTACCAGACCTCGGTGCCCTGGCCGCGCAGCGTGGCGACCATCTGTTCGGACTCCGACTGCGGCACGCGCGGATCGTTGGCGCCCTGGTAGATCATCATCGGCTTCTTCATCTTGGCGCTCATGTTGAGCGGCGAGATCTTGTCGAACACGGCGGCCATCTTCGGATCGCGTTCGTCGCCGTACTCCGCCCGGCGCAGGTCGCGGCGGTAGCCCTCGGTGTTGGCCAGGAAGGTCTTCCAGTTGGAGATGCCGTAGAGGTCGATCGCCCCGGCGATGCGGTCGTTGTAGTGCGCGGCCACCGCCAGCGACATGTAGCCGCCGTACGACTGGCCGACGACCGCCACGCGGCTGGCGTCGAGGTCCGGCTGCTTGGCGATCCAGTCGAGCAGCGCCCCGATGTCCTTGACCGAATCCTCGCGCTTCTCGGCGTTGTCGAGCCCGATGTAGGTCTTGCCGTAGCCGCTGGAGCCGCGGACGTTGGGGATGATCACCGCGGCCCCGACCTCGTTGACCCATGACTGGCGCCGTGGGTTGAAGCTCGGCTGCTCCTGGCCCTCGGGGCCGCCGTGGATCTGGATGACCACGGGCAGCTTCTCGCCCGGCTTGGCGGCCGGCTTGTAGATGAAGGCCGGGATCGAGCGCTTGTCGAAGGTCGGGTAGCGGAACAGGGTCGGCTCGACCAGCTTGGCCGGATCCAGGCCGCCCAGCTCGCTCTGCGTCCAGCGGACCAGCTTCTGGTCGGACAGGGCGAAGCTCCACACGTCGCCTGACGAGGTCGAGGTCGAGAGGCTGAAGCCCAGCTGCTTGCCGTCGGGCGAGAAGCCCAGACCGGTCAGCACGCCCATCGGCAGCGCCGGGGTCGGCAGGGTCTTGCCGCTGGCGACGTCCTTCACGACGATCTTCGAATAGCCCTCCTCATTGACGAGGTAGGCGATCAGCGCGCCGTCGGGCGACAGGTCGAAGCCCTCGGCCGGCCACTTGGCGCCCGGCTCCAGGTCGCGGACCGCGCCGCTGGCCAGGTCGATCACGACCGGGCGGGCCATGTCGGACTTGTCGTCGGACAGCGTGACCACGTGGCCGCCGTCGGCGGCGAACGCGCCGCCGACATAGGCGATCGGCCGGCCGGTCGGCCCGACCGGCTTCACCGCCCCGCTGGCGATGTCGAGCACGAACAGCTCGGTCGAGGCGACCGAGTTGTAGCGGCTGAGCAGCAGGCTCTTGCCATCCGGCGAGAAGTCGAGCACCGCCATCGCGCCCGTGCCCTCATGGACGACGCGGCGGCCTTCGGGCTGGGCCGGGTCGGCCAGCATGATGTCGTAGTTCGGATCGCCCGGGGTCACCTGGCTCCAGGCCACCAGCTTGCCGTCGCCCGAAAAGGTGAAGTCGGAGTTGCGGGTCTTCGGCGCGGTCAGCTGCACCTCGGCGCCGGTCAGGCCGCGCACATAGCCCTGGTAGTACTCGGCCCCGCCGACGTCGCGCGGATAGACGAAGCGGGCCTGGCCCGGCTGGGCCTTGGCGGCGTTCACCGGCTCGGGAAAGAAGGTCAGCTGAGTACGCGCGGCGCCCGGCGCGGCCACGCGGTGGATCTGGTTCACGTCGCCGAAGCGGGTGGCGATCAGGATCGAGCCGTCGTCCAGCCAGTCCTCGAACACCGCAGAGCGGGCGTTGTAGTACGGCGCGATGGCGGCCTTCAGCGCGGCCGGCGTCTCGGGCACGTTGTCGTAGACGATCTGGCCGGACTGGCGCTTGGGCAGGTCGGCGGCCAGCGCGGCGGCGGCGCAGGCGAAGGCGAGGACCGTGCCAAGCAGCAGGGCGCGCGTCGTCATCGGGGGAGCTCCAAACAGTCGAGGTTGGCGCGACCCTGGCCGCGCCCGGCGCCGCGCGTCAACGCCCGATCGACGAGCGCCCTGCGGCGGATACGACAAAGGGCGCGGGAGCCGGTCCCACGCCCTTCGCATCGGCTTTGCTGCGCCCTTGGCGGGCGGCGGCGAAGGCCTAGAACTTGCGTTCCGAGTAGAGCACTTCGGCCAGGTCGGCGTTCTTGCCGGCCGGCGTGCCGTCCGGCTTCTTCAGCTGCAGGAACACCAGGCCGATCGATTCCTTGTCGGTGTAGTATTCCCACGAGTTGGTGATGCGCTTGAAGTCGGTCGCGGGAACGAAGTCGTTCCGCTGCTGGACCAGCTCGGGCTTGTGCAGGAACGAGAAGATGTTCAGGCCGACGATGATCGGCTTCTCGCCGTCCACCGGATAGCTGAGCGTCAGGCGGCAAACGTCCTTGTTCGAGCCCTGCGGCCAGATGGTCAGGGTGTAGGGCTTCTCGACCAGGGTGCCGACATAGGTCCCTTCGCGCTTGTTCAGCTTGTAGCCGGTCATGCCGCCGGCCAGGGCCTTGAAGTCGCCGCCCTGCACGAGCGGTTTGCAGACCCGGTTGATGACGTCGATGATCTGGCCCTCGGCGCCGGTGGTCGGCAGCACGTAGGACTTTTCTTCGGCGGCCGGGGCCGGCGCAGCCGCGGGCGCGGCGGCGGGGGCCGGCTCGGCGGCGGGGGCGGCCGGCGGGGCCGCTTCGGGCGCCGGTTGGGCGTGAGCCGCCGTGGCGAGCCCAGCGAGAGCAATCAGACTGACGAAGGCGGTGCGCATGGCGAAGTCCCCTAACTTAAGCGTGCCGCATAACACTCGAAACAGGCGGTCCCTCGCAACCCCTCTAGCGCAGCAATCGGACTGATCGATGGCGATTGCGGCGCCTGGGGTCGGCAAAATCACGTGACTGGCCCGTCAGATACGAAAAGACCCCGGCGCCGGGGGCGTCGGGGTCTCTGATCGTTGGGCTGCGGCCGGCGGTTAGGCGGCCACTTCCTTCGCGTGTTCGGCGAGGATGGTCAGGCCCTCAGGGGTCACGTCGGCGAAACCGCCTTCGATCTCGAAGACCTTCACGGCGCCGCCGTTATAGACCTTCACCTGCCCGACCTTCAGCGTGGTCATGAAGGGCGCATGGTCGGCCAGCACACCGAAGTCGCCTTCGGTGCCCGGCGCGTCGACCTGGTCGACATCGCCCGAGAACAGTTCGCGCTCGGGCGAGACCAGCGAGAAGTGAAGCTTCCCAGCCATGATCCTTAGGCTTCCGCGGCCAGCTTTTCGGCCTTGACCACCGCGTCTTCGATGGTGCCGACGTTGTAGAAGGCCGCTTCCGGCAGGTGGTCGTATTCACCGTCCACGACCGCCTTGAAGGAGCGGATCGTGTCTTCCAGGCTCACGAAGATGCCCGGCATGTTGGTGAACTGCTCGGCCACGTGGAACGGCTGGCTGAGGAACTTCTGGATCTTCCGGGCGCGGGCCACGGTCAGCTTGTCCTCTTCCGACAGCTCGTCCATGCCCAGGATGGCGATGATGTCCTTCAGGGCCTTGTAGGCCTGCAGGGTTTCCTGGACGCGGCGGGCCACGGCGTAGTGTTCGTCGCCGATCACCAGCGGGTCCATGATCCGCGAGGTCGAGTCCAGCGGGTCCACGGCCGGGAAGATGGCCTGGGCCGCGATGTCACGCGACAGAACGGTGGTGGCGTCCAAGTGGGCGAACGAAGCGGCCGGGGCCGGGTCGGTCAGGTCGTCGGCGGGAACGTAGATGGCCTGGACCGAGGTGATCGAACCCTTGGAGGTCGAGGTGATGCGCTCCTGCAGGTTGCCCATCTCGGTGGCCAGGGTGGGCTGATAGCCCACGGCCGACGGGATACGGCCCAGCAGAGCCGACACTTCCGAGCCGGCTTGGGTGAAGCGGAAGATGTTGTCGATGAAGAGGAGCACATCCTTGCCCTCTTGGTCGCGGAAGTACTCGGCCTGAGCCAGGCCGGTCAGCGCGACCCGGGCGCGGGCGCCGGGGGGCTCGTTCATCTGGCCGTAGACCAGGGTGCAACGGCTCTCGCCGCCGCCGCCCGGCTGGTTCACGTTCGACTCGATCATCTCGTGATAGAGGTCGTTGCCTTCGCGGGTCCGCTCACCAACGCCGGCCAGCACGGAGTAACCACCGTACGCCTTGGCGATGTTGTTGATCAGTTCCTGCATGGTCACGGTCTTGCCCACGCCGGCGCCGCCGAACAGGCCGATCTTGCCGCCCTTGGTGTAGGGGCAGAGCAGGTCGATGACCTTGATGCCGGTGACGAGCACTTCAGCCGCCGTCGACTGCTCGGCGAAGCTCGGGGCTTCCCGGTGGATCGGCGAATAGTGCTCGGTGACGATCGGGCCGGCTTCGTCGATCGGGTCGCCGATGACGTTCATGATGCGGCCCAGGGTCGCCGGGCCGACCGGCACGGTGATGCTGCGGCCGGTGTCGGTCACGGGCTGACCGCGGGTCAGACCCTCGGTGGTGTCCATGGCGATCGTGCGGACGGTGTTCTCGCCCAGGTGCTGAGCGACTTCCAGCACCAGGCGGAACGGCGCGCCGGTCCGTTGGTCGGTGTTGGTGGTTTCCAGCGCGTTCATGATCGCCGGCAGGTGGCCATCGAACTCGACGTCGACGACGGCGCCGATGATCTGCGAGATGCGGCCGTTGGCGACGCCGGCGACGGCGGCGGCCTTCGGAGCAGCAGCCTTGGCGGCGGCGGGAGCCTTCGGAGCAGCAGCCTTCGGCGCGGCCTTGGCGGCGGCGGCCTTCGGCGCGGCGGCCGCCTTCGGGGCGGCGGGCTTCTTGGCGGGAGCCTTGGGGGTCGTAGCCATGGGTTCGGACTCTTTCGGGTTAGAGCGCTTCGGCGCCGGAGATGATCTCGATCAGCTCCTTGGTGATCTGCGCCTGGCGTGAACGGTTATATTGCAGGGTCATGCTGGCGATCATGTCGCCGGCGTTGCGAGTGGCGTTATCCATCGCGGTCATCTGAGCGGCGTAGAACCCGGCCTGGTTCTCGAGCATCGCCGACAGCACCTGAACGGTCAGGTTCCGCGGCAGCAGGGTTTCGAGGATTTCCTCTTCGCCCGGCTCGTACTCGTAGGCCGCGCCCTTCAGGTCGACGGTCGCGCCGCCGTCCTCGACCTGCGCAGGGATCAGCTGGCTCAAGGTCGGGGTCTGGGTGACCACCGACTTGAAGCGGCTGAACGCCAGGGTGACGACGTCGATCTCACCGGCCTCGAACAGCTCGGTGATCTTGTCGGCCACCGGCTGAGCGGTCGCCATCGACGGAACCCCGGCCTCGAAGGAGGCCACGATCTTGTCGCCGTACTGACGCTTCAGCTGGTCGCGGGCCTTCTTGCCGACGACCAGGATTTTCACATCCTTGCCTTGGGCGGCCAGCGCGTTGATCCGTTCGCGCGCGGCGCGAATGATCGAGGTGTTGAAGCCGCCGGCCATGCCGCGGTCCGAGGACGTCACGACCACCAGATGGCGATCGTTCCGGCCCGTGCCGACCAGCAGTTTCGGCGCGCCGTCGCCCGACACGCCCGACGCCAGGTTCGCGATGACCGAAGCCATGCGCTGGGCGTAGGGGCGGGCGTTTTGCGCAGCGTCCTGCGAACGGCGAAGTTTCGCCGCCGCCACCATCTGCATCGCCTTCGTGATCTTCTGCGTGGCTTTCACGCTTCCGATCCGATTGCGCATCTCCTTGAGGCTGGCCATCTCCTAAAGCTCCGCTGACTTACGCGAAGCTCTTGGTGAAGGCTTCGAGAGCTTCCTTCAGCTTGGCCTCAGTGTCCGCCTTCAGCTCCTTGCTGGTGCGGATGGTGTCCAGGATGTCCTGGTGCTTGGAGTGCAGGCGGCCCAGCAGTTCGGCTTCGTAGCGGCCGACGTCGGCGGTCGCGATGCCGTCGAGGTAGCCGCGGGTGCCGGCGTAGATCACCGCCACCTGCTCTTCGACCTTCAGCGGCGAGTACTGCGGCTGCTTCAGCAGCTCGGTCAGGCGTTCGCCGCGGGCCAGCTGGCGCTGGGTGGTGACGTCGAGGTCCGAACCGAACTTCGCGAAGGCGGCCATTTCCCGATACTGGGCCAGTTCGCCCTTAATCGGACCCGAGGCTTGCTTCATCGCCTTGATCTGGGCCGAGGAGCCCACGCGGCTGACGGAGATGCCGACGTTCACGGCCGGGCGGATGCCCTGGAAGAACAGGTCGGTTTCCAGGAAGATCTGGCCGTCGGTGATCGAAATCACGTTGGTCGGGATGTAGGCCGACACGTCGTTGGCCTGGGTTTCGATGACCGGCAGAGCGGTCAGCGAGCCCGAACCGTTGTCTTCGTTCAGCTTCGCGGCGCGCTCCAGCAGGCGGCTATGCAGATAGAAGACGTCGCCCGGATAGGCTTCGCGGCCCGGCGGACGGCGCAGCAGCAGCGACATCTGGCGGTAGGCGACGGCCTGCTTGGAAAGGTCGTCGTAGATGATGACGGCGTGCATGCCGTTGTCACGGAACCACTCGCCCATGGCGCAGCCCGCGAACGGAGCCAGGAACTGCAGCGGAGCCGGTTCCGAGGCGGTCGCCGAAACGACGATGGTGTATTCCAGGGCGCCGCGCTCTTCGAGCGTCTTGACGATCTGGGCCACGGTCGAACGCTTTTGGCCGATGGCGACGTAGATGCAGTAGAGCTTGGCGCTCTCGTCATCGCCGGCGTTGATCGACTTCTGGTTCAGGATGGCGTCGATCGCGACGGCGGTCTTGCCGGTCTGCCGGTCGCCAATGATCAGTTCGCGCTGGCCGCGGCCGACCGGGATCAGCGAGTCGATGGCCTTCAGGCCGGTCTGCACCGGCTCGTGCACCGACTTGCGCGGGATGATGCCCGGCGCCTTCACGTCCACGCGGCGGCGCTCGGCCACGTTCTGGATCGGGCCCTTGCCGTCGATCGGCTCGCCCAGCGGGTTGACGACGCGGCCCAGCAGGCCCTTGCCGACCGGCACGTCCACGATTTCAGCCAGGCGGCGGACTTCGTCGCCCTCGGCGATGGCGCGGTCTTCGCCGAAGATAACGACGCCGACGTTGTCCTTTTCCAGGTTCAGGGCCATGCCCTTCACGCCGGCCTTGGGGAACTCGACCATTTCGCCCGACTGGACGTTGTCGAGGCCGAAGACGCGGGCGATGCCGTCACCGACGGACAGAACCGAACCAACGTCCGAGACGTCAGCTTCTTCGCCGAAATTGGCGATCTGCGACTTGAGGATGGCCGAAATTTCGGCGGCGCGGATGTCCATGGGCTTACGCTCTCTTCAGGGCGAACTTGAGGGAGTCGAGCTTCGAACGCAGCGAAGCATCGAACAGACGGGAACCGACCTGCACCTTGATCCCGCCCAGAAGGGCCGGATCAACGCGGGTCTCGATTTCGGGGTCCTTGCCGAGCGCGGTTCGCAACGCGGCGGCGACACCCTTGGATTGGGCTGCAGTAAGCGGCATAGCCGTGGTCACCTGGGCCGAGATCGCGCCGCGCGCGTCCGCCGCCAGGGCCTCGAAGGCCGTGATCACTGAGGGAAGCGCCGAGGCGCGGCCGTTGGCGGCCAGCAACCCCAGGAACTTCCTGGTTGTGGGATTGAGCTTCGCCTTTGCGCCAAGGGAGGCCAACGCCTTGCCCTTGACGTCGGCGCTGAACGCCGGCGAAGCCAGCAAGGTCCGCAGATCCTTGCTGTCGGCGCTCATCTTTTTCAGCGCCTTAAGGTCGGCCTCAACGGCCGCCAATTTCTTTTCATCGTTCGCGAGATCGAACAGGGCTTGAGCATATCTGCTGCCCACATTCGAAGCCTTGGAATCGTCCGCCACTTATTTTGTCCGCCCGGTGCGCGCAAAAGGCCGCGGCGAAGAAATCTCCACTGCGACCCTAAAGGCTTGAAAGCGCTTGGAAAAGCACATTGGCCATCGAGACTGGAAAAGCCCCTGGCCCGAAGCCGCGCGCCTGATAGCACGCGATTTTCAGCGTCGCAACCAAACCAGCCGCGACACCTTGTATTATCTGGTGTTGATCCTACGAAATACTGCCGCCCCCGTAGCCAGCACGGCGCCGTCCTGAGCGAGCACTCGGCCATAGGCGAACACCAGGGTGCGGGTGGCCCGCTCGACGCCGGCCTCCACGTTCACCACGGCGCCCGCCGCGGCGGCGCTGCCATAATCGATAGTCAGCGAAACGGGTTCAGCGCCCTCGCCGGCGACCTGCGTCAGGGCCGGCTCGAGCAGACTGGCGGCCGGGGCCGGGCCAGCGGGAAATGCGGTCTCTATGGAAATGGGGTCTTGGGTCATCGCGGCGGGTTCATAAGCGGCGCTTGCGCCGCGGCCAAGCCGATCCGCCGCCGCACACATAGAAAGACGGGCGCCGGAGGGCCCGGCGCCCGAGTTACAGGCTCGACTAGACTAGCGGCTGGGAGGCGCGCCTAGATATGCGCGAACCTGGATCCTTCAGCCTTAGCGGTTGGCCACTTGTTGGGCCGGCAGGGCAGCGGTGTTGCACTGCTCGAGCTTGGCCGCTTCCAGCTGCTTGCGCGCGCCGCCGAACGAGGCGACCGCACCGACGTTCTTGGCCACTTCTTTACAGGTCGCCGCGCCGTAGGTGCGCGAGGACGGAGCCGACGCCAGGCAGGTGTCGCCTTCGCAGGTGAAGACGGCGCCGCCGGCGATGAACTTGGTCTTTTCCGCGACCGGGGCCTGCAGCTTGGCGGTGATCGGATCGTCAGCCAGGGCCGCGCCAGCGGCGAAGGAGACGGACATCATGGCGGCGCAGGCGGCCGCGAGCGTACGGAGCTTCATCGAAAGCCCTCCAGCGTTCGGGGAGAATGTGCGAGTCCGGTTCAGGGACACGGCTCGGACCAATCCGGGGATCACAACCGGTATCCCCACCGGCTGTGCGAGTTGAACTAAGCATCGCTAAGATAACGGTGTTAAGATCATCAGCAACCGCTTTTTTCGCAACGCGGTTATGCGAAAATGATGGGATTGCGAACCGATAGCAGCGTTCCCATGTAGGCGGGCTCGCCTTCTGCGAGCGCCGGGGCCGCGTTGCACGCCCTCCTTTCGCCCGCGATTGCGCCACGCCGCCGCGCGCCGATCAAACGATGCTTTCGCCGGATGCTCCGTGAGCTGGGCTCACGACGCCGGGTGCGCGCCGTCCGGCCTCCAGGCGATCATGCCATGGGTGCGGGCCCGCACCTGCGGCGGCGCGAGGCACATGGCCAGCGCTTCGTAGCCAGCCGCGCCGGGACGCAACGCCACGCCGATCGGCGGGCTGTGGTTGGCCGGGCAATAGATCGCCGCTTCTCCCGGGCCGACAGCGGCCAGGTCGAGGATCGCGTCCGACCGCGTCATCAGCACCAGCGGCCGCGCCGGGCGCCCACGTCGCCGCAGGCGCGCGATCAGCGCCGCCTGGGTCGCCTCATCCAGACCGTCCTCGACCATGTCGACCACCAGCGCCCCCTCGCCGTCCGCTTCCAGCTCGGCGAGCAGCGACAGCAGCGCCGGGCTGCGCGTCGCGCCGTCCTCGACCAGCCAGGCCGCGGCGGCCTCGATGCGCGCGTCCGCGACGACCTCCGCCTCCAGGCGCTCGAGCCCGACGAAGCGCGCGCCGGGCAGTTCCTGCGCCAGCCGCATCGCCAGCCGCGTCTTGCCGCTGCCGAGCGGCCCGACCAGGTAGGTCAGCGGCGCAAGCTCCCCCAGCTCGAAGCGCTCGCCGCCCCACGGCCAGGGCAGGTCGAAGGCGATCGCCGGGGCCGCCAGCAGCGCCGCGAGCTCGGCCGCGCTCGGCGCCGCGCCCGCCGCCAGCGCCTCGCGCATCCGGCTTACCCGCTCGATGGTCAGCGCCAGGCTGCGGCCCTGCGCCTCCAGCGCCGCCTGATGCGCGGCCAGCGCCGGCTCCAGCACGCTCGCGTCGCCGCCGAGCACCCGCTCGACCTGCGCCAGGCTGAGCCCCAGCGCCCGCAGGGTCGCGATCTCCCCGCCCCGCGCCAGCTGCTCGGGACCATAGGCGCGCCAGCCGGCGGCGGTGCGCAGCGGCGCGATCAGGCCGCGCTCTTCATAGAGACGCAGCGCCTTGGCCGAGACCCCCAGCCGCCGGGCGGCCTGCGAAGGGCTCAGGAATTGAACGGAACCGGTCACGAATCACCTCGCTGCGCTGTTGACCGACGCATTGAGGGGAGCGGCCCCAGGGGCCGGGTCAAGCGGGCGTTAAAGCCACGCTTGTTCATCGCTCGTCAATCATGTCGCGCGTTTGGTGCGCATCAGCTATCTAGCCGCCTCGGGGCGGGTATTCGGCGAACTCTTTAGGACGACACATGGCCAAGTCAGGACCGGGCCCTCGCCGGCCGGCCCAGCGTACCCCGTTGCAGGCGCTCCTTTACTGGACCGCAGTCCTCGGCGTGTGGGGGCTGATCTTCGTCGTCGCCTTCTTCGCCGTGTTCGCGGTCGACCTGCCCGACACCTCCAAGCTCAACGACGTCACCCGCGCGCCGTCGGTGTCGTATCTCGACCAGTCGGGCGCGCTCGTCGCCGTGCGCGGCAGCCAGAACACCCCGCCGGTCGATCTCGATTCGCTGCCGGACTATGTCCCGAAGGCGTTCATCGCCATCGAGGACCGCTGGTTCTACTGGCACCCCGGCTTCAACCCGTGGGGCATTCTGCGCTCGCAGATCTACAACATGCAGAACAAGGGCGGGCCGCTGCGCGGCGGCTCGACCATCACCCAGCAGCTGGCGCGGAACCTGTTCCTGACGCCCAGCCAGAACTATCGCCGCAAGGCCCAGGAGCTGATCCTGGCCATGTGGCTGGAAGCCAAGTTCTCCAAGAAGGAGATCCTCTCTCTCTATCTGAACCGGGTCTATTTCGGCGGCGGGGCCTATGGCATCGAGGCCGCCTCGCAGCGCTATTTCGGCAAGCCCGCCAGCCAGCTGACGCTCGGCGAAAGCGCCCTGCTGGCCGGCATGATGAAGGGGCCCAGCCGCTACTCGCCGGTCTCGGCCACCGACCGCGCCGAGCGCCGCGCCACCATCGTGCTGGACGAGATGGTCCGCACCGGCGCCATCACCCCGGCCGAGCGCGACGCGGCCTTCAAGACCCCGGTGCGGGTCAACCCGACGCTCGCCAATCAGCGCGCGCAGTATTTCACCGACTGGGTCGACGACCAGGTCCGCAGCCTGGTCGGCGAGCCGACCGAGGACCTGGTGGTCGAGACCACGCTCGACCTGCCGATCCAGACCGCCGCCGAGCAGGCGATCCGCAAGGGGGTCGAGGCCGGCAAGAGCCAGGGCATCGGCCAGGGGGCGCTGGTCGCCATCGACGGCGAGGGCCGCATCCGCGCCTATGTCGGCGGCGCCAACTACAATGACAGCCAGTTCGACCGCGCCACCACCGCCCGCCGCCAGGCGGGCTCGGCGTTCAAGCCCTTCGTCTATCTGGCGGCGATGGAGGCGGGGCGCACGCCCGCCGACATGGTCGTCGACGAGCCGATCAAGATCGGCAACTGGGCGCCGCGGAACTATACGAACGACTTTCGCGGCCCGATGACGCTGCAGACGGCGCTGGCCCAGTCGATCAACACCGTCGCCGCGCGGCTGGCCAACGAGGTCGGCACCGGCAATGTCGCCGCGGCCGCCCGCCGGCTCGGCATCAATTCGCACATCCAGCTCGACCCCTCGATGGCGCTCGGCGCGGTCGAGGTCAGCCCGATGGAGATGGCCCAGGCCTACGCCCCGTTCGCCAACGGCGGGTTCCTGGCCAAGGGCTACGGAATCCAGCGGATACGCACCGCCAGCGGCAGGATCCTCTACGACCACAGCGTCGAGAAGACCGCCCGCACCCAGGTCATCGGCACCCCTGCCCTGCAGTACATGAACCAGATGATGCGCCAGGTGGTCTCCAGCGGCACCGGAACCCGCGCCAAGGTCCCCGGCTACGACTTGGCCGGCAAGACCGGCACCACCAGCGATTATCGCGACGCCTGGTTCGTCGGCTACACCGGCGGCTTCGTCGCCGCGGTCTGGGTCGGCAAGGACGACAACAAGCCGATGAAGCGGGTCAGCGGCGGCGGCGCCCCGGCCGGCATCTGGCGCGACTTCATGGGCCAGGCCCTGCCACGGCTGAAGGTCCAGGCCATTCCCGGCGGCACCTATGAGCCGCCTGCGCCCAGCGATCCGATCGGCGACCTGGTCGACGGCATCGCCGACGCCATCGGGGTCGGCGGCCAGCCCGCGGCCCAGCCGCAGGCCCCGCAGCAGAAGACCGCGCCGGTCGACGATATCCCGTTCTAGGCGCTTCTAGATCGGCGGCTCGTCGACCACCTCGGCCGTGGTCGTGGTCGGCGCCGGTTCAGGCGCCTCCTCCAGCAGCGTCTCGATCGTCTCCGGCGGAGGCGGCGGCGGCGCGGCCGCCGGCGGGCCGTAGGGGATGGCCACGGCCGGACCACGCTTCAGCGCCGTGGTCATGAACCCACGCCACAGCTCGGCCGGCGCGCCGCCGCCCGTCACCCGCTTCATCGGCGCGCCGCTGTCGTTGCCCATCCAGACCACGGTCGTGAAGCCGCCGCTGTAGCCGGCGAACCAGGCGTCCTTGTAGTCGCTGGTGGTGCCGGTCTTGCCGGCGATGTCGTAGCCCGCGATCTTCGCGCGCGTCCCGGTGCCGGCCGCGACCACGCCGCGCAGCATGCGGTTGAGGTCGCTCAGCGCCGGATTGCCGATCACGTTCGCCGCCGAGGCCGCCTTGCGCTGATAGAGCACCTGGCCGCCGACCGTGCGGATGCGCTCGATGCCGTAGGCCTGCACCCGATTGCCGCCGTTCGAGAACGCGCCATAGGCCTGAGCCATCTCCAGCGGCGAGACCAGGCTGGTCCCCAGCGCCATGGCCGGGTCGGTGTTCACCGCCGAGACCACGCCCAGCCGCTTGGCGGTGGCCGCCACGGCCCCGCGCCCGACCTCGTCGGCCAGCCGCACCGCCACCGTGTTGGTCGACTGCGCCACCGCCTGCTCCAGGGTCAGGGCTCCGGCGAAGTTGTTGCTGTAGTTCTGCGGCGACCAGGTCCCGATGGTGATCGGCTCGTCCACCACCGCCATGTCCGGCGTGCGGCCCGCCTCCAACGCGGTCAGATAGACGAACGGTTTCCAGGCCGAGCCGGCCTGCCGCTTGGCGGTGACTGCGCGGTTGTACGGCGCGCTCGCATAGTCGACGCCGCCGACCATGGCCCGCACGCGGCCCTGCCCGTCCAGCGCCACCAGCGCCGCCTGGCTGACATCCTGGGTCTTGTAGCGCTCGACCACGGTCCGCGTCTGGGTCGCGGCCGCAGCCTCAAGGCCGGCGTCCAGGGTGGTCTCGACGATGACGTCCTGCTTGGGCGCGCCGACCAGCTGGCGGCGCTGGCCGTCCAGCCAGTCGATGAAGTAGTTCGCTGAGGCGCTGTAGCTGCCGCCAGCCAGCTTCAACGGCTGGGCCATGGCCTGCTTGCGCTGCGCCGGCGTGATGGCGCCGGTCTCCACCATGGCCGCCAGCACCAGGTCGGCGCGGGCCGCGGCGTTGGCCGGCTCCTCGATCGGATTGTACTTGGTCGGCGACTTCAGCACGCCGGCCAGGGTCGCGGCCTCGCGCAGGCTCAGCTTGGCCGCGCTCTTGCCGAAGTAGCGGCGCGAGGCCTGCTCGATCCCATAGGCGCCCGAGCCGAAATAGACGCGGCTGAGATAGAGGCCGAGGATCTGCTTCTTCGAATAGGTGCGCTCCAGCTGGACGGCGTACACCACCTCCTTGGCCTTGCGCTCCATGGTCTGGTCGGCGCTGAGGAAGAGGTTGCGGGCCAGCTGCTGGGTAATGGTCGAGGCGCCCTGCGCCGCCCGCCCTTGCTCGGCGTTGGCGACGATGGCGCGGGCGATGCCGATCGCGTCGAACCCGGTGTGCTCGTAGAAACGCCGGTCCTCGATGGCGACGAAGGCGGCCGGGACGTGAGGCGGCAGCTTGGCGATGTCGACCGGCGGGCCATAGCGGCCGCCGCGCACGCCCAGCACCGCGCCGGCGCGATCGACATAGACCACCTGCGCCTCTCGCTTGATCGGCGGCAGGGGCGGAAGTTCCGGCGCGGTCAGCGACAGCGACGCGGCGAGCGCGAGGGAGATCAAGTCTTAAGGCTCCAACGACCGCACGCGCGGCTTACGGCTCCTTCTCCCTCCGGTCCGCAGCCGAGCCAAGATAATTCGCGGTAATGGTCGCCAGCTGCGACTCCAAGTTCCTCCCCTGCTGGGGGATCAACTTGCGTCGCTCACCGCCCGAACGCGTGCAGCCGGGCGCCCTCGGCGCGCAGCCACGCGCGATGCGGACGCTCATCGCCGACCAGGGCGCTGACATGGGCCCAGAACTTCGGCCCGTGGTTCAGCTCCAGCAAGTGTGCGCACTCGTGGGCGGCGACGTAGTCGGCGACGTCGTAGGGAGCCAGCGCCAACCGCCAGGAATAGCGGATCGCCGCGGGCTTGCCGGGCAGACCCGGCCGGCAGGAACCCCAGCGGGCGCGCGCATCCATCATGGTGACGCTCGGCAGCTTGGCCCCCAGCCGGGCGCAATGGAACGCGGTACGCTCGGTGAACAGCTCCAGCGCCTGGCGCTTGATGATCCGGATCACGGCGTTGGCGTAGGCCTCGCCCTCGCCGCGGGCGCTGATCCGCAGCGGCGTCTCTTCCGTCGCCGGATGCAGCCGGGCCGGCTTGTCGCTGGCCTCGAGCCGGCAGGACTCGCCGAATAGGCTGATGGTCATGCCCGGCGCGATCGCCTGGCTCTGCGGCAGTTCGGCCAGCCGCTCGGCGATCCACGAGGCGCGGTCGCGCGCGAACGCGGCGGCCTCGGGCAGGCGCCGCTGGCTGGGGGCGGTGGCGATGATCTCGCGCTTGGTCCGGTCGAGCCGCAGCGAGATGCGCCGCGCGCGCGCGTGAACCTTCAGGCGAACCGTGGCGCCGGCGACGTCGAGCCGGTCGCCGTCCGCAAGCGAACGGCCGAAGATACTCATGACGTCAGACTTAAGCTGCGTCGCGGGCCTTTTCGAGTGCGCCTTCCATGCGACGGATGAACGCCCGCACCCGCGGATAGATCTCCTCGCGGAAGCGACGGCCGTTGAACACCCCGTAGTGACCGACGTGCGGCTGCACGTAGTCCTCCTTGAAGTCGTCCGAGAGCCCGGTGCACAGCGCGTGCGCCGCCTGGGTCTGGCCGATGCCGGAGATGTCGTCGTTTTCGCCTTCGACGGTCAGCAGGCCGATGTCGTTGATCGATCCCGGCTGGATCGGCCGGCCGCGATGGATCAGCTCGCCCTTCGGCAGCAGGTACTGCTGGAACACGTAGTCGATGGTCTGCAGGTAGAATTCTTCCGGCAGGTCGAGCACCGACAGATACTCGTCGTAGAACTCCAGGTGCTTCTCGGCCGCGTCGCCGTCGCCCTTCATCAGGTCCTCCAGGTAGCGCAGGTGCGCGTCCTGGTGCTTTTCGGCGTTCATCGACATGAACGAGTAGAGCTGCACGAAGCCCGGATAGACCCGCCGGCCCATGCCTGGATAGGGCGCGGGCACCGTGTCGATCATCGTCGACTTGAACCAGGCGAACGGCTTTTCCTCGGCCAGCTTGTTGGTCACCGTCGGCGACAGGCGCGCGTCAATCGGCGAGCCCATGATGGTCATGGTCCCCGGGCGGCACTCCTCGCCGTCCTCGGCCATCAGCGCGGCCGCGGCCAGAACCGCCGGCCCCGGCTGGCAGACGGCGACCACGTGCGGCCGCGGCCCCAGCTGGCGCAGCATGTCGCGGACATGGTCGACATAGTCGTGGAAGTCGAAGCGGCCTTCCATCACCGGCACGTCGCGGGCGTTCGACCAGTCGGTGATGAACACCTCGTGGTCCTGCAGGAAGGCTTCGACCGTGCCGCGCAGCAGGGTGGCGTAGTGGCCCGACAACGGCGCGACGATCAGCACCGCCGGCTCCAGCTCGCGGCGGCTGGCCTTGCGCATGTCGGCCATGTCGCGCGTGAAGTGGACGAGTTTCACCCAAGGCGTCGACCAGACCTCGGTCGGCCGCACCCGCACGGTCTCGCCCTCGATCTGGACGGAGTCGATGTTCCAGGCTGGCCGCCCATAGCGACGCGTCAGGTTGGCGAACAGGTCCGAGCCGGCGAACAGCCGTCGGCCGAGCTCGCTGTCCTTGGCCGGATTCAGCGGCGACGACCAGAAGTCGCGCGTGGCCCGCGCGGCCCAGCGCAGCGGGGTGGAGGCGTAATAGCCGGCCTCATAGAGCGTGTAGAGCATCGCCGAGTCCTCTTTGCTGCGGCGCAGCATAACACGGCGGTGGTTAAGCGAGTCCAGCGCTGATGCCGCAGCCCAGCAGGGAATTCACGCTCAAGCTCGCTTCGCCTGCCCTAATTTGCGACTTTTTCGAGCTCGCCTGTCGGTCTGGCGGCGCCTGGTTCGTCGATCCATGTAGCGGGAGGACTCGCGGGCGCCCTTCGCCCCGGCCCGCCGAGGAGGAATTCCATGCGTTTCATGTTCTTCATCACATCCGCACACACCACCCCGCCGACGCCAGAGCTGATCGAGGCGATGGACAAGCTGGCCAACGAGGAGATCAAGGCCGGCCGGATGATCGACACCGGCGGACTGATGCCGCTGGTCACCGGCGCCCGCGTGCGGCTCGAAAGCGGCAAGGTTTCGCTGATCGACGGCCCGTTCATCGAGGCCAAGGAAATGATCGGCGGCTACGCGATCTTCGAAATGCAGAACAAGGAAGAGGCGGTCGCCTCGGCCATGAACTTCATGCAGATGCACGCCGACCACATGCCCGGCTGGGAAGGCGTCTGCGAAATCCGCGCCATGGCCAGCGAAGACTTCGAGGCCGGCTGTCCGGTGTCGGTCGCCACCGCGGCGGACGCTTGACGCCGCAGGCCGGCCGGCGGCGATGAGCCTCGCCGACACCCATCGCGCGATCCTCGCCGCTTGGCGGATCGAACAGCCACGCCTGATCACCGGGCTGGCGAGGATGCTGCGCGACGTGCCGCTGGCCGAGGAGCTGACTCAGGAAGCCCTCGTCGCCGCGCTCGAACGCTGGCCGCAGACCGGCGTGCCCGAGCGCCCCGGCGCCTGGCTGATGGCGACCGCCAAGCGCCGCGCCCTCGATCACCTAAGACGCAGGCCGATGCTGGCCCGCAAGCACGCCATGGTCGCCCACGAGCTGGAGAGCGAGCAGCAGGCCATGCCGGACCTGGACGCCCCCCTCGACGACGACATCGGCGACGAGATGCTGCGCCTGGTGTTCACCGCCTGCCATCCGCGGCTGGCGCGCGAGGCGCGGGCGGCGCTGGCGCTGCGCATGGTCTGCGGCCTGACCACCGCCGAGATCGCCCGCGCCTTCCTGCTGCCAGAGGCGACGATCGGCCAGCGGATCCTGCGCGCCAAGCGCACGCTCACGGAGTCGGGTCTGACCTATGAGACCCCGCGCGGCGAGGCGTTGTCGGAGCGCCTCGCCTCGGTGCTGGAGGTCGTCTACCTGATCTTCAACGAGGGTTTCACCGCCGCCCGCGGCGACGACTGGATGCGCCCACAGCTCTGCAACGAGGCGCTGCGCCTGGCCCGCGTGCTGATCGCCGTGGCGCCTCAGGAGGCCGAGGCCCATGGCCTGCTGGCGCTGATGGAACTCAACGCCTCGCGCGCCAACGCCCGCGTCGACGCGAAAGGCGACCCGATCCTTTTGCTCGACCAGGACCGTCGCCGCTGGGACCAGTTGCAGATCCGCCGCGGCCTTCGCGCCCT
This sequence comes from Phenylobacterium sp. LjRoot97, assembly GCF_964254345.1. Classification (NCBI taxonomy): domain Bacteria; kingdom Pseudomonadati; phylum Pseudomonadota; class Alphaproteobacteria; order Caulobacterales; family Caulobacteraceae; genus Phenylobacterium; species Phenylobacterium sp. LjRoot97. The sequence goes on from NZ_CAXUTH020000001.1 coordinate 4,165,033, forward strand.
GGCCCGCGCCCACGAGCTCGACCCGGTCGGCGGCCCCTACGCCCTGCAGGCCGCCATCGCCGCCTGCCACGCCCAGGCGCAAGCGGCGGCGGACACGGACTGGGCGATCATCGCGGCGCTCTATGGGCGGCTGGCGCAGGTCCTGCCCTCGCCGATCGTCGAGTTGAACCGCGCCATCGCCGTCGGCATGGCGGAAGGCCCTGCGGCGGGCCTGGCGCTGGTCGAGAAGCTCGTGGGCGAGCCTGCGCTGGCCGGCTACCACCTGCTGCCCAGCGTCCGCGGCGACCTGCTGCTCAAGCTCGGCCGACGCGACGAGGCCCGCGCCGCCTTCGAGGCCGCCCTGGCCCTGGCCGAGAACCGCCGCGAGCGCGACCTGCTGCGCCGCCGCGCCGACGAAGCCGCCGCCTCCTGACGTCGCCGTGCCCGGCCACGCTTGCGGCCGTGCGGCTGGCGCCTTATTGGTGCAATAGTCAAAACATTGGGGAGATGGTGATGACTTATGCCGCCGGGCGCGTGATTCACGACGCCGACAGCCACGTCATGGAGACCCGAGAGTGGCTGGAACCGTTCATTGAGGACGCCGTGCGCGGAGCGCTGAAGCCGCTCTATGGCCGCGATCGCAACCGCATCGACGACCTGCTCGACGGCGCCAAGGCCCGGCGGGGCGACGCCGCTGCGATGCAGAAGGCCATGGAGAACCCGATCGCCGGCCCGAAGGGCTGGGTCGCGGCCGGCGCCTTCGATCCGGCCGAGCGCGCGCAGGTGCTCGACCAGTTCGGCTTCTCCAGCCAGCTGGTGTTCGCCACCTCCTCGCTGCGTCCGGCGCTCTCGGCCGGCTCGGCTGACGGCCTCTATGCCGGCGCGCGCGCCCACAACCTGGCTATGGCCGCGTTCTGCAAGGCCGACCCTCGGCTGGTCGGCGTCGCCTACGTGCCGCTCGACGACGCCAAGCGGGCGCTGGAGGAAACCCGCATCGCGCTGGAGGTCGGCAACGGCGCGGTCTGGGTCTCGGCCGGCCCGGCCGGCGAAAAGTCGCCCGGCCACCCGGACTACCATCCGATCTGGGCGCTGCTGGAGCGCGAGCGCGTTCCGTTCGTGCTGCACATCGGCCCTGGCACCAAGACCCAGCCCAAGGCCTTCCAGAACAATGGCCGCGAGCGCGCTCCCGATCTGCATGGCGGCGGGGAGAACCTGCGCTTCGCCGACTATGTGATGCTGTCCTTCGCGCCCCAGGTGTTCCTGACCGCCATGGTCTATGACGGCGTCTTCGAGCGCTTCCCGAACTTGAAGGGCGGGGTGATCGAGTCCGGCGCGGGCTGGGCGCCGGAGTTCCTGCGCCAGCTGGATCTCGCCCACCGCAGCTTCCAGCGCACCGATCCGCACCTGAAGGCGATGAGCCTGAAGCCCTCGGAGTATCTGCGCCGGGCGGTGAAGTTCACGCCGTTCCCCGGCGAGGACATCGGCCGGATGATCGCCGACGGCGGGGCCGAGCTTTTCCTGTTCTCCAGCGACTACCCGCACCCGGAGGGCACCAACGATCCGCTCGGCCGGTTCGAACGGACCATGGAAGGCGTCGACGAGATGGCCAAGGACCGCTTCTACCGCCGCAACTACGAGGAAATGATGGGCATGGAGGCGCTCGTCGCCGCCGAGTGACCTGACCTGGGGGCCTCGCCTTGAGGCCCCCTTGGTCCTATGACCTCCCGGGCGGGAGGCGCGATTTGGCGGCGGGCGGACGACTATCGGCGGAAGAGCGGCGTCGCCAGATCCTGCAGGCCGCGCGCGCCGCGCTCGTGGCCCAGGGTCACCTGCCGCTGGCGCCCGAGCGCCTCGCCGCCGAGATCGGGATCAGCAAGGCGCTGATCTACGCCTACTTCCCCGACCAGGCCGACCTCGCCAACGCCATCGCCGCCGAGGACTTTGCGCGTCTGGCCGCGGATGGGCTCGGCGCGGACTTCGACGATCTTGAGGCCGCTGCGGTCGCCAGCGCCGAGCTCTACTTCCGGCACGTGTGCGCGCACGGCCCGGCGCTGCACGTGATCCTGCGCGACCCGTTCATGCGCGGCCGGCTGGCTCCCGCCGTCGCCGCCGCCCGAGACCGCGCCGCCCGGCCCCTCGTCCGACTCTCGGCGAAGGCCCTGGCGTTGCCGGCCGCCGAGGCCGTCGGCGCGTTCAGCCTCGTCCTGGCGATTCCGGAGGAGGCTGGCCGCCTGGTCTGGCAGGGAGAGTTGTCGCCTGACGCCGGGCTGGAGCTCTGCCGCCGGCTGACCGCTGCGGCCGTCCAAAGCCTTCAGTCGACAGACGGACGATAGGCGCGCACCAGCGCCCGGTTGCCGGCCTCGACCATGGCCAAGGTTAGCCGCTCGGCGGCCTCCAACGGCAGCCGTCCGCTCGCCACCAGCCGTCCGGCCCGCAGCGTCACCGCGGTCAGCACCCGCGTGGCGCCGACCGCCAGTTCGGGCGGCAGGCCGTAAGCCGCCTCCAGGCCCTCCGACACCCGGCGGCTCTCGCTGGTCCGCACCGCCTCGCGCTCGGCCCGCAAGCCCCCGCGCACCTCGGCGCTGGCGGTCAGCAACTGGATCAGGGCGCCGCGCTCGGCGACCTCACGCAGATAGGCCAGGGTCGAGCGCCGCACGCGATCCTGCCGGTCGTGGCCTTGGTCCAGCTCGGCCCGGCGGCGGACCTCCATCGCCTCGAGCTCGCGCCGGGCGAGCGCGACCAGCAGGTCGGCGCGGCGCGGGAAGTGGTTGTGGGCCTGGGCCTCGCTTAGCCCCACCCGCCGCGCCGCGGACTTCAGGGTCGCGGCCGGTAGCCCTTCGGCGACGATGATCTGCGCGGCGGCGTCGAGCAGTTGCGCCCGCCGCACCCCGGCCGGCGCGCGGGTCTGGCGCCGCCGCGCGCGTGAACGCTCGCCGGCGGTCAGCACCGCCGCGTCGGCCGGCTCTGCGCTGGCCGGCAGCGGCGGAGGTTCGGCGGCGCGGCCAGCCTTGGCCCGGGCCCAGTGGCCGCGAGGCGGATAGGGGATCAGCAGCCGGTCGCAGATCTTGGCGAGGCCGCCGCCCGACAGCCCGAGCTCGGCCGCCACCTCGCGCATCGGCGCGGCCCAGACGCGGTCATAGAGTTGCTGGCGGGTCAGCGCGACGCTCATCGCCTCAGCCTAGCGCGCGCCGGCGCCTAGCGCATCGCGTCGGCGATCTGGCGTGTCGTCTCCTCGGGCGAGATGCCATAGGGCAGCACGCGGTCGAACTGGCCCTTGGGGTTCATCAGGTAGGCCGGGGTCGAATGGTCGACCAGGTAGTCCGAACCTTCGCCGTTCTTCTTGTAATAGACCCGATAGGCCTTGGCCGCCGCGGCGACCTGCTCGGGCGTGCCGGTCAGGCCGATCGTGCCCTTCGGGAACACCTCGTTGGAGAGGTAGGTCTTGATCTGCTCGGGCGTGTCGCGCTCCGGATCGACCGAGATGAACACCACCTGGAACTTGTCGGCCTTGGGGCCCAGATCCCGCTGGGCCGCGCCCAGCACCTGCATGGTCGTCGGGCAGACGTCGGGGCAGTAGGTGAAGCCGAAGAACACCGCCGTCCACTTGCCCTTCAGGATCTTCTCGTCGACAGGCTTGCCGTTCTGGTCGACCAGTTGGAACGGGCCGCCGACCAGGGCCGTTCCGGAAGCCGAACTGCCTGCGCGCTGGCCGTCGAAGACCCCGGCGCGCCAGGCGAGCGCGCCCATCAGGACCAGGCCGACCAGGCAGGCGGCGACAAGGATGAGATTGCGGCGGGACATGGTTGACCTTTGGGGCTCGTCAGGCGCGGCGTTAGGGGCGATGCTCGCGGCATGATGGCGTCCATCCGGAACCCGTCGCCGTCGCAGCCGTCGCCCGGTCTCGATAGGCAAAGCGCCGACCCCGCGCAAGGCGTCGCCGACCTCGGCGGGGCCGGCTGGGGGGTCGAGGGCTGGAACCCGGCCGGCACGCATGGCGGGCGGCTGCGCATGCGCACCCTCGTCACCCTGCGCTGGATGATCATCGCCGGCGAGCTGCTGATCTTCGCCCTGGTCGGGCTCGTGCTCGGTTTCGACGCCCCTTACACGCTGTGCTTCACGGTCATCGGGGCCTCGGCGTGGGTCAACCTGCTGACCGGCGTCGCCTCGCCGGGGCAAAGGCTGATCGGCGGCTGGGAAGCGGTGGCCCAGCTGGGCTTCGACATCGGCCAGATCTCGCTGCTGCTGTTCCTGACCGGCGGCACGGCCAATCCGTTCATCCTGATGCTGCTGGCCCCGGTCACCCTCGGGGCGGCGACGCTGGCCCCGCGCTGGGTCAACCTGCTGGGCGGGATGGCGATCGCCGCCTCGCTGCTGCTGGCCTTCGTGCATGCGCCGCTGCCGTCGCTGAACGGCGCGTTCACCGAGCTGCCGACCGCCTTCATGATCGGCTGCGCCATCGCCAACATCGCCGGGGTCGTGGTCATCGCCGGCACCGTGCGCCAGGCGGCCGAGGAGTCCTCGCGCATGGCCCTGGCCCTCGACGTCACCCAGGCGGTGCTGGCGCGCGAGCAGCGGCTCTCGGCGCTCGGCGCGCTGGCCGCGGCCGCCGCGCACGAGCTCGGCACCCCGTTGGCGACCATCTCCATCGTCTCCAAGGAACTGGCCCGCGAGGCCCCGACCCCCAGCGTCAAGGAAGACGCCGAGCTGCTGATCGCGCAGGCCGAGCGCTGCGGCGAGATCCTCAGGCGCCTGACCGACGCTCCCGCCGCGGCCTCCGACGAGGTCCACGAGCGGATGAGCCTGCTGCAGCTGGTTCACGAGGTCATCGAGCCGCACGCCGAGGTGAAGGGCGTGCGGGTCGAGGCGATCGTCACCGGCGCGCCGGGCGTGGCCGCCCCCGATATCTGGCGCATGCCCGAGGTGCTGCACGCGATGACCTCGTTCGTCGAGAACGCCGTCGATTTCGCCGCCTCCGAGGTGCTGGTCACCGTCCGCTTCGACGCCGACACCATCAGCGTCCAGGTTCGCGACGACGGTCCCGGCTTCGCGCCCGAGGTGCTCGCCAAGCTCGGCGAGCCCTATGTCACCAGCCGTCCGGGCGTGGCGGGCGGCCGCACCGGCCACGTCGGCATGGGCCTTGGTTTCTTCATCGCCAAGACGTTGCTGGAACGAACCGGGGCCACAGTGACTTTTCAGAACGGCAGACCGCGCGGGGCCGTCGTGGCGGCGCGGTGGCCTCGCGCCCGTATCGAAGTGAAGCCGTCGTCTGCGTGAAGACACTTGCGAAGCTGCGACAAGCAGCGACATGATGCCGCAGGGGGCGGCTGATCAGAACGCCCCTATCGGAGGTTGCGCATGACCGATCTCTCCGCCGATATCGCCGCCCTGCCGGACAGGAGCCTTCTTGTCCTGGACGACGACGCGCCCCTGCGCACACGCCTTGGCCGCGCGCTCGAGCAACGCGGATTTGAGATCGTGCTGGTCGGCAGCGTCGCCGAGGCCCTGGCCGCGGTGAAGTCCAGCCCCCCCGCCTACGCCGTGCTCGACATGCGGCTGGAAGACGGCACCGGACTGAAGGTGGTGGAAGCGGTGCGCGAGGCGCGGCCCGACGCCAAGGTCGTCATGCTGACCGGCTACGGCAACATCGCCACCGCGGTCGCGGCGGTGAAGTCCGGCGCCATCGACTATCTCTCCAAGCCGGCCGACGCCGACGACGTCGCCCGGGCCCTGCTGGCCCGCAAGGATGAGTCGCCCGCGCCGCCGGAAAACCCGATGAGCGCCGACCGCGTCCGCTGGGAGCACATCCAGCGGGTCTACGAGCTCTGCGGCCACAATGTCTCGGAAACCGCCCGGCGGCTGAACATGCACCGCCGCACCCTGCAGCGGATCCTGGCCAAGCGCGCGCCGCGCTAAGCCTCCAGCTGCACCGCAGCCACACCCATCGCCCGCATCGCCGCCAGCCGCGCGAAGCCGATGGTCAGCGCTTTGCGCCGGGCCGGAGCCAGCGGCGTGGCCGGCGCCTCGCGCAGCACCGCCCCGCCAAACCCGTCGCAGACGATCAGCCCTGGCTCCTCAGGCAGGATATGCTGCGGAAACTCCGGCGCCACAGCGAAGGCGAAGCGGTCGCAGTAGGGCAGGTACTCGTGCCATTTGCGGTCGACGCGATAGTCCTCGAGCCCCGACTTCACCTCGACGATCGCCAGTTCGCCCTTGCGCGACACCGCCATCAGGTCGGCTCGGCGGCCGTTCGGCAAGGTCACCTCCGCCAGCGGCGCATAGCCGAGGTCGACCAGCAGCCGCGCGGCGCCACGGGTGACGTTGGCGGTGATCTCCGGCCGGGTGACGGTGACGATGGTGACGTCCATGCCGAAACCATGTTCCGGTTTCGTTCGGGGCGCAAGAGCCGTCAGTTGCGGGCCGGCTGCGGGAACTCCAGGCGGCCCACGTCGTAGCCGAGCTGCTTGAGGCGGGCGAGCGCCTGGCCCTTCACCGCCGCCGGCAGGGTCGGTCGCTGCGACATCAGCCACACCGAGCGGCCGCCAGGCGTGCCGAGGATCAGCCATCCCTGGTCGCTGCGGTGGTCGAGCACCCAGTACTCCTGGCGCACCAGGCCGTTGAAGAAGGTCATCTGCAGCTTGGCGTTGGTCGAGGGGTCGAGGACCTTGGCCCTTGCCTTCCACTCGGTGACCGGCGCCGACAGCGAGCCCTTGTGACAGGCCTGCACCACGGCGAAGCCATCGGCGACCCGCTGCCAGTCGGACGTCCCGCCCTGGCAGCCGGTCTGGATCTTGTTGGGCAGCCGCGCGACCTCGTACCAGCGGCCCATCATCTTGGTCAGCTCGATCTTCTGGGTCGGCGCCGGCGGCGCAGCCAGGGCTGAGCCCCCGACGAGGGCGAAGGCGAGGACCAGGGTGGCGAGTGCGCGCATAGCAGACGTGGGTCTCGGTTGAATTGGTAAGGCCCGCGGAATCACCCGCGGGCCTCCATGCAATATCAACGCAGAATTTGGCGCTTCCGCGGCGCCGCGTCTACTCCGCCGCCAAGGTCACGTTGGCGGCGATGCGGTCCTTGAAGTTGATCTTCTGGAGATACTTGATGCCTTCTTCGGCGATGTCGTCGCCGACCATGCGGTCGCCTTCGGCCTTCAGCTCCTCCATGTCGACATACATGCCGTAGAAGGCGCGGGTCCGGTCGGTGATGATGCCGGCGTTCAGCAGGGTCTTGATCAGCACCCGGAAGATGTTGGTGCTTTCCTTCATGTCCTCGCGCCGCACCTCGTCGGTGGCGATCAGCTGGATTTCCTCGAGCACCTTGGCCGGGTCGAGCCCGAACTCCTCGTAGAGCGCGGTCTGCTCGCTGGGCGAAACCAGGTTGAACAGCAGGATCTGGAAGCAGTGCGCCGCCCAGTCCTCGACGATGTTGTGCTCGGCTTCCGAGAGCTTCGGAATGGTGCGGTCGGCCCAGATCTTCCCGAACTTGTGGTGGAAGGCCTCGTCGGTCATCACCAGCTGCATCAGCTGGCGGCCGAGCGGGTCGTTGAGCTTCTGGTAGAAGGTCGCGAAGGCGCCCATGGCCAGACCCTCGACCAGCATCTGCATGCCGATGATCTTCTTGTAGACCTCCGGGCTGCCGATGATGTCGACCAGCAGGTCCTGCAGCACCTTGCTGCACTGGATCGGCCGGCCCCAGCGGGCCTTGATGTACTTGGCGAAGGCGGTGACGTGGCGCGCCTCTTCGCGGGTCTGGTTGGCCGCGTACTCCTGAGCGCCCTGGTCCAGCAGCACGTGGCAGAGGCTGGCCGACAGGTTAAGCGCGCCCTGCTCGCCGTGCAGGATCGAGGAGAACGAATAGAGCAGCGACTTGTTGACGAACTGCGCCCGCAGCTCGGGGGTGTTCAGCTTGGCCTTCACATAGTCGGTGTGCAGCGCGACGTTCAGGTCCTCGCTGATCAGCGGCTGGCTCTGCATGTCCCAGGGGGCCGAGAAGTCGATGTATTTGGGATCGAGCGGGTCCCAGAAGTGGTCGTGGGTGGCCGAGATGATCTTGTCGAACGCCGTCGAGCGGTTGTTGTAGCGGTCGAGGTCGAGCATCGACTCGAAGTCGTCCGGCGCCACTGCGTCGTAGATGATGTCCTTGGTGATGTTGCCGTCAGCGGCCATGACGTCTCTCCCTGAGCCCCTTTGCCGGGCCTTTGGGCGAAACTCCAACACCGATGTTCCGGAGCGTCAAAGGAAAATGACGCACCCGTCAAATTTGTAATGAACGGCGATAAGCTAGGCCGCGCGCGGTCCCAGCAGGATGATCCCGGCCCCGGCGATGCACACCGCCGCTCCGATCAGGTCCCAGCGGTCGGGCCGCACCCCCTCGACCGTCAGCAGCCAGACCAGCGAGGCGGCGACATAGATCCCGCCATAGGCGGCATAGGCGCGGCCCGCGGCGGCGGCGTCGACCAGGGTCAGCAGCCAGGCGAACGCGATCAGGCTGGCGATCCCGGGCACGATCCACCAGACCGGCTTGCCCTCGCGCAGCCACATCCAGAACGAAAAGCACCCGGCGATCTCGGCGGCGGCGGCGGCGATGTAGACGAGCGCGGTCATGGGGCCACCAAGCCGCAGCTCAGCTCGCTATGCAATAGATGCTCCCCCGCTGGGGGAGCTGTCAGCCGCATGGCTGACTGAGGGGGACTTTGACGCCGCCCTTTGAGAGCAGTCCCCCTCCGTCTCGGTGCTGCGCAGCGATCCACCTCCCCCAAACGGGGGAGGATCCTCAACGAAAAACGGCGCCCCAGCCCTGGGCCGGAGCGCCGCTCTCACGCGCGACTGTGCGGGTCGCTGGTTATTCGGCCGCGATCGAGATCGAGCTCGCCAGGCGGTCCTTGAAGTTGATCTCCTGGAGGTACTTGATGCCCTCTTCAGCGATGTCGTCGCCGACCATGCGGTCGCCCTCGCCCTTCAGCTCCTCGATGTCGACGTACATCGCGTAGAAGGCCTTGGTGCGGTCGGTGATGATGCCGGCGTTGAGCAGGGTCTTCACCAGCACCCGGAAGATGTTGGTCTGCTCCTTCATGTTCTCGCGGCGGGTCTCGTCGGTGACCATCTCGGCCATCTCGGCGATCACCCGGTCCGGATCGAGGCCGAACTCCTCATAGAGGTCGCGCTGCTGGCTGGGCGAAACCAGGTTGAACAGCAGGGTCTGGAAGCAGTGCGCCGCCCAGGTCTCGATGATCTCGTGCTCGGCCTCGGTCAGGTGCGGGATGGTGCGGTCGGCCCAGATCTTCCCGAACTTGTGGTGGAAGGCCTCGTCGGTCATCACCAGCTGCAGCAGCTTCTTCCCCATCGGGTCGCGGATGTTGTTGAAGAAGGTGGCGAAGGCGCCCATGGCCAGGCCCTCGACCAGCATCTGCATGCCGATGATCTTCTTGTAGACCTCGGGGCTGCCGATGATGTCGACCAGCAGGGTCTTCAGGGTCGGGCCGCACTCGACCGGACGGCCCCAGCGGGCCTTGATGTACTTGGCGAAGGCGGTGACGTGGCGCGCCTCTTCGCGGGTCTGGTTGGCGGCGTATTCCTGCGCGCCCTGATCCTTCAGCACGTGGCAGAGGCTGGCCGACAGGTTCAGCGCGCCCTGCTCGCCATGCAGGATCGACGAGAACGACCGCAGCGTCGACTGGTTGATGAAGCGGGTGCGGGTCTTCGGATCGCTGAGGTGGTTCGACACGTAGTCGGTCGACAGCGAGATGATCATGTCCTCCGGCAGGAGCGGCTCATTCTCCATGTCGAACGGCTCGTCGAAGTCGATGTACTTCTTGTCGAGCGGATCCCAGAAGTGGTCGTGCGTCGCCGAGATGATCTTGTCGAAGGCCGTCGAGCGGGCGTTGTAGCGATCCAGCTCCAGCATCGACTCGAAGTCGTCCGGGGCGACCGCATCGTAGATGACGTCCTTGGTGATGTTGCCGTCGGCGGCCATCGGCTCTTCCTCCTGACAAGGCGCGTAAAGGCGCCCGCTGTTTCCTCGTTGGAAAAAGCCTCCCCCGAGAACGTCGATCCGTCAAGAAAAATGACGGCAGCGTCACCTTTGCGAGCGACTGTCAGCTGGGGGGACCGGCGGGGCTTGACCGAAGCCTCAGCCCTCACACGTGCGGCCCCTGGGGCGGCAGGGCTGGCGCGACGACGCCGGGCGGCGCGACGGCTAAAATTCTTGCCTGCGCCATGGTGGCGGCGCTGAGGCCGGGGCGCTCGCCGCAGCGATCAGAGCGCGCCGCGCCAAACGCCTAGCTTGTTGGGATTGACGATTCTGGCTTGAGGCGCTGGCCGGACAGGGCCGCGCAGGCCTATGGTCGCTTCAGGGGGCGGCTGGCTTCCAGTAGCGAGTACGCTTTGGCATGAACAGGCCCCTCGGACCGGACAACATTTCCTCCTCAGCGAGCGATGAACGTCCCGAGCCTGCGCCTACGCTCCTGTCGCCATTCGCCAGTCCCATTTTTCGCGCCATCTGGCTCGCGAGCCTGGTCTCCAACTTCGGGGGCATGATCCAGTCGGTGGGCGCGTCATGGCTGATGACGTCCATCGGTTCGGACAGCATGGTCGCGCTGGTCCAGGCCGCCATCACGCTGCCGATCATGTTTCTCTCGCTTCCGGCCGGCGCGCTCGCCGACACCGTCGATCGCCGCAAGATGCTGCTCGCCGCGCAAGGCTTCATGCTGGCCATGTCGATGGGGCTGGCGGCCTGCGCCGCCCTCGGCTGGATAACGCCGTGGAGCCTGCTCTTCTTCACGTTCATGATCGGCTGCGGGGCCTCGATGAACGCTCCGGCCTGGCAGGCCTCGGTCGGCGACATGGTGCCCCGGCGCGACCTCGCCGGCGCGATCGCGCTGAACTCGATGGGCTTCAACCTCGCCCGCAGCGTGGGCCCGGCGATCGGCGGTGTCATCGTGGCGGCCGCCGGCGCCGCCGCGGCGATCTTCGTCAACACCTTCAGCTACATCGGCATCCTGCTGGTGCTGGCCAGATGGAAGCCTGAGCCGAAGGTCGAGCACCTTCCCCGCGAGACCCTCTGGTCGGCGATGGGTGCGGGCCTTCGCTACGGGGCGATGTCGGGCCCCCTCAAACTGGTGATGGCGCGCGCTCTGATCTTCGGCGTCGCCGGCAGCGCGGTCCTGGCGCTCATGCCGCTCGTGGCGCGCGACACCCTGGGAGGCGGTCCCCAGACCTATGGACTGCTGCTCGGGGCGTTCGGCGTCGGCGCCGTCGGCGGCGGCCTGGCCACGACCAGACTGCGCAGTCTGGTCGCAAACGAACACATCATCATGGGATCGTGCGTCGCCTTCGGGCTGGCCGCGATCGCGCTGGGCTTCAGCAGCTGGCTGGCCCTGAGCATGGCCGCACTGGCGCTCGGCGGCGCGGCCTGGGTGCTTGGCCTCTCCACCTTGAACGTCACGGTGCAGATGTCGGCGCCGCGCTGGGTCGTGGCCCGGGCCCTGGCCCTCTATCAGCTCGCGGCGTTCGGCGGCATGGCCCTGGGGAGCTGGCTATGGGGCGTCACGGCCGAGCACCAGGGACTGACCCTGGCCCTGGCCGGCGCAGGCCTCCTCCAGCTGGCCTGTGCGGCGCTCGGCCTGCGCTTCCCGCTGCCCTCGACGCACGGCCTCAACCTCGATCCGGCCGGCGGCTGGACCGAGCCGAGCCTGCCCGCTCAGATCACGCCTCGCAGCGGGCCGGTGGCGATCACGATCGAGTACGACATTCCTGAGCAGCACACCGGCGCGTTCCTGCGCCTCATGGCCGAGCGCCGCATCGCGCGGCGTCGGGACGGAGCCCGCGGCTGGACCCTGCTGAGGGATCTGGGCGAACCGGAGATCTGGATCGAACGCTATCAGAGCCCGACCTGGCTCGACTATCTGCGGCACAATCAGCGCGTCACCCAGGCCGACCGGAAGATCGCCGAAGGCTTGATCGCGCTGCATCGCGGCCCCGACCGGCCCAAGGTCAGGCGCTGGCTGGAAAGTCCTGCGCGCGCCATCCGCGATGAGCCGGGTCCGCTTTCCGAGCCCCTGACCGATCCGCACCAGACGAGCTGACGCGGGCGCCAGAGAGCGGGGCTTCGGCCTCTACTCCGCCGCGTCCTCGATGGCGTCGATGTCGTCGTCGCTGAGCCCGAAGTGGTGGCCGATCTCGTGGACCAGCACGTGGCTGACCAGCTCGGCCAGGGTGACGTCGCCGCGCTCGGCCCACTCGTCGAGGATCGCCCGGCGATAGAGGAAGATCCGGCTCGGGCCTGGCGAGGGATCCAGCACCGAACGGTGGCCGATGTGCACGCCGCTGTAGAGCCCCGACAGCTCGAACGGGTTCTCGATGCCCAGTTCGTCCAGCACCTCGTCGCTGGCGAAGTCGTCGACCCGGAAGATCACGTCTCCGGTCAGCTTGCGAAAATCGGCCGGCAGGGCGGCGAAGGCGACCTCGGCCAACGCGGCGAGGTCGTCGAGGGAGGGCGCACGGCCCGCGTAAGGATCACTCATCAGGCACGACTATATGGGGAGCCTCGGGCAGGCGCGTCTCGAAAAGTCCGATATCGAGCGGCTGCTGCGGCTTCACCGCCAACAGCGGCTGGCGGGTCAGGGCGCGCAGGGTGTCGCGGTCCATGTCCTCGCCGCCCTTGCGGCGGGCCTGCCGGGCCTGGGCGTCGCCGGCGTGGCGCAGCGGCGCCGCCCCGATCCGCCAGTACGAGATCATCGCCCGCCAGACCGTCGCCGGCGGCGGCGCGGGGGCCGGCCAGCGATGGCCGTCCTCGAAGGTCGGCTTGACCGGGGCCGGCGCGCGGGCGGCCCGCTTGCCGGCCTTCGGCGCGACCTGCTCGACCAGCTGCACCACCCGGTCCTCGGGCGGCAGGCTCGCTGCGCGGCCCGGACGGTCGTCCTCGACCCGGCCGGCAAGAGCGTCCAGCGCCGCCTCGCGGGTGGCGTAGACCGGCCCCACCGGTTCGGTCAGGAAGGCGACCTGCTCGCCCGCCAGCGCCGCGGCGTCGCGCTCGCGCGCGGCCCGTCCCTTGGGCGCGGCGAAGGCTTGGCCCGCATCGGCGGCCACGGGATAGAGGATCGCGGTCATAACCTCCCGATCATCGCCGAAATGCGCGGACCAAACTATGGTCGCTTGAGATGATTCGCCGTCTTCGACGACCTGCGGCGACGGAGCGCCGATGAGCGAGCAAGATCTGATCCTGGGGGCCGCCGCCGGCGCGGTGCTGCTCGCCCTCTGCGCCATGTTCTGGCTGGTGGACCAGCGCCGCCGCAACGACGCCAGGCTCGGCGTGCTGCACGCCCGCATCGCCGAGCTGGAAGCCGGGGCCGAAGCGGCCCAGGCCTCGGTCGAGGCCTTCGATTCCGCCCTGCTGTCGGTCGAAGACGGCCAGGCCCGCCTGACCTCCGGCGAGGAGAGCCTGGCGGTCTGCGCCGAGGCGCTCGCCGTCCAGAGCTCCGATCCGCAGGCCGTGGTCTCGGCCCTGATGCGCGCCGACCCCGATCACGCCCGCCGCCTGCGCGCCCTGTTCGAGCGCGGCGAGGCCTGCGCCTTCGAGGTCCAGGGCCCGGCCGGGGTCGTGTCCGTCGAGGGCCGCGCCGCCGGGGCGCTGGCCTGGCTGCGGCTGTCGGCGGTGATCGGCGAGGACGCCGGCCTGCCCACCGCCCCGCGCTTCGCCGCCTTCCTGGCCGCCCGCGCCGCGCCCGCCTGGATCGCGGCGGCCGACGGCGCCCCGGTGTGGGTCAACGCCGCCTGGCTGGCCGCCGCCGGCGCCGCCAGCCTGGACGAAGCCGCCGAGCGCGGCGCCTCGTTCGACAAGGGCGCCGAGAGCCTGGCCAGCGAGGCGGCCAATCTCGGCTCCAAGCGCCAGGCCCTGCGCTGGACCAGCCTGGGCGGCCGCCGCCGCGCCTTCCAGGTCGTCGCCCAGCCGCTCGAGGGCGGCGGGGTCGGGGTCTGGACCGACGACGTCACCGAGACCGAGGAGCTGCGCGAGGCCCTCAAGCGCCACGTCGAGGCCCACGACGAGACGCTGAACCACATCGCCGACGCCGTCGCGATCTTCGGCGAGGGCAAGCGGCTGATCTTCCACAACACCGCCTTCGCCGAGCTCTGGGGCCTGGAGCCGGCCTGGCTCGCCGACCGCCCGACCCACGGCGAGGTGCTCGACCGCCTGCGCCAGCGCCGCCGCCTGCCCGAGACCGTCGACTACGCCAAGTGGAAGGCCGCCGAGCTCGACCGCTACGAAGACACCGCCACCGGCCCCGACGACCTCTGGAGCCTGCCCGACGGCCGCACGCTGAAGGTCGGCCGCCAGCCGCATCCGATGGGCGGCGTGGTGCTGCTGTTCTCGGACATCACCGGCGAGCTGCGCCTGAAGGCCCAGTACAACGGCCAGATCCAGGTCCAGCAGGCCACCCTCGACAAGCTCAACGACGCCGTCGCGGTGTTCGGCGCGGACGGCCGCCTGCGGCTGCACAACGAGGCCTTCGAGCTGTTCTGGAACGTCACCGGCGACCAGCTGGAAGTCGCCCATGACTTCGAGGGCGTGGTCGAGCTCTGCGTGCGCCGCCTGCATGACATGAACTTCTGGCGTGAACTCAAGGGCCGCGTCGCCGACCCCGATCCGCAGGCCCGCGCGCCCATCTCCGGCGAGGTGAAGACCTCGGACTCGCGCATCGTCGTCTACCAGAGCCGTCCGCTGCCGGACGGCGCGACCCTGATCGCCTTCGCCGACGTCACCGACGCCCGCAAGCTGGAGAGCGCGCTCGCCGACCGCTCGGCCGCCCTGGCCGAGGCCGAGCGCCTGAAGCGCGACTTCGTCGGCAACGTCTCCTACGAGCTGCGCACCCCGCTCACCACCATCATCGGCTACTCCGAACTGCTGGAGCGCTCGGGCGAGAACCTGTCGGAGCGCGGCCGCGGCCACGCCGCCGCCGTGCGCACCGCCGCCACCCAGCTGGCCCGCTCGATCGACGACGTGCTCGACATGGCCCAGATCGACGCCGACGAGATGGCGCTGGACCTCGAGGACGTCCGCGTCGCCGACCTGCTCGGCGAGGCCGCCGCCCGCTGGGAGAAGGAGGCCGAGGCCGCCCAGGTGATCATCAAAGTCGAGCATCCGGACGACATCGGCCTGCTGCGCGGCGACGTCCGCCGCCTGGCCCAGACCCTCGACCACCTGGCCGAGAACGCGGTGCGCCAGACCCCGCCGGGCGGGATCGTCACCATCGCCGCCCGCCGCGGCCTGGGCGAAGTGCAGCTGCAGGTCACCGACACCGGCCGCGGCATCCCGTTCCACGTCCAGGCGCACATCTTCGACCGCTTCATCGGCCGCGAGCGCGGCGGCCCGGGCCTCGGCCTGGCGCTCGTCAAGGCGCTGGTCGAGCTGCACGGCGGCTGGGTGGCCCTGGAAAGCGAACCGGGCGCCGGCGCGACCTTCACCTGCCATCTGCCCGAGGCGGCCCAGGGCGCGGCCGGTCATCCGGAACTGAGCTTCTAGAGGCGCGTTTCGTCGCATTCGCGCCATATTGCGGCGCTGGTTGCGGTGCAGCTTCACCCCTTGCCTTACAAGGTTTTGTGATCGGCAATGGTGACGCCAAGCGGAGCCTTTTGGAACCCGCCGCGTTTACGCCTCAAGGGGCGTCTAAGGTCCCTAGTGAACGGAGGTGACCTAATGACCGAACAGGCTCAAGCGGACCACGAGTTCAAGACTGAGCTCACGGCTTTGATCCCGCAGATGCGCGCCTTCGCCCGCTCGCTCTGCCGCGACGCGACCGCCGCCGACGACCTGGCGCAAGATGCTCTCCTCAAGGCCTGGAACAACCGGGCCAGCTACGAACCCGGCACCAACATGAAGGCCTGGACCTTCATGATCCTGCGCAACCAGTTCTACTCGGACAAGCGCCGCTCGTGGCGCTCCAGCCAGCTGGACCCGGAAGTCGCCGAGCGCACCTTGGAGGCCGCATCCAATCCTATGGCCAGCCTGGAGCTCGACGAAGTGCGCCGCGCGCTGGCGTGCCTGCCCGAAGACCAGCGTGAAGCGCTGATCCTGATCGGCGCCGGCGGCCTCTCCTACGAGGAAGTCTCCGAGATCTGCGGCTGCGCCATTGGCACCATCAAGAGCCGCGTGAGCCGCGCCCGTGACCGCCTGGCGGCGATCATCGAGGACGGCTCCTACGGCCAGGACGACGTCCGGCCCTCGAGCGCCATGGCCACCATCATCGCCGAACTCGACGGGCTGCGTCAGGTCGCCTGATCTAGATCGACCCCAGGAAGCAGAGCGCCGCGCCAGGTCCCGCCTGGCGCGGCGTTTTTTATGCGCGCAGCCCGCGACGCGACCATCCGGAATAGGTGAAGCGCGCCGGCTGCGGCGCCTGGGCATAGCAGTGCCCCTTGAGGCCGCTGCTGCTGCGCAGCTCGGCTCGCACGCTCGCCCCGGCCGGGGCCGCCAGCCGGAACCGCCAGCCGACCGGGGGGTTGGCCGAGCCGGGGAAATGCTTCTGCACGTCGCCGCGCTCGCCGGCCGGGAGAGCGACTTGCACCTCCTGGCCGTCGACGAACACCGCGACCGCCTCGATCGCCGCGCCCGGCGTGCGCTCGATCGCCCACCCCGCATACTCGACCTCGCCGGTCGACAGCGTCGCGACCGTCTCGAAGCCGCCCATCGGGACCGAGCCGAGCGTCAGGCCCGACAGATCGACGCCCGGCGCGCCGACGACGTAGAGGTCCTGGTTCTCGTAGAGCCCCTTGGGGAACCGGCGCCACGACAGGCCCGGCCCCAGCCGCGCGATCGCCCGGCCGACGAAGGCCTCGGTCACGTACGACATGCCGTAGATGTCGAGCTCCAGCGAGCCGCTCTCCGAGAACCGCATGAAGTGGATGCCGCCGGCGTCCATCGTCTCGCCGGCCGGCATGATCGCCTCGTCATGCACGCTGAACGCCAGCACGCCGCGGGCCGAGACCAGGCTGTAGAGCTTGGCCAGCCAGGCGTGGAACAGGCCCTCAGGCAGGTGCGAGAACATCGAGCCGGCCAGCACGACGTCGTGCTTTCCAGCGTAGGTCAGCCGCGCCGGGTCCTTTTCCGAGTGGATTCCTGCAACCCCGAAGGTCGCAACCTGCCAGTCGATGGCCTGGTGGTAGATGTCGGCGACGCTGATCTGGCTCGTCGGCAGCCGCTGCTCCAGGTAGCGGGTCAGCCGCCCCCAGCCGGACGCGAAATCGAGCACCGGCCCGACCTTGTCGAAGCCGCCGAACACGCCTTCGACCAGCTGGCGATAGGCTTCGCCCAGCCGGATCGTCGACTCGACGAACTTGAACGCCGAGATCGAGGCGTCGAACTCGTAGTTGGGCAGGATGGCGTTGAAGAACATCTCGTCCTGGCCGGGCAGCGGCTTGCAGAGCCTTGCCGGGTCCAGGTCGTGGAGGCGCAGATAGTCGTCGATGAAGCCGCGATAGACGGGATCGACCCGATCGAACGAAAGATCAGGCGCGTTCAAATCTGCATCCACCTGGGAAGTGCCTCCGGTCCGGCGCGCCCCCGCGCATCCGGACCGGGCTATAGCACGCCCGAGCGCGACAGCCGAAGGCGTCCGTCGCGCTCGTCTCGTTTCATAATCGCTTCCCGAAGGGGAAGCGTGGCGCGGGACGCCGGTGTCGGCGTCCGTCGCGCTCGCCTTTTTGTAGGCGCTTAGTGCTGGCTTTCCGGCATCCGCACGACCAGGCCGTCGAGCGCGTCGCTGACCTTGATCTGGCAGGACAGGCGGCTGTTCGGCTCGACGTTCTCGGCGAAGTCGAGCATCGAGTCTTCCATGGCCGAGGTGGAGCCGGTCTTGTCCTGCCAGGCTTCGTCCACATAGACGTGGCAGGTGGCGCAGGCGCAGGCGCCGCCGCAGTCGGCGTCGATGCCCGGGATGTTGTTCTTCACCGCGCCTTCCATGACCGTCAGGCCATTCTTCACGTCGACGACGTGTTCGGTGCCGTCATGCTCGATGTAGGTGATCTTGGCCATTTACTCCCCTTCGTCGCCTGTTAAGCGGCGACCTCTTTCATGGAAACCGTTGGATCGGCAAGCTTATCAATGTTCACCGGCTTGCGGTTGGCAATGAGTTGCTTGCCCATCATGAATTCCGGGGGCGAGTTGATCGCCTCCACGGACTGCACCTGATCTCCCTTCAGGTGGAACACTGCGAACTTGCCGCTCGCCGGGTCGCCGCGCAGCAGCACGCGGTCGGCGTCGAACGGCAGGCCGGCGATCTGCAGCTTCAGGTCATACTGGTCGGACCAGTTCCACGGCACTTCGGGCGACGGCGCCGCGCGGCCGGTGATGGCGCTGGCGGCCTGCTTGGCCTGCTCCAGGGCGCTGGGCACGCTCTCGGGACCGAACATGCGGCCGTAGTGCGGCATCGGGCGGTGGGTGACGTCGCCGATCGCGAACACGCTGGGATCGGCCGTGCGGGCCTCCAGATCGACGACGATGCCGCGGGCGCACTCCAGGCCGGCGTCACGCGCGAGCTCGTCGTTCGGGATGGCCCCGACGCCCAGCAGCACGAGGTCGCAGGGCTCGACACGGCCGTCGGCCAGCCGCACGCCGGCGACCTTGCCGTTCTCGCCGACGAAGCCGGCGACGCTGGCCCCGAGCAGGAACTGCACGCCGCGCGCCAGGTGATAGCCGTGGAAGAAGTTGGACAGCGGCTCGCAGGCGCTGCGCGCCAGGATGCGGGCCTCGCGCTCGATGACCACCGCCTCGGCGCCGAGGGCGCGGGCCGAAGCGGCGACCTCGAGCCCGATATAACCGCCGCCGACGATGGCCAGGCGCTTGCCCGGGCCGAGCGCGGCCTTGATGGCCTCGGCGTCGGCCGCCGTGCGCAAGGTCAGGACCCCGGCCAGATCGACGCCCTCGATCGGCAGGCGGATGGCCCGCATGCCGGTGGCGATGATCAGGATGTCGTAGGGAACCGTCGACCCGTCCGACAGGGTCACGACCTTGTCGGAGCGGGCCAGCTTCACGGCCTGCAGGTTCGGCCGGAAGTCGATGTTCTGCTCGGCGTAGAACTCGAGCGGCTTGAGCGCCAGGGAATCGGCGTCGGCCTCGCCCTTCAGCCAGGCCTTGCTCAACGGCGGGCGCTGATAGGGCGGAATCGGCTCGTCGCCGACCATGGTGATAGGGCCCGCGTGCCCATATTGGCGAAGCAACGCGGCGGCGGTGCCACCGGCGTGGCCCGCTCCCAGGATCACAACATGCGCGTCCGACTGGCTCATATAAGCCCCATGCAGAAAAGTGACGACGGCGTCAACTTTCCAAACACAGTTCGGATCGTTCGCCCTTTCCTAGAGAAGCGTCAGACGACGCGATCCACCAGCATCTTCTTGATCTCGCCGATCGCCTTGGCGGGGTTCAAACCCTTCGGGCAGACCTGGGCGCAGTTCATGATCGTGTGGCAGCGGTAGAGCTTGAAGGGGTCTTCCAGCTCGTCCAGGCGCTCGCCGGTGGCCTCGTCGCGGCTGTCGATCAGCCAGCGGTAGGCGTGCAGCAGCGCGGCCGGGCCGAGATACTTGTCGCCGTTCCACCAGTAGCTCGGGCACGAGGTCGAGCAGCAGGCGCAGAGGATGCATTCGTAGAGGCCGTCGAGCTTCTCACGGTCCTCCGGCGTCTGGCGCCATTCCTTCTGCGGCTCCGGCGTCTCGGTGTGCAGCCACGGCTCGATCGAGGCGTACTGCGCATAGAACATCGTCAGGTCCGGGATCAGGTCCTTGACCACCGGCATGTGCGGCAGCGGGCTGATCTGGCACGAGGACCCGTGCGTCTCGTCGTGGCCATGGGTGCAGGCCAGGGTGTTGCGGCCGCCGATGTTCATCGCGCAGGAACCGCACACGCCTTCGCGGCACGAGCGGCGGAACGCCAGCGTCGGGTCGATCTCGTTCTTGATGTGGATCAGAACGTCGAGGACCATCGGACCGCAGGCGTCGACGTCGACGTCATAGGTGTCCCAACGCGGGTTCTCGTTGCCTTCCGGGTCGTAGCGATAGATCCGGAACGTCTTGACGTTCTTGGCGCCGGCCGGGGCCGGATGGTGCCGGCCCTTCTGGACGCGGGAGTTCTTGGGCAGGGCGAGCTGAACCATCAGACGCTTTCCTTGACGGCGGACGCGTTGAGCAGAGTGTGGAGGGCGATCATCGACAGGGCCTAGTAAACCCGCGCCTTCGGCGGGATGTAGGCGATGTCGTTGGTCATGGTGTAGCTGTGCACCGGCCGGTCATCGATGCGCACCTTGCCGGTGACGTCGTCAAACCAGGTCAGGGTGTGCTTCATCCAGTCCTGGTCGTTGCGGTCCGGATAGTCCTCGTGCGCATGGGCGCCGCGGCTTTCGGTGCGGTTGTGCGCGCCGACCACGGTGACGGTCGCCTGGCCGATCAGGTTGTCCAGCTCGAGGGTCTCAAGCAGGTCGGTGTTCCAGATCAGGCCGCGGTCGGTGACCTTCAGGTCCGGGCGCTTGGCGTGCACGGCTTCCAGGCGCTTGACGCCCGAGGACAGCGCCTCGGTGGTGCGGAACACCGCGGCGTCTTCCTGCATCGCCTGCTGCATCTCCAGGCGCAGATGCGCCGTCGAGGTGCCGCCGTTGGCGTTACGGAACTTGTCGAAGCGGGCCAGGTGGCCGTCGGTCATCGAGGCCTTCAGCTCCGGCTGGGTCGCCCCGGCCTTGATCGTGTCGGCGCAGCGCAGCGCGGCCGAGCGGCCGAACACCACCAGGTCAATCAGCGAGTTGGAGCCCAGGCGGTTGGCGCCGTGCACGGACACGCAGGCCGCTTCGCCCACGGCCATCAGGCCCGGAACCACCTTGTCGGGGTTGTCGCCCTCGCGGGTCACGACTTCCGAGAAGAAGTTCGTGGGGATGCCGCCCATATTGTAGTGCACGGTCGGCAGAACCGGGATCGGCTCCTTGGTCACGTCGACGCCGGCGAAGATCTTGGCGCTTTCCGAGATGCCCGGCAGGCGTTCGGCCAGCATCTTCGGATCCAGGTGATCGAGGTGCAGGAAGATGTGGTCCTTCTTCGGACCCACGCCGCGGCCTTCACGGATCTCGATGGTCATGGCGCGGCTGACCATGTCGCGCGGCGCCAGGTCCTTCACGGACGGCGCATAGCGCTCCATGAAGCGCTCGCCTTCGGAGTTGGTCAGGTAGCCGCCTTCGCCGCGGGCGCCCTCGGTGATCAGGCAGCCGGCGCCGTAGATGCCGGTCGGGTGGAACTGCACGAACTCCATGTCCTGCAGCGGCAGGCCGGCGCGCAGGGCCATCCCGCCGCCGTCGCCGGTGCAGGTGTGGGCGCTGGTGGCCGAGAAGTAGGCGCGGCCGTAGCCGCCGGTGGCCAGGATCACCTGCTGGGCCTGGAAGCGGTGCAGGGTGCCGTCGTCGAGCTTCCACGCGGTCACGCCGCGGCAGACGCCTTCGTCCATGATCAGGTCGAGGGCGAAGTACTCGATGAAGAACTCGGTGTCGTGGGCCAGGCTCTGGCCGTACATCGTGTGCAGCATGGCGTGGCCGGTGCGGTCGGCCGCCGCGCAGGTGCGCTGGATCGGGGCCTCGCCGAAGTTCTTGGTCATGCCGCCGAAGGCGCGCTGGTAGATCTTGCCCTCGGCCGTGCGCGAGAACGGCACGCCCCAGTGCTCCAGCTCATAGACCGCGGCCGGCGCGTTGCGGCAGAGGTATTCGATGGCGTCCTGGTCGCCCAGCCAGTCCGACCCCTTGACGGTGTCGTACATGTGCCAGCGCCAGTCGTCCTGGCCCATGTTGCCGAGGCTGGCCGAGATGCCGCCCTGCGCCGCCACGGTGTGCGAGCGGGTCGGGAACACCTTGGTGATGCAGGCGGTCTTCAGACCAGCTTGGGCGCAGCCGAGCGCGGCGCGCAGGCCCGAGCCGCCGGCGCCGACGACGACGACGTCGAACTTGTGGTCGATGAAATTATACTCGGCCATCAGAAGGCTCCGGAGAAGGCGGCCTTGAGGATCGCGAAGACGCCCAGGGCGCCGGCGAGGACGCAGATAGAATAATTGAGCAGCAGCAGGGCCGCCTTGGTGACGAAGCGGCCGATGTAGTCTTCGATGACCACCTGCATGGCGTTCTTGACGTGCACCAGGGTGCAGACCAGCAGCACCGCCAGCAGCACGGCGTTGACCGGCTTGGAGATCCAGTAGGCGGCCGCGTCATAGCCCTGACCGGCGAGCTGGATCGCCACCCAGGCGCCCCAGAGACCGAGCGGCACCAGCATCACGGCGCTGACGTGTTCGACGATGAAATGGCCCACGCCGTGGTGCGCCGAGCCGAGGCCCAGGGCGCGCGAACGGGGGGTGCGAAGGGTCGGACCCGTGTTCATCACAGCACTCCCAGGATGAAGAGGACGGCCCAGAAGGCCAGGGTGGTCGCGACGGCGAAGGCGATGATCGCGATCGAGCCGGCGTTGGCTTCCGCAATCTTGAAGCCCTTGCCCATATCCCAGAAGGCCTGACGCACGTTGTAGGCCAGGTTGTAGAACAGCGTGAAGGACAGGCCGAACAGCACCAGCAGCCCGAGCGGCGAGCTGAGCGCGCCGGTGTAGGCGTCATAGCTCTGCGGCCCGCCGGCCAGGGCCAGCAGCCAGCCCGCCAGCAGCAGGGCCGACAGGTACAGCCCGAAGATGCTCACCCGATGGAAGATCGAGGTCGCCATGGTGATGTGCCAGCGCCAGAGCAGCGGCGAGCCGAGGCCCCCGGTCATCAGGTGCGGTGAGAGCGGGCGTGGGCGAGGTGCGTCGGACATGACGGGTCGTATTTCCTGAATAGGAAGAGGCGGCTCCGCTTTTAAGCCGCAGCCTTCGAGTGTCAACGAAGGCGCAGTCCCGCTCTCTACAGAGCAGCGACCTCCCCTTCGCCAAAGCCGAAGTTTCCGAGCTTTTTCTTTTGATGCAATGCGTCTTTCCCGTATGCATCCTTCGCGGGAGACGAAGGATGCGGTTTGACCTGGTCGATCTGAGGCTGTTCTGCGAGGTGGCGGACGCCGGATCTATCACCCGCGGGGCCGAACGTTGCGCCCTGGCGCTGGCCGCCGCCTCGACCCGCATCCGCAACATGGAGGACGCGCTCGGCGCGCCGCTGCTCGAGCGGTCGCGACAAGGGGTCACCCCGACGCCGGCCGGCCGCACCCTGATCAAGCACGCCCGCACCATCCTCGGGCAGACCGCGCGGCTGCGCGAAGACCTCGGCGCCTATGCCGGCGGCCTGTCCGGCGAGGTGCGGCTGCTGGCCAACACCAACGCCCTGACCGAGTTCATCCCCGAGGCGCTCAGCCGCTTCCTGGCCGAGCACCCGCACGTCAGCATCAATCTCGAAGAGCGGCTCTCCGACGAGATCGTCGGGCTGGTGGCCGAGGGCGTCGGCGACATCGGCATCGTCGCCGGCACCGTCGACATGGGCAGCCTGGAGACCTTCCCGTTCCGCTCGGACCGTTTCGTGGTGGTGACCAGCGCCATCCATCCGCTGGCCCAGCGCAAATCGATGACCTTCGCCGACGTGCTCGGCTGCGACCTGGTCGGACTCGACCGCGCCTCCTCGCTGCAGCGGTTCCTGTCGGCCAAGGCGGCGCGAGAGGGGCGCCCTCTGCGGCTGCGCGTGCAGCTGCGCAGCTTCGATGCGGTCTGCCGGCTGGTCGAATGCGGCGTCGGCGTCGGCATCGTGCCGGAGACCACCGCCCGCCGCGCGGCGCGCACCATGTCGCTCGGCATCGTCGACCTGACCGACGACTGGGCCCAGCGCGAGCTGACCATCTGCGTACGCAGCCTGGAAGGCCTGGCCCCCTACGCCCGCGACCTCGTCGAGAGCCTGAAGTCCGGCTAGCCGGCGTCCTCGGCCAGCCAGTCGGCCGAACGCATTTCCTGCAGCCGCGAAGCCGTGCGCTCGAACTCGAACGCCCCGTCGCCCTCGGGATAGAGCTTGGTCGGCTCGCTCTGCGCCAACACGATCAGCTTGGCGTGCGCCTCGTAGAGCGCGTCGATCAGGATCACGAACCGCCGCGCCTCCTCGCGCCGGTTCGGCGTCAGCTGCGGCACGTCTTCGAGGAACAGGGTGTGGAAGCGGTCGGCGATGGCGATGTAGTCGTTCGGCCCCAGCGCCACCGAGCACAGGCTGGCGAAGGTCGCCCGCACCATGCCGCCCTGGGCGTGCGGCAGGTGCACCTTGCGGCCCAGCACCTCCAGCGTCTCACCGACCTCAACCTCGCCGCCCAGCACGTCCTTCCACAAGGCGTCGAAGCTGCGGGCGTTGTCGGGATCGTTGGGGCTGAACCAGGTGCCCGCCGCGCGCAGGCGGTCCAGCCGGTAGTCGTGCGGCCCGGCGACGCTGACCACCGCGACCTTGCTCTTCAGGAGCTCGATGAACGGCAGGAACAGCTGGCGGTTGATGCCGTCCTTGTAGAGCTGGTCGGGCAGCCGGTTGGAGGTCGCCACCAGGGTCACGCCGCGCGCGAACAGCGCCTCGAACAGCCGGCCCAGGATCATCGCGTCGGCGATGTCGGTGACCTGGAACTCGTCGAAGCACAGCAGCCGCGCCTGGCCGGCCACGACGTCGGCGACCGGCGGGATCGGATCATCGCCCTTGTGCTGGCCGAACTTCGCCTTGCGCGCGGCCGGGTCGCCCTTGCGCCAGGCGTCGATCAGCCGGTGGATCTCGCCCATGAAGACGTGGAAGTGGACGCGCCGCTTCTTCTCGACCGGCGCGTTGGCGAAGAACAGGTCCATCAGCATGGACTTGCCGCGCCCCACCGGCCCGATCAGGTAGACGCCCTTTTGGCTCTCGGCCTTCTTGAAGAACGAGGCGAAGCCGCTCGGCTCGGCCCGCGCCAGGTCGCCTTCCAGACGCACGAGCGCCGCCAGCGCGGCGGCCTGGGCCGCGTCGGGACGGATATCGCCCTGCGCCAGGCGGGCGTCGTAGGCGGCTTGCAGCTTCGAGGGCATGGCTTTCGCCTAGCCCGTCGCAGCCCGCGCCTCAAGCACGGAACGGCCCGGCCCCTGAGCGGTTGATCTAGTCGCACCCAAGATGAGGAGCCTGCCATGGCCGGAAAGACCCGCGACGCCACGCCCGACCCCGTCATCGACGGCGAGACCGATCCGCAGCTCGAGCTCGACAGCGCCGACGAGCTGGAGGAAGAGGCCAGCCGCCAGAGCTTCGGACGGCGCGCCGACGGCCATCCCGCCGACCGCGAGCACGGCATGAAGACCCGCGTGCGCAGCAAGCAGATCGTCAGCGGCCGCCCCTACGCCAGCTAGCTGGCCAGGCCCAGTTCCTTGCGCACGAAGCGGTAGGTCTCGCGCCGCTCGCAGGCGCAGGCCCGCATCTTGCCGTCCTTGGTCCACCAGACCAGGGTCGGATAGGCGAACTTGACGCCGTTCGCCCGCAGCAGCGGGGTCAGGTCGTCGACCAGCTTGCGGCCGGCCTCGACCACCGCCGTGCGCGCCATGTCGCCGTCGGCCGGCGCGATGCCCTGAGCGGTCCACGCCTCGGCGGGCACGTCCTCCCACTGCTCCATCAGCGGCCACGAGCGGTTCAGCCACAGCTCGGCGATCGTCGCCCGCTCGGCCGGCGTCGACTTGGCCACGCCGTTGACGTCGCGCCGCGCGATCTCGATCACCCGGGTGTCGACGCCCGCCGCCTGCAGCAGCGGAAACTCCTCGGCCTTGAAGCGCACGCAGTCGGGGCAGGTGCGGAACGACACCATGTAGAGCTTCGGCCCGGTCTTGCCCGGCGACACCCAGCCCGAGGTCTCGAGGATCCTGGCGATCTCGTCCTGATGCTTGGTGATCGTGTGCGGCCGCCAGCGCAGGTCGTAGTTCCACCACGCAAAGCCGCCGGCCCCCGCCAGGGCGAGGACCAGGACGAGGATCGCCCACAGCTGGAACCGCTTCATCGAACCTCCACCGCACACTCGCGGCAGAGTAGTTCCATCACCGCATGGTGGGAATGACGAAGGCGCTGTCCTCGGTCATGCCCTCGGGCCAGCGGGCGGTGATCGTCTTGATCTTGGTGTAGAACTTCACGCCCTCGACGCCGTGCTGGTTCACGTCGCCGAACGCGCTGCGCTTCCAGCCGCCGAAGGTGTGATAGGCGACCGGCACCGGGATCGGCACGTTGATCCCAACCATCCCGACGTTGACCCGGGCCGCGAACTCGCGCGCGGCGCGGCCGTTGCGGGTGAAGATCGCCACCCCGTTGCCGTACTGGTGCGCGCTGGGCAGGGCCAGCGCCTCCTCGAAGCTCTCGGCGCGGACGATCTGCAGCACCGGGCCGAAGATCTCCTCCTGATAGGTCTTCATGGTCGGCTTGACCTGGTCGAACAGGCTCGGCCCGATGAAGAAGCCCTTCTCGAAGCCCTGCAGCGCGAACCCACGGCCGTCGACCACCAGCTCGGCGCCCTCGTCGACCCCGATCTGGATGTAGTCGGAGATCTTCTGGCGGTGCGCGGCGCTGACCACCGGCCCGTACTGGGCCGCCGCGTCGCTCGAGACCCCGACCTTCAGCGTCTCCAGCTCGGCCAGCACCCGCTCGCGGATCGCATCGGCGGTCTTGGCTCCGACCGGGACCACCACCGGCAGCGCCATGCAGCGCTCGCCGGCCGAGCCATAGGCCGCGCCGACCAGGTCCTTGACCGTCTGATCGAGGTCGGCGTCGGGCATGACGATGCCGTGGTTCTTGGCGCCGCCCATCGCCTGCACGCGCTTCCCGTGCGCGGTGCCGGTCGAATAGACGTAGGAGGCGATGTCCGACGAGCCGACGAAGCTGACCGCGGCGATCGCCGGGTGGGTCAGGATCGCGTCGACCGCGACCTTGTCGCCGTGCACCACGTTCAACACCCCGGCCAGGTCCATGCCCAGGTTGGCCCCGGCCTCCATGAACAGCTCGGCCAGCCGCACCGGCACGCTCGGGTCCTTCTCCGACGGCTTGAGGATGAAGGTGTTGCCCACCGCGACGGCGATCCCGAACATCCACATCGGGATCATGGCCGGGAAGTTGAACGGAGTGATCCCCGCCGCTACGCCCAGCGGCTGGCGCATCGAATAGACGTCGATGCCGGGCCCCGCGCCCTCGGTGTACTCGCCCTTCAGCACATGCGGGATGCCGCAGGCGAACTCGATCACCTCCAGCCCCCGCTGGATGTCGCCCTTGGAGTCGGCGATCACCTTGCCGTGCTCGGACGACAGCAGGCCGGCCATCTCGTCCATCCGCGCCTCGACCAGGCGCTTGAACTCGAACATCACCCGCGCGCGGCGCTGCGGATTGGTCGCCGCCCAGGCCGGCTGCGCCTTCAGCGCGGCCTGCACCGCGGCGTCGAGCTCGGCGGCGGTCGCCAGGGCGACTTTTGCCTGCACCTCGCCGGTGTTGGGGTCGAAAACCTCGCCGAACCGCCCGGACACGCCAGGCTGAGCCGCACCGGAGATGAAGTGTTGGATGTCACGCATACCGGCGTTGTATGCCCTCCGAACGGGCCTGGGTAGACGTCACCCAACGTGAGCAGGTCGGTGTTTTTCGCCCTCCGCTTGCTCCGGTGCGGCGGGCCGTCGCATTCTGCGCGTCCGATGACGAGCCTTTCGCCCACCGCGACCGCCCTGCCCGCGCGCAGCGCCTATCACGACCATATCGTCGACACCCTGATCGCCGAACGGGCGCCGCGGCTGTCGGGGGGCCCGCTGTGGCCGCTGCTCCGGCCGGCGCTCTACAGGATCCTCGACTACGGCAAGGCCCGGGCCATGGCCGACGCCATCGCGCCGATGCCCGGCCGCGCCGCGCTCGACTACGTCTCCGACCTGCTCAGCGTGAAGGTTCAGGCCCGCGGCCTGGAGCACGTCCCGCCCAGGGGCCGGGCGATCTTCATCTGCAACCACCCGACCGGCATCGCCGACGGCGTCGCGGTGTACGACGCGCTCAAGGGCCTGCGCCCGGACATCTGCTTCTACGCCAACTCCGACGCCCATCGCGTCGCGCCGCACTTCGACGAGGTGCTGATCCCGGTCGAGTGGGTCGAGGAAAAGCGCACGCGCGAGCGCACCCGCCTGACCCTGCAGCTGACCCGCGAGGCGATGGAGGCCGAGCGCGCGCTGATGATTTTCCCGGCCGGGCGCCTGGCCCGTCGCGGCCCCGGCGGCGTGCTCAGCGATCCGGAATGGATGCCCAGCGCCATCTCGCTGGCCCGCAAGTACCAGGCGCCGGTGATCCCTATGCACCTCGACGGCCCGTCCTCGACCCTGTTCCACTTCTTCAACCGCTTCTCCAACGAGCTGCGCGACATCACCCTGTTCCACGAGCTGCTGAACAAGCGTGGGCAGGAATTCTCGCTGATCCTCGCCCCGCCGGTGGCGCCCGAGGCGCTCGATCCTGACGCGGTCGCCGCGACCGAGGCCCTGAAGGCCTATGTCCGCACCCTGCCGCAGCATCCCGAAAGGCCGTTCGCATGATCACCCCGGCCGAAGGCGACTTCCGTCTCGACGACGAGGCCGCGACCGGGCGGCTCGGCGCGGCCATCGCCGCCGAGCTGAAGCCCGGCGAGGCGATCTGCCTGACCGGTCCACTGGGGGCCGGCAAATCGACCCTGGCCCGCGCCCTGGTCCGCACCCTGACCACACCGACCGAGGACGTCCCGAGCCCGACCTTCACCATCGTGCAGTTCTACGAAGGCGCGCGACTGAAGGTCGCTCACTTCGATCTCTACCGTCTCACCTCGGCCGACGAGGCGTATGAAATCGGCCTGGACGAAGCGCTCGAGGACGGCGCGGCGGTGATCGAGTGGCCCGAGCGCCTGGAGGGCCATCTCCCCCCCGACCGACTTGATGTAGAGATCGTCGTCGATGAGTCGCCGGACGGCGGGGAGGCGCGGCGCGCGCGGCTGATTCCCGCGGGCGCCTGGGAAGGACGTGGACTTGAATTCCGACCGTGACGGCCGCAAGGCCGAGTTCCTGAGGGCCGCGGGTCTGGCTGACGCCCGCCGCGAGCTGCTGGCCGGCGACGCCTCGACGCGCGCCTATGAGCGCCTACACCGCGCCGACGGCTCGACCGTGATCTTCATGGACCAGCCGCCGGCCGCCGAAAGCGCCGTCTGCCCGCGCGGCGCCAGCGAGGCCGAGCGCCTGGCCATGGGCTACAACGCCGCCGCGCGCCTGGCCGCCGGCTCGGTCGCCGCCTTCGTCACCACCGCCGCCTGGCTGCGCGATCACGGCCTGTCGGCCCCGCAGATCCTCGCCCATGACGTCGAGGCCGGCCTGGCCGTGCTGGAAGACCTGGGCGATGGCCTGTTCGCCACCCTGATCGCCGACGGCCAGCCCGAAACCCCGCTCTACGAAGCCGCCGTCGACGTCCAGATCCAGCTGCAGGAAACCACGCCGCCTGACGTCCTCGTCGCCGACGGGGCCGATTGGCCGCTGCTGACCTACGACGCCCTGGCGCTCAAGGTCGGAACCGACACCTTCCTCGAATGGTGGCCGCAGTTTGCGAAGATCGCGGCCTTCTCGGCCGAGGCGGTCGCCGAGTGGGACGCCCTCTGGGCCCCGGTGTTCGCCCGCGGCGCGGCCGGCGCCAACGTCTTCACCCACCGCGACTACCACGCCCAGAACCTGCTCTGGCTGCCGCAGCGGAGCGGCGCGGCCCGCGTCGGCCTGCTCGACTTCCAGGACGCCCTGCGCGCCCACCCGGCCTGGGACCTGACCCACCTGCTGCAGGACGCCCGCCGCGACGTCTCGCCCGAGCTGGAAGCCGCCATGCTGGACCGCTTCCTCGCCGCGCGCCCGGCGCTCGACCGCGAGGCCTTCATCCACGACTACCGCGCCCTGGCCGCCTCCAACGCCGCCCG
The DNA here is from genome assembly GCF_964254345.1 of Phenylobacterium sp. LjRoot97. Classification (NCBI taxonomy): domain Bacteria; kingdom Pseudomonadati; phylum Pseudomonadota; class Alphaproteobacteria; order Caulobacterales; family Caulobacteraceae; genus Phenylobacterium; species Phenylobacterium sp. LjRoot97. The sequence goes on from NZ_CAXUTH020000001.1 coordinate 4,194,881, forward strand.
CATTCTCGGCCGCGTCTTCGCCCGCCAGGCCCTGCTGGGCCGCAGCCAGTACGAGGCCTTCATGCCCCGCACCTGGCGCTACCTCGAACGCAACCTGACCGACCAGTCGATGGCCGGCCTCCAGGCCTGGTTCGACCGCCACGTCCCAGCGCAGGCCCGCCGATGAGCCAGATCAAGACCGCCATGGTCCTGGCCGCGGGTCTCGGCACCCGCATGCGGCCGCTGACCGATGATCGCCCCAAGGCCCTGGTCACCGTCGCCGGCAAGCCGCTGATCGACCACGTCCTCGACCGCCTGGTGGCGGCCGGGATCGAGCGGGCGGTGGTCAACGTCCATCACTTCGCCGACCAGATGGAAGCCCATCTCGCCGGCCGCCGCGACATAGAGATCGTGATCTCCGACGAGCGCGACGCCCTGCTCGACTCCGGCGGCGGCATCAAGCACGCCCGCCATCTGCTGGGCGACGACCCGATCCTGATCGCCAACATCGATTCGCTCTGGATCGAGGGCGAGACCCCGGCCCTGGAAACCCTCAAGGCGACCTGGGATCCGGAGGCCATGGACCTCTGCCTGCTGCTGGTCCGCCGCGGCCATGGCATCGGCTTCGAGGGACCGCAGGGCTTCTTCATGGACGAGGCCGGCCGCCTGACCCACTCAGCCAAGCCCGAGCCGCCGACGCCCTACGCCAATGTCGGCTTCCAGATCCTCAAGCCGCAGATCCTCGACGGCGAGCCGGACGGCGCCTTCTCGATCGTCCCGATCTGGTGGCGCCTCTCCGAACTGGGCCGGCTCCATGGCGCGGTGATGGACGGCTTCTGGATGCACGTCGGAGACCCCGCCGCCCGGGAGGCGACCGAGGCGAAGCTGCGGTGACGCGCGCACACCGAGATGCTCCCCCCCTGGGGGAGCTGTCAGCCGCATGGCTGACTGAGGGGGACTGCCGGCTCTATTCCTCCCCCATCCTGATAGGGGAGGGGGACCGGCGCAGCCGGTGGAGGGGGCGGCCGCAAACACGACGCCGGCCGCTCGCCCCCTCCACCTCCCTTCGGGCGGTCCCCCTCCCCCGCTTCGCAGGGGAGGAGAAGAACTCCCCATGAACCTCTTCACCCGCCCTGGCCCGCGCTGGTTCAACATCCCCGCCCACCGGCCGTTCGTGCAGGACCTGGCCGCCGGGCTCTATGACGCCCTGACCCCGCTCGGCCCGGACGCGCTCTCGCAGGCGATCATCCTGACCCCGACCCGGCGCGGCGCGCGGGCCCTGGCCGACGCCTTCATCGCCGCGGCCGGCGGCCAGGCCGTGCTGCCGCCGCAGATCCGCCCGCTGGGCGACCTCGACGAGGGCGAGCCGCCGTTCGAGCCGGGCGACCTGGCCGTCGAACTGCCCGCCGCCATCGGCTCGCTGCGCCGCCGCTTCGAGCTGACCCGCCTGGTCAAGACCCACGAGAAGCAGCTCGGCCGCGAGCTCGACGCCTCCGCCGCCCTGGAGCTGGCCGACGCGCTCGGCTCGTTCCTGGACAGCCTGCAGATCGAGGAGGTCAGCGGCGACGGCTTGGCCGAGCTGGTCGGCGCCGACCTGGCCGAGCACTGGCGCATCAGCCGCGAATTCCTGGAGATGGCCCAGGTCGCCTGGCCCGCGCGCCTGGCCGAACTCGGCCTCGTCGACGTCTCCCAGCGGCGCGTCGCCCTACTGCGCAAGCTGGCCCAGGCCTGGACCGACCGGCCGCCTCAGGGCGTGCTGATCGCCGCCGGCTCGACCGGCACCGCGCCGGCCACCGCCGACCTGCTGGCCGTGGTCGCCGCCGCGCCGCAGGGCGCCGTGGTTCTGCCCGGCCTCGACGACAGCCTGGCCGAGAGCGCCTGGATCGAGGTCGGCGAACAGCATCCCCAAGGCGCCATGCGCCGCCTGCTGCACCGCGCCGGGGTCGAGCGCCGCGACGTCATGGAGTGGCCGGCCTCCTTCACCCTCGACTCGCGCGGCCGCTGGCGCCGCCGGGTGATCAACGAGGCCCTGCGCCCGGCCGAGCGCACCGCCGACTGGCTGTCGGTGATCGAGAGCCTGCGCCGCGAGGGCGACAAGGACGGCGTCGACGCCATCGCCGAGGGCCTGTCCGGCCTTTCCGTCGTCACCGCCCGCGCCGAGGAGGAGGCCGCCACCACCGCCGCCCTGCTGCTGCGCGAGGCGCTGGAGACGCCCGGCCGCACCGCCGCCCTCGTCGCCCCCGACCAGGCCCTGGCCCGCCGCGTCGCCGCCAAGCTGGCCCGCTGGGGCGTCGCCGCCGACTCCTCGGCCGGCCTGTCGCTGTCGGGCTACGGCGGCGGGGTGCTGGCCGGGCTGGTCGCCAAGGCCGCCATCGATCCGCTCGACCCGATCACCCTGTTGGCGATCCTCAAGCATCCGCTCGTGCGCCTGGGCCTCGATCCCGAGCATCTCGTCGAGGCCCGCGCGGCGCTGGAGCGGGAGGGGCTTCGCGGCCCGCGCTGTACGACCTGGCCGGCCCTGGAGGCCCGGCTCGGCAAGTCCGAGATTGCGCTGGCCCTGGCCCGCACGCTGCAGGCCGGCCTCGCCCGCCTGCTGATCGACACGCCCGACCAGGCGCCGGCCGACGCCGCGCGGCGGCTGACCGAAACGCTCGAAGCCCTGGCCGCCGATCCGCTCGGCGACAGCGGCGACCTCTGGGCCGACCACGGCGGCGAGGCGCTCGGCCGGCTGCTGGCCGGGCTGATCGACGAATCCGAGGGCCTGCCGCACGTCACCGCCCGCGGCTTCGCCGACCTGCTCTCGCGGCTGATGGCCGGCGAGAGCGTGCGGACCGGCGGTTCGACCCATCCGCGCCTGCGCATCCTCGGCGCCATCGAGGCGCGCCTGACCCGCGCCGACCGGCTGGTGGTGGCCGGGTTGGAGGAAGGCGTCTGGCCGCAGGGCGCCCCGCTCGACCCGTTCCTGTCGCGGCCGATGCGCGAGCGCCTGGGCCTGCCGCCGCCCGAACGCCGTGTCGGTCTCGCCGCCCACGACTTCGCCCAGGCCGCCTGCGCGCCCGAGGTGATCCTGCTGCACTCCGAACGCCGCGAGGGCGCCCCGGCGGTCAAGTCGCGCTGGCTCTGGCGGCTGGAGACCCTGGCCCGCGGCGCCGGCGTACTGCTGCCCGGCCGTCCCGACGTGCTCGACTGGGCCCGCGCCCTCGACGCCGCCCAGAAGTACGAGCCCGCCAAGCGCCCGGCTCCCTCGCCGCCGATCGAAGACCGCCCCCGCAAAATGGCGGTCACCCGCATCGAAGCCCTGACCCGCGACCCGTACGGCGTCTGGGCCCGCGACATCCTCAAGCTCTTCCCGCTGGACCGCCCCGACGAGGCCGTCGAGGCCCGCGCCCGCGGCACCGCCATCCATGCCGCCTTCGAGCGGTTCGCCCTCGACTACCCGCGCGAGCTGCCGCCCGACGCCGCGGCGATCTTCGAAGCGATGTACGTCGCCGAGCTGGAAGCGGCCGGCATGCCGCACGAGGCCCTGGCCCGCGAGGCCGCCCTGGCCCGCGAAGCCGCGCTCTGGGTCGCCGACCTCGAAGCCCGCCGCCGCGCCGACGGCCGCGCCATCCACGTCGAGAAGGCCGGCGAACGCACCATCGAGGCCCTCGCCGGCCCATTCACCGTCACCGCCAAGGCCGACCGCATCGAGGTCGACGCCCACGGCTATGGCCACATCCTCGACTACAAGACCGGCAAGGCCCCGTCGAAGAAGGTCGTGGAGACCGGCTTCTCGCCGCAGCTCACCCTCACCGCCGCCATCCTGGCCGGCGGCGGCTTCCCCGACATCGGCCGGGCCGAGCCCGGCGAGCTGACCTATCTGGAGGTCACCGGCCGCAAGCCCGCCGGCCGCGAGGAGGTCCGCGCCGCCGCCGGCGAGGAGAGCGCCGACGCCGCCGCTCGCGCCCTGGAGGGCCTGGCCAAGCTGATCGACCAGTTCGACCGCGGCCGCCCCTACGCCTCGCGCGTCGCCCCGCAGTTCGTGAAGCTGCACATGAGCGACTACGACCACCTGGCCCGCGTCTTCGAGTGGTCGACCAGCGGCGAGGAGGACGGCGAGTGAACGCGATCATCACCGCCGGGGACCCGCAGCGCCTGGCCGCCGACCCCGCCATCTCGGCCTTCGTCACCGCCAACGCCGGCTCGGGCAAGACCAAGACCCTGATCGACCGGGTGGCCCGCCTGCTGCTGGCTGGGGCCAAGCCCGAGACCATCCTCTGCGTGACCTACACCAAGGCCGCCGCCGCCGAGATGCAGCGCCGGCTCTATCACCTGCTGGGCGGCTGGTCGGTCTATGACGACGACAGCCTGCGCGCCGAGCTGGCCAAGCTCGAGGGTCGCGCCCCGGACGCCTACGACGCGCGCAGCCTGTCGAAGGCCCGCGCCCTGTTCGCCAGCGCCCTGGAGACGCCGGGCGGGCTGAAGATCCAGACCATCCACGCCTTCTGCGAAAAGCTGCTGCGCCGCTTCCCGCTGGAGGCCGGCGTCTCGCCCGGCTTCCGGGTCATGGACGACAGCGCCAGCGCCGCGGTCGCCGACGCCGCCCGCAAGGCCGTCGCCCGTCACGCCCTGCGCGGCGAGGGCGCGGTCGCCCAGGCCTATGCCCGCTTCTCGGTCGCCCTCGACTTCCAGAGCTTCCAGGGCATGTTCGCCACCTTCGAGAGCCAGCGCGGCGCGCTCGGCGCCTATTTCGACCGCCATGGCGGCCTTCAGGGCGTGGTCGAGCACGTCTGGCAGGTCTGCGACTTCGACGCCCCGACCGATCCCGACGAGGTCGAAGCCCAGGCGCTGGCCGAGATGAACCGCTCGGTCTGGCGTGACTGCGTCGAGGTGCTGGCCCAGGGCGGCAAGGCCGACATCACCAACTCCGCCAAGCTGGCCGCCGCCCTCGCCCCCGGCGCGGGTTTGGACGAGGCCCTGGCCGCGCTCTTCACCGAGAAGGGCGAGAGCACGCCGGTCGCCTGGGTCGCCAAGACCGCCGGCCTCAAGGTCCGCGAAGACCTGCGCTTCTTCCTGCTGGCCGAGCAGGACCGCCTGGAGATCGCCCGCGAACGCCGCCGCGCCGCGCGGGTGGCGCACGACACCCACGGCGCGCTGATCCTGGCCAGCGCCTACCTCGCCGCCTACGCCATCGAGAAGACCGCCTCCGGCGCGCTGGACTTCACCGATCTTATTGAAAAAACACGCGATCTCGTCGCCTCGCGGCCCATGGCCGCCTGGGTGCTCTACAAGCTCGACGGAGGGGTTGATCATGTCCTCGTTGACGAAGCCCAGGACACCGCTCCCGAGCAGTGGGAAATCGTCCGCGCCCTCACCGAAGAGTTCTTCTCCGGCGCCGGCCAGCCCACCGAACGCCTGCTCGACCGCAACATGTTCGTGGTCGGCGACGAGAAGCAGTCGATCTACTCCTTCCAGGGCGCGCGGCCCGAGCTGCTGATCCAGGAGTTCGAGTTCCACCGCGAGCGCGCCACCGGCGCCGGCTTCCGCTTCGAGCGCGTCGACCTGCTGACCTCCTGGCGCTCCACGCCGCAGGTGCTGCGCTTCGTCGACGCCGCCTTCTCCCCGCCCGAGCTCGCCGCCGCCATCCTACCCCGCGTCGAGGCCGAGGCTATCGTCCACCAGGCGGTGCGCTCCGACGCCGGCTGCGTCGATCTCTGGCCGTTGGAGCGCGAGGAGAAGGGCGATGTCCGCGACGCCTGGGACGCGCCGCTCGACGAAGAAGGTCAGGCCAGCGCCAACAAGCGCCTGGCCGAGAAGATCGCCGCCGAGATCGCCGCCCTGATCGAACGCGGCGACGCCGTGCTCGACAAGGACAGCCGCCAGCCGCGCCCGGCCACCGCCGGCGACGTGCTGATCCTGGTCCGCCGCCGCAAGGCGCTGTTCGAGGAGATCCTGCGCGCGCTCAAGCATCGCAAGATCCCGGTGGCCGGCGCCGACCGGCTGGCGCTCAGCGAGCACATCGTCTTCGACGACCTGCTGGCCCTGGCCCGTTTCGCCCAGTTCCCCGCCGACGAGCTGACCCTGGCGTCCCTGCTGCGCAGCCCGTTCTGCGATCTCTCGGACGACAGCCTCTACGCTCTGGCCCATGGGCGGGGGCGGGAGAACCTCGCCGCCCTGCTGCGCCGTCGGCGGGAGGAGACGCCCCAGTGGGCCGCGGCCGCCGACCTCGTTGAATGGCTGGTCGCCAACCGCGCCGCCCGCCCATTCGAGTTCTATTCGCGGCTGCTGGCCCTGCGCGACGAGGGCGGCCGCTCGATGCGTCGACGGCTGATGGAACGGCTGGGCGCCGAGGCCGAGGACGCGCTCGACGAATTCCTAGCCCAGGTGCTGGCCGCCGAGGGCCGCGGGGTCGAGGACCTTGAGAGCCTGGCCGCCGCGCTCGCCAGCCTCGACATCACCGTCAAGCGCGAGATGGAAGCCGGCCGCGACGAGGTGCGGGTGATGACCGCGCACGGCGCCAAGGGCCTGGAGGCGCCGATCGTCTTCCTGCCGGAGACGACGCTGGGTCGCACCGCCCGCGGCTCGCCGCTGATGCGCACGCCGCAGGGCGGTTTCCTCTGGAGCGCGTCGAAGGGGACCGACTGCGCCGCCTCGCTCGAAGCCCGCGAATGGCGCGCCCGCAAGGACGAGGAGGAGGCCGCGCGCCTGCTCTATGTCGCCCTGACCCGCGCCCGCGATCGCCTCGTGCTCTGCGGCCGGGTGTCGGCCACCGCCAAGGAAGAGAACATCAAGGGCTGGTGGGGAGCGGCGGTCGCCGCCTTCGACCACGCCGACGTCGGCGGCGACAAGCGCACCATCGTCGGCGGCGGCCGGGAGTTCGTGCGCTTCGGCCCCGATCCGGTCCCGCTCGGCCGCGCCCAGGCGCACAGCGAAGTTGTCGCGCCGCTGCCGGCGTGGGCCCAGATCGCCCCGCCCGCCGAGGCCTTCGCCCGCTACGCCTCGCCCTCGCAGCTCGGCGAGGACGTGGCCACGCCCGCCACCTCGCCGCTGATCCGCACCGAGGGTCTGGGGCGCTTCCGGCGCGGCGACCTGATTCACCGGCTGCTGCAGATCCTGCCCGATCTGCCGCCCGCGGAGCGCGAAGCCGCCGCCGGCCGCATCCTCTCGCGCGAACGTGATCTGACCGACGCGCAGCGCGCCGAGATGACCGCCGCAGCCCTAGGCGTGCTCACCGACGCCCGCTTCGCCGAGGTGTTCGGGCCCGGCAGCCGGGCCGAGGTCTCGGTCGCCGGGACCGCCCGCGGCCTGCCGCCGGGCCTGGCCATTTCCGGGCGCATCGACCGGCTGGTGGTGCTGCAAGACCGTGTCCTGGTGGCGGATTTCAAGACCAACCGCCCCTCGCCCGACCGCATCGAGGACGCCGACCGCGCCTATCTGCGGCAGATGGCGATCTACGCCGCGGTGCTGGAGGACATCTTCGAAGGCCGGTGCATCGAGGCGGCCCTGGTCTGGACCGATGGCCCGAAGCTGATGGCGGTTCCAGAAAACCTGTGGCGTCAGACCCTTGCCGACCTCCATCGTGAAGGTTGATACCAGGGCCATGCCCGCCTACATCGGCGGATCGAGAGCCGCAGCCACGCGTTTTTCAGGCTGGGCTATAAGGAGCTTTTCATGAGCACCGTGACGGTCACCGACGAATCCTTCGACAAGGACGTTCTGCAGGCCTCCAAGCCTGTGCTGGTGGACTTTTGGGCCGAGTGGTGCGGCCCCTGCAAGCAAATCGCTCCGGCCCTGGAGCAGATCGCCGCCGAACTCGGCGAGCAGGTCACCGTGGCCAAGCTGAATATCGAAGACAGCCCGACGACTCCGTCGCGCTACGGCGTGCGCGGCATCCCGACGATGATGCTGTTCAAGGGCGGCCAGATGGCGTCGATGAAGGTCGGCGCCATGCCCAAGCAGAAGATCGTCGAGTGGCTTAACGAAGCCGGCATCTGACTGCCTCTGCGCAGCCGGGCCCCGCGGGTCCGGCTGCGTCAGCCTTTCGCGGGCGCGGTCGCCATCCAGATGACGTGCCGCGCGCCGCGCTTGCCGCCCGTGGCGCGCACCCCGACTTCCTCGACATCGTAGCCCGCCTTGCGCAGGCGCTTGGTGAAGCGCTCGTCGCGGGCCGACGACCAGACGGCCAGGATCCCGCCCGGCCGCAGAGCGCGGCGCGCCGCGGCCAGACCACCATCGTTGTAGAGCCTGTCGTTCTCCGCCCGGCTCAGGCCTTCCGGACCGTTGTCGACGTCCAGCAGAATGGCGTCGTAGCTCTCTCGGCCCGCGCGGATCAGGTCGCCCACATCCCCAAGCGCGATCGTCAGGCGCGGGTCCTTCAGGCACTCGCCCGACAGGTCGGCCATCGGCCCACGCGCCCAGTCGATGATCTCGGGCACCAGTTCGCCGACCGTCACCTGTGCCGACGGGCCCAGGTTCTCCAGGGCCGCGCGCAGGGTGAAGCCCATGCCGAAGCCGCCGATCAGGAAGTGCGGCCGGGGACGGTCCTTGAGGCGATCGCAGGCCAGGGTGGCCAGCGCCTTTTCCGAGCCGCTGAGCCGGCTGCTCATCAATTCGATGGCGCCCGACATGATCGAGAACTCGGTCCCGCGCTGCATCAGCCGCAGTTCGCCGCCATCGCCCGGCACGACCGCGGTTCCGAGGTGAAGCCACGGGATCATGTCGGCCAGGTCTCGGGGCTCATGGCCAGCACCTCGCCGGCGAAGTGCAGCCCGCCGCAGATCAGGATGTGCGGCGCAGGCCCCGGCATGGCCAGGGCGCGGCGGACGCCCGCCTCGACGTCGGCGACCTCATCCACGGCCAGGCCGGCCTGGGCGGCGGCGGCGGCCAGTTCGTCGGCCGGCGCCGCATTGGGCGAATCGAAGGTGGTGGCGAACACGGTCGGCTTGAGGTCGGCGAACGGCTGGAAGAAGCCCAGGGCGTCCTTGCGGGCGAACATCGCGGCGACCAGCACCAGCGGCCGCGGATCGCGCGCTGTCAGCCGCCCGGCCGCCTCGGCCAGGGCGCGGCCCGCGTGCGGATTGTGCCCGCCGTCCAGCCACAGGTCAGAGCCGCGCTCGGCCGCCAGCCGCGCCATCGGCCCCTCGGTCAGCCGCTGGAAGCGCGCCGGCCAGACGGCGCTGGAGACTCCCTTGGCCAGCGCCGCCTCGTCGATGCGCGGATCGTCCAGCGCCAAGGCCGCAGCCACGGCCAGGCCGGCGTTGGCGAACTGATAGCCGCCGAACAGGCTGGGCGCCGGCAGGTCGTAGAGCTGGTCGGGCATCTGCACCAGCAGCCGGCCGCGCTCTTCCCAGGCATCGAAGTCGCGGCCCATCAGGGTGACCGGCGCGGCGAGCTTCTCGGCCTCGTCGAGGATGACGGCCTCGCCCTCCTCCATCTGCCGGGCGACCACGACGGGGCGGCCCTGCTTGATGATCCCGGCCTTCTCCCAGGCGATCTTGGAAAGCTCCGGCCCCAGCATCTCCAGGTGGTCGTAGTCGACCGGCGTGATCACGCTGACGGCGGGGGCGTCGAAGATGTTGGTGGCGTCGAACCGGCCGCCCAGGCCCACCTCGACGATGCAGAGATCGGCCGGCGTCTCGGCGAAGGCCCGGATCGCCAGCACCGTGGTGATCTCGAAGAAGCTGATCGGCTCGCCGGCGTTGGCCGCCTCGAGCTTGTCGATCAGCTCGCTCATCCGCGCGTCGCTGATCAGCTCGCCCGCCACCCGGATCCGTTCGGCGAACCGCACCAGGTGCGGCGAGGTGATGACATGGACCTTCAGGCCCGCCGCCTCGGCGATCGCCCGCAGGTACGACACCGTCGAGCCCTTGCCGTTGGTGCCCGCGACATGGATCACCGGCGGCAGCTGGCGCTCGGGATGGCCCAGCGCGGCCAGCAGCCGCTCGACGCGGCCGGTCGTCAGGTCGATCAGCGAGGGATGGTGCGCCCGCAGCCGCAGGATCGCCTCGTCCGAAGCACGGATGGGATCATACATGTCTAGTTCCTCCCCCACTGGGGGAGGGGGACCACGAAGTGGTGAAGGGGGCCGCAGCCGCCGCAACGCTCGAAGTCAAAGTCCCCCTCAGTCAGCTTCGCTGACAGCTCCCCCAAAGGGGGCGCAATGGCAAGGCCTAGGCGGCTTTCGAACGGTCGCGTCCCATCATCAGGGTCTTGAGCAGCGAGCCCAGCACCGGCCGCATCTCGGCGCGGGTCACCACCCGGTCGATCTGGCCGCGTTCGACCAGGAACTCGGCGCGCTGGAAACCCGGCGGCAGCGTCTCGCGGATGGTCTGCTCGATCACCCGGCGGCCGGCGAAGGCGACCATGGCGTTCGGTTCGGCCAGGTGGATGTCGCCGAGCATCGCGTACGAGGCCGAGACCCCGCCCGTGGTCGGGTCGGTCAGCACCACGATGTAGGGCAGGCCGGCGGCCTTCACCTCGTTCAGCGCCAGGGTGGTGCGGGCCATCTGCATCAGGGCCAGCGTGCCCTCCTGCATGCGCGCGCCGCCGGCGGCGGTGAAGATCACGTAGGGCACGCCGCGCTTCACGGCTTCCTGCGCGGCCTTGATGAAGGCCTCGCCGACGCCGACGCTGAGCGAACCGCCCATGAAGCTGAAGTCCTGCACCGAGACGACGCAGGGCACGCCCTCGATGGTCCCGTAGCCCGAGCTCATCGCGTCCTGCGCGCCGCTCGCCTTCCGGGCCGCCTTCAGGCGTTCCATGTAGGGCTTGGTGTCGGGGAACTTCAGCGGATCGTCGACCACGCCCTTCGGCGCTTCCAGCTTCTCGTACTGGCCGTCGTCGAAGGTGTAGCGCAGGCGCTGCTCGGCGCCGATCCGCATGTGGTGGCCGGACGGAGTGACCCACAGGGCCGTCTCCAGATCCGAGCGATAGATCATCTCGCCGGTGTCCGGGCACTTGACCCAGAGGTTTTCCGGGGTCTCGCGCTTGGCGACCAGATTGCGCACGCCGGGCGCAATCCGGGACAGCCAGCCGCGACGTTCGCGGGGCGCTTGCGGGCCTTTGCCCGGTTTGTCGTTTCGCTGTTCAGCCATCGCCATGGGGTTCTACACCGTGAGGCTTTCGACTCGCGCGGAGCGCACAGCCTTAGCCAAGGATTCTACTTTGGAAAGAACCCGGGCGGTCACAGATTCGTTCATTGCCAAGCCTGTTGCGACCTCTTCGACAAGCGCCGAACCGACCACCGCCGCGTCCGCCACGCGGGCGATCTCGGCGGCGCGCTCGGGCGTCTTGATTCCAAATCCGACCGCCACCGGCAGGCCCGACGCGGCGCGGATGCGCTCGACGTTCGGGGCCACGGCGGCGGCGTCCGCTTCTTTCACGCCGGTCACCCCGGCGACCGAGACATAATAGACGAAGCCCGAGGTCCGACGGATCACCACCGGCAGCCGCTTGTCGTCGCTGGTCGGCGTCGCCAGCCGGATCAGCGACAGCTCGCTTGCGTCCAGGGCGTCGGCCAGCGGATCGGCCTCTTCCGGCGGGATGTCGACGCAGATCAAGCCGTCGACCCCGGCCGCCGCGGCGTCGCGCGCGAACGCCGCATAGCCGTGATGCACCAGCGGATTGGCGTAGCCCATCATGATGATCGGCGTCGTCTGGTCGGTCTTCCGGAACTCGGCGACCATCGCCAGGGTCTTCTTGAGGGTCTGGCCTTTGGCCAGCGCTCGCTGGGCGGCGCGCTGGATCGGCGGGCCTTCGGCCATCGGATCGGAGAACGGGTAACCCACCTCGATCAGGTCCGCGCCCGCCGCGGGCAGACCCTGCAAGATCTCCAGGCCGGTCGCATAGTCGGGATCGCCGGCCATCACATAGGCGACGAACGCCGCCCGGTTCTCCGCCTTCAGCTGGGCGAAGCGGGCCTCGATACGAGCTTTGGTCATTGGGACGCCCTGTGCACCGTGGGGGTCGGATCGCGTTCGACGTTCACCTTGACGACGCCGGTCGCCCAGGCGGCGCCCAGCAGCAGCGCCACGGCGGCGACGATCTGCAGGGCGAACTTCAGCCGATCCATCGACGCGGTCAAATCTGGCGGCCCAGGTGGTCGGCGACGGTCTGCACGTCCTTGTCGCCGCGCCCGGACAGGTTCAGCACCACGATGCCGTCCTTGCCGACGTCCTTCACCACGTCCGGCAGTCGGGCCAGGGCGTGCGAAGACTCGATCGCCGGCAGGATGCCTTCCAGCTCGGCCAGCAGCTTGAAGGCGTCCAGCGCCTCCTGGTCGGTGCAGGTCAGGTACTTGGCCCGGCCGACGTCGTGCAGCCACGAGTGCTCCGGCCCGATGCCAGGATAGTCGAGGCCGGCCGAGATCGAGTGCGCCTCGGTGATCTGGCCTTCGTCATCCTGCAGCAGATAGGTCATGTTGCCGTGCAGGACGCCGGGACGGCCGCCGTTGATCGCCGCCGCGTGACGGCCGGTGTCCATGCCCTCGCCCGCCGCTTCGACGCCGATAAGCTGCACGCCTTCGTCGTTCAGGAACGGATGGAACAGGCCGATGGCGTTCGACCCGCCGCCGACGCAAGCGACCACCGCGTCGGGCAAGCGGCCTTCCAGTTCCAGGATCTGCTGCTTCACCTCATTGCCGATCACGGCCTGGAAGTCGCGGACCATGGCCGGGTACGGGTGCATGCCCGCCGCCGTGCCGATCAGATAATAGGTGTCGTGAACGTTGGTGACCCAGTCGCGCAGGGCCTCGTTCATGGCGTCCTTCAAAGTCGCCGAACCGGCGGTGACCGCCTCGACCTGGGCGCCCAGGAGGTTCATCCGGAAGACGTTCGGCTTCTGTCGCTCGACGTCGACCGCGCCCATATAGACCACGCAGGGCAGGCCGAAGCGGGCGCAGACGGTCGCCGTGGCCACGCCGTGCTGGCCGGCGCCGGTCTCGGCGATGATCCGGGTCTTGCCCATCCGCATGGCCAGCAGGATCTGGCCCATGCAGTTGTTGATCTTGTGCGAGCCGGTGTGGTTCAGCTCTTCGCGCTTCAGATAGATCTTCGCGCCGCCGTAGTGCTTCGTCAGCCGCTCCGCGAAGTAGAGCGGGCTCGGCCGGCCGACATAGTGGGTCAGGAAGCTGCGCAGCTCGGCCTGGAAGGCCGGATCGTTCTTGGCCGCCGTGTAGGCCGCGTCCAGGTCGTGGACCAGCGGCATCAGCGTCTCGGGGACATAGCGTCCGCCGTAGTCGCCGAAGCGGCCGGACGCGTCCGGATAGGCGGTGTAGTCGTTCGGTTTCGCTGGGGCGTTCACAGGAATCTGCAACTTCAAGCGCGGCGGACGGCGTCCAGAAACGCCGAGATCAGAGCCGGGTCCTTTAGTCCGGGACCGCGTTCCACGCCAGAAGAAACGTCCACAAGCGGCGCGCCCGACAGCCTGATCGCCTCGCTCACGTTCCACGGATCGAGCCCGCCGGCCAGCAGCCAGGGTCGCTGGAAGCGCCGCCCGGCCATGATCGTCCAGTCGAAGCGCGCGCCGGTGCCGCCCGGCAGTTCGGAGTCCTTCGGCGGCTTGGCGTCGAACATCAGGTGCTCGACCACCGGCTCGAACGCGGTGGCGGCGCTGACGTCCGAAGCGTCCGAGATCGACAGCGCCTTGACGATCCCCACGCCGGTGCGTTCGGCGACCTGATGCGCGCGGGCCGGGGTCTCCTTACCGTGCAGCTGGATCAGGTCGGGCTTCAGGATCGCCATCAGCCGGTCGAGCATGGCGTCGTCAGGGTCGACCGTCACCGCCACGATCTTCACCCCGCGGGCCCGCGCCGGCCGGGCGAGGATCTCGGCCGGCTCGAGCTCGACATAGCGTGGGCTCTTGGGAAAGAAGTTGAGACCGATGTGGCTGGCGCCGCCGTCGGCGGCCGCGCGCACGGTCTCAGGCGTCGAAAGTCCGCAGATCTTGGCGCGCACGGTCATGGGCCGCAGTTAGACCCGCCGGCGCGCCAAGCCAAGCCGGATCAGGACTTGGTCTTCAGAAGGTCGCGGATTTCGGTCAGCAGCGCCTCGCTCGCGCTCGGCGCGGCCGGCGCTTCCTCCTGCTTGCGGCGCAGGCTGTTCACGCCCTTGACCAGCAGGAAGATCACCCAGGCCACGATCAGGAACTGGATCAGGGTGTTGATGAAGGCGCCGTACTGGATCGCCACCAGTTCGCTGGCGGCGGTGGCCGGATCGTCCGGCTTGAGCACCCATTGCAGCTTCGAGAAGTCGAGCCCGCCGGTCAGCAGGCCGATGGGCGGCATGACCACCTGGGTGACCAGGCTTTCGACGATCTTGTTGAACGACGCGCCGATGATCACGCCGACCGCAAGGTCGATGACATTGCCGCGCGCGATGAACTCGCGGAATTCAGAGAAGATGCCCATGGATCACCGTTGGTCGTCGAAAAGAAAGGCCAGGATCGACTGAGCCCTTCCTTACGGTCAACTGCAAACCTCTGTGAGGCGATCAGTCGGCGTTGAGCCGCTCGCGCAGTTCCTTGCCGCTCTTGAAGAACGGCACATGCTTGGCGCGGACGTCGACCGACTCGCCGGTGCGCGGGTTGCGGCCGGCGCGGGCGTCGCGCGAACGGACGGAAAGCGCTCCGAAGCCGCGCAGCTCGACGCGGCCGTCCGATTCCAAAGCTTGGATCATCCGCTCGAGGATCACCCCGACCACGCGCTCGACGTCGCGTTGGGTCAGGTGCGGGTTTTCCTCCGACAAGCGGGCGATAAGTTCCGACTTGATCATGCCTATTTCCGGGTCCCCGAGCCGTGGGGAGACGGCTCATAGGCTTTCAACTAGGAGCAACAACTTCGCCAGACGGCGCGCCTCGCAAGAAATCGCTGGAAGCGAGCGGGACCATGGTCGAGTCCGATTGGATGTTCAAGGCGCAAAGAAGGTTCACGCCCCTTGCACCACGCCCGTTCGCCGGTTTTTCAACCGTCAGGTGACGCATGGTAAGTGTCACGCGACGTCATTTGGGCGCCCGCACGAAGTATTCCTGGGCGGCGAGGGCCCGCAGTCCGCGATTCGCCGTCTCGATTTCGCCAGCCGGAATCTCGGGCGTCAGCGAACGGACCTGGGTCGAGAACCGCGCCACCTGCCCGGCGATCGCCGAAGACTGCTTCACCTCGTAGCCGCCGATGGACTGATCGCCGTTCGGACCGCGGATCGTAAAGCCGCGTCCGCCGTCCGGCAGCACGACCTCGGTCACCGACTCGCGGAAGGTCGGATAGGCGACCGCATAGGGCGCATCGCGGTTGGGGCCGGGCTCGCGCCGCGGATAGGCGGCCACGCCGCCCCCGGCGCCGGGCAGCTTGAACTCACGCACCCCGAGGTCGGGGTTCTCGCGCCAGTCGACCTCGGCCTTGCCGGTCATCACCAGCGAGAAGCTGTTGTCGTCAGGCCGGCTGTCCCACGTGACGCTGTCCAGCTCGATCCAGCTGTAGGTCGAGGAGAACGCCTGCCGGAAGGTGCGCTCCAGGTCGTCCTTGGGCGCCCGCGCCGCGACCTGCCGGAATCCCGCCGCCGCGTCGCCGTGCATGCGCAGTTCGACCCGCGCCGGCGCGGCTTCCGACAACCCCTTGGAGGCGTCGAGGTGAATCACAGAGACGATCTGCGGCAGGGCCGGCGGCGCCTCGGCGACGCGCTCGAGGGTCGCGCCGTCCGCGCGCAGCGGCAACGCCCAGCGCCAACCAGGGGCCGGCAGAACGTCGATTCCACCGCGGTTGCCGGTGCGCGTGCCGTCCAGCCAGTAGGTCTTGCCATCGATCCTGGCGCGTACCAGCACGTGATTGAAGGCCGACAGCGAGGGCAGCCGCTCGTCCATCCCGTCCCCGCCGCCCAGCGACACCAGCGCCGGCTCGGCCTCGATCCCCAACTCCTTCAGCAGCGCCAGCAGCAGCACGGTCTTGCCTTTGCAGTCGCCGAACCGCCGCTGCCAGGTCTCCTCCGCCGAGGCCGGGACATAGCCGCCCTCGCCCATGCCGAGGAACAGATAGCGGGTCTGGTCCTCGACCAGCTTGAGCGCCGCGAAGGCGCGGTCCTTGGGAGACTTCTGCGCGGCCGCGATGGCGGCGGCCTGGGCATTCACCTCCGAGCCCGGGCCCAAGGTCGCGGCCTTGGCGAAGTGCGGGTGCATGATCTTCGAGACGTCGGCCCAGGCGCCGTAGCTGGAGACCTCCAGATCGCCCAGCCGCTGGAACCGCAGCGGCGCGCCGAGCGGCGGCTTCGGCGCGGTGGCCAAAGCCAGGTCGCTCTCGAGGATCGTCCAGCCGTCCTTGTTGGCCAGGGTCGGTTCGCCGAAACCTTCGGTCCCACGCCAGCGCACCGCGCGCTCCTGCGGCCATGAGACCCTCACGCGATAACGCCCGGCTGCGCCCGGAAACTGCATGCGCTCGTAGTCATAGGAGCGGCCTTCGACGATCGGGTCGCGGCGGGTGGTCGTCCAGGCCATGTCGACCAGGTCGCCGACCTGCAGCCCCTCGATCTGGCGGCTGGCGGTCATGCGCCCGTCCAGCATCGCCCGCTCCAGGTTGGTCTCGCGGCGCAACACCAACAGGTCCTTGCCGCCCTTGAGCAGGTCGACGGTCTTGCCGTCGCGGACGATCCGCAGGCTGTGCCAGGCCACCTGCTCCACGGAGGGATCCCAGGTCACGTTGCGCGACTGGAAGCCGGCCAGCCCCTCGGGGCGCGTCACCCGATAGATGCGTCGATTGTAGTAGGCGTCGCCGTCCGGCGAGAACCGCGTCTGGTTGTCGTCCAGCACCACCTGCACCGCCGCCGCGCCGTCTTCGGGCGGGGCTTGCGGTATCTCGGCCACCGCGACCCACGCGGCCGGCGGCCCGAAGCTCGGCCGATCGGCGGCGAGCACTACGGTCGAAGCGGCGGCGAGCGGCATGGCGACAGACGCCGCCAGGGCGAGACGGAACAACAAGCACGGGCCTCCAGGCGATACGAGCCCGACAGGCTCCGGCCCGCGCACGATACCGGCCTGCCCGCAAAAGAAAACGGCGGACCGGTTTCCCGCTCCCCAACCTCAGAAAAGAAAACGGCGGATCGGTTTCCCGATCCGCCGCCAGCTTCAAACCGCTATGCGGCTATGAGGCTTATTCCTTGCCGGCCTTCTCGCGAAGGGCCGCGCCGAGGATGTCGCCCAGCGAAGCGCCCGAGTCCGAAGACCCGAACTGCTCGATGGCTTCCTTCTCGTCGGCCATTTCCAGCGCCTTGATCGACAGCGACACGCGGCGAGCGGCCTTGTCGATCTGGGTCACTTGAGCGTCGACGCGGTCACCCACGGCGAAGCGCTCCGGACGTTGGTCGGCGCGGTCGCGCGACAGGTCCGACTTGCGGATGAAGGCGGTCATCGGGGCTTCGTCGTCGCCGAACTTCACTTCGATACCACCAGTGGTGATCTCGGTGACGGTCACGGTGACGGTCTGGCCGCGACGGTAGGTGTCGCCTTCCATCGGATCGCCGGCCAGTTGCTTGATGCCCAGCGAGATGCGTTCCTTCTCGACGTCGACGTCGAGAACGCGGGCCTTGACCACGTCGCCCTTGTTGTACTTGGCGATCGCTTCTTCACCCGGCACCGACCAGTCGAGGTCGCTGAGGTGCACCATGCCGTCGATGTCGTTGTCCAGGCCGATGAACAGGCCGAACTCGGTGGCGTTCTTGACTTCGCCCTCGACGGTCGAGCCGATCGGGTGAGCGGCCACGAAGGCGTCCCACGGGTTCGCCATGGCCTGCTTCAGGCCCAGCGACACGCGGCGCTTCGACGGATCGACGTCCAGCACGACCACGTCGACTTCTTGCGAGGTCGAGACGATCTTGCCCGGATGGACGTTCTTCTTGGTCCAGGACATTTCCGAGACGTGGACCAGACCTTCGACGCCCGGCTCCAGCTCCACGAAGGCGCCGTAGTCGGTGATGTTGGTGATCCGGCCGGTGAACTTGGCGCCCACCGGGTACTTGGCTTCGACGCCGTCCCACGGGTCGGACTGCAGCTGCTTCATGCCGAGGCTGATGCGCTGGGTGTCCGGATTGATCTTCACGATCTGGACCTTCACGGTGTCGCCGACCGCGAGCACTTGGCTCGGGTGGTTGACGCGCTTCCAGCTCATGTCGGTGACGTGCAGCAGGCCGTCGATGCCGCCCAGGTCAACGAACGCACCGTAGTCGGTGATGTTCTTGACCACGCCTTCGCGGACTTCGCCCTCTTGCAGCTGGCTGACCAGCTCCGTGCGCTGTTCGGCGCGGGCTTCTTCCAGGATGGCGCGACGCGAGACGACGATGTTGCCGCGCGGACGGTCCATCTTGAGGATGGCGAAGGGCTGTTCCTTGCCCATGAGCGGGCCGACGTCGCGCACCGGGCGGATGTCGACTTGCGAACCCGGCAGGAACGCCGAGGCGCCGCCCAGGTCGACGGTGAAGCCGCCCTTCACGCGGCCCACGATCGAACCCATGACCGGTTCGTTCTTCTCGTAGACGCCTTCCAGACGGGTCCAGGCTTCTTCGCGGCGGGCCTTGTCGCGGCTGATGACCGCTTCGCCCATGGCGTTTTCGACGCGTTCCAGGAAGACTTCGACAGTGTCGCCGACCTTCAGGGTCGGCTTGCCGTCTTCGCCCAGGCCGAATTCCTTCACGGACACGCGGCCTTCGGTCTTCAGACCGACGTCGATGATCGCGAAGTCCTTTTCGATGCCGACCACGGCGCCCTTGACGACGGTGCCTTCCATGAAGTCACGGCCGCCCATCGAGGCGTCGAGCAGCGCGGCGAAATCGTCACGCGAGGGGTTCAGGCTAAGATCGTCAGCCATTGATGTTCTTTCGTCTTGAATGACGTCGGCTCCCTTCGGAAAGGGCATGGCCCCAGCCGAACGGAGTTCGGACGGAGTCCCGGCGTCAGGTTGAGGGTTGCGACCGATGACGCGGGAGACCCCGCGCCGGTGATTTGCCCGCAGCCGTGCGAGGGAAGGGCGCGGTTGGATTTGCGGGCCGACAACTTTCTCTAGGAAAGCTCCCAGCGCGCGCGCGCCGCCTCGACGATACGGCGGGCCGCATCGGTGGCCTGCTCTATAGTCATTTCACTGGTGTCCAGCAAGACGGAGTCGTCGGCCGGCCGCATCGGGCTGTCGGCCCGCCCGCCGTCGCGGGCGTCCCGCTTGAGGATGTCGGCGAGGATGTCCTCGTAGGCGACCGCCTCGCCCTGGGCCAGCAACTGCTTGAAGCGCCGCTCGGCGCGGACCTCCGGCGCGGCCGTGACATAGAGCTTGGCCGGCGCCTGGGGGGCGATGACCGTGCCGATGTCTCGTCCGTCGATGACCGCCCCGCCCGGCCGGCGGGCGAAGTCCTGCTGCATGTCGCGCAGCGCTTCGCGCACCGGCGGGTGGACCGCTACGCGGCTCGCGGCCTCGCCGGCGTCGCGGGTGCGGAACGCCGGGTCGGTCAGCATCTCGGCGGTCAGCTCGCGCGCGACCTGTGTCGCCGCGGCGACGTCGTCGAGGTCGCCGCCATGCCGCGCCAGCAGCACCCCGACCGCCCGGTAGAGCAGGCCGGAGTCCAGCATCGGCATGTCGTAGGCGCCGGCCAGACGGCTGGCGATCGTGCCTTTGCCCGACGCCGCCGGCCCGTCGACCGCGATGACGAACGGGGTCTTCACGAGATCTCCGCGCCCATGCCGCGCATCAGCTCCACGAAGCCGGGGAAGCTGGTGGCGATCATGCCGGGCTCGTCGACGGCGACCGCCTCGTCCGACGCCAGGCCCATGACCAAGTGCGACATGGCGATCCGGTGATCGCCCTTGGTGGTCACGCGCGCGCCGCCGGCGACCGGGTGATTGCCGCGGGCCGAGCCGACCACGATCAGGCCTTCCGGCTCCTCCTCGACGCCGACGCCGCAGGCCGCCAGGCCCGCCGCCATCAGCGCGATCCGGTCGCTCTCCTTGACGCGCATCTCGCCGATGCCGCGCATGTAGGTCGAACCGTCGGCGAAGGCCGCGGCCACCGCCAGGATCGGATACTCGTCGATCATCGACGGCGCCCGCTCCGGCGGCACCGCCACGCCCTTCAACGCCGAATGGCGGGCGGTGATGTCGCCGACCTGCTCGCCGCTCTCCTCGCGCTCGTTGGAGATCACCAGGTCGCCGCCCATCTCCTGCAGGGTCGTGAAGAGGCCGGTGCGCAGCTCGTTCAGCAGCACGCCCTCGACCGTCACCTCCGACCCTGGCGTGACCAGCGCGGCCACCAGCGGGAAGGCCGCCGAGGACGGATCGCCCGGCACCCGCACATGCGTCCCGGTCAGCTTCTGGCCGCCCGGCAGGGTGATCCAGCGGCCGTCGGCCTTGTCCTGGACGTCGACCACGGCCCCGAAAGCGCGCAGCATCCGCTCGGTGTGGTCGCGGGTGGCTTCGGGCTCGATCACCTGGGCGCCGCCCTCGGCGTGCAGCCCGGCCAGCAACACCGCTGACTTCACCTGCGCCGACGGCTCGGGCAGACGGTAGGCCAGGTGCCTCAGCGCCCCGCCCTGCAAGGTCAGCGGCAGGCGGCCGTTCGAGCGGCCCATGAAGCTCGCGCCCATCTGGCTCAGCGGCCCCAGCACCCGGCGCATCGGCCGGCCGCGCAGAGACTCGTCGCCCGTGAAGGTCGCGGCGAACGGAAAGCCGGCCATTGCGCCCATGATCAGGCGCACGCCGGTGCCGGCGTTGCCGCAGTCGATCACGTCCGAGGGTTCGGAAAATCCGCCTGCGCCCTCGACGCGCCAACGGCCTTCGCCGAGCCGCTCGACCTTGGCGCCGAAGCTGCGCATCGCCGCGGCCGTGCGGAGCACGTCGTCCCCTTCGAGAAGCCCTTCGATCTCGGTCGTCCCCTGCGCCAACGCGCCAAGAATGAGCGACCTGTGGGAGATCGATTTGTCGCCTGGGGCGCGCACGCGGCCCCGCAGCGGGCCGCCGCGTTTCGCGGTCAGTCCTGCTGACGTCATGGGATTGCCAAGCCTCCTTAAGGCCTTGCTGTTTTTCGAAAAGGGGTTTGCTTTTGACAGCGCTCCCTGCCCATGGCAAGGGAGCCGGCTTCAATTCCAACCTCTCTATGAGGCAACGCCCCTTGGCCAATCCAGAACTGGGCGCAAAGCAAATTTGCCCCAACTGTCAGGCAAAGTTCTACGACCTGACCCGCCGGCCCGCCGTCTGCCCTAAATGCGGCACGGAGTTCGACCCGGACGAAGCCGTCCGCAATCGCCGGGTTCGCGCCCGCGCCGCCCCCGTCGACCACGATCACGAGGACGCCGAGGATCAGGTCCGCGGCAAGGCCAAGGACGAGGACGAAGAGGAAGACGACGCGTCGACCCCTGAACTCGACGAGGTCGCCAACGAACCCCCGCTGGTTTCGGACGATGACGACGAGGCGCCCGACGCCACGCCGGAAGACCAGCTGTCCGAATTCTCCGAGGACGAACTCGAGGACGAGGAAAGCGACGACGTGCCGTTCCTGGAAGACGAGGACGAGGACGATTTCGACGACACCGAAATCGAAGGACTCCCCGGCGAAGGGGACGACGACGACCGGTAAAATCCGGGGTGCGACAACCCGCTCAAATTTTTCTTTCAGGGTGGGTTGATCGCACGAAACTCTCAGACTAGGTTCCGCGCCTCTTCGGGGGGCGACCACTGAAGAGACCCGAGACCTCGGGGCTATAGCTCAGTTGGTAGAGCGCTTGAATGGCATTCAAGAGGTCAGGAGTTCGACTCTCCTTAGCTCCACCATGGAGGCCCGCAGGACACCCTGCGGGCCTTCGCCTTTTCTGGGTTTCGACCTCGCCGCCGCCTTACCAGCTGTTGCGGCCGTCCACCTTCTCCACCGCGATCGCCGACCAATCGAGGTCGTCCACCAGCCGCAGGTTCAGCGCCTGGATTCGCGCCGTCGGAAACGATCCGGCCTCGAACCCCGGCTTCGGCGTCCCGTCCACATTGTAGACCGAAGCCCAGTCCGGGGAATCGCCCCAGGTCTGCATCCCGCAGCGGCCGCAGAAGTGATGCAGGTTGCCGGCGTCGCTGGCCGAGTAGGTCCCCTCGCCGTCCTGCGAGAGCATCTGCATCTCGCCGGGCTTGTAATACGCCCACACCGCGCCGGTGCGCGCGCAGTACGTGCAGTTGCATTTGGTGGCGCTGGTCGGGACGGGCGCCTGGATCTTGGTGGCGCCGCAGTGGCAGGAGGCGATCAGGGGCATCGGCTTGGCTCCATGGACAATGCAACCTAGCTAACGCGCCAGCAGCCGAATTCTGTCAGCAGCGTGTCAGCCTTTGTCCGCGTCAGCCCGCCCCACCGGCTGCGCCGTTGAAATCACGCGACCTAATCGCCACATGAAATCCAACCGGACCGCCGCGCCGAGCTTTGGGCGGAGGTTCCGGGGAGTCGCTTAAGCCGAGGACTCTGGAATGAACCGGTCGCTTGTTTTCGACAGCCCTTTCCTGCTGGGTTTCGATCATACCCGCAGCCTGATCGAGCGCGCGGCCAAGGCCGCCGCCGAGAGCTATCCGCCCTACAACGTGGAAGACCGCGGCGAGGGCGCCCTGCGGATCACCCTGGCCGTGGCCGGGTTCACCCCCGACCAGCTGCAGGTGACGGTCGAGGACGACCGCCAACTGGTGGTCGCCGGCAAGCGTGAAGGCGGCTCGGAGGAGGCCTATCTGCACCGCGGCATCGCGGCGCGGGGCTTCATCCGCACGTTCGTCCTGGCGGACGGCATGAAGGTCGAAGGGGCCACCCTGGCCCATGGACTGCTGCACATCGACCTGATCCGCCCGGAACCGGAACGCCTCGTCCAGCGGATCCCGATCAAGACGGCCGTCTGAACCGGCGGCCGTTCGACGCGTTGAGTTTTACGGAGGTGGTCATGATGACGCCCAATCTTACGACTGAAGCTTTCGCCGCTCTCGGCGCCCCGGACCTCGTTTACGTCCGTCCGATCAAGGCCGCCGAGATCATGGCGAGCACGCCCGCTGCACAGATCCAGGGGTTTCAGCTCGATCCCGATCAGATTCTGTACGCGGTCCACCGCGCCGACGGCGAACGCCTGGCGGTGCTGACCGATAAGGACTCGGCCGTCGCCGCGGCGCTGGCCCACGAACTGGCGCCGGTGTCGGTGCACTAGTCGAATAGGAAGAATGCTGGTCGGGCCTGGAGGGCCCGGCCAGCGGCCCTATCAGGCCGCCGCGGACGGCCGCTCCTGAACCAGCAGAGCATGAATGGCGTCAGGCGTCCTCGCCTGGCGCAGATGCTCGCGCAGGTCGCCCTGACGCAGCATCCGCGACACCCGGGCCAGGGCCCGCAGATGCTCGGAGCTGGCGTTCGGCGGCGCGAACAGCGCGAAGATCAGATCCACGGGCTGCTCGTCCACCGACTCGAAAGCGACCGGCTGGTCCAGGCGCACGAACACGCCGCGCATCTGAGTCAGGCCCTCCAGCCGCGCATGCGGCACGGCCACGCCATGGCCGACGCCGGTCGAGCCTGCGTTCTCACGCTCGATGAGCGCGTCCACCACGACGCCCGCGTCCAGCCCGAAGTGCCGGGCGGCGATCTCCGCCACCACGGCCAGGGCCTGACGCTTGCTCGGCGCGCTCGCACGCGCCGCGATCGCCGCGCGGTCCAGGATGTCGCCTATTTGCATAATCTCGTGACGCCCAAACTCGAACAAAGCCCGACCGACGTTGTCCGGCTCTGAGGACGGCGGGAGACAGCGCCTAGACGCCAACTCCGTTTATGCCGTTCCCATCGAGCGACTTCGTACGTTCGGGATCGATCCAGCCGATATTCCCATCCGGCCGGCGGTACACCACGGACAAGCCTCCGTGAGCGGCGTTCCTAAACACGATTGTTTGAGATTCCGTCAAGTCCAACTCCATGACCGCCATAGAAACGGTCATTTCGCGAACCGGCTTTTCGGTTTCTGCGATCACCATTCCCGAAGGCGGCTGGTGCGCGGGCTGCGACGTTTCGCCGTCGTCCCAGTCGACATCCTCGTCCCCCTCGGGGGCGCGGATGACGAAATAGGACGCCGTTTCCGCCTGCTTGGCGTTCGCCGCGGCGGAATGACTCTTCAGCCGACGCTTGTAGCGTCGGATGCGAGTCTCGATCTTGGCGAGCGCGGCGTCGAATGCGCCGTGTGCATCGCTCCCCAGACCATGGGACTGCAACGCCTGGCCTGAGGCCAGCTTCACCGCGCAGTCGACTCGGAAGGAATGGCCCTCACGGCTGACCACGACGTCGGCGTCTCCGCCACGTTCGAAGTACTTACCGATGGAACCGGTGATTTCGTCGGTGACCCGCTCGCGCAGGGCCTCCCCGACGGCGACATGCTTGCCAGAGACTAAGACTTGCATGACGTAACAACGCGCCCGTGCGGCTTGGGTGTCAAGCTCCCCCGAGCCAGTTCACGAGAAGGCGAACACCGGCGACCACGGCGTCCGCGGCCACGTACAAAAGAAAGGCGCTGAACGCCGCCAGGATGTACCCGGCGACCGCAAAAAAGCCGTCTCGCTGGAACAGCGAAAACCCCAGAACGCCGATCGTCAGGCCGGGCAGCAGGTTGCCCAGCGGAATGGGCAGGATCAGCACGAACGCCAGCAGCGAGCAGATCACGCCGATCAACCGCTGGCCCCAGGGGCTGAACAGCAGACCGATGCGTGGGCGCGAGATCTTCTCGAACCGCTCGACCCACGGCAGCAGCGGTCCGAACACCTTGTTGAGGTCCGCCCCGCTGATCCGCCGCCCGTCGACCGAGCGCGGCAGCCACGGCGCGTCGACCCCCAGCGCCACCTGCGGCGCCAGCAGCAGCAGCGGCGCGCCCAGCACAGTCGAGGATCCCGGCGGCAGCGGCAGCAGGTTTGGCAGGGCGAAGATGAACAGCAGCGCCCCGAAGGCGCGGGTTCCGAACCGGTCGATGATCTCGCCAACGCTCACGCTGTCGCGCGCGCTCAGCTCACGAACGATGGCCGAGATGGAGGTGTGGTCGGTGTCGTCGTCGCTCATGCCTCGCCGCGGCGGCCCCTCGTCGTTTCCCAGCGTGACCACAACGCCCGGGACGTGTTTTGGATCTGGCCTGCATTTCTTCATTTACAAGCAGGCGCCTCTTGCCATATCGGAGCGCCATGCGTCGTTCGACCATTAAAAGCGCGATTAAAACCACCATGCCCGCGGGGCTTGGGGGTTCGCGCGTGCTCGCCGCGTAAGACCCCAAGGACCCCGCCGGCAGGCTGGGGTCGCATTCTCGAAAAGCGAAAGACCTCGGCCTCCCGGAACTCACCACCGGAGACGATAGAGTCATGCTTTCCACTGAAGTCGCCCGCCCCGCCGGCCAACGTCTGTTCAACGTCGCCATCGTCGGCGCCACCGGCGCTGTCGGCGTCGAGCTCATGGAGTGCCTCGAGCGCCGCAACTTCCCGGTCCGCTCGCTGAAGCTGCTGGCCTCACCGCGTTCGGCCGGCCGCACCTACGTCTTCCAGGGCCGCCAGGTGGCCGTCGAGGCGCTGACCGCCGAATCCTTCACCGGCGTCGACATCGCCCTGTTCTCGGCCGGCGCCAGCATCAGCCGTGAGTTCGCGCCGATCGCCGCGGCCAAGGGCTGCGTCGTGGTCGACAACTCCTCAGCCTTCCGCATGCAGGCCGAGATCCCGCTGGTGGTGCCGGAGGTGAACGGCGGCCTGCTGGGCGAGCAGCCGCGCATCATCGCCAACCCCAACTGCGTCGCCGCCATCGCGGTGATGGCCCTGGCCCCGCTCAACGCCCGCAACACGGTCCAGCGCGTGATTGCCGCGACCTACCAGTCGGCCTCGGGCGCGGGCGCCGCCGCCATGGCCGAGCTCGAGCAGTCGACCGCCGCCTACCTGGCCGGCGAGGCGTTCGAGCCGAAGGTGCTGCCGCACCCCTACGCCTTCAACCTGTTCAGCCACAACGCCGGCGTCGACGCCGAGACGGGCTACAACGGCGAGGAACTCAAGGCGATGGAGGAGATCCGCAAGATCATGTCCGCGCCCGACCTGCGCCTGTCGTTCACCTGCGTCCGGGTGCCGGTGCTGCGCGCCCACTCGATGTCGCTGACCGTCGAGTTCGAAAACCCGATCACCTCGGAAGAGGCCGTGGAGTGGTTGGCCGCCGCCCCGGGCGTGAAGCTGGTCAACGACGCCCTGCGCAACCACTTCCCAATGCCGAACGAGGCCTCGGGCGGCGACGACGTGCTGGTCGGCCGCGTCCGCGCCGACCTGTCGGACCCCACCGGCCGCACGCTCAGCCTGTTCGTGGTCGGCGACCAGCTGCTGAAGGGCGCGGCCCTCAACGCCGTCCAGATCGCCGAAGTCGTCGCCCGGTAGTGCCGACCGCTCCCTCACCCCTTGGGGGAGAGGGTTGGGGTGAGGGGGACCACGGCGTCGGCCGCAATGCGACGCTTCGCGCCGCCTCACCTCACCTCTCCCCTCAAGCGGGGAGAGGGACGTCTAGGATCAACCTGCCGACAACCTTCGGCGTCAGAACGCCGGCTGCACCGCGCCGGCGTACTTCTGGGCGATGAACGCCCTCACCTCGGGCCCGGTCAGCGCCTTGGCCAGCTTCTGCACCCGCGGGTCGTCCTTGTTGTCCGGCCGCGCGACCAGCAGGTTCACATAGGGGCTGTTCCCATCCTCGAGGATCAGCGCGTCCTTGGCCGGGTTCAGCCCCGCGTCGAGCACGTAGTTGGTGTTGATCACCGCCAGGTCCAGCTCGCCCAGCACCCGCGGCAGGGTCGCAGCCTCCAGCTCCTTGAACTTGAGGCCCTTGGGGTTGGCGACGATGTCGTTCAGCGTCGACAGCGGGTTGGCCGGATCCTTCAGGGTGATCAGGCCGCCCTTCTGCAGCAGCAGCAGCGCCCGGCCGCCGTTGCTCGGCTCGTTGGGGATCGCCACGCTGGCGCCCTGCGGCAGCTCGGCCAGCGACTTGATCTTCTTGGAATAGGCCCCGATCGGCTCGATGTGCACGCCGACCACCTTCACCAGGTTGGTGCCGCGCGCCTTGTTGAACTCGTCGAGATAGGGCGCGGTCTGGAAGTAGTTCACGTCCAGCTGCTTCTGGGCGACCTGCAGGTTCGGCTGCACGTAGTCGTTGAACACCTTCACATCCAGCTTCACGCCTTCCTTGGCCAGGATCGGGCGCACGACCTCCAGGATCTCGGCGTGCGGCACCGGCGTGGCGGCGATCACCAGGGTGTCGGACGGCGCGGCCGGCTTCTGGCCGCAGGCGGCCAGCGCCAGGGCGGCGGCGGCCAAGATCAGGGTGCGCTTGTTCAGCATGGACTTCCTTTCGCAGCTCAACGGCGGCTGAGCTTGATGACCAGGCGGTCGCCCGCCCATTGCAGGCCCTGCACCAGGGCCAGCAGCAGCAGCACCGTCACGACCATGACGTCGGTCTGGAACCGCTGGTAACCGAAACGGATGGCGAGGTCGCCCAGCCCGCCCGCACCGACCACGCCGGCCATGGCGGTGTAGGAGACCAGCGCGATCGCCGTCACCGTCGCGCCGGCCACGATGCCGGGCAGGGCCTCGGGCAGTAGCGCTCCGAACACGATCTGCCGCGGGCTGGCGCCCATCGCCTGGGCCGCCTCGATGACGCCCTTGTCGACTTCGCGCAGCGCCGTTTCGACCAGGCGGGCATAGAACGGCGCGGCGCCCACCACCAGCGGCGGGATCGCTCCGGCCACGCCCAGCGACGTCCCGACCAGCAGCATGGTCAGCGGGATCATCACGATCAGCAGGATCACGAACGGCACCGAGCGCAGCACATTGACCGCGAACGACAGCGCCGCGTGCGCCGGCGCGTTGTCGAGCAGCTTGCCCTTTCCCGTCAGGAACAGGATCACGCCCAGCGGCAGGCCCAGCAGCACCGAGAACCCCAGCGACCCGGCCAGCATGACCAGGGTGTCGAGGCTCGCCTGGCCGATGTCGGCCCAGTTGATATTGGCGAACATCTAGGCCTCCTCGACCCGCACGCCGGCGGCGACCAACCGCTCGCGCGCCGCAGCGACATCGCCGCCGACCAGCGAGACCAGCAGCTGGCCATAGGGCTCGTCGCGGATGCGGTCGATGCGGCCGGCCAGGATCGAGTAGTCGACGCCGGTGTCGCGGGCGATGCGTCCCAGGATCGGCTCATAAGTCGCCTGCCCGCGGAACGTGAGGCGCAGCGCCCCGGGCGTCGCCGCGGCGCCCAACCCAGCGGCGTCGGCCACCAGCGCCCGCGTCACGTCATGCTGCGGATGCAGGAACACCTCGGCCACCTCGCCGCTCTCGACCACCGATCCGGCGTCCAGCACGGCGACGCGATGGCAGACGCGGCGGATCACCTCCATCTCGTGGGTGATCAGTACGATGGTCAGGCCAAGCTCACGGTTCAGCTCGCTGAGCAGGTCGAGGATCTGCTCCGTGGTCTGCGGATCCAGCGCGCTGGTCGCCTCGTCGCACAGCAGGATCTTCGGGCCGTTGGCCAGCGCGCGGGCGATGCCGACCCGCTGCTTCTGTCCGCCCGACAGCTGGGCCGGATACTTGTGCGCTTGGTCGCTCAGGCCGACCCGCGCCAGCAGCAGTTCGACCTTCGGGCCGATCTGCGCCTTGGCTACGCCCGCCACCTTCAGCGGATAGGCGACGTTCTGGGCGACGGTCTTCGACGACAGCAGGTTGAAGTGCTGGAAGATCATCCCCACCCGGCGGCGCAGGGCCCGCAGCGCGGCGGCGTCCAGCGCCCCGACATCCTCGCCGTCGGTGATCACCTTCCCCGCGCTCGGCCGTTCCAGCCCGTTGATCAGCCGGATCAGGGTCGACTTGCCGGCCCCCGACTGGCCGATGACGCCGAACACCTCGCCGGCCTGCACCTGCATGGTGACGTCATGGAGCGCGGGCGCGGCGGCGCGCGTGAAGGTCTTGCCGACGGATTGAAAGCTGATCACGCGGGCATCCCTATCCGGACGCCCGCCAGGCTCAAGACAGAATTTCTTGCAAAGCCCGCAGGTCCGGGCGCGTTCTTGCCGAAATCAGGCCGCCGCGCGCACGCCATGGGTCGGCCGATAGGCGCCGGCGTCGGTCGTGAACTCGGCGTGGCCATAGCGCTGCAGCAGCGCGCGGATCTTGCGCACCAGGGCCGCGTCGGCCGCCCCGCGCAAGCCCGGGATCCGCCCGGCCCAGCGATAGGCCGCCATCCGCAGACCGATGGCCACGGCCACCGCCGCGAACACCGCCCGGTCCAGACCGCTGACCGGCACGCCCATCCGCTGCGCCGCCGCCTGGTCGCCCTTCAGGAACTGGCGCAGGAAGAACGCCTTGGCGAAGCTCTTCTCGACCACGTTGTGCAGCCGCGCCATCGGCGAGCGGCTGGCCGGCAGATAGGCCGACAGCGTCGCGCGGATCAGCTCGCCGCAGGTCTCGTCGTCGAAGCCCTGGCGCAGGGTCGAGTTGCGCGCGGTCATGATCCGCACGATCCCCTCGGGCGTCGTCGCCAGCAGCTCCTCGGGCAGGCCCAGCAGGAAGCAGCGGTAGCGGGCCAGTTCGACCTGCGCTCGCTCGGAGGCCGTGAACTCGCGCCGCCCCTGGCCGACCAACTTGAACGCCATCAGGAAGATCGGGATCAGACCGGCCGGCATCTGGTCCACCTGCGGGATCGGCACGCCGTAGACGGCGCTGTCCCAGCGGCCGGTGCGCAGGGCGTTGAACCGCACCATCGAGTGCATCAGCCGCACCATGGCCGCGGCCTTGAAGCCTTCACCGTGGCGCTCCAGCGCGCCGGGCAGCACCGTGGTCGCAAAGAAGGTCGCCGTCTCGTTGACCCGCCGCGCGGCGGTGTCGTTGCTCAAGGTCCCGGTCAGGGCCATCGGCAGGGCGGAGTACTTGTTGAGGAAGGTGGCGATGAACGCCCCGCGGATCGCGAACGGCGCCAGGTTGGCGGTGGCGTTGCGGTCTAGCCGCGCGCCCTCGGCGACGAGGTCCATGTTCACCCAGTCCGGAGTCGCCTCCATCGCGGCGATGAACGCGGCCAGCTCCGGCGGCGCGTCCTCGACCGCTTCGATCCCGTGGTCACAGGCCTGCACCAGCATGGCGATCAGGCCCCGGAAGCCGTGCTTCGGGATCAGCGCCGCATAGGCGTCGGCCACCACGTCGCCCAGCATCGAATAGGCGCGGACCAGCTCGATCTCCTCGTCGGTCACCTGCACGCCCAGCGGCGCGCGGTCGCGCACCACCGCGAGCGCGGGGTCGTCGGTGAACCGCTCCGGCTGGCGATCGAAGTCCACGGCCCCGTACATCAGCGGCAGCTCAGCCTTCTGGGCGGCGATCCGCTGGCGGGCGCGCTCGACGGCGAGGCTCATGGACATCTCCGGGCGATCAGGTCTTGGTCTGCCAGGAACGATATGTAAGCATTCCTCACATTCCTACTCGCGTTCACGCGGCCGCGCGCCGCCGCCCTTCGGTTTCGCCAAATGACTGAAAGACAACGCAGAACGCCGCGCCAGGCGCGCGCCGAGTCGACGATCAAGGTGATCCTCGACGCCACCTTTCAACTTCTCGAAGCCGAGGGCGCCCAGCGGCTGACCACCAACCATATCGCCGCCCGCGCCGGGGTCAGCATCGGCACCGTCTACCAGTACTTCCGCGACAAGGACGACATCCTCGCCGCCCTGGCCGAGCAGCGCGCCAGCGCAGTGCGCGACGACATCGCCGACCTGGTGATCAGCCCGCCGGGCGCGAACGCCGTGCGCGCCATCGTCCAGGCCCTGACCCGCAGTTTCGACGACGCGCCGCGCGGCCGCGCCGCCCTGCTCGACGCGCTCTACCGGCGGCGCGGCGACGACGGCGGGCTGGCCCAGCACCACCAGGCGTTCCTGGCCGCCATCGAGGGCAAGGCCCAGTTCTCCATGGAGCTGACCCCCGAGCGCGCCTTCGTGCTCACCCACGCGCCGATCAGCCTGCTGCGCGCGGCCGCGGCCGAACCCGGCCTGGGCCTCGACCCGGCCGCGCTCGAAGATGAACTGGTTCGCCTGCTGGAAGCCTATCTGACGGCCCTGCCGGCCGCCGCGGCGCCGGGCGGCTAGACCGCTTCCTTCAGCATCCGCCGACGCTCG
This sequence comes from Phenylobacterium sp. LjRoot97, assembly GCF_964254345.1. Classification (NCBI taxonomy): domain Bacteria; kingdom Pseudomonadati; phylum Pseudomonadota; class Alphaproteobacteria; order Caulobacterales; family Caulobacteraceae; genus Phenylobacterium; species Phenylobacterium sp. LjRoot97. The sequence goes on from NZ_CAXUTH020000001.1 coordinate 4,225,981, forward strand.
ACGGACGAGGGGATGCGCATCGCCTCGCGGTACTTGGCGACGGTCCGGCGGGCGATGTCGACGCCGGTTTCCTTGAGGATCTCGACGATCCGGTCGTCGGAGTGCACGTCGCGCTCGCCGCGCTCGGTGTCGATCAGCTGCTTGATCTTGTGGCGCACGCTTTCGGCCGAGTGCGCTTCCCCGCCCGAAGTCGAAGCGATCGACGAGGTGAAGAAGAACTTCAGCTCGAACATGCCGCGCGGCGTGGCGATGTACTTGTTCGAGGTCACTCGGCTGACGGTGGATTCGTGCATGCCGATGGCGTCGGCCACGGTCTTCAGGTTCAGCGGCCGCAGGTGCTCGACCCCGAAGGCCAGGAACCCGTCCTGCTGGCGCACGATCTCGCTGGCCACCTTCAGGATCGTCTTGGCGCGCTGGTCCAGGCTCTTCACCAGCCAGTTGGCGCTGGCCATGCAGTCGGAGACGAAGACCTTCTCCTGGTCGGTCCGCGCGCCGCCGGCCACACGGGCATGATAGCGCTGGTCGATCAGCAGCCGCGGCAGGGTGTCGGTGTTCAGCTCCACGTGCCACAGGCCGCCCAGGCCCTCGCGCACGAACACGTCGGGCGCCACAGGCTGGCTCGCCTCGCCGCCGAACGCCGCGCCGGGGCGCGGGGTCAGGCCGCGCAGCTCGGCGACCATGTCGCGCAGGTCCTCGTCGTCGACGCCGCAGACCTTGCGCAGCGCGCTCATGTCCCGCCGCGCCAGCAGCTCCAGATTGTCCAGCAGCGCCACCATCGCCGGATCGCAGCGATCGCGTTCCTTGAGCTGCAGCATCAGGCATTCGCGCACGTCGCGGGCGAAGACGCCGGTCGGCTCGAAGCCCTGCAGCGTGGTCAGCACGCCCTCGACAGCGACCAGGTCGCAGCCCAGCCGCTCGGCGGTCTCGAGCAGGTCGACGCGGAGGTAGCCGCCGTCGTCGACCCCGTCGATCAGGATGGCGGCGATGGCGTTCTGCGTCGGGCTCAGCCCGGCCACGGCCAACTGATCGTGCAGGTGCTCGCTCAGCGTCTTTTCGCGGGTCAGCCGGCCTTCGAAATCGTCGGTGTCCTCGAAGCTGCCGCCTTTGCCGGCCTTCGACCAGTCGACCGCCCCGCCCGCATGCTGGGCTTCCTGAGCGTCGCCGGTCGCGTGCTCGCCGGGCGAGGCCTGGTCGTGCGAGGTGTCCATCTCCGCCGCGGCGGCGTGGTCGCTGACCTGGTCGGCGGAATAGTCGTCGGCCTCGCTGCGCGGCTGCTCTTCGCGGTCGGGCTCTGATTCGCGCTCGTCGCGCTGCAGCAGCGGATTGCGCTCCAGCTCGCCCTCGACGAAGGCTTCGAGCTCAAGGTTCGAGAGCTGCAGCAGCTTGATCGCCTGCTGCAGCTGGGGCGTGATGACCAGCCCCTGCCCCTGCCTCAGCTCCAAACGCGCGCCGAGCGCCAAATCCGCCTCCTGGCCTGTTTCTTGCTGGCGAGGTTAGCGCGCTCATCACAACCGAAGTGTTAACCGCACGGCGACGCTTCGTTTACGCCGCCATGGTCTCGCGCGCCGCGGCCAGCGGGGCCCAGTCGAACTCAGGGTAGACCCCGGCCATCATCCGATCGACGTATCGCGCCAGGTTGCAGAAGCTCATCGCGCGGTCGCGCAGCGGCGCTTCGAAGAACGGGATCATCAGCCCGGCCAGCATGCCGAAGGCGATGGCGTCGACGCCGGTCGGCCGCGCGCCCATCAGGAACGGCTTGTCGCCCAGCAGCGCCGAGAGCGCCGCCAGCGAGCGCACGCCCAGGCTCAGGATCTCCTCGTCGCTGTGCCGGCCGATGCCGACCGCCCGCAGGCTCTCGGTCATCCGGGCTTGGATGTCGCGACGCATGTCTTCCTGCATGGCCGGCGGCATCGCCTGGAAGAACTGCGCCGGCCCCTTGGCGTAGTTTTCCGGGATCAGCCAGCGGACGTTGATCAGCGTCCAGCCGAGATGATTCTCCACCATCCGCTCGATCGCCCAGGCTTGGGCCCGTTCGGCGACGCCGAGCCCTTCGTCGAAGTCGACGCCGTACTTTCGTTCCAGATGCTGGCGGATGAAGTGGCTGTCGGCGATCAGCTCGCCGTCGTCTTCCAGCCACGGAAGCTGGCCCTTGGGGGACATCTGCGGCGGGGCGACTTCCTTGGCGTAGGCCAGGCCGGCCATGCGCAGGTGAACCTCGGTCTTGGTCACATAGGGGCTCGCCTCGGGCAGGCCGAAATTCGCACCGATTCCGTAAAGCGTGATCATGGAGTCTCTCCCTGAAAGAACTCCGTTGGCTTAGAACCGAGCTACTGCCACCATGCTGTCAGCATCCCTCGCCGATGCTCCAGCCCCATGAAGCGGATCTCCATGCGTCGCGCCGACCGCCTGTTCCAGATCATCCAGATCATGCGCCGGGCGCGCGCGCCGATCACGGCCGACGCCATCGCCGAGGAGCTCGAGACCTCCAAGCGGACGGTCTATCGCGACATCGCGACCCTGATGGGCCAGCGGGTGCCGATCCGCGGCGAGGCCGGCATGGGCTACGTGCTCGACCAGGGCTTCGACCTGCCGCCGCTGATGCTCACCCCCGACGAGATCGAGGCCGCCGTGCTCGGCGCCCAGTGGGTGGCCAGCCGCGGCGACCCTTCCCTGGCCCGCGCCGCCCAGGACCTGATCGCCAAGATCGGCGCCTCGGTGCCCGAGCGCCTGCGCCCCTATGTGCTCGAACCGGCCGGCCGCGCCGTCCCGGCCTGGCGCTCGGCCGCGCCCGACCAGCTCGACATGGCCCAGGTCCGCGCCGCGATCCGCGCCGGCCGCAAGATCACGCTGCAGTACCGCGACGAGCAGGATCGCGAGAGCCAGCGCACCGTCTGGCCGGTCACGGTCGGCTATCACGAGACGGTGCGGATGCTGGTCGCCTGGTGCGAACTGCGCACCGACTTCCGCAACTTCCGCACCGACCGGGTGGTCAGCGCGCAGTTCCTGGAAGACCGCTATCCCGACCGCCCCTCCCTGCTGCGCGCCCGCTGGCGCGCGGCGCTGGAGGCCGAGCACCGACGCTATCTGGAACAGCACGCCGCCGACCGTGACGCTGCGGCCACACCGGCGGGGTGAACTGGTTTTTCCCTCTGGCGCGCTTTCGGCGAACTCTGTAATCCGCGCCTCCCAAATCGGAGACCCTCCATGGCCCTGCGGCCTACCAATCAGATGTGCGTCTCGCTCTTCGGCCGCCAGGTCGAGGAAAAGCACGCTCATGTCTGGGAGGTAGCTCGGGTCTAGGATCGCCGTCGATCTTGGGACTGTACGAAGAACCCCTCCCGGCCCGGCCTGGAGGGGTTCTTCGTTTCCGGAGGTCCCTTCCAGCCGTGACGCCGGGTGGGGCGGCAAGGAAAGGAGAACCCGATGAGCGGGTTCGAATACATCGAGACCACCGGCAAACCGATCAAGGCGTGGACGCGCGGTGTCCCGCTCGAGGACTCGGCCCGCCGACAACTGCAGAACGTCGCCAGCCTGCCGTTCATCCACAAGCACGTCGCGGTGATGCCCGACGTGCACTGGGGGATGGGCGCGACCGTCGGCTCGGTCATCCCGACCCTGGGCGCGATCATCCCGGCCGCGGTCGGCGTCGACATCGGCTGCGGCATGATGGCGGTGCGGACCTCGATCCGCGCCGAGCACCTGCCGGACTCGCTGCTGGCGCTGCGCACCGCGATTGAGGCGGCCGTCCCGCACGGCCGGACCGACAATGGCGGGCGCAACGACAAGGGCGCCTGGGCGGCCGAACCGCCGGCGATCGCCCAGGCCAAGTGGGCGGCGCTGAAGGACGGCTATGACGACGTGATCGCCCGCAATCCCAAGGCGGCGCACCCGCGCGGCCTTGGCCACCTGGGCACGCTCGGGACCGGCAACCACTTCGTCGAGCTCTGCCTCGACGAGGGCGGCGCCCTGTGGGTGATGCTGCACTCCGGTTCGCGCGGGGTCGGTAACCGCTTCGGCAGCTACTTCGTCGAGCGGGCCAAGCAGGACATGCGGCGCTGGTTCGTGAACCTGCCCGACGTCGATCTCGCCTACTTCCCGGAAGGGACCGACGGCTTCATCGACTATGTGCGGGCGGTCAGCTGGGCGCAGAAGTACGCCCTGGCGAACCGCGAAGTGATGATGGACCAGGTGCTGGGCGTGCTGCGCGCGGCGTTCCCGGACCTGGCGACGACGGAGATGGCGGTGAACTGCCACCACAACTACGTCAGCCGCGAGCGTCACTTCGGCAAGGACGTCTTCGTGACCCGCAAGGGCGCGGTGCGGGCCGGCCTCGGCGAACTCGGGATCATCCCGGGCTCGATGGGGGCGCGTTCCTTCATCGTGCGCGGCAAGGGCAACGAAGACTCGTTCTGCACCTGCTCGCACGGGGCCGGCCGGGCGATGAGCCGGACCGAGGCCAAGCGCCGGTTCACGGTGGACGACCACGTCGCGGCCACCGCGGGGGTCGAGTGCCGTAAGGACGCCGACGTGATCGATGAAACGCCGATGGCCTACAAGGACATCGACGCGGTCATGGCGGCCCAGGCCGATCTCGTCGAGATCGTCCACACCCTGCGCCAGGTCGTCTGCGTGAAGGGCTAAGGCGCGCCGGCTCGCTCTCGCGAGCCGGACGTCTGCAAGGGCCGGGCGGGCCGAGTGATCGACCCGCCCGATCGCCTACTTGTAGCGCTCGAACCAGGCGAGGATCGCCTGCACCCGGGCGGCCGACTGCGAAGGACGCACCGCCAGCCCGCCGTGCGAGGCCTCCGGCACGCGCACGAACGCCGTCGGCACGCCGCGCAGGCGCAGGGCTTGATAGTACTGCTCGGACTCGCCGACCGGCGTGCGCAGGTCGCGATCGCCGACCAGCACCAGGGTCGGGGTCTTCACATTGCCGACCAGCGACAGCGGCGAGCGCGCCCAATAGCCCTGCGGGTCTTCCCACGGCATCTTGCCGAACCAGTAGTCGGCCATGAAGTTGGCCCCGTCGACGGTCAGCACCTGGCTGGTCCAGTTGATCACCGGCTTCTGGGCCGCGGCGGCCTTGAAGCGGTCGGTCTTGCCGACGATCCAGGCGGTCAGCAGGCCGCCGCCCGATCCGCCGGTGACATAGAGGCGGGCCGGATCGACGAAGCCCTTGGCGATCCCGGCGTCCACCACGCTGATCAGGTCGTCGTAGTCGTGGGCGGGATAGGTCTTGTCGATCTCGTTGGCGAAGGCCGCCCCGTACGAGGTCGAGCCGCGCGGGTTTGAATAGACCACCACATAGCCGGCCGCCGCATAGAGCTGGTTGTCGGTCGAGAAGTACGGGCCATAAGCCGAGAACGGCCCGCCGTGGATCTCCAGCACCAGCGGATACTTCTTCGACGGATCGAAGTTCGGCGGGGTGACGATCCAGGCGTCGATCGGCTTGCCGTCGAAGGCGGAGGTCACCGCCAGCTTCTCGACCTTGCCCAGGGTCTTGCCGACGAACAGGTCGGCGTTCAGCGCCGTCAGCCGCCGCGCCGCGCCCTTGCCGGCCACCGCGATGTCGGCCGGCCGCTCGGGAGACCCTTGCGTGAAGGCCACCGCCCCGTCGCGGGCCAGCGAGAAGTCGCCGCCGGTGTAGGGCCGGTCGAGCGCGGGACCGGCCACGCTCTCGGCCAGCGGCTGGATCTTGCCGTCCAGGGAGACCCTGGCCAGCTTCTTCACGCCGTGGTCGTCGTACGACACCACCAGGCTGCGGCCGTCGTGCGACCACTGCGCCGCGTCGATGCTGCGGTCCAGGCCCGCGGTCAGCGAACGCGAACCCTGGCCGTCGGCGCCCATCACATAGAGCTGGACGTTCTCGTAGCTGCGCCGCGCGGCGTCGTCATAGCCGAGATAGGCGATCTGCCGCCCGTCCGGCGAGACCTCCGGCGCGCGGTCAGGCCCGACCCGGCGGGTCAGCTGGGTCAGGGTCCCGTCGAGCGCCGAGACCGCGAAGATCTCGCTGTCGGCCGAGTTTCGCTCCCAGTCCTTGTTGCGGTTGGACGAGAACAGCACCTTGCGGCTGTCGCCGCTCCAGGCCAGCGGCCCGAAGGCGTCGAACTTGCCGAAGGTCAGCTGGCGCGGCGCGCCGCCGTCGGCCGAAACCACGAACACCTGCGAGAAGCCGGGCTTCAGCTCGCCGTCGCCGTCGGCGCGCCAGGTCATCCGGTCCTCGACCTTCAGCGGCGGAGCCCAGGTCGCACCCTCCGGCTTGGCCAGCGGCGCGCCCAGCTTGGCCGGCTCGTCGGCGGTCAGCATCAGGATGGCCAGCGACTTGCCGTCGGGCGACCAGGCCAGCTCGCTGGGCGCCTGCTCCAGGGTGGCGACCTGGGCCGAACGGCCGCTCGCCATCCAGCGCACGTGGACCTGCGGGCCGCCGGGCCCGGAGACCACATAGGCCAGGCGCTGGCCGTCCGGCGACCAGCGCGGCCGGCTGTTGGACCGCTCGTCAGCGATCAGCGGGCTCTGGGCGCCGGTCTTCGGATCGACCAGCCAGATCGACCGCCGCGCCCGGTCCGTCATGATGTCGTTGGCGACCCGCACATAGGCGATGGCGCCGCCGTCAGGCCGGAACTGCGGATCGGAGGCGTATTCCAGGCCGAACAGGTCGCGCGGCGCGAACACCCGCGAGGGCGCCTCCGCGACCTGGGCGAGCGCCGGCGTCACGGAAAGAGCGGCGCAGGCCGCGAGAAGCAAACTGGCGTAACGCATGTAGGCGAAGCATCCCCGACCGCCCTATCGCGGCGGCGCCATAGAAGGAACTTGCGCGGTGATTGTCCAGATGCGGACGATCTTGCCCGAAGGCGCTGCCGGTCAGTCCTGGCCGAAGCGCTCGCCGAGATAGACCCGGCGCACTTCCGGATCGTCGACGATCTGGTCGGGAGTGCCTTCGAACAGCACTTCGCCGGCGTGGATGATCGAGGCGCGGTCGATGATGTCCAGCGTCTCGCGGACATTGTGGTCGGTGATCAGGATGCCGATGCCGCGGCCCTTGAGGTAGGTGATCACCTCGCGGATGTCGGCGATGGCCAGCGGATCGATGCCGGCGAACGGTTCGTCCAGCAGCATGAACGACGGCTCGCTGGCCAGGGCGCGGGCGATCTCGACGCGGCGGCGCTCGCCGCCGGACAGCGACACCGCCGGCGAGGTGCGCAGATGCTCGATGCGCAGCTCCTGCAACAGCTCGGTCACCGTCTGCTTGGCGCGCGCCTGGCTGCGCTCGCGCAGCTCGACCACGGCCATGACGTTCTCTTCAACGGTCATGGCGCGGAAGATCGAGGTTTCCTGCGGCAGGTAGCCGACGCCCATGCGGGCGCGCTGGTACATCGGCTGGCGGGTGATGTTCTCGCCGTCCAGGTAGATCGAGCCGTAGTCGGCCGGGATCAGGCCGGTGATCATGTAGAAGCAGGTGGTCTTGCCCGCGCCGTTCGGGCCGAGCAGGCCCGCGACCTCGCCGCGCGCCAGGCGCAGCGACACGCCCTTCACCACCGCACGCTTGCGGAAGGACTTGCCGATGTTGTCGACGACAAGACCTTCGCCGGCCAGGCCCGGCAACGACTGTTCGGCCTCGGCCAAGTGAACTCCTAGCGGCGGGCGGCGGGCTGGCCCGCCTGCTGGTTCGGGAAGATGACCGCGCGCGGACGCGCCTTGCCGGGGCCCTTGGCGCCCGACTGCATCTGCGCGTCGCCGGTCGCGACATTGACCACCAGCCGGTCGCCGCGGATCACGTTCTGACCGGAGACGGCGACCACGTCGCCGGTTATGACGATGCGCTCGGCGGTCACGTCATAGTTGGCGTTGTCTCCGCGCACCTTCTGCTGCGGGGTCACGTAGTAGACGTTGCCGATCGCCTCCATGCGGTCCAGCGCGCCGCACGCGCCGCCGGCGCCGCCCGGCCGCGCGGCCTGCTGCTTGGAGAAGGTCTTGATCACGTCGGCGCGCAGCCGCGTGCGGTCCTGCAGCGCCTCGGCCGATCCGCTCCAGATCGACAGGCACTGGTTGTTGATGACCTCCAGCGCGTCGGCGGTGATGTCCACCGGCGCGTCCGAGCTCTGGCTCAGCTGCGCGGCGGCCGGGCCCGCGCCCAGCACCATCGTGACTGCGACCAGCGCCGCCAGCTTCGTCATTTCAAGCCCGCTCATGCTCATGAAGCCCATCTGGGAAGCCCGGTCCGAAAGTCGAGTGCGAAAAGATCGAGTCCGCAAGCTCTACTTCGAATCGATACGTCCGCGCACCCCGCCCTTGAAGACCAGGCGCTCGCCCTTGTCGTACACGCCATAGGACTTCGCCGTGATTTCGCCAAGCGACGAGGCGCCGGAGATCAGCCCCTCGCCCTCCAGTTCGCCCGTCGCGGTGTTGAAGATCGAACTGGCGGTGTCGAAGGTCACGTCGCCGCCGCTCATCTTCACCCCGCCGTCCAGGTTCAGCACCCGCCGATCCTCGCTGTAGACGCCGGACTTGGCGGTCACCCGCGTCGGGTTCACCCCTTCGGCGTCGAGGATCAGCGCCGGCTTGTCCAGCAGCACCCGCTGGTAGTCGTTCTCGTCGCGCACCGCCGTCGCCGCGGTCAGCACGAAGGCGCGGCCCTTGTCGTCCTTGCCGACAAAGCGCGGATTGACCAGCTCGATCGGGGCGTCGGCCTCGCGCGGGGCGGCGTCGCGGCCGAGAAAGGTCGTGTGGACGATGAAGCCGATCAGGCTGACCAGGATCGCCACGATCAGCGCCGGCAGGATGACCCGTAGCCGCCGGATCAGCCGCGAACGCCGCCGCCAGCGCTCGAAGTCGCTGCGGACAGGTAGTTGGACTGTGGCGGCGGCCAGCGACATCGGCGCCTCAGGCGTGCGCGAAGATGTCGACCTCTTCCCAGCCCCTCACGTCCAGCAGGGCGCGGTGCGGGAGGAAGTCGAAGCAGGCGCGGGCCAGGCCGTCGCGGCCTTCCCGCTCCAGCATGGCGTCGAGCTTGGCGCGCAGGGCGTGCAGGTGCAGCACGTCGGAGGCCGCATAGGCGATCTGTTCGTCCGACAGCTTGGCCGCGCCCCAGTCCGAGCTCTGCTGGGCCTTGGACATGTCGACGCCCAGCAGTTCCTTGCTGACATCCTTCAGGCCATGGCGGTCCGTATAGGTGCGGGCCAGCTTCGAGGCGATCTTGGTGCAGTAGACCGGCGCGGTGACCACCCCCAGGTGCAGGTGGAACATGGCGATGTCGAACCGCCCGAAGTGGAAGATCTTCAGGATCTTCGGGTCGGTCAGCACCCGCTTCAGGTTCGGCGCGTCATAGGTCTCGCGGTTCAGCTGGACGAGGTGGGCGTCGCCCTTGCCGTCGGACAGCTGCACCACGCACAGCGGGTCGCGGCCGAGTTGCAGGCCCATGGTCTCCGAATCGATCGCGACAGCCTCCGCGTCCGCGAACAGGCCGTCGGGAAGGTCGCCGATATGCAGGTGATTGGCCAAGAACCGTCTCCGAAACTTCACGTCGCGCCACCCTATATAGCGCGCGATCTGCGTCGCACAGGCGCAGACCGGCGATCGACATACACCTGTCGCGGCCGCGCAACGCCGACGCAACCTGCAGGATCCATGATGTCTGGGAGCTGAACGAGCGCCACTCTGTCAAAGAGTGGTGCCCAGGAGAGGACTCGAACCTCCACGACCTTTCGGCCACTGGCACCTGAAGCCAGCGCGTCTACCAATTCCGCCACCTGGGCCCGGTCCCTTCGGATCGGGGAGGGCGCTCTTTAGGGCGCCGCTCAGCCGCGGTCAACACGCTCTGTCGCAATATTCGAAGTCTCGTTGCAGCGCCGGGCCGGTTCGTCTATCCGGGCGGCTCGGAACCTTCTTTGTTTTCATATGCGGACGCACGGCATGCAGGATCTGGTCACGGTCTTCGGCGGATCAGGCTTCATCGGAACCCAGATTGTTCGGGCCCTCGCCAAGCAGGGCCTGCGCATTCGCGTGGCCGTTCGCCAGCCGCACCTGGCCCACACCATGCGCCTGATGGGCGACGTGGGTCAGGTCGAGGTCGTCCAGGCCAATATCCGCGACGAGGCTTCGGTGCGCCGCGCGCTCACCGGCGCTCAGGCCGCGATCAACGCCGTCGGCATCTTCCATGACACTGGCCGCCAGAAGCTGGCCGCGGTCCACGTCGACGGCGCGCGCAACGTCGCCCGCGCCGCCCGCGACCTCGGCGTCGAGCGCCTGGTGCTGATCTCCGGCATCGGCGCGCACACCGCCGGCGCCGCCGACTACGTCGCCTCCAAGGCCGAGGGTGAGACCGTCACCCGCGCCGAGTTCCCCGACGCCGTCATCCTGCGGCCCTCGGTGGTCTTCGGTCAGGGCGACAAGCTGCTCAACACCTTCGGCCAGATGGCGGTCTACAGCCCGGTGCTGCCGCTGATCGGCGCCGAGACCCGCCTGCAGCCGATCTATGTCGGCGATCTGGCCCGCGCCGCGGCCACCGCGGTCACCGACCCGGCCTGCGCCGGGCGCACCTACGAACTGGGCGGCCCGGGCGTCTTCACCGTGCGCCAGATCGTCGAGCTGGTGGTCGCCGAAACCGGCCGCCGCCGCTTCCTGGTCCCGATGCCGTTCGGGATCGCCGGCCTGCTGGCCAAGCTCAGCGCTCCGATCGGCCTGATCACGCCGCTGTCGCCGCCGATCACCGCCGGCCAGGTCGAGGTGCTGAAGACCGACAACGTCGCCGATCCGGCCCTGCCGGGCCTGGCCGATCTCGGCGTCACTTCGCCGATGACGCTCGAGGCCATCGCCCCGACCTATCTCTACCGCTTCCGCAAGGGCGGCCAGTTCGCCGATCAGGTCATCACCGCGGCCTGATCGGGCCGTCGGCCACGGGGGCTCAGCCCCCGTGCAGGTACAGCACGCCCAGGCCGACCACGCCGGCGAAGATTCGCCACCAGCCGTAGGGCGCCAGCCCGAAGCGGTTGATGAAGTCGAGCATCGTCTTCACCACGACCAGACCCGACAGGAAGCTGACCACGAAGCCGATCGCGATGATCCCCAGATTGTCGCCGGTCAGCACGTCCTTGTTGGACCAGAAGTCCAGCACGAACGCCCCGACCATGGTCGGGATGGCCATGAAGAACGAAAACTCGGCCGCCGCGCGCCGGTCGATGCCGATCATCACGCCGCCGACGATGGTCGCCCCTGAGCGCGAGACCCCCGGCACCATCGCCAGGCACTGACAGAGGCCGACGCCCAGCGCCCGCTTCCAGGTCAAGTTCATGGCGTCGTCTTCCTTGGGCGTCGGGGCCCAGCGGTCGACGAGCAGCAGGATCACGCCGCCGACGATCAGCATCACGCAGATCAGGCCGATGCTCTCGAACAGCACGGTCTTGATGAAGTCGTGCGCGAAGAACGCCACCACCATCGACGGCAGCACCGAGATCAGCACGCTGGCCGCGAACCACCGCGCCTTCGGGTCGCTGGGCAGGCGGATGAACACCCCCCACAGCCGTTGGAAGTAGATCACCACCACCGCCAGGATCGCGCCCAGCTGGATCATGACGCTGAAGGTGTCCCAGAAGCCGCTGGGCAGGCCCAGCAGCTTCTTGGTCAGCAGCAGGTGGCCCGTCGACGAGACCGGAATGAACTCCGTCAGGCCTTCGACAAGGCCGAGGATGACGGCTGCGATCCAGTCCGACACGGGCGACTCCATGGATTGAGATTGAGCGATCAAGGGCGATGAACAGGGTAAATTTCCAGTTCATCCATTTTTGGGACTATTTATCGGCGACCAGTGGACGAGTTGACCGATGCACGCCGCCGCGAGGACTCAATTGGTCTCATAATTTTACCATCAGCTTTTGCCGCCGCGCATTCGCCGCTACACGACCCTGCCTGACATCCGGGTGTGGAGGTTTTGCGGCCATGGCCGAGCGCATGCTGAAGTTCACGACGGTCGAGCGCACGACGCCCGCCAAACGCGCCGCGCAGACCCGTTCGGGCGACTTCCACGAGATCTACGCCGACTTCATCGACGCCAAGGCGACCGAGCAGGCTTCGCGCTGCTCGCAGTGCGGCATCCCGTTCTGTCAGACCCACTGCCCGCTGCACAACAACATCCCCGACTGGCTGCGGATGACCGCCGAGGGCCGCCTCGAGGAAGCCTATGCGCTCTCCCAGGCGACCAACTCGATGCCCGAGATCTGCGGCCGCATCTGCCCGCAGGACCGCCTGTGCGAGGGCTCCTGCACCATCGAGCAGTCCGGCCACGGCACCGTCACCATCGGCGCGGTCGAGCGCTACCTGACCGACAAGGCCTGGGAGGAAGGCTGGGTCCAGCCGCTGCGCGCCGGCCCCGCCCGCGGCCAGTCGGTCGGGATCATCGGCGCTGGCCCCGCGGGCCTCGCCGCCGCCGAGCGGCTGCGTGAAGGCGGCTATGACGTCACCGTCTACGACCGCCACGACCGCGCCGGCGGCCTGCTGATCTACGGCATCCCCGGCTTCAAGCTGGAAAAAGAGGTCGTCGAGCGCCGCACCGCCCGCCTCGCCGAGGGCGGGGTCGTCTTCAAGCTCTCCTTCGAGGTCGGCCGCGACGCCAGCCTCGACGAACTGCGCGCCCGCCACGACTCGATCCTGATCGCCACGGGGGTCTATGCGGCGCGCGAGCTCGTCGCCCCCGGCTCCGGCTCGGCCGGGGTCGCGCCGGCGCTCGACTATCTGATCGCCTCCAACCGCATAGGGCTCGGCGACAGCGTTCCGGCCTACGACAGCGGCGAGCTCAACGCCGCGGGCCGCGACGTCGTCGTGGTCGGCGGCGGCGACACGGCCATGGACTGCGTGCGCACCGCCGTGCGCCAGGGCGCGAAGTCGGTCACCTGCCTCTATCGCCGCGACCGCGCCAACATGCCGGGCTCGGCCCGCGAGGTCGCCCACGCCGAGGAGGAAGGCGTGGTGTTCGAATGGCTGGCCGCCCCGCGCGCCGTGCTCGGCGACGCCGGCCACGCCGACGGCCTGCGCGCCATCCGCATGCGGCTCGGCCCGCCCGACGCCTCCGGCCGCCAGGCGCCTGAAGAGGTCGAGGGCGGCGACTTCGACCTGCCCGCCGGCCTGGTGATCAAAGCCCTCGGCTTCGATCCCGAGGACCTGCCGACCCTGTTCGCCGCCCCCGACCTCGCGGTCTCGCGCTGGGGCACGCTCAAGGCCGACTTCAAGACCATGCAGACCAGCCTGCCCGGCGTCTTCGCGGCCGGCGACATCGTCCGCGGCGCCTCGCTGGTGGTCTGGGCCATCCGCGACGGCCGCGACGCCGCCGACGCCATCCACCAACACCTCTCGCAGCGCGCGCTGCTGGCCGCGGAGTGACTCAGATGAAGACCGCTCATCCCCGCGAAGGCGGGGACCCGAACAGCGTCGAAGCCGCGCAAGCCGTGCAGAACCAAACCTCGGCCTGGGCCCCGGCCTTCGCCGGGGCGAGCGATGAGTTGGATCGGTACGCCGCCAACCGCGCCGCCCTGACCGCCGCCCACGCCTACTCCCCCGCCGACGAGCGCGACGCCTGCGGCGTCGGCCTGGTCTGCGCCCTGGACGGCAAGCCCCGCCGCGAGGTGGTCGAGCTGGCCATCACCGCCCTGAAGAGCGTCTGGCACCGCGGCGCGGTCGACGCCGACGGCAAGACCGGCGACGGCGCCGGCGTGCTGCTGAGCGTGCCGCAGGACTTCTTCGCCGACCAGGTGACCCGCATCGGCCACGTCCTGCGCCCCGGCCCGATCGCCGTCGGCCAAGTGTTCCTGCCGCGCAACGACCTCGGAAATCAGGAAGCGGCCCGCACCATCGTCGAGGCCGAGGCCCTTCGCTTCGGCTTCTACATCTACGGCTGGCGTCAGGTGCCGGTCGACACCTCGGTGATCGGCGAGAAGGCCAACGCCACCCGCCCCGAGATCGAGCAGATCATGCTCTCGCCGCCGGCCGGCCTGACCGGCGAGGCGCTGGAGCGCGCCCTGTTCCTGTGCCGCAAGCGCATCGAAAAGCGCGTCGCCGCCGCCGGCATCCAGCACTTCTACCTGTGCTCGTTCTCGGCCCGACAGCTGATCTACAAGGGCATGTTCCTCGCCCAGCACATCGACGAGTTCTATCCCGACCTGCGCGACGAACGCTTCGCCGCCGCGGTGGCGATCTTCCACCAGCGCTACTCGACCAACACCTTCCCCGAATGGCGCCTGGCCCAGCCCTTCCGGATGCTCGCCCACAACGGCGAGATCAACACCAAGAAGGGCAACGTCAACTGGATGAAGTCGCACGAGATCCGGATGGCGGCCGACGCCTTCGGCGAGATGGGCGACGACGTGAAGCCGGTCATCCAGGACCCGCACGGCTCCGATTCCATGGCCCTCGACAACACCTTCGAGGTGCTGGTCCGCGCCGGTCGCGACGCGCCGATGGCCAAGGCGCTCTTGATGCCCGAGGCCTGGAACGCCCGCTCGGACGAGCAGATCAAGCCGGCGCACAAGGCGCTCTACGCCTACTGCAATTCGGTGATGGAGCCGTGGGACGGCCCGGCCGCGATCTGCGCCAGCGACGGCCGCTGGGTGGTGGCCGGCAAGGACCGCAACGGCCTGCGCCCGCTGCGCGTGACCTATACCGACGACGGCCTGCTGATCATGGGCTCGGAGGCCGGCATGTGCCGGGTCGAGGAGTCGCGCATCGTCCGCAAGACCCACATCTCCGCCGGCCGGATGATCGCCGTCGACCTGGCCGAAGGCCGGCTCTACGGCGAGGACGAGATCATCGACCAGCTCGCCGTCCGCCACCCCTACGACCAGTGGCTCGGCAACATGGTCGACCTGGAAAAGACCATCGCCCCCGGCCCCGAGCCGCGCGCCTATTCGCGTGAGGAGCTGGTCCGCCGCCAGGTCGCCGCCGGGCAGAGCCTGGAGGACATAGAGCTGATCCTCGCCCCTATGGTCGAGGACGGCAAGGAAGCGGTCGGCTCGATGGGCGACGACACCCCGCTGGCCGTGCTCAGCGACCAGTACCGGCCGCTGTCGCACTTCTTCCGCCAGAACTTCAGCCAGGTGACCAACCCGCCGATCGACTCGCTGCGCGAGACCTCGGTGATGAGCCTCAAGACGAGATTCAAGAACCTCGGCAACATCCTGGCCCAGGACGAGGCCCAGACCGACGTCTTCGTGCTGGAAAGCCCGGTGCTGACCACCGGCATGTACGGCCGCATCGTCGAGTTCATCGGCGAGAAGAGCGTCGCGGTCATCGACTGCACCATGCCGCTGCCCGCGCCCGAGAGCCGCGACGGCGACGCCCTGCGCGCCAACCTCGACCGCATCCGCGCCGAGGCCGAGGACGCCGCCCTGCGCGGCTGCGCCACCATCGTGCTGACCGACGAGGCCAGCGGCCCCGGTCGCGTCGCCCTGCCGATGATCCTGGCCACCGGCGGGGTGCACTCCTCGCTCGTCGCCAAGGGGCTGCGCTCCTACGTCTCGCTCATCGTCCGGTCGGCCGAATGCCTCGACACCCACTACTTCGCGGTGCTGGTCGGGGTCGGAGCCACGGCGGTCAACGCCTACCTGGCGCAGGAGAGCTTCCAGGACCGGCTCGACCGCGGCCTGACCGGCGACCTGACGCTTCGCGAGCTGTGCCTGAACTTCAAGCACGCCATCGAGGGCGGGCTCCTAAAGATCATCGCCAAGATGGGCATCGCGGTGATCTCGTCCTATCGCGGCGGCTACAACTTCGAGGCCCTGGGTCTATCCCGCGCCCTGGTCGCCGAGTTCTTCCCGGGCATGCCCTCGCGCATTTCCGGCATCGGCCTGGCCGGAATCGAGGCCAAGGCCCTCGAACTGCACCGCAAGGCCTGGGACGCCGCGGCCATCACCCTGCCGGTCGGCGGCTTCTACAAGGCCCGCCGCGCCGGCGAGGCCCACGCCTTCGAGGCGCGGATGATCCACGCCCTGCAGCGCGCCTGCGACACCGGCAGCTACGCCGCCTACAAGACCTTTTCCGACGGCATGCGGCGGATGCCGACCATCCAGCTGCGCGACCTGCTCGACCTGCGCTCGCCCGAGCGCGCGGTCAGCCTCGACGAGGTCGAGAGCGTCAACGAGATCCGCAAGCGCTTCCTGACCCCCGGCATGAGCATGGGCGCGCTCAGCCCCGAGGCGCACGGCGTGCTCAACATCGCCATGAACCGGATCGGCGCGAAGAGCGTCTCCGGCGAGGGCGGCGAGGATCCGGCCCGCTACAAGCCGCTGCCCAACGGCGACAACCCGAACTCGGCAGTCAAGCAGATCGCCTCGGGCCGCTTCGGCGTCACCGCGCAGTACCTCAACGAGTGCCGCGAGATCGAGATCAAGGTCAGCCAGGGCGCCAAGCCCGGCGAGGGCGGCCAACTGCCCGGCTTCAAGGTCACCGAGCTGATCGCCAAGCTGCGGCACTCGACGCCCGGCGTGATGCTGATCTCGCCGCCGCCGCACCACGACATCTATTCGATCGAGGACCTGGCCCAGCTCATCTACGACCTCAAGCAAATCAACCCCGAGGCCCGGGTCTGCGTAAAGCTGGTGGCCATGACCGGCATCGGCGCCATCGCCGCCGGGGTCGCCAAGGCGAAAGCGGACGTGATCCTGATCTCCGGCAATGTCGGGGGCACCGGCGCGTCGCCGCAGACCTCGATCAAGTACGCCGGCGGTCCGTGGGAGATGGGCCTGTCGGAAGCCAACCAGGTCCTGACGCTCAACAATCTGCGCCACTCTGTGCGGCTGCGGGCCGACGGCGGCATGCGCACCGGCCGCGACGTGGTCATCGCCGCCATGCTCGGCGCCGAGGAGTTCGGCATCGGCACCGCCAGCCTGATCGCCATGGGCTGCATCATGGTCCGTCAGTGCCACTCCAACACCTGCCCGGTCGGGGTCTGCACCCAGGACCAAGCCCTTCGCGACAAGTTCTCCGGCAGCCCGGAAAAGGTCATCAACCTCTTCACCTTCATCGCCGAGGAGGTGCGCGAGATCCTGGCCGGCCTCGGCTTCCGCAGCCTCAACGAGATCGTCGGCCGCACCGACCTGCTGCAACAAGTCTCCCGCGGCGGCGAGCACCTCGACGACCTCGACTTGAACCCTCTGCTGGTCCGCGCCGATCCCGGCCCGCACGCGCCATTCTGTACGGTCGAGGGCCGCAATGAGGTGCCCGACACCCTCGACGCCCAGATCGTCCGCGACGCCGCCCCGCTGCTCGAGCGCGGCGAGAAGATGCAGCTGACCTACACCGTGCGAAACACCGCCCGGGCGATCGGCTCGCGCACCTCCTCGCACATCGTCCGCAAGTTCGGCATGGAAGGCCTGCCGCCCGGCCACCTGACCGTCCAGCTCAAGGGCTCGGCCGGCCAGAGCCTCGGCGCCTTCGCCGTCCAGGGCCTGCGCATCGAGCTGACCGGCGAGGCCAACGACTATGTCGGCAAGGGCCTGTCCGGCGCGACCCTCGTGATCCGGCCCGCCCCGCAACTGGCCGCCGCGCAGACCAACGCCATTATCGGCAACACGGTGCTCTACGGCGCGACCAGCGGTCGGCTGTTCGCGGCCGGACTGGCCGGCGAGCGCTTCGGGGTGCGCAACTCCGGCGCCGTCACCGTGGTCGAGGGCTGCGGCACCAACGGCCTGGAATACATGACCGGCGGCGTCGCCGTGGTGCTGGGGCCGGTCGGCTTCAACTTCGCGGCCGGCATGACCGGCGGCATGGCCTACGTGCTCGACCTCAACGACCGCTTCCTGACCATGCTCAACCGCGACAGCGTCGTGGTCGAACGGATCGGGACCCGCCACTGGGAAGCCGAGCTCAAGGCCCTGGTCGAAGAGCACGCCCGCGAAACCGGCTCGGTCCTCGCCGACACCATCCTGCGCGACTGGGATCGCTGCCTGCCCAAGTTCTGGCAGATCGTCCCCAAGGAAATGGTCCACCGCCTCGACAAGCCGTTGGCCGAGGAAGAGGCGGTGCATCACCGAGCTTAGCGCCGCCCCCTTTGGGGAGAGGGTTAGGGTGACGGGGGCGGCGGCGCATCGAGCCTCGCCGCCATCGCCTCGACTTGTTCGGCCGCGTGGATCATCGGGCCCTGCGGCACCAGCACCCTGCCGGCCCGCGGGCTGTCGAGATCGACGATCAGGCTGATCGCCAGCGCCACCAGCACGAACAGGCCCGAGGTCGAGACGAAGTGCCGTCGCCCGTCCGCGGCCAGGCTGTGGCCCATCAACGCCGCGGCCGCCACCGCGAACAACACCAGCACCTGCAGCGCCCGCGGCGGCACCCGCGCGTCCAGCGCCGCATGGCGGGCGGCGGCCAGGTCGAACATCTCGTTGGTGGCGGTCAGCACCGGCACGACCAGCGGCGCACCTTCCGGCGTGCGGATCGCCCGCCCGATCTGCTCCCAAAGTCGCCCCTGAACCGCCTCCGCCTCGGCCTCCGCCGCCTTGACCTTGGTCTTGTCCCGGCCGGCGTCGAAGAAGGCCAGCCGCACCTTCACGTAGCCCGACATGGTCCGGATCAACTCCGAGCGGTTCGGCTCCGGCAGCAGCTGATAGCGCAGCGCCGCCGTGGAAATGGCGTTGGCCTCGTCGACGACGAGCAGCCGGCGGCCCTCGTAGCGTTCGGCCGCCATGCCGAACACGAAGGCCACAAGCAGGCCAAGCAGGGCCAGCGCCGCGCTCAGCACGTAGCCGGATCCTTCGTCGCCATCGTCGGCCCTCGGCCGTCGCGGACGCAGCCTCATGCTCAGGCGAAAGCTCATCTCGGCGGCGAGGATCATGACGACCGCCAGGCCCAGCCAGCTTGCAATGGTCAGAGCCATTTGGCCCTCCTTCGCTGAAGCGGCGCGCCACGGCTCGCGCCGCCGTCCGCCAAGCGTCCTGGCCGTTGGCGGATCACGGCGGACCGGGGACGAGCCCCGCCGCCAGCGCCTCCACGTTCTGCGCGACGTTCTCCATCGGCGTCTGCGGCACCCGCACGCTGCCGAGCCGCGGGTTGTCCAGATCGACGATCAGGCTGATCGCCATCGCCACCAGCACGAACAGCCCGCAGGTCGCGACCAGATGCCGTCGTCGCCCGTGCGCCAGGCCGTGACCCATGATCGCCGCGGTCACCACCGCGAAGATGACCAGCACATGCAGCGCCCGCGGCGGCACCCGCTCCTCCAGCGCCGCGCGCCGCGAGGCCTCCAGATTGAACATGTCGTTGGTCGGCATCATCACGCCCATGGCGTACGGCGCGCCCTCTGGCGTGCGGACCGCCGCGTTGACCTGCCGCCAGATCGTGGCCTGGAGGGCTTCGGCCCGCGCCTCGGCTTCACCGACCCGCTCCATGTCGGCGCCCAGGTCGTAGAACTGCAGCCGCACCTTCACGTACTGCGCCATGCTGCGCAGCAGCTCGCTGCGGTGCGGCTCGGGCATCAACTGGTAGCGCAGCACCGCCGTCGAAATGGCGTTCGCCTCGGCTGTCACCAGTTGGCGGCGCTCGACATAGCGGTCGTTGGCCATGCTGAACACGAAGGCGATCAACAGGCCCAGCAGCCCCAGCGCCGCGCTCAGCACATAGCCCGAGCCCGAGCCCGACTCGCTCGCCTCCAGCTCGCCCCTGCCGCGGGCGCGGTCCAGCGCGTGGCTGTGCAGCCGGTAACCCAGCTCGACCGCCAGTACGAGCACCGCGGTCAGCAGCAGCCAGCCCAACAGGGTCGCGCCCATCTCCACCGCTCCTCAGTCCGGAGCGAAGGTCTCAGCCGCAAGCAGGGCTCGCCATCGGTCAGCGCCCTGAAACCGGGGCCGTACCTACCCCACCCCGTGCTGCTTCAGCAGCGCCTCTTCGTCGCCCGACACCCAGCCGAACACCTTCGGCTCGCCGGCCAGCGCCTGGACCAGGTAGTGGA
The DNA here is from genome assembly GCF_964254345.1 of Phenylobacterium sp. LjRoot97. NCBI lineage: Bacteria > Pseudomonadati > Pseudomonadota > Alphaproteobacteria > Caulobacterales > Caulobacteraceae > Phenylobacterium > Phenylobacterium sp. LjRoot97. Next base: position 4,245,902 of record NZ_CAXUTH020000001.1, read on the forward strand.
CGACGAAGTCGATCACGGCGTCCTCCCGCCCGTCCCGCGCATAGGTCGCCGTCCAGGCCACGTGGGCCACGCAATGCAGCGCGTCGATCGGAGACACCCGCACCGCCCGGATCGTCATCGCCTTGGTCCCGATCGCCCGATAGCGCTCGTAGCCCTTGGCCATGGCCTCGCCGAACGCGGCGTCGTTCTTGCCGCCCATCACCCCGGCCGGCGTGGCGGCGATGAACTCCGAGGCGTAGAGCGAGGTCGCCTCGTCCAGGTCGAGATCCCCGCCCAGGGCGCGCATGAAGAAGCGCTGGTATCGCTCGAACAATCGCCTGACGGCAGCTTCCATCACGCTCTCCGCTTCAGCCAGGCTCGACGCCGACATAGCGGGCCCGTGGGCGGATAACGCCGCCGCCCTGGCCTTGTTCGATCGCGTGGGCGATCCAGCCGGCGCAGCGGGCGACGGCGAACAGCGCGAACGGCGCGTCGGTCGGCAGCCTCAGCGCCCGCGCCATCGCCACCAGCGCGAAGTCGACATTGGGGGCCAGGCCGGTCATGGCGCTGATCGTCGCCTGCAGCCGAAGCATCTCGGGGTCCGGCTCGAACCGCTCCAGCAACGCCGCGGCCCGCGGGTCGCCGTCCGGATAGAGGTTGTGGCCAAAGCCCGGGATGTGCCGGTCCTCGGCCAACCGCGCGTTCACCGCGCCCCGCGGTCCGATCTCGCCAGCCTCGCGCGCCAGGCTCTGCACCGCCGCCGCCGCGCCGCCGTGCCGCGGTCCCGACAGCGCCGCCATCCCGGCCAGAGCGCAGGCCGCCAGCGACGCCCCGGTCGAGGCCGCCACCCGCGCCGCGAAGGTCGAGGCGTTGAGCTCGTGATCGGCCAGCAGCACCAGCGCCCGGCGGATCAGGTCCGCCCCCGGGCCGCCCGGCCCCTGGCCCCAGGCCAGCGCCAGCCGCCCGGCGATCGCCCCGCCGCCCTGTTGGCCGGCGACCGCGTCGGTCAGCACGTCGAGCAACGTCGCGGCCTCGACCGCCAGCGCCAGCGGGTTGCGGCCGCGGGCCGGCGGGTCCTGCCCGGCCCGCGCCGCCAGCGCCAGGAACGCGCGCGAGCGCATGTCCGCCCCCTCGGGCGGCGCCGGCCGGTCCGTCCGCTTCAGCGCCGCGCCATGTCCGCCGCGCAGCAGCCGCGCCACCGACTCCAGGGTCTCGGTCTGCGCCAGCTCGGCCGCGTCGCGCCCGCGATAGAAGAGCCGGCCGCCCGAGATCGTGGTGATCGCCGAGGTCAGCACCGGCTCGCCCCACGAGATCGCGCCCGCCGCCACCTCGGCCACCTTGCGGCTGCGGCTCTTGCGGTCGGTCAGGGCGGCGATGTCGGCGACGCGGTAGAGGCTGCGGCGCGGATCATGCGGATCGGGCCGCACCTGCACCCGCCCGCGGCTGACATAGGCGTAGAGCGTCTGCGGCCGCACGCCGAGCCGCGCGCGCGCCTCGTCGGCGGCGATCCATTCGGGCGGTCTGGCGGCGGCTTGCGCGGTCATATGTTGATTATATTGATCAAGATTGACGCATCCAGCTTGCGGGCAAATATCGCGGCAAGCAAGAGGAGTTCTTTCCATGTCCGACGGTCTTGAAGACGTCGTCGCCGCCAACACCGTGATGTCGGAAGTCGACGGCCAGCGCGGCGTGCTGATCATCCGCGGCCACTCCCTCGACGAACTAGCCGGCGCCACCCGGTTCGAGGACTTGGTCCGCACCCTGTTCGACGGCTTCTTCGACGCGCTGCCGGCCGATCTCGCCCCGGCCCTGGGCGCGGCCCGCGCCGAGGTGTTCTCCGAGGTCGCCGCCCTCGATCCCGGCCTGCTCGACCTGACCCCGGTCGAGGCCATGCGCGCCCTCACCGCCCGCTTGCCGGACGGCGACGACCTGGCTGTCGCCCTGCGCCTGATCGCGGCGCCGGCCGTGTTCACCGCCGCCGTGGTCCGCGCCCATCAGGGCCTGGCCCCGGTCGCCCCCGACCCGGCGCTCAGCCACGCCGCCGACGCGCTGCGGATGATCTCCGGCCAGGTCCCGGCCAAGGCCCAGTCCGACGCGCTCGACACCTATCTGGTCACGGTCAGCGATCACGGCCTCAACGCCTCGACCTTCGCCGCCCGGGTGATCGCCTCGACCCGCGCCGGCCTAACCTCGGCCGTGCTCGGCGGGATCAGCGCGCTGAAGGGGCCGCTGCATGGCGGCGCGCCGGGTCCGGTGATCGAGATGCTCGACGAGATCGGCGAACCGCAGAACGCCCGCGCCTGGATCGAACAGGCCCTGGCCCGCGGCGACCGGCTGATGGGCTTCGGCCACCGCGTCTACCGGGTCCGCGACCCGCGAGCCGACGCCCTGAAGGCCGCGGTGCGCCGGCTGGGCGACGGCTCCAACGTCCGCCCCGGCCGCGTCGCCTTCGCCGAGGCCGTCGAGGCCGCCGCCCTGGCGATCCTCAAGGAGCACAAGCCCGACCGGGCGCTCGACACCAATGTCGAGTTCTACACCGCCCTGCTGCTGGAGGCGCTCGACTTCCCGCCCAGCGCCTTCACCTGCGTCTTCGCCATGGGCCGCGTCGCCGGGTGGATCGCCCACGCCCGCGAACAGGTGGCTGGCGGACGCCTGATCCGCCCGCAGTCGGTCTATGTCGGCCCGGCCCCGCTGAAGGCGGCCTGAATTCCTCCCCCTGCAGGGGGAGGTGGATCGAGACGGAGGGGGACTGCTCTCTAGCTGGAGCCCCCCTCAGTCAGCCATTCGGCCGGCAGCTCCCCAAGGGGGCAATGGCCGCCGCAAGACCTACTCGCCCCACCACGGATAGCCGCGCGGCATATCGGCCGAGACCTTGCCCGGGAAGTTCGGCGCCCGCTTCTCCAGGAACGCGGCCACCCCCTCCTTGACGTCGCCGCCGGCCCCCAGGGTCATCGCCATGCGCCCGTCGATCTTCAGCACGTCGGCCGGCGAGGGCGCCTGCGACAGCCGCCACAGCATCTGGCGGGTCAGGGCCACCGACACCGGCGCGGTGTTGTCGGCGATCGAGCGGGCGATGGCCCGCGCCCGCGGCAACAGCTCCTCGGCCGCGACCACCTCGCTGACCAGCCCCCCGGCCAGCGCCTCGCTGGCCGGGAACAGCGCCCCGTCCAGGCACCAGCGCAGCGCCTGCGGCAGACCGACCAGCCGCGGCAGGAACCAGGCGCTGCCCGCCTCCGGCACCAGTCCGCGGCGCGCGAACACGAACCCGAACTTCGCGCCCTCGGCGGCGATGCGGATGTCCATCGGCAGGGTCAGGGTCAGCCCGACCCCGACCGCCGCGCCGTTGAAGGCCGCGATCGAGGGCTTGCGGCACTCGTAGATCGCCTCGACGAAACCCCCGCCGCTTCCCTGCCGCGGCCCCTTGCTGACGTCGCCGAACGAGGCCGAGCCCGCCGCCGAGGTGGTGTCGAACGCATCGGCCCCGGCCGAAATGTCGGCGCCGGCGCAGAACGCGCGCCCGGCGCCGGTCACCAGCACCACGCGAACATCATCGTCGGCGTCCGCGCTTCGGAACGCGTCGGCCAGTTCCTGGCCCATCAGGGCGGTGTAGGCGTTGAGCTTGTCGGGTCGGTTGAGGACGACTTCGAGAACACCGTCCTGCAGACTGCTGGTGATGTGCTGATAGGCCATGGCTTCCTCCCAGAGGCGGGAGTCAGGCTAGGCGGTTGACGCCGCGGCGGGGAACGGCAATCGAGGCTTAACCAATCGGCCTAATCCTCTAGCCCTTAGTTCAGTGATTTCGAGGATTTGCGTCATGCCCCAGGAGCCCTTCGCCGCCCCTGCTCCTGGCGCGGAGCCGTTCGGCGAGCTGGCCGACGTGGGCGCGTTCTTCGACGTCTCCCTCGACCTGTTGGTGATCCGCGACCTGGAGGGGCGCGTGGTCAAGGCCAGCGCCTCCTGGCGCAGTCTGCTCGGCCATGATCCGGACGCGATGGTCGGCTGGCGGTTGCTCGACCTCGTCCATCCCGACGACATGCCCGGCACGCTAGGCAGCGTCGAGGAGGTTGAGAACCGCCGGCCCGACGACCCCGTGGTCGGCTTCACCAACCGCTACCGCCACAAGGACGGCCGCTACCTGACCCTGGAGTGGCGCGCCCAGCGCCGCGGCGACCACATCTACGGCGTCGCCCGCGACGTCACCGCCCGCGTCGCCGCCGAACGCGCCCTGATCGAGGCCAAGGCCGCGGCCGAGGCCGCCAGCCGCGCCAAGTCCGACTTCCTGGCCAATATGAGCCACGAGATCCGCACCCCACTGAACGGGGTCATCGGCATCGTCGACGCCCTGGCCCGCACGCCGCTGGCGGTCGACCAGTCCGAGATGGTCGCCCTGATCCGCAACTCCGGGACCATTCTGGAGCGGCTGGTCTCGGACATTCTCGACGTCTCCAAGATCGAGGCCGGCGAACTGGAGCTGGACGTCCAGCCCTTCGACCTCGACGAGGCGCTCGGCCCCTGCATCGAGGTCATGCGCTACCGGGCGCACGACAAGGGCCTGGCGTTCCAGGTCGAATGCGACGCCCAGGCCCGCGGCCGCTTCGTCGGCGACGGCGCCCGGCTGGGCCAGATCGTCGCCAACCTGCTCTCCAACGCGGTCAAGTTCACCCATGCCGGCGCGATCACCCTGCGCATGGGCATGACCGACGCGACCGACGCCGCCCGCCTGGTGCTGAGCGTCGAAGACACCGGCGTCGGCTTCGGCCCCGACCACGCCGCCCGGCTGTTCGCCCGCTTCAGCCAGGCCGACGCCACCATCAGCCGGCGCTTCGGCGGCACGGGCCTGGGCCTCTCGATCTGCCGCTCGCTGGCCGAGATGATGGGCGGCGAAATCTCGGCCTCCTCGCAGGCCGGGATCGGCAGCCGCTTCGTCGTTTCCTTGCCGTTGCCGCGCGCCGAACCTCTGGCCGCCTACAACGCCCGCGAGGACGCCGCGCCCGCCGCGCCGACTCCGCGCGCCGGGCCGCTGCGGGTGCTGCTGGCCGAGGACCACCCGACCAACCAGCGCGTCGTCGAGCTCATCCTCGCCAGCCAGGATGTCGAGCTGGTCATCGTCGACGACGGGGCCCAGGCGCTGGCGGCCTTCGCCGCCGCCGACTTCGACCTGGTGCTGATGGACATGCAGATGCCGCACATGGACGGCCTGGCCGCCACCCGCGCGATCCGCGCCCTGGAGGCCGAGCGCGGCGCCGCGCCCTCTCCGATCGTCATGCTCAGCGCCAACGCCATGGCCGAGCACCAGCACGAGGCCCGCGCCGCCGGCGCCGACCTGCACGTCGCCAAGCCGATCACCGCCGCCAGCCTGCTGGCCGGCATCGAGACCGCCCTCGCCGGCGTCGCGGTCGCGGCCTGACGAATTCTTCCTCCCCCATCCTGATGGGGGAGGGGGACCGGCGAAGCCGGTGGAGGGGGCGGCCCCGGGCGCCGAGCTCTCGGCTCGCCGAAACGGCGACGCCGACTGGAACTCGCCGCGAGTCGTTCGCGCTATGGGTGCGGCGACGGGAGGGCTAGAACCACGCCATGGCCACCGCCGCTCGCCCCCGCCTGTCCGCCGTCGAAGCCGGCGTCCTGACCCGCCGCATCACGCTCGCCTCGACCGGGGTAGCGCTGCTGCTCGTCACCCTCAAGGGGGTCGTCTGGGCGATGAGCGGCTCGGTGGCGCTGCTGGCGTCCGCCGCCGACTCCGCCCTCGACCTGCTGGCCTCGCTGGTGACGTTCTTCGCCGTGCGCTACGCCGCCAGCCCGCCGGACGCCGAGCACCGCTTCGGCCACGGCAAGGCCGAGGCCTTCGCCAGCCTGATGCAGGGCGGCCTGGTCTTCGCGTCCGCCGCCCTGATCGGCCGCGAGGCGATCATGGGCCTGATCGAACCGCAGCCGGTCCGCCAGGAGGGCCTGGCGGTCATCGTGATGATCGTCTCGACCCTGCTGACCTTCGCCCTGATCAGCGCCCAGGGTTACGTCCTGCGCCGCACCGCCTCGGTGGCGGTGGCCGGCGACCGGGCGCACTACGCCACAGACCTCGCCTCCAACATCGCCGCCCTGGCCGGCATCGCCGCGGCGGCCTGGCTGGGCTGGCGCGGCATGGACGCCCTGGCCGCGCTGGTCGTCACCGGCCTGCTGCTCTGGGGCGCGATCAGCGTGTTCCGCGAGGCCGCCAGCCAGCTGATGGACCGCGAGCTCCCCCACGACGAGCGCGACCGCATCAAGGCCCTGGTCACCGCCGACCCGGCGCTGACCGACGTGCACCAGCTGCGGACCCGCGCCTCGGGTCCGTACGTTCACATGCAGATGCACGTCGACCTCGATCCTGCACTGTCGCTTGAGCGGGCCCACGCCGCCGTCGTCGCGGCCGAGAAACGCATCCTCGCCGAGTTCCCCAGCGCCGACATCATCATCCACCCCGACCCGCGCGGCGCGGCCGAGCCGCATGGCGGCGCCTTCGCCGAGACCGCGCTCGGTAAACGCGGCCTTAACGAGGACGAGCGATAGTCGATCGCCTGATGAGCCTCGACCTCACCCTCCTGCACTTCCCCCTGGACCCCGCCTCCCGCCAGGTCCGCCTCGCGCTGGGCGAAAAGCGGCTGCCGTTCGCCGAAGAGGCGGTCCGCTACTGGGAGCGCCCGGCCGCCCTGGTGAAGCTGAACCCGTCGGGGCTGACGCCGGTGCTGGTCGTCGCGGGCGGCCGCGAGCCGCTGGTGCTGTGCGAGAGCCGCGCCATTCTCGACTACCTCGAAGAGACCCATCCCGAGCCGCCGCTGCTCGGCCGCGATCCGGCCGAGCGCGCCGAGGCGCGACGCCTGCTGCAATGGTTCGACCGCAAGTTCGACTACGAGGTCGGCGGCTTCCTGCTGCACGAGAAGATGGAAAAGCGCCTGCTCGGCCTCGGCGCCCCGGATCTCGGCGCCATGCGGGCCGGCCGTGAGGCGCTGCGCGCCCACCTCGTCTATGTCGAGACGCTGCTGTCGGGCCGCGACTGGCTGGCCGGACGCCGGCTGTCGATGGCCGATTTCGCCGCCGCCGCCCACCTCTCGGTGATCGACTATTTCGGCGACGTGCCGTGGCGCGACTTCCCGGCGGTCAAGACGTGGTACATGAAGCTGAAATCGAGGCCGTGCTTCCGGCCGCTGCTGGCCGATCGCTGGCCCGGCCTCGCGCCGGCGCAGCATTATGACGACCTCGACTTCTGATCCCCGTACCGCCGACCTGATCCGCCAGCGCGCCGCCGAGCTCGGCTTCGACGTCTGCCGCATCGCCGACGCCCGCGCGCAGTGGGCCGCCTCCGCCCGCCTGCGCGAGTTCGTCGAGCACGGCCGCCACGGCGAGATGGGCTGGATCGAGGACACGGAAGGCCGCCGCCAGCATCCGACCGCCATGTGGGAGGCCGCCCGCTCGGCGATCATGCTCGGCGTCAACTACGGCCCCGACCACGACCCGCTGGAGACCCTGACCCGCAAGGACCGCGGCGCGATCTCGGTCTACGCCCAGGGCGACGACTATCACGAGCTCATCAAGGGCCGGCTCAAGCAGCTGGCGGGCTGGCTGGTCGCCCGCTTCGGCGGCGAGTTGAAGGTCTTCGTCGACACCGCGCCCCTGATGGAAAAGCCGCTGGCCGAACGCGCCGGCCTTGGCTGGCAGGGCAAGCACACCAATCTGGTCAGCCGCGAGTTCGGCTCCTGGCTGTTCCTCGGCTCGATCCTCACCGAGCTCGACCTGCCGGCCGACGGCCCCAGCGGCGGCTCCTGCGGTCAGTGCCACGCCTGCCTCGACGTCTGCCCGACGAACGCCTTCCCCGCGCCCTATCAGCTCGATGCGCGCCGCTGCATCTCCTACCTGACCATCGAGCTCAAGGGCCCGATCCCGGCGCAGTTCAGGCCGATGCTCGGCAACCGCATCTACGGCTGCGACGACTGCCTGGCGGTCTGCCCGTGGAACAAGTTCGCCGCCACCTCGCGCGAACAGCGGCTGCACGCCCGCGACGCCCTGCGCGAACCGGCCCTGGCCGATCTCGCCGCCCTCGACGACGCCGCCTTCCGCGCGCTGTTCTCGAAAAGCCCGGTCAAGCGCATCGGCCGCGACCGCTTCCTGCGCAACGTGCTCTACGCCATCGGCAATTCCGGCGACCGGGCCCTCGCGCCCCGGGCCCAGGCCCTGCTCGCCGACCCCGCCTCCATCGTCCGCGGCGCCGCCGTCTGGGCGCTCGCGCGCCTGCTGCCCCCCGCCGCCTTCGCGAACCTCCGCGCCGCCTCAGCCGAAACCGACCCCGACGTCCTCGCCGAGTGGGCGGCCTGACCAAGAAATTGCTCCCCCTCTGGGGGAGCTCTCAGCGCAGCTGGCTGAGGGGGACTTTGACCCTCGCGCTTGAGAGTAGTCCCCTCAGTCGCGCGACGTGATGAGCGCCGCGAAGAAGGCGCGCCCATGATGGGCAAGCGGGGCCCCCAGAGGGGAGGATCTGGCCTTCGATGGCCGCAACGCCTGTCCCTCTCCCCGCTTGAGGGGAGAGGTTAGGTGAGGGGTTGGCGGCGCGGAGCGGCGCTCTGCAAAGTCAGCCGCCCCCCTCACCCCAGCCCTCTCCCCCAAAGGGGGCGAGGGAGGCATTCTAGATGCTGGGCTCTGGATGCCCCCATCTAGGGGAGGAATTGCTTCCGGCGCCTTCCTGCGACCTCGCCGGCTAAACCTGCCACTCAGGCGTCCCATCGGCCGCCTGCGCCGCCTTGGCCCGCTGGAACCCTTCGCGCTGCTGCAGCCGCGCCCAGTAGGCCGCGACCGCCGGACTGAACCGCTCGCTCAGCCCCAGCGTCGTGGCCAGCAGCAATGCGTACCCCACCGAGATGTCCGCCGCCGTGAACCGTCCGGCGACCAGATAGTCCCGCGTTTCCAACGCCCTATCCACCGCCCGCAGCCGCGCCATGAACCACTTGGCATAGTCTTCGGCGACCTGCGGATTGCGCCGTTCCTTCGGCTCCAGCCGCGTGTAGCGAAGCACCAGGGTCTGCGGGAAGGTCAGCGTCGCCTCGCCCAGATAGAGCCAGTTCAGCCACGCGCCGTAGTCGCTATCGTCATTCGGCACATTCAGAGGCCCGCCATGCCGAACGGCCAGGTACTGCAGGATGGCCGAGGATTCGGTCATCTTGGTCTGCCCGTCGACGAAGAACGGGATGGTGCCCAGCGGGTTGATCTCCAGATACTCCGGAGACCTCACCCGCGGCGGAAACGGCAGCAATTTCAACTCGTAAGGAGCACCCAGCTCCTCCAACGCCCACAGAGCGCGGAAGGAGCGGGCGTCGGCGCAGTGATAGAGCGTCGGCATCAGTCGGCGTAGGCGGCGGCGCGCTTCTGCATGTTCGACATCACCGCCTCGACCTGGTTGGGCGAGCCGATCAGCGCCGCCTGCTCGACGCTCTCGGCCTTGAGGATCGCGTGTTGGTCGGCGTCGGCGACCATGTCCAGCAGCCGCTTGGCGGCGCGGATCGCGGTCGGGCTCTTGCCGGCGATCTCGGCGGCCAGGGCCAGGGCCTCGGCCCGCGGGTCGGCGCAGACCCGGGTGGCCAGGCCAATGCGCGCGGCCTCCTCGCCGTCGAAGATGCGGCCCGTATAGGTCAGCTCGCGGGCGACGTCGTCGCGCAGCAGGCCGCGCAGCAGCACCATGCCGGCCATGTCCGGCACCAGGCCCCACTTGATCTCCATCACCGACATCCGGGTGTCGGCGGTCACGAAGCGCAGGTCCGCGCCCAGCGCCAGCTGGAAGCCGCCGCCGAACGCCACGCCGTGCACGGCGGCGATCACCGGAACGACCTGCTCGCTCCAGACCATCACCGCGTGCTGGGCGCGGTTCGAGCCGCCGGCCGTGCGGTTGTCGGTCAGCAGCGACTCGCCGGTCGAGGACTGGCCGCCCTTGCGCTCGCCCGAAGCCATCTTGCCGAAATTGCCCATGTCGAGCCCAGCGCAGAACGCCCGGCCCTCGCCCGACAGCACGATGGCGCGCACGCCCTTCTCGGTCTTCAGCCGTTCGCCGGTCTCGATCAGCGCCGAGAACATGGCGTCGTCCAGGGCGTTCATCTTGTCGGTCCGGACCAGGCGGACATCGGCCACGCCCTCGCTGATCTCGACGGTGATGCGCTCTTCCATGGGATGCTCCTTAGGCCTTGCCGACGACGTAGCCGGCGCGTGGGAAATGAACCTGGGTCCGGCCCAGGTCAGGGGTCTGGCGGGCGAGGACGATCCGGCTCGGCGTCGCCGCCACCAGGGTCCCGGCGATGGGGTCGCGGCCATAGTCGTCGGCCGCCACGGTGACTGCGGCGCCCGGCGTCAGGCCCAGCGGATCGTGCGGGTCGTGGGCCGCGACCGGGCCGGGCTCGGCCTCGCGCGCCGCGGCCAGGGCGTCGGCGCCGCTGATCTCGCGGCGCGTCCCGTGTCCGATCGCCGCCACCCGTTTGCGCCAGGCCTGGGTCCGCGTCAGCCCGGCCAGCAGCTCGTCGGCCATCGCCGGCAGGTTCCGGGCGAGGAACCAGATGTTCATGTACGCGGCGATGTCGGCCAGCCCCGGCGCGTCGCCGGCCAGCCAGTCGGTGTCGCTAAGGCCTTCCTCGATCCAGGCCGCCTGCGCCCGCCACTGCGGGACCATCAGCGGCGCGGCCGCCTGCATCGCCGCGACGTTGAACGGGCGGCCGCTCAGCTGCTCGCGGTCGGCGATGAACTCCGGCGTCGTCGCCCCGCCCAGCGCCCCGAAGATGATCGGCACGGTGATGCCGAAGAACGGCCGGTCGGCCCAGAAGTTGACCGCCCAGTCGGCTCCCGACGTCGCCCGCGGGCCCGGCGCGCGGGCTTCCAGCTCGGCCAGGATCACCTGGGTGTCGCAATAGACGTCGGCCCCGATCTGCAGCACCGGGATGCGTCGGTAGCCGCCGGTCAGCGGGATCAGGTCCGGCTTGGGCATGATCACCGGCGCCTGCACCGAGTCCCAGGCCAGGCCCTTCAGGCCCAGCATCAGCCGCACCTTCTCCGAGAACGGCGAGGTGTCGTAGTGGTGGAGGATCAACCCGCTCATCGGCGTTCCCAGGACCGGCCTCTTGCCGGGCCGCGGGGCTTACGCTGTCACGGATTTGGCCCGCCGCCCACCATGACCCCGCGTCACGGGCGGTCGTTCGTCACCGCCGGGGCGACGTCGGGCGCGAAGCTCTCCAGGATCGGGGCCTCGGCGTAGAGCGCGTCGCGCCGTTCCAGCTCCTCCCGGATCGCCGCATGCTTGTCGGCGTCGAGCTTCCAGCCGATCACGCAGGCCCCGCCCAGCATCACGAACACGATCGGCCCGACGATGAAGGCCAGCTCCAGCCCGCGGATCGCGCTCTCGGTGTTCACCGCCCCGTCGGCGGCGTTGAAGCCGATCTGCGCCAGCAGCGGGAAGGTCAGGACGATGGCGAAGGCCGAGGCGATCTTGTTGGCCAGGGCGTTCAGCGCATAGATCAGGCTCAGCCGCTCCTGGCCCTGCTCCAGCCGCACCTCGTCGGCGACGTCGGCCAGCATGGCGCGGATCATCAGGTCGAAGCCGGCGGCCATGAAGCCCTGCCAGAACATCATCGGGATGCCGAAGCCCATGTCGCCCTTGGGCAGGAACATCACCGTGCACAGGCCCAACGAATAAGCCGTGGTCGTCACCATCAGCGTGCGGTGCTTGGAGAACCGCATGGCCAGCCGCGCGGTCAGCGGCGCGCCCAAAATGCCGGCCACCACATAGACCAGCAGCAGGGCCGAGGCCTGCTCGGTCGAGAACCCCCGCGAGTCGGTGAAGAAGAACATGTAGAGCGCGCTCATCCAGCCGGGGCCGAGCGTCAGCGCCATCTGCGCCAGGAACAGCCGCAGCAGGTCCGGCTTGGTGATCAGCGACAGGTAATCCTTGAACGCGAAGTGCTCGGGCGCGCTCCGGGCGATGTGCTCGGGCGTGCGCAGGCAGACCAGCGCCACCACCACCGGGATCATCGCGAAGATGAACCAGCCCATGGCCTTGACGCCTTCGGCCTCGGACAGCCCGACATGCGCCGCGCCGATCGGGATCACCAGCACCGCCATCGCCCCGATCACCCCGGCCGCCGCCAGGATGCCGAAGATCCGCGAGCGCTGGTGGTACTCGGTGGCCAGGGTCGCGGCCCAGGCCGAGTGGCCCAGGCCCAGGATCGAGTTGCCCAGATAGAAGACCAGCAGCCAGAAGATCAGGTAGCCGATGCCGATGCCGCTCGGCGCCTCGAACAGCGCATAGACCGCCGCCATCAGGATCGGCCCGCCGATCAGCACCCAGACCCGGTAGCGGCCCCACCGCGTGCGGGTGCGGTCCATGACCAGGCCCAGCACCGGGTCGACGCCGAGGTCCAGCATCCGCACCACGAAGAACGCCACCCCGATCAGGGTCAGGTCGACCCCCAGGTGGCTGGCGAAGAACGGCGGGATGTAGACCGACACCGCCACCGCCAGCGCGCCGAGCGGGAAGGCGAGGGTGGAGAATGAGAGCGCCATCGGCGTCGACAGCGGCCGCGGTCCGGGCGCTTGCTTGGTCACGTAAAGGCTCTCCCCTTCGCGCCGGTCGCCGCCGGCGTCGGTAGCCCACCATTGATCTGCTCGCCCGCGACGCGGGGCAAGAGGGGGAGCGATGCGGCGGAGAAAAGCGCGTCGGACGGCGTTCGACACGCGCTATTTTTCAAACGCTTGTTCGCTCGCGGATTTCCCGGCAAGGTCCGCCGCTCCAAGGGGACGGAAAGCGGAGACAGACGCCATGAACAGCGGCGCGGAATTCGACATCATCGTCTATGGCGCGACCGGCTTCACCGGGCGCCTCGTGGCCGAGCATCTGGCCAGGCAGTACGGCGTCGGCGGCGAGGTGAAGTGGGCGATGGCCGGGCGCAGCCTCGAAAAGCTGCAGCAGGTCCGCGACGAGATCGGCGCGCCCAAGGACACGCCGCTGGTCGTCGCCGACGCCTCCGACCCGGCCTCGGTCAAGGCGATGGTCGGCCGCGCCAAGGCGATCCTCACCACCGTCGGCCCCTACCAGCTCTACGGCTCGGACCTTGTCGCCGAATGTGTCGCGGCCGGGACCGACTATCTCGACCTCTGCGGCGAGCCGAACTGGATGGCCGCGATGATCAACGAGCACCACGCGGCGGCCCAGAAGAGCGGCGCGCGCATCCTGTTCTCCTGCGGCTTCGACTCCATTCCCTTCGAGCTCGGCGTCTATTTCGCGCAGGCCACCGCCCGCCAGAAGCTCGGCGGCCCGGTCCCGCGGGTGAAGGGCCGCATGCGCAAGCTCAAGGGCGGGCTCTCGGGCGGCACCGCCGCCAGCGGCCGCGCCACCATGGCCGCGATCCAGAAGGATCCCAGCCTGTTCGCGCTGATGGTCGACCCGTTCGCCCTGACCCCCGGCTTCAAAGGTCCCGAGCAGCCGGCCGGGCAGACCGTCGAGCGCGACGAGGACCTGAACGCCGACGTCGGCCCGTTCATGATGGCCGCCATCAACACCAAGAACGTCCACCGCTCGAACTTCCTGCAGGGCCACGCTTACGGCGCCGACTTCGTCTATGACGAGATGGCCGTGGTCGACCCCGCCGCGCCGGCCTCCTTCGCCCTCGACGAGGGCTCCGGCCCGCAGCCCGGCGAAGGGCCCAGCAAGGAAGAGCGCGAGACCGGCTTCTACGACGCGGCCTTCATCGGGATCGCCGCCGACGGCCGCAAGGTCGTGGTCAGCGTGAAGGGCGACAAGGACCCCGGCTACGGCTCGACCTCGAAAATGATCGCCGAGACCGCCATCTGTCTGGTCAAGGAAGCCGCCGACGTCCCCGGCGGCCTCTGGGTCCCGGGCGCGGCCCTGGGCGACAAGCTGATTGCACGCCTGCAGAAGAACGCGGGCCTGACCTTCGAGGTGGAAGCATGACCGACCTGTTCACCCCCCTGAGCCTCCAGCACGGCCCGGCGATGAAGAACCGCTTCATGCTGGCGCCGCTGACCAACACCCAGAGCCATCCGGACGGGACGCTGTCGGACGACGAGTTCGCCTGGCTGACCTATCGCGCCGAGGGCGGCTTTGGCCTGACCATGACCTGCGCGGCCCACGTACAGGCGATCGGCCAGGGCTTCCCCGGCCAGCTCGGCGTGTTCGGCGATCAGCACCTGCCCGGCCTCACGCGGCTGGCCGCAGCCATCAAGGCCCAGGGCAGCATCGCCGCGCTGCAGCTGCACCACGCCGGCAACCGCTCGCCCAAGGAGCTGATCGGCGAGGCGCCGGTCTGTCCCTCGGACGATCCGGAGACCGGGGCGCGCGCCCTGACCCTGGCCGAGGTCGAACAACTGCGCGACGACTTCATCGCCGCCGCCGTGCGCTCCGAAAAGGCCGGCTTCGACGGGGTCGAGATCCACGGCGCTCATGGCTACGTGCTCTGCCAGTTTCTCTCGCCGGCCCTCAACCGGCGCGAGGACCGCTATGGCGGTTCGCTGGAGAACCGCGCCCGGCTGATCTTCGAGATCGTCGATGGGATCCGCGCCCAGTGCGGCCCGAACTTCCAGCTCGGCCTGCGCCTGTCGCCCGAGCGCTTTGGCCTGGAGCTGGCCGAGATCGTCGAGGTCGCCCGCCAGGTGCTCAGCCAGGGCAAGATCGACTATCTCGACATGTCGCTGTGGGACGTGGCCAAGGAACCGGTGGAAGAAGCCTTCCAGGGCCGCACCCTGATGTCCTACTTCACCGAGCTCGATCGCGGCCAGGTCCGCCTCGGGGTCGCCGGCAAGATCATGACCGGCCAGGTCGCCCGCCAGTGCCTGGAGAACGGCGCCGACTACGTCCTGATCGGCCGCGCCGCCATCCTGCACCACGACTTCCCGCAGCGGGTCGCCGCCGATCCGGACTTCGCCTCCGCCGCCCTGCCGGTCACCCGCCAGCACCTGCGCAACGAGCGCCTGGGCCCGGCCTTCGTCGAGTACATGAACGGCTGGAAGGGCTTCGTCGCTCAGGAAGAGACGGTCTAGGGCAAAGATGCTCCCCCGCTGGGGGAGCTGTCAGCGAAGCTGACTGAGGGGGACTTTGACTCGTTGAGAGCAGTCCCCCTCCGTCGTCCCTTGCGGGACGCCACCTCCCCCAAGAGGGGAGGATCTACGCTCACCGATACCGGATCAGCGCTTCCTGCGCGGCCGAGGCCACCAGCTTGCCGTCCTGGTTGAAGATCGAGCCGCGGTTGAAGCCGCGCCCGCCCGAGGCCGAGGGGCTGTCCTGCACATAGAGGTGCCACTGGGTGAAGTCGCTCGGATGGTGGAACCACAGCGCATGGTCGAGGCTGGCGACCTGCAGCCGCCCTTCGCTCCACGGAATGCCGTGCGGCCGCAGCGAGGTGTCCAGCAGCGTCATGTCGGTCGCATAGGCCAGCGCGCACTGATGGATCATCGGATCGGCGCCCAGCGGATCGCGGGCGCGGAACCAGATCGCCTGCTCCGGGTCCATGACCGGCGCCGTGCCGTAGGGCGGCGGATCGATCGGCCGCACTTCGACCGGCCAGGTCCGACGCGTTTCGGTCTCGCCGCCGGCCTTGCGCAGTTCGTCCTCGTCGAGCAGCCCGTCGGGGCCCGGCGGCGACGGCATCTCGATCTGGTGCTCGAGCCCGGTTTCCGGGACCTGGAACGAGGCCGACAGGTTGAAGATCTGCTGGCCGTGCTGCAGGGCCGTGACCCGCCGCATGGTGAAGGTGCCGCCGTCGCGCACCCGCTCGACCTTCAGCAGGATCGGGATCTTCGGGTCGCCGCCGCGGATGAAATAGGCGTGCATCGAGTGGCAGACGCGGCCGTCGACCGTGCGATAGGCCGCCGCCAGCGCCTGGGCCACCACCTGGCCGCCATAGATGCGGCGCGTCTCGCCGTCGGCGTTGTGGCCGCGGAACATGTCCAGGTCGATGGCCTCGATGTCGAGGATGCGGACCAGCTCACTCATATCCGTCACTCGGTTCAGAACGCCGCGGGCGGCATGTCCTTCAGGGTCGGCGCCACGCGGTCCTTGTCGGACAGGATCACCTCGCCCTGCCACGGCCACGCGATGCCCACGTCAGCGTCGTTCCACAGCAGCGAGCCCTCGGTCTGCGGCGCGTAGTCGCCGTCGACCTTGTAGGCCAGCTCGCAGCCGTCGGTCAGGGTCTGGTAGCCGTGCGCGAAGCCGCGCGGCACCAGCAGCTGCTCGCCGCCCTCGGCGGTCAGCTTGGCCCCCACCCACTGGCCGAAGGTGGCCGAGCCGGGGCGGATGTCGACGGCCACGTCGAAGATCTCGCCGCGCAGCACCCGCACCAGCTTGGCCTGGGGATGCGGCGCGTTCTGGAAGTGCAGGCCGCGGACCGTGCCGGCCTTGGCGTTGAAGGCCTGGTTGTCCTGCACGAAGTCGTGGTCGGCGCCGGCGGCCGCCAGCGATCGGCGGCTCCAGGTCTCGGCGAACCAGCCGCGCGCATCGCCATGGCGCTTGGGCGTGATAAGCAGGACCTCAGGAATGGATAGCGGCGTGATCGACGTCATGACTGCCTGCAAGTTTGGAACCGCCCCCGCATGAACGACCCCGCGCAGGAACACAAGTCGCCAGCGCCGCAAAGCCCCGCCGAACCCTCTGTCGAATCCCGCGTCGAATCCCCGGTCCAGATCACAGTCTGCGTCATCGCCTACAACTCCGGCCCGACCCTGCGCGCCTGCCTGCAGCACCTGGCCGACCAGACCTATCGCGACTTCGAGACCCTGGTGATCGACAACGCCTCGCCCGACCCCGGCGACGCGGCCATCGCCCGCGAATTCCCCTCGGTGCGGCTGATCGAGAATACTGAGAACCTCGGCTTCGCCGGCGCCGGCAACCAGGCCGCGCGGCTGGGGCGCGGCCGCTGGTACGTGCTGCTCAACCCCGACGCCTACGCCGAGCCCGACTGGCTGGAGAAGCTGGTCGACGCGGCGGACCGGCATCCGCAGGTGCGTTCCTTCACCTCGCGCCAGGTCATGGCCGAGGACCCGACCCATCTCGACGGCCTGGGCGACGTGATGAGCGGCTACGGCATTCCCTATCGCGGCGGCTACCTGGCCCCCGACCCCGGAAACACCCCGGAGGGCGAGGTGTTCTCGCCGTGCGGCGCGGCGATGATGATCGACCGGCAGCTGTTCCTCGACCTCGGCGGCTTCGACGAGTTCTTCTTCTGCTATTCCGAGGACGTCGACCTCGGCTACCGGCTACAGCTGGCTGGCGAGCCGACCGTGCTCGTCCCCAGCGCCACCATCCACCACGTCGGCTCGGCCTCCAGCGGCGGGCGCAAGTCCGAGTTCGCGGTCTTCCACGGCACCCGCAACCGCTTCTACGTGGTCTACAAGGACACGCCCTGGCCGCTGTTGCCGGTCGTGGTGCCGCTGCATCTGGCGGCGGTCGCCTACATCTCCAGCCGCCGCGAGAACCACCCGCACGCGCACATCGTCTGGCGGGCGTTCACGGAATCGATCAAGGGCCTGCCGACGATCCTGAAGAGCCGCCGTCAGGTCCAGAAGCGGCGGCGCGCCTCGACCGCGCAGATCGCCCGGGCCATGACCTGGAACCCGCACGACCTGTTCGAGCGGCGCGCGGTCATTCGCCCGCTGCGGCCCAGTCGATCAACCGCGCCATGAACGCCCCGCCGCGCTCCATCTGGACGCGGTCGACATACTCGTCGGCCTGGTGGGCCTGGTCGATCGAGCCGGGCCCGCAGATGACGGTCGAGAACCCGGCCTCCTGGAACTGCCCGGCCTCGGCGGCATAGGGCACCACCCGCGCCGGGCCGTTGTCGCCGGCCAGCCGCCGGGCGAACAGCTCGGCGACGCCGTCCTCTTCGGGCGACAGCGGCGGCGTGCCCGAGCGCTGGACGATCTTCGCCCCGGCCTGCGGGAACAGCGCCTTCAGCCGTGCGTCCAGCGCCGCCACCTCGGCCCGGAACGGGGACAGCAGCGCCAGCGGATCCTGGCCCGGCGGGCAGCGCAGGTCGAACTGGAACGAGCACTCCCGCGCCAGGATGTTGCCCGCCGTACCGCCGTTCAGCAGCCCCACGGTCAGGGTCGCGTGCTTGGGCAGGAACGGCGAGGCCGGGTCGGCCTCCGCCTCCAGCCGCGCGGCCAGCGCCTTCAGCGAGGCCAGCAGCGGGATCGCCTCCATGATCGCCGAGACGCCCAGCTGGGTCTGGCTGGAATGCGCCTCCTTGCCGGTCACCGTGACGGTGAAGGTCGAGATGCCTTTATGGCCGCGCACCGCCTCCATCATCGTCGGCTCGCCCACGACCACCAGCGCCGGGCGCGGCAGCTCGCGGGCGATCACCGCGATCATGTCCGGCGCGCCCAGGCAGCCGATCTCCTCGTCGTACGAGAACGCCAGGTGCACCGGCTTCTTCGGGTCCGCCGCGGCCACGCCCGGAACCGCCGCCAGGGCCAGGGCCAGGAAGCCCTTCATGTCGCAGGTCCCGCGCCCGTAGATCCGCCCGTCGTCCTTGGGCGTCAGCACGAACGGGTCGCTGGTCCAGGCCTGGCCGTCGACCGGCACCACGTCGGTGTGGCCCGACAGCACGACCCCGCCTTCGACGGCCGGGCCGACGCTGGCGATCAGGTTCGACTTGCTGCCGTCGTGGTTCGGGACCCGCCGGTGCGTGACGCCGTGGCTGTCCAGATAGGCCTCGACCCACTCGATGAGGGCGAGGTTCGACAGGCGCGAAGTGGTGTCGAAGGCCACGAGCGTCTCGAGGATGTCCAGCGCGCGGGCGGTCAGGGCTTCGGAGGTCGGCATGCCTACAGCGTAAGCGCCCCGCCCAGCCGCTCCAAGCTGCGATGCCTCCAGCCTTGACGTATTGATCATGATCGCGGCCTAGACAGGCGCCATGATCCTGACCCTCTCCTGCCCCGACCAGCCGGGCATCGTCGCGCGCGTTTCGGCCTTCCTGTTCGAGCGCGGCGCCAACATCCTCGACGCCCAGCAGTACGACGATCAGGAGACCGGCAAGTTCTTCATGCGCGTCGTCTTCGACGCCAAGGGCGGCGACGTCGAGGCGATGCGCGGCGAGTTCGAAGTCCTGGCCAAAGGCTTCTCGATGCGCTGGTCGCTGCGCGACCCCAAGATCAAGCGCAAGGTCATGATCCTGGCCAGCCAGCAGGACCACTGCCTGGCCGACCTGCTCTATCGCTGGCGCCGCGGCGAGCTGCCGATGGAGATCGCCGCGGTGGTCTCCAACCATCCGATCGAGACCTACGCCAACCTCGACCTCTCCGACGTGCCGTTCCACCACCTGCCGGTGAAGCGCTCGACCAAGCTCGAACAGGAAGCGGCGATCTGGAAGCTGATCCAGGAGACCGAGACCGAGCTCGTCGTCCTCGCCCGCTACATGCAGGTGCTGTCCGACGGCCTGGCCGCCAAGCTCGAAGAGCGCTGCATCAACATCCACCACTCGTTCCTGCCGGGCTTCAAGGGCGCGCGTCCCTACCACCAGGCCCACGAGCGCGGCGTGAAGGTGATCGGGGCCACCGCCCACTACGTCACCGCCGACCTCGACGAAGGCCCGATCATCGAGCAGGACGTCGAGCGCATCAGCCACCGCGACACCCCCGCCGCCCTGATCCGCAAGGGCCGCGACATCGAGCGCCGCGTCCTGGCCCGCGCCGTCCGCTGGCGGCTGGAAGACCGCGTGCTGCTCAACGGCGCCAAGACCGTGGTGTTCACGGACTAGGCTCTCTCCACCGCTCATCCCGGCGAAAGCCGGGACCCAAGCTGAGCTGCAACTCGCACGGTGTCCGTATGAGCCCCGGCTTTCGCCGGGGTGAGCGGGGTGGTTAAGGTCGCCCCATGCCCCTCAGCGTCTTCGGCATCGTCATCTTCGCGGCCCTGCTGCACGCGAGCTGGAACGCCATCGTCAAGCTGGCGCCGGACAAGCTGCTGACCACCATCCTGGTCGCCGCCTCGGCCGCGGTGATCTCGGCGCTGGCCCTGCCGTTCCTGGCCCAGCCGGCCCGCGAGAGCTGGCCGTTCCTCGCCGCCTCGACCGTGCTGCAGGTCGGCTACTACCTGCTGGTCGCCCGCGCCTATCGCGGCGCCGACATGAGCCAGGCCTATCCGCTGATGCGCGGGACCGCGCCGCTGATCGTCGCCCTGGTCAGCCGCTTCTGGCTGGGCGAGCAGCTGTCCCTGGCCGCGACCGGCGGCGTCGCCCTGATCTGCGGCGGCGTGCTCAGCCTGGCGCTCGGAGCCCGCGGGACCAGCGGCCAGGGGATCCGCGCGGCCCTGCTCAACGCCGTGGTCATCGCCAGCTACACCCTGGTCGACGGCGCCGGCGTCCGCGCCTCGGGAACGCCCGCCGCCTACACTCTCTGGCTCAACCTGCTCTCAGGCGCGCCGCTGCTGGTCTGGGTGCTGGCGGCGCGCTGGCGCACCTTCATCCCCTACGCCCGCGCGCACCTGCCGCTGGGCATGGTCGGCGGGCTCGGCACGCTGACCTCCTACGGCCTGGCGCTCTGGGCCATGACCCACGCGCCGGTGGCGGTGATCGCCGCCCTGCGCGAGACCTCGATCCTGTTCGCCACCGCCATCGCCGTGTTCATCCTGCGCGAACGGGCGACCCGCGGCCGCATCCTCGCGGCCCTGCTGATCGCCGCCGGCGCGGTCGTGCTGCGCCTCGCCTGACGCAGCTTTGACTGTCGCGGCGTCAAGCGCCGACCCTCTCTCCAAAATCCGGAGGAGGACCCCATGGCCGCGATCCTGCTGACCGACGATCCGGCGCCGCATGTGCGCCGCATCACCCTCAACCGCCCCGAAAAGCGCAACGCTCTCTCCAACGCCCTGCGGGCCGAGATCTTCGCGGCGCTGGAGGCCGGCGACGCCGACCCCGAGGTGCGGGTGATGATCGTCCGCGGCGCCGGGACCTGCTTCTCGTCGGGCTACGACCTGGCCGGAGTCGGCGAGCTGCCCTGGCACACGGCCGCCAACCAGGGCCAGTGGGCGCGTCACGTGGTCGACGGCTGCTTCCGGGTCTGGGACCTGGCCAAGCCGGTGATCGCCCAGGTGCACGGCTGGTGCCTGGCCGGCGGGTCGGAACTCGCCGTCGCCTGCGACCTGGTCTACGTCGCCGACGACGCCCAGATCGGCTACCCGGCGGTGCGCACCATGAGCCCGCCCGACAACCACTATCACGTCTGGCTGATGGGCATGCGCGCGGCCATGGAGCAGATGCTGACCGGCGATTCCATCGACGGGAACGAGGCCGTCCGCCTCGGCTTCGCCAACCGCGCCTATCCCCTCGCCGACCTCGAACCGGCGGTCCTGGCGATGGCTGAGCGCATCGCCAAGGTCGATCCGGAACTGGCCCAGCTCAACAAGCGGCTCGTCCATCGCCAGATGGAGGTGATGGGCATGCGCCAGGGCATCCGCGCCGGCACCGACCTGCACGCGCTCGGCTGGAGCACCAGGGCCTCGCGCGAGTACATGGCCAAGCTGCGCGAGGGCGTCACCGCCGCGCTCAGCGACCGCGACGGCAAGTTCGACGACTACCGCACCGGCCCCAAGGAGTAGTATTTACATTGTAAGCGAAAAGCTCCACAGTCACGGCGCAACCGATCGGAGCGCGCCGTGACCGACCTCCTCCTCGCCATCGCCCACCACCTGCTGGTCTTCAGCCTCGCCGCCATCCTGGCGGTCGAGCTCGCCACCGTCCGTCCTGGCCTGACGGGCGCCGGGCTGCGGCGGCTGGGGATCGTCGACATGCACTACGGCCTGATCGCGACCCTGATCCTCATCGTCGGCTTCGCGCGGGTCTACATGGGCGTGAAGGGCCCGGAGGCCTATCTCGGCAACTGGGCGTTCTGGGCCAAGATCGGGGCCTTCGTCGTCGTCGGCCTGCTCTCGGCCCCGCCGACCATCCGCATCCTGCAATGGCGCAAGCGCGCCCGGACCGAGCCCGACTTCGCCCTCGGCGCGGCCGAGATCAAGGCCGTCCGCCCCTACCTGATCGCCGAACTCGCCGTGTTCGCCCTGATCCCGATCTTCGCCGCGATGATGGCCCGCGGGATCGGGTTCTAGCCCGGCGTCAGCCGTGCTTGACGACCAGCCCCTGGCCGGTCGGCATCTCCAGCACGTACTGCCCGCGCTGCCTGAACCAGGCCAGTTCGGTCGAGAACTGCACGTGGTAGGCAAGCCAGCCGTAGTCGTCGAGCACGACGATCCCGCCCGGGACCACGCGGTCCCAAAGCAGTTCGAGCGCGCCGATCTCGGCGTCGACATTGTTCATGTCGATATGCATCAGCGCGATCTTGTCGGGCGAGGCGATCGCCAGGCTCTCGGGCACGCGGCCCTGGGTGATGATGACGTTCGGCTCGGGAAACCGCGCCCGCACCTCGTCGTACAGCGTCTTCGAATGCGCCGGCATCGAGTGGTGCGGCATGGTCTCGTCGTGGTCGAACAGGTCGTAGAGGAAGTAGCGCCGGTTCGAGATGTCGACGAGGTCGGCGACGATCCGCGCGGTGTTGCCGCGATAGCAGGCGCACTCGACGAAATCGCCGTCCAGCGACGCGACCTGCCGGGCGGCCCAGACGAGGGTGTTGTAGCGCCAGACCCCGGCGCGCTCGGCCCCCGGCCGGGTATGGGCGTTGACCGCCGCCGAGAACGCCGGCTCGCGGATGAAGCCCAGGGTTTTGTCCCAGGTCATCATGTTGTCGGCGGCGAAGATGCCGGTCTTGACCCTGATCTGGTCGATCAGGGCCTGCCGCGCCTCGAGCGCGCGGGCTGTGTCCACGGCCCCATAGAAGGTGTCGTTCACATAGGAGGGGCCGGGCAGCTTCATCGGATCACACGTTCTGAGTTGAGCTCACCACGACTCCACTAGCACGCGAGCGCCGATTCCGTCGCGCCTAGCCCACCCGGCTCGACATCCCGCCGTCGACGAACAGCACCGTGCCGGTGATGAACCGCGCCTCGTCGCTGGCCAGGAACAGCGCCGCATAGGCGGTGTCCCAGGCGGTGCCCATCTGGCCGCCCAGCGGCACGCGGGCGTTGCGCGCGTCGCGCACGGCCTGCTGCTCCTGGCCGCTGGCCTGGGCGATCCCGGCCACCGCCATCGGCGTGTCCAGCAGCCCCATGGCGATGGCGTTGCAGCGCACGCCCTTGCCGGCGTTGGCCTGGGCCACGCTGGTAGTCAGCCGGTTCAACGCCGCCTTGGAGACCTCGTAGGCGGTCTGGTTCCCACCGGCGATCGAGGCCAGCGACGAGATGTTGACGATCGAGCCCTTGCCCTGCTCGCGCAGGGTCGGCAGCGCCGCCTTGCTGACCTGCCAGGCGCCCTTCAGGTTGACCGCCAGGATGCGGTCGAACGCCTCCTCGGTCAGCTTGTGGGCCGGCCCGTCGCCGCCGCCGCCGATGCCGACATTGTTGACCACGATGTCGATGGTCCCGAACCGCTCGCACGCCGCAGCGATCATCGCCTCGCAGTCGGCCGCCTTGGTGATGTTGGCCGCCAGCGCGCTCGCCTGGCCGCCCTCGGCCTCGATCAGCGCCACGGTCTCCTGGGCCCGCTCGATCAGCCGGTCGACGCACAGCACCTGCGCGCCTTCGCGGGCGAACAGCAGCGCGATGGCCCGGCCGTTGCCGACCGTCTCGCCCGGCGTCTGGCCGGCGCCGACGACGATGGCGGTCTTTCCCTGCAGCCGCACGCCTAGAACCCCTTCAGGTCGGGATCGAGGGTCTGGCCGGCGTCCAGCTGCACGCCGAACGAGTTCAGGATCATCGAGACCTGGGTGTACTGGCCGGCGGTGAACACCACGTCCATGCACTGCTTGTCGCTGAAGTGCGCCTTCAGCGCGCTCCAGGTCGCGTCGGTGATGAACTGGTCGTGGTGCAGCTCGTCGCTGGCCGCCAGCAGCGCCTGGTCGGCGGCGCTCCAGCCGGGCGCCCCGGCCCCGCCCTTGATCCGCGCCACCTCGTCCTCGGTCAGGCCCGCCCGCACCCCGATCGGCACGTGCTGGGTCCACTCGTAGCCCGACTTGCAGAGATAGCCGATGCGCAGGATCACGATCTCCCGCTCGCGCGCCGGCAGGTCGTTCTTCTTCGACAGCACGTAGTTGCCCCAGGCCAGGAAGCCCTTGGCCGCCTTCGGCGCGCCGACCATCGTGCGGAAGATGTTCAGCACCCGGTCGCCCATCGGCGCCAGGATTTCCTTCTGCTCGTCGTTGAGGTCGGCGTCCTGGACCGGCGCAATCCGGGGCTTGGTGAGGCGCATGCGGCGTTTCCCTGTTCTGATTTGGCGCTCAGCAAACAGGGGATGGGGACCGGGCGCAAGTCTTCGAGACCCCGGTATGCCGCTCAGGTCTCCAGGTCGGTCTTCAGGCGGTCCAGCAGGCTGACGGCGCGCTCGGCATAGGGGCCGATCCAGCGGTCGTGGATCTGCTTGATCGGCATCGAGTTCAGGTGGTTCCAGCGCTCGCGCCCCTCGCGGCGGGCGATCACCAGGTCGGCGCCCTCCAACACCTTCAGGTGCTGCATCACCGTACAGCGGTCCAGCTCCGGGAAGCGCTGACAGAGGTCGCCGGTGGTCAGCGGCCGGTCCTTGATCTCGTCCAGCATCCGCCGCCGGGTCGGCGAGGCCAAGGCCTTGAAAATCAGGTCGTTTTCGTCGTCGCTTGACATGTTATAAATTTATAACACAAATGGCCGCAGAACAAGGAGCAAGATCATGGATCTGACCTTTCGCGTGACCGCCCGCATCGCCAAGCCGCTGGCCGAGGTGTTCGAGGCCGTCGCCAATCCGGACCAGCTTTCGCAGTACTTCACCACCGGCGGCGCCAAGGGGCGGCTGGAGACCGGCGCCACCGTCTACTGGGACTTCGCCGACTTTCCCGGGGCCTTTCCAGTCTGGGTGATCGAAGTGATCCCCAACCAGAAAATCGTCTTCGAATGGGAGGCCAACGACGGCCCGCCCGAGAACGCCGACAATCTCGTCGCCCGCGTCGACTACAAGACTCAGGTGACCATGACCTTCGAGGGGCTGGACGACGGCCGCACCCTGGTCGCCATCGAGGAGCACGGCTGGAAGCAGACCGAGATCGGGCTCAAGGCGTCCTACGGCAACTGCCAGGGCTGGACCCAGATGCAGTGCGCGATGAAGGCCTGGCTCGAGCATGGAATCAACCTGCGCGAAGGCATGTTCAAGTAGCCGCAAAACCGCTGGCGTCGGCGCGTGCGCGGGAGGAGATTGCCCGTCCAAATCACATAAGGGCGGAACATGGCGATCTCTCTCTACGACGTCAGCGTGGCTTCATTTCTCCAGACGGTGGGCGGCGTCGCCGGCTTCCTCGAGCGGGGCCTCGCCCACTGCCAGGACAACGGGATCGACCCGCAGGAGATCGTGACCTCGAAGCTGTGCGAGGACATGTTCGACTTCCGCTTCCAGGTGATCTCGGTCGCCCATCACTCGCTCGGCGCCATCGAAGGCGTGAAGGCCGGCGTGTTTTCGCCCGGCGGCGACCAGAGCGCCCAGGACTTGCCGTCCCTGATCGCGCTGATCAAGGCTGCCCACGCCAAGCTCGCGGCGATCAAGCCGGACGAGATCAACGCCTACGAGGGCAAGGACGTCTACTTCGAGTTCCGCGGCACGAAGATCCCGTTCGTCGCCGAGAACTTCCTGATGTCGTTCTCGCTGCCCAACCTGCACTTCCACGCCACCACCGCCTACGACCTGCTGCGCTCGCGCGGCGTGCCGATCGGCAAGCGCGACTACATGGGCGCGCTGCGGATGAAGCTCTAGGCGACGCAAGCATAGGGCGAGTTACAATCTCGCCCTATGCTTTATTCGGCCATGCGGCCTAGCCCATTGGACTATCGATCGCTCAATCTATTGACCTATTTGCGAACAATTCTCATAATTTAGTCTTTATTAAGCAGTCACCCCCAATTCGAATTACGCCGGTCGCTGAACACGCGGCCCGATTGGGGATTTCGTATGTTTGGACGCAAGACCGATGTGGCCGCCGCGACGCACACGCGCGAGCTGGAGGCCCTGGTCGCGGCGATGCACCGCTCGCAGGCGGTCATCGAGTTCGCCCTCGACGGCACGATCCTCGACGCCAACGACAACTTCCTGGCCGCCATGGGCTATGCCGCGTCCGAGGTCGTCGGCCGCCGCCACGCCATGTTCATGCCGGCGGGCGAAGCCGAGCTGCCCGAGTACCGCGCCTTCTGGGCGCAGCTGAACCGCGGCGAGTATGTCGCCAGCAAGTTCCGCCGGCTCGGCAAGGGCGGCCGCGAGGTCTGGATCCAGGCCTCCTACAACCCGGTCTTCGACGCGGCGGGCAAGCCCTGCAAGGTCATCAAGTTCGCGACCGACGTCACCCAGGCCGAGCTCGAGCGCGACCGCGCCGAGGCCGCCCGCCGCGAGGTGGCGCAGGAACAGGAGGTGGTCGTCGAGGCGCTGGCCCAGGGACTCGGGCGGCTGTCGGACGGCGACCTGACCACCGGCGTCTCGGCCCAGTTCGCCGGCGCCTACCAGCAGCTGAAGCTGGACTTCAACAGCGCCATCGCCGCCCTGCGCCAGGCCATGGCCACGATCCGCCGCTCGACCGACAGCCTGCGCGGCGGCGCCGACGAGATCGCCGGAGCTTCCGACGCGCTCTCGCGCCGCATCGAGACCCAGGCCGCCAGCCTGGAAGAAGCCGCCGCCGCCCTCGACGAAGTGACCTCCACCGTCAGCCGCAGCGCCGACAGCGCCCGCCGGGTGTCCGGCGCGGCCAGCCAGGCCCGGGTCGAAGCCACCCGCTCCGGCGAGGTCGTGCGCGAAGCCGTCGAGGCGATGGAGGAGATCGAGGAGAGCTCGGGCAAGATCACCCAGATCATCGGCGTGATCGACGAGATCGCCTTCCAGACCAACCTGCTGGCGCTCAACGCCGGGGTCGAGGCCGCGCGCGCTGGCGAGGCCGGCCGCGGCTTCGCGGTCGTCGCCTCCGAGGTCCGCGCCCTGGCCCAGCGTTCGGCCGACGCCGCCAAGGAGATCAAGACCCTGATCTCGTCCTCGACCGATCAGGTCGCCCGCGGGGTGAAGCTGGTCGGCGCCACCGGCTCGACCCTCGGGGCCATCATCGACAAGGTCGCCGAGATCGACGGCCTGATCGCCGAGATCGCCTCCAGCGCCCAGGGCCAGGCCGCCAGCCTCGCCCAGGTCAACGCCGCCATCAATCAGATGGACCAGGCCACCCAGCAGAACGCCGCCATGGTCGAGGAGACCACCGCCGCGGCCGCCAGCCTGCAGGGGGAATCGGCGGAACTGGCCCAGCTCGTCGCCCGCTTCCAGGTCGGCGAGGTGACCGCCTCGCAGGCCCGCGCCGCACAGTTCGCCCGCGGCGCCTAGCCTGAAACACGACAAGTTCCTCCCCCGCTGGGGGAGGTGGATCGATGCGAAGCATCGAGACGGAGGGGGACTGCTCAGTCAGCCGGACGGCTGACAGTTCCCCTGGCCGCGCAGCATGCGTCAGCCCTGGCCGACGCGGCCCGGCGCCGGCAGCACGTCGATCAGTTCGATGCGGAAGATCAGCACGCTGTTGGGCGGGATCTCGCCGCCGCCCGCGCCTTCCTCGCCATAGCCCTGGGCCGGCGGGACGAACAGCGTCCACTCGTCGCCGGGCCGCATCAGCTGCAGGGCTTCCTTCCAGGCCGGGATCAGCGCCGGCAGCGGCATCGCCGCCGGGGCGCCGCGCTCGTAGGACGAGTCGAAGATCTTCCCGGAGACCAGCTTGCCTTCGTAGTGGACCTTCACCTCGTCGTTCGGACCCGGCTTCATGCCGGTGGTCGGGCCCGAGCGGACGATCTTGTACTGCACGCCCGAGGGCAGGGTCTGGACGCCTTCGGCCTTGCCGTTGGTCTCCATGAACGCCTTGGCCTCGGCCGCGGACTTGGCCAGCTCGGCAGGGTCGGCGCCGGCGCGGCCGCAGGCGGCCAGCAGCAGGGCGGCGAGAACGGGAAGAAGGCGTTTCATGTCGATGTTCCTAGACGGCGCGCGGCGGATAGCCGTGCTCGCGCAGGGCGTCCATGATTTCCTGGGTGTGCTGGGCGTCGCGGGTCTCGATCATGATGTCGAACTCCGCGCCCTTGGCCGGCACGTCCAGGGCCAGACGGTTGTGGGCGACCTCGATGATGTTGGCCCCCATCTGGCCGATCACCGCCGAGACGGTGGCCAGCAGGCCGGGGCGATCGTCGCCGATGATCCGCAGGCTCACCAGCCGCTGGTCGCGGACCAGCTCGCGGGTCAGCACCGAGGCCAGCAGCCGGGTGTCGATATTGCCGCCGGTGACGATCAGCCCGACCTTCTTGCCCTTGAACTTGCCGGGATAGGCCAGCAGCGCCGCCAGCGAGGCCGCGCCCGCGCCCTCGACCACGGTCTTCTCGACATTGCAGTAGAGCGCCACCGCACGCTCGAAATGCGGCTCCTCGATCAGCAGCACCTCGTCGATCAGCGGCCGGGCGATGGCGTAGGACAGGTCCCCGACCTGCTTGACCGCGATGCCCTCGGCGATGGTCGCCCCGCCGCTGGTCCCGTTGACGCCGCGCATCTTGGCGGTGAACGACGGGTACATGGCCGGTTCGACGCCGATCACCTGCACATTGGGGTTCAGCGACTTGGCCACCGTGGCGCAGCCGGCGATCAGCCCGCCGCCGCCGATCGGGATCGGCAGCACGTCCAGGTCCGGCACGTCCTCGAACATCTCGAGCGCCACCGTCCCCTGGCCGGCCATCACCTGCAGGTCGTTGAACGGGTGGACGAAGGCCAGGTCCTGCTCGGCGCACAGCTTCATCGCGACGGCCGAGGCCTCGTCGTAATTGTCGCCCTCCAGCACCACGTTGGCGCCGTGGCCGCGGGTCTGCTGCACCTTCACGAACGGCGTCGAGCGCGGCATCACGATGGTCACCGGAATGCCCAGCCGCGCGGCGTGATAGGCCAGGCCCTGGCTGTGGTTGCCGGCCGAGGCGGCGATCACCCCGCGCCCCCGCTCGTTGTCCGACAGCTGCAGCAGGGTGTTGAGCGCCCCGCGCTCCTTGTAGGCCGCCGTGAACTGCAGGTTTTCGAACTTCACCCACACCTCGGCGCCGGTAATTTCCGACAGGGTCCGCGAATGGCGGCAGGGCGTGCGCTCGATGTGCCCCTTCAGCCGGTCGGCGGCGGCGCGGATGTCGTCGATGGAAAGCGTCATGTCAGAGCCGATGTGGGAGATGGGCCACGTCTAGCGGCGCAGGCCCGCAACGGCAATGGAGCCGGGGCGAATGAACGGTTCCGTGGGTCGATATGCCCGCGCCCGCCCATCCGCGCCCGGCCCGCGGGTCTATTTCACCGCGATGGTCAGCTTGAAGGTTCCCGCCTCGTCGCGGCGGGCGGTGGCCCGCGGCTGGAACGGCTTGATCAGGTAGACGCCGGCCTTGGCCGCGGTGACGCTGGCCTTGGGGCCGTCGACCTCGCCGCGGTGCACGGCCGCGCCGCTGGTGTCGGCCGAGTCGACGACGTTGACGTAGAGGTTGGTGTTCGAGGGCTCGAAGGTGACGTTCAAGGTCTGCGCGGCGGCGACCGGCACGGCGTAGACTGGGGCCTTGTAGCCCTTGACCTCGCCGCTGACGCTGGCCGCGCCGGCCGGGTCCAGGGTCACGACTTCCAGCGTCTCGTCCGGGCCCAGCAGCGCCTTCAGCGCCGCCTGGTCGACCGCCGGCGCGGCGGCGACCGGCGCGGGGGCGGGAGCGGGCGCAGCCGCGGGAGCTTCGGCCGGGGCCTCGGCGGGCTTGGCCGCCTGCTGGCCGCAGCCGGCCAGGGCGAGCGCGGCCGCAGCCGCCAGCGTCAGGCTCAGTCGGTGAGAGATCATCGCATGCTCCTTGTGATCGGCGGAGCATTGGTCACGGGCCTGGCGGTGTAAAGGCGCTGTCAGCGGAGCCCGCGCCAGACGTCCATCCGGCGCATCGCCTTGCCCGGCAGCGCCGAGGCCCGGCCCAGCGGCAGCGCTTCGGCTGCGCGTCGTACGCCATAGGCCGCCCGCCGCGCGAACGCCGCCGGCGAAGGCACCCCGACGAAGCCGTCGGCCACCCAAAGGCCGTCATTGGCCAGCTCGCGCTTGAACCGATAGTCGCCGGCCCCGAGGTCGAGCCGGCTGTAGGGCGTATCGTCCATCCAGCGCAGGATGTCCTGGAACAGCAGGATGCCCGGCGAGTAACGCTCGAACTCCGGGTCGTGGGCGATCAGCCAGCCGTGGACCGTGCGCCGCCCGCGCAGGTGCAGGTGCACCGCCGCCAGCCGGTCGCCGAAGTGCAGGGTGAACAGCACCGCCCCGAAATCCGGGTCGCGGCTCTCGAACAGGTCGCGCAGCAGCGCCAGGGTCCATTCGGTCTGGAAGATGTCGGTCTGGCCGGTGGCGCGGTACTGCGCGCTCTTCCAGGCCAGCAGCCGGTCGAAGTCGGTGCGCGAGCGCGAGAACGCCTGGAACGTGGCCTCGCCGACCTCGCGCTCGACCTTGCGGCGCTTCTTGTCGCTATCCTTCAGGATCGATTTGCCCGCCGCCTTGCGCTCGGCCTCGTAGGCCGAGTAGCCGTCCTTGACGTCGACCACGTGCGACAGGGTCCGGCCGCGCGCGTGGGCGGCGAAACTCGCCTGGTCTTCCAGCATGTGGGTGAAGTCGAGCCGTTGGACGCCCAGCGCCTGCACCAGCTCCTTGGGATCGACCTGCACGCCAGGTTCGGCGACCAGGCCCTGATAGTCGCACATCGGCGCGCCGACCGGGATGGCGGTGACCGACCCGACCCGCGCGGGGAAGTAGCCGATCTCGCGGCCGTCCTGCTTCAGCACCGCGACCTCGATCGCCCGCCGACCTCCGCGCTGGGCGTGATCGACGGCGCGGGTCCATTGCGGCGACAGGAACGGCGAATCCAGGGCGCCGATCTGCAAGGCGGCCCAGCGGTCGAGGCTGGCCGGCGACAGATCCTGCGGGCGAACGATGTCGATTTCCACGGGCGCGGTCCTGGCGGCGCGAGAGGCGCCGAAATCACGGGCACCCTAGCCGACAAGTGTTTCCCGGAGGTTGCCGCAACCCAGGCTAGAGCAGGTCGCCCCGCCCCTTGGCCTTCAGCGCCTCGACCCCGGCGCGCACCGCGGCCGGCGCGTCGCGGCGGGTGACCAGCACCACGCCGTTCTCGACCACCACCACCAGGTCCTCGACCCCGGCTAGCACGACCACGGGCCCGTCGCTGCGGGCCAGGCAGTCGCGGGTCTCCACCGCCACGACCTCGCCCTCCAGCGCATCGCCGCTCGCGGTCTTCTCCGACAGCTCCCAGAGCGCGCCCCAGTTGCCGACGTCGGCCCAGCCGATGTCGGCCTCGACGACGCTGGCGCGGTCGGTCTGCTCCATCACCGCCACGTCGATGGCGATGCTCGGCGCCCCCAGGAACGCCGGCGACAGCGCCACCACGTCGCCGGTCCGCGCCGCGCCCGTGACCGCCGCCTGCGCCGCCGCCGTCACCTCCGGGGCCAGCCGCCGCGCCTCGTCCAGGAACGCCCCGGCCTTGAACAGGAACATCCCGCCGTTCCAGGTGAAGTTCGGATCGGCCACGAACGTCTGCGCCGTCGCCAGGTCCGGCTTCTCGACGAACCGCGCCACCTTGCGCACCGCGCCCTCGCCCTTGGCCTGGATGTAGCCGTAGAGCGTCGAGGGGCCGGTCGGCTTGAGGCCCAGCAGCACGATCTCGCCAGCCTGCGCCGCCGCGCTCCCGGCCGCGATCGCGCCGTGCAGCGCCCCGACGTCGGCCACCAGGTTGTCGGCGTGCATCAGCACCATCAGCGCCTCGGGGTCGATCTCGGCCCCGAACGCCGCCGCCGCCACCGAGGCCGGGGCGGTGTTGCGCGGGGCCGGCTCGGTGATCAGCGCCGCCGGCGTGATCCCGACCTCGACCAGCTGCGCGCGCGCCAGGTCGGCGTGGGCCGCCGCGCAGACCACCACCGGGGCCGCGAAACCCTCGCCGGTCAGCCGCAGGGCGGTGTCCTGGATCAGGCTGTGCTCGCCGCCCAGCCGGTGGAACTGCTTGGGCCGCGCGGTCCGCGACAGCGGCCACAGGCGCGTTCCCGCGCCGCCCGACATCAGGACGGGAATGATCTTGGTCGTCATGTCGC
Source organism: Phenylobacterium sp. LjRoot97 (assembly GCF_964254345.1). Classification (NCBI taxonomy): domain Bacteria; kingdom Pseudomonadati; phylum Pseudomonadota; class Alphaproteobacteria; order Caulobacterales; family Caulobacteraceae; genus Phenylobacterium; species Phenylobacterium sp. LjRoot97. Next base: position 4,278,085 of record NZ_CAXUTH020000001.1, read on the forward strand.
AAAGCCCAGAGCGCTGGAACAAAGATGCTCCCCCGCTGGGGGAGCTGTCAGCCGATAGGCCCGAATTTCCTCCCCTGCGCAGCGGGGGAGGGGGACCGCCCGAAGGGGGGTGGAGGGGGCGAGCCGCAAGCTCAGCGCCCAGTCTTGCCCCCTCCACCGGCCATGCCGGTCCCCCTCCCCCATCGCGATGGGGGAGGAAGAAGACACTTCCAAAACGGCCCTCATGCCGGGTCGTACTCGCTGACCAGGTGGCCGGGCGCCACTTCCTTCAGTTGCGGCACATAGACCGGGCCGTCGGCCGTCAACTTCGAGGGCAGGAAGCGCAGGGCGCTCTTCGGGTCCATCGGCGAGGGCGGCTCGCCGGTCAGCTTGATGCGCGCGCGGCTGCGCTCGGCCGCCGGATCGGGGATCGGCGCGGCCGACAGCAGCGCGCGGGTATAGGGGTGCTGCGGGTCGGCGTAGAGCTGCTCGCGGCTCGCCTCCTCCATCACCCGGCCGAGATACAGGACCATCACCCGGTGGCTGATCTCGCGCACCACCGCCAGGTCGTGGCTGATGAAGATCATCGCCATGCCCATCTGCTTCTGCAGATCGATCAGCAGGTCGATGATCTGTGCACGGATCGATACGTCCAGCGCCGAGACCGCCTCGTCGCAGATCACCAGCTTCGGCTCCAGGATCATCGCCCGGGCGATGCCGACCCGCTGGTTCTGGCCGCCCGACAGCTCGTGCGGATAGCGGTTGATCAGCGCGGTCGAGAGCCCGGCCCGCTCCATCATCGCCCGCACCTGCGCCTCGCGCGCCGGGCCCTTCAGCTCGGGGCGGAACACCGCCAGCGGCTCGGCGATGGAATCGCCGATGGTCATGCGCGGGTCGAGGCTGGCCAGCGGGTCCTGGAACACGATCTGCAGGTCGCGGCGCGCGGCGCGCATCGACTCGCGGTCGGCGTGGGTGATGTCGCGGCCGAGCACGCTGACTGCGCCGCCCGTAGCCGGGATCAGGTTCAGCACCGCCCGCGACAGGGTGGACTTGCCGCAGCCGCTCTCGCCGACCACGCCCAGGGTCTCGCCCTGCCGCACCTTGAACGAGACGCCGTCGACGGCGCGCAGCGAGGCCTTGGTCCCGAACATGCCCTGGTGCACCGGGAAGTGCACTTCGATGTCCTGCGCCTCGACCACCACCGGCGCGTCGGCTGCGACGGGATCCAGGGTCGGCCGGCCGCCGCGCCCCTCGCGGTCCAGCCGCGGGATCGCCGCCAGCAGCGCCTGGGTGTAGGGATCCTTGGGCGCGGCGAACAAGGCCTTGGCCTCGCCCTCCTCGACATAGGCCCCGTCCTTCATCACGCAAACCCGGTCGGCCAGCCGCGCGATGACGCCCATGTCGTGGGTGATCAGCACCATCGCCGTGCCGGTCTCGCGGCCCAGCTCGGCCATCAGGTCGAGGATCTCGGCCTGCACGGTGACGTCCAGCGCCGTGGTCGGCTCGTCGGCGATCAGCAGCTCGGGCGCGCAGGCCATGGCCGCGGCGATCATCACCCGCTGGCGCATGCCACCCGACAGCTCGTGCGGATACTGGTTCATCCGCCGCGCCGCCTCGGGGATGCGCACGTATTTCAGCCACTCCAGCGCCTTGGCCTTGGCGGCCTTGTCGCTCATTCCCAGGTGCAGCCGCAGCGGCTCGGCGATCTGCTCGCCGATCCGCACGTGCGGCGTCAGCGCGGTCAGCGGGTCCTGGAAGATCATCGTCATCTTCGAGCCGCGGACCTTGTTCAACGCCCGCGGTTGCAGGCCCAGCAGCTCCTGGCCCTTGAACTTGATCGAGCCGCTCGCCTGGCCGTTGGCGGCCAGCAGGCCCATGGCGGCCATGAAGGTCTGGCTCTTGCCCGAGCCGCTCTCGCCGACCACGCCCAGCACCTCGCCGCGTCCGACGCTCAGGCTGACGCCGCGCACCGCGCTGACGATCCCGTCATGGGTTTTGAAGTCGATCTTCAGATCGTCGATGGAAAGGACAGGCTCGGCCAACTCGACCTCGGCAGGTAAACAGGCGCCGACCATAGACTGTTGCGGCGCCATGGCGAAACCACGCGCAGGGCCCCAAGTCTTTGGCTATACGATGGCGAACCGTGAGCGCCCCGATGAGTATCCCCCGCCCCGCCCTGTTCCTCGACCGCGACGGAGTCCTGAACGAGGACCCCGGCTATGTGCACCGCTGGGAGGACTTCCACTGGATCCCCGGCGCCCGCGAGGCCGTCGCCGCCTTCAACCAGGCCGGCTGGTGGGTGTTCGTGGTCACCAACCAATCGGGGGTCGGCCGCGGCTACTATGCCGAGGACGACGTCATCGCCCTGCACGCCAGGATGAGCGAGAGCCTGGGCGAGGTCGGCGCCCGCATCGACGCCTACTACTACTGCCCGCAGCATCCCGACGCCCAGGTCGACATCTACCGCCACCCCGATCCGCCCGACCGCAAGCCCAACCCCGGCATGCTGCTGCGCGCGATTTCCGAGTGGCCTGTGGACCTGTCGCGCTCGCTGATGGTCGGCGACAAGGATTCCGATCTGCAAGCCGCCGCCCGCGCCGGCGTCCGCGCCCTGCACTTCACCGGCGGAAACCTGGCCGAATTCCTGAAGGCCGAGGCGGTCGCGGCCTAGCTCTCTTCCAGTCATTCCGGCGAACGAAGCTGGGGGCCCGGACTGCGCGGGGTGAGCGGAGCTTTCAGAACCGCCGCCGCGACACCCGGCCGAGCCAGAGCATGATCCCGACATTGGCGGCCATGCCGGCCAGCACCAGCAGCATGCCGGGCCACGGCCCGCCGCCGGGCAGCCACTGCAGGAGAAAGCTCCAGGGCATGGCCAGCACGATCGCCACCACCCCGGCCAACGGGTCGGGCTCGACCCCGAACCAGCCGCGCGAACTGATCGGGATCAGCGCCAGCGCCGCCAGGCACATAGCCGCATAGACGCCCGCCAGCACCCGGCTCACTCGCATGCGCGCAACCTGCTCCTGCTTTGCGGGCCCAGCTTAGGCCCCGCCTCGCCGGAGACGCTAGCCGAGGATTTCCCCGAGCGCGGCCAGCAGCCGCTGCGTCTGCGCGCCCGTCCCGACGGTGATGCGCAGGTAGTCGGCCGTCCGCGCCGCCCCGAAATGCCGCACGATCACCGCCTGCTCGCGCAGCGCGGCGGCCAGCCCCGCCCCGCCCCGCGCGCCATGCCGGGCGAACACGAAGTTGGCGCTCGATGGCAGCACCGCAAAGCCCAGCGCCTCCAGCCCCTCGGTCAGCCGGCCGCGCTCGGCGATCACGGCGGTGCAGGACGCCTGGAAGAACGCCTCGTCCTCGACCGAGGCGATGGCCCCGGCCTGGGCCGGCCGCCCCAGCGGATAGGAGTTGAAGCTGTCCTTGACCCGCACAAGCCCCTCGATCAGCGCCGCGTCGCCGATCGCATAGCCGACCCGCAGGCCCGCCAGCGCCCGCGACTTCGACATGGTCTGCACGACCAGCAGGTTCGGATAGTCGGCGACCAGCGGGATGGCGCTCTCGGCGCCGAAGTCGACATAGGCCTCGTCGATGACCACCGGCGCGTCGGGATGCTCGTCCAGCAGCTGCCGGATCTGCGCGCGGCTCAGCGCCACCCCGGTCGGGGCGTTGGGATTGGGCAGGATGATCGCCCCGGCCGGGCGCCGATAGTCCTCGACCCGCACCGCCATCTGCTCGTCCAGCGGCACGGTCTCGTAGCCGATGCCGAACAGCCCGCAATAGACCGGATAGAAGCTGTAGGTGATGTCGGGGAACAGCAGCGGCGCCTCGCGCTTCAGCAGCGCGGCGAAGGCGTGGGCCAGCACCTCGTCCGAGCCGTTGCCGACGAACACCTGCTCAGGCGCAACCCCGTGATAGCGCGCCAGCGTCTCGCGGAGGGCCTTCGCCTCCGGGTCCGGATAGAGCCGCAGCGTATCGGCCGCCTCGGCCGCGATCGCCGCCATGGCTTTCGGCGAGGGCCCGGTCGGGCTCTCGTTGGTGTTCAGCTTGACCAGGTCCGCGATCTTCGGCTGCTCGCCCGGCACATAGGGCTTCAGCTGGTGGGTCAGGTCGCTCCAGAAGCGGCTCATGCTCGGGTCTCGCGTTTAAGCTGGCGTCTTAAGCAACCGCGCCACCGCGAAGTCCAGGGGGATGCTAGGCTTGCCCGACCGCCGCCGAAGGAAAGCCGATGCCCAAAGCCCCCGCCGACGAGCCGCCCAAGCGCTCCGCCGTCCAGGCCGCCGGGGCCTGCGCCTGCGGCGCCGTGCGGCTGGAGATCGACGTCCCGGCGGTCTGGGCCTGGCACGATCACTCGCACGCCGGCCGCCGCGCCCATGGCGGGGCCTACGCAACTTACGTCGGCTCCTGGCGCTCGCGCCTGCGGATCCTGGCGGGCGAGGAGCATCTGACCCGCTACGAGGACCCCGACACCGGCGCCGCCCGCAGCTTCTGCGCCCGCTGCGGCACGCCGATGCTCTATGAGCGGCCCCGCTCGCCGAAGATGGTCAACATTCCGCGCGGCGTGTTCAAGACCCGCACCGGCCGCGAGCCGCGCTACCACCTGGCCCTCTCCGAACAGGCCGACTGGATCTACGACGGCGCGCCGCTCGCCCCGCTCAAGGGCTATCCCGGCGTCATGCGCGAGCGCCCACGGCGGCGCAAAAGCCTGCCCGACGATCCGGGCGTTTGAGCGTCCGCCCCCGCCGCGCCCTAGACGCAAGGGTTCATCAGCGGCTCTCGCGGGACCGAGAGCAGCTCGTCTATGCCTTCCCGAAGCGCCGTCGGCCCCTGCGCCCTGTGCGCCGAATAGAGCTCGGGGATGTACTTGCAGAAGTCCCGGCCAGTCTGGTCGGCGATCATCGCCTTTCGCGCTTTGCGGATGTCCTTCGGCGGCGCCGAGGCGTTGGTCATGATGAACGCCTCGATCCGGTCGATCGAGTTGTCCAGCTCACGATCGAGGTCGCGGCTGCGGTCGGGGAGATCGCATCGCCGGCTGGCCTCCCGGACGAGCGAGGTCAACATCCAGATGCACAGGACCGCGCCCTTGCCGCTCTGGTCCACCGGCGGCGGGGGCGGCGGCGCGGCGATCGACGACGACCAGCAGGCGGCCAAGGCCGCCCCCAAGGCGACGGTACGCAAGACGGCCATCTCGACCTCCAGCCAATTGCGCGCGACATGTGCGCCTGCACACTCTGGTTGCAAGACGTGAATGACCGATAACCCGACCTCGCAGCCAATCTTGCTGCCTGTTCGCCGTTGGCCGGCGCGAAAGGCGCGTGCAATCTCATCCGCCTAGGGGAGAGCGCGTGCCATGCAGAACGTGATCGTCTACCTCGTCGGGCCGCCGGGCGTCGGCAAGTACACGGTCGGCAAGCTCCTCGCCGAGCGTCTCTCGGCCAAGCTTCTCGACAACCACTTCTGGAGCAATCCGATCCTCGAGGTGGTCGAGCCGGACGGCCAGCCGCTGCCGGCCGGCGTGTGGGACCGGACCAACGACGTCTTGGCCGCGGTGCTCGAAACCCTCGCCCGCTTCGGACCGGCCGGCCGCAATTACGTCTTCACCCATGCGGTCTCCGATCCCGGCGGCCATCCGCTCGACTGGATCATCGCCGGCCAGATCCTCTGGGTCGCCGAGCGGCGGGGCGCGCGGCTGCTCGTGGTCCGCCTGACCTGCGGCGAAGACCAGCTCCGCGACCGGATCGCCCGCGACGAACGGCGCCAGAGATTCAAGACCACTGACGCCGGCGCCGCGCCCTCGCTGGCCGCCCTCCCCCCGTTCCCGATCGACCACGACTGGGTTCTGGACCTGGAGACCAGCGGCCTCAGCGCCGCCGAATCTGTCGGCCAGATCGAGCGCGAGCTGCTCTCCCGGCCGTCGTCCTAGGCTCGCGCCCGCCGACCGCCCGCCCTATCTTCCAGACACCCAGGGAAGGAGACGCCTGACCATGTGCCGTAACATCAAGACGCTGTTCAACTTCGACCCGCCCGCGACCGACGAGGAGATCCGCGACGCCGCGCTCCAGTTCGTGCGCAAGCTGTCGGGCTTCAACGCGCCGTCCAAGGCCAACCGCGAGGCCTTCGACACCGCCGTCGACGAGGTCGCCGACGTCGCCCGCCGGCTGTTCGAGAACCTCGAAACCACCGCCAGGCCCAAGGATCGCGACGAAGAGGCCGCCAAGGCCAAGGCCCGCTCGGCCCAGCGCTTCGGCGCCGAGGCATGAGCGTCAGCGGCGGATGCCAATGCGGCGCGGTGCGCTTCCGCGTCGAGGGCGAGCTCGGCGAAGCCTCCATCTGCCACTGCCGCATGTGCCAGAAGGCGACCGGCGGCCTGTTCGGGCCCTATGTCGGCGCCCCCGCCGCGGCCGTGACCTGGACCCGCGGCGCGCCCAAGCGCTTCCAGAGCTCGAACAAGGTGATGCGCGGGTTCTGCGGCGACTGCGGCACCCCGCTCACCTACGAGTACGGCGACAAGGAGGTCGGCCTGGCCCTCGGCGCTCTCGACCGGCCGGCCGAGACGCCGCCGGGCGTGCAGCTGGAGTCGCCGGCCCAGCTGCCGTACTTCGCCGCGCTCGCCGCCCTGCCCGTCCACGCGATGGACGAACCGCAGGCCGCCGCCCACCTGGCCGGCATCGTCTCATACCAGCACCCCGACCACGACACCGACGCCTGGCCGCCGAAGACTTAGACGACGCTAAGAACGCACAAATCGGGAGGAGCCCGATGTCCGAACCCAAGCCTGGCCGGACGAAGATCAGCAGCTCCTAATTGGCGTACTGGCCATGGCGGTCTAAATGCATCATGCCAACGCGCATCATTTCCTTCCCACCCAGCCTGTAGCGATATCGCAATTCCCGGGGTTGATCGAAGGCGTCCACAAACACGACACGTCCCCATAGATAGAGGAAATAGTCTTCGCCGTGGATGAGAGCGACTTCTTCTTCCGACAGCGGCATGGGCAACTGAATGTCGATGAAGGAAGGGTCGCCAGGGTTGAGGACCGAACCCTCTTGACCGTCCGGAAAGTTGAGGGGGATATCAAGTCCAGGGTGATTGGCGGGCACGATGTTGTATGCCGCCATCTGCAGGAAATGATACGCAGGCGTACGGCCAGTATTCATAATTTGAATCACGACCCGAGCGTGTGAGCCCACCGCGATATCGAACTGATCTTTGACAGCGTTAGAAAGATAGGCACGCAGTTCCCGAACAGCATTAGTTCGAGCCAACGAAATCTGCTGATCGAACCGATCGGCCTGCACAGCAGCGTCCTCGTGCGACAAAAGTAGCGCCTTCTGAGCCTCTTCCAATGCAGCATTGTCAGCATCGGCGCTGCGTTTGCTCTGGCGCGCAGCTTCTTTCGCCCAGTGCGTAGCGCGATAAGCAAAGAAGGCGGCGATGCCAGTGAACGCAACCGCGACCGCGCCGAGCACCAGTTGCCAAAACGCATAGTCACGCTGAGCGCTACTGATCGTGTTCGCGGCTTCTGCGATGCGGTTCGCGGCACGATCTATGACAAGAGACTCTCGCTCGTAGGCGCTCAAGCTCAGGTCGCCATCAGCCTTGATGGGGGCGGGTGCCTGCGCGGTCTTATGCGGTCCTTGTTGTTCGCTGGGCGTCGCGATAGGGGCGGCGCCCGCCAGAAGGATAGCGCCTAGTCCTCCAAGCGCAGCGCGGTACCGCTCATTGCGATTAGTCATTGAATCAAGAACGCCCCGGTGAATTCGTCCTCGCTGATCTTGTTGCGAAGGTTGGCGTCTGTCTCGGTGATTTCAATGGAAGCGAGCTTTCTACCAGCCTGACCTAGCGCACGCAGCCCCTTGACCGCCGCCAGTATGTCCGGCCGCCTCCCTTGGTCGTCGCGGCCCTCGTGATGGGCTGGCGCAACCGCGTCTGAGCGTGACCATTTCGTCGCGCCGGGCCGATTCTGCCCCCTAATCGGTCGGCAGACGCGAAAAATGACCCAAAGCCTCTTGCGTAGTCGCAAACATGTCCTTATGTGCACTGCAACAATTGCTGCGTCGCACAAAAGGAGATGGACATGGCTCAAGCTATCGAACGCGTCATCGACTGGCTCATGGGCCCGTTCGCCCGCGAGCTTGCACGTATGCCGGCATCGTCGTTCCGCTATCTGCTGAACGGCCTCTAGACGACCGCGGCGCCCCTCCCTCCCCCAAGCCGCCCGTCTAGACACGAGAACCCCGCCCCGTCCTCCCCGGGGCGGGGTTTTTCGTTTTGGGGCGCCCAAACGACGAAGGGGGCCCGCCATCGGCGAACCCCCTCCAATCGACCCTCCGGCCGGCATCGCTCCCGTGGGGAGCTTTCAGCCGTCCTACTTGCTGGTCGCCGCGCGCTGGGCTTCGCACAGCTCGGCGATGCCCTTGCGGGCCAGGCTGAACAGCGCCTCGAACTCGTCCTGGGTGAAGCCGCGCTTCTCGCCGGTCGCCTGGATCTCGACGATGTCGCCCTTGCCGGTCAGTACGAAGTTGGCGTCGGCCTCGGCGTTGGAGTCCTCTTCGTACTCGAGGTCCAGCACCGGGACGTTGTTGTAGACGCCGCACGAGATCGCCGCGACCTGGTCGACGATCGGGTCCTTGGAGATCACGCCCTCGTCCAGCAGGTACTGGGTCGCCATCCGCAGCGCCACCCAGGCGCCGGTGATCGCCGCCGTGCGGGTGCCGCCGTCGGCCTGGATCACGTCGCAGTCGATCGAGATCTGGCGCTCGCCCAGCGCCGCCGGATCGACCACCGCGCGCATCGAGCGGCCGATCAGCCGCTGGATCTCCTGGGTGCGGCCCGACTGCTTGCCTTCCGAGGCCTCGCGGCGGCCGCGGGTGTGGGTGGCGCGCGGCAGCATGCCGTACTCGGCCGTCACCCAGCCCACGCCGCGGCCGCGCATGAAGCCCGGCACCCGCTCCTCGACGCTGGCGGTGACCAGCACCTTGGTGTGACCGAAGCTGACCAGGCACGAGCCCTCGGCATAGCGGTTGACCCCGGTCTCCAGGGTCACGGTGCGGAGCATGTCGGGGGTGCGGTCGGAGGGGCGCATAGGTGGTCCTGGAAGCTATGGGGTCTGGCGTCTTGCGTTTGGCGGCTTATCCTAGATGAGAGAGGTTCCGTCCATGGCCCTGACCGAGCACCGCCGCCCATCGTGACCAGCCCGCTGCTTTCCCCTGGGCCGTCGCTGGGCGAACTCGACGACCGCGCCCGCGAGATTTTCCGCCGCGTCGTCGAGAGCTACCTGGAGACCGGCGAGCCGGTCGGCTCGCGCACGCTCTCCAAGGGCGGCGTCCACCTGTCGCCGGCCTCGATCCGCAACACCATGCAGGACCTGACCCAGCTCGGCCTGCTGGGCGCGCCGCACGTCAGCGCCGGGCGGGTGCCGACCCATGCCGGCCTGCGGCTGTTCGTCGACGGCCTGCTTGAGGTCGGCGACGTGGCCGAGGAGGACCGCCGCAACATCGAGGCGCGGCTCTCGGCCAAGGGCCGCAACTTCGAAGAGGCGCTGAACGAGGCCTCCGCGATTCTGTCCGGCCTGGCCGGCGGGGCCGGCATCGTCGTCACCCCGGTGCGCGACGCCGGGGTCAAGCACGTCGAGTTCGTGGCGCTGTCGGCCGACCAGGCCCTGGCGGTGATGGTGTTCGAGGACGGGGTGGTCGAGAACCGGCTGATGCGGCTGGCGGCCGGCGTCACCCCTTCCTCGCTGCAGGAGGCGTCGAACTTCATGAACGCCCGGCTGCGCGGCCGCACGCTCGGCGAGGCGGGTCTGGAGATCCGCCGCGAACTGGACGCCGCCCGCCGCCAGCTGAACGAGACCGCCGCCCGCCTGGTCGAGGACGGCATGGCCGCCTGGAGCGGCGGCGACGGCGCCGACCGGGCCCTGATCGTCCGCGGCCGCGCCAACCTGCTCGGCGACCGCGAGACCCTCGACGACCTCGAACGCGTGCGCATGCTGTTCGACGACCTCGAACAAAAGGAGCAGCTGATCGGTTTGCTCGACGACGTGCGGGACGCCCAGGGCGTGCGCATCTACATCGGCGCCGAAACGCGACTCTTTTCCCTTTCGGGTTCCGCCGTCATCGCCGCGCCCTATATGACGGGCCGGCAAAAGGTGTTGGGCGCGATCGGCGTGATCGGTCCCGCCCGCCTAAACTATGCCCGGGTCATCCCGCTGGTGGACTATACCGCCCGCGTGCTGTCCCAGGTGACGAACGCTTAGAGGATTACAAGATGTCCGACGATCAAACGCCGGCCGAAGAATTCAACGAAGTCGCCGACGCGGCCATCGACGAGATCATCGCCCTGAAGGCCGAGGTCCAGGCCCTCAAGGACCAGATGCTGCGCGTCGCCGCCGACGCCGAGAACGCCAAGCGCCGCGCCGAGCGCGAGGCCAACGACGCGCGCGCCTTCGCGATCCAGAAGTTCGGCCGCGACCTGCTGACCGTGGCCGACACCCTCGACCGCGCCCTGGCCGCCCCGGTCGACGACCCCGCCGTGAAGAACTTCGTGGTCGGCATGGAAATGACCCAGAAGTCGCTGATGAGCGCCTTCGAGAACAACGGCCTGCGGAAGATCGACCCGCCGAAGGGCGAGAAGTTCGACCCGCACCAGCATCAGGCGATGATGGAGCAGGCCGCCCCCGACGTCGCCGCCGGCGGCGTCATCCAGGTGCTGCAGCCGGGCTACGAGCTGCTCGGCCGGCTGATCCGTCCGGCCATGGTCGTGGTCGCCGCGAAGGGCTCGGGCGCCGATCTGCCGCCCGCCGCCGCCGACGCGGCTCCGGCCGCCAACCCTTACGCCGCCAATGACGGCGAGGCCGGCGGCTCGGTCGACACCAAGGCCTGAGGGCCTAGCGGGGAGGGGGCGACCTGAAACGTCTCAGCGGCCGGGTCCGACTGCTGGCGGCGAGCCTCTCGGCCGTCGCCGGCTTCGTGGACGCCATCGGCTTCCTGCTGACCGGCGGTTTCTTCGTCTCCTTCATGAGCGGCAACTCCACCCGCTTGGCCGTCGGTCTGGCCGACGGCGCGAGCTACGCCGGCTTGGCCCTGGCGCTGATCGCCGCCTTTGTGGCCGGGGTCTCGACCGGGGCCCTGATCGGCCGCCGCGCCGGCCTCCGGCGCGGGCCGGCGGTGCTGGCCTTCGTCGCCCTGGCGCTGGCGCTCGCCGCCGTCCTGTCCGTGGTCGCCCCGCTGCCCGCCGCGATCCTGGTGCTGGCCTTCGCCATGGGGGCCGAGAACACCGTGTTCGCCCAGGACGGCGAGGTCCGCCTGGGCCTCACCTACATGACCGGCGCCCTGGTCAAGCTCGGCAAGGCGATCACCGCCGCCCTGCTCGGCGAGGACCGCTTCGGCTGGGCCCCGCACCTGCTGCTCTGGCTGGGCCTGGTCGCCGGCGCGGCGCTAGGCGCCCTGGCCTTCAACCTGCTCGGCCCGGCCGCGCTCTGGATCGCCGCCGCCGCCATGGCGCTCCTGGCGGCGCTCGCCGCGCGGCTGGACCTGGCGCCGGCCGCAGCGTAAGCGCGCTCGGCTGCGAGGGCGTCCGGACAGGCGCTCGAGATAACGGCGTTCCGCCTCCATCCCGATGCCCGAGCGCGAAACAAGCGTAACTGTAGCGGTTATGCATCACTGCGTCCGATGCGCGCGCTGAGCGCGCCCTGCACGTATTGCGCGATGCGCCCGATCAACCTAAGCGCGCCCCGCCCCGGACGTTCCCGGGGATTTGGGGGGAAACCAAATGAAACTTGCTTATGTCGCCGCCGTCGCCGCGCTCGCCTTCGCCGGCTCCGCCTCGGCTGAAACCTATGGCGCGCTCACCGTGGGCGGCCAGGCGATGAAGTTCGACGCGCCGGCGGACGACGCCAACATCGTCACGGTCGGCGGCCGCATCGGCTGGAAGGCCAACCAGTGGCTGGGCGTCGAGGGCGACCTGTTCTTCGGCGTCAAGGACGACCGCATCCACAGCCAGCCCGACGTCGATGTGAAGGTCGACAGCGCCGCGTTCATCTACGGCGTTGTCTTCGTCCCCGCCGGCGAGAAGTTCGAGCTGATCGGCCGCGCCGGCTACGGCCACCTCGCCGCCAAGGTCGAAGGCGCGGGCGTCTCGGAAGACACCAACGACGGCGCCTTCTCGGTCGGCCTCGGCGCTCAGTACAAGTTCGACGCCGCCAACGGCGTGCGCCTCGACTACACGCACTACGCCATCAAGGACGTGCCCACCAACGGCGTCACCGTCGCCTACGTCCGTACGTTCTAGTCCAGAGAGAGGGGCGCCCCCTGGGGCGTCCCCTCGATCGTCAGCGGCTTGCCGCGGGCCCAGCGAACCGCCGCGCCGCTCCACCGGCCGACGTACTGGCCATGGTCGTAGTCGCCCCGCACGCGACCTGCGATTGACCTTCACCGGCAAACTCGCCAAATCGGGTTGAGCACCGGGGGGAATGCGATCGTGACGTCCTACTTTTTCGAGACCATCGGCGTCGCCGAGGCCGAGGGTTATCGCGCGGCTGTCGACAGCCTGCAGTTTTCGACTGCCGGGGCCTCGGCCGGCCACATCCAGGTCGCCTATGACACCGCCACCAGCAGACTGGCGGTCACCTTCGCCTTGACCGGCCGCACTGTGGTGTTCGGCCCGGAATTCGCGGGTGAGCAGATCACCTTCGCGGACGGCTCCATGGCGATGATCGGGCGCTCCACCTTCTCCAATCGGTTCACGGCCGGCGCGGGCAATGACGCGGTGTTCGGCGGAGTGGTCGGCGACGACCTCGGCGGCGGCGCCGGCAACGACACCCTGGTCGGCGGCGTAGGCGGCGACTATCTCGCGGGCGGCCCTGGCGATGACCTGTTCATCGTATATCCCGGCGACTCCCTGGATTTGACCAACGATCGCGCGCGCGACCTCATCACCGACTGGGAGCCGGGAGATCGCCTGACCTTCGCCGGTCTGTCGGTCACCTCCGCCAATTTCGCCAAGACCACGGCCGCTTCATCGACGGCCGCGCTCGAGGCCGCCAACGCCCTGATCGGCGCTGGAACCATCGACGTCGTCGCCGTCGAGGTCGGCGGCAACGTGATGGTCTTCGCCGACACCCTGCAGAACAATGGCGAGGCCGATGACTGGGTGACGCTCACCGACCGCAGCCTGGCCGACATCAGCGTGGGCCAGTTCGGCGCCCCGCCGGTCCGTCCGCCCTATCCCACCGGCCCCGTCGAACCGGCGCCGCCGCAGCCGCCGGCGGTCGCGAGCACCAGCTCCGGGTACATGTCCGGGAACATGGACGCTGCGCACATCTCTGGTCTGCTGGGCAGCACCATCAGTGGAGCCTCGTCCACCAGCCTCTACCTGCAAGGCGCTCAAGGCGCCCTGAACCTGGGCGGGACCGGATTCGTCTACGACGCCAACCAGCAGCTGGTGGGCGGAACCATCACCACGTTGAGGTACGAGACGCACACCAGCGCCGCACCGACATTCTCTGCCGACCTGCGACTGCCGGGTGTTTCGGCCGCGCCGTTCGGCCAGTGGATCGCGACCGACGCCAACCAGCTCGCCTTCTCCACCCTGCTCGCGAACTCGGACCATCTCACTGGCAGCTATGGCCGTGACCTCATTCGCGGCTATGGCGGCGACGACGTGATCTACGGCGGCGGCGGCGGCGACTCACTGTTCGGCGGCGACGGAAACGACCAGCTCTTCGCCCTGCAGCAAGGCATCAGCTCGGTCGGTCCGAAGGACGCCGCGACCTATCTGCGCGGCGAGGCGGGCAACGACTACATCGTCGGCGGCGACGGCTTCGACGATATGCACGGCAACACCGGCGACGACACCATCAGCGGCGGCAAGGGGGCCGACTGGGTCGTCGGCGGCCAGGGTCAGGACCTGCTGTTCGGCGACGTCGGAAACGACATCGTCTACGGCAATATGGGCGACGACACCTGCCATGGCGGCGACGGAGCCGACACCATGCGCGGGGGCCAGGCGAACGACCTGATCTTCGGCGGCGCAGGCAACGACTGGATCGCCGGGGATCGCGGCGACGACACCATCACCGGCGGCGCCGGCGCGGACACCTTCTACACCTTCGGCGAAGCCGGGATCGACCGGGTCGTGGACTTCAACGCCGCCGAGGGCGATCGGATTCAGCTCGACGCCTCGACGACCTACACCGTCCGCCAGGTCGGCGCCGACACCATCGTCGAGATGGGCGGCGGCGGCCAACTGGTCCTGGTGGGGGTCAACCTCTCGAGCCTGCCGTCTGGCTGGATATTCACCCAGTAGCCCGGGGGGCGACCGTCAAACGACCAGCAGCTTGCCGCCGCCCATCGCGATCAACGACCGCTCGCCGGCCGGACCCGGGAACACCGCCTGCCAGGCTTCATAGCCGCTGGACCCCGCCCAGACCTCCAGACGCACGTCCCCCGCGAACGTGATCGTCAGGTCGGACGTGACCGGGGCGACGGCGACCGCTTCGACCGCCCTCTGCGCCAAGGCTTCAGTGGCCGACTTCTCAGCGTCCACCGGCTGCGGCAGCCCGAACTGCTGACCGTCGTCCGCGTCGGTGACCAGCACGCGGTCCGGCCCGACCAACCGCCACGGAGAGCTGGCGGCCAGGTTGCATCCAGCGCCGAAGTCGAAGCTCCAGTCATGCTCGCGGCGGCGCACCGAGCACCCACGCCCGAGCAATGCGATGCGAAGTTCCTCCACCGGATCGCGCACCCCTACCTCGCCGCCAGCCCGTACGCGACCACGTCGCAGACCTCGTCGGCGATCTGGCGCGGGGTGAGCGGATAGGTCGCCGGCAGCCACTTGGGCAGCCAGAGGAAGATCCCGGCCGAGACCTCGCCGACGAACACTGCGTCGCAGGCCCGCACCGAGCCGTCGGCGATCCCCTGGCGCAGGCTGCGGTTCGAGGTCATCCGCAGCCGCTGGCCGGCGCGCTCGAAGGCCGCGCGGTCGTCGGGCGCCAGGGCCAGCCGCCCAGGCTGCAGCATCAGCGGCGAGGCCGGCCCGGCCTGGGCCTGGACGTTGAGATGCAGCGCGATCAGCGCCTTGTCGAAGCCGTCGCGGCCCTGGGCGACGGCGGTGTCCATGATCAGGTCATAGAGCTCGAAGGCGCGCCGGTAACAGCGGGTGACCAGGTCGGCCTTGTCGTCGAAGTAGTGATAGACCGCGCCCTTGGTCGCCCCGACCTCGGCCCCGATGTCGTCCAGCGAAGCGCCGTCGATGCCGCGCTGGTTGAACAGCCGCGACGCCGCCGCGATCAGCTGGGCGATCTTGATCTCGTTGGTCTGCTGGCGGTCGAAGGCGTTGAACGAGCGGGCGGTCAGCGCCTCCATGTCCAGCGCGCAGAGCGGCGCCTCGCGCGGCCGCGCGGCGAACCCGTTCAGCATCAGGTCGACGATCGCCTGGGCGATCCGCCGCCGCGCCGCGCGCCCGTCGCGATAGCCGAGCCAGCCGGCCGACAGCCGACCCCAGGAGATCATCCCGATCAGGGCCTGGGCGGCGATCTCGCTGTTGCAGGACCTTAGGACGCCGCTCGCCGCCCCCTCCTCCAGCCAGCTGCGCAGCCGTTCAACGTTGCGCGCCTGCAGCTCGCGGATCACCCGCCGCTGGGCGTCGGGCAGGAAGTCGACGTCGCTCAGCACCGCCTGCGGCGCCCGCTCGTAGGCCAACTGCGCCTCGACCAGGGCGGCCAGCCGCTCGCGCGGGTCCTCGCTCGCCTCGGCCGCGGCGGCCAGGTCGTCGGCGCTCGCCTCGCAGGCCCGCTGATAGGCGCCGAACACCAGGTCCGTGCGGTCGGCGACGTAATAGTAGAGGGCGTTGCGCGACAGGCCGACTCGCTCGGCCACGTCGTTGATCACGATGCCGCCCGCGCCCATCGCGTTGATCTCGCGGGCCGCCTCGGCGAACAGCAGGTCGCGCTTCGCCGCGCGCTTGCGCGCCGGCTTGCCGTTTCCCTGATCGCCACTGCCCGCCATCGGCCGTTCGTCGCGCCTTCGCCGCCGTTCGTCAATCCGTACACCAGACATACGCAAGTGTCGAAGTTTGCTTGACGGTCAGTTCTGGACGTGTCGTTACTCCGCCAAACTTGAATGTCGAAAAACGGCGCGCCAACGAGCGACGCCGAAATCACGGGGAGGGAGCGCGATGCGTATTTCCAGGACGATGCGGCTGCGGCTTTTGAGCGGGGCGGGCGCGCTGGCCCTGAGCGGCGGGTTGGCCCAGGCCGCCGAGCCGGTCGAGATCGAGGCGGTGACCGTCACCGCCCAGAAGCGCGCCCAGGACACCCTCGACGTCGGCCTCAACGTCGCCGTGGTCGGCGCCCAGGAGCTGGCCGACCGCCGCGTCAGCCAGGTCAGCGACCTCGTCGCCTTCACCCCCAACGTCGACATCAAGGAGAACATGCCCGGCGTGCTGCCGGTGGTGACGATCCGCGGCGTCGGTCTCAACGACTTCTCGGCGACCAACAACCCCAGCGCCGGGGTCTATGTCGACGAGATCTATCTGAGCTCGCTGGCGCTGATGAACTTCGACCTCTTCGATCTCGAGCGGATGGAGGCGCTGAAGGGACCGCAGGGCACGCTCTACGGCCGCAACTCGACCGCCGGGGCCATCAACATCGTCACCGCCAAGCCCAGCTTCGGCGGCGTCGAAGGCCGCCTGGCCGCCGGCTACGGCAATTACCAGACCGGCGAGATCGAGGGCATGGTCAACCTGCCGGTCTCCGACACCTTCGCCCTGCGCTTCGCCGGCAAGGCCGTGAAGCAGGACGAGGGCTTCTTCGACAACCGCCTGCTCGGCCGCGACATCGGTCGCCGCGACGTCGGCCTGGCCCGCGCTCAGGCGCGGTGGGCGGCGACCGAGGACGTCGAGCTCCTGGTCAAGCTCGAGGTCCAGAAGGCCCGCTCCGAAGTCGGTGGGCCCGAGTTCTTCGGCGCCCTGACCCCGCCCGGCGCCCCGGCCGGCCTGGTCTGCCCCGGCTCGCCGGCCTGCATGGATTTCCAGGGCTATACCGACACCGACGGAAACCCCTTCGCCGGCGCGTGGTCGGTCGATCCGACCTATGACGTCGACCAGCGCGCGGCCACCGTGCGGCTGACCGCCGACCTCGGCTGGGCCGACCTGACCTCGGTCACCGGCTATGTCGACTTCAAACGTCAGTGGGGCGCCGACACCGACGGCGGTCCCTACCGCCAGACCGACTTCGTCGAGCACGACAAGATCAGCCAGATCTCCCAGGAGCTGCGGCTTTCCGGAACCAGCGCGCAGACCGACTGGATCGTCGGGGTGTTCGCCTCCCGCGACCGCGTGAAGATGACCTATGACGGTTCGCTGCAGGACCTGTTCAACACCAAGCTCCTGACCTTCACCGACCAGACCGCCAAGTCGGCCGCCGCCTTCGGCAACCTCGAATGGCGCTTCGCACAGGACCTCAGCCTGGTCGCCGGCCTGCGCTACACCTGGGAGGAGAAGGCCAATGTCGGCGGCGACCTCGACTTGGTCCCGAACTGCCCGGCCAGCTTCCTCTCGATGGTCCCCTGCGGCGCCGGCCCGGTGCCCCTCGCCTTCATCGACGAGACGATCGACGACACCAACTGGTCCTGGAAGCTCGGCCTCAACTGGAAGCCCGATCCGCTGACCCTGGTCTACGGCTCGATCAGCCAGGGGGTGAAGAGCGGCGGCTTCTTCTCGGGCGTGGCCACCACCACCGCCCAGCTCCAGCCGTACGAACCCGAGACCCTCATCGACTACGAGGTCGGGGTGAAGCAGCGGCTGCCCGAGCTTGGCCTCGCCTGGTCGGCCAGCGCCTTCTTCTACGACTATTCCGACGTGCAGACCTTCATCCGCGACACCTCCGGCGGCCTGCCGATCCAGCGGCTCGGCAATGTCGACGAGGCCTCGATCTACGGCCTCGACCTCGACGCCACCTGGTCGCCGGCCGCCCTGCCGGGCCTCGACCTGGTGGCGGGCCTTGGCCTGCTGCACACCGAGCTTGGCGCCTTCGCCTCGTCGACCGGCGCCGTGCCCAAGGGCAACAAGCTCCCCGACGCGCCCGAGGTCAGCTTCACGGTCTCGGCCGCCTACCGCTTCGACCTCGGCCAGGACGCGACCGGCCGCCTGCAGGTCGACGGCCGCTACGCCGACGACATGTTCAAGGACGCGCTCAACGACCCGCTGATCGCCACCGACGCCTACTGGGTGTGGAACGCCCGGGCCAGCGTCGCCCTGCCGAACGATTGGGAAATCGCCGTCTGGGGCAAGAACCTCGCCGACGAAGAGTACGTCACCCAGGGGGTGAACAACCTGCCCCTCGGCTTCGGCTTCCGCGTCTACGGCGCCCCGCGCACGTTTGGTGTCACCGTCTCCAAGGCCTTCCAATGAGCATCCAGATCCACGGCTCCGCCGACCCCGCCTTCGCCGCCCTGGCGGCCGAGTTCGAACGCAACTTCGCCGAGCGCGGCGACGTCGGCGCCGCCCTCTCCCTGGTGATCGACGGCGCCCCCGTCGTCGATCTCTGGGCCGGGAGCCTCGACGCCGCGCGCGCCCGGCCCTGGGCCGCCGACTCGGTGGTCAACATCTGGTCGACGACCAAGGCGGTCGGCGCGCTCTGCTTCGCCATGCTGGTCGATCGCGGCCTCTGCGCCTACGACGACAAGGTCGCCCGCTGGTGGCCGCAGTTCGCCGCCCACGGCAAGGACGGCGTCACCATCGCCATGCTGCTGTCGCACCAGGCCGGGCTCTGCAGCTTCCGCGACCCGGCCGTGGTCGAGGACTTCTACGACCTGGAGACCGCCGCCGCCCGGCTGGCGGCGACCGAGCCGCTGTGGCCGCCGGGCTCGCGCTCCGGCTACCACGCCATCTCGATCGGGGTGCTGGCCGGCGCGCTCTTCCGCCGCATCGAGGGCCGCAGCCTGACCGACTTCGTCGCCGCCGAGCTGGCCGCCCCGCTCGGCCTCGACCTGACCCTCGGCCTGCCGGCGTCGGAAGAAGCCCGCCGGGCCGAGATGATCGCCCCGCCCGAGCTGGCGACCTCGAACATGACCACCGACCTCAACCCCTCGCAGGCGGCGGCCTATCTCAACCCGGTGATCGAGCCGCTGCTGCCCAACAGCCCGGCCTGGCGCGCCTGCGAGCTGGTCTCGGCCAACGGCTTCTCCAACGCCCGCTCGCTGGCGCGGCTGTTCGGCGAGGTCGCCGCCGGCCGGCTGCTGTCGGCGCAGACCCTCGCCCAGGCGACGCAGCTGCGGATCAGCGGGCTCGACGAGGTGCTCGGCGTCCCGGCCCGCTGGGCCGCCGGCTTCCTGCTCAACACCGACGGCCTCTACGGCCCCTCGCCCTCGACCTTCGGCCACTCCGGCTGGGGCGGCTCGTTCGCCATGATCGATCCCGACCGCAAGGCGGCGCTGGCCTACACGATGAACCGCATGGGGACCGACCTGGTCGGCGATCCGCGCGACGTCGCCCTGATCGCGGCCGCCTACGAGGGCCTGACCGCCACGGCCTGACGGCAAGTTGCTGGACGCTATCGGCAGGTTTCTGGTCCGCCTGCCGATAGCGTCTATATCGCCTGATCGGCGCCTTTTCGGGTCGAGGCCGCGACGTCCGGCGAAGCCGCGAGCATCGGCCGCGCGAGCGCAACCCCTGGTCATCACCAACCCCCTGGAATAATTGACGGTTTCCCGCATCGGGCGTAGGCTTCGCCGGAACATCAGGGAGCAAAACGTGCTGGTCGGGTCACAGACTCGCCGCCTCGCGCTCGGCAGGCTCGCCGCCGCCGGCGGTCTGCTGTTCACCGCCCCGCCCGCCTTCGGGCAGGTTCCTGAGGCGCCGGCCGCAGAACCTGACGATGAACCCACCTCGATCGCCATCACCCGGGAGCTGTTCGAGCACATCACCGCCCCGGTGACGATCAACGGCCTGGGCCCCTATCGCTTCATGGTCGACACCGGCGCCAACGTCTCCTGCGTGTCGGCCGAGCTGGCCGGAAAGCTCGCCCTGCCGGCTGGCCGCGAGCTGCAGGTGTACACCGTCGTCGGCAGCCGCGGCCGCCCCAGCGTGGTGCTCGACCGGCTCGAAATCGGCACCCGCGTGCGTAAGAAGGTCCAGGCGCCGGTCCTGCCGATGTCGTCCTTCGACATCGACGGCGTGCTCGGGATCGACTGGCTGAAGGGCCAGCGGCTGGTCATGGGATTCGCCGGCAACACCTTGGAAATCACCAAGTCCAAGCAGGAAGCCAGCGCCAAGGGCAAGGTCGTGGTGCCGGCCCGCCGCAAGTCCGGCCAGCTGACCATCGTCGACGCCGACATCAGCGGCCGCTCGATCAGCGCGATGATCGATTCCGGCTCGCAGTTCTCGCTCGGCAACGCGGCGCTCCGGCGGCTGATCATGCGGCTCGACCCGACCGCCGCCCAGCGCGCCAGCCATGTCGGACTGATCTCCATCGCCGGCGAGCGGTTCAGCGGCGAGCAGCTCTACCTGCCCTTCATCCGCCTCGGCGGACTCAACCTGGGCAACGTCCCGGTGGTGTTTTCGGACATGCCGATCTTCAAGCTCTGGGACCTTCACGAGACCCCGACGATCATGATCGGGATCGACCTTCTGACCCAGTTCGAAACCGTCTCGGTCGACTTCGGCCGATCGGCCGTGCGCTTCGACATCGCCAACGCCTGAACGGTTTCCCCCGTTCAGAATGGTTGCCCCCCTTTAACCCGGCCGCATTTCGGCTAATGTCGCAGGTCCCTCCAGCACAGGGGGCGGCGGCGCGGCCTGCGTCGGCGCTTGGAGAGATTCGGACCGGAAAATGAAGCTTACGATTGAACGGGCGGCGCTCATGAAGGCGCTGGGGCATGTGCAGAGCGCGGTCGAGCGCCGGAACACCATCCCGATCCTGTCGAACGTCCTGTTGTCGGCGGAACGCGACCGGCTGACCTTCTCGGCCACCGACCTCGACATGGAGATCATCGACGAGGCCCTGGCCCAGGTCGATCAGCCGGGCCAGATCACGGCCCCGGCCCACACCCTCTACGAGATCGTCCGCAAGCTGCCCGAGGGCGCGGACGTCTCGCTGTCGTTCACCGGCGAGGACCCGCGCCTGACCGTGGCCGCCGGCCGCTCGCGGTTCAACCTGCCGGTGCTGCCGGCCGGCGACTTCCCGGTGATGTCCTCGGACGGTCTCTCCAGCCGCGTCGGCGTCGACGTCGGCGACCTGATCCGGCTGATCGACAAGACCCGTTTCGCGATCTCGACCGAAGAGACCCGCTATTACCTGAACGGCCTCTACCTCCACACGGTGGTCGACAACGGCGTCCAGAAGCTGCGCGCCGTGGCCACCGACGGCCACCGCCTGGCCCTGGCCGAGATGATCGCCCCCGAGGGATCGGCCGGAACCCCCGGCGTCATCGTCCCGCGCAAGACCATCGGCGAGGCCCGCCGTCTGCTTGAGGACGCCGGCGAGAACGTCGACCTGCAGGTCAGCCCGCAGAAGATCCGCCTGGACTTCAACGGCGCGGCCCTGACCTCCAAGGTCATCGACGGCTCGTTCCCCGACTACAGCCGCGTGATCCCGCAGGGCAACGACCGCATCATGCTGGTCGACAACAAGCTGTTCGCCAAGGCGGTCGACCGCGTCGCCACCATCTCGGCCGAGAAGAGCCGCTCGGTGCGCATGGCCATCGAGCCCGGCAAGATCATCCTGACGGTCCGCAACATGGAAGCCGGGCAGGCCGTCGAGGAGCTCGAGGTCGAGTACGACGGCGAGGCCTTCGAGCTGTCGTTCAACGCCCGCTATCTGCTCGACGTCACCGACCAGATCGCCGGCGAGATCGCCGAGTTCCGCTTCGGCGGCCCGAACGACCCGGCCCTGGTGATCGACCCCGTCGACGCCGACGTCCAGTACGTGCTGATGCCGCTGCGGGTCTGACCCGCAGCGCTAGCGGCCGGCGGCTGGCGCCGGCCGGGCCTCGCAGGCGTGGGCGTTGCAGAACAAGGCCTGCGCCCTCGCCGCCACCCGCCGCTTCGACGCCGCATCGGTCAGCGCCATCGCGTCCTTGTGGGCCATGAGTCGTCGCGACTCCTGCTGATAGGCCTCGGTCCGGCGATAGGCGACCAGCACCTTGAGCTGCGCCTCGTCGAGATGCTGGCCCAACAGCCCGGCCATCGCCTCGACGCGGAGATCGTAGACCTTGGCCCTGGCTTCGAGCTTGGCCGCCCGCGCCGCGTCGATCGTGGCGGCGGCGACGCCCTGCGCCTCTGCCTCGCGACGCGTCGCGGCCCAATCGGCGTCCGCTTCGACCGCAGAGAACCCGCCGTTCTCGAGCAAGACCGCCTCGCGCGCCAACTGCAGACGCGCCCCGCTGAGGCCCGGATAGTCCGCGCTTGGCGTCGGAGCCCACGGCGATCGGAACGGCATGGCCAACCAGACCTGCCGCTCTGCGCCGGTATGCGCCGACCGCGAGAGACGATAGCGCCCGGCAAGCGAGAGGGCGGCGGCGCCGAACCCCAGGCCCGCCGGAGACTCGGCCTCCACGCGGCACTTGCTCAGCAGCCCGTCAGGGTCGGCGTCGCACACCAGCCCCGCCCAACCGTCCAGGCCCAGCCCCGTTGGTATGACCGGATAGGCCGCGGAGGTCTGGGTCCGGTCCGGCTGCTGCGCCCAAACCGGCTCATAGATCATCCCGGCCCCGCCCGACGGCGCGCGGCCCGACGGGAAGTCCGGCTCGGGCCGACAGTCATAGGACGCGCAGAAGATCGTGCGTGAGAGGTCGCGGACCTGCCCTGCTCCTGACCGCTGCAGTCTGCGCCGCGCCTCCAGGGTCTGCGGCCAGTAGGCGGCCAGCGCCCGTCCGGCGTCGCTGTCATGGAACGCCAGGTGAAGCCGAAGCTCGTCGGCGCTGTAGGCCAGGGCGTACACTTGCGCGACGCCTTCAATGTCCTCTGCGCTCGAGGCTTGGCCCGCCTCATTGAGCGCCGCGATCGCCGCGTCCAGAACCGCGGGCTCGGCGACGCCGCGGGACCGCGTCCGCAGCTGCGCGAGCTTGCCGGCGACCGCGGCCTGCCGCGTGCCGGACGCGCCTTGGACGTCGGCCAGCCGGCGCGCCAGGGCCAGACGCTCGGCGTCCGGCGCTTTCGGCAGCGGGGGAAGCGGGGTTTCCTGCGGCAACCGGAACCGGATCGGAATCGCGACCTCGCCGCCGGCGACAGCCACGCCGTCGACCCGCTTCGGTTTCATCTTGAACTTGGCGGCCATGGACTTTGCGGCCTGCCCGAAGCCCAACCCCGCAGGGCTTTCCTCGAGGACTCGGCAGCGACCGAGCACGCCATTCGCATCGACGTGGCAGTCAATCCGGGCGAAGCCTTCCAGATCCAGGGCCATCGCCACGGCGGGGAAAGCCTCCGCAAAGTCTGCGCCCGACGGCAGCATGGCCCATTCGGGCTCGGCGACCCGACCTTGGTCTTGCGCCAGGCCGGGCGCCGCACAACAGGCGAACATCAGGCCGCCGAGAAACACCGCGCCGATTTGGCGCGCCAAGCCGGCGCCCCTCAAGTTCCGAACTCGCACTGCCGCTTCTCGCAGAACGTCTTGCGCGCCTGCATCGCGGCGGCCTCGGCCAAGGTTGCGAACCGAGCGGCGACCGCGGCCGCGGCGGCGGGCTGCCGCTCGACCCACGCGCGGCCGGCCGGGCTGCGCCGAAAGGCCAGCACCTGCCGCAGCTGCTCGCTGGTGAAAGCCGTGTCGTAGCTCGCCGCATGCAGGTCGAGCAGCGACGGAAGCCAGGCCTCGAATGCGCTGATCAGCGCCGCCTCGGCCTCCGCCGTCGCAGCGGGGGGCGAGGGCGCCATGCCTTCGGCGGTCAACAGGCCGACCATGGTGGAACGTCCCAGCTCGCGTGCGACGCCGGCGTCCTCGGCCGCAAGCCGCCGCGCGAAGTCCGAAGGCGGCTTGCGCGCGGCGCCCTCGACGCGCTCGGGCCGCGGCGAGGCGAAAAACGGCGCGGCGAAGGCCACCGTCTCGCCCGCAGCGCCCTGAACCATCAGCCTGGGGGCCAGGCGAAAGCGCGGCGCCAACGACATCGCCGCCTCACCGAACCCCAACCCCGTAGGACGCTCCATCGTCACGGCGCAGTTCTCGAGCAGGCCCATGGGATCAACCCTGCACTTGAGTTGCCCCCAGCCCCCGATCCCGAGAATTTTCGCGACGCCCGGATAGATGGCCCACGCCTGGTCGTCGGTCGGTTCTTCGACCCATTCCGGCGCCGCGATGGTCACCGCCGCTTCGTTCAACACCCGCAAGTCGGCGGGGGTCGGCGTCGAATCGCAATTGCGGGCTGCGCAGAACTCCGCACGGGCCTGGCCGATCACCCCGAACACGCCGTCGATCATGGCCTCCTCAAGCGCCGCATTATCGACCGCGTCGCCCGAGAATATCTTTCCAGCAGGCGTCGCCATGAAGGCCGCGATCGCCCGCAGCTCATCAGCCGTGAACAATTCCGCATAGGTCTCGATGGTCAGCGCCGAGAGGCCGCCCTTCACCACCGGCAAGGCCTCCCGCAGAGCCGCCCGCGCGGCGTCGATCGTCGCGGCGTCGACGCCTGGGCTCGCCAGGTCCGCCTCGTCGAACGTCGCCTCGAGAGTCGGTGCGAACTGGGCCTCCAGATCGAGCACGGCCACCAGCTTGCCCGCCGCCGCCAGCGCCTGCGGCGTCGCCTTGACGACCGGCGCCGGCGCGGGCTCCTCACGCGGCAGGATGAAGCGGATCGGAATCCGCACAGCGCCGCCCGCGACCGGCTGGCCGTCCACGGTCTTCGGCTTCATGCGGAACAGGTCGCTCAGGACCAGCGCCGCCTCACCAAAGCCCAGCCCCGCCGGCTCAGCGCGCTCCTGCTGGCAGTTCTCCAGCTTGCCGTACGAATCGACGATGCAGGCGACGACCGCGCGTCCGGTGATCTTCAGCGCCATCGCCGCCTTGGGATAATGCGCTGCGACGTCGTCTCGGCCGGGCTGCGCCAACCAGTCAGGGTTGGTCACAACCGAAGGACGCGGCCCGGCGAGCGCCGTCCCGCCCCACGCCAGCGCGCACAGCGCCGCCGCGCAAACCCAACCCCGCCCCATCGTCACCCCCGCAACCCTCGCGCGTAGCCTAGCCGAACCGGCCGCGCGCTCAAGCCTTCGCCCCCGGCCGCGAAACCCGCTATGACGCCGCGGTGACCACCGCCTTCACCCGCCTGACGCTGACGGACTTCCGCTCCTACGAGCGGGCCGAGCTCGCCCTCGACGGGCGGCCGGTGTTCCTGGTCGGTCCGAACGGGGCCGGCAAGACCAACTTCCTGGAGGCGGTCAGCCTGTTCACCCCCGGCCGCGGCCTGCGCAATGCGACCGGCGCGGAGCTTGGCCGCCGCCAGCCCGGGGAGGCCCAGGGCCGCGCCTGGGCGGTGGCTGCGGTGATCGACGAGGACGGCGAGCCGGTGCGGCTCGGCACGGGCGTCGAGACCCCCGGCGCGGCGCGGCGCACGGTGCGGCTGGAGGGCGAACCCGTCCCGCCCGGCCGGCTGTCCGACCACCAGCGCCAGGTCTGGCTGACGCCCGCCCAGGACCGCCTTTTCCTGGAGGGCGCGGGCGACCGCCGGCGGTTCTTCGACCGGCTGGTGTTCGCCGCCGAGCCAGGCCACGCCGCCCACGCCAGCGCCTACGAGAAGTCGCAGCGCGAACGGATGCGGCTGCTGACCGACGGGCCCGCCGACGCCGCCTGGCTGACCGCGCTCGAGGCCCGGATGGCCGAGGCCGGCGCCCTGATGGCCCAGGCCCGCGCCCGCACCTTGGCGGCGCTGCAGGCCGAGATCGACAGCCGCGGCGACCGCCCTTTCCCGCAAGCTCGGCTGTCGCTGACCGGCGACTGGGAGCGGATGGCCGGCGAAGGCGTCGAGAGCGAGGAAATCGAGGCCCGGCTGAGCCGCGCCCTGGCCGCGGCGCGAGATCGCGACGCCGCCGCCGGCCGGGCCCTGACCGGCCCGCACCGCGGCGATCTGGCGGTGATCCACGCCGAAAAGGACCGTCCCGCGGCAGAATGCTCGACCGGCGAGCAGAAAGCCCTGATTCTGAACCTGGTTTTGGGCCAGGCGGCGCGTCTTTCGCGTGCAGAATCGGCTCCAAACCCTATATTGTTGCTGGATGAAGTCGCAGCGCATCTGGACCGTCGCCGACGGGCCGCGCTCTTCGACGAAATCGAGGCGCTCAGGCTGCAGGCGTTCCTGACCGGCACGGACGAGCATCTCTTCGAGGATTTGAAGGGCCGGGCCCAGGGCGTCCATGTGGACGGCTCGAACCTGGCGATTCTGGATACGGTATGACCGACGAAACCCAAGGCGAATCCAACGGCCCCGAGTCCAATGGGCAAGCCGAGTACGGCGCGGAGTCCATCAAGGTCCTGAAGGGCCTGGACGCGGTGCGCAAGCGCCCCGGCATGTACATTGGCGACACCGATGACGGCTCGGGCCTGCACCACATGGTCTACGAGGTGGTCGACAACGCCATCGACGAGACCCTGGCCGGCTACGCCAGCCGCGTCGAGGTGATCCTGAACGCCGACGGCTCGGTGACGGTCACCGACGACGGCCGCGGCATCCCCACCGACATCCACGAGGGCGAAGGCGTCTCGGCGGCCGAGGTCATCATGACCCAGCTGCACGCCGGCGGTAAGTTCGACCAGAACTCCTACAAGGTCTCCGGCGGTCTGCACGGCGTCGGCGTCTCGGTGGTGAACGCGCTGTCGGACTGGCTGCGCCTGAAGATCTATCGCGGCGGCAAGGCCTACGAGATGGAGTTCCGCCGCGGCGACGCGGTCTCGCCGCTGGTCGTCACCGGCGACGCGCCGCTGCGCGAGAACGGCGAGTTCCTGTCGGGCACCGAGGTCACCTTCATGGCCTCGACCGAGACCTTCGCGTTCATCGTATACGACCGCAAGACGCTGGAGCACCGCCTGCGCGAGCTGGCGTTCCTGAACTCCGGCGTGACCATCTGGCTGAAGGACAACCGCGAGGCCGAGCCCTTCGTCGAGCTGCTGCACTACGAGGGCGGCATCGAGGCGTTCGTGCGCCACCTGGACAAGGCCAAGACGCCGCTGCTGAAGACCCCGATCGTGGTCCGCGGCAAGAAGGACAATGTCGAGCTGGACCTGTCGCTCTGGTGGAACGACGGCTACCACGAGAACGTCCTCTGCTTCACGAACAACATCCCGCAGAAGGACGGCGGCACCCACCTGGCGGCGTTCCGTTCTGCCCTGACCCGCATCGTCACCGGCTATGCCGAGAGCTCGGGCGCGACAAAGCGCGAGAAGGTCTCGCTGTCGGGCGAGGACGCCCGCGAAGGCCTGACCTGCGTGCTCTCGGTCAAGGTGCCCGACCCGAAGTTCTCGTCGCAGACCAAGGACAAGCTGGTCTCCTCGGAAGTGCGCCCGGCCGTCGAAAGCCTGGTGTCGGAAGGCGTCAGCACCTGGTTCGAGGAACATCCGAACGAAGCCAAGCTGATCGTCCAGAAGATCGCTGAGGCCGCGGCCGCGCGCGAAGCGGCCCGCAAGGCCCGCGAACTGACCCGCCGCAAGTCGGCGCTCGACATCACCTCGCTGCCCGGCAAGCTCGCCGACTGCTCCGAGAAGGATCCGGCCAAGTCCGAAGTCTTCCTGGTCGAGGGCGACTCCGCCGGCGGCTCGGCCAAGCAGGCCCGTAACCGCGAGAACCAGGCCATCCTGCCGCTGCGCGGCAAGATCCTGAACGTCGAGCGCGCCCGCTTCGACAAGATGCTGTCGTCCGACCAGATCGGCACCCTGATCACGGCGCTGGGCGCCGGCATCGGCCGCGACGACTTCAACATCGACAAGCTGCGCTACCACAAGATCGTCATCATGACGGACGCCGACGTCGACGGCGCCCACATCCGGACCCTGCTGCTGACCTTCTTCTACCGGCAGATGCCGGAGGTGATCGAGCGCGGCTATCTCTATATCGCCCAGCCGCCGCTCTATAAGGCGACCAAGAGCCGCCAGTCGCGGTACCTGAAGGACGATTCCGAGCTTGAGAACTACCTGATCGACGAAGGCGTCGACGGCGCGGCCCTCGACCTGTCGAGCGGCGAACGCCTGATCGGCGCCGACCTGCTCGCCCTGGTCCAGAGCGCCCGCGGCGCCAAGGCCAATGTCGAGCGGCTGTCCTCGCGCGCGCCCGCCTTCGCCATCGAGCAGGCGGCCATCGCCGGCCTGCTGGCCGAAGACGGCGGCGACCTGGACAAGGCCGCCAAGCGGATGGACCTCTACGCCGAGGAAGGCGACGGCAGCTGGAGCGGCGAGAAGGCCGCCACCGGCGGCTACGTGTTCTCGCGGATCAAGCGCGGCGTGTCCGAACGCATCGTGCTCGACGACCTGCTGCTGCACGCCGCCGACGCACGGCGCCTGTCCGAACGCGCCGCGGCGATGGCCGAGACCTTCGACGGCGTCGCCACCTTCACCCGCAAGGACAAGACCGCAACCGTCCGCGGTCCGCTGGACCTGTTCAATGCGGTGATGGAAGCGGGCCGTCGCGGTCTGTCGATCCAGCGCTACAAGGGCCTGGGCGAGATGAACCCCGACCAGCTGTGGGAGACGACGCTCGACGCCGACGCCCGCACCCTGCTGCAGGTCAAGGTGACCCACGCCGACGACGCCGACGACATGTTCACCCGCCTGATGGGCGACCTGGTCGAGCCGCGTCGCGAGTTCATCCAGGAAAACGCCCTGGACGCCGAGGTCGACGTCTAGGGCCCGCGTCCGGCTCGGCCCAGAAACCTAGCTTCGCGGTGATGGCGGTTGGCTCTGGCCGCCGCCCGCCTGATCGAACACGTTGTCATCCCTACGGCGCGACCTTCGATGGGTCTCGATCGATGCGCCCGCCCCCTGCGGTGGGCGGGGGGGTCTACCCGTGGGCAATGAACCTAGGAGACTGCCTCGCGCCGGGCGCGTAGCCTACTGAACTACGGGGGAAAGGCATGGAGGTCACCGTGTCCCCAATCGACGAACACCCATCTTTCGCCGCGGAATCGTCAGCCACGACGGGCAGGAAAAAAGCCTCCGCCGGATCGTCCGAACAGGCGGTCGCGCCGCTCCTATCCATCAACGTCGACCCTGGCACGGGACGGGTGATCAGCGTCGAGAGCATGGACGCCTCCGGCGATAGACGGGCGCTTTCCGATGAAGAGCGCACCCGCCTCTCCGAGCTGAAGCCTGAGGCGACATTGCGAGACATCGTTGAACGGGCGTTCGAGGCTGGCGTCGCCTGCGTTCTGGGCCAGCAGGCCCGGGGCGAAGAAACTCCGGAGTCCGAAGAGGACGCCGAGCTGTCGCGGATGCTGTTGCGTTCCCTAATCGCCGAAAGCGCCGCCAAGCGCCTAACCCAGTTCGATGTCTTGAGCCCCGCGATCGTGGGAACACTGATCGAGCGAGCCGCGAGCCGCGACCGGGCCTCGGACACCGGCGTCGACCACTAGTCACCCACGTCAAGTCGGGGATGAAGCGAACCGCGCCGTCCGGCCAGCGTGCCGTTCGACGCGGCCTACCAGCAAACACACGAGGAGCACTCGATGACGTTTGACACGACTTATGACGGCAATGGCAGAGACACCGACGACATCGCCCGCCTGCTCGCCGGCGGCAAGATACGAGGCCGCAAGCGCATGCGGCGGCTGCTGATCGCCCGTCTCATCAGCGACAAGCGTGGCGCCGAAGCCGACGACGAGGATGAAGGCATCGACGAAGATGAAGGCGGCGGCGAAGACCAGCGCCTCGCCCGCCTCCTGGTCGGCGGCGCCGTGCGCAAGCGCCGACTTCGGCGCCTGGTGCTCGCCCAGATGCTCCGTCAACGAGGCGACGAAGACGAGGGCGAGGGCATCGAAGATGAGGAAAGCGACGACGAGGATCATAATCTCGCCCGCCTCCTGGTCGGCGGGGCCGCGCGCAAGCGGCGTCTGCGTCGCCTAGTGCTCGCCCAGATGCTCCGTCAACGCGGCGAAGAAGATGAGGACGAGGGTATCGAGGACGAGGAAGGCGGCGATGAGGATCGGCGTCTGGCTCAAGTCCTGGTCGGCGGCGCCAGGCGCCGGCGGCGTCTGCGCCGACTGGTCCTGGCCCACGTGCTCAGCGAGCGCAGAGACGAGGACGAGGGCGAAGGCGTCGAGGATGACGACGATGATCGCCAACTGGTGCGCTTCCTCGTCGGTCAAAAGGCCGTGCGTCGGGGCCGGGCCCGGCGAATGGCCGGCGCCCGCGAACTGAGGCACTAGGCCAATCACTGCCGGAGGGGCTCGCCCCTCCGGCTTCCTTACCGCAAGC
Organism: Phenylobacterium sp. LjRoot97; assembly: GCF_964254345.1. NCBI lineage: Bacteria > Pseudomonadati > Pseudomonadota > Alphaproteobacteria > Caulobacterales > Caulobacteraceae > Phenylobacterium > Phenylobacterium sp. LjRoot97. The sequence goes on from NZ_CAXUTH020000001.1 coordinate 4,308,431, forward strand.
CGCGATGGATCCTACGGCTACTCCGCGGCGGCCGGCCGCGGCCTTGGGAACACGAAGGCCAGGGTCATCAGCGCCGCCAGCGACATGGCCAGGGCCACCGCCGGGATCGCCGGCACGCCGTAGCTCGCCAGAGCCAGCCCGCCCATGGCCGAGCCCAGCGCCTGGCCGACCGAGATCACCGAGCCGTTGAGGGCCAGCGCCACCGGCGCACCCTCGGTCATCGAGATCAGCCGCGCCTGGATCACCGGGGTGATCGAGAACAGCGCCGTGGCCGCCACGAAGATGCCGAGCGCCACCAGCGTCGCGCTCGGCCAGCCGGCCGGGGCGACCTGGTGCGTGGCCGCGAAATGGATGGTCATGGCCGTCGCCTGGATCGCAAAGCCGATCAGGATCCAGCTGCGCCCGAGATCACGGTTGGCCGCCCGCGCGCCCAGCCACAGGCCGAGGATGGAGCCAAAGCCGATCATCGACTGGAAGGCGCCCACCCCCGCGCCGGTGACGCCCGCCCCGACCCGCACGATCGGCGCGATGTAGAGGTTCAGCGTCATGTTGGCGGCGAAGGCCAGGAAGGTGGTCAGGTAGAGCGGCCAGATCGCCGGCAGGTCCAGCGTTCCCCCGGCGCGCTTCGGCGGCGCCGGCACCCGCGGCAGGAAGAACAGCACCCCGACCAGGGCGATGGCCGACAGCGTCGCCGCGGTCAGAAAGGTCGCCCGCCAACCGAACAGGTCGCCGACGACGCTGCCGATCGGAATGCCGATCACGAAGGCCAGGGTCATGCCGCCCGAAACCATGGCCAGGGCCGAGCCGCGCCGCTCGGGCGGAGCCAGCGAAGCGGCCGCTACGCTGGCGGCCGGACCCGACATCGCGCCGGCCAGGCCGGCCAGCGCCCGCAGCACCATCAGCGCCTCGAAGTTGGGCGTCAGGGCGCATGCGATGTGCAGCAGCAGGCCAAGGCTGAGGCCCACGATCACCATGACCTTGCGGTCGACCCTCGCAAACAGCCACGCGGCGACCGGCCCGAGCACCGCGGAGGTCAGCACGAACACCGTCTGCAGCTGGCCGGCCACGGCGGTCGTCACGCCAAGGTCGGCGGCCAGGGTCTCCAGCAGACCAGCGAAGATGAAGGCGCCTGACCCGAACGCGAACGTCACCATGGTCAGAACGAAAATACGCGGATTCATGCGGCCGAGCTTAGCCGCGCCAGCATACCGCCCGCCAGACATTTGCGAGCGATGTTCGTCGAACCCGTCGCTTTACCGTTCGGCGGCCCGCCTGTCCTGATGCGCGCCGAGCGCGTCGAGCGCCGCCGTGCCGGCCTTTGACGCCGCCGCGCCGTCATTGCCGATAAACAGGCGCTCATCGGCGGCGCGGGCATAGGCGGGCCAGACCGGCCGGCCGCCGCCGTTCGGATCGCCGCTGCGCGCGAAGGCGGTCCAGTAATCGCCGACCAGCCGCGCGGCGGCCTCGTCGGCGGGAGTCGCATCGATGTCGCCCGCCGCCGCCAGGTCGCCGAACACGAAGGCGAGTTCGGTCGCATGACCCGCGCCCTTTTGCGACTTGCGCTTGGCCTCGGGCACATAGCCGAAGCTGTAGAGCCAGGTCGGCGCGCCGCTCGCGGCCTGAACGCCGGCCAGGTGGCGCGCCGGCTCGACGAAGGTGACGTCGCTGGTCAGCTGCGCGTCGAGCGCGGACTTCGAGCCGTAGGCCGCCTGGATTTCGTCGCCGGCGCCGATCTCCTTCAGGGTCTTGGCCGCCATCGGTCCGCGCAGGAATCCCGGCAGGAAGCCCAGCTCGTCGCTGTTGGCCCCGACCAGATAGGGAACCTTGGCCTGGCGTCCAGCCGCGAAGCCGGCCGCGACGTCGCCGGTCACCAGCACCCCGTCGATCATCGGCCCGGAATAGGTGTCGTTCTCCTGGTTGAGCAGATCGAGCTTGCCGCGGAGCTTGTCGGCGCTCAGCGCCCGCAGGGCCGCCAGGTCCTCGCCCTTCACCCCGGCCTTGGCCGCGAAGGCCAGGCCCACCGCCTCGGCCGACGGCTTGCCGGCCCGCTCGGCCGACAGCAGCGGCAGCACGTCGCGGCCGCCGCCGGACTGGGCGATCGCCTTGTGGAACAGGCCCCGGGCCGGCTGGGCCAGCATCAGCTGGTTGACCGAGCCGCCGCCCGCCGACTCGCCGAAGATCGTCACGTTGCCGGGGTCGCCGCCGAACGCGGCGATGTTGCGCTTCACCCATTCGAGCGCCGCCACCTGGTCCATGAAGGCGAAGTTGCCCGTCGCCGCGCCGGCCGCCTCCCGGGTCAGGGCCGGATGGGCGAAGAAGCCGAACCGGCCGAGCCGGTAGTTGAAGGTCACCACCACGACGTCTCGGCCCGCCAGCTTGGCCCCGTCGAAGATCGGCTGGCTGCCCGAGCCCATGACGAAGCCGCCGCCGTGGATCCAGACCATCACCGGCGCCTTCTTGGCGGCGGCCGGGGCCCAGACGTTCAGTGTCAGGCAGTCCTCGCTGGTCGGCTGAGCCGACTGGGTCTTGTCCCAGGACACGCGGTTCTGGACGCAGTCCGATCCATATTGGTCAGCTTCGCGCACGCCGCTCCAGGCAGTCGGCGCGGCCGGGGCGCGCCAGCGCAACTCGCCGACCGGCGGAGCGGCGTAGGGGATACCCTTGAACGACTTGATACCGTCCGCCTCGCGGCCGCGCAGGGTTCCGCTGTCGATCTGGGTCTCGACCGGCACGCCGGCTGAGGGCGGGGACTGGCTCATCGCCGGCTGGGCGCAGGCGCCGACGAGCAGGGCCGCCACGAGGGCCGCCGCCAGGCGATTTCCAGATGTCATCGATTTCCTCCACGCCCGCCACCCGGCGCTGTTCGCGGCGATGCTATAGCACCGCGCGATGAAATCGAGATCATTTATGATCGTAGATGATCGAAAATGCTTTCAGGCGGCCTTGGCGGCGGGGACACCCTTGGGCCGCTTGCGCTTCTGGGTCTTCGGCCCGGCCCAGAAACTCCACACCGCCAGCGAACCGAGCAGCGCCAGGGTCAGGCCCGACGCCGTCATCACCAGCCGATAGGGCAAGCCGCCGACCTTGGCCGCATGGATCGGGTACTCGGCGTTGGCGATCCGCACGCCCAGCGGCTGGGTCAGGGCGTCGCGGCTCTGGACCAACCGCCCGTTGGCCGGATCGAACCAGAACATGGTGCGGCCGTTGGGCAGCCACTCGGCCTGCTGGCGCACCCGTAGCGAAATCAGCCCGCCCGGCTTGGTCGGCAGGGTGATGATCCGCAACTCCGCGTCGGGATACTTCGCCCGCGCCGTCGCCAGCAGGGCGCCGTAGTCGATATCGGCCGCCTTCGGGCCGCCTTCGATCTGGGGCGGCTTCTGCGCCGCGGCCATGACCGCAGGGCTGGAGAACGGGGCCAACAGCACGTCCTCGACCGCCGGCAGGGTCATCATCACCCCGGTCAGCATCGACACGAACAGCAGCGGCGCGGTCACCACGCCGAGGTCGCGGTGCTGCCGCACCACGGCGTTGCGGCTCATGTTCGCCGGCCAGGCGCGCAGGGCGAACAGCCGCCGCGCCGGCCACCAGAGGATCACGCCGGTCACCACGAAGCCCAAGCCGACCAGCGCCATGATCCCCGCCGCCATCTTGCCGGTGTCGGCGGCCAGCAGGTGATGGTGCAGGTCGAACAGCCAGACCTCCGGCCGCTCCCACTTGGACGACCAGGCCGCGACCATCTCGCCGCTCTGGTCGACATAGGCGCCGCGCGCCCTGTCGACATAGCTCAGCTGGTGCAGCCCCACCCGCTCGCTCGCCAGCACGATGGAGCGCGGCGCGTCCGGCCCCGAGAAGAGCTTCTCCACGGTCGCCGCGACCGCCGCCGTGTCCTGGTTCTGCACGTCGGTGGCGTGCGGCAGGGTGGCGCGCAGAAAGGCGTCCTTGTGGACCAGCAGCGCCCCCGAGAGGCCGAGCACCGCCAGGAAGAGGCCGATCAGGCCTCCGGCCCACCGGTGCAGGAGCCTCAGAGTCGGCATCAGAACTTGCGCTCCAGGCCGAGCGTGAAGACCCGCCCGCGGCCCGCGAAGTTGCGCAGGTTGTCGGTCGGGTTGCTCGTGTCGGAGGCGTAGCTCAGATAGTATTCGTCCATCAGGTTCTGCACGCTGAAGATCACGTCCCCGAACCCTGCCTGATAGCGGACCGAGGCGTCGACCAGCGTATAGCCGTTGAAGCTGTTGCGCGGATCAGCGCCGTCGAAGCTGCGCTCCAGATAGGACTGGCTCTGCAGCCGGGCGGCCAGCGGGCCCTGCTGATAGATCAGCGCGAAGTTGAAGCGATCGGGCGAGATGTTGGCGCCGTCCAGGTCGATATCGACGCTGCCGTCGCCGTTGCTGTCGGCGCGGCCCTTCAGCTTGGCGTAGCCGGCGTTGACGCTGACGCCGGGGACCGGGGTCCGGGCGGTGACGTTCAGCTCAAGGCCCTCGATCTCGACCCGTTGGCGCTGCACGTCATAGACGCCGGTGGCGGGGTTGAGCACCAGCAGCTGACCAACCTTGGACTTGGACCAGAAGTAGGCGGCGCTGGCCTCGATCGGGCCGGACTTCCACTCGGCCCCGATTTCCTGGTTGTCGGAAATCACCGGGCTGATGTCGAGGAAGCTGTCGACATCCACGCCGTCGCGGTTGACCGCCCGCAGGATGCGCCCGACGTCCGGCACGGTGTAGCCTTCGGCGTAGCTGGCGTAGAGGCGCAGGCCCTCGATCGGGTTCACGACGATCCCGCCATTGACCAGGGTGGCGTCGAAGCTCGGCTCGCCGCCGCCGACCGCGCGCGAACCGTAGGTCGCCAGGGTGGTGTAGTCGCCGACCTTGAGGGTCACCGACTCATAGCGGGCGCCCCCGGCCAAGTGCACCTTGTCGCCGAACAGGGCGAGGTTGGCCTGCACGAACGGCGCGACGCTGCGGAACTCGGTCGGCGGCACCCAGACGCGGTTGGTGACGATCAGCGACTGCGCGGTCTCGTCACGCAGCGTGTCGAGGCCCAAGGTCGCGTTCAGGCCGGGCACGAACGGCACTTCGCGCTCGTAGCTGGCGCGGGCGCCCAGCTTTTCCGATTCATTGGAGGACTGCTCGAACAGCGTCCCCAGCGGAGCCAGGCGCACGTCCTGGAAGGTGGCGCTGCGATCGCCGCCGAAGGTGTCGCGCGAGCGGTTGTAGAACAGCTGGGCGTTCAGGTCGCCGCCCCAGAGGTCGTCGTCGGTCAGGGCCAGAGACACGGTCTCCACCTTGTTGGCGGCCGTACGGCCTTCCGCCGTGCCGCGCATCGAAGTGGCCGCGCGGTTCTTCGTGCGGTCGCCGGCCACGATCACATAATCGCCGTCGCCCTTCAGCTCGAAGCGGTTGGCGATCAGGTCGAGACGCAGGCTCTCGTCGATCTGCCAGCCGAACCGGCCGAAGATCGAGGTGCTGGTCGAGTCCTGGATTTCGCCCTGGGTGTTGTCGACGGCGATGCGGTTTCCGCGCCCGTCATAGAAGGCGCCGCGCGCCTCGTACGCGAGGCCCACGGTGGCGTCGAAGGCGCCGCTGCGCCAGGCGCCGAGGCCGGCGGTCTTCCAGCCGAGACCGTCGCCATGGGCGCGCGCGTCGGTGCTGCCCTGGACCAGGACGCGACCCGACAGGCCGTCTTCCTTCGGCGGCCCGACCGTCACCTGGTTGACCACGCCGCCGGTGGCGCCGATGCCCTGCAAGGCGTTCGAGCCGTAGATCAGCTCGACGTGGTCGATGAAGAAGGCGTCGATGGTGAAGCCGTCGCGCGAGCCGTCGCGGATTGGGGTCGACTGCGGAATGCCGTTGATCGCGAACAGCGGCGAGCGGCCGCGCAGGGTCTCGCCGCTGCCGGACAGCTTCTGGCGCGTCGGTGAGAACGACGGCGACAGCGACGACACCGCATCGACGATCGAACCGCTGATCGCCACCTGCTGCGACAAGGTCGTGGAGTCGATCACGTCGACCGTCATCGGCAAGGCGCTGGCCGGCAGCGTCGTGCGCGCGGCGGTGATCACCAGCTCGGACACATCCGTGGGGCCGGAGTCCTGCGCCTGGGCCGCGCCCGCTATGCTGAGGGCCAGCAGGCTCGCGCCAGCGACCAACAGGCTTCCGCGCGCGATCCGCGCCCCGCCGAAATTCGTCATGCAGTCCCCGACACGCATACTGATTGAAGCGCGCTCTATAGCGGCGACTGCGACTTACTCTCAACAGACTTATGCGGGAAACGTCCGGACGTCGTGTCGCGGGGCTCAGCCGGAGAACCAGCCGCCGAGCACGCAGCTGACCTGACCGTCGCGGATCGTGACCGTGGCGCGCTGGCCGACACCGGTCTTGTAGAAGCTCGTGCGGCCGTCCGCCGTCACCGCCAGCGCCGCCGGGGCCGTGAACTGGCAGACGCGGTAGACCTCGCCTCCGACCATGCCGCGCTTGGCCGGGGCCACGCAGCTGACGTGGCCATAGCGGCGCTCGAAGCGGATGTCGCCATACTCGAAACCCTTTGGGCCCTTGGCGCCGAAGAAGGTCGGAGAGGCCTCCACCGCCGGGCAGGCCGGGCCGGCGATGTTCCAGGCCCGGCGCATGGCCGCCTGCTCGGACCAGGTCTCGTAGATTGAGAGCGCCGGCACCGCGACGATGACCAGCATCAGCCCAGCCAGGTTGACGACCTGCCCAGGCCACGACTCCAGAAAGCCCTGTCGATGCGACCACGCCATGTCGGCAGTTGACCTCGCAGATCGCCGTTCGGCAACCCTGAAGCGCAGGACGCCCGCACCGCAACCCCTAGCGCAGCGGACGCGCCTGCCGCAGGGCGCGCGGCGAGGCGCCCCACCAATGCGAGACCGCGCGCGAGAAGGCGCTGGTCTCGGAATACCCGAGCAGCCGGCTGACCTGGGCGATACTGGCCTGGGATTCGACCAGCAGGATCAGCGCCTCCTCCATCCGGTAGCCCTCGAGCAACGCCTTGAAGCTTGCTCCCGCTTCGGCCAGCCGCCGCTGCAGGGTGCGCGGCGAGCAGCCGACCTCGGCGGCGACCGAGGCGACGTCCGCCGCACCCGGCCCCAGCTTGCCGATCGCCGCGCGCACGTTCTGACACAGGCCGTCCATCCGCCGCCGGCCGGCCAGCAGGGATTCGGCATAGGCCAGGTTGAGGTCGCGTAGCGCCGGGTCGGCGCCGGGGATCGGCGCGGCCAGGGCCGCGGCGTCGAAGTCGATCGTCGCCTGCGCCGCGCCCATCCGCACCGGGCAGCCGAGCAGGGCCGCGAACGGGGCCGGATCGGCCTCGGCCCGCCCGACCAGCTGCACCAGCACAGGATGCGGCCGGCGCCCCGCCGCAGCCGCCACCACCGAGTCGATCTGCAAGGGGTCGATGCCCACCGCCGCCTTGCTCGGCTCGTAGGTCAGCCGCAGGCCGCCGTCCCGCGCGGTCGGGACGAACCGGCCGCTGTCGCTGAGCAGCACCTGATAGCGCGCCATGTGGCGCAGCGATTCCTCGAAGGTCTGGCTATGGGCCCGCACCACGCTGACCACATTGGCGGCCTGGACCGGCAGCCGCGAACCGACCTTCAGTCCCAGCAACGGATCGTCGCTGAGCGCCCGCGCCCGCCGCCAGATCCGCCGCGCCAGGCTGACCTCGATCTGACCGGCGTCCGGCACGCGGCCATCGACCACCCCGCGCAGTCCGTGGGTCAGAGCGCCTCGCTCGAGGCCCTCGCGGACCAGGCCGTCGAGCACCGCGTTGATCCAGACCGAAGCGATGGTCAGCGCTGACATGTCGTCCTCACCCGCCAGGCAAGGCGGCCTTCCTTGGCGCGCAACATCAACTTTCCGGCGCGCGCTGTCACGTCGTCGTCGACGGCTTCCGCTTGCCTTCCGCCAGGGGAACCCAAATTGGATAAAGCGGTATGTTTCGGGAGGTATCGATGGCGGATTCAGCGGAAATCGCGGACGCGGCGACCACGGGACTGGGCTTCGACCCGGTGAAGCTGCGCGAGAAGTACCGGGCCGAGCGCGACAAGCGCCTGCGGGTCGACGGCAACGAGCAGTACGTCGAGGTCACGGGCGACTTCGCCCACTATCTGGACGACCCCTATGTCGAGCCCGGGTTCACCCGCGCCCCGCTCACCGACGAGGTCGAGGTGGTGGTGATCGGCGGCGGCTTCGGCGGCCTGCTGGCCGCCGCCCGGCTGCGCGAGGCCGGGGTCAAGGACCTGCGCGTCATCGAGAAGGGCGGCGACTTCGGCGGCACCTGGTACTGGAACCGCTATCCGGGCGCGGCCTGCGACGTCGAAAGCTACGTCTACCTGCCGCTGCTGGAGGAGACCGGCTACATGCCGGTCGAGAAGTACACCCGCGCGCCGGAGATCCTGGCTCACAGCCGGTCGATCGCCGAGAAGTACGACCTCTATTCCAACGCCTGCCTGCAGACCGAAGTCACCGGCATGAGCTGGGACGAGGCCGCCGGCCGCTGGACCATCACCACCAACCGCGGCGACGCCATGCGGGCGCGTTTCGTCGTCATGGCCAATGGCCCGCTGCATCGCCCCAAGCTGCCCGGCATCCCCGGGGTCGACAGCTTCAAGGGCCACACCTTCCACACCAGCCGCTGGGACTACGACTACACCGGCGGCGACTCGAACGGCGGGCTCACGGGCCTGGCCGGCAAGCGGATCGGCATCATCGGCACCGGGGCGACGGCCGTGCAGTGCGTGCCGCACCTGGGCGCCGGGGCCGGCGAGCTCTTCGTCTTCCAGCGCACCCCCTCGTCGATCGACGTGCGCAACAACCGCCCGACCGACTCCGACTGGGCCGCCGGCCTGACGCCAGGCTGGCAGCAGGCGCGGATGGACAACTTCAACATCCTGGTCAGCGGCGGCTTTGCGGAAGAGGACCTGGTCAACGACGGCTGGACCGACATCATCCGCAACCTCGGCATGATCGCGCGCAACAACAACGCTGCGGCCGGGCTGAAGGACCCTGGCGAGCTGGTGCAGCTGGCCGACTTCCAGAAGATGGAGCAGATCCGCGGCCGGGTGGACTCGGTGATCAGCGATCCCGCCACCGCCGAGGCGCTGAAGCCCTATTACAACCAGTTCTGCAAGCGCCCCTGCTTCCACGACGAATACCTGGCGACCTTCAACCGCCCGAACGTCACCCTGGTCGATACGCAAGGCCGCGGCGTTCAACAGATCACCGAGAACGGCGTGGTGGTGGACGGGGTCGAGTACGAGCTCGACTGCCTGATCTTCGCCACCGGCTTCGAGGTCGGCACCTCCTACGCGCGGCGGGCCGGCTACGAGGTGGTCGGCGCCGGCGGGCTCACCCTGACCGGCAAGTGGGACGGCGGGGTCTCGACCCTGCACGGCATGCACAGCCGCGACTTCCCCAACTGCTTCATCATGAGCAACAGCCAGTCCGGCTTCACGGTGAACTACCCGCACATGCTCAACGAGCAGGCCCGTCACATCGGCTACATCCTGGCGACCTGCGCCGAGCGCGGGATCGGCCGAGTCGAGGCCTCGCAGGCGGCCGAGGACGCCTGGGTTCAGACGATCGTCGACTCTGCCCTGCAGCGCGCCAAGTTCGCCGAGGAGTGCACCCCCGGCTACTACAACAACGAGGGCCAGCCCTCGGCGCTGGCCGCCCGCAACGGCTCGTACGGCAAGGGCCCGACCGCCTTCGTGAAGCTGCTCGAAGACTGGCGCGCGGCCGGGGCTCTCGACGGCCTGGAGACCCGCGCGCTCTAGCGAGGATCACGAACGCGCGCGGGCTGGAACCGGCCTTGGCGGCGGACGGTTGGCTGATCGTCCGCCATCGAAGGAGGCTGCCATGAGCGTCAACGGTCTGGACGTCTTCGACAGGACGCTGCACACGACCAACGCTTGGCTCAAGGAGCTGTCCGAAGAGCTGGACGTCGACCGGCACGCGGCCTGGAAAGTGCTTAGCGTCGTGCTGCACAAACTGCGCGACCGCCTGCCCGTGGACCTGTCGGCCCACCTGGGTTCACAGCTGCCGCTGATGATCCGCGGCGTCTATTACGACCAGTACCAGCCGGCCAAGCAGCCGAACCGCTGCAGCAGTGTCGATGAGTTCGTCGCCGACGTCGGCGACTGGCTGACCGACGCCCACAGCATCGATCCGCGCCGCGCGATCGAGGCGGTCTGCCGCGTGCTCTCCCGTCACCTTGCCCCCGGCCAGGTCGAGAAGGTGCGCGCCAACCTGCCCAAGGCCCTGCGCCCGCTGTGGAGCGCGCCGGCCGACACCCCGCCGCGTCGCCGTCCGGAGAAGGCCGCCCAGGCGGCCGCGGCCATGGCGACCGGCATCTAGGCGCATCCGCCTCAATGCGAGGCGCCGGCGCCACAGGCGACGCGTGTCGTATGGATGACGCTTGGGTTGCGCTTTCGCGACTCTCCTAAGCCCCCTAAAACGCAGGCAAATCGCTGTTTGGGGGATCCAGCCAATGACCATGCGTACGCGTTTCTTGAACAAGGCCGCGCACGCTGCGCTGGCCGCCGCCGCCGGTCTGGCGTTCCTCGCCCCAGCCCAGGCCCTCGCCCAGGAAACCGAGCTCGGCGAAGTCGTCGTCACCGCCCAGAAGCGCTCGGAAAACCTCAACGACGTTCCGGTCTCGGTCACCGCCATCTCGGCCGAGAAGCTGGACGTGATCCAGTCGTCCGGCGGCGACATCCGGGTGTTCTCGGCCCGCATCCCGAACGTGACGCTGGAATCCAGCTACGCGCGGATCTTCCCGCGGCCCTACATCCGCGGCCTCGGCAACACCGATTTCGACTTCAACGCCTCGCAGCCGGTCTCCTTCGTCTACGACGAGGTGGTGATGGAGAACCCGGTGCTGAAGAGCTTCCCGCTGTTCGACATCGAGCAGGTCGAGGCGCTGCGCGGACCGCAGGGCACGCTGTTCGGCCGCAACACGCCGGCCGGGGTGCTGAAGTTCGACTCGGTCAAGCCGAGCCAGACCTTCGGCGGCTACGCCCAGGCCTCCTACGCCACCTTCGGCACCATCAACCTGCAGGGCGCGGTCTCCGGCCCGATCATCGACGGGGTGCTGGCCGGCCGCCTGTCGGGCATCTACATGCACCGCGACGACTGGATCGATAACGGCTTCACCGGCAAGAACGACGTCACCGGCGGCTACGACCAGAGCGCCTTCCGCGGCCAACTTCTGTTCACGCCGAACGAGTCCTTCAGCGCCCTGCTGAACGCCCACTACACCAAGCTCGACGGCTCGCCGCAGATCTTCCGCGCCAACATCATCCAGCAGGGGACCAACGACTTCGTCTCCGGCTTCGACCGCGAGAAGATCTACCAGGACGCCCAGCCGCGCACCGGCCAGACCATGGAGGGCTCGGGCGTCAATGCGAAGCTGACCTACGACTTCGGCGAAGAGGGGCCGACCCTGACCTCGATCACCGCCTACGAGCACGTGACCGCCTACTCGCGCGGCGACGTCGACGGCGGCTTCGGCGCGGTGTTCGCGCCGCCTTCGGGCCCGGGCCTGATCCCGTTCACGGCCGAGAGCGCCGACGGCGTGCCCTATCACGCCCAGTGGAGCCAGGAGTTCCGGCTGGCCGGCGACTACGCCGGGGTGAACTACACGCTCGGCGCCTTCTACTTCTTCGAAGACCTGAAGATCGACAGCATCAACTTCGACACCCTGGCGGGCGGCGCCCGCAACGGCTTCGCCTACCAGCACCAGAAGACCAAGGCCTGGGCGCTGTTCGCCAACGCCGACTACAGGCTCACCGACCAGCTGACGATCGGCGGCGGCATCCGCTATTCCAACGACAAGAAGGACTTCATCGCGCAGCAGACGCTGTCGCCGATCGGCATCCCGCCGACCCCGATCCTGGCCGCCGATCCGGAAAGCGACGACGTCAGCTTCAACCTCAACGCCACCTATGCGGTGAACGACGACGTCAACATCTACGCCCGTATCGCCAAGGGCTACCGCGCCCCGTCGATCCAGGGCCGCCTGCTGTTCGGCTCGACCATCTCGGTCGCCGACACCGAGACGCTGATGTCCTACGAGGCCGGCTTCAAGGCCGACCTGTTCGACCGCCGGGCCCGGGTCGACGCCTCGGTCTACTACTACAAGGTCGACGACATGCAGCTGACCGCGGTCGGCGGCGGCGCCAACTTCAACCGCCTGGTCAACGCCGAGCACGCCGAGGGCTACGGGTTCGAGTTCAACGGCGAAGCCAACCCGATCGAGCATCTGCTGCTGACCGCGGGCCTGTCCTACAGCCACACCGAGATCCAGGATCCGAACCTGGCCATCCAGCCGTGCGGCGCGCCCTGCACCGTGCTCGATCCGGCCGGCGCCCCCGGCACGGTGCTGGTCGACGGCAACAGCCTGCCCAACGCCCCGCGCTGGATCGCCAACATCACCGCCCGCTACGCGATCCCGTTCCGCGACGGCGAGTTCTACGCCTACACCGACTGGGCCTATCGCTCGAAGATCAACTTCTTCCTCTACCGCTCGGTCGAGTTCACCGACGACAAGCTGCTCGAGGGCGGCCTGCGGCTGGGCTACGTCACCGCCGACGGCAAGTGGGACGCCGCCGTGTTCGGCCGCAACATCACCGACGACGAGAGCCTGGAAGGCGGCCTCGACTTCAACAACCTGACCGGCTTCGTGAACGACCCGCGCACCATCGGCGTGGAGCTGAAGACCCGGTTCTAAGGCAGGCGACGGCGAGGGGGCGACCCCTCGCCGCATCCCGATTGACGGAGCCTTAACTACGCTCAGGGGCAGATGGCGCGTCGAAGTGGGAGCGTTGCCTTGAGCCTCAAACTGGTCGAACGGCCCGAGGGCTATTACGAGATCGAACCGCGCCCGACGCCGGACGAACTCGCCGCCTACTATCGCGACAAGTATTTCGGCGCGACCGACGGGCGCACGCCCTACGCCCACGGCTACACGGCCGAGGAACTCGAGCACAAGCTGCTGCAGCCGGCCGAGACCGAGCTGGTCTGGGGCCGCGCGCCGGGCCGCATGCTCGAGGTCGGAGTCGGCGAAGGCTTCACCCTCGACTACTTTCTGAACCGCGGCTGGCAGGCTAAGGGCCTGGACTTCACCGACGACGGCGTGCGCGAGTTCCATCCGCACCTGGCGCAGCACCTGATGCTGGGCGACGCCTTCGCCCTGCTCGACGAAGAGATCGCCAAGGGCGAGGTCTACGACCTGGTGATCTGCAACAACGTGCTCGAACACGTCATCGACCCGATGGGCCTGCTGCAGCGGCTGCGCGCCATCGTCGCGCCGGGCGGCCTGCTGCGCGTCGCGGTGCCCAACGACGGGTCGTGGCTGCAGGACCAGATCGTCGGCCGCGGCCTCGCCGACCCGCAGTTCTGGATCGCCGCCCCCGACCACCTGAACTACTTCAACACCGACACCCTGCCCCGCGCCCTGGCCGCCCACGGCTGGGAGGTGGTCGAGCACCTGGGCGAGTTCCCGATCGACATCTTCCTGCTCAATCCGGACACCGGCTACATGCGCGACCGCAGCAAGGGCCGGAACTGCCACTTCACCCGCGTCGCCTTCGAGATGGGCCTGTGGCGCGATCGGTCGCTGGAGGCGGTCGTCGAGTTCCGGCGCGGCTGCGCGCGGGCCGGCGTCGGCCGCAACCAGACCGCCTACGCCCGGCCGGTCTAGACGGGGCCGGCGAGCGGCGATGAACGTCCTCATCCTCAGCGCCGCCGCCAAGGTCCTGCTGGTCCAGGCGTTCCAGGCCGCCGCCCATCCGCTGGGCGGCCGGGTGCTGGCCGCCGACATCGCCGCCGACAACGCCGCCCTGTTCGCCGCCGACCAGGCGCTGATCCTGCCGCGCAGCGACGCTCCCGAATTCGTGGACGCCCTGGCCCAAGCCTGCGCCCAGCACGCCATCGGCCTGGTGGTTCCAACCCGCGACGGTGAGCTGGCCGTGCTATCGGCGGCCCGCGATCGCCTCGCCGCTCAGGGCGTCACGGTCCTGGCCCCCTCGCAAGACGCCCTGGCCGTCTGCCGCGACAAGCGCCGCTTCACGCAGGCCTGCCACGACCTCGGCCTGGAAACGCCCAAGACCTTCGCACCCGACGAAACCCCCGACCGCTTCCCGGTGTTCGTCCGCCCGGTCGACGGGGCCGGCGGCCGCGGCGCCCGCCGCATCGACGATCCCGCCGACCTCCCGACCGGCGAGGACTGGCTGGTCCAGGCGCTCGACAGCGGCCCCGAATTCACCATCGACGTGCTGATGAGCCTGGCCGGCGCGCCGCTGCAGGCCATGGCCCGCCGCCGGCTGCAGGTTCAGGGCGGCGAGGCGACCAAGTCGCGCACTGAGGACGTTCCCGCCCTGGCCGACCAGGCCCTGAAGCTCTGCGCGGCGCTCGGCCTCGTCGGCCACAACGTCGTCCAGGCCTTCCACGACGACGCCGGCACGCGGTTCATCGAGATCAATCCCCGCTTCGGCGGCGCCTCCAACCTGTCGATCCAGGCGGGCCTCGCCTCGCCCGAGCGCATCCTGCAGATGGCCCGCGGCCAGGATGACGAAGCCGCCCGCCCCCGGCCGATCGCCTACGGGCTGACCATGCTGCGCTACTCGCAGGACCGCATCGTCACCGACGCCGAACTGGCCGCCCTGTGATCAGCGCCCTGCTCATCGATCTCGACGACACGCTCTACGACGAGCGCACCTACGTGCTGTCGGGCTTCCGCGCCGTGGCCGAGGAGCTCGCCCAGCGCCATCCGCGCCTCGACGCCGCCGCCCTCGCCGCCGGCATGGAAGCAGAGCTCGACGCCCACGGCCGCGGCCGCATCTTCGACGTGGTGCTGGCCCAGGCCGGGCTGCCCGCCTCCCCGGCGTTGATCGGCGAACTGGTCGGCGTCTATCGCGACCACCGCCCGACGATCAGCCTGTGGCCCGGCGTCGCTGACACCCTGGCCGCCCTCGCCAAGTCCTATCGGCTGGCTGTCGTCACCGACGGCCTGGCGCTGATGCAGTCGCGCAAAGTCGAGGCGCTCGGCGTCGGCGACCTGGTCGACGAGGTGCTGCTCTGCTGGGAGCACGAGGCGCCCAAGCCCGACCCGGCCTGCTATCTTGAGGCCCTGCGCCGGATGGACGCCTTCCCTGCCCAGGCGGTGGTGATCGGCGACAACCCCGGCCACGACATGGCCGCCGCCGCGGCGGTCGGCTGCCGCTCGGTGCGAGTCCGCACCGGCAAGTTTGCGGCCCTTGGCGACGGCGGCTTCCCGCCCGACGCCGAGGCGCCGAGTTTCGTGGAGATCGCGCCGGTGCTGGCGCGGCTCGAACCTGGAGACGGCGCGTGAGCCAACCCCTCGTCAGCATCGCCGGCCGCAAGATCGGCCCCGGCCATCCGCCCTATATCGTCGCCGAGATGTCGGGGAACCATAACGGCGAGATCGAGCGCGCCCTGGCCCTGATCGACGCGGCCAAGGCGGCCGGCGCCGACGCGGTGAAGCTGCAGACCTACACCGCCGACACCATCACCATCGACCACGACGGCCCCGGCTTCACCGTGCACGGCGGCCTCTGGGACGGGCGGCGGCTTTACGACCTCTACCAGGAGGCCCACACCCCCTGGGACTGGCACGCGCGCCTGTTCGCCCACGCCCGCGACATCGGCATCACCGTCTTCTCCTCGCCGTTCGACGCCACCGCCGTCGAGCTGCTGGAGAGCCTCGGCGCACCGGCCTACAAGATCGCCTCGTTCGAGCTGGTCGACATTCCGCTGATCGAGCTCTGCGCCCGGACCGGCAAGCCGCTGATCATGTCGACGGGCCTGGCCTCGCCGGCCGAGATCGCCGAGGCGGTGGCCGCCGCCCGCGGCGCCGGGGCCAGCGAGATCATCGTGCTCCACTGCAACAGCGGCTATCCGACCCCGCCGTCGGACATGAACCTGATGACCCTGCCGCACCTGGCCGCCCAGCACGGCGTGGCCGTCGGCCTGTCGGACCACACCATGGGCGTCACCGCCTCGGTGGCGGCCGTGGCGCTGGGCGCCTGCTTCATCGAAAAGCACTTCACGCTCAGCCGCGCCGAGGGCGGGGTCGATTCCGACTTCTCGCTGGAACCCGCCGAGCTGGAGCGGCTGGTCGTCGAATGCCGCGACGCCTGGCTGGCGCTCGGCTCGGTGCGGTACGACGAGGCCCCGTCCGAGGCCTCCAGCCGCGACCATCGCCGCTCGCTCTACGTCGTCGCCGACGTCGCCGCCGGCGAAGCGCTGACCCCCGCCAACGTCCGCTCGATCCGCCCGGGCTTCGGCCTGCCGCCCAAGCATCTGCCCGAAGTGCTCGGCCGCAAGGCGACCCGCGCCCTGGCCCGCGGCGCGCCGCTCGACTGGTCGATGGTGGAGTAAAGCCAGTTGCTCCCCCTCTGGGGGAGCTGTCAGCCGCTTGGCTGACTGAGGGGGACTTCTGACTCAGCAGGCCCCCTCCGTCGCGCTGCGCGCGCCACCTCCCCCAGCGGGGGAGGAACTAGGACCCCTTCCGGAACAGCCACCAGGTGGCGTCGTCCAGGCCCGTTGCCCGCTTCCAGAAGAAGCCGTAGTCGACCAGCTGCAGGTCCGGGAACCGGTCCATGTAGAGACCGCCGAAGTCGTTCTTGAACAGCAGGCCCTCGTGGCCGCGATAGCTCAGCGTCTCGGGGCGCGGCGAGAAGTACTCCGCGCACAGCACGTACTTCGACGACACCCGGTGGATCTCGTCCATGGTCGCCGGCAGCCGCGAGGGGTCGACATGGATCAGCACCCCGGTCGTGAACGCCATCTCCACCGCGCCGTCGGCCAGCGGGATCTTGTCGCCGAAGCCTTCGTACAGCCGCTCGGCCGGCAGGATGCCGTCGGCCAGCACCCGCGCCCGCGCCGTGGCGTTCGGTTCGATGGCCGAGAGCTCGGCGCCCAGCAGCCGCGGCATGACCCGCAGGTTGAGACCGAGGTTGCAGCCGACCTCCAGGATGGTCTTCGGCGGGTCGCCGGCGAAGGCCTGGGCGAAGCGCCCCCACATGAAGGTCCGCGCCCGCAGCGCCTCGTCGGAGGCGACGTTGCGCTGCGTGTACTCGGCGCCGAAGTCTCCCGCCCAGGCGGATTTCGGGTCGGCCGGCGTGCCGGTCATGGGAGGCTCCTAGGTGTCGGGTTCGAAGTGGGAGAAGGGCAGGGCCCGGATGTCGTCGGACGTGAAGTCCGGCTTGGTGGGATAGAGCGCGCCATAGACCTTCTCGACGAAGGCGTAGTCCTCCGGCGTGTCGACGGTCCAGCGCAGGGCGCTCTCGTCGCGGGCCTGGACCAGCTCGCCCTGGGTGAAGGGCGCGCCGGGCCGGTAGAGGAACGGCGTCACGTGCTCGCGGTCGTAGGGATCGGTCGCTTCGCGCCCCGCGGTCAGCAGGTCCTCGGCGTCGAACGACTCGACGTCGAGCCCGCGCGGATAGGTGCGGTTGCGGCCGTTGGAACAGTAGTCGACGCCGAGCCTGGCCTGCAGGCGCACGCACTCGTCGATCACGCCCGGATCGGCCAGCGGGCAATCGGCGGTCAGCCGCACGACCTGGCCGCTGATCCCCAGCGCCTCGATCGCCCCGACATAGCGGCCCAGCACGTCGGCCAGCGGCCCGCGATGCACCTCGACGCCGATATCCTTGAGAAAGCTCGCCAGCACGTCGTCGCTGGGATCGTCGCTGGTCGCGACCACCAGCCGGCTGAGGGTCTCGCAACGGCGCAGGCGCTCGATCTGGCGCTCGACCATCGGCCGCCCCGCCAGCGGCTTCATCACCTTGCCCGGCAGCCGCGACGAACTCATCCGCGCCTGCAGGATCGCGACCGCCATGCCCGTTCCCCTCGACTGGCGCGACGTTAGGGCCAGAGCCTTTCGCCGGTCTTAACCGTGTCGCTCCGCCCGGGCCGCCTTTACGCCGCCGCCCGGCTCGCGCTACCTCCCCCGCACCAGCCGATCAGTCGAAGAGATTTCAGGATGCTGTCCGACAACGCCCGCGCGATCGCGGCCATCGAGAAACAGGCCGCCAAGGGCGCCTCGGTGGAGGCGGTGCTCGCCGGCCTGCGCAAGGAGCTCTCGCTCGACGCCTTCGGACTGCTGATGATCAGCCTGCCGCGCCAGGATCTGCCGGCGCTGTCGAAGCTGCTGCCGCGCATGGCCAGCGACGAGACCCAGCGCAATTTTACCGGCAACGCCGGCGAGGCGCTGCTCACCCAGACCGCCAGCTTCGTGCGCGCCCTGGCCTATAACTACGCCGCCCTGCGCAACCGCTCGCTGTCCGACGCCAAGATCCTCGACTACGGCTGCGGTTACGGCCGGATCACGCGGATGATGTACTACTACACCGACCCGGCGAACATCTGGTCGGTCGATCCCTGGGACTTCGCCGTCGATCTCTGCCGCGAGGCCGGAATGCTCGGCAACCTGGCCCAGTCCGACTACCTGCCCAAGAGCCTGCCCGCCCCGGAGAAGGGCGTCGACGTGATGTTCGCCTTCTCGGTCTTCACCCACACCTCGCGCTCGGCCACCGACGCGGCGCTTTCGGCCATGCGCAAGCACATCGCCGACGACGGCCTGCTGGCCATCACCATCCGTGCGCCCGAGTACTGGGAAGCAGACCCGCAATACGCCGCCGACGCCAAGCGCCTTCAGCAACTGCACGCCAAGGACGGTTTCGCCTATGTCCCGCACCAGCGCGACACCGTCGAGGGCGAGGCGACCTACGGCGACACCTCGATGACCCTAGACTTCCTGACCGCCAACTATCCGGACTGGAAGATCGCGCAGACCGACTGGGCGTTGACCGACGTCCACCAGCGCTACGTGTTCCTGCAGCCGGCCTAGGCGTCCATGCCGCGCAGCACGGCGAGCACCGCCTCGCCGTAACGCTGCAGCTTGCCCTCGCCGACGCCGGAGATCGCGCCCAGGGCGGGCAGGTCCGACGGCTTGCGCCCGGCGATCTCGGCCAGGGTGCGGTCGTGGAAGATCACATACGGCGGCAGATGCTGGCGCGCGGCTTCGTCGCGGCGCCAGGCGCGCAGCGCCTCGAACACCGGCTGGTCGTGGGCGCTGACGGCCAGCGCCGCGCCGCTCTGGCCCTTGCGCCGGCCGCTCGTGCGAGCCCGCGGTTCAGGTTCCTGCGGCTTGCGCAGCGAAACCTGCCGCTCGCCGCGATAGATCGCCTTCACGCCGTCGGCGTCGCCCAGCCCGATCAGCGGCCGCCCGTCGTTGGGATCCTCGCGCAGCAGGCCGTCGAACAGCAGCTGGTCGATCAGATCCCGCCAGGCGATGGCGCTCAGCTCCTGGCCGATGCCGAAGGTGGTCAGCCCGGCCTCGAAGCTCGACGGATCCTTGGTCTTGCCCAGCAGGTGGTCGACCAGCCGCCCGCGCCCGAACCGGCCGCCCATGCGGTGCACCGCCGACAGCGCCATCTGCGCCGGCCGGGTGGCGTCCACCGTCTCGACTTCGCCCAGGCACAGGTCGCACTGGCCGCAGGCCTTCACGCCCTCCTCGCCGAAGTAGCGGCGCACCGCGGCGGCGCGGCAGGTCGTGCCGTCCAGCATGGCGTAGAGCTGGCGGACCTTACGGCCCTGCACCTGCTTGACGCTCTCGTCGACGTCGCGGCCGTCCAGCCGCCGGAACGCCCAGGCCATGTCGGCCGAGCCATAGAGCGTGATGCCCTCGGCCGGGTCGCCGTCGCGTCCGGCGCGGCCGATCTCCTGCCAGTAGGCCTCGATCGAAGCCGGCGGATCGGCGTGGATCACATAGCGGACGTCGGGTTTGTCGACGCCCATGCCGAAGGCGATGGTCGCGACCATCACCGCCTCGTCGGCCTCAAGGAACTTCTCCAGCCGGTCGGCGCGAACGTTCTTGTCCAGGCCCGCGTGATAGGCCAGGGCCGGAACCCCGGCCCCGCGCAGGGCCTCGGCCAGCTTGTCGACCCCGTCGCGCGAGCCGGCATAGACCACGCCCGAGCGGCCCGGCCGCGCGGCGACCAGTTCCAGCACGCGCTTGTGGCCGGCCCCGCGCTTGCGTTCGGCCGACAGCGCCAGCTCCGGCCGCGCGAAACTCGCCACGAACTCGGCCGAGTCCTCCAGCCGCAGTTCGGCGCGGATATCCTCGCGGGTGCGGTTGTCGGCGGTGGCGGTGACCGCCAGCCGCGGCACGTTCGGGAAGATGTCGGCCAGCCGGCCCAGCATCCGGTACTCGGGCCGGAAGTCGTGGCCCCACTGGCTCACGCAGTGCGCTTCGTCGATGGCCAGCAGCGCCAGCGGCACGCGCGACAGCCGCTCCAGCATCGAGGGCTGCATCAGACCTTCGGGCGAGATGTAGAGCAGGTCCAGTTCGCCGCGGTCGATCTTCTCCCAGGTCTCGGCCCGCTCCCAGGCCTCGCCGGTGGAATCGAGCTTGGCGGCGGCGACGCCGGACTGCTGCAGACCGGCGACCTGGTCGGTCATCAGCGCGATCAGCGGCGAAACCACTAGGCCGAGGCCCGGCCGCATCATCGCCGGGATCTGATAGCAGACGCTCTTGCCGCCGCCGGTCGGCAGTACGGCCATGGCGCTGCGCCCAGCCAGCACCTCGGCGATCACCTCGGCCTGGCGGCCTCGGAAATCGGGATGCCCGAAGGTGCGGCGCAGAATCTCGCGCGCCCCGTCCAGGGTCGGCGTGTCGTCGAGGTCCATACGCGGCGCGAGGGAGGCGGCCATCCGGGGCTTATGGCCTGTGTCGCCGCCCAGGCCAAAGCGCTATTCCGCCGCGATCGCCGCAGGCGCCGCCTGCGCCCCGCGCAGCAGCCGGCCCGGCAGGGCGCCGGTCGGCTGGCCGTCGCGATAGGTCACCTGCCCGGCGACGATGGTCGCCACATAGCCGTCGGCCCGCTGCACCAGCCGCCGCCCGCCGGCCGGCAGATCGTAGGCGACGCTCGGCGCGCCCAGGGTCAGGCCGTCATAGTCGATGACATTGAGGTCGGCGCGATAGCCGGGGGCCACCAACCCGCGATCGTGCAGACCGAGCGCCGCGGCGGTGTCGTGGCTCTGCATCCGCACCATCGCCTCCAGCGCCAGCTTCGGCCCCCGCGTGCGGTCGCGCGTCCACAGCGTCAGGTTCGAGGTCGGGAACGAGCCGTCGCAGATCATCCCCACATGCGCCCCACCGTCGGACAGGCCCGGCACCGTGTCCGGATGGGTCAACATCTCGAACGAGGGGTCCAGCGAGCCGTTCGCGTAGTTCAGGAACGGCAGGTAGAGCATGCCGCGCCCGCCGTTGGTCAGCATGTGGTCCAGCGCCAGCTCCTCGGGCCGCACGCCCTTGGCGTTGGCCAGGGCCAACACCGTGCGGTCCGGCGTCTGCTCGTAGTCCGGCGTCTCGCCCATCAGGAACATGACCTTCCAATTCTGGGTCATGTTGGCGGCGAAGGCGGCCGAGGCCTCGTTCCCCTCGCTCAGCAGCTGGGCGCGGAACGCCGGGTCCGCCAGCTTCGCCGCCCGCTCGGCCAGCGGCAGCGCGGCGATCGCCTTGTAGCTCGGATAGTGCGTGAACGGATTGAGCGTCAGCTCCAGGCCGAACAGCACCCCGACCGGCCGCCCGCAGACCTGGGCCCGCATCGGCAGCCCGGCGCCGCTGGCGTCCTCGAGCCGGTCGATCAGAAGCCGCCACTGGGCCGGCTGGATCGGGCTCTGCACCAGCGAGAACGACAGCGGCCGCCCCGACGCCTCGACGATCCGCCGCAGCATGGCGAACTCGGCCTCCGGATCGCCGAAGTCGGAGACGAACTGCAGCGCCCCCTTCCCCGCGGCCTTGAGGCCCATGGCGATGCCCGTCAGCTCGTCTTCCGAGGCGGTCAGGGTCGGGGTCGGCTGGCCGTCGCTGGTGCGGTGATTGAGCGTGCGCGAGGTCGAAAAGCCCAGCGCTCCGGCCTCGACCGCGCCCTTGGCGATGGCGGCCATCGCGGCGATGTCGTCCGGCGTGGCGTCCTCTCGATTGGCGCCGCGCTCGCCCATCACGAACACCCGCAGCGCCGCGTGCGGCAGCTGGGCGCCGATATCGACGTCGAAGCTGCGCCCTTCCAGGCTGTCGAGATAGTCGGGGAAGCTTTCCCAGTTCCAGGGCAGGCCCTCGGTCAGCACCGGGAAGGGAATGTCCTCCACCCCCTCCATCAGCCGCACCAGCCGGTCGTGATCGGCGGGCCGGCAGGGGGCGAACCCGACGCCGCAATTGCCCATCACCACCGTGGTCACCCCGTGCCAGGACGAGGGCTGCATCCGCTGGTCCCAGGTCGCCTGGCCGTCATAGTGGGTGTGGATGTCGACGAAGCCCGGCGTCACCAGCTTGCCGCGGGCGTCGATCTCCTCGACCCCGGCGCCGCTCACCTGGCCGACCGCGACGATCAGCCCGTCCTTGACCGCGACGTCGGCAGCATAGGCGGGGCCGCCCGATCCGTCCGCCAGCGTGCCGCCCCGGATCACGAGGTCATAGGCCCGTTCCATGGCGATCTCCCTTGTGCCGCCGTGTGTCCGACGCTCGGGCAGGATTACCCGCCCGCTCAGGGGTTCAGGTCAAGGGCGCCGTCACGGCAGCCGGCGGCCGGTTCGGTACAATTGTTGATTGCGCGCCGGTATGGAACGGAACCGCGAGCAGGCGCATTTTTTCGGCAGAGCTTGTTCGCCCCGCGTTCGGGGCTCGTCCAGGAAACCCGATATGCGTCCTTCACACGTCACCGCGGCCGTCGTCGCCGTCGCCCTCGCCATGCCCGCCGCCGCCGGCGCCCAACCGACGCTGCGCCAGGGCAGCCCGCTATCCTCGATCATCGGTTGCGACGCAGGCGGCAACAAGCAGGCCGGCGGCGCGGTCATCGGCGGCCTCGTCGGCGGCGTGGTCGGCAGCAACCTCGCCAAGAACGAACGCACGCTGGGCACCGTGCTCGGCGCCGCCGCCGGCGCGGCCGCCGGCTCGTACATCGGCTGCCGCATGCAGCGCAGCGACCAGCAGAAGGCCCAGTACGCCGCCCAGAACGCGCTGGACCGCGGCGGTTCGCAGTCCTGGTCCAACCCGGAGACCGGCGCCTCGGGCGACGTCCGCATCGTCTCGACCTCGAACGGCGGCGGCGGCGGCCAGCCCGTGTCCCTTAGCGGCCTGCGCTTTGCGAACGGCGTCGAGCCGGCCCCGGCCTACGAGTCGGCCTCCGGCCCCTACACCGCGCCCAAGACCGTCAACATCCGGGCCCGGCCGAGCACCTCGGCCCCGGTCGTCGGCAAGCTGAACGGCGGCCAGAGCTTCGACGCCCTGGCGCGGGTCAGCGGCACGCCGTGGCTGCTGGCCGGCCGCAACGGCCAGGCGATCGGCTACGTCTCCGACACCGTCGTCCGACCGGCCGGCGGCGCCCAGTACGCCGGCGGCAACTCGGTCTGCCGCACCTTCGACCAGACCATCCGCACCTCGAACGGCTCGCCGGAAACCTCGCGCCACACCGCCTGCAAGGGTTCTGACGGCCAGTGGGTGGTGCAGGGCTAAGGCGCTCTTCGATCCTCCCCCTCCTGGGGGAGGTGGATCGATGCGCAGCATCGAGACGGAGGGGGACGGCTCTAGATCGCCAAAGTCAAAGTCCCCTCAGTCGGCCTGCGGCCGCCAGCTCCCCCAGGCGGGGGAGCATCTCCACGCGCCCCCGGCGCCAAATCCTTGACCTATTCCATCCACAGGGGCATAAGCGCCCCCTTCTGGCGCATAGCATTCGCGCCCTCCACCGCCACGACCCCCACGACTGATGTGGGACGAGGGCGGCGAGGCCCCCCGTCGACGTGATCGTCCACGGGGGTCGATTGCGTTTGGGCCTATAGGAGTTCCGCCGCGTGTTTGACGCACTGACAGATCGGCTTTCCGGGGTCTTCGACCGCCTCTCCGGGCGGGGCGTGCTCTCGGAAAAGGACATCGACGAAGCCCTGCGCGAGGTGCGTGTCGCCTTGCTTGAGGCCGACGTCGCCCTGCCCGTCGTCCGCGAGTTCATCTCCAAGGCCAAGGAACGGGCCGCCGGCGAGGAGGTGATCCGCTCGATCCGCCCCGCCGATCAGGTGGTGAAGATCACCTATGACGGCCTGGTCGAGATGCTGGGCGGCGAGACCGCCGAGGGCCTGAACCTCGCGCTCAACCCGCCGACCGTCATCATGATGGCCGGCCTGCAGGGCTCGGGTAAGACCACCACCGCCGGCAAGCTGGCGCTGAAGCTCGCCAAGGACCGCAAGAAGGTCCTGCTGGCCTCGCTCGACACCCGCCGCCCCGCCGCCATGGAGCAGCTGGCGCTGCTGGCCAAGCAGGCCGGGGTCGAGAGCCTGCCGATCGTCGCTGGACAATCGGCCCCCGACATCGCCCGCCGGGCCATGTCCGCGGCCAAGCTGCAGGGCTTTGACGTCGTCGTCCTCGACACCGCCGGCCGCACCACCATCGACGAAGCGATGATGGCCGAGGCGGCCGAGATCGCGAAGATCGCCTCGCCCACCGAAACCCTGCTGGTCGCCGACAGCCTGACCGGCCAGGACGCGGTGCGCACCGCCACCGCCTTCCACGAGCGCCTGCCGCTGACCGGCCTGGTGCTGACCCGGGCCGACGGCGACGGCCGCGGCGGCGCGGCGCTGTCGATGCGCGCGGTCACCGGCCTGCCGATCAAGTTCCTCGGCGTCTCGGAAAAGATCGAAGGCCTCGACGTCTTCGACGCCCGCCGCGTGGCCGGCCGCATCCTCGGTCAGGGCGACGTCGTCGCGCTGGTCGAGAAGGCCGCCCAGGACCTGGACGTCGCCAAGACCGAGGCGATGGCCAAGAAGCTGGCCAAGGGTCAGTTCGACCTCGACATGATGGCCGAGCAGTTCAACCAGATGAAGCGCATGGGCGGCATGGAAGGCCTGATGGGCCTGCTGCCGGGCGTCCAGAAGGTCAAGAAGCAGCTCTCGGAAGCCAACGTCTCCGACAAGATGATCGACCGCCAGATGGCGATCATCTCCTCGATGACCAAGGCCGAGCGCAAGAAGCCCGACATCCTGCAGGCCTCGCGCAAGCGCCGCATCGCGGCCGGCGCCGGGGTCGACGTGGCCGAGATCAACCGGCTCCTGAAGCAGCATCGCCAGATGGCCGACGCCTTCAAGATGATGAGCCGAGACGGCGGCAAGGGCTTCGCCCGCATGGCCGGCATGATGGGCGGCGGCGGCATGGACCGCCTCAAGTCCCTGGGCGGCGGCAAGATGCCCGCGCCCGATCCCAAACAACTGGAAGAACTCGGCAAGCTGACGAGCCAGGGGGGCGGTCTGCCCGGCCTCGGCAGCCCTGGGAAGCTTCCTGGCCTCGGCAATCTGCCGCCGGGCTTCAACCCCTTCAAGAAATCCTAGAGCTTACAAAGGACTAACCCATGCTCAAGATCCGTCTCGCCCGTGGCGGCGCCAAGAAGCGCCCCTACTACAACATCGTCATCGCCGACTCGCACTCGCCGCGCGACGGCCGCTTCATCGAGAAGGTCGGCGCCTACAACCCGATGCTCAAGAAGGACGACCCGGCGCGCGTCACCCTGAAGGTCGAATCGATCCAGGCGTGGCTCAAGAAGGGCGCCCAGCCGACCGACCGCGTCGCCCGTTTCCTGGCCAACGAAGGCCTGGTGAAGTGGGAAGCCGGCAACAACCCGAACAAGGCCGAGCCGGGCCGCAAGGCCAAGGAACGCGCTGAAGAGCGCGCCCAACGCGAAGCTGACCGCGCCGCCGCCGCGGCCGAAGCCGCCGCTCAGCCGGCTCCGGAGCCGGAACCCGAAGCCGCTCCGGCCGAGGAAGCCCCGGCCGCCGAAGCCGCCGCTGAAGCTCCGGCTGCTGAAGAAGCTCCGGCCGCCGAAGGCGACGCCGAAAAGACCGAAGGCTAAGTCCAGCGCCGCTCACCCTGGCCTTCGGGACGGGGTGAGCTGGCCTTGGTTCGACCGACATGGGCGACGAAACGCACAATCTGATTTTCGTCGCCCAGGTCGGCGCCGCCCACGGCGTGCGAGGCGAGGTGAAGGTCACTACCTTCACCGCCGACCCCATGGCGCTGGCGAGCTACAAGACCTTGATGCGTCAGGACGGCTCGCCCGCCCTGACCATCGCTTCGGCCCGCCCGACCAAGGGCGGGATCGTCGCCCGCCTCAAGGGCGTGGACGACCGCAACGCCGCCGAGGCCCTGCGCGGCCTCAAGCTCTACATTTCCCGCGACAGCCTGCCGCCGCCCGAGGAGGACGAGTTCTATCTCGCCGACCTCATCGGCCTGACCGTCGAGACCGCCGCCGGCGAACCGCTGGGCAAGGTCAAGACCGTCCAGGACTTCGGCGCCGGGGACCTGCTCGAAATCCAGCCCAAGGTCGGTGCCAGCTGGTGGCTGCCCTTCACCCGCGAAGCCGTGCCCGAGGTGCGCATCGCCCAGGGCAAACTGATCGCCGAACCTCCCGCCGTCATCGAAGCCGACCCCAACGAGGGCCGCGAGGAAGACTGAGCCCTGGCGCCCGCCGCGCGCCGCCGTCTAGACTTGGCGAAGAAGACGACGGGGGAACCATGGACCAGAACGAACAGACCGTTCGCGACTTCATCGCCGCTTGGTCGCGGCTCGACGCCGATGAGCTGGTCGATTTTTTCACCGACGACGGGACCTACCACAACATGCCCTCGCGGCCGGTCGTCGGTCGGGAGAACCTGCGCGCCTTCATCGCCGGGTTCATGCGCGGTTGGACGTCAACCCAATGGGACGTGCTCACCCTGATCTCGCGCGGCGACGTCGTCGTGGCCGAGCGGCTGGATCGCACCATGGTCGGCGCGACCCCGGTCGACCTGCCGTGCTGCGGCGTGTTCCAGCTGGAAGGCGGCAAGATCAAGGTCTGGCGCGACTATTTCGACCTCGCCACCTACACCCGAGCGCTGCAGCCGGCCGCCTGATCAGGCCCTTTGGGCCAACACCGCCTCGCGCTGGCGGGCGAGATCGGCCCGCGCCTTGGCCATCAGCGTCTTGATCGCCGGATCGTCGCGCAGCACCAGCAGGTTCGGCTGCTGGTCCAGCCACAGGCTCTCGTCCCACAGGAAGACGCCGCGCCAGCCGTTCTGGTAGGCGGTCTCGAGCGCGGCGACCGCCTCGTTCCGCATGCCCTTCTCGGCGAACACCTTGGCGCGGGCGACCAGCCAGTCGTTCGGCGGCCGCTGGCCGGGCGTCGGGGCGGTAACCTTCATCACCTCGTCGAGCAGCCGCTTGGCCTGGGCCCGGTCGCCCGTCCGGTTCAGCGCGTGCGCCGCGACCGTCGGCATGGCCAGGTCCAGCCCGGTCACCGCCGGCTCCGGCGAGAAGATGTCGGGACGCAAGGTCTTCAGCGCCGCCACGCCCTCGGCGTACTTGCCGGTCATCACCGAGGCCTGGAACACGACCATCGGCCAGAACGGCTCGTCGTCCTTGGCCATCAACGAGCGGCCCATGGCCAGCGCGCCGCGCCAGTCGCCATCGTAGCAAAGGATGGTGACCTCGCCGAGTTCCTTGGCCGGCGACTCGCTGATCGCCCGCAACGCCGCGTCGGCGTCCTGGCGCAGGCCCAGGTTCATGTAGACCCACGAGGTCTGCAGCGAGATGAACGGGTCCTGGCCGGTGGCGATGGCCTTCAGCCACGGCTCGGCCTCGTCGAACCGGCCCTTCTCGGTCAGCACCATGGCCAGCTGGTACTTGGCCTGCTCGTAGTCGGGATAAAGCTCGGTCGCCGAATGGAACTGGCGCTGGGACTCGTCGAGCTGGCCGACATTAATCAGCGCCTTGCCGTAGGTCATGATCGTCGAGCGGTTCAGCGGATCGAGCGCCAGCGCCTTCCGCCCGAACGCCACCGCCTGCTCCGACTGCCCCAGATCGTTCAGGCGCGAGGCCTTAGCGCTCAACGCCTCGGGCTTGTTGGGCGCCAGCTTCAGGGTGCGGGCGATCGCCTCGTCGAAGGCCCGCTCGTACTGCGGGCCGCCGATCCGGATGCTCTGCACCCGCGCGATCATCGCCTTGGCCATCCAGACGTCCGGCGACTCCGGGTCGAGCTGCACCGCCTTGTCGATCGCCGCCTGGGCCACCCGGCCGGCCTCGCCGATGTCCATCGACAGTCCCTGCTGGGCCAGCACCATCGTCGCCTGGGCGTAGCCGGCGAAGGCCGCCGCGTTCCGCGGCTCCAGGTCCAACAGCTGCTCGAAGCCGGCCCGCGCGGCCTTCAGCGAGTCCGGATCCTGGCGGCGAAGCTGCGCCATCGAGGTGAGCTGGAGCGTGTAGGCGGCCGGATCGCGCGGTGTCTCGTCGGTCGGCCGCGCGCCCCGCAGGGCCAGCTTGACCTTCATCGCCTCGGCGACCGCCTCACCGATCTCGGTCTGCAGGTCCAGCGCGTCGATCATCTGGCGGTCATAGGTTTCCGACCACAGGTGAAACCCGTCCTTGCAGGCCACCAGCTGGCAAGTGACCCGCAGGCGGTCGCCCTCGCGCCGCACGCTGCCCTCGACCACGTTCGCCACGCCCAGCTTCTTGCCGACCTCGCGCAGGTCCTGGTTCTTGCCCTTGAAGTAGAAGCTCGAGGTGCGGCCGGCGACCTTCAGCTCCGGCGACTGGGCCAGGCTGTTGATCACCTCCTCGGTCAGGCCGTCGGCGAAGTACTCCGCGTCCTTAGCCTGGCTGAAGGTCTCGAAGGGCAGCACCGCCACCGACTTGTCCGGCGGTCCGCCGCCCAGCATCTGAATCGGGCCGCGCAGCACGCCGCTGACCTGCGCGGCGGTGACGCCCAGCACCAGACCAAGGCCTCCCAGCAGCAGCACGTCGAGCCGCGTGAGGCCGGCCTTCGCCGGCGCCTCCTCGCCTTCCGGCGTCTTCGTCCGGTGCACCGTGCCGTCCGGCGCGCGCTCGAACGCCCAGGCGATGACCATCGCGATCGGCAAGCCGAGCGCCAGGACGATCAGCGCCGCCTGGCTCGTCCACTTGGGAAATTCGAGCGTCTCGAAGATCGTCTTGGCGACCTGGAAAATCGCCCAGGCAGTCACCGTGTAGACAGCCGCCACACGGATGACGTTTCGACGCTTCAACTCACTGAGGAACTGTCCGAACACTCGCACGCCCCCTCCGAGGAAGCGTCGAGCCTAACAGTCAAAAAAGAAAGGCGGCAAGCCGGGGCTCGCCGCCACCTGGAACTACTTCTTCAGCCGCATCAGGCCTTCTTGGGCCACCGAGGCGACCAGGGTCCCGTCCTGGCCGTAGATCGCGCCGCGCACGAAGCCGCGGCCGCCCGAGGCGCTGGGGCTGTCCTGGGTGTAGAGGTGCCAGTCGTTGAAGTTCGACGCCTTGTGGAACCACATCGCGTGGTCGAGGCTGGCCGACTGCAGGCCCGGCGTCTGCCAGGCGACGCCGTGCGGACGCATCGCGGTCGACAGCAGGTTCATGTCCGAGGCGTAGGCCAGGATCACCTGGTGCATGCGCGCTTCGTCGCCGATCGGGGCCACGGCCCGCATCCAGGTGTCGCTCTTAGGCTCGCTCGGCTTGGGCTTGCGGCCGAAACCGTAGTTGTCGCGGCCGACCATCTCGATCGGGCGCGGCCGGTTCATCATCCGGCGCATCTCTTCGCTCATGCCGTCCTGGACGGCCTTCTTCGCCGCCTCGGCCTCGGCGGCCATGTCGTCGGGGCTGCGCACGGCCGGCATCGGGGCCTGGTGCTCAAAGCCCTCCTCGGCGACCTGGAACGAGGCGGCGAGGTTGAAGATCTGCTTGCCGTTCTGCACGGCGATCACCCGGCGGGTCGTGAAGGTGCCGCCGTCGCGCGAGCGGTCGACCTCGAACAGGATCGGGATGCGCGGGTCGCCCGGGCGGATGAAGTAGCAGTGCAGCGAGTGGCAGATCCGGTCCTCGACCGTCTCATAGGCCGCCAGCAGCGACTGGGCGATCACCTGGCCGCCGAAAATCCGGCCCGGACCGTCCTCGGGCGAAACGCCGCGGAAGGTGTTCACCTCGATACGCTCGAGGGCCAGGGACTCGGTGAGGACTTCGGGCGTTTCCATGGGATCTCTAAAAATGCTGCACGTGCGAAAG
Source organism: Phenylobacterium sp. LjRoot97 (assembly GCF_964254345.1). Classification (NCBI taxonomy): domain Bacteria; kingdom Pseudomonadati; phylum Pseudomonadota; class Alphaproteobacteria; order Caulobacterales; family Caulobacteraceae; genus Phenylobacterium; species Phenylobacterium sp. LjRoot97. The sequence continues at coordinate 4,338,536 of NZ_CAXUTH020000001.1, forward strand.
GAGCCGGATTACGCCCTAGGCGCACGCCCCGCAAGCGGCCAGGGAGCGACGTTCTCTTAAGGCGACCGTGGAAATCCTGCGGCGTTTCGTCCAAAAGCCGACCCATGTCCTTCGACGCCACCGTCCTGACCATGTTTCCCGAGGCCTATCCCGGCCCGCTCGGCGTCTCGCTGATCGGCACGGCGTGGCGCGAGCATGGGCTTTGGACGTTGGAAACAGTGGACATTCGCCAATTTTCCAAGGATAAGCGCGGCTTCCTCGACGACACCCCTGCGGGTGGCGGTCCTGGACAGGTTATGCGAGCGGACGTCATCGCAGCCGCGCTGGACAGCGTGGAGCGGCGGGGACGGCCGCTTTTGTACATGAGCGCACGGGGTCGGCCCCTGACCCAGGCGCGCGTGAGTGAATGGGCCAAGGGTCCGGGACTGATCGTCCTGGCCGGACGGTTCGAAGGGGTGGACCAGCGGGTGCTCGACGCCCGGGGGTTCGAGGAGATCAGCGTCGGAGACGCGGTCCTCGCCGGCGGCGAGGCGGCGTCCCTGGTGGCGATCGAAGCGTGCGTAAGGCTCGTGCCCGGCGTCCTCGGCCAGGCGGAGAGCTTGAGTGAAGAGAGTTTCGAGGACGGGCTCCTGGAGCACCCGCAGTACACGAGACCGCGGGAATTCGAGGGACTTGAGATACCGCCCGTACTGCTCAGCGGTCACCACGCCGATATCGGCAAGTGGCGGCGGAGCCAGCGCGAAGCGGCCACGCGGGAACGACGTCCGGACCTCTGGGCGGCGCATCTCGCCAATCAACAGGCAAAGGGCGAGTAAAGCCCAGTAGGACAAGGACGACCGATATGAACATCATCCAGCAGCTCGAAAAAGAAGAGCTCGACCGCCTCGCCGCCACCCGTTCGATCCCGGACTTCCAGGCTGGCGACACCCTTCGCGTCAACGTGAAGATCAAGGAAGGCGACCGTGAGCGCGTGCAGGCCTACGAAGGCGTCTGCATCGGCCGTCAAGGCGGCGGCGTGAACGAGAGCTTCACCGTCCGCAAGATTTCGTTCGGCGAAGGCGTGGAACGCGTGTTCCCGCTCTACTCCCCGAACATCGACTCCATCGAAGTGAAGCGTCGCGGCGTCGTCCGTCGCGCCAAGCTGTACTACCTGCGCGACCGTCGCGGTAAGTCGGCCCGGATCGCCGAGCGTCAAATCGCTCGCAACACCGAGACCACCGAAGCCTAAGCTTCGACACCTTCGAGACTACCCAGCGGGGGCCGTGGCGACACGGCCCCCGTTTTCGTTTGCGGCCCCTCCCCGCCGAAACATCCGCTGACTTCTCCCTCGCCTCTCCAGCGGGGAGAGGAAATGCCCGCACGCCCTCTTGTGTCCTGCCGTACGTCCACTAACTCTAATCATAAGAGTTACTGAGGAGCCCTCGCCATGCGCGCCAAGTCCTTCGCCGGCATGACCTGTTCCGTCGCCGGCGCGCTGGAGGCGATCGGCGACCGCTGGGCGGTGCTGCTGCTGCGCGACCTGTCGCTGGGCCTGTCGAAGTACGACGAGCTGCAGGCCTCGACCGGCATGCCGACCACCACGCTCTCGACCCGCCTCAAGCACCTGGAAAGCAGCGGCCTCGTCGAGCGCCGCCCCTACCAGGACAACCCGCCCCGCCACGAATACCGCCTGACCGACAAGGGCCGCGACCTTTGGAAGGTGCTGACCGCCCTGCGCGAGTGGGGCGACCGCTGGGACGCCAACGGCCTGGGCGCCTCGACCATCGAACTGGTCGACGGCCAGACCGGCCGCCCGCTGGTGCTGGCCCTGGTCGATCAGGAAACCGGCCAGGCCGTCCCACAGGCGCGCGCACGTCTGCGGCCCGGACCGATCGCCGCGCCAGGCCTGCGCAGACTTCTCGGAGAGCCCCAATGACCCTGACCCGCACCCGCTTCTTCTTCGACTTCCGCAGCCCCTACAGCTACCTGGCCAGCACCCAGCTAGGCGACCTGCCCGGCGAGTTCGACTGGCGCCCCTTCGACGTGCTGGAACTGATGAAACGGGTCGGCAACGTCCCCACCACGGTCATCTGCAAGCCCAAGCAGGCTTATGCGCGCCAGGATCTCGGCCGCTGGGCCGCGCTCTACGGCGCCCAGCTCAGCCCCAACCCCGGCATGGGCGGGATCGACGGGCCGAAGCTGCTGCACGCCGCCCTGGCGGCCCAGACGCTCGGCCAGGGCGAGGAAGCCGCCCGGAGGCTGTTCCGCGCCACGTGGGCGGGCGACGCGCCGCTGGCGACCAGCGCCGATCTCGCCGCCCTGCTCGCCGACCTCGGGGTCACGCCTGAGCTGATCGACGCCCCCGAACGCGCCGTCGAGCTCGAGGCCAACACCGCTGCGGCGGTCGAGGCCGGGGTCTTCGGCGCGCCCAGCTTCGTCACCGAAGGCGGCCTGCTGTTCTTCGGCAACGACCGCCTCGACTTCCTGCGCCGCGCCCTCGCGGCCTGATCCTCTCTCCCCAGAAGGAACGCCCAGATGAAACCGCTCGCCATCGTCACCGGGGTCGGCCCCGGGACCGGGTCCTCGATCGTCCGCAGGTTCGCCGCCGACGGCTACCGCGTGGCCATGCTGGCCCGGAACTTCGACCGCCTCGCCGCCCTGGCCCAGGAAATCCCCGACGCGGTCGCCGTGCCGGTCGACGTCTCAGACGCCCCCGCGCTGATCGCCGCGGTCGACGATCTGGTCGTCCGCTTCGGCACGCCCAAGGTGGTGGTGCACAACGCCGTCGGCGGGGCGTTCGGCAACTTCCTCGACATCGACCCGTCGGTGCTCGAGCAGAACTTCGCGACCAACGTCATGGCCCTGCACCACCTGGCCCGCCTGACGGTGCCGAAGATGATCGAGGCCGGCGGCGGCGCGCTGATCGTCACCGGCAACACCTCGGCCCTGCGCGGCAAGGCCAACTTCGCCGGCTTCGCCCCGACCAAGGCCGCCCAGCGCATCCTGGCCGAAGCCATCGCCCGCGAGGCCGGCCCCAAGGGCGTGCATGTCGCCTATCTGGTGATCGACGCGGTCATCGACGTGCCGTGGACCCGCGAGCGCTACAAGGACGCCCCCGACGACTTCTTCATCGCCCCCGACGACATCGCCGGCGAGGTCTTCCACCTGGCCCACCAGCCGAAAAGCGCCTGGTCGTTCCTCGCCGAAGTGCGGCCGTTCCGCGAGACCTGGTAGCGCCCAGCTTGTCGGGATCGGGGGCGCTCGGCTAAGCAGGGCGGCCATGCCGCTCGCGCTGATCATCTCCAGCCACGTCGCCGCCAGCCATGTCGGCGGAACGGCCCAGGCCAGCGCCCTTTCGATCCTGCGCATCGACACCATGGTCGCGCCGACCGTGCTCTACGGCCGTCATCCCGGCTGGGGCCCGCCCGGCGGCGCCAAGGTCGAGCCGGCCGTGCTCGAGGGCGTGCTGGCCGGCATCGAAGCCAACAAGCTCTTCGGCCAGACCGACCTGGTGCTGACCGGCTACTTCGCCTTCCCCGAACAGGTGCTGGCCGCCGCCCAGGCCATCGACGCGGTGCGCGGCGCCAAGCGCAGCGGCTATGGCGGCGAGGCTCCGCGCGCGCCGCTGGTCATCGTCGACCCGACCATCGGCGACGCGGGCAAAGGGCTCTACGTCCCGGCGCCGGTCGCCGAGGCGATCGCCGAGCATCTGGTCCCGCGCGCCGACATCCTGGCCCCCAACGCCTGGGAGCTGGCTCACCTGAGCGGCCTGCCGACCCGCACGCCGCAGGACGTGCTGGTCGCCGCCCGGCGGCTCGGCAAGCCGGCCCTGGTCTCCTCGGTCGGCCGGGCCAAGGAGATCGGCGTCGTCTACGTGCAGCCGGGCGAGGCCTGGATGGCCGCTCACCCGCGGCTGCCCTCCGCCCCCAAGGGCACCGGCGACCTGCTCAGCGCCCTGTTCGGCGCGGCGCTCCTCGACGGGCTGACCGGGTCCTATGCGCTGGGCCGCGCGGTCGGCGGCGTGGCCGAGACCGTCGCCGCCGCCCACGCCGCGGGCGCGGCCGAACTTCCCATCGTCGCCATGGCCCAGCGGCTGAAGGCGACCTCCCCCAGCGTGCGTTTGGAGCGATTGGCATGACCCCCGAGATCCACGGCCTCTGCCCCGATCGCTTCGCCGGCGTCCGCGCCGCCTTCGAGGACAACTTCGCCACCGGCCAGGAGCTCGGCGCGCGCTTCGCCCTCGTCGAGCGCGGCGAACTGGTCGTCGATCTCTGGGCCGGCTTCGCCGACCGCCAGCGCACCAAGACGTTCGACGATCGCACCCTGACGCCGGTGTTCTCGACCACCAAGGCGATCGCCGCCCTGCTGATCGCGCGGCTGGTCGACGCCGGAAAGCTCGACTACGCCCAGCCGGTCGCCGACGTCTGGCCGCAGTTCGCCCAGGCCGGAAAGGAAGCCGTCACCGTCGAGCAGGTGATGAGCCACCAGGAAGGCCTTTCCGGCTTTCCCGACGAGATGGAGCCCTCGCTCTGGTTCGACTGGGACGCGGTCTGCGCCAAGCTCGCCGCCATGGCCCCGCTCTGGCCGCCGGGAACCGCCAGCGGCTACCACCCGATCACCTTCGGCTACCTGGCCGGCGAGATCTTCCGCCGGGTCGACGGGCGGACCATGGGCACGGCCCTGCGCGAGGACCTGGCGCAGCCTTTCGGCCTCGACCTCTGGATCGGCTTGCCCGACGCCGAGCACGGCCGCGTCGCCGACCTGCAGCGGCCGAACGGCCTGCCGAACTTCGGCGAGATCAATGCGGCGACCAAGGCCGCCTTCCTGACCCCCTGGTCCTCGCCCGCCGGCCGCGGCCAGGCCGAGTGGCGGCGAATCGAGATCCCCTCCGCCAACGGCCACGCCACCGCCCCGGCCCTGGCCCGGCTGATCGGCGCCCTGGCCAATGACGGCTGGCTGGACGGCGAGACCATCCTCTCTCCGGCCCTGATCGCCGAGGCCTCGCGCGAGCGGATCCACGGCCAGGACCTGGTGCTGCCGTTCGTGATGAGCTGGGGCGCCGGCTTCATGCGCAACAGCGCGGTCAAGGTCTGGGGCCCGGGCGAGCAGACCTTCGGCCATTCGGGCTGGGGCGGCTCCTGCGCCTTCGCCGATCCGGAGACGGGCCTGGCCGGGGCCTATGTGATGAATAAGCAGTCGACCGACCTGATCGGCGACGCCCGCGCCAAGCGGCTGATCGAGGCGGCCTACGCCGCGCTCTGAGCCGCCAGCATCCGGCTGCGCCGCCAGGCGCCGAACGCGAACACCACCGCCCCGCCCCAGATGAAGGCGAACGAGACACCGCGCAGCGGCGTGAACGGCTCGCCCTGCATCACCCCCATCACGAAGGTCATGCTGGGGGCGATGAACTGCAGGAAGCCCATGGCCGAGAACGGGATCCGCCGCGCCGCCCACGAGAACATCATCAGCGGCAACGCCGTCATCGGCCCGCAGGCCAACAGCCAGGCCGCCGCCGCCGGGCTGGCCGTGAAGTGACCCTGGCCCTGGCTCTGCAGCCAGGCGATCAGCACCGCGCCGGGCAGGCCCAGGATCAGGCACTCGATCAGGAGGCCGGTCTGCGCCTCGGCCGCCACCCGCTTGCGGATGATCCCGTAGGCGCAAAAGCTCGTCGCCAGGGTCAGCGAGATGATCGGCAGGTGGCCCAGGGCGAAGGTCTGGATCACCACCCCGACCCCGGCCAGGGCGATCGCGCCCTTGCCGATGGCGTCCATCCGCTCACGGAAGATCAGCGCCCCGGCCGCCATCGCCATCAGCGGATTGATGAAATAGCCGAGGCTGGTCTCCAGCACCCGGCCGTTGTTCACCGCCCAGATGAACACCAGCCAGTTGACCGCAATGATCGCGGCCGACAGCGCCAGCCAGGCCATGGTGCGGCCGTTGCGCAGCACCGCCGCCAGCTGCCTGGTCTGGCCGGCCAGCGCCACGAACAGGAAGGCGGTCGGCACCGCCCAGAGCGTGCGGTGGGCGAGCAGCTCCCAGGCCCCGATGCCCATCCGGCCCATGATTTGGAAGGCCAGCGGCACCAGCCCCCAGATCAGATAGCAGCCAGCCCCGACCGCGAGCGCGGAACCGTTGATGCGGGCGGAATCGTCCTGAGCCATGGCTGAGCCGGTCGGAGTGAGCTTGGAACCGGACAGAGACCGGTCGGGCCGCCCTACCTAGGCCGCCCGCGCCGCCGGGCAAGCGGAATTCGCCGCCGATGCGCGGAGATCGGACGCCGCGCGTTCAGAGACCCAGCACGTCGGCCAAGGCGGCCACCACCTGATCGACGTCCTCGTCGGCCATGCCGGGATAGAGCGGCAGCGACAGGCAGCGCTCGTACCAGGCGCTGGCCCCCGGCAGCTCCCGTTCGCCGTAGCGCTCACGGTAATAGGGCTGCGTGTGGACCGGAATGTAGTGCACCTGGGTGCCTACACCGCGCTCGCGCAGCGCCTCGACCACCTCGCGGCGCGAGCGGCCGGCGGCCTCGAAGTTGATCAGCGCCACCATGAGGTGGAGAACCGGGTCGCTCCAGTCGGGGCGGCTCGCTTGCACGACCAGCGGCGCCAGCGGCTTCAGCGCCGCCTCGTAGCGCGCCGCCAGGATCCGTCGCCGCGCGGCGAAGGCGTCCAGCTTGGCCAGCTGCGAAATCCCCAGCGCGCAGAGGATGTCGGGCAGCCGGTAGTTGAAGCCGATCTCCGGCATCTCGTACCACCAGGGATCGCCGCCGGCCGGCCGGATCATGCCGTGGCTGCGCAGCCGGCGCAGGCGTTCGGCCAGCCGCGGGTCGTTGGTGGTGACCATCCCGCCCTCGCCGGTGGCGATGGTCTTCACCGGATGGAACGAGAAGGTCGCCATCGCCGAGTGCGCGCAGTCGCCGACCTGCTCGGCGGTGTTGCCGAACTTCAGGGTCGAACCCAGGGCGTGCGGCGCGTCCTCGACCAGCACCGCGCCCGCGGTCTTGGCCAGGGCCTCCAGCGCCGGCAGTTCGGCGGTGTCGCCGCGCAGGTGCACCGGCAGCACTGCGCGCAACCGCCGTCCCTCCAGCTGGGTCATAGCCTCGGCCAGCGTCTCGGGCGTCATCAGCCCGGTCTGCGGATCGACGTCGGCGAACACCACCTCGGCGCCGACGAACCGCGCGCAGTTGGCGGTGGCCAGGAAGGTGATCGACGGCGCGATCACCACCTCGCCCTCCTGAACCTCGAGCGCCAGCATCGCCAGGTGCAGCGCCGCGGTGCCGTTGGAACACGCCACGGCGTACTGGGCGCCGACCTTCTGCGCGAAGGCGGTCTCGAACGCCTCGACGGTCGGCCCGGTGGTCAGGAAATCGCCCCGCAGCGCCTGCGCCACCGCGGCGATGTCGTCCTCGTCGATGGTCTGGCGGCCGTAGGGCAGCATGACGCTCAGTCCGTCGCCCGGCGGCGGCGGTGCTCGGGCGCGCCGTCGGCCAGCAGCGCCAGCAGCCCCTCGCCGCTCAGCCACTCGTCATTGGTGTCGCTGGCGTACGAGAAGTTCTCGGCCACCATCGGATGGGTCTTGGCGTAGGACTCGCGGCCGAACTCTACAAAGGCCGGCTCGATGGCGTAGCGGTCGCCCAGGTCGACCGTGGTGCGCGCATCGTCGGCCGAGATCATCATCTCGTGCAGCTTCTCGCCCGGCCGGATGCCGATCACCCGCACCCCGACGCCCGGCGACATGGCCTCGGCCAGGTCGGTCATCTTCATCGAGGGGATCTTGGGCACGAAGATCTCACCGCCGCGCATGATCTCCAGCGAGGACAGCACGAAGTCGACGCCCTGGTTGAGCGTGATCCAGAACCGCGTCATCCGGGCGTCGGTGATCGGCAGCTCCTTCTCACCGCGGGCCAGCAGCCGCTCGAACAGCGGGGCGACCGACCCGCGCGAACCGACCACGTTGCCATAGCGCACCACCGAGAACCGGGTGCCGATGTCGCCCGACAGGTTGTTGGCGGCCACGAAGGTCTTGTCCGAGGCGAGCTTCGTCGCGCCGTACAGGTTCACCGGGTTGCAGGCCTTGTCGGTGGACAGCGCCACCACCTGCTTGATGCGGTTGGACAGGCACGCCCAGACCACGTTCTCGGCGCCCATGATGTTGGTGTGGATGCACTCCGAGGGATTGTACTCCGCCGCCGGCACCTGCTTCAGCGCCGCGGCGTGGATCACGATGTCGACCCCGCGCATGGCCAGGGTCAGCCGCTCGCGGTCGCGCACGTCGCCCAGGAAGAAACGCATGCAAGTCAGCGTCTCGGGATCGAACTTCTCGGCCAGGTCGATCTGCATCTCGTGCTGCTTGAGCTCGTCGCGCGAGAACACGATCAGCTTGCGCGGCTTGGCGCGCATCAGCACGGTTTCAATGAACCGGCGCCCGAAGGAGCCGGTCCCGCCGGTGACGAAGATCACCTTGCCGTCGAGGTCGAGGTTGGTGGCTGCGAACCGGCCCAAAAGCGGCGCTCCAATACAAGAACTGCGAATCGTCGCCGCACTGTCTGGCCTAGCTCGTAAAGAGAGCTCTAACCATGATGTGGCGTGGTGTCGCCATGGACCGCCGCCGCCTCCTTAGTCTCGCCGCCGTGCTCGCCGCGCCCGGGCTGATGGCCGCTGCACCGAAGAAGGACGACAAGAAGAAGACCGTCTCCGGCACCTATGTCGAGATCAACACCCTGACCGCCAGCGTCATGCGCCCCAGCGGCCGGCGCGGCGTGATGACCGTGCAGACCATTCTCGACGTGCCCGACGCCAAGCTGCGCGCCAAGGCCGAGAGCGTGGTGCCGCGCATCCGCGCCGCCTTCGTCCAGACCCTGCAGATCTACGCCTCGGGCATGACCCCGGCCACCCCGCCCAACCCCGACGTCCTCGGCCCCGCCCTGCAACGCGACGCCGACCGCATCCTCGGGCAGAAGGGCGCGAAGGTGCTGCTGGGCACGATGCTGATCAACTAGCGGGGCTGCGCGGACTGACCGGCGCTCAATCCGCCTTTGATCGGTCCGTTCCCAGCGGAGCGAGGTATTCCTCGTCCGTCACCTTCTCCATCCATGTCACGGGAACCGTTCCCGGATTCCTGGATCGCGATGTGGGTCATGGCCTGATGAGCCGTCGCCCCATGCCAGTGCTTGTGCTCGGCCGGGCACCAAAGGATGTCGCCGGCATGGAATTCGAGTTTCGGCCCGCCCTCGAGCTGGGTCCAGCCGACGCCCTCGGTGACGATCAGCGTCTGGCCGGCCGGATGGGTGTGCCAAGCCGTGCGGGCGCCGGGCTCGAAGTGAACGATGGCGCCGCTCACCCGGGACGGGGCGGGGCGCTGAAACTGGCCGGTGATCGTCGCCTTGCCGGTGAAGTACTCGGCCGGCCCCTCGACGGTCTTCTGTTCGGCCTTGCGGGTGATGTCCATGGTTGGGGTCCTTCCGGCCGGCTCCGCCGCGTGGGCGGAGCCGGCTGTGGCGAAGAGGGCGAGCGCGAGGACTGAACGCATCGGATGGGCCTTCGTCGCTAGATATTGCGCGTGAAGAAGGCGGCGATCGCGTCGAACGGGATCTTTTCGAGCCGGTCATAGAGATCGACGTGGTCGGCGTTTGGAACGATCACGAGCTCCTTCGGTCCTGCCGCGTCCCGGTGAGCGTCCTCCGAGAAATATCGGGAGTGGGCGTTCTGGCCGGCGATCAACAGGATCGGCCGCGGCGCGATCTCCTTGATGTAGGTCAGGAGGGGCATGTTCATGAACGACAGGGCGTTCGTCGCCGTCCAGGCGCCGTTCGAGTTGGGCGAGCGAGGGTGAAAGCCGCGCGGCGTCCGGTAGTAGTCGAAGTACATCTGCGTGACCGGGTCGGTGACGCCATCCAGCGTCTCGGGCAGGATCCGGGGTCCGGGCGCAGGGGAGCCCCGCTCAGCGTCCGCCCAGCGCTGCCGGCTCATCGTCTCAAGCATTTGCGCGCGGTCCTGGGCGGTGAGCTTGTCGTAGTAGCCGTGCGCCATCACCCGCGACATGTCGTACATGCTGGTGGTCGCGACCGCCTTGATGCGCTTGTCGACGGCGGCGGCGTTCAGCGCCATGCCGGCCCAGCCGCAGATGCCGATGGCGCCGATGCGCTCGCGGTCCACGCCGGTCTGCAGGCCGAGGAAGTCGACGGCGGCGCTGAGGTCTTCGGTGTTGATGTCGGGCGAGGCGACATTTCGCGGCTCGCCGCCACTCTCACCTGTGAATGAGGGGTCGAACGCCAGGGCGACGTAGCCGCGCTCGGCCATGGTCTGGGCGTAAAGACCCGACGACTGCTCCTTGACCGCGCCGAACGGCCCGCTGACCGCCAAGGCCGGAAGACGCTGCGCTCCGCGCTCCTTGGGCGTGTAGAGATCGCCGACCAGGGTCAGGCCGTACCGGTTCTTGAAGCTGACCTTGGCGTGATCGACCTTGGCGCTGCGGGGGAAGGTCTTGTCCCACTCGTTCGACATGACTTGAGCCTTTGCTGGGATGGGAGGGAGGGCGGACGCCGCACCGGCGGCGACCAGACCGACGGCGGTGAGCCTGAGGACGTCACGGCGGGCGGGGCTTCGGGAGGCAGGAGGCGGCATCGCGATGGTTCCTTGGAGTGGGCTCAGGTCCGCGAGCGGCTGGCGAAGGCTGTGAGCGCGGCCGAGCTGAGCAGGATGGCCGCGCCAGCGGCGAAGGCGGCGGCGTAGCCGCTCGCGTCGACCAGCATCCCCCCGAGCGCGGCGCCCAGGGTGATCGCCAGTTGGATGACAGCCACCATCAGCCCGCCGCCGGCTTCGGCGTCCTCGGGAAGGGTTTGGCTCAGCCAGGTCCACCAGGCGGCCGACGAGGGCGTGCTGATCAGGCCCCACAACAGGAGCAGGCCGGCGGTGATGACAGGGGAGGCCCCGAGGACGATGAGGCCGACGGCGAGCCCGGCCATCGCGAGAGGCGGGCCGACCAAGGTCGCCTGCAGCCGTCTCTTCAGCATCGGACCGATCAGGATCGAACCGACCAGGCCCGCGAGACCGATGAGCAGCAGAAACAGCGAGAGGATCGCCGGTCCGATGCGGGTCACGTTCTCCAGGAAAGGCCGCAGGTACGTGAACAGCGCGAACCGACCGGCGAACAGCGCGGCGACGGCGGCCATGCCGATGGCGACCTGCGGGACCCGCAGGACGCTGAACACCCCGGAAGGGCGTGGCCCAGAGGGGCGCTGCCCGGAGGTCGGCGGCAGGGCGGGCAGGGTGAAATACTGCCAGGCGAAGGTCAGGACGCCGAGCGGAACGACGAGGAAGAAGGCCCCCCGCCAGCCGATGTACTGGCCAAGGAAGGCGCCCAGCGGCGCGGCGATCGTGGTGGCCAGGGCGTTGCCGCCGTTGAGCAGGTTGAGAGCGCGGGGAACCTCGTCCTGCGGCACGAGGCGCATGACCGTAGCGGCCGACATCGACCAGAACCCCCCGACGACCACGCCGATCAGAGCGCGGCCGGCCATGAACAGGGCGGCGTTCGGCGCGAAGGCCACCGTCAGGCCGGAGAGGATCATCAGGCCTGTCAGCGCGAGCAGCACGCGTCGACGGTCAAGGTCCCGGATAAGCCTCGGGATGAGCAGGCTGGTGATCACGGCGAAGGCGCCGGAGATGGCGATCGCCTGCCCCGCCTGGCCCTGGGTGACGTGGAGATCCTCAGCGATGGGGGTGAGCAGGCTGACGGGAAGAAACTCAGAGGCGATCAGGGCCGAGACGCATAACGTCAGCGCGTAGACCGCGCCCCACCCGCGACGGCGCGGCGCGAGGACTTCGCTCTCGAATGCAGGTTGGGCGGACATCGGTTCTCACAGCGGTCGGGCCGATCGCCCGAGGCCGTGAGATAGCGGTGACGTCGTCCGGACATCAGCCCGCAGGTTCGCGATGAACCAGTGAGCTAAATTCAACGATGCGCCCGGACACCTACAAGCCCAAGGGGCGGATTTCCCGCACGAGGTCGATGAACAACCGCAACGCGCCGGGGACCTGGCGACGGCTGGAATAGTAGATGTGGTAGCCGCCATCGACCGGGGCCCAATCGTCGAGCACGGTTTGAAGGCGCCCGTCGGCCAGCTGCTCTCGCACCATCGTATCGGCGACGTACATGAGGCCCGCGCCCTGAAGCGCCGCGGCGACGCCAAGGCGGCCATCGTCGACGATCAAGCTGCCCGGGGCGCTGACGGCCAGCTTCTCCTGACCTTTCTCGAACTCCCAGCGATAGATGCTCTCGTCTCCGATGCGGATGCGGATGCAGCGGTGCGACAGCAGATCGTTGGGATGCTCGGGAGCGCCGAACCGTTCGAGATAGGCAGGAGCCGCGACGACGATCCAGCGTATGTCCGCCGACAGCCGCTGGGCGATCATGTCCTCCGGCACGGTCCCGCCGTAGCGTATGCCGGCGTCATAGCCGCCTTCGACGACGTCGATCATGCGGTTGCTGACCGACACCTCCAGCTCAATGTCCGGATAGCGTTCGACGAAGATCGGCAGCACGGGGGCCACCAGATGGTCGGCCGCGTCGTTGGGGACGCTCAGCCGAACGCGGCCCATTGGGGCGTCCCTGAACCGGTTGACCACCTCCACCGCTCGGCCAATCTCGCTGAACGGATCCTCGATAGCGGCCTGCAGCGCCTCGCCGGCGGCGGTGAGCGTCACGCTTCGGCTGGTGCGATTGAACAAGCGCACGCCCAGACGCTCTTCGAGACCGCGTAGGGCGTGGCTCAAAGCCGACGCGCTCAAGCCAAGTTCCAGGCCCGCCTTTCGGAAGTTCCGATGCCTGGCGATCGCAAGGAAGTACGAGAGGTCCGCGAAATCTGAACGTCGAAATTGCATGGCGCAGCTCGGCCTGGAGCAGGCTCGATCAAGCCCGGGCTGGCAGACTGCTCCATTGAGCCGTGATCAACAATGTCAGGAGCGGCGTCGAACGCCGCAAGGCGCTCACATCGCCGAGATGCCGCCGTCGAGTTTCAGCTCCGCCCCGGTCATGAACTTGCTCTCGTCGCTGGCCAGGTAGAGCACCGCGTTGGCGACGTCGTCCGGCTCGCCGATGTGGCCGAGCGGGATCTGGCGGGCCAGCTTGCCTTCGGCGACCTCCTTGCCGAACCGCTGGCGCAGCGGGTCGAGGATCGGGGTGTCGATGAAGGTCGGGTGCACCGAGTTCGAGCGGATATCCAGCCCCTGCTTGGCGCAGTGCAGGGCGATGCCCTTGCTGAGCAGCCAGACCCCGGCCTTGGAGGCGTTGTAGACCGGCGAGTTGTGGGCGGCGATCAGGCCGGCGATCGACGAGATGTTGACGATCGAGCCCGGCTGGTTCTGGCGCATGTACTTCAGCGCGTGCTTGGTCCCCAGGAACACGGAGTCGACATTGACGCTCATCACCAGCTTCCAGTCCTCGAAGGACAGCTGCTCGATGTCGCCGCCGCGGCTGATCCCGGCGTTGTTGACCAGCACCGAGATGCCGCCCATCGCCGCGTCGGCCTCCTCCAGCGCGTAGATCCACTGGTCTTCTTTGGTGACGTCCAGCGGGAAGGCGAAAGCCGCGCCTTCGCCGTGCTCAGCGACGATCTCGGCGGCCAGCGCCTGGGCCCCGGCGTGGTTGATGTCGGCGATGGAGACCACGGCGCCCTCGGCCGCCAGCTTGCGGGCGATGGCCGCGCCCAGGCCCTGGGCGCCTCCGGTGATGAACGCCTTCTTGCCCGCGACCCGTCCCGCCATGGTCTTCTCCCTGCGGCGTCTAGTCCTTCGCGCCGGCCGCCTTCGCCGCCTCGTCCATGAAGCCCGCCATCGTCAGGTCGAGCTCGGTGACGCCGTCGGCGTCATGGGTGGTCAGCAGCACCTCGACGCGGTTGTAGACATTGAACCATTCCGGATGGTGGTCCAGCTGTTCGGCGCGGATCGCCACCCGCGTCATGAACGCGAAGGCGATGTTGAAGTCGGCGAACCGGTAGGTGCGGGCGATCGCCTCGCGATCGCCCTGCGCACGGGTCCAGCCCGGCAGCTTGGCCAGCGCCGCCTCGGCGCCGATCTTGGTGGGGCGCGTCACGCCAGCTCCTCTTCCTCGAAACTCAGGCCCGTGGCGGCGGCGAGCTCGGCCAGCGTCTGGCCGACGTCCACCACCTTGATCGCCCGCATGCCGAGGGCCGCGGCCGGCTTGCAGTTGATGCCCAGGTCGTCGAGGTAGACGCAAGCCTCCGGCTTCACGCCGAGCGCCTCGCACATCATCAGGTAGATCTTCGGGTCGGGTTTGCGCACGCCGGCCTTCGAGCTTTCGATGATGTGGTCGAACAGCGGCATGACCTGGCCCATGGCCCCGGCCGCGCGCTGCGGAGCGTCGGCGCCCGGGCTGTGGTGGGTGACCATGTTGTTGGTGATGCAGCCGACCTTGAAGTGCGCCTTGCAGGCCTTCAGCGCCGCGACCATCTGCGGACGCAGATGACCCGACAGCAGTGGCAGCACGTCGGCGCCCGGCACCGGGTGGCCCAGCGCGGTCGATTCCGCCAGGAACAGCTCGTCGAAGCCCTTGGTGTCGATCTCGTTGCGCTCGAACAGCGCCCAGGCGTTGGTGTCGGGGTTGGTCGAGTTGATCTTGCGGATCAGGTCCTTGGGCAGGCCCTTCTCGGCCTCGTACCGCGCAAACGCCTCGAACGGCGAGGACGTGAACACGCCGCCGAAATCCCAGATCACCGCTTCGATCGTCATCGATTTAAACCCGTGTTTGAATTTTCCCGGAAGCTAGCGGGCCAGGCGGGCTTTTGAAAGGCTCGCCGTCGCCGCGGGGCGCAGCTATCAGATGATCATGCGCGCCTTTTTCTCGTTCATCCCGCGGCCCCTGCGTCTGGCGGTCTTCGCCGCCGCGGTCGCGGTGATCCTCTACCTGACCCTGGCGCCGTCCAACGACGTGCCCGGCTCGACCCTGATCTGGGACAAGGCCGCCCACGCCATCGCCTTCGGCCTGCTGGTCGTCGTCGGCCTGCTCATGTCGACCCATAGGCGCAAGACGGTCATCGCCTGCGTCTGGGGGCTGGCGGCCGGCATCGAGGTCGCCCAGGCGCTGATGCCGTTCGGCCGGCAGGGCGACTGGATCGACCTGTTCGCCGACACCGTCGGCATCGTGATCGGCGTCGGGCTCTGGGCGCTGGCCCGCCGCTTCAAGCCGCAATGAGCATCCGCCACGCCCCCTACGAGGAGGCCGCGGACTTCACCATCGGCTTGCGCCCCATTCCCGAGACCGCCTGGCTCGAAGGCGGCGAGGCCGATCCCGCGGCGCGCAAGGACCCGCTCGTCGCCGCCCACCGCGACGTCGTCTGGGGCGAGATCGCCGGCTCGCGCCCCGGCCAGACCGAGGCCGCCGGGCTGGTCGCCGCCGCGCTCGGAACCCCGCTGGGCGGCGAGGACCTGCCGCCGCTGCTGGCCGCCGCCCGCCGCGTCAGCGACGACCTCGTGCTGATGGAGAAGACGGGCGGCGAGTGGCGGGTCAGCGCGCTGTCGCTCTGCGCCCCGACCTTCTTCACCGCCCACGAGGTGCTCGGCCGCGCGCTCGGCGACATCCATGGACCGGTGCACGGCTTCGCCGACCGCTTCCTGACCCGCGTCGTGCGCATCTTCGACGGGCTGCGGCCGGACTTGGTGCTCGAGCGCCGCAACTGGAGCGTCGTGAACTCGGACGCCACCTTCACGCCGGACTCGGCCCCGATCCGGGCCCGCATCGCCGGGATCGACCCGGCCCGCGCCGGGGCCGAGCTGTTCGTGCGGGTCGAGCGCCAGACCCTGCGGCGGCTGCCGGCCACCGGCGGGGCGCTGTTCACCATAAGGGTGTGGCTCGCCCCGCTCGACGACCTTGCGGGCGACCCGCCGCGGCTCGCCGCCTTCGCCTGCGCCTGGCGCGAGGCGACGTCGGATTTCCGTGCATACAAGCGGTTGGAGCTCTACGACGAGCTTGTCAGGGGATTTCTTCGCGCCCACGGTGAAAGCCACAGCGTTAACGGAAACTGATCCTCATGGTTGTGGCCGTCTTAGCTGAACGACGCCGGGAAACCGTCATGCGCCTGCGTACAGTCCTGTCGATCGCCGTGTTCGTGGCCCTTGCGGCCTGCGACGCCGGCGGCCCGCCGAAGATCGGCGCTCGCCAACCGGCCCCGCCGCCGGGCTCGGTGACCGTGCCGGTGACCACCCCCGCCGCGGCCCCGCCGACCGCCTGCCCCGACCCGGCCCAGATCATCGCGGCGGCCTGCCCGCCGGCCAAGGTCGCCAAGGCGCCGGCCAAGCCGGTCAAGGTCGTCCACCGCAAGCCCAAGCCGAAGGCCAAGCCGGCGAAGGTCGTCGACATGCGCCCGGCCAAGCCCGCCCCGGCCCCCGTCGAGCGCGAATACGCCCGCGTGGTGCAGCCGCCGCCGGTGGTCGCACCGCCGCCGCCGCGCGCGCCTGGCCGCATCGTGCAGGAAGAGATCACCGAGTCCTATCGCGGTTATCCGCCGCCCCAGGCCTATGCGCCGCCGCCGCAGCAGAACTACGCGCCGCCGCCGCCCGCCTATGCGCCGCCTCCGCCGCCGATGGCCTACTACGCGCCGCCGCCGCCTCCGCAGCGCTACATCCCCCCGCCGCCCCCGCCGCCGATGGCTTACAATGCCCCGGCGCCCGGCGGGCCGTGCTGCACCTATCCGGCCGCCGGGCGCGACGCCAACGGCTTCCTGACCTGGCCGGGCAAGCGCTAGGCCGTCAGGCCTCGTCCTCCGGGGTCAGGCGGTAGCCGATCCCCGGTTCGGTCAGCAGGATCTTCGGGGTCGAGGCCTCTTCCTCGATCTTCTGGCGCAGCTGGGCGACCAGCACCCGCACGAACTGGGCGTCGACCTGCGCGGTCGGTCCCCACACCGCGGCGATCAGCTGACGATGGGTGACCACCCGCCCGCCATAGCGCGCCAGGGTCTTCAGCAGGTCGTATTCGCGCGGGGTCAGCCGCATCTCCTCGCCCATCACCGCCACCCGGCGGGTCGCGAAGTTGACCTCCAGGTCGCCGCTGCGGAACACCGCATGGGCCGAGAACCGCCGCTCGCGGCCGCGCAGCGAGGCGCGGATCCGCGCCAGCAGCTCGCCGACCCCGAAAGGCTTGTTGATGAAGTCGTCGGCGCCCTGGTCGAGGGCGGCGATCTTCTCGTGCTCCAGGTCGCGGGCCGACAGCACCAGGATCGGCGCCTCCGACCACTCGCGGATGCGGGCGATGACCTCCTTGCCGTCCATGTCCGGCAGGCCGAGGTCGAGGATCACCACGTCGCAGGGCTCGCTGGCCAGATAGGCCAGCGCCTCGCCGCCGGTCTCGGCCGTCGCCACCTCGTAGCCGGCCGCGCTCAGCGCCGGGCGCAGCGCCCGCAGGATCTGTTGTTCATCGTCGACCAGCAGCAGATGCGCCAGGCTCATGGCCGCCCTCCGGGAAAGCTCAACGCCACCACCAGGCCCGCGCGACCGTCCGACCGCGCCTGCGCCCGCACCGACCCGCCCATCGCCTCGACCAGCCCGCGGGTGATCGACAGGCCAAGGCCGGTGCCCTGCTGGCCCGCCGCCGTCGCCGGCGAACGGTAGAACTTGTCGAAGATCATGCCGAGGTCGGCGTCCGGCACCCCGGGGCCCTCGTCCCACACCTCGACCACCACCTGGCCGGCGTCGGTGCGCCGCGCGCAGACCTCGATCCGCGCCCCGTTCGGCGAGAACCGCACCGCGTTCTCCACCACATTGGCCAGCGCCTGCTCGGCCAGGATCGGGTCGCCCAGCGCCGCCAGTTCGTCGCCGCCGGCATGGGCGACCAGCTCGCGCTCGCCCGCCCGCTTGCCCAGCCGCTGAACGACCCGGCCGACCACCTCGCCCATGCCGAAGGTCACCGGCTCGATGCTCAGCGCCCCGGACTCAAGCTTGGTCATGTTCAGCAGGTTGCCGACGAACAGGTTCAGCCGCTCGGCCTCCTCCTGGATGGTCAGGGTCAGGTCATCGCGCACCGCCGCGTCGAAGCGGTCGCCGAACTCCCGCAGGCTGCTGGCCGAGGCGAGGATCGCCGCCAGCGGCGTGCGCAGGTCGTGCGAGATCGACGACAGCAGCGCATGGCGCAGTTGCTCGGTGCGCTCGCGCGCCTGCATCTCGGCGCGCGCCCCCGACAGCCGCGAGCGGGCGATCGCCGCAGCGGCCATGTCGACCAGTACGTCGACCAGCCGCTCGTCGTCGTCGGCTTGCAGCCGCCCCGTCGAGCGCCATGCCGCCAGGCCCAGCACCTGGCCGTCTGCGCGCAACGGCCGCAGGCGCCAGCGGTCGATCTCGCTCGGGGCGATCTGGGCCACCGGGTCGGTGGCGGCGCGGACCAGCCGCTCGGGCGGCTCGACCCCGGTCGGCGCGCTCCACCAGCGGCCGTCCTCGAACACCACCGCCTCGCGGCCGGTCTCGGCGATCCGGTGGGCCAGCGCCTGGCGCACGGCGTCCTCGTGCCCGGAGGCGGAAAATTCTTCGCTGGCCCGGAACAGCGCCCCGGAGGTTCGCGCCCGGATCTCGGCCCGCCGCTGGGCGTCGCGCAGACGTCCTGCCAATCCGCCCGTCAGCACCGCCACGGCCAGGAACACGAACAGGACCAGAAAGTCCTCGGCCGAGGTCATGGTGAACACGAAGCGCGGTTCGACCAGGTAGATATCGTAGACGAGGAAGGCGACCGCGGCGGCGAAGTAGGCCGGGCCAGGGCCCAGGGTGACGGCGGCGACCAGCACTCCGGCCAGGAACACCATCGACAGGCGGTCGGTGTGGAAGACGCGGTAGATCACCTCGGCTACGGCCGTAGAGACGGCGACCATGCCGAAGGCGGCCAGATAGCGCAGCGCGCCCCGCGCTCGTGGGCCGATTGTCCAATCCCGCGCCATGCGGATCCTTGCAAAGCCGGGCGTCGACGGCGTCCGCCTGTCCGTGGGAACCCCAGGCTCGATAGTTGGGAGACGAGCAGGGCCGTCGACAAGCCGGACCATGGCCGCAGCGACGCGGCGGTTCAATTATGCCGGGCTTATACCTGCGCCCGCCCCGGGACTTATAAGCTTCTTATGCTTGTGGGCATAACCCGTCCACGCGACCAACCGGGCCATGATGATGCAGACCGGTCAAGCCGCGCCCTGGTTCACGGCCCCGACGCCCAGCGTCCCCAACTTCAACTTCTCCAGCCTCGGCGGGCGCTACGTCCTGCTGGCCTTCCTGCCGAGCGAGCCGATCGCCCGCCAGCTGGCGCTGGCCGCGATGCAGGCGCACCAGTCGCTGTACGACCAGATCAACCTCGTCGCCTTCGGGGTGCTGCGCGACCCCGTCGCCATGTCCCAGGCCCAGGACCGCCCCGGACTGATGTGGTTCCTCGACCAGAGCGGCGCGGTCAGCCGCGCCTATGGCGCCGTGTCGCAGGACGGCGTCGAGACGCCCTACTGGTGCCTGCTCGACCCCAGCCTGCGGGTGATGGTCGCAGGCGACATGGACCAGACCGAGCAGGTGTTCGCCGCCATCCGCGCCCTGCCCGCGCCGGGCGACCACGCCGGCGTCCCGCTGCACGCCCCGGTGCTGGTGGTGCCGCGGATCTTCGAGCCGGACATGTGCGCGCGGCTGATCGAGTTCTACGAGCGCCAGGGCGGCGAGCGCTCGGGCACCATGCGCCAGGTCGGCGGCAAGACCGTCGCGGTGATCGACGACTTCAAGAGCCGCCGCGACGCCACCATCGCCGACGAGGCCTTCCGCGAGGAGCTGCGCGCCCGCATCCAGACCCGGCTGCTGCGCCCGATCAACCGCGCCTTCCAGTTCAATCCCACCCGCATCGAACGCTACATTGTCGCCTGCTACGACGCAGACGACGAAAACGGCGGCTACTTCAAGCCGCACCGTGACAACACCACCTCGGGCACCGCCCACCGCAAGTTCGCCTGCTCGATCAACCTCAACGCCGAGGAATTCGAGGGCGGCGACCTGCGCTTCCCCGAGTTCGGCCCCAAGACCTATCGGCCGCCGACCGGCGGGGCGGTGGTGTTCTCCTGCTCGCTGCTGCACGAGGCGACCCGCGTCACCCGCGGCCGCCGCTACGCCTTCCTGCCGTTCTTCTTCGACGAGGCCGGCGAGGCGCTGCGCCAGAAGAACCTGCACACCCTGCAGCTCCCCGAGGACAAGCCGGCCGAAGCCGCCGCGTCCTAAAACGCCGGGGCTGGATCGGCCCACAGCTTTCCGCCCGCCGAGCGGTCCCCCGCCCGCCGCGAGCCGCTAAGCTGCGGCCAGAGCGGGGAGACGGGCATGGCCAAGAGCGACGGCGAGATCAGGATCGCGCGGCGGACGCCGGAGTCCCGCGCGATGGTCGCCGACACGATGCGGGCGATGAGCCTCACCCCGGAACTCAATCGCCTGACCTTCGCGGACGGCGACGAGATCCGCCGCCGTTTCGCCGAGCTCATCGACCAGGAGCTCGACGACCAGTTCCGCATGATCCCGCCGTTCTTCACCACCTGCGGCAAGAACATCCGGATCGGGCGCAACGTGTTCATCAACCAGAACTGCACGCTCTACGACCTGGCCCCAGTCGTCATCGGCGACGACGTGCTGATCGGCCCGAATGTCAGCCTGATCACCGACGGCCACCCGGTCGCGCCCTCGCAGCGCCAGGCCTATGTCGTCGCCAAGCCGATCACGATCGAACGCGGCGTCTGGATCTGCGCCGGCGCAACCGTCATCGGCGGCGTCACCATCGGCGAGAACTCGGTGGTCGCGGCCGGATCCGTGGTGACCAGGGACGTGCCGGCCAACACCCTGGTCGGCGGCAATCCGGCCCAGGTCATCCGCTCGATCGAAGGAGAATAGTCGCTCTGCGCGCCCGACCTTGGCGGTTCACGGCGTGAAGAAGTGGCGCACCCGACACGATTCGAACGTGTGACCTTTGCCTTCGGAGGGCAACGCTCTATCCAGCTGAGCTACGGGTGCGTCTGAGCGAGTTGCGCTGTCTAGCCGAAAGCTAAGCGAAACGGAAGCGCTCAGGCGCCTGCAGTCGTCAGCGAGACGAACACGTCCTCCAGGTCCGGGTCCTCGGTGGCGATGTCCTTGATGTGCAGGCCGGTGGCGCGCACGGCGGCCAGCACCTGCTCGACGCTCGACTGGCCGGTCCGGTAGGTCACCTGGAACGCCCCGCCCGCCCGCGGCTTGGTCTCGAAGCCGGGCAGCTCGGGGGCGACCATCAGCGGTTCCTCCGGCGTCACCACCACATTGCGGGTGTCCAGCCGGCGCAGCAGGCTCGAGGTCGGCTCGCAGGCCACCACCTCGCCGCGGTTGACGATGGCGATCTGGTCGCAGAGCTCCTGGGCCTCTTCCAGGTAGTGCGTGGTCAAGACGATCGTCACGCCCTTGCGGTTCAGCTCGACCACATAGTTCCAGAGCTGGCGGCGCAGCTCGACGTCGACCCCCGCGGTCGGCTCGTCGAGGATCAGCACCGGCGGATTGTGCACCATGGCCTTGGCGACCATCAGCCGCCGCTTCATGCCGCCCGACAGCTGCCGCACATAGGCCCCGGCCTTGTCGCCCAGGCCCAGCGCGTTCAGCAGCTCCATGGTCCGGCGCTCGGCCGGCGGCACGCCATACATGCCGGCCTGCACTTCCAGCGCCTCGCGCGGGGTGAAGAACGGGTCGGCGGCGATCTCCTGCGGCACCACCCCGATCGCGGCGCGCGCGTCGCGCGGGCGCTGGTCGATGTCGCGGTCCCAGATCCGCACCGTGCCGCCGGTCTTCTTGGTCAGGCCGGCCAGGGTGTTGATGAAGGTCGACTTGCCGGCGCCGTTCGGCCCGAGCAAACCGAAGATCGACCCGCGCGGGATCTTCAGATCCAGACCGCGCAGGGCGTGCATCTCCGGGGAGGTCTTGGTCGCCGGGTAGATCTTGACGACGCCTTCGGCCTCGATGGCGAACTCAGGTAGGTCCATGCGTCTCTTTGTGTCCGGGGCGTGCATTGACGGGCGAAGCCGTGGTCCGATACCTAGGCGCGTGCGGCGCATCCGCCAAGCTTCCGCCGCCGGAGAGTTCAAGAATGGCCCGTAAAGCCCCCGTCCCCGACCAAGGCCGCTCCTCGCAACTGGAGCCCATGCCCGCCAAAGGCGCCCGCACGCCGGACCTGCCGCCGTCGGAAGTGGTGGTGGTGCGTTCGGGCCGGGTCGCCTGCGACGGCGTCGGCGGCGCCCTCGGCCATCCGCGCGTGTGGCTGGAGATGGGCGAGGCCTCGTTCGTCGAATGCCCCTACTGCGACCGCCGCTTCGTGCTGCCGGACGGCTCGGAAGGCCCGGAAGACGAGCGCCTGGCCCCCGGCGTCTACGAAGGCCCGCACGGCCACTGACACACCGCTGTCAGCAGCGCGCTGACCAAGGCCGATTTCCGCCGGAATGTCACAGCTCCGGCGCCTATATCGTCTTCACCTGATCAACAGGAGGAGGCGTTCATGAGCCAGGCCGAAACGTTCAAGCAACTCCACGCGGGTCCGCAGATCCTCGTGCTGCCCAACGCCTGGGACGCCGCCAGCGCGGCCCTGATGGAGGACGCCGGCGCCAAGGCCGTGGCCACCTCCTCGGCCGCCGTCGCCTGGGCGCATGGCTATGCGGACGGCGACCTGCTGCCGGTCCCCACCCTACTGGCCGCCATCGGCGAGATCGCCCGCGTGCTGAAGGTCCCGCTGACCGCCGACATCGAGGGCGGCTACTCCGACGATCTCGCGACCCTGGCCGAGACGATCAGGGGCGTCGTCGGCGCCGGCGCGGTCGGGATCAATCTCGAGGACGGCGGCCGCGACCCCGACCTGCACGCCCGCAAGATCGAGGCGGTCCGCAAGGCCGCCGGCGCCGATCTGTTCGTCAACGCCCGCACCGACGTCTACCTGCGCGGCCTGGCGCAGGGCGAGGCGGCGCTGGCCGAGACCCTGCGCCGCGCCGAGCTCTATCGCGCCGCCGGCGCCGACGGGATCTTCGTCCCCGGCCCGGTCGACGAGGCCCTGCTCGGAACCCTGGCCAGCGAGATCGCCCTGCCGCTCAACGTCATGGGCCGCGGCGGCGCGCCGAGCGCCGAGCGGCTGCAGGCGCTGGGCGTGCGGCGGCTGTCCTCGGCCACCGCCCCGTTCCGCGCCGCCTACGCCGCGCTCGGCCGGGCGATGAGCGACTTCCTGACCAGCGGCGACGCCAGCGTCCTGGCCCAGGCGGGGCAGGGCCTGCCCGACCTCAACAAGCGCTTCAGCTAGCTAGGCGTTGACCGCGGTCGTCGGCGGCGCGGGCTCGACGGCCGCGGAGATCGCCGCGACGAGGGCTTCGATGTTGATCGGCTTGGTCAGATAGCCCTGGAAGCCGGAGATTTTGCCGCGCGTCACAGTCTCGGCCAGCACGTTGGCCGAGATCGCGATCACCGGGATGTCGCAGGTCGCCGGGTCGGCCTCCAGCCGCGCCTTGACCTGGAAGCCGTCCATGCCGGGCAGATTGATGTCCAGCAGGATGACGTCCGGGCGCAGGGCGGCGGCCATCTCCAGCCCCTCCATCGGCAGTTCGGCGACATGCAGGTCGAGGCTGCCCAGCGCCTCGGCGATGTGTCGCATCAGCCGAATGTTCGACGCATTGTCCTCGATATAGAGCACCACCGCGTCCGGGGCCTTGCCGGCCAGGGCCTGGCGGCGGTCCTCCTCGCGGGCGGCGACCTGGGCCGGCGCGGCGGCCGGCAGGTCGACGATGAAGGTCGAGCCGACGCCTTCGAGGCTCTGGACGTCGAGCTTGCCGTTCATCGCCTCGACCAATCGCCGGGTCAGGGCCAGGCCGAGGCCCGCGCCCTCGACGCCCGAGCCCTCGCGACCCAGCCGCTCGAACGGCTCGAACAGGTCGGCCATGCGCCCGGTCGGAATCCCCAGCCCGGTGTCGCGCACGCTGATCAGCACCCGCTCGCCCAGGGCGCGGGTGGTCACCTCCACCGCGCCGCCCGGGCGGTTGTACTTGATGGCGTTGGAAATGAGATTGGCCAGCACCTGCTTGAGCCGCAGTTGGTCGGCGCGCACCGCCAGCACCGCGTCCGGCTCGGCGATGGTCACGCTGATCCCGGTGCGGTCGGCCATCGGCCGGAAGGTCCCGGCCAGGGCCTGGGCCACGTCCTGCGGGTCGATCGCCTCGATCGAGACCGAGACCTTGCCGCTCTCGATCTTGGCGAAATCGAGCACCTCCTCGATCAGCGCCAGCAGATGGCGCCCGGCGGTGTGGATCTGATCGACCGCCTCGGCCTGGCGCGCGGTCAGCGGCTCGCTGCTGCGCATGCGCAGGATGTCGGCGAAGCCGATCACCGCGTTCAGCGGCGTGCGCAGCTCGTGGCTCATATTGGCCAGGAAGTCGGACTTGGCGCGGTTGGCGTCCTCGGCCCGGCGGCGCTGTTCGTCCAGCGCGGCCAGCGCGGTGGTCAGGTCGGTGGTGCGCGACTGCACCGCCGATTCCAGCTGGCCGTTGATCGCGCGCAGCCGCTCGGCCTCGGCCAGCGAACGCGCCTCCAACCGCCGGTCGATATAGGCGCACATCAGCCCGACGGTCAGGATCAGCGCCGTGCAGGCCGCGATGGTCGCCGACAGCAGCGAGCCCGAGACCAGCTGCCCGTCACCGTCCGCCACGCCCGGCCCGGCGACGATCACCGTGCCGGCCATCGCCGTGAAATGCATGCCGCAGATCGCCGCCGCCATCACGATCGCCGCCGCCGCCCGCTGGCGCGCGGTGCGCAGATTGACCACCAGCCACAGGGCGACGCTGGCCGCGGCGACCGCGATCAACACCGACAGCCCGAAGAAGCCCGGCCGGTAATAGACCTCGCCCGGCAGCCGCATCGCCTCCATGCCCATGTAGTGCATGACCGCCACGCCCAGCCCGACCAGGGTCCCGCCGGTCAGGATCCGTCGCCAGCCGCCGCCGTCGGAGATCGACTTCAGCCCGCCGGCCACGGCGATCATCGCGATCGCCCCCGACAGAATGGTCAGGCCCGGATCGTACTCGACCTTGAACGGCGTACGGTAGGCCAGCATGGCGATGAAGTGCATCGACCAGACGCCGCCGCCCAGCACCCCGGCTGCGCCGAGATGCCAGAAGCGGCGGGCCGATCCCTGGGCCGAATTGAGCCGCTCGGCCATGTCCAGGGCGGTGAACGAGGCCACCACCGCCACGAGGTAGGAGATCACCACCAGGGCGGCGTCGTGGCCGGTCGCGACGCCATCGACACTACTGCTGAAGCAGAGTCCGAGTATCTGCACGCCCCACCCAATCCGAAAGAACGATCTATAGACCTTCCGACGATTGTATTGATTCGACGTTACACGCTGATCACTAACAGTGTGAGCTCAACGCTACTTATTCTGTACTTTACGTATTTTACGCAGAAAGCGCCCGAGCCTCACCGCCCGACGAACCTGCGCCGCGTCGCCACGCGGCGGATGACCTTCGCCCGCGTGCACCCTATGTTCCCGCCATGACCGACGCGCCCCTCGACGCCCCGACCCTCGCCGACATCCCCCGCGAACCGACCCAGGACGGCCCGGCCGTGCGGCTCTATCTGGTCGACGGCTCGGGCTACATCTTCCGCGCCTATCACGCGCTGCCGCCGCTGACCCGCAAGAGCGACGGCCTGCCGATCGGCGCGATCAGCGGCTTCTGCAACATGCTCTGGAAGCTGCTCGTCGACATGAAGGCCCAGCCGGAGGCGCCGACCCACCTGGCGGTGATCTTCGACCACTCCGAGAAGACTTTCCGGAACAAGCTCTACGACCAGTACAAGGCCCACCGGCCGCCGCCGCCCGAGGACCTGGTCCCGCAGTTTCCGCTGATGCGCCGCGCCACCCGCGCCTTCGGCATCCCCAGCCTGGAGCTGCCCGGCTACGAGGCCGACGACCTGATCGCCGCCTATGCCTGCAAGGTGCGCGACGCCGGCGGCGAGGTGACGATCATCTCGTCCGACAAGGACCTGATGCAACTGGTCGGCGACCGGGTGTCGATGCTCGACACCATGAAGAACGTGAAGATCGGCCGCGAGCAGGTGATCGAGAAGTTCGGCGTGCCGCCGGAAAAGGTCGTCGACGTCCAGGCGCTCTGCGGCGACAGCGTCGACAACGTCCCGGGCGCGCCGGGCATCGGCGTCAAGACCGCCGCCCTGCTGATCAACGAGTACGGCGACCTCGACACGCTGCTGGCCCGCGCCGGCGAGATCAAGCAGCCCAAGCGCCGCGACACCCTGATCGAGTTCGCCGACCAGATCCGCCTCTCGCGCGAGCTGGTCCGCCTCGACTGCGACACCCCGCTGCCGGAGCCGATCGACGCCCTGGTGGTCGACGACCCTAACGCCGAGGAGCTGGCCGCCTTCCTCGAGGAGATGGAGTTCCGCACCCTCGCCCGCCGCGTGGCCGGCGGCGGCGCGGCCGCCTCGGCGACGCCGGCTCCCGCGCCCATCGCCCGTCCGGCCGCCGCGCCGGTCGCCGCAGCGATCAATCCCAGCGACTATGTGTGCGTCCGCGACCTGCCGACGCTGGACGCCTGGATCGCCCGCGCCAAGGCCGCCGGTCTCGTCGCCTTCGACACCGAGACCGACGCCCTGTCCTCGGCCAACGCCAACCTCTGCGGCGTCTCGCTGGCCGTCGCCCCGGGCGAGGCCTGCTACATCCCGGTCGGCCACGAGAACGAGAGCACCGGCGGCCTGGAGTTCGAGGCCCCCGAGGCGATCCACCAGCTGGAGCTGGACGAGGTCATGGCCCGCCTGAAGCCGCTGCTGGAAGACCCCGCGGTGCTCAAGGTCGCCCAGAACGCCAAGTACGACATCGCCGTCCTGGCCCGTCACGGGATCGCCGTGGCGCCGATCGAAGACACCATGCTGATCAGCTACGCGCTCGAAGGCGGGCTGCACAAAAGCCACGGCATGGACGAGCTCTCCAAGCGCTGGCTGGAGCACGAGCCGATCAAGTTCTCGTCGGTGACCGGCACCGGCAAGTCGCAGAAGAGCTTCAAGCACGTGCCGCTCGACCCGGCGACCTGCTACGCGGCCGAGGACGCCGACGTCACCCTGCGGCTCTACCAGCATCTGCGCCCGCGCCTGGCGCACGAGGGCCTGCTGACCGTCTACGAGACCCTGGAGCGCGGCATGCCGCCGGTGCTGGCGGCGATGGAGAACGAGGGGATCAAGGTCGACACCGACACCCTGCGCAAGCTCTCCAACGACTTCTCGGTGCGGATGGGCGAGTTCGAGGCCGAAGCTCATCGCCTCGCCGGCCGGCCGTTCAACCTCGGCAGCCCCAAGCAGATCGGCGAAGTGCTGTACGGCGAGATGGGCCTGGCCTCGAAGCGGCTGACCGCCACCGGCGCGCAGGGCACCGACGCTTCGGTGCTGGAGGAGCTGGCCGCCCAGGGCCACGAACTGCCGCGCGTGCTGCTCGACTGGCGCCAGCTCTCGAAGCTGAAAGGCACCTATACCGACAACCTGGTCGGCGCGATCGCCGACCGCTCGGGCCGGATCCACACCTCCTACGCCCTGGCCTCGACCACCACCGGGCGGCTGTCGTCCAACGACCCCAACCTGCAGAACATTCCGATCCGCACGGAGGAAGGCCGCAAGATCCGCAAGGCCTTCATCGCCGAGCCGGGCCATGTGCTGATCAGCGCCGACTACAGCCAGATCGAGCTGCGCATCCTCGCCCACGTCGGCGACATCCCGCAGCTGAAGAAGGCCTTCATGGAGGGCCACGACATTCACGCGGCCACCGCCTCGGAGATGTTCGGGGTGCCGATCGAGGGCATGCCCTCCGAGACCCGCCGCCGCGCCAAGGCGATCAACTTCGGCATCGTCTACGGCATCTCGGCCTTCGGCCTGGCCAACCAGCTGTCGATCCCGCAGGACGAGGCCGGGGCCTACATCAAGACCTACTTCGAGCGCTTCCCCGGCATCCGCGCCTACATGGACCGCACCAAGCAGGCGGCGCGCACCCAGGGCTTCGTGACCACCATCTTCGGCCGCAAGGTCCACATCCCGGCGGTGACCTCCAAGTCGCAGGCCGAGCGCGCCTTCGGCGACCGCGCGGCGATCAACGCCCCGATCCAGGGCGCGGCCGCCGACGTCATGCGCCGGGCGATGATCCGCATGCCGGCGGCGCTGAAGGCCGCGGACCTGCAGGCGAAGATGCTGCTGCAGGTGCACGACGAACTGGTCTTCGAGGCCCCGGAGGCCGAAGCCGAAGCGGCCATCGCCGTGGTCCGCAAGATCATGGAGCGCGCCGCCGAACCCGCCGTCGCCCTGTCGGTGCCGCTGGTCGTCGAGGCCCGCGCCGCCGCCAACTGGGACGACGCGCACTAGGCTCAGGTCAGGCCGGCGGCCCTTCCGCATGCTGCGGCAGGCCGTCGTCCAGCTTCAGCCAAGGCTGCTTGCTCGACACCCAGATGTGGTCGGTCGGCGCAAAGCCGCTCGGATCGTCCATGCTGCCGCTGGTCAGGCCCATGATCCCCAGCGCCTCGCGCTTGGAGAAGATCGTCGTCCCGCAGCGGGTGCAGAAGCCGCGCTTCAACCCCTCGGAGGAGTGCGCCGTCCCGACCGGTCCGCTCAGGCTCACCGCCTCGACCGCATAGAGCGCGCGGGCGTTGAACGCCGCTCCGATCGCCCGCTGGCACAGCCGGCAATGGCAGACACGCACGTTGATCGGCTCGCCCTGCGCCGCATAGCGCACCTCGCCGCAAAGACATCCGCCGGTCAGCATGGGTCAGGCCTCCTGCGCGCTCTCTACCGCGAACCCGGCGCCGCAATCGACCGCCCACCGCCCGCCTCGCGCGATTGATCGGCGGTGTGCTCGCGCGGCACTACCGCCAATGGCGAAGCTTGGATTATCTGCCCCGCCAGATTGCAGAGGGGGAAATGCAGATGGGCGCGCTTCAACTCGACACCGCGGTGGTCCGCGACGGGGAGGTCCTGCGGGCCGACCTGCACAGCGACTGGAACATCTGGGGCCCGAACGGCGGCTACGTCTCCTCGGTGGCCCTGCGCGCGGCCGGCGCCGTGGTCCCCGAGGGTCACCGCCCGGCGACCATCTCGGTCCAGTACCTGTCGGTCGCCAAGTTCGCCCCGGTCGAGGCCCAGGTCACGCCGGTGAAGACCGGCCGCAACGCCTGGCTGCTCAACGTCGCCCTGGTCCAGGACGGCAAGACCTTCCTGCAGGCCCAGGTCTGGACCACGAGCAAGGACGCCGGCCCGCTCACCGCTCAGGCGGTGATGCCCGAGGTCGCCGGCCCCGACGGCCTGAAGACCATCGCCGAGCACGTCGGCAAGGACCAGGTGAACGGCTTCTGGAACAACATCGATTCCAAGCCGCTGAACTTCATCCCCTGGGACCAGCCGCGCCCGCCGGGCCCGGCCCTGCTGCGCGAATGGTACAGCTTCGTCGGCTATGAGCCCGGCGACGCCTTCCTCGACGCCTGCCGGCCGCTGATCCTGATCGACACCCTGCTCTGGCCGACCCACCACCGAGGCCTCGCCGACCGGCCCGACTACGTGGCCCCCAGCCTCGACGTCACTGTCTGGTTTCACCAGGGGGCCGGCGCGGCCGACTGGCTGCTGGTCGACGCGCACGCCGACACGGCGACAGCCGGCCTGATCCACGGCCAGGCCCGGGTCTGGACCGCCGACGGCCGGCTGGTCGCCAGCGGCGGCTCGAACATGATGCACGTCGCGCGCGGCTAGGCCGTGGTCGACCTGGTCATCTTCGACTCCGACGGCGTGCTGGTCGACAGCGAGGAGATCGCCCTGACGGTGATGGCGCAGGCGGCCACCGCCGCCGGCGCGCGGATGGACGCGGCCGAGGCGCTAGCGGTGTTCCGCGGCCTGAAGATCGCCGACTGCGTGGCCGAGATCGAACGCCGCGCCGGTGCGTCGGTCTCGCCCGGCTTCATCGCCGACGTCCGCGCCGCCACCGCCGCCGCCTTCGAGCGCGACCTGCGCGCCGTCGAGGGCGTGCACGCCGCCCTCGACGCCATCGCCATGCCTATGTGCGTCGCCTCGAACGGCCCGCTGGCCAAGCTCGACCAGACCCTGCGGCTGACCGGCCTTGTGGACCGCTTCCAGGGCCGGATCTTCAGCGCCTACGAGGTCGGCGCCTGGAAGCCCGACCCCGGCCTGTTCCTCCACGCCGCCAAGGCCCTCGGCGCCGATCCGGCCCGCTGCGTGGTGGTCGAGGACTCGCTGGCCGGCGTCCAGGCGGCCAAGGCCGCCGGCATGCGCGTGCTGGGCTACGCGCCCGAGGGCGCCCGCGACCTCGCCGAAGCCGGCGCCGAGATCTTCACCGCCATGACGCAGCTGCCGCGGCTGCTAGCCCACTAGAGGCGGCCCACCCAGATCCTCCCCTCTTGGGGGAGGTGGATCGGCGCGCGGCGCCGAGACGGAGGGGGACTTCTCTCAAGCCAGAGCGTCAAAGTCCCCCTCAGTCGGCCTGCGGCCGCCAGCTCCCCCAGCGGGGGAGCACCTAAGCCACCTTTCCTCTCCCCTCGGGGAGAGGGACCTCTTGGCCCACCGCCTACCCCGCCGCCAGCACCCGCGCCATGCTCTCTTCCAGGCTCGGCGTGCCGACGATCTCGACCACCGGGCAGGTCAGGCCCGCCAGCCAGGCCCGATGCCGCGCCAGGCTGCGGCCGGGGAAGCCAGGCGTCTCGTAGGCCTGCGCCCAGGCCAGGAATTCCAGGTGTGCGGCGTGCATCGCCCCGCCCGGCTCGATCGCCGCGCCGTAGCGCTCGCGCTCACGCGCCATCAGCCGACCCATCCGCACCTCCTGCGGCACATGCAGGAAGACCACGAGGTCGAAGCGCGGCGTGAACACGTCGCCCCAGCCGATCAACGAGCCGGAGATCACCCACGACGGCGCATCCGCCAACGCCGTCTCCATCAGCGCCACCCGCTGCGCCTCGGGCCGCTTGGTGGTGAACGGCGGGTCGGTCGCCTCCCAGAAGTAGCTGTCGGTGTCGAGGTGCGGGGCCGCCAACCGCTCCGCCAGCGCCGCGCCCAGGGTGGTCGTACCCGACGACGAGGCCCCGACGATGTGAATGCGCGCGGCCATGCCGAACTCCTGCAACAGGTGGCTCCGGCGTCGATATCACTCGTCGGCGGGAAGGTCAGCCGCCGGGCTTGAGCGCCGCCATCACGCTGCCGGCGTAGCTGGGCCCGACCGCCACCTCGATGTCGTCGCGCAGGACCAGGGTGAGCACGCCGCGGCCCGGCCGGCGGATCTGCTCGACCATGGCGATGTTGACCAGCGCCGAGCGATGCACCCGCCGCAGCCGGGCCGGGCTGAAGGTCTTCTCCAAGCCGGCCATGGTCGCCCGGACGAGGTGGCTGCGGGTTGGGGTGTGCACGACCACATAGTCGCCGGCGCCCTCGATCCAGATGATGTCCTCGGCCCGGAGCTTGGCTTCGCCGCCCTTGACCGGAACCCAGATCAGGTTCGGCCGTCCATCGTCGTCCCGCACTCCGTCGTCCCGCATGGGCGCAGGACGCGCGCCGCCGGCGCTCGCCTTCAGCTGCAGCCGGCGCTGAACGCGCTGAACGGCCTGGACCAGGCGCTCGGGGGTCACCGGTTTCAGCAGGTAGTCGGCCGCCTCCACCTCGAAGGCCTTCGGGGCGTACTGGCCGAACGCCGTCAGGAACACGATCTCCAGGCCGCCCTCAAGCTGCGCGGCCAGCTCCAGGCCGCTGCAGCCAGGCATCTCGATGTCCAGGATGACCAGGTCGGGCTTCAACTCGGCGATCAGCTGGCGGGCGCGCAGGCCATCGCCCGCCGTGCCGACCAGTTCGACCCCCGGCGCCCCGCGCAGAGCCTGCACCAGACGGCGCAGCGCCACCGGTTCGTCGTCCACGAGGATCGTCCGAAGGCTCATCGGCCCAGCCCCCCGCCGAACGCCAGGACGCCGTCGGCGTCCGACAGCGGCAGAGTCAGCTCCGCCTGGAACCCGCCCTTTAGCCGCCGGGCGACCAGGCGCCCGCCCTCACCGTAGAGTACGGCCAGGCGCGTCTCGACGTTGCGCAGCCCGACCCCTTCGCCCGGGGGGCTCGGGGCTTTGAGCGCCGCCCCGCCGTCGTCGGACACGGTCAGCACCAAGTCCTCCCCGTCCGCACGCGCGGAGATGGTCAGCTGGATCGGCCGCAGGGCCGGAGCGACGGCGTGCTTGATGGCGTTCTCGACCAGCGGCTGCAGAATGAACCCCGGGACCAGAGCCGTACGCAACCCGTCGGGGCAGTCGTAGGCCACGTTCAGCCGGCCCTCGAAGCGGACCGCCTCGATCTGCAGATAGGCCTCGGCGGTGTTCAGCTCATCGCCCAGCAAGGTGAGCGCCGCGGGGTCGATGTCCAGCGAAGCCCGCAGGAATTCGGACAGCCGGGTCAGCATGCGGTCGGCGCTCTCGATGTCGTTCTCCAGCATGAGGCCGGAGATCGCGTTCAAGGTGTTGAACAGGAAGTGCGGGTTCAGCTGCAGGCGCAGCAAAGTCAGCTGCGCCGCCTGGGTCGCGGCCTCGGCGTCGGCCGCGCGCAGGGCTTGCCGCCGCGCCTCGTCGTTGGCGCTGAGGACCCAGAACAGCGCGACATTCAGGCCGAAGGTCCAGCTGTAGAGGATGCCCACCGAGGCGAAGCGCGGCACGTCGATCGCCGTCCAGCTTCGCCATTCCGGGAAAACGGTCTGGGCCAGCCACTCCATCACCAGCAGATCGACGGTGGTCTCGACCACGCCGACGGCCAGGCACGCTAGGCCCATCAGCGACC
Source organism: Phenylobacterium sp. LjRoot97 (assembly GCF_964254345.1). Classification (NCBI taxonomy): domain Bacteria; kingdom Pseudomonadati; phylum Pseudomonadota; class Alphaproteobacteria; order Caulobacterales; family Caulobacteraceae; genus Phenylobacterium; species Phenylobacterium sp. LjRoot97. The sequence goes on from NZ_CAXUTH020000001.1 coordinate 4,371,349, forward strand.
ACCGCAGCATGGGCGGCTTGGCCTGCAGCCGACGCCAGACCGCATGCAGCCCCATCGCCAGCGCGATCGCCGTCGCCCAGAAGCCGGCCTGCAGCAGAACCTGGACCCACAGCGGCCCACGGCCCGCGAGCACGGTCAACGCGGCGACCATGGTGAAGCCGAAAGTCCAAAGGGCGATTGAGGCCCGCAGGGCCGTCCGCGCCGACTCCGATCGCGCCCCAGCGCTTGAATTCCCCATCATCCGGGACCTTAGCCAACCTTCACGTGTTTGACCTCGCCTTCTCGCCAAGGACGCTCTCCAGGGGATTGGAGAGGTCCGTGGCGAGCACGCTTCAGACGGCGAGCGCACCGTCGGCGCGACGCCGGCGCAACGCCGAGCCGGCGAGGCCGAAGCCGACGATCATCATCGCCCAGGTAGCCGGTTCCGGAACCGCAGCGGCGGCGTCAGCGGTGAAGGTCGAGAGGTTGCGGGCCCCGAAGTAGTAGCCCTGGATCTCGAACCGGCTGATCTCGTTGGTCGCCCGCTCGAAGCCGTAGAAACCTTTGCTGTAGGCGGGGTCGGTCGCGCTGAACGACAGGCGCTCCAGCAGTTGGCCGGAGGCGCCGTAGGCGCTCATCGTGAGGGTCTTATCCAGCGCGTTCGACCAGACGAACTCGGCCAGCACGCCGGCGACCGGCGCGTCGAAGGTGAAGTTCATGACCCCGTCGGTCAGACCGAAGGCGGCGTAGGGCTCGGCGCCGCCCCAGTTCGTGCTCGTCCCCGCGCTGGGGAAGGTGAACGAGCGCGTCGAGCCGAAGCGCGAACTCATCGGGGCGCCGGCCAGGGTGGTCGCCGTATAGGTCACGCCGTCGCCGAAGCGCTGCGGGCCCGTCACGCTGGCGGCGCTGATCACCGGAAACGCCTGGGCCGTGGCCTCGGACAGCGTGGTCACAGGCGCGGCGGCGGCCGGTTGGGCGGCCAGCAGGCAGCTGGCCAGGGCGAGGCCGGCGAACAGGCCGCCAGGATGCTTGAAAGTTCGATACACGAGATTGTCCTTTTGCGTTTCGGTCTCACGAGCGGGCTTGTTCCCGGCGGCGCACGGACTCCACGCCGCAACGACCAAGTCCGATCTGCGCGCGGTGAAGGTCGACTCGACGGCCGCGCTGGGCCGTCGCCGTTGATCGCGCCTGGATCGAGCTTGGACGCACCCCCATCGCGCGGCGACGTCGGTCGGCGCACCGAGGCTGGGTCACAAGGACCCGCCATGCCCCACAAAGCCCTCCTCCTGATCGCCGCGACGCTGCTTCCGCGCCCTGTCGACGCCGCCCAACCCCAGCAGGACGCGACGTCGGCCGCCGCGCCAGGCCAAATCGACTTCAGCTACAACCGCTCCCAGCCCACCGCGGCCGCGGCGGACCGCACGGCGCTGCAGGGAAAAGGCGTCAAGCTGCGCGACGCCCTTCTGGCCACGCCCGCCCTGGCCGACCCGCGCGGATTTGCGCTCCACACCAGCGTCGTCCTGAACCGGCCCGTTTCCAGTCGCGTCGGCGAGCCGGACATGGTTGTCGGCTCGGTGCAGTCGCGCCGGATCAACGTGGCCAAATCCACCCCCGACGCCAAAGGCCGCTACCCTGGCGAGGGCGAAGGCCCGGCGCTGATCTTCGCGATCAACAAGCTGGAGCAGGCGTTCGGCCATCGCAGCGCCGCCGGCTATTTCACCCTCCCCGCCCAGCGGCAGGAGCGCGACGGCGTGCTGACCTTTGTTCGATCCGGCCGCGACTACACGGTGATCACGCCGCCGGGCCTGCCGGCCTATCAGCCCGTCAGCATCGGCGACTATGTCGCCACCAGCATCGAAGCCTTCCGCGCCGACGGCGCGCCGCAGCTTGCGACGGACCTGCAGGCCGCTGTCGCGCAGTTGACCGCCGCGCAGAAGGCCGCGCCCTACTGCGAGACCAACACGGGTCCAGCCACGGACCTCGCCAATCGATGCCGTCACCCCAGCGCCAAGTCCATTGTCCGGGTCAATCCCAGCCTTACGCCCGGAACGGGAGCCGCCACCAGGGCGCGGATCCTCGTTCTCAGCGTCCCCAAGCTCGGACAGGTCGGCGATGCTCAGGAACGGCGCCGGCTGATCGAGGCCGCCGGCCAACTCGATCTCGCCGGCCTCCAAGGGCTGCTTACGCCGGGATGAGCGCTTACGTCTTGCGCCCCTCGGCGATGAACGCCTGGAAGCCGGCGACGAGGTGGTCGAACATCAGCCGCATGCGCCGGTGGCCGCGCAGGTTCTCGTGCATGGCGATCCACACCTCGAGCTCGAAGCCGAAGGCGTTGGAGAGCAGCGGGGTCAGCCCGTAGCGGCGGGCGATCTGGTGCTGGCAGGCGCCGACCCCGACCCCGGCCCGGATCGCGGCGATCTGGGCCAGGTCGTTGTCGGAGCGGAAGGCGAACAGCTCGCGGCTGACCTCCCAGGGCAGCTCCAGGTCGGCCAGGGCCTGCAGCGCCGGGGTCTCGCGGTCGAACCCGACCACGGTGTGTCCGGTCAGCTCCTCCAGGGTCTGCGGCGCGCCGAAGCATTCGATGTAGTCGGGCGAGGCATAGAACCCGACCCCGATGGCGCCGACCTTGCGGGCGACCAGCGCCCCTTGGGTCGGGCGCACCATGCGCACGGCGATGTCGGCGTCGCGCCGCGACAGATCCTCGGCGCGGTTGGACAGCACCAGCTCGATGTCGATCTCCGGATGCTCGCGGCGGAACGAGCCGAGGATCGCGGGCAGCACCTCGGCGCCCATGATCTGGCTGGCGGTGATGCGGATCGCGCCCTTCAGCTCGTCGGCGGCGCCGGACGCGTCGCGCAGCGCCGCCGCGGCCGCCGCGTGCATCTCGGCCAGATGACTTTCCAGCTGGCGGGCGAGGTCGGTGGGCGTGAGGCCGCGGGGCGAACGCAGGAACAGCGGCGCGCCGAGCTTCTGCTCCAGCGCCTCGATATGGCGGCCCAGGGTCGGCTGGGTCAGCCCACGCGCTTTGGCCGCCGCCGACAGACTGCCGGCCTGAAGCACGGCATGCAGGCTCTGAAACAAGTCCCAATCGGCGTTCGCCATGCACGAATGAATAGCCGATCTGCAAAATTCAGCAAACATCGGTCGGCATGCGGCTTTCCATTCCGGCAAGCCGGCGCCGGTCGCCGCGGCCGGCGCGCTCGAAACACCTACGGAAAGTCCGTCTTTTCTCCGGCTCAGGTGTTTCCACCCGAACCGGAAAGGGTCTAGATGCCGGCCATGGTTGGAAAGACGCTTTACGATAAAATCTGGGACGCCCACGTCGTCGAGGAACAAGACGGCGAGACGATCCTCTATATCGACCTGCACCTCATCCACGAGGTCACGACCCCGCAGGCCTTCGCGGGCCTTCGCGCCAACCACAGGCCGGTACGCCGTCCGGACCGCACGCTTGCAGTCGCCGACCACAACATCCCGACCGAGGGCCAGGCCAAGGGCGTCGCCGCCGTGGCCGACGACGAAGCGCGCCTGCAGCTCCAGACGCTCGAGCGCAACGTCAAGGACAACGGCATCGAGTTCTTCCCGATGGGCGACATCCGCAACGGGATCGTCCACGTCGTCGGTCCCGAGCAGGGCCGCACCCAGCCGGGTATGACCATCGTCTGCGGCGACAGCCACACCTCGACCCACGGCGCGTTCGGCGCCCTGGCGCACGGCATCGGCACCTCGGAAGTCGAGCATGTGCTGGCCACCCAGACCCTTCGCCAGAAGAAGGCGAAGAACCTGCGCGTCACCGTCGACGGGACCCTGGCGCCCGGCGTCGGAGCCAAGGACATCGCCCTGGCGATCATCGGCGAGATCGGCACCGCCGGCGGCACCGGCTACGTCATCGAATACGCCGGCGAGGCGATCCGCGCCCTGTCGATGGAAGGCCGCATGACTCTGTGCAACCTGACCATCGAGGGCGGCGCCCGCGCCGGCCTGGTCGCGCCGGACCAGACGACCTTCGACTACATGCAGGGCCGCCCGGCCGCCCCCAAGGGCGGGGCCTGGGAAATGGCGCTCGGCTATTGGAAGACGCTGTTCACCGACGCGGACGCGGTGTTCGACCGCGAGGTGGTGATCGACGGGAACACGATCGCCCCGCTGGTCACCTGGGGCACTTCGCCTGAGGACGTCATCGCCGTCACCGACGTGGCGCCCGATCCCGGCAGCTTCGCCACCCCCGACAAGCGCGCCTCGGCCGCTCGGGCCCTCGAATACATGGGCCTGACCGCCGGCCAGCCGATCCAGGACGCCAAGATCGACGTGGTGTTCATCGGCTCCTGCACCAACAGCCGCATCGAGGATCTGCGCGAGGCGGCCAAGGTCGTCCAGCACGCCTTCGTTCACGGCAAGATGGTCGCCGAGCACGTGCGGGCCATGGTCGTGCCGGGCTCGGGCCTGGTGAAGGAACAGGCGGAGGAAGAAGGCCTGGACGCCATCTTCAAGGCCGCCGGCTTCGACTGGCGCGAGCCGGGCTGCTCGATGTGCCTGGGCATGAACCCTGATCGCCTCACCCCGGGCCAGCGCTGCGCCTCGACCTCGAACCGCAACTTCGAGGGCCGCCAGGGCCGCGGCGGACGGACCCACCTGATGAGCCCGGCGATGGCCGCGGCCGCCGCCATCGCCGGCCACATCGCCGACGTCAGGGATTTCATGTGATGATGAGCGCCCGCACCAGCTTTCTGATCTGGTGGGGGCTTCCCATCCTCTGCGCCGGTCTCGGCGCCATGGCCGCCGCCTTCATGGGCGAGGGCGGGATTTTCGGCCGCGGGCCCGGCCAGGTCGGGCCGCTGATGCTGATCGGCGGCTACATCGTCGTCGTCGGACTGCTGGCGGTGGTCTTCCGCATGCGTCAGAACCTCGCGTCCTTCGAAGACCGCGACCGCTTCGACAAGCCGGTCGAGGCGGCGATGGTCGCCCTGTGCGCGCCGATCTTGGTCGCCGGGATCTGGCTGATGGGCTCGGGCCTGCGCGCCGATCTCGGGCCTAGCCGCACCGTCGCCGGCCAGCTCGAGCACATCGACAAGGTGGGCGCCTTTGGCCGCAGCTTCGGGATCAACCTCGTCACCACCGCCAGCCCGCTGATCCTGCCCTGCCGCATCGATCGCAACTGCGGGAGCCCGGTCCCGCTGCTGCGGCTGCAGCCCGGCGCCAAGCTTGAGGTCGAGTTGCTGAACGGCAAGGTGCTCGGGCTCAAGGCCGGCGGCCGCCAGCTCGTCGATCCGGCCGTGCAGCGTAGCTGGCGGGTCGGTTTCGCCGCCACGGGCCTGGCCCTGCTGCTCGTCTATGGCCTCGCCTTCGTCATCGCCTCGCTGAGGCTGCTGCTCGACGCCGACGAGCCCGAGCTCGAAGCCCCAACCTACTGGACGACGACCCCGTGATCTCAGGACTCGACCACATCGCCCTGGTGGTGCGCGACCTGCCCGCCGCCATCGACGGCTACAGCCGCCTGCTCGGCCTCGCCCCCAACTGGGTCGGCGGCGACGGCGGCGCGCGGCACGCCTGGTTCCAGCTGCCGAACATGGCGCTCGACGTTATCGCGCCCGACGGCGAGGGCGCGTTCGGCGACACCATCCGCGCCCATCTCGACGCCCACGGCGAGGGCATCTGGGCGATCGCCTTCACCACCCCCGACATCGAGGCCGCCCAGACCCTGCTGGGCCGCCGGGGCATCCCGGGCTCCACGCCGCATTCGACACGCTCGACGCATGAGGACGGCCGCAAGCGCTACTGGACGACCAGCGCCCTCGACGCCGCCGCCATCGGCGGGATCAACATCCTGCTCACCGCGCCGCCGCGCGACGGCGTCGCCTGGCCGCTGTCGGAGCCGACCGGCGAGGCGCCGATCGCCCAGCTCGACCACGTGGTGATCTACACCCCGAACCCCGACCGGGCGCTGGCGGTCTACGGCGCCAAGCTCGGCCTCGACCTGCGCCTCGACCGCTCCAATCCCGATTGGAAGGTTCGGCAGCTATTCTTCCGCTGCGCCGATAGCGTCGTGGAGTTCGCCTCGCGCCTCGATCGGCAGGATTCCGAAGGCTCCGACAGCTTCGGAGGCCTTGCCTGGCAAGTCGCCGACATCGACGCCGCCCAGGCCCGCATCGCTTCGGCAGGTTTCGACGTTTCCGAAGTGAAAACCGGCCGAAAGCCCGGCACCCGCGTCTGCACGATACGATCAGGGGTTGCGTCCGCCCCCACCCTGCTCATCTCCCAGGGCGCGCGGCCCTCGACCTGACCTGAACCTCTGCTAAGACCACGCCATGCAAGCCTTTACCCGTCTCGACGCCAAGATCGCCCCGCTGCCGCTGGCGAACATCGACACCGACCAGATCATCCCCAAGCAGTTCCTCAAGACCGTGGAGCGCGAGGGCCTGGGCCGCGGGCTGTTCTACGACTTCCGCTTCGACGAAGACGGCAAGGAAAAGAGCGACTTCGTTCTGAACCGCCCCGAGTACAAGGGCGCGGGCGTGCTGGTCGCCGGCGACAATTTCGGCTGCGGCTCATCGCGCGAGCACGCGCCCTGGGCGCTGATGGATTTCGGGATCGACTGCGTGATCTCGACCAGCTTCGCGGACATTTTCTATAACAACTGCTTCCAGAACGGTCTCCTGCCGGTGGTCCTGAAACCCGAGGAAGTTCAGGACCTTATGGAAGAGGCCAAGGGCGGCAACCACATGGTCACCGTCGACCTCGAAACCCAGACCGTGGTCTCGCCGTCCGGCAAGACCTTCAGCTTCCAGATCGACCCGTCCCGCAAGGACAAGATGCTCAACGGCCTCGACGCCATCGGCGAGACCCTGCAGGCCGCGCCGTCGATCGACGTCTTCGAAGGCAAGCGCGCCATCAGCCAGCCCTGGCTGGAGCGGGCGTGAGCCTGATCATCGCCGGCACGGTGCGGGTGCCGCCGGAGGTCCTCAACGCCTTCCGGCCGCACATGCGCGCCATGCTGGACGCCAGCCGCGCCGAGGACGGCTGCCTCGAATATTCCTACGCCGAGGACGTGCTCGATCCCGGCCTGATCCGAGTGTTCGAGGCCTGGCGCGACCAGGCCGCGCTCGACGCCCACTTCAAAACGCCGCACATGGCCACCTGGCGCAGCCACTGGCCCGCCTTCGGGGTTTCCGATCGCCGGCTCTTCGCCTACGAGATCGCCTCCGAACGCCAGCTCTAGGCGCCTGACTTTTACGGGGGTTCCCACATGACCGACCTGCTCCTCCTGCCCGGCGACGGCATCGGCCCGGAAGTGACCGCGCAGGTCCGCCGCGTGGCCGAGGCCCTGACCCCGGACCTCGCCATCGAGGAGCGGCTGTTCGGCGGCGCCAGCTACGACGCCCACGGCCTCCCGCTGACCGACGAGACCCTGGCCGCCGCCAAGGCCGCCAAGGCCGTGCTGATGGGCGCGGTCGGCGGTCCGAAGTGGGCCGGCGCCCCACGCGACAAGCGTCCGGAAGCGGGCCTGCTGAACCTGCGCGCCGGCATGGAAGTGTTCGCCAACCTGCGCCCGGCGCTGTGCTTCAACGCCCTGGCCGACGCCTCCAGCCTCAAGCGCGAGATCGTCGAGGGCCTCGACTTCATGATCGTCCGCGAGCTGACCGGCGGCATCTACTTCGGCAGCCCGCGCTTCATCGAGGAGCTGCCGGAAGGCGGCAAGCGCGCCGTCGACACACAGGTCTACACCACCGCCGAGATCGAGCGCGTCGCCCGCGTCGCCTTCGAGCTGGCCCGCGGCCGCCGCAACAAGGTCCACTCGGCCGAGAAGTCCAACGTCATGGACTCGGGCCTGCTGTGGCGCGAAGTCGTCAGCGACCTGCACAAGCGCGAGTACGCCGACGTCGAGCTCGAGCACATCCTGGCCGACAACGCGGCCATGCAGATCGTCAAGAATCCCAAGCAGTTCGACGTCATGGTCACCGACAACCTGTTCGGCGACATCCTCTCGGACGCCGCCGCCCAGTTGACCGGCTCGCTCGGCATGCTGCCCTCGGCCGCGCTCGGCGCCGCCGGCAAGCCGGGCCTCTACGAGCCGATCCACGGCTCGGCGCCCGACATCGCCGGCCAGAACCTGGCCAACCCGCTGGCGGCGATCCTGTCGCTGGAGATGGCGCTGCGCTGGTCGCTCGACCGCGCCGAGGCCGCCGACAAGCTCTACGCCGCAGTGGTCAAGGCGCTCGAAGGCGGCGCCCGCACTCGCGACCTGGGCGGCGCGCTCTCGACCGTGCAGATGGGCGACGCGGTGCTCGCCGCGCTCTAGAGCCGGCGGTACTCCATCGTCGAGCCGTCCGGAAGACGGCCACGCAGGGCGGCCCAGGCGCCGCCCTGATCGTACCAGTCGTCGATCTGGCTCTCGCCGCGCAGGCTCCAGCGGGTCGCGGCAATGAGCTTGCCGCTGGCCAGCTTGACCTGTTCGGCGCCGACGCGCCGCGCCGTCAGCCGCAGCAGCTTGCCCTCCTGCGGGTTGAACAGCGGACCGCCCAGGACTTCCGACTTCCAGTGGGTCAGGGGCGCCGCGTCGGCCGCCGCCCGGACCCGCCCGCCCGCGCCTTCGATCACCACCGCGTCGGCGTCGCGCCGCGCCTCGACCCGCTGCAGCTTGCCGTTGCCGTTGGTCGTGGTCTCCAGGCTCGCAAATCGCCCGCCGCGCCAGCGCTCGACCGCCCTGTGCGTGTAGCGATAGACCGGGACCGGGCCCAGCTTGACCAGCAGCGACACCTCGGTGCGGACCGCGACATCTTCGGCCGGGCCGGAAAAACTCATTTCGTGTTCGCCGACCCGAACCCCGTTCCGAAACACGGCGAAGGCGAGCTTGTCCGCCGCCGCGGCGCGGGGCGCGCCAAGCAGCGCAACGCCCGTCGCCACAAGGGTTCTGCGCGAAATCGTCTGCATGGCGATGCTCCCGAGGCCGGCGCGGCCGCGCGCCTGTCAGAGGTACGTGCAAGGACGCCACACGGACGCGCCGCGGCGAACAAACGCACCATCTCCCGATTGCATTTTGTGGCGATATGCGAGATGGGAACGCCCGCATGAGTTATCTTAAGAACAGCACTTTCCAAGATCGCGCCTCGGCGTCCCTCGAAGCCAAAAAGGCTCTCCTGGCCAAGATGAAGGTGAAACCCACCGTCACGGCCGAAGCGGGCACCGACCGCGCCACCATCAAAGCCAACGAACTGGCCGAGCTTCGCGCCAAGCGCGAGGTCGAGCGCACTGAACGCCGTCGGGTCCAGGCCGAGCAGGATTCGCTCAAGCGCGAGATCGACGCGTTCAACGCCGAGACCGCCGAGCTGGAGCTGCGCGTCGCCCAAAAGGCCGCGCGCGACGCCCGCTACGCCGCGCGCAAGCAACGCCGCAAATAGACTGATCCGTCAGTCCGGGTGGTCGGCCGCCGAGGCCGGTGCCACGTGCGGCGGAAACGCATCCGCCATCGGTTCGTACTTGGCCCTGGCCGCCTCCAGCCGCGCGCGCATGTCCGCCGCGGCGTCGGGGAAATTGCGCGCCACGCTGTAGTTCTCGCCGGGGTCGACATCCATGTCGAACAGCAGCGGATAGCCGTCCAGCGGGATGTCGTAGGTCCGGTAGTAGGACCGCGCCACGTACTTCCAGCGCGGCGTGCGCACGGCCGCGACCTTGGCGTTGTCGAACAGCACGATCTCGTCGTGCGGCGAGGCCGCGCCGTCCTTCAGCACGGCCGACAGATCGGCGCCGTCCAGCTCACGGTCGGCGACCGGCGGCCGGCCGGCCATGGCGTTCAGCGTCGGCAGTAGATCGAGATTGCTAGCCAGCGCGTTGCTGACGGCCCCCGCCGGCAGCGTGCCCGGCTGGCGGGCGATGAACGGCACCCGGAACCCGCCGTCCCAGGCCGAGCCGCCCTTGCGGTCGCGGAACGGCCCTGACGAGCCCTCGAACCACGGCCCGTTGTCGGACGTGAAGACCACCATGGTGTCCTCGTCGAGGCCCAGCGCCTTCAGCTTCTCCAGCAGTCGCCCGACGTTGAGGTCGATCTCCTCGACCACCTCGCCATAGGCGCCGCCGGGCGAGCCGGTCAGGTCGTCGGGATTGGGCTTCAGCGGGATGTGCGGCGCGGTCAGCGCCAGCAGCACGAAGAACGGCTGCTCGCGGTTTTGCTCGGCGAAGGCGATGGTCTGCTCGAAGAACCACTGAGTCAGCTTCGAGAAGTCGGCCCGGCTCTCGGTCATCGGTGAGGTGGCGCTGTCGTAGAGCGCCAGCGGCTTCATGTCGTGGCTGTAGGGCAGGCCGTAGAACCGATCGAACCCGTAGACCATCGGCGGCCAGTGCGGCGCCACGTGGCCCAGGTGCCACTTGCCGATCAGGGCGCTGGCGTAGTCCTCGCCTAGCGCCTTGGGGATGGTCAGGGCGTCCGGCGGCAGGCCGGTCGTGTCGGCCGGCTGGATGACCTCGTGCGCCAGTCCGTTGCGGATCGCGTACTGCCCGGTCATTAGGCCGGCGCGCGAGGGCGTGCAGACATTGGCCGAGGCGTAGAAGTCGGTCAGCCGCACGCCCTCGGACGCCATGCGGTCCAGGTGCGGAGTGCGGATGACCTTGCCGCCGTCGCAGCCGAGGTCGCCGTAGCCGAGGTCGTCGGCCATGATCACGATGAAGTTGGGTTTGCGCATGGCGCGCACTCTAGGGCGGCCGTGAGCGTTGTCACCCCGCCGCAGCGCGCCCTACAGCTTCAGCACCCAGGTCTCGCTGATCAGGCCCTTGGCGAAGGCGCCGTCGGGTCGGCTCTCGACCAGTTCGAACCCGGCCGCGGCATAGACCGCGCGGGCGGCGCCGAGGATGCTCTGGGTCCAGAGCGTGATCTCGTCATAGCCGGCCTTGCGCGCGAAGGCGACGCACTCGCCAACCAGCCGCTTGCCCAGGCCAAGGCCCCGCGCCGCCGGCTCGATCAGCAGCAGCCGCAGCTTGGCCTGGCCCGGCCGCTCGCCCTTGACCAGGAAGATCGAGCCGAGGATCTCGCCGTCCCGCTCGGCGATCCAGCAGCGCTCGCGAGCCGGGTCGAAGTTGTTCACGAAGTCGGCGGCGATCTGCGCGACCAGCGCCTCGAACCGCTCGTCCCAGCCGTACTCGCGCGCATAGAGCGTTCCGTGGCGATGGGTCACCCAGCCAATGTCGCCGGGCCGGTGGCCGCGCAGCACGATCTTCCCGGCGACCGGCTCCTCGAGCAGGTGCTCGATCTCGGCCATGGCCTTGGTGAGCTTGGTCTTCTGGACGGTGGTCAGCGCGCCCAGCATTCCCTCGACCGCGCCCTGGGCCGAGCCAAGCCAGCGATTGTAGGCGTGGATGCCCTCCGACGTCAGCCATACCGAGACGCTGCGCCGGTCGCTTTCCGAGGTCTGGCGGGTCAGCAGGGCTTCGCGTTCGAAGCGCTTGAGCACCCGGCTGAGATAGCCGTTGTCCATCCCCGTGCGCGTCGCCAGCAGCTTCGGCGTGATCCCGTCCGGGGCCTGCGCGACCTCGTAGAGCACCCGCATTTCGGCGAGCGTGTAGGGCGATCCGAGGTGCGCTTCGTCCAGCGCGCCGATGCGGCGGGTGTAGAAGCGGTTGAAGCGCCGGACGGCGGCGACGGGGTCTCGCGGCAGCATGGAATCTCCTGTTCGGGCAGGAAAATCCATATAGTTGACTAAGTCAACTATCGCGTTTTGGGCCCAGCGCGGCGGCTCATCAGCCCCAGCAGCTCGGTCGCCACCGCCAGCCAGGCGGGGGTCAGTCCTTCGGCCAGCCCCTGGGCCCACAACGCCTTGCGCTGCAAAGCCTCGCCATAGGCGGACCGCCCCTCGGCCGTAAGCTGCAGAAGGTGGGCGCGACGGTGCTCGGGGTTCTCTCGCCACTCGGCCAGCCCCCGTCCGGCGAGGTCGTCGGCGACCCGCTGCACCGCTTGGCGGCTGAGGCCGAGGGTGCGGGCGACCTGCGGCACCGTGCGGGCGGCTCCCGGCGCGGCCAGCACGCTCGCCACCCGCATCCGCGCGCCCGTCATGCCGGTGTCGGAGAACATGCGGTCCTCAACTTCGGCGAAGCGGTCGGCCGCGGTTCCCACGGCCTCGACCAAGCGCAGCACGGCGTCGGCGGAAGCTTCCATGACAGCAGCCTGTCATTTCGACAATATGCTGTCAAATGTCGAGGATTGCCGGATCCGGAGGTCAAGCTAGAGTTCGGGCATGCAAGCCCTGCTCCTCCGCGCGCCCTACGAGCGTATCGCCGGCCGCCTAGCCGCCCTGGCCCCCGATCTCGACGTCGTGGTGCTGGAGCCCGACGGCGGCCTGACCCTGCGCGGCGCGCCGTTCGACGCCGCCAATCTCAAACCCGACATCTGGTGGCTCAGCCTCGATGCGTTCGGCAAGCGCGGCGGCGACTACTTCCCGCGGCTGGCGGCCTCGCCGGACGCGCGCTGGGTGCAAACCGCCTTCGCCGGCCTCGACAACCCGATGTTCAAGCCGCTGGCGCGCGAGGGCCTGACGGTCACCAACTCCAGCGCCCAGGCCCCGGCCATCGCCGAGTACGTGACCATCCACGCGCTCAGCCTGCTGCACCCGATCGCGCAGCAGGCCGCCCACCAGGCCGCGCACGAGTGGACGCCCGTCAGCTTCCGCGAGGTCGGCCAGACCCGCTGGCTGATCGTCGGCTTCGGCAACATCGGCCGCGAGATCGCCCAGCGCGCCAAGGCGTTCGGCGCCCAGGTCGAGGCGGTGCGCCGCTCACCCGATCCGGAAGGGCTGGCCGACGCGGTCAGCACGCTCGCCGACCTGCCGCGCACCCTGCCCCAGGCCGACGTCGTGGTGCTGGCCTGCGCCCTGAACGAGGAGACCCGCGACCTGGCCGACGCCGCGTTCTTCGCGGCGATGAAGCCGGGCGCGATCCTGATCAACATCGGCCGCGGCGGGCTGGTCGACGAAGACGCCCTGCGCGCCGGCCTCGACCGCGACCAGCCGGCGCAGGCGGTGCTCGACGTCTTCCAGACCGAGCCGCTGCCGGCCGACGCCTGGTTCTGGGACCATCCGAAGGTGCGGGTCACCCCGCACGCCTCCAATCGCGGCGAGCTGACCGGGGCCCGCGGCGACGCCCTGTTCCTTGAGAACCTCGGGCGCTACCTGCGCGGCGAGCCAATGCTCAACGTCACCCGCGCCGAAGACATCGCGGCAGGCTAGGCCTCGACCGTCATCTGGGTCTGCAGCACCAGCGCCAGCAGCTTGCCCTCGGCGTTGGTGATCCGGGTCTGCCAGACGCTGGAGCGGCGGCCGATGTGCAGCGGGATGGCCTCGCCGGTGACGGTCGCGCCGACCTTGGCCGCGCCGAGGAAGTTGGTCTTCGACTCCAGGGTCGTGGTCCGCGCGCCGGCCGGCAGGTTGAGGAAGCCGCCGATTGCGCCCAACGCGTCGGCGAAGGCCATGAACGCCCCGCCGTGCAGGATGCCCCCGGCGGTGCAAAGGTCCTCGCGCACGACCAGCCGGCCGACCACGCGGTCCTTGCCGCGTTCGACGATCTCCACCCCCATCAGGTTGGAAAAGGGCATGCCGGTGTCCTGCGCCATGAAGCATCCTCCGCGTCAGAGATTGTGACCCGCCGGCCGCGGCCGGTCGATGACCTGCCAGGTAACGGCTAGCTGCGCGCCGCGCTGGCCAGTTGCGCCACCATGCGCTCGGTCATCCGCGCCCGCTCCTCGCGCAGCACCCGGTCCAGGGCGTCCTGGGCCGGCGGCGTGGGCCCGGCCTCGCCGATGCCGAGCAGCCGGCGGCGCACCTGGTCCAGATAGTCGGGCGCGGCGGGGTCCGGCAGCCGCGACGCGCGTGCCTCCAGACCGTAGGCCGGCAGCACCTCGCCCCCGATCACCTCGGCCCGCAGCTCGGCCAGGCTCATGACCTCGGGCTCGTCCGTGACCAGCCAGCTGGCCAGCCCGCCCTCGGCCAGCACCTCGCGCAGGCTGTCGACGAAGAAGGCGCGCTCGGCGCCCTGCGGCCGGGCGGCAAAAGCCGCCGAGTCGATGTTGCCGCCGCCGATCCCGGCCAGATCCATCATCGCGGCCAGGTCGGCCTCGTCCTCCAGGGCCGCCAGAGACCCCGCGGCCGCGTCGAAGCGCTTTGTAAACAGAAGGTTGCCCTCGCCGCGGCGATCGCGCGGAGCGGCCGGGCCGACGTCCGTGACCGTGGAAATGCTGCTGATGGACATGACGCCTCCCGCTGTGACGCCTCAGGCGTCGCAAGCGGCGGGCCAGTCGGGCGACCGCGGTTCATTGCGCGCGGGAACCGCAAGGCGTAAGGGGACGCTCCGCTTTTGAACCTCTGAAGGAGACCGCCATGGGCTATCGGGTGGCCGTGGTCGGCGCCACGGGCAATGTGGGCCGCGAGATGCTGAACATCCTGGAGGAAGTGAACTTCCCCGTGGACAAGATTCACGCGATCGCCAGCCGCCGTTCGATCGGCGTCGAGGTCTCGTTCGGGGAACAGATCCTCAAGTGCGAGGACGTCGAGCAGTTCGACTTCTCGACCGTCGACGTCGTGCTGATGAGCGTCTCCGGCTCGTTCTCCAAGGAATGGTCGCCGAAGATCGGCGCCGCCGGCCCGATCGTCATCGACAACTCCTCGGCCTGGCGCATGGACCCCGACGTGCCGCTGATCGTGCCGGAGGTGAACCCGGACGACGTCGCCTATGCCGGCAAGAAGAACATCATCGCCAACCCGAACTGCTCGACCGCCCAGCTGGTCGTCGCGCTGAAGCCGCTGCATGACCGGGCCCGCATCAAGCGGGTCGTCGTCTCGACCTACCAATCGGTCTCCGGCGCCGGCAAGGAAGGCATGGACGAGCTCTGGGATCAGACCAAGGGCGTCTTCGTGCTCGGCGCGCCTGAGCCCAAGAAGTTCCCCAAGCAGATCGCCTTCAACGTCATCCCGTTCATCGGCGCCTTCGGCGACGACGGCTACACCGACGAAGAAGCCAAGATGTGGAACGAGACCCACAAGATGATCGACCCGTCGATCGCCCTGACGGTCACATGCGTCCGCGTGCCGGTGATGGTCGGCCACTCAGAGAGCGTGAACATCGAGTTCCACGATCCGCTCGACGAGGACGAAGCCCGCGACCTGCTGCGCGAGAGCCCCGGCCTGATCGTCATCGATCAGCGCAACGACAAGGGCTACATCACGCCGAAGGAGGCCCAGGGCGAGTTCCCGGTCTTCGTCAGCCGCATCCGCAAGGACCCGACGGTCGAGAACGGCCTGAACCTGTGGGTCGTCGCCGACAACCTGCGCAAGGGCGCGGCGCTGAACGCGGTGCAGATCGCCGAGCTGCTGCACGAGCGCGGCCTGCTGAAGAGCAAGACCGCCGCCTAAGGCGTCAGGCGGCCACGCCGAGCTGACTGATCAGGATCCGCACCTGATCCATGCGCTCGGGGTTGGCCGCCAGTTCAGCCCGCGTCTCGTCCTGGCGGACCAGACGCATCGCCTCCTGGCGGGCGCGATCGGCGGCCGGGCCAGCCGGCGCGGTCTCTCCCGCGGCCAGCTTGAGCAGCAGCAACAGCTTCTGGGCGGCCGAGGCAGGGGTCTTGGCCAGGGTCGGGATCAGCCGGGCGTCGGCTTCGACCATTCCGCCGACGTCGCCGATCTTGGCCTGGATCGGCGCGTAGTCCTCCTGGGCCAGCCCGCCGCGGGCGACGGCCCGCTGCAGCGCCGCCAGCTTCTGCAGCTTCACCGCTGCGGTGTCGGGACCGTAGCGGAACTCCTTTTCGAACCGCAGCGCCCCGACGCCGGCGGACAGGTATCGCCCGGCCTGGCGCTTGTTGGCGCCGCCGATGACGTTCTCGACCAGCCAGACCAGCGCCTCGATCTCCTCGCGGGCGCTGCGCTCGCCGCCGCCCAGATAGGCTTCGACGAAGTCGCTGGTCACCAGCATCCGCGAGCGCTGGACGAACGCGGCCTGCACGTCGTCGACGTTGAGCAGCGCCCCGGCGGTCGCGGCGGCGGTCAGGGTCATCGCCAGGCCGCGCATCACCTCGATTTCACCGGACGCGTCGGACGGGCGCAGCCGCCGTGGACCATGCAGCTCGCGCACCACCCGCTTTGCGATGGCGACGCGGACGCTGGCGAAGTCCTCGGCGGCCAGCCACTTGGAGAGCCGCGTCGCGGCCTCCGACAGCGGCGGCATGATCCGGGCGACGGACGGCTCGGCGCGGATCAGGGCGTCGACCGTGTCGCAGGCCGCCAGCCGGGTCATCGCCGCCAGCTGGCCGCCCAGGTCCAAGTCCTGGCCGATGATGTTGTCGAGCCCTGACTTCGAGCCGAGGATTTCGGCCAGCGGCTGCTCGACGGTCTGCAGGGCCAGGCCGCGCGGCGGGCCGGTGACCGGGGCGGCGTCGGCCAGATCGAGCAGGCGCGAGACCTTCTCCGACCATGAGCGGGCCGGCGCGATCGAGGCCGCGACCCCTGCGCCCAGCAGGTAGGCGCGCTCTGGATCCTGGCTGACGCGTTCGGCGGCGCGCGCAAAACCTTCCTTGTCGAGGTTGGGCATCCCGCCCCGGCGGGAATCCTTGAGCAGCCGGTCGATGGCCCGCTCGACCAGGCTGGAGAACGTGCGGATCAGTTCGTGGACGCTCAGGCCGCGGCTCTGCGCCTCCGGGATCGCGACCTTCTGGATAGCGTGCTGTAGGTCGGTGCCCGACGCCTCCAGCTCCTCGACCAGGTCGGGGCGGTGCAGCAGTTCGAACGGGGTCGCGCCCTTGCGCTCCAGCCAGCCTTCGAGCAGCCGGCCGATCCGCTCGCGCGCGTGGACGGTGTAGAGGTCCTGCGGACTGACGCAGAGCGGATCCTGGTTCTCGACGACCTTCTTCTTCTTCGGCGCCTCGGAGACGCCCAGGTTGAGGATGGTGATCGATTGGAACTCGCGGGTCTCCGGATCGAGCGTTTCCTTGGTGACCCGGACGGCGGCGACGCGCCCCTCGGCCATCAATTCCTCGGCGGCCGAGACCGCGGCGGTGCGGTTCTCGGTGGCCATGTCGAGCTTCCACGCAGCGCCAGGAGCCCGCCGAATGAAGACTTCGAAATGGATTTGATGGCCGGTCACAGGAGATCCCTTTCCCGGACAGCATGCGCCGACAAGCTTAATACCCCTTTATCACAAGGGATTTCGCCGCCCGACCGTTGGTCGGCGACCGATGGAACCAGCCCCCTGTCCGCCGGCTTCCCGCACAGGGACGTTTCGCCCTCCGTGCGGCGCCCCATTGAGGACACGCTGGCGGGCGATTAGCTTGCCAAGCTTCGCTGAAGGATACGACGAGACCTATGGCCAAGATCACCCTGGTGGACGACGACGAGAACATCGTCACGTCGGTCAGCCTCGCCCTCGAAAGCCACGGCCACGAGGTGAAGGCCTATTTCGACGGCGCCTCGGGACTGGCGGCCCTGGAGAACGATCCCCCGGACCTGGCCATCCTCGACGTCAAGATGCCCCGCATGGACGGCATGGAAGTGTTGCGCCGGCTGCGCCGCACCTCGGACCTGCCGGTGATCATCCTGACCTCCAAGGACGAGGAGATCGACGAGATCCTCGGCTTCAACCTCGGCGCCGACGACTACATGCACAAGCCGTTCAGCCAGCGCCTGCTGATCGAGCGGGTGAAGGCGGTGCTGCGCCGGGCCGGCGTCGAGGGCGAAGAACCGCCCCCCGCGGCCAACGGCGCGACCAACGGCGAGTCCCAGTCGCGCGCCCTGAAGCGCGGCAAGCTGACGCTCGACCCGGCCCGCCACGACTGCCTCTGGGACGGCAAGCCGGTGAAGCTCACCGTCACCGAGTTCCTGCTGCTGCAGTCGCTGGCCCAGCGGCCCGGTTTCGTGAAGAGCCGCGACAACTTGATGGACGCGGCCTACGACGATCAGGTCTATGTCGACGACCGCACCATCGACAGCCACATCAAGCGGATGCGAAAGAAGTTCCGCGAAGTCGACCCTGAGTTCGACGCGATCGAAACCCTTTATGGCGTCGGATACAGATACCGCGAAGCCTGACCCGAAGTCGGCGGCCCGCAAGCGGCGGCCGCCGCGCTCCGGGCCTTCGTTCTTCAGCTGGCTGCCAGGCTCGCGCCTGGGGCGCTTCATCATCCTGCTCAACGTCCTGGGCCTGGCGATCATCATCGCCGGCTCGCTGCTGCTCAACGAGCTGCGGCGCGGCCTGGTCGGGGCGCGGATCGACAGCCTGACCACGCAGGGCGAGCTGATCGTCAACGTGATCAACCGCGCCGCCACGGTGGGCGAACCGACTCCCGAGCTCGACGCCCAGGCGGCCAGCGAGATCCTGCAGATGCTGTCCAACCCGCGCTCGCAGCGGGCGCGGCTGTTCGACGCCCAGGGCAACCTGATCGCCGACAGCTACTGGGTCGCCGACCGGGTCGAATGGAAGGTGCTGCCGCCGGCCCGCCCGCGCGAGGACCAGCGCGGCCTGGCCCTCGACCTGAAGATCGGCCGTCCGCCGCCGCCGCCCGCCCCGGCCGCCCAGCGCGCGCTGATGATGGAGGTCGGCCAAGCCCTGCGCGGCGTCCACTGGGCCGGCATGCGCACCGCCGAGGACGGCGAGCGCGTGGTCTCTGTCTCGATCCCGATCCAGCACGTCCAAGCGGTGCTCGGCGTCCTGACGCTGGAAGCCAGCGACGTCGACGAAATCATCCGCGCCGAGCGCCAGGCCCTGGCGCCGTTCATCCTGATCGCGATCTTCGTGACCCTGGTCTCGTCGATCCTGCTGAACAACCTGATCGCCCAGCCGGTGCGGATGCTGTCGCGCGCCGCCGACCGCGTGCGTCTGTCGCGGGCGCGCTCGATCTCGCTGCCGCAGCTGGCCCGCCGCGACGACGAGCTCGGCGACCTGACCCGCTCGCTGGAGGACATGACCGACGCCCTGTCCGAGCGGATGGACGCCATCGAGCGGTTCGCCGCCGACGTCGCCCACGAGATCAAGAATCCGCTGACCTCGCTGCGCTCGGCGGTCGAGACCCTGGACCTGGTCAAGGATCCGGCCGCCCGCGACCGGCTGATGGCGATCCTCAAGAACGACATCCAGCGCCTCGACCGGCTGGTCACCGACATCTCCAACGCCTCGCGCCTGGACGCCGAGCTGTCGCGAGAAGACCTGCGCGCCCTCGACCTGGGGCGGCTGATCGCCGAGGTCACCCAGCTCTATCAGGACACCGCCAAGCCGGGCGACGTGTCCGTCGCCTACACGCCGCCGGACACCCTGGAGCCGATCATGGTCTCCGGCCGCGAGGGACCGCTGGGCCAGTTGCTGCGCAACCTGATCGACAACGCCCGTTCGTTCAGCGCCAAGGGCGGCCAGGTGCGCGTGCAGCTGGAACGCGGCCGCGGCCAGGCGGTGCTGACCGTCGACGACGACGGCCCCGGCATTCCGCCCGACAACCTCGAGACCATCTTCCAGCGGTTCTACACCTCGCGTCCCAAGGGCGCGGCGTTCGGCGGCAACTCCGGTCTCGGCCTGTCGATCGCCCGCCAGATCGCCGCCGCCCAGGGCGGCTCGATCCGCGCCGAGAACCGCACCGACCCCGACGGCGGGGTCGAAGGCGCGCGCTTCGTCGTCACCCTGCCCGAGGCCCGGCGATGATCGCCCACGCCGGCCTGGTCGCAGCCTATGTCGACGGTCGCTGGCTGGGCGTGCTCATCGAAGGCCCGTCGGGCGCCGGCAAGAGCGACCTGGCCCTGCGCGCCCTCGACCACGGATTTCGGCTGGTCGCCGACGACCGCGTGGTGCTCTGGGCCTGCGACGGCGCGCTGTATGGCCGCGCCCCCGACACGCTCGCCGGCTTGATCGAGGTGCGCGGCCTGGGCGTGGTCGCTGAACCCGCCATTCCCTTTTGCCGCATTGCCTTGGCCGTCGCCTGCGAGCAGCATGAGCGGATGCCCGAACCGGCTTTCAAGGATTACGTCGGGTTGAGTATCCCGATGCTTTCACTTCAGGCGTTAGAGTCTTCGGCGCCCGCGAAGCTTCGCCGCGCACTGCACCATCTTGGAGCTTGGGCGGATAAAGCGTATCTAGACGCCCTCGCGGCCGGCGTATCGCCGCGGCCGGGTGGGGATTCCCGTTGAGAGAGTTGGCATGATCGGGCTCGTGATCGTCACGCACGGGCGGCTGGCCGAGGAGTTCATCTTCGCCATGGAGCATGTGGTCGGACCGCAGGCTGCGGTCGCGGCCATCTGCATCGGGCCGGAAGACGACATGGAAAAGCGCCGCAAGGATATCCTGGCGGCGTGCGAAGCCGTCGACTCCGGGTCCGGCGTCATCCTGCTGACCGACATGTTCGGCGGCACCCCCTCGAACCTGGCCATCTCGGTCATGGAGCAGACCAAGGCCGAGGTCATCGCCGGCCTCAACCTGCCCATGCTGATCAAGCTCGCCTCGGTGCGTACGCGCCAGTCGCTCGAGGACTGCGTGGCCTGCGCCCAGGAGGCCGGCCGCAAGTACATCTCCGTCGCCTCCTACGTGCTGGCCGGCGAAAAGTGAGCGCTTCGCGGACTGTCGAGATCATCAACAAGCGGGGCCTGCATGCGCGCGCCTCGGCCAAGTTCGTGAAGCTGGCCGCCACCTTCGACGCCGAGGTCAAGGTGGCCAAGGACGGCGCCAGCGTCGACGCCCGCTCGATCATGGGCCTGATGATGCTGGCCGCCGGCCCCGGCTGCTGCATCGACATCCTGGCCGAGGGCAAGGAAGCCGCGCCGGCGGTCGAGGCCCTGGCCGCGCTCGTCGCCGCCCGCTTCGACGAAGACGAATAGAAGCGGCCCGCGTCGCCACGGGCCGCCCCCAAAGCCCGACGAGGGCCTACGGCTTACAAAAGTTGATCACTTGCGGATGATGACCAGCTCGGTCCGCCGGTTCTTGGCCCGTCCGTCCTCCGTCGCGTTGTCGGCGATCGGGTCGGCCTCGCCCATGCCGGCCGTCTCGATCCGCTCGCCGGCGACGCCTTGGGCCGCCAGCTCCTTCTTCACCGTCGCGGCGCGGGCGTCGGACAGCGTCTTGTTGGCGGCCGGATCGCCCTGGTTGTCGGTGTAGCCGACCACCCGTCCGCGAACGTTCGGATAGGCCTTCAGGATCAGGACGAGCGTGTCGATCGTCGGCTTGCTCTCCGGCGTCAAGGCGTTCGAGGCGGTGTCGTAGTTCAGGTTGTCGAACACGAAGGTCTTGGGCGCCGCCTCGTTGGACTCGAGGAACTTGGTCACCCCGTAGCCGATCGAGGTCGGCAACACCGTGATGGTCGCCCCGCCCGGCAAGGTCAGGGTCTCGGGCGCCGCCGCGACGGGGGCGGGCGCCGGCGCGGGGACCACCTCGGTCTTGACCGGCGGCGGGGTTTCGACCCGCTTGGAGCCGCAGTTGCGCAGGCCGAAGATCAGCGCCAGCACCACCGCGGCGGCGATCAGCCAGGGCAGGATCTTGCCGAACCCGCCGCCGGCCGCGGCCGGCGCGGCGCGCGCCGCCTGCGTCGCTCCGCCGAGGCCGAACAGCGAGCCGAGGCCCGGCGGCAGCGCCCCGAGGATGCTGGCCCGCTGGTCCGACAGCAGCGACTGCACGCCCGAAGCCGTCGGCGCGCCGCCCAGCGCCTTGCCGATCGCGCCCAGCACCAGCGGCGCGGCCAGCGACAGCAGTTGCGTCGCCGCCCCGCCCTTGATGCCGGCGAAGCTGGAGAGGCCGCTGGTCACCGCCCCGGCGTTGCCGCCGAGCAGGCTGTCGGACAGCGTCTTGCCCTGGCTGAGCAAGCCGGCCCGCGCGCCGTCGTCGCCGAGCAGGGCCGGCAGCCGGTCGAGCGGATTGCCGCCGCCGGTCGCCTGGCTGATCAGGCTGAGCAGGCCGTTGGCGCCGCTGCTCGTCGAGCTTTGCTGGAGCGCCGCGGCCAGCAGCGCCGGAGCCGCCGCCGACACGCCTTTGCTTACCGAGCCCGAGGATTCCCCGAGAACGCTGGACAGGTGGCCGATCATGTCCGGCGACAGGGCGCCGATCACAGTCTGAACGAGGTTGGTCACGACGCATCTCCCGCAGGGGTTGGATCGTGTCGGGCTCAGCGCAAGTCACGCACGCAAGCTGTACTCGATCCCCCCAGACAGGCCCCGCGCTGCGCGGACACAGTCGAATAGTTTGGCAAAACCCCGTCGTGTGTACACTCGGGCCGATCGCCCGCGATAGTTGCGTAAATACCCGATAGACGCCGCGCCCAGCGTCTAGGTCTTGAGCTTGTAGCCGGTCCGGAAGATCGCCCAGATCGCCGCCAGGCAGATCAGCACGAAGCCGAAGGTCGCTCCCAGGCTGACGCCCACGTCGACGTCGGAGATCCCGTAGAAGCTCCAGCGGAAGCCGGAGATCAGATAGACCACCGGGTTGAACAGGGTGATCTTCTGCCAGAGCTCGGGCAGCATGCTGATCGAGTAGAAACTGCCGCCCAGGAAGGCCAGCGGCGTCACGATCATCATCGGCACGATCTGCAGCTTCTCCCAGCCGTCGGCCCAAACCCCGATGACAAAGCCGAGCAGGCTGAAGGCGATCGAGGTCAGCACCAGGAAGCCGATCATCCAGACCGGATGCAGGATGCTGAAGTCGACGAACAGCCGCGCGGTGGCCAGGATGATCAGGCCGAGGATCACCGACTTGGTCGCCGCCGCCCCGACATAGCCGACCACGATCTCGAAGGCCGAGATCGGGGCCGACAGCACCTCGTAGATCGTGCCCGAGAACTTCGGCATGTAGATCCCGAACGAGGCGTTCATGATGCTCTCGGTGAGGATCGACAGCATGATCAGCCCGGGCACGATGAAGGCGCCGTAGCTGACCCCTTCGATCTCGACCATCCGCGAGCCGATCGCCGACCCGAAGACGATGAAATAGAGCGAGGTCGAGATCACCGGCGAGGCGATCGACTGCATCAGCGTGCGCCAGGTGCGCGCCAGCTCGAAGATGTAGATGGCCTTGATGGCGTGCAGGTTCATGGCCGGCCCCTCACCAGGCTGACGAAGATCTCCTCCAGCGAGCTTTCCTCGGTCCGGAGGTCCTTGAAGTCGACGCCGGCGGCGCTGAGCCGCCGCAGCAGGCCGGCGATGCCGGTGTCCTCGCTCTGGGCGTCGAAGGTGTAGACGAGCTCGTGGCCGTCCTTGGCCAGCTCCAGCTGATAGTCGGCGAGGTCGGCCGGCAGCGCGCTGAGCGGCTCCTGCAGGTGCAGGGTCAGCTGCTTCTTGCCCAGCTTGCGCATGAGCACGTCCTTGTCCTCGACCAGGATGATCTCGCCTTTGCTGATCACCCCGATCCGGTCGGCCATCTCCTCGGCCTCCTCGATGTAGTGGGTGGTCAGGATGATGGTCACGCCGCTTTCGCGCAGGCCGCGGACCATCTCCCACATGTCCCGGCGCAGCTCGACGTCGACCCCGGCTGTGGGCTCGTCGAGGAACAGGATGCGCGGCTCGTGGCTCAGCGCCTTGGCGATCATCACCCGGCGCTTCATGCCGCCGGACAGCGCCATGATCTTCGAATCCTTCTTGTCCCAGAGCGACAGGTCGCGAAGGATCTTCTCGAGATAGGCCGGATCGGGCCGCTTGCCGAACAGCCCGCGGCTGAACTTCACCGTGTCCCAGACGCTCTCGAAGGCGTCGGTCGACAGCTCCTGCGGCACCAGCCCGATCTTGGTCCGCGCCGCGCGGTACTCGGCGATGATGTCGTGGCCGTCGGCGCTCACCTTGCCGCCGCTCGGATTGACGATGCCGCAGATGATGCTGATCAGCGTCGTCTTGCCGGCCCCGTTCGGACCCAGCAGGGCGAAGATCTCGCCCTGCCGGATCTCTAGGTCGACGTTCTTGAGAGCCTGGAAGCCCCCGGCATAGGTCTTGGTCAGACCGGCTACGGAAATGATCGGCTGCACGCGGGCTCCTGTCAGGGCGGCGTCACCCAGATAGGCGGGCCGCGACGCTCCAGCTAGACCGAAGGACGCACGGACCTGTCAGCAGCCGACAACCGTCCCCGTTAATTCGCCGCCATGGTCATGGGGCGCAGGCCGAGGTCGGCCATGAGCGCGGCGTCGGTGTCCTTGTCGGGGTTGGCGGTGGTCAGCAGCTTGCCGCCGATGAACATCGAGTTGGCCCCGGACAGGAAGCACAGCGCCTGCAGTTCGCGGCTCATGTGCTCACGGCCGGCCGAGAGCCGGACCACGGTTTTCGGGCAGACGATGCGGGCCACGGCGATCATCCGCACGAACTCCAGCGGATCGACCGCCTCGGAATCGCCCAGCGGCGTGCCGGGGATCGGCATCAGGTCGTTGATCGGCAGCGAGTTCGGATGCTCGGGCAGGGTGGCCAGGGCGTGCAGCAGGCCGGCGCGGTCGGTGCGGGTCTCGCCCATGCCGACGATGCCGCCGCAGCAGGTCGACATCCCCACCGAGCGCACGGCCTCCAGGGTGTCGAGCCGGTCCTGATAGGTGCGGGTCGTGACCACCTGGTCGTAATAGTCCGGGCCAGTGTCGAGGTTGTGGTTGTAGTAGTCGAGGCCGGCGTCCTTCAGCGACTGGGCCTGGTCGCGGGTCAGCATGCCGAGCGTGGCGCAGGTCTCCAGACCCAGCGCCTTCACGCCCGAGATCATCGCCGCCACCTTCGGCACGTCGCGGTCCTTCAGGTCGCGCCAGGCCGCGCCCATGCAGAAGCGTTGCGCCCCGCCGGCCTTGGCCTCCATCGCCGCGGCGATGACGCTCGTCGCGTCCATCAGCTTGCCGGCCTTCACGCCGGTCTCGAAGTGCTGGCTCTGGCTGCAGTAGCCGCAGTTCTCGGCGCAGCCGCCGGTCTTGACGCTGAGCAGCTGCGAGAGCTGCACCTCGCTCGGATCGAACCACGCCCGGTGCACCGCCGCGGCCTGGAACACCAGCTCCATGAACGGCAGCTCGAACAGACCCTCGACCTCGGCCAGCGTCCAATTGTGACGCGGTTCTGCGGGATCGACCGGATGGAAACCTTGAGCGATTGGAGCGTTCATGGTGAAGCCTTACTCGTGCGAATGGGCGTCGGATTCGGCCGCCTGCGCGAGGCCGGCGAAACCACCCGGGTCAGGAGCGTTTAGCGCATGAGCGCGGGGCAAGACGAGATCGAGTTGAAGTTCCTGTGCGAGCCCGCCGACCTCGCGGTCGTGCTCGCCGCGGCCCCTCATGGCGAAACCCATGAAAAGGCTCTGGTTTCCACCTACTACGACACGCCGCAGGGCGATCTGCGCAAGGCGCGGATTTCGCTGCGCATTCGCGAGGGCGGCGGCAAGCGGGTGCAGACCCTCAAGCGTGGCGACGGATTCGCCCGCGAGGAACACGAGCAGACGATCAGCTCCGAGGGGCTCGACCTGGGATTTCCCGCACTCAAGGACGCCCTGTCCCCGGCCAAGCGCAAGGCCCTGTCGCCGATCTTCACCGTGCGGGTCGTGCGCCGCCAGCGGACCTTCGAGTTCGGCGGCGCCTCCATCGAACTGGCGGTCGACGAGGGCGAGGTGCAGGCCGGCGAACGCGCCCGCCGCGTCAGCGAGGTCGAACTGGAACTCAAGGACGGCGACTGCCGGCCGATGTTCGACCTCGCCCGGCAGCTCTCGAAGACCGCGCCGCTCTATCTGTCGTTCGACGGCAAGGCGACCCAGGGCCAGGGCCTGATCGACGGCTCCGACCGCTCGCCGCGCCGTCACGACAAGGCCCCGCTGGCCCGCGGCCTGACCGCGGCCGGCTCCTTCCAGGCCATCGCCCGCAACACCCTCGTGCAGATCGCCGCCAACGGCGTGGTGCTGCGTGAAGCCGACAGCGTCGAGGCCGTGCACCAACTGCGCGTCGCCGTTCGCCGGCTACGCAGCACGATCTCCACCTTCTCCGACATCGCCGACGACGATCATGCCGAGGCGATCAAGGCCGAACTGAAGTGGCTGGCCGGCGCCTGCAACGAGGCCCGCGACCTTGATGTCTTCGCCGAGAGCGCTGGGGCGCTGGTTGACCCGACGCTCGATCTGTCGGCTCTCGCTCCCATCGTCGAGACCGCCCGCGCCCGCGCCCACGCCAAGGCCTGCGCGGCCGTCGCCTCCGGGCGCTTCCGCGACCTGGTGCTCGACACCACCGCCTGGGTCGAGACCGGGGCCTGGCTGTCGATGGGCGGCAAGGCTCACGCCAAGCATCGGGCCAGCGCCGCCGACCGCTTCGCCGCCAAGGCGCTGGAGCGCCGACGCAAGCAATTGCTGAAGCTCGCCGCAGACCTCAAGAGCGTCGATGACCAGGCTCGCCACGACGCCCGCATCGCCGCCAAGAAGCTGCGCTACACGGCGGAGGCCTTCGCCCCGCTGTTCGACGCCGACGCCAAGCCGTTCATCAGCTCGTTGAAACTGCTGCAGGACGAGCTCGGCGCGCTCAATGACGCCGCCGTCGCCGCCGAACTGGTCGAGCGGCTGCGGCTCAAGGGCTCGGCGCTGGCGGCGGCGCGGACGCTGCTCGCGGCCCGCGAAGCGGCCAAACCCAAGAGCGTCAAGGGCGCGGCCAAGGCCATGGACAAGCTGGCGGCCACGTCGCCGTTCTGGGTCATATAAAGGTTTCTTTATGTGATTTCTTGCCCCGGTGGCGGGCGGCGGCTATAGAGCCGACAATCACCCTCTCCGACAGGACCGCCCGATGACCGACTATGTCGTGAAAGACATCACCCTGGCCGATTTCGGTCGCAAGGAAATCGCCATCGCCGAAACCGAGATGCCGGGCCTGATGGCCGTGCGCGCCGAGTTCGGCAAGGACCAGCCGCTGAAGGGCGCCCGCATCGCCGGCTCCCTGCACATGACCATCCAGACCGCGGTGCTGATCCAGACCCTGGAAGCGCTCGGCGCCGAAGTCCGCTGGGCCTCGTGCAACATCTTCTCGACCCAGGACCACGCCGCCGCGGCCATCGCCGCCGCCGGCACCCCGGTCTTCGCGATCAAGGGCGAGAACCTAGTCGAGTACTGGGAATACGCCCACCGCATCTTCGAATGGGCTGACGGCGGCTACCCGAACCTGATCCTCGACGACGGCGGCGACGCCACCCTGCTCTGCGTGCTGGGCCCGAAGGCCGAGAAGGACCCCTCGGTCCTGAACAACCCGCAGAACGAGGAAGAAGAAGCGCTCTACGCGGTGATGAAGCGCTACCTGAAGGAAAAGCCGGGCTTCTATTCGGCGATCCGCGACGCCATCGGCGGCGTGTCGGAAGAAACCACCACGGGCGTGCACCGCCTGTACCAGATGGCCGAGCGCGGCGAACTGCCGTTCCCGGCGATCAACGTCAACGACAGCGTCACCAAGTCGAAGTTCGACAACCTCTACGGCTGCCGTGAAAGCCTGGTCGACGCCATCCGTCGCGGCACCGACGTTATGCTGTCGGGCAAGGTCGCGGTCGTCCTTGGTTACGGCGACGTGGGCAAGGGCTCGGCGGCCTCGCTGCGCAACGGCGGCGCCCGCGTGATCGTCACCGAAATCGACCCGATCTGCGCCCTGCAGGCGGCGATGGAAGGCTACGAAGTCCAGACCATGGAAGACGTCGCCGACAAGGCCGACATCTTCGTCACCGCCACCGGCAACAAGGACGTCCTGACGGTCGACCACATGCGCCGGATGCGCAACAACGCCATCGTCTGCAACATCGGCCACTTCGACTCCGAAATTCAGATCGCCGGCCTGCGCAACTTCAAGTGGGACGAGATCAAGCCCCAGGTCCACCACGTGGAATTCCCGGACGGCAAGAAGATCATCGTGCTGTCGGAAGGCCGCCTCGTGAACCTGGGCAACGCCACCGGCCACCCCAGCTTCGTGATGAGCGCCAGCTTCACCAACCAGACCCTGGCCCAGATCGAACTGTGGACCAACAAGGCCAAGTACGAGACCCAGGTCTACACCCTGCCCAAGCACCTCGACGAGAAGGTCGCCTTCCTGCACCTGGAAAAGCTGGGCGCGAAGCTGACCACCCTCTCCAAGGACCAAGCCGACTACATCGGCGTGCCCGCGGCCGGCCCGTTCAAGCCGGACCACTACCGCTACTAAGACGTCCGCGCCCGGACTTCGGCCATCGCGCCGAAGTCCGGGACGTGACGCCTACTCCGCCGCGATCGCCGCCGCCGGCAGCGGCGAGATCGCCCGGCTCGGACGCCCGTCGACCGAGACCGGAACGTCGCCGTTCAAGGTGACGCGGCGCATGACCCGATGCTGGTCGCCATAGTCGTCGACCGCATAGTGCTGGGTCGCCCGGTTGTCCCAGATCGCCACGTCGCCGGCCCGCCAGCGCCAGCGGACCGTGTTCTCCAGCCGGATCACGTGCTCCTGCAGGGTGTCGTAGATCCGCCGCGAGTCGGCGCTGGACAGCCCCACCAGCGACTTCACGAACTGCCCCAGCACCAGGGTCCGCTCGCCGGTCACCGGATGCACGCGCACGACCGGGTGTTCAGTCTCGTAGACCGTCGAGGCGAAGACGTTGCGATGGCGCTCGATCTGGTCGCGGGTCGCCGCCGGCTTGGCCGCCGCATAGTCGTAGGCGTTGGTGTGCAGCGCCCAGAGCTTGTCGGCCAGTTCGCGCAGATGGTCGGGCAGGCGGGCATAGGCCTCGGCGGTGTTGGCCCAGACGGTGTCGCCGCCCGAGGCGGTCGAGACCACCGCGCGCAGGATCGAAGCCTTCGGATAGGCCGGCACGAAGGTCACGTCAGTGTGCCAGGCATTGGCCCGGCCGCCGCGATGGGAGTCGAGCTCCAGCAGGTAGCTGCTGCCGTTGGCCACCGGCACGGTCGGGTGGGCGACCGGCTCGCCGAGCCGGGCGGCGAACGCCTCCTGGGAGGCGTCGTCCAGATGGCCCTGGTCGCGGAAGAACAGCACCTTGTACCTGTGCAGGGCGTCGTCGATCGCCGCGACCGTGGCGCCCGGCAGGTCGGCCGACAGGGTCACGCCGGCGACTTCGGCGCCGATGCGGCCGGCGACGGGGCGGATGTCGAGGTCTTGGATGCTCATCTGAAGGGTCTCCTTGAGGCTTGAGCGGAAGGTCATTCGGCGGGCACGACCGCGGCGTCGCGGCTGTCCAGTTGACGGCGGATGTCGGCGTGGCCGGCGGCGTCGAGGCTGAACCCCGAGATCAGCCAGGCCGAGGCCAGGTGGGCGAGGGCCGGGCCGAGCGCGAAGACCAGCTTCAGGCCCAGCAGCGCCTCGGGCGCGTTGACCGCGCCGGGCTTGAAGCCCAGCAGCCCGACCAGCGGCAGGGCGACGCCGACCGCGACGGCGGTGGCGGCCTTGCCGGTCAGGCTGAAGATCGAGAACAGCAGGCCGGTGCGGTCCTCGCCGCTCTCCAGCCGCTGCTTGTCGGCGATGTCGGCGACCATCGAGCGCAGCATCAGGTTGCCGGACCCCTGGGCCAGGCCCTGGGCGATGGTCAGGCCGACCAGCAGCGGCAGGGCGCCAGGGACGACGAACAGGAGGGCGAGGTTGATCGCCACCTGCACCAGCTCGCCGGCGATCGCCGCGCGGGACTTGCCCAGCCGGTAGCCGATCCGCAGCCAGATCGGCCCCGCGAACACCCCGAACACGAACTGCAGCAGGAACAGACCCGCCGCCAGGTCCGGGCGGCCCATATAGGCCGAGACGAAGAACACGAAGAGCGATGAGCGGATCAGCTGGCCGAGCGTGACTGCGAAGTCCGAGGTCAGCACCTTGCGCAGCAGCGGGTCGCGGGCGGCGGCGGCCAGGTCGCGGCGCAGGGTCGAGCGCGCCGGCGACGGCGGCGGAGCCGGCGGTTCCTTCACCAGCGCCAGGGCGGCGATCAGGGTCGGGACGAAAGTGGCCAGGATGAACCCGCCCATCGCCGCCACCTTCAGCCCCGGATCGGCGGGCAGGCCCGCGCGGGCGCCCAGCTGGTCGAGCGCCGCCGGCAGCACCAGGACCAGCAGCAGGCCGCCGGCGGTCGCCACCTGGAAGTAGGTCTGCACCCGGCTGCGCTCGTGATACTGCGCCGCCAGCTGCCCGACCCAGGCCGAGACCGGGATCTGGATCATCGTCCAGCCGACGTAGAACACCACCAGCCAGACGCTGAGCCAGGCTGCGCCGGGTCTCTCCACTCCGAACAGCCCCGGCGCGAAGATCGCCGCGGTCGAGAGCGCGAACAGCGGCGCGCCGGCGGCGATCCACGGCTTGCGCCGCCCGAACCGGCTGCGCGTGCGGTCCGACAGCACCCCGACCAGCGGATCGGTGACCGCGTCCCACGCCCGGCTGAGCATGAAGATCAGCCCGACGACGCCCAGCCCCAGGCCCAGCTCCTGGGCGTAGTAGGGCGGCAGATAGACCGCCAGCGGCAGGCCCGCGCCGGCCAGCGGGATCGCCAGGGCGGCGAACACCGCCAGCCGCCAGGCGGGAAGACGGTTAGGGGCGAGCTGGCTCACGCGCGTCCCCTCAGTACCGGCCGGTCACGGTGAGGCCGAAGGTGCGCGGCTCACCGAGGATGGCGATGTAGGGGGTGTTGGCCGAGGCGTTGCCGAAGGCGGCCGCGTACTCCTGGTCGAACAGGTTCTTCGCCCAGATGTTGCCCGACCAGCGGCCGGCGGCGTCCTTCAGCCCGATCCCGGCGTGGGTCAGGCCGTAGGCGTCCTGGCGGCCGTACTGCGAGAGCGAGTGCTGGAAGGTCGAGCTGCGCCAGGTCTGGTTGGCGTAGGCGAACAGCACCAGGTCGCCGGTCAGCGGGGCCTCGTAGTTGACGCTGAACTGGCCGGTGAACTTCGGCGCGAACGGCACGCGGGTGTCGGACAGGTCGACGAAGGCCGGCCCGCCGGCATAGCCGTACTCCACCGGGACCGGGGCGTTGGTGTAGGACTGGTAGCGCGCGTCGCTGAACGCGGCGCTCGCCGACAGCCGCAGCGCCTGCGTGAGCTGCGCCTGGCCCTCGACCTCGACCCCGCGCAGCCGCACCTTGCCGACATTCGACAGGTACGAGCGGGCGGTGGTCCCGGCCTGGCTGGTCAGGGTCGCCTGATAGTCGGTGATCTCGTTCCAGTAGAGGTTGCCGTTGAGGATCGCCCGGCCGCCGAGCCAGGTGGTCTTGAGGCCGAGCTCATAGTCGATCGACTTCTCCGGTGAGATGATGATCGGGTCGCCCGGCCGCGCGCCGAGATTGGCCGCGCCGGACTTTTCGCCGTAGCTGACGCTGGCATAGGCCAGGACGTCGTCGGTGACCTTGTAGGACGGGTTGATCAGCCAGGAGAACGACCCGGAATCCTTCTGGCCCTCGACCAGGAACGGCGCGCCCGCCACCGCCGCGCGGAACGGCGCATAGGCGGCCAGCGCCCCGGTCAGCGGGGTCCCGCCGAACGCCAGGCCCTGGTTCGAGGCCTCGCGCTCCTCGTAGGTGTAGCGCAGGCCCGCGGTCAGGCTGGCGCGGTCGTTGAACCGATAGGCGCCCTGGCCGAACACCGCCGCGCTCTTGGTTTCGGCCTTGCCGATCTGCTGGGTCTCAAGCCCGTTCAGCACGAAGCCCGGAACCGCCGGACCCAGCAGGAAGGCGCTGGCGTCGTCGTAGAACAGGGTCCGGTAGTTGCTGGTGACGTCCTGCTTCAGCAGGTAGACGCCGGCCTGGTAGTCGAACGCGCCGTCGGTCGGCGAGGCCAGCCGCAGCTCCTGGGAGTACTGGTCGACATCGACGTCGTAACCGGCCCGGAAGATCGAGAACGGCGTCAGGTCGCTGTCGTTCGTCGGCCGGAAGTACAGCCGCCGCCAGGCGGTGACCGAGGTCAGGGTGTGGCCGCCCAGACGCCAGTCGAACTGGTTGGACACCCCGTCGGTGCGCGAGACGATCTTCTCCTGGGTGTCGAGGTCGGCGTTGTCGTAGACGTCGTAGCTCGGGACATAGCCGAAGGCGGTGCGCAGCTTGCGCTCCCAGCCGTTGCGCGGCGTGCCGTTGACGAAGCTCGTCGGGTCGCCGGCCGGCGGGTAGAAGTTGTTGTATTCCTTGGTCTCGTAGTGCTCGGCGATCAGCCGGTTGGAGAAGCTCTCGCCTTCGAACAGCAGCTGGCCGCGCAGCGCCCAGCGGTCGTTGCCCAGGTAGTCTTCGCCGTCGAACTTGTTGGTGATGTAGCCGCCGCCGACGTCGCGATAGAAGGTCAGCCGTCCGGCCAGCTTGTCGCCGTAGAGCGGCCCCGAGACGTTCGCCCGCAGCTGATAGCGCTCGTTGTTGGCGATCGTGCCGCTGACCTGGGCCTCAGGCGTGAACGACGGCTTCCTGGTGGTCACCACCAGCGCGCCCAGGGTGGTGTTCTTGCCCAGCAGCGTGCCCTGCGGACCGCGCGCCAGCTCGACGCTCTCCAGGTCCACGAAGTCCAGCCACGAGAAGCCGGGGTGGGTGAAGAACACGTTGTCGACGATCAGGCCGACGCCGGCCTCCGACCCGTCGCTGTTGGCGTTGCCGCCGACCCCGCGGATGGTCAGGGTCGAGACCCGGGTGTTCTGCTGCAGGGCGTTGAAGTTGGAGATCTTGGCGGCGTAGTCGGCGACCCGGTCCAGCCGCTCGGTCGCCAGGGTCTGGCCGCTGACGGCCGAGACGGTGATCGGCACATCCTGCAGTTTTTCTGCACGGCGGCGGACGGTGACGACCACCTCCTCGACAGACGCGTCGGCGTCGTCGGCGAAGGCCGGCGGCGGCGCGCCGATCAGGATCGCCACGGTCGCGGCCGATAGGATCAGTTTCGATTTCAAGCTTAGGTCAGGCACAGCTATCCCCGCGGAGGCGCAGCAGCGCCCCTGCCTCCAGATGATGAAACAGGTGTCGAGACGCCGTTCGGCGTCATGTTGGGCGCTTGCGCGCCGGCGGTCGGGATGCGTCGCGCGGGCCCGTCGGCCGGACCCGCGCTCCGCTATCGGTGCGACGCCAGAAGGGGAGGACGGACGTCACCCCTTATTCCTAGGGGCGACATAGGAAATGAGTCGCTACAGTTTTTCTGCGGCGGCTTTCGCGCCCGCTATTGTCGGAATTCTTGCGGCCGGGCTTCAGGATTTCTCGTAGCGCTATTATTCCGATGGATTATGTAGGAATATATCTTCGCGCCCTGGCGGCGCCTCGGAGAGTCCCATGTCCAAGTCCCCGCTCGACTTCCTCTGGTTCATCCCGTCGGCGGGCGACAACGCCTATCTGAGCCACCCGGAGACCGACCGCGCCCCGACCCCGCGCTACCTGCGCGAGATCGCGGTCGCCGCCGACCGGCTCGGCTATTCCGGCGTGCTGCTGCCGACCGGCGCCCACTGCACCGACGCCTGGATCACGGCGGCCTCGATCGCGCCGTTCACCGAGCGCCTGCGCCTGCTGGTCGCCGCGCGCCCGGGCCTGATCCACCCCTCCGAGGCCGTCCGCCAGGCCGCCGCCCTCGACCGCCTGACCGGCGGCCGCGCCCTGGTCAACATCGTCACCGGCGGCAGCCCCCAGGCCCTGGCCGCCGACGGCATCTTCCTCGACCACCACGAACGCTACGTGCAGACCGAGGAGTTCCTGAACATCTGGCGGCGGCTGGCCAACGGCGAGACCGTCACCCACCAGGGCAAGCACCTCTCGATCGACAAGGGCCGGCTGCTGTTCCCGTTCGTACAGGAGCCGCACGCCCCGATCTGGTTCGGCGGGTCCTCCGACATCGCCCGCGAGATCGCCGCCCAGCACGTCGACGTCTACCTGGCCTGGGGCGAGCCCCCGGCCCAGCTGAAGGAGGTCATCGACGACGTGCGCGAGCGCGCCGCCAAGCGCGGCCGCACGATCCGCTTCGGCATCCGCCTGCACATCATCGTCCGCGAGACCGAGGCCCAGGCCTGGGACGCCGCCAACGAGCTGATCAAGTACGTCACCGACGACGCCATCGAGGCCTTCCAGCGGGCGATGGCCAAGGGCTCGGACTCGGTCGGCCAGTCGCGGATGAGCGCCCTGCACAACGGCAGCCGCGCCAACCTCGAGGTCAGCCCCAATCTCTGGGCCGGCATCGGTCTGGTGCGCACCGGGGCCGGCACCGCCCTGGTCGGCGACCCCGACACCATCGCCGAGCGGCTGGAGGAATACGCCCAGCTCGGCGTCGATACGGTGATCGCCTCGGGCTATCCGCACCTTGAGGAGGCCTACCGCGTCGCCGAGCTGCTGTTCCCGAAACTGAACCTGAAGCACCAGGTCGGCGAGAGCGGCCTCAAGTTCCCGAACGTCTCGCCGTCCTTCATCGCCCCGCCGCTGCGCGCGGCGTCCTAGGCGAGGCTCGCGACCAGGGGATCCATCGCTCTAGGCCCTCGCCGCCCGGTTCCAGGGCGCGAGGGCCAGCAGCCGCGCCATGCCGCAAAAGCCGCTGGCCCCGGCGAAGGTCAGGCCCGCGCCGACGAAGGCCGCCAGGCCGAAGAAGCCGGGATGGACCAGCAGGCCGAGCGCGACCCCGAGCAGCACCAGCGATCCGGCGGCGATCTGCACCTGGCGCATCAGTTCCAGCGGCGCCTTGCGGTCTTCGACCAGCGGCAGGCCGGCCGCCGCCCAGCCGTCGACGCCGCCGGCCAG
Source organism: Phenylobacterium sp. LjRoot97 (assembly GCF_964254345.1). Lineage (NCBI taxonomy): Bacteria > Pseudomonadati > Pseudomonadota > Alphaproteobacteria > Caulobacterales > Caulobacteraceae > Phenylobacterium > Phenylobacterium sp. LjRoot97. The sequence continues at coordinate 4,405,902 of NZ_CAXUTH020000001.1, forward strand.
CACCAGCGCCCCGCCGCCGGCGGCGGCGGCCAGCCGCGTGCAATTGGCCGCCGTCCGCATGCCCGAGCGGCAGGTGAAGATCGGCACGGCCCCGGGCGGCACGTCCAACGGGCCGTCGTCGAGGCTCGCCAGCGGGCGCAGGCGCGCGCCCTTCACATGGCGGCGCGCGAACTCGTCGGGGTCGCGGACGTCGAACAGCACCGCCCGGCCCTCGGCCAGCAGCTTAGCGACGTCCTTGGGATTCAGTTGGGTCGGGGTCATCGGCCTTCTTCATGTCTGGAGGACAGAAGATCTCCGCGAGCGTCGCCACCACCTTCATCGCGGCGGGGTCGGCGATCCGGTACCAGATGGTCTGGCCCTCGCGGCGCGTGGCCACGACGGCTTCCTCGCGCAGCACCGCCAGGTGTTGCGACAGGGCCGATTGCGACAGGCCGACCAGGGGCAGCAGTTCGCCCACCGATCGTTCGCCTTCGGTCAGCTGGCACAAGATCATCAAACGCCGCTCGTTGCCGAGCGCGCGCAGAAGCTTGGCGGCTTCACCGGCGCTGGCCTCGAAACGGGCGATGTCGAAGTTCGCGAGATCGAACATGGCCGATATATATGAGTTGTTTCTAATTTAGCAAATGCTTATGTGAAAGGCCGACGCCGAAGGAGGCTCCGACCATGACCCCACACGTACAGACATTCTTCGACAAGGCCACCTCGACCGCGACCCACCTGGTCATCGACCCTGCGACCGGCGTCGCAGCGGTGATCGACCCCGTGCTCGATTTCGAACCCAAGGCCGGCCGGCTTTCGACCGCCTCGGCCGACGCCGTGCTGGCCGCCGCGCAGGACCAAGGACTGTCGCTGGCCTACGTGCTGGAGACCCACGCTCACGCCGACCACCTGTCGGCGGCCGACTACATTCGCCGCCAGACGGGCGCCGCGGTGGTGATCGGCGCCGAGATCGTTCAGGTCCAGAAGACCTTCATCCCGCGTTTCGAGGCGGATGACGTGACAGACGACGGCCGGGTTTTCGACCGCTTGCTGGCCGAGGGAGACGTCCTGCCGCTGGGCGAACTGGAGATCGGCGTGCTGCACACGCCCGGCCACACCCCGGCCTGCGTCACCTACCTGATCGGCGATGCGGCCTTCGTCGGCGACACCCTGTTCATGCCCGACTACGGCACCGCCCGCGCCGACTTCCCCGGCGGCGACGCCGCCGCCCTCTATCGCTCGACCCGCAAGATCCTCGCCCTGCCGGGCGACACCCGGATTTTCGTCGGCCACGACTACCTGCCGGCCGCGCGCGAAGCCTTCGCCTGGGAGACCACCGTCGCAGCTCAGCGGGCCGGCAATATCCACGTCCGCGACGGCGTGACCGAGGACGAGTTCGTCGCCATGCGCGTGGGGCGCGACGCCACCCTGGCCGCCCCGACCCTGATCCTGCCCTCGCTGCAGGTGAACATCCGCGCCGGCGCCCTGCCGCCGGCCACGGCCGCCGGGAACGTGTTCCTCAGGCTTCCCGTTACCGTCGATCAGGCTTGACCGTCATCGGGCCGTGACCGGCGTAGGCTTGATTTGCATCAAGGCTCGCGCTGCTTACGCCGCTCAAGCTGGACACTAGGCAGCATCAGGAAAGGACGCGCCATGAAGGGCTTTGTCGACGACATCGAGGAGCTGACGGAAAGCAACAAGGACTTCCGCCGCGTGCTCTACACCGGCAAGCACCTGCAGCTGGTGCTGATGTCCCTCAAGCCCGGCGAGGAGATCGGCGAGGAGGTGCACAGCACCCACGACCAGTTCTTCCGCATCGAGAAGGGCAAGGGCGAGGTCTGGATCGACGGCGAGAAGACCAAGGTGAAGGCCGACTTCGCGATCATCGTCCCGGCCGGCGCCCGTCACAACGTGATCAACACCGGCGACAAGGCGCTGCGGCTCTACACGCTCTACGGCCCGCCCGAGCACCGCGACGGCGTGGTGCGCGCGACCAAGGCCGAAGCCGACGCCAACGAGGAACACTTCGACGGCGTCCTGACCGAGGACGGTCCCGGCACGAAGATCTGATTGTCTGGAAATTTCCTGAGGTTCGACCAATTCCGCGAGGAATTGGTGGAGCCGAGGGGAGTCGAACCCCTGACCTCCTCATTGCGAACGAGGCGCTCTACCAACTGAGCTACGGCCCCAGGAGGCGCGGACTTAGGGGGCGAAGGCGGGGTCTGTCAAGCGGCTGATCGCCGATGCGGCGTCGCGACTTGCCAGCGCCGCCGCGCCAGCCGATACAGGAGGCCCATTCCACTCGGATTTTCTGATGGCCCCGCTGGTCGGCTTTGTCTTCTTCATCATCGACGCGCTGCTCGGATTGCTCGTGTTCGCGCTGATCGCGAGCGCCATCCTGTCCTGGCTGGTCGCCTTCGACGTGATCAATCTGCGCAACCAGTTCGTCTACAACGTCGCCCGCTTCCTCGACGCGGTGACGCGGCCGGTGCTGGCCCCGTTCCAGAAGATCATCCCGTCGCTCGGCGGCGTCGACATCAGCCCGGTGATCGCCATCCTGGTGATCTCGGGCATCCAGCGCTACCTGCTGCCGGCCGCCGCCGGCGCGCTGATGGGCCTCGGCTAGGCCGATGCGCCTGGCCGTGCGGGTGACGCCGAAAGGCGGCCGCGACGGCGTGGACGGCTGGGCCCTCGATCCCGAGGGCCGCCCCTATCTGAAGGTTCGGGTCTCGGCCCCGCCCAGCGACGGCGCGGCCAACGCCGCCGTCGTCGCCCTGCTGGCCAAGACCCTGAAGCGCCCGAAGTCGGCGCTCAGCATCGTCTCGGGCGAAAGCGCCCGGCTCAAGCTGATCGAGATCGACGGCCTGGACGAGGCGGCGGCGCACGCCGCGCTCGGCCCGCCGCCGATCGCCTGATCAGAACTCTTCCCAGCCCTCTTCGGCCCGCGCAGCAGCGCGCGACCCGCCGCCGGCGACCGCCAGGCGCGGCGCCGGACGCTGGCGCGGCGCGGGCGGCGCGGCAGAGGCGACGGCGCCTTCGCCGGTCTTGAACTGACCGATCAGGCGGGCGAGCTCGACCGCCTCCCCGGCCAGCGAGTGGCTGGCGGCGGTCGATTCCTCGACCATGGCGGCGTTCTGCTGGGTCACCTGGTCCATCTGGTTGACCGCGGTGTTGACCTGCTGCAGGCCGACCGCCTGCTCCTGGGCGCTGGCGGCGATCTCGGTGACGATGCCGTTGATCTCGGCCACCTGGCTGACGATCAGCTGCAGCGCCTTGCCGGTGTCGGCCACCAGGCTGACGCCCTGGCCGACCTGAGCCGACGAGGCGTTGATCAGGGTCTTGATCTCCTTGGCCGCCTCGGCCGAGCGCTGGGCCAGCGCCCGCACCTCGGAAGCGACGACCGCGAAGCCGCGGCCCGCTTCCCCGGCCCGGGCGGCTTCAACCCCGGCGTTCAGGGCCAGCAGGTTGGTCTGGAAGGCGATCTCATCGATGACCCCGATGATCTGGCCGATCTGCTTGGAGCTGCCTTCGATCTCGCCCATCGCCGCGGTCGCGCGCTGCACGACATTGGCGCTTTCGGCGGCGTTCGAGCGGGCGGTGGCGACCACGCCTTGGGCATGGTTGGCGCCCTCGGCGGTCCGGCGCACCGTGGCGGTGATCTGGTCGAGCGCGGCCGCCGTCTCTTCCAGGCTGGCGGCCTGCTGCTCGGTGCGGCGCGACAGGTCGTCGGCAGCCTTGCTGATCTCGTCGGCGCCCGAGCGCATGCTCGAGGTCGCCCCGACCACCACGCCCATGGTGTTCTGCAGCTGGCTCATGGCGACATTGAAGTCGTGCTTCAGCGCCTCGTATTCCGGGGCCACCTGCGCCTCGACGCGAGCGGTCAGGTCGCCTTGCGCCAGGCGCTCGAGGGCGCGGGCCAGGGCGCCGACCACCACGTTCTGCTGCTCGGCCACGGCGGCGCGTTCGGCCTCCGAGCGGCGGCGCTCGGACTCGGCCTGGGCGTTGGCCGCCTCCTGGCCGGCGCGCAGGGCGCGGTTCTCGGCCAGCCCGTGCCGGAAGCCTTCCAGCGCGCGGGCGATCTCGCCGACCTCGTCGTGCTTGTCGGCGCCGCCCACCGGCTTGTCGTAGCGGCCGGCCGAAAGCTCGCCCACCGCCGCGGTGATGCCGGCCAACGGCTGGCGCACCAGCTTGCCGACGGCGACGAACAGCGACCCGAGCACCAGGGCCAGGATCACCAAGCCGCCCACCGCGAGCCAGATCGCCAGCTGGCGGGCCGGACCGGTGATGTGCGCGGTCGGCACGTCCATGACCACGGCCCAGGTCGAGTTCAGACCCGGCAGCGGGGCCGGGGTGACCAGGCGCTCGACCTTGCCGGCCGGCTGGTCCAGGCCGCTGAGCAGCACGGACTTGCCGCTCGACATCGCGTCCTTCAGCTCGGCGACGCCGGTGTCGGCATAGGGCTTCATGCGCAGATTGGCGTCCGGGTGCGAGACCCAGTTGGCGGCCGGCGAAACCAGCATGACGCGGCCGTCGCCGAACGGACGCAGCACGTCGAGCTGCTTGGAGACGTCGTCCAGCGCCAGGTCGATGCCGGCCACGCCGATCAGCTGGCCGTTCGACATCACCGGGAAGGTGACCGAGGTCATTGAGATGGTCTTGCCGCCGACCTCATAGGGATAGGGCTCGACGATCGCCGACTTCTGGCTCTGGAAGCTGGTCTGATAGAACGGCTGCTCATAGTCGCTGCCGGTGTCCAGCGGCTCGAGGCTCAGCGACCCGTTGTTGTTCACCCAGTAGGGCGTGAACTGGCCGAGCTTGTTGGAGCCGAATTCAACCTGGCCCATGTGGGCCTCGTCCTGGCCGTCCAGCGCGTTCGGGACCTCCATGAACCAGGCGCCGAGGATCATCGGCGAGGCCGAGGCCGCCGGCTTGATCATCTCGCTCAGCACCTTGCGGTCGCGCACGCCGGCGGCGTGGGCCGCGCCCAGGGTCTGGGCCATCGAGCGGCCGAGGCCCTGGATCTCGCCGATGTCGCTGGCCACCTCGGCGGCGGCCTTGCCGGCCAGCGCCTGGGCGTTGTCATTGGAAAGGTCGCGGACGATGCCGCTAGCGTTGGCGGCCACCAGGGCCGCGGCCAGCAGCAGCAGCGCGCCGATCGCGCAGCCGGCCGCAAGCATGAGCTTCCATGCGATGGATAGACGAGCCAGCATTGAGTCCCCCACGAACTGACTGAACTGCGCAGGTCCTTGGACGGACCTGTCGTTAGGCCGCGGCGGCGATGTCCGGCGGCAGGATGTGATCAAGCGAGAGCAGCGAGACGATGCCGGTGTCGGTAGTCATCACGCCGCTGACATAGGCGGTCGATTCCGGGCTGCCGACTTCCGGCGGCGGCTGGATCAGCCCCTCGGTGACGGTCAGGATGTCGGACACCGCGTCGACGACGAGGCCCATCTGGGCCTCGCCGATCTGCGCCACCACCACCACCGACGAGGCGCTGGGGTTGGCCGGGCCGAGACCGAGCCGCGCGCCGAGGTCGATGACCGGCAGGATCGCGCCGCGCAGGTTCATCATCCCCAGCACGTGCGAGGGGGCGTGCGGCAGCGGCGTGGCCGCTGACCAGCCGCGGATCTCGCGCACCGCCATGATGTCGATCGCATAGGCCTGTTCGCCGATGCGGACCGAGATCAGCTCGGCGCCGGGCGACGGGATGCGCGTTTGGACTTCCATCAGAATTCCTCCCAAGTGTCGGTTTCTCCGACCGGCTCGAGTTTCGCCGCGGTGGCGGCGCCGGAGCTGTATCCCCGGGTCGCGACGGGCTTGCTGACGCGCGGCGCGGGGGTCTTGCTGACGATCGGGCGGCCTTGGTCCTGGCCGATCGAGAACTGGCCCATGAGGCGGGCGAGCTCGACCGCCTCGTTGGCGAGCGCATGGCTGGCGGCGGTGGACTCTTCGACCATGGCCGCATTCTGCTGCGTAACCTGATCCATCTGATTAACGGCGGTGTTGACCTGCTGCAGGCCGACGGCCTGCTCCTGGGCGCTGGCCGCGATCTCCGACACCGAGCCGTTGATCTCGGCGACCTGGGCGGCGATGCGCTGCAGGGCCTTGCCGGTCTCGGCGACCAGGTCGACGCCCTGGCCGACCTGGGCGGTCGAGGCGTTGATCAGGGTCTTGATCTCCTTGGCCGCTTCGGCCGAGCGCTGGGCCAGGGCCCGCACTTCCGAGGCGACGACCGCGAAGCCCTTGCCGGCGTCGCCGGCGCGGGCGGCTTCGACGCCTGCGTTCAGGGCCAGCAGGTTGGTCTGGAAGGCGATCTCGTCGATGACGCCGATGATCTGGCCGATCTGCTTGGAGCTCTCCTCGATCTCACCCATCGCCGCGGTCGCACGCTGCACGACGGCGGCGCTGCGCTCGGCGTCGGTGCGGGCGGTCTCGACCACCTCGCGGGCGTGATTGGCGCCCTCGGCGGTCTTGCGGACGGTGGCGGTGATCTCGTCGAGCGCGGCAGCCGTCTCTTCCAGGCTGGCGGCCTGCTGCTCGGTGCGGCGGGACAGGTCGTCGGCGGCCTGGCTGATCTCGCCGGCGCCCGAGCGCATGCTGGTGGTGTTGCCGCTGATCACCTTCATGGTGTCCTGCAGAGTCGCGACGGCGGCGTTGAAGTCGGTCTTCAGCTGATCGGACTTCGGCGCGAAGGCGACGGTGATGCGGTGGGTCAGGTCGCCGTGGGCCAGCTTGCCCATCGCCTCGCCCAGAGCGCCGATGGCGATGGCGTCCTGCTCGGCCTCGCGGGCCTTCTCTGCCTCACGGGCCTGGCGTTCGGCCTCGGCAGCGGCGCGCTGCTCGGCGGCCTCGGCTTCGAGCCGCAGCTTCTGGATCGCCGCGTCCTTGAAGGCGAGCACCGCGTTGGCCATCTGGCCGATCTCGTCCTTGCGGCCGACCGCCGGCACGTCGACGGTGTTGTCGCCGCCGGCCAGCCTGTCCATCGTGCGGGTCATGGCGTTGACCGGCGTGGCGATGGCGCGCGACAGCAGCCAGGCCATGGCCGCGGCGGCGAGGATCGCCACCAGGCTGCCGCCGACCAGAGTCATGCGCGCCTGGCTGATGGCGTCCTGCTGCTCCTGCCAGCGCTGGGCGACCAGCTTGCGTTGCGCAGTCAGGATCTCGCCCTGCACTTCCCGCACCTTGCTCAGGCGCACGTCGTCGATCATCGCCAGCGCCTGGAACTCGGTGGCCGGGTCCCGCGCCAGGGCGATGATCTCGCCGTTCTTGGCGCGCCACGCCTCGAGCTCGGCCTTCAGGCGCGCCGCGCGCTCCTTCTGCTCGGGCCGCGTCGTACGGCTGGCGAAGCCTTCCAGGCTCTTGTCGGCGGTCGCCGCGTCGGTCTCGTAGGTCTTCAGGAAGTCGGCGTTGCGCGTCGCCGCGAAACCGCGCGCCGCATTCTGCTGTTCGACCGAGTGGGTAAGCACCGCGGTCACGTCCTGGATGTTGAGGTTGCTGACATTGTTCTGCTCGGCCGCCTTCACGGTGACGCTGAGGCTCATGAACACGGCCGCTGAGGCCAGGGTGAAGACCGAAAGGATCACGGCGAACGCCATGATCAACTTCGCCGAGATACGCGCGTTACTGAAATTCACTGTGAGCCCCCAAGAGTACAGATCACAGCATTCGTTAGCGATAACAGGCTTCTGGATTGTTAATCGCGATTAATCACGCCCTGACAGATTGTCGCAGTTGAAGTCCAGATGCGCCGCACTTGTAACACAGTGACAGTGATTATCTACGTTTATGGCGGTATTACTTGACTTCAAGGCCGGGTATTACCTGAAGAATCGCCAGCCATACCGCCATGGCGTTGCAAGCCGCGACACGGTACCCATCTCTCTGACGCCGAAGGACGGCGAGGAGGAGCAAGATGACCGGGCGTGCGCAGTTGGCGGAGGCGATCGCGAAGGCGCGCCGCATCGTGGTCTTCACCGGCGCCGGCATCTCCACCGAGTCCGGCGTGCCCGATTTCCGCAGCCCCGGCGGGGTGTGGAGCAAGATGAAGCCGATCTACTTCCAGGAGTTCGTCGGCGACGAAGGCCGCCGCCGCGAGGCCTGGACCCGGGTGTTCTCAGGCGCCGCCAAGTGGACCGGCGCGCGCCCCAACGACGGCCATACCGCCGTCGCCAGGCTGGTTCGCGACGGTAGGGCCACCGCCGTCATCACCCAGAACGTCGACAACCTGCACCAGGAATCGGGCGTACCGGACGACAAGGTCATCGAGCTGCACGGCAATGCGCACTATGCGCGCTGCCTGACTTGCGGCCTGCGTCATGAGTTCGAAGAATTTCGCGAAAGTTTCACCCAGCGCGGCGAGATCCCCGTCTGCCGCGCCTGCGGCGGCCTGGTGAAATCGGCGACCATCTCGTTCGGCCAGTCGATGCCGCAGGGCCCGATGGACCAGGCCGAAGCGCAGACCCTCGGCTGCGACCTGTTCCTGGTCCTCGGCTCCTCGCTGGTGGTCTATCCGGCCGCCGGCTTTCCGTTGCTGGCCAAGCGCAACGGCGCAACCCTGGCCATCGTCAACCGCGAGCCGACCGAGCAGGACGCCGTCGCCGACATCGTCCTCCACGACGAGATCGGCCCGGTGATGAGCGAGGTGGTCAGCGGCTGAGCCGACGCGGCGCTAGGCGCGCTTGGTCGGCCGCGCGCGCAGCTTGGTCGGCGGCGGGTCGGCGCGGAAGTCGGCGACCGTGCCCAGCTTGGCGTTGCATGCCGGACAACGGATCACGACGTCGTCGGCCAGCGTCTCTTCGATCGACAGCCCGGCGCCGCAGGGCTTGCACTTCCAGTCGTACTGCGGCGGCGGCGGGGGCGGCGCCGGCGGCGCTCGCGCAGGACGCTTCGGCCCCTCGGGCACGACGACCTTCGGGGGATTCTTCAGGGATAGAATCGGGCGGCGCTTGGGTTCGTCGCTCATAGGCTGGGACTGGGGACCTCGTCGGCAGGCCCGCGGCGGCGCGGCCGCGGGGACGGCTGGGGTTTTCCCTTGTCCGGCCTTGAGTTGCAACACCAAACGCCAGGAAACCGCGGCTCGGCGACCGACTGCGCGAGGTGCAGTTCGTCGCAGCGCGGTCCTGCCTCGCCGAACAGCGCTGTTCGTGACAGCTTAAGATGTTTCGGGGTTAAAGAGATCAACGGCCAGCCATGGTTGACCGGCGCCCGCCAACGTGGTGCGTCAGCATCGGCGGCCTGTAGGGCTTACTCGGGGAGAAACCGATGAAATTGAACTGGACTCATGGCGCAGCGCTGCTCGCCTGCGTGGCCATGAGCGGCTGCGACATGATCGGCGGCGGTTCCAAGGCCCCCCAGGGCCAGGTCGTCGCCACGGTGAACGGCGAGGAGATTACGGTCACCGAACTCAATCGCGAACTCGGCGGCGCGCCCGCGGCGGACGCGACCCAGCGCAAGGCGATGGAACAGGCCGCGCTGCAGTCGATCATCACCCGCAAGCTGCTGGCCCAGACCGCCAAGGAAGAGAAGCTCGACAAGACCCCGGTCTTCGCCCAGCAGGAAATGCAGGCCAAGGAAGCGATGCTGGTCGGCGCCATGCAGCGCAAGGTCGCCGCGACCGTGGCCAACCCCTCGCGCGTCGACGCCGAGAAGTTCGTCGCCGAGCACCCGCACATGTTCGCCGACCGCCGCGTGATGGTCGTCGACCAGATCGTCGTCGGCAAGTTCAGCCCCGAGCTGATGAAGCAGTTCGAGCCGCTGACCACGCTTGAGCAGGTCGAGGCCGTGCTCGGCCGTGAGAACCTCGACTTCCAGCGCACGACCACCGTGCTCGACACGCTGAACGCGCCGGAAGGCCTGACCGACACGCTGATGAAGCTGCCGGCCGGCGAGATCTTCATCTTCCCGCGCGGCAACGCCGTGTTCGTCAATCAGATCCGCGAGAGCCGCACCCTGCCGTTCACCGGCGAGCGGGCGATCAACTACGCCACCGCCGGCCTGAAGCAGATGCGCACCCAGGAGGCCGTCGGCCGCCAGATCGAGTCGATCCGCAAGGGCGCGGAGGACAAGATCACCTACAACGACAAGTACAAGCCCGACCCGGCCAAGCCGGCCGCCAAGCCGGCGGCTCCGGCCGCCCCGGCGCCGGCCCCGAACACCTAAGGGCCAAGCCCGACGGACCGATCGAAGGGCGCGGCTCCGGCCGCGCCCTTTTTTCGTGCCTGGCCGCACGGACCGGCGCGTCGCGCGCCTGCGGTCGAGGATCGATGTCAGGAGAAATGGTGCCGCTTACAGGACTCGAACCTGTGACCCCCTCATTACGAATGAGGTGCTCTACCAGCTGAGCTAAAGCGGCCTGGTACGCGCTCGCCGGCCGATTTGGCCTGCGAGGGAGCGCCTACTTAGCGACTCTCGGGGCGCTCGCCAAGCGCCGCCTTCCAGATGGTCGTCGTTCGCCGCCGCGCGGGGCCGGCGGCGGCGGCGGTTCGTCGTCGTCATAGGCCCCGTCGGCGATGTCGTAGGCGGCCGCGACCGCCTCGTGTCCGGCCAGAAAAGCTGCTGAATCGGCATAGGAAATCGGCAATTCAGGCAGCTCGCTCATGGTCCTTTCGCGCCGCTCGTGGCGCGGATGGATGAGCTCGCCGCTCTCGGCGAAACTGACCACCAGCCGCGCCCAGTCGGCCGGCTGGTAGGCGAAGGCGCGGCCCTCGGGATCGAGATCGGACCAGTCCGGCTCCTGCGGCGCGCCGACGCCGCGCGCCATCCAGACCCGCGCCTCGTCCGGCTGCCCGGCGGCGAAGGCGGCGCGCGCGAACAGCCCGGCGATGCGCGCGGTGACCGGTTCGGACGCAAAGCCCTGCGCCGCCTCCTGGGCGCGCTGGGGATCGCCGGCGATCAGCGCCCGTTCGACCAGCAGGATGCGGCTCTCTCGCTCGGCCGGATTCAGCGAGGCCAGCCGCCATAGCCGCTCCCCACGCTGGCGAGGCGTCTCGTCGGTCTTCAGGTCGCGATAGGCCAGCCACAGCGCCGGGTGCGGCGCGGCCTTCCAGGCGTTTTCCAGCACCTGCGACGCGCGGCCGGACTTGCCGTCGAGGCTGAGCAGCCGCGCGGCCATCACCACGCCCGGCGCAAAGCCCGGCTGCAGCTTGGCGGCCTCGGCCGCGCGCTCGAGCGCCTGGGCGCGGCGCTTGGGATCGGCGTCGCCTTCCAGCTGGGCGGCCGAGGCCGCCAGCAGCGCCGCCCGCGCCCGGTCGGCGACCAGCGGCGAGATGATCTTCCGCTCCAGCGCCCCCTTGGCCAGGTCGCGCGCCCCGTCCCAGTCGCCGGCCTCCAGCCGCGCTTCGAGCACCGCGCGCCAGGCCCAGCGGGCGGTCCGCGGTTCGGCATAGGCGGCCTCGGCGTGCGCCGTCGCGCCGGCCTGGTCGCCCTGCGCCAGCGCCAGCTGCATCAGACCCTTGCGCCCGGCCAGGCGCATGTCGGGCAGGCTGAGCATGGCGGTGTAGGCGGCCTGGGCGGCGACCGCGTCGCCCGCCGCCTCGGCGGCCTGGGCGGCCAGCACCCGCACCAGTCCCGGCGCCTCGTCGGCGAGGTCGGCGGCCTTGGCGGCCAGCCGCCGCGCCTCCTGCCCGTCGCCGGCCGCCACCGCCACGAAGCCGCGGGTCAGCACCTCGTTGGCCTGCCGGCGCTTGGCTTCGGCCCGCGCCCGCTCGGCCCGGCGCGGCGCCTCGGCCGCCCAGACCAGCAGCCGCCAGGCCAGCATCGCCGACAGCGCCACGAACAGGGTGATCAGCACGAAGGCCGCAGCGGTCATGTCGGCCCGCCAGCCCAGCCAGGTGACGCTGGCGTGGCCCGGCTCGCCGGTGATGGCCAGCATCGCGGTCGCCAGGGCGGCGACCAGGAACAGGATGACCGCCGTGCGGATCATCCGCCGCTCCGCGCCAGCTGCGACAACTCCTGCAGCGCCTGAGCCCGGATCGCGGCGATCTCACGGTCGATCTTGGCGCGACGCTCGGCCCGGTCGCGCCAGGGGCCCAGCGCGTCCCTGGCGTCGGCCGGCAGCGCCTCGAGCGTCGCCAGCGCGCCGACGATGTCGCCGTCGTCGATCTGCCGCTCGGCCCGCGCCAGGATCGCGTCGGGGCCCTCGCCCGGCACTTCGCCGACCCGGCGCAGCGCCACGACCCGGCTCAGCGCATAGCCGACGCGGGCCAGCACCCCGGCGCCCTCGCCCGGCGACCGGGCGGCGGAGGCCGCACGCGCAGCGTAATCGGGGAAGCTCGCGGCCAGCGCCGCGCGGCTGGGCGCGCCGCGCTCGGCGTCGGCCTGCAGGGCGCGCAGGTCGAGGCCCGGCGCCAGCTCGGCCACGGCCTTCACCTCCGGTGCGAACGGCCGCGATCCCTGCGCCGCCTGCATCAGCGCGCTGGCCGCCAGGGCCGAGGCCGAGGCCGAAGCCAATCGGCCGCGGTCGGCCTCCAGGGCGTCGAGCCGCTGGGCGGCGGCTCCGTCGCCGACGGACTCCGGCGTCATGATCGGGGCCGGCGCCGCCAGCGGGGCGTCCTCGGTGATTTCCGGAGCCGGGGCCGGGGCGGCGAGCGGCGCGACCTCGGCGACCGCGCCGGCGCGCGGCTTGTCGGGATAGATCTCGGGCAGCGTCGGCCCGAACCGCGCCAGGCTGTAGCCGCCGGCCACGCAGGCGACCCCGAACAGGATCAGCGCGCCGACGCCAAGGCCGGCGCGGCGGCGCGAGTAGGAGCCAGGATCGCGCGGGGCGGACAGCTGGTCGCTCATGCCGAACGATCTATCAGATTCAGCAGCGCCGCTTCGAGCGGAAAGGGCGCGGAGGCCCGCGACGCCAGCGGCGTGTCGGCCAGCGGCGCCAGCACCGCCTTCGACAGCCCAAGCACCTTCAGGCCCGGAAGCGGATGGGCGGCCAGCACCTGGGCCAGCACCCGCGCGCCCTTGGCCGAGTGCACGAGCGCGACGTCGGCCTGGCCCAGCGCCTCGATCTGCGCCGGCTCCGGCTCGACCGGAACCGTGTCGTAGAGGGTCAGCGCCCGCACCTCGACCCGAGCGCGTTCCAGCGCTCCGGTCAGGTCTCCGGCCAGCTCGGCCGCGCCGGGATGCAGCACCGCCCCGCCGATCTCGCTGCGCCGCGCGGCGATGCCTTCGGCCAGGGCGTTGACGTCGCCATCCGCCGACAGCACCCGCCGGAAGCCGGCCTCGCGCGCTGCCTGGGCGGTGGCCGCCCCCACCGCAAAGACCTGCAGCGATCGGTCGGGACAGGCCTCGGCGAAGGCCCGCACGCCGTTGGCGCTGGTGAACGCCAGCGCGCCTACGCCCGCCAGGTCGATCTGCGGTTCCTCGATCATCCGCACGGCCAGCAGCGGCACGACCAGCGGCGCGTGCCCGCGCTCGCGCACCCGCGCGGCGGTGGCTTCCGCGCCGGGCTCGGCGCGGGTGATCCAGATCTTCAAGGCGTGCTGACTGCTCATGGCTCAGCTGCAACCCTGGAGAGATGCAGCGTTTGAATCAATCCGCTGCGTTGCAAGATCCGGCTTATTCCGGCGGCAGGATCAGGTCGCCGCCTTCGCGCTTCACCGCCTCGCCCAGCGACAGGCCCAGCGCGCGCGCGGCCTCCTGCGGGTCGGCGGCGGCCGACAACTCGGCCGAGCCCTCGTGGCGGAACTTGTGCACGCCATCGGCCGACAGCGCCTCGACGATCAGGTGCAGCGAGCCGTTCGCCAGCCGCGCATAGGCGCCGATGGCGGTCTTGCACGAGCCTTCCAACGCCGTCAGGGCGCCGCGCTCAGCCGCGACCGCGACCGCGGTCGGGGCATGGCGGATCGCCGCCAGCCACGGCTTGTCGATGTCGCTGACCCGGGTCTCGATGGCCAGCGCGCCCTGGCCGGGAGCCGGCGGATACTCGACCGGGTCGAGCAGGCTCTGCGGCAGGTGGCCGAGGCCGAGGCGGTTCAGGCCCGACATCGCCAGCAGGATGGCGTCGGCCTCGCCCGCGGCCAGCTTGGCCAGGCGGGTGTCGACATTGCCGCGCAGCATGCGCACGTCGAGGTCGCCGCGGCGGTTCAGCGCCTGGGCCTGGCGGCGCAGCGAGGCGGTGCCGAGGATCGCGCCCTGCGGCAGATCCTCCATCTTCTCGACCTTGTGGCTGAGGAACGCGTCGCGCGGATCCTCGCGCTCGGGGATCGCGGCGATGCACAGCCCCTCGGGCAGCAGCGCCGGCATGTCCTTCATCGAGTGCACCGCGCAGTCGATAGCGCCGCTCAGCAGCGCTTCCTCGATCTCCTTGGTGAACATGCCCTTGCCGCCGATCTCCAGCAGCCGACGGTCCTGCACGCGGTCCCCGGTCGTGGTGATCACCACGATCTGGGCGACGGCCTCCACCTCGGCGGGGTTGGTCGGGTCGGCGCCGAGGGCGGCGGCGATACGGCGCTGGACGATGCCGGTCTGGGCCAGCGAAAGCTTGGAGCCGCGGGCTCCGATCCGGACGGGCGGTTGCGTGGGCACGACGCGCAGTCTACCTCGGCGGTTCAAAGGAAGCCCCGGCCTATAGGACCGGACCGAAAGCCGCAACCGGCGGGAGCCCTTAGTTGACAGAGCCGCTGACCGTCCTTGGCCTGGAAACCAGCTGCGACGAGACCGCCGCGGCGGTCGTGCGCCTGGACGCCCAGGGCGGGGTCGAGGTGCTGTCTTCGGTGATCGGCGCCCAGTTCGCCCTGCATGCGCCTTATGGCGGCGTGGTGCCGGAGATCGCCGCCCGCTCGCATGTCGAGACCATCGACGCGGTCGCCGCCGAGGCGATGAAGACCGCCGGCCTCGGCTATGGCGACCTCACCGGGGTCGCGGCCACCGCCGGCCCCGGCCTGGTCGGCGGGGTGATGGTCGGTCTCTCGTTCGGCAAGGCCGTCGCCCTGGCCCGCGGCCTGCCGCTGGTCGCGGTCAACCACCTGGAAGGCCACGCGGTCTCGGCCCGGCTGGCGGCCGACATCCCCTATCCGTTCCTGCTGCTGCTGGTCTCCGGCGGCCACTGCCAGCTGCTCAGCGTCGAGGGGGTCGGGGCCTGCAAGCGCCTCGGCTCGACCATCGACGACGCGGCCGGCGAGGCCTTCGACAAGATCGCCAAGTCCATGGGCCTGCCCTATCCGGGCGGTCCGGCGCTGGAGAAGATGGCGGAAGGCGGCGATCCGGCGGCCTACGACCTGCCCCGCGCCCTGCTCGGCCGCAAGGGCTTCGACTTCTCGTTCTCGGGCCTGAAGACCGCCGCCGCCCGCTTCGCCGCGACCGTCGAGACCGACGCCCAGCGCCGCGACCTGGCCGCCGCGGTCCAGGGCGCCATCGCCCGCCAGCTGTCGGAGCGCACCGAGCGCGCCATGGTCGCCTATGCCGAGCAACGCGCCGGCCAGCCGCTGCGCTTCGTGGTCGCCGGCGGCGTCGCCGCCAACAAGGCGGTGCGCGCGGCGTTGCAGCAGATCGCGCAAAAGCACGGCTTCTCGTTCGACGCCCCGCCGCTCGCCTACTGCACCGACAATGCGGCGATGATCGCCCTGGCCGGCGCCGAGCGCCTGGCGCTGGGCATCTCCGATCCGATGGACGCCCCGGCCCGGCCGCGCTGGCCGCTGGACCCGGAGGCGGCCGCCGCCAACCCCACCCACGCATTCGGCCGCAAGGGAGCCAAGGCATGAAGACCGCAGGCGTCATCGGCGGCGGAGCCTGGGGCACAGCGCTCGCCCTGGTCTGCGCGCGCGCCGGCCTTTCCACCACGCTCTGGGCCCGCGAGCCCGAGGTGGTCAGCGCCGTCAACGAGACGCGCGAGAACAAGACCTTCCTGCCCGGCGTGGTGTTCGACGCTCCGGTCCGCGCAACCGGCGACCTCGCCGAACTGGCCGGCGCGGACTTCGTGTTGAACGTGACCCCGGCCCAGCACTTCCGCTCCAGCCTCGACGCCTTCCGGCCCCACGCCCGCGCCGGCGTGCCGATGGTGCTGTGCTCCAAGGGCGTCGAGCAGGGCTCGCTGAAGCTGATGACCGAGGTCCTCGACGAGGGCCTGCCCCAGGCCGTGCCGGCGGTGCTGTCGGGGCCCAGCTTCGCCGCCGACGTCGCCCGCGGCCTGCCGACCGCCGTCACCCTGGCCTGCCCGGACGACGAGATCGGCTTCCAGATCGCCGCGGCGCTCAGCCTGCCGACCTTCCGCCCCTACCTCGCCACCGACATGATCGGCGCCGAGATCGGCGGGGCGGTGAAGAACGTGCTGGCCATCGCCTGCGGGATCTCCGAGGGCAAGGGCCTGGGCCGCAGCGCCCACGCCGCCCTGATCACCCGCGGCTTCGCCGAGATGACCCGCATGGCCGTGGCGCTGGGCGCGGAGGCCGAGACCGTCGCCGGCCTCTGCGGGCTGGGCGACCTGGTGCTGACCTGCTCCTCGCCGCAGTCGCGCAACATGAGCGTCGGCCTGGCGCTCGGCGGCGGCCAGACGCTGGAGCAGGCCCTGGCCGGCAAGGTCTCGGTGGCCGAGGGCGTCGCTTCGGCGCCCGCCGTCGTCGCCCTGGCCCGCAAGCTCGAGGTCGAGGCCCCGATCTGCGAGGCCGTCGCCGCCATCCTGGCCGGGGAGGCCCAGGTCGACGAGGCCATCGCCGGCCTGCTGTCGCGCCCGATCAGATCTGAACGCTAAAAGGAACGCCCGTGACCCTCTTCGTCCTGCACTGCCTCGACAAGCCCGCCTCGCTCGACCTGCGCCTGGCCAACCGCGAAGCCCACCTGGCCTATGTCGGCGGCTTCAAGGCCCACCTGAAGCTGGGCGGCCCGATGCTGAACGAGGCTGGCGAGATGGCCGGCTCGATGCTGATCGTCGAGTTCGACGACATCGCCCAGGCCCGCGCCTTCTCGGCCGACGACCCCTACGCCAAGGCCGGGCTGTTCCAGCGCGTCGACATCACCGCCTTCAAGCCGACGCTCGGCGGTTTCGCCAGCTGATGCGCGACGGCCCGGACAATCCGGCCCGGCCGGGCGCCGGCGTGGCGCTCTGCGCGCTCGCCGACCTCGCCGATCCCGGCTCGAAGGGCTTCCGCTTTCGCGTCGACGGCAAGATGTTCGCCGGCTTCGTGGTGCAGGTCGGCGGCCAGATTCGCGGCTATGTCGACAGCTGCCCGCACGCCGGCTGGCCGCTGGCCGCCTGGGACGACCGCTACCTGACCCGCGAGGGCGACCTGATCCTCTGCGGCGGCCACGCGGCGCTGTTCCGGCCGCTCGACGGCCACTGCGTCGTCGGCCCCTGCGCCGACCAGAAGCTTACCCCCTGGCCGGTTCAGGTGGTGGGCGGCCAGATCCTGACCGCCTGATCCTAGCCCCGCGCCGGGAACGTCTCGGCCGCGAAGGCGGCGACGTCCTCGACCAGGCCCGCGGCGGCCAGCGTCACCAGCTCGCCGCCCTTTTCCGGGGTCGCCAGCGCCGGGTCCGAGCCCATGCGGCCGTCGGGATAGCGGGCGCGGAAGTCGAGCGCCTCGCGGATCGGCCCGGTCGGGGCGATCTGCGGCGAATAGTCGGCGGTCTTGATGGCGTCCGGATAGGCCCACTGGGTCACGGCGATTTCCGACGGCGTCGCATGGCTGCCGTGCCCGACCGGGAATTGCCGCTGGGCCAGGGCGTTGACGCCCTTCAGCTCCCACCAGTTCTTGAGCTTGCAGGCGAAGCCGCGCTCGGCCTTGGCGAAGCTGGCCTCTGCGTAGAGCTCGGAGAACGCCGCCTCGATGGTGGCGACGTTGCCGCCGTGGCCGTTCAGGAAATAGATCTTCTCGAAGCCGTGGCCGGCCAGCGAGCGGCACCAATCGCCGATCGCGGCGATGAAGGTGGTCGGGCGCAGCGAGATGGTGCCGGGGAAGCCCAGGTGGTGCTGGGCCATGCCGATGTTGAAGGTCGGCGCGATCAGGAGATCGGAGTCCTTCTGCGCCTCGTGGGCGATGATCTCCGGGCACAGCCAGTCGGTGCCGAGCAGGCCGGTCGGGCCATGCTGCTCGTTCGAGCCGATCGGCACGACCACCGTCTTGGAGCGTTGCAGATAGGCTTCGATCTCTTGCCAGGTCGACAGGTGCAGCAGCATGCGGAAATTCCTACTTGGTCGTGCGAAAGCGCACACTAGCCCCCGAACGGGGCTTTGATCCAATCGGCGCGCGCCGGTGCGACGGCGTCGCGCAGGCGATCACTCGAAATCGTCGTCGCCGGCGTCGTCGGGACCAGGCTCGTAGACCAGCAGGTCGCCCGGCTGGCAGTCGAGCTCGCGGCACAGCGCCGACAACGTCGAGAACCGCACCGCGCGCGCCTTGCCGGTCTTCAGGATCGAGAGGTTGGCGATGGTCACGCCGACGCGGTCGGCCAGCTCGGTCAGCGACATCCGCCGCTGCAGAAGAACTCGGTCGAGATTGACGCGGATGGGCATGGCTTCAGATCGTCAGTTCGGCTTCGCGGCGCAGGCGCGCGCCTTCGCGGAACACCTCGGCCAGCACGAACACGACCAGCACCGAGAACCAGGCGGTCGGGCTGAACTCCGGCTGCGAGATCGCCGCGTCGGGCAGCGCCCAGGCGCCCAGCCCGTAGATCACATAGCGGCCGATTTCCAGGCCCGCGAGCACCAGGCCGATCACCCGCAGGCGCCGAACGTTCTCGGGATGGAAGGGGTCGCCGGCGGTCAGGGTGGCGAAGATCCGGCGCAGCCGCTCGACGATCACCAGCACCCCGGCGAGGTAGAGGCCGGCGGCGGCCAGGCCGCCTAGCAGCACCGGGCCGCCGGCGTCGATCTCGGTCCCGCCGCCGGTCCGGATCGACATGTTCTTGATCAGCTCGGGATTGAAGCTGAAGAGGACGGCGGCCAGCATCATCAGGCCGACGGCGCCGATGCCGATCCACAGGGCGAAGAACACCACGTCGAGGATGATCTTCAGAAAGCTCGAAACCGAGCCTGGCCCCAGGGCGCGCATCGCCGTCCTCCGTCCTCTCGCAGCAAGGCGAGCTTAGGCGAAAGCCCCGCCCGTCACCAAGGCGGCGATCGGCAGCGCGGCCATCAGCACCGCGGCGATCATCAGGGTGCGGTCGAGGTGGTTCATCAGAGACACAAACATGGAGACAATTCCTTCTTCTTATGTTGCACCGCAGCATGTGGCGCTGCGAAGCTTGGCTTTCAATAGCCAAACGCCGTTTTTCGATCAAACTAAACATCGAAAAACGATATTAAACTTTTGCAATGCAACATGAACGGCCCTGGCCTATGGTCCGCCGCCCCTCGTACCCAGGTAGAAGCTCATGGCCCTGAAACTCGAACCCGGCGCCAAGCTGGTGGTCGCCACCCACAATCCGGGCAAGGCCCGCGAGCTGGCCGCGATCCTCGACAACCGCTTCGAACTGGTCACCGCCGGCGAGCTGGGCCTCGGCGAACCGGACGAGACCGAGAGCACGTTCGTCGGCAACGCCCTGCTCAAGGCCCGCGCCGCGGCCGAGGCCAGCGGCCTGATCGCCCTGGCCGACGACAGCGGCCTGTCGGTGGCCGCCCTGGGCGGCGCGCCCGGCATCTACTCGGCCCGCTGGGGCGGTCCGGAAAAGGACTTCGTCGGGGCGATGAAGAAGGTCGAGCAACGGCTCGAGGAGGAAGGCGCCGACGACTTTTCGGCCTGGTTCACCTGCGCCCTGGCCGTCGCCTGGCCGGGCGGCCCGGCGGTGGTGGTCGAGGGCCGTGTCGACGGGACCCTGGTGTTCCCCGGCCGCGGCGACCGCGGCCACGGCTACGACCCGATCTTCGTCGCGCAGGGGGCCGACATCACCTTCGGCGAGATGGACCCGGACGCCAAGGACCAGATCAGCCACCGCGCTCTGGCCTTCGCCAAGCTGAAGGCCGCGCTGCTTTGACCGCCGACCTGGGCCTCTACGTCCACTGGCCCTACTGCGCGAAGATCTGCCCCTACTGCGACTTCAACGTCTACCGCGACCGCGGCCGCAGCGACGAGCAGGCCGCCCTGGTCCGCGCCATCGCCGCCGACCTGGAGGCTCAGCGCGCCCTGACCGGCGATCGCCGGCTGGTCTCGATCTTCTTCGGCGGCGGCACCCCCTCGCTGATGGACCCGGCCGCGGCCGGCGAGCTGATCGCGCTGGCCCGCCGGCTCTGGACGCCGGCCGCCGCGGTCGAGGTGACCCTGGAGGCCAATCCCACCGACGCCGAGACCGACCGCTTCGCCGCCTTCGCCGCCGCCGGGGTCGATCGCCTGTCGCTCGGGCTGCAGGCGCTGGACGACGCCAGCCTCGCCCTGCTCGGCCGCAACCACGACGCCGCCGAGGCCCGCCGCGCCGCGCAGGTCGCCGCCGCCACCTTCCCGCGGCTCTCGGTCGACCTGATCTACGCCCGCCCCGGCCAGACGCCGCTGGCCTGGCGCGACGAACTGCACGCGGTCCTCGACCTCGGGGCCGAGCACGTCTCGCCCTACCAGCTGACCATCGAGGCCGGCACCGCCTTCGACCGCGCCGTGCGCCGCGGAACCCTGGTCCCGCCCGGCGACGAGACCGCCGCCCAGCTCTACGAGACCACCCAGGCCGTGCTCGAGGCCGCCGGCTTCGACGCCTACGAGGTCTCCAACCACGCCCGGGGCGAGGCCGCCCGCTCGCGCCACAACCTCGTCTACTGGACCGGCCAGGACTATGTCGGGGCGGGCCCCGGCGCCCATGGCCGCCTGACCCTGGACGGCGCGCGCACCGCCACCTTCGCCCACGCCAGGCCCGCCGACTACATCGCCGCCGCCCTGGCCGGCGACGTCGCCGCGCGCGAAACGCTGTCCCCGGTCGAGGCGGCCGAGGAACGGCTGCTGGCCGGTCTGCGGATCACCGAGGGCCTGCCCTTCGCCGACGTCGCCGCTCTGGGGCTGACGCCCGACCATGCGAAGGTCACGGACCTCGTCGCCGCCGGCCTCATCGCCCCGGATCGCAAGCGCCTGCGCGCCACGCCCGCCGGCCGACTGCTGCTCGACCATGTCACCTCCAGGCTTGCGACCTGAGCGATAACCGGCGAAGCCTTGCCCCCATGTCGCGTCATCCTCCCCCGCCGGCCCTCTCCGAAGCCCCGCTAGATCCCGGGCTCTATGTGGTCGCCACCCCGATCGGGAACCTGCGCGACATCACCCTGCGGGCGCTCGACGTGCTGGCCGGCTGCGACCTGGTCCTGGCCGAGGACACCCGCGTCGCCGCCAAGCTGCTCAGCGCCTACGGCCTCTCCAAGAAGGTCGAGCGCTACGACGAACACTCGGCCGAGCGCAGCGGCCCCAAGGCCCTGGCCCTGCTCGCGCAGGGCGGCCGCATCGCCCAGATCTCCGACGCCGGCACCCCGCTGGTCTCCGACCCCGGCTTCCGGCTGGTGCGCGAGGCGCTAGCCCAGGGCTCGGCCGTCTATCCGATCCCGGGCGCCTCGGCGCTGCTGGCCGGGCTGGCGGTCGCCGGCCTGCCCACCGACCGCTTCCTGTTCGCCGGCTTCCCGCCGCCCAAGAGCGCCGCGCGCAAGGCGTTCTTCGAGGAGCTGGCCGGCATTCGCGCCACCCTGGTGTTCTTCGAGGGCGGCTCGCGCCTCGCCTCCAGCCTCGCCGACATGGCCGCCGTGTTCGGCCCGCGCGAGGCTGCCGTCGGCCGCGAACTGACCAAGCTCTACGAGACCGTGACCCGCGCGCCGCTCGACGTGCTGGCCGCCGACCCGAAGATGGACTTCCCGAAGGGCGAGCTGGTGATCCTGGTCGGCCCGGGCCGTGAAGAGGCCGCCACCGCCGCCGACGCCGACACCGCCCTGGCCGACGCCCTGACCCGACTGAAACCCGCCGACGCGGCCGCCGAGGTCGCCAAGGCGCTCGGCCTGCCGCGCCGCGATCTCTACCGGCGGGCCATGGAGCTCAAGCAGAAGTGAACCGGCAGGCCCGCGGAGCCGCCGCCCGCGTCGCGGGTCGCCGGGCCGAGGCCTTGGCCGCGCTCTGGCTGATGGCCAAGGGCTACCGCATCCTCGGCTTCCGGTTGCGCACGCCACAAGGGGAAATCGACCTGCTGGCCCAGCGCGGCCAGGTGCTGGCGGTGGTCGAGGTCAAGCAGCGCACCACCCTCGAAGCGGCGCTGGAAGCGGTCACCGAAACCCAGCGCGAGCGCCTGCGGCGGGCGGGGCGCGCAATCGCCGCACGTCGGCCGAGCTTGCAAAACATGGCCGTTCGGCTCGATTTGATCGCCCTGGCGCCCGGACGGCTGCCTGTTCACAGTCCCGACGCCTGGAAGGGCGCATAACTCCGATCGCGATGACCCAAGAGGACGCCGAAAACGTACTGCGCGAGGCTGGCCAGGCGCCGGACGAGAGCTTCCCGCTGCTCGACGCCGCGGTCGCCTGCGCCGTGCACGAGGACCCCGCCCGCGATCCGCGGCCGGCGCTCGACCTGGCCAAGCTGGGCGTCGAGCGGCTGTCCGCGCGCCTGCGCTCCGAAAGCCCGGAAGAGGCCCTGGCCGAAACCCTGGCCGGCGATCTCGGCCTGACCGGCGACCTCCTGACCTACGACCATCCCGACAACGCCTGCGTGGTTGCGGTGGCCGAGCGCCGCCGCGGCCTGCCCGTGGCGCTGGGCGTCTTCTACCTGCACGTGGCGCGCAGGTGCGGGCTGTCGGTCCAGGGCGTCGACTTCCCCGGCCACTTCCTGCTGCGCATCGAGACCGTCGAGGGACCGCTGGCGCTCGACCCGTTCAGCGAGGGCCGCGTGGTGCTGCCCTCCGAGCTGACCCGCCGCGCGCTGCACGCGGGCCTGACCCCCAACGTCGCCGACCGGCTCGACCGGCTGATGGCGCCGGCCAGCGACCGCGCAGTGCTGATCCGGCTGCAGAACAACGTCTTCGCCCGCGCCACCGCGGCCGGCGACTTCGGCCGCGCCGAGCGCGCCGCCCTGCGCCGCGCCCTGCTCGACCCGCTCGACCACCGCCCTTGGCTCGACGTCGCCGCCGCCCGCGAGGGCCAGGGCGCCCTGGCCGGCGCGCTCGAGGCCCTGGCCCACGCCAGCACGCTCGACGGCGGCGCGGCCCTGGCCGCCCGCGCCCAGCGCGAACGCGTCCGCCTGCGGCTGAACTGACAGGCGTTGCAGCGCTTCTGGGTGGCGCGCCGCCGCCGCCCGGCCTATCTCAGACGCCTTGGCCGTTTAGGAGCTACCCATGTCGTTGAAGGTCGCCGTCCAGATGGACCCGCTCGAGGCCATCAAGATCGAAGGCGATACGACCTTCCTGATGATGCTGACGGCCCAGGCCCGCGGCCATTCGCTGTTCGTCTACACGCCCGAGCGGCTGCTGCTGGAAGAGGGTCGGGTGTTCGCCCGCGGCCGTCCGGTGACCGTCCAGGACGTCAAGGGCGACCACGCCAAGTTCGGCGACTGGGAACTGGTCGAGCTGTCGGACTTCGACGTCGTCCTGCTGCGCCAGGACCCGCCGTTCGACATGGCCTACATCACCTCGACCCACTTCCTCGACGTGATCCACCCCAAGACCCTGGTGGTGAACAATCCGACCGAGGTGCGCAACGCCCCCGAAAAGCTGTTCGTCACCGGCTTCCCCGGCGTGCAGCCGCCAACCCTGATCACCTCGGACGTCGAGGCGATCTATGCGTTCCGCGCCCGGCACGGCGACATCGTGCTCAAGCCGCTCTACGGCGGCGGCGGCTCGGGCGTGGCGCGGCTGCTGGCCGACGATCCCAACCTCGACGCCATGCTCGACCTGCACCGGATGATCGGCCGCGAGCCGGTCATCGCCCAGAAGTTCATCCCCGCGGTCAGCAAGGGCGACAAGCGCATCCTGCTGGTCGACGGCGCGCCGGTCGGGGCGATCAACCGCGTGCCCGACGCGGGCCAGATCCGCTCGAACCTCGCGGTCGGCGGCCGCGCCGAAGCAGTCGAGCTGACGGCCCGCGACCGCGAGCTCTGCGAGATCATCGGCCCGGAGCTGAAGCGCCGCGGCCTAATGTTCGTAGGTATCGACGTGATCGGCGACTACCTGACCGAAATCAACGTCACCTCGCCGACCGGCGCGCGGGCGCTCGAGCGGTTCACGGGCGTCAATGCGACGGCGATTCTTTGGGACGCTATTGAAGCCGCACGCACAACGGCTTAGGTTGCAACTCCAAGAGACACGCATAAGTCGCGGAATCGTCTCATCTTCCCTATAGGTTCGACTTTTGTTCTTGATCCGGCCCGCACGGCGTGCTGGGATTGTGGATAAGTTGAGCCATTTCTAGGGGTTGGCATGGCTTCCCGTGTCGTCACTGTAGCCTTTCAAGGCGTCGAGGCCCGCCGCGTCGACGTCGAGGTCCAGCTGACCACCGGCGAGGTCAAGTTCATGCTGGTCGGCCTCGGCGACAAGGCCGTCGCCGAAAGCCGCGAGCGGGTCCGCGCCGCCTTCGCCGGTCTCGGCCTGGCCATGCCCAGCCGCCGGATCATCGTCAATCTGGCCCCCGCCGACCTGCCCAAGGAGGGCAGCCACTACGACCTGCCGATCGCCCTGGCGGTGATGGCTTCGATGGGCGTGCTGCCGCCCGACGCCCTGACCGAGTGGGCGGCGATCGGCGAGCTCTCGCTCGACGGCCGCATCGTCGCCGTCGCCGGGGCCTTGCCGGCCGCCGTGGCCGCCGGCGGCCTCGGGCTCGGCCTGATCTGCCCGGAAGCCTCCGGGCCGGAGGCGGCCTGGGCCGGCGAGACCCGCGTACTGGCCGCCCCGTCGCTGGTGGCCGTCGTCAATCACTTCCGCGGGACCCAGATCCTCGCCCCGCCCAGGCCCGGCGCGATGCTCGACGGCGAGCGGGTCCGCGACCTGCGCGACGTCAAGGGCCAGGAGAACGCCAAGCGCGCGCTGGAGATCGCCGCGGCCGGCGGCCACAACCTGCTGTTCTGCGGCCCGCCCGGCTCGGGCAAGTCGATGATGGCGGCGCGGCTGCCGGGCCTGCTGCCGCCGCTGTCGCCGGCCGAGCTGCTGGAGACCTCGATGGTCCATTCGGTGGCCGGCCTGATCGCCAAGGGCGAGCTGACCCGCGCCCGGCCGTTCCGCACCCCGCACCACTCGGCCAGCATGGCCGCGCTCACCGGCGGCGGCCTGCGGGTCAAGCCCGGCGAGGTGTCGCTGGCCCACAACGGCGTGCTGTTCCTCGACGAACTGCCGGAGTTCTCGGCCCAGGCGCTCGACAGCCTGCGCCAGCCGCTGGAGACCGGCGAGGTCGTCGTCGCCCGCGCCAACGCCCACGTCCGCTATCCGGCCCGCTTCCAGCTGGTCGCCGCCCAGAACCCCTGCAAGTGCGGCCTGGGCGGGGCCGGCCGCGGCGCCTGCGGGCGCGCGCCGCGCTGCCAGACCGACTACCAGATGAAGGTCTCCGGCCCGTTCATGGACCGCATCGACCTGCAGGTCGATGTGCCGCCGGTCAGCGCCGCCGACCTCGCCCTGCCGTCGCCGGCCGAGGGCACCGCCGAGGCCGCCGCCCGCGTCGCCCAGGCCCGCGCCCTGCAGGCCGACCGCGCCGGGGCCGAGGGCGCGCCGCTCAACGCCCGCGCCGAAGGCGACTTCCTCGAGAAGATCGCCGACCTCGCCCCCGACGCCCGCGCCCTGCTGGCCAAGGCCGCGGAGGCCGGCGGCCTGACCGCCCGCGGCTGGACCCGCACCCTGCGCCTGGCCCGCACCATCGCCGACCTGGACGGCGCAGGTTCCGTGCGCCGCGCCCATATCGCCGAGGCGCTGATCTATCGCCGCGCCGGCCAGCCGGGCGATCTCGTCCGCGCCTGACGCCCCGGCGTCCGCGCCCCAGGCCTCCGCAATGTCACGGATGGCGCGCCCCGGCGCCTGACCGATACTCGGCCACGCCCGGCCGCTCCCCGCGCCGGGATGGATCCTGGGCATGCACCTGAGCCGTCAAGCCGCCTTCGACGACGCCCAGCGCGCCCGCGCCGCCAAGGTGCTGACCTTCGAGGTGGCGTTCTCGACCACCTGCGACGTGATGATGCGTGGCGTCCTGCTCACCGCCTTCGCCCTCAGCATGGGCGCCAGCAACGCGCTGATCGGCGTGCTGGCCGCCGTCGGCTTCTGGTCGCAGCTGCTGCAGGGCCCCGGCGTCATTCTCATCGAGCGCGTGCGGCGGCGGCGATCGATCGCGGTCGTCGCCTCGCTGGTCTCGGCGATCGCGCCTGCGACGCTGGCGGCGCTGGCCTTCGCGTCGCAGGGCTCGGCCGCGCGCACCGGGCTGGTGCTGGCGGTGGCGCTCTACACCGGGGCCGGGGCGATCGGCGGCTGCGCCTGGAACGCCTGGGTGCGCGACGCGGTCGCCGACGACCAGCGCGGCCGCTTCAACGGCCGCCGCTCCAGCCTAGGATCGGCCGTCGGCGTGGTCGCCGGACTGCTGGCCGCCTGGCTCCTCGACCGCGTGCCCGAGGGCGCGGACGCCCGCCCGGCGGTGTTCGCCGGCCTGTTCGTGCTCGCCTTCTTCGCCCAGCTGGCCAGCGCCTGGGGCCTGTCGCGCGCGCCCGAGCCGCCGATGCCGCCGCCCCCGCCGGAGCCCGCCCGCCTGCTGCCGCTGCTTCGCGAGCCGTTTCGCCATCCCAACTACCGCCGGCTGATCGCCTTCCTGGCCAGCTGGCAGTTCGCCGTGAACCTCGCCCAGCCGTTCCTCACGGTGTTCATGCTCAGCCAGCTCGGCTTCAGCATGACCTTCGTGATGGTGGTCAACCTGGTCAGCCAGTTCGCCAACATGCTGTCGCTGCGCCGCTGGGGCGCGCTGGCCGACCGCTTCAGCAACAAGTCGGTGCTCAATGTCGCCGCCCCGCTGTTCGTCGGCGGCGTCGCCGCCCTGGTGGTCGCCTCGCAGATCGAGTCCCGGCTGCTCGTCAGCATCTACCTGGTCATGCTGGCCCTGGTGATGGGCGTCGCCTCCTCCGGCGTCTCGCTGGCCTCGGGCGCCATCGCCCAGAAGCTCTCGCCGCCCGGCACGGCCGCCTCGTTCCTGGCCGCCAACGCCCTGGTCTCGGCCGCGGCCGCCGGCACCGCCTCGGTGCTCGGCGGGCTCACCGCCGACGCCTTCGCCCAGCGCGCCCTGGCGCTGGCCCTGCAATGGGAAGGCCCGCACTACGACGGCGCCATGCAGTTCGCCATCCATCACTGGGACTTCTACTTCCTGATCTCGGCCCTGCTCGGCGTCTACGCCCTGCACCGCATGACCCTGGTGCGCGAGGAGGGCGAGCTCGACCGCCGCAGCATGCTCGCCGCCATGCTGCAGGAGCGTCGCCGGCCGCGCGGCGAGGCCGCCGCGGAGGCGGTCGTCGCCTCCCCATGGCATCTCTTGCTGCAAAGCCGGGCGCAATGGCGCCAGCGCGCCCTCGACCGCCATCGCAAGCGTCGGCAGGCGCCCGCATGATGCAACCACAGCGACGCTTCACGCGTCTTAGCTTCGCAGCAAGGGGAGGGTTCCAATGCCCGGCTACTCGCACATCCTGGTCACCATCGACATCGAAGATCCGACCAACGCCGAACGCGAGCTCGGCCGCGCGCGCGCGATCGCCGAAGCCGCCGACGCCCGCATCACCCTGGTCAACGTCCGCACCCCGCGCGCCTCGCGCTACAACGCCTACCTGCCCAAGACCTTCGAGGCCGACGAACAGGCGCTGCACGAAGCCGAGCTGCTGAGGTGGGCGGACACCCTGTCGGGCACGAAATGGCCGGTGTCGATCAAGGTCCGGGTCGGGTCGGTGGCCGGCGAGGTCCTGGCCGAGGCCAAGGCGGTCGGCGCCGACCTGATCATCGTCGGGGCCCACCAGCCCAGCGCCGTCTCGCGGCTGCTCGGCTCCAACGCCGAGCGCATCGTCCGCGAGTCCGGGATCAGCGTGCTGGTGGCGCGCTGAGCCGCCAGCGCAGGTGCGCGCCCACCGCCAGCGATATCAGCACCAGGTAGCTCCAGAGGATCAGCGCGGTGATGTAGGCGCGGGCCCGGACGCCTTCGTCGATGATGATCGCCGCGTGGGTGATCACCAGCAGCAGCTGGAACGCCGCGGCCGGCAGGATCCAGGTCCGCTGCGAGCGCACCACCAGCCCCAGCAGCACGCCCAGGAACGCGACGTCGACCGCGAACACGCTCCACTGCGGATCGACCCAGTTGGTGCGGTTCTGCAGGGCGATCGTGGCCAGCCAGGCCATGACGTTGGTCACCGCCACCACCCGCTCGACCCAGCCGCCGCGCCACCAGGCGTAGGTCGAGACGGCCAACATGGCGACGGCCCAGATCTGTTCGGGCAGGGAGCTGAGCACGAAAAAGGGGCCCTCAAGGCTGAGGGCCCCGATACTGAGGCTTACGCCGCAGGATGCAACTTCCGGAAAACCCGGAGTGGGTCTTGGACCCGCCGGGCGCCGCTGTCGCCTTTAGGCGGCCGGAGCCACCTGCATGATGTGGCGCGTCCGGGCCGAGGCTTCCGGCGGCTTCTCCATGCCGCCGTACATCACCGCGCCCAGGCCGATCTGGGTCTTGGCGACGTCGAGCTCCTTGTGGGTCTCGCAGATCGCGCGGCGGGCCTGGGCCAGCAGAGCGATCGCCTCGCTGGCGCGTTCCACGGCGCCCTGGCCGACCAGGGCCGACAGGCCGGCGTCGGTGCGCAGGCTCGGCATCACACCCGCCAAGCCGGCGGTCTTCGCCAGGGCGGCGTCGATGGCGGCTTCAGCTTCGAACAAACTCGCCGCGACTTGATCGGCGATCATACGACGTTGCTTGAGCATGAGGGGTCTCCTGGCGCGCGGCCGAACGCCGGCGCCTTCTGCGTGTTCAGTTGTCGGGGAACAGGGCTAAGGCCCTGTTTGGAAATAGGATTAAATCAGGCTCTGGAGCGCGTGGAGGCCCGCCAGCAACGCCCCGAAAGCCAAGGCGGCGACGATCGCGATGAGCCCCACCAGCCCCAGCCGCGTGAGCGGGCTTAGTCTTGCGGCGGATAGTCCGAGCCCATGTCCGGCTGGAAGTCCTCGTCCAGCAGCGCCCAGCTGGTGCAGAGGATTTCCCGCAGCACCATTTCCGGCGGCTTGAACTGCGACGTCTTGCGCAAACCAGACACCAGGTCCCGCGCCATGGCCGCCTTCATCGGCGAATCCGCCAAATCCGCGAGCTGTCGTTCCAGTTGGCTCCAGGTGAAGCTGGGGACGTTCGCCTCGTGGCTCGGCGGCGCCGGCCAGCGGCGCTCGAACGCCGCCACCTCGTCCCGCACCCGCATCGCGCGGCCCACCGCGGCGCGGCGGTTCATCGTCTCGCGGTTGGGGTGCAGATCCACCACCGTCCCCCTGGCGTCCGCCAGTTCTCGCAACCAGTCGCCCATCAGCCCTGTCTCCTTGCTGGGCTTCATCAGCCCATGAGACGGCGTCGGCGTCTGTCCTGATTGCGTCGTGTCCCGATCCGATCGGGACAGCGATTTCGTGGTCGGCCAGGGCGCGGGCGGCGGCGTAGCGGTCGCCGACCCCCAGCTTGCGGCGGGCGCGGTCGCAGTAGGTGTCGACCGAGGCTTTCGACATGCCCAGCTCACGGGCGATCTGCTTGGAGCTCAGGTGCCGATCGACCAGACGCAGGCAATCGCGCTCTCTCGGGGTGAGAAGTTCGACTGGATCCAGGACGGTCTCAGGCGGTGCGCGCATAGGACGAATACGTTAGCGACTCGCGTTACCGGCCGTCTACTTGTTATGCTGCGGCAGGCTTAACGCTGCGATAGAATATCCCAAGCAGTGGGGAGGACAAAATGCCCCTCGATGACGCCATCGGACCGGACCCCGTAGACGTCGCTATCGGCGCCCGTATGCGCCTTCGCCGCAAGTCGCTCGGCATCAGCCAGGGCGTGCTGTCAGAGCGGGTCGGCGTCTCGTTCCAGCAGATCCAGAAGTACGAACGCGGGGCCAATCGCGTCTCCGGCTCGATGCTGGTCGCCATCGCCGCCGCGCTCGACACCACCGTCGGCTGGCTGGTCGGCGAGGAGGGCGGCCTGGCCGACGCCGCCGACGAGGTGATCTCGGCGCTGGCCCTGACCGGCGGGGTGGAACTGCTGGAAGCCTTCGCCGCCATCCCGCAGGCCTCGGCCCGCGCCGCCCTGGTGACCCTGGCCCAGGAAATGGCCGCGCTCTGACCCGCGCCCAAAAAGGCGGCGTTTGACCGCCCGTTAAGCCGCGTGCGGTAAACCCTGGGTCGATGACCCACGATCGTACCCGCCAGGCCCGCGTCAGCGCCGAGCAGCTCGCCTCGCTCAGCCACGAGTTCCGTACCCCGCTGAACGGCGTGCTCGGCATGGCCCGCCTGCTGGAAGGCACCGCGCTTACCGACGAACAGCGCGCCTATGTCTCGGCGCTGCGCGAGTCCGGCGAGCACCTGCTCGGCCTGGTCAACGACGTGCTCGACTTCGCCCGCCTGGGCGCCGACAAGATCGAGCTGCATTCCGCCGATTTCGAGGTCGAGAGCCTGCTGCGCTCGGTCTGCGAGCTGCTGTCCCCGCGCGCCCAGGAAAAGGGCCTGGAGATCGCCTGGGCCGCGCCGGCCGGCATCGGCGCCGTCCATGCCGACGAAGGCCGCCTGCGTCAGATCCTGCTCAACTTCGCCGGCAACGCCGTCAAGTTCACCAGCCAGGGCGGCGTGCTGCTCAGCGTCGTCGAGACCCCGCACGGCCTGCGCTTCACCGTCGAGGACTCCGGTCCCGGCGTCAGCCAGGCGGCCCGCGAAACCATCTTCGAAGCCTTCGAACAGGCCGACCCCCTGCGCGACGTCCAGCTCGGCGGCGCGGGCCTGGGCCTGGCCATCGCCCGTAAGCTGGCCGGCGCTATGGACGGCGAGGTCGGGGTCGAGACCGCCAGCCTCGGCGGCGCGGCCTTCTGGTTCGAGGCCCCGCTGCCCCGCCGCCCGGCCCGGATCGAACGGCCGCTCGCCCGCCGCACCGTCGCCATCGTCAGCGCCAACTGCGTCGTCGCCGAAGCCGCCCGCCGCCAGATCGAGGCGTCCGGCGGCAAGGCCCTGGTCGCCGCTGACCTGCAGGCGGCGCTGGCCGCGACCCGCCCGGCCGACGTCGTGCTGGTCGACCGCGCCCTCGCGCCCGATCGTCCGCCCGCCAAGCGCTCGCTGCTGGTCATGCTGACCCCCGACGAGCGCGGCCGCATCGAGGAGCAGCGCGCCGCCGGGTTCGCCGGCTACCTGATCAAGCCGCTGCGCCGCGCCTCGCTGGCCGAGCGCTTGCTCGCCGCCCGCCGCGAGGAGGATCCGGCCCGCACGGTGGTGGACGACCGCATCGCCCCGGCCGCGGCCCCCGGCGCCCGCATCCTGCTGGTCGAGGACAATCCCATCAACGCCCTGCTCGCCCGCACCCTGCTGTCGCGCGAAGGCTGCCGCGTCGACCAGGCCGGCGGCGGCGAGGAGGCGCTCGCCGCTCTCAAGGTCGGGGTCTACGACCTGATCCTGATGGACATGCGCATGCCCGGCATGTCGGGGCTCGAAGCCACCCGCAAGGTACGTAGCATGGGCGTGCGCACGCCGGTCGTCGCCCTCACCGCCAACGCCTTCGAGGAAGACCGCCATGCCTGCCTGGCCGCCGGCATGGACGACTTCCTGGTCAAGCCGCTGACCCCCGACGCCCTGCGCGCGGCGCTTGGCCGCTGGACCGCCGCCCCCGACTGGACGCAACAGCCGGACCACGCCAAGGTCGGCTGACGTCCAGGGGCCGCCCCGGCGTCGTTCGGGGAAGCCTTGCATGACCACAGAAACCGAGGCCGGCGAGGCCCCCCAGCAGGCCGCCAAGAAGCCGGGCACGCTCGCGGCCCTGGCCGTCTATCTTGAGCGCCGCTCGCTGGTGATGCTGTCGCTCGGTTTCGCCTCGGGCCTGCCGAACCTGCTGATCTTCGACACCCTGTCGGCCTGGCTGCGCGACGCGGGACTGTCGCTGGAAGTGATCGCCTTCTTCGGTCTGGCGACCTTGGCCTATTCGCTGAAGTTCCTCTGGGCCCCGCTGGTCGACCGCGCCAAGGTCCCGGTGATCACCAAATGGCTCGGCCATCGCCGCTCGTGGATGCTGGTCTGCCAGGGGCTGATCGTGCTCGGCCTGTGGTCGATCGCCGGCACCGACCCGGTCTCCAGTCTCGGGCTCATGGCGCTGTTCGCGGTGCTCGTCGGCTTCGTCTCGGCCACCCAGGACATCGTTATCGACGCCTGGCGGATCGAGGCGGCGGTCACCGAGAAGCAGGGCGCGATGGCGGCGGCCTACCAGTGGGGCTACCGCATCGCGATGATCGTCGCCGGCGTGCTGCCGCTGGCGCTGTCGGAATACGCCGGCTGGAACACCTCCTACGCCATCATGGCCGTGCTGATGCTGGTCGGGGTGCTCGGCGTGCTCGGCGCCCCGCGTGAGGCCCAGCACGAGATCCGCGCCATCGACACCGGCGACATTCCCGCCGCCCCGGCCCGCGACGGCGCCGAGTGGGCGATCCGCCTGCTGCTGTTCGTGCTCGGCGGCGTGGTGCTGGGTTCGGGCCTGGCCGGCAACGCCGCCATCCTCGCCGCCGCCTTCGAGCGCCTCGGCCTGGCCGGCGCCGCGGCCCAGGTGACCACGCTCTGGGAAGCCAAGCCCTGGGGCGTCTTCGCCCAGCTCGGCGGCGTCGTGATCGGCGCGCTGGTGATCTTCTTCGCCGCCCGCCCGGCGCCCGGCCTGCAGACCCGCCCCGGCCGCTATCTCAGCGTCGCGCTGGGTGCGCCGCTGGCCAACTTCTTCGCCCGCTACGGCCAGGCCGCGGGCCTGATCCTGGCGCTGATCTGCGTCTACCGGCTGAGCGACTTCGTGCTCAACATCATGAACCCGTTCTATCTCGACATGGGCTACTCCAAGCTCGAGATCGCCGAGGTCCGCAAGGTGCTGGGCGTGGTCATGAGCGTGCTCGGCGTCGGGCTCGGCGGCTTCTGCATCGCCCGCTTCGGCCTGATCCGCTCGATGGTGGTCGGCGCGTTCGCAGGTCCGCTGTCCAACCTGGTGTTCGCCTGGCTGGCCGCCCAGGGGCCGCAGCTCTGGGCGCTCAGCGTCGCCATCGGGGTCGACAACATCGCCTCCGGCTTCGCCGGCACCTGCCTGATCGCCTACATGTCCAGCCTGACCGGACAGGGCTTCACCGCCACCCAGTACGCGCTGTTCTCCTCGCTCTACGCCCTGCTCGGCAAGCTCGTCGCCTCGCAGTCGGGCCGCATCGTCGAGGGCGCCGCGGCCAGCGCCGACGCCGGCGGGATGTTCGCGGCCTTCAAGCCGCTGTTCGCCGGCCTGCCGCCGCAGACCTTCGCCAACGCCATGGAGAAATCCGGCGTCACGCCCGAAGCGCTCGGCGCCGGCTACATGACCTTCTTCTTCTACTCCGCCGCCCTCGGCCTCATCGGCATCGTGCTGGCCTTCATGGTCGCCCGCCTGAGCCCGCAGCCGAAAGAAGCGTAGCCCCCCGATGCTCCCCCTTTGGGGGAGCTGTCAGCGCAGCTGACTGAGGGGGACTTTTGACTCAACGCATTGAGAGCAGCCCCCGCCGCGAGAGCGCCTTTCCTCTCCCCGCTTGAGGGGTGAGGGAGCCAGAGACAGTTACTTTCGGAGCCTAAGACGTGCGCAGGCAGATCACCTGCGCCACCCGCAGGTCGCGGCGCAGGGTGTCGGCCACGCGGCCGTAGTTGTCGGTGGTGATCGGCTCGCCGACCGCGAACTTGTCGGCCCGCTGGTGGCTGGCGGTCAGCGCCGCGATCACCGTCTCCGGCGACGTGGTGTAGATCCGCCCGCGGCGCGGGCTCTCGGCCACCGTCACCCCGATCACCCGGCCGGCGCGGTCCAGCACCGGCGAACCCGACAATCCGGCCAAGGTGCCTTCCAGCCCGTCGGTGCGGCCGGTCTCGGCCCAGACCAGCACCGGCTCGGTGCGGGCGCCGCGGCCGCGGACCTCCAGGTTCTCGCGCCCGAGCAGGCGCGAGGTCGCCTCCCCCGGCTCGCCCTGCGGATAGCCGGGGTGGAACGCCCGGTCGCCGCGGCGCAGCGGCTGGTCCAGGCCCAGCGGCAGCGGCGGGGCGCCGCCCTCGGTGGTCAGGATCGCGGCCTCGCCACGCGGGTCGATATGGACCTGGGCTTCCACCCCGCGGCCCTCGGCCACGACGATGGCGGTCTGGGTGCAGCCGTCGACCACGTGGCGGGCGGTGATCCACACCCCGGAGTCGGAAACCGAGAACGCCGTGCCGACGCCCGGCTCGGCCTTGCCCGGCACGTCGACCACCACCTGCGGGTCGAATGGCGAGGCGGGACCAAGCGGCAGGCCCTCGCCGCCGGCCACCGGCGGCGGCGGCGGCGGGGCGTCGGCGCGCTCCTGGCGGCCGACCGCCGCGATCAGCAGCGCCAGCACCACCGCCAGATAGACCAGCCAGTCTGGAAGCCGGGGGAAATGCATCTACGCGTCGTGGATCAGCCGGCCATCGCCGAGGCGATGATCAGGGCCGTGGCCAGCTTGGCCCCGACCAGCAGGGCGGCGGCCGCGATCTCGCCTTCCTGGATGCGCTGGGGCAGGCCGTGCAGCGCCAGGTCCACCAGCCGGAAGATCAGCAGCTGCAGCGCCACGCAGGCCGCGCCCCACATGCCGATCTCCAGCGCCGAGGTCGACCCGGCCAGCGAGGCCGACAGCGGGATCGCCAGCCCGACCAGCACGCCGCCCAGCGACAGCGCCGCGGCGGAGTTGCCCTCGCGGATCAGCGCGATCTCGCGATGCGGGGTCATCAGCACGTAGATCACGACGCCGACGAACAGGATCGCGACGGTCACCGCGATGTGCATCAGGGCGATGGGAAAGCCGTTGGCGAAGGCCTGGATCTCAGGCGATTGCAGTTGCGGCATGGGACCCCGTCGGCTGGACTCTAGTTACTCGGCCGCATCGATAGCACGGACCGGCGAAACCTAGGCAATGGCCTCGGCGTCGCCGGCGGCCAGCTTGCGCCGCGCGCTGGCCCGCACCTTCTCGCTCTCGGACTTCAGCTGGCCGCAGGCGGCCAGGATGTCGCGGCCGCGCGGCGTGCGGATCGGCGAGGCGTAGCCGGCGCGGTTGAGGATCGCCGCGAAGCTTTCGATCGCGCCCCAGTCCGAGCAGCCGTAGTTGGTGCCGGGCCACGGGTTGAACGGGATCAGGTTGATCTTGGCCGGGATGCCCTTGAGCAGCTTGACCAGGGCCTTGGCCTCGGCCGGGCTGTCGTTGACGTCGCGCAGCATCACGTACTCGAAGGTCACGCGGCGGGTGTTGGACAGCCCCGGATAGCCGCGGATGCCCTCCATCAGCGTGGCGATGTCGTACTTCTTGTTCAGCGGCACCAGCACGTCGCGCAGGTCGTCGTTGGTGGCGTGCAGCGAGATCGCCAGCATCGCCTGGGTCCGCTCGCCCAGCGCCTTCAGCTCCGGCACCACGCCCGAGGTCGAGACCGTGATCCGCCGCCGCGAAATGGCGATGCCCTCGCCGTCGGCGATGATGTCGATGGCGTCGGCGACGTTGTCGAGATTGTAGAGCGGCTCGCCCATGCCCATGAACACGATGTTCGAGAGCCGGCGGTCCTCCTTGGGCGAGGGCCATTCCGAAAGGTCGTCGCGGGCCACCTGCACCTGGGCGACGATCTCGGCCGCGGTCAGGTTGCGGACGAGCGCCTGGGTGCCGGTGTGGCAGAAGGTGCAGTTCAGCGTGCAGCCGACCTGGCTGGAGACGCACAGCGCCCCCGAACGGCCGACGTCGGGAATGTAGACGGTCTCGACCTCGATGCCCGGGGCCATGCGGATCAGCCACTTGCGGGTGCCGTCCTTGGACACCTGCCGCTCGACCACTTCGGGGCGGGCCAGGGTGAAGGCCTGCTCCAGGGCCGCGCGGGTGTCCTTGGCGACGTCGGTCATCGCCGCAAAGTCGGTCGCGCCGTAGTGGTGGATCCAGCGCCACAGCTGGCTGGCGCGCATCTTGGCCTTGTCCGGGCGCACGACCTCGGCGTCGATCAACGCCTGCGCCAGCGCCTTGCGGGTCAGCCCCGAAAGGTTCGGTTTGACGACGGACGCGACGGGTCCGCGCGAAAGATCAAGGGTGACGCCCAAGGGATGCTCACGGTCTGGAAGACCGCGGAATATAGGGCGCCGCCGCCCTTACGCCAAATGAACGCCCCTGCGGCCGATTGGGAGCTGATAGATGCTCCCCCACGAGGGGAGGATCCTGCGCTTAAAGCACCCACACCCCGAGCAGGAACGCCGCCCCGGCCACCGCCGCGCCGATCGCGAACCAGGCCATGCGCGAAGGGCGGTCCTCGACCACCACCGCCGCCGCGGTCGCCTGCGGCGGATTCTCGATCAGCCGGTGCAGCGCGCGCAGCGCCTCGATCCCCTCGCTGACGAAGCGCTTGACCTGCGCCTGCGGCCCCAGCTCGCGCAGCATCCAGCGGCGCACCACCGGGTCGGCGGCCTTCCAGATGTCGTGGTCGGGGTCGAGCCGCCGGGCCACGCCCTCAACCGTCATCATGGTCTTCTGCAGCAGTACCAGCTGCGGCTGCAGGCGCATGTCGAACAGCGCGGTGATCTCGAACAGCTGGGTCAGCACCCGGCCCATCGAGACGTCGCTGGCGGTCCGCCCGAACAGCGGCTCGCCGACCGCGCGCAAAGCTTGGGCGAACGCATGCACCGAATGGGTGCGCGGCACGTAGCCGGCCTCGAAGTGGGTCTGGGCGATCTTCTCGTAGTCGCGCTCCAGGAAGCCCCAGAGGATCTCGGCCAGATAGCGGCGCTCGGACGGACCCAGCCGCCCGACGATGCCGAAGTCGACGGCGGTGATCTGCGCCGGCGCGGCCACGAACAGATTGCCCTCGTGCAGGTCGGCGTGGAACACCCCGTGGTCCAGCGCCTGGGAGAGGAACGCGCGCAGCAGTTTGTCGGCCAGGGCCGGGCGGTCGAGGCCCTCCAGCTGCAGGGTCGCCGGGTCCGACAGCGGCGCGCCCTGGGCCCACTCCTGGGTCAGCACCTTCTTGCCGACCCCGTCCCAGACGACCTTCGGCGCGGTCATGTAGCCGTCCTTGGCCATGACCTCGCCCAGCTCGTCGCCGCCGGCCGCTTCCAGCCGCAGGTCCAGCTCCAGCTCGGTGGCGCGGATCACCGTCGCGGCCAGGGCCTGCGGCTCCAGCCGGCGCGCAGGCTCGGAGATGCGCTCGACCAGTCGCGCGGCCAGGGCCAGCACCTCGGCGTCCTGCGCCACGCGATGGGCGATGCCCGGCCGCAGCACCTTCACCGCCACCTTGCGGCCGTCCAGCAACGTCGCCTCGTGCGCCTGGGCCAGCGAGGCGGCGGCCACCGGCTCGCCGAAGCTGGCGAACAGGCTCTCGATCGGCCGGCCCAGGGCCAGCTCGACCTCGCGGCGCGCCACGTCGGTCGCGAACGGCGGCAGCTTGTCCTTCAGCCGCGACAGGTCGTCGGCGAACTCGGCCCCGAAGATGTCGGCCCGCGTCGACAGCAGCTGGCCCAGCTTGATCGCCACCGGCCCCAGCCGCTCCAGCGAGCGGGCCAGCCGCTCGCCTGGCCGGCCGTCACGCGCCTGGCGGCCGGTGAACACCCGCAGGGCCCCCGACAGCGCCCGCACGCTCGGCGGATAGAGGTCCTCGAACTCGCGCGGCAGCAGGGCGTCGTTGCGCGCCAGCGACCATCCCGCCGCGGTCAGCCGCCCGAAGGCCGCGAGACTTCCCATGGATCAGAACGCCCGGCCGTGGTGCAGGGCCGCGACGCCGCCGGTGAAGTTGGTGTAGCCGGCGCGGCTGAACCCGGCCTTCTCGATCATCGAGACGAAGGTCTGCTGGTCGGGGAAGCGGCGGATGCTCTCGACCAGGTACTGGTAGCTGTCGCGGTCCTTGGCGACCCACTCGCCGATCTGCGGGATCACCTTGAACGAATAGGCGTCATAGGCCTTGCGCAGCATCTCGGTGGCCGGGTGCGAGAACTCCAGGCACAGGAACCGGCCGCCCGGCTTCAGCACGCGGCGCGCCTCGACCAGCGCGGCCTGCACGTCGGTGACGTTGCGGATGCCGAACGAGATCACATAGGCGTCGGCGCAGGCGTCGGGCAGCGGCAGCCGCTGGGCGTCGCCGACGTTCCAGGTGATCTCCGGCTCGCCGCCCTTGGTGCGGCCCGCCGCGATCATCTCGGCGTTGTAGTCCATGATCATGATCTGGGCGTCGGGCCCGCCGCGGCGCAGCTGGGCGGCGCGCGCCAGCTTGGCGAACCGCCGGGCCATGTCGCCGGTGCCGCCGGCGCAGTCGATGATCACCTCGCCCGGCTGCGGGTTCAGCCGCGCGGCCGTGGCGTCCTTCCAGAGCCGGTGCACGCCCGCGCTCATCAGGTCGTTCATCAGGTCGTAGCGGCTGGCGACGCTGTCGAAGACGCCGCGCACGAGGCCGGCCTTCTCGGAGGCGTCGACATCGCGGAAGCCGAAGGTGGAGGAGGGTCCGGTCATGCGCAGGGTCTTAGCTCGACCAGCCATGCCGCGCCAGTCGCGACCAGTTCCTCCCCTTTTGGGGGAGGTGGATCGCGGCGCAGCCGCGAGACGGAGGGGGACACCTGACTCAGAAGTCCCCTCCGTCAGCCATCCGGCTGACAGCTCCCCCAGCGGGGGGCAATTGCGCGGGCCGCCTCGAAATGCCACTTCAAGGCCATGCCTGAATTGCCCGAGGTCGAAACCGTCCGGCGCGGCCTGCAGCCGGTGCTCGAAGGCCGTCGCCTGTCGCGGGTCGAGGCGCGCCGCCCCGACCTGCGCTTCCCCTTCCCCGACGGCTTCGTCCAGCGCCTGACCGGCGCGACCATCGAGCGCCTGGAACGCCGCGCCAAGTACCTGATGGCCGTGCTCGACCGCGGCGAGACCCTGGTCATGCACTTAGGGATGAGCGGCCGCTTCGAGATCGCCCAGCCCGAGGGCTACCAGCGGCCCGGCGAATTCCACTACGCCCCCGACCCCGATCCCAAGCACGCCCATGTGGTGTTCGAGGCCGACGACGGCGGGCGCGTCACCTATTACGACCCGCGCCGCTTCGGCTACATGGACCTGATCGAGACCGCGGCGATGGACCAGCACCCCTGGTTCGCCGGCCTCGGCCCCGAGCCGCTGTCCGAGGCCTTCGACGCCCAGCGCCTGATCACCGCCTTCGCCGGCCGCAAGCAAGGGCCCAAGACCCTGCTGCTCGACCAGCGCGTGGTCGCAGGCCTGGGCAACATCTATGTCTGCGAGGCGCTGAACCGGGCGAAGATCTCGCCCATGAAACCGGCCGGATCGATCAAGCCGGCCAAGCTCGGCCCGCTGGTCGAGATCATCCGCGACGTGCTGAACGAGGCCATCGCGGCCGGCGGCTCGACGCTCAAGGACTACGCGGCCGCCGACGGCGCGCTCGGCTACTTCCAGCACCGCTTCCGCGCCTACGACCGCGAGGGCGAGCCCTGCACCAACGCCGGCTGCAAGGGGACCATCGCCCGCGAGGTCCAGGCCGGCCGCTCCACCTTCTATTGCCCGACCTGCCAGAAGTGAGGCCAGCCGCCCGATGACCCAACGCCTGCTCGGCGCGCTCGCCGGCCTGCTGCTCGCCGGTTGCACGGTCGCCGAGGCCGAGGCCCGCCCCCCGGTCTGGACCGTGCGCGACGCCGACTCCGAACTGGTGATCTTCGGCTCGGTCCACGTCCTGCCGCCGGGTCTCGACTGGCGGCCGGCCGAGCTGGACGCCGCGCTCGCCAAGGCCGACGACCTCTGGTTCGAGCTGCCGATCGATCCGGCGTCCGAGGCCAAGGTCGCTCAGCTCGCCGCCGCCAACGGCATGCTGCCGCCCGATCAGTCGCTGTCGGCGATGCTCTCGCCGGAGGGCCGCAAGCGTCTTGAGACCGCCGTCGCCGACCTCGGCGTCTCTATGGCCGTGCTCGACCGGCTGGAGCCTTGGTTCGCCGAGGTGGTCCTGGCCGGCGCCCAGTTCCAGAAGGCCGGGGCCGACGCCTCGTCCGGCGTCGAGAAGACCCTCTCCGCCTCGGCCCCCGGCTCGGCCCAGCGCCGCGCGTTCGAGAGCCCGGAAGAGCAGATCGCCATCTTCGACGCCGCGCCGCTGGCCCAGCAGCTCGCCTCGCTGGAACAGAGCCTGGTCGAGCTGAACGAGAACCCCAAGGCCTATGACGAACTGATCGCCCACTGGATGGCCGGCGACCTGCGCGCCCTCGACGAGGACGTGCTCGGGCCGCTGCGCGCCGCCGCGCCGGGGCTCTACGCCCGCCTCGTCACCGAGCGCAATGAGCGCTGGCTGAAGACCCTGAAGACCCGGCTCGACGGCTCGGGTCGCACGGTGGTCGTGGTCGGGGTCGGCCACCTAGTCGGCCAGGACGGCCTGCCCGCCCGCCTGCGCGCCCTTGGCTACAGCGTCGAAGGGCCTTAATCCCGGCGGGACCGACATCGCCAGCGAGGGCTGCCATGAGCTACGAGACCCTGATCGTCGAGCAAACCGAAGGCGTGACGATGATCCGCCTCAACCGGCCCGAAGCGCTCAACGCCCTCAACAGCCAGCTGCTCGCCGAGCTCTGCGCCGCCCTTGACGTCGCCGAGGCCGACGAGGCCGTCCGCTGCGTGGTGCTGACCGGCTCGGACCGCGCCTTCGCCGCCGGCGCCGACATCAAGGAGATGTCGACCAAGACCTACGCCGAGATGTTCAAGCAGGACTTCTTCGGCGCCAGCGCCCGCCGCATCGAGCAGTTCCGCAAGCCGATCATCGCCGCGGTCGCCGGCTACGCCTTGGGCGGCGGCTGCGAGCTGGCCATGCTCTGCGACTTCATCATCGCCGCCGAGAGCGCCAAGTTCGGCCAGCCGGAGATCAATCTCGGCGTCGCCCCCGGGATCGGCGGCACCCAGCGCCTGACCCGCTTCGTCGGCAAGTCCAAGGCCATGGAGATGATCCTCACCGGCCGGATGATGGACGCCGCCGAGGCCGAGCGCTCGGGCCTGGTCTCCCGCGTCGTCCCCGCCGACCAGCTGATCGGCGAGGCCATGGCCGCGGCGACCAAGATCGCCGGCCAGTCGCCGCTAGCGGTGATGATGAACAAGGAGCTGGTCGAGACCGCCTACGAGACCACGCTGTCGACCGGCGTCGCCGTCGAGCGGCGCCTGTTCCACTCGCTGTTCGCCTTCGACGACCAGAAGGAGGGCATGGCCGCCTTCGTCGAGAAGCGCAAACCCGGCTTCAAGGGGTCCTGATCCGTGCGGTTGATCGCGTTCGGCGACTCCCTGGTCGCCGGCGCCGGCGACCCCGACCACCTCGGCTGGATCGGCCGGGCCCTGCTCGGCCGGCGCTCGATCACGCTCTACAATCTCGGGGTCCGGCGGGAGACCTCGGCCGACATCGCCGCCCGCTGGCGGGCCGAGGCGACGCCGCGCTTCACGAACGAGGAGCCGATGCGCATCGTGTTCTCGTTCGGGGCCAACGACTGCTACCCCCTGGACGGCGCGCCGCGCGTCGCCCAGGCCGACAGCCTCAAGAACGCCCAGGCCATGCTGACCGGCGCCGACGCCCATTGCCCGGTGCTGCTGGTCGGGCCGCCGCCGATGGCCGACGCCGGGGTCTCGGCCCGGCTCGAGGTGCTCAACGAGAACCTCAAGGTGCTGGCCGCCCGGCTCAAGGTGCCGTTCATCGACGTCTTCCAGCCGCTGGAGGCCGACGGCCTGTGGCGGACCGAGGCCCTGGCCTGGGACGGCGCCCACCCCGGCGCCGGCGGCTATCAGCGCATGGCCGACCTGGTCGCGGCGCATCCCGCCTGGCGCGCCTTCACGCTGATCGATTAAAGCATCCACAGCGCATTGACCCGCGCGGCGCTGTCCCGTATATCCGCGCCTCCAATTTGCCCGCCCGGGTTTCTGGCTCGGGCGCGATCCGTATCGAGAGCTGACACATGGCCAACACGCCCGGCGCCAAGAAGGCGGTCCGTAAGATCGCCCGCCGTACCGAAGTCAACAAGGCTCGCCGCTCGCGCGTGCGCACCTACCTGCGCAAGTTCGAAGAGGCCGTCGCCTCGGGCGACGCCGGCGCCGCCAAGACCGCGTTCGTCGAAGCTCAATCCGAGCTGATGCGCGCCGTGACCAAGGGCGTGGTTCACAAGAACACCGGCTCGCGCAAGGTCTCGCGCCTGGCCGCCCAGCTGAAGAAGATGGCTGCGGCCTGAGGTTGATCGGCCGAGCGTCAAGCTTGGCCGCATTCTCCCTGACAAATTACGGAATTTAGGGACACCCGCGGGTTGCTGAACCCGCGGGCGTTTTATTTTGCGCGCTCTACAACCATGCACCTTAGGGGCGAGAGTTCTCAGTTAACGGAACGTTGAAATCCAGATTCCCTTGCCGCGCGAGGCGTGGATTTGAGTCAACGAAAATATCCGTCGACGGGGCGAAGAATCAGCGTTGACCCCCTAGGCGTCGTGACTAGGGTGACAAGTCTCAAGACGTCCTTCCATCTGATCTCGGATGAAAAAAGGCGGCGGCGGGGGCATTGCGCTCGCCGGTTAAGGCTTTGTGTTTGCTGAACAAAGTTGTTCCGCTGCGGGGGCGCTGACGG
>NZ_CAXUTH020000002.1:0-258571 GCF_964254345.1 Phenylobacterium sp. LjRoot97
GGGCCGGCCGGCGAGAAGTGGTCGCACGAGATCAAGTTCGACGGCTACCGCGTCCAGCTGCACGTGCACGGCGGGACGCCGACGATCTTCACCCGCAACAGCCACGACTGGACCGCCAAATTTCCGGAGCTGGCGGCTCACCTCGGCGAGTTGCCCGACTGCATCCTCGACGGCGAACTATGCGCCCTGGACGGGCAGGGGCGGCCGAGCTTCACCAAGCAACGCACCTCGATCTCGCCCGGCCGGACGAAGTCGCTCCTCGTCTTCCTCCGACATCATCTGGGGCCGGGGCGAGGACATACGGTCCTATCCGCTCAGCACCCGACGATATGTGCTCGAGGAGGTGCTGGGCGTCTCGGAAAGCACGCGGCTGCGCGAGGTCAGCAGCCTGCCCACGGGCGGGCCCGCGATCCTGGCGTCGGCGTGCAAGTGGGGCTGGAGGGGAGCGTTTCGAAGCGGCTTGACGCCCCCTATGGCGCCGGCCGTTCTGACACCTGGGTCAAGGCCAAGTGCGGGCCGTCGCAAGAGGTCGTCATCGGCGGCTGGAAGCAGGAGCCGGGCCGAGCGTTCAAGGGGCTGCTGGTGGGTGTCTACGACTTCAGCAGGCTGACCTACGCTGGCAGCATCAAGACCGGCTTCAGCCCCGACATGGGCATGCTGAAGCGCCTCCGGGCCCCTAGCGACGGAAGCCTAGCTCTTTGCGGCCGGCACCCTGCGGAACGTCCATTGGGGCGGCCCGAATGGGCCGACGGCGGCAAGCTTCGGGGCCCGCTCCTGGCAGCGCGGCGGCCTATTTGCTATGTCTGGCGTCATTCAGCCGTATGGGGGGCGGACATATGAGGCGTGCTGCGTATCTGATCGGGGCTTTGCTGCTGGCATCGTGCTCACCGCCGCAGGCCGTCACCTTCGACGAGTTCAAACGGATCGAGATTGGGATGACCAAGGCTCAGGTCGACATGATCACCGAGGCCCATGGAGAACTCGAATCTACAACCGGCGCGTCGAGCGGCTATGACCTGACGAGCTATCGCTGGCTGAATCCCGACGGCTCCAGCATGACAGTGACGTTCGTCGACGACCGCGCCGATCGGATCACGCAGTCGGGGTTGCGGTAGAGGCCTTCGCCTGCACCTTTGCGCCTTGGACGCACTTGAAACCCGCCTACAACGAGGGACGGCCGGTATCGCCCTTGAAGACCGCTCGGTGCGCGTTCCGGAAACATCTCCGTCAGTTGACCGAGATGATCCATTCGAGGCCGCGTACTGGTCCCAGCGCAGGCCCTGAAATGAACTGCTCGATACGCTCTATATGGTCCATTGCCGTGTCGGGCGGGGCAGCGTTCGCGTACTGTAAAGGGTCAGAATTGATGTCCCGCTGAGCCGGGGATTTCGCCCTGAATTGCAACAGCCGGCAGGGAGCCCAATCAGTTTCTGTCCCGCGCGATCAGAGATTCTGTCTTTTCACGGTCAAAGATTTTGTCCTGGCCCGCAGCGTTCCCTGTGGGCTCAACGCCGAAGCGGTGAACGACCGTTTCCGGCTCACAAGATCGGTTGGAGCAAGGGCTTCCTTCCCCGGAGGCGCCCCGGGGCGTTACATCGTCGTGATCCAGCCGTCGCCCAGGCCGGATAGCTGGACATTGACCAGGGTCATTTGCCCGCCGCCGGTCAGGGTGATCACCGTGTCCCCGCCGACCTGCGCTGTGCTGTAGGTGGTCCCGGCCAGCAGGCCGACGCGATCGCCCTCGGCGAAGTTGAAGTCGAGGACCCGGTCCTCGCCCCTGCCGCTGCCTGTCACATAAAGGTCGGCGCCGGCGCCGCCCGTCAGCGTGTCGTCGCCGCGATCGCCGATCAGGGTGTCGGCGCCGTCGCCGCCATGCAGAACGTCATTGTCCTGACCCCCGTAGAGGAGGTCGGCTCCGGCGCCGCCCTC
Organism: Phenylobacterium sp. LjRoot97; assembly: GCF_964254345.1. Lineage (NCBI taxonomy): Bacteria > Pseudomonadati > Pseudomonadota > Alphaproteobacteria > Caulobacterales > Caulobacteraceae > Phenylobacterium > Phenylobacterium sp. LjRoot97. The sequence goes on from NZ_CAXUTH020000002.1 coordinate 1,930, forward strand.
CAGGGTATCGCTGCCGGTATTGCCCTGCAGGGTGTCGTTCCCAAGATCGCCGTTGAGACGATCGTCGCCCTCGCCGCCGAGCAGCAGGTCGTTGTGCTGACCACCGAACATCAGGTCGTCGCCGCCGCCGCCGTCGAGCGTGTCGTGGCCGGTGTTGCCCTGCAGGGTGTCTTGGCCCAGGTCGCCGAACAGCTGGTCGTTGTCGGCCCCGCCGAACACCTGGTCGTCGCCCTTGCCGCCGTAGACGCGGTCGTCGCCCGCATCGCCCCGGGCGGTGTCGTTGCCGGCGTTGCCGTGCACGAAGTCGGCGCCCTCGCCGCCGAACACGACGTCGTCGCCGTCGTCGCCATAGACTTCGTCGGCGCCGCCGGCCGAGCCGACCGTGTCGTTTCCGCCGCCGCCATGCAGGACGTCGTCGTCAGCCCCCAGGAAGATGGTTTGGCTCGCGCCATCCCCCCAGACATGCTGCGAGCCCGCACCGCCCGTCACGGTCGCGTTGCCGATGATCGCGGCGAATTCGACGTTCTGCAGTTCGATGTGGACGCCCGGATTGGAGCGCCCGTCGATGACCAGCGCGGTCTGCGGTTGGCCAACCGCCTGTGGCTGGCCGCTGATCGTCAGCGGTCGAGCCCCCGGGGCCGTGTCGGCCCCCGACGTGACGATGGTCTGCACCAGCAGGGGTGTGCTTGTGTCGAGGCCGTTCACAAAGTCCGTCCCGGCGCCGCCCAGTCGCCCCTGATCCTGCGAGCTGATGCTGGTGTGCGCTCTGATCTCGCGGATCAGGTCGGTCAGCGCATCCCCGGCCGGCTTCGGCTGGGCCGGGCCGCTGGCCTGCAAGCCGTAACCGACCGGGACCTGCAGCGCGAGCAGGGCCTGGCCGGCGCTGTCCTTCACCAGCGGGATGTCGGCGACCGCGTTGTTCCCGACCTGCTCCACACGTCCGGCCTGGACCACCGGAATGGTCACGACCTGGTTCACCGAACCGTCCGGCGCCGTACTGGTCTGCGTCTGCACCTGTACGCCGTCCACCGTCGTCGTGACGGGCGGGGATGTCGGCGTGGGATCGGGCGTCGGCGTGGGCGTGGGCGTGTTGTTCGTGACGCTGGCGGCGGCGAGGCTCGCCGCATCGTTGCCGCCGATGTCCTGGATCGCGTGGGCGTCGTCGCCGCCAGTGGGATCGGCATAGGCGACGGTGACCGCCGCCCCGGCCGCGACGGGCGTGGCCAGCGTGAGGGTGACGGTATGCGCCGCGCCATTGACGGCGACCGCTGTCACGGAAACCGGAGCGCCGCCCACCATGACGCTGAAGGCGCCTGCCGCAGGCGCATGCGCCGCATCCAGCAAGCTGGCGTCGGAATAGGTTATGACGAGCGTGGCGCCGTTGACGCTGGCGCTTACGAAAGCCGGCGCGGCGGTGTCCACCAGCACGCCGGCCGTTGCCGGGAGGTGGCCGGAGAGAGAGAGGTTGGCGTTGTTGCCGGCGCCGTCGCGGATCGTCCCGCCGTTCAGCGAGACGCCGTTGACCGCAATTCCGTCGACGTCGTTGTCGCCCGCCTGCACCGTGTAGGTGTAGGTGATCGAGTTGGCCGTCTTAGAGGCATACGTCGCGGTGCGCGACGTGGCCCCGAGGGTCAGGCCGAGGGTGCTGCCTGTCCCGGTGACGATGACATTCTCGTCGAAGGCGACGGTGAAGCTCAGCGTCTGGCCCGCGATGTAGGTGGCGTTGGCCGGAACCGAGACCGCGCCGGCGACGCTCGGCACGGTGGCGTCGACGAGCACGCCCGAGGTCGAGCCGACGCTGTTCAGCGTCAGGACGGCGTTGTTGCCGGCGCCGTCGCGAATGGTTGAGGCCCCGAGCGACAGGCCGCCCACGGTGATGCCGTTGGCGTCGATATCCCCCGCCTGGGCCACATAGCGGTAGGTGATCGTATTGCCGCCGCTTGAAAGGAAGGTGGCGCTGCGGGAGGCCGACCCCACCGTCAGGGCCAGGGCGCTGTCGTTACCAGTGACGGTCACGTTCTCGTCGAAGTTGACGGTGAAATCGAGATGCTGGCCGGCAACGTAGGTGGCGTTCGCGGGCACGCTGACGCTGGCGACGGCCGGGGCGGTCGTGTCGACCAGGATGCCGGCCGTGGACGGCACGTGGCCGGCCAGGGTCAGGTTGGCGTCGTTGCCGGCGCTGTCGCGGATGGTCGTCGCGCCCAGTGTAATTCCGCCGACCGCGACGCCGTTGGCGTCGGTCTCTCCCGCCTGCACCGTGTAGGCGTAGGTGACCGAGTTGGCCGTGCTGGAGGCGAACACCGCCTCACGCGCGGTGCTGCCGATGGTCAGGCCCAGCACGCTGTCGGTCCCGACGACCGTGACGTTCTCGTTGAAGGTGACCGTGAAGCTCAGCGTCTGTCCGGCCGCATAGCTGCCATTGGCCGGTACGGCGATGGTTCCGCTGACCGAGGGCGGCGGGTCCAAGGTGTTGTTGGTCACGCTCGTAGCGGGGAGCGAGGCGGCGTCGTTGCCGACGGCGTCCTGAATGGCGCTGGCGTCGTCGCCGCCGGTCGGATCGGTGTAGGCCACCGTCACCGCCTGGCCCGCGGTCACCGCGCTCTGCAGCGTCAGCGTGACCGTCTTGGCGGACGCGTTCACGGCGACGGAGTTGACGGCGACTGAAGCACCGTCGGCCGTAACCGCGAAACGGCCGGCGGCCGGCGCATTGACGGCGTCCAGCGTGTTCGCCTCGTTGTAGGTCATCACCAGCGTGGCGCCGTTGACCGCCGCAGAGACGAAGACGGGCGCTGTAACGTCTACGACGGCCGGCGCGACGGCGATATCGTCGATATGCAGATCCGAAAGGCCGCCGAACACGAAGCGGATTTCATCGATGTTCGCATAGGCGCTGCTGAACGTAAGCGTGCCGTAGGCCCCGCTTCCATCGTTCCCGCCAAGCGCGTAGTTGACGCCCCCAGTGGAGTCGGACGCCGCCAGGTTGACCGTCTCCGGCGCGACGACCTGAACGCCATTGGAAAAGGCTGCGATCGTCAGCGTCTGGGTCGCACCGGCGCTCTGTCCGATCTTGAAAGACTGCAATGCAAAGTTGGTCCCGTCGGCCGACTTCATCGCGTAGGTCGTGATGGATTGGCCGCTGTAGTTGAGGACCACCGCGCGGTCGCTCGCGCCACCCTCGTCATTGTTGAGCCAAACAGCGAATTCGTCTGAGGACACCACGGCGTGATCCGTGTCGCCGCTGCTGGTGAACTGCCAATTGCCTGCGGTCAGCGTCGTGCCAGACGTCGTGATCAGTCCCAATGAGTCGAAGTTCTCGCTGCCGATGGCCAGCGTGCCGGCGAAGGCGTGTTGTCCCGCCGCAGTGATCGCGACGGACGTCTCGATCACGCCCGTCTGCGTCTCCAGCACCCAGTCGCCGCCCGCGCCGGTGAGGTCGTCCGAGGCGGCGATGTCGGCGCCGGTGGCGGCGGCCAGGGCCTGAATGAAGGCTGCGCCCTCAGGGCCTGCGCCGACTTCGCATCCCCACAGCTGGATATCCCCGTCCGGCGCCAGCGCGCCGCCGATGGCGCGCAATTCGCCGGCATAGGCGTCGATGTCGCCCACCCCAAGCGTGGCCGAGCCCAGCATGATGACGCCGGCCTGGCCGTGTCCGACGATGTGGATCGCCGCGATGTCCGTCCGGCCCGCAAGCGCCTGCGCCATCTGCGCGACGCCGTCGCCGCTGGCGTCGATCAGCACCACCTCGGCGCCCGGGGCCACTCCGGCGACGATGGTCTCATAACCCTCGACGCGGGTATCGACGAACACGACTTCAGACCGGTTCCCGGCCGCTACTTCCAAACTCAGCACGCGTCCCTCGACCGACCCAAAACACAACGGCTGGTGGCGCCCCAGCCTCGGCAAGGTTTTACGTCGCGATTAAGATAGCCTTACCACAGGCGGGCAGACGGCCGATCGCGACGTTCCTTCTAGCTGACCTTCAAACGAGCCCGCTTTCGGCTCGTCTCGTCTGACCTTCCTGCCTCCTCTGACGCTGGTCGCTCGCGTGCATTCTCACCCCGGCCCGCCCAGTCTAGGCAGCGGGGTTAATCCGCTGTCGCTTTGAGTAGTCCATCGGATGGCCATGCGTCATGCCTTCGCGGCAACAACTGGGGCGGTGGAACCCTGCACTACCGGGGCAAAGACATCCCGCTCAAGGTGAGCGGTCTCACGGTCGGTGCGGTCGGCGTCAAGAAGTTCGACGCTCGCGGCGACGTCTATAGCCTCCGCCAGGTCCGACATCGAGGGCACGTTTGCCTCCGTGGGCGCCGGCGTGACGGTGGGCGGGGGCGTGGGCGGGATCCAGATGAAGAACAGCAACGGCGTTCTGATCAAGGCGACCGGGACCTCCGCAGGCGCGGATCTGAAGGTCGGGGCGTCCGGTATGACCATCAAGCTCAAGTAGCGCAGGAACTGTCCCCAAGGATAATCAATCGGTGTAGTCTTCGCTCGCCCGACTTAAAGATCCGCCCGAGCCGTTCCCTTCCGCCGCTGGGGTGTTGCCTAGGCGCGGCCGCTCGGGATGCGCTTCCGACAAGTTTGGAATCGTGTGGATTTGCAAAGTCTGACTTAGCAAACTGAGGAAATCCTAAACTAGGGCTTCCTTTATGGGCGCGCTGCTAACCGCAAGCCAGCCCAGCAGCTGGATCGTCTAATCTATCTTATCGGAAATCGGCGAGCACCAGATCAGGCGAGGTCCGCGCGTAGCGCTTCATGCGTTGGTGGCCGCCGAAGAGGTTGGTGACTTGAATGCCAGGAAATTTGACGCCATGTTGCGTCAATCGGATCGCCAATGATGGGAATGTGCTCATGAGCTTGGTGAAATACGCGGATGGCGGCTTCTTCGCGCCGCGCAAGATCGCCGACGCGCTTCGTACGACCATCGAGGAAGTCGCCCGTACGGCTGGGCTCGGCAAGGACGCGGTGCAGCGTAGGGATAGATTCCAGTCTCCCAAGACGCAGCGCAGGCTTCGGGAAATGGCTGAGGTTTTGAACAAGGTCGAGCCCCGGTTTGGGTCAGATCTGATCGCCTACGCCTGGTACCGTTCGGAGCCGCTCCCGGGGTTCTCAGGCCAGACCGCGATGCAGTTGGTTCGCAACGGTCGAGCCGATGAAGTCCTCGACTACATCGACGCGGTCGACGCCGGCGTCCACGCCTGATTAGGCGATGCGCCACACCGGTCCTATCTATCGCGCGCTCAATCCAATTTACGCACGGGAGCCTTTGTCGGGTCGCGGGGCCGCGCTCCACGGCGGCCGCTTCAACAGCAGGGGGACGCCCGCGCTCTATACGTCGCTAAGTGTGATGACCGCCCTGCGAGAAGCCAACCAAGTGGGCAGTCTCCAGCCCACGACACTCGTATCCTACGACGCCGACATCCAAAACGTGTTCGATACGCGTGATGTCCCGGCGCTTTCGGCCGAGGGCTTGGATCAGGCCGCGCTGGCCGATCACACATGGCGCGATCAGATGAGGGCGACAGGTGAATCCCGAACCCAAATCTTTAGCAGGGAGCTGAGCGCGAGGGGGTATAGCGGCCTCCTGGTGAGAAGCTTCGCGTCGGGCGCCGGGGCCCACGATCTCAATCTCGTGTTATGGCGGTGGGGCTCCGGCCCTCCCTCTCGGCTGAGCCTGATCGACGACGAGGACCGCCTGTCCGCGATTTAGTCGGTCGCCGCGCCGCGGACAAATCTGGATCGCCAGATGCGACCGCGTCGTGGGTCGCGGTGCTCGACATGGTCAGTTCGCAGCGGTCTTGACAGGCCTTCGAAGGCTTGAGGATTCTCGCTTTAACAATTGTTAAAATTGGTCTTTTTGCGATTGTTTCTATGTGTGATTAGGAACGGGCGGCGCTCGGGACCGTTTGCTGATTTTCCGAAAACCTCGGAGCGCGCCCAGTGAAACAGCTTCTTCCCCTCGCCGCCGTCTCGGTACTCGTGGCCGCCTGCCAGCCGGCTGGTGACGAGAAACGTTCGGCCGGGCAGACCAATGAGCCCGTGAATGTCGCTCAGGACGTCGCCGGCGCTGCGACCGGGGTGGCGACCGCCGCCGTGGGCGCCGTCGATACCGAGTCCTTTGTCCGCGACGCGGCGATCGGCGGGATGTACGAAATCCAGTCTTCGAAGCTCGCCCCCACCAAGTCGAAGAGCCCTGACGTCCAGGCAGCAGCCAAGAAGATCATCGCCGACCACACGGCCGCCGACGAGCAGCTGAAAGCCCTGGTCGCCGCCGGGAAGGCGCCCGGCCCGCTGCCCACTACGCTCGACGAACGCCGCAAAGGCATGCTGGACAACCTGACCGGCGCCTCGGCCAATGATTTCGACGATCGCTATCTCGACCAGCAGACGATGGCTCACCATGAAGCGCTGCTGGCGTTCAACGGCTATGCCCAGGCAGGCGACAACCCCGATGTGAAGGCCTTCGCCGCCGCGACTGCGCCGAAGCTGGAGCAGCACGCCCAGATGGTGACCAAGCTCGACCGGTCGACGACGGCCGACGACGAGGCCGGCCAGGGCGCCCGGGCGCAGCCGAATGCGGTCGGCAAGGCGGCCGACGCGGTCAAGCACTAGCCCTCCCCTTCCTGGTCACGCCGATAGTCGGGCTGGCCGGCGTGGCTGGACCACTTGAGTACCCTTGTCGGACGCATCACCATGCCGTTGCTGAGCCTCCTGCGCCTCGCCTTCGCTCTGAAACCCCAGTCGCCTCGAGCTCAGCCGAGACGGGGTGAGGAAGCGCACGCCTGAGGGCCCAAAGGTGACCTAAGCCGCCGGCTGGACTTACACGGGGCTGTCAGTTGCCGCGTCACGCTGAGTGCGCACGACCAGGACGTCGGAGGGCGTCGCCTCGACGATGCGCGGGCCGTTCCCACCGACCAGGGCGTGGAAGATCCGGCCCCGCTCGTAGGCCCCGACCACGGTGAGATCGGCTCCCTGCTCCATGACATAGGCGCTGAGCATCACTTCTGGCGGGCCGTGTTCGATAAGGGTCCGCAGCCGTCCGCGAAAAGCCTGGGGCAAGCGCGCTTCTTGCGTGAACGCGTCTAGGGTGGCGCGTTCCATTTCGCCGAAGTCGCGACCGAGCTGGCTGTCCGGCAGCAGCGTCTTATAGGGCATATCAAAGGCGTTCATCGCCGTGACGCTGGCGTCGGGGAACAGCTGGCCTGCCGCTTCCAGGCCCGCCTTCGCCTCGGGCGTGAAGTCGACGCCGACCAGGAGGTGGGCGTAGGGCGCGCGCGGCCGCTTCTTGACCACCAGCAGCGAGGTCGGACAACGGCGGAAGAGTTCATCAATGGTCTTGCCGAGGGGCGGCCATGCGAAAGACCGCGAACGACCAAGGCCCACCACCACCAGGTCGCACCGTTCCCGTTCTGCGGCGGCCACGATCGCCCGAGCCGCGGGCCCCTCCTCGACCAGAACCTTCAGCGGGCGTTCCCAGTGCACGTCTTCGCGGATCTGTTGTTCGACCAGCGCGAGGGTGTTGGGAGGCCGGCGCCATGACGGCAGTCCCTGGTGCTCGGGCGACGCCAGACCCTCGCCTTCGATGGCGTGCAAGATCAGGAGTTCGGCGCCCCACTGCTGCGCTAGCTGCGCAGCGCGGTCGAGCGCGCGATCGCCTCGGCTGCTCAGATCGCTCGCCAGCAGAATCCGCTGGGGCGGCATACGGGGCCAATCGGCCACAGGTCTCACCTCCACATGCTTTTGGCCGCAGTGCGCGGACCCCATTCATCTGGGGGCTGCTGAGCATAAAACAAACTCGGGGGCCCGCGCCGCGCCGCCGCGGCGGGCGACTTTCCCGGACCAAGCCTTGAAGCGGCGCGACATATGGTGAGGATGGGCGCTCGCGGCGCGGCCGCCCGCGCCCTTGCATCTGGAGGATCACAGCAACCCATGACCGGGGCTCAGCTGCTGCTTGTCATTGTGCTCGCCGCACCCTTCATCGGGAGCGCAGCAGCAGCCAGCCTTCGACCCCATGCCCGCAACGCCGCCGCCTGGCTGGCGACGGCGGCGAGCGGCCTGACGCTGGCTTGCGCCATCGCACTCTACCCAGCGCTTGCGGCCGGCGAGATCGTCACCCTTACGCTGCCTTGGGCTCCGTCGCTTGGCCTGACCTTCGGGCTCCGAGCCGACGGCCTCGCCTGGCTGTTCCTGCTGCTGATCAGCGGCATCGGCATGCTCGTGAGCATCTATGCGCGATACTACATGTCGCCAGCCGACCCAGTGCCGCGGTTCTTCTCCCTGCTGCTGGCGTTCGCAGGTGCGATGGTCGGGGTCGTGCTTTCAGCCAATGTGATCCAGCTGGTCATCTTCTGGGAAATGACCAGCATCCTGTCCTTCCTGTTGATCGGTTACTGGCACCATGGCGCGGCGGCTCGGGACGGCGCGCGCATGGCGTTGGTGGTCACCTCCACCGGCGGCCTGTGCCTGCTGGTCGGCCTGCTGCTGCTCGGCGCCGTCGCCGGGTCTTACGAACTCGACGCGATCCTGGCCGCCGGCCCGCAGATCCGCGCAAGCCAGGCCTACGGACCCGCACTCCTGCTGATCCTGGTCGGCGCCTTCACCAAGAGCGCTCAGTTCCCGTTTCATTTCTGGCTGCCGAACGCCATGGCCGCACCAACCCCGGTCTCGGCCTATCTGCATTCAGCCACTATGGTGAAGGCAGGCGTGTTTCTGCTGGTGCGCTTCTGGCCGGTGTTGTCCGACACCGCTCTTTGGTTCTGGCTCGTCGGAACCGCTGGCCTGGTTACGCTGACGCTGGGAGCCTATCTGGCGATGTTCCAGCGCGACATGAAGGCGGTCCTGGCCTACTCGACCATCAGCCACCTGGGGCTCATCACCTTTCTCCTGGGGCTCGGCAGCCCCCTCGCCTGCGTCGCTGCAATCTTCCACATCGTCAATCACGCCGTCTTCAAGGCCTCGCTGTTCATGGCGGCAGGCGCCGTCGATCACGAGGTTGGGACGCGCGACCTCCAGAAGCTGGGCGGGCTGGCGCGCTACATGCCGCTCACCTGCGGGCTCGCCTGCGTCTCGGCCGCGGCCATGGCCGGCGTGCCGCTGCTCAACGGCTTTCTCTCCAAGGAGATGTTCTTCGAGGAAACGCTCGCGGCGCGGACCGGAAGCGGGTTTGACATCCTCCCCACCCTCGCGGTCGTGGCCGCCAGCGCCTTTGCGGTCGTCTACTCCCTGCGCCTGGTCGCCAGGACGTTCTTTGGGGCGCCGCCCGAGAGCTATCCCAAACCGCCCCATGAGCCGCCGCGCTGGATGCTCGCGCCGATCGCCTTCCTGGCGTTGACCTGCGTGGCTGTCGGCGTGCTGCCTGCCGTGACGATCCAGCCCCTGCTGAATCTGGCGGCCGAATCTGTGCTTGGCGATCTCGCTCCTCAGTTCACGCTGGCTCTATGGCATGGGCTGACGCCGGCGCTCGTGATGAGCGCGATCGCGATGACGATCGGCCTGGCGGCCTATGGTCTGCTGCACGCGCAACTGCGCCGCTGGACCAGGCCCCCGGTCCTGGGCGCGCTCAGCGCCGCTCGCATATTCGAAGCGAGCATGCGACTGATCACCGAGCGGCTCCCCGACCAGATCAAAATGCGTTTTCCCGCCGGGAAGCTCCAACCTCAACTCTTGCTGATCGTCGTCACCGCGCTTGTCGCCGCCGGGCTCAGCGCCTGGGTCGATCCGATCAACCTGCCGCGCTTAAGTCTGGCCACCCTCGACCCGCCCTTTGCAATGCTTTGGACGATCGGCGGCGCTTGCGCGATCGCCGCGGCGGCCTTTGCAAAATTTCATCGCCTGGCCGCCCTGGTCCTGGCCGGCGGCGCGGGCCTTGCGTCGTGCATCAGCTTCGTGTGGCTGTCGGCGCCGGATCTGGCGACCACCCAACTCCTGGTCGAGGTGGTGACCGCGATCCTGTTGCTGCTCGGACTGCGCTGGCTCCCGCAACGGCTGCGTATGGCGAACGCCATGCGCTCCGCCGATCGAACGCGCCGAATGCGTGACGTGGTGATCGCGGTGACCGCCGGGATCGGCATGTCGGTGCTGGCCTATGGGGTGATGATGCATCCGGTCGCGGACTCGATCTCCGAATACTTCCTGCACAACGCCTATAGCGGCGGCGGCGGCCGCAACGTGGTGAACGTCATCCTCGTCGACTTCCGCGCCTTCGACACCCTGGGGGAAATCACAGTCCTGGCGATTGTGGCGCTGTCGGTCTTCGCTTTGCTGCGCCGGTTCCGGCCGAGCTCTGAGAGCATGGGCGCGCCGGTGCAACAAGCCACCCAGGCAGCCCTCGACGCAGACCGCGAAGGCCGCGACGAAGGTGAGACGCTCACCGAGTATCTGCGAGTGCCTGGCCTCATCGTGCGACTGATGTTCCCCGTTGTCGTCCTCCTGGCGCTCCACCTTTTCCTGCGCGGGCACGATCTGCCTGGCGGGGGCTTCTCAGCGGGCCTGACCGGTTCGGTGGCGCTGATCTTGCTCTACATGGCCGGCGGGGTTCGCTGGGTGGAGGCGCGCTTCCGCGTCGCGCCTGTGCGCTGGATGGGCGCGGGGCTGGTGCTCGCCTTCCTCACCGGCGCTGCGGCGATGCTTCTCGGCTATCCGTTCCTCACCTCCGAATTCCGCTACCTCGAGATACCCCTGCTCGGCCGCGCACCCCTCGCCTCGGCGATGCTGTTCGACCTGGGCGTCTTCATGCTGGTGGTCGGTGCAACGACGCTCATCCTGATCACGCTCGCCCATCAGTCTCAGCGCCGACCCCGCAGAACGCGGCCGACGCCCTCCGACCTCACGGCGAGGTCAAACTAATGGAACTCGTCCTCGCCGCGGCTATCGGCGTCCTCACGGCTGCGGGCGTCTGGCTCATTCTTCGCCCCCGGACCTTCCAGGTCATCATCGGGCTGACCCTGCTTTCCTACGCGGTGAACCTCTTCATCTTCTCGACCGGGGGCCTGCGGATCGGCGCTGAGCCGATCTTGACAGGGGCCCGGCCCGACCCCGCGCTCTATGCCGATCCCTTGCCCCAGGCGCTGGTGCTGACGGCCATCGTAATCAGTTTTGCGACCACGGCCCTGCTGCTGGTCGTGGTGCTGGTCTCGCGCGGGCTGACCGGAGCCGACCACGTCGACGGCGAGGAGCCCGGGGCATGAACCCGCACCTCATTGTCGCCCCCATTCTGATCCCCCTCGCCGCCGCGGCGGCGATGCTCCTGCTTCCCGCCCGGCATCGTCGCTGGGAGAGCGCCATTGCAATCGCCTCCTGCGGCCTGCTCCTGGTCACCGCCGCCGCACTCGCCGTAGCGGCGGACACCGGCGGCGGGGCCGGCGTGGCCTATCGTCTCGGAAACTGGCCGGCCTGGGTTGCGATCGTGCTTGTCTCCGATCGCCTCTCAGCGCTGATGCTGCTGCTGGCCGCAGGGCTCGGTCTCGCCACGAGCGTGTTCGCCGCGGGCCGGTGGTCCAGCCTCGGGCCCTTCTTCCACCCGCTGTCCCAGTTCCTGCTCATGGGCCTGAACGGGGCCTTCCTGACCGGCGACCTCTTCAATCTCTTCGTCTTCTTCGAGGTGCTTCTGGCCGCGTCCTATGGCCTGCTGCTGCACGGTTCAGGGCCTGAGCGGGTCAAGGCCGGACTCCACTACATCGTCGTCAACCTGGTCGCCTCGCTGCTGTTCCTGATCGGGGTCAGCCTCATCTTCGGTGTCACCGGCACGCTCAACATGGCGATGCTCGCAGAGCGCGTCGCCTCTGCGCCGCCAGACACCCGCGGCTTGCTGCATGCCGGCGCGGCGGTCCTGGGGGTAGCCTTTCTGGTCAAGGCCGCAGCCTGGCCAATGGGCTTCTGGCTGCCCGGCGCCTATGACGCCGCCGCCGCGCCCGTGGCGGCGATGTTCGCGATCATGACCAAGGTCGGCGTGTACGCGATCCTGCGCCTGGGGCTGCTGCTGTTCGGCGCGGGGGCCGGGGGCTTCCAAGGCTTCGGAGCGACGTGGCTGCTGGCGGCCGGGGCCCTCACCATCCTCACGGGCCTGGCGGGCATGCTCGCGGTGCGCGACCTCGGGCGCCTCGGCGGCTACAATCTCGTCGTCTCGGCCGGCACCCTGCTGGCGGCGTCCGCATTCGAAAATCCCGCCGTCACCGCCGGCGCGCTGTTCTATCTGGTGGTGTCGACCATCGGCGCCGCCGCCCTTTTCCTGTTCACCGGCCTCATCTCCGGCGAACGGGGCGATGCGTTCGCAGAACCGCCGCGGCTCGAAGCCTATGATCCGGCAGACGAGGGAGCCTATACCGAAGAGGACGAGCGGGCTGTAGTGATCGCCGCACCGGTCGGCATTTTGAGCGCCGCCTTTCTCGGCGTAACGCTGACCGTCGCCGGCATCCCGCCGCTGCCGGGTTTCCTGGCCAAGGCGGCCATGCTGTCTCCCCTGACGGGCGAGGTGCAAACCTGGCCGAGCATATTGTTGATAACGCTGCTGATCAGCTCGAGCCTGCTCGCGCTCATCGCGCTGATGCGGGCGGGCATGCAGATCTGGTGGGTCGACGACAACAGCGCCCCCCCGACCCTCCGTGTGGTCGAGATCGTTCCAGTGGCCGGACTCCTCGCGCTCTTGCTGGCCATGACAGTGCTGGCGCAAGGACCGCTCGGATATGCGCAACGCACGGCCGCGCAGCTTCACACCTCGTCCAACTACGTCAATGCGGTGCTCAGCCGATGAGGCGCTGGCTGCCCCACCCGGTCATGGCCGCGGCCCTCATGACGATCTGGCTGCTGCTCAACCAGAGTCTGGCCCCCGGCCACCTGCTGCTGGGCGCCGTTTTCGGGGCCGTTCTTTCGGCGCTGGTCGGCCGCCTGGACTTGCCGCCGGTTCGGGTTCGCCGGCCGCATCTGCTGGTCCTGCTGGCGGGACGGGTCGCGCGCGACATCATCCGCTCAAACATCGCCGTTCTGACCATCATCCTGGCCAGGCGCGATCGTCAGCTGACCTCCGGCTTCGTGCGGGTGCCCCTGGAACTGACCAACGAATACGGCCTGGCCATCCTCGCCTGCATCATCACCTCCACGCCCGGCACCATCTGGATGAGTTACGAACCCAAGGAACGGGTGCTGCTGATCCACGTCTTCGACCTGGTCGATGAAACCACGTGGATCCGCACGATCGCCGAGCGTTATGAACGGCCCTTGAGGGAGATCTTCGAATGAGCGCCTTCATCCTGATCGTCTCGATCACCATCGCCCAGGCGATGTTGGTCTTGGCCATGGCGCTTTGCCTGTTCCGCATGATCCGGGGGCCGCGGGCGCAGGACCGGGTGATCGGCCTGGACGCCTTCTATGTCGCGGGCATGCTGCTTCTGATCACTCTGGGCGTGCGCACGGACAGCACCCACTATTTTGAAGCCAGCCTGATCATGGCGCTGCTGGGCTTCGCCAGCACGGTGGCGCTCGGCAAGTTTCTGATGCGCGGCGAGGTGATTGAGTGAGCGCTGCAGACGACCTGCCGATGTGGACCGCGATCGCTGTGTCGGCGCTGATGCTTTCAGGCGCCCTGCTCGTATTCACCGGCGCGCTCGGGCTGGCGCGGCTGGCGAATTTCTATCAGCGCGTACATGCGCCGACGCTGGCCACGACGCTGGGCATGTTCCTGATCCTGGCCAGCTCGATCCTGTTTTTCTCGGTCTTGCACGGCCGGCCGATGATGCATGAAGTTCTCATCGCGGTGTTCCTCACCCTGACGACACCGATCAGCTTGATGCTCGTGGTCCGGGCCGCGCTCTATCGAGACCGACAGAGCGGCGATAAGCACGTCCCGCCCCTGGACCCCCCGGCAGCCGGCGGCCCTCCCTGATCCGTCGCCCCAAATTAAGAGTGGCCTCTCACAGCTTGCGAGTGGCCCGAATATCGAGACGACAGGCCGCCGAGTGGGCGGCCCGCCCATCGTGTGGATGGCGGGCTCGCGCCTGTGCGCCACAAGGAGGCATCAGGAAGTAGGCGCCGGTCCCATCTTGAGCTCTGCTCGGGGGGCACCTTCGGGCCGAGCAGCGTCGTATGACGTAGGCGAGATGCTTCTCCAACAATCAACGCGCACCGGCCAGGGCCTCAACGGCGCGGCGGCCGAACCCCATCTTGATTCAGCATGGCCGACCAACTACGTTGAACGAAATTCGATTTTGTTGGACATTCCACATGGCCAAGAATGTGGCGGCCCATAACCCCGAGGCCGCGAAGCCCCGCAAGGCGTGTCGACGACCAGCGAGTGGGCATTGAAACGCAAGGCCGGCGCGGGCCGGTCCTCCACTGTCAACGATGCACGGGTCGAGGCAGTCATTTCGGCAGCCCAGCGTTCCGGGCTGCTTGAGAAGAGCGGCCGCATCGGTGGTCGTGTAAGCCAGGCCCTGGTCGCAAGGGCCAAGGCGCGAACCGGCATCACGACCGATACCGATCTGATCGAATTCGCCCTCGCCAACATCGCGTTGGAAGACAAGTTTGCGGAAGCTTTCAAGTCCGCACGCGGCACTGTCGACCCGGACCTCGACCTTTCATTCTAAGATGGCGGGGTTCGACATCGCCAGCGCGATGCGTTGGGCGCGCTTTGATCCCGGTCGGACATTGGCGCGTCGTCCAGATGAGACCCTGCCATTCGCGAGCGAATATGATCTAACCGGACAGCCGCTCCTGCTCGATACCTGTGTGTATATCGATCAAATGCAAGGACGCGCGCCTTCACTTGTCGAACAACTCGTCGCGGTCCGGCAAGTCAATCACTCGACCATCGCCATTCAAGAGCTGACGCACACGGTCGGTGTCCTTGATCCTCATGATCGGAGGACCCCGGCTGTGATTGCGCAAGCGCGCGCGCAGATCGAAGCGATGCCAGAGCACCGCGTGTTTGTGCCCGACAGCGAGGTCCTGGGGCGGGCCGCGTTACTTGCGGGCATACTCGCCCGGCTGCAGGGCTATAACCGTGACGCCCGTCAAAAGGCCCTGCACGATTGTGTGTTATTCCTTCAGGCCCAAAAGCTCGGCTTTACCCTGCTCAGCGCCAATGTCGCGGAGTTCGATCTGCTCTTGCAGCTCATTCCCGCTGGCCGCGCACTCTTCTATCGCAAGGCCAAGTCTCAAGATTCAGCGTGGACCGGCGCGCGATGAACGCCTGACGGGGCTCGGCTCTTTAACGCCTGGCCAACGCTTCGGTGGTGGCAAACGTCGCGACTTTCGGGACACGTCAAATGTTAGCTGGGCGGCGGCGCACGGTTTCGATGACTGGTTCGGAGCCAGCCTTAGCCTCCATCAGCTTTGAGCGGTCAGCCGTCCTTCGCTCGTCCCAGGACCCTTTCGAGAGTTCGGACGAGACGGGGGCGCCGGCCGCGCCATGGATCAGTCCGCCCGCAGGTTGGTGGCGGTCAGCTTGCCGCTGCGTTGATCCTTTTCGACCTCAAAACTAACGGTCTGGCCGTCGCTCAGCGTGGCGAGGCCTGCGCGTTCGACGGCGGAGATGTGAACGAAGACGTCGGCGCCCCCGACATCGGGCTGGATGAAGCCGAAGCCTTTGGAGGCGTTGAACCATTTGACGACCCCGGTGGCGGTTCCAAGCGATGTGCGCACGCCGCCGCGGTCGGCGGGGCTGCTTGGACCGCGAGCGCTACGCGGCGACGCCGGGGCGGCGCCCAGCAGTTGCAGGTTCGTCGCCGTCGACTTGCCGCTGCGGCGATCGCGAGTGGGCTCGTAGGCCACCTCGTCGCCCTCGTTGAGGTTGTCGATGCCGCTGTCATGCAGGGCCGTGACATGAACGAAGATGTCCTCGCCGCCATCGATCGGGCTGATGAAGCCGAAGCCCTTGTTTGCGTTGAAAAATTTGACGACGCCCTGCACCATGCAAAACTCCCTCGGATCACTGCCGCTATCTGGCCGCTGCTGGGCGCAATCCGGTCATCGGATTTGCCAGCGCGGCGCTCGGGACTCAACGCTCGAACCCCGGGCTGGAGCCGGGGACGCGGCCCCCGATTTTCGAATGCTCGGCCAATCCGCCACCATGTGCGTCGCCCGGTCGTGAAGGCCCAGGCGTGGATCGTCGTCTCCCGCAGAGCCAACGCGACGCCTAGGGCGGCTCGCTGTTCCGCCTCTGCGCGAAATTTCTCACGTCGACGAGGCGGCCGGGCCAGCGGCTCGCGAGGCTCCAGCGACGGCCGTCAAAGTCCGCCCGATGCGCAAGGTGCGGAAAGTTGTCAAATTTGACTTTGTTTGCGCGCTAGGCGATTGTCGAAGCGTCATGCGTAACGTGAAGTCGATCTGCCCACAGCGGCAAGGCGAGCTCTGTAAAGTCAAAGAGCATTAGCGCCCGAGCGGGGCCACATGACTGGCCGGTCGATCTCGGGCGCCGAAATTTCCAAGTAAAAATCTGACACTACTGTGCCTCGGCACGGTGCGTCGCCGACTTTGGTCGGTCGAAGCCTCATGTGTCGCGTTCGCGAAAGCGGAGACCCCACGCCTCTGCCTGGCTGATGCGGCTCGGCTCCGCCTGTGTCGCAAGGGGATGGCCACCTCTCACCCACGACGCAAACGGCGTCGCCCCTGTCTCCAAAGGAGTTCTGACTTGCGCCCCCTGGAAGCCGCCTTTTCCCCGCCGATCATCTACGCCACCGGTTCTGACCAGGAGAAGCTGAACCATCTGCTTGTCTCCGAGGCCGGCGGGGCCGCGACCCCTTTGCTGCGCCAGGAGATTTCCCGCCTGTCGCCGGCCGCCGGCGCTCTGGAGCCGTTCGTCGGGTTGGGTACGGAGGTGACCTTCAGAGACCTGCGCACCAAGCGCGAGCGCACGGTGACGGTCGTGCTCCAACCTTCCGCGACGCCTTCGGAGAGCGAGGTCCCCGTCTCCGAGACGCTTGGCGCGGCCCTGCTCGGTCTGCCTGAGGGCGCTGTATTCCGATGGACCGAAGACGACGGCCGCATTCGGGCTGTCAGAGTTCTACGGGTCGAAGCGCCGAGGTCCGAACCGGCGACATCGGCCGGACGTTCGATTTGATGAACGCGGCGCGTCCGTGATCCCCACAGCGCCACAAGCGACGATGTCGGAGGACTACAGAAGGTCATGGCGCACGGTCGGCAGGGTGGTGACCTTCGCCATCGTCCTCGTCGTTTGCGTCATCCTGATCGCCCTCATGGCGGCGGGATCGCGCGCGGGGGATCAGCCCGGCGGGCTAATGCTCGGTACGCGTACAAATACCTCAGTATTTCTGACGCGTTGCCAACCACGACTATAAGTTTGAAAATACGTTCATCACGCGCAGGGGTGGCGCCGCGGTGACCGCCGTGCAGCGCGGGAGTTTGTGGGGTGCGCCGCACGGGGCCGAGTGGGAGAATCCTGTGCGGCGGGCGGGCCGTCAATACTTGCGCCGCACGCGCTGAGGGGAAATCGCCAAGGTCCGCCTTGGACGAGCACCTTCGCCGCCGGGGACGCGACGTCCCGGCGATGTAGGAGTGATGGAGTGACGAAACCGATCCTCACCCGGCGGCAGCGCGATTGCCTGCGCCTGGTCGCCAAGGGCAAGACCTCGATCCAGATCGGGGCCGAGTTCAATATCTCCTTCCGGACCGTCGATCAGTACATTGGCGACGCCGGCCGCCGGCTGGGGGCGCGCAACCGCGCACAGGGCGTGGCCGAAGCGGTCCGACGCGGCGAGATCTGAAGGCAGCGATCGGCGCACCCGTATTTCTGCTCCAGTTTTTCCTCCGAATTGCTTCAGGCCGGGGTCCTCCGGCAGCATCCTAGGGGTGTAAAAGAAGCGGGGGACAACTATGAACAAACGGGACCTGACGCGTCGCCTGACCTGCGGAGCCCTCGCCCTCGGACTGGCCCTGTCGGTGGCCAGCGGCGCGGAGGCGGCAGGCGGCGGCGCGGCCATGCCCTGGGAGACGCCGCTGCAGAACCTGGCGGACTCCATCACCGGACCGGTGGCCAAGGCGATCGGCATCATCGCCATCGCCGTCACCGGGCTAGGCGTCGCCTTTGCCGAAGGCGGGTCCTGGGTGCGTCGGGGGCTCGGCATCGTGTTTGGCCTCGCCATTGCGTTCACCGCCTCCTCCTTCGCGGTGAGCTTCTTCGGCTTCACCGGCGGGGCGGGCTTCTAGCCGTGGGCCGCGACGTCCCCGGCTTTGAGATCGCGCTGCCCGGCGCGCTCTCCGAGCCGATCACCATCGCCGGCGTACCGCGCACGGCCGCGATCCTCATCGGGGCGCTGACGGCGGTGATGTCGCTGGGCCTGCAAGTCCCTTGGCTCGGCCTGCCGACGGGCCTGGTGCTGCACGGCCTGGCGCTCTGGGCGACACGAACCGATCCCTACGCGCTGGAGGTGCTGGCGCGGCACCTGCGCCAGCGCGCCTATCTCGAGGGCTGAGGCGCGATGCTGTTCCTCAACGAGTATCGCGCTCGCTCCTCGCGCCTGGCCGACCACCTGCCGTGGGCGATCCTGATCGCGCCGGGCGTCGTGCTCAACAAGGACGGCGCCTTCCAGCAGACGCTCGAATATCGCGGTCCGGACCTGGCGAGCACGGGCGCCGAGGGCCTGGTTGGCGCGCGCGCCCTGCTCAACAACGCCCTGCGCCGGCTGGGATCGCGCTGGTGCCTGCACTTCGAGGCGTTGCGCCGCGCCTCTCAGGCCTACCCGGAGGGCCGATTTCCCGACCCGGTGAGCCACATCGTCGACGAGGAGCGCCGCGCGGCCTTCGAGCAGGAAGCCGTGCAGTTCGAGAGCCGCTACTACCTGACTTTCACCTACCTTCCACCGCCCGACGCCATCGGCCGCGCCGAGCGTCTGCTGGTCGAGAACCTGCCGGCAGGACGCAGCGCGCAGGCGCTCTACCGCGCCGCGCTGGCCGACTTCCAGGCGGTGGTGGCGGGGGTGGCGGACATCCTCGGCTCGGTGATGGCCGAAGTCCGCATGCTCGACGACGCCGACACCCTGAGCTTCCTGCACGCCTGCGTCTCGACCCAGGCCCACCTCGTCTCGCCGCCGCAGACGCCGGCCTATCTCGACGCCCTGCTGACCGACGACGACTTCCAGGGCGGCCTCTATCCGAAACTCGGCGAGTCCTATCTGCGCACGATATCGATCAGGGCCTATCCGGCCCTCTCCTCGCCCGGCCTGCTCGATGAGCTCAACCTGCTGGGCCTGGCCTATCGCTGGAGCTGCCGCTTCCTGCCGCTAGACAAGGAGGATGCGCGGCGCGCGGTCACGGCCCTGCGCAAGCGCTGGTTCGCTAAGCGCAAGGGCGTGGGCGCCCTGCTCAAGGAGGCGATCACCCACGAGCCATCGCTGCTCGAGGACCCCGACGCGCGGGCCAAGGCCGAGGACGCCGACGCCGCGTTGATGGTGCTGGGCGGCGACGCCGCCAGCCTCGGCTATTTCACGCCGACGATCACGCTTTGCGATCGCGACCCGGCCCGCCTGGCCGAACAGGTCCGCCGGGTGGAGGCGGCGATCAACCGGGCCGGCTTCGTGGCCAAGGTGGAAACTCTCAACGCCGTCGAGGCGTGGCTGGGCAGCCTGCCGGGCCAAGCCTATGCCGATGTGCGCCGCCCGCTCGTCAGCACCCTCAACCTTTGCGACATGCTGCCGGTCTCGGCGGTCTGGGCCGGACCCAGCCGCAACGCCCACCTCAGCGACGTCTGCGGCCGGGCCGGCGCGCCCGGCCCCCAGCCGCCCCTGCTCCACGCCCTGACCGGGGCGACCACGCCGTTCCGGCTCGATCTGCACCAGGGCGATGTCGGCCATGCCCTGGTCGTCGGGCCGACGGGCGCGGGCAAGTCCGTGCTGCTCAACACGCTGGCCCTGCAGTGGCTGCGCTATCCGCAGGCCCAGGTGGTGATCTTCGACAAGGGCCGCAGCGCCCGGGCTACGACCCTGCTGGTCGGCGGGCGCCACCACGACCTCGGCGGCGAGCGCGACGAGGTCGCGTTCCAGCCGCTGGCAGGACTTGAGGCGCCCGAGCACCGGGCCTGGGCTCAGGACTGGCTGCTCGACCTGCTGGCGGCCGAAGGCGTGGTCGCAGATCCGCCCATGAAGGAGGCGCTCTGGTCGGCGCTCGCGACCCTCGCGGCCGGCCCGCCTGAGCAGCGCACCCTGACCGTGCTCGCCGCCAGCATCCAGGACCAGTCGGTAAAGGCCGCCCTGGCGCCCTACGTCCTGGGCGGTCCGCACGGAAGCCTTCTCGACGCGGCCAGGGACAGCTTGCCCGACGCGCGCTGGCAGGCTTTCGAGATGGGCGAGCTGATGGCGCGCCGCGGCGCCGTGGGACCGGTTCTGACCTATCTCTTCCGCAGCCTGGAACGGCGCTTCGACGGACGTCCGACCCTGGTCCTGCTCGACGAAGCGTGGCTGTTCCTGGATTCGACCGCCTTCGCCGGGAAGATCCGCGAGTGGCTCAAGACCCTGCGCAAGTCCAACGTCGCCGTGGTCTTCGCCACCCAGAGCCTGGCCGACATCGCCGGCTCCTCGATCGCGCCTGCCCTCGTCGAAGGCTGTCCGACCCGGATCTTCCTTCCCAATCGCGACGCGCTCAGCCCGCAGATCGCAGGGCTCTATGAGCGTTTCGGGCTGAGCGAGCGCCAGCTGGAGTTGCTGGCGTCCGCCACGCCCAAGCGCGACTACTACTATCAGAGCGCCGCCGGCGACCGGCTGTTCGAGCTAGGCCTCGGGCCCGTGGCGTTGGCGGCCGTCGCCTCCGGGGCGCCCGCCGATCACGCCCTGATCGATCGGCTGCTCGATGAGCATGGCGAGCACGGTTTTGCCGCGGCTTTCTTCGCAGCCAAGGGCCTGCCAGAGGTCGCCGCCTATCTCGACGACGCCGCGGCATGATCGGCTGGTGGTCTCGGAGCCCTATGGCCGGACTTGTCAGCCCGCTGCGCGTCGGTGAACGCAGACGCAGGCTGGCGCTCGTCGCGGCGGCGACGCCTGGCGTGCTGGTCTGCGTGCTGGGGACGCACCTGAGGCACGATCCTCTATGGCTCGCCGCGGGCCTCGGGTGGATCGCCGCCGTCCTGCTCGCCTGTCGAGCCCTGAAGCCGCGCCTGACGTCCAGCGAAGCGGCCGGCGCGGCCGCTGGCCCGTCCTTTCCCGTCAACGAACTGAAGAGCGAAGGAGCCTCTCCATGAGTCCTGACCGACGCGCATTACTGGCCAGCGCCGGAGCCATCGCCGCCCTGCCCTTCATCGTCTGTCCCGCGCAGGCCCAGGTGACGGTCTACGATCCGGCTGCGGTCACCCAGGCGATTAAGCAGGTCAGCCAGGGGCTGGAGCAGATCCAGGCCCTGCGCGACCAGCTGAGCCAGCAGGCGCAGATGATCGCCCGGCTCGGCATCGACGTGACCGGCCCGCTTGGCCAGATCGTCTCGGAAGCCACCGGCCTGCTGAAGCAGGCCCAGGGCCTCGGATACCAGGCCCTGGATATCGGGCGGTCCTTCGCCGAGCTTTACCCCGCCGACATGGCGGGGATGTCTGCGAAGGAACTTGCCACCAGACTGGCGTCCTGGAGCCAGGCCAGTCGCCAGACCTTGCAAGAAGCCATGGCGGTCCAGAACCAGATCGCCCAGACACAGCCGGCTACCGCCGCCGCGGTGCGGGCGGCGGTCGACGCCAGCCAGGACGCGGCGGGGCAAACCGCAGCCGTCCAGGCGACCAACCAATTGCTCGCCGTGCTCTCCACCCAGTTCATGCAGCTGCAGACGCTGCTGATCACTCAGGCGCGGCAGGCCGAGACGTTCGAGGCGGAGCGGCGGGCGGTGTTTGACCGTGCGGCCGCCAATACGCAACGCAACGCGAAGGTCACGCGGCGTCCTCGGCGGTTCAACGGGAGCGGGATCTGATGCGGCCGATATCAAATCTCCTAGCCTTCGCGATCCTCCTGTCCTTGGCGGGGTGCGGGCAGAGCAGTCCCACACCGACACCCGCAGGCCAGGGGTTGAGCGATGCTGAGAGGGCGGCTGTCTTCGAGAAAGGCCGCGCCAACGCGGAAAAGAACGCGAAGGTCACGCGCAGGCCCCGGCGCTTCCGCGGTGACAGTATCTAGCCATGGCCACCGCATCGCCAGCCGCCCTGGACGAGTTTCTCGCCCGCTTCAGCGAACAGATCGGCACCGGGTTCGGACTCATCCAGGGCGACGTTCAAACGGTCTTCGCGCTTTTGGTCGTGATCAGCCTGGCGCTCTCGGCCCTGTTCTGGGCGCTGGACGAGAGCCGCAACGTGCCAGCCGCTCTCATACGAAAGGTTATGCTCTTCGGCGTGTTCGCGTGGGTCATCACCGGGTGGCGCGCGCTGAGCCAGACGGTTGCTAATGGCTTCGTCGCACTTGGCCTCAAAGCCGGCGGCGGTGCGCTTTCGACGAACGACATACTAGAAGCCCCGTCGATGGTGGTGGCGGACGGGCTCAACGTCGCGTTCGCTTTGGTGGAATACATCGGGCGCCTATCCAAGGAGGCGTTGGGCGCCGGGTTCTTCGCCAATTTCGACGCAATCCTTATCGCGGGCATCGCGGTCGTCGGCATCATCATCGCCTTCGTGATCCTGGCGGTGGAGATCGCCATTACGATCATCGAATTCCACCTGGTCACGTTAATCGCCCTGGTGGTCGTGCCGTTCGGCATTCTCACCCAGACCGCATTCCTCTCCGAGCGGTCGATCGGCTACGTCTTCTCGGTCGGCCTGAAACTGATGGCCCTGGCCCTGATCATCTCGATCGGGGAGCAGATCTTCACCACCTACACCGTCAGTCCTGACCCCAGCTGGGAAGAATGCTGCGGGCTGCTGCTGGCCGCCGTGGTGATGGTCATGCTCGCCCTGAAAATCCCGTCCGTCGCCGCAGCGCTGGTGAGCGGGGGCCCGCAACTCAGCGCCGGCTCGGCCGTCGCCGGCGCCGCGGCCGTGGCCGCGGGGGTGGGCGGCCTGGCCCTGGCCGGGCGCCTGGGCGGCCTCGTCGGAGCCGGCTCGGGCTCCAAGGCCGCTGACGCCATGGCCGCTTCGAACCCGCCGCGCACGCGCGGTGGAACCGGCGCCCCGGCTGGAGGCGCGCCGCCGAGCCCGGGCGCTGGCCACGACACTGTCACGGCCTATCGCCGCGCGCCGGTGGCGACGATCGCCGCCAAGGCGCGCGCGTCGTTCACGCGGCGGCCGCCGGACGACCCTGCGCCAGCCCCGCCTCCGCCCCCGCCCAAGCCGGATACGGCTGGCTAGCCGCAAAGGAGCCTCCATGGACAACGGCTTTCGTCGTGCGCAGGATCGCTACGGGGACTCCCGGCCGGTGGAGACGCCCTATCACCGCGCCGCCCAGGTCTGGGACGACCGCATCGGCTCGGCCAGGGTGCAGGCGCGCAGCTGGCGGCTGATGGCTTTCGCCTGCGCCGGCGTAGCCGCCCTGGCGGTCGGCGGCTTCATATGGAGCGAGCTCGACACTCACATCGCCACCTATGTGGTGCCGGTCGACCGCTATGGCCGGCCCGGCCGGATCGAACTGGCCGACCGGGTCTATGCGCCGAGCGCTGCGGAGGCCGGCTATTTCGTCGCCGAGTTCGTGCAGCTGGTGCGCTCCAAGAGCACCGACCCGGTGGTGCTGCGGCAGAACTGGACCCGCGCCTACGGCTTCGTCTCCGGCGACGCCCAGGCCACCCTTTCGGCTCACGCGCGCGAGCACGACCCGTTCGCCAGGCTCGGCCAGCAGGCCGTCAGCGTCGAGATCGTCTCGGTGCTGCCGCGCAGCCCCACGAGCTACCAGGTGCAGTGGCGAGAGACGGTCTTCGAGCAGGGGGCCGCGCAGGTTCCGACCCGCTGGACCGGCCTCTTCACCGTGGCCGTCCGCCAGCCGCGCACAGAAGAGCAGCTGCGCGCCAATCCACTTGGCGTCTTCATCACCTCGTTCCAGTGGAGCCGTGAACTATGAGCCGAAACTCCTGCCTCGCCGTGGTCGCCGCTATCGCAGCTTTTGCTGGGGCGCCGCTGGCCTGGGCTCAGACGGCGCCGGCACGGCCACCGGCGACTGCTCCAACCTCGCCGCCTGCGCGGGCGGTTGTTCAGGCCGCGCCAAGGCCGGCGGCGCGTCCCGCGGCGAAGCCGGCGGTTCGTCCGGCGTCCAGCGCGACCATCGGCCGAGCCAACGCCCAGGCCCGCGACTGGCCGACGCCTGGCGCCTATGTGAACTCGGCGATCTTCTATGATTACGAGCCGGGCCGGATTTACACGATCACCACCAGCCCTCGGTTCCTGACCACGATCGCGCTGCGGCCCGGCGAGAAGCTGATCTCCAAGGCGGCCGGCGACACCGTGCGCTGGGTGATGGGCGAGACGCTCGCCGGCTCGCCTGGCGGCGAGCAGGTGATCATCTTCGTCAAGCCGATCCGGCCGGACCTGCGCACCAACATCGTCCTGACCACGGACCAGCGCACCTATCTCATCGACGCGAGCAGCGTAGCCGGAAGCGCCTATACCAGCGTGTTGAGCTGGAACTATCCGCTGGACGAGGCCCGCGCGCTGGCGGCGCGCGCCTCAGCGGAGGCGGCCAGAACCTCCTTGAGCGCGCCGATCGAGGCCCTGGACTTCAGCTATCGGGTGGCGACGGTGAAGGGCCGCACGCCGCGCTGGAGCCCGGTGCGGGTGTTCGACGACGGCGCCAAGACCTTCATCGCCTTCCCAGCCGGCTTTGCGACCATGGAGGCCCCGCCCCTCTTCCTGCTGGGCGAGGACGGACGCGCCGAGCTGGTCAATTACCGGGTGCAAGGCGGCTACTATGTGGTCGATCGCCTGATCGAGCGCGCCGAACTGCGGCTTGGAGAAAAGTCCCAGACGATCGTGCGGATCACCCGCCTGGGGCCAAGGGCGTGAGCGAGGCCGCGCCGCACAGGAAGGTCAGCGTCCAGAGCGTACTTGGCGCGCCGCGGCCGCAGGTGACGCGCTACCGGCCCTGGGTGATCGCGGCGATCGCCGGCGCCCTGATGCTGGTGGTCGGCGCCGGCTTCCTGATCGGCTTCGGGAGCGGCCGTCCGACATCGCGTGAAGAGAATTCCCCGGCCGAACCGCCCGCCCCCGCGCCCGTGGAAATCGATAGTCGTTTGCCGGCGTCCTACGACGACCCTTTGGCGTTGCGGCCTCCCCAGCCGGCGCCGGATGAGGCGGGGGCCGCACCTGCCGCTGTGCAAGCGCCTGCCCCCTCCCCTGCTCCAAGCCCCCTCGCCCAGGAACGTGCGGCGGCCCGAGCGTCTGGGCCGTTCTTCGCCGGGCATCGCGGCGCGGCCTCTACATCGTCCAGAGCACCTGACCCGGGCCTCGGATCTGCATCGAACAGTGAGGATGTGAACTCGACAGACGGAGGCTCGCGGCAGGGTGTGATCGCCTCGTCGGGCCCGGGCACGGTTTCGCCCCACCTGCCCGCCGCCCCGCTCTCTCGGTTCGAGATCAAAGCCGGAGCGATCATTCCGGCGGCCCTGGTCACCGGCCTCAACTCCGATCTGCCAGGACCGGTGATCGCCCAGGTCACCGAGCCGGTGTTCGATCACCTGACTGGTCGTCGAGAGCTGATCCCGCAAGGTGCGCGGCTCATCGGGCGCTATGACAGCCAGGTCGGTCACGGCCAGGATCGGGTGATGGTGGTCTGGACGCGGATCGTGTTTCCGGATGGGCGCAGCCTCGACATCGGGGCGATGTCGGCGGCCGACGTCACCGGGGCCGGCGGTCTCGCCGACCAGGTGGATACCCATGCGCCGGCCCTCGCCCGCGCCGTCGGGCTCTCGACCTTGGTCAGCATTGGCGGCGCGGCGGCTCAGAACAGCCTGGCGCGGGGCTCGGACAACCTGGTCCTGCAAGACGCGGCGAGCGGGCTTGCGGCGACGGCGAGCGACACCGGACGACAGATCGTCGAACGCGACCTGCGCCGCGCGCCGACCTTGCGGGTGCGTCCCGGATGGCCGCTGCGGCTGATCGTCGACAAAGACCTCATCCTTCCGCCGGCCGGCGCCTGAGCCTTGCTGTTGTTGGCGCAGGGCGATGCAGCGCGACCCCGAACGTCCGCCCCTGACGCCGCCATGGCCGACCTTCACCTTGCCAATCAGGGGTAGAGACGCGAGACAGGGACATGCGGAGGGATCTGGATCATCTGCCGGAGGGCAAGCGCGCCGAGCTGGGGCGCGTGCTGCAGATCCTGTTCGACGGGTTCGAGGCGGCCAAGGCCGGCCGCAGCCATGCGCACCTGAAGAACGGCCGCATCCTGAAGGTGATCCTCTTCGGGTCTTATGCCCGCGGCGACTGGGTGGCCGATCCGGTCGGCGGCTATTATTCCGACTACGACCTGCTGGTGGTCGTCGATCACGAGGCCCTCACCGACGTGGTCGAGTACTGGGCTGCGGCCGACGACCAGCTGATGCGCGAGCGCCTGGTCGCCAAGCGCCTGTCGGCGCCGGTGAACTTCATCGTGCATAGCCTGGCCGACGTGAACGCCCAGCTGCGCAAAGGCCGTCCGTTCTTCCTCGACGTGCTGCGTGACGGGATCGCGCTCTACGAGGCCGAGGGCTTCGAGTTCGTGAAGCCCGAACCGCTGACGCCGCAGGCGGCGCTGGAGGAGGCTGAGGGGTATTTCAGGGAGTGGTTTGATAGTGCAGCGGAATTTCTAGTCGGCGCAAATTTCCATGCCGATCGCGGTGCGCTGAAAATAGCGGTCTTCGAACTGCACCAAGCAGTCGAGCGCTTCTACGTCTGCTTGCTGCTCGTCGAGACGCTGTATGCGCCAAAGTCCCATCGCCTAAGCTTTCTACGCTCGCAGGCCGAACGAATTGCTCCATCGCTGATTGAGGCTTGGCCGCGCGCCACCCGGTTCGAGCAGCGCTGTTTCGAACAGCTGCGGCGGGCGTATGTGGAGGCGCGATACTCCCCCAGCTACCAGATCTCGGCTGATGAGCTCTCATGGCTTCAGGGGCGGATAGGAGCCTTGCGCGACCTGGTTAGGGAAGCCTGCGATCTGAAGCTGCAGCAGCTTCGCCGGGCGGCACGCTAAGTCCGCAATCAGTCCCCAAACCGCCGGTCCCCACCGGCGGCGGAAGGCGGCCCCCAAAGCCTGGAGAGCGTCGGCAGTATGCTGGGCTTGGCCTGAATTCCTTGCGACCGTGAAGATCGCTGGAAGGAGGGGGCGACGGAAAATTGCGGCAAGCATCGCGACGCGCCTGCGGGAGGGCGAGGAGCCTGAGGGCGATACTAGGGAACGACCTGAGGCCCGGCGAGTTTGAAACCGGCTGGGATGTCCCTCCCGGCGATCCCCGAAAGAGCCCCGCTCCTAAGCGAGCCCCCACAGCCGGAGCGGGGACATTCGAGGCGGTAGTGAAGCCGGGCCAGTCAGCTTTGCTGCGAGACCCGCATTTCAGCTGGCGACCGGACTAAAACACTGCGGCATGAGGCACGTCGAACGGCCCATTCCCCGAAAGCTTCATTGCGCGGCTCGATGGCTGCGCTGACACCATTGAGCTGCGGACTCACTGCACATCAGCCAAGCTGACGCTCCTCCGCACTCGCAGTCCGGGGAAGGTCGCCCTTCCCCCGCCGCGTCACGCGCACCCGGCATGACGGCCCGTCGTGAGGGCTGCATTCGCATAACCCGCGAGGGTTTCCGTTAGGTTGGCTGCGAAAAAAATAGGCCAAGGCAGGGGGGCAGGCGCACGCGTTGCCTGCCTTGGCGCGTAATTCCCTATATCTATTACAGTCGCGCCGGCCCCCCGGAGATCCGCAGATCCTGCAGCGGCAGCTTCGAGGTCCAAACGGACCAGATCTGGCTGGCGCTCCGGGCAAGGTTCACTCGGGAGTCCGACGGCGCCTTTCGGATCACCGACTGCCAACTCAACGAGCCCTGAGGGTCGCCTGAGAAGGCGCGCCTCGTCCCAAGGCTATGCGCCGCTACGGCTCCCGTCCTCGGGCCGACTGAAGTCGCCCTACCGGACGCCCGCCTCCACTCCGCGGTCGCGAAACTCGGCTGGCCAGAGTGGCGCATGGCGCTTCTACAAGCTTCGCCAACCTGTCCGCCTCGTCCAGGTGGACAATCGAGGCTTCGAAGCTGCCCTCCCGCTGCATGGTCGCGGAAGCGCCACTAGGAGACGAAGGCTCCGCGGTCGAAAGCGGACTCGTTTTATGGTCCGCTAGCAGTACGTCACGATCGCCCGCCTGCCCCCCTCACTAGGGGCCATCGCCCAGGACCTCCTCGATCTGGCGGCCAAGCTCGTCGAGATGGACCCGTTCTCCGATGAGGCCGGGGTGGCGCTTTCCGACAAGTTCACGGCCCACGCCCAGATCATGGCCGCCAACGCGACCTAGGCGTCGTGCTCCGTGGGCTCCTCCGGCTCGCCCGGCTCGTCGGGCAGCGGGTAGCGGTTGATCGCCGCCTCACCTTCGACAAAAGCGATCTCCACCACCTCGTTCACCAACTCCTCGCCCGCAATGTCCTCCAGCAGGGCGGCGAAAAGCTCTCGCTGAGCCGCCGGCGGGACTTGCGGGACGATAATCAGCAGGCCTGCGTGGAGTTCGGCCTGGGCGTAGAGTCGGCGAAAGTCCTTTGCGTTGTTGGTGACGAAGGTCAGCGACTCCTCGCGGATCGGCTCCATAAGGTTCCAGTCCTGCATCCCGCCCATGCCGCGCCAGGTGACGTGCGTGGCCTGGTGGCCATGCTCCTGTGCCACCTCGACCAGGGAGGCGTGCAGGCACTCGTCGATCAGGATGTTCAACGCGTGCCCGCCGCGCCCTTGGCGCCCTTGAGCGGGTCGCCCATCAGCGTAACGCGCTTAGTAGAACTCGGAGCCACGCCGCGGTCGGCCAGACGCTTGGGACGCCCGCGACGCGGATGGGCGGCGACCCAGAGCTGGGCTAGGTCCAGCTTGCGGGCGTCCAGGGCGGTGTAGCCCGACAGCAGGTCTTCGCGATCGGCGCCGCCCTCGAGCATGGCCGCCACCCCGTAGACCGGGATCCGCGTGCCCTTGAAGACCGGCTCGCCGCCCATCACCGCCGGATCGCTATGGATCAGGCGCTCGGCCTCCTCCAGGTCCTCGACGCGCTCGTCCACCTCTCGGCGCGCCTGCGCCAGGTCGACATGCAGCACGCTGTTGGCCTTGACCATCCTGGCCTCGGGGTGCGCCGCCACTTCTTGGAACAGCCATTGACGCCGCTCGACCGGCAGGGAGCCTGCCAGGAAATGTTCCAGGCGCATGCACAGCAGGTGGCTATGGGTCAGGTAGCGGCGCGGCGCGCGACCGCCGCGAACCGGACGCGCCACATCGACGATGTGCTTATCGATCAGGTTGTTCACCGCCTTCGGCCGAAGGCCGCTAATGGCGGCCGCTTCGGAAGGCGTGTAGAGGCGCGCCCTGTCCGTCATAATCATTCTCCAATCAGAGAATAATAATAAGCGCTGGCAGTTGGTTCGCCAACCCTTCATGCCAGGACAGGCCGCCCCGGGCGGCAGCATGGCGAGCTAGGTTGCGAATGCGCCACTACCGGAGGGGCGGAAGCAGACTCGTTTGAAGGTCCGCCGGCAGGACGTCGCGTTCGTCCGGATCCGACCCCTTGCTGACTTCCGCCTCAGCGGAGACTAGACGAGCCGGATGATTTCCAATCCCGCACCTCGGTTCTCGCTTCGCCCTTACCTGCAAACAGACGCAGCGGAGCTATCCGAGCTTTATTATGAGTCTGTTCAGCGGCTGGGCGGCCGACGGTACTCACCCGAACAGGTCGTGGCCTGGGCGCCGGCTCCAGTCGACGCCGCGACGGTCCAGGCAAGAGCTGGCGACGGCCGCACCACCCTTGTCGCCGTGGATGATCGAGGCCGTTTGCTGGGCTACGGCGACCTGGAAGCTGACGGACACATTGATCATCTCTACTGTCGCCCCGAGGCGGCGGGAACTGGCGTCGCCTTGACCCTCCTCGAAGCGCTGGAGCGGCTCGCGCGCGACCAGGGTGTCGAGCGCCTTTACGTGGAAGCGAGCGAGCTCGCTAAAGGACTTTTCGAACGGAAAGGCTTCACAGTATCGCACCGACGGGACTTCGAAGTGCGGGGCGTCGCGATCCACAACTACGCAATGGAACGGCCGCTTTCGACTGCGAGTTGAACGACCGCTAACCACCCTGCAAAGTCGTTCCTGCCGTTCGCTTTCGAGCCACTTGCCCGTCGCCACGCAGGATGTCGGTTCGGCGCCAATTGCGATGGGGTGGACGCCCCCTGACGGCATCGAAGTGCCAGAGTGGAGGTGTTGAAACACCACTCGAAGGAGGCGTCCATGGGCGAGGTTACGACGATCGGGCTCGATCTGGCGAAGAGCATTTTCCAGGCGCACGGCGCAGATGCGGCCGGCGAGGTCGTGTTCCGTAAGAAGCTAAGGCGCGATCAGATGCTCGCGTTCTTCGCGGGCCAGCCGCGCTGCCTGGTGGCGATGGAAGCCTGCTCCGGCGCGCACTATTGGGCGCGCGAGCTCGGCGCGCTTGGCCATGAGGTCGGCTGATCCCTCCGTCGTATGTGAAGCCGTTCGTGAAGCGGCAAAAGAACGACATGGCCGACGCCAAAGCGATCTCCGAGGCGGCGCTACGTCCGACGATGCGCTTCGTCACGCCCAAGACAGCCGAGGCCCAGGGCTCTGCCGTTATTTTCCGGACTCGGGACCTTCTGGTGCGTCAGCGCACCCAATTGAGCAACGCCCTGCGAGGCCACCTGGCAGAGTTCGGCTACGTCGTGCCCCAGGGGCCCGGACACGTTCGTAGGCTCATCGAGCTGACCGCGGATCCGGCGACGGATCTGCCGGATCAGGCCCGTCCGATCCTGACGATCATCGCCGAGAGCATTCAGGCGCTGCAGGCGAAGATCACCACGCTCGACCGCGAGATCGGAGCACGTGCGAAGGCCGACCCGATCGCCAAGCGGCTGATGACAATTCCGGGCGTGGGGCCGGTTGTGGCCACAGCGCTGGTGGCGTCGGCGCCGCCAGCGAACACTTTCCGACGAGGTCGCGACTTCGCCGCCTGGCTCGGGCTCACGCCCCGGCAGAACTCCAGCGGCGGCAAGGAGCGGCTCGGGCGCATCTCGAAGATGGGCGAGCGCAATCTGCGCCGACTGCTGATCCTCGGCGCCAGCTCCGCCGCGAAGGTCGCGGCGCGAGACCCATCACGGGCAAGCCCCTGGCTAGCCAGCATGCTATCGCGCAAGCCGCGCATGCTGGTGACGGTGGCGCTCGCCAACAAGATCGCGAGGATCGTTTGGGCGCTGATGGCGCACGGCGGATCCTACAGAACTCCGGCCGCGGCAGCCCGATCGCTGTGATGGCCTGAGACGTCAGAGGAGGCAGGAAGGTCAGACGAGACGTATGGCGCAACGGTCAATGAGACGGGGCCGGGAGAACCAGAAATGTCTGAAGCGCCTCGAGGGCGCAATTGCGGCATGGACCCGGTCCGCGAACTCCCTACAGGCCAGCGGCCGCGACGAAGGCCGCAACCATCAGGCCGGACACACGGAAGCACCTGAACCTGCGCGCCTAAACTCTCGAAAAACCATCTTGCATCCGTAGGGGCGTCCACACACGGACTTTGGCGGCAAGGCTGACAGCGGCCCCATCTGAAGGTCCGCTCTTGGAAACGCCGCCATCAGCTGGATCCGTCCCGTTGAGTACCGCCGGCGAGCTCCTGCTGACCGCTACAACAATTAGACCGTCTCGCTGAGTTTCGGGCGCGTGTCGGGCAGCGCTGCAATGGTTCACCAACGGGACCAACCAGGCCCTGATGATATCTGAAAGTTCTCATCGCCGCAGGACGACCACAATCCTCCACGCGAACAAAATCCATAACACCGGCAACATGAAATATGCCAAGGTGCGCGGCGCAAACCAAATGGTTGCCGCACACGAAACACCCCAAATAGCGACATATTTGACAGTTAGCGCCAGTTTTTCGCGCTTCGACACTGCATCACTTCCTAAGCAAAACGTCTTGAGGCGTCGTCCACCACGACTTGTTTTCGGTCGAGGATTTCCCCTCCACTCCGCCAGATGGCGTTACCTTTGTCGTGTCGCGCCCGATAGGTACAAACCCAGCCGATGCTCCGATCGAACCGCTCACAGTCTGCTTGCCAGTGCCGCCAGCGATCATAGTCCCGCCAAACCCGTCTGGCACCTCTTTGGCCGAAGTCTCGCCGATACCTCCACCTAAGCCCAAATCAACCTGTAGGCCTGCAGATTTCCCCGCGATGTCAGATACGCCAAAGCACGTTTCACAATACGTCGCCTGAACCTCAATACCCAACGCTAGACCAAGCCCACCACCACTTGAGCTGTACCGTCCGATGGATGAACTCGATGGCCGCAGCACGTCCCCTTTCTCCTTACCGACACGGTAACTCCCCCACCCCCAACGCAGCGGTCCAACTTGAATATTGACTCCCAGCTGCAGTGAATCCTGCCCGTTAGGATCGATCATGTTGAATGGGTCGTTATGCACATAAGGCCCACCCGAACCCGCGGTTGCGCATGGTCCCCGCCGTGGTGAATGTCGCCGTCTGACTCCAACGGTCATCGTCCGGCGTCGGCTGTCCGCACATGGGACAGAGCATCTCGCGAACGGATCGTCGCTGCCTGAATAGGTGGTTCCTTGAATAGAGCGGTCGCCCGGCGCCCGGATCGTGTCGCTGCCGGACGGCTAACTCCCCGTCCACGCTTGGGCAGCGAGCGACGCCGGTCAGCTTCTCGTCCGACCAGCTTGTCACCCATGGAACGTCGCGGCCGACCTGCAATCGAGATGACGTGGTCAATGGCTTTTCCTGGATGATTGCGTGACGAATGGCCATGCGGCCGGCGTCATGCTGACGGCCCTTGGCATCACCCTAATCCTCGTTCGTGCAAGTCCGCTAGGTGTCGGATCATCAGGCGCGCGCACCGGGTCGCCGGTCGTCCGCGAAGGCGTTCCGCTCGCAACCGCGTAGCAGCGGCTTAGCCCGCGTCATTATCAATCTCGGCATTTGAACAGATGCAGCGGCGGCTCTATTCGGCGATTTTCGCGGTGCTTCGCAGGGGCCCTGCGGAGCCATCCGCGGAAAGTCTCAGCCTGCTTGAGAAAGCCGGCCACGTCGGGAGCTCATGGCCACGTGCCCGCGCCCACAGGGCCGGACTGCGCAGACAGGCCGCATACGACACCGCCTCCGTTGGGGGTGACGGAGGCGGTGCGATCGCAGGTAAGGATCTGGTGGTGATCCCGGACGGCCTGCCTGGACAGCATGGCCATCCCTGAAACTGCGTGAGACGCCTGGAGTTCCAGGTCCGTGGAACTTGCTCCGCAAAAATGGAATCGTCATCCCGGTCCCGGGATGACCGACGAAAAGATCGAAGACCTCGCCATCGCGCTTCATGCGATCCCCTACCCGCTCGGTCCCCTGCGTCAGAAGCCGCCCTGACTTGCGCTGACCGAAGGCGCGCGGGAATTTTGGCGGGATAAGGTGCGCAATGGCGAACGCACGCCGCTGGCTGAGCCGGCCGAGCAAGAAGATGGGCCGCCCTGGGATTGATGCATCCCCAACAACATAGGTAAGGGCCGGCGAGCACGGCCGCCTGTTAACTTTGCTCTCCGGTCGGGAGACGAGTTCATTGGGCGTTCGT
Source organism: Phenylobacterium sp. LjRoot97 (assembly GCF_964254345.1). Lineage (NCBI taxonomy): Bacteria > Pseudomonadati > Pseudomonadota > Alphaproteobacteria > Caulobacterales > Caulobacteraceae > Phenylobacterium > Phenylobacterium sp. LjRoot97. Next base: position 35,590 of record NZ_CAXUTH020000002.1, read on the forward strand.
TCATTCAGGCTTCGCAGGCGATCGGCTCAAACGCGCGACCTCGTCGCATGCCTGGCGGTTATGCTCCGGGACGCACAGCCACCGTTTCTCCAGAGGTCGGAAATCCGCGACATGCATCCCTGGGCTACGGCGCCGCTGCGCGAAGAGGAAAAGGCCCCTTAGGATCGTGAGCGGGACGGGTTCACCGCCAGCTACCTAAGCCTCCGCCCAGCTCTCGAGCTCCGCCGTGCCCCCGTGCGTCGGCGACCTACGTCCGACGCATTGTTTCGACCCCGCCATCGACGTCTCTTGCCTGGAAAGCCGGTGCGGTGATCAGTGGATGTGCTTGCAAGGTCAGGAGGGGTGATGAAGGCGATTGTCGTGGCGAGCCTGGCGATGCTGGCCTTCGCGCCCGCACTGGCCAGGGCCGATCCCTGCACCGCCATTCCTGACGGCGGCCCTCCCCCCTCCTACCTCGCGTTTGGGCGCGTCTTCTCCGGGCCCGTCGTGCACGTGATCGACGGCGACTCCTTCTGTGTCGCCGTAGGGCCGCGTGAGGGAGCCGATTGGGTTGAGGTGCGGCTGGCCGACTTCTCCGCTCCCGAGTACGGCCGCGTCTCCGGACGCTCGGCGCGAGCGGCCCTTGAACGCATCGCGTCAGGGCGGACGGCCCGATGTGTCGCAGGTCTTGGAACCTACGACAGCATCGCGGCGCGGTGCTCGATCGATGGTCAGGCGGTCGGCGAGGCCATGCTGAGGGCCGACGTCAAAGAGGGTGGAAACGGCGTGGAGCAGACGCCCGGGCCTTTCAGCTCGCGGGCTTTGACGACCGAACGGGGTCAGACGAGCAGCCGCATGTCCTGCGCAGAGCTAAGGGCGCAGGGCGGCGCCAGGCGAGGCGAACCCGGCTATCAGCATGAATGGGATGGCGACAATGACGGCGTCGCCTGCGAGCCCTACCGTCGCTGAGGCAGGCGCCACGCGCGCGTCGGGCCTTGCCGTCGCCCGGCGAACCGGCCGCGCCGCAGCTCCTAATTTCACCTAGTAGCGCCTGCTGTCCGCGGATCTATGAACTGGCGACAATGCGACGAAGCACGGCGCGCTGTCGGTCCCCGAAGGACGGGTGAAGCTCAGCTGGACGGTCCGAGCCGACTTCCTCTTCATCGAGTGGAGGGAATGCGACGGGCCGGCGGTGTCGCCGCCGGCCGGCCGGGGCTTCGGCTCGCGCCTGTTCGACAGCGCCCTGCCGAAGTCCAGGGGAGCGGTGGAGCTTGTGTTCGATCCCGAGGGGGTAAACTGCGAGACTAAGCTGGCGCTCGACTAGGCGGGGCGGCGCAGACACCCGGTTCTCGGCCTGACCGGCTCAACTATCGCACGATCGCCAGGGCCAGGACCGCTGCGGCCATCACAGCGGTGGCGAGCCAACCGAAGATCTTGAGGCGCAGGCCGGCCGTGAAGCGCCCCATCAGTCGATGGCGGCTCACCACCCACATCATCGCCGCCATCATCGGCACGGCGATCACGCCGTTGACGACGGCGCTCCAGAATAGGGCGCGCATCGGATCGATCGGCGACCAGTCGATAAGGATGCCGACCAGGGTGGCGAATGCAATGACCAGGTAGAAGCCGATCGCCTCCCAGGGCTTGTACTCAAGGCCGCATTTCCAGCCGCGGGACTCGCCGATCGCATAGGCGGCCGAGCCGGCGAGAACCGGTATCGCCAGGAGACCGGTTCCGATGATGCCCAGACTGAACAATGCAAAGGCGAACGGCCCGGCGACAGGCCTCAAGGCCTCGGCGGCGTCCGCGGCGCTGGTGATATCGGTCTTGCCCGCCGCATGCAGGGTCGTCGCGGTGCTGATGATGATGGCGATGGCGATCAGGTTGGAGGCGGCCATGCCGACAAAGGTGTCGATGCGCATGCGCCTTAATTCGCTGCGCGCCTGTGCAGGGGCGTCTTTCAGAGGGGCGGCGCTTGGATCTCGATCGATTTCTTCGATCTCCTGCGCGCTCTGCCAGAAGAAGAGATAGGGGCTGATGGTGGTGCCGAAGACCGCGACGATGGTGAGGATTTCCGGGGGGCCAAGCGGCCCGCGCGGCCAGACCAGGCCTCTGGCCGCCTGCGCCCAGTCGACCTTGACCATGAACAGGACGGCGACATAGGCGAGCAGGGTCAGCGTCAGCCACTTCAGGACGCGGGCGTAGCGGGCATAGGGCAGGAAGAGCTGCAGCAGCAGCGACAGGATCGCGAATGCGATGACCGATAGATGATCGCCCCCGCCGAGGCTGAGCTGCGTGGCGGCCCCCATTGCCGCCAGGTCCGCGCCGATGTTGATCGTGTTGGCGATGAACAGCAGGGCGACCAGGGCCAGAACCAGGCCTTTGGGCATGACTTCGCAGAGATTGGCCGCCAGGCCCTTGCCGGTGACCCGGCCGATGCGGGCGCTGACCAGCTGGATCGCGGACATCAGCGGATAGGTCAGCGGCATGGTCCAAAGCAGCCCGAATCCGAACTGCGCGCCGGCCTGGGAATAGGTGGCGATCCCGCTCGGATCGTCGTCCGCAGCGCCGGTGACCAGACCCGGTCCGAGCTGATCGGCCAGGGCGATGGACCGAAACCTACGCCTTAGACTGCTCACGAACATCGCTGTCGCCAGCCGCGCGCAATACGCTCCGCGCTCGATCAACGGTTGGCGTTGGGCCTCGTTCCGGCGGCGCGCCTCTAGTGCGGGGGGCCTAGAGCGCTTTCACTTCGGGAGCCCTGCGCCGCGCGAACATAACCTACGGACGCGCGGCCGATCCGTGCGCTGCACCGTCCATGACCACGTAAGACGACGACTGTGAACTGAAGCGCAGGCTCGCGGGGGCCTGACAGCGGCTTCGCGAAGGTGGGCGCCGACCGTAAGGCGGTGACGGCGTCCCCCGTCGGCCCGGACTCCACCGCGCCTGTCGCGCCGATCCTCGACGCGCTCACCCCTGCCCGCGACGCTGGCTGGCAGCTCTGTGAGTATGATGACGGCCATCCGACCGCTTGGAGTCGGCGAGGTCATTGCTCGGCCTTGTATTTTCACCGCTATTCGACCGGTGATCGCGCCGATGCGATAGCATTAGCCCTTAACCTGTGCCGGCGTGCTAATTATTCGCCGACGACCCTTGAGCCGAACAGGGGCAGATTTGGCAGGGCATGAGGTTTGTCATGATCTGCCCAAGTACCCGCGCGGGCCGAAGGCGGACCGTGGCCCGGCAGGATACCGGCGGCGCCCGGCGGCCTGTGACCTAGCGTTCGCGGGCCCAGCACTGGAGATCTGCAAGGCCAAGTTCCACGCCATCGGACCGTTTCCACCAGATATCCAGCAGGTCGGGGGCTGGATGGCTGACGAGCATCCGCCAAACTTCGGTAAGGGCTTCAGCGTCGGTGTCGCAGTCGATCTGCTGCCTAGCTTCAGATCCTGGCGGGCCTCGTGTGACGGTGAGTTGCATCGCGCTTTCGTTTCCCATGACATCATGGGCCGGCGGGCCTCTGTCCGCAGTGAGGCAAAAGCCGGAGCTTCGCCGCAAGCACCGAGGCGCGACAGGCGGTCAGGATCGGGCCTGCTTGAGGGAACGGCGAGCGATGATCTCGGCGGCTCGGCTTCTGGCGTCGTCGTCCGGCCAGACGGCAATGCGCTTTCGGATCACCTCAAGCTCCTGGGGTGACGCGCGGATGAGCCAATCCTCGAGGATTGAGCTCAGGGCGATCGAATATGGAAGCATCTTGCCACCCATTGCTGCGAAACTGACGGAGCGCCCGTTGGTTTCCAGGATCCGCATCGTCCCGAATCTCGCGGACGCCGGCGCCGCCAACATTGGTGAGGCGGGCGGGCACCGGGCAACTAGGTCCCCGTTGGCAGGCCCTGGCTTTGCGCCCGCACTCACGCTCCAAGAAGCGACATCGTTGGGTGGCCGACGGTGATGCGCGGCCGCCCTCTGCAGGAGCGCAGATCCGCGACATGCATTCGTGGACGCCGAGAGCGTGCCCGCCCGGAACGCCAAAAGTTCCGCCCTTTGTAAGGATCGGGCCGGCGCTGCATCAAGCCACGTCGCGCATCATTAAAGCTTCGAGCCTCTTGATGGACGGCACGGTGAAGCGACGCGCCAGCGAGCCGTCGCGAAGGTAGATCTGCACATCCGAATGCTCCCCGGCGTCCGCGAGGCCTTGCGCCAAGCGGATCGCAGCGCTCTCAGCGGATGCTCCGCTCCGGAAGAACAGATCGTTTTCGATGGCGTCGCTGCGCACCATCCAGCCACCCTCGGCTGGGATGATTTCAATGGCTTTCATTGATACCTCCAAGCTGAACGGCTGAAGGATTTAGAACCTGATCGGTCGTCGTCAAGCAGGCCGCCGAGCGAAAACGCCGTCCCGAATCCGGGAGCGGAAGGTCGGCGCCCGGCGACGATTTCCGCCAGAAGAGGCTCGAGCCTCATCGGCCCGCCAGATTCCTGCGCGGCCTACTGGAGCGGCGGCGGCCGATGCGGCGTTTGCGCATTGCGCTGACCTGGCCCAAGACGGAGCCGCCCGGGGCGGTTGGTCCCGCTCGCATCGGAGGGATGATTGTCGGCGCTCAAGGCGATCTTCGGATGGCTCGGAAGCAAGGTGGTGCTCTATGTCGCGCTCGTCACGGCGATCCTCGTCGGTGCGGTCGTGGCGCCGTGGCTCAAGTCGGAGTGGACGCGTGCCCATACTCAAGCCGAGCGCGTCGGCCGTCTCGAAGCCGTCAGAGGTGAGCTCGAGACGCAGCGTGAGGCAACCGAGCGACGCCTGACCGCGGCCGCTACAGCCGCGCAACGCAAGAGCGTCGACGAGCTGGACCGGGCTCTCGAGGACGCGGTGAAAGCCAAGGCGGCTGCGGAGAAGCGGCGGCTGGGCGACCTCGCCAGAACCAAGAGCCTGCTGTCGGCCGACACAGAGGCCCTGCGGGCAGAGGGTCAGCTGGAGCTGGAGATCCAGTACAGGGAACGGGAAATCACCGGCTTGAGGGCCACGCGGGATCAACTCGCCAAGCGCACGGACCTGGGCAGGTTTCCGACAGACCTCACGACCAGACTGGAGACTGCAAAGGCTGACGCCTCTCGGGCCATGCAGGCGTGCAGATCATCGGCGCAGGCGCTGTCGGCGTTCGAGGACAGCTGGGAGTTTCGCTCATACCTGCATGACCGCGGGCGCCACGGCGATCTGAGGTCTGGTGCACAAGAGCGGTGTCGCACGGCGGCGGCTGCCGCCTACGCCCAGCGCGACGCTGCAGTTAGGCTGAAGGCCTACCACGACGCGCGACGAGCTTACGCCCAGAGCCGCGGCTGGAGTGGGGGCGACATCGGGTCAGTGACGCGTGGTCTCGAACAGCAACTTGCGAAGGAGCGCGCCGATGCGGCGAGATCATGGGGCGGAAGGCTTTCGCTGTGGGCTGCGCGTGTTCATTTCTCAAGCGTCCTTTGGCAGGCCGCGGCCGCCCTGGCGCTGATCGTAGCCCTCCCCTTCCTGATCCGGCTCTTTTGCTACTTCGTTCTCGCGCCGCTGGTCATGCGGCGTCCCGCGATCCGGCTTCCGACTTCCACCGCGTCGCATGCGGAGATCGCGCCAGCTGAAAGATCGACGACGTCGATCGGCGTGAGGCTCGCCGCAGGCGAGGAGCTGCTGGTGCGCCAGGACTATCTGCAGACCAGCAGCGCTACGGGCGCGAAGAGCACGCAATGGTTTGTCGACCGGCGCCATCCCATCACCAGCTTGGCGAGCGGCCTCATCTTCCTCACCCGACTTCGCGGTGAGGGCGAGGTCACGACCGTCTCCGCGGTGCGCGACCCTTTCGCGGAGGTCACCATGCTGACCTTGCCGGATGGGGCGCGTTGCGTGCTGCAGCCCCGCGCTTTGGCGGCGCTGGTCCAGTCCAACGCACAGCCGCTACGCATCACCAGCCATTGGCGCTTGTTGTCCATCAAGGCCTGGCTCACCCTCCAACTGCGCTACCTGGTCTTCCATGGCCCGGTGGGGCTGGTGGTGAAGGGCGGGCGCGGAGTACGCGTCGAGCGCGCCGAGCAGGGGCGGATTTTCGCCCAAGACCAGCTGGTCGGCTTTTCCACCGACCTTGCCTATTCAGTGACCCGTACTGAGACGTTCTGGCCCTACTTCCTTGGGCGCGAGCAACTCCTCAAGGATCACGTGGACAAAGGCGAAGGCGTCCTGATCATTGAGGAGGCCCCCCTGGCCGGGCGACGCACAGGTCAGGTCCGCCGGGGCATCGAGGGCATGATCGACGCCGGTATGAAAGTGTTCGGGATCTAGCTGAGCGCCTTGCTGGGGTGCGTGCTTCCCAAGGCCTGAACGAGGTCGTCGCCCTCCTGGCCGCCGCGGCTCATTCTGCATGCCGGCCGCGAACTTCGAGGACGTCGACCTCGATCGATTGGCCGCCTGGCGCAGCACCTCAGGCTTCGAGAGAGGCTGCGAGGGTCGCCAGCCGTCGTTCAGGCGTTTCAATGATCGCACGCTGGCGCCGGAATACCGCGGCCATCGAGTACGCCTTGGCGCCGAGGGTCGCCGGGGCGCTCGCCGGTCGTCATTGGCGCTCGGTCCAATCCGTGTGGTCCAGTCGTGCGAGCGCTTCGCGAATATCGGCGGCCGCCACGGGTTCGGGCGTGCCGAGCAGCCAACGCAGATGCGGCTGATCCTGCACTGCCGAGGCGTCCGACAGCCATGAGGCAAGGACGGCGCGCTTGTCCGCCAGCGTAAGGTCTGGATCCTTCAGCACGTCTCTTGGATGGAGAAAACCTACCGCCGGACGCAACCAGCGCTCGCGCCCGGCGCTCAGGCCAAGGGTGTGGATCTGTTGCTCCGTTGTCGCCAGAAGCATGGCGTCTCTCTCCGAAATCTTCCTTTCGTAAGGGGGAGGACTGCGCGAGGCGGGAGGAGCCTCGCGCCGCCCCTCTAAGCGGCCGCCTGAGGCCGAATATCCTGATCGACCAGCCTATCGGGGGGTGCGGCCCCGGGGGCGTCGATGGCAATGCGCCGGACCTTCAAGGCTTCGGGGATCTGGCGCTCAAGCTCGATCACGAGCAGACCGTCGGCGTAGCGGGCTTCGGTTACGATCACATGGTCTGCAAGCTCGAATCGTTGCTCGAACGGACGCAGCGCCAGCCCGTGGTGCAGATAGGCGACCTCGGCCGCAGGTTCGCCCTTGCGACCACGGACCACAAGCAAGTTGGGCAGCGCCGTGATTTCCAGCTCATCGGCGCGGAAGCCGGCGACCGCCAGGCTGATCCGGTAACCGTCGTCGGTGGTCTTCTCGACGTCGTAAGGCGGATAGTCGCGCCCGCCCACGCTTTGCAGCGCGTTCTCGACCAGGACGGCCATGTGGTCGGCGCCGATGAGCGATCGATAGAGCGGGGAAAAGTCGTAAGCAGCTCGCATGTCCATCTCCTCAAACGAGAGCAAGTTGAACGGGCAGCGCCAGGACCCCTGGGCTCCCTGACCTGGACCCGAAAAGGCGTCCAGCGAGCGAGGATTTAGATCGCGGTCAGGCGGGTTCAAGCCTGCAAGCGAGATTTCTTGCATCGTGATTGGCCGGTCGTGCCGGCCATCCCAAGCCAGCGTCAGGGAGCCCGACCCCGGTCGCTTGGCGGCGCATCGAGCTGGACACCTTTAGCGCGATCCTGGTGACGGATTATCCACCTTGGGTGGTCAATCGTACGCCTTCAACGGGGGAGGCGGAGATGCGCCGACGTACGACGATCGTGGGGGCCGGGCCGCGAGCCGGCGCAGTGGGAAGCGCCCTGCAAGGCGCAGCTCTCGGTCCGGCTGGGAGCCGGCGGCTATATGCGTCCGCCGCTCCGCTGGCCCTGGCCTTCGCCCTGGTCGGGACTGTCGAGGCGCACGCCCAGTCGGTCGTCCTGATCGGGGACAACGATCCGCTGACGGCCGGGGACATCGACGATGGCGTCGACCTGCAGATCGGCGCCTATGGCGTCGGCGCGATGACCGTCTCGGGCGGCGCCCAGATCACCAGTGCGTCAGGAACCATCGGTCTGGATTCAACTGGCGACGGCGAGGTGTCGGTGACCGGGCAGGACTCCGCCTGGGAGGTCCTCGGACGGCTCAGCATCGGCAGTTCGGGGATCGGTCTTCTGCGGATCGATAGCCAGGCCGAGGTCTCGAGCGCCGATGGCGTCGTCGGCGCTGACGTCGACGCGGACGGGGACGTTGTGGTGACGGGAGGGGGGAGCTGGGTCGCCGCCGGGCAGCTGACGGTCGGCTCCTATGGGCAAGGCGATCTGCTGGTCGAAGACGGCGGAAAAGTCACCAGCAACCAGGGCTATATCGGATCAGGCCCTGGCTCCGACGGTCAGGTGACCGTGACCGGGCCCGGCTCCAGCTGGGTGACGACCCTCTACAACATCAATGTCGGCAACTTCGGGACCGGTACGTTGACGATCGAAGACGGCGGGCTGGTGCGGGCCGCCGATGGTCTCGACCTGGGGGTTTCGGCGCCTGCCGCCAGCGGGACCCTGGTGCTCCGGGGAGCCGGCGCAAACCTCGCCGTGCTGGAAACGTCCGCCATCTTTGCCGGCCAGGGCGCTGTCAGCGTGACCATCGACGGCGGGGTGGTGCGAGCGCTGCGCAATCGCTCCGCATTCTTCTCAGGCTTCGCCGCCCGCGACGTCACGCTCGGCGCCAATGGCGCGGTGATCGACACGAACAGCTTCAACATCGGCATCGCGCCCCGCCTTGTCGGGGCTGGAACGCTGACCAAGACCGGGACCGGCGTGCTGACCCTGTCCGGCGCCAACACCTATGCCGGCGCGACCGAGGTGAACGCCGGGCGTCTGGACATCAACGGCGACCAGAGCGGAGCGGCGGGCCGCACGAGCGTGAACCCTGGCGGCGCGCTAGGGGGAACAGGAACCCTCGGCGGCGATGTCGAGGTCGTCGGCGGAACCGTCTCGCCAGGCGCCGCCGCGGGACCTGGAACCCTCACCATAAACGGGGACCTGATCCTCGATGCGGCCGCACGCCTCGACTACCGGCTAGGCCAGGCCGGAGTGGCCGGCGGCGCGCTCAACGATCTGCTAGTGGTGCACGGGGACCTGACGCTCGACGGACTGCTCAATGTCACCCAATCGGCCGGCGGGACCTTCGGGCCCGGCGTTTACCGGCTGATCAACTACGACGGGACGCTTGATGATCAAGGGCTGGCGATAGGGGTCCTCCCAGGGGCGGGAACCAAAAGCATTCAGACCGCCGTCGCCAGGCAGGTGAACCTCGTCTTCACCGCGGCGCCCGGAGGCGGCGGTGGCGGTGGCGGCGGCGATCCCCCACCCCCGCCGCCGCCCGCGCAGCGGAACTTCTGGGACGGCGACGCCGGCCGGGCGGACGATGGCGCGATCACGGGCGGCGACGGCGTCTGGCATGGCGCGAGCGGCTCGCTCTGGACGCAGGCCGACGGCTCGACCAACGGCCAGTTCGTCAACGGCGTCTTCGCGATCTTCACGTCCCGCGCCGGAACGGTGACGGTCGACAACGGCCCTGGCGCGATCAGCGTCAGCGGCCTGCAGTTCGCCACGGACGGCTACAGGATCACCGGCGGTGCGATCGGCCTGGGCGCCGGCGAGGCCATCGTCCGGGTCGGCGACGGCACGTCCGAAGGCTCAGCCTTTGCGGCGACGATCGCCTCTGAACTGACCGGACCTGGTCAGCTCCATAAGACCGACCTCGGCACGCTGATCCTGATGGGGCAAAACAGCTATGCGGGGAGCACCCGGATTTCGACGGGCGTCCTGCAGCTGGGCGATGGCGGGACGAGCGGCTCGATCCTCGGCGACGTGGCGGCCGACGGCGTCCTGGCTTTCAACCGATCGGACGCCCTGACCTTCGGCGGCGCGATCTCGGGGGGCGGCGAAGTTCGCCAGAGGGGTTCCGGCGTCACCACCTTGAGCGCCGACAGTTCCGGCTTCACCGGACGCACGCTGGTCCAGAGGGGAACCTTGGCGGTGGACGGCCGGATGGGGGGCGCCGTGATGGTCTTTGATGGGGCGCGTCTGACCGGGATCGGCCAGGTCGGCCCGCTTCTGAATCAGGCCGGCGGGACCGTTGCTCCCGGCCATGGGATCGGCGTCCTGCGCGTGGCCGGCGACTATGAGGGTCAGGGAGGAAGGCTTCACCTGGAAGCCGTGCTCGGCGGCGATGACGCGGCCGCCGACCGGCTGGTGGTTGGCGGCTCCGCCTCGGGCCTGACCCTCGTCGAGGTCGCCAATCTCGGCGGCGCCGGCGCACGGACCCTTAACGGCATCCTGGTCGTGGAAGTGGACGGCGCTTCGAACGGCGTCTTCACCCTGGCGCGCGGCGATCTGCGGCTCGGGCAGGAGAACGCCCTGGTGGCCGGGGCCTATGCCTATGTGCTGCGCCAGGACGCACAGGGCGGCGGCTGGAGGCTTCGCTCGAACGTCGATGCAGACGTCGGCCCGCCCTCCGTCGCCGACCCCGCGCGGCCTGGGGGCGAGCCTGGCCCGCCAGTCGACCCAGACGGCGCGCAGCAGACGCTCTACCAGCCGGGTGTTCCCCTTTACGAAGCCTATCCTCAGGCTCTGCAGGCGATGAACGGCCTGGCCACCCTGCGCCAGCGGATCGGCGCTGCGTCGTGGGCGGGCCAGGAGCGCTCCGGCGTCTGGGGCCGCGTCGAAGGACGTCACCTCAAGGCCGAGCCGGCGGCGTCCACCAGCCAGGCGACGTTCAAGACCGACTACTGGAAGCTCCAGTTCGGAGCAGATCATGTCCTGGCGGACGCGCTTGCGGGCGGGCGGCTGGTGGGAGCGCTGACCGCCCAGCTGGCAGAAGCAGAGAGCATCGTCGCCTCCCCGCATGGGGGCGGGCGTGTGGAGGCCAGCGCCTGGGGCGGAGGCGCGACCCTAACCTGGATGACGCAGGCGGGCGCCTATCTCGACGCCCAGGCCCAGGCGAGCTGGTACAAGACCGACCTGCGATCCGATGTGCTCGGCGAGCGCGTCAGGAGCAACAACGCAAAGGGTTATGCTGCGTCCCTCGAAGCTGGCCGGCCCCTGGCCACGGGGAACGAGGTCACCCTGATCCCGCAGGCCCAGGTCACCTATTCGAAGGTCGAGTTCGACAGCTTCGTCGATCCGCTCGGCGCGCGGGTCTCGGCCGATCAAGGAGACAGCCTGCTTGGTCGGCTCGGGCTTTCGCTCGATCGCGAATGGCGGGGCGCCGCCGCAGGCCAGGGCAGAGTCTACGGCCTCGTCAACGTGACCCACGAGTTCCTGGACGGGACGCGCGTGGACGTTTCCGGCGCGCAGATCTCCAACCAGGCCGAGCGCACCTGGGGCGGCCTCGCCGTGGGCATGAGCTATGCCTGGGGCGCGGGCCGCTACCAACTCTATGGAGAGGGCTCGATCGAGACGTCGCTCTCGAACTTCAGCGACAGCTATGGCGCCTATGGCTCCGCGGGATTTCGCATGAGCTTCTAGCGCCTGCGAGGGCGCTGAGCTCCACATGCCACCAAGGTCCGGGGCGTCAGGCGGGAGGCGCGGAAGGAGGCGAATCGCTTCGCTCCGTCCTGCCCCGCTGGCGTCTCAGCGTCGTTTGAACTGCGGCCGCGGGGGACCGCCGGCGCGTTGCGCGGTGTCGCGATGGCGGAACGTGATCCGACCGCGGTTCATGTCGTACGGCGTCATTTCAACGGTCACCTTGTCGCCCACCGAGGAGCGGATCCGGTGCTTCCTCATCTTCCCGGCCGTGTAGGCCAAGATCTCGTGGTCGTTCTCCAGGCGTACCCGAAACCGGCCTTCGGGCAGCAGTTCGACGATCTGGCCGTCGAACTCGATGGGCTCTTCTTTCGCCATGTATGTCCCTGAATTACTTGCGAGCCTTGCGCGCTGCATAGCGAGCATCGCGCTTGGCCTTGGCCTCGGCGGCCGTGAGCGACTTGCGTTCCTTCCGCGCCGCGCGTTTCGCCTGGGCGTCCGCCTCGATGGACGCCTCAACGGCCTCGCGCGCCTGCTGCAGGCTCAGGGCCGCGGCTTGCCGCTTAGCGGTCTTGGCTGCTTCGCGCGCGCCGCGAACCTCGGCAAGCTCGGCGGCCTTGCGGGCCGGGCGATCGATAAGCTCGGCGGCCGGAGCGGCCGCCTGCGGCCGGAATTTGGCCAGCAAGGCGCTTCGGGCGTTCTGTGCCGTCTTTAAGCGTTCGGCGTAGCCGGCTTTTTCGGTCTGGTTCATTTAATTCCTTCCACAAGACGGGCGCGCCGAGACACGATCCGCGCTTCCTCGGCGGAGGCCAGCCCCGCCCAGGTGTCGGCGGACGCCTGACGCTGCTCGCGGACACGGTCCAGCGTCGCGCCGTTGGCTTCGGCCAGGGCTTCTCGGGCTCGGGCTCTATACTCCTCGGCCTTGAGCTGAAATCGCTGCAGCGCGGGATCGAGGGAAGAGTCAATGTCCATGGCGGCGTCTCCAGCTATTTGAGGTTGTCGGGGGCGTGCCGCTCAAGAACGCGGCTGACACGCAGGCCCAGATGGTCGGGCGACAGTCGCAGCAGACTTGGGTGGGCATGTCGGATGTCGTGCAGGCTCGCCTGCGGATTACGGGCGAGGATGTCGCTAAGCACCGCCTCGGAGGCGGCTCGGTATCTGAAATTCAAAGATGGCTCGATTAAAGGTCATTGAGGCGCGTCCCGAGCGGACGCCGCGGAGGCGGCGGCTTGTCGACGCGGGTGTGGTTGTCGAGGCACATGCCCCTGTGCGATCGCAAAGGTCGTCCTCTCAAGGCATGAGTTCTCAAGCGCCGGATGGGCGCTAAGGTCCAATTTTCGAGGAGGGTCTGCAGCTAAATGATCCGAAAATGTCTGCTTCGGAACTTGGGCTGACGGCGCCTGAGCGAATTTTGATTTTCCAAGGTGGGCGTAACATTGTCGAAAATCAAGTACTTTCACTCGAAATATTCGTAGCTCCATGAGCTCCGCGCCCGCGCGGTCAGCAGCGATCTCTGCTGATCTTCCGAATCCGCGTATCCGCGGTCGAAGTTTGCAGATCTTCTTTTGAGCTTGGCTTTTTCTCGCGCGGGACACCGCTTCGCCGCCGCTCGTGGCGCTGTTGCATCCGGCACGCGCGTCATCGCGGCGAACAGCGATCGCCATGTCGGGCGGCGGCCCGACGGGACGGCTTCGATGGCGGACGTCACAGCGCGCCTGGCCGCTGACGTCGTGCAGGCCGACCTGCGGCTCGGCGACCTGGAAGCGACACCGTGCTGGTCGGAAAGCCGGGGCGGACCTGCTCACCATCGCCGGCGGCTTCGGCCGCGATCTCGTACGCCGAGGGAATTGGATCCAGATCTCACAGTCGGACGCTGCGAATTTCGCGGCGCTGTCGGCCGAGTTCAGCGAGACCGGCGACGCCACGCTGATCACGTCGGACGGACGCCTTCTTCCGGGGCGGTGTCACGAAGTCGGCGCCGAGCGCCGCAGACTTAGTGTTCAGTTGACCTCGCGCGCGAGCGCTACTCGCCCTGAGTTTTCGTGCCGGCCTCACCGCCGATGCGGCCGGCCGCGGCAGCGAGATTTCGGTCCCTCGAGAACGCCCGATCGGCGGGGGCGACGGATCTGCCGCCCATGCTGGCGATCTCCCGTCGTCTTTCGGGAGAAAGCAGCGCGAAGCCTCGCGGTTGCGCCTCGCGTGCGCCTGCCCCTGAAGCCCTCCTCGCCGCCTTGCGTCCAGCCGCTGTCGGTGCGAAGCCTTCCCCACCCAGGCCAGGACCGTAGGACCGCGCCAGACCTAACGCCACCAATGCGTGGAAATCGCCGTGGCGTTCGGGCCTAGGGACCAGGGCGCAGCCTCTATCGATCCCGGCGACCTCCGCCAGGGCGGCCCTCTGCGATGGCGTGAGCGTATCGACAGACAAAGCGGTCCCCGTTTGCACGCCGCGCAGCTCCAAGCGAGCGGTGCTGAAGCAAGTGAGGTTGATGGGGCTCGTAAGGTCAAGCGCCGCCGCGGGCCGCCCCGCGCCTGCTCTCTTCGGTGGGGCGACAGCATCACCTGCCGGGATGTGCACTCGGACCAGGGTGGAGATCTGTCCGCGACATATGAGCGATCGATCTCAAATGATCAGGCGAGAGACGTTGCGCTCGCTATGCTCTGCAACCACTGAGGCCTCGGATTGCGGTAAATGACTCGGCTGGGATTTGTCCGGAAAATAATAATCAATCGCCACGGTGATAAGCCCTCAGCGATCGCCTGGGCGTTGTTGACGGTCGGCTCGGCCCTTTTATTGCGCCTCTTGCTTTCGCCGTGGGTGGAAGGTGTTCCCTTTCTGACCTTCTTTCCTGCCGTTCTCCTCAGCGCGCTAGCGCTGGGCTGGCGATGGGGCGGGCTTGTGCTCTTGGCGTCGGCCCTGGTGGCGAACTACATGTTCCAACCCCCCAACATGGCGCTCGCTTTTGGCGCCGCCGAACTTACCGCAGACGCCGGCTTCCTGCTCTTCGGCGGCCTGGTGGTCTCCGCCGCCGAGGCGCTTCGTCGTTCCGTCATCGAGGTCGATGAGCGGTCAAGGAAAGAGCGAGCGCTGAACATGGAGCTGCAGCATCGCGTCAATAACACGCTCACGGTCGTGCAGGCGCTTGCGCAACAGATGGTTCGGCATGCCGAGACACCGGATGCATTCTATGGCGCGTTCAGCGAGCGGCTGCAGGCCATCGCCGACGCCAATAAGATCCTGTCGCACGGGGACTTCGACGTCGTCCTCATGCCCGATCTCGCCGAGGCGGCATTGCGTCCCTTTCGGGGGCGGGGCGACATCGAACTCGACGGGGAGCCTTGTCGCCTGCCAGCCCGGAGCACGGTTCCTTTGGTCCTCGCGCTTCACGAGCTGGCCACCAACGCGGCGAAGTACGGCGCTCTCTCGACACCTGACGGCCTCGTGCGACTGCAGTGGCGCGTGGTTGGAGAAGACTGCCTGATCACGTGGGTGGAGGAAGGCGGGCCGCCCGTCGCGCCGCCGACGCGGCGTGGCCTGGGTTCGCGACTGCTTCGGCGCCAGCCTGGCCTGACGGCCGTCGCGGTCGAGTACGAGCCAAAAGGCGTGGTCTGCGAGGTCACTGTTGAAGGGGCGGCGCCCTTCTCCCTCGCCTGACCGGCGGCGTGATCATGGTTGCGGAACCATTAAGGTCTTGATGCGCTTTGCCGCCGAGGGATCCGCCGCGCGCGGCATCGGAGGCATGGAAGTGGTCAGTTCTCTGGAGGTTGTCGCCAATTGGGCGACGATGATCTTCGCCTTCGCGTTGGCCGGCACAGCCATACGCCATCGCCACACGTGGCGACTGGGTCGAGAGAAGTAGCCTCGCACAGCCTCGCGCGTCAGCGCGTGCGACCTTGTTTCACCTGCTATTCGCGCTCGCGATCGCCGCCTGACCGCTACGCGGTCGCCGCGGTCGGAGCTAGCCAAGCGACCACCCGATGCGTGAACCGCTCGATTGCGTTCGCTGAGGCGTTCGCGATGGCGGCCGGGGCATGGATGATCGCAAGGCCCAGGCGCCGCCAAGCCGAAACAGGTTTCGGCGTCGAGGCGGCGGGCTCGGCGGCGAACATCTCCGCGTCGGCTGTCTGCGCCGTTTCGATTTCCGCGGCGACCGAGCGGGGCCGGCGCACCCCCTCGATCAGGTCGATCGTCTCGGCGATGTACTTGGCGTGCGTGACGATGCCGATCTCCAGCCGCTCGTCATCAATTCGCACCTGCTGAGTCAGCAGGCCGGCGATGAAGGGCCGCGCCTTCATCCCGCCGGCGCGTTGCAGACTTCGGGTCACGAAGACCGGCCCGCCGGAATTGCCCGGGAAGACCGAGAAATCGAGCAGGAAGGTCGGCGAGGATTTCGGCGACAGAGGGTAAGAGGCGATCCGTCCGGCGCGCAGGATCGGGAAGCCGGCCCCGTTGGCCGAAACGCCGCGGGGGAAGCCCAGGACCATCAGCTCGTCGCCTGGCCGCAGGTTCTGTTCGGCGAAGGCTTCGTCCGCCGCCAGGTAATCGATCGGAATGGCCGCGCGGGCGAACTCCGGCGGGGCCGTAATGCGCAGCGCCGCTACGTCGCGGGTTGGATGGCGCGTCCACATGGCTGCGCCTGAGGCGTCGCGGATGTCGAGGGCGGCGGGGGTGTAGAGCCACGACCCGTCTGGTTTGACCGTGCGAAAGCCGATCCGGGCCTGCGGGGTGCCCATGCCTGCAAACACGTGGTTGGCCGTCACCAGCAGGGTTCCCGGCGAGCCGTCGGCGGTCGGGGAAGAAAGCAGGAAACCCGTGCCGACGATGCGTTCTCCACGCCCGGTCGTCTGCTCGATCTGAACGGTCGCCTGGATAAGGTCGATAGGCGAATCCAACACGATGACGCTAAGCCCTACTCGATGAAACTGCTCTCGCTGCAGTAAAGATGGGTAGGTTTCTTGTGAGTGGGAGTTCAAATCTCGGATGCGTGAACTGGTGCGTTGAAGTGACGCGTCCCGTTTGACGAATACATGCCGAATTCGTGATCGGCGCCGACGGCGTGGACGGGATCAGTCGCTGTGACAGGTTGATAGCCCGCTGTGTCGACCGGGTGGTTGGCGGTCTCAGCCCCCGGGCCCGGCGCGGCGTAGGCGCGCAGCGTGGCTCTGGGCAGCGCTCGGGCTTGACTCGAATGTTCTGGTTCTGTTCACGTCGAAGCATGAGGCCTCCAGACGTCGTTCCGCTGCCCGCTCGACCATCGCCCGACGCCGTGCTGGCCAAGCCGGTGACTGGCGATAATCCGAAAGCCGCGAAATGAGAAACCGACCGCAAGCCGAATACCAGGCGCGCGAGGCGCATCTGAAGGCCGTGGCGCGGGGACCAGGAACACTTTTGAGCCGGCGGGCGCAGCTTGGCGTGTCTCCGGCCGGTGTGCACCGGCTTATGCGCCTGGCCGACGAGGTGAGCGCCTGGTTCATGCCCGCCGCCCTCGCCGACATCAGTCCTCACTATCGCATCGGCCTGGGGCGTCATGACGAAAGGTCGAGCGGCGAGGAAATCGGCCGCATGCCGACCTGCAGCGTGCTCGCGTGGCCGAAGTGACCGGCCATGGGCGCGCGAAACACCGACCGGGTCCACGTCTCCGAGTACCGGAGCAAGGCCAACACGATTTCCGACATGTGGAAGTACAACTGGCGCATCCGATCGGTTTGCGAAACCTGCGGGGTTCAGCGCCAGGAGAACCTCGACGCCATGATCAGGCTTCGAGGACCTGGCCTGGTTCTCTGGGATAAGACCGGCGTCTGCCAGCGCGTGTTGGACATGGGCGTGTGCCAGGGGCGCTTGTTCTTCAAGGCCAAGCCCCCCGGTTCATCGGGGTACGACTTCCTGGGCGCCCCTCCGCGGCTGCGCAGGCCCTCCTACGGCCCGCAATCGAGGGGGGTTGGTTCATACATCGCAGTTGAAGACATCGAGCCGAAGGCGGTCACCGCTGCCCGCGGCGCACCGCCGCCCGAGCCGGCCGAATGACCAGGTATGAGGGCCCTCCCAAACACGATGCGCCATTAGGACCGGCTCAAGATCGCCTGGGAATGCGGGCATGCATCGGAATCCAGCCGCGCCGAAGCTGGCGCCGTCCTCGCTCGTCCTGCCGTTCCAGCGCCTTCACCCCCAAGTCCACATCGACATCGTCACGGAGGGGCGTCTGGTCGACATCGTGGCGGGCGGCTTCGATCTTGGCGTGCGCAGCGAAGATCTCGTTGCCGCCGATATGATCGCCCTGCCGCTGGGTGGTTCCCGGCGCAATGTGGTGGTCGGCGCGCCGAGCTATCTGGGGGCGCGGGACACCGAAGATCCCGCAGGACCTCACCGCACATACCTGTCTCCGCGTCCGCCTTCCCAATGGCGCCATCTATCGATGGCCCTTCGAGAAGAATGGGCGATCGATCCATGTCGACGTGGAAGGCGGTCTTACTCTCGACGAGGCGAGCCTCGCCCGCACCGCGGCGCTGGTGTCCGCGGGTCTCACTCTGGCGATGGAGTCCTACGTGCCAGACGACATCGATGCGGGCCGCCTTGTCCGTGTGTTGGAGGATTGGACGCCTACGCTGCTGCCCTTGAGCCTCTATTATCCTAGCCGGCGCAACCCGACTGCTGCGTTCAAGGCATTCATCGACTTCGCGCGTCGCCATGGCGGACGCGCGGTTGGCGACGTCGATGAGTTCGATGCCGCAGGCCGACCTTTCCTCACAGGATAACCGGCCAGGGTCCCTGACACACCGACCCAGTACCGCATCCGACCCCTAGCTGACCTTCGCGCTAGACTTTCGGCGATAGTCAAAGCCGCGGCTCATACTGGTGCTTACGGCCAAAAACCTGAGCGGCGCGCGTAGAAATCGAGAGCGAACAAATTATTCGCTGAATTGTCTCGCGTCGGACGAAAAGAGATGCAATAAAGGCTGATCGAATATCGTTTTCGGTTCGGTTGCTCTCCACGCTTGCCCTTCGGATCGAGCCCGAGCCCACCTCGACCCTCTCCGAATTTTTGATCCCACGCCCCATTTTGGGCGCGCGGAAACATGCAAAAAATGGTGATTACTATGACTACTGGTACCGTGAAGTGGTTCAATCCCGCCAAGGGCTTCGGCTTCATCCAACCCGACAACGGCGGCCCGGACGTGTTCGTGCACATCAGCGCTGTCGAACGCGCGGGCATGGCCTCGCTCAATGAAGGTCAGAAGCTCGGCTATGAGCTCGAGCGTGACCAGCGCAGCGGCAAGACGTCGGCTGGCCAGCTTCAGTCGGCCTAAATCGGCGTCCGTCGGCTTGTCGACAGGACTGGATGGGCGGCGGGCGTAAGCCGGCCGCCTTTTTCATGTCCGCGCTGAAGCCAGGGCCCCGCGCGAAGCGAAACCCTGCCCGTCAGCCGCGTAGGTAAGGACCCTCGGAGGACCAACCTGCGACCTGGATCGAGACGGGCCCTCCGGCGGATTAGACCGTCGGCCAACACTGAACCGGATGCGCCCTCCGCGTCCTCAGGAAAGGTCCTCATGGATAAGGAACTCGAGCTCACGCGGCTCATCGCGGACCTTCAGGCGCGGGCAGTGGTACACCACCATCTCTTGATGCAGCTCGTCTGCCGGGAGGCTGATCGCACGGCCAACCCTCGCGCGTACATGTCCGCGCTCACCGACGACATGACGAAGATCATCGACGACAGTCTGCCCCTCGACGACGTTCGAGCGGCCGCGATGAGCATGCGTCAGTATCTCGACGAATTTCTCGTCGACGCGGGCGCAGCGACCTTTGTTTCACCCCCTAAGTGAGGCTTAGGTGAAACCGGGACATTTCTCCTGGCCGGGTATTCGGCCGGCGCTGGTTTCCGGGTGAAGCGGAAATCTGCGGATCATCGCGCGGCTCGGAGAGCCTCGATCGCGACCTCTTTAGACCCCGCGCCACGATCTGCAGCGCCCCTTCCGGCCGGGGCCGTTGAAGCGCCTTGGCCTCTTCCCACGGCGCCCGCATCCAGACGTCGACTCATCTGGACGCAGGCGTTCGGGGTCCAGATGCCGGCGAAGAAGGCGAGCGGTCGGTCCTCACGCGGCCAAGCGCTTTTCGGTTTCCGCCAGTCCATGAATGGGACGGCCGCGAGAGCCTGGCCGTCAAGCGCGGGCCGGAGAGCCGCCCCCTAAGCAACTTATGTAATTTCAAAGCCCCGTGGCCGCGTGCACCATTGAAGAATGGGTACGAGTTCACCGCTTACCGGCCACAGAATACTGTTGGTCGAAGACGACTATTTCGCAGCGCTCGAAATCGGCGCGACGCTCCGGCGGGCCGGCGCGGAAATTGTGGGGCCCTGCGCAGATACCCCGTCCGCGCTGGCTTGCCTGGACGACACTGCACCCACCTGCGCGGTTCTTGACCTCGACCTGGGCTACGGCCGCCTCGAGTTCGAGGTTGCGTTGGAGCTTCGGAGGCTCCAGGTGCCCTTCCTCTTCCACACGGCGCACCCGGCAGGCCAATTTCCGGCCGACCTGAGGAACACGGTCCTGCTGCCGAAGCCGGTTCCTGATCATCGGCTTATCGCAGCCGTCGAAAACCTGGAAAGGCGTGGGTAGGCCAGCTCGAGGCCGTCGCTAGTTGCTACGCAGTCTGGCGGCCGCTTCATCCAGCGCGGCGCGGTCGTTCCCATGCTTCTGGATCAGGTCCTTGGCCTGTTCGGTCGTGATCCCGTGCTTGTTCGCGAAATACTGCAGCTCGTAGGGTTCCTCGCCAGACACCCGGCTACTGTCGGGTTCGCCGCGGCGGGTCTTGTCGTCAGACATCGCATTCAGCCTTCGAATGTCCCCGCTCCGGCGGTGGGGACGGCTAATGGAGCGGGGCGCGGTCAGGGATTCCCGGGAGGCAGCTCCCAGCTCGGTTCAAACTCGCCGGCCCTCGGGGCGTTCCCGGGGAATGGCCCTCCCAGCCCGAACCGCGGGAACTTGGAGCCTTGCTCAGGAGTCGAGTCGATGAGGTGGCCGGTTGATGACCAAACCTGCGGATTTTGAGTATGTCGGGCGGCTCGGCGGCGAGCCCGTCGACGAATCCGAACACTTCTACCGGTGCAAGGCCTGCGGTCAGGCGGTCGACAAGCGAGACCTCGCCCAGGTCTTCTACCATGAAGCACCGGGTCATCGGACCATCGAGGGTCTCGCGCCGACGCCCCACGCCGTCGGTCGGCTGCACTGACGGAACAGCCTGAGCTCCAGCGCGCTTCCATCCTGCTGGGACACCATCCGGGAGAGCGCCGATGCGACCCGACGAGCCGAAATCCTTCGACCCGCACGAGGCCATCGACCTCACCAATCCGGCCAAGGTCCGGGAAATGACCGATAAGCTCGACTGTTCTGAAGAAGACCTGGCCGACGCCGTCGGTCAGGTGGGGCCCCAACCGGTGGCGGTGGCGATCTTCCTCGGCCGTCTGGACGCACTCGACGTCAGGGCCTGACAGCAGCCAGACCGGCTGTGTTCAACGCCGCGCATCTTCTAGCTATCGCAAATCCACTACGGCCAGCATTTCGGCTCGCACTACCTGGCCGCCGGGTCGAGCGTGGGCGGCTCAAGACCAGTAGCCAGAACGCGAGCATCCCGGGACGGGACAAGGCGGTTTCCGAGGCCGCTGCTGCGCGTTCTGGTCCGCCGGCGGTGTTGTCCGGGGCCCCGTTGATCAGGCGGCCGCCCGGAGGACAAATCGCGCCGGCGAGGTCTTAAGTGGTCCGCTCCGCGCCTGGGGTCAACCAACGTCCCACCGATGTGATCCCACCCCGCAAAAGGGGCTGCGGGGGTTGAGCCCGGCCTCGCATTCGCCGCTTGAATGCGGCCTCTGCCATCGTCGGTATAACATTTGCTAACTTGCTGAATAAAAGCAATAAAACGCGCTCTCCCGGAGGAACCGTCAGCGCTGTTCGCGCATATCAGTGGACGTCCGGCTCCATGTCAGCAGCCGCGGATCAGCCGCAACTGGTCGGACCGGCCGGGCGCGGATCCGTCGCTCAGTCGTAGCCGGAATTACCGCCCGCGGTCCCCGCGGCGACAAGCAGGCGTTACCCGCCTCTATTGGAGACATGCGACATGCGTATGGAATTCAATGTCAGCCCGTCCGGCGATCATTGGGAAGTGCGTCGAGGCGTGACCGCGCCCCTGCCCTTCACGTCCTTCGAAGCGGCCGTGCGCGCAGCGCGCAACCTGGCCGAGGGGGCGACCGAGGCGGGGGAGGTCGGAGTTTTGAAAATCGAAGGCAATCCTGTCTGGATTTTCAGGCCAGCGAAGCCCGCGCCCGGCCGGCATGGCCGCTTTGATCCCGACGAGGATGAGGTGCTCCGCGGCCAGAGCGCCGTCCTGCGCGGCTATTGAGCGCCGGTCGCTGGCAGGGAGCAGGGTCATGGTTGAACGATGGGCGGTGATCGTACACGGAGGTTGCAAGCCCGTGGCGCCAGAGGATGTCGCCGCCAACCGGCAAGGCCTGGAACGCGCCATCAGGGCGGCGAGCGCCCTCCTGGCCGCGGGCGGCGGGGCGGTGGAAGCCGCCGCAGCCGCCGTCCGGTCCCTGGAAGACAATCCTGTGTTCAACGCAGGCAACGGATCGGCGCCCAACGCAGACGGCGTCGCGGAGATGGACGCCTCGATCATGGAAGGCGATCAACTGAACGTGGGCGCCGTCGGCGCCCTGCAGGAGATCGCAAATCCGGTCCTCGTCGCCAAAGCCATGCTCGGGGACCAAACAGTGCTACGCGTGGGGCAAGGCGCGTTGCGTTTCGCCCTTGAGCGCGGCTTTACGAGGACGAGCGTGGCGGTCCGCCGCCGGGGCGGCTCCGCGCACGACACCGTCGGATGCCTCGCGCTCGACGGCAGAGGAACCCTGGCCGCGGCCACTTCCACTGGGGGCCTGGAGGGCGCTGCGGCCGGACGCATCGGCGACTCATGTCTTCCAGGGTGCGGATTCTACGCCGATAGTCGGGCTGGCGCGGTGTCGGCCACCGGCGACGGCGAACGCATTGCGCGTATGACTCTGGCGGCGCGGGTCGTCCGGGACCTTGAAGCCGCCGTTCACCCACAGCGTGCGGTCGAACTGGCGTTGTCCGATTTGCAGCATATTGGCGGAGACGCCGGTCTGATCGCCTTGGACCGGGAGGGGCGGATCGGCTGGAGCTTCAACGCAACCCAATTCGTCGTGGGCTGGGCCGACAGCGCGCGGCCCGCGCCGCAGGTCGAGGTGGCCGGCCTTGAGACGGCTTCGTCGAGCAGTGAGCCGCTGCAATTTGAGATAAACAATTGATATAGTTTATAAAAACTATCCCCCTGTGGGAACCGGACCTTTGGTGCTGGGTTGGTTGGACGTCCTGGAGGGCGCCATGCGAAACCGGAAAGCTCTTCGCGTTTCGTCCACCCGCGGAGAGTCGGCGTTCTTCGGTTTGAGAGCCGCATGGCCAGGTCGGCCGCCGGAGCCTTAGATCCTAGCGCCCGGCGGCCGACCGCATCCTGCTCAGGGACTGCTGGGCTGATCAGCAGTCATATGCTCGGCGCACTCGAGCGGCCGCCCCACCCGGTGGAAACGTTGGTCATCTCGTTGCGGGAGCCGCCAACTGCGTGCGCCTGGTAGACCCAATCGCGATTGGGTCTTGGATGAAGCTTGCTGGCGAACGGCGCTGCGCTTCAACCCTCGTTCGGCCGCGCCTCCCCGCCCGTTGGCCGGCCCCCGCGCTCGTCCGACATTTCAGGAGCCAAGGCGCACGACCGAGCCGGTTGCGTCGGCTTAAGGTCTGGCGCGCGAAGGACGCGCCAGACCGAAGACGGCCAAGTTCACGGCGCGGTGAAGACCTACTTGGCCGGATCAGGGACGGAAGGCAGGGCCGGCGCAGAAATGTCCACGTCGATCTTCTTGGTTCCCCCGAACATGCCGCCCCCGCCGGTGAAGACCAATACAGCAATGATCGCGACCACGACCACCAAACCCCCGACAATGAAGGCGAGGCCGTTGCCGCCGCCGGATGAACTGTCAGCCATGAGTGCTCTCCTGG
This sequence comes from Phenylobacterium sp. LjRoot97, assembly GCF_964254345.1. Classification (NCBI taxonomy): domain Bacteria; kingdom Pseudomonadati; phylum Pseudomonadota; class Alphaproteobacteria; order Caulobacterales; family Caulobacteraceae; genus Phenylobacterium; species Phenylobacterium sp. LjRoot97. The sequence continues at coordinate 59,122 of NZ_CAXUTH020000002.1, forward strand.
GTTTTCAGTTCTCGAAAAGCGCTCGATCGGCAGGATGGTTGCCGAACGATATCGATCTATGCTGGCGTGATATCCGAGGTTGCCTGCGAGCGATCGGGGCGCTTCGTTACCGGATCTGAGCGCTGGACTCGACGTCGAGGCCAGCTTCTTGCGGTGGCTCAATTCCATAGCCGCCCGCCGACGGGCGCCGGACGTGACGGCGGATCTTGAGCGCCAACCGCTGCAGCACCGCCTCGGACATCGCTGGCTTGGAGAAGTAGGCGTCCGGCTCCGCCAGGTTGGGAAACAGCTCATGATCATAGCCGGAGACGACGACATAAGGGATGCAGCGGGCCCGAAGCATCGCCACTAGATCGCTGGCCGGGCCATCGCGGAGTCCGATGTCGATGACCGCGGCGTCCGGGTTTTCTTCCGCAAGGAGATCGAGCGCTTCGGCGGCGCTGCCGACGGGACCCAAGATCCGCGCCTGCGCGTCCCGCAGGGCGTCGGCCAGATCGCTGGAAAGAAGGAAGTCGTCCTCGGCGATGAGGATCGTAAGGTTCTCAAATATCAATTTTCAGCCGCCTGGCTGGCCCACAACGAACCGAGGTTCGAAGATCTTCGCTGAGGGGGTCGGCGCATCGCCGGGTTGGCATGCCATGAGCAAGCTAACGCTTGGTCGTGCACAAGGCTCCCCCTTCGGTGTCACAACGGGTCCTCCATCCGCCGATAGGCGGCGGCATTTGCCGGGCCGCCCGCGCGGCCTGGCGCCCGTCGATGCAACCGAGCTCGACCGCACAGCGTTGCAAATTCCGCCCTACCGGCGCCTGGCGACCGGGGGGGGAAATCCTGAGGCGACGAGGACCCTGTGACGATCGACGACGATGCGGTGCGGATCTCGACCGGGAACGCCGGCCTGGATGACATCCTCCACGGCGGCTTGGATCGGGATCGGCTCTACCTCTACGAGGGCCGGCCAGGGACGGGCAAGACGACGATTGCGCTGGAGTTCCTGCGCGCGGGGGCGGCCCTGGGCGAGAAGGTGCTCTACATCACCCTCTCGGAGACCAAGCGAGAACTGGAACTGGTGGCCGAGCGGCACGGCTGGTCGCTTGAGGGCGTCGACATCTTCGAACTGGTGCCTCCGGAATCGACCCTCGATCCGGACCGCGAGCTGACCGTGCTCAATCCGGCCGAGCTCGAGCTCAGCGAGACCACCACCCTGATCATGAACCAGGTGACAGGCCTCAGTCCCTCCCGGGTGGTGATCGACAGCCTGTCGGAGCTTCGGCTCCTGGCGCAAAGCCCGCTGCGATATCGCCGTCAGGTGCTGGCGCTGAAGCACTTCTTCGCCAGCCGTCAATGCACAGTCATCATGCTGGACGACCTGTCGTCCCAGCAGAACGACCTGCAACTGCATTCAATCTCCCATGGCGTGGTTTTGCTCGAGCAGGTGGCGGTCGATTACGGCGCCGAGCGGCGACGGCTGCGGGTGGTGAAGATGCGCGGCATCCAGTTTCGCGGCGGCTACCACGATTTCACCATCCGCAAGGGCGGGTTGCAGATCTATCCACGACTGGTGGCTGCGGAGCACCAGGCGAGCTTCGGCGGCGAATATACGCCCAGCGGCAACGCTGAACTCGACAGGCTCCTGGGCGGCGGGCTGGAGCGCGGGACCAATGCCCTGCTGCTCGGCGCCGCCGGCGTCGGCAAGTCGTCGCTGGCGATCTCCTACGCCATCGCCGCAGCCGAGCGCGGGGAACATGCGGTCTTCTTCGCCTTCGACGAAGGACGCGGCACCCTGGAGGCGCGAGCCAGGTCGCTTGGCCTGGAGCTTGAGAAACATCTGGCCAGCGGTCTTATCCGGTTTCAGCAGATCGATCCGGCGGAGCTCTCGCCGGGCGAATTCGCCGCCAACGTCCGCCATTCGGTGGAGGTCGATCGGGCCCGGGTGGTCATTGTCGACAGTTTGAACGGCTATCTCAACGCGATGCCCGACGAGCGCTTCCTCGTGCTGCAGATGCACGAGCTGCTCACCTATCTGGGTCAGCAGGGCGTGCTCACGCTGCTGGTCCTGGCCCAGCACGGCCTGGTCGGACCGCTGGAGACGCCCCTCGACATCAGCTACCTCAGCGATGCGGTGCTTATGCTTCGCTATTTCGAGGTCGCCGGTACGGTTCGGCGCGCGCTGTCGGTCGTGAAGAAGCGCAGCGGCGATCACGAACACACCATCCGCGAGTTCAGCCTGAGTTCCAGGGGCATAAGGCTGGGTCCGCCCCTCACCCAGTTCAGCGGCGTGTTTTCCGGCACCCCCCAATACGCCGGCGACAGCACGCCCCTGCTTTCAACGGACGTCGATGGCCGATCCTGAGTCTCAGTACCGCCGCGTCGTCGTCCTGGCGCCCATAGGTCGGGACGGCTCGGCCATCGCCGATGTTCTGCGCCGCGTAGATATCGACGCCGAGCTCTGCCGGGACCTGCCCTGCCTGGTCGACGAGGTCACACGCGGGACCGAAGCGGTTCTCGTCGCCGAGGAAGCTCTCTTCGGCAAGGATCTCGATGCGCTCGCGGACTGGGTGGCGAACCAGCCGGCCTGGTCTGACCTGCCTTTCGTGATCCTGACCAGTCGCCACGACCAAGCCGCGGTGAGCCAATGGCGCCGGCGCCTGGTGGAGACCCTTCGCAACGTCTCGCTGCTGGAGCGTCCGGTCCAATCAATCACCCTGAGCAGCGCCGTTCAGGCCGCGCTCCGCGCGCGCCAGCGCCAGTATGAGGTCAGGGAGCTGATCGCGGCGCGCGAGCGGGCCGCGGCCGATCTCGAGCAGCTGGTGGTGGCGCGAACCCAGGAGCTGGAAGCGGCCAACCGGGAACTGACCCGGCAAATGGACGAGCGCCTCAAGGTCGAGGAGACCCTCCGCCAGGCGCAGAAGATCGAGGCCATCGGGCAGCTCACCGGCGGCGTCGCTCACGACTTCAACAACCTGCTGATGGTCATTTCCGGCGGGCTGGACATGCTCGGCCGAACCAGCGACAGCCGGCGGCGCGAACGTCTGATGGCCGGCATGCGCCAGGCCGCCCAGCGCGGGTCAGGTCTCACCCGCCAGCTGCTCGCCTTCTCGCGCCGACAGCCGCTGTCGCCCGAGCCGGTCGACCTGGCCCGCCAGATCGGCGGGATGAGCGAACTGCTGGACCGCAGCCTGCGGGGCGACGTCCAGGTCAGGCTCGACTTCGCCAAGGGGCTCTGGCCGGTCGAGGTCGATCCCGGCGAACTTGAACTGGTGGTGCTCAACCTGGCGGTCAACGCCCGCGACGCGATGCCCACGGGCGGAACGATCACGGTGAGGGCCAGGAACCTGCCGGCCGGCGGGGATAACGGTGTCGACTGCGTGGAGGTAGCGGTGATCGACGCCGGGGTCGGCATCCCCGAGGACGTCCTGGAACGGGTTTTCGATCCCTTCTTCACCACCAAGGATATCGGCAAGGGATCGGGACTTGGTCTGGCGCAGGTGCACGGCTTCGCCGTCCAGTCCGGCGGTTCAGTGCGGATCGAATCCCAGCCCGGGGAAGGCACTTCGGTTATCCTGCTGTTGCCAAGATCCGCACGGCAGCCCGCCGCCGTCCCGCGCCACCTGGTGCAACTCAGCGACGACGAGCCCGTCGAGGCCCACAAGGGTTCGGTGCTGCTGGTCGAGGACGACGATGAGGTCGCGGCCCTCGTGTCCGAAATGCTCGCCCAGCTCGGTTACGCGGTGACCCGCGCGGCGAGCGCGCAGGCGGCGCTTGGCGCCATGGCCGATAGCCGCTCGGTCGATATCGTCTTCTCGGACATCATGATGCCGGGCGGGATGAACGGGGTGGAGCTTGCCCGCGAGGTGCGTCGGCGTCGGCCAGGCCTGCCGGTCCTGCTGACCAGCGGCTATGCGGAGGCCGCGCAGCGCGAGGCCGAAGCCGCGGGGGTCGCTATTCTTCCCAAGCCCTATCAGGTCGACGATCTGGCGATGGCGCTCCACGGCGCGCTCTGCATGGAAAACGGGCGCACCGGAAACGGCCCCGGACAGGGCCGCGCCGATCGGACCTGACCACGCCGCGGGCCGGCGATCAGGAGGCGGCGGATCGTCCCATAGGTTCTTGCACATGCGACGCCGCGGCCCGCAGGGCGGCGTCCATGGCTTCGACCAGCAGCCGGATCTCGATCGGCTTGGGCGCGACGGCGTCGAAACCGTCCGCCTCATACTCGGCGACTTGCCGGTGCATGACGTTGGCGGTCAGGGCGACGATCGGCGTCGGCGCGCGCCCGGCCTGAGCCTCCAGCGATCTGATCGTCCGAACGGCCTCGCGCCCATCCATCACCGGCATCTGAATGTCCATCAGCACGAGGTCCCAGGCGCCGCCGCGCCATGCCTCGACCGCCTCGGCGCCGTTGACCACGAAGTGCGCGTGGACGCCCAGCTGTTCGAGCAGGGTCGCGACGACCAGGCGGTTGGTCTCGTTGTCCTCGGCGGCCAGCACACGCAGACCTTCCAGCGCAGGGAGGTCCCGCTGCTCGCTCTCCCTAGCATCCGCGCGCTCCAGCGGGAGACGCAACTCGAACAGGGTCCCCTTCCCCGGTTCGCTTTCCACGCTCAGGTCGCCGCCCATCAGGCGGGCCAGTTCGTAGGAGATGGCGAGGCCAAGTCCGGTGCCTCCGAACCGCCGCGTGGCCGAGGCGTCGACCTGCATGAAACGCTCGAACAGGCGCGCCTGGTCGGCTTTTGAAATGCCATTGCCGGTGTCGCGCACGCGGATCCGCAACCGACCTGCTTCGTCCAGATCGATCTGCGCCGAGATCTCACCGCGCTCGGTGAACTTCACGGCGTTGGAGAGCAGGTTGTAGAGAATCTGCCGAACCCGGACAGAGTCGGCGCGCCAGATCCCTTCCGCCTCGGCGGCCGCCTGCACCGAGAGCTGAAGCCCCTTCTCGGCTGCGAGCGGGCCGAAGGCTTCGTCGGCCGCCGTCGCCAGTTCGCCGATGTCCAGGCGGCCGTCCTCCAGTTCGAACCGGGCCGCCTCGATCTTCGCCAGGTCCAGCAGATCGTTCAGCAGCGTCAGCAGCAGGCCTCCCGACTTCCGGATCACGTCCAGTCGTCGGCGCTGGACCTCAGACAACGCGTCTCCTTCCATCGCCTGGGCCATGCCGAGGACGCCGTTGAGGGGCGTGCGGATCTCGTGGCTCATGGTCGCCAGGAATGTGCTCTTGGCCGCGCTCGCACGCTCGGCCCGCTCAAGGGCCTGGGCCGAAGCAACCACCATCTCGTCGCGCCGGCGGACCGCGCGCAGGACGTGGAGCAGATAGAGCCCGGAGCCGGCGGTCAGGGCGGCCATGAGGAAGATGCTGGCTTCTGGCTCGACGAGTACGGTCGTCAGCGGCAGGGCGCCGAGCATGACCGCGTAGGGCGAGGCCCCGGCCCATAGCAGCCGCCCGCTGGTATGGGGATGGGTGCCGAAGTTCAGCAGCCCGCCCATCAGCACCACCATGGCGATGAGCCGCCCCTCCGGTCCGCACGCGAACCAGAGATAAGGCCCGATGGCCACGAACGCGGCGCTGTTGAGGAACTGCACCGCCAGGTACCGGACTTCCCAGGCCCTGCCGGGTGCGAACGCCGGATCACGGCCCGCAAGCACGCCGGCGGCCAGGTTGGCGGCTTGGGCCGCCGCCACCGCCGCAAGCCAGGCGAGAGGCGCCCAGGATCTCGAACCGTTCGCTGCGGCGACGGCGATCAACAAGGAAAAGCCGAAGCGAAGGCCAAATTCCGAGCGCCGGGCCTGCACGGCGAGATGGTAGGACGTCGGGTAAGCACTCATGACGCAGAGAAGCCTGCGAGACTCACCTTAACGAATTGGGTTAAAGGAGCCGCGTTGCTTGCTCCCGATCAGCCTTTTGAAGTGATGATCTGAGGCTGACTTAACATATGTTATTCTAACGCGGTTCGGATTTGCGGCTGCGACGCATCTTCTTTGTCCAACGCCCCCTGAGCGTACCGTCTGGCCAGGAAGACCCCGGCGATGATCTGCACCTGATTGTAGATGATGATCGGCAGGATGATCAGTCCGAACTCAGGCGAGCCGGCGAACAGCACCTGAGCCAGAGGCAGGCCCGAGGCCAGGCTCTTCTTTGAGCCGCAGAACACCGCAGCGATCTCGTCGTCCCGCGAGAGCCTGAGGCTTCGGGCCGCCACAACCGCGACCAAGAACACCGCGCACAGCAGCGCCAGGCAGGCGACGAGCGCCAGGATCGCGAGCCGCCAGGAGAGCGTCGTCCACAAGCCGGCAGACTGGGAGAACGCCACATAGATCACCAGCACGATCACCGCCTGGTCGTAGCTCGCGAGGGCCCGCGGGCGGCGCTCCACCCAGGAGCCGGCCAACAGCCGTGACCCTTGGCCCAGGGCGAAGGGCGCCAGCAGCTGGAAGACGACGCCCTTGAAGGCCGCCAGCAGATCGAAGCCGGCGGCCGGCGAGACTCGCAGCAAAAGGCTCAGCAGGATCGGGGTCATCAGCAGGCCCAGAATGTTCGAGGCCGCTGCCGCGCAGACGGCGGCCGGAACATTGCCGCGCGCCAGGGCGGTGTAGGCGATGGAGGAGGAGACGGCGGAGGGCAGAACCGCCAGAAAGAGGAAGCCCGTGGACAGGCCGTGAGGCAGGTTCGAAATCCATGCCGCCGGCGCCACCAGAAGCGGAAAGACCACAAAGGTCAGGCTGAAGATCAAGGCGTGGAGGCGCCATGCCCTCAGACCCTGGAAGGCATGGCGTGGCGCGATCGCGGCCCCATGCAGGAAGAACAGCAGACCGACCGCCAGCGTGCAGGTCAGGTCCAGCGCCTGCTCGAGGCCTCCGGCGGCCGGCCACACCGCGCCGGCGGCGATCGCCGCGAACATCCCTGCCATGAAGGGGTCTAACCGTCGGGCCATGTGCATCTCCAATCGGCCGCGAGGCTAGAGCGTCGATGCATTGGTCTGGTAATTGGCCTGGATGAACTCGGCGGGCGGAAAATCTGCAAGCATTCTGGCGCAGCTGCGGCGGCGGGTGCAGCGGCTTGGACCTGGATCGCGGCTGCCGGCCGAGCGCCGACTGGCCGAGGAGCTGGCCTGCAGTCGCGAGACCCTGCGGACGGCGCTTGCGACCCTGGAGGTGGAAGGCCTGGTCTGGCGTCACGTCGGCCAGGGGACTTTCACTGGACCGCGGCCGCAAAGCGAGCCGATCGGCGCTGCCGTGCTGTTCGCCCAATCCTCCCCCGCCGACCTGATGGCCGCGCGGCTGGTCATCGAGCCGGCCGTCGCCGCGGCCGCGGCAAAAGCTGCGAGCGCAAGCGATATCGCGCGGCTTCGCGAGCTGGCGCTGGCCACCCGGGCGGCGAGCGACTGGCGCGCGTACGAGGCGGGCGACGAGGCCTTCCACAGGGGACTGGCGACCGCGACCGGCAACAAGCTGCTGGTCGCGGTGCTGGCCATGGTGTCATCGGTGCGCGGCCGCGGCCGCTGGCAACGCCGGCATGACGCGGCCTTTCTGGAGGCCCATGGACCCGAGTACAGCCGCGTGCAGGGCGGCTTCCACCTGGCGATCGTAGAGGCGGTGGCCGCGAGAGATTCCGAGACGGCAGAGACCCTGATGCGCGAGCATCTCACCCAGATCGCAGCGCTGATGTCCCCTTCCGCCTGACGAGGCGTAGGCGTTGCACCCCTAGGCCGCCGAGCCGGTGGAAATCGCCGGGAGCTGGCGCGTTAGACCGTCCATGACCGTGCCCCCAGCTCATCGCGACCCTCGACGCGCATTCTACACCATCGGTCATTCCACCCGCGATCTCGATGCCTTCGCGGCGCTGCTCAGCCAGGCTGGGGTCGATCTTCTGGTCGACGTGCGCAAGATGCCGCGCTCGTGGAAGAACCCGCAGTTCAATTCGGATCATCTGGCGGTCGAGCTCGCATCCCGCGGTCTGGGATACGTCCATATACCCGCCTTGGGCGGGCTGCGCGCGCGCCAGCAACACCTCGGGGACTCGCCCAACGACGGCTGGCGCAACGCCAGCTTCCGCAACTATGCGGACTATGCGCTGACGCCCCCCTTCCAAGAGGCCATCGCCCTACTGATCGAACTTGGGCGCACGCAGACCTGCGCAGTGATGTGTGCTGAACTGCTCTGGTGGCGCTGCCACCGCCGTATCATCGCCGACTATCTGATCTGCCGCGGAGAGGTGGTGTTCCACATCATCGATCGCGACACGACGGTCCGGGCGGCGCTGAACCCCCAGGCGCGCGGCGCTGGTGAAGGCTTGGTCTACAGGGCTTGAACGCGAGGCGAGCCGCGTGGAAGACCCGCTCCCGAAAGGAGCGGGTCTGCACCGGCGTCAGGTGTTGTGAGGGGCCGCCGGCGGCATGGACAACGGGGCTCAGCGCTCCAGGTTCCGCCGAACTCAGACGCTCTCCTCGGTAAGCTTGCGCAGCAACTTCAGCGCTCGCGCGCGCTTGGCCGCCGGCATCGCCTCGATCAACGACATGCCGGCCTTCGCCTCCGCCGACAGCGGGGCGGCCGGGTCAGACAAGGTGTCGATCATACTGAGGCCTTGAAGCAGTTCGAGCGGACTGACCTGTAGATGGTCCGAGATGCGAATGAGCATGGAGACGCTCACTCGGTTCTTGCCGCCTTCGTACTTCTGGATCTGTTGAAAGGTGACGCCGCACGCATGGCCCAGCGCCGTTTGAGTGACGCCTCTGCGTAGGCGGAGCGCGCGCAGCCGGCGTCCGACGACGATGTCGCGTTCATCGAGTCTGTCGATAGCTTTCTTCAGTTCGCCCTCCCCCCGAGGCCGACTGCGCCCTATTGCGAAGGTTTCGCCGCGGGCATGGGTTTGATCGACAAGGCCCGCCCCGCTCCCGAAGGGCGGGCCCCGACAACCTGGCGGCCGGCGGCGCAGGCTCCCCCGAGCATGCGCCGTGTGGCCGCTATTGCGACGTCAGACGAACACAGGCTTACAGAGACGGCATCAACATATGTTGCTCTCGGCTGGCGCCGTTCCTCACCAGATCCGCCGGGCCCGTCATCCACGCGGGCTTGGACAGACGAGCGGCTCAATCCTGCTCGCCATAGGCCCGCAGTTTGCGGTACCGCTGGCGCGCCCGCCCCCACAAGGAGTTCGCCATGCAGTTGACCGACGAAATTCACCTTGTCCGCCGTCCCAACGGATTGCCCGTCGCCGACGACTTCGCGTTGGTGCAGGCGCCTGTGGGAGAAGCGGCTGAAGGCCAGGTGCTTGTCGAGGCGCTCTGGATGTCGGTGGACCCCTACATGCGCCCCCGGCTGGACGCCGATCAGCCGCTCGGCAAGCCGCTGCTGGGCGGCGGCCTCGGCCGGGTGGTGCAGTCGCGAAACCCCAAGTTTCCCGAAGGGACCCTCGTTCGACATGGAGCCGGCTTCCGCAGGCGCTTTGTGTCGGACGGCAAGGGTCTTGCGGCGCTGACGCCCGATCCGGACCTGCCGCTGAGCGCCTATCTGCATGTGCTCGGTGGAACCGGCCTGACCGCCTATGGCGGCCTGCTGGAGGTGGGAGCGCTGAAGGACGGCGAGCAGGTGTTCGTCTCGACGGCGGCAGGCGCCGTCGGCTCGGTCGCCGCGCAGATCGCCAAGATCAAAGGCTGTTATGTGGTCGGCTCGACGGGCTCGGCGGAGAAGGCCGCCTGGCTGCGCGATGAACTCGGGCTCGATGCGGTCATCAACTATAAGGCCGAGCCGATCGGCGCCCGACTGGCCGAGGTGACGCCGAACGGCATCGACGTCTATTTCGAGAACGTCGGCGGGGCGCACCTCGACGCCGCCCTGCCCCGCATGAACGTCCGGGGACGGATCCCGGTGTGCGGGATGATCTCGATGTACAACGGCGGCGGCGAAGGCGTGCACAACCTCTTCTCGCTGATCTACGGCCGTATTCGCATGGAAGGGTTCGTGGCCAGCGACTTCGCGCATCTGAACGCCCAGTTCCTGCAGGACATGACCGGCTGGGTGAAGTCCGGCCAGGTCAAGTACGAGGAGACGGTTCTGCAAGGCTTCGAGCGTGCGCCCGAAGGTCTGATCGGCCTGTTCCGGGGCGAAAACCTCGGCAAGATGCTGATCGGAATCGCCGACTAGGCGCGCCGCGGGCGCGTCCGCCGCGGCCTGGAGCTGGCTTGCCCTGCCCGGCGCCTGCCATCTATGCGGCCCTTCTCTGTTTTTCACGAGGCCGCGGTAGTCCGCGCGCGACACAGGTCGTTGCGTGCGGAGGCTCCGGCTCAGTTTAGCGCCCTCCCGAGCGCTCTTGCGACCTTCGCCAGCTCGACGGGTTTCTCGCAGCGGATGAGATGGGCGAACCGTGTCGGCAGCGCCTGAGCGTCATATCCCGTCGCCAGGACAAGCGGGATCCCACGGTCGATCAGCGCCTCCACCACGGGATAGGCCATCTCTCCTCCCAGGTTGAGGTCGACGATTGCGCCGTCGACGTGAGGCTCGGCCGCCAGCAGTCCGAGTGCGGCCTCGACCCGCGCGACCGGGCCCAGCACGACCGCCCCCGCGTCCTCCATCGCGCGTTGGAGTTCGCTGGCCAGCATGTACTCGTCTTCCACCACCAGAACCCGACAATCCCGCAGGCCCAGCTCAGCCATATCGGGTCTCCCTTGTTCGCCGAGACGTGCGTCGACGCCCAAACGCGCGAGCGCGGGCATTTGATGCAGCAGATGCGCCTGCGATCTTTGACCGGAAATACCGCGCGGAGCTGCGATCCTGCTCAAATGTGAAGGCGGCGGCAGGGTCTGCGGTTTAATAGGCGCGGATCGCTCGCCGCGACCTCTTGCCGCAGGCTCGGTCACCCCTAAATGGTCGGGCGGTTGAACTTGAGGACGGGATGAAGACCGTTTACGTCATTCCAGCCGCCGAGGGCTGGATCGTTCGTTCCGATGCGATTGGGAACGAACTCTACTTCAAAACCGGCGCCGCCGCCGAACGGGCGGGGCGTAGGCTGGCCGAAGGCCTGGCCCGCGCCGGTCATGCGGCGAAGCTGTCGATCGTCCTGCGCGACGGCTCGCCCGCCGCCAACTTCCTATGTCCGCCGCTTGAAGTTCCTGCCCCTCCGCCTTCGCTGGGCGGCGTGGAAGATCGCGCCGCTCAGCCCGCATGACCGCGGGAGACTCCACATCCGCTCGATGTTCTGCTTTTGTACTCGCGGAGGCGAGTCATGGGCGACATCTTCATCGGCGGCGTACCCTTCGGGGCGATCTCACATCGCGACGGGCGTTTCGTGCGCCTGCCGGGACTGTTCGCCTTTGCGCGCCTCGAGCCTGGCGGGGTCTACCGTGTGCTGCATCTTGAGATGTCCGCCGCGATAAATCGCGATGCTGATCCCAGCCATCCCCGGTGGGTCTGGGCGCTGGAGGAAGGGATGAACGCGCTGCTGGTGCACCGGTTCGGCCAGCCGGCCCCCCTGCCGAAGGACGCGCCGCTCGACTGGGAGACCGTCGCCTGGCATCCGCAGGCGCAGGTCGTGTTCCTCGGAGAGGCGCAGGACGACGAGCTCCCGGTCATCGTCGAGCGTTCGCGGCAGGCAGCGTCGCTACTGCGCGGCGCCCACCGTGTCGGCCATCACCGCGCCGCGGGCGCCCAGGGGCTTGGGAAGACCGACGGTCGTGTCCTCGGCGGTCTGGTGCTCGATTTCGGAGTTCAGTTCCGCGCCGAGCAGGATCACCTGGGCCGAGAGCCAGGTCCAGGTCATGAAGCCTATCGCGGCGCCGAGCGGTCCGTACGAGCGGTCGAAATTGCCGAAACGGGCGACATAGAAGGTGAAGGCCGCCGACATCGCCAGCCACGCCAGGGCCGCGATCCCGCTGCCCCAGGTGATCCAGCGCCACCGCGCCTGCCTGCGACTGGGTCCGAAACGGTAAAGCAGCCCGATCGCCGAAGCGAGGGCGGCGAACAGGCAGATCGCCAGGACGATCCTGAAGGCCACCGCGGCTTGCGGCCCCAACCAATCGTCCACCACGCCGCCGAAGGCGGCCAGAGCGATGGCGATGATCGCCAGCAGCAGTCCGCCCACCGTGAACGCCAGGGGGATCAGGATCTTGCCGACCAGACCGCGCCGCTCGCGCTCTTCATAGGCGATGTTCACTCCGGTGATCATCGCCTTCATCGCCCCGTTGGCGCTCCATAGCGCCACGGCCAGACCGATGACGAAGGCCAGGGAAAGGCCTTCGGCGCGCGCCGCGGTCGCCCTCGCGAGCTGATCGCCGATCAGGCTGATCGCGCCCGCCGGCAGGACGGCCGACAGACTATCGAGATGGTCTCGGACATCGGCCGGATCCGCGAACAGCCCATAGAGGGCGACGAAGGCGGCGATCGCCGGAAACAGCGCCAGCAGGCTGTAGAAGGTGACCCCGGCCGACACCAACGGGATCTGATCCTCACCGAACTCCCGGTAGGTCCGCAGCAGGATGTCCTTCCAGCCCCGGGCAGGTATCTGCGTCGGCTCGGAGGCATGGCGGCCTCTGTGGGTCTGGGCGGCCTGTTCGAGATTGGCCGGCTCTGCGTCGGCCTGCAGCTTTTCGGTTGGCACGTGGCGCCCGGCGCCCCGTTCGCGCTCCCGAAAGCCGCGCACCGTTTCGGCCGCCGCGACGCCGGCGACCACGCCAAGCAGGACCTTTAGCGAACCACGCATCTGATACTCACGATCGGCCTGGGAAATGCCCCCCTGGGACCAGAGTTCCGCCGCCAGCTCACCCCGCCGGCTCGGCGGCCGTCTTAGCCGCGCTCGCGCGCTCGGGTGGGTCGAGCAGGTCTTCGTCGCCGCTGTCGCGCCGGATCTGGGCGACCTTACGGTGCAGGGCGTGGTCGGCGCTGGTGTCGGTGATGGCTTCGACGTCCTGCGCCGCCGGCGCGGAGCCTTCGGCCTCCTCGCGCGCCACGCGGCCGAGATAGCGGATGTTCCACGATGGCGAGGCCAGGGCGATCTGCGACTCCTCGAGCCGCAGCTTAATTCTGCGGATCGCCTCGCTCTTGGTCTTGCCAAGGTCCGAGCGCGTCTGGTCCACCCAACCGAAGACCTTCATGACCAGGGCGTTGTCCTGCGCGCGGTCGATCATCGCCGCGGGGGCCGGGTTCTCCAGCACCCCGTCGATGCGTCTCACCTCGCCCAGCGCCAGGGCCAGGGCGCACGAAATGTCGCTGGCGTAGTCCAGGGGGAGTTCAAAGTCGAAACGCCGCTCAGGCGTGCGCTGAAGTTGACGATATTGGCCTTGTAGACAGTGGCGTTGGGGATCTGAACCTCGTTGCCGTCGCCCGTGGTGATGACCGTGACGCGGGAGGTCAGGCGGGTGATCTGCCCGTCGAAGCCCTCGATCACCACATGGTCGTTCGGGGCGAACGGCTGGCGGATGCTGAGCATGACGCCGGCCAGATAGTTCTCGATCGTGTCGCGCACCGCGAACCCGACGGCCAGGCCGATGAGGCCGGCGGCGCCGAGAATAGAGCCCAGCAGCGCCGAAGCGCCCAGTATGCTCAAGGCCAGCACCAGGCCCAGGACGATGAAGGCCAGCCGGACAAGCTGTTCGACCAGCGCCTCGATGAAGGCGTTCGGCGTCAGGCGCCTGAAGAGACGGGTGCGGCCTGTCAGCCAACGGCCCGCGGCCCAGCAGGCCACGAAGGCCAGCGCCGCGATCACCAGCAGCGGAACGAAGGACAGCGTCGTCTGGGTAAGGCTCTGGATCCGCCCGAACAGCGGCTGCAGCCGCTGTGACACCCGGTGCTCGGCGGTCAGGTCGCTTTCCACGGACACGACGCCCTCGACGCGCTCGGCGATGCTCTCGGCCTTGGCGGCGTCGGCGGCCGTCAGGACAGCGCCGCTCAATCGCACGACACCGCCCCTCACTTCCGGACGGACCGACTGCAGGCCCTCGACCTCGGCGAAGAGCTGCGTCAGCCGCACGGAGATCGCCTGGTCAGGGCTGCGCAAGGGCACCGGCGTCGTGGGAGCCGCTGCCGGAGCTTCTGCAGGTGCGCCGCCGGTCAGCGCTTCCAACTGGGCGTGGGCGGGTACGGCGGTGAGCACAGCCGCTGCAAGGGCCAGCGCGGCGAGGATCCCTCGCGTCGTCGGCGCCGTGGGCCGCTGCGTTGATCGTGAAGGGAAAACGGGCATCGGCGTCCTCAGATGGACAAAGAGAACCATCGCCCGGCGCTGCGGTTGCGGGCGGGGCGCTGATCGCACCGGAGCAGCGCGTCACGTCGGCCGATCCGGCGTCGCCGACCTCGTGTTTACCGATGGCCTTCGCGTGGCCGTGCATCCCGGCAGGCGAGATCGCCTGTCGATCACTGGTGGTGGTGCGCGCGTTCCGATTCTTCAGCTATTCAAGCGGCTTATTTGCCGCTGCGCGGCGATCGCCGTTCACCTTTATTAATTGCGGCTGGCGGAATCGGCCTCTTATCGCCGAGCCATGACCAGCGACCGCGACCTTGCCTATCAAGCACAGTATCAGCGGAACCGCCGCGCCAAGCTGCGCGCGGCGGGACTTAGTCCATTGCACGCCGCCGTACCTGAACACTTGCTCGTCAAGCTCGACGAGATGAAACGCGCGCGCGGCCTCAGCAATCGGGACGCAGCACTTACCGCCCTGCTGAGCGAGTTCTTCGGTCCTGGCGGACATGAAAGGAAACCCGCCGTGAGCGCATAGAAAAACCCGGCTCGCTGTAACGCGCCGGGTTCCTCCAGGTCATTCGCTAGACGGGTCTGCAAACCCGCCCGAGCTCTAAAGTCCTGCTCCTTCTAGCCGAATCGCCCACATCGCTGCAATCCAAAAACGCGCGTTCGCGCGACGGGAAACTGTGCCCGCGGCCTCCCCGGAGGAGCGGAGAGATGCAGACCGTCCACGACGGAACCGGAGACGTGCGCCGGCTGGCCGAAGCCCAGCGGGCGTCGGCCGTGCTGGCGCAGGCCTATGAGGGCCTGCCGCACGGCGTCTCCAAGGCCATGCTGCTCGACAGGTTCGAGCGCGCCGCCCCCCGGCTGGGGATCGGCGACGGGCTCGTGCGCCTGATCCGGGCTCTGGTAAGGGTCACTCACGAGCAGGACTGGACCGGCGCCTGGCGTCCCATCGCCTGGCCGTCCAACGACATGCTCGGCGAGGAGCTCCAGCGCTCGCGCACCGTGATCCAGGGACTGATCCGCGCGGCGGTGAAGGCCGGACTCGTCCATATGCGCGACAGCGGCAACGGCAAGCGCTACGGCTATCGGGGCGACGCCGGCGAGATCATCGAGGCGTTCGGATTCGATCTCTCGCCCCTGGCGGTGCGCTGGGACGAGTTCGCGGACCTGGCCGCCGCGCGCGGTCTGGAACAGGCCCAGCGCCGCCACCTGCGCCGCAAGGTCGGGGAGATCCGCCGCGAGATCCGCACGGTCTGCGCCGACGCGGTCGAACGCGGCTTTGAGGGCTATGACTGGGAACGCGCGATCGCCAGCGCGAGCGGGCGCTTGCCACGAACCCCCGCGCTCGCCGAGCTGATGGCGCTTGAAGACGAGTTCGGAGCGCTGCTGGCGGCTGTGGATCGGGCCTGGATGGAGGCTCGAAAATCAAATGAATCTGAGCCCACGGGCTCTGAAAGCCGAGCCCACAAAGAACCTACAACCGACCCTAAAGCTGAAACAGCAACGTATCGGGCTTGGCGTGGCGCAGTAGTCGCTGAGGGGCCGAGGCCAGACACCGAGGCTTCAGACACGGCGGCGCGGGAAATCGATGACGATGCCGACCTGCCGATCAACGAGGAGGTCATTCCGCTCTCGCTGGTCCTCGAGGCCGTTCCAGAAATCCACCAGCATCTCGACGACCTGGCCGGTGCGGACTGGGAGGAGTTCGTCGAGGCGGCCTACAAGGTCGCGCTCATGCTCGGCGTCAATCTCAGCGCCTGGCGGGAGGCGCGTCAGGCGCTGGGCCGCAATCGCGCCGCCATCGCGGTCGCCACCATTCTGGCTCGCTGGCGCGCCGGCGAGGTGAAGAGCGCCGGGGGCTATCTGCGCGCCATGTGCGAGCGGGAACGGACCGGCGACCTGCACCTGCTGCCCAGCCTTTATGGGCTGAAGGAGCGCCATCATCCGCGGCCGCGCGCCGGCGGACGGCGTGGGGCGGGCTGATGGCGCGCGGTCCGCTGACCATGACGCCTGAAACCCGAATTTCTCCGGCTGTCGGGCCGCGCCTGCAAAGGAGAGAGTGAGGGCCGTAGTCCACGCCGCATCGGGCGGCGGAGGAGGACGTGATGAGTCTGAAAGCCATTGTCGATCGCCTGGGCGGCGACCTCTACGACGGGGGCCGGCGCGCCAGCATTCCGGCGCCGGGCCACAGCCGCGCCGATCGATCTGTGTCGCTGCTGCAGACGCGGGGGCGGATCCTGATCCACAGCTTTGGCGCGGCGGATTGGCGGGAGGTCCGCGACGCACTGCAGGAACTTGGGCTGTCGCCGTCTGGGGATGACGAAGAGCGCTGGCGCGCCCTCCCCTCGCCCGCCGACAGTCTATGGGTGCGCCGAGCGGCTGCGCTGCGCATCTGGGACGCCGCCGCGCCGCTGGGGCGGACCTTGTCGGCGCGGCATTGCGCCCGGCGGGGGATAAGCGCCCTGCCAGGCCCCGGAGCGCTGCGGCACGGCGCGCGCACGCCGCTATCGGTCTACCGCAGCGGCGGGGCGACATGGCCAGCGCTGCTGGCCGCTGTCCGCGACCCGCAGGGGGATATCACGGCCGTGGAGATCACTTATCTCGACTCCGACGGCCGGCGGGCCGGCCGCCTTGCCCTGTCGCGCAAGATCGCCGGCTGCGTGCCGGAGGGCGCGGCGGTTCGGCTCTGGCCGGCAGCAGCCAACATGCTGGTGGCCGAGGGCGTCTTCACCACCTTGTCGGCCTGCGAGCGGTTCGGCCTGCCCGGTTGGGCGCTGACGTCGGCGGGCAACCTGCGGCGATGGCGCGCTCCGGCCGGAGTGGAGCGGGTGTTGATCGCCGCCGATCGCGGGCGGGTCGGAGAAGCCGCGGCGGCGGATCTGCGGCGCTCGCTCATGGCCGATGGCGTGGCGGCCGAGGTCGCGCGGCCGCCGGCGCCGTTCGGGGACTGGAACGAGGCGGCGCAGGCCGACGGGCCGCGGAAAGGCTGGAGGAAGGGTGGGGAGGGGCGCGTCTGAAGCGGGTGGGATGGTCCTGGCCGCTGACGCCGGAGACTTCCCATGTCCAAGTTCAAGAGCCCTGCCCGCGCCGCCCGGCGTCCCGGCCATGTTCGTGTGGCGCTGCGCGATCTGGGCTTGGCCCCGGAAAACCTGCGGTTCGATGAACCGGCCGATGACGGCGTCGCCCAGCTGGCCGACACCATTCTCGCCGCTGGCGTGGTGATCCCGCCGATCGTCCGGCCCGGAACCGAGGGCGAGCAGGCCTTCATGGCGCTGGACGGCCGGCGACGGCGTATGGCGCTGCTGCTGTTGCGCGACCGGGGCGACATCGATGATCGGTACGAGGTCGACTGCGTTTTGGCGCGCGACCGGGCGGCCAGGGCCGCCGCCGTCGTGCTGGCCAACAGCGAGCGAGCGCCCGTGCACGTGGCCGACATCGTCCTGGCGATCGGCAAGCTGCGGGCAAGCGGAATGGACACCCGCAGCATCGCCGCCGCGCTGGGCTATGGCGAGATCGAGGTTCGCCGGCTCGAGGCGCTCGCGGCGGTGCGTCCGAAGGTGATCTGCGCCCTTCGCCTGGGCAAGATCACCCTGCGACAGGCCAAGCTGTTCGCCCGGCTGCCCGATCCTGCGCAGCAGGACGATCTGGCCCAGGCCGCCCTCGACGGACACCTTCACGAGTATCAGCTTCGCAACCTCGTGGACGGGGAGGCGTCGACCCTAGAGGACGCGCGCCTGACGCTGGTCGGGGCCGAGCGTTACGGCCAGGCGGGCGGCCGGATCGAAAGCGACCTCTTCGGGGAGCTTCCCGACAGGCTGCTCGACACCGCCCTGCTCGAGCGGCTGTGGCGCGAACGCGTCGAAGCGCTGCGCAGCCCGCTCGAGGCGCAAGGCCTCGCCGTCTACATCTCCGACGGACAGGGTTTTCGGGCGCCCGACGGCTTCGAAGCTGCGCCCTACGTCTACACCGAAGATCTGCCGGCGCAGGCGCGCGCCGAACGGGCTGCGGCCAGCGCCGAGGTGGAACGCCTGGAGGCGCTGCTGGCGCTCGAGGATCTGAAGGAAGACGGGGCGCTGGCTTGCCTCGCCGAACTGGTCCTGGCGCGGCGTGCCGACAAGGCCGCGGTGTTGGCGCCGCGGGTCGTCGGGGCTGTGGTGATCTCGCCGTCGACGAGGTTCGGCGTCGCGACCACCTTCTTTGTCGAACCGTCGCCTGAGGAGATCAGCTCCTCGGAGCACCTGACCTCGGCCGCAGATGCTGATGAGGCCGCCGTTGAGATCGAGGTTCCTGGCGTGGAGGTCGAAGTAGAAGGCGCCAGCCACCGGCTGCACGAGCGGCGCACGGATATGGCCACGCGCGGCCTGATCCGGGACCTGGCCGATCGGCCCCAGGCCGCCCTCAGCGTGCTGCTCGCCGAACTTTTCAAGCAGCTCGCGCTTCGGGGCAGCTGCGGCGTAGGAACGTCGGCGCTTGCGCTCAGGGCCAGCGCCTATCGCCCTGACGGAACAGAGCCCGTTCCGCAGCTGGACGGGGAAGTCGTCCGGCGGCTGGAGGCCCGGCGTGAAGCCTATCTCGCGTCCGGCCTGCGGCCGTTGGCCTTTGTCGAGGCCCTCGAGCCGGACGACCGGATGGCGCTTCTGGCGGAAATGGTCGCTATCAGCCTGGACCTGCGTGAGCCACGCACCAGCGCGATCCGACGAGCAGCCCGCGCCGAGGCGGCGGAGATCGCGACGCTGTGCGAGGCCGACATCAGCGCCCGCTGGACCCCCGACGCCGACTATCTCGGCGTTCATTCCAAGCGCCAGCTTCTCGAGATGCACGCCGAGATGGGCCTTTCCGATCCACGGGCTGCGACCATGAAGAAGGACGAACTGATCGCCTTGACCGCGCAGGCCTGCGCCGACCGCAGCTGGGCCCCAGGCTGCCTCTCCTGGCGTGGGGGCGAACCGGCTGGGTCGGATGATGCGCCGGAAGACGGAGAAGGCGCGCAGGTCCTGGCGGTGCAGGCGGCGGCCTAGAGGCGGAAGGAGGGCGAGGCGCTCCCTGCGCATGCGGGGGGCGCCTTCCTTCTGCTGCGTGCGCTTTGGCGGCGGGGGGCAAAGCCAAAGATGGGGAAAGGGACCGGAGGGGCGAGCGGCCGGAGATGGGTCCGGCGCCGACTTCCGGAGCCCCTGACATGTCCACGCCCAGCGGTCCCGCCAGACCAGCGGACAGCAATCGTCACAGCAAGCTGATCGCCCCAGTTACGCCTGACGCTGATCTGGCCGCGCGATCCGATGTCGAGTTGCTCGAACTTCTGCTGCGGGGGCACGAATTTGATGACGCGGCGCGCCAGGCGAAGGTGCTGATCGAGGAAGCGGGCGGCCTAACGGAAGTGGTCGGCCGGCCACGTGCGGATCTCCAACGGCTGCTTCCGGTCAATCTGGTCTTCGAACTGCGCCTGGCCCAGGAACTGGCGATCCGCATGGCGTTTGCGCCCCTTCGCGAGACCCGCCTTATCGCGACCAGCCCGCAGCTGGCGACATATCTGAAGGTGCTGTTGGCCGCCCAGCCTCGCGAGCAGGTCTGGGGCTTATATCTGGATGCGCGCGATCACCTGCTCGCCAGCGAGATGATATCTCAGGGCACGGTGGACCACGCGCCGGTCTATCCGCGCGAGATCGTGCGCCGGGCGCTCGAACTGAACGCCGCAGCGCTTGTTCTCGTGCACAATCATCCGTCCGGCGATCCGACGCCCTCGCGCGCCGATATCGAGATGACGGCGCAGGTGATCGCCGCGGCCGGCGCGCTGACGATCAAGGTTCACGACCACCTGGTCGTCGGGCGCGACGGGGTCGCGAGCCTGCGCACGCTGGGCCTGATGTGAGCCTCAGCCCGCCAGCACCAAGGCCGGCCGATGTTCGGCGACAAGGTCCTCGTGCTCAAAGGTCCGCCTCTGGCGGGAGATATTGAGCCGAACGAACACCGCCTCCCCCGGACCGCCGGCCGCCTCGACCGCGTCCGGAGCCTTGGAGAGATCGTCGATCACGCCGGCCATCGCCAGCCGGCCCAGGCCGGCGGCGGCGTCGATGACGACGAAATTGCCGGCCATGGGCGTGCGGCCAGCCGCCTCCCAGTTGCGAAACCGGTAGCGCGCGCCCGAGGCGCCCTTAAGTTCGATGAAGTCCGTCATGTCCACTACGTCGTGCTGCCGGTCAGTCTCAGCCCCTGTCGAGGGCGGAGCGCGGGCGCGGCCTGAGTTCGTTCCCGCCGTCACATTGCCACGGCGGCCCATGGCGACGCCATCTTCGGCTCGCGCGACCCACGGACAATTTACCGGCCGCGCCTGGCGTCGCTCAACACGGCGCACCCTGTCTGCACGACCGCCGTCGACCGCCGGGTGCTGCCCGCCGCCGAGCGGCGCCGGGATTCTCCCCGGCGCTCCTCGGTTCCGGGAGGGGCCGGGGCCATGGGGGCGCTCGCCGGGCGGCGGCAGGCCTTGGCTCCAACGACCTCGCCATCGCCGAGGCCGGCCCGCAAGGGGCGCTGCGCTCAAAGCCCTTGCCGGCCGTCCCCGCCACCGGCGCGCGGCGGTCGTGAGCCAGCGGCTCTCCCATCCACCCAGCGAGGCCACCACAATGCACCCCGACCGCTCCCCTCCCCTCACCGGCGAACTCTCCAGGTTCGAATCCCAGGCGTTGCAGCTCGACGACGCCAGGCCCCACCCGCCGGAAGCCGCGCTCTGCCAACTCGGTCAGGTGCTGATGACCGAGCTGCTCGACGTCGTCGCCGGCACCGCGCTTGAAGACTTCCAGGGTCTGGTCTGCGAGGCCCTGATCGGCGCCTTCCATTCGGCCGCCCAGCGGCTGGAACGCGAGGCGGACCGCGAACGCGACCGGCTCAACAGGCTGGTCCGCGACTTCGACGGTTCCGAGGTGCTGGACACCGAGATGCAGCAGACGACCGCCAAGGCCCGCGCCGCCGACGTCGCCGTGCTCGCGGTCGAGACCGTGCGCGACGCCGCAGCGGCCACCTACACGGTCGCGACCGGGGAGCTCTGGTCGCCCTGGCGCGGCAGCGTCAGGGCGAGCCGTTCAACCGCCGCCCAGCTTGAGGCGCGCGAGGCTATTCGCGCGGCCAAGGCCCGCCGTCAGGACGCGGCCTATCCTGGCCAGGCGATCGTCGCCCTTCGGGCCGCGCCGCAGGCTGACACCGCCCTGGACGCCGGCCGCATCTTCGACGCCCTCAACTGGGCGCTCAGCCAGTGGCCGCAGATGGCGCTCGCGACCACGGGCGCCAAGGGCGCCGAGCGGCTGGCGATGAAGTGGGCCGCGGCCAAGGGCGTCACCCTGGTGCTGGCGCGCCCGGACTTCGACCGCAACGGCCGGGCCGCGCCGTTCCGGGCCAACGACGAACTGATCGAACTCTCGCCGGCCTGCGTGCTCACCCTCGCCAATTCCCTGGACGCCGGCCGCGCGGCGGCAAGCCAGCCGTTCGGGCCAGCGCTCAATCTTGGCCAGAAGGCCGCCGAGCGCGGCCTGCGGCACATGGAGGTCCGCCCACGCCGCTAGGCCTGCAGGCGCCCGCTCAGCGGGCGTCTCTTCCACCGGCCCGTCGCCCGGTCGGGGCGACCTCGTGCGCGTGGTCTGCCACGGACCAGCCTTGTCGGCTCCTCGCAGCCGGCTCTGCGCGGTGGCGCGACGTGGCGGCGCTCCCGACGGCGTTACGGCCTTGGCCGCGGCAAGTCCCTCGCGCTCCGAACGGAGCCTGGTCCATACCCGTGCTCGGTCGCAGCCGCCCTCCCCTTCGCCGTATTTCGCGGCGGCCCACGCCTGCCGGGCGGCTTCTTGTCGCGTACCTGTTTTGACGCCGGCCGGCGCCGCTGCCGACCGCATGCACCTTCTGCAACGATTACCCCCCTTGCGGGGAAAGGCCTGCGGCTGCGGACCTGTGCGATCGGTCACGCCGATCCTGGGACGGGTCGGAACAGGCCAAGGCCGACCTCGCGCGGCGAGGCGCGGGCGATGGACCCTCCGGCCTTCCGTGCCGTGCAGGCCGGTTTCCATCGCCCGCGGACCTTGGCCGGTCCCTGCATCCCGTCCCCGGGGGAGGCGTGATCGCGGCAGGACCGCGAGCCGCCGGGGCCATTCCCGGCGGCGGATGGAGAAAGACGATGCTGAACAAGGTGCAACTGATCGGCTTCACGGGCGCCGAGCCGGACATCAAGACCATCACCGGCGGCAAGAAGGTGGCCACCCTGAGGCTCGCGACCAGCCGCTACTCGAAGAAAGGCGGCGAGCGGAAGGACTACACGACCTGGCACCAGGTGGAGATCTGGAACCAGGGCACGGTCGGATGGCTGGAGACCAAGCCGCTGGCCAAGGGCTCCAAGCTCTTCGTCGAAGGCGAGATCCGCCACGACCGCTACACCGACAACGCCGGGCAGGAGCGGTTCTTCTCCAAGGTGGTTGTGGCCACGCCGCAGCACGAGGTCCGCTCGCTCGACCGGCCTGACGCCGGCCCGGAGATGGAGGACGCCGAGAGCTGAGCAGGCGCCCCGCCCCGGCTTCGGCCGGGGCGGCGGTCACCATAACCCCGATGTTTCGGCGGCTGCTTTTGGGCGCAAGTGACCGTTGCGCGGGGCGTTAAGTAAGGTAAAGATTGGGTTAAGAACTGTGCGTTGCGTGCGACAAATGGTTGTTATTGCGGGGGAAAACACCGTGGTCTCCGAGTTGCTCCAGGAGCGTGTTTTCGATCGATTATCCCGTGCCGACGATTGTGTGAGTCGGCTCGATGAGCGGGTCGCCAGTTGTTCCTTCGCCCCCGGCTTCATCGCCCGTCGCGACTTCGCCGAAGCTGTAGCCTGGAGCTGGACGCAGGGCCTGGTCACGCCCCTGGAAGACCTCGTCCTGCACGATCAGGCCATGGACGTCAGGGCCCCCGACGGCGGGCTGGCCGCCGCCTACGGCCTGGTCCAGGCCCGGCGCAAGGCGGCGCGCGGCGGCCCTGAGCTCGTGTCCCGTGACGGCGCGCTCTGGCTGGCGGGACGACGGCGCCGGCCACCAGGTCCGGAGCCGCTCCCAGCCCCGCGCGCCGAAGCGGGTGACCTGGAGGGCCCCGGCCTTCTGGCGCGCATCAGCCTGGGTCTCGCCCAATTGGAGGCCGGCGAAAGCAGCGACCCTGAACTAGCGCTCGCCGAGTGGCTGGCCTTCGCCCGCGGGTTGGGGCGGGGGCCCCCTCCCCTGCTCGCCGCGGCGGCGATGCTGGAAGCCTGGTGGATCATCGATCCCCTCCCACGGACCCGCTACGTGGGAGCGCTGCTCGTCGGCCGTTGGCTCTCCGCGGTCGGCCGGGTGCGCAGTCACGTCCTCGGGTTCGAGACCGGCCTGCGGGCCATCGGCCGGGGACGCGACGCGGAGGTCCGCAGCGGCGAACCGATCCGGCGTGTCGCGTTCTGGCTCGCGGTGATCTCCCGCTCGGCGCAAGATGCGTCGAACGAGCTCCACCGCCTTGAACTGGCGCGCCAGGCGATGGCGCGGCTGGTTGTCGGACGGCGCTCGCACGCCCGGGCCCAGGACGTGATGGGACTGCTGCTCGAGCAACCCGTCGTCACGGCGCCCTTCCTCGCTGAGCGGCTGGGAATCACGCAGCACGGCGCACGCCGATCGTTGGAGGAACTTGGCTCCGTAGTCCACGAAGTCAGCGGCCGTGCTCGCTATCGCGCCTGGCGGGTGTGAGCCGAGTTTGCCAATTGGCAAACTGGCCTAGCAGCCGCGCAGGATGGCCCGTCTATGGTGCGGCTTCCGCCCTGTCCGACTAGGTGAACGGCCAGATCGACCGCTGACGCGGCGGTCTCGATAAGCTTTTGCCAATTGGCAAACTCGCCGACCGATGGACCGACCTCCGTGGGCGGAGCTGTTCAAGCGCGCGGCCGGGCCGGTTTGCCAATTGGCAAACACCCTCCCCTGCCCTTCACGCGGCGCATGACGCACAATGGCGACCGTCATGTCCAAGCGCGCGATTCGCAATCAGGAGTTCGATCTCTTCATCCCCCGCATGGGCGAGATGCGTCTCAAGGATCAGCGCGAGGTGATGGAGCGGCCGTTCTTTGCGCTGAGCAAGCGCAAGCGGCTGAAGCCCATCGAGTACACCAGCCCGGACGGAGACGTTTGGGTGCATGTCAGCGCCAATCCCCGCTTCGGGATCGCCACCATCTGGGACGCGGACATCCTGATCTGGGCGACGTCGCGTCTCAATCAGCTGCGTGAGTCCGGCTCCAACGATATTCCCCGCACTATCCATACGAGCGCCTACGAACTGCTGCGGGCGATCCGTCGTGACACCGGCGGCAAGGGCTACAAGGAACTGGAAGCGGCTCTTGAGCGCCTGCAGTCGACGGTCATCGAAACCTCCATCCGGGCGCCCAAGCGAAACAAGCGCGCGCAATTTGGCTGGCTCGACGAATTCGTGCTTGAGACCGATCCAGCCACCGGCGCCTCCAAGGGCATCAGCCTGACCCTCTCCAACTGGGTCTATGAGGGGCTGCTCAAAGAGCGCTCGCTCCTCACCCTTCATCCGGACTACTTCACCCTTTCCGGCGGCCTGGAACGCGCCATCTACCGGATCGCCCGCAAGCACGCCGGCGACCAGCCGGACGGCTGGGTCTGCCGGGTCAGCGTCCTGCATGAGAAGACCGGCAGCGAGAGCCCGCTCAAGCAGTTCTCCTACCTGCTGAAGAAGATCGTCTCGGCGGACGACCTGCCGGACTACGCCCTCTCCCACACGACCACCCGCGACGGCGCAGCGGCGATCCACTTTGTCCGTCGAGACGCCGCCGAAAAGGCGCTGCTCAAGGCGAGCCTGGCGGCGCTGTCCGAATCGGAGGGCCGGCGCGCCCGTGAGGACGAGCGGGCAGGGGAGGTGGACGCGATGTTCGCCAGACGGCGGGTGTCGTCGGGGGATCAGTGACCGGCGCCTCGGGGGAACGGTGACCCGTCCATCGGGGGAACTGTGACCGATCGGCGGGGTATCGGTGACCGGCGGGTTCGGGAAACCCTTACAGCATAAGGCGGCGCAGCAGGGCCGCCCGCGCTTAAGCCTTCTAACCTCCCCATTATCGAATCTATCTAACGGGCGGTTGAAGCGCTGGCTTGGGCGGCGAGCGAACCATGAGGGTTCGCGCGCGCCCGCGCTGAAATTAGGATCTCGTTTACCATTCGAGGGGACAACTTGGCAAAATCACGATAGCCAAGCCTGAATTTGCAAAGGAGGCCTGCCTGTGTCGCCTGTCGCGGACCTGAAAGACTCCGGCCCGGTCCTGCTGGACGCCATGACGGCGCTCAACCAGCGCGCCGAAGACGTCATCTCGCGGCTGAGGGCGACCGTGTTCGCCCCGGGCTCCGAGAAGATCGTCGACTTCCGGTTCACCATCACCAAGACCGCCGAGATGATCGGACGCAGCTCCGAGGCGATCCGGCAGGCGGAAGCCGAAGGCCGGCTTCCGCCGCCGCGGCTCGGCGCCAACGGCCGCCGGGAGGGCTACAGCCTTTCCGAGATCAACCACATGCGCGACGTCTTCGGCACCCGTCCGCGCCGCGCCGACGGCGACCCGCCGATCATCATGGCCGTTCAGAACTTCAAGGGCGGGGTCGGCAAGAGCACGCTCACCTGCCACATCGCCCAGTATCTGGCGCTGAAGGGCTATCGGGTGGCGATCGTCGACTGCGACAGTCAGGCCAGCTCGACGACGCTTTGCGGCTTCAACCCCGACATCGACATCGACGACGACGACACCCTGCTGCCGTTCTTCCGGCATGGCGGCGCGCCCGACCTGCAGTATGCCCTGCGTCCGACCGCGTGGCCGGGCATCGATCTGATCCCCTCCAACCTCGGGCTCTACCAAGCTGAATACGAGGCGGCGGCCCGGATGCGCGGTAATGCCGACGCCCTGGAGCGTCTGCGACGCGGTGTGGAAAGTATGGCCGAGAAGTATGACGTGGTCCTACTCGATCCGCCGCCCGCGCTTGGGATGATTTCACTGGCCGTGCTGCGTGCAGCCAACGCCCTGTTGATCCCGACGCCGCCCTCAACGGTCGACTTTGCTTCGACGGCCCACTTCCTGCGGATGATCGTCGACACCCTGGAGGTCCTCGACGAACACGGCCTGGGCAAGCGCGGCTACCACTTCCTGCGGGTGGTTGCGACCAAGGTCGACGAGGGCAAGAGCGCCCACGTCCAGATCCGGGAAATGATGGAGGCGGTGTTCGGCGTCGACATGCTCAACGCCTCGCTGCTCGACTCCGCCGAGATCGACAACGCCAACGTCCAGCTGCGGACGGTCTACGAAATTCCCGGCGGCGGGAACCGCACCCACGAGCGGTGCCGCAACAATCTCGACCGCGTGAACGGCGAGATCGAACTGCTGATACGCAAGGCTTGGCCGAGCCATCGCGCCGAGCTTCGCCGTCTCGGGCTGGCCTGAAGGAGGGAGAGGGCATGTCGACGACCACAGGAAAGAACCGCTCGATCCTCGCGGGCCTGGTCTCACCGGTCACCGAAACCCCGTCAGCGGCGGGGGAGGGGGCTGCGCCCGCGCCCGGCCGCGTGACGGAGCGGCTTTCCGCCCTCGCGCGGGTGACGTCCGGCGACATCAAGGAAAAGACCCTGCGGCTGGTCGACCCAGCCCGGTGCCGCATGTGGTCGCGTCATAACCGGCGCTACGACCTGCTGAGCGCCGAACGCTGCGCCGACCTGCTGGAGAGCCTGCGCTCCCAGGGTTCGCAGGAGTTCCCGGCCATTGTCCGGCGGGTCGAGAACGATCCGGCCTACGACTACGAAGTGATCTGCGGCGCACGCCGGCACTGGTCGGTGAGCCATCTGCGGCAGGTCGAGCATCGGGACATCAAGTTCCTGATCGAGGAGCGGGACCTGACTGACGAAGCGGCCTTCCGGCTAGCCGACGTCGAGAACCGCTCGCGCAAGGACATCAGCGACTACGAACGTGCGCTCGATTACCGGGAGGCTGTCGAGACCTACTATGGCGGGGTCTCGCGCCGCATGGCCGAGCGCCTTGAGGTCAAGGACGCCTGGCTCTCGCGCTTCCTGGAGCTGGCCAAGCTGCCGCGCGACGTGGTCGATGCGTTCGGCGACGTGCTGCAGCTGCGGGAGAACCACGCCCGCGAGCTCAAGCCGCTGCTGGCCGCCGATCCGGCTCGCAGCCGCGTCATGGCCGCCGCCAAGAAGCTTCGCGCCGACCAGGTAGTCCGCCGTGAGGCCGGGCAGCCTGTGCTGGAGGCTCCGAAGGTCATTGCGGCTCTGAAAGCCGCCGCGCAGGATCCCGCCCAGTCCAAGCCCGTGGCGGCGGCGAGCGTGGTGAAGAACGACAAGTCGGTGGCGCTGTTCACCGTCAAGCCGAAGGGCGCCGGCAAGGCGGTGCTGGAGCTCTCGCTCGACGCAGCCGCGACCAACGCCGACTTCCTGGCCGCCTTCGAACGCGAACTGCGCCGGCTGCGTCCGGCTTCCTAAAGACGTTTGCCAATTGGCAAATCGGCAAGCGTCGGGGTTTCAGTGACCCCGGCGCTTTTGCATGTTCGGGGTATCGGTGACCGCCCGACCCCGAATTCTGCGGAATTGCTTAGCCTGAGGACGCCCGTGCAGGCTCGGCCGCCATGGGTCGACATCTCCATCTCCTCGCCGCCTGCTGCCTGCCCGCCAGCCTCGCGCTGGCCGGCATGGCCGCGCCGCAGCCGCTGATCCTGATCAACACCTCGCCAAGCGAGCCGCTCGGCCTTTATCGGCGCGCGCCGGGTCCGCCGGAGAGGGGCCGGCTCGCCGCCTTCCGCGTGCCTGCAGCCGGCCAGTCCTACGCGGCCGCGCATCTCCCGCAGATCGGGCGGGGAGGGGTGCTGAAGAGCCTTGTCGGGGCTGCGGGGGACGAGGTTTGCGCCGACGAGGTCCTGCGCCTCAATGGAAGGGTGCTGGGCCCGATCGCGCCCCACGATCGTGTCGGACGCCCGCTCCCGCGTTGGCGAGGCTGCAAGGTGCTGCAGAAGGACGAGTTCCTGGCTTTCTCCTCGCGCATCCCGACCAGCTTCGACAGCCGCTACTACGGGCCGGTCGGCGAAGAGGATCTGATCGGGGTTTTCGAACCCCTCTGGGTCCGTTCTTGAAGCCGTTCGCCGGCGTCGTTCTGGTCCTCGTCCTCGCGACGACCCCGGGCCAAGGCGCGGCGGCCGACCTGGCGGCCGCCCTGGCCGCGCCGGCGGCGAGGGAGGCGATCGCACGGGTGGCCTATGCGGAAGCGGCGGGGCAGGGGGACGCCGGTCTGGCCGGCGTGGTGTTCACCATCCTCAATCGCGTCGAAAGCGGCGCCTGGGGCGCGGGTGTGGAGGCGGTCCTCAACGCGCGCGGCCAGTTCGAGCCGGTGATGCGCGCCGGCGGCGACTGGCGGGCTTTGCGCCCGGTCAGCCCTGCCGAACGGGCGAGGATCGATACGATCCTGAACCTGGCTCTGGAGGGTCGCTTGCCGGATCCCACGCACGGCGCCCATTACTTCCAGAACCCGGCCGTCGTCGCACAAAGGGCGGCGGCCGGAACCGTGTCCCCAGGCCTTGTGCACTTCGGCGGCCGTTCGCCGAGCGCGATCATCGGGGATCACGCCTTCTATGTGTCTAAGTCTGGAGGGACGCCTCCCTTGGCCAGCGGAGACCGAGGCCGTTCGGCAGGCGGCGGGATTTTTGTGATCGCGCCTGAACGCGAAGTCGAGGGAGCCGCGACGGCCCCTGCATCGCCCGGAGATCGCGGGCTATTCGTTCTGAGCAATGGCGAAGTCGTGACAGATGCGATCGAGAGCCGCGGCCCAGACAACCGATGAATCATACGAAAATACGTATTTTTCTGATGCATACGGATATCCGTATTGCACTTGTGTATACGTGGAAGCGTATATTGACCTCTGATGCGGATTCTCGTATCGAGAGGTCGAACGGAGGCTCGTGATGGACCAGGTCATCCGGGATGAACGCCAGCTTGCCGCAGCGCTCCGTCGCGAGCGAAAGCGATTGAGTCTCACTCAGTCCGACCTAGCGTCTTCAGCCCAAAAGCGGCAGGCGACCATCTCAAACTTGGAGGCTGGGGCAGGGGGCACCCTCGAGACGCTCTTTTCGGTGCTGCGCGCCCTGGAGCTGGAGCTCGTCGTGCGGCCGCGGAAACGTGGGCCTTCCACATACGACGACCTGTTCTAGATGGCCAGGCGAGCGCGCGCCGGTCCGCTAGACGTCTACCTCAATGGTCGCCTGGTCGGGCGATTGCGCCGCGAAGCCAGCGGCGCAATCGATTTCGTCTACGATGAGAGCTGGCTGGCCTGGTCGAACACCATGCCGATTTCGCTTTCCCTCCCCCTCCGCGAAGAGCGGTACGTCGGGGCCCCTGTAGCGGCGGTATTCGACAATCTCTTGCCAGACAACGAGGCTATCCGCGCGCGCGTGGCCGCCAAGGTGGGCGCTGAGGGCGTGGACGCCTTTAGCCTGCTGGCCGCCCTTGGGCGCGACTGTGTCGGGGCGCTTCAGTTCCAAGCCGAAGGACAAGCCCCGCCTCAAGTTGAACTGCCGCAGGGCGAGATCGTCAGTAATCATCAGATCGAGGAAATTCTCTCGAATCTCGCTCGCTCACCGCTTGGCATCGAGCGAGACGCAGACTTCCGCATCTCCATCGCCGGCGCCCAGGAAAAGACCGCCTTTCTCAGGTCCGGGGAGGCTTGGCGAAGGCCGTTTGGCGCGACGCCCACCACGCACATCTTCAAGCCACAGATCGGCCGACTCCCGAACGGCCTTGACCTCTCCAACAGCGTCGAGAACGAGTACCTTTGCCTCACCTTGCTACGCGCCTTGGGCTTAGCGACGGCAAACGTGGAAATGGCCAGCTTTGGAGACCGGCGGGTGCTGGTCGTCGAACGTTTTGATCGCCGCTGGCTGGCGGACGGCCGGCTCCTGCGCGTACCTCAGGAGGACTTCTGCCAGGCGCTGTCGACGCCCTGGACGCTCAAGTATGAGAGCGACGGCGGTCCAGGCGTGGTCCGGTGCATGAGCCTGCTCGCGGTCAGCGACGAGCCGAACCTCGATCGCCAAGCCTTCATGAAGACTATCATGTCGTTCTGGCTGCTCGCCGCCACGGATGGGCACGCGAAAAATTTTAGCCTCTTCCTGCACCCTGGCGGGCGCGCGCGAATGACCCCGCTCTATGACGTGCTGTCCGCCCAGCCCAGCCTGGCGGCAGGCCAGGTCCGCCACAACCAGATGAAGCTCGCCATGGCGGTTGGCGACAAGCGCCGCTACAGGGTCGATGAAGTCGCGCCGCGACACTTCGTGCAGACGGGGCTCGCAGCTGGCCTGTCGGAAGTGACCACTCTCGAACTGCTCGCTGGACTGGTCGAGGAGGGGCCTACGGCCTTGGCCAACGCGCTGGGCGCGTTGCCCAAGGACTTTCCGGATGCCGTGAGCGCGCCTATCGCGGAAGGCTTCCTGCAACGGATTGAGAAAATCGAACGCGCGATAAAGGCCTAGGCGCCTTCGCCGCGCGGGCCCTTGAGACGCGCAAGCGCTTCAACAGCCATCGCTTCGAAGTCGGGGAGGGACGGCTTCTCGCGAACCGGGAGGGGATGTAGGTCCAAACCGAGCGTTTCGGCCAGGGCGAGCCGGTCCTTCGGCCGCTCGACACGACGATCGAGGATCTCCAGCAAGCGGGCGGCGAGTGGATCATCAGGTGCGGCGCGCGCCTCGGCCAGCAGCGTTGCGCCCAGTACGATCTTCGCGCGGGTCTCTCGCCGACGCTGGGTGCGCTCCAGCAGGGCTTCCAGCCGCTCGACGCGCGCCTTCCAGACCTCCAGCCGGCGCGCTTCGTCGGGGATGCTCTCCAGCGGGGTCACATGCCCTCGGGACCGGGGCAGGGCGCCCGTCGCACCGGCGATGGCGCTGGCCGCGCGATGCTCGCGGTCGGCGAGCTGGATGGCCAGCGCCTGCATGCGCCGGGCCCGCTGGGCCTCGGTCTCGGGGCGGCGTGGGGAGCTGCTTCTGGACTGCGCCATGTGACCTCCGGATGGAGCCTGCGGCTTGACCGGAGGCGGGGATGACGATAGCCGTGCGAGAGTCGGGGTGACAAGGGCGCAGTTATACGTTGTGCCAACATCCGCGGTCGGAGCCCCGACACCCTCGCCGCCGCGAACGATCGCGACGACGAGCCAAGGGCCAAGGCCCTTAGCGATCCCGGCGCCCGAAGGCGTCCAGGACTGAAGATGGAAGGGGAGGGGAGCGCGGTGGCGCAGTACCGGCTTGAGGTGCAGGCGATAAAGCGCGCGGAGGGCCGCTCGGCCGTCGCGGCGGCTGCCTACCGCTCGGCCTCGCGGCTGCACGACGAGCGTCTGGAAATGGCGTTCGACTACGCGTCCAAGGGCGGGGTCGTCGTCGCCGGGATCATGCTGCCTGACGGCGCGCCCGGCGCTTACGGCGACCGGCAAGCGCTCTGGAACGCGGCCGAGGCCGCCGATCGCCGGGTTGATTCAAGAACGGCCCGCGAAGTGCTGGTCTCGCTACCTCACGAGCTCAATGACGAGCAGCGCCACGCGCTGCTCAGGGACTTCATCGCCCAGGGCCTGGTGGCCAAGGGCATGATCGCCGATTACGCCATTCATCGTCCGGATGGGCACGGCGATCCGCGGAATCATCATGCGCACATCATGGTCACGACCCGCATGGTGGGCCCTGAAGGCTTTGGGCCGAAGGGCCGGGCCTGGGACAATCCGGAGGCGGTCCGGGCGCTGCGAGCGCTGTTCGCTGACGTCCAGAACCAACATCTGCGGGAGCATCTGGGACCAGAGGCTCCACAGGTCAGCCATCTGAGCCTGGCCGACCAGGGGCTCGATCGCGAACCGACAGTGCACCTGGGGCCGGCGGCTTCGGGCATGGAGCGCCGCGGGGAGTCGTCGGATCGCGGCGACACCAACCGACGCGTCCGCGATCGCAACGAGGAGCGGGAGACGGCCCCGAAGGCGGTGCGCGACCTGGAGGACCGGTTGGCGGCCTCCCATCCGCGCCAGGCCTATCCGATCGACGCCGTCATCCGGGAGTTCGAGGCGATCCATCAGACCATGGTGCGCGAACGCGACGGATGGGTTCGGGAGAGCGAGAAGGCCGTCTCGCCCCAGGTCCTCCGAGGCGCTGAGGTGGCGCGTGAAGTAATCGGCGACACTGCGCGCCGCAGATTGGCCGCCAGGCACAGACTGCGGCGGAGCGAGGCGCAGATCGCCGCCGGACGGATGCGGCGCGAAAGCTTGGCCCGTTGGGTAAGCGATCCGGCGCGGATGATCTGGGCGCGGCATGCTGAACTGAACCGGCTGGAGCGGGCGCGCAGCGACTATGAGCGGGCGAGCGCCGCCTATGCGGTGCGCCAGCAATGGCTGAAGTCTGACGATGGGCGGGCCTATGTCGCCGGCCGGCTCGCACCTGGCCGACAGGCTGCGGAAGAGGCTCGGCGCGCGGCACGGACGCTGGAGCGGAAAATCAAACGCGCCGACCGGCGCATCGAGGGTGTGGCGCGTACGCGTGTGCGCCTGTTGGTGGCTCGGGAACTTGGTCATGAGCGCCTTGTCGCGCCCTCGCAGCTTCGTGCCGGCATTGGGCAGGCGGTGAGGGAGGTTGATCGGCGGGTGGCCGGGGTGCTTCGGGCCCATGCGCCGGAGGCTCAGCGCACGGCGATGAACCGGGTCATGCGGCTAGTGCGTGGGCAGGGACCCGCCATCGAGCGCTAGCCCGTCGGACCTCACGGAGAGGCGAGCAGACCTTCACCTTGCCAATCAGGGGTAGAGACGCGAGACAGGGACATGCGGAGGGATCTGGATCATCTGCCGGAGGGCAAGCGCGCGGAGCTGGGGCGCGTGCTGCAGATCCTGTTCGACGGGTTCGAGGCGGCAAAGGCCGGCCGCAGCCATGCACACCTGAAGAACGGCCGCATCCTGAAGGTGATCCTGTTCGGCTCTTACGCCCGCGGAGATTGGGTGGCCGATCCCGTCGGTGGCTACTATTCCGACTACGACCTGCTGGTGGTCGTCGACCATGAGGCCCTCACCGACGTGGTCGAGTACTGGGCGGCGGCCGACGATCAGCTGATGCGCGAGCGCCTGGTCGCCAAGCGCCTGTCGGCGCCGGTGAACTTCATCGTGCACAGCCTGGCCGACGTGAACGCCCAGCTGCGGAAGGGCCGCCCGTTCTTCCTCGATGTGCTGCGCGACGGGATCGCGCTCTACGAGGCCGAGGGGTTTGAGTTCGTGAAGCCCGAGCCGCTGACGCCGCAGGCGGCGCTGGAGGAGGCTGAGGGGTACTTCACGGAGTGGTTCGGGAGTGCAGAGCAGCGCCTCGAGATCGCGGGCTTCGCAATCTCGCGGGGATTTCTCAAGGATGCCGCGTTCGACCTCCATCAAACAGCCGAACGGCTTTACGTCTGCCTTCTTTTGGTAGCGACGCTATACGCGCCGAAATCCCATCGGCTGAGTTTCCTGCGATCGCAGGCGGAGCGGCTAGCTCCGGACCTGATCGAGGCTTGGCCACGGGCGACGCGGTTCGAGCAGCGCTGTTTTGAGCAGCTGCGGCGGGCGTATGTCGAGGCGCGGTATTCGCCGAGTTACCAGATCACCAGCGCTGAGCTCGATTGGTTGTTGGCCCGGGTCGAGGTGCTGCGCGGTCTGGTCGAGGTGGCCTGCCGCCGGAAGCTGGACGACCTTCGGAGCGTTGCCGGCTAGGTCCGGAATGGGCTCGTAGCGGACCTTCAATACGTCTGCTTCGTGGCGGCGCTAGGTCGTCAGCATCGGGCTCTTGGCTGACGTCGCGAAGGTCCACGTTCTAAGCCGTCCACTAAGCCGGGCCGAACCAGGCCTTTCACCTGACCGGTTCGGTTGCGCCTGCCCGCTCCACCCTTGCAAATGGTAGCGGGGGGTCTCACAAGGGAATCGCGAAAAAGTTTTCCCGCCCGATTTCCGGTCGTGGCGGTCCGCGGTCTTGGTCGATGCATGAGCCCACGTTCTCCAACCAAAACCCAGGAGGAGGAGCCGCCCGGAGCGGCCCCGCTGACCTGCGTTAGAAAGACCGGCGAGCCCTACACTCGCCACCGGGAGGTTGAGGCTCAGATCGCGGAAGCGCTGAAGCTTCCGATCTCTACTTGGTCCGCCCGCGAGTGGCGTCTTGAGACCCTCGTTCATCTGATCCGGCTGCGTGGTCGCGACAATGACCAGGCTGTCCTCGGGAAACTGACGATGGCATTCCTGGAAAAGGCAAAGCCCGTGGTGGATCGTAGCTCGCGCGGGTTCGGGGTCGCCGACACCGAAGAGATTCAAATCAAAGTAGCGGAGAAGCTCGGCGACCTGCTGATGCAGGCTGTCCCGACGCCGACCTCCGAGTACTTGGAGATCGATGCTGTCACCGTCATCAAGCAGGTGACGTATGCCGTCACCGGTAAGTCGAGGCCGAAGGCGAGCGCGTTCTCCACCTCAGACCGGGATGAAGACGGCAACTACACGCCCACGGTCGATCGTCTGGCGTCCGAAGGCCTCGACCCGGCTGCCCACCTTCTTGAGCAGGAGGCCGCGGCACAAGGCGGGGTCTGGCGCTATTTGGACGCGATCACCGACCTCCGGCATCGTGAGGCCTTCATCCTGATGAGGCTATACGACTGGCCCCTTAAGAATGGGCCGCCTGGGGCGCCGACTCTCTGCGAGAGGTACGGAAAGAGCGCGCGGCAAATTCGAAACTGGATAAACAACGCAATCGAACAGATGCGCGAAGCCGCGCATGGAGCAGAGTCATGAGCCGTATGGATCAATCCACGGCAGACGACGTGATCCTCGACCTCATCGTGGAAGGCGTCGAGCCGACGAACGCCAACCTGGCGATCGCGATCGCCGAGTACCCGCAGTTCCGCGATGAGCTCGAAGCCTTCTTCGCGACCCTCGCCGTTCAGACTGCGCTTGAAGCGGAGCCTGAAGCGGTTGGTGCGACTGAGGAGCATTTTGTGAACATCGGCGTGAGCCGTGTCCTGGAACACAACTTTCAGGCCCGCCAAGCATCGGCTTCGCAGAGCGCTAGCCAGTCGAAGCGCCTTTCTCGAATAATCCAGGACCGCGGCCGCGATCTGGATGAGGTGGCGGTCAAAGTGGGGTTGAACCCCCCGCTGCTGATGAAATTCGACCTTCATCGCATTCACGGCGCGGTGCCGATTGAAGTGTACGACAGGCTTGGTTTGGAAGCTGAGATTCCTCCAGCTCACATCATCGCAAGCGCAACGGGGCCGCCAATTCCTTCATCGAGGGGCAATTTGCGAAAGGCAAAGGGTCCGATCCGAATTGAGACCGAAACATTCGAAGAGGCGATCCGGGGTTCCACATTGTCCGACGAGCTTAAGGCGTTTTGGCTCGGCCTGATCGCCGACAAGGATCACCCGAAGGTATGAGCGCTTGGTCCGAACTTCGCGCGCAGGCGCGAGCCTGGCACGCCGAGCTCAACCCGGAGGCCGGTCTCGTGCCGGCCGCAACCCTGTTGTCTGCGGCGAGCGCGTCAAGCGGCGTGAAGGTCATGGATCTTCCGGCCGGCGACGTACTGCTCGACAACTGCGAGGCCTCGTACGATCCCGATCAAAGAAAGATCCTCGTCTCGCTCGGCCTGAGCGCGGAGGATCGAGCCTTCCATATCTCGCACGAGTTCGGCCACCACAAGCTCCACCACCCCAGGGACGCCTGTCACGATCACGACTTTGATCCCGTGACCGCGGCAGAGCCGGAGCCGTCCGCCGTCGGCGACAGCGACGCGTATAGCCCCAAGCAGCGGCGCGAAGCCCAAGCGAATGTTTTTGGCCGGGAGTTCCTGCTCCCCCGAGATCGGCTCCGGGACGCGTGTCTGAAGGATCGCCTATCGGCCGAGGCCATCGCCAAGAACATCGGCGTCAGCGTCGCGCTCGTTCGGCAGCAGATGGCGGACGCGCTTCTGCTACCGGAGGAAGCCCCTGCCAAACCGAACGGTCCCGCGCCGAATCTGGACCCTAGCCAGCGGGCTGCGGCGGAAGCGAACTTCGGGCCAGTGCAGGTGCGGGCAGGGCCTGGAACGGGAAAGACGCGCACCCTCGTTGCTCGCGCCGCCTGGCTTATCGCCGTCAAATCGCAGCCAGCGGCCTCAATTCTTGCGCTGACCTATTCCAACGCTTCCGCGGAGGATCTCGCGAAGCGGCTACGCCAGGAAATCGGCCCCGAAGCGACTGAGGTCTGGTGCAGCACCTTCCACGCATTTGGTCAGGAGGTTCTGCGGGTTCATGGTTCCCGCATTGGACTTCCGGCAGCGCCGATCCTCGTGGACCGCGCAGAATCGCTGTTTCTCTTGGAGGAGGAGTTCGAGCGGCTCGAGCTAGACCACTATTTCAATCTGCTAGAGCCCTTACGCGGCCTGAAGGACGTTCTCGGCGCGATCTCGCGCGCGAAGGACGAACTCTGCACCCCCGCCCGCTACTTCGACGCCGCGAACGCCATGCCTGAGGGTGAGGACAAGGCGAAGGCTCTCGAGGTCGCGCGCATCTACAGGGTTTACGATGAGGCGCTGCGCGCGAAGGGTTGCGTTGATTTCGGCGACCTGATTATGCGGTCCGTCGAGCTGCTGACGGGCCACCCCGAAGTGGCGGTGGAAATAAGGGCCAAATACCGGCACATCCTGGTCGACGAGTACCAGGACATGAACGCCGCCAGCGGCGAGCTGCTCAAGCTCCTTGCCGATCCTGAGACGGGCCCGTGGGTGGTCGGCGACGTCCGCCAATCGATCTACCGTTTCAGGGGCGCGTCGCCGCTCAACATGAGCCGGTTCACCGAGACTAACCCTGGCACGCAGACGTTCGACCTCGAGGTGAACTACCGGTCTGGCGGGCAGATTGTGTCGCTGTTCGACAGATATGGTCGCGGTATGGTCGCCGCCAAGCACGCCTCGGAAAGGCCTCTGCACCCGCACCATGGTCCGTCGACCGGCGAGCTTCTGTACCGCGTCGCGGAGACAAGGGAGGCGGAAGCCGAGGGTATCGCGCGGGACATCATCGCTCGAACCTCTGCCTCAGCGTCATACCGAAGCCACGCGATTTTGACCCGCACGCATGGCGTCCTCAGCACGATCGCCGCCCACCTCGAGCGGGCCGGCGTCCCAGCCCTATATTTCGGCGACTTCTTCGAGCGACCTGAAGTGCGGGACCTACTGTCCCTCGTGTCCCTGACAGCCGAGCGCGATGGCGTTGGGCTCCTACGATTTGCGCAGCTTCCACGGTATGCGACGCCAGTTCCCGACATCCTGGAGATGTTCAGGCTCCGAGAGGAAGCCGACATCACGATGATGGCCGCACTCCGCCGGCTCGGAGACGCAGCGCTTTCCGAAAATGGCCGCGCGGGCCTGCAGCGGCTGGCGAATGACCTCGCCGGCATCGACTTCATGACGAAACCGTACGAGGTGATCGCAGGCCACCTTTTCGGCGCTGCGGGGGCTGTCTACGCCACACCGTTTGCGGGAGATGCGGTCGCGGCTCAGCAACGCCGCCTCGCGGCCTACCAGCTCTTGTCGCTCGCATTCACCTACCGGGCCCGCGGCGCCCGCGATCCGAAGCGGGCGTTTCTGGATCACGTCCGGCGCCTCGAAGTACTGGACGAGGAGAAGGAGCTGCGCCGCCTTCCCGCTGGCGCTAACGACATCGACGCCGTCCAGCTGATGACGGTGCATGCTTCGAAGGGCCTCGAATACCCAACGGTCTATGTACCTTCGGTCAGCGCGTCGCTCTTCCCGCCCAACCCACGCGGCGATCCCTGTCCGTTGCCTCCCGGGCTTCTGAAATCGGACGTGCTGATGACGCCGCAGGCAGAGGAAGAGAGCCTGATGTTTGTGGGCCTCTCGCGTGCCAAAGGCCGGTTGATCATTTCGCGCGCCAAGCGCTATGGCGGCTGGTCGCGACCGGGGCCATCCAAGATCCTAGAACCGATCGCTCCGGTCCTAGCCCCGGGCGGCGAACCGATGTCGCATTGGTCCGACGCCGGGGCAGGCGCGCCAGGTCATGTGCAGCAGGCTGCCGCTCACCCACTTGCCTCAGGGGTTAGTGTCACGGTCCTGGAAGATTACCTGACGTGCCCGAGACGCTACTACTACGGTGAGGCCTTAGGCCTCTCGCGGCGACTTGCCGAGACGCCCTAC
This sequence comes from Phenylobacterium sp. LjRoot97, assembly GCF_964254345.1. Lineage (NCBI taxonomy): Bacteria > Pseudomonadati > Pseudomonadota > Alphaproteobacteria > Caulobacterales > Caulobacteraceae > Phenylobacterium > Phenylobacterium sp. LjRoot97. Next base: position 97,507 of record NZ_CAXUTH020000002.1, read on the forward strand.
CTCCGCTTCCACGACGTCGTGCGGTCGGGCCTGGTATGGTTGCGCGACGGAGCCGGGGAGGTGAAGTCGCATCTAGACGAAACGTGGGAGAAGCGCGGTCCAACTCATCATCCCGCGGCGATCCATTATCGCGGGACGGCCGAACGCATGCTGACCCATGCGAAGTCAGTGATGACGGGGCAGCCCCTGGCGACCGAACGTACGATGACGATCGAGGGCGTTGTCGTGAAGGCCCGAGCGGACCATGTGCAGACCGACGGCAAGACGGTCTCGATCCAGCGCATGAAGGCGGGGCGGCTCGCGAAGAGCGGGGAGTCGAAGAAGGCGAGATATGGTCTGCTTCAGATCATGGTCGAGGCTGAAGAGGCGATGCCCACAACCTTCACCCACGTCTCGCTGCTCGACGGGGCCCAGGCTCCAGCGACCCTTGCTGCAGACAAGCGGCGAGAGGCGCGCGACCAAGCCGCCGGCGCTATTTCGGCCATCGTCGCAGGGCGCTTCGATCCAGTTCCGAACGGGCGCAACTGCCCTACGTGCCCGTTCTTCTTCATCTGTCCGTCGAACGGCCTCCTGGCCTAAAAAATTCTCTCCGCAGATTTCCGGTCAAGCCTGCCGGACCTCTTGAACCTCCTGAGGCGGCGAGTTCCGCCCTTGAGCAAGAGGTTCCTCCCAAATGTCCACCCTGAAGCTATTCCTGCAGTTCGAAGGCCACCGGCCGGTCGAGCTGATCCAAATCCCGGACGATGCCGATCCGGCCGCCGTCCTCGCCGCCGCTGCGGCCCTGGGCGCGAATGTCGAAGACGCCTTCGTCTTCGGCGGCGACAACGACGAAAACCCGCTGAACCCCAAGAAGCCGCTGGCTCGCCAGGGCGTCGAGGACAAGTCGCGGGTCCACGTGCACCGCTGCAAGAAGATCCGCGCGTTTCTGAACTACGCCGACGAGGCCCCGCGGCACCACGACTTCCCACCGTCCACGACGGTCGATGAGGTCAAGCGCTGGTACGTCGACAAGCTGAAGATGTCGCCGGTCGACGCGACCGAGCACGTCCTGCAGATCACGGATACGACGGACCGTCCGGATCCGGACGTACAGATCGGTGCCCTGGTCTCGGGCCGCTGCGATGCGAACTTCACGCTCGTGCCGATCAAGCGCGTCGAGGGCTAAGCATGAACGCTCCGCTGCTCCGACAACCGGACGAGCAGGCGTTCCTCGATGAGGTGGAGGGCGGGTCGTTTCAACTCGCTGTCCACCTCGGTCGTTGGCGCGTCGTCCGCGTGACCTGGCCCATCGTCGAAATCGAAGTATCGGCAGCCTCGCGTGAGGGGGCGCAGGCCGCCTACGGCTTCCGCTTTGATTGCGCGGGGTATCCGCAGCAGGGGCCGACCGCGCGCCTCTGGGACACCGAGCGAGATACGGCGCTCCCCTTCAACCGCTGGCCCGCAGGTCGCAGTCGGGTTCCGGCGGTCTTCCGTACCGACTGGCAAAACGGCACGGCGCTGTACTTGCCGTGCGACCGCAACAGTTTCCCGGGCCACGACAACTGGAGAACGGAACATCCGGGCCAGATCTGGAGGCAGGAAAAGGGCATCCAGCTCTATCTGGAAGCCCTCCATGAGCTTCTCAACAGCTGTGACTATACGGGCGCGCGCGGTGGCTGACCAACTCATCATTCCTCGGGGCCAATGGCTGGGCCTGCTGTCGGAGCTCCGCCGCCGTGGTGGCGGGCGGACCGAGAGTGGGGCCTTTCTGCTCGGGCACCGCGAAGGCAATCGCCGCGTCTTCCAGACGGCCATCTTCTACGACGACCTGGAACCGAACGCGTACGGCAGCGGCGTCTGCATCCTGTACGCCGACGCCTTCGAGCGCCTCTGGGGTCTTTGCCGGGCCCATGGTCTGCAGGTCCTTGCCGACGTGCACACCCATCTCGGAGACTCCTTTCAGAGCGAAGCTGACCGCCGCAATCCGATGGTCGCCCGGCCGGGTCACCTGGCGCTCATCGTCGAGCGCTTCGCCAGCGATCCAGTCTGGCGCCACCGGACGGGCGTCTACCGCTACGAGGGGGCGCACACCTGGACCAACCTGAGCGGCTGGCGCGCCCGCCGCATCCTCAACACGGGGACCTTCGCCTGATGAACAATTCCGATATCCGCCCCGACACCCTGCACCGCGGCGTCAAAATGGCGTTGGACACCGGCGAGGCCGAAACGGTGGAAGCCGCCTACGCCCTCTTCGAGAGCTATCGAGTTTCGATCGGCGTTGGCGGAGGCGCCGCGTACACCCAGGCTGGACAGGCGGCCTTGCTCACCATGGTCAACACTGCGCGCCGGGCCCTCCTGGGCGGCATTAGGGTGGTTGGCGACCTCCAGGTTCCGCTGCTGGTCCAATTGCCTGGACTAGGCTTGACGCTCGTCGACGCGGTCTGCGCCTTGGGCGGCACGCACGCGCCGGAGGCGGATCAAGGGGCACCGGTGATCTGGCTGGGCGATGATGCCCCTACGGGTAGCCTACAAGTGACGTTCGGCGACTGGCGCGGCGGTGTTTTCCCTGCTGGCGAGGCGGGCCGTCTGGCTGAAGGCAAGAATGATACGCCGGCCGCCGTCTTGGCGGGCGCGCTCGCGGTCGCCGAGGTCTTTCAGAAGCTGCGCGGCAACCCGATGGCGACGGAGCGCGAGGTCGGGCTGTCTCTCTGGAATCCGCAATCGCCTTGGCGCGAGGCCGCTGGGCCGGAGACCTGGGTCGCGCCATCGAAGCTGTGGGTGCTTGGCCTCGGCCACCTGGGTCAAGCCTTCCTGTGGGTTCTCGGCCTTATGCCGTTCGACGATCCGTCAAAAGTCGAGCTGACGCTCCAAGACTTCGACCTGCTGGCCGCCGCGAACGACAGCACCTCGGTGCTTACCCGCCCTGGCCGCGAAGGAGTCCTGAAGACGCGTGAGATGATGTCCTGGGCCGAGGCGCGTGGCTTTGGGGTGCGCCTGGTAGAGCGCCGCTTCGCGGGCGATGTGGCACTCGACGATGGCGATCCACGGGTGCTCTTCTGCGGGGTCGACAACGCCGAGGCGCGCGCGACACTCGAGGACGCAGGCTTCGACCTAGTCGTGGATGCCGGCCTCGGCGCGGGTCCGCAAGAATTCCTCGCGATGCGGATCCAGACGTACCCCGGGACGATGACGGCCCGGGATCGCTGGGGAGGTGTCACGGGTTCCAGCAGCGAGGACGCTCAGCGACTTACTTCCAGCAACGCATACCAGGAGCTTTCTGAGCAAGGCGTCGATTCATGTGGGCTACTTGAGATCGCGTCTCGGACGGTAGGCGCTCCCTTCGTGGGCGTTGTCGCCGCGACGATGTCGCTCATGGAGGTCGTGCGGCGGCTAAACGGGGGTCCATCGATGGAGGTCATCGACCTGACGCTGAGGGACATCGCTGGACGCCAGTGCGTCAAAGGTCAGGCCCTGCGTCGTTTCAATCCCGGCTTTACCGAGCTCTCAATTGGTTGATGCCTGCCCCGTTAGCCACGCTCTTGCAACGCTTGTTTTTTCACCCACGTTCTTGCTTTGATCTGGAAGGTGTTGTCATGGCGAAAGCCGAACAAACCGGTCGCGCCGCTGCGTCAGCGGCAGCGCGTACGCTGAGCAACCCGAAGGCGTCGGCCGCTGCGAAGAGCGCCGCGGGGTCTGCTTTGACCCAACGGGGCGGCAAAGAGGTCACCAGCGCCGCCGCAGCCTCGAAGGCCTCGGCGACGCTCCGAAGCGCTTCGGCTTCGAAGGCGGCGAAGAGCGCGGCCGCCTCTGCGTTGACGCAACGCCCGGGTAAGCGCGGACGTTGACGGCGTTGCAACGACTTTGAATTGAGTAAGGCTTGCAAGGGGAAGGCCTGCTCCAATGCGCCGACGCTAGCTGCTCGTCGATGGGCGATCACATGCTAGCCGCACGCACGCCCGAGGGAGGCCGGCCGGCACCGGAGCGGACCGTAGGTCCGCTTTGCGCACAAGATGGAATGTCTGCTTCTGGCGCATTGGCGACCAAAGCCCTCGGTCGGCCGAAATCCAGACTTCAAGAGCGTCTGAGTGGCGCGGGCGGGTCAACGTAGAAGCCTGGAAACGCGCCTTCATTGTTTGACTGAATCGCATGCCCCAGGCACCCAACTGCTCCAAGCGCGAGGAAGATGTATGAGAATCCTGATTGCAGTAATGCTCGTTCTATTCTCGGTTTCGGCCGCCAAGGCCGAGGATGGCCACCGGTGGATTCTCGTGGGTCGCACGTTCTTCGGCAACGAGTTTCAGATCATCGTGATCGGAACCTTCGCAACCAAGGAAGCCTGCGAAGCGGGGGGAAAAGACCTCGCCTGGATGGGAGTGAAGGGAACTGCGTGTCTCGACCGTGGTGTCTTGGACGTCACGGTACCTCCTTCCGCCGCTCAGCATCCCTAGGGCGTTCAACAAACGACTGCTTTTGGGATCGAGCCTAGGTCCCTAGTGCAACGTTTGAACCCGGCAGTGAGGAAGGCCTTGTTGCGCCCTGTCCCGGCCTGACACCTGTTCAGGAGCGGCGCGTGCGAAGTCCCAGCATCATGAGATCGGTGAGCTGGTCGGCGAGTCGCGCCTTGGCGGCCGGTTCGAGCCGGTCAGGGGCCGCGCTGCCGACCCAGGCCGATGCCCCCGCCAGAGCCAGCATCGTGGTGCGGTTGTCGACGGCTCGAAGCGTGCCGTCCCGCAACCCCTCCTCGAAGAGGTCCTGATAGGCGGCCTGCAGCCTCAGGGAGGCTTGCCGGCCAGCCTTGCGCTGCTCGGCGGTCAGGTCGGGCAGGCCGGAGAACACCCGTAGCGGCGAGATGGCGGGCAGCAGGCTGGCCATGACGCCCGCGTGAACACCGGCCGCCATCGCCTCGGCCGCGGAACGGCCGCTCGCGCGCGCCTTCTCGGCGATGGCGCAGAAAATCGTGTAGCCGCGCAGCTGGGTCGCCGAGATCAGGCTGAGCTTGTCCTGGAAGTGATTGAGGATCGTTCGCTTGGAGGTCCCGACCGCCCGGGCGATGTCGTCGATGGACGTCGCTTCCAGGCCGCGCTGGTTGAACAGCCGCGAGGCCGTGGCGAGGATCGCGTCCCGCCGAGCCTCGGCAAGCGAGCGCCTGTCGAAGGCCTCGGTCATCTGCGGCGTCAGCCCGGTAAGGTCGAGAGGGGCGGGGAGACGCAAGGAGGGAGCTGCGGCTAGGCCGTCCAGGATCAGCAGGCTGGCCGCCCTGAGCAACCGCTCGCCCGACAGGCGTGCTTCCTCCGACAGCCATCGCGGGCCGAGCTTGAGCCAGAAGACCAAGCTGAGGATCGCGCGCGCGGCGATCAGCAGGTCGACCTCCTTGCGCACCTGGCCGTGCTCGACGCCGGCCTGGAGGATCTCGACCAACCTGGTTTCGATCCGGCCCGCGCGGGAGAGGACCTCGGCCGCGTCCGACGGCCTCAGATAGCCGATCTCGCTGAGCGCAGTGATCTGCGGCAGGGTTGGGTCGAGGACGCGCCGGACGAAGTCGCCGAGGATCTCGAAGGGGTCGGAACCTGCTCCCTGCGCTCCGTCCAGGCGAGACTCCATGATCCCGCAGGAGCGCATGTAGCAGCGGAAGACGAGATCCTGACGGTCCTCGACATAGCCGTAGAGCGCCGCGCGCGTCAGGCCGAGTCCCGAGGCCAACTGTTCGAGAAGGTCGCCGGTCACGCCGGTTTCGTTGAGCAGGCGCGCGGCTTCCTCGAGCACCCGTTCACGACGCCCGTCGTCCCTGACGGACCTCTCAGAAGCTGCGGCGCTCGGCGGCTTGCCCATGACCCTTCCTATCACCGTCAACCGACTTGGCCATGGCGCATTGACAGGTTCTAACATTCGATAGAAAAAGATTCACCAAAATGTAAGTTCCGACGCGATCGGGGCGGGAAAATCCAGGGGGAAACGATGATGAGGCTGAGGGGTCTGTTGGCCGGCTCGACTGCGCTGGCTTTGTTGAGCAATGCGGGCGGGGCGCTGGCCCAGGGCGGCGGTGCGATGGTCGAGGAGTTGATCGTCACCGCCCAGAAGCGTGAGGAATCGATCCAGGACGTGGCCGGGGCGGTGTCAGCGATCGGCGCCGAGGCGATCGCCCAGCGCGGCGTGCGCACGGTCCAGGACCTGCAGTTCCAGATCCCCAACTTCCAGGCCGGCACCTCGGCTTCAAGCACCATCATCTTCATCCGCGGCGTTGGTCAGAGCGTCGGCCAGCCCGGGGTCGCCACCCATGTCGACGGCGTCTACCTGTCGCGCCCGCATCTGGTGGCGCTGCCGCAGTACGATCTGGAGCGCATCGAAGTGCTTCGCGGGCCGCAAGGCACGCTGTACGGACGCAACGCCACCGCCGGGGCGGTGAACTTCGTGACCCGGGCGCCCGGGTCGCAGTTCGAAGGCTATGGCCAGGCCGCATACGGCGCCTATGACGAGCTTCGGCTGCAGGGAGCGGTCGACCTTCCGCTGGGCGAGCGGGTGCGAACCCGTGTGTCGCTCGACTACCGCGATATCGGCGAGGGCTTCGTCGAAAACGTCGTGCCGGGCAATCCCGACATCGGCGCCGCCAAGACCCTTTCCGGCCGTATCCGCACCCAGTTCGACATCACCGAAGAGGGCATGCTCGACCTGGTGGTCTGGGGCGCGCACACCGAGGGGGCTGGCGACTACATCGTCCTGCACAACCAGCCGACAGCGCTGGCGGTGGCCAACAATCCGTATCTGGCGGGCGCCATTGTGCCCCTGGAACCGAACCGCACCAGCGCCAACCGCCCGAGCGAGCGAGACGCGACCGCCTACGGCGCCACCGCGACCCTGAGCTGGGACATCGGCGAGGCGACCTTGCGCTCCATCACCGGGTACTACTGGTTCGACTACACCAACAGCTTCGACGCCGACGGCACCAACCTCGACGCGACGCCGCTGAGCAACTGGTACAAGTCGCGGACCTTCACCCAGGAGTTCAACCTCTCGGGCACGACCGGCGAACTCGACTGGTTGGCCGGCCTCTATCTGATGGATGACAAGCTCAGCAACCAGGCCCGCTACAGCTTCCCGCTGGGCCTGAACGTGCCGGCGCTGCGCTCGCAGTTGCTGCCGGGCGCGAGGTTGATCACCCAGGGCGTGCCCTATCGAACGGTCGCCTATGCGGGGTTCGCGGACGGCACCTACAATGTCACCGACCGGCTGCGGATCATCGCCGGCGCGCGGTATTCGCGTGAGGAGCAGGACAACTTCCAGACCAACCAGAACGGTCCGCTGAGCACGCCGATCGGCGTATTCCCTGTGTTCACCAGCTGCCTGAACCGCCACGTTCCCTTGGAGTTCGAGGCCTTCACGCCGCGCGGCGGGGTGCAGTACGACCTCGACGACGAGGACCGGAAATCGGCCTACTTCACCATCTCCAAGGGCTACAAGTCAGGCGGGCTCAATCAGTCGAGCTGCGGCAACAGCTACCAGCCCGAGAAGCTGCTGGCCTATGAGGGGGGCCTTCGAACCCAGCTGATGGACGGGCGGCTGATCCTCAACGCCACGGCCTTCTACTACGACTACCAGGACTTCCAGATCACACAGATCAGCGGCCTGTCGTCGTTGATCGTCAACGCGCCCGAAGCGACTGTGGTCGGACTGGAGCTGGAGAGCGCCTGGTCGCCGGACGAGCACTGGACCTTCAACGCCAACGCCGCCTTCCTGAAGTCGACCTATGGCGAGTTCCGCAACACCGACTCCCTGGCCCCGGCGCTCGGCATGCAGGACCTGGAGGGCAACTATCTCAACTACTCGCCCAAGGCCTCAGGCAATATCGGGGTGCAGTACGCCACCTCGCCGCTGAGCTTCGGAACCCTGACCGCGCGGGGCGAGCTCTACATGACCTCCCGGATCTATCTGCGGGAGTTCAACCTGCCTCAGGACAGCCAGGAGGGATACGGACGGCTCAATCTGAGCGTCATGTGGCGCAGCCTGGATGAGCGGCTGAGCGCGCGGGCCTACGTCACCAACGTCACCGACGAAGGCTACCTGTCGACCATGGGCGTGTCCGACAATCTCGGGGCGCGGTTCGTGAGTTGGGGCATGCCGCGCCAGTACGGCGTCGAGCTGACGGGGCGCTTCTGATGGGACGCTCGGATCTGGCTCGGGGCGGCGAATGCGGATGACCCGTCGCGGCGCGATGATCACCGGCGGCGCGAGCCTGCTCGCCGGTACGGCGGCGGCGGGGGTCCTGAACCCGCCGCCCACCTCAGGCAACGACGCCTTCCCGATCTTCTCGGACGCCGAGATGGCCGGGCGGGTGGCGCGGGTGCGCGAGGAGATGGGCCGGCGCGGGTTGGAGGCGGTGCTGATCTATGGCCACACCGGCATCGGCAACAGCCCGGGCCAGGTGAACCTGCAGTACCTGGCGCGCTACGCCGCGGTGGTGGAGACCTACTTGCTGGTCCCGGCGGACGGCGGCCTGATCCTGTTCCTCGCCGTGCCTTACCACATCCCCAATGCACGGGCGATTTCGTCGGTGGAGGACATCCGTTGGGGCGACGCCCTGGGCGGCGCGATCAACGAGATCAAGGCCAAGGGCTACCGGCGGCTTGGACTGGTCGGGCCAGGGGCCGTGGCGCACAGCGGCCCGACCCTGTTCGCCGAGGGGCGCGACCGGCTCGCCGCCGGGCTGGAGGGCGTTCGCTTCGAGAACGCCACGCCCTGGCTCGACGATCTGCGGCTGATCAAGAGCGACGAAGAGCTGGCGGTCATGCGGGCGGCCGGGGCCCTGACCGACCGGGCCCACGAGGAGGTGTTCGCCCAGACAAGGGCAGGGACCACGCCTCGGGCCATCCGCCGGGCCATGGACGTCCTGGCGGCGCAGAACGGGGCGACCTATCCGTTCGGTCACATCGGGGCGATCTCGATGAGCAATCCGCAGGGCTTCTATCCGGACTTCTATCCGACCGATGCTCCGATCGCGCCGGGCTCATTGATGATGACGGAGCTCTGCCTGGGGCACGGGAACTACTGGGCCAAGATCTGGGGCAGCTACTTCGTCGGCGAGCCGACGCCGGAGTACCGGCGGCTGTTCGAGGTGGCCGCCCGCGTTCACGACGACCTGGTCGCCGGCCTGAAGCCCGGCGCGACCGGACGTGCGGTCAACGCGTTCCTCGCCCCTATCGCCGCGGCCGGCTTCGAGCAGCCCGCCAACGTGCTGGTCGGCGGCTGGAGCGCAATGAACCACGCCCCGCAGATGGGGGCGATGGCCACCAGTCTGAGCGAGCCGTTCACCCGGCCGTTCCTGGATGTCGCACTGCGCCCTCGCCAGACCCTGACGGTGCAGGCCTGGGTCAGCGTGCCGGGGCAGCCCAAGGGGCTGTGGGTCGGCTCCTCGGGGGTGATCACCGAGACCGGCTACGAGAGCTTCAACCGCTATCCGGTCAGCAAGCTGCGCGTGGTGCAGCCATGAGAAGGAGCAGGATCATGACGGAGATCGCCGCCGCTGCTGCGGCCGCCCTGGCGGCCGCGAGCGGAGCCGCTGCCCAGGCGCCGCCTGAGAACGTCCGCGGCAGGCTGGTGGAGCTGACGGAGAGCTCGATCTCGGTGGAGGTCGCGCCGGGCAAGCGTCTGGACATGCGGCTGGCGCCGGAGTGGAGCGTGCAGGTGATGCGGCCGATCCGGCTGGAGGACGTGCAACCCGGCCGCTTCGTCGGGGTGATCGAGCAACCCCAGCCCGAGGGCTACGGCCTGGCCCGCGAGGTGCACATGTTCCTGCCGGGCGTGCGGATGGGCGAGGGCCAGCAGCCCTGGGACCGACCACCGGGCTCGACGATGACCCAGGGCGACATCGGCCCGCTGAGCGACACCCCTCAGGGCAAGACCTTCGAGCTGAGCTATGCGGGCGGCAAGCGGAGGATCGTCGCGCCAAAAGGCGTGCCGGTGGTGCTGATCAACAACGAGGGCCGCGAGAACATCAAGGTCGGGGTCGAGGTGTTCATCCTCGCCTGGCCGGAGGCCGATGGCCGCCGCCGCGTCGATGCTGTCGCGACCGGAGAAGGCGGCGCGCTGCCGCCGCTCTGAAGCGAGGCCCGACCGCCCTTCAGCGCCCGTTTTGCGGCCCGGCCTTGGCCGAGCCTGAGGAAAGACATGACCATCAACGCCACACACGACCCGCGTCTCAAGAGCTGGGTCGCCTCGGCCAACTCCGCGGACACCGACTTCCCGATCCAGAACCTGCCGCACGGGGTGTTCACCCGGCGCGGAGAGACACCGCGCGGCGGTGTGGCGATCGGCGATCAGATTCTCGATATACGAGCGGCGATCGAAGCGGGTCTGTTCGAGCAGGCCGGACCTGGCGTGCGGGACGCCGCCGCGGCGGCGGCGGAACCGCAGCTCAACCGCCTGATGGCGATGGAGGGTGGCGTTCTCTCCGAGCTGCGCGGCGCCCTTCAGGCCCTGCTCGCGGAAGGCTCGGCCGATCGCGCGCGCGCGCAGGCCTGCCTTGCATCGCAGGCCGAAAGCACGGTGCTGTTGCCGGCCCGGATCGGCGCCTTCACGGACTTCATGACCTCGGCTCCTCACATCGCCGCCGCGCGTCCCGGGCGCGCGCAGGGGGTTCTGCCGCCCTGTTTCTGGACGCTGCCGATCGGCTACAACAGCCGCGCGTCCTCGATCGTGGCCTCCGGCCAGAAGGTCGAGCGACCCCTTGGCCAGTACGCCGTCAAGGGCGGCCGCGCCGGCTTCGGACCCGCCCGGGCGCTGGATTTCGAGCTCGAGTTCGCCTGCTATATCGGGCTTGGCAACGTCCTGGGCCAGCCCATCCATCTGTCGCAGGCGCGGCGGCAGATCTTCGGCTACTGCGTGCTCAATGACTGGTCGGCCCGCGACGTCCAGGTCTGGGAGAGCGTGCTAGGTCCGTTCCAGGCCAAGGCCTTCCGCACAACCGTATCGCCCTGGGTGGTGACCTCCGAGGCGATGGCCCCGTTCCGCCAGCCGCTGCCGGCGCGGCCGGCGGACGCCCCGAACCCGCCGCCGCACCTGGCCGAGGCGGACGGGGTGGACGGCGGCCTGGCGCTTCGTCTCCAGGCGCGGCTGCGGACGGCGGCGATGCGCAAGGTCGGCGATGCGCCGGTCCTGCTGAGCGACACCTCCTTCGACGCGAGCGCCTGGAGCTTCGAGCAGATGATCACCCACCACGCCATCGGCGGCTGCAATCTTGAGACGGGCGACCTGCTGTCCAGCGGCACCTTGTCGGGCGAGCCGCTTGAGAGCGCTGCATGCCTGGCCGAGATCACCGGCGGACGGGCGGCCTTTGAGCTCGCCAACGGAGAACGGCGGCTGTGGCTTGAGGACGGCGACGAGATCTGGCTGAGCGCGCGGGCGGAGCGGGAAGGCTTCGCCTCGATCGGCTTTGGCCAGTGCCGCGGCGAGATCGCCCCCGCCGTCGAATTCATTCCCTAGGGGGCGGTTAGACCGAACCCATCAGAGAGCCAGGATGTCTGACGTGACCACACAGCGACTTGTCGACCTGACACGCTTCCTCGACCCCGCCGACCTCGAACGGATTCCAGAGGCCTTTCGGGGATGGGCGGGCAACCTAGTGCCCGATGTCGAGGCGATCACGCCCTGGGGCGAAGGCGCGAAGGTGATGTGCAATCTCTTCGGCTGCGAGCAGCACCAGTTGCCGAATGGCGAGGGGTGGGGCGACGAGCGCCTGCGGATCACCACCCATCTGGGCACCCATGTCGACGCCCCACTGCACTACGGCTCGACCTCGGAGGGACGGCCGGCGCGGACCATCACCGACATCTCCCTGGAGGAGCTGTTCGTCGATGGAGTAGTTCTCGATCTGCGCGGCAGCACGCCGGGAGCGGGTATCGAGGTTGCTGCTCTGAAGGCTGCGATTGACGCGCTTGGCGTCCCCATCCCCCGAGGCGGGGCCGTGCTGATTCGGACGGGGCAGGAGGCGTTCCCGATCTCCGATCCCCGCTTCTTCCACTATCCCGGGATGACCCGCGCGGGGACCCTGTTCTTGGCCGAACAGGGCGCAAAGGTGCTCGGCACCGACGCGCTCGGCTGGGACCGTCCTTTCCACGTCATGCGCCGGGCGTTTCTCGCCACCGGAAATCCCGGAGAGATTTGGGACGGGCATTTCGCCGGTCAGGAGCGGGAAGTCTTCATTGTCCAGCAGATGGCCCAGCTGGCCGACCTGCCGCCGCACGGCTTCAAGGTCGGCTTCTTTCCCCTGCGGCTCGGCGGATGCAGCGCAGCGCCGGCCCGCGTTGTCGGATTCGTCGGGGGTTAGGCAAAAGCTCCCTTGGTTTTGCCGAAGGACTTCAGTGGCGCGGGGCGGGGCGGGCGGTGAGGCGATGGCCTGTGAGCATCGCCCTGCGGGACTGGAGGGTACTGGCCGCCCGGCCAGAGCTCAGGTGGCGGTTTTGATCGCTGGCGCGCGATGGCGGGGGCTCGACTGTAGCTAACGGCAGGTCGAGCCGCCGCTGAGTCTGCTTTCGGTTCAGAGCCAAATGTCCGCAAGTGGCGCTAGGCGGTCATTCCCGTTGAGCCGCGGCTGGACCCAACGAGGGCCGCGCCGTCACCTGAAAGGGCTCGGCAGGTCTTAGTGCGCCGCGGCCGATCAACGTCCGGAATGCGCCAGCCCGCGCACAGCTCAGACGCTACATCGGCGCAATGACCCAATCTTATGACGATCAGAACACGCATAACCTGGACACGGGCAGGATCCTGTATCTGGCCTTGGCTGCGGCCGTCGCGACATCGACGAGCTATACGGTTCAGCCCGAGCTTGCGTTGATCGCGGCGGACCTGAACGCGTCCCTCGCCGCGACCAGCGCCGCCGCCGGCATGCCGATCATCGGCTACATGCTGGGGTTGGCGCTGTTGGTCCCGCTTGTCGATCGCACGCCTGCCCACGTCCTGATCCCAGCGCAACTCGTAGCGCTCGCTAGTGCTCTGGCCCTGTCGGCTCTTGCGCCCTCAGTCGAAGTCTTCGGGGCGGGCCTCCTGTTGTCGGGAATCTGCGCGAGCACCGGCGCGCAGATGAGCACGCTGGCGGCCAAGTACTCTGCACCCGAGCGCCAGGGGCGGGCTCTCGGAACCGTGACTGCGGGTATATCCGCTGGCATCCTCCTGGGCCGAATGCTCGGCGGGGGACTCACCGACGCAGTCGGCTGGCGAGCCATGTTGGTTCTCGTCGCCGCAGCCTGCCTGGCCTGCGCCGCCGTCGGGCGCGCCCTGCTGCCGCGCTCCGTTCAACCCGCCCCAAGCTCCTGGTTGTCGGGACTAGTATCTTCGCCCCGGCTTCTACGCACATATCCGGGGCTGCTGATCGCGGCCGGCGCCGGCGCACTATGGTTCTTCGCCTTCAGCTTGGTCTGGGTGGGCGTTTCGCTCGCCCTCTCCCTGCCGCCCCATAGCCTCCCGCCTACGATGGTCGGTCTCTACTCACTTGCCGGTCTAGCCGGCATGGCCGCAACGCCCTGGGCCGGACGTCTGGCGGACCGTTTCGGAAGCAAGATGGTCGTCATGATCGGCCTCAGCCTTGCCGTGGCCTGCACCCTCGCCGCGGCGGCTGGACTGGGTGTCGCGCCCCTAACCTTGGCTGCCCTGGCGCTTTTCGACGTCGGACTCTTTAGCGCGCAGGTCGCAAACCAGCGCCACGTGCTGCGCCTGGACCCGCTCCGACCGGCGCAGCTTAACAGCATTTACATGGTCATTTACTTCGTCGGCGGCAGCCTGGGGGCGGCCGCTGGCGGCCCGATCGTGTCGGCCTTTGGCTGGCCAATCGCCGCCGGAACGGCCGCTTTGGCGATGGTCCTGGCGCTCGTTCTCTACGGCTGCCGTGCGCCTACCGCGGATGGTGTGGGCGCACCATCATCGGCGCCGGGGGAGTGAGATTTACCTAGGCGGGGGCGCGCGACCTAGTCGTCCTCACAGGGCCTGGACACGGGGCGCGGGGGCAAGGGGGCCAGAGGCGCGCTTAGGAAGTCTGGGATCGAGGTTCAAGCCCGCTTTTTGGACGAGAGGGAACGTCTGCAGCTGGCTCCAGGCGGTCATTCGCCGCTGACCACGCTATGAGCGGAACGTTCACGAAGATGACGTCGGCCCGCCTCGTGCCCTGAAGTCCGTAGTGGGTCGACAGCAGGCCGCAATTCAATAAACAGCAGGGGCCCGCAGCGCGGCCATTGGGGGGGCTGTGACGACACTGTTTTTTCTGGTCCTGGCGACAGGACTGGCTCCGTTGATCATCGGGACCCTGCGGCTAAGGCCGTCGGCAAGCGGTCCATCGGTGCAGATCAGCTCAATAGTGCTCTGCGCCCTGGCCTTCAATCTGACCTTCTTCTGGCAGGAATTGTGGCTCGTCGTGCCCAAGGCGTTGACGCCGGGGCTGCACCCCATCCTCTACCACAACGATCACGACTGGAGCGGCGAGGCGCCGACCGTCGAACTCTTGCAGGGGACCGGCGCCCTGGCGACGCTGGCAAGCGGGCTGGCGTCGTGCGCGGCCCTGGCCCTGCGGCGTGGCGGTTCCGCCACGCAGCGGGCGTTTCTGTTCTGGATGGGCTTTGAGGGCCTCTTCCAGGCGCTGACCCAGCTGGCGATCGGCACGCTGGTCCCGGGCAACGACATGGGCCGCGCGCTGACCTATCTGAATGTGGGCTCGGTCGCCAAAGCGGCCCTATTGGTCCTCGCAGTCGCGGGAATGTCGTTGGCTGGCCTCTGGCTCGCGCGCTTATGCCCCAGCGAACTGGGAGTTCGCGCAGGCGGCCGAACGCGGGCCTTCGCCTATGGGATGATGATCGTGACCATGGCCGCGATCGCCCTGATCATCCCGTTCCGCCTGCCGCGCCCCCTTGTCGAGGTGGCGCTCATCCCCTTGGTGGTGAATCTGGTAGGTGTAGGCTGGTTGATCATCGGGGCGGGGATCAAAGGCCCGGACGCCCAGAGTGTGGTGGAAGGCCAGCCCGGCTTGGTCGGTCCGGTTCTGGCTCTCGGCGTGACGCTCGCCGTATTCCAACTGGTTCTGCGGCCAGGCGTGGCGTTCTGACTCGGATGGGCGAAAGGTGGCCGGATCAAGTGAACGAAGCGACGCTGTCGGAAAGTTAGGTGCTCACAGCGCCGGTTTTGAACGGTCCGCAGGAGCGACCGTGAAGTCCGCTTTCGGGCCGAATGCAAACTTCCGCTATTGGCGCTACCCGGTCATTCCCGTTGTGCCGCAGCTACGGCGCCGGTGCCGCGCTCGATCACCGATCCGCCCCACAGCTACTCACTCGCCATGGTCAAGCTCATGCAAGTGATCGTGGGATGCCGGTAATGTAGTTATCGGTGAAGCGCCGCAGACCTCGCACCAGACGAGGACGAGGGTCCGCTTGTCTCACGGTCCTCTGGGTCATTCACCCGATGCCATAGCCGTCAAGCTCCCCCTAGCATAGGCGGATGAACTGGAGCCGTCTGGATTATGTACTGACCTCGGTTCCTTTGTGGACCGTGGCGCTCGGGCTGTTCGGTTCCATGGCGGCCGCAGCCTACATTGCCCTGCAAGTTCGCCAGCGCCGCGAACGCACCCGTCCGCTGACCAACGAAGAGATCGAGGAAAGTAAGACCCCGGAAGCCTACATCGTCTCGGCGGTGCTGGGCCTGCTGGCGCTATTGCTGGGGTTCACCTTCTCGCTAGCCGTCGATCGCTTCGACGCCCGCCGCGGATTGGTCCGCCAGGAGGCGACCGCCATCGGCACTGTGTACTTTCGCGCGCAGCTTCTGGCTCAGCCGAACCGAGAGCGGACCAGCGCGCTACTGTCTCAATATCTGGACAATCGCATTGTCCTGGCAAGAGCGCCCAACAAGCAGCGGCCGGAACTCCTCGCCAAGAATGACGCGCTGATCAATGATCTCTGGGCGGCGACAGGGGCGGCGCTGGACGACATCAAGTGCTACGACTGGTCGAGCACCTACTTGGACAGCGTCAGTGAGATCCTGGCGCTGGATGCTTCGCGCAAGGCGGCCCGCGTCGCCCGGGTTCCGGCTGAAGTCTTTCTCGTCCTGTTCATCTACATGGTCACGACGGCGGCCGTTCTGGGCTTCGTGTTGCGCGGCAAGGGCGGGCGGATCTCCGCGGGCTTTCTGCTGGCGCTGCTATCACTGACCCTGGTGATGATCATCGATATCGACGGTCCGCTCGGCGGAGCAGTGTTCGAGAGTCAGCGGCCGATGGAGCTGCTGCAGATGAGGATCGCCACCTATCCGCCCAGCGTGTTTCAGAAGTGGCGATCGGCGCAGCCCGGAAAACCGTCGGCGGGCAGTTGCTCCGGCTCGCCCCACTCCCCGCCGTCGCCGGAAGTTCAGACGTTTCTTTCGCGCTGACTCGACTTTGCTCGTTCGCAATACTACGAGGTGGTTCGAGTAATTTGAGGACTAAACTTAAATTATCGTTGCCAAATTAATTGCTCAGTCGCAGCGTCAATTTGGATATCCGCTCGCGTAGCGGCCGATTCGACCCGCATCTTGAGTAATTACATTCAGGTGGAGAGCCGACCTGCTGCGCCCCCCTCAGTTAGAACAACAGGCCGACCAGTAGTCTGATCAGGTCTCCAGCGACATCAACCTCGAGAACGGCGGCAGGGTCGGCACGAAGAAGAGCGTCGCCAGGGCGCAAGCCGGGTCGGCGACGTCGCCGCTGGCGCTTTCCACCAGCACGCGCTGAGTCAGGAAAGCGTGGCCACAGTTGCCTTCATCGTTAGGGCCGGCGCAATCCGCTATGGGTCGGGTCCGGTCGAAGGCGATGCTCCGGCAAACCGACTGTCAGCTGCGTCCGCTTTCAGCTTGGGAGCCTTGGTCTCCTATTGGCGCTAGGCGGTCATTCGTCGGTCGCGCGCATTTCTTGCCGCAGAGCTAACCTGTTGATCGTCGCTTCGGAGTGGAAAGCTGTCGTTCCGGAGCTTACTGGTTGCGCATGGTGGTCTTAGGTCAAAACGACGGCGGCACAGACGTGCGTCTCTCGCTGCGCGAGCTAGTCATGATCAACAACGCTCTGAACGAGGTGTGCAACGGCGTTCATGATCTCGCAGACGACGGGGAATTCCAAACTCGACTAGGCCATCATCGCAGCGATCTGCAGCGCCTCCTCGACCAGATCCAGGGTCTCATCTAGGCGCCGCCGAAGGAGAAGTCGCGAGCGCCGCCTAAGGGTCGGGTTCGGTCAATCTCGACGTGTCTGCTAGCGGACCGTCCAAACGAGTCCGCTTTCAGCCCCGCCGCCAATGTCTCCAATTGGCGCTGTTCGGTCATCCGCTGTCGGCGTTCAGATGACGGGGGCTGCCTCATAGGAGGTGGCCATGAGCCAGCCCGACCTATTCCGCACCGCAAGCAAGCCCTGGAACGCCGGCCGACTGATCGGCCCGAAGGCGCCGCTAAAGCCCAAGCACGTCTGGGCGATCCGCCAGGAGTTGAAAGGCGGTCGGCGGTGCCGCGATTTGGCGCTCTTCAATTGCGCAATCGATTCAAAGCTAAGGGCCTGCGACCTCGTTCGCCTTAGGGTCAGCGATGTAGCGCCAGGCGGCGTGCTCCGCGCCCGCTCAACGGTCATTCAGCAGAAGACTGGCCGGCCGGTTCCGTTTGAGATCACCGAACCGACCCGCAGCTCGATCGAGGACTGGCTGAAGGTCCGAGGCGCTCGAACGGACGATTGGCTGTTTCCCAGCCGAACCCGACCTGGACGTCACGTGACCACGCGGCAGTACGCGCGTCTTGTCGATAGCTGGGTTCGCCTGATCGAATTGGAGGTTGGCGCATACGGCACCCACAGCCTTCGTCGCACCAAGGTGGCGCTGCTCTATAAGAAGACCGGCAACCTCAGGGCCTGCCAGCTGCTTCTCGGCCA
This sequence comes from Phenylobacterium sp. LjRoot97, assembly GCF_964254345.1. NCBI lineage: Bacteria > Pseudomonadati > Pseudomonadota > Alphaproteobacteria > Caulobacterales > Caulobacteraceae > Phenylobacterium > Phenylobacterium sp. LjRoot97. Next base: position 115,391 of record NZ_CAXUTH020000002.1, read on the forward strand.
CCGCAAGCTGGAGAGTACGGTCCGATACCTGGGCATCGAGGTAGACGACGCACTCTCAATCTGTGAACAGGTCGATCTCTGAGTGACTTGGCGGGGACCCCCGCACTTCGACGGTGCGAGCCCGATCGGCCCCCAACGGTATCGTTCACCTTAAACGTGAGGATCGCATAATAGACTTCGCCTCCTGCGTGTGCTGACATTTCGCACGGGAGGCGTGCAATGCGACCCAAAACACGCGTGATGATCGCAAGTCTGGCTTTCGCCGCATGGGCGCAAGCTGGTGCGGCGAGCTCTGCCGAGACCTATGCCTATGACGCCCTCGGGCGTCTGGTGGTCGTGTCCACGGACGACGGCAAGCGGGCGACCTATACCTACGACGCAACGGGCAACCGGACGCAGTCCGCCGGCGCTAGCGGCGCGCTTCGTGCCCCGAACGCCGTCGATGACGCGCGCAGCTACACCTATGGCTCGGGGTTGCTGACCTTCGACCCGCGGGTCAACGACAGCGATCCGGCCGGCTTACCCCTGACCATCGTGGGAGTCAGTCCGGCGCAGTTCGGTTCGGCGACCTTCACCGGCGCGTCGGTGACCTACACGGCGCCGGCGACCAGCATCGCCGCCACCGACGTCTTCTCCTACACAATCCAGAACTCGGCAGGCCTGACCGCGTCGGCGGTCGCCAAGATCACGCTCTCGAACGCCCCGCCGGTGGCGGTCCCTGACGCGATCAGCACGCTGCAGAACCAGCCCGTCGCCTTCGATCCGCGGATCAACGACAGCGATCCGGGCGGCAATACGATCTCCATCACCGGCGTGACCAGTCCGTCGCACGGCACCGCGACGTTCAATTCGACCTCGGTCACCTACACCCCTTCGAGCGGTTACACCGGCCCCGACAGCTTCAACTACTCGATCGCCAGCATCGGCGGGGCGGCGAGCGCTGGGATTTCAGTGACCGTGACGCCGTCCGGCGCGCCGCTCTCGGCTGCTTTGAGCGCTTCGGTCTGGAACTGGTCGCGCATTTCGACAGGCCCGATCAACCGCAGTCCGCCGCTGGTCGTGACCGCGGCTGGCGGCGTTCCGCCCTACAGCTACAGCTGGGAATACGTCTCGGGCGACACGCTGATCAGCGTCATTCCTCAAGGCGACGGCTCGTCGGCGGTCTGGAACCGAACGATCTCTGAGTACGGGACCTGGACGGCGACCTGGCGGGTGACCGTCACCGACGACGCCAGCGGCTCCACGACCTCTTCGAACATCTTGGTGCGATTCATCTGGGATAGCGGCGCATGACCAGCCGGACCTCTCTGCGCGGGACCGCGCGCGCCCTGGCGCTTGCCGCAGTTTTCGCCTCGCCGGCCGCAGCCGAGACGCTCCCGTCGATGAAGTCGCTGGCCGCGCCGCTCATCTCGCCGGCCGCCGGCGAGGCCTTCTACGGCGCATCGCTCACTCACACCTCGAGCTTCGCGGGCGTGGCGGGCTTCGAAGGCCAGCCGCCGGAAATCGTCGAGACCGCGCGCTCGCTCAAGAACGACCCCGATCTCATCCACGAGTTCGTGCGCAATCATGTGCGTGTCGAATACGCCTATGGCCTGCGCAAGGGACCTCTGGCGGCGCTGATCGACAAGTCGGGCACGCCGTTCGATCAGAACGTGCTGTTCGTCAACCTGGTAAGGCAGGCGGGCCTCCCGGCCCGCTACCAGCTGGGCCGGGTGACCATGACCGGCGCGGACTTCGCGAACTGGACCGGAGTCTCGGACCTGCAGGCCGCTTGCCGCCTGCTGGCCGCCGGCGGAATTCCAGCCGCCTTCAACGGCGCGGCTTCGTCGGCCTCGGACTGTGCGCTGAGCGGCGCCTTCACCAGCGTCACGTTGCTGCACGTCTGGTCGCAGGTCCAAATCGGTGGGACCTGGTACGCCTTCGACCCCAGTATCAAGACCCTGACGGCGTCGCCGGGACGCAACTTGGTCACAGGTTCAGGCCTGGTGGCTGGCCAGCCGGCGACGCAGGCGGCTTCGACGATTTCGACCGGAACCCAGTCCGGATCGACTTACATCCAGAACGCCAGCCAGACGAACCTCGACAGCTATCTGACCGCGCGCGGAACCCAGCTGCAGTCGGACCTGACCACCAATGCGACCGACCAGGACACCGCCGACGTCGTGGGCCTGAAGAAGATCGTTCCGCAATACAAACCGGCCGGCGGTTGGCGCAATGCGACGCCGCCCGGCTATGTGGCGGGGGCGTCGACGACGATCGCCGGCGACATCCCCGATCAGTACCGCGCCAGTCTGCGGGTGACGATCTCGGCCAAGCTCGACGGCAGCACCGACACGAACCTGATCGACCGTCTGCTCTATGCCGACGACATCGGCGGTCGGCGGGTCGGGGTCAGCTCCAACTTCCTGTTCGGGCAGTTCAACAATCCCGTCACGACCACGAGCGTAGATCAAACCTACCGGCTGACCGTGGACGGCGTCGCGGTGGGAACCTTCACCTGCACAGCGAGCGTACCGATCCTCAACTACCCGTGCCCCTTAGGGCAGGGCGGAACGACGACTCTGGCGGTCAAACACCCCTATGCGGCCGAGGGGGGAGCCTATGGCTCCCAGACGCTGGTCAAGTCCATCTCGACCCTGTCGGCGCCGTTCGCGATCGTACATGGCTGGGGTTGGGTCTCGCCCGAGCTGCTCGGAAAGTGGAGCAGCGAGGCGGCCGAAGACGAGGCGTTGCCGATCAATGGCTCCCCGCCGATCCCCTGCGCCGGCGGCGGCGGCGACATGTGCTGGGAACGCTACCGGCAGTCGGCCGAGAACTTCACCAAGCAGCGGACCGCGGCGAGCTGGCTTGGCCAAGTCTCCAAGATGCTGGAGATCCAGGCCCAACTCGGCAATGCCGTGGCCGACCACCATCACTCCATCGGCATCGTTGACTGGCGAGCCAAGATTTCGAGCTTCCAGTATCCGGCGCTCCCGTCGCCTAACGCCAAAACCTACTTCGGGATCAGCGACCAGTTCACCGAGCTCAACATCGACACCGCGGTGAGCGTCACCTCGCGAGTGAACGACACTGCGCGCACGAACGCGGTGTTCCGGGCCGTGGCGCTTTCGGCCGCGACGCTTGAGGGTTCGATCCTTGAGCAGATGCAGGACCTGCCCGACGCGGCCTCGACGGCTTCGCGTCTGGCCTGGAGCAACACCCCCGACAACGAAGACCCGTGCTTCCCCGGCGGCAATCCGCGCCGCTTTTTCGACCTGACGGGGTCGACCGCGCCAAACCGTGCCGGCATCTACCAGTACGAAGGCTCGGCCAGCGGTTGCGGCGCCTTCCCGACCATCGTTGGCGTTACGCCGGCCAACTGGAAGGACCGCGCCGAGGGCGCGGTCGCCGACTACCTCGGTGCGGGCTTCCGCGTCAGCGCCTCGGCCGAGACGTTCCTCGGGCCAGGCTCCCGCTTCGGGCCAGGCCAGATGATGGGGTCGATCGCCATCGCCAACGATCCGTCGCGCCAGCGCGGTGCGGCGATCGTCGCCACCCGCAACGAAGGCGGGCGCATCGCCGAGATCTCCCACGTTCTGACGAGCCTGGACGGGATCACCAAGGGCGGCGGCGGCAAACAGCCGGAACGCTTCACCGAGTACGATCCCAAGAAGGCGGCCGACATCCTCAAGGACCGCTTCGTTGACCGCAGCGTCGCGCTGGGCGTCGATCTGAAGACCGGGACGGCTGGCTATACGACGCCGACCTTGCTCTCGGTCGGCGGCGAGGAAACGCCCTACGGTCTTGACTACAAGCGCAGCTACAAGGCCGCGCCGAGCGGCTGCACCGGACGCTTTGGACCCTGCACCGGCGGCGTGCAGGGCGGCTGGACCCACAATTGGGATATCCGCTTCTCCAATTCCGGGTCGGGCACGGAAGCCATGGGGGCGACGAGCCCCCGCGCCGCGGCCGGCTCGCTGGTCGCCTTCCTCGCCATGCAGGACATCTTCGCCGACGCCGGCCGCACCGAACTCGAGAAGGACTTCTACTCGGCCCTGACCGCCGATTGGTGGCGCCGCCAGATGGTGGCCAACGTCGCCACTGTCACTCAAGGCTTCAGCGGCAAGCAGTATGTGCGCACCGTCAACGGAACCTGGCTTCCGCCGATCGGCTCGCCAGGCGTCCTTACCCAGACGGGCGCCCGCAACAAGGTCCGCGACCAGTGCACGCCCACCCCAATCAGCGGCAACATCTTCTCGACGTCGCGACGCTGGAACTTCTCAGGCGTCACGTTCTCGCTGCGCAACGCGGCTGGCGACGTAATGAACTTCGCCCCCTGGCAGTGGGACTACGACCTCAACAATTACTGCGCCATTTCGTACGGCTTCAAACCGACCACTTGGACCTTCCCGCAAGGCCCTTCGATCGCCTTCACCTACGACTACGAGGCGGGCGTCACGGGCGTCACCACCAGTCTTGGCCGCACCATGACGATCGCCAGCGGTGTCGCGACCAGCGCCTCGGTGAGTGCGGGCGTCACCGCCGGCGGGGTCCGCGACGCCGAGAACAACGCCTGGAACTTCGGCATGGGCGCGCCGATTGCGCGATCGGCGACGCAGCGACCGGTTCCCTATGAGCAGCTCCTGCGCATCTTCGAGCCGGTCAACCCGAACGCTCCGGCGCTGGAGTATGTCTACGACACCCGCGGCGTCGTCCGGGAAGCGAGCGACGCCACAGCCCTGCAATGGCAGACCCGGGACAGCTACAGCTGGCTGATCGCCGAAGGCGCGCGCGGCGAGCGGGTCGACCCGGCCGGCGGGTCCTTCGTGGTCTACTATGACGTCGACGGCGACCCGGTTCGCCACATCGACGAACTCGGCCGCGAGATCGTCAGCACCTATGACGGACGCCATCGCGTCACCTCGCGGACCTACCCCGAAACCGATCGCGACGAGTTCGCCTACGATCTCGCCGACAATGTCGTCAAACTGACCCGGGTCGCCAAGACCGGCTCTCCGCTCGCCAACATCGTCATCGAGGCCGGGTACGAGCTGACCTGGAACAAGCTCTCCTGGGTCAGGGACGCGCTCGGGCGGCAGACCGACTTCAGCTACTACGCAAGCGGGGCAGGGGCGTCGCTGCTGCAGCAGGCTCAGCGTCCGGCCGTCGGCGGCGTGCGGCCGACCTACAGCTATCAGTACAACGCCATCGGGTTGCCGAACCGGATCGTCGATCCCACCGGCGTCACGACCACCAACACCTACGACGGCTGGGGCAATCTCACCCAGTCTGTGGCCGCAGCGGCGGCGGTCGGCAGCCAGCCAGCGCTCAACCTGACAACGAACTACGCGCCCGACACCATGGGCAACGTTCTGACACTGACGTCGCCGCGCAACTACGCGACCACCATGCAGTACAACAACATGCGTCGGAAGACCGGCGAGCAGAACCGCAGCAGTTCAAGTCCGACGTCCGTGCCGCTGGCCGCTAAGGAATGGGTGTTCGACGGCAATGGTCGTCCAACAACCGAACGCCGCGCGGCCGCGATCGACGGGGCCGGAACTGTCACCGAATGGCGGACCTGGACGACCAGCTACACCCCGACCGGCCAAAAGGCCGACGTGACCGATCCGGCTGCAAACGTGATCCGTACGATCTACGATGCGCTGGATCGCCCGCTCCGGACCATCGACGGCCAGGGCCGCGTCAGCCAGTTCACCTATGATCTCGCCGGGCAGAAGCTGGCGGAACTGCGGGGCGTCGGCACACCGCTGCAGCAAACCTATGCGACCTACGCCTATACGCCGAATGGCAAGGAAGACTGGGTGCAGGACGCCGGGGTAGGGCGCACGGATTACACCTATGACGGCTTTGACCGGCTCAGCCGGACTGACTTCCCCAACCCTTCGACCGGTCTGCCGAACACCTCGGACTACGAAGCGCTGACCTACGACGCCCAAGGCAACGTCCTGACCCGGCGCACGCGGGGCGGTGCAACGCTCACCATGACCTATGACGTCCTGGATCGGCTGTGGACCAAGGCGGTTCCGGCGTGGGGCGCGGGTGCGGCGCGAACGGCGACCTATGGCTATGACCTCGCAGGCCGGCGCACGAGCCTGGCCGAGGCCGGGCAGTCGCTCTCCTGGAGTTATGACGCCGCCGGCCGCGAAAGCACGGCCACCATCAACGGCCCGCTCTGGGCGGGCGGCGCCAAGAGCATCATCACCAACTACAACCTGAACTCCGTTCGCAACCGGCTGACCTGGCCGGACGGCTGGTCGGTGCAGTACACCTTCGACGGCATGGATCGGATGATCCAGGCCGTGCCGAGCGATGCAAGTTTCCTGGCGACCTTTACGCCCAATCCGCTGTCGGAGGTCACTGCCGAGACGCGGCCCGGATCGACGATCTCGCGCAGCTATAACCTCGCCGGCGATGTCGAGACCCTGACCCATGCCTGGAGTGGCGCTTCGGTCAGCTTCGGTCACGGCTACGACCGATCGCGCAAGCTGACCTCGCGGAGCGTCTCCAACAGCGCCTTCGCCATGGCCGCGCCCGCGACGGGCTCGGTCGGCTACACGCCCGACAAGCTCAATCGCTACAGCGCCGTGGGCGGCTCCAGCTTCAGCTACGACGCGGCCGGCAATCTGACCTCGGACGGCTCGTCAACCTACGGCTACGACGCTGAGAACCGATTGCTCAGCGCGACGACGCCGCTGGGCTCGGGGTCCTACACCTACGACTCCCTAGGGCGCCGGGTCGGCAAGAGTGTGGGGGGCGGGGCTCCGACGGTCATCCTGCCGGCAGGCAATGATGAAATCGCCGCCTACACCTCGACGGGGACCTTGCTGCGGCGCTGGATCCCGAGCCCGGAGATCGACCGGCCAATCGCCCAAGTCGACGTCGCGACGGCGCTAACGAACTTCTACCGGCTCGATTGGCAGGGCTCGACCATCGGAATGACCAACGGCGTTGGTGCGCTTACCGAGGGGCCTTACACTTACGACGCCTACGGCAAGCCAAACCTCACGACCGGTACGCCGTTCAGATACACCGGGCGCAAGTACGATGCAGAGACCGGGCTCTACTATTACCGTGCACGTTACTACAGTCCGACGCTGGGGCGCTTCCTGCAGACCGATCCGGTTGGATATGACGATGATCTGAACCTCTACACTTATGTGGCCAACGATCCCCTAAATGGTGCAGACCCATTGGGTCTATACGAGAGCAGCGCCGCGTTGCGGGCAGTGGTCCCAGGGCAGGTGTACTTCGATCAAGCCGTGACTGCATTTGAAGGGGGGCGACCGTTGGCGGGCGGGGCCTATCTCGCGGCCGCAACGGTGGAGCAAGTTCTTTTCGTCGCATCTTTCGGTCAATCCCAGTTGGGCGCCAGCGGCGCTCGAGGGATCGCCAATACGATTGCAGAGCCCGTTTCGATCAACGCGCAAAAGCAAGCAGGACATATCGCAGGCACGCCGCAATATTTGAACCGCGTTCGCCAGGGAAAGGGCACTTCAGCGTTCTATGGCCGCAAGTCCGCCGAGCGATTGGTGGAAGACACGGCGAGGACGGGAAAGCCTGTTCCAGGACGCGCGGGGATGCGTGAGAAGGATTATGGAGTAGCCGTCGGAACCAACGCCAAGGGAGGTGCCCAAACGCGCGTCCGAACGGTAACCGATGCCAAGGGGCAAACGCATGGCTATCCGTCGGGGCCGGAAAAAACCTGCGTTGCGACGGGTACGCGCATTCCAAGCGCATGTTGACCACTGATAGGGCGCAAATATGAGGCAATTCTCGGATTCAGCCATTGTTGCTTTCCTCAACGACAGAATTTTCCGGGCGTATGGAGAATTTTCAAACCCAAAATGGAATAATATCGGCGCTATGGCCGAATATTTTATCGAAATCTCCAAAAGTGCTAAGGTAAACGTTCGTGAAAACTTCCTCGTTGATTTCGACGAAAACTATGACCGTTCAGTTTTCTTCACCTTTGCCGGCGATCAAAATCTATCGGTCGCGATACCGGTTGTAGGTGGAGCCTGGTGTATCGTTGATTCGGCGGGAACTGCGCTGGATAACTGCGAAGTGGATGATGATCTGCAATTCCAATTGATGAATTTGCTTTCATTGATGGGCGCGTCAGTCCGTGTTCCTGGCCATATACTGGGGATATCGTCTCCCTTTAGGACGAGTAATTTATACAAATACTATGACCTATTGATTAGGGAGAGCGTGTAGCTGATCATATGCGGTCGGAGTTCCACAGACTCGCCGGAGGCGTTGCGCCTGCGGCTTGAGTTCCACGCGTAATTCCACTGAGGCCCCGCTCGAAGCAGTAGAGGGCCCCCCGGAAGCGGACAGCCGAATGTCCGCTTCCGGGCCAGAGGCCAATGACCGCTACTGGCGCTGGGCCGAAATGCCTTAGACCGAACGGGACCGCTGACGGCGAGTTGAGAAGGAAGCGGCGGGCTGACTAATCGGGCCGTACGCTTTCTGCTGGAACAGCGACGGTTTCGGGGGGCGCGACAGAGACGTAGGCTACGCTGTCCTGCTGAGTCTCTCGGGTAAAATGCGCCCTTCGCTGACATCCGAACACGAGCGCCTTTGGACGAGCAGCCGTGCTGGCGCGCGTGCTGGACGGGGCTTTCGCTATCAGGATGCTGTTACGGCCTGGCTATCCGTCTTGGCGTGGTCGGGAGAGGTCCCTTGGGAGGTCGTGATCCCGGAGGGCCTCGACGATATCAGCCTGCACGCTCGCTCCTTCGAACTCCGAGCCCAGGTGAAATCCCGCCACGACCCCCAGGCGGTATTCCGTATTGATGAGCTCGCGGAACATCTCGCCAAGATCGCCGACGGCCTGCCGGACGACGGGGAAGACGTGAGGCTCGCGTTGGTGCTTGAGCGACCTGTCCACGGACTTGTCGCGTCTGGCTGGTCGGCCCCGCTGGCCGCGAGCGCCCAGGATCTCACAGTCTTGGCGGCGCGCCTCCAGACGCGCTTGTCGCGAGGATCGGCCGAGGCCTTGCTCGCGCGGATCTTCCTTGTCGTGGAGGAAGAACCGATCGATCGGCTCGTGGCGTGTCTGGCGACAAGCTCAAACCTTGCGCTTTCGGCGGCCCGAACGGTCGCCCATCGCCTTCGGCATGCGGCGGGAGAGGGGGCCGACCAAAACTACGCCGCCGCGGCGAAGGACGCCTTCGGTCTGGATCGGTCCGCCGTTCAAGCCCACATCGATGCGGTGTTGGCCTTGGTTGATGCGGCCGGCTACGCCGAGCTAACGGGCGGCCTCTGCGATCTTGCCGACTTCGACGCCCCGCTGCCGACGGAAGGCTTCTATAGCGGTGTCGATGTGCAGCCCGGGCACGTCGGGAGGGGCCTAGTGTTTGACCGCCCGGAAGCAACGGGCGCGGTCCTAGACGCTCTTGCGGAGCGCGGCGCGGCATTGGTCGCGGGTCCCTCGGGCGCCGGGAAATCGGCAATCGCCTGGATGAGCGCGTTCGCGACGCGGCACATCGTGCGCTGGTACCGTGTACGGCACCTGTCGCCAGGCGATGTGGCAAAGCTCGCGCAACTCGCGCGCTATCTCGAGGCGACGCCGGAGCGCCCGGTAGGGTTCGTCGTCGATGACGTGGGACGCGATGCGACGGCAGGCTGGGATGAGCTCTTCCGGGAGGTGAAGGCGGCACCGGGGCTATTGGCGCTGGGGACGGTACGCGAAGAAGACGTCCTCACGCTGGAGACGGGCGGTCAGACGCGGACCATCCGTCCGAATCTGGACGAAGCGCTCGCCGAGCGGATCTTCCACGCACTTGCGGCCGAAGGCGAGACCGCCTTCCAGCATTGGAAGGAGCCTTTCGCGCTCAGCAAAGGGCTCCTCTTGGAATACACGCACCTGCTGACGGCGGGGCGGCGCATGGAAGAGACGCTTGCGGAGCAGGTGCGGAGGCGTCTGGCCGAGGGCCGTGGCGAGGAGCTCCTGATCCTCGAGGTCGTCACCGTGCTCTCAGCGCATGGTGCCGCAGCGGAGCCGCAGGCGCTTCGCCGCGTACTTGAGATCGACGAGGTCAGCTTCGCCCGCGCCTTGTCGCGTCTCGTGGACGAGCACGCTCTTCGAATTCAGGTCGACGGCAGCCTGCAGGGCCTGCATGAAATTCGCTCGCGCCACCTTGACGCGGCCCTGCGAGAACGTCTTGCGCGTCCGATCGGCGAGCTCTGCGCGCGCGCCCTCGCCGTGGCGCGGCCGTCGGATTTTCCGACGCTGTTACCACGCTTGTTGCGCAGCTGGCCGGCGGCGGAAGACCCCATCCTCGACACGCTGGCCGAGAGAGCGTCGGGCGCCGATGTGGCAACGGTCGTCGCGGTATTTCGCGGCCTTGGGCTTGCGACGGTCGAGCGGATCGGCAGCCGCTGGGTCGAGTGCACCCGTGCGGCAGGGATCGACGACCGCCTCAGTGCGATTTTGTTCTCGTTCGAACTGGCCGAGTCCGATCTCAATCTGCCGATCTTCGAGAAGCTGAAGCTTGTGGTGGAGCGCTTTCGGGAACGCGCTTTCTCCGACCTGCGCACCGCGCTCGAAGCGCGTTCGGGTAGGGCCCTCCGACCTGACGTCCTGAACTTGAGTGACGCCCACAAGCTGCTCGCCGCAACGCTCCCGTTCCGGGCCTGCCTCGAACATCCTTCCAGTGACTACCTTCCGGACGAGGCACTTGCGGAGGCGCCGCTAGAGCCGCTGCTGGCCTATCTCACCTCAGCCCACGAGGCGGGTGACATTGGTCGGCGCGCCGTGGCCGCGGCCGGCGGCGTGAACCACCTACTGGAGCGCATCTGGCGCGAGACGGCCTGGGTGACGCGACCGACGCTCACGAGCTATGAGGACCAGCCTGCAGTGCGGTCCGACATCAGGCTGGTCGACGAGTTCGTACAGACCGACCTGAACGGCGAGGTCGTCGCGCATTGTACACGCCTTGCCGCCGCGGCCCCAGACGCCGAGCGCCTGCTCTGCAGCATCGTCACCGCCGACGAACAGGTCGCCGGCTTCGGCGGCTTCGATGCCGCCAGCAAGGCGATGCTGCGCGAATACGTGCTCGACCCGGAGCGCATTGCGTGGAACCGCGCCCACGGCCAGGCGGTGGAGCGCCTCGTCGCCGCCGATACCGAGACGGACCGCGAGACCGCCTGCGCAGCGGCCATCAATGAGCTGGAGGCTAAGCTGCGGGAGGCGGGGGACCTCTACTGCCGAATGGAGCCAGCATCTCCAAAGTGGCGGCTGTTCATGCATGTGCGCGTGCTCCTGAGCAGCTTCGTGAAGCCGCCCTCGGTGCAGGACGCCGCGCTGGATGGGGCCCAGGGCGGATCTAGGGGAGACCCCCTGTATGATCTGGTTTCCGGCATCCAGACGCTCGCCATGACGATTGTCGATGACGTCGACAAGCCGCTTATCGTGGCTGGCCAAGCCGCTGACCTCCACGACGTGGCTGGCCGGTTAGCAAGCCCGAGCGCCTGGCGCTGGACGGCGGAGCCGCCGCTCGACGCCCTGCGGAAGATCCACCAGCACCTTTCCGACCTGGTTTCGGTGCTCGAGGACGCCCACGCCGACGCCGGGCGTCGCCGTTCGGCAGCCCTGCAACTTCAGAAATCGACCCGCAAATACTCCGTCCTGCACCGCGCGGCAGACGAGGCGCGACTGCGCGCGGCGCGGGATCACGCGCGGATGAAGCGAAGCGTCGTCGAAGCATGCGTGGCAAAGGGATGGGATGCGCTGGTTGTCGCGCGGCCCTCCACCGACACCAAACATCGTTGGCCCGACGTGGAGTTTGGGGTTTTTGTGGCTGTCGCTTCCGCAGCCGACTGGTTCGAATTGCTGCCTCACATGCCGGCGATCGCCGAAGCGCCCGGCACGTATGTATGGATGAGTTTCATTCCGGTGCGCGACGGTTATGCACTCCCCTTTGGCAGCGACTGGCGAGGCCAGCTGTTTCCGGCGACCGACCCCGTCAGGGCGTGGCGCGCTGACAGTCCCGTCGATTTTCTTCAGGACGACGCGCTCGACCATTTCACCACGGTGCTGGAGTGGCTGGTGCGTCTCTCGGCCATGTCGGCAGGGCGCGATCGCGACCTCAACGCCGCTGAGGAATTGGCCTTTGAGGCGGGGGCGCAAGCGCTGAGCGCAGCGTTTGAGCCCTTCCGCGCCGCGCTAGAGGAAAGCGACGATGATGAGCTCATCGTTTGCTTCGAGGTGATCCGGCAGATGGTCTACCGGCTCGATGCGGAGAGCAAGGCGCGTCCGGACGGGTTGAGCTTGGCCGCGGAGCTCCAAGCCATCAGTCGAAGCGAGTTCAGCGAACTCGTCTTCCAAGTTCTCGACTGCAGGTTTGGGCTGATGGAGAGAGCCTTGCGCCGCACCACGGCGTGCCGGCCAACGCCGGCGAACCTGCTGCTGTCGTGAGACGACCGGCGGCTGCGATCCTTTTGAGCACAATGCTCGACCGGCAGGTCGGTAGACTCCGCCATGAAGTCTGCTTCCCAGCAGCGCATCTGGATTAGCATGCCCTAGCGTTGTTCCGAGGGATCTGCGGCAGCCTTGTCGACGCCTCAAGGTCCGCTTTCCGGAGGGATGCCAATCGGCGCTTCCCGAGAGCGGAAGAGCCGACTCGCCGGCTGCCGCTTCAGGGCCAGATAGCGGCGCCGGGTGTCCAACTGACTACTCCAACGGGTGGTAGAAGTATTTAGTTGGCCGCCACTCAAGGTAATGTGCGGCCTTTATCCGGGGGGATTTGAAGATGGCGCCGCGCCGAGGCCCGCTGAAGCGGGAAAACGACAGAACGTTTCGCGAGCCGGAACAGGAAGGCGGCAAGCCCGGACTGGCGTATCACCTCTATTCCAAGCGCATCACCTTCACGCTCGCCGAGTTCCGGCAGATCGCTCAGAACCTCTCCACGAGGCAGTTCCATCGCGACAACTACGAGAGGGAGCGACCCGACGACTACGTGCCCACGGAGGCCGAGCGGCGCCTGTATGGGATGAACGGCAACCTCCACATTGAGAAGAACCGAGTGATCGGCTTCATCAGCGAGGAGGGCATCGAGATTGACCGCAATCAGCCCTTCTATCTCAGCATGCACACTCGGGGCGCCGACGCAGAGAACGGCTCGATCTGGTTCTTTGAAGAAGGCGAATACAACGACCGGGAGGGCATCTACGTCTCGGTCTACGTCTCCGAAGAACGGATGCGATGGCTATGGGAGCAGATGCGCCTCCGGCCGACCGCCAAGGTGGCACTTACCCTTGAAGTAAAGCTTTGGCAGCACGCGGTCGACAACATGGCCGCCGAGCATCACCACTTCCAAGAGTTCTTCATCGAGAAGTCGGCGGAAAGATCGTCGTCAGAAGTCCTTGGCTGCACCTTCTTCCTCGCCGACGAGGAGACACCTCCATGGAAAGATCCATACGAGGTCGAAGACGATTGGGAAGATGAAGGTGCCGTTCCGGCCCCACAGGCGAAGGGGAAGGTCGCCAAGCGAGACGTTCCCGAGGTCGAGAAGCTCTTGCGGCGCCTGATCCGTGGCGTTGGCTGGGTAATCGGGCTGCTAAGCGTGATCCTCTTCCTCATCCTTGCGACTAGCGGAAGCTGAGGGGGCGACCTTAACTCGACCCTTTATTTGCTTCCGCTCACGGTCCAGCTACCGTCAGGCGCAGGCAGGGGGGAGCCAATGAGACAACTGCTCGTAGCCTTCACGGTGCTCGCCTGTGCTTCTTGTTCGGCGCCAGAGACGACCGATCCCGCGACAGCCCGAAACGAACTCGTCGCCGAGCGAGTGGCGATGTTAGAAAGGGCGAAGTCCACCGGCTTCGATGTCCCCAAGCTGGATTGCCCGGCCCGCAAGGTCAGCGACGAGACGGCCGAAGCCATGCTGATGCTGTGGGTCAACAAGCGAACCGACTTGGTGGACGACACCAAGCTTCGCACCTTCAGTGACGACATGATCACAGCGTTCGAAGCGTGCGGCGCCGACATGGATAGCGTCATCAACGAGATGAGAACGTCCGACGATCTGCTGATGAAGGGCCTCAGCATTGCCATTCTGAAGGCCGGTCGCGGTCTGTCGTAGAGGTCGCGTCACAACGCGAGAGGGTCCTCCAACCTATCCTTCCGCCGCCGTTCTTCCTCCTTGACCCGTCGCGCGACGTATTCGTCGCGCTTCTCGGTGAGGTAGCCCTCGGTGGTGAACTCGCCGAAATCGTCAAGCGGAAGCAGGTTGTGCTTGGCGCGAAGCGTTGACGCCATACCAAGGGCGGTCAGGCCGTGTTGAGCCGCCTTCTCGCGCACCTCGGGAACGATGTCATCTTCGTCTAGGTGTTCCCACAGGCCGGTGAACATCGACCGATCCGAGTCGATCTTGGTTCTGAAGGCCATGGCCTTCTCAGAGTCTTTGATCCCAAACGCCTTCCACTCTACGTCGGGATATTCCGGCATATCGACGATGTTTCCGTGCGGCTTTCCGGCGTTCTGGTCGGACCTGTCGTAGGTCTCAGACTCGCTCACTAGCGTCGCGCAGGTTCGCGCGTAGGCTTCGAGGGCAGTGGCGATGTAGAGGGCCGCGAACTTCCCATCCCTGCGCTCACGCCAAAAGTCGCGCAGCCAGCCAAGCCCCTGCGTGAAGATCGCGGCCAGCATGCCAGACAGCAGGGCGGTTAGTAGGTTGGGTGTGTTCATTGCGGGCCGAAGTCGTGATGGCGTGACGTGTGGCTAAGCTTAGGTGGCCTTCTGGTTGTTGTCCCGCCACCGTTGCTGGCGAACCTTGGCCTGCTCCCCCGTCTTCGCGAGCTTCTCTTCGGCATTCAGCCCATCGTCCAACTTCGGTCGGCCAACCAGCCTGCGCTCGAACTCCAAGCCGGGCGCCGCGACGGGGCTGCGGGCCCTGGAGACAGACGCGTCGCCCTTCGCTATTGGAGAGCGCCGCGAAGGTCCAGGAAGTAGACCTTTGAGTAAGTCCGCTCCGCTCTGACACTCGGCCGTCGACGGCCAGAAGGTCCGCTTCTAGGCCAACAGCGTTGGTCCGCATTTGATGCCGTGGACGGCTCCCCACCGTGGTCGCAGCATTGCTGCGGCCGAAATGGAGGAGCGCCATGGAAGAGGTGGTCACAGTGGGATTGGACATCGCCAAGTCGGTGTTTCAGGTCCACGGAGTCGATGCTGAGGGCCAGGTTGTCGTCCAGCGGAAGCTGACCCGAGCCAAACTGATCCCATTCTTTGAGAAGCTGCCGCCTTGTCGGGTCGGGATCGAGGCCTGCGCCACGGCGCATCACTGGGGCCGGAAGCTGGGCGAGCTGGGCCACGAGGTGAAGCTGATGCCGCCTTCGTACGTGAAGCCCTATCTGAAGCGGCAGAAGAATGACGCGGCCGATGCCGAGGCGATCTGCGAAGCCGTGACCCGCCCCAGCATGCGCTTCGTCGAGGTGAAGTCGCCGGAGCAGCAGAGCGTGCTGGTGATCCATCGGACTCGGATGACCCTGATGCGTCATCGGATCGAACTGTCCAACACCATCCGGGCGCACATGGCGGAGTTTGGCTTGGCGGCGCCGATCGGCCGGCTGGGGCTTCAGAGTCTAGTCGAGATCATCCGGGACGGTGCCGACGAACGCGTGCCGGCGCACGCCAGGATCTGCCTGAAGCTATTGGCCGATCAGCTCGACCTGGTGAACCGCCAGGCGCTCGAGACCGACCGCATGATCTTGGCCAGCGCACGGGCGACAGAGGTCGGCCGCCGGCTGATGGCTGTGCCTGGCGTCGGCCCGGTGCTGGCGAGCGCGATGGTCGCCAGTGTGCCCGATCCTCATGCCTTCAAGTCTGGCCGCAACCTCTCCGCCTGGATCGGCCTGGTGCCGAAACAGAACTCAAGCGGCGGTAAAGAACGGCTTGGCGGGATAACAAAGCAGGGCAATCGATACTTGCGCCAGCTCCTGGTGATCGGAGCCTTGGCCGTGATCCGATACGCCGAGCGACACGGATCCAGGCGACCGTGGCTGGTGCAGCTGATGGCCAGGCGAAGCACCAAGATCGCGGCGGTGGCGCTGGCCAACAAGAACGCCCGGATGATCTGGGCGATCATGACCAGCGGCGAGGCCTATCGGGAGCCGCAGCTGCAAGCCGCGTAAAACTCAGGCGCCACTGCGCCGGACAAGTTTGGAAAGGGCGACGAAGGAGTGATGTGAACCGGTCGACCCGGGAAGCGGGAGAACCCAATGCGCCATCGGGCCTTGAGCCCGTGCTTTTGGTCGGGACCCAGCTTCGCGGAGGGCATCATGGCCAGCGGTCCATGCACCGCACCAACAGGTCGAAGACATGGCCGCACCGACCAGCGCTCACAGAACTCTCAGATCAACCTTGCCAACGGGGAGCCGTCCAGACATGGCGCCAGGCGGACCTACGGCTCAACACAAAATCAGTGCGAGCCTAGTGCGCCTTCCCAATCGCGTCCGCCGTAGAAAATCCGAAGGATCGTGACCTGCTCGCGGACGAGGAACGCGACAGTCAGGCGCCGTTCAAAGCCGACTGTTCGGAGCCCCGGGCGGATGTCGTCCCGCCGCGTGCCTCGTTCAGGTCCCAGCTCGAGCTTTGCAATGAACTGCTCGATCCGCCCCAAGTAGGCCATTGCTGTGTCGGGCGAGGCAGCGTTCGCGACTCAATCGTACAGTTCTAGGAGGTCGGCTCGAGCCTCAGGGCTAAAGACGATCGCGTGGCGGATCACTCTGGATCCTTCTGCCGTTGCGCATGCCGCGCGCGAACGTCGGAAAACACGGACGCCGACGATATCGCTCTGGCCGGATCGGCGCTCATCGAGTCGTATGTCGGTGCGACCTCTTCTCGGAGCCAGCGTTCGATCGCCTCGTCGCGTTCCTTCAAGGCTCGGAGACCTGCACGGACGACCTCGCTGACTGAGGCGTAATCGCCCGAGCTAACCTTTGCGTCGATGAACGCCGCTTGGTCGCTCGGTAGGCTGACTGTTCTCTTCTCGATCATGGTGGCACCTCTCGCACGAGCCTACCACCAGGTATGACTAATTCATACTGAGCGATTTTGCCGGCGTCTGCTATCCGGAGCGAAGGCAAGTTCATCGATTGGTGCCAAGCGGTTTCCGGCCGGACCCAACGAGCGGACTCCATGAGCGTCTGCGAGGGGTGGAAAGCGGACGTTTCTACAGCGCCGCAACCAGCCTCTCACAGCTCTCGCGCACGATAGGTTCGGCCCAAGCCTGGGCAGCGTCGTGCTTCCGATCTTCCGTAGCGCGCACGTCCGGGTGCCAAAGCTCCCATCTTCCGCCAAGCGGAATGTCATCAGTCTCGCTCTCCACTGCGACCATCGCCGTGAGACAGCTTTTGAGTTCGTAGGGGACCTCGTCCTCGAAAGCCGCGAGGGCCCAGGCTGCTTCCAGGGGCGGTAGCCGACCTTCAAGAAAGTCTGTCGCAATGCTCAGCAGTGCGGCTCGGCGCAACGAGTCCATGCGTCGATGATCTACCGAAAATCCTAATGTCCGCTAAGGGTGCGTAGCGACCCCGCGTACGCCGTTAGCGGAGCGCTCGGTGTGCTGTTTGAAGGCGTTTAGTAGCGTCCGTTTTGCAGCTGGCCATCGACTTCCGCTCTTTGACTGCGGCAGGCTAGCCACCTCGGAACCCAGGGCGCATCGGCCTTCACCTCGGTCGAAGGGCGGCCATTGAGGGCCGAGATGGCGCGCGGGGCTCGGCAAAACTGACCGGCACCACTTTGGCGCGCGCGCAACGTATTGATGTGTCGGGGTTTTTGTCTGGCCCGAAACCTGCTTGGCGTCACGCGCACGGGAGGGTTTCATGCACGTCAGCCCAGTTCGCGTTCCACAACTCCAGTTTGAGGCGACCGGCCGTGCCTTGCGCCCGGAGCCGTCTGGTCGCCTCGCGGAGTTCGCCGAGGTCGCCGCAAGCGTCCCCGGCCTGAGCGGAGGTGACGGAAAGGCGCTCTCGCGTGTCGTGGAGGAGGTCGGGGAGACCAGAGCGTCCATGTACGAGCGAGCGGTCAAGGCGGAGGAGGCGCGTTTGAGCGGCGCGAGCAAATCGGCGACCGTGCTTCAGCAGCTCCTGGACGAGGTGTCGTCGCGCAACGGGGGGGCGCTTTCGGAGCATGACAGGGACATCCTGCGCACTCTGACGGATACGATGGAGGGGCAGGCACGTCTGATGGAAGAAAGTCGTGAGCACCTCAGGGAGCTTCAGGAAGCTCTGGGCGCAATAAGGGCCGCGGGAGCCTAGGCGCCACAGCGCTGGAGATCGGTTGATCGAGCTGGAAGCGGCAGCCTACCGGACCCACAGCCCTCGCCTCTTAGGGTTGCGTTCCTCTCCAAGAAGCCTGGCGACCTCAAGGTGACGCCATTGGGAAAGGTCAGGTGAGGGTCAATTTTCGTCGCTCGACTTTGCGGCAAGTCGGGCGGATTCGGTCGGTGGCGACGTCCCGGTAAGTCGACCTATAATGAGACCGTTTCGCGGAGAGGGGAGCGTCACTTGAGGTACCTGCTCTTCATTGCCGTCTTACTAGCAGCCGGTCCGGCCCTCGCCGTACCGCCGGTTGGGCCGAGGAAGGCCGAAGCTGCAGTTGTCGAAGCGTACGCTGCCGCCCTCGAGCGGAATGATCTTCCAGCTTTTCGCAGCTTGATCGCAGAAGATGCGACGATCATCGATGGGGCGGGCAAGGTGATCGACAAGAACGATTGGCTTACGGCCGCTGGCGTCGATTTGCCTCGCACCCGACGGACGCGGGTTCTGAGCGCTTTCTCGGGCTACGTGCCAGTCGCTGGTCAGGTGACCAGGCGGTTCATGCTCGTGATCGAGTTCACCCGCTGCCATCCCAACGCCGTGGAGTGCTTCCCGCGCTGGCGCACGGAAACCATCACGATCGCCGCCGATAGGATCCTTGAACTGCAGACTTCCAGCGACTTCGATCTTCGCCGATCGGGAGCGGGAGTATGGACATTTTACGATTAGCGCTTCGCAGTGAGTAACGTCCGCTTCTCGGCAAGAAGCGTAAGCGGCTACTGGCGCCGCCCTCGAGCCTCAGACCTAGCGCAGGGAAGATGCGACGACGCCACCGAGGGATTCCACCGTCCGGTAGCTCAGCGTTTCGCCTCGTGAAGCGACATCAGAGACTCCATCAGTCCATCCTCGGCGCTGGAATTGACCGCCAGCACCAGGGCCTCGTCGCAGCCGTCCGCGGTCAGGTAGGCATGGCCCATATTGGAGTCGATATAGATCGACTCCCCCACGCTCAGGACGACGGGATCGTAGAACTCGGTGTGAACCTCGATCCGGCCTTCCACGACATAGATGAACTCCTCGCCGTCGTGCCGCACCAGGGCGCCGAAGTCTTCCAGCCGCCGGGTTCGGACATTGACCATCACCGGGATCATCCGCTTGCGGCGCAGCTCGGTGCAGAGGTAGCGGTACTCGTAGTTCGGCGTGCGCACCGTCAGGGCGCGGGAGAGGTCCCCAATGCTGCGCCGGGCGGTCACGGCGGGGTCAGGCGCTTCTCCGCCTTCCGCGAACAGCTCCGACATCCGGATGTTCAGGCGCTGGCTGAGCTGCAGCAGCTTGTCATAGGTCAGGGTCAGGCGGTCATGCTCGACCTTGGACAGGGTCGACACCGGGATGCCGGTATGATCGCTCATCTGCTTGAGCGTGTATCCGCGCGCGTCGCGCAGCCGCCGGAGCAGGACGCCGAGGGACGGATGGGCGCCCGCATCGGTGCGCGATCGCCGCCCCGTTTCATCCGTTGCGCTCACTCGGCCCCCTTTGCGCCTGTTGGTCGGTCCCCGGTGCCACCTTAGCCGATCCGGCTGTGGCGACTAGCCCGTCTCGGAGCACTGAGACGTAGTGTGGCTCGGTTTGTCCCAATAAGGTTGACAATTCTCTTACCAGGATTGACGCTCCCGTTCAGCAAGAATGGCGGGGCCCGCGGCTCCCGGCCGAGCGGGGATTGCGGCATGGGTGTTTTACGTCGGGCGTGCGCCGTCCTGGCCTGTCTGATTTCGACGTCCGCCGCCGTCGCTGCGCCGTCGTCGATCGCCCCGTCCACGCCAGCTGCGACAACGACCTCGGCGCCTGCGGCGATGACACGTCCGGACCTGGAGGCCTTCCTCGACGGCGTGGTCCCCTACGCGCTGGCGCGGGCCGACGTCGCCGGCGCGGTCGTGGCCGTGGTCAAGGACGGCCAGCCAGTGCTGGTGAAGGGCTACGGGCTCGCCGATGTCCGGGCGCGCCGGCCGATGACGGGCGAGACGGTGATCCGCCCCGGCTCGGTCACCAAGCTGTTCACCTGGACGGCGGTGATGCAGCTGGTCGAACAGGGCCGCATCGACCTCGACCGCGACGTCAACGCCTATCTGGACTTCAAGATTCCGCAGCGGCCGGACGGCCCGATCACCATGCGCCGGCTGATGACCCACACCTCCGGCTTTGAAGAGACGGTGCAGGGCCTGATGTTTTCCGATCCTCGCGATCTGGATCCGCTCGACGTCACGCTCAAGCGCTGGATTCCCGAGCGGGTCTTCGCCGCCGGTTCGACGCCGGCCTACTCCAACTATGGAGCGGCGCTGGCCGGCTACATCGTGCAGCGGGTCTCGGGCGAGCCTTACGAAACCTATGTCGAGCGTCACATCTTCACGCCGCTCGGCATGCGCCATTCGACGATGCTGCAACCGGCGCCGGCCGCTCTGCGGCCGATGATGTCGCTGAGTTATCAACTCGCCTCGCGGCCCGCCAAACCCTTTGAACTGATCAGCCAGCCGCCGGCCGGCGCGATGTCGAGCACCGCCGAGGACATGGCGAAGTTCATGATCGCCCATCTGGAGGATGAACGAGGCCGCGGCCGGCTGCTGCAGCCCCAGACCGCCCGCCTGATGCATAGTCCGGCCGGTCCGGCGCTCGGACCGCTCAATCGGATGACCCTGGGGTTCTTTCAGGGCGACCTCAACGGGCGGCGCATGATCGGCCATGGCGGCGACACCATGTGGCATCACAGCGAGCTGAGCCTGTTTCTCGATGACGGCGTCGGCATCTACTTCGGAATGAACAGCGCCGGAAAAGGCGACGCCGCGGTGCAGGTTCGCACCGCTTTGCTGCAGGCCTTCGCCGACCGCTACCTCCCCGGTCCGCAGCCGACCGGAACCGTTGATCCCGCCGCCGCCGCCAGCCACGCAATGGCCCTGTCAGGCGTCTACGAGAACAGCCGCGGCTCGCGCTCGAACTTCATGGCCGCCCTTGGCCTGGCGAGCCAGATGAAGGTGATCGCCCAGCCGGACGGTTCGATCATCGTTCCGGCGTTGCTGGGGCTGAACAGCGAACCACGGCGCTGGCGCGAAATCGCGCCGTACGTCTGGAAGGATGTCGACGGACCATGGCGCCTGGCGGCGGAGACCCGCGACGGCGTCGTCACCCGGTTCAGCATGGATCAGATTTCGCCGATCATGGTGCTGCAGCCGGTCCCCTGGCAGCGTTCCAGCGCCTGGCTCGCCCCGGCCCTGGCCGCCGCGCTCGCGGCGCTGGCGCTGACCGTGGCGCTCTGGCCGATCGCCGTCCTGGCGCGACGCGGCTATGCGGCGACCATCTACCGTGACCGCGCCGACCGCCGGGCCGCACGGCTCGCACGGCTGGCCGCGCTCGCCACCCTGGCGGTGGTCGGCGGCTGGGTGTTCGTCATCGGGACGGGGATCTCCAATCTCGAAGCCTTGGGCGGGCCGTTGCAGCCAGTGATCGGCATCCTGGGCCTGGCTGGACCCGTGGTCGTCCTCGTCGCGCTGGCGGCCATGACCTGGAACTTGCGGCGCGCCTGGCGACGGGTGGAAGGGCGCGGGCCTTGGGCGGCCCGCCTCTGGTCGATCGTCCTGCTGGCGGCCACGGCCGTGGTGGCCTGGACCCTCTGGGCCTTCCATCTGTTCGGCCTCAACGCTCACTTCTGAGTCTCGGAGTTCAGCGCGTGATCAGGAGCCGACGGCCATTGACCCTTGAGGTCGCCATCGAGCGCATTCCCCTGAAGGTCCCGTTCCGGATCTCGGGCCATGTGTTCGACGGCGTCGCCCTGGTGGTGGCGACCTTGCGCGACGGCGCCGCCGTCGGGCGCGGGGAGGCGGCTGGCGTCTATTACTTCCAGGAAGGCGCCGCCGAGATGGCGGCAGCGTTGGAGGCGGTGCGCGGCGAGATCGAAGTTGGGCTCGACCTCGAAGGCGCTGCAGGCCTGCTGCCGCCTGGCGGCGCCCGCAACGCCCTCGACTGCGCGCTCTGGGAACTGGAGGCGCAACGCAGCGGCTGGCCGGTCTGGGCCTTGGCGGGGGTCGGCAGACCGCGGCCGCTGGTCACCACCTTCACCTTAAGCGCCGAAGATCCCGACGTGACGGGCCGATCCGCAGCGGCCCTAGCGGGCGCCCGCGCGCTCAAACTGAAGCTGACCGGAGAAGATCCTGAGCTGGACGCGGCCCGGGTGCGCGCAGCGCGCGCGGCGCGGCCGGACGTCTGGCTCTCAGTGGACGGCAATCAGGGCTTCTCGCCCGAAAGGCTCGAGCGCCTGATGCCGGCGCTGGTGGATGCCGGCGTCGCCCTGGTCGAGCAGCCGTTTCCCAGGGGCCGGGACGCGTGGATGCGCGATCTGCAAAGTCCGATACCGACGGCGGCGGACGAGAGCGTGCAAAGCCTGGCCGAACTGGAGGCGCTCTCGGGCTTCGACGTCGTCAACATCAAGCTCGACAAGTGCGGCGGCCTTAGTGAAGGCCTGGCCATGGCGAGGCTCGCCCGGCGGCGCGGCCTCGGCGTCATGGTCGGAAACATGGCCGGCACCAGCTGGAGCATGGCCCCGGCCTTCGTGCTCGGCCAGCTGTGCGATGTGGTGGATCTCGACGGACCGGCCGTGCTGCGCGACGATCGCGCACGCCACGTGACCTATGAAGACGGCTTTCTGCTCTGTGGCGACGAGGTCTGGGGCGCCCCGGATGCTCAGCTGGCGCGCCGGCCGAACCCGCAGCTTGGCGCCGGGCCAATGTCCAAAGACCCACTGTTCCCGGAAAGCCCTGCGCCATGAGCCCGACGACCGCCAGCCCCCAAGCCGCGCGGCTGGAGCCGCCGCGCGATCGCAGCGAACTGCTCGGCCATCCGCGCGGGCTGGCTGTGCTGTTTCTCACCGAGACCTGGGCGCACTTCTCGTACTTCGGCATGCAGGCGATGCTGGTCTACTACATGACCAAGCAGCTGGATTTCAGCCAGCCCAAGGCCTCGGCGCTCTATGGGGGTTACGCCGCCTTCGCCTATCTGACTCCGCTTCTCGGCGGCCTTCTGGCCGATCGAAAGCTGGGGCAGGGGCGGTCGGTCGTCTTAGGCGGGCTGATCATGGCGATCGGCCACTTCGCCCTGGCCTTCGAGGGCGCGTTCTTCCTGGGCCTGTTCCTGGT
This sequence comes from Phenylobacterium sp. LjRoot97, assembly GCF_964254345.1. NCBI lineage: Bacteria > Pseudomonadati > Pseudomonadota > Alphaproteobacteria > Caulobacterales > Caulobacteraceae > Phenylobacterium > Phenylobacterium sp. LjRoot97. The sequence goes on from NZ_CAXUTH020000002.1 coordinate 138,829, forward strand.
CGGGCTGGGCAACGGCTTCTTCCTGCCCGCGACCACGACCCAGGTCGGCTATCTCTATGCCGCCGGCGACAGCCGCCGCGACCGCGCCTACAGCCTCTACTATATGGGCGTGAACATCGGCGGCTTCCTGGCCCCGTTGATCTGCGGAACCATCGGCGAACTCTACGGCTGGCACTACGGCTTCGCAGTCGCCGGGGTCGGCATGCTGATCGGCCTGGTCTTCTATCTCTGTAACCAGAGCGTCCTGCCGCGGGAGATCAGTCCGCCGCGCGCCGGCAGAGGCGCCCCGATCGCCCTGGACGCCAAGGGACGGCGAGCCGTGCTTGGCCTTCTCGGCGTCGCAGCCCTCGTGGTTCTGTTCCGCATCGCCTACGAGCAGAGCGGCAACACCATCGCGCTCTGGGCCGACGGCCGAACCGACCGCACCGTGCATTTCGGCGCAAGCGCGTGGGTCGTCCCGGCCACCTGGTTCCAGTCGATCAATCCGCTGCTGATCTTCTGCCTGACCCCGGTGCTCACGATCTGGTGGACCTTGCAGGCCCGCAGGGGCCGCGAACCGGCCCCGCTGCGCAAGATGATGATCGGCTCGGGTCTGGCAAGCCTGGCCTTTCTGCTGATGCTGGGCGCGGCCCGTCAGGCCGAGGTGGAGGGCCTTGCCAGCTGGGCCTGGCTGGTGGGCTTCTTCCTTCTGCTCACCCTGGGCGAACTGTTCGTGCTGCCGATCGGCCTCTCGCTCTTCAGCCAGATGGCCCCGCCTCAGATCGCCTCGCTGATGATCGGGGTCTGGTACATGGCCAAGTTCGCCGGCAGCCTGGCGGCCGGATGGCTTGGGACCCAGTGGCAGGTGCTGTCGCCCTCCGCCTTCTTCTCCATCGGCGCGGTCTTCGCCTTCGCCGCCGCGCTCGCCTTCGGGCTGGCCTCAACGCGCGGCGCGGCGGGCGCCCGGCCGATCGCGGATCCTCCCGCTTGAGCCGCACGACGGGCCTGCGCGTCGGATATGTGCGCGCCGGCCAGGATGAGCAGAACGCCCGGGCGCGCCTGATCCCACATTGCGAGGTGGTGCGAACAGACCCGCGCGCGGACCAGCCCGGCGGCGGCCTGCCGGCCGTGCTCGGCTTTCTGCGTTGCGGCGATGTCCTGATCGTGGAGCGACTGCAGGCATTGGGTAAGGCCGCCAATGCGTTGCGTGCGCTTGAGGCGCTGGCCGGCCGCGGCGCGGTGCTTCAGGTGCTCGACCCGCCGCTGACCGCCGAGGGCGAGGCCGGCAGGGCGCTGGCCGCCCGGCTCGCCCTCATGGCGGCGCAGGCCGCGACCAAGGCCGACGCGGTGCTGGCGCTGAACGCCGCCGGGGTCGGCCCAAGCGAGATCGCCCGGCGGCTCGGGGTCTCAAGGATGACGGTCTGGCGGCGGCTGCGCCGTCCGCCGCCGGCCTAGGCCTGCGCCTCAGCCCACCAGCGGCCGACGGGGCGATCGATGAGGGTAGCGCCCCCGCTGCGACCCGCCAGCCGCACGCGGCGATAGGGCATGGCCGCCAGATCGGTGCTCAGCGACCCGGGCGGGTCGCAATAGACGACGCCCCGCGCCAGGCGATCGAACCGCGCGCGGAAGTGCTGGCTGGACTTGAGCGCCACCAGCGCCTTGCCAGTCAGGTCGACGCCCAGGCCTGTGAAGCACTCGGGCGAGAAGACCTGCTGGCGGACGGAATTGACGACGAGGTCTATCCCCCCGACCCTAAGCGCCACGGCAAGCCCCAGCGGGCTGGCCGGGTCCTCGCCAAACAGGCGCTGGCTCAGGTCGTCACGCACGCAGGTGACTTCGGCGATGACGTCGACCGGATCGCCCGACAGCGGACCGACCTTGCCGCCCACCCGCAAGGGAATGCGACTGCCGACCCCGGCGTCCGCTGCAATGCTCGCCGCCTGCGGATCCCAGATCATGCCGACGGCCGCGTTCTGAACATCGCGGGCGATCATCGCTCGCAGCAGGTAGGTGCTGTCGCACGCCGCGCCGCCGCCTGGATTGTCGGCGCTGTCGGCGATCACCACCATGGCGCCTGGCCGCGCCGTCGCCATCGCCTCGTCGAGGGCCGCCTCGACCCCGAGCCGACTGGGGGGAGAGGCCTCGACAAGGCGTGTGAAGCGTTCGGCGACCTCATCGGCCATCGCCTCGACGTCGGCGCGCGGCAGACCTTCGCTGACCAGGATCACCGAGGCGCCGACGCCCTCCCAGTCCGCCCACGGAAAGCCATGCATCAAGCTCGCCGAGAGCACTCCGGCGCGCCTTTCAAGATCGTGCAGATGGGCGACGAGGGCGCGCATCGGCGCTTCGGTGGTGCCCTGCAGGCTGAGCTGGGGGATGGTCCTCAAGGCAGTCGACGGCCGCGAACGTCCCGACGCCATCGGTTCAAGGATCGCAAACAGCTCCTGGACACGTTCGCCATAATCGATGTGGGGGTATTCCTTCACCCCGACCAGGATCGCGCCGCTTTCGATCATCGCGGCCGAGACGTTGCCGTGCAGGTCGAGGATCGCGCCCACCGGCACGCTAGGTCCGACCGCCTCGCGGACCGCGCGCAGGACCACGGCCTCGCAGTCGTCGATCCCCTGGGCGACCATCGCACCGTGCAGATTGAGCACGACCATGTCGATGGGCCAGCTCCCGCGCAGGCCGGCCAGAATCTCGCCCAGCAGGGTCTCGAACAGCGCCGCGCTGACCGGCCCCGAGGGCTGCGTCCAGAAGCAGGGGCCCTCGATCAGATGATGGCCCCGCGCAAGGGCGGCGGCGGCGGCGTCGCCGTAGCCCGGAAACACCAAGGCCGCGGCGCGCGCCGTCTCGTCGCCGGCCCGATAGCAGAGATCGGCCTCGAAGCTGCGCAGGCTGGTGGGAAGCGGCGAGAAGCTGTTGGTCTCGTGCGCGAGGCCCGCCAGATAGACGCGGAGGGGAGGATTTGAATTGCTCGTCATCGGTCCTCCAGGAGAGCCCCTACGGGCTCCAGCGGCAAGGAGCGCGGCGGCTAGACCCTCCGCCGCGCTCCCGCCGACCGCCCCATGCTCCGTTTAGAACGGGGCCGTCAAACGCAGACCGAAGGTGCGCGGCTGGAGGAGGGTGACCTGGGCCGGGCCGCCGAACGACGAGAGCACCGTCTGTGCGCTGAGTTGCCCGGCCTCGTCGAACACGTTGTTCACGAACGCCTGGGCTTCGAAGCGCTCGAAGCGGAGGCCGGCGCGCAAGTCCAACGAGGTGTATTCGGGCAGATGGTACTGCGGCATGGCCGGGCTGGCGTCGAAGCTCGCCTTGCGGTCGTCGACATAGCGCAGGCTCGCGCCCACGCTCGGCTCGAGCGGCGCGTCGAGCCAGGTGTAGTCGGCGCTCAGCGTCGCGGTGTAGCGCGGAACGTTCGGCAGCCGCTCGCCCTTGACGGCCCCGAGCGCCGGCGCGTCGTCCGACAGCTTGCCGTCGTTGTAGGCGAAGGCTGCGCTGGCCGAGAGCCCCCGGACGGGACGGGCGGTGAAGGCCAACTCGGCGCCCTTGATCTCCGCCCCGCCGCCGTTGACATAGGTGGTGACCCCCGCGACGCCGGTCAGCAGCTGGATATCGCTCCAGTCGATGTAATAGACGGCGCCGTCGACGCCGAACCGGCGATCGGGGGTCTCGGCTTTGACCCCCAGCTCGTAGCTGTTCAGCGAGTCGGAATCGAAGGTCGCCGGCGCGCCGGGCAGGCCGGTCGCCGGGTCGAGCACCAGGTAGTTCGGGCCGCCGGGCCGATAGCCGGTAGCGAAGCGCGCATAGGCGGTGACGTCCTTGCTGTAGCGGTAACGCGCATTGGCGAGGTAGGTGACGACGTCTTCCTGCGACTTCGAGCCTGGAGCCTGCGACACCAGCAGGCCGCTCGTCTGCTGGGTGACCTTCTGCTCGTTGCGGGCCGCGCGGACGCCGCCGGTGACGTCGAACCTGTCGGTGATATGCCAGGTCAGATCGCCGAACAGAGCATACTCCTCGTAGGTGCTCGGGATGTGGGCCGTGACCGCGTTCACGGGCAGGCGCACCAGGCCCGCGCCGAAGACGTCGCCGACCTGGTTGAGCTGGCTTTCCTCGCGCGTGATGAAGGCCCCGAGGAGCCACTCCAGGGACTGGCCAGGCGTGGAGGCGAGCCGGACCTCCTGGGCGAACTTCTTGGTCTCCGAAACTTCGTTGACCGCCATCGCCGTCGCCGGGATGCCGAAGAACAGCTGCAGCAGCGGCGCATAGACGGCCGAGCCGTCGGTCGTCGCTTTGGTCTTGGTGGTCTGGTAGCTGGTCACCGAGGTGAGGACCGCGCCGCCGAAGTCGTAGTCGAGGGTCCCGCTCACCAGCCGGAAGTCGCTGCTGAACGGCTCGCTGAGCGGGTGGGCCTGGTCGAGATCGCCGGCCACGGGCTCGCCGGCCAGGGAATAGGTGGCGTAGCGGCCGCCGTCGCGGCGCACATTCTGGGCGAAGGCGGTGAGCCGCGCCGAGAAGGCGTCGGTCGGCCTGAACAGCAGTTCGGCCCGGCCGCCATAGACCTCGCCGCGGTCCACGTCGCTCTGGCCGGTGACGACATTGTCGCTGAAGCCGCCGTCGCGCGAATAGAAAGCGCTGGCCCGGACGGCCGACACCCCTTCGGTCAGCGGGGCGTTGACGACCAGTGAGCCGTCGTAGCTCACGCCCCCCTCGCTGCCGCCGGCGACGCCGGCTTTCGCCGAGCCTTCGAACACGTCGAGCACCGGCGCGTGCATGACGTACTTCAGCACGCCGCCCATAGCGCTCGCGCCGTAGAGCGTTCCTTGCGGCCCGCGGAGCACCTCGACCCGCTCGACGTCGAACAAGCCGACGTCCAACGCCCGGCGCGGGCCGTTGGTGAAGGCGGAGCTGGAGCCGTAGGGAACTTCGTCGACATAGACGCCGACGGTGGGGCCGACATCGGCCCCGCTGGTCACGCCGCGCAGGCTGAGCTGTGAGCTTCCCGGCCCCTGCGTCGTGAACTGCAGGCCGGGCACCGTCGCTGCGAAGTCGACGAACTCCTTGGCTCCGGTTCGCGCCAGATCGGCGGAGGACAGCGCCGTCACCGACTGCGGCGCCTCGATCAGCCGCTCGGCCCGCTTCTGGGCGGTGACGATCACCTCCTCGATGGTCGCCGGGTCGGCGCTTTGCGCATGGGCTCCGCTTGCGGCCGACAGCAGCGAGGCGCTGCTCGCCAGCATCAACGCGTGCTTAGAAGATCGTGTTCTCATGGACTGCCCCCTCTAGGAATTGGCCGATCGTATCGGCGTGCTTGTCGTGGATGGCGCGCGGCGCAGCCGGGCCGGATCGAGATCGGCGGGGCGCACGCCCTCGGCGATCAGGTCGGCGGGCGGCTGGCGCTCGCGCACCAGCGCGGCGGCCAGGCGCGAGAGCGCTGGCGAGGTCTGGATGCCGTAGCCTCCCTGGCCGGTCAGCCAGAAGAAGCCTTCCGCGGTAGGATCAAAGCCGACCACCGGGGTGCGATCGGGCGCAAAAGTCCGCAAGCCTGCCCAGCTGTGGACAATACGGCGGACGGGGATGTCGGCGACCTGCTGCACGCGGTCGACCGCCACGGCCAAGTCGAGGTCGTCCGGATAAGCGTCGCAGGGCAGGGACGGGGTTTCGTCGGCCGGGGACATCAGAATCCTACCGGCGTCGGGCTTGAAATAGAACTGCTCGTCGATGTCGATCACCGCCGGCCAGGACGCGGGATCGGCGTTCGGCGGCGCGTCGACGATCAGCGCGCTGCGCCGCATCGGCTGCAGCCCGATGGCGGCCACGCCGGCCAGTCCGGCCACTTGGTCGCCCCAGGCTCCGGCGGCGTTAATTATGGTCGGCGCGTGGAAGGTCTCGCCCCCCGCCGTCACCGCCCAGAGGCCGCCGGACCGCGTAATCGCGCTCACCGGCGCCGTGCAGCGCAGCAATCCTCCGTGGGCGCGGTGCCGGCGCAGGAAGTAGCCATGCAGGGCGTCGACATCGATGTCGTAGGCGTGGTTCTCCTCCAACGCCGCCACAGCCGCGTCGCGCAGCAGAGGGAGCTTTTCGCGCAACGCCGCGCCTTCGATCCGGCGTACGCCCGCGCCCACCCCCGGTTCGGCCGCCATGGTCTCCAGGCGGCCGAGCTGCGCGGACGTGGCGATGTGCAGGCAACCCCGCGGGCGCATGAAGCTGCGACCGCCCTTTTCCTTCAGCAGGAAACTCCGACCCGCCCGGGTCAGCGCGCGAATGCAGGCGTTGCCATAGATCTCAGAATGCAGGGCCGCCGATCGCCCGGTGGCGTGCATGCCAGGCTGCGCTTCCTGCTCCAGCAGTACGACCTTCAGGTCGCCGGAGAGTTCAGCCGCCACGCCAGCGCCTGCGATCCCGGCTCCGACAACAACGACATCGCACTGCGCCACCCAGTCCTCCTAGGTCTGTATGGCGCAGATATGACAGGCATTCGCCCTGACGCGAAATAAATTCTCTGATCAGGACAATAATAGCCATTGGGGCCGGTCGCTTGGTTTGGTTGGTCTTCGCGCTGCGCGCGAGGTGGTGTTGCGGAGGCTTGGATCTTGGTTGAGGCCGCGTCGTGGTTCCAAGCCCTGCAGGGCAGGATCGGCAGGTGTCGATCAGGACTTTCCCAAGGGCCGACGGACTGGGGGCATGATTACCGGTCCGGGCATCGGGACAGCACTTGGCGCGGAGCTGACGAGCACTCTTCGTCCGCGGCACGCGCTCCATGCCGACCAGCTGACCTGTTGATCGCCACGTCGGGGTGGGTTGGGGCGGTTCGCGAGATGCGCTGCCAAATCCGATTGGCCAGAGCATTCACGTAGGGCTGATCCGCCTCACTTCGATGAGAGTGCCGATCCCAAGCAAGCCGCTCGAACCGCGCCAATAAGGTGCCCGTCGTAGCGTCGTCGTTGCGCCCCGGCCCCCGGGGCGCATCAGCCTTACCTAGGCTTGAGGGCGGTCCTTGAGGGCCGGGATGGCGCGCGGAGCTAGGCAAAACTGACCGGCAACACTTTGATGCGCGCGCAACCTATTGATGTGTCTGCGTTTGTGCTTGGCCCGAAACCTGCTTGGCGTCCCGCGTAGGGGAGGGTTTCATGAACGTCAGCTCAGTTCGAATTCCACAACTCCAGTTTGAGGCGACCGGCCGTGCCTTGCGCCCGGAGGCGTCTCGTCCCCTGGCGGAGTTCGCCGAGGTCGCCGCGAGCGTCCCCGGCTTGAGCGGGGGTGACGGAAAGGCGCTCTCTCATGTCGTGGAGGAGATCGGGGAAACCAGGGCGTCCATGTACGAGCGGGCGATCAAGGCGGAGGAGGCGCGTTTGAGCGGCGCGAGCCAATCGGCGACCGTGCTTCAGCAGCTCCTGGACGAGGTATCGTCACGCAACGGCGGCGCGCTTTCGGAGCATGACAGGGACATCCTGCGCACTCTGACGGATACGATGGAGGGGCAGGCACGTCAGATGGAAGAAAGTCGCGAGCACCTCAGGACGCTTCAGGACGCTATGGGCGCCATAAGGGCCGCGGGAGCATAGGCGCGACAGCGCTGGAGATCGTTGATCGAGCTGGAAGCGACAGCCTACCGGATGCACAGTATTCGCTGCACGAGGGTGGCGTTGCTCTACAAGAAGACTGGCGACTCAGAGCCTGACGCCAGCGTCCGCCTTGCGGCCGAAGATTTGGTCTCCTGTAAGGCGGCTTCGCCGGGAGCGGTCGCTTCTCGTCCGCTTCTGCGCCTGGAGCGAATGCCCGGAAGTGGCGCGTTGTTTGCCCGTGTTTCGATGGTCTCAGCGGATGCCGCGTTGAAGAGGAGGGGAGCCGTATTCGCGGCGCCGAGTTCCGTCCTGATGGAAGTGCGACTGCTGGTGATGGGGGTAAGCGGGGCGGGCAAGACGACGCTCGCCGAGGCGCTGGCGCGGGCGCTTGGCCACGCCTTCATTGACGCGGACGATCTGCATCCGCCAGCCAACCGAGTGAAGATGGCCGCCGGCGAGGCCTTGGACGACGCCGACCGTGCGCCCTGGCGCCGTGGCGCAGGTGATCGCCCGATGGGCAGCCGTGGGTAAGGGCGGGGTGATCGCCTGTTCGGCGCTCAAGCGGGCCTATCGCGACCAACTGCGGGCGGCCGATCCGGGTCTGGTCACGGTATATCTTGATGTGGACGAGGCCGAGTTGCGGCGGCGGCTCGCGCGGCGTCGGGGGCACTTCTTCCCGGCGGAGCTCCTGGCGAGCCAGCTCGCTGTTCTGGAGCCGCCCACGCGCGAGGAGGGTGTGGTGTCCGTGTCGGGGGACCTCACCCTCGACGAGGCCGTCGAGGAGATCGTGCGCCGCCTATCGTCGTGGAAGTTGGATCACTGAGGATAAGGCGCAAAGGCGCCTAAACCTTGCAGGCGCCCCACTACATGGCCAGCCACACAAAGAGGAGGGCAGCGATCGCCAGGGTCGCGCTGATCCCCAGGACCCAGCGCATATGTCCGGTCTTCTGCCCAGCGCTGGCGTCCTGGGCACGGATGGTTTCGCCGTCGCCGGCGGGATTGGTCTCGGGATTGTTCGCCATGGAAGGGCTAATGCCCGGGGCCCCATATGGATGCACCCTGCTTTCGGCGGCGCTCCGGGGGCACGCGCGTGGCCCCGGAGGGCTGGCGCTCTGGGCCGCCCCGAGTGGCGGGGCGTGGGTGAACCCGATGTAAGGCCGGGAGTTGAGACCAGGGCGACCGCGCTTGCGGGCGCCTCAGGAGGACGGGTCTCATGCAGGTGGTGGAGGATGGGGGGATGTCGCGGCGCGGCGTCCTGATGGCGAGCGCTGGCGCGGTGGCGGCGGGTGCGGTCTCGGCGGGGGGCGACGCGCAGGCTGCGGAGCCTGCGACGGTCGGCGTGCGCTTCGAAGTCAACGGTCAGGCCCGGGAGCTTAGCCTCGACACCCGCACGACCCTGCTCGACGCGCTGCGAGAACATCTGCGGCTGACGGGGACCAAGAAGGGGTGCGACCACGGGCAATGCGGCGCCTGCACGGTCATCCTTGACGGGCGGCGGATCAATTCCTGCCTGACCCTGGCGGTGATGCATGAGGGCGCGAAGATCACCACGATCGAGGGGCTCGGATCGGCCGAAAGTTTGCATCCGCTGCAGGCGGCCTTTGTCCGCCATGACGGCTATCAGTGCGGCTACTGCACACCCGGACAGATCTGTTCGGCGGTGGCGATGCTGGACGAACTGAAGGCGGGTCTGCCGAGCCACGTCAGCGAAAGCCTGACAGAGCCGCCCTCGGCCAGCGACGAGGAACTGCGCGAGCGCATGAGCGGTAACATCTGCCGCTGCGGCGCCTATTCCAACATCCAGGAGGCGATCGCAGAGTTCGCCGGTGTGCGGGTATGAAGGCCTTCACCTACGAGCGGGCCGCCTCGCCGGTCGACGCGGCGGCCAAGGCCTCGGTGAGGCCGGGCGCCAGGTTCATCGCCGGTGGGACCAACCTCCTCGACCTGATGAAGCTGGAGATCGAGACGCCGACACACCTTATCGACGTCAACGGGCTCGGCCTCGACCGGATCGAAAAGACGGCCGAGGGGGGACTGCGGATCGGAGCGCTCGTTCGCAACGCCGACCTGGCGGCCGATCTGATCGTTCGGCGCGACTACGGCCTGCTCAGCCGCGCCCTGCTGGCCGGGGCGTCGGGCCAGCTGCGCAACAAGGCGACGACCGCCGGCAATCTCCTGCAGCGGACCCGCTGTCCTTACTTCTACGACACCCAGCAACCCTGCAATAAGCGCAGGCCCGGCAGCGGCTGCGGGGCGATCGGCGGGGTAAGCCGCCAGCTCGCCGTAATCGGGGCCAGCCCGGCCTGCATCGCCACCCATCCAAGCGACATGGCGGTCGCGATGCGCGCGCTCGACGCGGTGGTGGAAACCGTGGACGCCAAGGGCGCGGCGCGAGCCGTACCGATCGCCGACTTCCATCGATCGCCCGGCGACACGCCACATCTTGAGACGGTGCTAAGGCCAGGTGAGTTCATCACCGCCGTGACCCTGCCGCAGCCGGCGGGCGGGCGGCAGGTCTACCGCAAGGTCCGCGACCGCGCCTCCTACGCCTTCGCCCTGGTTTCGGTGGCCGCGGTGGTGCAGGCCGACGGCTCCGGGAGGGTGGCGCTGGGCGGTGTGGCGCCCAAGCCGTGGCGAAGCGAGGCGGCGGAGCCCGAGTTGCGAGCGGGGGCGGGACCGGTGATCGACCGGCTGCTGGCCGGCGCCCGCCCCCAGCCGGACAACGCTTTCAAGGTGAAGCTTGCTGAGCGCACGCTTTCAGCGGTGCTCGAGGAGGCCCGGGCATGAAGTTCGACCAACCCGCGACCCAGAACCCCATCGATCAGCTGAAGGTGGTCGGGCGGCCGACCGACAGGATCGACGGGCCTCTGAAGACGACCGGCGCTGCACCCTACGCCAACGACCGCCACGACGTGTTCGACCATCAGGCCTACGGCTACGTGGTCTGCGCTGGGATCGGCAAGGGGCGCATCGTGGCCGTCGACGACGGCCGCGCCCGCGCAGCGCCCGGCGTGCTGGCGGTGGTCAGCGCCCAGAACGCCGGCAAGCTGGGGAAGGGCGAGCGAAACACGGCCAGCCTGCTGGCTGGTCCGGATGTGCAGCATTATCACCAGGCCGTCGCCCTGGTGGTGGCCGAGACCTTCGAACAGGCGCGCGCCGCTGCGGGCCTAGTTCGGGTCGAGTATGCGCCTGCCGCCGGAGCCTTCGACCTCGCCGTAGCTAAGGGCTCGGCGATCAAGCCGGAAGATGACGGGCAGGGCAGTCCCACCGACACGGCTTTGGGAGACTTCGAGGGCGCCTTCGCCGCGGCGCCCGTCAAGCTGGACGCGACCTACACGACCCCCGATCAGTCGCACGCGATGATGGAGCCGCACGCCTCGATCGCTGCCTGGGAGGGAGATAGGCTGACGGTCTGGACCTCGAACCAGATGATCGACTGGGGCGCGGGAGACCTCGCCAAGACCCTCGGAATTCCTAAGGAGAAGGTGCGGATCGTCTCGCCTTACGTCGGCGGCGGTTTCGGCGGGAAGCTGTTCCTGCGGGCCGACGCCCTGCTGGCGGCGCTCGGCGCGCGCGCGACGGGACGCCCCGTGCGGGTCGCCCTGGCGCGGCCGCAGATGGCCAACAACACCACACACCGCCCCGCGACGATCCAGCGGATCCGCATCGGCTGCGGACGGGACGGAAAGATCGCGGCGATCGGGCACGAGAGCTGGTCCGGAGATCTTCCCGGCGGCGGGCTGGAGACCGCCGTCAACCAGACGCGTCTGCTCTATGCCGGCCCGAACCGCATGACCGCCATGCGCTTAGCGACCCTCGATCTTCCCGAGGGCAATGCGATGCGCGCGCCGGGGGAGGCGCCGGGCATGATGGCGCTTGAGATCGCCGTCGATGAAATGGCCGAGAAGCTGGCCATGGATCCGGTGGCCTTCCGGGTTCTCAACGACACCCAGGTGGATCCCGAGAAACCGGGTCGGCCGTTCTCGCAGCGCCAGTTCGTGAAGTGTCTGGAAACCGGCGTCGAGCGCTTCGGTTGGCGCCGGCGGCAGGCCAGGCCGGGCCAGTTGCAAGACGGACGTTGGCGGGTCGGTTTGGGAGTTGCGGCGGCGTTCCGCAACAACCTGCTGACCAAGTCCGCGGCGCGGGTCCGGCTCGACGGGCGCGGGGTGGTGACGGTCGAGACGGACATGACCGACATCGGCACCGGCAGTTACACGATCATCGCCCAGACCGCCGCTGAGATGATGGGGGTGCCGCTGGATGAGGTCGTGGTTCGGCTCGGCGACTCGGACTTTCCGGTCTCCTGCGGCTCGGGCGGCCAATGGGGCGGCAACAACTCCACGGCCGGGGTCTATGCGGCCTGCATGAAGCTGCGCGAAGCCGTCGCTCAGGCCGCGCAACTCGATCCAGGTCGGGCCAGGTTTGAAGGCGGCCGGGTCAGCGTCGGATCGCGCGGGATGTCGCTTGCGGAAGCGGCCGGCGAGCAAGGGCTCCTGGCCGAAGACCACATCGAATACGGCGATCTCGACAAGCGCTACCAGCAGTCGACCTTCGGCGCGCACTTCGTGGAGGTGGGGGTGGACGCGGACACCTGCGAGGTACGCGTGCGCCGAATGCTGGCGGTCTGCGCGGCCGGCCGCATCCTCAATCCGAAGTCGGCCCGCAGCCAGGTGATCGGGGCCATGACCATGGGCGTGGGCGCGGCGCTGATGGAGGCGCTGGAGGTCGATAAGCGGCGCGGCTTCTTCGTCAATCATGACCTGGCGAGTTACGAGGTCCCGGTCCATGCCGACATTCCGCACCAGGAGGTCGTGTTTCTCGACGAGACCGATCCGATCTCCTCGCCGATGAAGGCCAAGGGCGTGGGCGAGCTCGGCATCTGCGGCGTCGCCGCGGCGGTGGCCAACGCGGTCTATAATGCGACCGGCGTGCGGGTGCGGGATTACCCGGTCACCCTGGACAAGTTGCTGGCTGGCGCGCCGAACTAGCCTGGCGTCGGGCGGCTGCGGTTGACCGTGATCATTCGCCAGCGGCAATGGCTCTGCGCTCCCGATCTCGCCGGCGGCGCATCGCAGATCGCCGCATCAGCCAGCCTGTCCGCCCAACGCGGAACCCATGCCGGCCTGGGTCGTTGGGCGTGGCTGACAAGAGTAAGTGCGTCGACTTCGGGGGGCTTGTGAGAGGCGACAACTACAACGACGCGGCGGCAGTCCTTTTCGCGGGTGGAGGCGAGGTACGTGAAATCGCCCGTGCGCTTGATTGGTCCGCTACGGCTCTGGGCGATCCCGCGCGGTGGTCGCCCGCGGTCAAGACCATGGTCCGCTCGATGTTCGACGTGCCGTTTCCGGTCTGCCTCTGGACCGGACCTGAGTTCACGCTGATCTATAACGACGCCTACCGGAAGATCCTCGCCGCCAAGCATCCCGCCGCGCTTGGTCGGCCGGGCTCGGAAGTCTGGGCTGAGATCTGGGAGGAACTGCAGCCTCAGTTCGACGCCGTGCGCTCGGACGGGTCATCGTTCCACTTCGAAGACGCGCCCTTCGTCATGGCGAGGCTTGAAGGCGGCGGCGTCGAGAACGCCTGGTTCAGCTATTCGCTCTCGCCGTTCTACGAAGCCGACGGCTCAGTTGCGGCCGTCCTCAATATCTCGCCGGAAACCACGGGGCGGGTGCTCGCTGAACGGCGCGCGACGACCGAGCGCGAGCGCCTTCTCCAGGCCTTCGAGCAGGCGCCGGGCTTCATCGTCTCCATGCGGGGTCCCGACCACGTCGTGGAGTTCGTGAACGCCGCGCATCGAAGCCTGTTCAGCAGCGCCGATTGGGTGGGCCGCACAATGCGCGAAGCCTTCCCAGACATCGAGGGGCAAGGCTTCTTCGAGACTCTGGACGAGGTCTACGCAACCGGCCGCCGCCATGTGTCGACGGCCGAACCCGCATCCTTCCGGCAAGCTGACGGTTCGGTGCAGACCCGCTACCTGACCTTCGTCTACGAGGCGCTCCGCGACGCTGATGGAGCGGTGGTCGGCGTGATGTGCGAGGGATCCGACGTCACAGAGGCGCACCTGGCTCAGGAGGCTCTGAGGGAGAGCGAGTCCCGGTTCCGGACCGCGCTGGAAATCCGCACCGTCGGGGCGATCACCTTCGATCTCGACGGGAAGATGTTCGAGGCGAACGACGCCTTTCTGCGCATGAGCGGCTATTCCCGCGAAGACTTGGAAGCCGGGCGCCTGAGCATCCAATCCCTCACCGCTGCGGAGTGGCAGGGGACGGCTGAACAGACCTTGTCGGAACTGCGCACGACCGGCGAAACCACGCCGGTCGAAAAGGAGTACGTCCGCCAGGACGGATCGCGCTGGTGGGGCCTCTTCGCCGCCAAGCGCCTGCAGGACAATGTCGGCTTCAAGTTCGTCGTCGACATCAGTGAACAGAAGCGCGCGGAGGTCGCCCTGCGCGAACAGACGCAGGCTCTGGAGGCGCTCAACCGCACCGCCGCCGTCACCGCCGTCGAGCGTGACCTGGGCAGGGTGGTGCAGGCGGTGACCGACACGGGCGTGGAACTCACCGGCGCCGAATTCGGCGCCTTCTTCTACAATGTCATCGACCAGGCTGGTGAGAGCTACATGCTCTACACCCTGTCGGGCGTGCCTCGCGAAGCGTTCGAGGCCTTCCCCATGCCCAGGAACACCGCGGTCTTCGCACCCACTTTCGGCGGCGAAGGCATCGTCCGCTCGGATGATATTAAGCTCGATCCCCGTTATGGACTGAACACGCCGCGCAAAGGCATGCCGGAAGGCCACCTACCGGTCTCAAGCTATCTTGCGGTCCCGGTCACGGCGCGGAACGGCGAGGTGCTGGGCGGGCTCTTCTTTGGCCATTCGGATGCGGGAAAGTTCACAGTCGATCACGAGCGACGCATGGTCGGCCTGGCCGCTCAAGCCGCCATCGCCATCGACAACGCTCGGCTCTTCCAGGCCGTGCAGTCCGCCAACGAGACGCTGGAGCAGCGGGTCGCCGAGCGCACTCAGGAACTGACCGAGGCCCATGAAGCGCTGCGGCAGGCGCAGAAGATGGAGGCGGTCGGCCAGCTCACCGGCGGCATCGCCCACGACTTCAACAACCTGCTGACGGGCATCGGCGGAAGTCTGGAACTGATCGAACGCGGGCTGGCGCGCAGCGGGGTGGATGGCCTCGACCGCTACCTGCAGGGCGCGCAGTCTTCGACCCGACGCGCCGCTTCGCTCACCCAACGCCTGCTTGCCTTCTCAAGGCGCCAGACCCTCGATCCGAAGCCGACCGACATCAACAAGCTGATCTACGGCATGGAAGATCTGATCTGCCGGACCGTCGGCCCATCGATCGAGGTGGAGGTTGTCGGGCAAGCGGGACTCTGGCCCTCGCTGATCGATCCGGCGCAGCTTGAGAGCACCCTGCTCAACCTGGCGATCAATGCCCGCGACGCCATGCCGGAAGGCGGCCGCATCACCATCGAAACAGCCAACAAATGGTTGGACGACCGCGGCGCCCGTGAGCGGGAACTGGCGTCAGGACAGTACCTCTCCGTCTGCGTCACCGACACCGGTTCGGGCATTCCCAAGGACATCGTAGAACGCATCTTCGATCCGTTCTTCACCACCAAGCCGATCGGTGAGGGCACAGGTCTGGGCCTGTCGATGGTTCACGGCTTTGTCCGGCAGTCCGGCGGCCAGGTCCGCGTGTACTCCGAGGCCGGCAAAGGCACGACGATCTGCCTCTACCTCCCGCGGCATGCCGGCGACGTCGACGTCGACCCGGTCGGCGCCGCCATCGTGCCGGAGCTCGGCTCAGGCGAGGTCGTGCTCATCGTCGACGACGAGCCGACCGTCCGGATGTTGATGGTTGATGTCGTGTCTGAGGCCGGCTTCACGGTCGTGCAGGCGCAGGATGGACTGTCCGCCATGCAGGTGATCCAGTCAGATCAACGGATTGATCTGCTGGTCACGGACGTCGGGCTTCCCGGCGGCATGAACGGGCGCCAGGTCGCCGACGCGGCGCGGGCGACGCGTCCGACGCTCAAGGTGCTGTTCGTCACCGGCTTCGCCGAGAACGCAGCGGTCGGTAACGGCCACCTCCCGCCGGGAATGGAAGTGATCACCAAACCCTTCCAAGTGGCCGATCTCGCAGCCAAGGTCAGCGAGATCATCGCCAGCTGAAAAACGTCGACGAGACGCCGGTCCGTCCATCTCTGCCGTGTCAGCTGAGCGCCGCGGCGCAGGTTTGAGCCAAACCCGACATTATTAGGCCGGCGGCGACTCCAGTGCGATGATGTAGCCGCAATTGGGCGCGACCTCGAAGGCGCCTCCAACCTGCTGGCCTTCACCTTCGCGCGTGGTCGACAGCAGAATCTCGCCGGCCGGCAGATCCAGGCGCCCGCCCCGTCCGCCGATGTCCAGGACGATCACGCGGCGGCGTGCTCGCCAGCTTCGCTCGTAGACCAGCAGTCCTTCTTCGGCCATTAAAGCCGCGAAGTCTCCGCCCCAAAGCGCCGGGTCGCTGCGTCTCAGGCGAAGCAGAGCCTGATAAAATCGCAGGATGGAGGTGTCGTCCTCCAATTGCCGGGCGGCGTTGATCTCCCGCCAGTGCGGGCTGAGGGGCAGCCACGGGTCGGCGGTGCTGAAGCCGGCGTTCTCCGCATCCGACCACAACATCGGCGTGCGGACCGGATCGCGGCCGAGCTGCAGCCCGGGGGTGCGCAGCTCCCAGGGATCGCGGACCTGCGTCGACGCAATCGGCGTGTCTGTCATGCCCAGCTCGTCGCCCTGATAGAGCGTAGGGGCGCCGCGCAGGGTGAGCAGCAGCATAGCGGCCACCCTGGCCTGCCTGACCCCCAGCCGGGAAGCCAGGCGAGAGCGGTCATGGTTCGAGAGCACCCAGTTCGGCCAGCCGCCCTCGGGCAGCAGGGTTTCGTAGGCGCAGACCAGATCCATGATCGCCGCGGCCGTCCACGGGGTGGACATCAGGTGGAAGTTGAACGGCAGGTGGAAGCCGTCCTGGGCTCCTCCATAGTAGGCCATCAGGCGGGGGAGGGGCAGGTAAGCCTCTCCGATCAGGACCAGGTCCCGAGGGCGAACGTCGAGGCGGCGTCGCATGGCGGCGATCGCGTCGTGCACCTCGGGCTGATCGACCGTGTGGGTGCGCAGCAGCTGTTCGGTTGGCGCCTGCCCCGGCCGCCAATCGGGGTTCGGGGGATTGTCGGTCAGCCGATCGTCCTCGAACAGGTGATGGATCGCATCGACGCGGAATCCGTCGACACCCTCGTCGAGCCAGAAATCCAGAACCTCCAGCATGGCCCGGGCCACCTCGGGATTGCGCCAGTTGAGGTCCGGCTGGGAGGGGAGGAAGGCATGATAGTAGTACTGCGACCTGGCGCGATCCCACGTCCAGGCAAGGCCGCCAAACTCTCCGCGCCAGTTGTTGGGCGGCCCGCCGTCCGGCGCTGGATCGCGCCAGACGTACCAGTCGCGCCGCGGGCCGCTACGCGAAGCGCGGCTCTCGACGAACCAGGCGTGCGCCTCGGACGTGTGATTGGGGATGTAGTCGAGGATCAGCTTCAGGCCGCGCCGATGTACTTCCTCGACCAGGCGGCGAAAGCTCTGTCTGTTCCCGAACAGCGGATCGATCGCCCGATGGTCCGATACGTCATAGCCGAAGTCGGCCATCGGCGAAGCGAAGATCGGGGACAGCCAGATGGCGTCCACGCCCAGTTCTAAGAGGTAGTCGAGACGGCTGACGAGCCCCTCGATATCCCCGACGCCGTCGCCGTCGGAGTCCTGAAAGGACCGGGGATAGACCTGGTAGATGACGCCGTGCCGCCACCAGATGAAGTCCTCGTGCGCGAGCGCCCTGGGGTCGTCGGCAAGCATGAGCGATTGCTCCTCCCGTGCCCGAGGCAGACAACAGCGGCTGGGCGTAAGCGTTCCGGCAGAGACAGCGCCTCATCGCCGCTGGTCGTGACCGGCCGCATATCGGCGTCCGCCGGCCAAACACGCTACGACCGCGTTTCGCCCGGGACGTTATCGGGGAGGGAGGAACCGACGCTACGGGCAGTCGGTTCGATCTAGGGAAGGAGCCCGATCATGCCCGACAAGAATTCAGAGCGCTGGGGCGGCCCCGGCGCGAGCCATGAAGACAGATCCAAGCCGCGGCCAGATCCGGTCGTGAAGGACCCCAACGACCCTGACCGCTACAGCCGCCATAGCAAAGTGTCGGGGGGCGGCGGCGAAGCGGATGTCCATCACGCGCATCAAAGCAGCCGCAAGCGCGACTTCGAGGCTAACGACCAGCAGAAGCGAAAATCCTGAGGGCGGCCAATATGGCCGATCTAGGCGAGACGCCAGCGACGTAGGTGTTCGAGCAGATCGGAGACCAGCTGCTCGCGAGTGAAGCCGGTGACGTCGCGCGAACGTCTCACGTCCTCGGACCTCGCCCAGAGCCGCCATTCCATCCGGCGGCCGCGCTCCGGCGCCTCGCGGGCTGTCAGGGCCGGCCGGGGCCGCTCGTGAGCCGTCAGCTGATAGAGGAAGTCAGGTCCATGGGGCGCCGGCGCGGTCAGGCGAGCGCCCTGACTGTCCCTGACGATTTCGGCTACGAGTCCCTCGCTCTCCAAGGCCGCGCGCACCGTCTCGAGCGCTGGAATCCCGACCTGGTCGATCTGCCGCTCTATCTCGCTGCGGCTCGCCGGAGAGGGGATGAGCTTGATCTGCTGGGATAGGGGGGCTCCGTCAGTCTCGACCTGCCGGCCGCCGAGGTCGGCGTTCATCTGTCGAACGAGGCCGATCGCGAGCAGGATCATGATGACTGTGAAGGGCAGGGCGGCGACCAATGTCGCCGCCTGCAGCGCGCCCAGGCCGCCGGCGAGCAGCAGCAGGGCCGCGACCAGTCCCAGGAGCAGGCACCAATAGAGACGCTGCCAGCGGGGGGTGTCGTCTGCGCCGCCCGACGCGATGGTGTCGATCACCAGCGCTCCGGAGTCGGCCGATGTGACGAAGAACACCGCCACAAGCGCGATCGCCAGGGCGGAGGTGATCCCGGCCCCGGGAAGCTGTTCCAGGAAGTAGAAGAGAGCCGTCGAAAGATCGGTGCTGACGGCTCGCGATATGGCGCCGGCGGCCTGGCCCATATCCAGGCTTATGGCTGTGTTTCCGAACACGGTCATCCAGAGGAAAGTGAAGCCGGCCGGCACTAGAAGGACGTTGAGGACGAATTCTCGGACCGTGCGCCCCCGGGAGATGCGGGCGATGAACATGCCGACGAACGGCGACCAGGCGATCCACCAGGCCCAATAGAAGAGAGTCCAATCCGCCATCCAGGCGCGAGGCTCATAGGCGTAGAGGGTGAAGGTTCGCTCGAAGAAATGATCGAGATAGAACCCGAAGTTCTGAACGAGAGCCTTGAAGAGAAAGACGGTGGGGCCTACCGCAAGCACGAACAGCATCAGCGAGATCGCCAGGATCAGATTGAGTTCTGACAGGCGGCGCACGCCGCGGCCGACGCCGCTGAGCACGGAGGCGGTCGCAGCCGACATCACCACGACGATCAAACCGACCTGGACCCACGCATTGTCCGGCACGCCGAACAGGTAGGTCAGGCCGCTGTTCATCTGCGATACGCCGAAGCCGAGGGAGGTGGCGATGCCGAAGGTGGTGCCCCAGATCGCGAAAATGTCGACCGCATCGCCGATCGGGCCGTCTATTCGCTTCCCAAGCAAGGGATAGAGCCCGGAGCGCAAAGTCAGCGGCAGTCCCTTGCGATAGGAGAAGAACGCCAGGCTGAGACCGACCAGGGCATAGATCGCCCAGGCGTGCGCGCCGTAGTGAAAGAAGGTGATGCCCATGGCCTCGCGCGCGGCGGCGAAGGTGCGGGGGGCGGCGTCGGGCGGGCTTGTGTAGTGCTGGATGGGTTCGGCGACGCCGAAGTACATCAGCCCGATGCCCATGCCTGCAGCGAAGAGCATCGCGAGCCAGGAGACATAGGGGAAGTCAGGTTCGGCGTCGTCGGGACCCAGCTTCAAGGCGCCTGTCGGGCTGAGGGCCAGGAAGAGCGCCAGACCCAGAAACCCGGCCACGGCGGCGATGTAGAACCATCCGAAGGTGTCGATCACCCAGGCCTGCGCGGCTCGGAAAGCCACATCCGATGGACCCGGAGCGATGAGGGTGCCGACGAGAAGCAGGCCGATGATCAGGCTTGCCCCCCAAAAGACGCGGGGCTTCATATTCATCGTGATCATCGCTCATTCTAGCCGCGCGTTTCGGCGACACGCCAGCTATAGCGCCGCCCGGCGCCGTGCGCGGCTTGGTGCTGAACGTCGGGCGAACGAGGGCAACGCAGACATTAAGAAAAATAACAATGTTTTGTGAATGGGCGCGGGCAGCCTTGACTGTGAGCGGTTCGGACCGTCGAGTGACCGCCAAGCTTTCGAAAGGTGTTCCATGGCCACCCGCGCCGCACCTGTTCTGGCGTGGGGTCCGTTCGCCGAGAAGGCGCGCAGATGGTTCCTCTATCTATTCTGGCCGCGCTCATTGCAGGTGGCGGGACGGGCTCGCCGGATAAAGGCTCACCTTATCCACGCGACGTATGAGACGCCCGCAGCGGCCGCCGGCATTGCGGCGTTGAGGGCCGCCGCCTTCTGGCAGCCGGACCTGCTCGAGGCCGAGGTTCTCAAACTATCGCTCTCGGACCGGCAGACCATCGTGCGCCGACTGGACGAGCTGAAGTCGCCGGGCGCGACGACCACGACGATCCAGAGCAGTTCGGCTCAGATGCCGCCGGCTGTTTACGCCGCGGGCCTGGCCCCCGAGCTCCTGTCGCTGGTGGAGCGGTACGTGCAGACCCCGGTCTTCTACCTGGGCGCGGCCGCCAAATGTGAGCTCGCCGATGGGGCGACGGTGAACCAGCGGCGCTGGCACACCGACATGGAAGACCTGCAGGTCCTTCGTCTGATCGTCTATCTCAGCCCCGTGGAACAGGGGGATGGACCGTTCGAGTATCTGCCCGCCACCGAGGTTCGCCAGGCGCTGCATTATCGCAGCGGCTATCTCTCGGAGGCCGTCGCCGATCTTCATATTCCCGCGCAGGAGCGTATTGCGGTGGTCGGAGGGCCGGGAACCGTGTTTGCGTTCGATGGCGCGCGGCTGTTCCATCGCGCCCAGCCGCCGGTGGATCGAGACCGGTACTCTGTGACCTACAGCTATACGTCGCGCTGGCCGATGGAACTGCGGGCCTCGGCGAAGCCTCACCTGCAGCTGCGCGAAGCGTTGCACCACCTGCCGCCGCAGGTCTGGGATTGCGTGCCCGGACGCGCGCCCAAGGCGGGGCGACCCGCATAACTGCGGAATTGTAGCCTACGCTGCAAACGGCTCTGCTGCGGCCCTGTCAGTGGGGGGCAATGCGGTGGCGCCGAGCACGCGTGCGATGTGGCTGGTCGGGTCGGCGTGCGGGGCGAGCGTCCTGGGGCTGATTGCGGCCACCCAGCTCGCCGCGCATCTGCTCGGCTATCATGCGGCGTTGGGAACGGGCCTTTCGTTGCCGGGCGGCGTGCAGGTCTACGCACCCTGGTCGGTGTTCGTCTGGCAGGGACGCTATGGCGCAGCCTACGGCGGGGTGTTCGACGCCGCGGCGCTTGCCGGGTTGGCGGTGTTTCTGGTTCCGGCAGGTCTCTTTGCAGCGGCCACACGGCGTTTCGTGGCGCGACCCAAGGCGTTCGGGCTGCGCGCGTGGGGCGGCCTCGGCGATGCGCGGAGGGCCGGACTGCTCAACGGTGAAGCTCCGGTAGGCCGGGTGCTCGGGCGTCTCAAGGGTAGGCTGCTCACCTTCAGAAGCGACGAGCACTGCATCATCGTGGGCGCCTCCCGATCCGGGAAGGGCGCGGGCCATGTGGTGCCCACGGTGCTGGCCTGGGACCAGAGCCTCTTCGTCTACGACCGCAAGGGGGAAATCTGGCACATCACGGCCGACCATAGGCGGTCGTTCTCCCACACATTCTACTTCGCACCCACCGACCCCCATACCGCCCGCTGGAACCCGCTCTTCGAGGTCCGGCGCGGCGCGATGGAGACCGCCGACGTGCAGAATATCGTCGGCATCCTGGTCGATCCGATGGGGGCGCGGCAGGGCCATCTCGACTTCTTCGATCAGAGCGCCGCCAACTTCTTCACCGCGCTGATCCTGCACGTCCTCTACACCGCCGCCGACGAGGACAAGAATCTCGCCCATGTCCGCCGGCTGCTGATCGACATCGAAGACACCCTCGACGCCATGCTCGGCTCCAGGCATCGCTGGCGCCCGGACGCGAGCCAGTCGGACGGCCTTGCGCGGGACGCGCAGGGCGAACGCATCGCCGAGGTGCACCCCGAGGTCTGGCTCGGCGCGACGGCGATCAGGAACATGGACCGCCGGGTGCGCTCGAGCGTATTGGCCACGGCCCAGAAGTCTCTGGCGCTCTGGGCCGACCCGCTGGTGGCCTCGGCGACCAGCTGGTCGGACTTCTGCATCGGCGACCTCGCCTGCGCCGAGGCTCCGGTCAGCTTCTATCTGATCACCCCCCAGGCCCACGCCGACCGGCTGGCCTTCCTGGTGCGGGTGATGCTGCGCCAGTCGCTCAACAGCCTTATGGAGACCATCGACGTCGACAGCCGCCGCCGCCCGAAGCACCACAAGGTGCTGCTGATGCTGGACGAGTTTCCCAAACTCGGGGCCCTGCCGTTCCTGGAAAGCGCGCTTGGCGAAATGGCGGGCTACGGTCTCTCGGCGCACCTGATCTGTCAGAGCTTCAACGACGTCTTCAAGCACTATGGCGTGCACACTTCGATCTTCGACAACTGCGCCTTGACTGCGGCCTTCTCGAGCTCCGAGCCCGGCAGCATCGAGCGCATCGTCCGACGCGCCGGACGCGCCCTGGAGATGCGCGAGAGCTACAGCGATCCGCGGCGGCTGTTCGGCGGGGGACACCGCACCCGCAGCCAGTCCGAGACGGAACGTTTCATCCTGGCCGAACAGGACGTGCGCGGGCTCGACGCCGCAAAGCAGTTCCTGTTCGTGAACAACGCCAAGCCGTTTCTGGCCGATAAGCTCAAGTTCTACGAGGAGCCGGCGCTCGCCGCGTTGACTCGCGACTTCTACCACGGGGATCGGGCCTGCCACGCACAGACCCGCCAGACGCTCGACGTGCCCGGTCCGCCGCCGATCGACTGGCTTGGGGTCACCGCGGTCGAGCCTTACCTGCCGCCGCTGCGTGAAGCGGGCGCGCGGCCGGACGATGCGGCGGACGCGGGCCTGCGGGGCCTTAGCATTGCCGATCTGATCTATGCCGATGACGAGTAAGGCGTCGAACACGGCGTCGGGCCAAGCCCTCGAACGCAGGGTGCTGGCCCTGAGGCACGCCATGGGCCCTGTCGTGGCCGCGGCGTTGGCTGATCCAAGCGTCGTCGAGGTGATGGTCAATCCCGATGGCGCGATCTGGATCGAACGAGCTGGTGAAGGCCGGTGCTTCAGCGGCGAGCGGATGGCGGCGGCGGACGCCGACCGCGTTCTGCGGCTGGTGGCCGACCACGCCGGCGAGGTGGTGACGCGCGAGCGACCAATGTTGAGCACCACCCTCCCTGAAACCGGAGACCGCTTCCAGGGCGTCTACATGCCGGTGGTCTCCGCCCCCAGTTTTGCGATCCGCAAACGGCCCGAGCGCATCTTCGGGCTCGACGACTATGTGCGCGCGGGCGCCATGACCGCGGCTCAGGCCGATATCCTGCGCTGCGCTGCGCAGGCCCGCGCCAACATCCTCATTGCGGGCGGAACTGGGGCGGGAAAGACCACCTTGGCCAACGCGGTGCTCGCCCTGCCGGCCTTCGCCGAGGACCGGGTCGTGCTGATCGAGGACACCGCCGAACTTCAGTGCTCGGCGCGCGATCAGATCGCCCTGCTGACCCGCCGCCAGGATCCGCAGGTGAGCCTGGCCGAACTCGTGCGCGCCGCGCTCAGGCTGCGGCCGGACCGCATCGTGATCGGCGAGGTGAGAGACGGCGGGGCGCTTGATCTCCTAAAGGCCTGGAACACCGGCCACCCAGGCGGCCTGGCGACCCTGCACGCCAACAGCGCCGAGGACGCCCTGGGTCGTCTGGAAGACCTGATCGGGGAAGCCGCCGCCGTCGTGCCGAGACGGGCGATCGGCCAGGCCGTGGATCTCATCGCCTTTCTTCGGCGGGCGCCCGGAGGTCGGCGGCTGGAGGGCCTCGTCCGGGTCGAAGGGTGGCGAGCGGGAGGCTACGTCCTGCGGCCCGCCGCGCCGTAGAAACGCCTCAGCGCTTCTGCGGCTACGCGAGGAGCCCGCCTCGACCTAGACTGAGCCCTGGCCCGGTCGCTGCCCGGAGGTCGGCTGCACATGGACGCCTTTCCGATTTCGCGCGATCTGCTCGGCAAGTCCGCTTCCGCCTATGAGCACCTGCGCAGAGCCGTCAGCCGCGGGCAGCTGCGGCCGGGACGGCGATTGTCGGCGACGGGGCTGGCGGCCGCCTTCCGGATCAGCGAGACGCCCGTGCGCGAAGCCCTGCTACGGCTGGCGACCGAGGGGTTCCTGCACTGGGAGCCGAACAAGGGCCACTTCACCAAGCATTTCACCCTGCAGGAGCAGCAGGATCTCCTCGACCTGATCGCGGTCCATCTGCGCGCGGGCCTGGCGGCGGGACGCGGGGAGATGAAGGCGCCGGCGCTCCCTCGCGCCTTGGGCGACGAGGAGGACTTCGATCATGTCGCCGAGCGGTTGGGAGAGTTTGGCATGGCGCTGGCCGCTGGCGGCGGCAATCGGGTGATCGGGCCGCTGATGGCCGTGATGTTCGACCGGACCTGGCTGATCCGGCGGATCGACCTCGACGGCGAGGGGCGCAGGCTCGCGCTCGTGCGGCGCGCTGCGGACCTTCGGGCGGCGATCGACCACGGCCAGGGCGAAGCCGCGGCGGCGATTTTGGACGTGCACTTCAGGGAGCGGCGAGCCCGGCTGCCGCAGCTTATCGAGGCGGCCGACCAAATGGCCGCGGCGGCCACCTATCCCTGAGCGGGGCTTTGGCCTTTGCCGATCCAGAGCCGCCGATAGGGACCAGCGCGTCGAAGCAGCTCCGCAGGAGGGCCCGCCTCGACGATCCGGCCGTCCTCCAGGACCAGGACCCTGTCAGCCCGGGCGGCCATCGAAGGGCTGTGGGTCACGACAAGTCGTGTCGTCGCCGAATGAGCCTGCACGGCGGCCCAGATCGCAGCCTCGCTCGCTGCGTCGAGCGCAGACGTCGCCTCGTCCAGGATCAGCAGCGGGGGCCGTCGAAGCAGGGCGCGCGCGATGACCACGCGCTGTCGCTCGCCACCCGAAAGCAGCATCCCGCGTTCACCCACCGGAGCGTCAAGACCGCCAGGGAGCCGGGCGATCAGGTCCCCGAGGCCGGCGGCCGCGGCCGCAGCGGCTACAGCCTTGGCATCTGGTTGATCGACCCCCAGTGCGATGTTCGCCGCGAGGCTGTCGCTGAGCAGCAGCGGCTGCTGCGGCGCCAGCGCCACCTGCCGCCGCAGAACCGGCAGGCCGAGTTCCGTAATCGGCGTTCCGTCCAGTCGTACAACGCCCCTGTCCGGCGAGGCGAAGCCCAGGATCAATCGCACAATGGCGGACTTTCCGGCTCCCGAGGGGCCGACCAGGGCCACGGTCTCGCCCGGCTGCAGTCGGAAGCTTACCGCCGAGAGCGTCTGGCGCCCCGGCCGGAAGGCGAAGTCCACCCCGTCGAATTCCAGCTTCGCGCCGTTCGGAGGCGATCGTCCCGGCTGCGGCGCCTGCGCCTCCATCGGCATATCCAGGAGCGCGGTCAGCGGCGCCAACTGGGCACGGGCCTGCCCGACGTCGCGCAGGGCGAAGCCCAGCATCTCCATCGGCCTTAGCACGGTGACCAGGAAAGCGCTGACCAGCACGAGATCGCCGATCGAAAGCTCGCCGGCGGCCACGTCGCCCAGGACCAGATGCAAGCTTACAGCGACGGCGGCGGCGAAGACGACGCTCGCGGCCAGGCCGCCTTCGAGGCGGCGGGTCAGCAGCCGGCGCGCATGCCCCTCGGCGGAGACCAGGCCTCGCAAGTAGCGCTCGACATGCAGCTGTTCGGCGGTGCAGGCCTTGAGCGCCTCGATGTTGATCAGGCCGTCGGCCAGCAGACCGCTCGCATCGATCGAGCTGGCGGACAGGCGGCGGGCGGGCGCCAGGAGTCGGCGCGATGCAAAGGCGAAGACCGCGCCATAGACGAGGACGGCGCCCAGCAGGACCCCGGCAAGGCGAGCGCCGAGCTCGGCTCGCAGCATCATCGACCCGACCGTGAGCAGCACGAGCAGAGGGCCGCCTGTCAGCAGCAGATGGCCGAGGATCACCCGCAGTCCAGCTATCGCCTCAACCAGGGCCGCGGCCAGCGATCCGCTCCGTCGCTCCTGATGGGTCGCAAGCGGCAGCCGCAGGAGGCCTTCAAACGAACCGACGGCGAAGGCGCGCACCATGCGCAGTTCGGCGCGGCCGAACGCCAGGGCCTGCGCCTGTTCCGCCAGACGCTGGGCGCCGACCAGCGCGACATAGGCGGCCAGCGCGCCCGCAGCCTTCGGCGGCGCGAGCGTGGCGGCGTCGACGAGGTGTTTGAGGGCGAGCGGCGCAAGCGCGGCGCCTGCGCCGCCGATGCCGACAGCTGCGATTGTGACACTAAGCCAGCCAAGGACGGGTCCGGATAGCGTCGAGCGGATGAGCGACCAAACTGACCCAGACGGGGGGGATCGTTCCGGCGCGGTCAAGGCGCGCCGCCGGGCCACAACTGGCCCATCACCTCTGCTGCAATCGCGGCCGGGTCGCGGCCGCCGTCGTCGTTGACCCTCACCTCCGGCCGCTCGGGCGGCTCGATCGGCAGGTCGACCCCCGGCACCTTGCCGATGCGCCCGGCCAGGGCCGCGGCGACCAGGCCGCGGGGATGGCGACGTGCGATCGTGGCCGGCGAAGCGCCAAGATAGATTTCCCGGTAGCCCGGGATTTCAGCGCGGGCCCAGCCGCGCGCCTGGCGGCACATGGACACGGTGGCGCAGACGACGTCATGGCCCTGCTGGGAGAACTCGCGGCAAAGACGCGCATAGACCATGGCCATGAGCCGGCGGTCGGCAAGGCCGTAGCCGAGCCGAACGGACGTGATCGGCCTGATCCGGTCTCCGTCGAGTTCCACCACGGAGCGGCCGGCGGCTCGCAGGCGCGACGCCATGAACCGCGCGAGCGTGGACTTTCCGGCCCCTGAAAGGCCGGTGACCCAGTAGACGTCGCCCTGTCGCGGTCGTTGTTCCATCGCCTGCTCCAAGCGCGCGGAAGGAGGCTCAATGGGGCGCGGCGGCGGCGGAGGGCGAGGGCTATATTCTATGAGACGGCGGGCTCCATGGCGGGTTCGACGGCGGCGGAGGCCTGAGCCATGGCCACCAGGGGCGTCTGCAGATGCACCGGCAGCGCGATGAACGCAGCCATCAGTTCGGGTCCGCCCGGACTGGCCATCAGTCGTTCCACATGGGCGCGGGCCGAAGGGTCGAGGCGTGCGACATCGACGGGCGTCGGCAGGCCTTCATAGAGATCGCCGACCCACACGCCGAGCGCGCCGGCGATCTCGTAGAGCATCGAGACGCTAATCCGGTTGGCGCCCGTCTCGTACTTCTGCATCTGCTGATGTGTGACGCCGAGCGCCGCGGCCAGCCCCTCGAGGCTCAGTCGCAGCGCCTTGCGGCGTTCGCGAATCCGTCCACCTACGTGGAGATCCACGTAATGCGGGCTCTCGCCCCGCGGCCGTCTGGCCATCTGATGCATTCCCCATGCTTCGCCGCGCTTGCCCGCAACGAAGCCGGGCGGTTCGATACGTGCGAAGCACCGGGGTGAGCACGCCCCTCGTATTCCCGCGTCGGAGCCTTGGGTCGCTCCAGTCGCGGTCTTTTATTTCGCGGGCCGCCCGACAAGGTCGGGGAAAGATCTCCAGCGCTTCCAGTCACGCATTGCGCGGGAGGCCGGCGGTATCGAGCCGCGAGCCTCACCTGGATCATGGTCGAAGCGGTGGCGCTTGTACAGCGCTTTGCGCGGATAAATTGAATAATGCGTAATTCAATTCAAGAAAGAAAACCCTCCAATTCCGCCGGACGCGCGCAATAGTCCGGATGTGTCTTGCAGAGGTATCAATCAAAAATGCAGAAAGATGCGCGGGAGCCGCGCAAATAGAAGTATACCGCGTATCAATTGGAAGAACCAAGGCCTGCCGACTTGACGAGGCGCGGACGTAATTCTGAGGTTCGCGCAACAGTACAGTCTTAAGCGGTCCCCATATGTCCGTGCTTGATCGCGCCGAACCAATCGACCTCCGGGCCTCGTCCCTGGACGGGCGCTACCGGCGTTGTTTGATGACCTACTTTCTCAATCGCGTACGTCACCGCGCCGACGCGGAGGATCTGACCCAGCAAACCTTTCTGCGGGTGCTCGCGGCCGATCGGTCCGAGGTGTTTCACCCCAAGGCCTTCGTATTCCGCGTGGCGGCCAATCTGCTCACCGATCGAGCTCGCGATCAGATCCGGCGCAACACTGGCCGCACCTGGAGCCTGGACGACGAGACGGTCATCGCCGTTCCGTCCGACAACGTGACGCCCGAACGGATCCTGCTGGCCCGAGATGACGTGGACCGTGCGCTCGAGGCGCTGGCCGAACTCAAGCCCACGACCTGCGAGGTCTTCGTGCTCTTTCGATTGGAGTGCCTCCCACAAAGGGAGATCGCTCGGCGCCTCGGGCTGACCCGGGCCGCCGTCGAAAAGCATGTCATGCGGGCCTCGGCGCACTTGGTGCGCCGCATTGAGGGGACCGCAGACGGCCAAGTCGGTGCGAAGCTTGGCAGGCGCTGACCTGAGTGAGCGTGCTGGGACGCCCGGTCCTAGCCCGCCGCCAGCAAGCCAGGCAGTTCCGGCAGTAGTTCCCGAGCCAGAAAGCCGGTTTCCGCGACCGTCTGCGAAAGCCGCCGTCCGGCCGCGGCATGGACGCAGACGCCCCAGGCCGTGGCGTTCAGAGGCGAGGCGCCCTGCGCAAGCAGTCCGCCGATCAGCCCGGCGAGGACATCTCCGGATCCCGAGGTCGCCAGGCCGACGACGCCTTGCCGGTGCAGCCAGGCCTTTCCGTTCGGCGTCACCACCAAAGTCTCGGCCCCTTTCAGCGCCACCACCACCTGCATCGCTTCGGCGACGCGGCGTGCGGCGCCGAGCCGATCGGCTTCCACCTCTTCAAGCCGCCACCCGAGCAGAGCCGCCATCTCGCCCAAATGCGGCGTAATCGCCACGCGCCCCTCATGCCCCTCCAGCGGGCGGCTGGCGTCCAGGCCCGTCAGGGCGCCGGCGTCGATCAGCAGCTGCGCCGCAGAAGCCTCGTGCGCCAAGCCGCGCGTGAGCGCAGCGCCTACCGCCTCGTCCATGACGCCCGGTCCCACGACGATCGCGTCCGCGCGCGCGGCGAGCGGCGCGAGAACCTTGACGGCCTCAGGCGCAAGCTCGCCGTCGTCGGAACTCGGGACGGTGATGACGGCGGCCTCCGGCAGCGCCGCCGACAGCGTTCCGGCGAAGCGTGAAGCCGCCGCCACCTGCACCTTGCCAGCGCCCGACCGATAGGCGGCGAGGGCCGCGAGCTGGACCGCTCCGGGACCCCACCGTCCGCCCCCCACCACCAGCACCCGCCCGCGGGCGTTCTTGTCGGTCTGGACCGGCGGGGCCGGCAGCGGAAAGCCGGAGAGGTCGCTATAGCTCAAGGGCTCTGGCGCGCTCATCGGGCGGCGACGGGTGCGTCTGGCGCGGCGGTCACCGGCGCGCCCGCGTCGCGGAGCGGCGCAGTGACGTTGTAGGCGATCAGCTTCAAGGCGCCGTCCGGCCCGGCGTCGGGATCGAACCCATACTCCGTCACCCCGCAATTGACGACGTCACCACGTGCGTCGATCGCCAGGATCTCCTCTTCGGTGAGGTTTTCGATCAGGTAGCGCAAGCAAAGCACCACGACCTGGTGGGCGACGATCAGGACGTTGCAGCCGCCATAGTGCAGGCCGATCGTGTCGAGCATGCTGCGAAGGCGCAGAATGACGTCGCACCAGCTCTCGCCGCCAGGCGGACGGTGATAAAACTTCCCCATCACCCGGCGGGCCTCGGCCTGTTCGGGAAAGAGTTCGGCGATCCCGGCGGAGGTGAGGCGGTCAAGCACGCCGAATTCACGCTCGCGCAACCGCTCGTCGATCACCCGGTGGCAGCGCGTCGACTGGAAGCCTCCGCGTTCTGCGGCGAGCGCCGCGGTGCTGCGCGCCCGCACATAGGGTGAGGTCAGAACGATGTTGGGGCGCTCTGGCTCGCGGTTCGCCGCGAACCAGTCGCCGAGTGCTCGGGCCTGTTCCTGGCCGCGTTCGCTCAACGGCACGTCGACGTCACGCTCTTCGATGAATATGCGCGAGGCGCCGGCGGCATGCGCCGCGTCGCGGGCCACGTTGCCTGCGCTTTCTCCGTGCCTGACGATCCATAAACGCTTGGGCCAGCTGGACTGCATTTTGCCCCAACGCGGCAGGAGCCTGATGGCTCCGACCAATCCGTCGCCAGGACGCGCCGTTGCGACAAGGCGGAGGTTGTTTAACATAGGATAGTAACACCTTATTTTTGTTCGCGATTTGCCCAGCGTGGTGGAACTGCGAGCCAGCGTCTGGCTTTCCTTCGCGGCATGGCGAGGACGGCGATGAGCGCAGCGGGTGTGACATCGGGAGGTCGGCAGGCGCGGGCGCCGCGACTTGGTCAGCGGCATGTTGCAGACGGCTGTGGCGTGGCGCGGAGGGGCCGGTGATACCGCGGAGCCTGCGCCTAGTGGATGGTGGCCGCGTCCAACACACGGCCTATCGCGAGCAGTGGCTCACTAACCTGGCGGTGATGCTTCGGCCCTGGTTCGAGGCTCGCGGGTTGGAGATACCTCTGCGGATCCGCCTGGGTGTCGGTTCATTGTCGAGCAGCCGGCGCGTTCTGGGAGTCTGTCATACCTGGGCCGACCGTGACGGCTTCCGCCACATCACCATCTCGCCGTTCATCGACAATCCGGTGCTAGTCGCTGCGGTGCTCGTTCACGAACTGCTTCACGCCATTCTGCCAGAAGACGAGATCCACGGCCGCCGCTTTGCTGACGCCGCTCGGGCCGTGGGGCTGCTCTCGCCGGTCACCCAGGTCGAGGCGGGTCCGGAACTCATGTCTCACCTGGTGGAACTGGTGAGGAGGGCGGGTCCTTATCCTCACAAGGCGCCGGCCGACCCTGACCTCGTCATGAGCGCGAGGCGGAGCTTGGCCTGACGCGCCATGGCCGGGCGGCGGGGGGATCCGACCGCCCGGCCTCTCGCGTTTTTCAGATTTTGGCGTCGCCGGTCTTGCCGGGCTGGATCGCGCCGGTGTCGACCCCAGTCGCCAGCCCGCCGCGATCATCCTTCTTCGGATCGACCGGGGTTGGCTTCAGTTGATCGTCGCCCTTGGGCTGGGGGGCGGCGGCGCCTTCGCGTTCGCGGTTGTCGGTTTCTTCGCTCATCAGGAATCTCCTCGGTACTTCAAACTCAACCCCGCCTGAGAAGGTCGGTTCCGAGGGCGTCCAAGGTCATCGCGGCGCATTGACCAGAAGTGAGCGGGGGCGGGAGAAGTCGTGACGTTCACGTCCGACACGACCCTCCCTCGCGTCACCCGGCGACCGCGTCCTTGAGCGCCTTGGCGGCGGTGAAGCCAACCTTCTTGGAGGCGGCGATGTCGATGGCCGCGCCAGTAGCCGGGTTGCGGCCGGTCCGCGCGGGCCTGTCCTGGACCTTGAATTTGCCAAAGCCCGGCAGATTGACTTCGTCGCCTTTTACGAGGGCGTCACGCACAGCGCCCAGCAGGCTGTCGACAGCGTCGCGGGCCTGGGCCTTGGTGAGCTTGCCGTCGGCGGCGAGGCGCTCGGCCAGATCGGTGATGTTCATTCAGTCGCTCCACTCGGAATCATTCGATCAGCGAACCATCGACGCGCCAGGGCGCAGTGTCCATGGAAGTTGGCTCCGCGCATAAGCACGCCCGCCTGCTGGCGCAGGCGGGCGTGCTGCAGTGCGTTCGGGCGCCGCTGAGGGCTTAGCGCGCGCTCGTCAAGCCAGACCAGGGCGCGCGGGCGGGGTTCAGACCGGCCTGGAGGCTCCGAGTTCATCCTTGGCCGCGTCGACGCTGGATCGGACGACAGCTTCCGCCTTCTCCACCAGGGATCCGCCTTCGCCTGAAAGCCCTTGGTTGTCGGCTTCGGCCTTCGCCGCTTCCAGAGCGGCCTCGCCGGAAGCGCGCAGGTTGCTGGCCGCCGCCACGAGCTTATCGCCCCCTGCCTTCATCAGGTCGTCCCTTGCCGCTCCGAAGGTCCTGTCCTCGAGCGGGGTCGAGGGCAAAGCCGCGCCCACAGCCACCCCGACCGCCAGGCCCAGCGCCCCGATGATCAGCGGCTCCTGCTGCAGGATGTCCTCGAAGGTGCGAGCCGCCTTGCGACCGGCGGCCCCCGCCTGGTCACCCAGTCCGTGCGCGCCGGCCACTGCATGATCGGCAGCGTCGCCAAGGGCGTCTTTGGTTTTGGACGCCGCGCCGGCCAAGGCGTCCTTGGCGCTCGCTGCGGCGTGGCCGACCTTATCGGCGACACCGCCAGCGGCCTCCGAAAGGCCGGTGGACGGAGGGCTCGCATCATACGGCGTCGGTTGACCGCTCTGATAGGCGGTGGCTGCGCCGTCGCCTGACGGGTGGGTGCTCTTGCCCATCATCAGCCAGGCCATCCCAGCGCCGATCATGGCTAGCGCCATAGGATTCTCACGAACCTGGGCGCCGAGATTGCCCATCATCTCGCCGGCGCCGCCGCCTTTGAAGCTTCGGCTGATCTCGTCGATCATCTGCCCCGGGCTCATCTTTTCCTTCAGCGCATCGACCGTCCGGTCAAGGTCGTCGCGCGCGGATTCCACTTCACGTTCGATGTCTTCGGAAGACCGGGTCATGTCACCTGTTCCTTGGCGAGTTGAGCGTCCTTCTCCACCTGGCGGAGGCTGCGCTCGGGCGTGAGCTGACGGGGGGCGGCGGACTTGGCGCCGGCCCGCACGAGAATGAGGCCGAGCACGGCCACGGCCGTGCCGACGATGAGCGAGGCCCATCCGGCGCCGACGACCTTGGCTAAAGCAATCACCACGGCCTGCAGCAGGATCAGCAGCGCCACCATCAGGCAGATGGCGCCGGCCGCCATTTCGCCGGACGCCTTGACGAGTTGCGCCAGCTTTTCGGAGACCTCGGCGCGCACAAGTTCCGACTCCTTGCGCAGGAGCCCGGTGAGGTCGCTCGAGAGATCGCCGAGCAGTTGCGGGAGGGACCTGGTTTCAGGTTCGGCCATCATTGCGTCTCCCTGCTGGGGGCGTTGTCCGGAGGAAAGGCTTCCTGTTCGAGCGAACTGGTCTCGTCGACGCCGGCGCTCGCCTCAAACGTCCTGGCTTCGGACTGAGGCGTCGCCGCCGGTGTGGCGTTGTCGTGATGCGCCGAGCTGCGGGCGAACCGCCCGATCGCCAGGCCGGCCAGGACCGCGCCGGCCACGAAGGCCGTCGGGTTGGTGCGGCCAAGTTCACGGGCCGAATGCAACATCTGCTCGGGGCTCTTGCCGGCGAGGGTGCGCGTAAACGACTGCAACCCATCCGCTGCCTGGCCGGCGAGCTGAGCTGCGAAGGTCTGGTCCTGCCTGCCCAGTTCATCCCCGGCCTGTCGGATCGCGTCGGCGAACACGCCGAGCGCGTCCGCCACTTCGGACGTCTTCTCCTCCACCTTTTCAGAGACCTGCTCTTTGGTGCGCTCGGCGAAATGCGCGGCCTCACCGCGGACAGCCGCGCCGGCCTCCCCGAGCTTCTCACGCGCTTCAGCGACCTGGCCTCGGGCCTCGTTTCGATCGTCCTGATTTGGAGCGCCGCCGCCCGCGCCCGTTTCCGGATAAATACTCGACATCGCCTTCTCCTCCGGGGGGCCGACCCTAGGTCAGACCCAGGAATGACAGGACCGCGAGAACGACGACGACTAGTCCGACCAGATAGATGATGCTGTTCATGCTCGCAGGTCCCTTGTTGGACACTTCTCAAGCGATCACAGGGGGTTGGGTTCCTATGGCGTCGCTTGGGAAATGCAGCTTTTTTTGCCCGAACCCGAACTTGTGAAGTTGCGTCGACCGGGGGCCGAGACCGGAAGGGTTTCCCAGGAGGTGTTCGCTCAGCAGCCGGGCGAGTGGAAGCAGGTGGGGCACCGGTCGAAAGGATGCCGATCCCGGGCTGAGATCGGCCCGAGCCCTTGCCTTCCAGGATGTGGTCCTCGGCTGCGCCGGACGACAAAGCTGCGACACGTTCATCGTCGTTCGCGGCCAGTGTCCCTAGAAACACGCCGGGCGAGCGATCCCCCGCGGAATACTTGGGGGCTCCAGCGCGTTCTCAAGGAATGGAGAGCTTGCGACCGTTCTCGAAGGCGGAGCTGGATCAGGAACGCGAACGCCTCGCGCGCATGTTCGAACAGGCGCCCAGCCTGATGGCGCTGCTGCGAGAACCCGAACATCAGATCGTGCTCGCCAACGCCGCCTTCCGATCCTTGTTCGGGGACATGGAGCTTGCCGGGCGAAAGGTCGCCGACATTCTACCTCCATCACTGGCCCGGCAGGCCCTTGAGGCGCTCGACGAAGCCTACAGCTCGGGCTCGTCCATCCGGCGCGCACCCGTGCCGTTTCCAGCGCCAGGTTCTGGAGCGCCGGGAGATGAGCGGCTTGTGGACCTGGTCTTGCAGCCCATCACCGACCGAAGCGGCGCGGTGATGGGGATCTTCGTGCAGGGCTCGGACGTCACCGACCGCATCCGGGCCGAGCAGCGGGTTCGCAGCAGCCTGAAGATCAGCACCGTCGGCATCGTTTATTGGGACCCGGAGTTCCGGCTGATCGAGGTCAATGACGCCTTCCTCAACATGGGCGGCTACGTCCGTGAGGACCTTGTCGGGAGAAGCTGGCGACACCTGACGCCTCCGGAGTACTGGCCCCTGGTCGAACGGGCCATTTCCCAGGTGGAGACGACCAGAGAGTCGATCCCCTACGAAAAGCAGTACTTTCGGAAAGACGGAACTCGCTGGTGGGGGCGGTTCGCCGCCCGGCGGGTCAGCACCAGCGAGGTCGTCGAATTCGTCCTCGACGTCACAGAACGCCGGGAAGCCGAGGAAGCGCTCCGCGACAGGGAGCGGCGTCTGCAGCTGATCGTCGACACCGCGATCGACTACGTGATCCTGACGACGGATCCCGAGCGCCGGGTGACGAGCTGGTCGCCCGGCGCGACCCGCATCCTCGGTTTCGAGGCGGAGGATATCGTGGGGCGCTCGGCGGACATCCTCTTTACGCCGGAAGATCGGGCCGCCGGCGTTCCCGAAGAAGAGACCGGCCTGGCCCGGCGCGACGGCGCAGCGCCGGACGTCCGCTGGCATCTTCGCAAGGACGGCGGTCGCGTCTTTCTCAGCGGCAGCCTGCACCTGATGAAGACCGAGGGGCGGGAAGAGGTCGGCTACTTCAAGATCGCACGCGACGAGACCGAGCGGCGTCGTTCCGAGCTTGAGATCCGGGACGCCGAGGAGCGGTTTCGGTTAGCGGTCCGCGCCACCAAGGACGCGATCTGGGACTGGGATCTGGTTAGCGACCGCATCGACTGGAATGAGGCGGTCGAGCCGCTGTTCGGCTACCGGCCTGCCGATATCGAACCGACGAGCCAATGGTGGAAGGGTCACGTCCATCCTGATGATCGTGACCGGGTCATCGCCACGATCGAGGACGTTGTCGCGGGCGGGGAGGCGAGTTGGGCGGCGGAGTACCGCTTTCGGCGCCGCGACGAATCCTACGCCGATGTCGTCGACCGCGGGACGGTGCTCAGAGACGACGATGGGACGCCCTTGCGGATGGTCGGCGCCATGCACGACCTCACCCGGCACAAGGAAGCGCAGGCCTATCTGAGGCAGCTCAACGAGACGCTCGAGCACCGGGTGCATGAGGAGGTCTCGGCAAGGCTTCGGACCGAGGAGGCCCTGCGCCAGAGTCAGAAGCTGGAAGCCATAGGCCAGCTGACCGGGGGCGTCGCCCACGACTTCAACAACCTGCTGACCGTCATCCGTGGCGCGGCCGAGATGCTGCGCCGGCCGTCCCTGCCCGAGGCTCGGCGCGAACGATATGTCGAGGCCATCTTCGAAACCGCCGAGCGAGCGGCCAAGCTCACGGGACAGCTGCTGGCGTTTTCGCGCCGCCAGGCCCTGCGACCCGAGGTCTTCGACGTTGGAGCGCGGATTGAAGCTATCCGCGACATGCTGGCGACGGTCGTGGGTTCGAGAGTGACCCTCGTCACGCGAACCGACTGTGCAACGTGCTTTGTCGAAGCCGACCCGATCCAGTTCGAGACCGCGCTGGTGAACATGGCGGTGAACGCCCGCGATGCGATGGACGGGGCGGGCGAACTTCGGATCTCTCTCCAGCTTGCGGCGAAGATTCCCCGCATCCGGGGCCATGGCGAGGCCACCGGGGACTTTGTTGCGGTGAAGGTTCGTGACACCGGAGCCGGAATTGCGTCCGACAAGCTAGGGCAGATTTTTGAGCCCTTTTTCACGACCAAGGAGGTGGGAAAGGGCACTGGCCTTGGCCTGAGTCAGGTTTACGGCTTCGCCAAGCAGTCCGGCGGCGAGGTGGATGTGGTCAGCCGCCTAGG
The DNA here is from genome assembly GCF_964254345.1 of Phenylobacterium sp. LjRoot97. Lineage (NCBI taxonomy): Bacteria > Pseudomonadati > Pseudomonadota > Alphaproteobacteria > Caulobacterales > Caulobacteraceae > Phenylobacterium > Phenylobacterium sp. LjRoot97. The sequence goes on from NZ_CAXUTH020000002.1 coordinate 175,198, forward strand.
CGCCGGCACGACATTCACCCTCTACCTGCCTCGCACAACCGAGCAGACCAGCTCCATCGCCGAACTCGACAACGATACCGACGAGGTCGAGGGGCGCGGGCATATCCTGGTCGTCGAGGACAACGAGCAGGTCGGGGCCTTCTCCACCGAACTGCTTGCCGAGCTCGGCTTTGAAACGACCTGGGCCCCCGGCGCCGAGGCGGCGCTGAAGATCCTGAGAGAGGAAAAAGGCCGGTTCGCGGCTGTCTTTTCAGACGTGGTGATGCCCGGCATGAACGGCGTGGAGCTTGGCCAGGAGATCAGACGTCAGTTTCCGACCGTTCCGGTCATATTGGCCAGCGGCTACAGCCATGTGTTGGCGCAGGAGAGCCGCCATGGCTTTGAGTTGCTCCATAAGCCGTATTCCATTGAGGACCTGACCAGAGTCCTGAGGAGGTCCATCCGCGACCGACCGGCTGCCTGACGGCGGCGAAGGGCCTGCCCGAAGCTGAGGACAGCTCTTCGCCCGGAACCCACGGCGGCGGCACGGATTCAGATTGGACAGGAGAAATCATGTCCAAGCGTGAAGAGATCGCCCCGAACGGGGACAAGCGCTACATCCGCCGCGACGAGAAGGGGCGCATCAAGACATCCGTCGAAAAGGGCGCCTCACTGTCCGCCGACGCCCGGCAGAAGGCCAAGAGCGACGCCGCAAAGGGGCAGGGCGACCGCGGCGACCGCCGCGCAAACTAGAGTGGCCAAGACGCCGGCTCGAAGGCTCAAGGTGTTTCAGGCCCAGTTCGGCTTCTACGACACGGTCGTGGCGGTTCCGAGCAAAACCGCGGCGCTGCGCGCCTGGGGCACCCGACAGGACCTGTTTGCGAGCGGCGAGGCGCGCGTGACGAACGACGAGGCCGCGATCGCCGCAGCCACGGCGCATCCGGGGACGCCGTTGCGGCGGGCGATCGGCTCTGGAGAGCCGTTCGGGCTTGAGCCGGCAGGTCTCCCGAAACTGCCGGATGCGCCGAAGAGCAAACCGCAGAAGGCGCAGGCGGCCAAGCCACCAGCTCCTGCCCGACCGCAGGCCGACCGGTCCAAACTCGACGCCGCCGAGAAGGCGCTTAAGACCCTCGATGAGCGGCGCAAGGCCGAGGAAGCCGTGTTCCGGAAAGAAAGGGCTGACCTCGAGGCGCGCATCTCGGCGGCGCAGAACGCCTATGTCGCCGCTCGCAAGGCCGCCACCGCCCAGGTGGTGGCGGCGCGCACCGAATTCCGCAAGGCGGGCGGGCGCGGCTGACTACCCCGCCTTGCGGGCGCGCGGGCGGGCCGAAGCCTTGGCCGGCGCCTTTTTGGCGGGGGCCCTCGCGGCCGGCTTCTTGGTACTGGCGGGGGCCTTGGTGCGACCTCCCAGACTGGCGCGGAGGGCGGACATCAGGTCGACGACATTGGTGTCATCGGGCTCTGCGACCTTGGCGGGCTTGTGCCCCTTCTTCTTCTCTTCGATCAGCGCCTTCAGGGCCTCTTCATAGCGGTCCACGAATTGGCTGGGGTCGAACGGCCCCTCCTGCTGCTCGATGATCTTCTCGGCGATCGAAATCATCGCCGGGTCCGCCGCCTTGTCGCTGATGCTTCCGAAAATCTCATCGGGCTTGCGGACCTCCGCATCGCTGCGGATCGTATAGGCCAGAATGCCGTTGTCCCGCGGCTCAAGGGCGAGGATGCGCTCGCGCGTCCCGATCACCACTCGGCCGATCGCGATCTGGCCGGATTTCTCCATGGCCGTGCGGATCACCCCGAAAGCTTCCTGCGCCAGCTTCCCGTCGGGGGCGAGATAGTAGGGGTTGTCCCAGTAGAGGCGGTCGATGTTCTCGGCGGCGACGAACCGCTCGATCTCGATGGTCTTGGTGCTCTCGAGCTTGACCGAATTGATCTCGTCCTGGGTCAGCAGGACATACTCGCCCTTGGAGATTTCGTAGCCCTTGACCAGCTCCGAGCGCTCGATCGGCCCGGTGTCGGGGTCGGTCGTGATCATCTTGATGCGGTTGTTGGTCTTGGGATTGATCAGGTTGAAGTGGACGTCGCCGGCGGAGTTGGTCGCGGTGTAGAGCGCGACCGGGCAGGTGACGAGCGAGAGTTTCAGGTGTCCTTGCCAGGTCGGACGATAGGCCATTGTGGGTCTCCAGGCGGCGGAGCTACGCGCCGTGGGGACTCAACGACCCGCGAAGTGATTCGTTCGCCTCAGCTGCAGGACGAGGTTTCGCCGCTGTCGAGATCGAAGCGGAAGCAATGCTGATGGCCGGTTTCAACCTCCTGCACGATCACGCTGATCTCGTCTCCATCGCCGGCCAGGTCGTGCAGGTCCTCCAGGTAGGCCACCGCGGCGGCCTCGAATGAGGGCTCCTCAAGCGTGCGCGCGTGATGCGCATCAACGTGACGGGCGTGGACGCGGAAGGCGCGGGTTTCGCGTTTGGCATCGATCATGTGGCTCTCCGTCGAAGACAACGCCCGACGCCTGAAATGGATTCGATGAGTCCCGCGGATCGACAAGCGATGCTGCTCGTTGATCGGGCGAACCTTGGTCCACAGCAGGGCGGAAGATGGCGCAGAGCAGGCTCGTCAAATACCAGGAAATGCGCGATTTCAGCGCGACGGCGGAGCCCTCGGGGAAGGACGCCAAGGTCGCGCCCTCGGACGCCCTGCGCTTCGTGATCCAGAAGCATGCGGCCAGCCATCTGCATTTTGACCTGCGCCTGGAGTCCGAGGGCACGTTTCGGTCCTGGGCCGTTCCCAAAGGCCCTTCGCTCGATCCGAAGGTTCGCCGCATGGCGATGGAAGTCGAGGACCACCCTCTCGACTACGGGGACTTCGAAGGCACGATCCCCAAGGGCCAGTACGGCGGCGGCACGGTGATGCTGTGGGACCGCGGCTACTGGGCGCCTGAGAAGGGCTTTGAGAAGATCGCGGCGGCGCTGGCCAAGGGCGAGCTGAAGTTCGTCATGGAGGGCGAGCGGATGCATGGCTCCTGGGTGCTCGTGCGGACCCGGCGCGATAGCCGCGGCAGGGCCAGCTGGCTGCTGATCAAGCATCGCGACGAGGGGGCGGTCGAGGGCGAGGCGTCCGGTCCGACCGACCAGGACAGGTCGGTCGCATCGGGCCGCACCATGGCTGAGATCGCCGCCGGCAAGGGCCGGTCCGCAACGCCCTTCATGACCGCCAAGGGCGCACCCGCCGGCGCAGTCTGGCGAAGCAACCGCGAGGGCGGCGCCGCAACCGGGCTGATCCTGCCTGGCGGCGGCAAGCGCGGCGCGGCCAGGCCGAAGTCGCTGCCCGCTCTACCGGAATTCGTCGAGCCGCAACTGGCCAAACTGGTCGAGAAGCCGCCGACGGGGCCGGGATGGGCGCACGAGATCAAATTCGACGGCTACCGCATGCAGCTGCGCACGGTCGGAGGGAAGGCGACCCTGCGCACCCGCAAGGGCCTCGACTGGTCGGCGAAGTTCCCGGAAATCGTCGCCGCGGGAAAAGGCCTCGAGGACGGGATCATCGACGGAGAGGTCTGCGCCCTCGACGACACAGGCGCGCCGGACTTTGCGGCCTTGCAGGCCGCCATCGCCGACGGACGGACCGCCAACCTGGTGTTCTTCGTCTTCGACCTGCTTGGCGTGGGCAAGGCCGACCTGAGGAGCCTGCCGCTCAGCGACCGCAAGGCCAGGCTTCAGGACCATGTCGCCGGGGCCCCGGCGATCGTCCGCTACGTTGATCACTTCATTACCGCGGGCGACGCGGTGCTGCTGTCGGCCTGCCGGATGGATCTGGAAGGCATCGTCTCCAAACGGCTCGATGCGCCCTACCAGTCCGGGCGCAGCGAAAGCTGGAGCAAGTCGAAGTGCCGCGCCGGGCACGAGGTGGTGATCGGCGGCTGGACGACGACCGGCGAGAATTTCCGGTCCCTGATCGCCGGCGTCTACCGGGACGGCGAGCTCGCCCACGTCGGCCGGATCGGAACTGGCTTCAGCCGCGACGTGGTCAGCAAGCTGATGCCGAAGCTGAAGGCGCTTGAGACGAAGACCAGCCCCTTCAAGGGAAAGACCGCTCCTAAGCGGGGGGCGAGCGTCCACTGGGTGAAGCCCCAACTAGTCGCCGAGATCCAGTACGCCGGATTCACGGGCGACGGGACGCTGCGCCAAGCGTCCTTCAAGGGCCTGCGGGAGGACAAACCGGCGTTCGAGGTCGACACGGTCGAACCGGCCTCTGCGGCGACGACCGACCTGGCGCAACCTGCCCCCGCGATGGTCAGATCGGGAACCGTCATGCCGCGCGGGGCGAGCGTGGTGATGGGAGTGACCATCTCAAACGCGGATAAGCCGCTGTGGCCTGACGCCGGCGATGGCAGGCCGGCGACCAAACTCGACCTGGCCCAGTACTATGAGGCGGTCGGCGAATGGATGCTGGCCCACGTGAAGGGCCGACCCTGCTCAATGATCCGCATGCCCGACGGGATTGATGGCGCGCAGAAGTTCTTCCAGCGGCACAGCGGCAAAGGTCAGTCCTCGCTGATCACCGAGGTCGAAGTCTGGGGCGACAGAAAGCCCTATATTCAGTTCGACCGGGTCGAGGCGCTGGTGGCGGCCGCGCAGACGGGCGCGCTGGAGCTGCACCCCTGGAACAGCGAGCCGTTCTCGCCCGAACAACCAGGCCGCCTGGTTTTCGACCTCGATCCCGCGCCCGACGTGCCCTTTGAGCGGGTCATCGATGGCGCCCGCGAGATCCGGGACAGGCTAGAGGAACTTGGCCTGATCAGCTTCTGCAAAACGACCGGCGGAAAGGGGCTGCACGTGGTCACCCCCCTTCTGGCCGAGGGCTTGAGCTGGGATGTCGCCAAGGCGTTCGCGCGCGATGTCTGCAAGGCCATGGCCGCGGACTCGCCCGATCGCTACCTGATCAGCATGGCCAAGAAGGATCGTGGCGGCCGCATCTTCCTCGACTATTTGCGCAACGATCGGATGGCGACCGCGGTCGCCCCCCTGTCGCCGCGCGGCAGGCCCGGAGCGCCGGTCTCGATGCCGCTCTCCTGGGGCCAGGTCCGGCGCGGCCTAGATCCTGGAGCCTATACGCTGCGCACGGTTCCCGCGCTTTTGCGCAAGCTCAAGGCCTGGGCGGACTATTGCGACGGCGAGCGTCCGCTGGCTGTCGCCATCGAGCGGCTCGGGAAGGTGTGAGTCGCTCGGCGCCGGAGCGCTAGTGGTTCTACGGGTTGGCGAGGCGGGTTCCTCTTCAGGGGTTACGGTCGGCGATCGCTTCGCCGCCCTCTTCCTCCTCCAGCAGCGCTGCATTGTCGCCGCGGGCCGAGAGTCGCACCTGCTGGCCTTCGATCGAGGCGATGAGGCCCGCCGAAATATAGTGGTGATGGTCGCCGTGGGAGCCGCTGTCGGCGCGGGTCAGCTTGATCCTGTCGCCTTCGACCCGGTCCACAGTGCCGAGATGAACGCCGTCCGCGCCGATGACTTCCGTATGTTCCTTGATCGCCGAGAGATCGGTCATGGCCAGTTCCTTTTCGATTGGGCCTAAGGTCAACTAAGCCGCCTCTCGGGTGTTCCGGCGGAAGCTGACCTGCCTCCGTGAGCGGCGACCGGCGTTTGCGCCTCCGACCGCTGGCGACCGCAGGGACTTCGGCGAAGCCTGCTATTCAGCCGCGTGCAGCTTCGGCAGAGACTGCGCCCAGAGATAGGCCCGGTAGGTCTCGAAGCACTCGTGACCGCAGTGCAGCCGCATCAAAGCCCCTTCGGCGATGGACCGCGCGCAGGCGGGATCGGCCTCGACCAGCGGCAGCAGCGCTTCGGCGTTCCAGGCCTTGGAGTGCTCGACGTCGAGGTGGGCGTGCAGGACGAAGTACTTCCTGGCCTCGGCCCTGACCCCCAGGCGCTTAAGGCCATCCGCCACCAGCGCCACACGGGTCGGTGCGGTCAGCTCGACAACTCCCAGCGCGCCGATCGACTGGTAGACGTAGCGGCGGTTGGCGGCCAGAGCGGTCATGGTGTTGGCGAGCGCCAGCGATTGCCACACCGTGCCCTCGATGCTGGGCGTCAGTCCCAGAGCCTTGACCGTTCGGTCCAGCATCGGGCCGTGCATGCCCCCCTCGTGGCCGCGGCCCATCTCGTCCCAATAGTTGCGGGCAAGCTCGAGTTTCGGCCGGGCGGGAAGCTTGACCTGTGTCATGGCGACGAGGTCGTCAAACCCGGCTTCACCTGCGGCCTCCTGGGTGAGGAACCACCTCAGCTGATCCATGGAGGCCTGGCCGGCCAGCCAGTCAAACAGCGGATCCCACTGGCCCGGGCCCGATTCCTTGAGCTGTTCGAACCAGGCGATGAATTCGGGGCCGGTCGTAGGCACGTGCTGCACCTCCGGCGCCACGAAGGCCCGGAAGGCCTCGATGAAGCCGCCCTCGACGATCTGCATCTCGGCGTCGCGCCGGATGCGCGCAGCCCAGTCCTCGGTCGGCGTGGCGAGCGCCAGGCGTTCGTGGTTCCAGTACGCCAGGGACTCGTGAAGCAGCTGGGCGTCGGAAAAGTCGGCCGTAAGCCCAAGATGGGCCAGTTGAAGTCCGGCGAGCATGGGGATCTCCTATGGCTTGGAATAGGCGGGACCGCTGCTGGTCCGAGGCCTCGCGCGCGAACAGCCACCCTGTCGGTCCTGAGCTCTGTTCGGCGACGAAGCCGTCGACCGGCCGCGGTCAGCGCCGTCGATAGGGGAGGCGCGGCGCCGCGCCCGTGAATGGGAGGGGGCGTCAGGCATAGGGGCGAGCCTCGACCTGCGAGCTTGGCTGAGCCGCCGGGGCGCTGTGCGAGCGGGCGAACTCCAGCACCTGCGCCCAGACGGCGTCGACTTTCGTCGGCATCAGCACGACGAGGTCACGCGGACCTGCGCTTTCCAGGGCGTGCTGCGCTGCGGCGATCTCATCGAGGGTGCGAACAATATCTTCACCCGAGCGGCCGGTGCTCGCCGCGCCTTCGCTGAGCAGCCGCAGCACGTCGCCGGCCGGACGACCGCGTCCGTCGGGCCTCTCGCGGAAGATCAACTGGTCGAACACCCGCGCGGCGATGGCGCCCATCTCGCGAATGTCTTCGTCGCGGCGGTCGCCGGGGGTGCTCACGACTCCGATCGTGCGGTCGTGGTCCTGGGCCAGAATCCCCACAACTTCGCCCAGGGCACGCAGCGCCGCCGGGTTATGGGCATAGTCGAGCAGGGTGGTGAAGCCGGTGGCGCGCGTGAGGTTAAGGCGGCCGGGATTCCGCTCGAACGAGCTCTCGAAGCTACGGAGGGCCTGACCGATTTCGATCGGCCCGACACCCTGTCCGTAGGCGGCCGCGGCCGCGGCCAGGGCGTTCTGGATGTTGAAACGCGCCGCGCCGCCCAGCGTGGCGGGCAGATCATGAGCCTCGAGCAACGGGAGTCGTCGCGCGCCATCGAGGAGCACCATCATGCCGCCTCGGATCGAGGGTTCCAGGGCAGCGATGCAGCCGCCTTCAGCCAGGTGTTTCTGCAGGAGGCCCGGCAGATCGGGACCGCCGCGCATGGTGAAGTAAATGACCCTGCCACGCGCGTGGCGGGCCATGCCGAGGGTGTGTCGGTCATCGGCGTTCAGCACGCTGGCGCCGCGACGCCGCACCTGCTCGACGACGATCGACTTCACCCCGGCGAGGTCGGCCAGGCTGTCCACGCCTTTCAGCCCAAGGTGGTCTTCGGTGACGTTCAGCACCACGCCGACGTCGGCCAAGGCGAAGCCCAGGCCCTCCCGCAGGATTCCGCCGCGAGCGGTTTCCAGGACAGCGGCGTCGATCGTGGGGTCCGCCAGAACCTGGCGGGCGCTGCGAGGCCCGCTGGCGTCCGCCGCCTTCAGCAGGCGGCCGCCGACATAGACGCCGCTGGTTGTCGTCATGCCGACGCTGCGGCCGGCCTTGGCCAGTATGTGGGCGATCATCCGTACGGTCGTGGATTTGCCGTTCGTCCCCGTGACGGCGGTGATGGGCACGCGCGCGTCGGCCGGGGCGGGAAACAGATGCTGCAGCACCTTGCGGGCCACCGGGCGCGGAGTTCCGGCCGAGGGCTGCAGGTGCATGCGGAAGCCCGGGGCCGCATTGACCTCGACCACGGCGCCGCCCGTGGAGGCGATGGGCAGCGTGATGTCCGGGGTGATGATGTCGAGGCCGGCGATGTCGAGCCCGATCAAGGCCGCGGTCCGCTCGGCGATCCAGCGGTTCTCCGGATGGATTACGTCGGTTCTGTCGATAGCTTCTCCGCCCCGAGACAGGTTTGCCGTCTCGCGCAGCAGCACCCGCGCCCCGAGCGCAGGCACGTCGTCGAGCGTCAGGCCGGCGGCGGCGAGGACGCGCTCCAGTTCGGCGTCGAGCACCACCTTGGTGAGGACCTTCTCGTGGCCGTCTCCGCGCCGCGGATCTTCGTTGAGGTTCGCCACCAGCCGTCGCACGGTGCTCAGCCCATCGCCGACGACCTGGGCCGGAGCACGTTCCGAAACGGCGGCCAGCTCGCCGCCGATCACCAGCAGCCGGTAGTCGGCGCCGGTCACCCGCCGCTCGACAATGACCCTGCGGCTGACCGCTGCGGCCTGCTCGAAGGCCGCGCGAACCGCGCGCTCTCCGCTGACTCCGACGCTGACGCCGCGTCCGTGATTGCCATCCAGCGGCTTGATGACCACTTCGCCCCCGATCGACGCGGCGAGTTCGACGGCTTCGTCGGCTTTGCGGACCACCCCTCCGTGCGGCACGGGGACCGAGCCGGCCGCCAGCAGCTGCTTGGTGAGCGCCTTGTCGCCGGCCGTTTGAACCGCAATGTGCGAGGTGAGACCCGAAATGCTGGCCCGCATCAGTCGTTGGCGCTTGCCATGCCCGAAGCGGATCAGGCTCTGGTCGTCCAGGCGCGCCCACGGCACGCCGAGCCGTTCGGCTTCGTCGACGAGAGACTGGGTGGTCGGGCCCAGGCCGTCTCGGCGACGGATGGCGTTGAGCGCCGCAAGCTTCAGTCGTTCGTCGCCGGGCAAGGGCGGATGGACGGCGTCCAGGCCCTCCACGACGTCGCCGTCGTCGCCCGCCAGGCCGTGCACCAGTTCGATCGCGACGCGACCGGCCGCCCTGGCGAGATGCTCGAGGCGGTAGGCGAACATGATATTGTAGACGCCAGGCCGGCCGCGGACCGACCGCGTCTTGCCCCGGCTGACGCTGGCGCCGGCCAGGTCCTGCAGTTCCAGGGCGACGTGTTCGATCACATGGCCAAGCCAAGTGCCTTCCTGCAGGCGTTCGACGAAACCTCCTGGGCGCCCGCGGCTGCATCCATGCCTGGCCAGGCCCGGCAGCAGCTCCAGCAGCCGGTCAGCAAACCCTGGCAAGCGGTCGGTGGGCAGCTCTTCGAACCTGCCGAGGTCGAGCTGGATGCGGACCATCGGGGTGGCGCTGTAGAGATGAGGCCCGCGATAAACGGCTGTCTCAAGCACACGCATCTACGTGGCCTCCGACGGCGTGATGCCCGTGCGCGCAAAGATCACCCAGGCGGCGGCCAGGCGGCGGGTCTGCGCGTGTCCGGTTTGGCGCGGGCGTCCCTTTTCATCGAAGGTCTCCCAGAGCCAGGTCGACCCCACTTCCCTGATGCTGAAACGCGCCGACGTGGTTGCAAAGCTCATACCGGTCCTCCGTGGGGCCGGTAACGATGCAATCAGTCGGTCGTTGCGTCGTTTTTACTCTGATCGCGAAATTTTCTTGAGCAATACTAACATATGTAAAGCGTTGTCTGAAATTACTGAGTAATTAGACGTTTTAAGCTAGAGCTAGGCTGCGCGTTGGATTGTCTTCGCCGTCCAGCTGAGCCGCCGCGAACGGCGCGGCGCCCGTCGCTCCAAAGGCTCAGCGACGCCGAAGCGTGAAGCTGACGGCCGCGATCCTCTCGCTTGCGACGTAGGCGCCCTTGCCGAGCAGCCCTGCGAATACGTCCGGATCGACTTCCTCATAGTCGAGCCGCCAGGCGTCGACCGGGAAGCTGTCTAACAGATGTGCTCGGAGGGGGTCGGCGCCCCCGTCCTCGATCGGCGTGGCGGCGTAGACCAGCAGTGCGCCGTCCGGACCGAGTATCTGGGCGGCCTGATCAGCCCAGCGCATCGTCGTTTCCAGACCGAGCATGCCGCCGCCGTCGCGATAGATGCGGGCGGACGGGTCGGCGATAAACGGCGGATTGGCGATGATCAGATCGAACGGCGCGAGGTCCTTCGGCAGGTCGCCGCCAAGGCTATGACGCACCCGGCGGCCCGCGGCCGCGGCGTTGATCTTTGTCAGGTCCAGCGCGGCCGGGTTGATGTCTCGGGCGACGACTTCCGCGTCCGGCCAGAGATCGGCGGCGACCAGGGCGCCAACCCCGGCACCACAGCCCATATCAAGAACGCGGGCTGGAGGGCGGGGCGGCGTCTGCTGGGCGATGATCCGCGCGAACCGATAACTGTCGGGGCCAAGAAACACCGTGTCGCGCGCGGTGGTGGGGAAGCTTGAGTGGGCGTAGAGGCGTCCTCGCAGCCAGGACACCCGCAGGCGGCTCTTCCAGAGGCGACCCTGATCGAAGAGGCCGGCCTGCGCCCACCGTGCGAACTGCGGGATCTCCACCTGCGCCGGGTCGAACTCGAGGTTCCACCCGAACAGGTCGGCAAGGCTCGGCGTGCGTTCGGCTCTCCGGCGCCGATTGTAGCCGATCGTGCCGACGCCAGGCGTGATGAACCGATAGTCGGCCGCCTGAAGGTCGCTGAGCAGTTCGAGCGCGCCGCGCGCGAAGGCTTCGTCGAGTGAACCCAAGACCGGCGACCTCCCAGCTGTTGCGGCGTTTGCGGACGGGCCGCAGGCCGGAGGTTCAAACACTCCGGCCCCTGCGCCGTTCCCGACGGCTCCTTGAGCGGTGATTTCAGAGTTTCGCGACCCGGTGCTGGCTGGCGCGGGGCGATGAAACCGATCTGCCTCCCAGGAATTGCTAGGCGCGAAGCAAGCTGCGCTGGCAGCGCAGCGGTGAGACGGGGAGGCGGCTTGAATCTCGACGCCGAGCGCAGGTACGCGCGGTCTCTGGGCCTGGGGCTCGGCGGGGCGCTGCTGTTTGCATTGCCGCTGCTGATGACGATGGAGATGTGGCAACTGGGCCTGGCCATGGACCGCACGCGGCTGGTCATTCTGTTGGTGATGACCATGCCCGTGCTGGTGGGCCTTTCGTACTTTGCAGGGTTCGAGCCGACCTTCCGGTGGAAGGATGAGATCCTCGACGCCCTCGCCGCCTTCGCCATCGGCGTGGCGCTGGCCGCTTCGGTTTTGGCGCTGTTCGGGGCTTTGCGGCTGTCCCACGCGCCCGGCGAGACAGTCGGCAAGATCGTGTTGTGCGCGATCCCGGGGGCCATCGGCGCGCTGCTCGCAGGCAAGCAGTTCGCGGACATGGGCGTGGACCGCGAGGAGACCCAGCGCCCGTCCGGGTATCTGGCGGAGCTGTTCACGATGATGGTGGGCGCGCTGTTCCTCGCTTTTAACATCGCCCCCACCGAAGAGGTGCCGCTCATCGCCCAGCAGATGGGCCCCGTGCGCAGCCTGCTGCTGGTGCTGCTCTCGGTCCTTGTCCTGCATGGCGTGGTCTATCAGCTCGGCCTGCCCGGTCAGGATCTGCGCCGCGGCCAGGGCGGCGCGCTCAGGGCGTTCGTCCTCTTCAGCATTCCCGGCTATGGGCTTGCGCTGCTGGTCAGCCTCTACACGCTGTGGACGCTCGGGCGCCTCGATGGGGTCTCGGCGCACGAGGCCCTGGCCATGATCGTTGTGCTCGCCTTTCCAGCGGCCCTGGGCTGCGCCACGGCTCGACTGGTGATCTGATGGCCCCTCCTCGTCCCTCGCGTAAGGCCCCACAAAAAGGGCGCGCTGCGACCAAGCCCGCGGCCGCGGAATCTGGCTCGACCCCGGCGCTTGAATGGGGCTCGGCGACGCTTGGCGCGCTGCTGCTGTTCGCAACGCTGGGCTTTCTCCTCTGGGATGCGCTCAGCGGTCGTGACGCGCCGCCAGATCTCAAGGTTTCAGCACTGGCGGTCAGAGCCGTTGAGGGCGGCCACCTCGTCGAGTTCCGGGTCGAAAACGGCGGAGATCGGCCCGCGGCCCAGGTGGAGGTGGAAGGCGAACTGAGCTCAGGGGGCGAACCAGACACCGCGGGCGCCACCTTCGACTATGTCCCCGCCGGATCGGCGCGGACAGGCGGGCTCTTCTTCCGAGAGGATCCGCGCCAAGGCGCGCTCACCCTGACGGCGAAGGGATACGCCGATCCCTGAGCCGCGGCTCGTCCCGGGCGAGACGGTCCTGAACCGGACCGCCGCCTTCACGCAGATCGAGTGCGGTATCGACAACCGCCAGGTGGGATAGCGCCTGCGGAAAGTTGCCGAGCAGCCGGCCGGTTCCGGGCTGGATCTGCTCGGCGAGCAAACCCAGGTCATTTGCCGCGCCGCAGACTCGGTCGAGCAGGGCGGCCGCCTCGGCGTGGCGACCCTGTAGGATATAGACGTCCGCCAGCCACAGGGTGCAGACGAGGAACGCCCCTTCCGGCCCCTCGACGCCGTCCGGCGCCGCCTCGGGCAGGTAGCGCAGAACAAAGCCGTCCTTGAGCAGGTCGCGTTCGATGGCCTCGACAGTGCCGACGATGCGCGGATCGTCAGCGGGCAAGAAGCCGACCAGCGGCAGTCGCAGGTTGCTCGCATCGCAGGCGCTCGATCCATAGGCTTGGACGAACGTGTTGCGGGCGACGTCAAAGCCCTTCTCCAGCACCTCGGCCTTCACCTCCTCGGCCAGAGCGCTGTAGCGGGCTTGCGCGTCGGAATCGGACGCACCAAGCCAGCGGGCCGCGCGGTCGAAGGCGACCCAGCACATCACCGCCGAATAGACGTGCCGGCGTCCCTCGCAGCGGATTTCCCAGATGCCCGCGTCCGGCTCGCGCCAGATCTCCTCGAGGCGGGCCGCCAGCAGACGAACGAGCGCCTCGGCGTCGCCGTCGCCGTCGACGCCGCGCGTTCGCGCGAAGTAAAGCGTGTCGATCACCTCGCCGTAGATGTCGAGCTGCAGCTGCACGTCTGCGGCGTTGCCGATCCGCACAGGCTTTGCGCCCCCGTGACCGCTCAGCCAGTCTGCTTCGACTTCGCCGTACAGTCGTGTGCCGCTGGCTGCGTATACCGGCTGCAGGTCGACAGGTTCGCCGCCTGCCACCCGGCGCAGCCACTTGACCCATGCGCCGGCCTCCTCGGCCATACCCGCGTCGAGGAACACGAGCAGCGTGAAGGTGGCGTCACGAAGCCAGCAGAACCGGTAGTCCCAGTTGCGCGGGCCGGCCGGCCACTCGGGCAGCCCCAGCGTGGGGGCGGCGACCAATGCGCCGGTGTCGCGGTGCGCGAGCGCCTTCAACGTGATCAGCGAGCGAACCACTTCGGCTTGGTGAGGTCCTTGATAGGTGTGCCGAGAGCTCCACTCGCGCCACCATTCCGTCGTAGCCGCAAGCGCAGCGTCGGGATCGCATGGCGGTGGCGGCTCACCTGTGGCGCGAAACGACGTCATCTCGAAACAGACGCGCTCGCCAGCGGCCAATCCGAAGCTGGAGGTCAGCCGGCCGTGGCCGCAATCGAGGTCGCGCTCGGCGCGGACCACGACGGCGAGCGGCCCGACCATTGCAACCACCTCCCGAGCGGCTCCCGATCGCACGAGAGGGCTGACACGGCCGTGTTCGAAGCGGAGCCTTATGTCGGAGCGGACCTCGACCACGCCCGCGCGACCTTCGACCAACCGCACGAGGGTCTGGCGCTGATCGTCCATGCTCATGAAGTCGATGAGCGCGATCTGTCCGTCGGGAGTGGTGAACACGGTCTCCAGCACCAGGGTGTCGCCCAGATAGCGGCGGGCCACCTGGGGGGCGTCATGAAGGGGGGCGATCGACCAGGCGCCGTTCTGCTCGTCGCCGAGCAGGGCGGCGAAGCAGGCCGGGGAATCGAACTGCGGCAGGCAGAGCCAGTCGATGGCGCCCGAACGGCTGACCAGGGCCGCGGTGCGCCCGTCTCCGATCAGGCCGTAGTCTTCGATCGCCGAACTCACTCAACGATCCTTAGGGCTGGCGGCGCCGTCCGATCCGGCCCACAGCCCAGCACTGTTTGCGCCGCGGTCATTGCGAACAGGCCACGGTGGTCATCAGCGCATTCTCAGCCTGGCGCGAATCCAGGCGGGTGTGCTGGACGACGACGGGCTGGTCGGCGGCGATGACGCAAGCGTACTCGACCCCCCGGGGCGCCGGTTCGGGATCGGCTAAATCGTTGAACCGCACATGCCTCGTGCGCCGGGCAGGCACGACCGGCCGGTAAGGACCGACCGGCTCCCGGTCGGTGTAGAACAGAACGATCTCGATCTGCGCGTCAGCATCGCCGGCGTTCAGGATGCAGGCGGTCTCATGGCTGGTCATTTCCGGGGCCGGGCCATGGCTCGTCGTGGGGATGTAGCCCTCGGCGATCACCCAGGTCCGCCGTCCGATCGGCTGTCCCAAGTCGCTGTCCTCCTCGTGGTCGGTCCATGTGCAGAAGTCGGTGGCGGGTCCTGGCGCGACAGGACCAAGCAGCACGCTCCTGGATCAGTTCGCATCACTGCCTGGGAGACTCACCTGGCCTTCAAGGCCTCCCGCCCGCTCGCCGCGCCCGCCCGCCCAGCCAGGCGAGCGCTCCGGCCGCCGCGCAGAGCGCAAGCACCGCCGGAGCCCGGTGCATGCTCGCCCAGAGCAATGGGCTGTGCTCGCGCGCGATGGCGTCGAAGCGGCCATGAGCGCCGCGGTCGCCTTCGATCGGGCGATACAGGTTGTCCTGACGGCCGGCGGCGAGGACCTTTTCGTCCTGCTGGCCGCTGACGCCGGTCGCGGCGAGATAGCGGTCAAGCCAGGGCGAGGCGATGCGGTCACCGAGGATCGCCTGCCAACTGGGCGCGCCGACCACCAATTCCTTGCGCGGATGGCGGGCGGCGAAGCAGATGGCCTGCGCAGCGACCTCGGGCTGGTAGGGCGGGCTCGCCGGCTTGGGGGCCCTGGGCATGGTTGTGCGGATCCAGTCGAACTGGGGCGTATTGACGCCTGGCAGCTGCACCATGGTGAGCTTCACGCTGCTGCCAGCCTCCAGAAGTTCGGCCCGCACGCTGTCCTGGAAGCCCTGCAGGGCATGCTTGGCCGCGCAATAGGCCGATTGCAGGGGAATGCCCCGGTAGGCGAGGGCTGAGCCCACCAGCACGATGACGCCCCGATTTCGGGGCGTCATCCTGGCGAGCGCCGCCCGCACGCCATGCACCTGGCCAAGAAAGGTGACCTCGGTGATGCGGCGAAATTCCAGCGGGTCCATGTCGACAAACCGCGCCAGCATGCCGGCGAATGCGCCGTTGACCCAGATGTCGATCGGACCAAAACGCGCCTCCACCGCGGCTGCGGCGGCGTCCACCGCCGCGGCGTCTGCAACATCAAGCGGCAGGACCAATGCCTCCCCGCCAAGTTCGCGGACCTCCGCGGCGGTGGCTTCCAGAGCTGTGGTTCCCCTGGCGATAAGCCCGATGCAAGCGCCGGTACGTGCAAACCTTCGTGCGACGGCCCGCCCGACTCCGGCCGAAGCGCCCGTGATCACAACCACCTCGCGGCGCTTGCCGCCCTGGAGGTCTTGACGTGTTCGGCTCAACAAAATCCCCTTCCGCTTGCGAGAGCGGCTCGAAAGTCTACGGGTTGAACGACGCCCGCCGCCAAGCTCCGGCGGCCAGCGAGCGGGCCGGCGTGCGTGGCGAGCACTACTGCGCTGTTGCCGAAGCCGGCCCGTCCATCGGATCGACATTCACGACGCCCGTCGCCTGCATGGCCGCGATGGCGACCAACCAAATGGCGAGCAATCCGGCCATGAGCCAAATGAGCAGCGGGGCTGAATGCCGGCGGGCCCCAGCAGGCGGGGCGTCGCTCTCGCGCGGGTCGTCGTACAGCCGCTTTGCACCAGCCTCCGCGGCGCGCTCTGCGCCCCTGCTGACGTGCCGGGTGTGATAGACGCCGTAGGCCAGCGTAATGAGCAGCGCCAGCGCTCCGAAGCCGAATGCAGTCTCCCATCCGCCAAGCATCGCGTTCTCCTTGCCGGTTTGCTGAGATTTCCAACCCCGCACGGCAGTAGCCGTTCCCTCAGGCGCGGAAAAATGGCGGCCCTATCAAATGTTAAATCAGTAAATCGGCAGGGCTGCGCATGCCGTTGTCACATACTGTCGATTTGCGCGGACCATGGGGCTGTGAAACCAACAAACGAAAGGCCGCCTCACGGGAATGAGGCGGCCAGATCGCTCGGGAGGTCCGGCATCACAGGGGGGGCGTTGTTCCGGACCTGTCAATAACCTTGAAGTGAGGGCTATCGTTCCCGGGAACGGCTGACGAAATGAACGTCCGCCAGCGTGGAATACTTTAGCATGCCGCCGTCATGGCTCGCAAAAGGTTCTGCTGGCGCGACCGCCCTAAGGAGCGCGCAGCGCCTCGAGCAGCTCTGACAGGTTCCGTGCCGTCTCGCCATCGTCCCCCCCAACACGGGGCCAGAGCATCCGATCTTCGCCTGCGTCCAGGTCGGAGAAACCGGCGGGCGCCGGCGGGACAGGACCCTGGAACCTCAGCGCGATCGCCTTGGGCCCGGCGTCGATCCGAGCGACGCCGGCGGCTGCAGCCAGTGTGCGTAAACGGGTGAGCGCCAGCAGGTCCAGGACCTCAGGCGAAGGGGGGCCGAAGCGGTCTTCCAGTTCCTCCTCAAAGGCGGCGACCTCCTGAACGTGCTCCATCCGCGCCAGGCGGGCGTAGAGATTGAGCCGCACTGTCTCGTCGGGAATGTAGGACTGGGTCAGGACGCCGGTCAGGCCGACATTGATGGCCGGCCGCGCTTTGATCGCGGCGGGCTCCCCCTTTGCGGCGCGAACCGCCGCCGCCAGCAGGCGCTGATAAAGCGCCGTGCCGATCAGCCGGACGTGTCCGGCCTGCTCTTCGCCCGCCAGATCGCCGGCGCCACGGGCCTCCAGGTCCTGCGCGCTGATGGCCAAGCCCGATCCGAGCCGGTCAAACGCTTCAAGCGTACCGAGCCGCGCCCGGGCGGCCTCTCCAAGCGGTTCGACGGGATCATGAAACAGATAGGCGACGCCTTGGGCGCGCCCTCGACCGACCCGGCCTCGCAACTGATGCAGCTGCGCTAATCCGAACAGATCGGCGCGGCAGACGAGCATCGTGTTGGCGCGGGGAACGTCGAGGCCGCTCTCGATGATGCTGGTGGCCAGCAGAATGTCGCCTTCGCCGGACGAAAATGCGATCATGGCGTCGTCGACGGCCTGGGCGGGAAGATCGCCATGCGCGACCCGGACAGTGAGCTCGGGGCAGAGCCTTGCGAGTTGATCCGCCAGGGGCTGGATGTCCGAAATCCGCGGCACGACCACGAAGCTCTGGCCCCCACGGGCCCGTTCACGCAGCAGCGCGGTTCGCAGGGTGGCTGGGTCGAAGGGCGCCAGAAACGTCCGGATGGGGCGGCGCCGGGCAGGGGGCGTTGCGATCACGCTCACGTCCTGCAGCCCGACCATCGCCAGCTGCAGCGTGCGAGGTATCGGCGTGGCGGTCATGGTCAGGCGATGCGCGTCAGGCGCAAGGGCGGCCAGATCGGCTTTCAGCCGGGCGCCGAAGCGCTGCTCCTCGTCAATGATCAACAGGCCCAGATCCCTGAACCGAATCCCCGGAACGGCCAGAGCATGTGTGCCGACGACGACGCCGACCGAACCGTCCGCCAGTCCTGCCTTCACGGCCTCGGCCTCGGCCGCGGAGGTGAGCCGCGAAAGCTGGCCGATGTCCACGCCGGTCCCGGCGAACCTGCGGCGGAGGCTTTCGAAATGCTGGCGTGCCAGCACGGTCGTGGGGGCGATAAGCGCAACTTGATGACCGGCGAGGGCGGCCGCCGCCGCCGCTCGCATCGCCACCTCGGTCTTGCCAAAGCCTACGTCGCCGCAGACCAGGCGCTGCATCACTCTCCCGGAAGCCATGTCGCTGAGCACCGCTTCGATCGCCGCGCTCTGGTCCGCCGTCTCCGGGAAGGGAAAACGGGCGGCGAACCGGGCATAGCCGGCGCGGGGCGGCTTTATCTTCAGGCCCTTGATCGCCTGCCGCTCCTTCGTCAGGGCGACGAGATGTGCGGCGACGTCGTCGATATCGCGGCTGATCTCGGCCCGTCGTCTCGTCCAGGCGTCCGTATGCAGGCGGTCGAGACCCACGACTTCAGGGTCGCCGCCGTAACGCCAGACCTTGTCCAGGTCCTCGATGGGCACGAGAAGGCCTGCGTCGCCGAAGTAGGACAGCCGCAGCGCCTCGCGCTCGACGCCGTCGATGCTGACCCGCTCGAGGCCGACCACCTTGCCCAGCCCATGGTCTTCATGGATGGCGAGGTCACCGGGTCGCAGGTCAGGATCGGCCAACAGGGCCCGTTGGTCGTCCCGCGGGTTCAAGCGATCCCCTAGCAGATCGGAGGCCGCGACCACGCACAACGCCTGGCCGGGCGCGTCAAAACCGCTCTCAAGGTCGGCGGGCACGAAAAGCAGATCCTCGGCGGGCGTCTGGGACACTTCCTCCCAATCGTCCTTGCAGGTCACCTCTTGCTCCAGACGCCGCTCAAGGGCGCGAAGCATAGGCCGTTGCTCGTGGGGCAGGCCGGTCAGAACCACCTTGCGTCCGGCGGCCAGCCACACGCGCACCTGGTCAGCAAAGGCGCGGGCAGGATCGAGCGACAGCGCAAAGTTCGGCGCGGCCTCCACGCCGTCGCTGTTGATCTCCACGCGCTTGCGCCGGGCCAGGGCCGCCGAGACCGAGCGCGTGCTGAGGTAGAGTGCAGAGGGCGGCGGCGGCCTGGCCTGGCCCAGGTTCTGCTGCGCCAGGTGGGCCTCGCTGATCAGCGCCTCAAGGTCGGTCAGGCGACGAACCGCATCGCGATCCAGGGCGACGGCGGCGGCCGGCAGCAGCGACAGCACCGGGCGCATGGACTTGCCGTAAGTCGCCGGCGCCAGGTGTTCCTGCCCGGGGGCGCGCTCGCAGCCGCTCGCGAGCACCAGTTCCGATGCCGGTCCCAGGCTAAGTTCCTGCAAGGGTTCAGAGGAACGCTGGGTGAGGGGATCAAAGTCTGCGATTTCGACCACCTTGTCCCGATCACCGAAACGGATCCGGACCGGCCCTTCGAGGGCAGGTGGAAACACATCCGCGACCTCGCCGAAGATGGCGATCTCACCCGGTTCATCGATACGCTCGTCGAAGACGTAGCCGGTGCGTCGGGCGAAGGCTTCGAGCTCCGCCCGGGGCAGGACCTGCCCGCAGGTGATCATCAGGCGTCCGGCGCGGATGGCGGAGGCGGGCGGGACGCGCTGAAGCAGCGTCTCGGGGCTGACGATGAGCGCGCGTGGGCCTTCGTCAGTCTGTTCCAGCCGCGCCAGAACGTCCATGCGTCGGCCCATGATTTCACGGGACGGCGAGGCGCGGTCATAAGGCAGGCAGTCCCAGGCGGGCAGATGTAGCGTGCTGACGGAAGGCGCGAAACTTCGCAACGCCCTGGCGATTTCCTCGGCTCGCCGCTCGCTCGACGCAACATAGACGAGACCCTCACGCCCCATCGACAGGATCGGGGCGACCAAGGCCTGGGCGAGGAATGCGGTGGGGGGTTGGCGGGGGCGGTGCTGACCAGAGCTGCTCGCGCGCCTCGGCCCGGGATGAAGCGCAGTTCCAGACGCCGTTTGAAGTATGTCTTTCGCCCTGGCCATCGCCGTCTCGCCCTCCGCGGAGGATGGCCAAACTCGCGCATGAGCCTCGTGTTCCCGACGTCAGCCAGGAACTTCGCCCGACGGCGCGCGCACGGGGCGTCGGCTGCTGCGCTGGCGAGACTGTGATCGCCTTCCTGCGAACCTTTGCGGCGCTCAGGCGTCACCCACGGTCAAGCCGCGCGACCACCCGCGCTCAAAGCGAAGGAGACAATCGGCATGACCAGCCCTGTGACGACGCCTCGCCGGGTCCTGCTGGCCACCGACCTCGGCCCCGACGGAGACCGCGCGCTCGAGCGCGCCCTTCAAATCCGTCAGCAATGGAACGCCCAGCTCCTGGTTCTGCACGTGCGGAGCACCGAGGACGAGGTAATGACGGATGGTCCTCGCAGCTGGCTGCGAGAGGCCGATCCGGTGGCGGACATTCGTCGCCGGCTGCGCCAGGAGATCGGCGATCAGGCCGAGCAGATCGAAATCCTGCTTGAGGACGGCGATGCGGCCAAACGGATCGACGAAACCGCCGCGTCGACGGCGTGCGACCTGATCGTCATGGGGGCGGCGCGGCGCTCGCCCTACAGCCTGCTTGAACTTGGTGAAACTCTCGACCGCGTGCTGCGACGCACCGCCACCCCCATCTTGGTCGTCCGCGGTCGGACGCAGGGGCCCTATCGCCAGGCCGTGTTCGCCACGGATCTCAGCGAGGCGTCCCGCGCGGGTCACGCGGCAGCGGCCGGCTTGTTCCCCGAGCCGATCTACTCGTATCTGCACGCGTTCGACGCGCCCATGGCCGGACTGGTGGAAGACAGCGCCGCCTTTAAGGCGGAGGCCGGCCAGGCCGCAGAGAAGGAGCTGGAGGCGTTCGCTGCCGCCCTGCCCGTCCAACGAGAGGGCGGCGCGCCGGCCCTGGTGATCAAGCATGGCGCGCCTGCGCGGGTGCTGTGCGAACACGCCGCGCGGGTCGGGGCCGATCTGGTGATCATGACGACGGGCGGCCGCGGGCTGATCGCTGAACTTTTGCTCGGCTCGGTGGTCAAGGATGCGCTAGAATGCCTGGTCAGCGACGTTCTGCTGGTTCCGGACGTTTAGCCTAAAGGCCGCTGAAAGCCCTCGGACGGGCCGGCCTTCAGCGCCTTAGCAGGGTCGATGAGGCTCTCGCCTGCTGGCCGTCAGCTGTTGCTGCCCATCTGCCAACCGAACGCGCCATGTAGAGCCGCCCGGTTGGCCCCGCCGAGAGCGCCCGCGGGAGGCTCAGCCCGCGAGCATCGCGGCGATGCGTTGCGCAAGCTGGTCAAGGCCGAACGGCTTGGAGATAATCGCCATGCCCTCGTCCAGGAACTCGTTCTGATCGAGCGCCGGCGCGGCGTAGGCGGTCATGAACAGGATCGGCAGCTCGGGCCGCGACTCGCGGGCGATTTCGGCGAGCTGGCGGCCATTGAGGCCCGGCAGGCCAACGTCCGTGACGACCAGGTCGATCCGCGCATTCGACTGCAGCAGCGGCAGGGCCTCGCGCGCGCCAGTGGTCTCGATCGCCTCGTAGCCAAGCTCTTCGAGCAACTGCATCACCAGCAGGCGGACCGAGGCGTCGTCCTCGATCACCAGGACCGATTGGCCAGCGCCGGCCGGAGCCGCCTGCTCAATCTCGTCCTGAAGGGACGCCTCGCCCGCATGAACGGGCAAGTAGAGCCGGAACATGGAGCCTTCACCCAGCCGGCTCTCCACCCGGATATGGCCGTGAGACTGCTGCAGGAATCCGTAGATCATCGACAGGCCAAGGCCTGTACCCTGGCCGATCGGCTTGGTGGTGAAGAATGGGTCGAAGACCTTGGCCAGCACCTCGCGTGACATGCCTGCGCCAGTGTCGGCGACGCTGATCTCGACATAGTCGCCCGGCGCAGCATGGTCGCTGTGGGCCAGATCGGCAGCTTCCAGCGCGACCGCGCGCGCCGCGATGGTCAGCGATCCCCCGCCTGGCATCGCGTCGCGGGCGTTGATCGCCAGGTTGAGTATGGCGCTTTCCAGCTGGTTGGCGTCGGCCAGGGCCAGCGGAAGGTCAGCGTCCATCGAGAGCTTCAGCGTGATCTGCTCTCCGAGCGTGCGGCGTAGAAGGTCCGCCATCGAGGTGGCCAGGTCCCCCACATCGACCGGCGCGTTGTGCAGGCTCTGACGGCGGGAAAAGGCCAGAAGCCTGTGAGTGAGCGCTGCGGCGCGCTGGCCAGAGGTGCTTGCCGCATCGAGATAGCGCTCTACGTCGTTCACGCGTCCGGCCTGCAGCCGGCGGCGCACCATGTCGATGCCGCCGAGGATTCCGGTCAGCATGTTGTTGAAGTCATGGGCCAGTCCGCCGGTGAGCTGGCCGACGGCTTCCATCTTCTGGCTCTGGCGCAGCTGCTCCTCCAGCGCCTTGCGCTTGCTAACGTCTCGGCCGGCGGCATGGACGACGGAGCCGGCCAGCGTGGTGGTCCAGCTGAACCAGCCGAACGTGCCGTCGCGGGAGCGGACGCGGCACTCGAACTCGCCTATCGACTCGCCGCGCGCGGCGCGCGCCATTCGCTCGCGCATGGCCGGAAGATCGTCGGGATGGATCAGGGCATGCACCGGAGCTCCGACCAGGTCCTCGGTCGAAAAACCGAGCATCGCCGTCCAGGCGGGGTTCACCGATCGGAACTTGCCGTCCCGCCCGGCGACGAAAAGCAGGTCCTGGCTGAGGTTCCATACCTGGTCGCGTTCGCGCGTCCGCGCGTCCACCCGGTCGGTGAGCGACGCCGTAAGCCGGCGCAGCTCGCTTTCCACACGCTTGAACTCGGTGATGTCGTGGATCACCCCCACCATGCGCTCGCCTTCGCCGAAGTCGTCATCGACGACTTCGGCGCGTCGGGCGATCCAGCGTTGCTCGCCGTTGTCGGGCCGGACAATCAGAAATTCGGCCTGTTCGAGCTCACCCAGCTGGCGGCGCGCCAGTTCAATCAGTTCACCGCCTTGAATGACCGCTCCGTTCACGGTCTTCACGGGCAGGGCGTCTGTCGGCGAGAGCCCCAGCAGCCGGCAGAATTCCTTCGAGACCTCGACAGTGCCGAAGCCGGCCTTGTACTCGAATGTCCCGACACCTCCGGCCGATTGAGCGACCCTCAGCCGCTCCTGCACCCGCTTCTGTTCGGTGATGTCCGTCACAACCCCGCTGAAGCGCAGCGGGCGATGGTGCTCATCACGATCGGCCGCGCCGCGCGCGGCGACCCAGCGGTAGCCGGAGGTCGCGTCGCCGACCCGGTACTCTTTGGCGAAGAAATCAGCGCCCTGCATCACGCCCGCCACGGCGATCTTGATACGCAGGGCGTCGTCGGGATGGATTGCGGAGAAGAAAGCCGCCGTCGGCAGCCCGGCGGCCGCCTCGTCCGCGGAGAGGCCGCATAGCTGGGCGAAACGCGCGTCGGCATGCAGGCGCGAGGCCCGCACGTCCCAACACCAGGATCCCGAAAGCGCCTCGAGGGCGGGGGCTGGCAGCGCCTCGAGGGCCTGCAGGACCGGCGCAGGAATCGCCGACAGGATCTGAAACTTGCTCACGTCAGGACAACTCGCCCAGGTCGTCGGCGGCCATCACGCTGGCGATGAACTCGCCGATCAAGACCTTCAGGGCGCTCAAAGAAGGGACATCCATCAACATGGCGATGTAGCCGCGGATGTCGCGGCCGCTGATTGTGAAATTGATGTATAGAAACAGCACGATCGCATCGTCTGTGGTCGTCTGTTCAATTTCGAAGAACAGCCGGCCGTCGCCGCGCACGACCTCCGGAAGCGACATGGTCAGAGGGCGGCGCAGCAGATTGGCCATGGTCGCCAGACAGCCGTTCAGCACGACGTTGCCGGTCTCGGCGAGCGCCTCAAGCTCAAGCGCGCGCATCTCGGCGTGGTCCAGTTCGTCGCCGGTCACCGCCTTGACCAGCTCCAGGCTGTTGGCCTGCGGGAAAATGAGCATGGCGCGACCGGAGAAGGCCCCGTCGAAATTCTGGCGCACGGCGACCAGTTCTTCGCTCTCGCGCTCGCGGATCAGAGTCACAGCCGCCATCCGGCTGACGATTTCGACCGACGGCACCGATAGCAGGACCTGGTCTCCGACCATGCCTCGCAGGGAAGCGGCCGCGCGGCCGACGCCGATGTTGACGAGCTCGGTGAGAGCGTCGTGCTCAAGTTCGGTGAGTTGAACGGGGTCGGCCATCACCGGCGCCGCAACTTGAGCGCGGCGCCGTTCAGGAAACCCGCCAAACCGTCTTCGGTGATCGGCTTGGCGACAAAGCTGGCGTTGGCCGCCCGCGCGCGGGCGATGATCTCGTCCTGCACATTGGCCGTCGCCAGGGCGATCGGCATTTCGGGATGCCGGGCGCGGATGAGCTCGGCCAGTTCCAAACCATTTCGCCCGGGCATGTTGAAATCCAGGATCACCACGTCGACGCCGCCAAGGTCCAACAACGCCTGCGCTTCATCGGCGTTGCCGGCCTCGATGCGTTTCCACTCGGGTTGCACCGCCGCGACGGCTTTCCCGACGACTATCCGGGCGAGCTTGCTGTCGTCGACGATCAGGACGGTCGGATGGATAGAGGTTTCATCAGTCATCAGTTCTACTCTCGGGCAGGGCTTTGGGCGTTACGCGCGGCCCTCAGAGCCGGGATCAGATGGTCGCGCGTGAATGGGTGGGCGGCCTCGCCCTGAAGGACGGGGCCAAGATGGAGCAGCGCCTGAGCCACGGCGCTGTGCAGGCGGCCGCAGCCGGTCACGTCGACGGGGCGGCCGGGCGAGGCGTCAAGCAGCGCCGCGAGGGGTTCGGCGTCGTCAACGGGGCAATCACCCTCAAGCCGGATCACGTCCTCATCAAGGCGCACGCTCATCGCACCAGGGCCTCCAGATCGAGCACAAGCAGCAGCCGGCCATCTTCCAGCGTTGTGCTCCCGGCCACTCCAGTTGTGTGGGCGAGCAATCCGCTCAGTGGTCGCAAGATGACGTCGCGGCGCTCCAGAACCTGTTGGACTGCGAGGGCCGCCGCTCCATCGGGCGTCGGTAGGACCAACGCGCGGCGGGCTTGGCCAAGGTCAGGCGGGGAAGGGTCTTGGACCAATTCGGCAAGGGAAAGCAGGGGCGTGGTCTGGCCGCGCCAATCGATGGCGTAGCCTGCCCGGATCGGATGAACATCGCCAGGCGCAAGAAGGATCGTTTCCTGGATCTGGTCCAGCAGCACGCCGAACCGCTCAGAGCCGGCGCGCACCACCACAATGCTGCTCATCGCCATGCGGAATGGGACGCTCATCACGACCTCCACCCCAAGCCCAGGGCGATTTTGAAGGTGCGCCTCGCCGCCCATCGCGATCAGGGCGCTCCTGACCGCGTCCATGCCCACCCCACGACCTGAGAGCGCGCTCACCCCCTCGGCGGTCGAAAACCCGGGCAGGAAGACCAAATCGGCCGCCTCGTCGTCGCTCATCTCGGCCAGGGCCGACGCCGAGGCCAGGTTCCGCTCGGCCGCCTTGCGGCGGATCGCACCAAGGTCAAGGCCGCCGCCGTCGTCGATCACCCGCAGCACCAGCCGCGCGCCGACGCGGCGGGCGGTCAGCGTCAGCCGGGCGGTGGCGGACTTGCCCGAGGCCACGCGGTCCCTCGTCCGCTCAATGCCGTGGCTCATGGCGTTGCGAACAACATGCGTCAGGGGCTCGGCGAGCCCGTCGATGATGTCCCTGTCGGCCTCCAGGCCGCCGTCCTCGAGCTCGACTTCGACAGGCTTGCCCAGCTCGGCGGCGAGTTCGCGCGCCAGACGTCGGTAGCGTCGCAGCAGCGGTCCAATCGGCGCCATGCGCAGCGACATGATCTCGTCCTGCAAACGACCGACGGCGCGTGTGAGCGCGGCCGATTGTGCGGCGATCTCGCCGGCTTCCGCAGCGCCGACATCTTCGAGCCGTCGCGACAACGTCCCGAGCTCAGCGCTGCAAGCCGTCAGGTCCTGGGAGGCGCCGAGCAGGGTGTCGATGCGAGACTGGTCGATCCGCTGAAAGCGGGCCGCCGTTCGCGTAGACTGACGTTCCGGCGCCTTGACCTCGAACAGCTCGAACTGTCCGACGGCAGGCTGAAACACCTCGCGGACCGTGGCGATATCGGCGCTGGAGGCGAGGCGAAACTCAAGGCGGCACGAATAGGGGTCGTAGGCGATGTCCGGCGCGGCGGCGCCAGGCTCGAATTCAATCAGAGTCAGGCCGGGCGTGGCTGCGGCGAGCGCTAATGGGTCTTCGCCGCGGTAGAACGCCTGCGCGTCGGGCCGATAGCTGAGGACGGTGACCTGTCGAGCGCCAGGCGCAGCGCGCGCGGCGAAGGCGCGGGCCCAATCTGGCGCAGCCTGCGTTGGTGCGGCCTCCACGCGCACTTTCACGGGCGCGCGCGCCGTAAGAGCGGCCAGCACGTCTTGTGCGTCTTCCAGAGACGCCGCCGTTGCGCCGGCGGCCAGCTCCGACATCCAGGACTCGCACCTGTTCAAGGCCCCCATCAAGGCGTCGATCAGCGGGCGCTCGCTGGTGCGGCGGCCGCTGCGCAGGTCGGCCAGGACGTCCTCGGCGGCGTGAAGGGTGGCGGCCATGGCGGGCAGGTCGAAAAGCCCGGTGGACCCCTTGAGCGTGTGCACCGCGCGGAACGCCCGATCGAGCGCGCCCGCGTCATTGGGCGTGCGTTCGAGAGCGAGCAAGGCCTCGACCGCTTCTGCGACTTGATCGGGGCCTTCGATCAGAAACTGTTCGAGGAGTTCGTCCATCTCAGACCTGCCGCTGATAGACGATCGCGTTGTCGAGGCGAACGACTGAGAACCGCGGGTCGATCCGCCCCATGGACTCGCTGTGCCCCAGGCAGAGAAAGCCGCCGGGAGCGAGAGCTTCGTAGAGATGATCGGCCGCCAGGCTGCGCGCCGCATCGTCGAAATAGATGAGGACGTTGCGGCAGAAGATCACGTCGAAGCGACCGTGACTGCGCATGCTGGCGGCGTCCACCAGATTGGCGGGCGTGAAGGTCACGGATTCGCGGAGATCCTCGATGATGCGGCGACTGCCGCCAACCTCCGGCTCGAAGTATTCGGCGGCGACCTTGTCCGGCAGCCGCGCCAGCGACCGCGCTCCATACCGGCCGCTCCGCGCAGCAGCGATCGCCTGACGATCCACGTCCGAACCGACAATTTCAACATTGTACGCATCGACCATGCCCCAGTGCTCGAGCAGCCAGATGGCGATGGAATAAGGCTCCTCGCCTGTGGAGCAGGGCAGCGACCAGATTCTGATGCGTTCTCCAGGCCGACGCTTCTGGCTGATTGCTGGGAGCAGAGCGCTGCTGAGCGCCTCCAGCTGATAGATCTCGCGGAAGAAGTACGTCTCATTGACCGTGCAGGCGCTGATAATGCGCTCGCGCTCGTCGGCGTCGTGGCGAAGCCTCGCCAGATAGGCGGACACCGACGCCGCGTCGCTCCGATCAACCCGCTCGCGAAGCCGCCGCTCGATATAGTAGCGCTTGGCGTCCCCGAAGGTCATGCCGGTCTGCTGGTAGAGGAACGCGCTGAGGAAATCGAGGTCGTCGCTCGAGATCGTCGGCGCGGCGGGCTGAGCGCTCATGAGCGCACCCGTTCCATCAGCCAGGGCGCAATCTCGTCCAACGGTGCAACGACCTCGGCCCCGCCTCTGCGCACCAGCTCGCCCGGCATGCCCCAGACGACGGCCGTATCCTCGGCTTCGGCGAGGGTGGTTCCGCCTTCGGCGCGTAGCCGCGCCATTTCGCTGGCGCCGTCGACGCCCATCCCGGTGAGGAGAATTCCAAGCAGGTCCGCCGCTGGAGCTCGCTCCATTGCGCTGGCGACCATCCGGTCGACGCTGGGGTGCCATCGGTAGGCGCCGCTCGCGGGGGCCGGCAGCGCGAACAAACCCGCGCGACGGCGCGTGATGACGATGTCGGCCTCGCCGCGCGCCACATAGACGTAGCCTGGTTCGAGCCGCTCCGGCGCGGCCACTTCGAGCACCTTGAGCGCGCAGATCCGGTCCAGCCGGTGCGCCAACGGCCCGGTGAAGGCCGCGGGCATATGCTGGGCCACGACGATCGGACTGGGGAAGTCGGCGGGCAGGGGGGTGAGCAGGGCGTCGAGGGCTGGCGGACCGCCGGTCGATGCGCCCACCAGCACAATGCAGGGCGGCTCTCCGGCAGCGCCGCCGGTCCGTGGCGCCGTCTTCCTCGTCGCCGGATCGTTCCGCCGCGGCGATCCGGCCGGCGGCGCCGAGAGCGCGAGACGTTCCCTCAGCCTGCGCGCGCGGGACACCTGAGTGCCAGCCGCTGCCCGCACCTTCTCGATGAGCGCAGGTCCAAACTCGTCGAGTTTGAGCGAGACCGCCCCCGAAGGCTTGGCCATATAGTCGACAGCGCCGAGCGCCAGCGCCTGGAGGGTCTGATCGGCTCCGTCTGAGGTCAATGACGAGAACATCACGACTGGGCAGGGCCGGCGCAGCATGATCTGGTTGAGGCAGGCTAGGCCGTCCATCCCTGGCATGGTGATGTCGAGCACCACCACCTGCGGCTGCACATCCTCAAGACTGCGGAGCGCCTCCTGCCCATCACGGCACAGAGTGACTTCAAACCCGCCATCCTCCGAGAAGAGGTCCGCAAGCAGCCGCCGCATAAGGGCTGAATCGTCGACGACGAGGAGCCGGATCATGAGGCTGCCGATCCGGTCAGGTGGCGCTTCAGCAGGTCACGCTCAGCGGCCGCCAGCAGGTCATCGGGGCTGGCGAGCAGGACCAAATGGCCGTCCTCGGCGCAGCTGACTTTCGTGAAGCCGGTGCTGGCCCCGGCGCCTTCCGCCGCCCCCTCGATGAGGGAGGTTTCGATTTGCCTGACGCCCAGCACCGCGTCGACACGAAGTCCGGCCAAGCGCCCCGCGAGGCGGGTCAGGATGAGCGCGCCGCAAGCCGCCTGGGGGACGGCCGACGGGACCGCAAGGCGGGCCCGCTGGTCGATGACCGGCAAAGCCTCTCCCCGGTGATCGATGAGACCGAGAACGAAGTCAGGCGCGCCGGGCACGCGCGACAGCGAGGTGGGACAGGCCGCCACGCCCTCAACCCCTTCGAGCGATAGCCCGTAGGTTTCGTCCCCGAGGCGAAAGAGCAGGTACGCTGCGTGCGCGCTCTGGGCGGCCGCTTGCCCGCGAAATTGCTCGGGCTGCCCGCTCATAGCGGCGAGGCGGTCGGCGTCGAACAGCTGCGCCGTCGACAGCACGGCGATCAGGCCGCCGCCCGGCGGCCTTGCGATGGCGCTGACCTGGGCTTCGGCCGAGCCGCGGTTGATGGCGGCCGGAACCCTGTCCAATCTCGAGCTCTCCAGCCTGACGACCGGCCCCAGCGTCTCTACGGCCAGGCCGAGGGGGCGTCCGCGGCAGCTCACGACCAGGACCCAACGGGCGGGGCCAGGCTCCAGGCCGAGCAGTCGTCCCAGGTTCATGATCGGCAGCAACCGTTCGCGCCATTCCGTGACGCCTAACGCCGCCGGGTCTGCTCCAGGCGGCGGCAGCACGTCGTCCGGCAGCGGCGTGACGTGAAGCGTCTCGGCAAGCGCAAAGCCGTAGGTGCGCCCGCCAATCAGGAAGGTGATCAGAGCCGTTCGCTCCTCGCGCCGCGCCATCGAACGCAGCTGGCGCGGCGTATCGCGCTGATCGGAGGCTCCGCCCCGCGGACTTTCCGCCGCAAGGCCAAGATCAAGCGGGTGCAACAGGTCATCGGCACCCCGCCTCAGCAAGGCCGGACGCGCCGCGCCCGCAACATGCGGCAGCTCTGTTATCTGCCCGATCCCGTCGACGATCAGGCCAAGCGGCTGCGGCTGTGAGAGCAGGACGAATTTCTGAGTCGATGCCGCGCGGGGCGAGCCTAGCCAGCGTGGCAGGGACACGATCGGGACGGCCTGTCCCCGCACGTTCGCCAGTCCCTCCAGCATGGCGCCGCTGTTAGGCACGCGGGTGACCGGGGGGACACGGCCGACTTCGCGCACGGCCAAGGCGGAAGCGTAGATTTCCGCTTCACCGGCCATGAGTTGCAGGTAGGGCGCGCCGTTCGGCAAGGTCAGGCCCGCGTCTTGGCCAATTCGTCGGCCAGGAGAGCCATTTCCTCGACCGCGGCGGCGAGATCGTCGGCGCCGCGCGATTGCTGGCGCGCCGCGGCCGCAGCCTGCGCGGCCGCGGCGCTCGACGCCTCCGCCACCGACGCGACGTCCTGCACGCCCTTCAGCACCTCTGCGACGCCGCCTTTGACGGCCTGCGCCCCGCGAGTAATTTCCGCACCGGCGCCACGCACCTCGCCAGCCGCGTTGGCCACGCTCGCCAGCCGATCGGCCAGCTGTCCGTTCTTCTGGACCTCTGCCTCGCCGTTCGCCGCAATCTGATCGAGGTCGCGGAGCACCTGAACGATCAGCGCCTGTACGTTGCGGATCAGGTCCTTGGCCGCTTCAGCGTCGCCGCCTGCCGCTCGGGCCAACGACCGGATGTCGGCCGAAACCGTTGCGAACCCGCCGCCCTGTTCCCCTGCGCGGGCGGCCTCTACCGACCCGCTGACCGCCAGGGTTCCGGTCTGCACCGCCAGCAGACCCAGCGCGTCCACCGTGCGCTCGATCTGCCGGGCCGAGCCTTGTAGATCCTGAATGAGGTCGACCACGGCGAGCGTCTCGATGGTGGAGGTCGACACGCCGGCGGCCAAGGCGTCGAGAGCCTGGCGATTCTCAGCCAGGCCCGAGCCGGTGCGCTTGGCCGCTTCGAGCGATTGCGCCGCGGCGTCGGCGACCAGTTCGGTCGAGCGGGCGATCTGGTCCATAGCCGCGGCCGCTTCCTGCGTGGCCGACGACTGCGCCTGAGCGCCCCGCCCGATCTGATCGACGGCCACGAGGATCTCCGCCGCTCCGCCCGCAAGTTGCTGCACCGTGGCCGACAACTCTTCGGCTGCGGCAGAAATCTCATGTGCCTGGGCCTCAGCCTGGTCGCCTCCCACGGCGTCGGCCATCTCGGCGAGACCTTCAGACGTCTGTCGTCCCTGGTCGAGCGCCGTGCTTTGCTGGGCCACCGACCTTTGCGCCTCGGCCGCGGCCGCCGCCTGCTCCTCTGCTGCACTTGAAATGCTCTGCGCGCCCAGCAGGGCTTCGCGCGCCGCGCGATCGGCTTCGAGCGCGGCCGTCAAAATCGACTGGCTGGCCTCCGTGAGGCCGCGAAGTTCCGCGCGCAGGCTCACCAGGACCTGGGACGCCCTGCGCCCCCGGCTCGCCTCGTCCTGCGCCAGACGCGCGGCGCTTCGCAGGCGGTCCCCCACCTGCTTGACCTCTGAGCCGATGCGCTCGGCATGCGATCTGACCTCGGCCGCACGACGTTCGGAAATGACGGCCAGGTCCCGCACCTCGTCGGCAAGGACCGAGAACCCTCGACCCTGCTCCCCGGCCCGCGCCGCTTCGATGGCCGCGTTGAGGGCGAGCAGATTGGTCTGGTCGGCAAGATCGCCCACCTTCCCGCTGAGCGCGGCGACCGAGGCGGCCAACCCCTCGAGGTCTGCGATCAGAGTCACCGACTTCAGCTGTCGGGCGGCGTTGGCCTCGATCGCAAGCACCGACGCCTCCGTCTGGGTGGCGGCCTGGATCAGTTCAGTTTCGAGAAAGGCGACGCTGGCGAGGTTGCGTTCGGCCAGGTTGCGCGATTGCGAGAAGCTGGCGGCCATTGCGCTCACGGAGGCCAGCGATTGATGGGCCGCGCTCGCCGCCTGCTCAGCGCCGTCGGATATCGCCTGCATGGCCCGCTGGAGTTGTTCGGCGGCGGCGGCGGCCTCGCTCAATCCGCTCGCGAGTTCCTGGGTCGCGGCGGCCAGGCGCTGGGACAGTCCGCCATCCTTGGCGCTCCGTTGGGAAGATCGCCCTGGGGTGCGAGGCTTCGCGTCCTTCCGCGCAGAAACGTCAAGCGCTTCGGGGGCGCCGCGCCGGTTTGCGAGTGCCGACCTTTTTACCAGCGCCATTGGTGTCTCCTGAACGACGGATGAGCCGAACCGCGGGCCGTTGGGGCGTCCCGTCAAGGCGCAGCTAACGGTCAAGCTTGAGCCTGGTTCCCTGGCCGTGGTTTCGGATTCTTGGCAGAGGTCAGCCCTAGCCGCCCCGTGCGGTCCGAGTCCCTAACCTATGTTATATCCCGCTCCACCGGCGCATGCGCGACCAGAGATGTCGCAGGCTGGTCTTGCCCTTCGCACGCAGCCCGCAGCCGCCGCCGGCGCTAGGCGGGGATCGTCCGAGGCCTTTGGCCGTTTGCTGTGCGAGCGGCTGCAGGGCTGGCCCGATATTGCGATGCGGGGGAGGGCGGCAGGTGAAGGTGGCGACCTTCAACATCAACAATGTGAACCGCAGGCTGGAGAATCTGCTGGCTTGGCTTGATGTCGCGCGGCCGGACGTCGTGTGTCTGCAGGAGCTCAAGACGGAGGAGGCCGCATTCCCGCACGTGGCGATCAACGCCGCGGGCTATCATGCCGTGCTGGCGGGTCAGCGCACCTGGAACGGCGTCGCGATCCTTTCCCGATCCGGCGAGCCGGTGCTCGTCAGAAGGACCCTGCCGGGCGGCGACGACGACACTCAGGCCCGCTACATCGAGGCTGCGATCGACGGCGTCCTGGTGGCCTCGATCTACCTGCCGAACGGCAACCCTAATCCGGGGCCCAAGTTCAACTACAAGCTCGCCTGGATGGAGCGTCTGCGGCGGCATGCGGCCAGTCTGCTGGCCGCGCAGGTCCCGGTGATCCTTGCGGGGGACTTCAATGTCGCCCCGACCGAGTCCGACATCTACCAGCCCAACCATTGGCAGGGGGACGCCCTGGTCGATCCGCGGGCTCGCGAGAGCTTCGCGCAGATTTTGGGAGACGGCTGGGTCGATGGCCTGCGGGCCGTCCATCCCAGCGGTCCGCTTTGGACGTTCTGGGCCTACATCCGCCGTCGTTGGGAAAACGACAAGGGGTTGCGACTGGACCACCTGTTGCTCTCGCCCCGGCTTGCTGATCGCCTCATCGGCGCCGGTGTCGACAAGGCCGTTCGCGGGCGTGAAGGAGCAAGCGATCACGCGCCCGCCTGGATCGAGCTGGCGCCTGCAAGGCGAGGTCCGCGAAAACCGAGGTCGGGCAAGTGAAGCGACCATCCGGAAAGCTGCGGAAGGTTACGCCTGAGAGCCTGGCGACGCTCGGAGCCGGGCGCCTGGCCGAGCTGATGTTTGAGGTTGCGGAAAGCCGGCCGGACCTGAAGCGGCGTCTGCGCATGGAACTGGCCGCTGAGCAGGGGCCTGGCCCGCTGGCCGGGGAGATCGACAAGCGGCTGACGGCGTTCGAGACCAGCCGCGGCAAGATCACCTGGCGCCAGCGGCCGGCGTTCATTCGCGATCTCGACGCCCTGCGCGCGCTGGTCGCACTGCGACTGGCCCCCCTTGATCCGGACGCGGCGGCCGAGCGCCTGTTGCGGTTCATCGACACAGCGCGCCAGGCGAACCTCCGCTACCGTGAGCGGGAGGATGAGCTGTCGCAGGTCTTTGGGCGGGCGGCGCAGGACCTGGGACCGCTGCTGGCGCGAGCGGCGGCCGGCCCGGCGGCGCTGGCGCTGGTCGAGAGCCTGAAGGCGAATCCCGTAGGGTGGAAAGCGTGGCTGCCGGGACTGCTGGAGAGCGGTTCCAGCGACTTGGCTGGCGAGGCGCTGCGCCAGCTCGCCGAGCATCGCGGGGCGACCCCGGGATGGATCACGCTGATAAGGCAGCTGGCGGACGCCGCCGGGGAACTCGACGCCCTGATGGCGACCTATACGGCAGAGGCGCTGAAGACGCCTGGCGTCGCCGCGGAGATCGCCCAGAGGCTGCTCGCGGCCCAACGCGTCGACGAGGCGGGACAACTCCTGAAAAGCGCGGTTCAGCCCAAGCGGGGCGTCGATATCGACTGGGAGAGCGCCTGGATCGACTACCTGCAAGCCTCCGGCCAGGCGGACGCGGCTCAGGCGGCCCGGTGGGCCTCGTTTGAGCGAACCATGTCGGTCGATCGCCTGAAGACCTACCTGGCGCGCCTGGACGATTTCGATGACGTCGAGGCCGAGGGCAAGGCGATGGAGCTGGCCGCGGGGTTCGCCGATTTTCAGACCGGCCTTGGCTTCCTGATCACCTGGCCGTCGCTTCCAGCAGCCGCGGGCATGGTGGAACAGCGTCAGGGCGAGATCGATCTCGACCCGGATACGGCGGAGTTATGGGCAGGCAAGCTGCGCCGAAGGCATTCGCAGGCGGCCTTGCTGCTGCTCAGGCGCTCGGCCGCGTCTGCGTTTCGGCGGCGCGACTTCAAGGGATGCGACCGGCTGACGGCGGAGGCGGAAGCTATCGACGCGTGAAACGCGGCGGTAGGCGGGAGGGACCGGGTTCTGCGGGTTATCGCAGCCCGCCTGAGTATCGATCTTGGGCCGCCCTTAACATATGTTGGCAACTCGGCCTTCTCTATGCGGGGGCGGGCCGGGAATTCTGTTGTTAAGGCGTGAACCACATGACCCCGCGAAGGTTTCACTCCCGCATCTGAGCGGGAGTATTTCATGGTCGACAAGATTTATGACGCGCGCAATCCGGGCACGGGCGGAGAAACGCATCAGACGGCTGAGGGAAGCGAGGCCGTGCTGACGACACAGCAGGGCGTGCCTGTCGCCGATGACCAAAACACGTTGAGGGTGGGCGAGCGTGGTCCCGCCCTGCTCGAGGACTTTCACTTCCGCGAGAAGATCTTCCATTTCGACCATGAACGGATCCCTGAACGCGTGGTCCACGCGCGGGGGTTCGGGGTCCATGGCTACTTCGAGACGACCGCGTCGCTTGCGGATGTCACGCGGGCCGACATCTTCCAGCGCGTCGGCGAGCGCACGCCGGTGTTCGTCCGGTTTTCGACAGTTGCGGGCAACAAGGGCTCGTTCGATCTGGCCCGCGATGTCCGCGGCTTCGCCACCAAGTTCTATACCAAGGAGGGCAACTGGGATCTGGTGGGCAACAACATCCCGGTGTTCTTCATCCAGGACGCCATGAAGTTCCCGGACGTGGTTCACGCCGCCAAGCAGGAACCCGATCGTGGCTTTCCGCAGGCCCAGACGGCGCACGACAACTTCTGGGACTTCATCTCGCTGACCCCTGAGTCCATGCACATGATCATGTGGACCATGTCGGATCGCGCGATCCCGCGCTCTTTCCGATTCATGGAAGGCTTTGGCGTCCACACCTTCCGGTTCATCGACGCCGAGGGACGCTCGACCTTCGTCAAGTTCCACTGGAAGCCGAAGCTTGGCCTGCAGTCGGTGCTTTGGAACGAAGCGGTGAAGATAAACGGCGCCGATCCCGACTTCCATCGGCGCGACCTCTGGAATGCGATCGAGATGGGGGATGCTCCGGAGTGGGAGCTCGGCGTCCAATTGTTCGACGAGGCCTTCGTGGAGTCCTTCGAGTTCGACGTGCTGGACGCCACGAAACTCATCCCCGAGGAGCTGGTCCCGGTGCGCATCGTGGGGCGTCTGGTTCTCGACCGCACGGTGGACAACTTTTTCGCCGAGACCGAGCAGGTGGCGTTCTGCACGCAGAATGTCGTCCCTGGCATCGGCTTTACGAATGACCCGCTGCTTCAGGGTCGGAACTTTTCGTATCTGGACACCCAGTTGAAGCGCCTGGGCGGCCCCAACTTCACGCACCTGCCGATCAACGCGCCGAAGTGTCCGTTCGCGACGTTCCAGCAGGACGGGCACATGGCGATGGTCAATCCGACCACTCGCGCCAACTACGAGCCCAACAGCTGGGGCCAGGGGCCTCGTGAGAGCCCAGACCGCGGCTATCGGCACTTTGCGGCCGATGAGGCGGGGCAAAAGCTGCAGGTGCGGCCTGCGTCGTTCGCCGACCACTACAGCCAGGCGCGGCAGTTCTATGTGAGCCAGGCGCCGATCGAGCAGAAGCACATCGCCGACGCCCTGACGTTCGAACTGTCCAAGTGCGAGCGTCCGGACATCCGCGAGCGGATGGTCGCCCATCTTCTGAACATCGACGCGGAACTCGCGCAGAAAGTCGCCACGGGCCTTGGCCTGGCGCAGCTGCCCGATCCCGCGCCGCCGGCGTCGGCGCCGATCATGGACCTGCCGCCGTCGGACGCGCTCAGCATCGTCAAGCGCCCACATCCGGGCCTGAAGGGCCGCAAGCTTGGCGTCCTCCTGACCGACGGGGCGAGCGCGGCCGTGTTCGCCGCCCTCTCCGAAGCTGCGGCTGCGGAAGGCGCGGTGGTCGAGGTGGTCGCGCCGCAGATCGCCGGCGTCGTACTCGATGACGGAACGCCGGTCGCCGCCCATCAGAAGATCGATGGCGGCCCGTCCGTGCTCTACGACGCGGTGGCGGTGCTGATTTCGGCTGAATGGGCCCAGGTGCTGACCCTCGACAAGCCGTCGAAGGACTTCGTCAGCGACGCCTTCGCCCACTGCAAGTTCATCGGCTTCAACGCCTTCGCCCTGCCGCTGCTGGAGAAGGCTGGCGTCGCTGCAGAGGACATCGATGCAGGCGTTTTGCCGTTGGACGATCCGGCCGACGTGGCGGGGTTCGTCCAAGCCTGCCGCCCCCTGCGGCTGTGGACGCGGGAGCCGCTGACGGATCTCGACGCACAGGTCGTGGCGGCGCGGCCGTGAGGTGTTTCGCGCAACGCCGCGTCTGCATGCTGCAAGCGGCGCGGTGATCGATTGCCTTGTCATCGGCGCCGGGCCGGCCGGACTGACGGCGGCGACCTATCTTGCGCGGTATCGCCGCCGTGTCGTCGTGGTCCACGACGGGGAAAGTCGCGCCCAGCGCATTCCGCTGGCGCATAACGTACCCGGCTTTCCCCAGGGAATAGCCGGCCCCGAACTGATCGGACGGCTGACGGAGCAGGCCGAGCGGTACGGCGCCGAGCTGCGGGCGGGGCGCGTTTCGCGTCTCGTCCGCGACGGCGCGAGGTTTCTGGTCCCTGAGATGGACCTTAAGGCCAGAACGGTCATCCTTGCGAGCGGCGTGCGGCTCTTCGAGGTCGAGCTCGACCCTGACGCTCACGAAGCCGCCATGGCGGCGGGCACGTTGAGATACTGCCCGATCTGCGACGGCTTCGAAGCGACCGGCAAGCGTATTGCGGTGCTGGGCGCTGATCGACACGGCGCGAAGGAGGCGCTGTTTCTGCGGGGATTCAGCAGCGATGTGACCCTGCTGACCCGCACAAGCATGGAGCTCGAACCTGCTCAGCGCGGCGAATTGCGCGAGGCTGGCATAGGCGTGGTGGCGGAGCCGATCGCGACGCTTCAGCCCGCTCCAGGCTGCATGCGTGTGGTTCTGCAGCATGGCGCGGCCCTGGAGTTCGACATCCTCTATCCCGCCCTCGGCTGCGCGCCGCGCTCGGAACTGGTGAAGCATCTGGGCGCCCAGGTCACCGCAGCTGGATGCGTGCCGACCGACGCACGCCAGCAGACCAGCATCAAAGGCCTGTTCGCGGCCGGCGATGTCGTCGAGGCGCTGGACCAGGTCAGCGTCGCGGTCGGGCATGGCGCAATCGCGGCGACGACGGCGCACAACCACCTACGCGCCGCGGCGGCAGGTTAGGGCGAGGGGTGCGAGCCCCAGGCCTGCAGGCTCAGCGCCTCGGTCGAGGAAGTGTCTGCGCCCATGCTGTTGCTCATGATGCGGAGCGCCCAGGCCTTCCGCTCGTCATTGTCGCTCGCCACCGCATCTTCGGGAATCCAAAGTCGATAGTCGCGCATATGCGCGTCCGCGGCCGTGAAGAGTACGCAAATGTCGGCGGCGACCCCTGTCAGCACCAGATGTGAAACGCCGAGCTGGGGCAGCAGCACGGGCAGGTTTGTCGCGTAGAACCCGGAGAACCTCGGCTTGATCACGAAGTAGTCGTGGTCTCGGGGCGCCATTCGCAAGACAAGGTCCCGGGCCCGTGGCTCGCGCGCGCAGGCTTCGACAATGGCGGAGCGCTCGGAGCGCCAATGGCCATAGTTGTCGTTGACGTAGAAGGTGGGGACGCCCAGCCGGTCGGCCTCGTTGCGCAAGGCAAGTATGGACGAGGTGATTGTCTGGGCTCGGGCCAGCAGCTCGTCCCCGTCCGGGAAGTCGAAGTCGTTGACCATATCGACGATCAGAAGCGCGGTCGCGCCGGGCGCAGGACCGGCGTGGGCTGCATGTTCGCTGGCCGCCGACGCCATTTTAAACGGTCCTCTCCGTGGAGCTGACATCTGATCGCGCCGCGCTCGTCTGGCGGCGCGAAGACGGCTGACGGGAAGCTTCCCTGGTCATGGTCCAGATTGCGGTTTCGATGGGGGCGGCGGTGCGGAACGGGGACATGCTGGATTTCCTAGGCCGTCGAGCGCACGAGCGGACGCGGCGGCGCGTCAGGCGCGTCGGCCGATCTCCTGAGGTTCATGGTCGGCCGGGGCGCCCGTTTCCGCGACCGGGATGAGCTGCGCTGGCGACCCGGCCCGGGCGACCAGGCGATGGGGCGCGCCGCGAAGCCACAGCCGTTCAATCTCGATGCTCTCCCAGCCTCTCGGAAGCAGGACAGGGCCGGCCGGGCGCCGGCGAGGAACCCCCAGGCCGAGCTCCAAGCCGCAGAAACCGAAGACGATAGAACCGAGAAAGCCGCCCATATTCGCGAAGAAGGGCCCGGCCCGTGGTTGATCGGGGAACCGGTCGGGGCGGTATTCGAGAATCTGATTGAAGCGTCCCGCGTCGAAGGCGCCGTAACCTTCCGAAAGCATACGCAGGCTGAGGTCTGGATCGTCGGCCTGGCAAGCCCATACGCCATACAGGGCCGAGAGCATGGGGGAGCCGACATACTCCTCGGCCCGTGACAGGTAGTAGGCGAGGGTTGCGGCGGCGACATCGCTCGCCAGCTCCATACCTAGCGGGTAGAGCGCAGTGAGCGGATCTGGCGTCGCCGCCTTCTCGCCGTCCGGATCGAAGTCGTCGTGGCCCACCAGTTTGCCATCGTCGAGCGGGAGAACAAGGCCTTCGGCGACCTCCTGCCAGGCGCGGCCCGGCGGCAGGCCAAGGTCTCCCGCCATCTCCAGGGCGCCTTCGAGGGCAAGTCTAGCGGTGAGGTTCATGTAGGCCGGATTGTCGACCGCCTCGGCGCGTTCAGCCACGCCCATTGATTTGAAGATCTCAAAGCCCCGCGCCGTCGGTTCGGCCCGGTCGCATAGCCAGTCGGCGACGGCGGAGACGACCGGCCACGCCTTCTGCCGCTTGAAGACCTCGTCGCTGGTCATCCTGCAGAACGCGATGAAGGCGATCGCGATGTCGGCCGAGACGTGGTCTTCGTACCAGGACGCCCTGCCCGGCAGGGGACCCGACTCCTGGCCGTTCACAGGGCCGCTCTGCCAAGGATACTGGGCTCCCGCACGACCGTGAACGCGTGCGTTGTTTTCGGCGCTCTCGAGCGTCCTGTAGCGGAACGCGAGCAGGCTCCGGGCCGCCTCCGGCTGGATCAGCGTGATCAGCGGCAGGCAGAAGGTCTCTACGTCCCACATCACCTGGCCGTAGTAATAGTTATAGGTGCGCCAGGCGGCCAAGCCGAACATCGAGGTTGAGGCTGGCGATCCCGCATGGGTCGAGCTCATCAGATAGAAGAAGGCGGCGTCGGCCAGCCTCTGGCATTGCTCGTCAGCCCCGTGGATCACGACGCGGCCCTTCCAGAGCTCCGCCCACTCGTCACGGTTCGCTCGACGAAGCGCGTCGAACCCTTTCTTCGCGGCCAGGCAGACATGGCGCACCGCCTGCTGG
Organism: Phenylobacterium sp. LjRoot97; assembly: GCF_964254345.1. NCBI lineage: Bacteria > Pseudomonadati > Pseudomonadota > Alphaproteobacteria > Caulobacterales > Caulobacteraceae > Phenylobacterium > Phenylobacterium sp. LjRoot97. The sequence goes on from NZ_CAXUTH020000002.1 coordinate 214,864, forward strand.
TCGGGACGATGGTGCGTGACGCTTGGGATCAGGGCGGCGATCTGACGCAAAGTGACCGCCTGCCCCGCGTCCAGCCTAAGCTTGTAGGAGGTGGCCAGCCGCGTGTTCTGCATCGAAGGGCGGTCGCGCTCGGCCTCGGCGCCCAGCAACTCGGTGCAATACGCCACCCCGCATGAGGACAGGGCGCCCGCGCCCTCCCAGTGCAGACAGCCGTCCAAGGGCGACTGATCCTCTCCTGGCAGATCGCGAAGCTGGGCGATGGCGCGGCCCTCGATGCCCCCTCCATCGAGCCCGGCCGAAAGCTCTAGCTCGGCGGGGCCTTTCTCGACCTCTATCTGGATTTCCTGGCAGACGACGGCGGGGTCGGGGCGACTGGCGAAGGTGGTGACCGTGAGCGCCAGGACCGCGTCTGCTGCAACGAGGCGCAATCGGCTGGTCAGCTCGCCGTTCGAAAAGTCGTAAGATTGCTCGAGCGGCTCCAGACCGCCGCCCACAGCTGACAGCACCGCGCCATTGACTGTGATCTCAGTAAACAGCGGATAAGGTGTGGCGGCCGCCGCTTCGATCTTGCGGATCGGGTGTTCGCCGCAAAAGCCGGCCAGCATCGACATCCCGGAGATCATCGGCACATCGCGAACCCTCAGGCCCACAAGGCCGTTGGAGACAAAAGCCGGAAGGTCGCCGCCGAGCGGCCCCTTGCAGGGCGTAGGGCTGATGGGCGTGGACATCAGCAGGCTCCTTTGCGGTTCGCCGGACCAAGCGTCCGTTCGCGCAGGATCGTGGAGGCGCCGAACAAGCACGTAACGCGCGCGGCCCAAGCGTCACGACTGCGGAGGGACGGATAAGTCCCGGACAAGGCGTCCGCGGGCGCCGCGTGATCCGGTGGGGTCGAGCGTGAAAGCGAGGCGGTCGGACCGGCGGTCAAGCTCATGGGCTTCCTGACGATCGGGATCGGAGTGGAGGGCCAACGGAATCCCGCGACGCTTCGTTCCGCTGCTCAGGCTCAAGAATTTCAGAAATATCAAATGTTAAGCGGCGTGGGATGGCGCAGCGGCGCCCGTGCGCAACTCACCGCGGTGCGGGCGGGCGCTCTCCAGGCACGCCTCAGGCGTGCGTCTCAATCGCCCGCGCCGCCCGGATAGGCGACGTCGTGGTCGTGAGGCCTTGCATGACCGCCGTGGCGCAGGAAGCGGCGGTCGATCTTGTCGATCCGGGCCTGCCCGCCCTTGGTGTCCATCAGCTTGATCAGTTCGTCGAGCTTGGCTTCGCTGCGATCGTCGTTCTCCTTGGAAGCGGGCGAGCCGACGTAGAGGAAGTAGGCCAAGCCGACGACCTGCCAGATCAACTGCAGGAATTCCGACTGCCAGTTTTCAAACGTGTCGCGCGCCATCTCCACTGCGTAGCCAGACACCGCCGGCGCCGCGTGGAGCGCGGACTGCTCATCCAGGTAGGCGTACCAGCCGAACACCCAGTGGCCCGCGATCGAAACCAGGAAGAAGATTGCGGTCAACCACCCGTAAGCGTACTTTTTCATGGGAGTTCTCGCCCTGAAAGTAATCTTCAGTTTGAACACGTCGGGCGAAGATTGGTTCTAGTGGGTCGCGCTAGATTAACATTTGTTGCAATCTAGACCTTGGAGATACTTATTACGCGCGTAGAAATGCGCAAAATTATCTGAACCCTTGGCATCATTTGAAGTTTATGTCGGGCGGAAGGCGGGCGTGTACTGCGCCGGACGGCGACGAGCCGGGCTTCCGCATCAGCAGGAGACGCAGATGACGTCGCAGACCGAACACATACGCAGTGATGCGCCACTGACCGCCCATGTCGATCAGAGCGAGTTGGCCAAGGAGACGGCAGAAGCGCTCGGCTGGGATCACGCCGCCGTGGTCGGGCGCTCGATCACGGTGAATCTTCCGCGTGAGCAGGTCTATGCCTTCTGGCGGGATTTCCAGAACTTCCCGTCTTTCATGGAGAACATCGAGGCTGTGCGCATCGAAGACGACCGGCGCTCGCACTGGGTGGTGCAGGCGCCGGGAGGCGACACGGTCGAGTGGGACGCGCTGCTGAATGAAGACGTCCCAGGTGAGCTGATCGCCTGGTCTTCTGTCGAGGACGCCGAGGTCAAGAATGCAGGCCGCGTCGAATTTCGCGACGCCCCGCCAGGGCGCGGCACCGTCGTCACCGCGACCATCGCCTACGAGGCCCCGGCCGGCCGGCTTGGGCAGATGATCGCCAAGCTGTTCCAGGAGGAGCCCAAGATCCAGGCCCGGCGGGATCTGCGACGCCTCAAGCAGTTCCTTGAAACCGGCGAGGTCGCGACCTCGCGAAACCGGCGCGACGAGGAGGCCACGTCATGAGGGCTCTGACCTGGCACGGCAAACACGACGTCCGGATGGAGACGACGCCCGATCCCGAGATCGTCAATCCGCGCGACGCGATCATCAAGATCACCTCGACGGCGATCTGCGGCTCCGACCTGCACCTCTATGACAGCTTCATCCCAACCATGAAGCCGGGGGACATCCTTGGCCATGAATTCATGGGAGAAGTGGTGGAGGTCGGTCGGTCCACGACGCTTCAGAAAGGCCAACGCGTTGTGGTGCCGTTCGTCATCGCATGCGGCAAGTGTTTCCACTGCGGACAGCAGCAGTTCTCCGCCTGTGACAACTCCAATCCGGCTGACAAGGCCGACATCTCTGAAGTCGCCTATGGCCAGTCGATGAGCGGGCTGTTCGGCTACTCGCACATGACCGGCGGCTATCCCGGCGGCCAGGCGGAGTATGTGCGGGTGCCGTTCTCGGACATCGGCCCGATCGTCATTCCCGACGGGCTGGAGGACGACAAGGTGCTGTTCCTCTCGGACATTCTTCCGACGGGCTGGATGGCGGCTGAAAACTGTGAAATCCAGCCCGGCGACACCGTGGCCGTCTGGGGGTGCGGTCCGGTCGGGCTGTTCTCCATCCAGAGCGCGCTGCTCATGGGCGCACATCGCGTCATCGCGATAGACCACTATCCGCATCGGCTGGAACTGGCCCGGTCAATGGGAGCCGAGGTCATCGACTACCATGACGTCAAAGTTCGCGAAGCGTTGATGGAAATGACCGGCGGCATTGGCCCGGACGCCTGCATCGACGCCGTCGGGATGGAGAGCCACGGCTTTACCCTCGACAACAGCATCGATGCGGTCAAAGCCGTCACGCGGCTGGGCACGGACCGGCCGCATGTGCTGCGCGAGGTGTTGCTCGCCTGCCGCAAGGGCGGGCGCGTCTCTATCCCTGGCGTTTACGGCGGGATGGGCGACAAGATCCCCATCGGCGCCATGATGCAGAAGGGCCTGCAGATCCGGACTGGTCAGACGCACGTGCAGCGCTACCTGCAGCCGCTGCTGGAGATGATCGGTGAGGGGCGGATAGACACCACCTTCCTGATCAGTCACCGGCTCCCGCTGGAAGAGGCCCCGTTAGGCTACAAGATGTTCAAAGAGGAACAGAACGAGACGACCAAGGTCGTGCTCAAGCCAAACTGGGAGCCGGGTAGCACAGCGAACTGATCAACTGCTGCGCGGGACGGTTTGCGTCGTCAGCAATAGCGCGCAGGCGACGCGGAGCGCTCGCGCGGCCGGAAGGTCGGGACGGGCCGGTTTGCTGGTCGGCCGCGTTCGCCTCCCATCGTGCCGCCAGGGCTGCCGACCGCAGTTCGTGCTGCACCGGCCGCCGCCGAATACCGCCGCGCAAGCGCCAGCGAGGACGATCTGGAGGTTCGTTCTCGTGCCTCGTCGAACAGTCTCGATCCTAGAAGGCGTTTTCGCAGAGCTGTGTTCCTGACCTCGGGCGCTTTAGTCGCCCGTGTCGCTTCGACGTCCTTGAGGCGGCGCCGGCTTGGGCGGCGGCCCCCGCTCGTGGAGCGGGATGGCGTTCCGCGGGCAGCGACGCGACCTGGTCAGCTGTTTGGAGCGCTACCGGAAAGGCCAATCTTCGTTGGAGCTTTAGAGCGCGGCTTTGGCGAGACCTCGAACATATCCGGCGATGTCGTTCGGCCAAGCGGCAAGGCGGTTGTTGAATGCGTCAGCATCGCCGGCGTAGAGGGCGCGCAGGGCGTCCTCATACCCCGGTAGGTGGCCTGCGAGCGCGTGCATTACGCGGTAGGTCGCCGTCTGGGCCCGGCGAGCCTTGTCAGTTTCGGCGCCGTCCTGCTGAGCCTGCTCCACAAGCCGCCTCAGCGCTGCTGATGCGCCGCCAGGCTGCTCCTGGAGCCAGCTCCAGTGCCTCGGCAAGAGTGTGATTTCGCGCGCCGTCACGCCGAGCTTGGGGCGACCCCGCCCGCGAGGCCCATCGGTGGGGGCCGGTGCGGAGGTGCGGAGCCGCTGAACGACGTCCCGCGCGTCGCCGCGCAGGTCCAGATCGACCACGCTCCCGCTGGCGTCTTCGAAGACGATAGGCATCTCGCGCTGGCTGTCGCGGACCTGGTGCGCCGCGAGCGCTACGGTCTCCAGATCGCCTGCCGCCAGACGGCCGGTTCCAACAAACGCGGTATAGGTCGACGTCATGGCGGGCCTCGTTGTGGTGATCAGGCCTTCGACCAGGGGGCCCAGCTTGTCAATCTACCCGGATAAAAGGAGAGAGCCCGCGAACGGACTGAACTAGAGCTTCCAGGTCGCAGGGGATCGTGCAGATCGGGTTTGCGCGCCGCCTTGACCCGCGAAGGGTCGTATTCCCATCTGGGCACAACGAACTCCGGCGTGGCCGTGGTTTCACTCGTCGTGGGCGTTCGCCTGGGTGTTCAATCGGCCACCTTTGTCGGAGCAGGAGCGGGTGGCCGAAGCGTCCGGCGTGCTGAAACGCCAATTCGGGAAAAAGGCGCTCGAGGATCTCACGGCCGTGGCCGCTCCCCTTTGTTCGCCCGATCCTGATCGCGTGGCCGAACTCAGCCGTGGATTGCAGCGGGAGGTCCGGCCAGGGTCGGCCACAACACCAGCACCGACTGAGCAGCGAACTCGCAAAGCCCGTCATTCCGCTTGCTGACCAGGGGCGCGCGGCGGGATGACGGATCGCGGCCTGGGCGGACTCGGCAGCCTGGCGCGAGCACCTCGCTCTTGCGGAACTCGCGCGGGTCCTGCGCCACACTTAAGCTGCTGCGGCGACTGCCCATGCGCCAGAGCGGGGCGGGGCGTCGGTGCGTGGCGCCGGTTAAAAGGCCGCGTGATCGGAAACCCACTGGTGGCGCTGGAACCAGGGCCCGCCTCAGGTCTTTCACTGCCACGCAAGTGTGAGAACCTAACATGATCAAGACGATAGTGGGCGTCGCGGCTGTCGCGACGCTACTGGCCGCTTGCGGCCAAAAATCCACCGAAGCCGACCGCACCGAGGGTCCGGTGGTGTCCAGTTCGGAAGCCCCCCGCAACGAAGCGGTGGACACGACGCCGACCCAGGACGCCGCCACTCTGACGCCGGGCGCCAATTCCTTCACCGAAGCTCAGGCCCGCAGCGCGATCGAAGCGGCGGGCTACACCGGTGTGGGGGCGCTCACGCAGGACGCCAACGGCGTCTGGTCGGGGACCGCCGCCAAGGACGGCGTCCAGACCAAGGTCTCGGTCGACTACAAGGGCGCCGTCAGCGCGTCCTGATCGGCCTGTCGCACATCCGTACAATGCAATCAGGGACTGAACTCAGATGAGTAAGACGATTACCCGCCTCTTCGACAATCACACCCTGGCGCTCGCCGCGGTCGGCGACCTCGAACGCGCCGGGATCGACGAGGACAAGATCAGCATCGTCTCCAACAATGCCGACAACTGGCATGAAGGCCACCGGCATGCCGGGGGCGCGGGCGAGCGAGCCGGTGCGCTTGGCGATCGCAACGGCGACGGCGAGAACGACGTGGCCGAGGGCGCCGGCAAGGGCGCCACGACGGGCGGCCTGCTGGGCGGCGGCGCCGGTCTGCTGGCCGGGCTCGGAATGCTCGCCATCCCTGGCCTCGGCCCGGTGGTGGCCGCGGGTTGGCTGGCCTCGACCGCGCTCGGCGCGGCGGTCGGCGCCGCGGCCGGCGGCGCGACCGGCGGGCTTCTGGGCATGCTCAAGGAAGCTGGTCACTCGGATGACGAGGCCAATGTGTACTCGGAGGGCGTGCGACGCGGCGGCACCCTGGTGAGCGTGCGCGCGCATGACGCCGAGGTTCCGCAGGTCGAGGCGATCCTGGATGGGCAGCGCGGCGTCACCGCCGCGTCGCGCGGCGACATCTACCGCCAGAGCGGCTGGTCGCAGTTCGACGCCAGCGCGGACCCCTACGGCGTGGAAGAGATCGCTCGCGAGCGGGCCCGCTATCTCGGCGAAACCCGGTCTTTCGGTGGCATGGAGCCTACGGACAGGAGCGGCGATGACGGACTGGACGCCCCGCGTCCGATCGGCGGGGCTGGCCTGAACCGGCCGGTCTAAGGACCAGCGAAGGCCCAGCCTTGCCTTAGCTTGGCTGGCGAGGCGCCGCGCGGGCTCTCCCTGCTGCGCGGCGCTTCGTTCGGCTTAGCTCATGGTTCGGAACGTCACCGAGTACCGCAGAGCTGTAACCGGTGGAATGGAGTGCTCCCACTCGCTGCGCGCGGCGCCGCTGAGCAGGTAAGCCGAGCGGGGCGCGGCCTGGAGCGTCGCGCGGTCCCAGCCGGCGCCTCGCCGACGCCGCAGGCGGAACGGGCAGGGCGCCAGCAACGAAACGCCGGCGACGTCGCCAAATTGCGGCCGGTCGCGGTGCCATCCGATTCCTGCGCCTGGCCGGTATTCCAGAACCAGCGCCTGTTCGAAGGCCTCGGGACCATGTCCCGTGAAGCGGGCGACGTCGTCTCGCAGACTTAGCAGAAAGTCAGGGATAGGCGCTGCCCGCTCAAGGCGGCGGCGAGAAAAGTTATAGCGCCAGCCGAATGAGACGACGCGCCGATGGCCGAGATATCCCTGAAACTCGAACGGTGCGAACGGCAATCGCTCGATTTCGGCCCTCAGGGCGCGCTCCTGCCCCGCGGTCACGACTTCTGGCTGATAGCGAAGGCCTGGCGGAAGCTCCGGGGGCGAAGCTTGGGGCAGGTCGAACAGGCTCGGCTGCATAGACATATGCCCCGCGCGCTAGCGCAGCTGGCTGTCCTTGCTGCCGCGACGATTGATGCCGACGAGGACAACGCGTCCATCGCGCTCTGATTGGCAGGCCACGCAGGTTCGGGCCCCCGGCAGGGCCTGGCGCCGGGAGATCGGTATTTCGTCTCCGCAATCCACGCAGACGGGTGTGCCCTCGCCAGAGGGCATTCGGGCGCGCGCAGTCGACACCCCGTCCGTCACGGTGTCCATGATTTGGTCGAGCACGGCGCCGTCCTGCGCCCAGCCGTTGGCCATGAAGTCTCCAGAATAATTTGCAATCTCAGTCGGTTAGATAGGGATAGTTGGATCCGTTTCAATCGGTGACGCGCCGGGCGCAAGAAGCCGCCTCTGGCGGCTTCTCACCTATTCAGCGACGCGCGGTTTGGGTGATCGCCTGGGCGGCGCCTAGGGTGAGCGCATCCTCTACGAGCCCGGTCGAGGTCTGGCCCGCGCGCCGCATGGCGGCCATCCGCGCATTGAACGTCAGATAGGCCGCGCCGACCGCGGCCGATGCGCCAAGAAAGGCGCCTAGCGCCGCGTGACGACGCGGGGCGAGGGCCGCCCCGGCCAGCCCGCCGGTCACAAGACGTGCGGCGATGCCGGCGGGCACGATCCGATCAGGCGCGGAGGCGAGCTTATCGCCCCAGATTTCGCCGGCGGCCAGCAGCTTGACGGCCGCCGCGACCGCAGGGTGTCCCAGCCAGCTGGGCGCGCCGTTGTCGGAGGGCAGGGCGCCGCGCCGTGCGGCGTCGCTGACCGTGGCCAGGGGGGTGAGAGAGCGGGATCCGGCCACCAGGCCGATGAGAAATGAACGCAGCACGGGTGTGTCTCCTGAAGGTCGAACCGTAACCTCCGGGCGGGTCTTTCGATCCCAGGGCCGATCCCGCGCCGAGCGCTGCGTGGATGGCCGGTGAAACCGAATGGCGGCCCGGGAATTGGCTTCAGGCGCTTGAGGGAGGCCTGATGCGGCAGACTTACAGTTCCGAGCCTGGGAGGAAGACGGCGCTGCACCCGCTGCACGCGATGCTGCTCGCCTTTCCATTGGCGTTATTCACCGCCGCGCTCGCCACCGACATCGCTTACCTGCGGACCGCCGAGCTGCAATGGTCCAATTTCTCGGCCTGGCTGATCACCGGCGCCCTGGTGGTCGGCGCCCTGGTGCTGATCTGGGCGCTGGCCGGGCTGCTGGTCTTTCGGCGGGCCGGCCGGGCGCGAAGCGCGCTGTACCTCGTTGCGGTCCTGGTCATGTTGGGCTCCGGGCTGATCAACGCCTTCCAACATAGCCGCGACGGCTGGAGCGCGGTCGGCGCGACCGGCGTGACGCTTTCATCGATTTCGGCTCTGGCCGCGGTGATCGCGGCATGGCTGGGCTACTCGTCGCTACCGGCCGGGAGGCGCGCATGAGAGGCGCCCTCACGGCGACGCTCGCCGCAGTGCTGATGTTGAGCGCCTGCGGGCGCAACGACGGCGAGTTGGCCCAGACCGGCCCGCGCCCCCAATTGCCGGGCATTGACGAGACCCTGCTGCCGCCGATGAAGATCGCCAGGCCGACGCCGTGGGACGGGCGTCTACCGACTGTTCCAGCCGGCTTCACCGTCGCGCCGCTGGCCAGCGACCTTCGTATTCCGCGGCAGATGCTCGTCCTGCCCAACGGCGACATTCTGGTCGCCGAAGGTTCAGGGGGGGCGGCGCCGAAGCTGCGCCCCAAGGACGTCATCGCCGGCTACATCAAGAGCCTGGGAAAGACCAAGGCGAAGGGAGGCGATCGCATCACGCTCCTGCGGGACGCCGATGGCGATGGCCGGGCCGAGCTGCGCTCCGTCTTCATCGACAACCTGAACGCCCCTTATGGTCTCGCCCTCGTCGATGGGTCCCTGTACGTCGCCAACCAGGATGCGCTGCTGCGGTTTCCTTACCAGGACGGCCAGACCAAAATCTCGGCGGCGGGCGAGGAACTGACAGAGCTTCCCTCCCAACTCAATCACCATTGGACGAAGTCGTTGGTGGCCAGCGCCGACGGCGCGCGGCTCTATGTCGGCATCGGCTCCAACAGCAATGTCGGCGAACGCGGAATGGCGGTGGAAGAGGAGCGGGCGGTCGTCTGGGAAGTCGACCGCGCATCAGGTGCGCGCCGCACCATCGCAACCGGCATCCGCAATCCGACCGCCCTGGCCATCGAGCCGGTCAGCGGCGCGCTCTGGGCGGTGGTCAACGAACGCGACGAGCTTGGGCCTCAACTCGTACCCGACTACCTGACTTCGGTCCGGGGAGGCGCATTCTACGGCTGGCCCTACAGCTACTGGGGCCGCAACGTCGATCCGCGGGTGCATCCCCAGAAGCCTGACCTGGTCGCCACGGCGGTGACCCCCGACTACGCGCTGGGCTCGCACGTCGCCGCGCTCGGACTGAGTTTCGCCGTCGACGGCGGGTTCGGCGGAAACTTCACGCAGGGCGCCTTCGTCGGCCAGCATGGAAGTTGGAACCGCCAGGATCTGGCTGGCTACAAGGTCGTGTGGGTGCCGTTCGCCGATGGTCGACCGGCCGGACCGCCGATCGATTTCGCCACGGGCTTTCTCGACGACGCGGGCAAGGCGCGCGGCCGCCCGGTCGGGGTGACGTTCGATGCGGCCGGCCGCCGGCTGCTGATCGCGGACGACCTGTCCAACACCGTCTGGCTTGTCATTCCAACGCCTGCGGCCGGAGGCCGCTGAGACGAGACGCAAGCAATGGCGCAGTTCGCCTGGATCCCCTACTGCGGCGCGGCCCCCGAACCGGGCGAGCTGATCTCGCGCTGGAACCTCGACCCGCTGGTCATGGCGGCTCTGGCGGCCGCCGCGGTGCTTGTGGCTTTACGCTCGCAACGCAGGGCGCCCGGTCTCCTGGGGCTGTGCGTCCTGGCGATCGTCTTCCTCTCACCGCTGTGCGCGCTGAGCTCGGCGCTCTTCGCCGCACGCACCGTGCATCATGTTCTGCTAGTGGCGGCGGCCGCCCCGTTGCTGGCCCTGAGCTTGCCGCCCGCGCCGCGGGCCAGCCTTGCGTACGCCTTGGGGATCCAGGCGATCACGTTCTGGACGTGGCATGCCCCCGGGCTCTACGGCTGGGCGCTGTCGCAGGACGCGGTCTACTGGGTCATGCAGGCCACTCTGCTCGGGTCCGCGGTTTGGTTCTGGTCGGCCGTGTTCGCCGCCCGGGCGCTTGGCGCGGCCAGCGCTCTGCTTCTGGCCTCGATCGCCATGGGCCTGTTGGGCGCGGTGCTGACCTTCTCGCAGCAGGCGTTCTACGCGCCGCATTTCGCGTCCGCCCCGGCCTGGGGGCTTTCCGCGCTAGAGGACCAGCAGGCAGCCGGCCTGATCATGTGGATACCGGCGGCGGGCATCTACCTGCTGGTCGCGCTTGGGGCGGTCCGCGGCGTGCTGATTGCGCCCTCGGGCGCTAGGTCCCGATGATCGATCGTCTTGTCGTCAAGGTCCTGGCCTGGGCCGCCGGCCATGCGGACGAGGGGCGCTATTCGCCTGTCGCGATCGTCTTTCATTGGACCATGGCCGGGCTCGTCCTGATCCAACTGGGGCTGGGCTGGGCCATGGGCCAGCTGCCGGTGGGCGCCGACAAGGTCGCCGCCCACGACCTGCACTATGCTCTTGGCGTGCTCATGCTGGTGCTGGTGATCGGACGTGGCGGATGGCGGCTGCTTGCGCCGCCCGTCATCAACGACGCCGACAAGCCAGGGTGGGAAAGCGCCTTCGCCCACGTGGCGCATTACGTCTTCTACGCCTGCCTGTTCGGCCTGCCGATCAGCGGATGGATGATGGTCTCGGCCACCGCCCGGGAACAGGAGCTGCATCTCCTTGGCCTTACGCCCTGGCCGCTACTGCCGTTCCAGGAGCTGGCGCCGCAGCGGCGGTGGGCGATCGAGGCCGTGGCCGAGTGGGCGCACCTGGGCCTGGTGCTCTCGTTGCTGGCGCTGATCCCCGTCCACGTCGTCGCCGCACTCAAGCATCACCTCATCGATCGGGACGACGTACTTCACGGGATGCTGCCAATTGTTCCGCAGCGGCCTGGGCGTCGGACACCCTGGCAGCGTCGCTATAGGGTCGCGGAGCAGGCGATTGGCGCGCGAGCCAGTCAGCTATGGCGAGGTTTTCAGCGGGCGTGGTTCGTGAAGCGGCGATCGCCATGACATTGCGCGGGTCGTTGCGCCGGACGGCGGACGCCCAGCGTTCCATCTGCGCCAGGGTGTAGGCCGACGGCTGCCCGGCAAGCGCCGGCCCGCCGATCCCGACGCCCCGGGCGTCGTCGCCGTGGCACGCCGCGCAAGGGGGAAGGTCGCGCGCCTGATCGCCTTCCAGCCAAAGGGCCGGCGGCGCGCCGGCCGCGCCGGCCCCGCTCGGAGGCTCAAGTTGTGCGTAGTAGACCGCCACGGCGTGACGGTCGGCGCCCGAGAGCCAGCGGACTGCGGCCTGCATGACGTCGTCGCGGCGCAGGCCGGCCGCGTAGTCTCCGAGCTGCTTTTCGATGTAGCCGGCGTCGAGGCCGGCGAGCCGCGGGGCCGCGACGCCATCACCCTGGCCAGCCAGACCGTGGCATCGGAAGCAGGCCTGGGCCGGGCCGCCGCGCCCGCCCCCCATCGCAATGACTTCGCCGTCCCTGGTGAAGGGATCTATCGGCGCCGGACCTGCAGGGGCGCACGCCACGACGAGGGCGCAGAGCGGCAGGAGGGAGAGCTTGAGGCGCACGCTGAGGCCAACACGAGCACGTCGCATCGGTTCCGGCGGAACCTGCGCCGCAGCGCGCGGTTTCCTAGACCCGTGGGAAGGGACGCGATGCATGGGACGCGACGAGCGCCAGGGCGCGTATGGACGATGGCGGTCCTGCTTGGCGGCGTGCTGTGCGGTTGCGCCGACAAGTCTGCGCCTCCACGCGAACTGGCCGGCGCGGACGCGCGGCGCGGCCTGGACCTGATGACGGAGGTCGGCTGCGGCGCCTGCCATGACATTCCAGGCATCGACTGGCCGCGCGGCGCCCTTGGGGGCCCGCTCGAAGGCTTCGCCCGCCGGCCGATGATCGCCGGACGCTTTCCCAACCAGCCAGGCGTGTTGATCGCCTGGATTCGCAACGCTCCGGTCATGGCGCCCGACACCGCCATGCCCGCCAGCCTGATGTCGGAGCGCGATGCGCGCGACGTCGCGGCCTATCTCTACGGCCTCGATGAACGTTAGGCCGCAACCTGTCGATGGAATGGCCGGCTGGCCGCCTCCGGCGCTCGATCCCGCCGGCCCGTTCGCCGCGCCGGTGAACGTGCTGTCCTGGGTGCTGATGGCGGGGGGCGGGGCTGTGCTGGCCGTGGTGCTGGTCGCTCTTGGCCTGTCGCTGCTGGGCCCGCGTCGCTGGCGAAAGCGACTGGGCGGCGGCTGGCTCGTCTGGGCCGGCGGCCTGGCGTTCCCGGTCGTGGTGCTGAGCGCGCTGCTCATCTACGGCCTGAGCCTCACGCATCGTCTCAGCGAGGCCCCGACGCCGGGGGAGCTGCGCATCCGCGTCACCGGGGAGATGTGGTGGTGGCGGGTCGCCTATCTCGACGACGCCGGCCAGGCGATCCTGCAGGACGCCAACGAACTGCACATCCCAGTCGGACGTCCCGTGGTGCTCGAGCTGGAATCCGCCGACGTCATTCACAGCTTCTGGGTTCCGCGTCTCGGCGGTAAGCGGGACATGATCCCAGGGCGGCGCAACCTGCTGCGACTGCAGGCGGACAGCCCGGGGGTCTATGCGGGCCAGTGCGCGGAGTTCTGCGGCGGCCCCCACGCGCTGATGGGCTTCGTGGTGGTCGCTCACGAACCGCGCGCCTACGAGGCCTGGCGTGGCGCGCGCCTTGAGCGCGCCGCCGCGCCGAGCGATCCGCAGGCGGTGCGCGGCGCGGAGGTCTTCGCGGCCTCCGGCTGCGGCGCCTGCCATACGGTGGCGGGCACCAGCGCCAACGGACTGGCCGGACCTGACCTGACCCATGTCGGATCGCGTCGCTCGCTCGGCGCTGGAATCCTCCCCAACAACCGAGGGACCCTGGCCGGTTGGGTGGCCGACAGCCAGGCCATCAAACCAGGCAACCGCATGCCGTCCTATCCGGTGCTGCGGGGGCGGGATCTCAATGCGCTGGCGATCTACCTCGAGGGACTGAAGTGAGCGGGGAGGAGGGCGTCCCGCTCGAGACGCTTGCCGAGCGCTTCCCTTCCCGGACGCGGCGGCCGGCGGCCGAGCGCGCCGAGCTCGAGCGCATCTGGCGCCGCCCCAGCGGTTGGGGCTGGATCACCGCCATCAACAACAACTTCGTCGGCGTCTACTACGTCGGGGCGGCCATGCTGTTCTTCGTGCTGGCCGGCGCACTGGCGCTATTGATGCGCACGCAACTGGCGCTGCCGCTCAACGGCTTTCTGTCGCAGGAAACCTACAACCAGGTCTTCACCGTGCACGGCACGATGATGATGTTCCTGTTCGCCGTGCCCGCGGTCGAGGCCTTGGGCGTGCTGCTGCTGCCGCAGATGCTCGGGGCGCGCGATCTGCCTTTTCCGAGGCTGAGCGCCTACGCCTTCTGGGCGTATCTGATCGGCGGGCTGGCGTTCTTCGCCTCGCTGTTCTTCGGTCTGGCGCCGAACGGCGGCTGGTTCATGTATCCGCCGCTGACCAGCACCACCTGGTCGCCCGGCATCAACGCCGACTTCTGGCTTGTCGGCATCGGCTTCATCGAGATTTCCGCCATAGCGGGGGCGATCGAGATCATCGTCGGCGTGTTGCGCACCCGCGCGCCGGGCATGACGCTCGACAAGCTGCCGATCTTCGCCTGGGCGATGCTGATCTTCGCGGTGATGATCATCATCGCCTTTCCCTCGGTGATCCTGGCGACGACGCTCATGGAGCTGGAGCGCGCGCTGGACTGGCCGTTCTTCGATCCGGCCCGCGGGGGCGATCCGCTCCTGTGGCAACACCTCTTCTGGTTCTTCGGACACCCGGAGGTCTACATCATCTTCCTCCCAGCCGCGGGGGCGATGTCCACGATCGTGCCCGTGGTCGCGGGCACGCGCCTGGTCGCCTATCCGCTCGTGGTTCTGGCGATGCTCGCCACCGGGTTCATCAGTTTCGGCGTCTGGGCGCACCACATGTTCGCGACCGGCATGCCGACGATGTCGATCAACGCCTTCTCGGCCGCGTCCATGGCGGTTTCGATTCCCGCGGGCGTGCAGGTGTTCGCCTGGATCGCGACCCTGGCCGACGGCAAGCCGCGCCTGACGACGCCTGGTCTGTTCGCGATCGGGTCGGTGGTCGTGTTCACCATGGGCGGACTGACGGGCGTGATGGTCGCCATGGTGCCGTTCGACTGGCAGGCGCATGACACCTACTTCATCGTCGCCCACCTTCACTACGTGCTCATCGGCGGGATGGTCTTTCCGATGTTCGCGGCGATCTACTACTGGACGCCGATGGTGAGCGCCCGGGCGCTCAGCGAACGGCTCGGCAAGTGGGTGTTCGGGCTGATGTTCGTCGGCGTGCATCTGGCCTTTCTGCCCATGCACCTGACCGGCCTGATGGGCATGCCGCGCCGGGTCTACACCTATCTGCCCGGTCGCCAGTGGGAGCTGCCCAACCTGATCTCGACGGTGGGAGCCTTCGTCTTCGGCCTGGCGGCCCTGATCTGGATCATCGACATGGCGCGCAACTTCCGGCCGTTCAGCGAGCGCTCGGCCGGCGACACGCATGACAGCCCTGGCCTGGAGTGGATTCCGGCCGGGCTCTACTCGGTGCGATCCATTCCGTTGGTCACCAGCCTCTACCCTCTATGGGACCAGCCCGGTCTCGCGCGCGACGTCGAGGAGGGGCGCTATCTGTTGCCAGGCGCGCCGACCGGGGGCCGCGAGACGCTCCTCACCAGTTCCTTCCGCGCCCTGCCGCAGGCCTTGCTGCGAATGCCAGATCCATCGCCCTGGCCGATCTGGGCGGCGGTGTTCACCGCGGGCTTCTTCCTGCTGCTGACCGTGCAGGCCTATGGCGCCTGCGTGGTGAGCGGGGTCCTGGGCGTCTACTGCATCATGCGGTGGTGCTGGTCGCTGGACCTTCCGTTCGATGAGGCGAGCGCCCACGTCGGCGGCCGGATCCGCCTGCCGACCTATGTTTCCGGCCCGTCGGGACACGGCTGGTGGGCGATGTCGATCACCTTGGTGGTGGCCGCAATGGTGCTGGTCCTGATGGCGTTCAGCTACGTGTTCCTGTGGAGCGGCTCGGGCGCGCAATGGTCTGCGTCGCCGCCGCCGGCCAATCTCATATGGCCGCTGTCCGGGTATGGGGCCGCCTTGCTGGCGTCGTTCGCCGCGATGCGGCTGGCGGGGCGCGGACGTCTTGGGGCGCGGTCCGCCGCCGGCCTGCTGATCGCCGCCGCGCTCCTTGTCGCCTGCGCCTGGGCGAGCGATCTGGCCGCCTGGCGCGAAACGGGCCTGCAGCCGCAGGCGAGCGCCCAGGGCGCCATCGTCCACGCCTTCCTGGCCTGGCAATCGCTCTTCGCGGCCGTGGGCTTGCTCATGGCCCTCTATCTGCTGATGCGGCTCTTGTTTGGGCTGATCGCGCCGGAAAGGCCCGCAACATCGGAGGTCGTGGCGCTGTTCGTCCTATATGCGGCGGGGCAAGGCGGCTTTGCAGCCATGCTCACCCGTCTCTTTCCAGGCGCATGAGCATGTTGCGCTGGGCCGGCATGTTCGCGGGCCTGCTCGTCTGGGCAGGACATTTCGCCATCGTCTACGCGCTCGCGAGTCTTGAGGCTCTGATCGGCCACGGTGGCGCGGTCAGGCTCGTCGGGTGGATGCTGAGCGCCCTCTGCGTGGCGATCTGTGTTTGGCTGCTGGTCCGGGCGGCGAGACCGTCGCGCGCCGATGACCTGCGGGACTTCGAAGCTGCGCTGGCCGGCGGGAGCGCCGTCCTTGGGGCGCTGGCGATCTGCTGGCAGACGCTGGTGTTCGGGTTCTAGCCGAGGCGTAGTTTCCGAAGAGAGGTGACGCACTGACAATTTGCCGCTATATAGGTGGCATATTGCAGGAGTTTGCCGTGACCGCGGTCGCTAAAATTCAGGAACTGCTGGGCGGCGAGCCCGTCACCGGCCGCCTTTCCAGTGAACTCGATGTGATCCGCCTGGTGCGCCGAGGCCTGCCGCCGGCCGCGCTGGAGAATTTCCTGTCGGCCACGCAGCTGCAGTATCCGGCCATCGAAGCCTATGTGATGCCGAGGCGGACCTTCAATCGGCGCCGCGACGCCGGGCAGATGCTGGAGCCGGCGGAATCCGATCGGCTGGTGCGCGTGGCGCGGCTGGTGGCGGCCGCCGAGGAGACCATCGGCGACCGCGAGCGCGCCCTGATCTGGCTGGAGCGGCCCAATCGCGCGCTGGACGGGGAGGCGCCGCTGTCGCTGGCCGACACCGACCTGGGCGCACAGGGCGTCGAGCGGCTGCTGGGACAGATCGCCCACGGTCTGGCGGCTTGATCGTCCACCGCTTGGCGAAGGCCGCGTTCACGGCGCTCGACGGAGAGGGCGCGCGAATCTACGGCGGGCGTTGGAATTCCCCAGGACGTCCGATGATCTACACTGCGGCGAGCCCCAGCCTGACGCTTCTCGAGGTGCTGGTGCACCTCGACCTGCCGCCCGAACTCATCCCCGCTGACTACCGGCTGCTGTCGGTCTACGTGCCCGACGACGCACCGATCGAGGACCTATCCGAGCCTCCCGACGACCCGCTCGCCGCGGGCGACGGGTTTCTGCAGCGCGGCGAGGCGCTGGTGCTTCGCGTACCAAGCGCCGTCGTCCCGCAGGAGAGCAACTGCCTGATCAATCCGCGCCATCCCGCCGCGGCCTTGCTGCGGTTGGACGCCGACCACTCCTTCACCTTCGATCCGCGGCTGTTCTAAAGGCGGCGCGCGCTGTACCGCGGCGCGCGCTGTCCCCATCTTCGGGAAAGGCGGGAGCGCGAGTCGATATTGAACCAGGGACCGCACGATCTGGAGGCGATGGCGAAGCTGCTGGAAGCCAGCGGCGACTATCGCGTGCTGCGCCGCCTGGCGCCGCGGGCCCAGCGCACGGCTCCGCCAGACGCCGCGACCCGGATGGGCCTGTTCGTCGATGTCGAAACGACTGGGCTCGATCCGGCGCGCGATGAAATCATCGAACTGGCCATGGCTCCGTTCGTCTACGACCTGAACGGCGAGGTGCTGGAGGTGGGAGAAGCGTTCAGCGCTTTGCGCGAACCCTCCTCTCCAGTCGAACCGGCGATCACGGCGCTGACCGGGATAACCAACGACATGGTCGCCGGGCAGGTCATCGATCCGGCCGAGGTCGCGCGGATCGCAGCGCCAGCCGCCATCGTCGTGGCCCACAACGCCGCGTTCGACAGGCGGTTTCTGGAGCGCTTCTGCGAAACCTTCACGACCAAACCCTGGGGCTGCTCGATGTCGCAGGTGGACTGGGCGTCGGACGGCCATGAAGGCGCGCGACTGGGCCATCTCGCGGCGGGGGCGGGGTTCTTCTACGACAAGCATCGGGCCTTGAACGATTGCCTGGCTGCCATCGAACTGCTCGCGCGGCCGATGCGCGCCAGCGGCCGCACGGTGCTGGCTCACCTGCTCGAGCGTGCGCGAAGACCGTCCTGGCGGATCTGGGCAGAGAACTCGCCCTTCGAGCTCAAGGACGTGCTCAAGGCGCGCGGCTATCGCTGGAACGCCGAGGGCGCAGCCGGTCCGCGGGCCTGGTACATCGACGCCGACGAGGATCAGCGCGAAGCCGAACTCGCGTTCCTGCAGATCGAGATCTATCAGCGCGAGGTCGACCTGCTGGTCCGCCGGATCGACGCGCATGACCGGTTCTCCGACCGGGTCTGACCGCTGCGGCGGGGCCTCGCCTTACGCGGGCGTTGAACGCAGGATGCGCCGCGCCTGATGTGGCGGGATGATCGCCGTGATGTGAGCCGCCCAGCGGATTTTGGCGTTCTCGCGCACGGGACCGACCACGCTTTCCAGGTCGTAGCGGCCTTTGAGCGAACCGCGCAGCAGACGTTTGACCAAGACCTCGTCGTCTGCGGTTTCGACCACCACGACATGGCCGAACATGTCGGGCGTCGGCGCCGTTCGCTGATCTTCGAAATAGATGAGCCCGCCGTCGTCGGCGACGCCACGCATGGAGTGCCCGACAACCCTCAAAGCGACAGCTCTGTCGGTGCCGCCAGGGGGGAGGGGGACGAGTTCGCCGGCTTCCTGCCCGGCGGCGAAGAGAACCCTTCCTTCGGTGTCTGCGCCGACCCGGCCGATTACACGCACCCAAACCTCTTGCCCGGACGCTGCGTCCGGATCTGGCGCCGGCGCGGCGTCATATAGCTGCTGGGCCGATACGCCGAAGGCCTCCGCGTAGCGCTTGGCCGTTGCGTAGGAGTACGGCGCATTGCCGTTCTCGTTGGATGAATAGGTGTTGCGGTTCCAGCCGAAGTGTTCGGCTGTGCCTGCGGCGGTTTTGAAGCCGGCGGCCTTGCGGGCTTCTTTCAATCGGACGGCGCGGGGGCTGAGGGGCATTCGATGTATATATCATACGATCATCTTGCCGGAAGAGCGCATAGAACATACAGTGAACGCATGGTGACGCGCTCAGGCAGGCCTGCGCCGCAGGCTAAGGATTCGCTCTCGGTCGAGGTCGGCGGCTGGTTCAAGGCCAATGCAACCGGCCGCGGGGTCGTGGTGATAGGGATCATCCTGGTCATTCTGGCCCTGGTCGGGCTGGCGCAGGTTTGGATGACATTGGGCGGCTAACCTCGTCAGTTGGCTGTCATAGGCCGCCGGAACTTCGGAACATAGCCGACTTATCTGCGCGAAATATCACCCCATCGTTCTGGTTGACGGGGCCGCGAGACCCTGAATGGGTTTCGCTGACGAAATAATTTCGCCGGTGCTGTCGGATTTGCGGGCCAGCGGCGTCTTCACCCCAACAACCAGCGTCCCCAGGGCGCAAAGAGGGGGAAGACCTATGAGATCGATCACGCGCGGCCGGCTCATCCAAAGCACGGCGGTGGCCGCCATGCTGGCGTTCGCTTCGCTTGGCGCCGCAACGGCCGCCGAGGTGACGCCCAGCCCAAGTCGTTTCGATATAGCGGCCATGCCGCTAGGCGATGCGCTGAGGGCTTATGGCCGCGTCACCGGCCGCGAGCTTCTGTTCAGCGAGGATCTGGTGGGCCAGCGCCTTGCACCCGCGCTTCACGGCGAACTCCCGCCGAACAAGGCCTTGGCGGCGCTTCTGGACGGCAGCGGGCTGAGTTGGAGAACGGCGCCGGACGGGGCGATCCAAATCGTCGTGCAGGACCGCGCGCCGCCCCGGGATGGGGACGCTCCAATCCTGGGAGAGGTCGTCGTCACGGGTAGCCATATCCGTGGCGGGGACGCGATCGCCCAGGTTGTCGAACTCAGCGCCGTCGACATCGAGCGGGGTGGGTTTCTGGATCTTGGTCAGGCGCTCCGCAGTCTGCCGGTGAATTTCAGCGGCGGCCTAAATCCCGAGACGTCGGTCGGCAACGTCATCCAGGACGGTGCGGGCGATAACAGCTTCCACGCCTCCAGCGCCAACCTCTACGGCCTGGGATCGGGGGCCACCCTCGTACTGCTGAACGGTCACCGGCTTCCGGTCGTGGGATCGGGCGTCGCCGTAGACCTTTCGCTTGTGCCGCTGGCCGCCGTCGATCGCATGGAAGTGTTGGCGGACGGGGCCTCGGCCATCTACGGCGCCGACGCGGTCGCGGGCGTCGTCAACATCATCACCCGTCGACGCATGGAAGGCGGCGAGGCGCGTCTGCGTTACGGCGGCGCGCGCGATGGCCTGGACACCTGGGCCGGCAGCATGATCGTCGGCGGTGAATGGAGGTCGCTGTCTGCCGTTGCGGGGGTCGAACGCGTTGACCAGAACGGCCTGGCCTCCAGCAAGCGGGCCGCGTCCCGGGACCATGTCCAGCCACAGTCCCTGTTCGGGGATACCCGCCGCACCAGCTATTTCGGCTCCTTGACACTTACCCCGAGCGACGATGTCGAGCTGACGGCCGACGCCGTCTATCTTCGGCGGTCCGAGGACGGGATCCAGGCGAGCGGCCTGAGCAGCATCAACCAGGGGTCCTACACGCTCTCCGAGTACGCGGTCCACGCCGGACTGAAGGCGACGCTGCCGAGCGACTGGGTGCTCGACATCGCCGCGACCGTGAACGGTAACACCGGCAAATATCAGACCCTGGATATCTCCAGAACGACGGGCGCCGGCACGCCGGGCGATCCGGTGCGACGCACCAACGAGCTCTGGTCCATCGAAGCCAATGCAAGCGGATCATTATTCAGCCTGCCGGCCGGACCGGTGCGCACGGCGATCGGCGCCGCATACCGGGAGGAGCGCCTGCGCTCTCTCGTGGAGAGGGAGTCGGCCGGACGCCAGGTAGGGTCCATCTATGGCGAAGCCGAAGTCCCGCTTCTTGGCGCCGACGCCGGCGTCGCGGGGGTGGACAGCCTGACCCTGAGCCTGGCCGCGCGGCTCGACGACTACTCAGATTTCGGGTCGAAGGCGGTCCCGAAGCTCGCGGTGCTTTGGACGCTGAGCCCTGAACTGTCCGTGCGAGCAGCGCTCGCCCGTTCCTTCCGCGCGCCGTCCATGTACGAACTGACCAGCGACTACTTCGTCAGCATCGTGGACGCGCGCGACGACCGGTCCCCGACGGGGCTGACGCGCATCGGCTACATCGCCGGGACCGGACGCTCGCTGGGGCCGGAGACCGCGGACAACTTCAACGCCACCTTGACCTACGAGCCGGACCAGATCCCAGGCCTTCGCCTCACCCTCGGCTACTACGACGTCAGATATCACGACCGCTTGGCGGCGCCCGACCCCACCTTCTCTTATTCTTCCAATATCAGCGGCGCACCGGCGACCCTGCTGACGCGAAACCCGGCCCAGGCGGATGTCGACGGGCTGCTGGCCGGCGCGCGAGGGTACCGGGTCTATTCGCCCAATCCGCAGACCCCGATCGCGGCGCTGATCGATGCGCGCAGCACAAACGTCGCTGCGACACGGATGTCGGGCTTCAACGCCGGGCTGGCCTATGAGCGGCGTCTCGGCGAAGGATCGCTTCAGCTCAGCTGGGACGCCAACTATCTGGACCGTTTTGAGGAACGGCTGAAGCCGGGCAGCCCGCCGATCAGCCGGGTCGACACGATCTTTTCGCCGGCCGATCTGCGGATGCGCAGCGGCCTCGTATGGTCGGGGGCGACCTGGACCTCCGCCGTCTACTGGAACTATGTCGATAACTATGTCGACAACCGCCGGGCAGAGACGGTCAAGGTCTCCGACTACAACACCATCGACTTCAGCCTGACCTACGAGCTTGGCCAAGGTCACGGCCGCGCACTGAGCGATGTTCGGATCGTACTGAGCGCCACCAACCTCTTCGACACGTCGCCCCCGCAGACGGCTCCGGCGGCGATCACCAACTATCGGTGGGATCCGACCAACGCCTCGATCATCGGCCGCTTCCTCAGCCTGGAGCTGGTCAAGTCGTGGTGAGGCGTCTGCTGGACGTCCGTCGTTGGGCGGGCCTTGTGACGCTGGTCTTTGGCCTGGCGGTGAGCGGGCAGGCGGCGGCCGATTGGGCCGGGGCCGCCTTTGGACGGGACGCCAGATCCCCGACCCCGGGCGGGGCGGTCCTGATCGAGGACTTGGCGACCCTGCGCGATCTCGGTCCGATCAGCCTGTCGCCGGATCGGCGGTGGCTGGCCTTCTCGGTTCGACAGGCGGTGCTCGATGAGGATCGCTACGTTCTTCGCTGGTTCGTCGCGCCCGTCGACGGCTCCACCGAGCCGCGCCCCGTGCAGGACGATCGCGGAGAACCGCTGGTCGATTATCTCTATGGCCTGCCCTATGCGAGCATCACGGCGGAAAAGGCGAAGTGGTCGCCGGACGGTGGCCGCATCGCCTACCGACGACGGATCGGCGATCGCGTCGGCCTGGTGGTCGCATCCGTCGCCGACGGGGCCGTGCGCGAAATCGACGCGGGCGACGTCAATGTGCTGGACGTCGACTGGCTGGCGGACGGCGGACTGGTCTATCGCGCCGGTCTCGACGTCGCAGCGTTCAAGACCGCCGTGGAGTCCGAGGCGCGCTCAGGTTGGTTGCTGGACGGCCGCATGCCGCTGTTCGCGGCCCGCGATCCTTCACCTACTCGTCCTGATTGCCGCGCCGCGCCTGCGCTAACCTGCTCGAACCAGGTCTTCGTCGTGGACGAAGCGGGGCGCCGCGCGGCCCGGCCTGCGGAGATCGCCTGGCTTGAGTCGCGGGCGCAGAGCACGCCGTCTCCACGCTCAGGCGTTGTCGGAGAGCCGCGCGCGGATGGCCTCCGGGCGTGGACTGAGCTCTCCGATCCAGCGCAGGACAAAGCCACAGCGCCTCTGATGCGCGTCGTGCTGGGCGGACGTAAAGGCGGCGTTTGCCGCGCGTGCGAGAGCATGTTTCTACGCGCCGTGGGCGCCATGCCGACGGGCGATGCGGCGTGGTTCGTCAAGGGCGCCAGCGGGACTGGCCGAGCCGACGACCTGCCGCGCGATGAAAATGCGCTCTATGTCTGGCGGCCCGCGTCAGGAAGCCTGCGGAAGGTCTTGCAGACCTCCTCCCAGCTTGAGGACTGCGTCCGCTCAGGATGGGAATTGATCTGCACTGCAGAGGCGCCGACCCAGCCAAAGGCCATTGTCGCCGTTAGCCTGCGAAGCGGCCGCCTGCGCGTGATCGCCGACCCAAATCCCGGCTTCGCCGGCAAGCAGTATCCGCGTGTGCGGAAGATCTTCTTCGCCGATCGGGAGGGCAGGCCGGCCTTCGCCCACGTCGTCTATCCATTGGAGTACGAGGCGGGCGTCCGCTACCCGCTCGTGCTGACCCAGTACGCCTCCCGAGGATATCTGCGCGGGCAGGTTGGCGGAGCCCATGCGATCTTCGATCTTTCGGCCAGGGGCTTTGTGGTTCTCTCCGTCGATCGGCCGGAGGATTGGGAAGGGCGACAGACCCTCGATGCGGTCGGCGTCTATCGCCGCGGTCTTGGCCCAGGCCTGCCGGATCGAGCAAGCGCCTTCGAAGCCAATGAGGCTGCTGTCGACCGGCTGGTCGCCGAGGGGCTGGTCGACCCGCATCGCCTGGCTATCACCGGCGTGAGCGCCGGCGCCGAGAATGTCCACTACACGCTGCAGCGCACGGCCCGCTACGCCGCCGCCGTCGCGGACTCCGGCAGTCATGACATGAGCTTCATGGCCCTGGTGCCGCCCGGACCGCGTCGCGCCACCCTGCAACGCATGTTCTCGATGCGGGGACTCTCACCGGGCCCAGGCGACGCGCTTTCCGAGCTTGCATGGTCTAACAAGCCCGAGCGCCTGCAGACGCCGTTGCTGATTACCGCGGGTGCTCACCAGGCATTGATCGGGTTCGAAGGCGTGCAGGCGCTGATTGCTGCGGACCGGCCGATCGAGATGAAGATCTTCCCCGAGGAGATGCACATCTTCTACAGCCCCCGCCGCATCGTTGCGCTCCAGCGTCTCAATCGGGCCTGGCTGGAGTTCTGGCTGCTCGGACGGGAAGACCCGGCGGGGGACGTGTTTGAGCAGTATGCGCGTTGGCGAACTATGCGGGCGAAGCTGTCGGAGCCGGCCGATCGCCAAGCACAGGCGACATCCCCTGGATCCACAACTCCGTCGTCAGGCAGGTGACCAGCGAACTCAGCCGCGCATTTTCGACTAAGCCGGACGGAGTCAGGGTCTTTTCCAGGTGGCCTCGATCGAGCCATCCGCGGCGGCTGAGTTCGCCGTCCAAGAGCAAGGCCCGAACGCGCGGGAGGTCCGAGGCCATGGTTCTCACCCAATGGCTGGTATTGGCGCCTTTGGACCTGCGCTCGCGTATGGCGCTCGGCAGAAGGTCGCCGAAAGCATTGCGTGCGAGCCCCCTCTGACGCCCGCCGGCGATGAAATGGAATGTCGGTGTGCGCAGGCAGGCTTCCATCACCGGCTGCGAGAAGAGCGGATGGGCCTCCTCGGCGACGTCGGCGCGGCCATAGCGCCAATAGTGTCGATATAGCTCGGCCAGCGCAGCGATCTGCTGCACCTTGC
Source organism: Phenylobacterium sp. LjRoot97 (assembly GCF_964254345.1). Lineage (NCBI taxonomy): Bacteria > Pseudomonadati > Pseudomonadota > Alphaproteobacteria > Caulobacterales > Caulobacteraceae > Phenylobacterium > Phenylobacterium sp. LjRoot97. The sequence goes on from NZ_CAXUTH020000002.1 coordinate 239,156, forward strand.
CGGGCGGCGTGCCGCGGCGCGCCGACAGCCAGGGATGGGTGAAGCGAGCCGGGTCGACGTGGGCCTGCACCTCTGCGGAGAGGCAGCTGACGTCGCCCAGGGAAGGTCCGGGCGGACGGATCGCCGCGGCCGCGGCGCGGCCGAGTACGCCCCAGATTGTACCCTGGGAAAGGTTGGCGATTTCGTGGGCCCTCCGTCCAAGCCCGCCAAGCCCCAGCAACTGCCCATGATCGGCGACGGCCTCGGGTCCGACGGCGACGGCGAAGAGATGGTCCCCGCCACTGCCGGTGAAGAAGGCGTCGGCGCCGATTTCGCCGAGCAGGGCGCTGTGGAGCTGATCGTAGCCCATCGGCATCATCCGGCTGGAGGGGCGCAGCAGCCGGTCGCCAAAGGTCTGGACGCTGTCAAAGCCATGCAGGCTGAGTTCTCGTTCGAGCAGCGGTACGCCGTGCATTGCTGCGGCCTGCCGCGCGTAGGCTCGCTCGTCGCCTTCAGGGTGGGCCGTCACATAGTTCACCCCTACGACATCGGCGTGGCCGCAAGCGCCGCGCAGCAGGCCCAGGACGATCGAGGAATCCAGACCCCCTGAGAGATCGAGGGCGATGCGCCGGTAGAGCGAGCCATAGGCTGTGATCGCGGCTTCCCCAGCTGCGCGGAGGGCGTGCTGCGACTCCGCTTCGCTTCCATGTCGATCGCCCGCGATGTCGTGCGGATCCCAATAGAAGCGCTCCGTCGAGCCGCCGCTGGAATAGGTGCGCTCGGCCCCTGGGAGCAACTCGAAGACGCCCTCTAGGCCGCAGGCTTCGCCGCGCAGGAAGTGGCAGGTGAGGTGATAGGCGAGGTAATCCCAATGGATGGCGGGCGGCCGCAGCCCAAGCGAAAGCGCATCGGCCAGATGAGAGAACAACAGCTCGCCGCCAGGCAGGGGCCAGCGCCAACACTCTATGCGACCAGTCGGGTCACGACGCACCACGAGACGGTCTGGGCGCGGCGTTTCGAAGGATAGGTAACCGCCCCACGATGCGTACGGCGGCGCAGATCCGCCCAGCATCCGCCCCACCACGCAGGCGCCATCGGCGACGCGCCTGAACCCGAGGCGGCTGGGAGCCCGCGACACGGCGCGGACAACCGCCAGAGGCGTGTCCATCAGCGTCGACCATCCTTGCAACCCCAGCAAACGCTGTCGAACGGCGGTCAGGGCCGGACGGGAAGCGCTTCGGGTGACGAGGGCGACGTACCTAAGCATGGCCCTGGAGCGCCAGGATTGGGGTGTACTGGCCGACGTCCTCCGCCGCTTCGTTGATGACGAAGCCCTGAGCTTCCACCCAGCAGTGGGCGTGAAACGGATCGAGCCGGACGCCAAAGACCAGTCGCGGCGCGCAGCCGGCGCGGGCGAGGAGTAGCGCTGTGGCGATAGCGTCAAGCCGGCAGATCGGGGCGATTGGGAACCAGGGTCGTGTGGCGCTGTAGTCGTCGATCACGCCTTGCAGCGGTCCGTCACCACAATAGGCGCGCAACTGCAGGTCGGCCCAGGCGAGCGTGCGCCAAAATCGCTGGCCCTTCAGGCGCGCCCAAGTTTCAGTCAGGGCCAGCAACGCGGCCGGTCGAGGGGCTGGCCGCATGGAGATGATGTCGGGGGTGCTGGCCCAGATGGTGCGTCTGGCCGCCAGCGGAGGGGGCGACGGGTCAAGCTCGTTGATCGAGATGCCGAGTGCGTTCAGTCGCGAGCGCGCCCGATCGCGGTCGGCTTCGCTGGCGGTCGGTTCACGGCCCGCCAGGTCCAGCACGCCGCGCGTCATGGCGGCGTTGAAAGCGAGGTATCGGTCGCGGCGCAGGTCGAGCGCGATCGAGCGGGTGTCGATGCGCGCCAGGAAGACAAGCCGGTTGCTCAGCATACGGCGCCTCCAGAAGAGGGTGACGGCGGCCCGCCTGGCGCGCCGCCGTCGATAGGCTTACTTGCGATCGAAGGCGCTTTCGCCGACTTCCTGGATCAGGCCTTCGGTCCGCTCCGACACGGCGCCGAGATCGATCACTTCGGCGGTTTCGAGTTCGAGATAGGTGTCTTGGGTCATCGTCTTGCTCCGACTTGCTCGGATTGATGGAGCACCTTTCAGGTGATGACGTAGGATGGCGTGACCCCGGGCGGCTCAACAGGAGTATATTCTATCGGTTCCTTGGCCCCGCCCGGTTCCGACGACCGATGACGCAGTTGATCGCCAGTTCGGCCCCTGAACGCCGATTACTTCGGGTCGGCCGCCGAAAGGGCCATCTCGAAGCGCCCGATAAACCCGCCGGTGGACCAGAGTTCATGCCCGAATGGGCTCTGCGTCGTGCAGGCCATGGCGACCGCCTCTACGGTCGTTGAGCAGTTGAGCTTCGTCCGACCCAACCCGCGCCCATCCGGTCCCAGAACGACGATCCAGTACTCGTGGACCTCGGTGACTTTCTCGTCAGCGGTCGTCATCGGGCGGACGGCAGGGGTGAAAAGCCATTGACGACGGTTGTGCGCGAGGAGGTCGGGCCATGACCGGTCTGTTCTCCTTGCCCTAACTTCCATCCGCCGGTCATACCTTCTCCTTTGCCCTTCAAACTTCGCCAACCAAGCGTGAATGAGTGAGGCGCCGCTTCAAGAAGACTGAGCGCCAAACAAATATTGATGAGTCAGAATTCGACGTGCGGAAGCCGGCCGTCTGAATTGAATCGGAAATTGTGGGAGCAAACGGCCGCCTCTCGTGAAAGGGGCGGCCTGATCGCTGGATCAATCCGGACCGGCAGGGGGCGTTGCGGCCCGGACCAAGTATAAACAGGTCTGCGCTAGCTGCGTTCCGAGATTTTGATCGCCAGAGTTCAAAATCAGGGGGCCAGTGTACAGAGGGGCGTATGGAGCGCGAGGACTATCCGCTGCGGGCCCAACAAGGCCCGCGGCGGCGCCATCAAGGGCTGCTTTTGCCGTTGCCCGTACAGACACCGACGTCCGATCTTATTGCGGCCCGCCCGGCCGGTAGGGGGCCAGAAACGCGGCGGGAGACGGGGAGGCGACGAAGCCAGTCTCATCCTGGAGCAATAGGGTGGCGTTTTGTCGTTCGGCGTCGTCCTCCAACGCTTCGGCGACGGCTTCAAGCGCTTTGGCCCTGGAGGAGTAGCCCCTGACCCAACCGGAACTGCAATGCAGGGTCCATATCTGACCCTGAGAAAACAATGCGTAATCGGCCACGTTCGCACCCCACTGTCAGTGAGCGGACAAACGTGTGATCGATCGATAGGTTCTAAAGCGATCCTGCAGAATCCAATCCGCTCCGCCAGGCGAGGTCTGGCGCGTCCAGGCCGACGTGACGGTGGGCGCCGACGGCGTTTCATAGGATCGTCGCACCCGGCGCCGCCCGAGCTCCGGTCTTCGACAACGAAAGCTCAAAGGTCACGCCCTTCCTTGCCAGTCCTCCGGCTCTGCGAGTTCGGCGATGCGATCGCTAAGCGGTATCTCAATAACCGCCCGCACGCCGCCCGGGTGAAACTCGATTGAGGTCTTGGCGCCGAGCTCATAGGGCAGGCCCTTTTCAATGAGCTCGCGGCCAAAGCCGAACCGTGAAGGCGAGGTGTCAAGCGCACGCGTGCCGCTTTCCCGCCAGTCTAAAAAGAGCCGTTGGCCATGGCTTGATCTGACGATGCGCCATTCGACGGCCAGCCGCCCGGTCGGCTCAGCCAGGGACCCATACTTGATGGCGTTTGTGGTCAGCTCATGGATCGCAAGAGCGATGGTCTGGGCCGCCTCCCGCCGTAAACGGACTGGAGGGCCCTCGATGACTAGCTGGGATTCGTCGATGGCGACGGCGACCATTTCCTCGCGAATCACCTCGGCGAGGTCCATGGCGCTCGCGCCCATGCGGGTGAAGACGGCTTGGGTCCGGGCAAGGGTCTGCAGGCGTCCGTCCAGGTGTGCGCCAAGCTCTTCGACAGACGTCGAGTTGCTGACGGTCCGGGAAACGACAGATCGGACAATGGCGAGATTGTTGCGCACACGGTGCTGGAGTTCCTCCAGCACCGTGGTGAGCTTGTTCTCCATCCGTTTGCGTTCGGTGACGTCCTGGGTCACTCCCAACATCAGGTCGCCCGTCGGCGAGCGCTCCACACGACCAGACCCAGCGAGCCAACGATGTGACCCGTCGGGGAGGATCACACGCCACTCGGCGTGAAATTCGCCGACGCTTCGCGCGTCAGTCCACGCCGTTTCGTACCGCGCCACGTCGTCCGGGTGGATCTTCAACCTGGCGCGCGATGGCAGCCCATCGGCCTGTGTCAGACCCCAGAGTTGGTAGACGACGGGCGACCACCAGCGATCATCAGTCGAAAGATTCCACTCCCAAACCCCCACGCCGGCAAGCTCCTGGGCCTCCAGAAAGCGGCGTTCGGTGGTACGCAGCTCGTCCCCGGATCTCTGCGCCGAGGTCTCGTCCCCCAACTTGCCGTCTGCGCCTGTCGGGTCGGTTCCAGAACGCCCCAAACTCATTGTCCCCGTCCAGAAAGAGCCTCATCCCGCAGCGAGGCGGCCCGGCCCCGAATGAGCCGCCGTACTCCGACCCTGCTGAGGCGAAACCCCGGCGCCTAAAGACGTAGAAGCGGGGAGATAACACCTGATGGGGACTATGGGTGCACGCTCACACCCATCTCGTCCGCAGAAGGTTGGTCCGCCTTATCATCGGTTAAAAGCGGAGCGGCGAAGGGTGTGCCAGTCTGAATGACGCTCGCCTTGTGCGGGGACGGGGAGAGACGCTTGGTATTTAGCTGATCGAGGACGGAATGATGTGGTCAGGTTCGACAGCACGTTCGGAACAATCGCCGACGATCGAGGCTTTGGCGCAAGCCCTGAGCGGGTTCGCCCAGCTTAGCGCGTCTGCGTCGCAGCTTGTGTCGGAACTGAAAGCGGTGTCGTCGTTTTCCGCTGGCCAGCTGGTCGTCGCGGAGCGCGATCGGTCGCGCCCCTTCATAGTTGTCGAGGGATGGGCCGCCCGCATCCGATGGCTCGCCGACGGTCGACGGCAAATTTTCGATTTTCTACTTCCTGGCGATGGTTTCGGCCTCACGCCCGGGCGCCACGCCTCACCGGTCGCCGTGATGGCTGTCACTTCAATAGACCTGGTGGACGCGACGAGCCTGAAAACGGCGATGGCGCAGCCGGGGCTGCTTGCGGAGGACTTAAAGCGCCACCTTGCCGAACAGGCCAGGACCGAGGAGGAGAGGCTTCTCAACCAAGTGGAGCGGCTGGGGTGTCACAGCGCGTATGAGCGCATCTGCCATCTGCTGCTTGAACTTCGGGAACGCTGCACGGGCGGGGACCCTGGCGCGACAGAGTTCGAGATGCCGCTGACGCAGGAATGCATGGGCGATGTGCTGGGATTGAGCGTCGTGCATGTCAATCGCGTGCTGCAGCAACTGCGGCGGGACCGGCTGCTTGAAATTCGGGGCGGCAGCGCCCAGCTCAAGGATCTCGACGCTCTTCAGAATATCAGCGAGTACCGCCGCGTTGGCCGCGGCGCCCAGTCTGAAGGCCCGATGGTCCTCCGCCCGGCGGCTTGGCCCGTCGGCTAGCGCGCTGACTCCGGTCAGCGCCAGAGCACATAGGCGCGTTCGACCCCAGGCGGCCCCGCGTCGCGCGCGAGAAACCTAGCGGTTCTGTGGCGATCCTTCCGCCGGCGGCCAGCCGTCAGGCTGGTTAGAGCCCGTCAGGTCTCGCCGTCGCTGGGGGGAGGTAGCGCCGGCGGGTCGTAGTCTAGTCCGAGTTCGACCGCGCGGCGTGAAAAGACCTCTTCCTGACCGTCCTGTAAAAGATCCGGGGCGGGGTCTTCCCAAAGCGCGCTTCTTGCCCGCGTCGTCAAAAGGCGCTGGGCCAAAGCGTCGATGTCCGGTCCCACGACATTGATCGCGAGCATCAGGTCATCACGCGTACAGCTCAGCATTTCGCATGCGGCCAATACGGTCTGCTCGTCGGACGCGTCGAGTTTGAAGGCGATATCCTCCACCCGTTCTCCTGGGAAATTGCGCACCGTAATTTGAGCTCATGCGGCGCGGTAATACTGATGGATGTACAGAAAATGCGCCACATCATTTGTTAAGTGCTGTAAATGCGCTCAAATCCAATGTTTGAGTTGAGTAAAAATGGAACCGGCGCGCTCGCGGCGGCGTTCATCGCGCCTACCAGATCCCCTGGAGTCACATGTTCCGCTCAGTGTTTTCAACAGGCCTGACCATAACCCGGCTAGCGAGGCGTAACCTCCCATCGACGCTGAGCTTGCCGGTCGGAGCGGGCGGCGAAACTGGCCCTAGCTTCTTTGGGCCGAGCAGGCATGTCTAACCCTGGCCCCCTGTTCATCATCGGCGGCGGGGAGGACAAGGAAGGCGACCGCGAAATCCTGGACTCGCTCGCCGAACGGCTCGCCGGAAGAAAACTGGTCATCGCTACGATCGCGTCGCAGCGCCCGCGCGACTACTTCAGCACCTACCGGGAGGTGTTCGGCGAGCTCGGCGTCACCGACACGGCCGAACTCTACCTTGAGGATCGGTCGCAATCGACGGCGCCCGACGTTCTCGCAACGCTTGAAGGCGCGGCCGGCGTATTCTTCACGGGCGGGGACCAGCTGCGTATTTCGAGTCAGATCGGGGATACGCCCGTGGAACGTCGGGTACGAGAGATTCACGCCGCCGGCGGCGTGGTGGCTGGAACATCAGCCGGCGCTTCGGTGATGTGCGAGACCATGCTCGTGCGTGGACCAGGATCGGAGTCCCATCGGATCGGCGACGTCCATATGGCGCCTGGCCTGGGCTTGATCCGTGATGTGATCATCGATCAGCATTTCGCGGAACGAGGGCGTTTCGGCCGTCTTCTCGGAGCGGTCGCCCAGAACCCAACCGTGCTTGGCGTCGGGATCGACGAAGACACCGCGATCATCGTCGAGGGCGATACTTTCAATGTTGTCGGCGAGGGCGCCGTCTACGTGATCGATGGCGCAAGCGTCAGCCGGTCCAACATCGCCGAAGCCGAGCCGGAGCGTACCTTGTCGATGTTCGACGTCAGCATGCATGTGTTGTCGAAGGGCGACAGGTTTTCGCTCTCAAGCCGCCGGCCATCGACATGATAAGGGGCAAGCTCGCGGACCCCGCGGCGGCGCTGAACCCGCGGGGTGAGGCGAACCCATGGCGCGGACCGTCTGGAAGGTAGGAGACTGAAATGAAGTGGTCGATTGTAGCGTTTGCAGCCCTGCTCCTGAGCGCCTGCGGGCAAGACGCGGGGCGTGAGCCGACGCGGGAGGCTGACGCCCGCGCCGCCAGTAGCATCGAGTCCCCGGACGCCCCTGGCGGCGGACCGTCTGGACAGACCCCCGACGCCGAACAACCAGGCGGTGCGCCTAGCCAGGTGCAGTCAGCGCCTGACGCTGCGGGGCCCTCTATCGGCGAGGGGGCGCCCCAGCCCTGAGGATCGGGATGCTGGTTCGGCTTCACTGAACGTCAACCGGGGCGCGGTTTGGAAAGTGACCCGCGCCCGGGCTGGCGCGATGGGCGCTTGTCGTGCTGAGGCGGCTAGCTGCGATCCACAAGCCTGACGACGGCTTTCACGACGTCCGCTGGACCAATGGGCTTTTCGAGCCGCGACACGTGGTTGAAACGTGGCGGGATGGTGTCAGCGTCATAGCCCGTCGTGAACAGAAACCTCACCCCTCGATCAGCTAGGAAATCGGCGAGTGGATAGACCATTTCACCGCTAAGATTCACGTCCAGCACCGCGGCGTGGACGTCTGCCTGTGACGCAATCGCCGACATCGCCTGTTGAACTGTGGGCGCTGGGCCGATGACTGCGGCGCCGGCGGCTTCCAGCGCCTCGGTCAGGTCGCTCGCCATCATGTATTCATCCTCGACGACAAGGACGCTGCGCCCCGCCAGGCTTTGGTCAGGCATGAGGCCTCTCGGCAAGGCGTAGAGTTTCAGAGACTGGCAGCTCTATCGTGCAGCGCACGCCGTCACCGCCGATCTCGTAACTGGTCTTGGCCTGCAGCTGATAGGGTAGCGCACGTTCGATCAACTCGCGGCCGAAGCCAGACCCCCAGGCGGCGGAATTTGCAAGCAGAGGCATCCGCACGCCACTTTCCACCCAGTCGATCCGCAGCCGCGGCGCCTGCTCATCCTGGATCAGGCGCCAGCGCACAGAGAGTTTGGCGCCAGGCTGCGAGAGCGCGCCGTACTTGGAGGCGTTGGTCGCCAGTTCGTGGAGGGCCAGGGCGAAGGTCTGCACCGTCGAGGAGCGCAGCAGCACGCCGCCGGGGCCATCGAGCGTCACCCGCTCGCCGGCGCCGTCCGGCCCGATCGCCCCCATCGCCAGCAGCTCGGTCCGGATCAGCTCATCGAACGCGATACGGTCCCCTTCATTGAGCCTTGAGAGTAAGCCCTGCACGCGGGCCAAGGCTGCGAGACGATCCTGATAGGTGGCGGTCAACTCCTCCATGCTGCCCGCGCCGCGCCGTGTCTTATCGAACATGGAGCTCACGACGGTCATCAGGTTGCGGGTACGGTGTTGCAGTTCTCCGACCAGAACTTTCTGGCGCTCGTCCCATTGCCGGCGTTCGGTGACGTCCTGGCCGACCTTAAGGTAGCCGCTCGGTTCGGCGCCGCCATCAAACATCGGCCGCATCGATCCCTCGATGAAAACACGGCGGCCGTCCTTACGCAGGTGCCAGCGTACGTTCGGCGCCCAGCCATGTTCCCGGGCAAGGGCCATTTCCTTCTCCGGCTCCCCGCTCGTCCGATCCTCCGGCACGAAGGTCATCGCCAGGTTCTGGCCGACTGCTTCTTGCGCAGACCATCCGAAAACCGCCTCGGCGCCGGGCGGCCAGGTGTCGATCAGCCCATCCATGTTCGTCGTGAAGATCGCGTAGTCGAGGGCGCTTTCGAGGATAGCGCGATAGCGTTCCTCGCTCTCGCGCAACGTGGCCTCGGCCGCCTTGCGGTCGGAGATGTCGCGGAAATAGACAGAAAGCCCATCGGCGGCCGGATAGATCGTGATGTCGATCCAACGGGCGAGCACCGGGGAAATGGTCTCCAGCCGAACGACCTCACGTGTCTCGGCGGCCCGAGCGTGGGCTTCGTAAGCCGGAGAGCCGACGGCCCCTGGAAATTCTCCCCAGAAAGATCTGCCGATGAGTTCGGCGCGCGACCGGCCCCAAAGCTCTTCGGCCTTGCGGTTCACATAGGTGAACCGCCAGTCTCGATCGACGGCGTAAAACGCGTCGGAAATGCTTTCCAGAACCTCTCGGGTACGCTCGCCCAGAGCACGCACCTGGCCTTGTGTACGCCGTTCCTCGGTGACGTCCTCCACAACGATGACGCCCCCCGCCACTGAACCACCCTCGCAGATTGGCGCGGCGCTGACCCGCAGGATCCGCTCATCACCATCCGCGGCGTGCTGAAACTCCACCGGTGAAATCGTAGCCTCGCCCCTGAGCGCGCGGGCGCCGGGATAATCCTGCGGCGCCACGGCCTCGCCGTTCGGGTCGACGATCCTCCAGCTCTTGGCCTCAATCTCGCTTTGCGACGGCAGGTGGCCGCCCATCACCGTTTCGAGACCCGGGTTTTTCAGCGTGAAGCGGCCCTGCGTGTCGAACAGCCCGACCCCGACCGGCAGGTGCGCCAGCACGCCCGCCAGTCGCGCCTCGCTGTCGCGCAGCCGCCGCTCGGCCCTGTCGCGGGCCGTGACGTCCTCGATCGCGAGCAGGATCAATTGCGCGTGGTCCAGCCGCCGGCCGTTCAGGATCATCACCCGTTCGCCGATGGTCTCAAACCTGTGCTCGACGCGGTAGTCGACGAAACGCTCGTCATTCGGGAGGACGTCGTGCAACAGCCGGCGGAGTTCGGGAATGTCCCACCCGTTGTTGCCGAGCTCGTAGATCAGCCGGCCTTCGGTCGCCGCCTCGTCCACCTTGAAGCAGGCGTAGAAGGAGGGGTTTGCGAACACCACGCGATGGTCGGGGTCGAGCACGAGGAAAGGCTCGCGGACGGTTTCGGCGATCTTGGCGGTGAACTCCAGGACCTCCTCTCTCGCAGACTGCGCCCAGTGCTGCCCGTCTTGGTGGTCAGGGGAGCGGTCGTTCACCTGGCGCAGCCTCCTTGCTCGTGAGGGTACAACGGCTCAGGCGCGCTGCGCGTTCATCGGAGCGGGCGCCCTGGGCGAGCTCAGCGCTGTCAAACATCGAGCTGCTCCATCCGGCATTGCTCGGGGGACTTGTCAGGCCGGAAGCGCACGAAGCGCGCCCCGTGACGCATCCGATGGCCGCTGGCGTGGTCAAACTCCACTTCCACGACGAGCTCCGGGCGCAGGGGACGCCAGTCAGCCGATCGGTCGGTCGACCAGCGGCTGGGGCCGGGCGCGGCGCCGGTAAAGCCTGGCGGCCCCTCCAGCGCCTCGAGGCGCGCGGTGAGCGCCGTCTTGTCCAGACCTGCGAAGCCGGAGACGAAGCCAACGAGGTTGAGCCGCCCCTGCTCATCGTAGAGGCCCAGCAGCAGCGAGCCGACCAGCCCCGAGTTCTTCGCGTATCGAAACCCGCCGACGACGCAGTCCGCAGTCCGCCGGCGCTTCACCTTCACCCAGGCGCGCTCGCCCGGCCGATAGGGTTCGTCGAGGCGCTTGGCCACAACCCCTTCGACGGCCGTTTCGCCCAACCACGCGTCCGCGGTGCTGCGCTCGCGCGTCCCGTGGGTCAGACTGAACCGGGGGTTGGCGTGCCGGGCCAGAAATTGGACCAGTTCGGCCCGGCGGCGCTCGAACGGCTGACCGCGGAGGTCAGCTTCGGGTGTCTGTAAGAGGTCGAACGCCGTGAACATGGCAGGAGCTTCGGCCGCCAGGCGCCGGATGCGGCTCTCGGCCGGGTGCAGGCGGTCCTGGAGCGCTTCGAAGGAGAAAGCGCCGTCGCGCGCAGCGAGCAGCTCCCCATCGAGCACGTAAGGGCCCGGCGCCAACACCTTGGCGGCGGCTGCAATCTCCGGAAAGTAGCGGACGAGGTCCTTGCCGGACTTTGACTGCAGCTGGACCCCGGTGGCGCCTCGAGCAAGCAGGCAGCGAAAGCCGTCCCATTTGGGCTCGAACCACCAGCCCTCGCCGTCCGGTAGGGCGGGCTGCGAGCGGGCTTCCATTGGGGCGCTGACCGTCCCGAGAACAGAGTCAGCCGAGGTCTTGCCCCGGGCGCCAGCCTCCGCGTCGGTTTTGTAAGAGGCTTCCTTCACCAGCATCCGGCCTCGCCCTGTCCCGGATGCAACGCCGGGGGCGTTGGTGATCCTGCAGGTTAAGGCCGCCGGGAACGTCGGGGTTTCAGCTTCACTATAGAAAGAGGGGCGGACGCACGTGGGGCCGGGCGCCGGCGGCTGGCTCATCCCAATGGTGGAGCGGTCCTGCGTTCGCCCGAAAGCGGCTCCCGACTGCAGCACGCTTTATCAAATGAGGCGGCGCCGGGCGAGTACGGGGCGTATGTCTCGGCAAGACTAGCTGAACGAACAGCCGCCGCGCGGCGTCGACTGAAGGCGATGCCTCGGCCAATGGGTGGCGAGAAAGGCTTCAACGTGCCGAGCAGCGCATTGCATCCCGCGAACGATCCCGTCGCCACCGAGGCGAGGCTGGAACTTGCCATGGAGATCGCAGGGCTCGGCACCTTCGAGCGCGATGTGACCACGGGCTGGCTCAACCTCTCGGCGCGCGCGGCCGAGATCTATGGTGTTCGGAGCGCCATGCTCTGGACCGAATGGTTGCTCGGCGTCGACGAAGAGGACCGCGCAGATCTCCTGAGCATGAAGGAGAGGGTGCTTACCGACCCGTTGCTCACCGACCATGAGATCGCCTTCCGATATCATCGCCCCGATGGTCAGGAGCGGTTCATCGTCAAGCGATTCAGGGTCCTGCGCGACGAGGGCGGCCGGCCCTTGCGGGTCGTGGGAGTCGTTGCGGACGAGACCGAGCGTCGCGCCGAGGAGCTGCGGGCGTCCTGGCTGCTCGCCGAGCTGCAGCACCGCGTGAAGAACGTGATGGCGATGGTCCGATCGCTGGCGCGGCGCACGCTGGAGAACTCGCACGATCTCGGCAGCTTCTTTTCCCACTTCGACGGCCGGCTGAACGCACTGGCTCGGGTTCAATCGGCGCTGGTGCGTCGTGTGGATGAAGGGCTCGATGTCGAGGAGCTGGTCTGGGAGGAACTGCTGCAGAACACCGAGGAGGGCGACCAGGCGGTGGTTTCGGGGCCTGCGGTGAGGCTGCATGGCCCGGTCGCCGAGTATCTGGCTCTGGCCTTGCACGAGCTGGCCGTGAACTCGGTCAAGTTTGGCGCCTTGGCCGGCCATGGCCGCGTCACGGTCATTTGGAAGGTCGTCCCTGCAGGCGACGAGGATCGCCTGCAGCTGAATTGGCATGAGAGCGGCGTGCCGCTCATCGAAACCTATCCGGCTCGCCTGGGATTTGGCAGGCAGTTGATCGAGCAGGGGCTCGCCTATCAACTCGGCGCCGAAACCGCGTTCAGTTTGGAGCCCGGCGGGCTGCACTGCGAGCTCGTCATTCCGCTGACGCCTGCAGCGCGGAAGACATGAACGTAGCCTTGCGCCCGCCGGCAAGACCGAGGGCGGCCATCGTCAGTCGACGCCTGGGGGCCTTGGCGCGCGTGGGCGAGGCCGGCGAAGCATTGCTCGCCACGCTCTCGGACGTTCAATCCGGTCGGCGGCGGGACCGAGATCGTCAGCGAACGCGACGTGCTCGGACGCCCAAAATTCATCCTCAAGGGTTGGGCCGCCAGGGTTCGGATACTGCCCGACGGGCGCCGCCAGATCTTCAATTTCGTGCTGCCCGGGGAAGGACTTGGCGTTTGCGCCCGGCCCAACCCGCTGGCGCTGTCGACGGTCGTCGCCCTGACCCCCGTCCAGTACGTGGACGCCGGACCGGTTCAAAGAGCCATATCCGGCGAGGACCCGCGCTATAGCGAACTGCGCGACGCCCTTCATGTCTCGGCAAGCCTGGATGAGGCCTATCTGCTCGCCCAGATCATGCGGCTGGGGCGACAGACAGCCTATGAGCGCCTCTGCCACCTGCTGCTGGAAATCCGCGACCGGCTGATGCTTGTCGGCCTCGCCAGCGAGACGGACTTCCCGATGCCGATGACGCAGGAGACCCTCGCGGACGCCAGCGGCCTGAGCATTGTTCACGTGAACCGCATTTTGCAGCAGCTGCGCCGCGAGCAGCTTTTGGAGTTGCAGGGCGGCAAGGCGCACCTGCGCGAGCCCCACACCCTCGCAACGATCTCCGACTACAAACCCGCCTGTCCGACCGTGGAGATCTCGGATCGCACACGGGCTTAACATGGGTGAATGCCGCCGCCGCCGATTGCGGCCATGGCTGCGGCGGTGCGCATGCGGGCTTGGGGCAATCAGGAAATTGGCGATGCGTCAGGCTCACTGGCCGGGCGGCGCGTGCTGGTGGTCGAAGACGACTGGTTGCTCGCCCAGGAGGTCGTCGGACTTCTTCAGCGCGCGGGCGTGGTCGTCCTTGGTCCGGCGCCCCGCATTGAGGACGCCTTACGGATTATTGCCGCCGGTGATCTCGATGCGGCGCTGCTCAATATCAACCTGAGCGGCGAAATGAGCTACCCGATCGCCGATGCGCTCGCCGCACGGCAGGTCCGCTTCGCTTTTCTCACCGGCTACACGGCGGAGGTTGTGCCAGCCCGATTCAGCGCGACCCCGCTCTATGAGAAGCCGGCAGATCCGAGGCTGGCGCTGCTGAAACTGTTTGCGCCGCCCGTCGGACTCGCGGGTCCGGCGAGCGGGGGCTGAGCTCCCGACGTAGGCGTGAAAGCCTTTCGGCCGAACGAGCCTTCGCAATGCTGAACCCGCCTTGTCTCCCCTGGGACTGCTTGGGCCTCGTTAATTAACATTCGTGAATGCAGCGGCGGTGCGGGCGGCGTCAATGAGCATGACGATTGGTGGAGACGAGGGTGCCTGTTCGTGAGTTTCCCATTGGCGTTCTGACAACTGAACGCCCACCGCCCGCTCCCCAGCAGGCGCTCCAGGCGCTCTATGAGTTCACCGATCGGCTGCTGCGCGCGAGCGATCAGGACGAGATTTGTGAAGCCGCGCTCGAGGCGTTGGAACGTGCCTTGGGGTGCCCGAGGGCTTCGGTTCTGTTGTTCGACCAGGCTGGCGTGATGCGCTTTGTCGCCTGGCGCGGGATCTCGGAAGGCTATCGAAGGGCGGTAGACGGCCATACGCCCTGGGCGCCGGGTCAAACCGGCGCCGCGCCCATCTGCATAAGCGATATCATCGAGACCGACGAGCCTGAGGCGCTCAAGACGACGATACTCGGCGAGGGAATACGCTCGCTTGCCTTCGTGCCGCTCACAGCGGGCGGGGCCGTCATCGGCAAGTTCATGGTCTACAAGGCCGAGCCGCACGTCTTCGGCGACGAAGAAGTCAGCCTTGCGCTCACCATCGCCAGACAGTTGGCCTTCGCGCTCGAACGGCTGCGCGCCGAGCAGGACGCGCGGCGGCAGAAGGAACAGTTCGAAGCCCTGTTCGACAACATTCCGGTGATGATCAAGCTCTTCGATCCTTCGACCGGCGCGCTGAGATTCAACGCAGAGTTCTTGCGCGCGGTGGGCTGGGACGGTTCGAGCGACGTCGATCTCATGGCCGAACTGTTTCCCGACAGCGAGCTGCGAAAGCGGGTCGCGGGCTACATGCGCGACTGTCCTGCAGGGTGGTTCGATGCGCCGATGCGGACGCTCGGCGGGCGGACGATCGAGACCAGCTGGGCGAACATCAAACTCTCCGATTCCACCCGTGTGGGCATCGGGATCGATGTGACCGATCGCAAGCAGGCGCTGGAGCGGCAAAACCTGTTGCTGCGCGAGGTCGACCATCGGGTCCGCAATCTATTCAGCCTGGCGAGCGGAATGGTGCGTCTCAGCGCTCGCGAAGCCGGCGACCGTGCCGCACTGGCCGCGGATCTTCAGGAGCGGCTGGCCGCATTGGCGGCCGCCCATTCGCTGACGATGCGCTTGGATGGCGAGGGCGCCGAGGTCGCGCCGCTGCATCAGCTGATCCACGCGATCATGGCGCCTTACCAGCGCGCGGCCGATGGCCAGCTTGAGGTGGCAGGGTCTGACTTTGCGCTGACAGGGGAGGCCGCGACCTCCTTCGCCATGCTGATCTACGAGTTCGCCACCAACGCGGTGAAGTACGGCGCGCTTTCCGTGCCGCAGGGTCGCGTGAAGATCGAGACCCGCGTGCGCAATCGGGAGCTGGAGCTCCTTTGGGAGGAGAGCGGCGGGCCGGCGGTGGACGCGCCGCCGGAGGCGGTCGGTTTCGGCAGCCGGCTGACGCGGGCGACGGTGGCGCAGTTGGATGGCCGGCTTGAACAGGTCTGGCGGCCCGAGGGATTGCTGATCAGGTTGGCGGCGTCCTTGGATCGCTGCGAACCGCCGCCCCGTAAAGGCGCCGGCTAGGAGTCGCCACGACCGGTGATCCATCGGTCCGGGCCGGTTCGACCGGTTGCAGGGAGGAGAGCGTCCATTCGCGGCCGATAGGCTGGCGCAAGTATCCGGCCGCAGATGTGCCAATTGTTGCTGTGGTCGCCGAGTAGAACGCGCTCCTGTGGGCCGTAACAAATGCGAATGCGGCGAGAGCCTGTAGGGGGCAGGTTTTGCTCTGGAAGGAGCATCAAGCCATGCACGTCGCACAACTAGCCGTGATCCGCTTCGCCGATCGTTGGAGCCTTCTGGGTCAAGGGGGCCGTTGGGGACGTTTCGCTTCGAGCCAAGAGGCTGAACAGGCCGGTCGGCGCATCCGGGCGATGGAACTGGCCGCGGGGCGAGAGTGCCTCTTGCTCGTGCAAAACGCGTGGGGGCAGCTGCGCCCGGCCGACCTGTGAACACCTATTCAATCCTGGTCCTCGACCCCTTAGGTTTCGTCGACGGTGAAGTGGAGTTGGACTTCGAGACCGATGAGCAGGCGGTCGCCGCCATTTTCCGCGCCGATAGTTTGTTTGGATGCGAACTGTGGTGCGGGGAGCGTTGGCTGGGGATATTTGCGTCTCCACGCACTCTGAAGCCGCTGAACTAGTTTAGGCGGCAGCTGCTGCCCCCCGCCAGCCTAAGCAGCCGCTCCGAACATCAGTCCTGCCGCGACTGATCGATCCGGCATCCGTCCACGACGAGTCACGGAGGCCGCAACTAGGGTTTGCGAACCTCCGTGTACCGCACGGCGCCTTTTGCGTCTTCGTCTTGGGTTCAGTTGGCCTTGGCAGGAGCCAATTCGCTCATCAGCTCTTCCTTGCGAGCCTTGAGACGTTCACCCATCGCCTCGAGGTCCTCGTCGCCCTTCTTCGCCTGGGCGAAGATCCCGCCGGGCTGTTCCTCTTCTTTGACATGGTGCTTGATGTACTCGCCGAGCACCTTGACCTTCGCGTCATAGAGGTCGTCGCCAGGCTGCATCGCCTCGATCTCGGCGATCAGCTTCTTGGCGCCGTCGTGTTCGACATAGGCTTCGTCGAGCATGTCTTCTTCGACGTCGCCGCGCTCTTCCGGATAGAAGATTTCCTCTTCGATCTGAGTATGGACCTTAAGCGCGGTGGCGATCTTCGTGAACAGCGCCAGCTTGTCGGCGTCGTCCTCAAGTTGCTCGTACTCGTCGAACCAGGCCTCGACTTCACGATGGTCGGCCTTCAGCAGGCGGATCGCCAGCGGGTCACGGCGGCCCGTCCGGCGGCGGCGGCCTGAGCTCTTGCGGGCCGAACTGGATTTGCCGGAAGCGGTTTTGGCCGAACTGGCTTTTGCGGTGGTCGCCATCGCTCATCTCCTCACTGTAGCGAACCGTTTTGACGGTCCCAATGGGGGCCAAAACTCAGGCTCGCGTTGCCGGTTCCTGTTAAGAGCGGCTCGCAGGAGTTCGGCCGGACGACTTCTCCTGGCACTGTTTCGAAGGCGTAGCTTCTGCAGGAACGGCGGAGCGGGCGAGCGCGTTGCTGAAGTCACAGGAGAACGCGCCTCATGAACCGTCTGATTTATATCGTAGGCCTCGTCGTCGTCATTCTGGCGGTGCTCTGGTTCTTTGGACTCCGCTAGTCGCTTCATCCTCAGTGCTCCACCAGATGCTCTGCCGCATGGTCCATGGGTCAAGGATGACGCTTCCGGGAGAGCGGCGCACCCGCGCTCGTTAGGCCCTGATGCAGCCAGTGGTCGCTGGGGAGCGGTCCGAGGGAACCCTCTCGCTGGGCGGACCGTTTCTGCTCCAGCCTATGCTGTTCAGCAGGGCGTCTTGGTCTCGGCCGCCACCGCCCCGGCGTCGAGAGAGTACCACCGCCTCCGCACGCACCCGCGGAGGCGGTGTCGTATTTAGCGATCGTTTCTCATCCACTCCCTGCGGCGGTTCGGCGAGGCGTCGCAGACGATGCGCTGCGCCATGGCGAAAGCGCAGTCGCGGTGGAAGAGCGCACGCACCGTCGCACCCTCAACATTCAGGTCGTAAGAGACGATCGGGCCGCCGGCGGGCTCGCCGCAGCACATGCAGTCGGTTAGCGGAATGCCTGGGCTCGCGGCGGCGGCCGCGTCAGCGTCAGGATGATCGACATGCCTCTCCTAAGCCACTTCTAGCGTCTGGATCGCCTCGATGGCGTCTCGGTTCGCAAGCGCCGCCACGGACAGGTCGTGGGTCGCTTGCAGGTTTAGCCAAAAGTCTGGGGTCGTTCCGAACACCCGGCCCAAGCGGAGGGCGGTGTCGGCCGTGATGTCCTGCTGCCCGCGGACTAGGCGCTCTATGCGCTGGCGGGCGTTCCCAAGGCCCATGGCGCGGGCTAGTCGCCCCGGGGTCAGATTATAGGCAGGGAGGTAGTCCTCTCGGATGTGTTCGCCCGGGTGAGGGGCGGGAGCGGCGAAGGCGGTATAATCGTGAGGCATCTATCCAGTTCCTCAATCTATGACCCGCTACCCAGCGGGTCAGTGGTAGTCGACGAACTCCACGTTGGCGGGGCCTCGTGGCCCCCAGATGAAACAGATCCGGTATTGGTCATTGACTCTAACGGACCATTGACCGGCCCGGTCGCCCTGGAGCGCTTCGAGCCGGTTCCCTGGTGGGATGCGCATGTCCTCAACCACGGCGGCGGCGTCCAGTTGCAGGAGCTTCCGGCGGGCGGCTTGGAAGACGTTGGTCGGAAAGCGACGAGGCACACGTCCCTCGAACACCTCCTTCGTCGTCTCGTCCTCAAAGCCCTGGATCATCCATCCTCCAATGCGGAGGAATGTACCGCCCCCCGGTACGGAGGTCAAGCAAAATGTACCGCGCGGCGGTACGCATGGGCCAGGGCGCGAGCAGTCGCGCAAGTTGGGACGCAAAGTGGGACGTGTTACTGTGACGCCCATTTCATCAACGATTTCAGTGCATTTTTGCGGTGAGAGAGCCCGTCGAACTGCCGACCGATCCCGACCGATGATGTCCGTTTTGCCCAGGCAGAACGCCCTGTCGGCGTTGACCCGGCCCGGCCGGTTGTCCGATGTTGACCGATGAAGAGGGGCTGAAACCGGCGGTCACGCTCTCCTGGCCCGGCTGCTTTCTCCAGGACCCTGAGGCTCGGGGCGTCCACTGAACCCTGGGAATTTACAGATCATTGACAGTGTAAATGATTGGGGCTCAGATCATTGCGCTCACCTCAGAGCGGTCACGGCTCGGGGGAGCAGCGTTGATCATGGCTGCGGCGAGCGGCCCGCTCTTCAACCCCCTTGGCTGAGCGGGCCATTCCCCGGGCGGGAGGGGAAACATGCCGGGACGATTGCGGCCGATAGAGCCGAACGACTTGCTGAACGAGTGGCTCGCCAAGGCGAGCGCCGCCGAGATCAAAGATATTCAGGGCCGAGTGGATAAGTGGTCAGACACAGCCGCCCAGAGCCGGGCGGAGGTCATTGTGAAGCGGCGCCGCGCAGGGCCTCGCGCCTAGGCCCGGTCCTTGACCTCGCCCACGCCGAGGAGTCGGACAACCGTCATCGTCCCTTCGTAGTCGCCATTACCGGCGGGCCCCGGACGCTCCGGGCGATGGCGGTGCCAGGCCGGGGAGGGACAGATGGCCGCGCTCTTCGTGGTGAAACACCTGACCTAGGTCGCGCTTGTCGACCGACTGGCCGCAGGCCTGGCAGCGATAGAAGTGCCGGGCCTCGTCGATCGGCTCGCCGTCCTCCCGACCGATGTAGTGAAAGTCGCTAGACTTGATCATGGAGCCGCTGGCCTCCTTCACGACTCGACTCCCGGCGACCCCAGGAGGTTCCCATGGCGCGCGAGGGCAAGGGACGAAGTCAGCAGTACGTGGCGCCGACCATGCCGCGCGTCTTCCTGCCCTTTCAGCATCCCAAGCTCGTCGCGACG